>CAMLBF010000001.1 GCA_946478235.1 uncultured Bartonella sp.
CTTGACTGGGGGTCAAGGGGTCGTGGGTTCGAATCCCGCCGCTCCGACCATTCTTTTTCGCATAGACGATCGCTTCCCTTCATATACATATACAATTGCGCAATCACAGTGAAACATGTGAAAACAGTTCGCTATCGCAGATCTAACTTGTCAAATGGATACAAATTAAGATCTATGGAAGTTGATGGGCGATGTTATTACCGCGGAATAGCTGGAATAAACCGGCCGAACTGTATCGGTGACAACAAAAATATAAATTCATGCCGCTAAAAGAGGATAAAGCGCCATTTTTTAAACGCGTCTCATATTTGTGAAATCGCTATCTGCTAACATTAATTTCAATACATAGTTCTGGAATAATATCATTGATAAACAAAAGGCTTTCACGAAATTCTCTTCGCAAAAGCCTTCATTATTGTTCTGTTATACGATATTCCAATGAGATAAAATTACCAGCTGCAAATTAGCGTGGTAATAGAGTATTTCCCATTAGAAATTTATCAATTGCATGTGCTGCCTGACGACCTTCGCGGATAGCCCATACCACCAATGACTGCCCGCGCCTGATATCTCCTGCAGTAAAGAGTTTATCGACGCTTGTCTGGTAGTCTACATCATTGGCAATGATAGAACGTCCACCGCGACGATCCGTTCTGATTTTAAGTTTATCACCAAGTTCTGAGCAGATACCTTTTTCAAATGGTCCTGCAAATCCGATAGCTATAAATGCCAAATCAGCCCTTATGAAAAATTCAGAACCGGCAATTGGCTTACGTCGTTCATCAACCTGACAACATTTTACATGCGTTAACTGACCATCTTCTGCGACGAATTCCAGTGTGGCGACTTGGAATTCACGATCTGCTCCCTCTGCCTGACTTGTGGATGTCCGCATCTTTGTTGCCCAATATGGCCAAACACTCAATTTATCTTCTTTTTCTGGTGGTTGCGGACGAATATCAAGCTGTGTAACTTTTACAGCACCTTGTCTAAATGCTGTGCCGACGCAGTCCGAGGCGGTATCACCCCCACCAACAACAACAACATGTTTTCCGTCAGCCGTAACTGGAGGACATGGCCAACCAACAGATTCAATATTTTCACGACCAACACGTTTGTTTTGCTGCACTAAAAAATGCATTGCATCATAAACACCGTGAAAGTTGACACCTGGAATATCAACGGCTCTTGGCTGTTCAGAGCCACCACAATAAAGCACGGCATCATAATCACGAAGTAGGTCTTCTATCGAATTATCAACACCGACATTCATACCACAATAAAAGGTAACGCCCTCACCTTCCAACTGCTCAATACGCCGATCGATAAGATGTTTTTCCATTTTAAAATCAGGAATACCATAACGAAGTAGGCCACCTGGTTTACTTTCGCGCTCATAAACATCGACCATATGACCAGCCCGTGCCAATTGTTGTGCAGCTGCCAAGCCTGATGGCCCAGAGCCAATAATCGCAACTCTTTTGCCTGTTTTAGTTTCAATGGCCTGTGGCGCAAAATAACCAAGAGAAAAAGCCTTATCGGCTAGTGTCTGCTCAACCATCTTGATGGTGACAGGTACATCCTGCAAATTCAGGGTACAAGCCTCCTCACAAGGAGACGGGCATACACGTCCTGTAAATTCTGGAAAATTATTGGTCGATAATAGATTTCTTATAGCCTCTTCCCATTTTCCTTTATAAACAAGGTCATTCCAGTCTGGTATTTGATTGTTAACAGGGCAGCCTGTTGAACCATGGCAATATGGTATGCCACAATCCATACAGCGAGCAGCTTGTTTTTGCACTTCACCTTCTGTCATCGGAATAGTGAATTCGCGAAAGTGACGAATGCGATCGGACGCCGGCTGATACTTCTGCGACTGGCGATCTATTTCAAGAAATCCGGTTACTTTACCCATTTGTTGTTCCCGTATGTAATATTTGCGTTGTAATGATGAACAGGCTTTATTCCGCAGCCGTTTCCATACGCATTTGTTCCATTTCTTCTAAAGCACGGCGGTATTCAACCGGCATAACTTTTACGAATTTTGGTCGGTAATGTTCCCAATTATCGAGAATTTCTTTCGCTCGTTTTGAACCAGTATAATGATGATGGTTGGCAATCATTTGTGCGAGCCGTTCCTCATCATGGTGCGTCATATTGGCTGAAACATCGACACGGCCTTTATGCATCAAATCGCCACCGTGGTGGTGAAGCCGCTCTAGCATATCGTCTTCTTCCGGCACTGGTTCAAGCTCAACCATGGCCATATTACACCGTTGGGCAAAATCACCAGCTTCATCAAGTACATAGGCAACGCCACCAGACATACCGGCAGCAAAATTTCTACCAGTCTTGCCGATTACCACAATGATACCACCGGTCATATATTCGCAGCCGTGGTCACCAACACCTTCTACGACCGCAGCAACACCTGAATTACGGACAGCAAACCTTTCACCGGCAACACCACGGAAATAACATTCCCCTTCAATGCCGCCATAGAGAACCGTATTACCGACAATAATCGAATCTTCTGCGACGATATTGGTGTCTTCTGGTGGGCGAACTATTATTCTACCACCGGATAAGCCTTTGCCGACATAGTCATTGCCGTCACCGACCAGATCAAAAGTGATGCCTTTTGCTAGGAAAGCACCGAAAGATTGACCAGCCGTGCCTTTAAAGCGGATATTAATGGTGTTATCCGGAAGGCCACGGTGACGATATCTTTTGACCAGTTCGCCAGACAACATGGCACCAACCGACCGATCAACGTTGCGCACAAGCGTTTCAAATTCAACAGTCTTCTTTTCATCAAGAGCTGCCGCAGATTTTTCAATCAACTTTCTATCCAAAATGTCGTCGATTGGATGATGTTGCTGTTCGGTATGATAAATCTGCTTCTTATCAGCATCGGGTTTATAGAATATGCGGCTGAAATCCAGACCATGAGCTTTCCAATGGTCTATCGCCGGCTGCTTATCCAATAAATCAGACTGTCCGATAATGTCATCAAGCTTTCTAAAACCCATTTCAGATAATAATGCGCGAACTTCTTCTGCCAAATAGAAGAAAAAGTTGATGACGTGTTCTGGCATACCAGTAAAGCGCTTACGTAAAACCGGATCCTGCGTTGCAACACCTACTGGACATGTATTGAGATGGCATTTTCTCATCATAACACATCCAACTGCAATAAGCGGAGCTGTTGCAAAACCAAATTCATCAGCACCAAGCAATGCACCGATGACAACGTCGCGTCCCGTACGCAGTCCACCATCAACCTGTAAAGCAACCCGTGAGCGCAACCCATTAAGAACAAGTGTCTGTTGTGTTTCCGCCAATCCCATTTCCCATGGGGAACCAGCATGTTTTACCGCTGTTAAAGGTGCTGCACCCGTGCCCCCATCATATCCAGAAATTGTAATATGATCTGCACGTGCCTTGGCAACACCAGCTGCAACCGTACCAACACCAACTTCAGAAACAAGTTTAACGGAAATATCGGCATGTTCATTAACGTTTTTAAGGTCGTAAATAAGTTGAGCCAAATCCTCAATCGAGTAAATGTCATGATGGGGCGGCGGTGAAATCAAGCCAACGCCCTGCGTTGAGTGACGTGTTTTCGCAATAGTCGCATCAACTTTATGCCCCGGTAGTTGTCCACCTTCACCAGGCTTTGCACCTTGCGCAACCTTGATTTGGATAACATCCGAATTAACAAGATATTCTGCCGTCACACCAAAGCGGCCAGAAGCAACCTGTTTAATAGCGGAACGTTCTGGATTTGGTGTCCCATCAGGTAATGGATAGAACCGTTCAGAAACTTCGCCGCCCTCACCGGTATTTGATTTACCGCCAATTTTGTTCATGGCGCGCGCTAAAGTTGTATGCGCCTCGCGAGAAATAGACCCGAAAGACATCGCGCCAGTCGAAAACCGCTTAACAATTTCGCTTGCGGGCTCAACTTCTTCGAGCGGCACAGCTTTTGCGCCACGTTCTTCGGCAGTTTTAATCTTGAACAAACCGCGAATTGTCTTAGCACGTGCTGTTTCACCATCTACTCGCCTAGAATATGCGGTAAATAATTCCGGATTGGATGTCCTAACCGAGTGTTGAAGATCAGCAATGGCATCGGGTGTCCAAACATGTGTTTCACCGCGAATACGATAGGCATATTCACCACCAACATCCAACGCATTTTCCAATACTGGATCTTTACTAAATGCAGAAGTATGGCGCTTTACAGTTTCGCCAGCAATTTGCTTGAGGTCCACCCCTTCAATCGTTGTTGCCGTACCGGTAAAATATTTGTCGATAAAGGATTGTTTTAACCCCACAGCGTCAAAAATCTGCGCACCGCAGTATGACTGATAGGTTGAAATGCCCATCTTGGACATAACCTTCAGCATGCCTTTTCCAATAGATTTGATATAGCGATAAACAACTTCGTGTTCTTCAACTTCCTTTGGAAACTCTCCACGTTTGTGCATATCAATCAACGTATCGAACGCAAGGTATGGATTGATTGCTTCCGCGCCAAAACCAGCAAGACAACAAAAATGATGAATTTCACGGGGTTCACCTGTCTCGATCACCAAGCCTACAGAGGTACGTAAACCTTTGCGGATTAGGTGATGATGGACAGCTGCCGTCGCAAGAAGTGCGGGAATTGGAATACGATCAGGCCCTATTTGACGGTCTGACAGAATAATAATGTTATAACCACCGTGCACTGCTGCTTCGGCACGTTCACATAAACGTTCAATTGCACCTTCTAAACCAGCGGCGCCTTCCTGAACCGAATAGGTGATGTCAATTGTTTTTGTATCAAAATGATCTTCCGTTTGACCAATTGCCCGTATCTTTTCCAAATCACCATTGGTTAAGATTGGTTGGCGAACTTCCAACCGCTTGCGACGTGATGTCCCCACAAGATCAAAAATATTTGGACGAGGACCAATGAACGAAACAAGGCTCATCACCAATTCTTCACGGATTGGATCGATGGGCGGATTGGTTACCTGAGCAAAATTTTGCTTGAAATAGGTATATAAGAGTTTCGATTTATCCGACATTGCAGATATTGGCGTATCTGCCCCCATAGAACCAATCGGTTCTTGTCCCGTTGTCGCCATAGGAGACAAAAGCAACTTTTTATCTTCTTGCGTGTAGCCGAATGCTTGCTGGCGATCCAACAAGGACACATCCTTACGCAAAGAACGTGGTTCCACAGGTGCCAAATCTTCCAAAATAAGCTGTGTATTTTCTAACCATTTGCGGTATGGGTGTTTTGCTGCAATTTCCGATTTAATTTCTTCATCAGAAACAATGCAGCCCTTTTCCATGTCGATAAGAAGCATCTTACCAGGTTGAAGACGCCATTTTTTGACAATGTGTTTTTCTTCAACCGGCAGCACGCCAGATTCTGATGCCATAATGACATAATCATCATCGGTCACAATGTAACGTGCTGGTCTTAAACCATTACGATCAAGGGTCGCGCCAATTTTACGACCATCTGTAAATGCAACGGCAGCTGGGCCATCCCATGGCTCCATCAATGATGCATGATATTCATAAAATGAGCGTCTTTGATCGTCCATGAACGGATTGCCAGCCCAAGCTTCCGGTATCAACATCATCATGGCATGTGGTAGTGAATATCCACCTTGACATAGAAATTCTAAGGCATTGTCAAAACAGGCCGTATCAGATTGGCCTTCATAAGATATTGGCCATAGTTTTGAAATATCATTGCCAAAAAGCTCAGAGTCTACCGAGGCTTGCCGCGCTGCCATCCAGTTAACATTACCACGCAGCGTATTAATTTCACCATTATGCGCAATCATACGATAAGGGTGAGCCAGTTTCCATGACGGAAATGTATTGGTTGAAAAGCGCTGGTGAACGAGTGCTACTGCACTTTCAAACCTTTCATCACGTAAATCATTATAATAGGCGCCAACCTGAAATGCGAGAAACATTCCCTTATAGATTACAGTTCGTGATGACATGGATACAATATAAAAACCATTGTCACGACCGCCCGTTTCATGAAAAATTCTATTGGAAATAACTTTGCGAAGCACAAAAAGCCGACGCTCAAAATCATCGTCAGATTTAATGGATGGGTCACGTCCGATAAAGACTTGCCGATGCACAGGTTCTGTAGCAGCAATTGCTGGTGCTTTTGATAATGAAGAATTATCCACCGGTACATCACGAAAAGCTATAAAATGTTGTCCTTCAGAGGCGATAACCTCTTTGACAATCTGCTCAATATGGGCACGCAATGATTCATCACGTGGCATAAAAATGTGTCCAACCGCATATTGCCCTAGCTTTGGCAGTTGGACACCTTCCTCTTCCATGACGGCGCGATAAAAACGATCTGGAATTTGGACAAGAATACCAGCACCATCACCGACCAGAGGATCAGCACCCACTGCGCCCCTGTGTGTGAGGTTTTCCAACATAAATAACCCATCTTGAACAATCTTATGGGATTTGTAGTTTTTCATATGCGCGATGAAACCAACACCACAGGCATCATGTTCATTTTTGGGTGAATACAGTCCTTGCGCACGCGGCAAGCCCATTGCATGAAACTCGCTATTTTTGACATATGACAACGATGCAGACCCATTTTGAGAAATATTATTACCCAAATCAATGCTATTTGTCATTTCGGAAAGCCCTTTTCCCTCAAATTCCAGTTCTTATCAGACGGATCGATGCCCACATAACAGACTAAAGTTATTTATAAACGACCGTTTTTTACTTGATGAAAAATCTATGCCAGAACGGTTCTAAACTATCAATAGAATATTATTAAAAACGAAATAAAATTATAAAAAATGATAAAAATATTTAATAAAAATATCTGAAAAGAAAAATATTATAATAATATTATTTTGCAAGGATATTTGTTCCTTATTTTCAGAGTACCACGAGGGCACGGAATGCTAAAAATGCGGGAAAAACGCAAGAAACTAATATACTAAACTTGAAAATATTCTATCTATTTATCTGACTTACAAAGTAATAGTTGTAATAAAAAAGCGCGGAAAGAACTCCGCGCTCATTTAATTCATATTTAGAACGTATAGATTATTCTGCAGCTTCAACTTCTATATTATGTTTCAAGACATTTTTATTTGTGTTTGAAGCTTTAACCGTCTGAACGGTAATTTTACGAGGTTTCATTTCCTCAGGAATTTCACGCTTTAGTTCGATGTGCAGCAACCCATTTTGTAAATGCGCACCAACCACTTCAACATGATCAGCCAACTGAAATCTCCGTTCAAAGGACCGAGATGCTATTCCTCTATACAGAAATTCACTATCGTCACTATCATTTTCTCTGGATTTTTCACCTTTGACAGTCAATTGATTACGTTGAGCTACGATATCAATCTCATCTTCGGAAAAGCCGGCAACGGCCATGGAAATTCTGTATGAGTTTTCACTTAACCGCTCAATGTTATAAGGTGGATATGATTGAACACCTTCTGGTTGTGTCATCGTATCAAACATATTAAACAACCGGTCAAAACCAACTGTTGAACGATAAAGTGGTGAAAAGTCTACTTGACGCATAATATTTGCCCTCCTTTAGAGCGACGTAAGATTTGGCCATGTCATGATCTCCAATTTGGCAGATCTATTGACCAACGACCCCGTATTGGCGGCCGCATGAATTATGTGGTAGCGGTTCATTAACCTTTCAAGATCTCGCTATCACAATTCTTTAATTTAAGCCTACAGGCCTGTTTCCAGCCGAACGCCACCAATGCTTAGAAACGCCACGCCGTTGCTCTTCTTATTACAGACAGCGGTATTTTATCTTAGACGTTATCTGGCAATCATATCGCAGCTATGCTTAATGTCGGGTGACGTTAAAATCTCATATATGTTAACCGTGGATTGAATTTAGCTAATTGCGGTTACAAGCAAGGATTTCAGAAATAACTTTTTAAGCCTTCGTGTTATATCAACATTGATGCTTATAACAGTTGCCCGCTTACCACTTCGCTTGTTCAGTCCTTAAGACAATTATGCATATAAATTACCAATACATAGACACAGATAAAGATAGAAAAATATGTTTTTCCGTTGTGAAAAATATGTCGCAAAAACGTTTGGGAACTGTGATTGTTTTGCAAGGAGCAGGTGATAGTCTTGAGCATTATGCGGATATTTTCGCTGGTTTATCAAACCGCGGATTTTATGTTGCAAGCTTTGATTGGTTTGGACAAGCCCAATCCGGCACCGGCAAAAGTTTTAGGAATAAAGCGGATAAATACGATCTGAAAACACACACCAATGACTTTGATAGATTCCTACATGACGTTGTTTATCCCGACTGCCCTCCTCCTTACTATTTGCTTTGTTATGATATGGGGTGTGTTATTGGTTTAAGCGCTATGGATTTTATCAATAACCAGATTGATAGAATACTCTGTGTTTCCCCGTTATTGTCACCTTTGGGCGTCTCAATGGATAGTTTATGGCACAAGATAAATTATCGGCTTTGCTCATTAGGGCTTAAAAGAATAGAATTTTCACAAGGCGCTAATAATGTAACGCCAAAGCTTGATCAGAGTGGCAAATCTATTGAAATACAATCCATTAAGAAGAGTTTTTTCAATAGAAGGTGGCTGTCACAATATTGCAAGGCCATTAAGACACTTGAACAACGATTACAAAACAATGATCTTAGGGTACCAACGCTTATTCTATTGGCCAATCATGACAAATTGTCTTCAGAAAACACAGCACAACAAATGTGCAATAACGTCCGATTGGTCGATTATATAAAAATCTCTGGCGTAGAACACGATATATTGCACAGTTCAGACAAGCATCTTAACCAATTTTGGGCAGTGTTAGATGCATTTATACCGGGCACGCGAATTAATAAGAAATCTATCAATTATTAAGCATTTTCAACACTGCTGAATGGAGATCAGGTGTTGCCGCTGCGACAATATCTCCTGCATCTTCTGCTTTGCCGCCTTGCCAGTTGGTTATTACGCCGCCCGCTTGTTCGATAATCGGGATAAGCGCCATAATATCATAAGGTTTAAGGTCTGTTTCTACCACAAGATCAATACAACCGGCGGCCAGCATTGCGAATGCATAACAGTCAGCACTATAGCGTGTTAAACGCGCCTTGTTTTTGATTGCAATGAAACGGTCTAATTTTTCACCTTCAAAAAGTTCTGGCGCGGTAGAAAACAGTGTCGCTTCAGCCAATGTTTTACAAGTACTGGTTTTTAGCTTCCGGTTTGCTCCATCAAAATCATGATAAAGATATGAACCTTCACCACAGCAATAAAAAATTTCGCCCGTGAATGGTTGAGCCATTATTCCGGCAACAGCTTTTTCCTTGTGTTTTAAACCAACAAGACTACCCCAAATAGGCATACCGGAAATAAAAGAGCGTGTTCCATCTATCGGGTCAATCACCCATGTGTAATCATTGGAACCTGAATGTGTTGGAAATTCTTCTCCAAGAATACCATCTTGCGGACGGTCACTTCGAATAATTTCTCGCAACCTAATTTCCGTCTCACGATCTGCATTTGTTACAGGATCAAAACCAGATTTTTCTTTATTGTCGATGGAAAGAGCATGACGAAAATGCGGTAGGGTTGTCGCTTTTGCTGCGTCAGCCAGTTTTTTAAAAAAACTAAAATCTGGTAATGTCATCATGATCCACCCTGAAGAACTTTAATGATGATATACTATAGTCTGTTTTGCTGAATAACAGAGCTATTTCATACTTATTAAACACAATAATATCTGACGATCATTAAAGATAGAACATGATCGAATAAATGGCCATTCAATACCGATATTCAATTTTCGATATAATGACGAATTTCCGTCATTTATTCCGCAGCAGCATTAAATGCTATAAAGTCACCTTCTGGAAAAGCCATTAAATCAGCAGAAAAATCTATTAAATCACGCTTTAAATTCAAAAAATTATTATTAACTTCCAATGAAATTTCATTAAGGTAAAGACTACGATTGATTTCAATTTGCAAACTGTGGATATTGTTTGCAACATCACCGTAATGCGCCGTTATAAAGCCACCAGAATATGGTCGATTAAGGCTTACCGTATATCCTTTTTCACGTAGCAAATCTGCTGCATAAGCAGAAAATGATTGCGCACAAGAACGACCATGCTGATCCCCTAAGATGAAATCTGGTTGTTTTGTGCCACCAAAAAATTTTAATTTCCCTGGCATTGAATGGCAATCAATTAAAATTGCGAATCCAAAACGTTCACGCATGGAAGACAATGCTTCATATAATTTCTGATGATATGGGATATAAAAACTATTAATTCGGTCGAATGCGTCGCTTAAAGGTATTTTACCATCGTAAATATTCACATTTGTTGCGACGATTTTCGGGATTGTACCGAGCCCTGCATTAACCCTGACCGTGGGTTGCGGCACAAAATCCGGCAATGGCTCATCAAACATTTCAGGATCAAGCTCGTAATTATCCCGATTAACATCAACCAAGGCACGCGGAAAATTTGCTGCCATGAAACCGGCGCCCATGCGCACCACATCTTCAATCAGCAAATCCACATAACAATCTTCCGACATTCTGATGCTTGTGCCGGTTAGTACCGTTTGTTGCAAAAAAGATTTTGGATATACCCTTCCAGAATGTGGTGAATTAAATAAATATGGCACCCGCAATTGTGCTGGTTCACGATATTCATATGCGGCAACGCCATCCAAATCCATTTTTAATTCCTATAAAATCTGTTCTTATAACTTAACAGATAAAGCAAAACGCTACCGGCAATTAACCATTTTATCAAACAGTTTTTTACAAAGTCTCTTTATCGCTTTTTTTACGATAAGACTCTATTGTATGAATAAAATAAGGTTCAATATTAAATTAACAACTGTTGGAAAATACCATGAAACGAATTTTGCTTGCTGAAGACGATAACGATATGCGTCGTTTTTTAGCTAAAGCTCTTGAAAGAGCCGGCTACGAAGTTACCGATTTCGATAATGGTGCAAGCGCTTACGAACGCCTTCAGGAAGAGCCTTTTTCACTACTTTTAACAGATATTGTTATGCCTGAAATGGACGGTATAGAACTTGCACGAAGAGCAACTGAAATTGACCCTGATTTACGTGTAATGTTTATCACGGGGTTTGCTGCTGTTGCCCTAAATGCCGATAGCAATACACCGCGTGACGCAAAAGTTTTGTCAAAGCCTTTCCATTTACGTGAATTGGTAAGCGAAGTTGAAAAAATGCTTATCGCTGCTTAATCGCAATGAGTAGATAATTTTTTACAAATTATTACATTTTTTTATCAAACAGCCATTGACCAAATGCGTTTGATATGGTGTATGCACCAGCATAAGATGGGCGTGTAGCTCAGCGGGAGAGCACTACATTGACATTGTAGGGGTCACAGGTTCAATCCCTGTCACGCCCACCATCTTCAATCCAGATACTTTAGAGTGCATAAAAGGCAATTGATTGTGGAAGCTTTTTAACCTATTGAATTTCCTTAATTATTCTATTTATAAAATGAATTTTGCATTTTAAGTTACATTAAAACTATCATTTTATTCCCTAGCAATATTGATAAATAGGAGAATGGCTTGTCCTCCCAAGATCTTACCAATTCAGCGAATTTTGATCTCAAAGGTAACAGCATACTAGGTTTCCCATCATATGAAGGACGTGGTGCCGCAATTGGCGAGATTCATGCGCGCCCTAACCCATTGTTCCAAGCACCAATGTTGCTTATCCAATTGGCATTTATCACCGATTCTACTTCTGGCGATGATGTTACGGCATTAACAGAATTTTCGCATAGGCTCGGCATTTCAGCGCCAGAATCAGCTTCTCGCCATCACACCATGACATGGGGAAAAGGTCACCTTCGTTGGGAAAAGCATACAGAATTTTCGACCTATCTGTGGGAAACACCGATTAACAGCAAAACAGGTCTACCGGAAGGCAATTCGCCTTTTGGTTTGGGCTTCCCTATACCAGGTAAAGCGATATCGGGAATTAAACTTGAAATCCTGCCATGGGACGAAACGGCACAGGAGAAAATCAATAATTTTGATCCGTCAAGCTTGTGTTACTCCACCGTTGAAAACGGTTTAGCGCACATAATTACTGACTTCCGACAGGATGGGGATAATCTCACACCGATTCTTATTCTGGATAAAGGTCTGTCCTCAGCGCGTTTGGGTGCGTTAGCACAACGTTTAATTGAAATTGAAACCTATCGTACGCTAGCAATGTTAGGGCTTCCATTAGCGCAACGTTTATCTTCGCAAACGCGAAAAATGGAAGAAAAATTGGCGGTAATCACCGCTGATATGCGCGTTAACGAAAAGCGCGATAACAGAGTTCTGCTGGACGAACTTACTAATCTAGCTGTCGGGTTGGAAGCAGATGCTGCCGCCAGTCTTTATCGTTTTGGCGCAAGCCGTGCATATGATGGTATTGTTACAGAACGCCTGCAAGCGTTAAATGAAACGCCTGTTACCGGCTATGATACGTGGATTGGTTTTTTACAACGTCGTATGGCACCGGCAATGCGCACCTGTAGATCGGTTGAAGATAGACAAGCAAATCTATCACGCAAGCTGACTAGAGCGACGAACCTGCTGCGCACATGGATTGATGTTGAACTCGAAGAACAAAATCGGGATTTGTTATCTTCGATGAATCAGAGAGCTAAAACGCAACTTCGATTGCAGCAAACCGTTGAAGGCTTATCCGTTGCTGCTGTATCCTACTATATTGTTGGGTTAATCGGATATTTAAGCAAAGGAACGCATTTCTTCGGCTGGAAAATTCCACCTGAATTCATAACGGCCGTCTCAGTACCAATAGCACTCTTGATTGTTTGGTGGTTGGTAAGAAGAATACGAAAAGCCCACAGTCCATCATCGCATGATACATCGACAAATAACGAGCCGCATGCATGAACGTAAAAATTTGTGCGTGTGAAAACTAAGATTTCTAGTTATTTGTCTATGAAATTTGCGATTATTATGCCGTATTGGCCATTGCCACACGGCAAACAAGAGAGAATACGGTCGTTACTTTTTATTATCGAGCGCGATCTAGTACCCGTTTACATTCAATGAGTTCAAAAAGAGCCTCTTGCAACAGCGTTTTATCATCTTTACCACTACGTCTGTTGCTTGCGCCCAGTTCGGCATCAGAATCGGATTTCATAAAACTGAATAACCCTTTAGAAGGAGCTGGTTTTGCTGGTTCCGGTATTTTTTCCGCTTCTTCCTCGTCACGCTTTCTTTTGGTAATGGCATCGATAGCCGCAACGTCTCCGTTACCATAGGCAATGACAAATGCCACACCATTTTCCTTCAAAAGGCGTTGCACACCTTTAATCGTGTAGCCTTGTCCATAAAGAAGTTGACGAATACCTTTCAGTAACTCGACATCCGCTGGACGATAATACCTTCTACCGCCACCACGTTTTAAAGGTTTGATCTGACTAAACCGGGTTTCCCAAAAACGAAGGACATGTTGCGGAAGATCCAATGCCTCAGCAACTTCACTGATTGTACGGAAAGCATCTGGGCTTTTATCCATTTTCCGACCTCAAGCGAATTATAAGAATCAAACCATAACTTATTATCGAATCGTAACTTTCTATCATTGAAACGTCAATGATAGGACTTTCTAAGATAAATAAGACTGTTCAAAAGACGATAAAAATGAAATTCAGATTGCTTTGAAAAGCAATTATGCCTTTTTCACGCGATGTGAATCCAGAATTCTTTGTTTTAAGACATTTGACGCTTTAAATGTCATAACGCGCCGCGGCAAAATAGGCACTTCTTCACCCGTTTTGGGGTTTCTGCCTACTCGTTCACTCTTATCACGCACATGAAATGTAGCGAAAGATGACAACTTAACCGTTTCACCTTTAACAATGGCATCGCATACTTCATTCAAAATCATTTCCACAAGAGATGCGGACTCTGTGCGAGATAAACCAACTTTTCTACATACCGCGTCAGCCAAATCTGCACGCGTCACTGTTTTGCCGGACATAACAGTTACCTTTTAAATGATTGATCTTGTGAGACTTTATACGGCTTTAACATTGTTGGTCAAGTCAGATTAAACTTACCAACGAAGAAGAATAGCTCCCCATGTAAAGCCCCCCCCCATCGCTTCAAGCATAACCAGATCTCCGCGTTTTATGCGCCCGTCATGAGCAGCCGTTGCAAGCGCCAACGGTACCGATGCGGCAGATGTATTACCGTGTTGATCTACTGTCACCACAACTTTATCGTCAGAAATTCCAAGTTTTTTCGCCGAAGCGTCGATAATACGTTTGTTAGCCTGATGCGGCACAAACCAATTCAAATCTGAAGCGGAAATACCAGTGGCATCAAAACAGTCATCAACAACGTCGGTAATCATGCCAACCGCGTGTTTGAATACTTCTCGACCTTCCATTCTAAGATGGCCGGTGGTCTGTGTCGTTGATGGGCCTCCATCAACATATAATTTACTCATATGTGCCCCATCAGAACGTAATTTTGTCGCCAAAATTCCCCTGTCAGAATTCAAACCCGCCTGATCGGGTAGTGCTTCCAACACGACCGCACCTGCACCATCACCAAACAATACGCAGGTTGAACGGTCTTTCCAGTCTATAATACGAGAAAATGTTTCAGCTCCAATGACCAATACACGTCGTGCCATACCGCCACGGATATATAAGTCACCAGTTGTTAGAGCATAGATAAATCCAGAACACACAGCCTGCACATCAAAAGCAAAACCATGCGTCATTCCCAAAGCTTGCTGTATTTCCACAGCGGAGGCTGGAAATGTATGGTTAGGTGTTGCTGTCGCCAAGATGATGCAATCAATATCATCAATAGTTAAGCGTGCGTCTTTCAGCGCTTGTTTAGCTGCAGCCGTCCCCAATGTAACTGTTGTTTCGTCTTCATTGGCAATAAAGCGTTGACGAATCCCCGTACGCTGAACAATCCATGCATCTGATGTTTCGACGATCTGTTCAAGTTCACTATTTGGCACTTTGTTTTTTGGCAACGCACTTCCAATGCCACATATGGCAGATCGAATCATTCAGCTTAGTCCTTACCCAGCAATCGTTTGCTTAACTCTTAATCGGTTTATTAACGCTCCGAATCACGCGTTGTCTCGTGATCATGATGAAGGAGCTCAGGCTTTCTATCATGAAAATGCCGTAAGTCAGCGGCAATTTTTTCCAGAAGCTTGTTATTGACCATTTCATACCCTACTCGGACAGCTGATGCAAATCCATCAGCATCTGTTCCACCATGGCTTTTAATGACCACACCATTTAGCCCAAGCAAAACACCGCCATTAACACGGCCGGGATCCATTTTCTGTTTAAGCTTACGAAAAGCACCAATAGATAGCAAATAACCAAGGCGGGAAAAAATGGAACTACGCATGGCCTCGTTCAGGATTTGCGCCATCTGGCGCGCTGTTCCTTCCGCTGACTTTAAGGCAATATTACCTGAAAATCCTTCCGTGACGACAACATCAACCGTGCCTTTGCCAATATCATTACCTTCAACGAAACCTTTATATTCAAGCCCATCCAGCCCGATTTCACGTAGCATCATGCCTGCTTGTTTGATTTCATCAAGGCCTTTGACTTCTTCAACACCAACGTTAAGCAAACCAACAGATGGACGTTCAACATGATAGAGCGCCCGAAACATTCCGGCGCCCATGACAGCCAAGTCAACGAGCTGATCCGCCGAAGCTCCAATTGTGGCACCTATATCCAGCACAATACCTTCACCACGCAAATTAGGCCAAACACCGGCAATACCTGGCCGGTCTGCCTCTTCCATCATGCGTAGGCAAAAATACGACATCGCCATTAACGCACCAGTATTACCAGCAGAAACACAAGCGTCCGCTTTACCATTCTTAACAGCTTCAATAGCGTGCCACATAGACGATTTTCCACGCCCGTTACGCAGTGCCTGACTAGGCTTCTCGTCCATACGGGTGTAGCTTTCCGTTGGTATAAACGTTGATACAGCCATCAAATCTGGATAACGTTTCAATACAGGCTCAACAGATTCCGCAATTCCATAAAAAAGGAATTGAATATCTGGAAAACGCTTTTGCGCGATTGCTGCACCGGCAATTGTGATCTCTGGACCAAAATCGCCACCCATTGCATCCACGGAAATTCTGATCACTCTTATACGTCCTGTGAAATTATAAAGATTATATCGGTTAACAACGGAAAAGGTCTAAATCTAGACCCTGTCTGATTAGGTACTAAAAATAACGGTTTCACAATATCATACAACCACTAATTTTGTTTTTAAAAAGTTCAACGTTTCTTTAGTTGTTCCAAAATTGCAAATGGTGACTGTTGATCTTCGTCCGTATCATCTTCAATAGGTAGGTTTGCTTCAACTCCTGGCTTTCTCGGATATGGATTTAATGAAAGTTCAAAAAACTCTTCCATAAATGCCCCCAAATCTATTTCATCTCCATGAAAAACCTCTGGTGTATCCGGCCCTTCTGCATCGACAAACAGTTCACCCGTATCATCGACATGTTCATATTTCGTGAGGCGAGAATCATCGGGAATAAAAACTGCTTCGACTTCCTCATCAATATGGTCAGACACGGGTTCCAATGTAACCACACAAGCTTGGACAACATCAGCAAATAATTTGCCTTTCACCCGCACACCCCGTTTTTTCCAAGGTGAAACGTGTAAATCGCCTTTAAACAAATTGACAGACAAAAGACCGTGATTTTTTGCCAGATCCGCCAATTCCCGTTGATCCGCCTCGATTTGCACCCGCAATCCCTTAACCGGTAAAGATCGAACATTAACGGGATATTTGATAGCAAATGTCATAATTTCGTGGCGATCATCACTCATGGCAAATCCTAATTAAATACTTCAAACTATGTCGTTATAGTGTCTAACCTATTTAGTATTATCGACAAGTTTGACCAATTGAACATAAAAATATAATTTTGCACATTGTTTTCGACAATATAAAAGCTCTACCGAACGCAATCTATTGCAAACCGCTTAAAGGTAGTTTAGGCAAAAAGAACAAAACCGTGAGGCTACCCTCCGCTATGTTTAAAATGGAGATTTCATTGTTTCATATAATCCGCGTTACACCCCGCGCCAAGCAAACGCTAATCGTAAGCCTGTTGGCTGCAACAGCCATTGTTGCTAGCGGTTGTAAATCCGCCAATGTATTGAACACCAGCCAGACCTTCAATGAAGGCTATGTTCTGGATCCGTCAGCTTTGGCTTCCATACCAGTTGGGTCTAGCCGCGATCAGGTTCTCCTTGCATTGGGTTCTCCTTCTGTTACAGCCATGTATGACAATGAAGTATTCTATTATATTTCACAAACACGCTATCGTGGTGCTCAATTTATGAAGCCTAAAATTGTTGATCGAAAAATATTGGCAATCTACTTCAATAAAAATGGTCAGATTGAAAAGATAGCCAATTACGGCCTACAAGATGGCAAGATTTTCGATACGGTCTCACAAACAACACCAACAGGTGGTCATGACCAATCGTTCTTGTCTCAGTTGATCAAAGGTTCAAAAGGTGTTCCAACCTTGCCTTCTACAGGTCGTTAAAATCGTCATTTCGACAATGAACAAGGGCTTTCAACTGTTATGTTGAAAGTCCTTTTTTTTGTGGTTCACTTACCAATACGGCAAATTATACAAAAAAGCCCTCATTATGAGGGCTTTTAAAATTTCAAATTCTTTAAGCGCGTAATTCTTTTGCCATACGATCGAGTACCGCATTAACAAGTCGTGGTTCATCACCCTCAAAAAACGCTTTTGCTATATCAACATATTCGCTAACAATTACCGCAATTGGCACGTCTTTGCGGTTTTTAATTTCCCACAAACCGGCACGCAAAATTGCCCGCAAGGTCGAATCAATGCGCGATAATGGCCAATCTTCCGGTAAACGCTGCCGAATTAACGGGTCAAGCTGGCGTTGCTCCTGAACAACGCCCGATATAATAGCGCGAAACCATTGCGGATCTGCATCAAGATATTGCTCACCATCAACCTCTTGCCCTAGACGGTAAGCCTCATATTCGGCAGTAATTTCCATGACACCGGTACCAGCAACATCCATCTGATATAATGCTTGCACGGCTGCAAGACGCGCTGCACCACGTTTATTGGCACGCCGTGGTGAATTTTTATGGGGGTCATCGCCTTTAATCAATGATCTACTCCGAATTCTTTTTTGAGTTCTATCATGCGTAACGCTGCTTTGGCGGCAAAACCGCCTTTGTTCTTTTCATCAGATTTCGCCCGCGCCCAAGCCTGATCGTCGTTCTCAACCGTCAAAATACCATTACCAATTGCCAGCTTTTTATGCACGCTCAAATCTAATAATCCGCGGCATGAATCATTAGCTACAATTTCAAAATGGTATGTTTCACCACGGATAACACATCCCAATGCAATGTAACCATCGTATTTTTTCTCGCTTTTTTCCGCAAAGACGATGGCAGCCGGAATTTCCAAAGCACCAGGTACCGTTATGACATCATAACTCGCATCAACTTCTTTAAGGGCATCAATAGCACCTTTTAACAATGCGTCAGAAATATCGTCATAGAAACGGGCTTCAACAATTAACAAATGTGGTAACCGTTCATGTTTCTTTGTCATAATTAGATCCCTTAATAGACAAAAGACCATCACGACATGCGTTTTAAACGTTCGTGGTGAGGCAGCGGAGAAGATTTTAACTGATCTAATGCAGATTTATAAAAAGCGAAAGTAGCTTTTGATGATATGCCGCAATTTTCAATCAAATTACGGCAAGAATTATACCATCGAGGTTAATACTCTATTTTTGTAGCTTTTCATACCAACGGGCAGCATAGCGTGCCAATTGGTCTACCTCAAGATTCACATTATCGTTTAATGCAGCAAAACCCCATGTGGTGACTTGCAAAGTATGGCGAATAATCAGAACATCAAATGTATTATCGTTCACAGCGTTGATGGTTAATGATGTTCCATTCAATGCAACAGAACCTTTACGGGCAATATAATTTTCAAGTTCTGTCGGCACTTCCAACGTAAAACGTTTGGCATCCCCTTCATCCTTGATGTCGATAATCTTTGCCAAGCCGTCAATATGACCAGAGACCAAATGTCCACCAATTTCATCGCCTAGACACAAGGATCGTTCCAGATTGATTTTGCTACCAGCCGTCCAACTTCCGATATTTGTTAGACGCAACGCTTCTTCCCAAGCTTCAACAACAAACCAAGACTGTTTATTATCAGCAATACCCTTATCTACAACCGTCAAACATGTACCTGAACAGGCTATTGATGCACCTATATCAATAGAATCTGCGTCGTAAGCGGTATCAATCTTTATTTGTAAACCTTCATTCAGTTTCGTTACAGATTTGACTGTACCAATGTCTGTTATAATTCCGGTGAACATACCGTACGACGCCTCCATTCCTGATAGATGTCATTACCAAATGTTGCTTTATTGATAAGCGAAAACGCACTTAAACAACTATTAAAGTCTGGTGCAACAATTTTCTTAATCCCCAATTTGACTGGAGAATGAAACAACATCAAACGATCGACCGCATCACTGTTCAGGAAGGTTGTCGCTGTTTTTGTGCCCCCTTCCAGCAAAACACTGGAAATGCCATTATTTGCCATGGCTCGCAAAATATTATTCGGCGAAATTTTTTCATCGCTTACAGGAATTTCAATTAATTTAACACCAGCTTTAATAAGTAAGTCGGCTGTTTTTTCTGGTATTCTATCGCCACAAATAACCCAAGTCGGCACTGATCTGGCAGTCTTTACAAGCGCACTATTGATTGGAATTTTAAGATCTTTATCAATCACAACCCGAATAGGCGAGCGATCTTCCAAACCGGGCAAACGACAGGTCAGTTGCGGATCATCTGCCAAAACAGTTGAAATACCAACCATAATGGCGTTTGTCCGTGCCCTTAACATATGGCTTACGTTATGGGATATTGCGTTGCTGATTGTAATATTTCCTTGGTTATATAAGCCAATGCCACCATCCGCCGATATGGCCATTTTTAATGTAACTTCTGGCAAATTTGTTAGCTTACGACGAAAATAGGCACTCAATCCATTGAAAGCGCTATCTTGCAAAACATGCGATTTTACATCGATACCATGTGCCTTCAATATGTCTATACCTTTGCCTGCAACCCTTGTGTCTGGATCAACAATCCCAATAACAACACGGGCGATGCCTGCCTCCACCAATGCATTGGCACAAGGTGGCGTTTTGCCATAATGGGCGCAAGGTTCTAATGTCACATAAGCAGTGCCATGACGCGCTTTATCGCCAGCCATTTTCAATGCCTGTGTTTCAGCGTGAGGACGCCCACCAATAGCGGTAACACCATGACCAACGATGGTTATTCCATCACTCGCAACAACTATTGCACCAACAGATGGGTTTTCAGCAGTACGACCAACATTTTTTTGCGCCAGCCGAATGGCGGCTGCCATAAAACGTTCGTCATTGGGATTTTCATGAAGTTGATGTGACATCTTTCTCGCTGTCGGTGTCGGATAATTCATCAATGACGTTATGAAAATCACTTGCGGTACGGAAGTTACGGTATACCGAGGCAAAACGAATATACGCTATGTCATCGATAACTTTTAAAGCTTCCATAACAAGGCGACCAATTTCTTCCGTTGGGACTTCTGTTTCTCCCGAGCTTTCAAGCTGCCTGACAATGCCAGAAATTGCACGTTCTATACGCTCTGATTCAATATTGCGTTTGCGCAAGGCAACTTCAACCGACCGCATAAGCTTGTCACGATCAAACGGAACGCGTCTCCCGCTTTTTTTAATAACCATCAATTCACGCAATTGGACACGTTCAAACGTTGTAAACCGGCCAGCGCATACGGGGCAAATGCGGCGGCGGCGGATAACCGAGCCATCCTCCGCCGGACGAGAATCCTTTACCTGTGTATCTTCAGCTTGGCAGTAAGGACACCGCATTTTAAACTCCGTTTAATTGATTATCCGAGATAAGGATAAAGAGGGAAACGTTCCGTTAATTCCTTTACCTGATCTCTTACATGGGATTCAACAGCTGTATTCTCTTCATCAGAATTTGCTTTTTTAAGCCCATCAAGAACTTCTGAAATCAGCTCACCAATTTTGGTAAACTCTGCTTCACCAAAACCACGGGTGGTCGCAGCTGGTGTTCCCAAACGAATACCGGATGTCACAAAAGGTTTTTCCGGATCAAAAGGAATACCATTTTTGTTACATGTAATATTGGCGCGCCCCAATGCACCTTCCGCACGTTTGCCAGTAGCGTTTTTAGGACGAAGATCAACCAGAAGTAAATGGTTATCGGTGCCGCCTGATACAATATCGAGACCATTTTTAATCAGACTTGCGGACAATGCTTTTGCATTAGCAACGACATTGGCTGCATAAGTTTTAAAAGATGGTTGTAACGCTTCACCAAAAGCCACAGCTTTTGCCGCAATAACATGCATTAATGGACCGCCTTGAATGCCTGGAAAAACAGCCGAATTAATTTTCTTTGCAATGGCTTCATCATTGGTCAAAATCATGCCACCACGAGGTCCACGAAGTGATTTATGGGTTGTTGACGTTACAACATGAGCATGTGGAACTGGCGACGGATGAACACCACCTGCAACCAAACCGGAAATGTGAGCCATATCGACCATTAGATATGCGCCGACTTCATCAGCAATTTCTCTAAAACGCTTCCAATCCCAAAAACGCGAATAAGCCGTACCACCAGCCAATATCAGCTTTGGTTTATTTTCACGAGCAATGCGGGCAACTTCATCCATGTCGATACGTTGGTCATCTTTACGAACACCATAAGAAACAACATTAAACCATTTACCAGACATATTGACTGGCGAACCATGTGTTAGATGGCCACCTGAATTTAAATCAAGCCCCATAAATGTGTCACCCGGCTGCAACAGCGCGAAAAACACGGCCTGATTCATTTGACTACCAGAATTTGGTTGAACGTTAACAAAAGCTGCACCAAAAAGCTTTTTCGCTCTTTCTATGGCGAGCGTCTCTACAACATCAACAAATTGACAACCGCCGTAGTATCGCTTGCCCGGATAACCTTCAGCATATTTATTAGTGAGCACCGACCCTTGCGCTTCCAACACGGCGCGAGAGACGATATTCTCAGATGCGATAAGTTCAATCTCATGACGCTGACGCCCCAATTCATTTCGAATGGCATCAAACACTTCAGAATCAACATTTTTAAGATCATCATTAAAAAAGCGCTCTTGCGCCGCATTCATTTGGTGGCTCATTGGATAAATCCTATAAAAGAAATTGGTCATTACTCGAATAGCACAGCTTAACCAGATGATAAATTAGTTTACAGAGAAATAACCCACTAAATGCCGAAAAATTATTTCAATTTATATGGTATTAATTGTGTCACCAAACACCCTTGAAACTGTGTCAAAACTTCAGCTTACCCTATGGACGCATCAGATAAGTTTTAAAAAATAGTTTTGCTTGCAATTTCAATTATTTTTCACTTTGTTTTTTCAAGCATTTATATAGTATTCCTCCACGTTTTAACCTCAGCAATCAAGGCAATAATCATGCGTACGAAAGTTTTTATTGACGGCGAGCACGGAACAACTGGACTGCAGATACAAAAGCGTTTGTCTAACCGTACTGATCTCGAAATTTTATCGATTCCCCATGAGGAACGTCATAATCTTGCATCACGCCTTGATCGCTTGAACAGCGCAGATATTGCGATACTATGCTTGCCTGATGATGCTGCAATAGAAACAGTTAAGCTACTATCAGAAAACAAGAAGATCCGTGTCATCGACAGTTCTACAGCGCATCGAATTTCCAATGATTGGGTCTACGGTTTTGCTGAATTGACATCAGGACAAATTGACAAGATTAGATCTGCTCGTATGGTTGCCAACCCTGGGTGTTATCCAACAGGTGCGATTGGCATTATTCGCCCACTTCGGGAAGCAGGTATATTACAACAGGACTATCCAATTTCGATCAATGCTGTTTCCGGCTACACTGGCGGCGGAAAAAAGATGATTGAGCAAATGGAAGATACTGTTGGTGATAACCGTATCACCGCAAATTATTTTCTCTATGGCCTGAACATGAAGCATAAGCACACGCCGGAAATTCGCGTGCATGGGCTGTTATCCAATACGCCTATTTTTGTTCCAAGTGTTGCGAGGTTTCCGCAAGGAATGATTGTAAATCTTCCGCTCCATCAAAATTTACTGGCAAAAAAAGTTACAGCGGATGATTTGCGCGAGATTTTCAGTGCGCACTATCAAGATCAAAGCCATATTATGATTGCAGATAGTGATGAATGTGCCAAAACAGCGCGATTGGATGGCGAGATACTGGCAAACACAGATAAAATGAAAATCTTCGTGTTCGGCGATGATGCCACCGGCATTTATAATATTTGTGCAGTGCTTGATAATTTAGGCAAAGGTGCTTCGGGTGCCGCGGTTCAAAATCTTGATCTAATGATCGGCAAATAATGAGAAGGTGGTTTTCACCACCTTCCCTGCCCTATAAGATGAGTTTTATAAAAATTAACTTATCTTATGATGATTGATAACAGGATAAGCACCCTTTGTTGCACGCCAATGCGCAACAGCAAAACAGAGAACAAACAAAGCAAATGCCTGATGGATCAATCCCCAGCTTATCGGCACCTCTGTTAATAGGGTAATTACACCAAATAGTGCTTGTATTAAAATTAGGATAAGCAACCACATGGCACGCCGTGCATGTGTTGTTCCAGATGCCAGTTTTTCAACACTAAATGCATGGATCAACGCAGCAATTAGCAGTGCATAAGCAAAACATCTATGAACGAATTGTACTGTTAAACGATTTTCAAAAAGATTACGCCATGCTGGATTATCAATTAACAAACCATCTGGAATCAATTGTCCATCCATAAGTGGCCAAGTGTTATAGACCTTACCAGCATGAAGACCTGCGACAAGTGCACCTAAATAGATTTGAAACAAGGTCATAAACACCAACCAGCCGGCAAAACGCTGAATACTACGATTGGCAGGCTTTTCCGTATAGTCGGCTAAACCACGCGATACATAGGTAACGAATATCACAACGATACAAGCTGTAACCAGATGGATTGCAAGTCTATATTGGCTAACGCTTGTTAAATCGCTAGCACCAAGTCCAGATGCAACCATCCACCAACCAATAGCCCCTTGAATGCCAATTAAAACCGGTACTGCTATCAATTGCGGTAGAATGTTTTTTTCAATGCGTTTCGTTGCCCAAAACCAGATAAGTCCAACTAATGCAATAACGCCAACAAGGCGCGCCAATAAACGGTGTCCCCACTCCCACCAGAAAATGCCTTTAAACTGCTCAAGTGTCATTCCATGATTGACGAGCTTGTATTGGGCAATTTGTTGATATTTTTCAAATTCGTCTTGCCATTGTTCTTGTCCGATTGGTGGAATAACGCCATGCACTGGTTTCCATTCGGTAATGGATAGTCCCGAGCCGGTCATACGTGTCGCCCCACCGACAATAACAATTGTTAAACATAACAGCAAAACAACATAGAGCCACTTTTGTATCATATTACGATTACGCATTTGTTGCGGCGTAAGCGATGTATCATCCTCAATAGCAATGCTAGTCATATTGAACAGCTTTCAACCAATAAATCGAACCTAAGATTAACTCTCTTATTCGTGCAGCAATGCAGGATAGATTACAAGACCATTAGCCGCGACAAGCCGTCGCGTTAAACAATTTTCTTGTTAAAATGAGACATTATAAAGCGGTGTCGTATGCGGTATATCCACCGACTTAAAGGTTGTTTGCCATGTTGTTTGCTCGCTGTCATTTTTTGCACAAACAACCGTACAATCGCAAAGCGTAACGATCTCTTTCAATCCATAGCTTGGTCGTGTCGACATGGTAAAGAGAACGATGTCATATTGCTCTGTTATCGTATCAACAAGCCGTCCAATGTCCGTTGAAAAATCCCTTGCCCTCATGGCACTTGCAAGTCCTTGAGGTAAAATATCGATACCTGTATCGTAGTCTTTATAGATAACCTCTTGAATTGCTGCGTCGCCGGTTAAAACATCTGTAAAACCACGATGTGGTCCAATTAAGCTTCCTATCTGGCTGGCCGAGATATCAATAAGTAAAACTTTATTTTTATTTTTTTCAAAAACTATGCCAATCCGTGCAGCAATCTGTGCAGCATAGTGACCTGCGACTATAACTCTTTTCGCTGAACTATGTTCTAGCGATTGAATTAAATCATCAAATGTCTGTTTCTCATCTTCATGTGTCACAACGATATTTTGTTCAGAAACATCTCGTTCTAAATTCGATTGTGATTGGTCATTTGAAAATGATTTGGTATTTGCCGCCCTATTGCCAATAATGCTTTTCTCGATAAACAGCACCAAAGCCCAAAATATACATAACCCTAATACAAAAGCAAAAACAACAAGATAAGATAACTGGTTTGAGAGATTGGATTTTTCAACCTGAATGGGACGAGCTTGCACAAAAAAAACTGTTGAGGGTTTTGTGGTCTGCCGCAAATAGGTTTGGTCATATTCTGCCCAGCTTTGTTTGAGTTGGCGTTCGAAATTCGAAAACGCCTTATCCAATGCATTTACCTCTATCGCATTTTCACCAACTAATTCCTTATATAAGCTATTTTCCATTGCTCGCGCCATTTTGGCATTAAGATAGAGTTGGTTGATTGTCAGAGCTATTTTATCCGAAAGCGCCTTATCTATCGCCTTCTCTTCCGCAATAACCGCCTTGATTTGTGGGTGCTTTTCACCAAGCTGACTTTGCAGATAAGCTCTTTGTGTTTTTATCTTATTTAATTGGTCGGATAGTTGCGAAACGGCAGGATCATGCGCAATAAATTCAAGAACCAAGGGCGATTGTTGCTTTTGCAATATCTCTTCCAAGGCCTGAATACGCGTTTCATAGGCAATGCGTTTATTAACAGCGTCAAAAAATTTGGAATATAAACCCGTATCTGTGGTGTTCTGGGAATTCGTATGAAACAGCTCTTTTAACGAGGCTTTAAAATCGCTTGCTGCTGCAGTTATTGCCTTATCACGCCGCTTTTGCTCTTCAGCCAAGTCTAAATTCTGTTTGTTAGCAACAACATTCAAAACACGTTGGCGAAAAATCTCAACCCAATGTGTGACTGTGTCTTTTGCCACTCTTTTATTGTCCGCAGTAAAAGAAAGTGAGAAGCTATTTTTTTTTGCAATTATACTGGCAGAACGATAAAAATCCGGTTCGGACAGATAAATTCCCTCTCCTACTAACCTATTCGCCAATTCTTTATAAACAGATTTTGACAGCAGGATAGCTGCCGCATTATCCCGTTCTGGTTCTGCTATGGGATTGCCATAACCATCAACCAGTAAAGATTCGGTTTTTGCAATAAAAACAGATGGATAAGATAGACAGATAATCCAGAAAAAAGTTGCGCATATCAGAACAGACAGCAAAATCATCAATATATTTTGCGGCAAAAAATACATAAAAACGGATGATGATTTTGCTCTACTTATCATTCCTGTTCATCTGAAACCGATTCTTCTTTTTTCCAGATAAACGAAAAGGTGTAACTAACCCCTTAAAATAAATAAAAAAAACCGCCATTTCGGCGGTTTTTCATAATGTTGAAGAAATAATAATCAACAGCGTCAAAATTAGTTCGCTGTATCCAAAGCCAATTCAGATGAACCGTCCATATGATAAATGTCATCACGAAACTGGACAACACCATCACCAGTTGACCAAGCCGAAATATATACAAAATGCAATGGGATAGGATCCGGTATATTAATTGGCGTGTTTTTACGCGATTGAATGACTTCTTCCATATGCGCACGATCCCAACCCGGGGTATTTTTCAAAATCCATTGGTTTAAATCGCGAATATTCTGAATACGGATACAACCTGATGAGTCAAACCGCATAAGACTGTTAAATAGTGTCTGTTGCGGCGTGTCATGCATATAAACCGAATATGGATTGGCAAAGTTGATCTTAGTAGAAGACATAGCATTGATCTTACCCGGATCTTGCCGGAACATTAAACCAACTGCCTCATCGCTGTTCCAATTGACGCTTTGTGGCGATACTTCTTCGCCTTTACCGTCAAATATATGGATATTATTGTCCGCAAGATATTTCGGATTCTTCTGCATAAGAGGAATAATATCTTTACGGATAATGGATTTAGGCACTGTCCAAAATGGATTAAGAATAATCTGACTGATCTTTGAATCAAGCAAAGGCGTTTGACGATCAATTTTGCCAACCACAGCCGTATGCCGTTGTGCAACAACACCATTTTCCACTGCTTCAATCTGCGCAGCCGGAATATTGACCATCACAAACCGCTCTTCTTTTGACACCATTTCTGCTTTCGGTGTCAAACGGACAACATTTGTACGCAATTGGTTAAGTCGTGTTTGGGCGTCAACATTTAGACATTTGTAGGTTGCTTCACCAGTTACACCATCAGCCGGCAAACCATGGCGCAATTGGAAACGTTTTACAGCTGCGTCAACATAGGTATCAAAAGCTTCTGACGACATGCCAGCATTAGCGGAAAGGTCACCCGATGCAGCCAATCTTTGGCGCAATGCCACAACAGCTGGGTGAGAAACACCTATTTGCAATTTGCCTTGTTGTGTTGGAACTCTATTCCACCCGCCACGATTAACAATCTGCTCATATTCAGAAATGGAGTTTTGGGTGAAAGACACCGTTTGAAAACTAAGAACGGGCTGATTTGATGCTACGCGTGCGCCACCAGAAGCACCAGAATCAAACTGGTCATCCCAGCGACCTCTACCATTTTGAGCCAACAGTGTTTGGCCAGATGACCTAGCAATTGCTGGCATGGCATATGCAACAGCAGTTAATGACGCTAACGACTTCAAAAATAGCCTGCGCCCGACATAACGATTTCCGTTAGATTGCACGTTCTTTTTTGTCATTTTATTATCTTTCAAGCACATTACTATCTGACCATGGTTCTATCTTTATAGAAACATCAGATCAGCTTTATATCGTGCTATTATTTATCAATAACCCAAATTACTATTTATATTATGCCACACAAACCATGCCCTAGCATAGTATTTTTAACAATACGCGTTAATATTCTGTAATCGTAACTGTTTTATGCCGTTTCTTCAAAAATATTACCACCTGAAACAGTATGAATAATAAAATAAGCAAACAATGCAAAAGTGCTATAAGTGGCATATAGCCAAAATAGGAATGATAAAAAGTAAAAGCCAAAGTTTCAGTCATTGCGGCGACAATCCATAAAACGATACCCCATGGAGATAACATCCATAAACCTAACGATGCTATAGGATAAAGCACACAAAATATTCCTGTTAAAACCTGCCATTGCCATGGCATATGGTCTATTCTCCAAAGTTCACCTGGAAAAACGCCAACAAGGCGAATCCAATAACATGCCCCCATACCAAGGCATATAACAGCCAAAAAACGCAAATAAATCCAATATCCTATTAAAATAGGGTCTATTTTCTTTAATTGCCTTATGTGCTTGACCATTAAATAATCAACTCGTTATCAACTGGTTGAAAATAGGAGTCTACTATTTCTTCCGTGACATTTTCCAACTTGTCTGGCTGCCATTTCGGAGTGCGATCCTTATCAATAAGGGCTGCCCGCACACCTTCATAAAAATCATGATTATCCATCATATGGTGGGCAATTCTATTTTCAAGCTTTAGACAATCATTCAGTCCCAATGGTTTACACATGGACATCGCTCGCCAAATCACTTTTAAACTGGTTGGCGACCTTAATGACAGTTTATCCAAACAACTTTGAGCGAACTCATTACCGTCACTGGCCTTTTGTTGCAAAGCTGCTATGCAGTCTTCCAAAGTAGATTTGCCAAAGCATTCCGCAATAAGAATACGTACCTCTGCACTTGTTTCATAATTTACTTCCAGCGCATATTGTTCCAACGCTGGACGTGGATTGCCCTGCTCAATAATACTTTGACGCAAGTTTTCAAGATTATCTTGAGAAACAGCATGTGTTGCCAAACCTGCCTGCAAACAATCACCCCATTTCAAGTGTTCCCCAGTCAAAGCGAGATAAACGCCAAAATTATCACTCAATCTTGGTAAAAATTCACCTGCCCCAACATCCGGAAAAAAACCAATAGAGCTTTCGGGCATTGAAAAAATAGTATTTTCGGTGACAATGCGATGCGAACCATGAACCGATATTCCTGCACCACCACCCATGCAAATTCCATCAAGAATAGCTATATAGGGTTTCGGAAATTCCCCAATATAAGCGTTGAGCCTATATTCTTCAGTAAAATAATGATAGTCAGGTTTGCCTGCTTTGCCTGATTTATAGGCCGCAACAATATCGCCACCTGAACAAAAAGCGCGTCCCTCGCCTTCAATTAACACACATAAAACATCATCATCAGTTTCCCAACTATGAAGTGCCTTACTAAGCGCTTTTACCATTTTTTCGTTAAGAGCATTCAATACTTTAGGGCGCGTAAGCCGGACAATGCCAGTACGACCTTCTTTAAAAAAAGAAATATCTTTTCCACCGCCAAAATCAAGCTGCATTGTCCAAACTCCTTAGGACCACCAAAGATTAAACACCTTTAAAACATTACAATGTGAAATTGCAATCTGTCTTCCGCTTTGTTCGGTCATCTAAACCCAACATTTAACAACCTATATTTGTTTTAGCCATTTTCTTGTTCAATTTTGGCGCACACCAAGACGGGGAAACAACTGCATAATTGCCCCGATCAGATAAATATAGATGCCAGTTACAGACATACCCACTTTAACCCAAAAGGGTGCGTCAAGCTGGTAATAGATGCCCACAATACCAAATATACACCACAATAAAAAAACTGTGAGATTTAGTGGACGTAACCGAACAACACGCACCGGATGAAGAAAATAAATTGGCAAGAATGAAATAATCGCCGATATCACAACGATACTAAAAGCCGTCCATTCGCCCGGTTTAACGATAAAGAGCGTAAATATCAGCATATTCCACACAACAGGAAAACCTTTGAAGAAGTTTTCTTTTGTTTTCATGCCAGTATCTGCGTAATAAATTGCCGATGAAACAACAATTAATGCCCCCGATAAAAATGATAGCCCCTCACCCATAAAGCCACTTTGATAAAGTGCAAATGCCGGTATCAAGACATATGTTACATAGTCTATAATATTGTCCAACAATTCTCCCGACCATGTTGGCAAAACGTATTTCACTTCTAATTTTCGCGCAATTGGGCCATCTATTCCATCAACCAGCAACGCCAAGCCAAGCCAGCCAAACATTGCTGTCCATTGTTTTTCTGATGCTGCAACCAATGATAGAAAAGCCAGAAACGAGCCCGACGCTGTTAATAGATGAACGGAAAAAGCCCTAGCTTGTGGCATTGTAACTTTTTTTTGACGTAAGCGTTCTGCACCGCTTTTTATTTTTTCGGCGATATCATGTTTCAAATCGGCACCACCCCTCTTTTGTGTCGGTTTATCACTATTTAACATACATATTCACGCTTTTTTCTACTATTGACCACAAAAAATAAATGAACATGATTGCATCTGTTAACGATCACGACATATTGAAGTTATAACTTTTATATGATTTTGTCTCACAAAGGCATAAGAATTTACAGGAAGGATTGGCGATGGCAACTCCAATAAATAGAGAAAAGACCTCAATTACAATCATCGGTGCAGGCCCTGCCGGTATGTTGGCGGCACTTGCTCTCGCCAATAAAGGTTACTCTTCTATTTTAGTAGGACCAGAAACAAACAGCAATGATCTACGCACAACGGCACTTATGATGCCGGCAATAGAAGTGCTTAAAACATTAAATATTTGGGAAAATCTGAAACCACACGCAGCAGCTCTTTCCACAATGCGCATTGTTGACGGTACAAAAAGGCTCGTACGCAGTCCCGTTGTAAACTTCTATTCTTCTGAAATTGGCGAATTGGCCTTTGGTTATAATATGCCCAATGTCGAATTGAATAATGCAATTGCCGAGGCTGTGGATAATTGCAAATTGATAAAAAAAGTACCGCTAAATGCAACATCATACAAGCATCATACCAACTATGTTGAAATAACACTGGAAGATCAATCCGTTATAGAGACATCATTGGTTGTCGCGGCAGATGGACGTGCGTCTGAAGCACGAAAAGCAGCCGGTATTGAATCCCGTCAATGGAAATATCCGCAAACGGCTGTTATTCTCAGCTTCTCGCATGATCTTCCTCATAAAAATGTCTCAACTGAATTTCATACAGAAGATGGACCATTTACGCAGGTTCCATTGCCCGGCAATGAATCGAGCCTTGTATGGGTGGCAAATCCAGAGCGCGCCAATCAACTTCTTGGTATGGGACCGAAGGGGCTATCCGAAGCAATTGAACGGCAAATGCAATCAATGCTTGGCAAGGTAGAAGTTAAAACACCAGCCCAAGGCTGGCCATTATCTGGTATTGTGCCCAAAAGCTTCGCGGCCAACCGTACTATCTTGATTGGTGAAGCAGCCCACGTTTTCCCACCAATCGGCGCACAAGGACTTAATCTTGGTGTTAGAGATGCAACAAATTTGGTTGATGCAGTTGAAAAAAGCACTGGAGACTGTGGCGATATGACTGTCATTGCCGCTTATAATCGCCTTAGAACACCTGACATCTGGGTGCGCACCGGTTCAGTCCATGCTTTAAACCGTGCTTTGCTTTCCAATTTATTGCCAGCACAAATTGTAAGAAGTGTCGGTTTAGAATTGTTGAGAAATTTTTCTCCACTCCGAAACTTTTTTATGCGGGAAGGCATGCATCCCGGCAATGGTCTCAGATCAGCAGTAAAGGCATTTATTCCACAATGTAAAAAGACTAACGCATAATATTGGGCGACAAGCCTTTTTGATGTTAGCCCAATAAACGATATAAATAAATTTAATAAACATTTCATCGCGTATAATGATACGCGGTGAAAATATAAAGCGAGGGTGAAAATGTCAGAAACGTCGAAAAATATCGTAAATAACGTCGCTCTCGATAAAAAAATTATCGTTAATGGTTCGCAGTTTTTACAAGTGGGTGCACTTGTATACCGTTTAAAAAATGACGCTGTGGAATTCTTACTGATTACCAGCCGTGGAACGGGGCGTTGGATTATTCCCAAAGGTTGGCCTATGCCTGGGCGCACACTTGCGCAAGCTGCACTCAGAGAAGCTTACGAAGAAGCTGGCATTCGAGGAATTGTTGAAACCAGTTCTATAGGCTCCTATCAATATTATAAATATGACATGCCCGCCGGCGAAAATGGTGATTTCAATGTCGATGTTTTCGCGGTGTTATATTCTCATCAGGAAAAAAAATGGCCTGAACGGGGGCAACGTATTTTTGAGTGGGTAACACCACAGGAAGCGGCAAAACGTGTAACGGAACCACAATTAAAAGAGATTTTATTAAATTTCGAGCCGCATTGATGAAATTACGCTAGTCCAATGTTCAATATAAAGATTGGCATCTTATATATTTGGCTAATAATTTTATGCGTATTCTCTTTTAAGCTCATTAGCTTATTTACGTGTCGATTTTCGCTATTCACCCGTTTGGTTTGTCTGATGACGCCCATTTCAAAAAATAAAGCGAAGATTTATTTCTTCCCCATTATTCACATAAATTCTGTTTATACTATCCACTATATATAGTTGTTTTGCTTTTTATCAGATCTGTGTCTTGACGGAACGACGCTTTTGATCTTTTATCGTGAAAGAGCATAAAGACCTTTTAATAAGGTTTTTTGTTTTGTGGGGTGTCTGAGGGTGGTTGTATCTGAATGGGTTAGCGTTGAATGCAGTTTTAAAAACGGGCATTCTTTTTTTTGGGGCATAAAGGGGTGTGCACTAATTAAAAAAAAATACGCGAAAGCACCATATTTAGTGTTGCCTTTTTAAAAAGCTACACGATATAGAGATCTTCTCAGATTAAGAGAATGATATCGAGTCTTGAGCGAGATGGATTGTTTTGTTCGTCCATCTATAAAAGAAACGGTAATAGAAATTAGAGAATAGAACATCTTTAACCGACAAATATATGAGGTTGGAGATGTGTTCGTGCGCGTTCGCTTTGATAAAACAAAGTGAATGCATAGGATACAACATATAGATAAGGGTTAGACTATGAGAATCGTGCGCCACTTCACTAAAGAGGATCAATCACCATTTGCGGAGATTGAATTTCGAAAGGCGACAAGTGAAATTAAAAATCCTGATGGTTCCATAGTTTTTCGTTTGGAAAATATCGATGTACCTGCACAATATAGCCAAGTAGCAGCAGATATTCTTGCTCAAAAATATTTCCGTAAAGCTGGTGTTCCTGCGGCATTGAAAAGAGTCGAGGAAAATGATGTGCCATCTTGGCTTTGGCGGTCTGTTGCTGATGAGAAAGCTCTGGCAAAATTACCAGAAAATGAACGTTTTGGTTCTGAAATGGATGCGCGCCAAGTATTTTCGCGCTTAGCTGGAACATGGACTTATTGGGGCTGGAAAGGCGGATATTTCGATAGCGAGGCTGATGCGCTCGCTTTTAGAGATGAACTTTCCTATATGCTTGCAACACAACGCGTAGCGCCAAATAGCCCACAATGGTTCAATACAGGTTTGTATTGGGCATATGGAATTAATGGACCAAGCCAAGGCCATTTTTATGTTGACTGGAAAACTGGCGTTCTTACCAAGTCCGCTTCATCTTATGAACATCCTCAACCGCATGCATGTTTCATTCAATCTGTTGCCGATGACCTTGTTAACGAAGGCGGCATTATGGATCTTTGGGTTAGAGAAGCACGCCTTTTTAAATATGGATCAGGCACAGGTTCGAATTTTTCGCAAGTAAGAGGTGAAGGCGAAAGTCTATCCGGTGGTGGTAAATCATCTGGTTTGATGAGCTTTTTGAAAATTGGTGACCGTGCGGCCGGTGCCATCAAATCGGGTGGCACAACACGACGCGCTGCCAAGATGGTGGTGGTTGATATCGACCATCCGGATGTTGAAACATATATCGACTGGAAGGTTCATGAAGAACAAAAAGTTGCAGCTCTTGTTACCGGTTCAAAAATAGTAAAAAAACATCTCACTGCTATCATGAAAGCATGTGTCAATTGTGAAGCAGATAATGGTGACTGTTTTGACCCCAATAAAAATCCTGCATTAAAGCGTGAAATTCGCGCTGCGAAGAAAGATCAAGTTCCAGAAAACTATATCCAACGCGTTATACAATTTGCGCGTCAAGGATATCGGGATATAGAATTTTCAACATATGATACGGATTGGGATTCTGAGGCATATCTCACCGTTTCCGGTCAAAATTCCAACAATTCGGTTTCGTTGAAAGATGAATTTCTCCGCGCTGTTGAAAAAGATAGCGATTGGGACCTTATTCGACGCACAGATGGAAAAGTGCATAAAACAGTTCGCGCCCGTGACTTGTGGGACCGTATTTCCTATGCTGCTTGGGCATCTGCTGATCCTGGAGTGCATTTCAATACAACAATGAATGATTGGCATACGTCACCAGCTGCCGGTCCAATTCGCGCATCAAATCCATGTTCTGAATACATGTTCCTTGACGACACCGCATGTAATTTAGCTTCAATTAACTTATTGACGTATCGTAAACACGATGGCTCTTTTGATATTGATGCTTATGAGCATACTGTACGTTTATGGACCATTGTACTTGAAATATCTGTTATGATGGCCCAATTCCCATCAAAAGAAATTGCCCAACGCTCATATGAATATCGTACATTGGGACTTGGATATGCAAATATCGGCGGTCTTTTGATGACATCAGGAATACCTTATGATTCAGATAAGGGACGCGCTATTTGTGGTGCCTTGTCTGCAATTATGACAGGTGTGGCTTATGCAACCTCTGCTGAAATGGCAAAAGAACTCGGCACTTTTGCTGGTTATGCGCCAAATAAAAATGATATGTTGCGCGTTATCCGCAATCATCGTCGTGCAGCATATGGTGAAACGTCGGGCTATGAAAAATTGGCTGTTAATCCAGTTGGATTAATTGCGAAAGACTGCCCAGATCCAAAAATGATCGAATGCGCCCGTAAAGCTTGGGATAAAGCGTTGGAACTCGGTGAGCAATATGGCTATCGTAATGCTCAAGCCACGGTTGTTGCTCCAACAGGTACAATCGGCTTGGTCATGGATTGTGACACCACTGGTATTGAGCCGGATTTTGCTTTGGTAAAGTTCAAGAAGCTTGCAGGTGGTGGTTATTTCAAAATTATTAATCGCGCGGTGCCAGAAGCGCTGAGAACCTTGGGCTACTCAGAAAGCCAAATTGCAGAAATTGAAGCTTATGCGGTTGGCCATGGTAACATCAATCAGGCACCTGGGGTTAATCCTACCTCATTGAAATCAAAGGGGTTCACTGATGAGAAGATTGAAGCCATCAATGGCGCATTAAAAGGCGCATTTGATATCAAATTTGTGTTCAATAAGTGGACACTGGGAGAAGATTTCTGCAAAGACACGCTTCATTTCACTGATGAACAATTGGACGATTTTTCATTTGAAATGTTACCAGCGTTAGGCTTCACGAAAAAAGAAATAGAAGATGCAAATCTTCATGTTTGCGGTGCCATGACCTTAGAAGGTGCCCCTCACCTGAAGGAAGAACATTACCCTGTCTTTGATTGTGCGAATGCATGCGGCAAGATTGGTAAACGGTATCTTTCAGTTGAAAGCCATATCCGCATGATGGCTGCTGCTCAGCCTTTCATATCTGGTGCAATATCAAAAACAATTAATATGCCAAATGAGGCTACCGTTGAAGATTGTGCCAATGCATATATGTTGTCATGGAAACTGGCATTAAAAGCCAATGCGCTTTATCGTGATGGTTCAAAACTGTCGCAGCCATTAAATGCATCACTTATTTCCGATGATGACGATGATGCTGTTGAAGAACTTATCGAGCAGCCAGTTGCAGCGCGCGCAACAATGATAAGTGAAAGAATAGTTGAAAAGATTATCGAAAAGCACGTTCATGATCGTGATCGGTTGCCCAATCGTCGTCAAGGATACACACAAAAAGCGGTTGTTGGTGGACACAAGGTCTATCTCCGCACTGGCGAATTTGGTGACGGACGTTTGGGTGAAATATTTATCGATATGCATAAGGAAGGCGCAGCTTTCCGCGCAATGATGAATAATTTTGCAATCGCTATTTCACTGGGTCTGCAATATGGCGTACCTTTGGAAGAATATGTTGATGCTTTCACATTTACAAAATTTGAACCTGCTGGCATGGTTCAAGGGAATGATGCGATCAAAAATGCAACCTCAATTCTTGATTATGTATTTCGTGAGCTCGCGGTTTCCTATTTAGGTCGGTATGATTTGGCTCATGTCGATATTTCTGACTTTTCCAACACCGCTTTAGGAAAAGGCGTGAAAGAAGGCAAAACAAACCTTATCTCAACAGGCTGGACACGTGGCTATAAGCCTAAAATGAGCAGCCAAAGCCCAGAGAGTAAAGGTCCAACCGTAACGTCACAAATATCAACAAAATCCAATGTAACAACATTGAAAACCGCAACAACAAGCGCGCCAAAAGCTGCTTCATTAGAAACACAAGGCGCTACAGCGTTAAAAGCAAGTCCGGAAGTCCAGACCGAAGGAAAGATTGACAATCTATTCAAAAATGCTCCTTCTTCCGCTGCCGCACCAAACAAGGCTGAAACGGACGCTGCCGATGAAGCAAAGAAAGTTGCAGCAGAGCGTAGACGTCATGCAATGATGCAGGGATATACTGGTGATATGTGTACAGAATGCCAAAACTTTACAATGGTACGAAATGGTACATGTCTGAAATGTGACACTTGCGGCGCTACAAGCGGTTGTAGTTAATATTCTAACTATGTAAGTTGTAAAAATTAGGCCTCCAGTCTTGGAGGCCTTTTTATTTATATCTCTCTGAGAAAGAACAACACATTCGTTGAAGCAGCATGAAGATAGGTTATTAAGCTAAGCGTTTGAGATATTAGTGCTGACAGTCAAATTCAATGTTTCATGTATTGCGCTAATTGGTCTTTTTAAAAAACAAACTCTCTAAAAGATCATCTCTTCATCGGCTTTGAAAAAAGTCATATGATCTTGGCCAATTAATCTAAGTCGTCAATCGGCATAAACATCTTCTGAAAATTGATAATCTTGGCAGATGATAGCCTAAGAGCCGTAGATTACAGCTTAAGACACGCGAATATCTTGAGTACCTGCTCCATTGTCATAAGGCTGTTTAACCTTATCCAATCTTTACCGTCTTAGAGTTTTGGACTGAAGTGTTTCCAGTCACATCTTATCGCAAAAATAAAACATGGCATATTGTCAGCTATTTGAGCGTATTTTTTTGAGAAGATCTCAGAAAACAACCAGAGATCCCTCGGACAAAAACTGGCTGCGTCACATCAATATCAATTGAAATAACATTTTTCGGCATCTGTTAAACGTTGCCCGATATCCTAATAAAATTGGCAAATTCTTAACCAGAACTCCCCCAAATATGTTGTTTTCAATATATTGATTTTCTGTGAGAATTATTCAAACCAAAACGACACATCGCTTGAAAGCATAGTGACAGAATAATCACGCACCACACAGTTATTGAAGACTATTCAGTCAAGTGAACAGCATTCCAGCATCAAAATATAAACCTACATTCCATGCCATAGAGCAACAGCAAAAAGCTGGAGCGTTTAAATACGCTCCAGTACAAATTTTACTGGTTGGCCATAGAGGATAGAATGCGAGTTGGCGCATACATAATCAAATTTGTTGTGCCTCTTAAAACGCTACCACCATCAGAAAGAAGCTCTTGCCCATCCGTTTGTTCTGTGCCCTGCATCAGTGATGTTGATAATGCTCCATCGTGAGAAAGCGCCATTAAGGTTGGCGATGAGGCAAATACACTATGTGCGCCACCGTCCACATTGGAAAGATCAAGAACAGCAATACCATTGCTTTGTAAAAGTTTGATACTCGAACCATCACCGACGCGAGCATGCCCACCTGTCAAACGGCTTGACACAGCTAAAGCCTTATCCTTGCGTGATACAAGCACAGCCGTTGGTGTGGGAAGCTTTTTAATATCTTTCAACTGTCGTTCAAAAACATCAACATCTATATCTGGCGCAGCCATCAATAAGCTTGATATCCGATCAATAGGTCGTCTCTTGCCCTGCAGAGCTAAGCTTCGCAATGCTTCCATCGTAACATAATTACCCATTGAGTGAGCAACAACTGTAATCTGGTTGGCTTCTGTTTCACTTAACAATGTCAACAGGTCTGCAAGTCCATCACGCGCAAAGTCGGCACTATCGCGGTCATATACATATAAAGGAAGAGATCCGCCTGATGGCCAAGAATAATGCACCGTAACAGCATCTAAAGAATAGTCATAGGCAAACTGAGCCGCACGAAATGTACTGTCTGCAAAATTATTGTTATAGCCATGGATAAAGAGGAAAATTTCCCGTTTACCTTTCGGTTTTTTATCAAGTGCAGCATTGAGCTGTTTTTTAAACATTTCCCGACCGTTGTACTTTACAACGGAAACAGCAGAAAAATATTTCTTTAAATCGGGCTTATATCCATTGGTCTCAACCATACCCTTTTGGTGTTCCTGTGGGATACCTACATCAACACGTGCATAATTAAGCGTTTTTGAGCGTTTAATACCAAATGGTTCAGAGTAGTTATTTTGTGCTTCTCTGCTTGTTGCAACATAGACAGGAACAATGGCCTTAGCTTTTCCTGGTTTTACTATTGCAGCATTACGTGCTGCCACCATATCTGGTGTCGCATTTTTACCATGCCATAAAACCGCACGTGATCCGCCACAAGCGACCAAAGTCGCAGATAAAATGGATATAACGGCAAATTTGCCAAATTTGTGCATTCTCATTTAAGTGTTGCCCTGAACCGATTAAGCGAAAATGCGAATAACACAACTCCGATAATTGCTAAAGCAGCAAAATTTACCCATACGACAGAAAATCCTGCACCGCGGTAAAGAATTGATTGAGCCATCATAATAAAATGGGTATTTGGCGCGGCCAACATAATGTTCTGGATAAATACTGGCATACTTTCACGCGGCGTTATCCCACCCGACAAAATTTGTAGCGGCATCAATACTAACATTAGCAACAAACCAAATTGCGGCATAGAACCGGCAATTGTTGCTAAGGCAATACCCATTGATGTGGTCGCAAATAATTGTAACACCGTGCCTGCAAGAAAAAGCAATAGAGAGCCTTCAATAGGAACCTTCAGCAGTCCTTGTACAATAAATATCAATGAAAAAGTGGCGGAAACCAACACAATCAATCCCATTGACCAGACTTTAGAAATCATGATCTCTGTCGGGGTAACGGGCATGACCAACAGATGCTCGACTGTTCCATGCTCGCGTTCTCTAATCAAAGCTGTCCCCGTCAGGATAATTGACAACATCGTAATGCTGTTGATCACGTTAATAATCGAGCCAAACCAAGATTTATTAAGATCTGGATTAAAACGCGCTCTCAAAGCCAACGAAACCTGTTGTGGTTGTTTGGATCTATAATGGGCGACAAATTCGTTCACTTCGGCATCAACAATCTGCTGGATATAATTTGAGCCCGTCAAAGCTTGGGTTGTGCGGGTTGCATCAACATCAAGCTGTATAGCTGGTGAGCGACCTGCAAGCACATCTCGCTGAAAATTTGGTGGAATATCTACGGCAAATGTATCAATTCCCTGATCCATCCGCGCATCCAATTCAGATTGGTTAATGTCTTCCGGCGTTGTAAAATAAGGCGGCAGGAAAGCCGTTGCTATCCGTGTCGATAACTGCGAACTATCTTCATCGACAATGGAAATCGGTGTTTTATTGAGTGTTTCAGGCGTAGCGTGTGAAGCTATGTAGATAGAAAATGTAAATGCATAAATAATGAGGATCAGCAACATTGGATCGCGAAATACGCTCAACAGTTCCTTGATACCCAATTGCAAAATGTTACTTAGCTTCATGACATCACTTCGCTTGTTTCTTCGTAAGCCATGCGGCTATAACGACCAATATTGGACCAGCAAGAAATAATGGAATAAATGATGTTACAAGGTCATGAAATTCCAATGCTTTTGCGAACGTACCACGAGAAATCAAAATAAAATATGTTGTTGGATATATGTTTCCAATAAACCGCCCTGCCCCTTGCAGAGAGGTAACGGGATCCATCAATCCGCAAAACTGGGTTGCAGGTAAAATCGTTAGAATAGCTGCACCGAAGATCGCCGCTATCTGACTATTCATAAATGTCGAAATAATTAGTCCAAATGCTGTTGCAAACGCGACATAAAGCAACCCTGCAAACATAAAGGTAATAAACCCACCTGTGAAATGGACACGGAATACCAATACAGCAAAAAGCCATAAAAGCAGGCAATTGAGCATTCCTAAAGCAATATAAGGCAATTGTTTACCTATTAAAAACTCTAGGCGCGTAACTGGCGTCACATAAAGATTTATGATCGAGCCCATTTCTTTTTCACGCACAACAGCCAAAGCAGCAAGCATTGCCGGTATAATAAGCAGCAATATAGGAATAACCGCAGGAACCATGGCTGTTAGGCTTTCAATGCCCGGGTTATAAAGATAGCGCACCTCTAATCGATAATTTCCCATTGTTGCTTGTCTACCAAGCAAAACACTCATCTTATTTTTTAGCCATAAGCCATGCATACCTTGCACATAGCCGCGCACGGTTTCAGCACGAAGTGGCATGGCGCCGTCAATCCATGCTCCAACCTCCACATCACGACCCCGTTCAAGATCCTGTGCAAAATTGGGTGGGATTTCTATGGCCAAACTTATTTCGCCTGATCGCATTCGATTATCCAGATCATCATAATCAACCAGATCTTTTTTCTGAATAAAATATCTGGAACCCGATATCTGTTGGATATAATCGCGACTTATTACAGTCTGGTCATGGTCAAGCACAGCAAAGGTCAAATTTTCGACCTCTGTATTAATGCCATATCCTATAACAAACATAAGAATAACGCTGCCCAACAAAGCCATAGTTGCACGGATTGGATCGCGTTTTAGCTCCAATGCTTCACGATGCGCATAGCTCATCATTCGCATAAAATTGAACCGGCTTTTTAAACGACTGCGTCTTTTGCTCGCTATCTGTTCATTACCCAAATCTGTATTGCTATGATCATCCGCAACATCATTAGCCGCTAAATCTTTTTTGTTTTGTACAGAAACTTCCTTCTTCAACGTTCCGGCTTTATCAGTTTGAACCACCTTCACATTGGACGTGTCGGCTTTTTTCTCACCGTTTAACTGATCTATGGCGTCTTGCAGATATTCAATAAAAGCTTCTTCCAAAGTATTGGCATTTTTTGATTTGACAATTTCAGATGGCTTGTCCGTTACCAATACTTTACCGGCATGCATCAGGGAAATACGATCACACCGATCCGCTTCATTCATAAAGTGTGTCGTGATAAAAATTGTTACATTGTCATTACGTGAAAGTTCACCCAATTGCTGCCATAATTGGTCACGCGCAATAGGATCCAAACCAGAAGTTGGCTCATCCAGAATCAATATTTCTGGCTCATGAAGCAAAGCAACCGCCAATGACATACGTTGTCTAATACCAAGTGGTAAGGAATCTGGCATGGCATCCAACACGTCGTTTAATTCAAAACGATCAATCATCAACTGCATGCGTGTTTTGACTTTGTCTTCCGGTATTTCGAAAAGTTTTGCGTGTAGTTGCAAATTTTCAAGAACCGTAAGCTCTGCATATAAAGAAAAAGCTTGGCTCATATAGCCAACATGCCGCCTCGTCTCCATATCATTGGCGTCAATCTGCTTACCAAAAAGTTTGGCTGTTCCTTCGGTTGCAGGCAAAAGCCCTGTCAGCATTTTCATGGTGGTGCTTTTGCCGCAACCATTAGACCCTAGAAAGCCAAATATTTCGCCTTTTTTAATACGAAAACTAACGTGGTCTACCGCTGTAAAATCGCCAAAACGCTGGGTTAAGCCATCAGCCTCGATGGCAATATCCTCATTGCCTGTTTCCTTGCGTGGTGGAATAACAACATCCTTGTGTCCTTTTTGTTCTTCTGCAGGCATAAGAGCAATAAAGGCTTCATCCAATGTTTGCGTATTGGTTTGTTTCAGCAACTCATCTGGCGTTCCAGTTGCAAGGATTTTGCCATTATACATGGCAATGAGCCAATCAAACCGCGCAGCTTCTTCCATATAGGCCGTTGCAACCATAACACTCATATCTGAGCGTTCAGCGCGAATATCATCAATCAGATCCCAAAACTGCCGCCGAGAAAGCGGATCAACGCCTGTCGTGGGTTCATCAAGTACAAGTAATTTGGGGTCGTGGATAAGCGAACATATCAAGCCCAACTTCTGCTTCATACCACCTGAAAGCTTACCAGCCGGCCGACTTTCAAAACCATTTAGCCCTGTACGTTTGCATAATTCGGCAATTCGTTGGTCACGTTCTTGCTTACTTTGACCAAACAAACGGGCGAAGAAATCAGCATTTTCGTATACTGATAAAGTGGGATAGAGGTTTTTTCCCAAACCTTGCGGCATATAGGCAATATCAGGGCAAACCTCAGAGCGATGGTCTCTGTCACGCATATCACCGCCCAAGACGTAAACCAAACCGTCCTGAATTTCCCGCGCGCCGGTAATCAAAGATAACAAACTTGATTTCCCGACACCATCAGGGCCGATCATACCGATCATTTTGCCAGCTGGTATCTCCAAATCGATACCGTCAAGGGCTAGTTTGTCACCATAGGCAAGACGAACATTCTCAAGCTTTACAACTGCATCATTCGTAGATGGTGACGTTTGTTCGTGAATATCTATCATTGTACTACAGGCGTACTAACAACTTTTGGCCATTGTGCGTTCGGATCGGTTTTAACGTAAGCCACCCCAGGTAGCCCTGTTTTTACCTGCTTGATATATTTTTCTAACAAATTTTGTGGAATCTGTGCACGAACACGAAACATCAATTTCGTGCGCTCTTCTGCCGTTTCAACCGTTTTCGGTGTAAACTGCGCAACATCAGAAACAAACGAGATATTAGCTGGTATGACATATTGAGGCGCTGCATCAAGAACAATGCGAACCTCTGTACCTATCGCAATTTTACCAACATCATTGGTTGGCAAGAAAAATGTCATATAGACGTCACCCAAATCGACAAGATTGAGCACACGTCCACCTCCTGCAACCACTTCACCCGGCTGTGCTATGCGATATTGAATACGTCCTGAGCGCGTTGCTTTAAGATCACTATCATTAATATCGGATTGTATCCGTTCAATTGTTGCATTTGCAGCATCTACGGCTGCTTCAGCATTAACAACACTAGCTTTAGCAGCTGAAACAGCAGCTTTTGAAGCGGCCACTTGCGCTTTTGCAGCGGCCACTGCAGCAATAGCACCATCATAGGTTGCCTGATCGTCGTCTTTTACTTGAGTGGATACTGTGCCACGTTCTTGCAGCGTTGATGAACGTTGTAGTCGACGTGCTGCATTGTCACGTTGAACTTCATTTTGTGAAACAGTCGCCTCAGATGCTTCCTGTTCAGCCTGTCGTTGTTCAACTTGCATTTTTGCCGTTTCAACATTGATTTTCGCTTGGCGTAGCTGAGCCTCCGCTTCGCGCAATTGCGCCTGAAGCGTATCTGTATCCATATGAGCCACAACATCGCCCACATTGACAAAGTCGCCTTCCCTAACCGTTATATCCTTAATACGCCCAGCTAGTTTTGATGCGATATCAATTTCCGTCGCCTCAATACGGCCATTTCCCATAGCCACACCTTTGGGCAGCCCCGGATGAAGATATGTTTGCGCACCACTATAAATGGCTACAATTGCAATGACACCGACAGCAACCCAGCCCCATTTTGCTTTTCCTTTTGCAGCCATTCGTTATTCTCCAATTTTGTTGATATCGTCGACTCTATTTATCAAATGAGGTTATCACTCACTTTGATATTTGAAAAGATTATGCACACATGGAACAATAATGTCATATGCGGGTAATAATATTTGCTACAGATTGTAAAAATTAAATCTATTTTTTCTTTTTACAATATTTTTCATCATTAAATTTCGATTATTTGATGGCATTTTCTAACTATTAGAATAAATCATATTTTATAACCAAAAAAACAAAATAGAACCATTATCACTTAGAGCATTATTGTTTTTACTATATATTTCTGATTTTCGATACTTTTATTCAGAATAAAAATAAAAAATATAGTTTATTATCAATAGGTTGGCATAACACTGAACAAAATTAGCCATTTGCATTATCAATATAAAATGAGTCTTTACCTCGCACGTCACCAAGCAACGAAAACACAATGAATCGCAAAATATCAGCGTTATGAAGGACGGAATAAAAACGACTAAAAAGTCATCCGCAATCTAAACTGCGTGTTACCATGACAATAATTTTGGGAAATAATGGTGCGGTCGAGAAGACTCGAACTTCCACGGGTTGCCCCACAGCGACCTCAACGCTGCGCGTCTACCAATTCCGCCACGACCGCACGTGGTAGAAGCCGAATATAACCGGCTCGCGGCATTTAACAAATCAATACGCTCTTAACAAGCCCTTTTTTAAATTTAATACATTATTTATTCCGCTGTCTCGTGTGAAAGCGAAAAATACCGTATTTTATTGGCCATATACCTTTTTCGGGTCAAATATGGGTGGTGTTTCATCCATTAAAAGTTTTGTGCTGTCCCCATCTTTAACAAGACGACGATAGAAACAACTTTTTCTACCGGTATGGCAGGTGGCACCTGCACCTTCGATCGATACCTTTACCCATATTGCATCTTGGTCACAATCTGTGCGCAGTTCACGAACATGAAGAAAATTCCCTGAACTTTCCCCCTTTTTCCAAAGCTTTTGCCGTGATCGTGACCAAAAATGTGCAATCCCTGTGTTTATTGTTAATTGCAGTGCCGTTTCATTCATATGTGCAACCATCAATAGATCGCCATTGGATATATCTGTCACAACAGCCGTAATAAGCCCATGGGAATCATATGTTGGGTCGAATAACGTTCCCTCTTCCAATTGCTCTTTTGTTAAGCCCTGCGACATAATTTTCCTCACCTACTTTAAACTCCTGATCATCATCATAAAATTCGCTTGGGATTTGACATCATTTTGATACGAACCGCGATATGTTGCAGTAATTGTGGTTGATCCCTGTTTTTTGACGCCACGCATTGCCATGCACATATGTTCTGCCTCAATAAGTACTGCCACACCTCTTGGCTTCAGATAGGTATACAATGCATCAGCAATTTGGGCGGTAATACTTTCCTGTGTTTGCAAGCGGCGCGCAAAAACATCAACAACCCTTGGAATTTTTGAAAGTCCAACTACACGACCATCAGGCATATAGGCAATATGAGCCTTACCGATGATCGGCACCATATGATGTTCACAATGGGAATAAAACGGAATGTCTTTAATCAAAACTGGGTCATTATATCCTGCAACTTCTTCAAAAACTGTCCCCAAAATATCTTGTGCTGATTGGTTATAACCTTGGAACAATTCTTCATAAGCTTTCACAACACGCTTAGGTGTATCAAGTAGTCCCTCTCTAGCCGGATTTTCACCAGCCCAACGCAATAATGTACGAACAGCAGCTTCCGCTTCTTCTCTTGATGGGCGTGTGATGGCCACGTTTTCTGACGAAACTGTCACACTTTTTTTCTCGGATTGCATCAATCAACTCCAACTGCCTACCAAAACGATGCTTGGTAGTTATTAATTTTACCCTTATATAGACATATACACACACGGAATCAAAATAGCTTAAGCAAAAACGAGTGGTTTTCCGGACACGAAGTTATGATAAACGACATTTATAACGATAAAATTCTCGAATATGCGGCGCATATTGAAAAAATTGGGCGCCTTGACAATCCTAATGCATCAGCAACAAAACATTCGAGAATTTGTGGATCCACAATCACTGTCGATATTAATATAAAAGACAATATTGTTGTCGATTTTGCTCATTTGGTACGCGCATGCGCGTTAGGGCAAGCATCTTCGTCACTCATGGCAAGTCACATTATTGGTTGCACCACAGATGAACTGCGCACTTTACGTGATACTATCTGGCTTATGTTGACAGAAAACGGCCCTGCTCCAACAGGCAAATTTGTTGATTTTGCCTGCCTTGAGCCTATCAAGGACTATCAAGCACGCCATGCTTCAACAATGCTGACATTTGATGCCGTGATAGATTGCTTAGACCAAATTGATTCTCAACTTCAAGCCAACGCGAAAGCATGACAACAGGCAATCGCAATTATTCAGGACCATGGAAAAAAACTCCGGGGCGATTGATTGGCACATTTCTGATTCGATTTTATCAGCTCACACTATCTGGTTTTATTGGCCAACATTGCCGCCATCTGCCAACCTGTTCCGAATATACATATGAAGCAATTGCACGATATGGACTTTGGACAGGATCATGGATGGGATTATTTCGTATTGCTCGTTGCGGACCATTCGGCACTCATGGCTTTGATCCGGTGCCATGTAAACTCCCACGAGATTGCCATTGGTATACACCATGGCGTTACTGGAAAATTACAGCAAGAAAAAACGAATAATGCTTTCTTTTTAAAGCAAGAATCCATAAAAGAAGCTTCTGAATCGCTTTATTGTAATATTAAAGCAAATATATCACCCCACCCGCATTCGTTGGCGGGACTGGATCAGGAGTATTTTTATGTCTTCAACCGTTTCAATTACTTTCCCAGATGGTTCTAAACGTGATTATCCAAGCGATATGACCGGTTTGGCACTTGCTCAATCAATTTCCAATTCGCTTGCCAAAAAAGCTGTTGCTTACAGTATGGATGGCGTTTTGCGCGATATGGCAGATCCACTACAAACGTCTGGTGAAGTTCAAATAATCACGCGCGACGATCCGCGCGCTGTCGAATTAATCCGCCATGATTGTGCGCATGTTTTAGCCGAAGCCGTTCAAGAATTGTTTCCAGGCACACAAGTCACCATAGGTCCAGTTATTGAAAACGGATTCTATTACGATTTCGCCCGCAACCAGCCATTTACGCCTGAAGATTTACCTGTCATCGAAAAAAAGATGCATGAAATCATTCAACGCAATAAGCCATTCACTAAAGAAATATGGTCACGCGATAAAGCAAAACAGGTATTTACCGACAAGGGTGAGCTATACAAGGTGGAATTGGTAGACGCTATTCCACAAGACCAAGATGTAAAAATATATCATCAAGGCGATTGGTTTGATCTTTGCCGTGGGCCGCATATGCAATCAACCGGTCAAATTGGTTCTGCTTTCAAGCTGATGAAAGTTGCAGGCGCTTACTGGCGTGGAGACTCAAACAATCCAATGCTGACCCGTATATATGGTACAGCTTTTGCCAGTGAAAAAGAATTAAACGCCTATCTGCAAATGTTGGAAGAAGCAGAAAAGCGTGACCATCGTCGTCTTGGACGTGAAATGGATTTATTCCACTTTCAGGAAGAAGGTCCGGGTGTTGTTTTCTGGCATGCTAAGGGCTGGAAAATGTTCCAGAACCTCGTCAGCTATATGCGTCGCAGGCTAGATGACCAAGCCTATTCAGAGGTCAACGCCCCACAAGTGCTTGATAAATCCTTATGGGAAATTTCCGGTCACTGGGGTTGGTATAAAGAAAATATGTTCAAGGTTACACCAGCCGGTGATGATGCCGATGATGAACGTGTTTATGCTTTAAAACCAATGAACTGCCCGGGGCACGTTCAGATTTTCAAGCATGGTTTGAAGTCTTATCGCGAATTACCAATTAAACTGGCTGAATTTGGCGTTGTACACCGCTACGAACCTTCGGGATCGTTACATGGTTTGATGCGTGTAAGAGGCTTTACGCAAGATGATGCGCATATTTTCTGCACAGACGAACAACTTGCAGATGAGTGCTTGCAGATTAACGATCTGATATTGAGCACATATGCCGATTTTGGCTTTAATGAAATCACCGTTAAACTTTCTACACGACCTGAAAAACGCGTTGGCTCAGACGAGCTTTGGGATCACGCTGAAAGTGTTATGTCTGAGGTTTTGCGCACCATCGAGGAAAAATCCAACGGTAGAATTAAAACAGGTATATTACCAGGTGAAGGCGCCTTTTATGGTCCAAAATTTGAATATACTTTGAAAGACGCAATTGGTCGTGAATGGCAGTGCGGTACGACGCAAGTGGATTTTAACCTGCCTGAGCGGTTTGGTGCTTTTTACATCGACAAAGACTCTGAAAAACGCCAACCGGTTATGATTCACCGCGCAATTTGTGGATCAATGGAACGTTTTCTCGGTATCCTATTGGAAAACTATGCTGGCCATTTGCCACTATGGTTTGCACCGTTACAGGTTGTCGTTGCGACAGTTACATCCGAAGCCGATGAATATGCAAAAACAGTTGCTCGTAAGCTGAAAGCTGCTGGTTTGTTGGCCACAACCGACCTTAGAAACGAGAAGATCAACTATAAAATTCGTGAGCATTCTCTTCAAAAAGTACCTGTTATCCTTGTTTGCGGAAAGCGTGAAGAAGAAGATAATTCGGTAAATATGCGTCGCCTTGGCAGTCAACAACAAGTGTCATTGCCATTAAATGAAGTAATCGCACAATTGAAAGAAGAAGCAACACCACCAGACTTACGTCGTGTTCTGGCCGAATAAATAAGATGAGCCAAGTGTGATAACTATTCACACTTGGCTCTATTTTTTTGCGTTTCGAGCGGCCGTCTACTCAAACTCGCTGAACATTGTTATGAAAAAACTTGCTGGCGACAACAATCTGTCAGTTACTATTATAGGTCAGCAACGATCTGCCTGCACCATGCAGCATTCTTCAATTCTATCACTTATCTAAATTCTAACGTAATACCCCTTATAACATCTATAAGTGTTAGAACTGTTTCGAAGTTTCTGGAAATTTCTCGTGATCCCCGTCCCCAAGAACCTTATCGCCGATATACTCCACTACTATTTATGGCGGCGTATAATCCACTAAATCAAGAATTTTTACTACATGCACGGGTAATTCATCTATACCCTACGGCAACACAGACAGGCTGAATTCCTAATCCATAGAATCATCAATAGGTTCCGTACTCTGTGCATTGGCAATGACGTCAACATCTTCATCATGGCCAGATGTTACAGTAAAAACTTTCTGGTAAATCTGGTCTTTATTTTTCGCGATAGCAATATATTCGCCTTCCGCAAGCACGAGAGATGCATAAGCACCAACTGTTTCGCGGACAATATCGCCGGCATCATTGGTAATCGACCAGCTTGTATCGGCAAGCGCTTCACCGCCTTCTTGCCGTACTAATTTTAAAGTTACCAAGGCAGCGTGATGTTGCATGGTAGCTTCGGTAATTTTTCCAGCATCAACCCGAATATCCGAGCGCGAGGTTGCATTGTCCGTGCCATAGTTTGAGACAATATGATAAGTTCCAGCCTTCAATCTGATAAGTTTACCAGCATCGACGTCAGACAGAATTAAGGCTGTATCATCGTTTTCACTGTCATCTGAATAAATTGAAAATTTTAAATATTGCGGATTAATTTTACCTTCTGGTATGGTAGCATTCAATTCCAGTCCACCGGCATTTAACACTATATTCTCTGTAAGTTTTTGCCCGTGTTCAAGGCTTACGCGTTTCATCGCATAAGCACGGCCAAAAGATACATGAATGATATAACTACCCGGCTGTAAATTAAAATGGGCACTACCCCCATTAGATGTCGCAACCAAGGGCAATTTGTTATCCACCCCATAAATTGGCTGGAATACACGCCAAATAAGCCCATCAGCTACATCTTCACCTTTATCTGTGAGCTTTGCCGAGAGATTGAACTCTGCATCTGCCTGCGGTTCTGGATTAGATGCGGTTTCTTCTTGCTCACTTCTCTCCTGTCCGTTGCTGCCGTTATTGTTGCCGACGTTGTTATTACTAGAAGTTGTCGAATTTGGCGACGACGAGACTTCTCCCGTAACAGCTTGGGGTTGTGTTGTTTGAGACGATTGGCTCGTATCTTCTGGTGCACTATCTTGAGCGCCCACCATCCCACTAAAAAATAGAGGAACAACAAAGGATAAAGCCAAGATCAAAAACTTACGGGTTTGTTTCACGGTTTTCTCTTAATGCCTTGATGATAAATGCTTATTTTCTTGATAATCAATGCAGCTAACAGTTTAACGACTCTTCAAATAATTATTGGGCTAAATTGAGAAACTGGAACCGCAACCACAAGAAGAAACAGCATTTGGATTATGAATCTTGAATGCCTGTCCCATTAAATCATCGACAAAGTCTATTTCTGCGCCTTCCATAAAAGGCAATGACACCGAATCAATGAATACGGTTGCACCATTTTTTTCAATAATGAGATCGTCATCGGTTGCCGGATCGCTGACCAACTCATATTTATAGGAAAAGCCTGAGCAACCGCCGCCTTCAATAGACAGACGCAACGCGATATTTCCGGGTTCGGCCGCCAAAATCTTTGATATCCGTTTGCAAGCCGAATCAGTTATGTTTACACCCATTTTCAACTCATCCTTGCGTTAAATAGTTTGAGAAAGTTAAATAGCAGATAAAATACTGTGTCGTAAATCTAAGTCGTGATTGGATAACTTGCAATGGATAGACGCAATATTGGTTTTGGATATGGCGAAAGAGCCCCATATGCCAGCAATCCGTCAGAAAGTCGTGGCAGATTATTTACAGAACCGGATAGCCCGACACGTACACCTTTTCAGCGTGATCGCGACCGCATTATCCACTCTAATGCCTTTCGTCGTTTAAAACACAAAACACAAGTATTCATTGCCGATGAAGGCGATCTCTACCGCACACGATTAACACATACGATAGAAGTTTCACAAATTGCACGTGCGCTTGCTCGCGCTTTGCGGCTAGACGAAGATTTGGCCGAAGCGATTGCACTTGTTCATGATTTTGGGCACACACCATTTGGACATGCTGGTGAAGACGCATTGGATCGCAAGATGCAACCCTATGGCGGTTTTGATCACAATGCACAAGGGTTGCGAATTGTTACAAAACTGGAACACCGATACCCTTCTTTCGATGGGCTTAATCTTAGTTGGGAAACACTTGAAGGATTGGCAAAACATAATGGTCCTCTGCTTGGACCCTATTCGTCAGAAAAAGAAGTTTCACCTTATCTGATCGAGTACTGTTCTGTGCACGACCTTGAACTTGATCGGTTTGCCGGGCTGGAAGCGCAATGTGCAGCTATTGCAGATGATATAGCCTATAATGCGCATGATATTGATGATGGCTTGCGTTCAGGCCTTTTACAGATTGAACAATTGGAGAACGTCGAGATAACCGCTGATATTTTGCACGACATCAGGCAACAATATCCGAAACTGGATAATACCCGTACCGGTTACGAAGTAATAAGACGGCAAATTACCTTGATGGTAGAAGATGTTATTCAAAACTCGGTTCAGCTAATCGCTGAAATGAAACCGAATAATATCGACGATATCCATAATGCAGATAAGAAATTTGTCAGTTTCTCAAATGATATGGCAAAAAAAGAGCAACAACTGAAAAGATTTCTCTTTAAAAATCTTTATTATCACCCAGTTGTTTTAACGCGTCGTAATGTTGCCGAACAAATTGTGAGCGACCTGTTTGATAGCTATCACTCTGCACCGCAGAACCTGCCATATGACTGGTATCAAGCAGCACTTTTTTTAGATGAAAAACAACGAGCGCAATTGATTTCAGATTTTCTCTCTGGAATGACCGACAATTATGCATTACGCGAATATCGACGATTGTTTGACCGCGCGCCCAATTTGTCCTAATTGCATGGGTGAACAACACGGATTTCTATGATGAACATTTTTAATACCTTCGAGCAAAAGATAAAAAAGCTTCTCCAAGTCTCTGATATAAAAACAAAAGACGGAGATGATTTGGATCTTAGTCGCGTTACGGTTGAGGCACCTCGGGATAGCTCGCATGGTGATTTATCGACCAATGCCGCTATGGTTCTATCAAAGACCGTTGGAATCAATCCTCGGACATTGGCAGAAAAAATCGTTTCATTACTTGAAAACGAAGAAGATATTGCATCCGTCAACGTTGCTGGCCCCGGCTTTATCAATATGCGTTTAACGGATGGTTTTTGGCGTAAACACTTGGAATATATTCTGGATTCAGATGGCACTTATGGTCGATCGGAATTGGGTAAGGGCCGCAACGTGAATGTAGAGTACGTGTCGGCAAACCCCACAGGGCCTATGCATGTAGGCCATTGCCGTGGAGCCGTTGTTGGCGACGTTCTTGCCAATCTTTTGGCTTTTACTGGTCATGATGTTGTTAAAGAATATTATATCAATGATGCCGGTGGACAGATTGGTGTTTTAGCTCAATCGGTTTTTCTTCGTTATCGGGAAGCCCTTGGTGAAGACATCGGTGCAATACCGGAAGGCTTGTACCCTGGCGACTATCTTGTGCCACTAGGTCAGGCACTTGCCACAGAATTTGGCAACACCCTTTTAACGATGGACGAAGAAGAGCGTTTGACACTTATAAAACAACGTTCAATTGACGCCATGATGCAAATGATCCGCGATGATCTTGCTGCCTTAAATATCCATCATGATGTCTTTTTCTCGGAAAAAACACTTCATGCCGATAATGCACAGGCTATTCGCAGTGCGATCAATGACCTGACGTTAAAGGGATATGTTTACAAAGGAACATTACCCCCGCCTAAAGGACAGGTTTCAGAGGATTGGGAAAACCGCGAACAAACCTTATTCCGTTCTACCGAAGTTGGGGACGATCAGGATAGACCGCTTATCAAATCCGATGGATCTTACACATATTTTGCTGCTGACGTTGCTTATTTCCGTAACAAGTTTGAACGTCATTTTGATGAAATGATCTATATACTTGGGGCTGATCACGGCGGTTATGTCAAGCGTCTGGAATCCGTCGCAAAGGCTATATCCGGCGGAAAATCCAAGTTAACCGCTTTATTGTGCCAACTTGTTAAGCTATTTCGCGATGGCGAACCCGTTAAGATGTCAAAGCGTGCCGGCTCCTTTGTAACCTTACGTGATGTTGTTGATGAGGTTGGCCGCGATCCAGTACGTTTTATGATGCTTTATCGCAAATGCGATGCGCCGCTGGACTTTGATTTTGCAAAGGTCACTGAACAATCGAAAGATAATCCGGTTTTTTATGTTCAATATGCAAGCGCCCGTTGTCACTCGGCATTTCGTAAGGCACAAGAATCACTTGGATTAACAGATTTTCCACGTAGTCTGTTAAAAGAACATCTAGATAGATTAACTGATGAAAGTGAAATCGGACTCATTAAAAAACTTGCCGAATATCCCCGTGTTGTTGAGCAAGCTGCCCAGAGTTACGAGCCTCACAGACTGGCTTTTTACCTATATGATCTTGCTTCAACCTTCCACGGTCACTGGAATAAAGGTACAGAAAACGAAGATTTACGTTTTATCAAGCTTAACGATACACAATTGTCGTTAGCCAGATTGGGGTTGATTCAAGCTGTGTCTGATGTTCTGTCATCTGCTCTTAATGTAATGGGCGTAGATGCACCTTCAGAAATGCGCTGAGTTAAAATGCGGGCAAGTTTGGCTGTTTGTGTTCTATCTTGCCTGCATTATAGTTAGCGTATATATCTGAAAAATAACGAGAATATCCGATTTTTAAGAGAGTCTGCTTAATGTCCGGCACAATGCAATAATTGAAAGATTGCGTAACCGACTATGTGGGAAAGACAATGACCGATAATGATCGCAGAAATCCTGGTCCATCAGGACAGGAGGCTAAAGGCCAAGATCCCCTTTTAGAGCTGACGAGACTCTTCAATCTTGATCGTAACGTAGCTGACAACCAGCAAACGGCGGAAACTCCTGCTGTTTCGCAGAATACAGGTTTTGAACACAATCCAACTGAAAATATCAGCCATAATGATCCTGATCTTTCCTTTCTTGATTCGGAAGTAAATCCAGCCACTTCCGATGTAAATCGCTTTGCTGGTCAGTCCCCTGCCCCCCAACAGGTATCATCAAGTGAAAATAATCTTGATTTTTTACCTGATGGTGAACAAGGCGTTAAGAATGCGGAAGCTGAAGCGGATTTGCCATTTAATGAGCTTTATGACGCGCCGTCATTCACTCCAACAGCACGCACCCCAAACTCTCCGGTAGAGGCGCCTTCAGATTTTTTTGAACCACCTTTTGCCGAACATACCAATCAGCCTGTTGAAGCGGAACCATATCGCCCTATCGAGCCCGAACAACTCGATAGTTTCGAACAAGAACCGGCTCATGTGTCCCCACACGAACCAGTGTTTGAAACCGAGCCGCAATCCTATTCTTCGCAAGAAACAGTTGATAATTATGCGACACAATCTGATGAAGAAATTTATCGGGATGCAAGCAGACCTGAAAATGAGGAGATATCCCATGAGATTCAGGGCGAATTAGGCTATAACACCGCTACAACACTCAATTATTCTGCAAACTCTGCTGACAATCCATATTATCAGCAAGAGATCCATTATCAGGCTCAATCGAATGAGGCGGCGCAATACGAGCAGCAAAAAGCTTTTGCATTCGATGATCGGCAAAATTACAGGCCAGAAGATTTAGAGCCACAACCATCAGCAGAAAGTGCTGCGCAAAATTCTAGTGAGACTTATCAAGAAATAGAAAGTTTTGATTTTCTACCCACACATAAAGCGCCATTACAGGCTTCAACGACAAATCTTGATGAAGAAGAATATGGCCATATAGCCACAACCCAACCATATGATGCTCATCAACAAGAGCGTGAGAATTTTGCTGCGCAACAACCGTCTGCCGAACCAGATTTGCCAAACTATCAGGCGGAGGTTGAAGATTTATCCCATAATCAGATCACGCAGGATTATAGCCAACAGGCTCCGGCAGAAAAAACGCAGCAAACAGCTGAAGATTCTTACGCCGATGATGATTTTGATTTTGATAAAGAGCTCGAAAATCTTCTCATTGAAGATCCTTTGCGTCCTGATAACGAGCCATCTGCGCAAAACATTGCAGCCGATATGAGTACTCAAGCAGCGATCAATGATATTTCTGATCAAATTCATAATGATGTGCGTTTGAATGCACATGAGGGCTCTGAAACGCAATCCAATTATGTGTCTCAAATGGAGCAGCCATCGCCTGAAACTCACAAGGCAGACACGCCAACGGAAACACTTTCAATAAGTGATGACGTTATGGATATTGATGATCCTTTTGGGTTTGGCGAAGTCTTTGCAAAGGAAATTGCAGCCGATGATGCGGCAGCAAGACAAAATGGTGCATCTTCACAACAAGAAAAAGCAAAAAATCCGGTTACCGATCCTTTTGATCTGGAAGATTTATCACTCGATGAACATATAGTTTCTTCGGTATCGACAGATGAACCGCATGTATCCTCGCAGCAACCGCATATTGATGAGATGGAATTAGACGTGGCTAGACAAGTTCACCCAAGGGCAAATAACCTGCATTACGATGATAATCACGAGCATTTAACTGCACCAACTTATCAAGAACCTCATGTAACGGCGGACTATAACCCGCAAGCACAATCGGTAGGAAATATGGGCGCAGAGATGGATATGCACCAAATGGTTGGTGCAGCCCATGCTACCGATAAAAATGGCAATTTCCCTCCTGATGTCGATACATATAAATTTGCTGATGAAATTGTTGAAACGACTGAGCAAATTGACGTACCTGACGTTCCATATCCGGCAGAGGAAACAGCACCCCATGTTGATGCGTTAGAAGATGAGTTTGCCGATGTGTTCAGTGTTGGCAAAAAGCAAGAGCCGGTTGAGAACAAAAACGTTCATAATGAATTTTTTGACGATGCTTACGCACAATCCGGTTACGATCAAACACAACCGCAATATCTTAGCGAAGAAGAACAAGCCGCAGCCCAGCAATATGCCGCAGCGCACCCATATGCTGCAGCACGCCAGCCATATGATGACTATCCGGACTATACACAAGATCCTTATAATGAAAATGTCGTGCAGACAGGCTATGCGACTAGGCAGCCGCAGAAATCATTTGGGCGTAGACTTGCTATAGGTGGTGTTGCTCTTGTCATTTTAGCAGGTGGTGGATATGCGTTGAACAAGTTCTTTAGTTCATCTCAAGAAAGTGGTGAATCACAAGTAATTCATGCTGATAATGCGCCTTATAAAGTGCAGGCTGAAAATACAAATAACGAATCTAATACGTCCAACAATCAAGACGTATATAATCATGCCAGTGGTGCTGAAAATGCTCCAGAAGGCGAACAGAATAAACTGGTCGACAAGTCTGAAAACCCTGAGGATATAACAGCTCTTAACGACCAAATTCCGCAAGACAATAATGGTGCATATGGCGATACATCTAGTGTAGACGACGCTATTGCTGCTTCACAAAGTCATACTGTTCCAACGAGGGAAGTTCAATCTGTTGTCGTTAATCCAGATGGTACCATAGTTCCACAATCAACGCCTAATAATGCGACCGATAATAATAACAACAACGGAACCGATAGTAATTCTAACAATAATCAAACAGCTTCCAACAATGGTGCCGCTAATAATGCAGATAATTCCAATAGCACGGAAACTACAAAAGAAGAATCAGAACTAAGCAAGATTATTACTGACGATGCACATAATGAAGCAGCCAAGAGCCAAGCCGCTTCGCCTGCACAGTCAAATGACAGTGCAAAAACGCAAACCTCTACGGCAGCTCAAGCTATAGATGCAAACGCAAAGAAGAATATTGAAACAGCTGCCAAACGAGCTGAAACAGCTAAAATTCCGGTAACGCCAACAACAACCACACAACAGCCTGCCAAGCAGGTAGCAACAACAAGTGTTGGCGCAGGTGGCTATTACGTACAAATAGCCTCTCAACCAACGCAAGAATCTGCTATGGTTGCGATGAATAAAGCCAAAAAACAATATGGCGCACTTTTTGGCTCTCTTCCGGTCAATATTCAACCGGCAGAAATTCCCGGAAAAGGTACGTATTATCGTGTAAGAGTTCAAGTTGGCCCACGTGACAGCGCAATCAATTTGTGTAATCGCGTAAAAAGTCAAAATGGAGCCTGTTTTGTTGGAAAGTAGAATCACAGTCCCAACAAGACAGACCTTTATTTAACTATTGCTGCGTTTCTGGTGTAAGAGACATACCTGGACGGGCATCTGTGCCCGTCGGTTCGTGTTCTGCTGCATCGACGTTGCCCGGTGATATCGCGTTATCAAGCTCTTTACGCGCTTTGGCTTTTTCGCTGTCTGCTGCATTATTCAGGGTATTCTGCTCAACCGCGTTTTCAACTTTATCGGACTTGGTGCCTTGTGAAGAGGTTTCGTTTTGTCCATCCTGAGCATTAACGTCAACATTAGCCGCATAAGTTGAATGTGGGCTTACAATCGATAGAAATACATAAACTATTGCAGATAATACAATCACTAATGTTAAGCTTTTAAAGCATTCTTCTGAAAGTTGTTTGGTTAAGTCAAAAGTCTTTTTTGACGCATCGCAATTGTATGAACATTGTTTTCCGGTCATTTTATTTTCCTTAGTAATACAGCCACGATCACAAGACAAAATATCAGTTTTTCAGAAATCCTGTGCACATGAACCTATTTATAAGTATACAATGCAGAATATAGGTGTATGTTCCGTACAATCATAAGATGAGATAATTGCCGACAACAATGTAGAAGGTATTTACCGATCAAGCTCTTTTTACAGCATGATCATTGTACAGCGTTGACATTGTCCGCCAGCAAACTCTAAAGTTGAAATCTACAGCCCCTTTTTAGGTCTGAGCCTGAAATCGAGCAATGTATATTGTATATTTTCAAAAGGTATTAGTCATGACAGGTTCCAGCTCTGTTCTTCCATTCAAAATAGAACAAAATCAAAATCCCGCCTCAGATGCAGCAAGAGAAGAATTGCTCAAGAATCCTGGATTTGGCCGTGTTTTTACAGATCATATGGCTGTGGTGCACTGGACTGAAGGAAAAGGCTGGCATGATGCAGTGATTACCGCCCGTAAGCCATTTGAAATCGATCCAGCAAGTGCCGTTTTGCATTATGGACAAGAGGTATTTGAGGGTCTCAAAGCTTATCGTGCAAAAGATGGACGTATCCTTCTATTTCGTCCTGAAGCAAATGCTCAACGTTTTCAGAAATCGGCACGTCGTCTTGCTATGCCGGAACTGCCTGAAGATGTTTTTCTTGCTGCAATTAACGAGCTGGTTCGTATTGATCAAAAATGGATACCATCAACGCCTGATGCCAGCATGTATTTGCGCCCTTTTATGTTTGCCAATGAAGCGTTTCTTGGCGTTCACCCTGCCCGCGAATATGTTTTCTGCATCATCGCATCACCAGTCGGCGCCTATTTCAAAGGTGGCGCAACTAAGCCAGTTAGCGTTTGGTTGGATACCGAATATAGCCGTGCCGGCCCTGGTGGAACAGGAGAAGCAAAATGTGGCGGAAACTATGCTTCCAGTTTAATTGCGCAAATCAAAGCTGAAAAAAATGGCTGTGATCAGGTTCTTTTCCTCGATGTTGTTGAAAACAAATGGATTGAAGAACTGGGCGGCATGAATGTTTGTTTTGTCATGGATGATAACCGTCTGATAACCCCAAAACTTGACGGAACAATCCTTCATGGTGTTACAAGACGTTCAATCCTAAAGCTTGCCGAAGAACACGGTATGAAAACAGAAGAACGCTCCTATTCATTTGAAGAACTAAAAGCAGACGCAAAAAGCGGCCGTCTAAAGGAAGTTTTTGCCTGCGGTACAGCAGCTGTTATTACGCCAATTGGCGTGTTCAAATATGAAGGTGGTGAAACGATTATCGGAAACGGCAATGGTGGAGAAACTACACTGGCACTGCGCGATGAATTAGTTCACATCCAAAAGGGTGACTTAGAAGATAAAAACGGCTGGGTCAAAACAGTTAAATTGGACTAAATGCTAATTCAATATTTTATCTTTTAGTATTTAAAAATTATCATTCCGAAAGCACACCTTTCATAAAAGGTGTGCTTTTTATATGGCGCATATATTTCATCAATATAAAACACAATTAGTATGTTGTAGGCATCGCAGCCAGCAATGAGCCCTATAGATGGTGGCTGTTAAGATTGACTATACCCATCAGCATGTAAATTTTCTATTTTGTGAAACAACTATTTTTATCAGATCAGAAATCGTAGCCATTTAGCTTAAAGTACTAAATTCAGTACAAAATTGAATTATACCGTTAGTGATTTTTACTAAGAAACGCTATCTTGTTCTGATAGTCTTATCACCGATAGTATTTGCGTAACTGGTCAGAACTTCATAACAAGTCAAAACTTCGGAACCAATCACAGCTTCATATCTAGTCATAGTTTGATAATCACCAACAGTTTCAGAGGCGAGAGCATAATGTCAGAAAGTAATTACACAGAGGCGAGCGATCACCATGTTGCAAGGAATGATAGTGATAAGAGATCTCAACATCGTAATTGATAACAGACTTATAGGTAATGACGGTGTTATAAATTAATGATCATTGATAAAAAAAGCGCGTTCAGCCATCCAAACGCGCTTTTTTGTGTCTCAAAATTTACTTTTTTGTCGTTTTTAGATGTCCGTTTCTCGACAAAAATTCAAAAATTAGTCAAATTTGGACTTATCTTGGTGACGAGCAATGATGTTACGGATTGTACCAGTATGCGAACGCATAACAATTGTATCAGTCTGAATGTAATCACGAGCAAACTTGACACCGGACAATAGGTTGCCATCAGTAACACCGGTTGCAGCAAAAAGAACGTCACCTTTTGCCATTTCTTCCATTGTGTAAACTTTGTTCGGATCGGTAACGCCCATTTTTGCAGCTCTAGCAATCTTTTCTTCAGTGTTTAACTGAAGGCGTCCCTGCATTTGTCCACCAATACAACGAAGAGCTGCTGCAGCCAAAACACCTTCTGGCGCACCACCGATACCCATATAAATATCGATACCTGTTTCGTCTGGATCGGTTGTGTGAATAATACCCGCAACATCGCCATCGCCAATAAGTCTAATTGAAGCGCCAGTTGCTCGAACTTCTTCAATCAATTTCGCATGGCGTGGACGATCCATCATACAAGCTGTAATTTCGCTTGGCTTAACGCCTTTGGCTTTAGCCAAAGCATGGATATTGTCCGCTGGACTTGCATCAATATCAACGATACCTTTTGGATATCCCGGTCCAATTGCAAGCTTATCCATATATACATCTGGAGCGTAAAGAAGATTGCCCTTTTCAGCCATGGCGATAACAGCAAGTGAGTTTGGCTGATTTTTGGCGCAAAGGGTTGTTCCCTCAAGTGGATCAAGCGCGATATCAACAGCAGGACCAGCCTTGGTTCCAACTTTTTCACCGATGTACAACATTGGTGCTTCGTCACGTTCACCTTCACCAATGACAACAGTGCCATCAATTGGTAACCGGTTCAATTCCTTCCGCATCGCGTCGACAGCCGCCTGATCTGCTGCCTTTTCATCACCCTGTCCGCGAATACGCGCCGCTGCAACAGCAGCCCGCTCTGTAACGCGAGCAAGTTCTAGTGTTAAAATACGATTAAGTCCTTGAAGTGAATGCTCAGAGGAATTTGGCATGTTAAATGATCCTACCGGATTAATTGTTAAAAAATACGGCTCAAAATTTACCGTCTGTCATAATATCCTTTTGTCAAAGACTAATGTCTACTGCAAGAGGTGAAACGATCAATTCCCTTTTTATCACTGATAAGAATAGTGATAATAACAAAAAGAATTGTCTAACAAACAAAATTGCTCAATTTGGTCTTTCGATACGGATCATCTGTGGTTTATCCAACAGGTGTCCATCTTCCGTTATTGCAACTAACGCTTTACGAACGGCAGACTCAGTCGTTTCATGAGTAACCAATACGATTGTCATTGAGTTCGGTATTTTATTCTCTGCTAATGGTCTTTGAACAATTGATTCGAGTGAAATTTCGTTTTCAGCCATTCTTTTAGCGACACTGGCAAAAACCCCAGTGCGATCATTAACCGTTAATCGTATGAAGTAACCGCCCGCATGAGCGCGCATTTTAGCTTTTTTATAGGGAAGTAAGGCAGTTGCCGGCGTGCCAAAAACAGGCCCATGTTGAAAACCAGGATGCGATTTGGCAATATCTGCAATATCTCCGATAACAGCGGAAGCCGTTGCATTGCCACCTGCCCCTGGTCCAGATAGAAGAAGTTCGCCAAGTAGATCGGTTTGTATGGAAACCGCGTTGGTAACACCCTGTACCTGCGCTATGACTGATGAAGTTGGAACCATGGTAGGATGAACGCGTTGTTCAATTCCTGTATCGGAGCGTACTGCCACACCTAACAGTTTGATGCGATAACCAAGCTCATCAGCGGCTTTAATATCCGCTAGCGATATATTGCTGATACCTTCAACATATATATCATCAACTGATATAACGCTGCCGAAAGCCAAACTGGTAAGTATTGCCAATTTATGAGCTGTATCATTACCTTCTATATCAAAAGTAGGATCAGCCTCAGCATAGCCAAGCTTCTGTGCGTCTGCCAAACAATCTTTAAAAGATAACCCTTCGTCGTACATGCGTGTTAGAATGTAATTACATGTACCGTTTAAAATACCATACACTCTGGAAACGCTATTACCAGATAACGACTCGCGCATCGCTTTAATAACAGGAATTCCACCAGCAACAGCGGCTTCAAAGTTAAGTAGAACACCTTTTTTCTCAGCAATTTTAGCTAATGATACACCGTGGCGAGCAAGTAAGGCTTTATTGGCCGTAACAACATGATGCCCGCTTTTTAACGCGGCTTCTACGCATTCACGTGCAATGCCTTCCTCGCCACCGATAAGTTCGACAAAAACATCTATCTCTGTGCTTTCAGCAAGCTCACGAGGATTGTCATACCAATCAATCCCCGTAAGATTTATGCCGCGGTCACGCGTTTTATCACGCGCACTAACGGCAACAACTTTGATCGGACGACCACATTGTTTCGTCAGTAATTCTTGCTTTTCCTGCAGCAATCTAACGACCGAGCTTCCTACGGTCCCCAAACCGACAATGCCAATCCTCAGTGCATCCGCCATAATTTTTCTCGCTTAATTGCTATTTTCAGAAAAAAATCGTTTTATATTCCTTGCAGCTTGACGTAACCGATGTTCGTTTTCAACAAGTGCAATACGAACATGATCATCCCCCTGCTCACCAAAACCAAGACCAGGAGATACTGCAACATCTGCATTTTCAATCAAAAGTTTAGAAAATTCCAACGATCCCAGATGCTTGTATTTGTCAGGAATCGGCGCCCATGCAAACATAGTAGCCTGAGGTGATGGGACATCCCACCCGGAACGTTTAAAGCTCTCAACCATAACATCACGACGTTTACGATAAACATCACGTACGCTTGCAATATCTGATCCGTCACCGTTAAGTGCAGCGGTAGCAGCAACCTGTATTGGGGTAAAAGCGCCATAATCTAAGTAGGATTTCACTCGTGTTAAAGCGGCTATCAAACGCTCATTACCCACGGCAAATCCCATACGCCAGCCCGGCATAGAAAAGCTCTTGGACATTGATGTAAACTCAACAGCAACATCAATTGCGCCTGGAACCTGTAAAACTGATGGCGGTACAAAATCATCAAAATAGATTTCTGCATACGCCAGATCCGATAGAACTATAATTTCATTCTTCTTGGCAAAGGCAACTACTTCCTTATAAAAATCAAGGTCAGCTACATATGCTGTTGGATTGGACGGATAGTTTAATATAACTGCAATAGGTTTAGGAATAGAGCGCTTAACGGCTAAATCCAATGACCGAAGGAGTTCCTCTCCAGGATAAGCCGGTATAGACCTAATAACACCACCAGACATGATAAAGCCGAAGGAATGAATTGGATATGTTGGATTTGGACATAACACAACGTCGCCCGGTGCCGTAATGGCCTGAGCCATATTGGCAAACCCTTCCTTGGAACCCAATGTTGCTACGACCTGAGTATCCGGATTTAATTTAACCCCAAAGCGACGCTCATAATATTTAGCCTGCGCACGTCTTAAACCAGGGATACCGCGAGACGCAGAATATCTATGTGTTCTTGGATCTTGAACAACTTCACATAGCTTATCGACAACACTTTGAGGTGTCGGCAAATCTGGATTACCCATACCAAGATCGATTATGTCCGCTCCACGCGCTCGCGCTGCTGCCTTCAAACGATTGACTTGTTCAAATACGTAAGGCGGCAAACGACGAATTTTGTGGAATTCTTCCGACATTTTATCATCCGGTAAAATAAAGGTTGATGTTCAAGTTTTATTTATAAAGTCGAGTGTTCAATTATTATTGCCACTCTGTTCGATGTGGCGAATTGCATCCTCTGCTTCACGGCGCGCATCTTCTCTAATTTTTGCTAAATTGGCAGCGCTGTTGCCTTCAGGTCCACGAACGTTCCGCAATGCGCTTGCTTCACTATCAAGCTTATTGGTTAAGTCCTGTTTTTCCTGTTCTGAAAACTGTGCCGTTGCAGCTTTGGGTTTGTTGGAAAATTTGGGATATATTCCTTGATGCGACGCGCCTTGTTGTTCCGGTGCTGTAAATTCTGTACCACGAGCACAACCAATAACAATTAATGCAACGATACTTAATGCAATACCACGTGTTGTATTAACGGCCCAACTCATCTTAACCCATTTCCAATAAAAAACATAAATACTCATATACCATTCGGTTATTGTACCGCCAAGGTCAAGAGATGATATTGATTAAAAGTGTTTTTTCATTTTTTGCATGCGGTTTATATGCTTAAAATATTACATGTTGAAATCGAGTTTGATGTTTAACAACAGCTTTGTTTTTGAAAAACACACCAATTAGCTAGCATAGACTATTTTTTTCCGTCATAACGCAGATATTGTATCATGAGGGCGAAGTTATCTGCTTATCCCTGAGAATAGAGGTTGGTTTTTGTTGGCAAACACCGATATTTCCGAAAAGTTTAACCCTTGGCAGAAAAATTTTCCAAAAACTATTTGGAGAATTGGGCTATGTGCTACGATATTATTCTCTGCCAGTGCTTGCACGTCGAACAGCAATTTATCAAACAGTGTGTCGTCACCTGTCGATGCAAACAATCAGGTTATTGCCCCAACAGACGCATCGCAGACGGCCAATCCATCAGCAGTAAGTGATGAAAATACATCTAACCACGCCGATGCAGCATCTCAAAACAACTCAAAAATACTAATTCATACCCCACAACCGGAAGGTGCAACTCTCACACCAACAAATACTGCTGTTACTCAAACATCTCATGAGTCGATGCATGGCAATGAAACAAATCTGCCTGCCGCCACAGAAAGCGCTTCAGCGGAAAACACGGGAAAAACTGAAAGACCACAGCCTAAAAAAACAAATTTGATGTCTTTTTTCAAAAAACAACAAGAAAGTGTTCCTCCGAATCAACCCGTTGCACCAGAAGTATCAAACGATACCCCAGTAAAGTCTGCATCAACAACGTTACCTGAAAACACCACCGTTAAAGAAGCATCTACTAACGTTAACCCCAAAGAAGCGGTAGAAACGACGCAACAGGCAGGTACACCACAACAACCGCCAGTTCGTGACGCTACGAGTCAGAAAAAAGGCAGCCTAATGCGCCTGTTCGGACATTCTGACGCAGCAAAACAAGATAAGCCACAGGGAAGTGAGACCAAAACTGTGCTTATTCCCCTACCTAAAAAAGATATTCACGAATATAACGATGTCTTACCTGGCGTGCGCCCTGATGGTGGAATCGTAATTAAGCACCGTTCCAGCCTTTATGATGACACCGATATTGACGCTAATGAAGGCGATTCGAACTCAATTTACACTTTAGCATCAGTGAGCCTCTACGGCCGTTCACTTCCTAATGGTTTAAAGCTAGCGCGTAAAGAAGTTGAGGTATCCTGTCTAAAACCGCAACTCATTGTGTTGTTGAAGACAATTGAACGACGATTCGGTAAACCAGTTATCATTACATCGGGATATAGAAGCCCAAGCTATAACCGCCAGGTTAACGGTGCCAAACGTTCTATGCATATGTCATGCGCTGCGGCAGACATAATCGTGCCAGATGTGGATAAGTGGGAGGTGGCTAAATTTGCCCGCTCTCTACCCGGCCGTGGTGGCGTTGGAACCTACTGTAATCAGTCTATTCACGTCGATGTTGGACCAAAGCGCGACTGGAATTGGAGCTGTTCAGCAAAAAATAATTAAAAAAAATTGATTTAGGGGGTTGCGATTAGAAAATAACCCCTCTATAAGCCGTCACCAATGGTTAGCGCCCATCGTCTAGCGGTTAGGACGCCGCCCTTTCACGGCGGAAACAGGGGTTCGATTCCCCTTGGGCGTACCAGTTTCTTCTCAATAAAATATTTTATTAGATAGCTGACGGGCTAGTGTTCTATTCGCTGCTTTGATGAAGGTTATTTTGGTAAAATAAGAAAAGCCAATACAAAAAACAAAATCAGCTATTAAAAATTACAACAGCGTTTTGCATTAATCTCTCACCCGAGTCAGTATAACTGATCTGCTATCGGAACATGAGACAGATAACGTGTTCAATTGATACAAGAGTCCAAATTGGGCTTAACTTATAAAATTGAGCAATAACTGCCTCTATTGACTAAGGATAGTTTAAATCGCCGCGTGGGAGCCTCTATATCGCTACAAATAGTCTCACCAAATAATCACAACCTAAAATTGTTCCATATTGGCGAAAATAACAGGTTAATGACTGGTGATACAACCTTGTAACCAAGATATGACACATAGTCTGACGGCATACATTGACGTATTTCAAAATCATACCTTGGAAACAGAATTTCCGTAAAGCATCAATGTTATGTCTAAGAAAAAATGACTGTGCAATCTGTAGGAATCAGAACACTCATCCCTGTCCAGATTCCAATGCGCAAAAACAAAATGATTCCGATAATACCTATCGCCTATTTGACATTCTAAAATTAGTCGCCACTGGCCGCGAGACTACTGTATTTCATGAAAATCTCGGAATATAAAATGGATTATAAGACGCCGACGCACCCTGTCTGAAAGCCTTTGTTTTAAACCAATGCAATAAGTAACTCTCCCAATTAGCAACGCAAGATTATTATTCAAAAACGAAAGTTGAAGCGTCATAATTATATGCTTATGCTTTAAATTATAGCTATCGAAATACCCCTATAAAAGAAGATAACCACTACGATATCTACTGCAAAATATACACCTTCACGGGCACCAGATTTATTGAAAATCTTTTTTTAATTCATATCAATAATACATTCATACCCAAAACCAATATGAAACGCGCTATAACCATGCACAATTACGAATAGCGCCAATCCCGAGAGAAATGTTTTTAGTCTTCTTGCTCGCTGTATCACCCCACAGAACAAAAGCTAAGACATAATTTAACAAATGGTTTTACATCATGTAATTTTCAGACGTTGTCCATCGATATAACGTACCGCAAATCAGTTGGTTTATAAAACGGTTCCATAAATACAGCTCATCAATCCTTTAAGCGTAAATTGGCGGCCTTCAGCAAATTTCGCAACAATCACAATTGATACAAAAGCAAAACAAAAACGATGTTGTGGTCATATAACGTTTATTGTTGGTTATAATATAGGATTTGAAAAGTTTCAGGCCGCTAACCTGACTGAGCAGTGAGCAGTGAGCAGTGAGCAGTGAGCAGTGAGCAGTGAGCAGTGAGCAGTTGCAATAATCGATACTTTTATTAAAAAGCAAATCTCATTCAGTATTGGTAGTCATGCACCATATATCCGCACAGCGAAATCACTGCAGCCCATCATAAGTGGAATGCAACATCAATGCGTGTCCACGCATTTCATAAACGCATTACCTATAATTATATGAGAGATGATAAAATGGCGATCCCGACAGGATTCGAACCTGTGACCCACGGCTTAGAAGGCCGTTGCTCTATCCAGCTGAGCTACGGGACCAAAAAATATTGGAGAAAACAACCAGCCTCAATGAGTCCAAGGAACCTGACGGTCATTCCTGAAATTATCTGAGTAAGAAACTTTTTTGCGCGTTATTGCATGTGGTTCTTCTACACGATAGGCAATGCCGTTCTTTGTAGCAAAAGCGATGGCTTCTTCCTGCGTTTCAAACGTCAATTTGACCTGACTCTTCATATCAGCCGAAGAAGTATAGCCCATTAACGAGTCAATCATCTTGGCTTCATTCGGTTCATATTGAAGAACCCAAAAACCGGTATTTGCCTTTCCGGATTGCATGGCTGTTTTAGCCGGGCTGAAAATTCGCGCTACCATGATTTTTTCCCTTCGGATCATGCGATCAAAGAATTTATAACCTTTTATGACTATTATGTCGCATCATCTTTTTGTCAAATCAAGCCATGGTCGGAGCGATAGGATTCGAACCTACGACCCCCTGATCCCAAATCAGGTGCGCTACCAGACTGCGCTACGCTCCGACGTTTTAACTTCGACGAACACTCACTAAATTTTTCCTTTAAAAAGTGCAAGCGTAAAACGCATTTTTTTTTCGCAAAAGACAATTTTCTTGTTAGCACTAACTTTTTTCAAACCTTTTCATGGGACATTACCTTCGTAATGAAAGGGTGGATTTATGGCTATAAAGCGCTCAAAACCTAGGAAAAGACGTAACACAACAAGCAACCAACCCAATTCAAAAGCGGCTTATGTCGTGCTTAGTGGTATTTTGCTTGTCGGTGCAGCTGGGTGGTATCATAGCACCTTTGAGAGAGATATTGGGCAGAATATTCCTGTTTCAACAGCAAACAAAACGATAGCGATTCCTCAAAAAAAACCGGAAAGCACTGCAAATAAACCCGCATTACTCGCCATCCCACTTCCTAAAGCAGTGATTCCATCTGCGCTTTCGGTATCAGAAGAATCATTTTCCAAACAAATCGCTCAGAAACCTGTCTCATTGGTGCCGTATAAGGCCGATAAACATTTGCCACCAAAAGCCCAATTTGGCGCAAATAATGCAGCTGGAATCATTTATGCGAAAACAACAATCGCTATTTATGAAAAAAATGATTCGCGCTCCAAGAGAGTTGCTATGCTCAAACCAGGACAAGAAATGCGCTCATATGAACATCTTGGCACTTGGCACCGTATTGTAGTCCCAACTACGGATATTATTGGCTGGGCAAAAGATGATGATATTATTCTGAACGTCAACAATTCAACTCAAACAGGTGATTCTGCCAAGGCGGTAGACAAAAACGTCACCAGTTCTATCAACAACAATTAGAATGCTGATCAACCATGAACGATTAGCGATGCTAGATTTTTGTTTTCGAAACTGAATGAAGACCAGCTATTCAACAATGTCTTGCAAAACATCTGAAATCAGTGACCGCGTCACCTTACTTTTCCGTTGCAAAGCCAGTCGATCAATTGCATCAACAAATTTTCCTAGTGATTGTAATGACCGTTCAGTACGACTGATCAAATAGCTAATGACAGATGTATCGACTTTGATTTGACGATCCGCAAATAGCTTGAAAGCAACCGAGGTCAACAATTCATCATTGGGTTGTTCTATCGTGGCGAGAGTGACGGACTTCAACCGACTGATCAAATCTTTTAATGAAATATTCCAATTTAAAGGTGCAATTGTTGATGTCAAAAGCAGGGTTGTGTTGGTATCTATCAAATTGGCTTGTTTCACCGAATTGAACAGATGAAAAAACGCTACTTCATCTATCTCCTGTGCATCGACGTCTTCAATAACAACGGATTTTCCGAGCGAAATTTGCTTGATAGCCTCTTCAGGTTCTTGAGCTGAGATTAATTTTGCATCTGCTACATCAGCCCAAACACTTGCAAAATGGGTTTTCCCTGCCCCTCTTGGACCAACCAATACAGCAACAGGCATCGGCCAGTCTGGCCAATGCTCAATAAGTTCATAAGCTGCCATATTGCTTTTTGTTACGACCAAATCATCCGAATAGAATTTTGTCGGATGAGAAAAAGCAAGTGGTAGTTGCTCTACTGAGCCATTCATTCCTTATCTCCAACATTATCGCGCGGCGAATAAAGCGGCGATTCTAGATAAGTATGAAGAGCAAATCTTACAAGTACCCCAACGGCAGCTGCAGCAGGTACGGCGATCAACATTCCGGTAAAACCAAAGAGCGAACCAAATGCAAAAAGTGCGAACATCAGCCATACCGGATGCAATCCGACAGATTGTCCAACAAGCTTTGGCTGCAAAATATAGCCTTCTAAAAACTGCCCAATAAAAAAAACACACATAACAACCACAATCCATTGCCAATCGTCTGGATAAAACTGCACCCAGGCAACGCCGACAGAAAGCACAAAACCGGTCATGGAACCGACATAGGGAATAAAGCTAATGAGCCCAACAAATAGACCTATTAGCAAACCAAAGTTTAGCCCAGCAACTGTAAGTCCTACAGCATAATATATACCAAGGATCAAACAAACAGTTCCTTGTCCACGGATAAAACCGGCAACAGCGCGATCCATCTCATGAAATATGCCGCGAACGGTTTCCAGATGATCACGTGGGATCCACGAATCAATTGTATTAACCATTCTTTCCCAATCCAATAACATGTAAAATGCTACAACTGGGGCAACCACAAATAGGCTCACCAAATTCATTAGCGACTTGCCAGAATTTAGAACAGAATTCAAAACCGATTTTATTAAATCAGAACTTTGCCCCAACATAGCTTGTATGTTGGATTGTATCTCTGACGGATCGCTACCAATGTAGGCTTTAATCCACTCAAAGCTTTGATCTGTGAAGAAATTCTGGATTCTCTCGACGTAAACAGGAAGGCCGTCACGGATAAATTGTTGTAACTGTGAACTGATTACTGGAATAAGAATCGTAAGTGCAACAACCAGAACCACGACTATAAATATCGTGATTAGCACAGTGCCCCATACGCGAGAAATTCCTATTTTTTCTAACAATTCAACAATTGGATTAAGAAAATAAGCTAAAGCTATCCCTGCCACAAATGGCAGCAAAACCGAGCTAAAAACAAACATAAACAGGACAAAAAACAGCAGTGTAACAAGCCAGAATATTGCTTGTTTCTTCACGCTACCGCGAAATTGCACATTGGCATAGGCTGGAATATAGACCGGCCTTGATTTTTTCGAAATCTTTAATGGCTTTTTACTGACATTTGCAGGTTGATCTGCTTTATTGGGATTTAAATCGATATCACTCATGGGGATCACGCAGTTTTGTTACTACAAAAGATATGCGGCTTATTAGCATAACGTCAAGCAAACAATCGTTTATATCCTATGCAATACTGTGATAAAACTTGCGAGCGATCAACGTTCGTGGCATTGCGTATTCACCAACTGGTATTTTGAGCGAGGAAAAAATCGAATGAGCGACACTGGATCCGTTGAAAAGAAACTTACATACGCAGATGCCGGTGTTGATATCGACGCTGGCAATTTAATGGTTGAAAAAATTAAGCCGCTTGTCCGCTCTACATCCCGCCCTGGTGCAGACACCGAAATAGGCGGCTTTGGTGGTTTATTTGATTTAAAAGCAGCCGGCTTCAAAGACCCTGTTCTTGTCGCCGCCAATGATGGTGTGGGAACAAAGCTTAAAATTGCTATAGATACAGGTATTCACGATACTGTTGGTATAGATCTGGTCGCTATGTGCGTTAATGACCTTATCGTACAAGGGGCTGAACCATTATTTTTTCTCGATTACTTTGCAACAGGTAAACTTAGCCCTGAATTAGGTGCTGCTGTTGTTTCAGGTATTGCTGAAGGTTGCCGCCAAGCAGGTGCGGCGTTAATTGGCGGCGAAACAGCCGAAATGCCTGGCATGTATGCTAAAGGTGATTATGATTTGGCTGGCTTCGCCGTAGGTGCAGCCGAACGCGGAACATTATTGCCATCCAAAAATTTGGCAGAAAATGACGTTATTTTGGGTTTGAAATCATCTGGTGTTCATTCCAATGGGTTTTCGTTGGTAAGACATATAGTAAATTCCAGTGGACTTGATTGGCATGCTCCAGCACCATTTCAACAACAACAATCCCTTGCTGCAGCACTACTGACACCCACACGTATTTATGTTCGTTCGATTTTATCAGTCTTAAGAGAACAGCAGGGCATCAAGGCACTTGCCCACATTACTGGCGGTGGTTTCCCCGAAAATATCCCACGCGTTCTGCCAAACAATCTTACAGCTGAAATAGATCTTTCTGCGATAACAGTGCCACCAGTTTTCTCATGGCTTTCAAAACAGGGGAATATTGCACCGGAAGAAATGCTAAGAACGTTTAATTGTGGTGTTGGAATGATTGTTGTCGTTGATTCTGCTATGGCAAATTCGGTTGAAGCTGCCCTTACCAAGCAAGGTGAAAGCGTTTTCAGATTAGGAAAGCTCATAAAACGTGATGAAAAAGGCGTAAGCTATAAGGGTGAATTACCACTATGAAAAAACGGATTGTCATTCTGATCTCGGGTGGTGGCTCCAATATGGTGTCACTTATTAACGCCACCCTTAAAAACGATTTTCCTGCCGAAGTTGTGGGAGTGATCAGTGACAATCAAAATGCTGGCGGTATAGAAAAAGCAAAATCATATAATATTCCGGTCGAAGTTGTTGAACGGAAGAATTTTGCCGACAAAGATAATTTTGAAATAGATCTTTTAAGCAAGATCAATAATTTCGAACCCGATATTATATGTTTGGCTGGGTTCATGAGGCTTATTTCCTCACGTTTAATTTCTCCATATGAAGGGCGGATTTTGAACATTCACCCTGCCCTTCTACCGCTTTTCAAAGGATTACATACCCATCAACGTGCATTGGATGCCGGAATGAAAATTAGTGGCTGCACAGTGCATTTGGTAACCGAAGGCATGGACGAAGGACATATTCTTGGACAAGCAGCAGTGCCGATCTTACGAGATGACACAGCCGAAACTCTGGCAAAACGTGTGCTTAAAGTTGAGCATCAGTTATTTCCTGCTGTATTAAAGGCGTTTATTGATAATCAATACGTGGTTGATGATAGCCAGCAGATCATCTCGCTTTAATGAAGCATAACACTTATATTAGCTTCTTTTTCGGCGGCTTCACGATTATCCGATAATGTTGAAACACTAATAATATAAGAGTGTTTTTCACTCAATTTATTCAGTGTTGTGAATAAAACATAAGAAAACCAAGTGTTGCGCGGCAGTTATTATCCGTCTTCACAACTTGTAAACCAATTAACCGCATAATTGGAAAGATAGCAATTATGAGGTTTGCTTGTTGTGCTAAATATTAAGACTACATTGATTTTAGGATGCAGTATTTTTGTTGGTGGGTGTATGTCAGATTCCATCAAGTCACTACATTTGGTATCCAGAAATACATCTTCAGAAACAACTTCGAGTATCCGTCCAAATAATACTGTATATAATTATAGTGAAGCAGACTATAACGCATGGCGTAAAGCTTATAGTGCTTATAACGTACAGGCTTCAGCATATTGGGATCAGATTGCAGAAAAAAGAAAATTGCGCAATCAAAAGCGTGCATCGGGACAAGCCATCCAATTAACGGATTACGTGTTAACACAACCGCCGGTGTACAATGGCCCACAAAAACCGAGATCAAACAACTCAACCGGTGGGGCACGCAAATCCATTCCGGGTGTTGACGACTTCATAACGGCTTCGCGCAGCGTTTACGGTTTTGTACCAGAGCGCCCTACCAGTGAGGCTGAATTTATGCGTGCTTATGTTGAAGCCGCAAAGCAAGTTGGCTTAACACGAGAACAATTGGTTTCCATCTATGCTTTTGAAACCGGTGGTGATGGAACACACGACCTGCAGTCTGGTATGGCAAAAGGACGTGCCAACGCTACCCCAATATCAACAGCAATTGGCTACAATCAATTAGTAGCAACTGCAACAGTCAGTATGCTATGGGAATATGGTGCTGAAATATCCAACGAGTTAAGGGCGCGGGCACGCAATGCCCCACCTGCTGAAAGTCGTCGTTTGATGGAAAAAGCATCGGTTGTCGATAAAATGACAGCGCGCGCAAAAACCGTACCACATAACTGGGGCGCACAATCTGAACTTGCAAAAACCCAAGCAGGTCTTGGTATGCATGCTATGACGATGGATAAGGATGTTGGTCCACTATTGCAAATACATAAGCTAAAAACATCCGTTGCATTTTTGCGCCGGAAAGGCGTTACCCGTCCATTATCGGGTGCAGAACTGGAAATGTTGAATCTGACAGGTGATGGCAACGGATATGATATGATTACAATGCCAATGTCATATCGTGACAAAGTGCCAACAGCAAACTTCTTTTTGCGTACCGGCTACGAAAGAAATTCTGTCGCTATTCGCAACAATACCGTTTCACAATTGTTGAATGCGACTGAAAACAAAATGCAAGCCAATATGCAGAAAGATGGCGCACAGCAGCTTAATCGTGTGTTCCAGTCGAATATGGTTGCTAGCAATTAGAGATATAAAAAAGGCGGCTTGCGCCGCCTTTCAAATTATTCGGCTGAAACGATCTCGCCGTTATGCCATTTATACATCGAAAACACTTTGGAAGTCATATCACCACGATCACCATAAGTGATTTTTCCTAAAGTTGTCGTGATCGGTTCACCTGTTTTTACAGCTTTTGCAACAGCTTCAGGATCTTCTGCTGAACCAGCTTTTTCAATTCCATAAGCAAGCACCTGAACAGCCGCATAACCGTTGATTGCGAATGTTTCCGGTGGAATCGACTGGGCTTTCAACGCTGCAATTGCTGCCTGTGCATCAGGATTTGTTTTAACATCAACTGGATTGGTAAACATTGACCCTTCTACTGCATTGCCAGCAATTGACCAAAGCTCCGATGTGTTTAATCCATCACCGCCGATCAGAGGTGCATTAAGCCCCTGCTCACGCATTTGTTTCAGCAGTAAACCAGCCTCTGGGTGATATCCGCCAAAATAGACATAATCGACTTTTTCTTGCTTCAACCGCGTTACCATAACGCTGTAGTCTTTTTCACCAGGCGTAATATTGCCGTAATAAACTTCCTGCACACCACCCTTATTCAATGCAGACTTGAAAGCATCGGCAAGGCCTTTTCCGTAAGTGGCTCTATCGTGAATAACAGCAATTCTTTTATCTTTAAAATTACGGATAAAGAATTCCGCAGCATAATCACCCTGCTGGTCATCACGTCCGATTGTACGAAGGACATTCCACAATCCACGGCTGGATAGCTCTGGCGTTGTCGACGAAGGGGTTATCATAAGCACACCGTTTTCTTCCAATATAGTTGAAACCGGTAATGCAGAGTTTGATGTTACAGGTCCAATAACATATTGTATTCCTTCACCAATCAACTGGTTGGCGGCAGAAACGCCCTGCTTTGGCTCTGCAGCATCGTCAAACACTTTGAGAACGAGCTTTTCGCCTTTTACGCCACCATTTTTATTGATTTCATCAACGGCGACTTTTACACCATTGTTGGCCTGTATACCGTAGGCTGCAACTGGACCAGTAACTGGACCAATAAATCCAACGATGATATCAGCATAAGCTGAAGATGCCCAAAAGCTACCCGCCAAAACCAATGCCGAAACTGTTGAAGTTAATATTTTGCGCATATTTAACCCTCTTCTAGAACACGTTGGAAATATATTTGCATTTGATTGCAGGAAATTCAATTCATTTGCTCATCAAACAATGACAAACCCGTTGAAAAGGTTATTCCTTGCCAATATCGCTGTCTGACAACATTTCTTTGACCTTCATGGCCAATTGTTTCAACGTAAATGGTTTGGATAAAAATCCAAAAACAGCATCATCTGGCAAGTTCTTGGCAAAAGCGTCCTTTGCATAACCAGACACAAAGACAAATTTAATTGTCGGATATTTCTTTCTCAATTCACCAAGCAGTGTTGGGCCGTCCATTTCTGGCATAACCACGTCAGAAACAACCAAATCCACCGCACCATTGTGTTCATCAATCACATCAAGTGCTTCAAGACCGTTTTCGGCCTCTAGTACCGTATAACCACGTGACTGCAGCGCCCTTACACCACCCATTCTGACTGCCGCTTCATCTTCGACCAATAAGATTGTTGCAGTTCCAGACAAATCCGCATTTTTTTCTGCTTGATTAGTATTGTTGTCATTTTTCTTGTCGTTAGAACTATTATCAATCACCAAGCTGGCATTATAGCGTGGTAGATAAATTCTAAAGGTCGTACCCTCGCCTTCTACACTGTCACAATAAATATACCCACCCGTTTGCTTTACAATGCCGTAGACCATGGAAAGACCAAGTCCAGTGCCTTTCCCAACTTCTTTGGTTGTAAAAAACGGCTCAAACATTTTTTCCTGCACACTTTTCGGAATACCTGTTCCGGTATCCTGAACTGCCAATTCAACATATTCTCCCGGCAAAAAGTCATGATGCGGTATAGCTTCACTTTCTGACCGTCCAATATTGGCTGTTGTTACAGTGATGGTACCACCGTGAGCCATTGCATCACGCGCGTTAATAACAAGGTTCATTAACACACGCTGAAATGATGATTGATCGACTTTTACCGACCACAAATCTCGCCCATGGTTGAATTTCAATTGGATATTACTGCCCAATAGCGGCATTAAAAGATTACGGACATCAGAAAGTAATTCCGTTAAATCAACCACTTCAGGACGTAAAGTCTGTCTTCGGGAAAATGCGAGAAGTTGTTGCACCAAAGATGCTGCGCGATTGGCATTATTCTTGATATTGATTAAGTCAGCATGCGCTGGATCAGAACTGCGGTGGCTTGCAAGCAACAAATCGCACGACATCAATATCGCCGTTAAAACATTGTTGAAATCATGAGCAATGCCACCTGCAAGCTGCCCGACCGCCTGCAGCTTTTGACCTTGCGCCATCTTATCTTCTAGAGTTTTCTGTTCGGTTGTTTCAACAGCAGAAACAATTACGACGTTCTCACTGGAATCCCTTAATTCATACGGAACCCCCATGAGTTGAAGCGTGAAATGACGTGCGGAATTATCAGCAAGTGCAATATCGGTCGAAAGCACCATCTGTCCGGTAGTAACCGCCTTTTGCATAATTTGCATAAGCCGCTCTCTATCCGCTTCCCCAGCAATGTCATTTAATGACAGTGCTTGATTGGGGTCTTCAGGTAACGAGAATAGCTCTTTAAAAGACCGGTTAAATTTTGATATTTTTCCATCACGATCAACAAGCGCAATAGCCAATGTAGTGTTGTTAAAATAATAATTGAATAGATTTGTGACCGAATGATCATTGCCAAGCAGGTTAATGCCCGCAGATGTCGGCATAAGAACCACTCGATATAAACCTTCTTCACCCTCGCCCTCATATACAGCAAAGGCCACAAATGATTTGTAAGTTACGTCTTCAGATACCGTATAAAGCGCAAATTGATAGATATTTGGCGCATTTTTGATACTTATCTTAATATTTTGCCAGCTATTTTTATCTGAACCGTAACTGAAAAGAGCGTCAAAAGCAGGTGTATGAATGCCTAGTTTAGCAAGATCCACATTTAACCATGTGGCAAGCATTGCATTGAGATATTGAATATTACCGGCACAATCGACAACCATAAAACCGGCCGGCGCCTGATCAAGATAGTTTATTGCTTCCTGTAGATTTTGAAAAATAGGTTCTTGTTGTTCATGCGTAATGTTGGCGTTTTGAAGACGCCACAACAAAAATGATTGCCCATCAATGGAGATTTTTTTGGCGGATAAATTATACCATATCTGCTTTTTTGAACCATCATCAGGCCACAACGGAATGAGGCTGCGAACGTCTTCCCTAGCATCCTGCCCCGAAAGAGCTTTGACGGTTAAACGATAAACCACACTTTCTGCATCGGAAATACTGGATATTGCGGTAAAAAACGCTTGTTTTGGCTGGTATTTATCGAGTTTTTTAAATGATTGGTTTGATTTTATAACTCTGCCCCGCAAATCGGTTATGGCAATTGCATCTTCAAAGCTATCGAGCAAAACCAGCATTGAACTGGTCCGCAAGTTATTGCCAAACATTTCCGGTAAATTTAATGTTTTAAAAACAAGAGCGCAAAAGCCAGCAATTGCTAAAAACAACAATACGTAATTTGATAATTCGTCAAACCGGTTGTCACCCAAATCTGCGGCAAAAACGATGCCGATCACAAAAACCAAAATTAGGCCAATTATCAATCGTAAAAACATCTTCAATCGTCTCGGAATTGTCGAAATCTGACGATTATCTGACGTCTTTTCCATAATGCACACTAACCTTTGATGCGTTATTGATTCTCAATTGGTTATACTGCCTCATATTCCAATCAATAAGAAGTACACATAGCTTTATCGATATTTTTTGCTAAGAAAATTCCGCCATTATCACTATTATTTTAGTGATTCAGACCGATATATCGAGCTTTTCACCTTTATGATGCCACTTTGTATCTATAAAATGGAAAGCAAGATAATAAGCCTCTAACAATCTAAAAGGAGACAGAGAATGAATTCTTGGTTAGCCGGTCAAATCGGAGAATCAGCAGCCAATATAATCACTAGTCTCATTGTGCTTATTATTGTCATCGCGGCAATTGTCGTAACTATTACTATATTACGCAAATTGAATAGCGGGACTTTTGTTGTTGGAGGCAATGCCCGTACCCCCAGACTTTCAGTAAGAGACGCGGCAGCGGTAGATCGGACACGCAGACTTGTCCTTGTTCGCCGTGATAATGTGGAACACCTCATTCTTATAGGTGGGCCTACGGACGTCGTTATAGAAACCAATATAACATCGCCAGATGTTCAAAAGGAAACGAATAACTTAGAGGCAGTTCAACCTCAAGCAGTGGTTAAGGACAAACCTATGCCACGTTATCAAGAACCCCAATTGAAAGAACCGGCATTACCATCCCATAAGCCAGAACCTTCGCATTTTAATCAATTATCTGCTAAACCGACAGCACCCCGTTCACGGGATCCATTATCCATGCCGCAATTGGATAATGCAGATAAGACTTCTAATCTGAATATCGGTTCATCACATTTAACAGCAGAACCACAGCTATCACCGGCTGTTGAACGTCCATTTTCAAGTCGTGCAACCCCAACACGTCCAGTTTCTCAAAAACGGCATGATCCGCTGATGCGCCAAGAACCTATGCCAAGTTTACAAGACGATATTATTACCGATGAAATTGAAGGACGCAGAGAACCATCTCTAAAGTCTGTTTCTGCAACCACACTTGATTCAGCACCGAGTATTGACGATGAATTCGACCGCATGTTTGAAGATGAACTAAAACAGGCAGTCCGTAACGATAAATAAGAAACATAAGACTAAAATGATAAAGCCTAACATTATGAAATGTTAGGCTTACTACACTTTGATTTATTTTTTTCTTTTAATTATTCGTCTTTATAAACTTTTTCGCGCTTTTCATGACGTTCCTGAGCTTCGAGCGATAATGTCGCAATCGGCCGAGCCTCAAGGCGTTTTAAGCTAATCGGCTCGCCAGTCTCTTCACAATATCCATATGTGCCATCATTCAGCCGTTCTAGTGCGGCATCTATCTTAGCAATCAGTTTGCGCTGACGATCCCGAGCACGAAGCTCAATAGAACGATCAGTTTCAGAAGACGCTCTATCAGCTAAATCGGGTTGATTAATATTTTCTCGTTGTAAGTTTTCGAGGGTTTCTTTTGCCTCGCGCAAAATATCATTTTTCCACGCTATCAACTTGGCTCGGAAATAAGCCCTTTGCCTTTCACTCATGAAAGGTTCATCTTCGGTAGGGCGATACTCAGCGACAACCGTTTTATTCATCAACCAAAACCTCCACATGTCGTAAGTGCGGGTCTATATATTGTGTGTTTAACTACAATACAAGCTAATTTTTTTTGATAGTATTTTTTCAACATATTGATATTAAAAGAAAAAGATAGAATTACATTGTAATGTACCGTATATGCACGAAAACTCCAAAAATATGTTCTATTTGGCTAAAAATTGACCGAACAGGCTTATAAAGTGACCGATTTAGAAAATAAAAAAATAATGCTGCTGCGTCATGCCGAAGCGTTGAATACAACATTCTCTGTTAATGACTTCAACAGATCGCTAAGTCATTCAGGTCAACAGCAAGCTTCGTCTATTGGACAGAAAATTCACCAGCACGTTACGTTGCCAATTTCAGCCGCCTGCTCTACAGCTATACGAACAAGACAAACATTAGAAGCCTTGAATATCAATAATATTTTTGACGTTCATTATTATGAGTCATTATATAATGGTGACATAACGGACTACTTGGAGGTCATTACCAAAGCATCAAATTTTCCATTGCTACTTATCGGACATAACCCCGTTATTAGCGAGCTTGCGACAATATTAAGGCGGACAGATGATACGACAATAGATTATAGTGGCTTTATGGCGCCCGCTAATCTCGTAGTCATTAATTTTCCACAAAATCCGACAGATAAATATATCAAGAATGGTACGATTACTGCCTTTGAACGTCCCTAATTTATGATGAATGTTGCCTGATAAACTTGTCGGATAAATTATTTTTGCCCATATTGGCTGATATAGCGTTCAGTTTGTTGACACAGAGAACTAGAAGATTATGTCATTGCCATCATTTACCTCTTTAAAAGATGAAGCACTTATCGCGCTTGATGCTATTTCTGACAGAACAGCAAATGTACTGAACCCTACAGTTAAGCTTGGTGTGACCGGCTTATCACGCGCAGGCAAAACGGTTTTTATAACCTCGCTCGTTCATAATTTTATACAAGGCGATCATCTGCCGATCTTTAATGTGGCTCGCGAAGGACGACTGCTAAAAGTAAAACTAGGTGAACAACCTGACAGCAAAATAGCGCGTTTCGAGTATGAAAAGCACCTTGATGCGCTGTTACAAAAGCAAATCTGGCCAGAATCCACCCGTTCGCTATCACAACTTCGCATAGAGCTTTATTTCGACCCCCATTCTTCCGCATTTCCAATATTACCACGTGGAAAATTGAATATAGATATAATTGATTATCCTGGGGAATGGCTGCTAGATCTGCCTTTGTTAGCAAAAAGCTATCGGCAATTTAGTGATGAGTCGATTGAACGTGCGAAATCAGGTAATCATGCCAAACATGCAGCAAAATGGCTGGCAGAAATTCAAAGCATCAATCTGTTATCGGATGCAAACGAGCGCGATATAGACTCGTTATCCAATAGTTTTAAAAACTATCTGCAATCAGCTAAAAATGACGGCGAAACAATCTCTGCCTTGCCACCTGGTCGTTTCTTGATACCGGGTAGTTTTGATGGTGCGCCAGTACTTTCGTTTTCTCCATTACCGGATTTAGGAACATCAGTATTTCCAGAAAATTCCATCGCCAAGGTTATGGAGCAAAGATACGAATTATACAAAAAGCACGTCATTATGCCGTTTTTTCGCGAACATATTGCACGTTTGGATCGCCAAATCATTCTGGTTGATGCACTACAGGCGATAAATAGCGGAAGAGACTCGATAGCAGAAATGCAAAATGCTCTTGCGGAAATTCTATCATGCTTCCGGATAGGCAAAAATCATTGGTTAAAAAAATTATGGAAGCACAAAGTCAACCGAATACTCATCGCGGCCACCAAATCAGATCACTTACACCACACCAGTCACGATAGGTTGGAAACCATAACGTCAGAGATTGTTCAGAAAGCACTTAGAATTTCTGGATCTCAAGATATTTCAAACGATACATTGGCAATAGCCTCTATACGTTCTACCCGCGAAGGCACAATTGAGCAAAAAGGCACAATGCTACCTGTTGTTATTGGAACACCTTTGGCTGGTGAAGTTATAAACGGTTTGCGTTTCGATGGAAAAACAGAAACAGCCGTATTTCCCGGTGATTTACCGGAATCGTTGAGCGAATTATTGGATAAAAACTCGCATGATCAGTTACATTTTATTCGATTTCGTCCACCAAAATTGACATCTCAACAAACATTTCCTCACATTCGCCTAGATCGAGCCATGGAATTTCTGTTTGGGGATTATTTGATATGACAAGCCGCAAACCGCATGCAACCACCAATCTATCAAATGTAAAAGAAGATCAAAGTGATGCATTTTTGATTGATGATATGAAAAAACTTGAAGCGGTAAGCGACATGAATTTATCGCCGAAAAAACCGATATTTAGCAGCGGTAAAATATTGTTTGTTGTTTTTGTGATTTTACTTCTTCTTACTGGCATTTCGTGGGTGGACGGCCTCATACGCTCGCTTTTTTCTGAATATCAAATTCTTGGTTGGTTTGCGTTATGTGTTGCGATCATCGGTGTCATGGCGTTTATTTCCTTCATCATTAGTGAAATTCGAGCAATCATGCGTTTGCGCTCTGTCGATCAAATCAGACAAGATGCAGCCTATGCTGTTGAACACGATGACATGAATTTAGCGCGTCATGCCGTTGAAGAGCTTCTCCATTATACTGAAAACACGTCGTATACAGCGCACGGTCGGCGTTTTATGCAGCAACACAAACAAGACATTATTGATGGCAAAGAATTAATTCATCTGGCTGAACATGAAATATTGAAGCCGATTGACATTGAAGCGCGGAAAATTGTGTTAAATGCAGCAAAACGCGTTTCTGTTATAACGGCCGTTAGTCCACGAGCCATTATCGATCTTGGTTATGTTCTCTATGAGTCTGTACGTCTTATACGAAATCTGGCGACGATATATGGTGCACGACCAGGACGCTTCGGTCTGTTTTCATTATTGAGGCGAGTTTTTGCGCATCTGGCGGTAACTGGGACAATGGCTGTCGGCGATGGTCTTGTTGAACAAATAATCGGCCAAGGTTTGGCTACCCGTCTTTCTGCCCGTTTCGGCGAAGGCGTAGTAAATGGTCTAATGACGACTCGTATCGGTATTGCAACAATGGACGCGTTGCGTCCATTTCCCTTTGACGGTGAAAAAAGACCGGGGCTTAGTGACTTTACCAGTGATCTTATGGCCTTTAAACCCAGTAAAACAGAAGAAAACTATAAAAAAACAACATTTTCACAAGAATGAAAAAACAAAGAATTAACCATTTTTATCCATAATACTCCAAATAAAAATCGCGTTAGTTGATCTGTTTACTTGTGTTTTGTGTAAAGGCTGAGCAGTGCCATTATGAAAAAATTTCTATCAGCGTTCATAGGAATGACTTTTGCAACATCTTTAGCGCCCTTGACTGGTTACGCTGCTGATAGTGATGTTGATTTTTTCCATTCAATTGAAGGCAAATGGTCTGGCCCTGGTGAAGTTGTGGCTGGAAAATTTAAAGGTACAAAATTTACCTGTGATTTTTCCGGTACTTCAGAAGCAACACAAGTGGGTATGACGCTAGATGGCAATTGCCATGTTGGTGTGTTCAACCAGCCGATGAAAGCAACTGTTAAACGGGGTCCATCCGGTTTTTCTGGCGCATTCAATGATGGTTCCAAAGGGGACGGATTGGATGTTATTTCGGGAAAAGTTAGTAAGGATCGCATGGTATTTGGCCTTAACAGAAAGCAGCTGAATGGCGCGATGATGGCAAGGTTGGAAGATAAGAATTCAATGAACATAACCGTATCGGTCAAGGTTGAAAATGATCTTATCCCAGTTGTTGGTATGAAATTGAAGCGCACTGGTGACGTGACACGCAATTTTGCAAAAAAATAGATTAAGAGCCGATAGTTAATATTATAGAAGTGGTAATGTGTGATAGTTGCGGTTGAGATACATCAAACCATCGATTGATTTGTTGCGCTGAATACCAACAACCTCGCCGATCAGAACATAATGGGTGGCATGTATGTGCCAACTGACCAACTTGCAATCAAGCGAAACCAAGGCATCATTTAATACCGGACAGCCAGTCTTTAATGTACGCCATTGAGCTCTAGCAAAGCGTTGTGGCATATCCAATTGACCGCGCCCTGCAAAAACATCAGACAAGTCCCTATGGTGACCAGCCAAAGTATTCACGCAAAACTGCTCATTTTCTACAAAAAATTTATTTTGTTCATGTGAACGCATGAGACACACCAACACTGTCGGCGGTTCGTCCGATAAGGAACAACACGCGGATATGGTGACACCACGTTTTCCCTTTGCCCCATCTGTGGTAACAATATGAACAGCACCAGCAAAATGGCGCATGGCATCGCGATATTCAACAGCTGGAACAGTCACAATCGGCAGACCGCAAGAAACATTATGAGTTGAGTGTTCTGTCATGGTTTCAAATTATTACAATTATATTATGTTATAAAGGAATTAGATCCCAATAATTACTATCCCGACCAATTCATATGTGTTTTTTTGTAAAAATACCAGCCATAGTTATCTTTTATAGGTATAAGCAGTCTTATACTTGATATGTGGATCAGGAAGAAAACCGGTTCCCAGTCGTTGATTAGCATGGTAGGGAACCATGATGTAGGAGATTAACATGCCTCGCCAACAAATAATTGCCCCATCGATCCTTGCATCTGACTTCTCTAAACTTGGTAGCGAGATTAAAGATGTCATGGAATCCGGTGCAGACTGGGTTCATATAGACGTAATGGATGGTCACTTTGTTCCTAATATTACTTTTGGACCAGACGTTGTAAAAGCTATCAGACCAGTAACGGATGCCATCTTTGATGTGCACCTGATGATTTCACCTGTAGACAATTATCTGGAAGCCTTTGCCAAAGCCGGATCTGATATTATTACAGTTCATGCTGAAGCAACAACGCATGTTCATCGTACATTACAAGCAATCAAAGCTTTGGGTAAAAAAGCAGGGCTGTCAATTAATCCCGGAACACCGGAAAGTGTCTTAGAATATCTGCTTGATGAGCTCGATCTTATTCTTGTCATGAGCGTCAATCCAGGGTTTGGCGGTCAAAAATTTATTCCGGCAGTCGTCAATAAAATTGAACGTATTAAAAAGTTGATTGGAAATAGACCGATTGATCTGGAAGTAGATGGTGGAATTACGGTAGATACAGTTCATCAGGCGTCATCTGCTGGTGCCAATGCATTTGTAGCCGGTTCTGCAATTTTTAAAAATGGCACAAAAGATTTGTATAAAAGCCGCATAGAAGATTTACGAAAAGCGGCAACAAAATAAAATAAGGAGAACACTCATGATACCACGTTATTCACGGCCAGAAATGGTTTCTTTATGGTCTCCTGAAACGAAATATCGTATCTGGTTTGAAATTGAAGCTCATGCCTGTGATGCGTTGGCTGAGCTTGGTGTTATCCCGAAAGAAGCTGCAAAAACTATCTGGGAAAAAGGCGGCAAAGCAAAATTTGATGTTTCACGTATTGATGAAATTGAAGCAGTAACAAAACACGATGTCATCGCTTTTCTAACACATTTGGCTGAATTCATCGGTCCAGAAGCGCGTTTTGTGCATCAAGGTATGACATCTTCGGATATACTTGATACGACATTGAATGTACTTCTTATGCGTGCAAGTGATATCTTGCTCAAAGATATCGATCAACTTCTAGAAGCATTAAAAAAACGTGCTTTCGAGTACAAAGATACCGTAACCATTGGCCGTAGCCACGGAATTCATGCAGAACCAACAACTTTTGGCGTTAAATTGGCCTATGCATACGCCGAGTTTTCCCGTTGTCGTGAACGTTTGGTTGCCGCAAAAGATGAAATATCAACCTGTGCAATATCCGGTGCGGTAGGAACATTTGCCAATATTGACCCAAGAGTAGAAGAGCATGTTGCTCATGCTCTGGGGATGCGTCCGGAACCAGTTTCCACTCAAGTTATACCACGTGATCGCCACGCGATGTTTTTTGCCACTTTAGGTGTAATTGCTTCTTCAATAGAGCGTTTGGCAATTGAAATACGTCACCTCCAAAGAACAGAAGTATTAGAAGCGGAAGAGTATTTTTCACCTGGACAAAAAGGCTCTTCAGCTATGCCCCATAAGCGCAATCCAGTGTTAACAGAAAACTTAACTGGACTTGCCCGCATGGTACGGTCCTTCTCTATTCCTGCGATGGAAAACGTTGCGCTTTGGCATGAGCGCGATATTTCTCATTCATCTGTTGAACGTTTCATTGGACCAGACGCAACAATTACACTTGATTTCGCACTATCGCGTTTGACGTCAGTTATTGATAAATTATTGGTCTATCCAGATAATATGATGAAAAATCTTAACAAGTTCCGTGGATTGGTGCATTCCCAACGTGTGCTTCTTGCACTGACACAAGCCGGTGTTAGCCGTGAAGATGCTTACCGTTTGGTACAGAGAAATGCCATGAAAGTTTGGGAACATGGAAAAGACTTTCTAGAAGAGCTATTGGCAGACGAAGACGTTCGCAAGGCACTCAGTGAAGAACAGATCCGTGAAAAATTCGATCTTGGATATCATACCAAGCATGTCGACACTATTTTTCACCGTGTTTTTGGATAAACACTGATAACTTTTAAGGGCGGAGCCAATGTTTTGGCTTTTTCTTGAAAAATAAAAATGCAGAGACTTTCTCATTAAGGGATACTGCTATGAAAGCTAACGAGGTCGATATTCTCATTATACCAGGATATACTGGTTCAGGGCCTGACCATTGGCAAACACGTTGGGAACAAAAATTGTCTACAGCTCATCGTGTTGAACAAGCAGAATGGTCAAAACCTGTGCGTGAAGACTGGGTTCGAGAAGTAGAAAAAGAAGTGCATACTGCTGACAAACCTGTGGTTGTAATCGCGCATTCACTTGGAGTACCAACGTTTATTCACGCAGTTCCCGTAATTGGGAAAAAAGTACGTGGTGCATTTCTCGTTGCACCACCAGACGTGTCAAACCCTGCAATAAGACCAAAACATCTTATGACATTTGGTCCTTACCCACATCAAAGGTTGCCATTTCCTTCCATTGTCGTGGCAAGTCATAATGATGAATATTGCGAGTTTGAAGTGGCCGAGAAAATTGCCCATGACTGGGGATCATTGTTTATTGATGCAGGCGAATCTGGCCATATCAATGTTGCGTCCGGTCATGGACCTTGGCCGGAAGGCTTAATGGTATTTTCCCATTTTCTAGCTAACCTTTGATAAAAAGCCCAAAATGTATAGTTTTGGGCTTTAAAGTATCTCTTATTATTTTCTACAATTCACTGATTACTTATTAATCGCTTCCAAATGCGCAAATGATTCTTTTAGAAGCTTTGCCATTGTTTGACGCAATTCTTTTTCATCAATAGATTTATTTGCGTTATTAAAATCGTGAAGGATTCTTTCAACAACGTCATTTTCACGACCATGCAGAAACGCTAATTTTACGATTTCTTTCGCGTATTCCTCTGCTTCGCTAGCGCTTTTACCCAAATGATCAGCAGCCCAAAGCCCAATCATACGGTTACGCTGGGCATCTGCCTTAAAACGTAACTCTTCATCTAACACATATTTCTTTTCAAAAGCGTCTTCCCGCTCTTTCATTCCGTCCATTTAATGCCTCTCCTCACTGTCACTATTTTTATAGATAATCTTGACAGCAAACTTCATTGTTTTTCTATTTCCACCATTACAATGAAAATAAATTGTTCCAAATCGGAAAAATTGTCGCTGTTCAAGGAAGCAGTGATTGAGAAATTACTTTAATTAAGGTAGTGATTGCATAATATAAATTTCACCCTGTAAGAATAGTAGGCAAACACTATGAATCGTCGCCACCGCATTTATGAAGGCAAAGCTAAAACTCTTTATGAGGGGCCGGAGCCAGGGACTTATATTCAATTTTTTAAAGACGATGCTACCGCGTTCAACGCGAAAAAGCATGAGATTATTGACGGAAAAGGTGTCCTCAATAACCGTATTTCGGAATACATCTTTACCCAACTGGCAAAAATCGGCATTCCAACCCACTTTATTAAGCGTATCAACATGCGCGAACAGCTGATTAAAGCTGTTGAAATTATTCCTCTTGAGGTTGTGGTGCGTAATATCGCTGCAGGGTCTTTGTCCAAACGTCTAGGTATTGAGGAAGGAACCCAACTTCCACAGTCCATCATAGAATATTACTATAAAAAAGATGAACTTGATGACCCTATGGTGTCAGAAGAGCACATCACAGCCTTTGGTTGGGCTAGCCCACAAGAGCTTGAAGATATTATGCAACTTGCAATCCGTATCAATGACTTCCTGACGGGATTGTTTATTGGTGTAGGAATTGAATTGGTAGACTTCAAGATGGAATTTGGCCGCCTTTGGGAAGGCGATATTATGCGTATCGTCTTGGCTGATGAAATTTCGCCGGATTCGTCACGTCTCTGGGATATTAATACGAAAGAAAAAATGGATAAAGATAGGTTCCGCCGTGATATGGGTGGATTGATTGAAGCCTATCAAGAAGTGGCAAAACGCCTTGGTATCATGAACGAAAATGAGCCGCAGCGTCCATTAGGGCCAACATTGGTAAAATAATCAATAGGCGGTTTGAAAACCGCCTTTACCTTTTCTGCCGTACAGGCAAACAAAGCAGGAAAAATAGAATGAAAGCGCGTGTTACTGTCACTTTGAAAAACGGGGTTCTCGATCCACAAGGAAAGGCCATTGTCGGCGCCTTGGATAGTTTGGATTTTGCAGGTGTTCAATCTGTAAGACAGGGCAAGGTTTTTGATATCGTTCTTGATAACATGTCGGAAGATGAGGCAAAAAAGCAACTAACAGCTATGTGTGAAAAGTTGCTCGCCAATACCGTTATCGAAAACTACCATATAGATCTTGTTTGATCTGCCTGTCTGATTGGATTGAATCATGAAAGCAGCAGTTATTCAATTACCCGGATTAAATCGGGATCGCGATATGATCAGTGCTTTGCACCAAATAACGGGCACGGCACCGCTCACAATTTGGCAAACAGAAACAACGATACCCAATGTTGACCTTATCGTTATTCCCGGTGGTTTTTCCTATGGGGATTATCTCAGATGTGGCGCCATCGCTGCGCGTATGCCAGTTATGCGCGCAATAGCAGAAAAAGCCGCTGCGGGCGTAATGGTCATGGGCGTTTGTAATGGTTTTCAGATCTTAGTTGAAGCTGGTTTGCTGCCCGGCGTGCTTATGCGCAATACTTCGCTGAAATTTGTTTGCCGCGAGGTAAAGCTGCAAGTTGCAAACGCAAAAACCACATTTACACGTAACTACCAACAAAACCAAATTATACGTTGCCCTGTAGCGCATCATGACGGTAACTATTATGCAGACGAAAATACCCTTGCAAAATTGGAAGGGAATGGACAAGTCGTCTTTCGTTATGCTGAGGGTACCAATCCCAATGGTTCAATAAATGATATTGCCGGTATCGTGAACGAAAAAGGCAATGTTCTTGGAATGATGCCTCATCCTGAAAATCTTATTGAACCCGCTCATGGTGGGACAGACGGTAGAGCTCTTTTTTCTGGCGCATTAGGAATTGCAGCATGAAGTTACTAATAAAATCAGTCGTTGCACTGCTTTTTGCATCTGCGACATTTTCTGGATGTGTCAAAGACACTGTTCCATCCAATATTGAGCTTGCAAGCAGTCAACCTGCACTAAAAACCATGGAACATATTGCTCTGACAGCAAATCGTTGTTGGTTTAAATCAGGAAAGGCAAGCTTTAGAAGTTACGGCCTTGCACCTGAACTTCAATCCTACTCAGGTCGTCCACGGATTTTGGTATTGCCTCACAATGATCCGACAGGCAAACCATTACTTGTGGTCGAAGCACAAGGATCACCAGCAAAAGTTTCGGCCTATGGACCTTTGATGGCCACATCTCTCGGTAATACGATTGCAGAAAATTTGAATCGTTGGGTTAAAGGCGATAACCAGTGCTAATTATCATATCAAATTGGAGTAGAAACCAATGAGCGGGAATAACGACATTTCAATAACGCCAGATATTATCGCCGCACATGGTTTAAAACCTGAAGAATATGACCGTATTCTTGAACTTGTAGGCCGTGAACCGACATTCACAGAGCTTGGCATTTTCTCTGCCATGTGGAATGAGCATTGCTCATACAAATCCTCTAAAAAATGGTTGCGAACGCTGCCAACAGAAGGTGACTGTGTCATACAAGGCCCCGGTGAAAATGCTGGTGTTGTTGATATTGGTGATGGTGAATGTGTCGTTTTCAAAATGGAAAGTCACAACCACCCCTCCTATATTGAGCCATATCAAGGTGCAGCGACGGGTGTCGGCGGTATTTTGCGCGATGTTTTCACAATGGGCGCGCGTCCTGTTGCAGCAATGAATGCTTTAAGATTTGGTGAACCTAACCACCCAAGAACCAAGCATCTGGTGGCTGGCGTTGTGTCAGGTGTTGGTGGCTATGGGAATGCATTTGGTGTGCCAACTGTTGGTGGTGAAGTCAATTTTGATAAATCTTACAACGGAAACATATTGGTAAATGCATTTGCCGCCGGAATTGCCAAAACAAATTCGCTATTTTATTCCAAGGCCGAAGGTGTTGGTTTGCCGGTTGTCTATCTCGGCGCAAAAACCGGCAGAGATGGCGTTGGTGGAGCAACAATGGCGTCTGCCGAGTTTGACGACACCATTGAGGAAAAGCGCCCTACCGTGCAGGTTGGTGATCCTTTTACAGAAAAATGTCTTCTCGAAGCGTGTTTAGAGCTGATGGCATCAGGTGCCGTTAATGCCATTCAGGATATGGGGGCAGCAGGTTTAACCTGTTCAGCTGTGGAAATGGGGGCGAAGGGCAATCTTGGAATAGAACTTGATCTTGATCGCGTCCCAATCCGTGAAGAAAATATGTCCGCTTATGAAATGATGTTGTCTGAAAGTCAGGAACGGATGTTAATGATCCTGAAACCTGAATTAAAAGACACTGCCGAGGCGATATTCCATAAATGGGGATTGGATTTCGCAATCGTTGGAAAAACAACGGATGATTTACGGTTTCGTGTCTATCAACATGGCGAAGAAGTTGCCAATTTACCAATAAAAGAGCTTGGAGATGAGGCGCCTGAATATGATCGCCCTTGGATAGAACCCGTTAAAGCTGCCGCATTGTCAATAAATGATGTGAAACAGGTTGATGATTTGGGGCAAGCGCTTATCCAATTGGTCGGCTCCGCCGATCAAAGTTCGCGACGTTGGGTCTATGAGCAATATGACACATTAATTCAAGGAAATAGTCTTGTTTGCCCGGGGGGTGATGCTGGTGTTATCCGCGTTGACGGTCATAAACAGAAAGCTTTGGCATTTTCGTCTGACGTGACACCACGTTATTGTAAGGCTGACCCGTTTGAAGGCGGCAAACAGGCTGTTGCTGAATGTTGGCGTAATATTACGGCCACAGGTGCTGTACCACTTGCTTGTAGCGATAACCTGAATTTCGGTAATCCTGAAAAACCTGAAATTATGGGTCAACTCGTTTTTGCCGTCAAAGGTATTGGTGAAGCTTGTAAGGCGCTTGATTTTCCAATCGTCTCCGGCAATGTTTCACTCTACAACGAAACCAATGGCGAAGGTATTCTTCCCACACCAACAATGGCAGGTGTGGGCCTGTTGAAAGACTGGAGCAAAATGGCAAGAATTGACGCCATGCAGTCTGGTGACACAATTATATTGGTTGGTGGTTGTGGTTCGCATTTAGGACAATCAATCTATTTACGTGATATTCTAAATAGAACTGATGGAGATGCACCGCACGTCGATCTTTCAACTGAAAAAAAGAACGGTGAATTTGTCCGTCATTTGATTGAAACGGGAGTGATCACAACTTGTCATGATCTTTCCGATGGTGGTTTGGCGCTTGCTTTAGCCGAAATGGTCATAAAATCGAAAAAGGGCATCAAGGCACAACTAACTGGCCAAACGCCTCCTCATGCTGAATTATTTGGAGAAGACCAGGCGCGTTATCTTATTGCTGTTAATGCGCAGAAACTGCCAAAAGTTATAGAAGCCGGCAAACAATCATCAATTGATTTGCAGATTGTTGGTAAGGTAGAAGGCGATTATTTGGAAGTGGAAAACCATTTCAAGTTGTCTGTTGACTCATTACATGATGCATATGAAAATTGGTTCCCAAATTTTATGGACAATAAATAACTTAAATACAGTGCTATTGCTTTTTATAGGTAAGTGATGGCCACAAAAGACAGGAGACTACACGATGGCAATGGACGCACATGCGATTGAAACGCTCATTCGCGAAGGTATTCCCGATGCCAAAGTGACAATTCGCGATCTAGCTGGCGATGGGGAACATTACGCGGCAGAAGTTGTAGCAGAAAGTTTTCGCGGAAAAAATCGTGTGCAGCAACATCAAATGGTCTATCAAGCGTTAAAAGGAAATATGGGCGGTGTGTTACACGCACTCGCATTACAAACAAGCGTACCAGATTGATTCTTTGTTGTTTGTAGCGCTTGGTTTCATTCAAGTCTTCCTTTATATAAAGGAAGAACTTTTAGTCAGCAGTAATGCTGTAATATGGAAGGATATAAGATGACCGCTGCGCGCGATTTTATTGATAATGAAGTTAAGTCAAATGATGTTGTGCTCTTTATGAAAGGCACTCCGGGATTTCCGCAATGTGGATTTTCAGGCCAAGTCGTACAAATTTTGGACTATTTGGGTCTCGACTATAAAGGCGTCAATGTTTTAGCCTCTGATGAATTACGCCAAGCCATTAAAGACTATTCAAATTGGCCAACAATTCCGCAACTCTATGTAAAAGGGGAATTTATTGGAGGGTGTGATATTGTTAGAGAAATGTTCCAGAATGGCGAACTTCAATCCCTTCTTGAAGAGAACGGAATTGCAGTAAAAACTGCATAAAGAAAAACTAATCCAGTATTAACTAGAATAACGGTGCCGATCGTCGTATCGGCACTTTTATTATGAGGATTTCATGCCCCATACAAACGACGAGCTTTCTCATATCGAGTCTGTAAAAAAACGCCTTGGCTACAAAGAGTTCATAACAATGATAGCCGCATTAATGGCAACAAACGCCATTGCTATTGATATTATGCTTCCGGCCATGAGCGATATGTCGCACAGTTTACAAATGACTGGCGCCAACGATCAGCACTATATCATTTTTTGTTATCTTGTCGGTTTTGGTGTTTCCCAATTATTTTTTGGTCCAATCAGTGATCGTTTTGGACGTAGAAAACCGATTATCGCTGGTTTGATATTTTATATAATCACCTCTGCAGCATGTGCATTTTCAACAAGTTTTGCAGCCCTTCTGGTATTACGTTCGATTCAAGGCGTTGGAGCAGCCGCCACACGTGTTCTCACCGTATCGATCGTTCGTGATATTTATGGTGGACGTAAAATGGCTGAAGTCATGTCGATTGCCATGATGGTATTTATGGTTATTCCTGTTATCGCACCTGCAATTGGGCAAACCATAATGATATTTGGCCATTGGCAACTAATTTTCATTTTTATGAGTATTGCCGGCCTTATTATTGCAATTTGGGTTTATTTCAGACTTCCTGAAACATTGTATGAACAAAGACCCCTAACATTTTCTTCAGTGGGTACGGGGTTATGGATCGTTATCTCAAACCGTGTCGCCTTGTGCTACACATTGGCATTTTCACTTATTCTTAGTTGCCTGTTTTGCACGCTTAATACCGCGCAACAAATTTATGACGGAATTTACCATTTAGGTGTCTGGTTTCCTGCTGCATTTGCGCTGGTTGCTGCATTTCAAGCACTTTCCGCCTTTTTAAATTCGCTATTTGTTGGCCGGTTCGGTATGCGGACCATATCCCATAGCTTGCTACTGATATTCTGTGCCACGTCCTTCGTTTGGTTTGTTTGGTGTGCAATGGCGGGTGGTGCAGCCCCTTTCACCTTTTTCATGATTCTGTTTATCACACTGATGTTTTCTTTTGGCGGCTTGGGCGCAAATTTCAACGCTTTAGCAATGGAACCGCTTGGCAAAGTCGCAGGAACAGCATCATCTGTATTCGGTTTCTTACAAACAACAATCAGCGCTGGCATAGGTATTATGATTGCACAACAATATAATGGGCACACAACACTCATTGCAGGCGGATATTTCTTCCTCAGTATTGGTGCAATTATCTTTGTTCTTATCGCAGAAAAAGGTCGTTTATTTACCGATGTAAAGCAGTCAAACTTTAATACTGTGATACCCAATAACAAATAAGGTAATCAACGCCATGAAATCAAACTAGTTTGTACGCGCTTAAAACTTGCATCTTAAAGCGCGTTAAAATCAAACAGTTTGCTATCCAATAAATGACTAGGGCGCACATTCGTTAGCGCCCTTATCATTGTATCTTTTCGTCCCGGCATTCTTGTTTCTATGTCGCTCAACATTGCCTTCATAGCATTACGTTGCAAACCATCTTGGCTTCCACATAAATTGCAGGGAATAATTGGAAAACGCATATTTTCAGCAAATTTGGCAAGATCTTCTTCCGCTGCGTAAATAAGCGGACGTAACACCATAAGATCACCTTCGTCATTTTTCAATTTTCCGGGCATACCAGCAAGGCGCCCACCATGAAACAAGTTCATAAAAAATGTTTCCAATACATCATCTCGATGATGACCTAAAACAAGAGCAGAGCACCCCTCTTCGCGCGCAATACGATAAAGATTGCCACGACGTAATCTGGAACATAAAGAACAATATGTCTGATTATTATCCAATTTATCCGTGACGATTGAATAGGTATCCTGATATTCAATACGAAAAGGTATGTCGTAGCTATTAAGAAAATCAGGTAATATATTTTTGGGAAATCCAGGTTGTCCTTGATCTAAATTACAAGCCAACAAGTCTACCGGCAAAAGGCCACGCCACTTCAGGTCTAATAACAAAGCTAACAAGCCATAAGAATCTTTTCCGCCAGAAAGCGCGACAAGCCATTTTTCATTTGGCTTTACCATAGAAAAATCATCAATTGCTTGACGCATATGGCGTAACAGTCGTTTTCTTAATTTATTAAATTCAACTGTTTTGGGAGCATTGAGAAACATTGGATGGCAGCCATCGGCGGCGTTGTCACTATCGTTGATCTCATCCATCTTACAGCCCTCGTTAAAGATCAAATTACAGCCCTAAACGAAAACAGGGAGCCAAAAGGCTCCCTGTCCAAAATTTGAATAAAATACACGATTAACGTGAATAAAATTCGACAACCAGATTTGGTTCCATTTGCACAGCATAAGGAACATCTGAGAATGCAGGGATACGTGTGTAAGTTGCCTTCATCTTGTTATGATCAACATCGATGTAGTCAGGTACATCACGCTCTGCCAATTGGGTAGCTTCAAGAACCATTGTCAATTGCTTTGACTTTTCACGTACTTCAATCACATCACCTGGTTTGCAGCGATATGATTGGATATTTGTACGACGTCCGTTAACATTGACGTGGCCATGGTTGATAAACTGACGAGCAGCAAAAACCGTTGGCACGAATTTTGAACGATAAACAATCGCATCAAGACGTGATTCCAACAAGCCGATCAGGTTTTCGCCTGTATCACCACGGCGGCGAGCTGCTTCTTCATAAATTTTATGGAATTGCTTTTCAGAAATATCGCCATAAAAGCCTTTCAACTTCTGTTTAGCACGCAACTGTGTACCAAAGTCAGAAAGTTTGCCTTTACGACGCTGTCCGTGTTGACCCGGGCCATATTCACGGCGATTGACTGGAGATTTTGGACGACCCCAGATGTTTTCACCCATACGGCGGTCAATTTTATATTTCGTACTTTCGCGCTTGCTCATCGCATTTCCTTTTCAATTAAAACGAAATTTCCAAAATGGAAATTTCTGGGAAACGCGCCCTCCTCTGCCCTCATATTCAGGGACTGACAGAATAACTCGCGCACGCATTGCGCAGATATTCACGGGACACGTTGGTTTGTCTGCATCTCGAAAACGAGTAACAGTCGGTAGGCTTTTAATTATGTTGCAATTAGAAGTCAAGCAACCCAGTCACATTTAAGGCCAAAACCATGCAGTAATCTGCGTGTTGCGTAATCAATACGACAAGATGTGAAATGCGCTACATCGAGCTGTTGATCCAATTGATGAACCTCATCAGCATCAGGCAATAGTGACAAGGCGCGTTTTGCAATTGCTTCAGCGGGATCAATCCAATCCACTGGCCAAGGCGCACATTTGCGAAACAAATTTACAAGAAAAGGATAATGCGTACACGCAAGCACAACAATATCAGTTCTTTTTCCGTCACGCTCGATAAAGCACGGCGCAATTTCCTCTTTCACACGCTCAAGATCAACAGGGTTACGTCGTAAATAATCCTCGGCAAATGCTGCAAGTTTTGCGCTCCCCACCAACTCCACATGACATTTACTAGCAAATGAATTGATGAGTTCACGTGTATATGCGCGCTTTACTGTTCCAGGTGTCGCGAGCACCGATATTAAACCCGAACGCGTTTGTTCGGCCGCGGGTTTAATCGCTGGCACTGTACCAACAAACGATATTGATGAAAATACACGGCGCAAATCATCCAGAACCAAGGTAGACGCGGTGTTACACGCAACAATACACAATGCAGGATCATATTGATTCAGATAGTCATCAAAAAGTTCTATAATGTGTTTTTTTAAGTCTCGTTCTTCCCACGCACCATAGGGAAAAGCCGCATCATCGGCGAGATAAATGAAATGACGATCAGGAATAAAAATGCGTGCTTCGCGCATTACCGTCAAACCACCAATACCGCTATCAAAGAACAATATGGGACGTTCACTCATTTTCATTATCACTATCTTTTATTCTTTTTCGTGTATCTGGTGCGCCTGCTCCGCGCGGTAGTTTTGGCGAAAAATGATCGAGCGATGAAACGACTCCCCGCAATAACCGTATTTCGGGTTCGCTAAATGCTGCCCGCGTCAGTACCGAGCGTAGATTTTCAGCCATTATCGATTTCCGTTCCTTCGGTCGGAAATATCCGCGTACGTCCAACGCCTCTTCCAATTGTTTAAACAAACCGTGTAACGATGCTTTATCTGCAGGCTCTGCAGGTTCATTTCTAAATGCGGTGTCGGTTTCTTGAGCTAGACCCGATTTCATCCACTCGTAAGACATCAATAAAACAGCTTGGGCAATGTTGAGCGATGAAAATGCCGGATTGACGGGAAAGGTCACGATTTCATCAGCAAGACTGATCTCGTCATTATTTAACCCCCATCGTTCACGGCCAAACAAGATAGCTGTCTTTAATCCAGAATCATCCTTTTTTCTTAAAATTCCAGCTGCTTCCACTGCACTTCTTACTGGCTTAAAACCATCTCGCTCACGCGCCGTTGTAGCAAAAACATAATTCATATCTGCAATAGCGTCGCGCAAAGTATCGTACACTTTGGTAGCGTTAATGATATGATCTGCCTTGCTTGCAGTTGCTATTGCTTTTTCACTGGGAAACTCTTCCCGTGGGTTCACAAGCCTTAACTCTGAAAGACCAAAATTGGCCATGGCCCGTGCTACCATACCAATATTTTCCGGCAACTGAGGTTCAACCAAAACAATAACCGGCCCGCCAGTCAAATTTTCACGTTTTCTATCAGTTCCAGCCATACCATTTACTCATTTCATTTCACGCATTCCAATATTGGCAAATTTTAGCGCCCCCGAATTAACCTTACTTAAAAAGAACGAGAATTTGCCTTGTTGATGCCTAAATCCAGTCATCTTTGAGATCAATAAGAAAATCAACCAATTCGTCGAATAAGGGGATCAATCATGAACATTCAGACAAAAACGACCATAACACTTATGGCTGTCGCAATTGTTACCACTGCTATGATATTATGCGCAAATATGACAATTGGTGATCTTATCGCTGCACTCTGATGATCATTAACATATTTGGCGCTATTACCAAATAATGCATGTCTTTAATTTTACATGTCACAAAGGTTTAGAGAAACTGAATATTTTCAAGTTTCCATTGATAATATTCGGCAACATCTTAGGCTAATATATTGGTCACTACCAAATTCATGATGCTATAAATAAAGTTTGTTCTTTATGAAAAGTTGCTCATTCATTCTTGAACAAAATGATCACGTAAAAGTGCTATTTTAAAAACACCATATCGCTGCATGCTCAATTACTATTATTGTTAAGATAATAAACCGTTATAAATAGCAGACACTTGATTTACGCTTAAATGCAGACAATAAAGTAGAAGATACCAATTTCGGTATTACAATAGCTGAAACGATATTCGGCATTCGCTAAAAGACAGAGAATAGTTAGACAGATGGTTAGTTACGTCAATTATAAAAATGCACCCATAAAATACACCGGTCAAATCCGTATTTTCGACGAAGAAGCATTTGCCGGCATGCGGGAAATTGGTAAACTTGCCGCTGAGTGTCTGGATGCTTTGGTTGATATTATCAAACCGGGCGTTACCACGCAGGAAATTGATGACTTTGTTTTTGCGTTTGGTGCAGATCGTGGTGCTCTTCCGGCTGATCTTAACTATCGCGGTTATACAAATTCTTGCTGCACATCAATCAACCATGTTGTGTGCCACGGTATCCCTGATAACAAGCCTCTTCATACTGGTGACATTGTCAATGTTGATGTGACATTTATACTGAACGGTTGGCATGGTGATAGCAGTCGTATGTACCCTGTTGGGCCTATCAAACGCGCGTCAGAACGATTGCTCGAAGTAACGCATGAATGCCTCATGCGTGCTATTGCTGCCGTTAAACCCGGTGCCACAATGGGCGATATCGGTGCGGTTATTCAACGTTATGCCGAATCAGAACGTTGCTCGGTTGTACGTGATTTTTGTGGCCATGGTTTAGGACAACTTTTCCATGACGCGCCTAATGTACTTCATTATGGTAATCCGGGTGAAGGTCCGGAATTGCGTGAAGGAATGATTTTCACTATCGAACCAATGATTAATTTAGGAAAGCCTGGTGTAAAAATCTTGAGTGATGGTTGGACTGCCGTAACCCGTGATAGATCATTATCAGCACAATATGAGCATTCGTTAGGTGTTACTAAGGATGGATGTGAAGTCTTCACACTTTCACAAAATAATACCTTTTATGTGCCTACAATAGGTTCCTGAAAGCGAACAACATATTATGGCTAAAGATGATAGCGATAAAAATGCTTTCGCCGAAAGAGCGTTGTTTGCATTAACAACAAACCAAGCCAAGCCTAATAAGACTGTGGAATCCAAGCAACTTGTCGCCTCACAACATAAAGGCCATCGTGAGCGATTGAGGCAACGGTATTTTCAAACCAATGGTGTCGGTTTTGCAGATTATGAATTTCTTGAATTGTTATTGTTTCGCTCAATCCCACGTGCAGACACCAAACAGTTAGCAAAATCATTATTAAACCGGTTTGGTAGTCTTGCTGATGTTTTGGGTGCAGATATCAATTTACTACAAGAAGTTCCAGGCTGCGGTCCTGCTGTTGCGCATGATTTAAAAATCATCGCAGGCGTTAGTGAACGTGTAAATAGATCCGAATTGCGTAAACGCGATATCTTCTCTTCTTGGGATAAAGTGCTGGCTTATTGCCGTGCAGCTATGGCGCACGAAACACGTGAGCAATTTCGTATTTTATTTCTCGATAAGAAAAATGGTCTTATAGCTGACGAAATTCAGCAAATTGGTACAGTTGACCACACACCTGTCTATCCGAGGGAAGTGGTAAGGCGTGCACTGCAACTTTCCGCATCAGCACTCATTCTGGTTCACAATCATCCGTCAGGTGACCCAACACCTTCGAGAGAAGACATCTCAATGACGCATATGCTTAAAGATGTTGCAAATGCTCTTGGTATAGCCATTCACGATCATATCATTATCGCACGTAATGGCTATACGAGCTTTAGAGCAAAAAAGCTGATTTAAAATCGATATATGATGTTACCGAATTAAACAGTATTTAGATTAGTCTAAATCAATATCGAGAATTGCCATCGAGAAGTTATAAGACAATTCGCCTTCATCTTCATCGCGATAAATGACACCAAGGAACTCATCTCCTAGATAAACCTCGCATGAGTCATCTTTACGTGGGCGAGGCTTGACTTGTAACGCCTGATTCTGAAATGTGCGCTTAAAATAGCCATCTAGTTTTTTGATTTCATCGGGCTTCACAGCGATCTCCTAATAACTATCATTGTCTTTCGTGTTAGGGCAAATAAGACAAGCTGCACTGTCTGTAAAGGATAATCAGCTTTTTATTTTATTCATTAATCAATTGATCCATACATAATGCTGGCTCAACTTCATGTAACTTTCCAATTATTTTTGCTGGCACTCCCGCCACGGTTACATGGGCAGGCACCGGCTTTAATACAACCGAACAGGCAGCAATTTTCGCACATACGCCAACAGTGATGTTGCCAAGTATCTTGGCACCCGCACCAATCAACACACCATTTGCTATCTTGGGGTGGCGATCGCCACATTCTTTTCCCGTACCGCCAAGGGTAACATCCTGTAGTATCGAAACATTGTCACCAACAACAGCTGTTTCGCCAACCACAAGCCCCGTGGCATGATCAAGAAAAATACCGCGACCAAATTGTGCGGCAGGATGGATATCGGTTTGAAACACTGATGAGGAACGGCTCTGTAGAAATAAAGCGAGGTCACACCTACCCTTTAACCATAAATCATGTGCTAAACGATGCGCCTGAATTGCCAAAAAGCCCTTTAAATATAACACTGCTTCAATGTATCGGTTACATGCAGGATCACGATAAAAAACCGCACCAATATCATCCGCTATATGCTGTTCAAATTGTGCAATTCCCTCAATCTGCTCTCTGAAAATTTGGTAAAGCGCATTTTCATTAATTTCACGTGTCCAAAGTCGTGCAGCTACACGACCAGCAATCATGTCGCTAAGACTCTCATATTTCAAAATGGATTCAGCAAAGAACGATTCCAATACTGGATCAGCTTCGCTCGCAGACAAAGCTTCTTGCCTTATATCGTGCCAAAGCGTTTCCGGATTACGCCGTGTTGCTTCCTGTTCGGTGCAAGACACAATCTTTCCTCCGTATTGAAATCAATAACGCCTATTGCCATCATATAGGATGTCGAGAGAGAAAATCTATCACACCTTTTTTGTAGACAGGATCCCCAACGGCCAACATATGATCGCGATTTGGAATTATGAGCGTTTCGCCTTTCGGCAATAAGGCAGCAAGTGGTTCGGCTTCACCCGAAATCTCATCAAGTGTCCCAACTGCAACCAATGCAGGTTGACGAATAGCATGTACTTCCGCCGCAGTCAGTTCTTTTTTCGAAGTTATGACACAGGCAGCCAATGCCTTTTTGTCGCTTTTTGTACGATCTGCAAATTTCCGGAACATCAAACCACGTGGATTGGTAATTTGACTTATATCATCTGCCAACAAAGCTTCTGCAACTGGCTCCCAATTACCAGCACCGGTTACCATACCAATGCCAAGACCACCAAATATGACACTGTTTACAAATGAACCATGCAATAAGCACATATAGGCGCTTATACGAGCCCCCATAGAATATCCCATGACTTGCGCTTTCTGGATTCCCAAATGTTCCAATAAAGCGGCAGCATCACCAGCCATAGCTTCAGGCGTGTAAACCGCTGGGTCATGGCTTTTATCCGAAAATCCGTGCCCTCGGTTATCAATTGCGATAACTCGATATCCAGCTTCATTAAGAACCCTGAACCATCCTGGTGCGTACCAATTCACATTAGAAGATGAAGCAAAGCCATGTATTAAAAGGATTGGTTCGCCCTCTCCTTCTTCACGAAACGCTAAACGAAACCCATCATGATTGAAATATTGAACGTCTTCTGCACTCATCACTGACCCACCTTGCATTCACCACAAATAGCTGGGTGAATGACCCTTTGACCTTTTTGAATTTTCTTAACCGCAACCTGACCAGCATTTATCTCTATTGTGAAAGATGCTGGCACATGAGAAGAAATGATTCTCGTAGAATATGGATGCGCATGCTCTGTTATTGCAACAATTTTACCATTTTTGTCGACAAAAAGCATATCGAGTGGCAAAGGCGTATTCGCCATCCACATTGAAACAACACGCTCCGATGCAAACTTGAATAACATCGCACGATTTTCTGGGAAGTTTTTCCGGAACATCAATCCTGCTTCTGTTTGCTCAGGCGTTACAGCAATCTCTACATGGTACTTTATCTGGCCTAATTCTGTTTTTATCGTGAGCGGTTGCGCATCAACAGGCAAAAGCATTGGCTCTTGCGCATAAGCCTTGAAATTACCGATAAGCATGAAACAAAATGCAACCAGAAAAAATCGTCTCATATCCTCGCCTTTTGCAGCTTAATATATACGAATGATTGCGACTGTATCAAAATCCAAAGTATATAATGATACAGCGTCTCCCGAATGCATGGACTAATGTGTTGGAAAGGGTGCGGCAATATCCGGGTGAATTTCAGCGGCCATTAGCCCTTTTTCTCCTGTTCCAAAGCGCACAAGCACAACTTGCCCAGGACGCAATTCTGCCAATCCAAAGCGGCGCAAGGTTTCCATATGGATAAAAATATCTTCCGTACCTTCGCCTCTTGTTAAAAAGCCGAAGCCCTTATCCCTATTGAACCATTTTACAATTGCGCGTTCCAAGCCGCTTTCTGGCACGACAACGACATGTGTCCGCGCTGGCAATTCAGATGGATGAACAGCAGTCGACAAATCAATCGACTTAACCTGAATACATTGTAATCCGCGTTCACCTTTTTTAACAACACAAACTATCCTTGCTCCCTCCAAGGCTGTTTGAAAGCCGTCACGTCGCATAACGGTCACGTGCAATAAAATATCCGGAACACCGGCAATATCAGGAACGATGAAGCCATAACCTTTGCTCACATCAAACCATTTAATGCTGCCACTAATTTCTGCAACATCGGTTGCTGTTGTTTCAGAACTAACTTCAGACGAAATATCTTTTTCTGATGTTTCTTTAATCGTCATAATCCAAATAGTCCTGTTAAAGCGATTGATTCTCTTGCTGCAAGTAAACATTGCTCTGTGACATGGGCGCAAGTCCTCTTATTAGATTTCCCCATATTGTAATTGAGGCCGAAGACCCAACACATCATTGTGCATCATTTATAATTGATAGAAGTGTTGAACGTTTCTCAAAAAAAGCTACATTCCACTGCGATATAAAACGAGAGGTAAAAATGCGTTATTTACATACTATGGTTCGTGTGAACGATCTTGAAAAATCAATTGATTTTTACTGCAAAATATTTGGTCTAAAAGAAACAAGACGCACAGAAAACGAAAGTGGACGGTTTACACTTGTTTATCTTGCAGCACCGCAAGACACCAAATCGGCGGAAGAAACCCACGCTCCTGAACTTGAACTGACCTATAATTGGGATACCGAAGAGTATACCGGCGGTCGTAATTTTGGACATTTGGCCTATGAAGTTGATGACATTTATCAAACATGCCAGAAATTAGCGGATCAGGGAATTGTCATCAATCGACCACCACGTGATGGTTATATGGCTTTTATAAAATCTCCCGATGGTATCTCTATCGAACTTTTACAAAAAGGTGAAAAGCTTGAACCAAAGGAACCTTGGTTATCTATGAAAAACACAGGCACATGGTAATTGATTAAATTGACAGTTAAAAGAAAACCTACTGTATAAGATATTTTTATATTTATTACTCGACTAACAAAACTTGTACTAAAAGCCATATCATATTATTAAAACTTTATTACAATATTTTTACATTGTAATTTAAGAGAGGAACAATAAGAAATGGCTTTTAGAAAACTAATTGCGACCGCGGTGGCTGCCGCCGCATTCACTGTTAACGCCTACGCGTCGGATCCTATTAAGATTGGAGTTTTTCTGCCTCTTACAGGTCAGAATGCTTTTGGTGGACAATTGGAACTTGAAGGTGTTCAACTTGCGAATAAAATGAAGCCGGAGGTTTTGGGGCGTAAAGTTGAACTGATAATTGTCGATAATAAATCCGACAAAGTTGAAGCAGCAAACGCTGTGATGCGCCTGACGGCCTCGGATAAGGTGCAAGGCATTATTGGAACTTATGGTTCGTCACTTGCGCTTGCAGGTGGTGAAGTTTCTGAGCCAGCAAAAACACCAGCCGTTGCGACCTCCGCGACAAACCCTTTGGTAACACAGGGCAAAAAATACTACTTCCGTGCATGTTTTGTGGATCCATATCAAGGCGCAGGTGCTGCCACATATGCATTCAATACGTTGCACGCTAAAAAAGCCGCTATTTTAAAAGACATTTCAAACGATTACGCTATCGGTCTGGCAAACTATTTCAACAGTTCGTTCAAGAAATTGGGTGGCGATGTAGTTGCTAACCTCAATTACAACTCTGGTGATCAGGACTTTTCTGCAGCATTAACTGAAATTATTGCGCAACAACCTGACGTATTGTTTATTCCGGCATATTTTGCCGAAGGCGCAATAATTATGAAGCAAGCTCGTGAATTGGGAGCAACATTCCGCATTATGGGCGGCGATGCAATGGATAATCCTGAAACGGTAACTATTGGTGGAAAAGCAGCAGAAGGCTTTTTACACACTACTTTCCCATATGATGAAAACATGCCGAATATGCCAGAAACGGCAAAAGAATTTACAACACAATGGAAAGCCACCTTCCCTAACAAAGCGCCTAATGTGAATGCTGTGTTAGGATACACATCCTATATGATGTTTATGGAAGCCATTGAAAAAGCTGGAAGTGATGACCGTGAAGCAATCACGGCAGAGCTTGCTAAATTAAAAGATTTTCAAACACCATTTGGTCCTATGACTATGGATCAAAACCATAACCCAGAAATACCAATTGGTGTGATCGAGATAAAAGACGGTAAGCGCGTATATCTGGGCGAAGTTAAACCTGCTTTATAAGTTGATATTTATAAATCACATACAATACCGGTCGGAATGATAACTTTCGACCGGCTTTTATTAATTGCATAAATAAAGAAAGGTACGAGATGAGCACTGAAATGTTCATCCAGCATTTTTTTAATGCTCTGGCATTAGGATCCCTATACGGGTTAATAGCCATCGGATATACGATGGTCTATGGCATCCTACGGCTTATAAATTTCGCCCATGGCGATATTTTTATGTTGGGTGCTTATTTTGTATTCTTTTCGACAATCAGCTTCATGCCTGCGTGGACTGCCGTATTGCTTATATTATTGGCTGTTCTGGTCTATTACTCAGTATTTATTGGCTTCAAAAAACAGATAAAATCCTATTGGGGCATTATTTTTGCTATGCTCATATTGGCGTTAGCCTATTATGCGCTGATTTCACCGCAAGACTTTACACCTATTTGGATTTTGGCTGTATGCTTTGCTGTGTTTGTAACCAGCGCTGGCGGCATTGCGGTCGATCGTATTGCTTATAGACCTTTACGTGATGCCCCTCGTATTTCTGCGTTAATCAGCGCAATTGGTATGTCCTTTCTGATTGAAAATTTGGCAACAGTGCTTTTCACTGGTGTTCCCAAAAGCGTGAAACAACCAGATTTTCTTGTTACGCCTATTCAATGGCATCTGGGTGCCGATGCAACCGGTGTTATCCGTATTGTTCCTATGGCAATAATAGTGCCGATTGTTTCTCTGGTATTGGTCGTCTTGTTGTTATGGATAATCAATAAGACAAAGCCAGGACTTGCGATGCGGGCAATTTCCCGAGATATCGAAACCACAAGACTTATGGGGGTTTCCGTCGATAAAATCATCGCCTTTACCTTCGGTCTTGGTTCTGCTTTAGCGGCAATTGCCGGCATCATGTGGGCATTACGATATCCACAAATACACCCTTATATGGGCGTAATACCTGGATTAAAGGCATTCATAGCAGCGGTAATTGGAGGAATTGGTTCTGTTGAGGGCGCAATGTTAGGCGGGCTTCTCTTAGGGTTTATTGAAATAATGATTATCGCATTTTTCCCTTCCCTATCAGGATATCGTGATGCGTTCGCTTTCATATTATTAATCATGATCTTGCTGGTAATGCCAACTGGTCTTATGGGCAAAAAAAGCGAGGAGAAAATCTAATGTCAAAGTCCTCGCAAATCATTCTATCGTTCCTTTGCATTGCGTGTCTGATTGCTTTTCTCTTTTATGCTGAACGCAATTTTGATGCTTACACTGTTCGTATTTTAAATCTCATAGCCATCAATGCAATATTGGCTATCTCATTAAATCTCATCTATGGGTTTACTGGTATGTTTTCGCTGGGGCATGCTGGTTTTATGGCTGTTGGCGCCTATGTTTGTGCTATTTTATTGCTATCGCCCGAACAAAAGGAAATGATGTGGATCCTTGAGCCAATTTTTGGTCCACTATTACATCTCCAGTTACCATTCTTTTTTGCGGTTATCATTGGTGGACTTTGTGCCGCACTTCTTGGTCTATTCATTGCAATTCCGGTATTACGCCTTGGTGGTGACTATCTTGGAATAGCAACGCTAGGATTTGCAGAAATTATTCGTGTGGTCATAACCAATGCAACCCCCATCACAAATGGTTCACTGGGAATAAAAGGCATACCGCAAGATGGCAATTTATGGTGGAACTACGGTTGGTTAGCTTTTACCGTTATTTTCATCGTTATGTTGTTAAGGAGCAATACTGGCAACGCGCTCTGTGCAATCAGAGATGATGAAATTGCAGCGAAAACAATGGGAATAAATACTTTCTTCTATCGCTGTTTATCATTTGTCATTGGTGCATTCTTTGCTGGAGTTGGCGGAGCATTGACGGCTGCCCTCATTTCAACAATTGACCCTAAAATGTTCAACTTTCTTTTGACATTCAATATTTTGATGATTGTTGTAGCTGGTGGCTTAGGTTCTATCACCGGAAGCATTATTGGCAGCGTCATTATAACTGTATTGCTAGAATGGCTGCGTATCGTTGAACAGCCGCTTAATCTCGGATTTATGCAATTACCAGGTATCCCTGGCTTGCGTATGGTTATTTTCTCAATACTCCTCATGGCCATTATTCTTTTCTGGCGCAGTGGCCTGTTAGGAACGCGCGAATTTTCTTGGAATGGCATCTATCGCTTTTTCAAGCGCCAGCCAGTGTCGAAAGGCGGAGAAGAATCATGAACAATCCAATTTTGACACTTAACAACATAACGATGCGCTTCGGCGGTTTAACCGCGGTAAATGACGTCAATATGCAAATTGAACGTGGTAGTATTACCGGTCTAATTGGGCCAAATGGTGCTGGAAAAACCACGGTATTTAATATGATTTCGGGTTTTTATAAACCGACATCTGGCACTATCGAGCTTGATGGCAAGGTCGTTTCTGGTCTTCCGCCCCATATTGTTTGCAAACGCCACATAGCACGAACATTTCAGAACATTAGATTGTTTACAGGCTTGAATGTCCTACAAAATGTTATGGTAGGTGCTCATGTGCGGCAAAAAAGTTCATGGCTTGCCGGTGCATTGCATATACCTAGCGCGGCTCAAGAAGAGCGTCAGATTCGCGATTCTGCTATGGATCTCTTAAAACGTGTTCATCTCGATCATCTTTATGACCAACCAGCAACAGCCTTGGCCTATGGCGCGCAGAGACGGCTGGAAATTGCCCGCGCATTGGCTACAAAGCCAAAGATTTTGTTACTCGACGAACCGGCTGCCGGTATGAACCCGCAAGAAAGCCAAGAACTGTTGAGTTTCATCGCTAGAATTCGCGAAGAATTCGATTTGACAATCCTGCTGATCGAACATGATATGCGCGTCGTTATGGGATTGTGTAACCATATATGGGTATTGGAATATGGTGCGTTAATTGCAGATGGTACCCCAGAGGAAATTCGCAATAATCCTAAAGTCATTGAAGCTTATCTCGGCGGAGAACTTTCATGAATCTGCTTGAAATCAAAAATCTCCATGTTCACTATGGTGCCATTAAAGCTGTACAAGGTTTAACAATGTCCATCAAACAGGGATCAATTGTCACCTTAATTGGCGCAAATGGTGCTGGAAAAAGCAGTACAGTGCGTTCCATTGCTGGATTAAACCGCTCTGTATCCGGTGAAATAATCTATAAAGACGAAGAAATTCTAGGCAAACAACCTGAAGAGATTTTGCGCAGAGGAATTGCACTTAGCCCTGAAGGGCGACGGATTATGCCGCACCTTACTGTCTTCGAAAATTTGCAATTAGGCGCTTATATCAGAAAAGATAAAGCAGGTATCGCACGTGATATTGAGTGGATATTCGATTTATTTCCGAGGTTGAAAGAACGTTCAAAACAACTTGGCGGAACCATGTCTGGTGGTGAACAACAGATGCTTGCTGTTGGTCGGGCTCTGATGAGCAATCCTGAGGTTGTGATGTTGGACGAACCATCTCTTGGCCTTGCCCCTATTTTGGTAAATGAAATTTTTTCGATTATCAGAAAGATCAATGAAATGGGCAAAACTGTCTTGCTTATTGAGCAAAATGCTTTTGCTGCACTCTCTATTGCAAATTATGCCTATATCCTTGAAGTCGGAAAAATTATTCTTGAAGGTGAAGGCAAACAGATGCTGAACGATCCGAGAGTGAAAGAAGCCTATTTGGGTGGCTGATACAGAGTTTGGGGTAAACCATATAAATTGGGTGGTTGGTACAGACGAGGCTACCCATCAAGATCGCCAGCAAAATTCAATTATTTTTATCTTTAAGTGATGTCAAAAAAATAGTGCAACAATACTTTGTTGCACTATTAAAATGGTATTGTTTTAAACACTCTCTGAACGAGAATAGATCTATCTGGCTATAGAAGTATGGCATCCAAGCCAACCAAACAGGATTGCCCCCGTTTGGCGCTATACCTATATCGTTACCACCATTTTTTAGGTGAGAACTTGCCAGCTGCCTGTTCAATTACATGAGCCGTCTGAAATAGCTCACCTTCGCCAAAAGGCTTACCAATAAGCTGAAGTCCCAATGGCAAACCATCTGAAGAAAGACCTGCAGGCAAAGATATTCCCGGTAAGCCAGCCATATTAACGGTCACAGTGAAAATATCATTAAGATACATTGCCACAGGATCGCTTTTCAGTTTTTCGTCGGCAATACCAAAAGCAGGTGTCGGTGTTGCTGGCGTTAATATCGCGTCAACTCCTGCCTCAAAACAATTATCAAAATCTTGTTTGATAAGCGTTCTGACCTTTTGGGCTTTGAGGTAATAAGCATCATAATAACCGGCAGATAACACGTATGTGCCTATCAATATACGGCGCTTAACTTCGTTTCCAAATCCTTCAGAACGCGTATTTTCATACATTTCAATAATATCTTTACCCGGCACACGCAGACCGAACCGTACACCATCGTAACGTGCCAAGTTGGAAGAGGCTTCCGCAGGCGCTACGATATAATAGGCTGGTAAAGCATATTTTGTATGAGGGAGCGAAATGTTGACTATTTCTGCACCTGCATCTTTCAGCCAATCAATACCCTTCTGCCAAAGGTTCAAGATTTCTTCAGACATGCCATCAACACGATATTCTTTTGGAATACCGATTTTCATGCCTTTTACTGATTTCCCGATGAAACTTTCGTAATCAGGCACAGGAACATCAACAGAGGTTGAATCCTTATCATCAAATGATGCCATAGATTTAAGAAGAATTGAACAATCGCGTACATCGCGGCCAATTGGACCGGCTTGATCAAGAGATGAAGCAAACGCAATTGTCCCCCAACGTGAACAACGACCATAGGTTGGTTTAATTCCAACTGTGCCGGTAAACGCTGCCGGTTGGCGAATTGAACCGCCAGTATCAGTTGCTGTTGCACCAGCGCATAAATGGGCTGCCACGGCTGCTGCTGAACCACCAGAAGAACCACCCGGTACAAGTTGCTTGTCTGATCCTTCAGCACGCCATGGATTGATAACCGCACCATAATGTGACGTCTCATTGGAAGACCCCATAGCAAACTCGTCCATATTGAGTTTACCAAGCATAACAGCACCATCAGCCCATAAATTGGCCGTAACCGTGGACTCATATTTTGGTTTAAAACCATCAAGAATATGCGAACATGCCTGTGTATGGATGTCGTATGTTGCAAAAAGGTCTTTGATACCAAGAGGGATACCTTCAAGAGCACCCATTTCATTATTATCAATGCGTTTTTGCGATGCCTTTGCCATCTCTTGGGCATGATCGGCGGTAACAGCGACATACGCATTTATAGCGGAATTAGACGCTTCTATTGCTTTAAGATAAGCATCAGTCAATTCTGTTGCCTTGATTTCACGCTGTTTCAAAGCGTCACGAGCCTCGGCAATTGTCAGCTTCGTTAAATCAGTCATAATCATGCCTCGAAAATCAAAAAATCGTACATTACTCGATCACTTTTGGTACAAGGAAAAAGTGATCTTCCGTTAATGGTGCATTGGCCACGATATCCGCGGCTTTGTTGCCATCTGTAACAACATCTTCGCGCGTACGCAAAGACATAGGTATAACAGAGGTCAACGGTTCGACATTATTAACATTGACTTCATCGAGTTGCTCAACAAAGCCCAAAATTGCATTCAGTTCTCTGGCCATACGTTCTGCTTCATCATCTTTCACAGCTATGCGTGAAAGACGGGCAACACGTTTGACCGTTTTAATATCTACAGACATCAGATCAATCCCATATGAATAGACATTCCTTCTTCTGGCTATACAGGTCATAAGCCATAAGAGCAAGAAAAGACCGTCAGAAGTTGAGCGTTTCACCGACTTTTGGTGTTTCTACAACTGTTTTGCCATCTTCCATCCCACAAATGATGTGTTCTGGAGTTTGGTCAAGTGCAGGAAAAGCGCTATAATGGCATGGTATTACTGTCGTGAAATCGAAATATGTTGGCAGACGAACGCAGTGACAATTCACTCAAGGTATAAATGTCGCCAGTAGGTATGATTTCTATTTCGACTGCATGCAATACGCGGTCAAGTTCATATCAATTTAGCTCGTTAAACAGGCCATAATTGGTCGTTTACGGATAGGTTGCCCCGTGCGCGTATACAAGCTGTTTCGCGAACGGGGCAATAGGCCAAAATATTTATGAGTTAAATGTTACTTATCCTCAATGTATCTCTAGCATTCAAAAACAAGATACAAAATGCTTACATTGTTAGCATTAATAGAGTTATATTGATTCATTAGGATGGGATAATCACAAAGATAATCGCTAGCAAAATCTATTTTGACCAATAAATGTCCATAGTCACCAGCATTTTATTGATACTGCCGGCAAATATTGAATCTCATTTCTTACGAATTCGATATTAATCAAAAACACGTACTTGGCCATCATTCCAAGTTCCAACATAATAACGATGCTTGAAATAGGCTAGCGCAACTGCCCCACCTAAATTACTAGCGAGCGGTTTTGTTTCCCCCGTATCAACATTCACCAGCCTAACAGCCCCTGCGCCATTATCAATGACAGCAACCAAATGGTCTAAAACAGTTATGATACCCACGCCAGGCCGATTAAAACCAGAGCCTAACTCCTTATGAACGCCTGCTGCATTAATGTGCGTTAATCTTCCGCTATATTGCGAAACAACCAAATCGCCATTAGGTAATTGCGTCACACCAACGGGTAAGTTAAGTTTAGTTGCTACTACTTTTTTGGCGCCTGTTTCAACATTAACAGATACTATTTCCCCTGATGAACGATTAGTCACCAACAATTCATCTGTATTAGACCAAGCAATCCCTGTAGGAGTATGAAAACCATTCGCAATTTTGGATGTATTACCTTTTTCATCTATCTTCAAAATATAGTCATCTTGATAAGAAGCTACATAAATATTGTTGTTATTATCAACAACGATGCCTGCTGGAGCGCTTATACCTGAATAAACGGTTTCTTGCTTACCTTGCGGCGTTATTTTAACGATAGAATTTCCAGACCAGTTGGTAACTAACATTTCTCCTTTATCATTAAATGCAATACCTGTTGGAGCTTTTAATGATGTGGCAACTACCTTTGTTTGAGCCATTCCAAATGTTCCATAAGTTAGAAAAATAAGTAAAAAAGCAAATTTTACGAAATTCTTTTTCATCGTTGTTTTCTCCGAAAGAATATTATTTAGCTAAATTGATTTTCTGAAGAATTGCCAGAGTAAGGTAAGACGCTGTCTTTTAAAGAAAATGAAAAGTCTTTTGTGCTGATCTCACCTACAGAATATTCACTGTCATAAAGTGCTAGTAGAAATTCGGCCATTTGATCTGGTGTATGATATTGTGCAAAGCGCTTGGCATAATCATACTCCGTCACATTGTTGGCAATCTGTCCAAACTCGGTTTTTGTTGCGGCAGGCGCAAGCACTTTAGCCTTTAGTTGAGCCTTGGCTGCTTTTAGCTCATGCGATAATCCTTCAGTAAATGCACTGACATAAAACTTTGTGGCACAGTAGGTCACGGCATCGGGAACGATGGTATATCCGCCACGTGAAGAAATATTAATCAATTGAGCCCCTTTAACATCATGATAGGCTCGTGTGTACAACGTTGAAAGAATAGTTAGCGCTTCAATATTCACATGTAGCATAGATTCGATTTTATTGAGATCCTGACTATCTACAGTACCATAATGACCGAAACCGGCGTTATTAACCCATGTTTCTATAAAATAATCTTTTAATTCGTCGAACAGATGATGTGCATTGACAGGTTGTGATAAATCACAAAGCTTAATAACCACCGTCAAAGCAGGATTAATGATTGCAATTTCTTGCTTAAGCTTTTCCAGTGGCTCTTGACGTCTTGCAATAACAATCAAATTTTTACCGCGTTTAGCAAAGGCCATTGCGGTTGCATAGCCGATACCAGAGCTTGCGCCTGTAATGACCGTGAATTTTTTATCTGAATCCATTATGGATACCTCTTAGAATTTAGTTGTGTCGAAAGTAATTCTCCGATGATAAATCTTGATATTTCTTATTCTTAAATTGTGAAAAAGCTAAAGTTTTTCCTTGTGTCAGTCTTCTAAGCAAAACTTGAAACCGTCAATAACATGCAAAAAAAACATGCAAACAAGCCTGTGTACGGATGCCACATCTTGCAAACACTCTTTAATACCAAGTGCGATCTTCTTAAGAACACCAATTCATTATTATTAAAGTATTTGCTATCACTTCAGTATAAATGTCAGCAACAGCGATACACGCATTTACATCGAGATTAACGCTTCAATTGATTTAAGATGAGCCTCTGTCAATTCTTAAGCATAACCGACGTTGACGGCTAAACATTATTAACATCGAATTCATCAAGTTGCTCAAAATAACTTAGAATTACATTCTGTTCTCTGTCCATATGTTCTACTTTATCGCCTTTCACCATTATATGTGAAAGATGGACAACACGTTTGACCGTTTTATATCTACAAACATCAGATACCCTCCCGAAAATAGAATTTTATTCTCAATAAAATATATATAAAAAGCAATAAAAGCAATAAAAACTATTATAGCGTAAAATTTTCACCAACTTTCGGCGTTTTCACAAATGTTTTTCCACCTTCCATACCAAGAACAAAACGTTCAGCTGTCTGATCAAGTGCAGGAAAAGTGCCGTAATGACATGGTATCGCGGTCTTGAAATCAAAATACCTCCGGCAAGCCAAAGCAGCCACCGCTCCCCCCATAGTATAAATATCACCAATAGGAACTATTCCAATGTCTGGCGCATGCAGCTCGTTAATCAATTTCATATCAGAAAAAATATCGGTATCGCCCATATGATATAATGTTGGCGTATCGTTAAAATGAAATATCAAACCATTAGGATTTCCGAGACACTGTGAAACACCATCTTCCGTCAATACTGCGGACGAATGGAGTGCATTAACAAAAGTAATGGAAAAACCATCATGGGATTGTGTTCCCCCAGTATTACCGGGAAACAGGTTTTGGACACCTTGCGATCCTAACCATGCTGCCAAATCAGCATTCGCAGTGACTGGTACATTCTTATCTCGTGCGATAGCAATAGTATCCCCCACATGGTCACTGTGCCCATGTGTAAGAGCAATATGCGTAACACCATCAATGGCCTTTTCTATATCCAGATCTTTTGCCGCTGGATTACCCGTCAGAAATGGATCAATTAAAATAACGGCATTACCCGTTTCAACGCGAAAAGCCGCATGCCCAAGCCAAGTAAGTTTCATGATCTATTCTCCTCTTTTTCTTGGATTTTGTTCTAAATACATATATGAGCTGAAATGGAAAAAAACACGAGATACAACCAAGAACAGTTTTAAATGCCCGTTATTGATATCACAACCATTCCCGATCTTCAGTTAAGTGGCAAAAATATAGCCGGTATTGATTTAGGAACCAAAACGATTGGCATTGCCGTTTCTGATCTTGGATGGCGCTTTGCGACACCGCGCCCCGTTATAAAACGCAAAAAATTTTCTATTGATGCACCTTTATTGATAAACTTTTTCAATCATGAAAATGTCGGCGTTGCCATTATTGGGTTACCGATCAATATGGATGGAAGCAGCGGCCCGCGGGTGCAGGCAACACGTGCTTTTGTACACAATATGGATAAGCTTTCGCCAATTCCCTTTGTTTTTTGGGATGAACGACTTTCAACCGTTGCAGCAGAACGTGGTTTATTGGAAATGGATGTTTCACGCGCAAAACGTGCGGAACGGATTGATTCAGCTGCTGCCGCTTTTATTTTGCAAGGCGCGCTTGACCGATTGCAGTCCCTGCCTCAAACTGTCGGATAAAGCGTATCCAATATATGACCAGCATGATGGCGCGCACTGAGCATACCGTAAGAAGAACGCCATTGTCCGCCAAGTCTACTTTCTACATACCCTGCCGTAACGTGATCCATGTCCATCTGCTTCAATGCCGCTGCTGCACCCGCATAAGCCATTTGCTCGACAAACAACCGCCCTGCTCCCATGTCGCTTGCAGCCACATGCGCCGCAGCCTGCAATATCTCGACGGTTTTTGGCCCCGCAGACCCTATTTCAAAGCCAATTTTTTCCAGTAATCCCTGAAATAATCCAGGTGCTTTTTCGGCTATCTGGATTGTATCGATAACAAGATCATTACCGCCAGAATCTTTCATTGCTCGATTTGGCGCATCATGTAGCATACGCGACAGGCGACTATCACTAAAGAATGATTGCTTGCCAAGCTGTGCAATAATTTCACCAACAACCGGTACAACAAGCTGGTTGACATGCATCGCAACAATGGGCGTCATGATACGAGCAAATGCCGCTTCTCCACGATTTGACGCAGCATGATCAAAAGCACGTGCCAAGCGCATAACCAAACATTGCGCAGCAACAATATCTAGAGCGAGATCAGCAAATACCCGTTCTGTAAGAGGCGAGAATGTTTGTCTTACATTATTGCGTCTGAAATAATTTACCCCGATTTGTAATGCCGCATGCAAAACACCGGCTGAAACAACGGCCTGATCAAAACGAGTCATCGTTTCAACATCACGCACAACCTTTTCGCCTTGTCCTATTTGCCCAATCAACCAACCATAACTTTGGCGAAATGATACTTGACCTTCAGGAACTGAGCATTCGCCAGCCCTATGAATGAGATAATCAACCGATATATCGCCATTCAACGCACCATTATCCTGAAAGCGAGGAACTAGGAAACAGCTCTTTTCTCCCTCAATTTCTGCAGTAACAAGATAACCATCGGCAACCGGATTAATGACCGATGTTTTTACAGCATTTAATTGATAGATATCCCGTCCATTGGCGGCATCAAAAGATATATATCTGGCGGAAGCAATATGCGTGCTACCCGTTAAATTATCTGTTGCATCTTCAAATGCAAATGTAAGAGCTGCAGATTTTTTGGCAAAAATTGGTCGCGACGAATAATCATGTTGTCTTGAAAGAAGTGCATTTTTCCATTTCGAAAATAGTTCTGTTTCACCGATCAAAGCAGCAATTGCGGCACTGTTCAGTGTTACTTCATCAAGATGTCCTGTTTCTAATCCAGCCATTAAAAATAGGCGAATAGCACGAGCCTGATATCGCGCACTGTTTTCTGCCGCCCCTTGCTCCCACAAAGAGGACGACAACCCTATTTGCCGCGACCTACGTAATAATGCCTGATAGGCAGGATGAATTTCCAACTGCTGAGTCGGATTGCCCCATTCGTCTTCCCGCCTCAACGTTGGGCGATGAATATTTGCCAATCTTGCCAAATCCTGTGCTTCTCTGCTTGCTACAAATGCGCCAATCTCTTCAAAACCGGCAAGCAGAGTTGTTGGTAGAGACGATGAAAATCGGAATAAAATGGCATCGTCTAAAAAAGCATTTTTACGAATTGGATTTTGAGAAGGTGCAGCACTCACGAATTTGTCCCTATTTTTAATTTTATAAGATAATTATACTACAGACATTTGATTTTTTTACGATTAAAAACAGCCATTGCATAGAAAGCAACGCTTGTTATAGTCTCATGAAGAACGCATTGGAAACATCTATCATGACACAAACTTCTTCCTTTCCTATTTTTCCCCACCGCCATTTGCTTGGAATCAAAGGGCTAACGGCTCATGACCTAACAATTCTACTTGATAGAGCTGACGCCAATGTTGCAGTATCAAGACAAATTGACAAGAAAAAGTCTTCGATGCGTGGTCGAACACAAATCAATCTCTTTTTTGAAAATTCTACACGTACCCAATCCTCATTCGAATTGGCAGGAAAACGTCTCGGCGCCGATGTCATGAATATGTCTGTTGGTAACTCCTCTGTCAAAAAAGGGGAAACGTTAATAGATACCGCTATGACGTTAAATGCTATGCATCCCGATATTCTTGTAATCCGGCATAGCTGTGGCGGTGCTGCAGCATTGCTAGCGCAAAAAGTTGACTGTTCTGTGGTAAATGCCGGAGACGGAGCGCACGCCCACCCAACACAGGCTCTACTCGATGCATTGACCATACGTCGTGCAAAAGGAACAATTGCGGGATTGACTGTAGCAATCTGTGGCGATGTTTTACATTCACGTGTTGCTCGCTCCAACATTATCAGCCTCAACGCTCTTGGTGCGCGGGTTCGCGTTATAGGCCCAACAACATTAATGCCAAGTGGAATCGCCGACATGAGTGTTGAAGTGTTTACCGATATGAAAGAAGGACTGAAAGACGTTGACGTCATTATGATGCTTCGCCTTCAACGGGAACGAATGGCTGGAGCCTTTATCCCTTCCGTCCGTGAATATTTTCATTTTTATGGTTTAGATAAAGAAAAATTGGCTCGAGCAAAAGATGATTGCATCGTTATGCATCCGGGTCCAATCAATCGTGGCGTTGAAATCGCGTCCGACATAGCCGACGGACCGCAAAGCGTCATACACACACAAGTTGAAATGGGGGTAGCGGTCAGAATGGCTGTGATAGAAGCACTGCTGGATCCTCGCAAAACTGATACAGAAGGAGAAAAATAATGAATTCCGTTGTGTATCAAAATGCGCGTATTGTTGACCCGTCACGCAATAAAGATGAAATCGGCACCCTTATTGTTGAAGATGGTATCATAAAAGCAGCCGGCAAAGATGCAATTAATCAAGGTAGTCCTGAAAGCGCAAACGTTATTGATGCTCAAGGAAAAGCAATATTGCCTGGTCTTGTCGATGCTCGCGTTTATGTTGGAGAACCTGGTAATGAATATCGGGAGACTATCGCGTCGGCCAGCCAATCTGCGGCGGCAGGAGGTGTAACGTCTTTTGTGATGATGCCAGATACGCACCCTGTTATCGATGATGTAGCACTGGTAGAATTTGTTAAGCGCACTGCGCATGAAGCCGCAAAGGTTAATGTGTATCCTTCTGCAGCCATAACCAAAGGTCTTAACGGTCAAGAGATGACCGAATTTGGCCTGCTTAAAGAATCAGGTGCAATAGCATTTACAGAAGGCCGTAAAACACTGGAAAATTCTTCTGTACTAAAAAGAGCCATGACCTATGCACGTGATTTCAACGCATTGATCATGCACGAAACGCAGGATAAGTGGTTGGGCGGCAGTGGCGTTATGAATTCAGGTCTACTTGCAAGCTGGTTGGGACTTTCCGGCGTGCCGAAAGAGGCTGAGATTATTCCGCTTGAACGTGACTTACGACTGGCCAACCTGACACATTGTCGCTACCATGCAGCGCAAATATCAACAGCAATGTCGGCAGATGCCGTGAGTGTTGCAAAAGATCGTGGTGGAAATATTTCTGCTGGCGTATCAATCAATCACCTTGCATTGAATGAAAATGATATCGGTGAATATCGTACATTTTTCAGGCTATCACCGCCTCTTCGCTCGGAAGAAGATCGCGTAGCATTGGTCGAAGCGGTTCGTAACGGGATTGTTGATATCATTGTTTCAAGTCATGATCCGCAAGATGCAGATACCAAACGGTTACCGTTTGAAGATGCAGCTTCTGGTGCTGTTGGTCTGGAGACCTTGCTTGCTGCTGCACTTCGTCTTTACCACAACGATTCTCTTTCGTTGTTACGTATTGTTGAATTGCTATCAACAAATCCAGCTAAGCTCTTGGGACTCGAAGCAGGTACCTTAAAACCAGGACATAAAGCAGATTTCATTTTGGTTGATTTAGAGGAACCGTGGCTTTTGTCCTTGGACATGTTACACTCGCGTTCCAAAAACACACCTTATGAAAACTCACGTTTTGAAGGACGCGTATTAAAAACCTATGTTAATGGCTGCGTCGTATACAAAAGCGAATAATCTATTTTAGAAAGTCACAATTCATGGCTGATATAACCACATCTCCGCAAATGATATCGTGGGTTGCGTTGTTGGTCTGTTATATGATCGGCTCAATACCTTTCGGACTTATATTTACCCGCTTTGCGGGATTGGGAGATGTGCGCAAAATCGGTTCGGGAAATATTGGTGCGACTAATGTATTGCGAACCGGTAACAAAAAAATAGCCGCCTTAACATTGTTATGCGATATGCTGAAAGGTACAGTGGCGGTTTATATCGCATCTTTAATCGCAAATGCTTACGGCAATTACGTTATTGTCATGCTAGGTGGTTTCGGTGCATTTATCGGTCATTTGTATCCCGTGTGGCTAAAATTCAAGGGCGGCAAAGGCGTTGCGACATATCTTGGTATCTGTTTCGGTTTTTATTGGCCAGCTGCGATATTATTTATCTGCATATGGCTTTTAACAGCATTTATCACCCGTTATTCGTCACTTTCTGCTTTATTGGCCGTTATTTTTGTACCAATTTTTGTTTTTGTATTCATGCCAGGAATACATTTTAAACTCGTTGCATTGGTTCTAACGGTTATGAGTGTCATTGTCATTCTTAAGCACCAAGCCAACATTGTGCGCCTTGTAAAAGGCGAAGAAAGCAAAATTGGTGTAAAGAAATCATAATGTTGAAACGTAAAGGAATTTATCTGACAGAAAATCAAAGGCTTCATTGGCTACAACTTATCCGAAGCGAAAATGTTGGCGCCGTTACCTTTATGAGTTTGATTCAACAATTTAAAACCGCTGAAAAAGCCTTATCGGTGTTACCCGAATTAAGTGCGAGAGGTGGAGCCAATAAATCGATCCGAATTGCCAGCAAGCAAGACGCTGAACAAGAGATGGAACTTGCGGCAAAAATGGGCATAAAATTTGTCTGTGTTGGAGAACCTGACTATCCACCTTATCTAAGAACGACAGATAATCCCCCACCCGTTATAGCGGTGAAAGGCAATCTCGATATTTTCCAACGCCCATCTGTTGGCATCGTCGGTTCAAGAAATGCTTCGGCATCTGGTAAAAAGATAACAACTCTTTTTGCGAATCAATTGGGTGAAATGGGATTTGCTATCGTATCCGGCTTGGCTCGGGGCATTGATTCAACAGCGCATCAAGCAAGTCTCAAAACTGGCACAGTTGCTGTTTTAGCTGGCGGTATAGATTGTATATATCCACCAGAAAATACATCCCTTTATAAAAATATTCTGGATAATGGTGGCGCTATCATAAGTGAAATGCCGCTAGGTTGGCAACCAACAGCAGTCGATTTTCCGCGAAGAAACCGAATTATCGCTGGCCTTTCATTAGGACTTCTGGTTGCTGAAGCGGCAAGTCGATCGGGTTCACTCATTACCGCCAGATTAGCGGCAGACATTGGACGTATTGTATTTGCCATTCCTGGCTCACCATTAGATCCACGAGCCACAGGCCCCAACAATCTCATCAAAGATGGTGCTCTTTTGGTCACCCATCCCAATGACATTGCCGAAACACTAACGCCTCTTACTCCGGAAAATCCCAATAAACAGCTATATTTATTTGAACAGGCAGATGACAATATCTTTCCCGATGAACCACCTGATAAGCCAGAAATTCCATTAATAACAGAAAACATTGAAGGTAATGACAGTTCAAACACCGATGACACAAATGACAATGACCGCAAAGCAGTTTTAGCAGCCTTATCAACAACGCCGATAGACATTGAGACCCTTTGCTTCCACTCTGGTGTGCCGATCGATAAAATTTACCTACTCCTCGTCGAACTTGATCTTGCTGGCAAGCTCATTCGCCATGCTGGCGGAGCTGTATCGCTTGCTATTGATGATTTTCCGTCTTGGAATTAGCCCCCTTCAGCATATTTTGCCCTTCTTTGGCGACCATATCCAACAGAAAAGCTAGAAATGGTACATTGGCATTAAGTGCCATTGTATTCATTTGCCGAGACATATCTGTAATATATCCAATAACTTTTAAGCGGTTATCTGACATAATAATTTCCTAAATAAATGAAATCCCAGCATAGAAAACTAAGAAATCGAATTTTATTCCCGCCCCATCCTATAAATGACGACTTACAAATGGAATGGCACCATAATAACGTGTATTTATATTTTTCGCAATCATTAGTTGCAATATAAGTTTTTTTTTGATTTAGCCTTGACCAAACCGTATTGGCTGTTCATGTGAAAGCAGTTTAATTTGGTTATTGATATAGAAAAGCAGATATCATTATGGATGTTGTTGTCGTCGAATCACCGGCAAAAGCCAAAACAATCAATAAATATCTAGGATCTAATTATAAGGTTCTGGCGTCTTTTGGGCATGTACGCGATTTACCTGCCAAAGACGGTTCTGTACTTCCCGATGAAGATTTTTCTATGAAATGGGACACAAGCACTACAGCGGCAAAGCGGCTGAGTGACATAACAAAAGCATTGAAAGACGCTGACGGTCTCATTTTAGCAACCGACCCTGATCGCGAAGGTGAAGCAATTTCTTGGCATGTGTTGGAAGTCTTACGCCAGAAGAAAGCTTTAAAAGACAAATCAGTGAAACGTGTTGTCTTTAACGCTATCACCAAACATGCCGTATTGGACGCAATGGCGCATCCAAGAGATATCGATGTACCACTTGTCGATGCATATCTTGCAAGACGTGCATTGGATTATCTGTTTGGCTTTACACTTTCCCCAGTCCTGTGGAGGAAATTACCAGGTGCGCGATCAGCTGGTCGTGTACAGTCGGTTGCATTACGCTTAGTATGCAACCGTGAGTCGGAAATCGAACGTTTTAAAAGAGAAGATTATTGGTCAATAGAAGCCAAATTGGCAACATCACATGATGAACAATTTTTGGCTAAGCTCACCACCTTCAACCAGAAAAAGCTGGCCAAACTTGATATCAAGACACAACAACAAGCTGATGAAATTCGCTCTATGCTGCAAGGCGCAGAATTTCGGACACTTAGTGTCGATGCAAAACCGACAAAACGTAATCCTTCACCGCCTTTTACAACATCAACACTACAACAAGCTGCGTCTTCTAAACTTGGTTTTTCCGCTTCTCGCACCATGCAAGTGGCGCAAAAACTCTATGAAGGCATTGATATTGGTGGAGAAACCACTGGTCTCATCACCTATATGCGTACTGATGGTGTCCAGATTGCTCCTGAAGCAATTGACGCTGCGCGCACTGCAATTAAAGATACTTTTGGCAATAATTACGTGCCAGAAAAGCCGCGCTTTTATTCTACAAAGGCTAAAAATGCCCAAGAGGCACACGAAGCTATCCGTCCGACAGATTTTATGCGCACGCCCGATAGCGTGAAGCAATATCTCGATAGCGATCAGGCAAAACTCTATGATCTTGTCTGGAAGCGAGCCATTGCCAGCCAAATGACACCAGCAGATATTGAACGCACGACTGTTGAAATTGAGGCTATTAAGGGCTCAGACCATGCCAATTTAAGAGCAACCGGCTCGGTTATACAATTTGATGGTTTCATAGCTGCATATACCGATCAACGCGACGAAGATTCGAGCGAAGATGACGATGCTGTCCGCTTACCAAAGATGCAGGCAAATGAGTCCCTGAAGCAGATCAACATTGATGCTTTAAAGCACACTACGGAACCACCTGCCCGCTATTCTGAAGCAACATTGATCAAAAAACTTGAAGAACTAGGCATTGGCCGTCCATCAACATATGCTTCGACTTTAGGAACGCTCCGTGATCGCGACTATGTCAGTATTGATAAACGTAAGCTTATACCGCAAGCCAAGGGGCGCATTGTTACGGCATTTTTGGAAAACTTCTTCAATCGCTATGTTGAATATGACTTCACAGCCGATCTTGAAGAAAAACTTGACCTCATTTCCGATGGAAAATTATCCTGGAAACAGGTCTTACGCGAGTTCTGGGATGCATTTAATGCATCTGTTGCCGATATTAAGGAATTACGCGTAAGCAATGTACTCGATGTCCTGAATGAAACTTTGGCACCGCTTGCTTTTCCTCCAAGAGAAGATGGCAGCGATCCGCGTTCCTGCCCGCTTTGTCATGCCGGTCAATTATCACTAAAACTCGGCCGTTATGGTGCTTTTGTTGGTTGTTCTAATTACCCAGAGTGTAAATATACAAGACAACTTGGTAGTGAATCTGGCGCTGAAGGCGAGGCACAAAATCCTGATGAACCTGCAGTGCTTGGACAAGATCCGCAGACAGGACACGATATCACTCTGCGTACAGGACGATTTGGGCCATATGTGCAATGCGGTGAAGGGAAAGACGCGAAACGTGCGGGTCTCCCGAGAAGTTGGTTACCAACCGAAATGACTTATGACAAAGCCATGGCACTTCTATCTTTACCGCGTGAAGTTGGCCTTCATCCTGAAACTGGCAAGCCAATAACGGCTGCCATTGGCCGTTATGGCCCCTATATTTCACATGATGGTCAATATGCAAATTTAGAAACACCGGATGAAGTTTTTGATATAGGTATCAACAGAGCGGTAACGGTGCTTGCCGAAAAACAGGCAAAAGGCGGAAGTCGACGTGCCGCAACACCAAAGGCAATTGCAACACTGGGGGATCACCCCGATGGTGGTGCTGTTACGGTTAGAGATGGACGCTATGGCCCCTATGTAAATTGGGAAAAAATCAATGCGACTTTACCAAAAGGCAAAGATCCTGCATCGGTTACATTGGAAGAAGCATTGGAACTCATTGCAGCAAAATCATCTGCACCTAAAAAAGGCCGCAAAACACCTGTAAAAAAGACAGCAACCAAGAAAGCGCCAGCAAAAAAGGCGAAAGCTAAAGAGGAAGAATAGTTTTTGAAACGGGATGATAAAAAACAGACCGGCACCTTAACCTCAATGGGTAAGGCAAAGTCACATTTGCCTTCAAAAGAGGAAATTCTTTCTTTTTTAGAGGAAAATCCGCATCTTTCCGGTAAGCGTGAATTGGCGAAAGCGTTTAACCTCAAGGGCGATTCACGTATCTTTCTCAAAGAGTTATTGCGAGAACTCAAAGCTGATGGTCTCGTCGCCAAACAACGCAAAAAAATTATTGCAAAAAATACATTACCGCCTGTCACCTTACTCTATATCCAAAATAGAGATAAGGACGGCGGTTTTATTGCCAAACCTGTCGAATGGGATGGTGATGATGCGCCATTGGTGGAAATGCATCCATCACGGAACACTCGAGGCCCGACTATTGGCGTTGGAGATCGGGTATTGGCAAAGATTTTTCGTAATAAAAGACCTGATGGTCCACCTTATACAGCTCGTGCCATTAAAAAAATCGACTGGAAAAAGCCATTAACAATTGGCGTATTGCGTAAGACAGACAATGGCCAATGGCGATTGACAGCGATCGACAAAAAAGCAAGTGAACTTATCGTTGATATGCCTCCGCAATCGAAAGCGGTAGAGGGTGATCTTGTTGAAGTCGAAGTTGGCAGAGACAATCATTACGGACTCAAACGCGGCGTTGTAAAAGACGTGCTTGGACGTGTTGATAGTGAAAAAGCACTATCGATGATTGCTATTGTCACGCACGATATCCCATATATCTTTCCTGAAAACGTGTTGGCTGAAGCAGAAAAGGCAAAGCCAGTTAATCTCGATGGACGCGAAGATTGGCGACATCTTCCTTTGGTAACCATTGATCCTAAAGATGCAAAGGATCATGATGATGCCGTATATGCAGAAATTGATACTGATCCTGAAAATGAAGGTGGTGTTATTGTCACCGTAGCCATTGCTGACGTTGCCCATTATGTGCGTTATGGCACCGCCCTTGATAAGGAAGCATTCAAGCGCGGAAATTCGGTTTATTTCCCCGATCGCGTCGTTCCAATGTTGCCAGAACAAATATCCAATAATCTCTGTTCGTTACGAGAGGGAGAGGATAGACCGGCTATGGCTGTGCGTATGATATATGACGCAGAGGGTAACAAACGAAGCCATAAGTTTCATCGAATATTGATGAAATCCATTGCAAAATTATCTTATGAGCAGAGCCAAGCTGCAATTGATGGCAAACCAGACGAAAAAACAGCCCCCATTCTGACAAATGTTCTTAAACCATTATGGGAAGCCTATCGAATTTTGAAGATAGCGCGTGACCGGCGACAACCTCTGGAATTGGATTTACCAGAAAAGAAAATCATTCTCGACAATGACGGACGTGTTAAAGAGGTCGTCGTACCACCACGCTTAGATGCCCATCGCCTTATTGAAGAATTTATGATTCAGGCAAATGTTGCAGCCGCGGAAACGTTAAAATCCAAACAGCAACCACTCATTTTCCGTGTGCATGATCAACCTTCTTTGGCAAAACAAGAAGCACTGCGCGAATTTTTACATTCTTTAGGGCTGTCCCTTGCCCGTAATAGTGAGCTGACGCCAGAAAGAATGAATGCAATTTTGGCTAAAGTTGAGGGGACAGATCAACAGGATCTGGTGAACCAGGTTGTTTTGCGTTCCCAATCACAAGCCGAATATGCACCGGAAAATATTGGACATTTTGGATTAAATCTACGCAACTACGCGCATTTCACGTCTCCGATCCGCCGTTATGCCGACCTTATTGTGCACCGCGCGCTTATTAAAGCACTAAAACTTGGTAATGATGGTCTTAGTGAGGAGCAGGAACGTGATCTTGAAGAAATAGCGGCATCAATATCTCTTACCGAAAGACGTGCGATGGCTGCTGAACGAGAAACTATCGATCGGTTAATCGCACATTTCTTGGCAGACAAAATTGGCGCAACGTTCACAGGAAAAATTTCTGGTGTAACCAAAGCTGGTTTGTTTATTTCTCTTGATAAATTGGGCGCCGATGGTTTTGCTCCAATATCCACCTTATCATCAGATTACTATCTTTTTGACGAAGCACGTCATGCCCTGATCGGAGATCGGACGCATAGGGGATATCAACTTGGTGATAATGTTGAAGTAAAACTGATAGAAGCAATGCCTATTGCAGGAGCGCTACGCTTTGAGGTGTTGAGTTCACCTCATACTTTACCGTTTTCACCTGTTTCATACCATAAAGCCAAGCGTGATAACCGGCGTAGCAAGAAGTTTCCTCGTAACAGGCGCAGATGAAGTCAATCACCTAATTGGATAATAGGTTTATATGACACGTGAAGAATTAATAACGCAAATGTTAACTAATCATACCCGAATAAATGGAAACGAAAGATACGGATGATTTAATTATCATCAACGGTTTTAATTGCCACAGGAATTCAGCCGTTTGGGTTCGTAATAGAATAGTTTTTGATTAATTGTTTAATTGAACAATCTCAAAAAAAGACAATTTAAAATGCACTAAAGATAATTGAATAATAGTATTTTCAATAAATCCATTACAACGCTTGATAAAAGAAAAAGTATAAAAAAATACAAATAAGATAATTTCGTAATTATAGATCCTTAAGCCTCATACAATGCACACACATATAAGGATAGCAATATTATTGGATTGGAATATTCCATCCTTACCCATTATATGCCAAAGGGTACTGGAACCAAAAACGGTTGGAAAGAATTCGATTTTTGTAATGCAAGATAAAAACGATAATTGCTCAAACCATTCATGGCGTGCCATTATTGCTGCAACAGCAACAATTGGCGCTGTTGGCGTTGCCTTAGGTCTAGGAACGCAACTTATCTCAATTCTTATGGCTGCCCGTGGTTTTTCTAGCAGCATTATTGGATATAGTGGCACGGTTGGCGGTATCGCTACAATTATTGCCTCTGTTTTTACAGCACCAATAGCAAAAAAAGTGGGGGTCGCCCGTTCCATTCTGATCATGATGATGATCGGGTGTTCAAGCTTTTTAGGTTTTTATTATTTCGAATCAATCTGGGTATGGTTTGTCTTAAGGTTTACGCTCCATTTTGCAATGACCATCATGTTTATTCTCTCGGAATTTTGGGTGAATAGTTCTGCGCCTGAGCAAAAGCGCGGTATGATTCTGGCGATTTACGCCATTACATTGGGAATTGGCTTCACCTTAGGCCCTACCCTTTTATCCTATGTTGGCAGTCAGGGTTTTACTCCATTTGGTGCCGCCTGCATATTGATTGGTATGGCTGCTATCCCGATTATTGCCGCTTGGCGTTTAAGCCCACAATTTAAAGATGGCGATCATGTTACTTTCCTACCATATATTTGGGCAGTACCGACGTCAACAATGGCCGTTCTGGTCTATGGCGCCATTCAAATGGGAGCACTGACGCTTATCACGCCATTCAGTCTTACTCTTGGATATAGCGAGAGTGAAGCAGCCAATTTTATGTCCATGCTGGCTCTTGGAAATGTCCTTCTCCTCGTACCAATCGGCATTATCAGCGATTTTGTAAAAGATCGGCGCTACCCTTTAATGGGATGCGCTGCCATTGGTCTTATAGGAACAGCACTAATACCATGGATCGCCCATATCCGCTTAGCTTTGATATGCGATCTATTCATTTTGGGGGGCGTATCAGCAGGACTCTATACTATCGGGCTTGCACAATTGGGTGCTCGCCTTAAGGGGTCCGAGCTTGCTGCTGCGAATTCTGCTTTTATTTTCTGTTATGGAATTGGAATGTTGGTAGGCCCAACAACGATAGGAAAAGTAATGGATATTTATAATCCTTTCGGCTTTTCTATCACAATGGCGGCATTTTTCTCACTTTATATCATTTTAGTGCTATGCAGATTGGCAAGAACGCTATTCCACTCTTGACTTTTTCTGTAACTTCCGTAGTGTCGCGCCAAAATCCGCTTGTGTCGAACAATGTGTTTCGGTCGCGAGGTGGTGGTAATTTTGTAAGAACAGGACCCTAATTATGGCCAAAGCAGCAACAATTAAAATTAAGCTTTTGTCTACTGCGGATACCGGTTTTTTCTATGTCACAAAGAAAAACAGCCGCACGATGACCGACAAAATGAGCAAGCGTAAATACGATCCGATTGCTAAGAAGCACGTTGAGTTTAAAGAAACAAAAATCAAATAATTTGATTCTGATTCTCTATTTTAAAAGGCAGCTTATCAAAATAAGCTGCCTTTTTTATTGCTCTAGAATTTCAGATTCTTGAATTTTATATGTGTGTAATCACACGAGAAAAGAGTTTTAACTCTATCTGCATCGCAGTAAAGCGAGCCTAGATTTTTTTATCGCGCGATATATCAGTCTTTTCGCTGGCTGTAGCCATAAGCTGATCTCTATTATAGACATCTGAATAATAGTTTATTCTTCCTGTCGCCAAATCTGGCCATGCTGTAAAATATGTCAAATAAACCGGTACTTGCTCATCAAGTGTAAGGCTACGTTCGCCTTTTCCGAAATAAGGCTTTAACTGATCGACACTTTTACCCAAAACTGCTGCAGCCATTTCTCGTGGGTTTTCCAATCGAACACAGCCGTGACTTACTGCACGCATGTCACGAGAAAAGGCGGCTTTGTTGGGTGTATCATGAAGATATATATCATGCTTGTTAGGAAACAGTATTTTAAGTTCGCCCAAAGCATTGTTTTTGCCGGGTTTCTGCCGAATACTGACACCATGACCTTTAGCGGCAACCTGTTGCCAATTTACGGCAGAAGCGGAAACCTGTTTACCGGAACTATTGTAAAGCGCATAATTATTACGTTCAAGAAAACTCTGGTCATTGATAATTTTGGGCAACATTTCATTCAAAACAATTGAACGTGGTACTCCCCATGACGGGTTAAATGTTACCAATCTAATTTTGTCATAGAAAAAATAGGTTTGATTCTTCGGATTCCCGACAACAACCTTCATATCTAATTTTACAGTGTTATTTTCGATATATTGGGCGCGATAAGCTGCTTGATTGATAAACACATATCGATCACCAAAATTATGTGGCAACCAGCGCAATCGCTCCATGGAATCAATAATTTTTTGTCTTTTACTTCCCGCATCACTATCTTGCAAAGCGGCAACTGTTGCTGAACCGATAATACCGTCTGAATTTTTTCCGACTAGCTTCTGGTAATCTTTCACACTGTTAACAAGATCAGCATTATAGATCGTTTCACTGCTGTAACGTTCCAATATCTCACGGTGATTATGGAGATATGAGGAAGGAGCATTTGCCAACATAAGGCCAATAAAACGCGGCAGTTCATCATTTGTCTCACCTGGTTTGACGACAAAACCACGTGAAAATGTGAATTGCGACTTGCGTTCTGACTTCGGCAATTGTGCTAACGCATTTTTTAACGCTTGGTAATACTCTGACTGAGGAAGAAAGGAATTCATCAAGTCGACAGGTTGCTCACTCTTTGCCAAATTATCCATAACATGTTCAAGATTTACGTGTTTGCGCGGTAAATCATGAAATGGCGAAAGCCTATCTGCTACAAGTCTACCCTGTGAGGCATCAATTACGTAGCGTAGTATTCTGGAGCTAAGCTCCACATCAAATTGTGTTAAAGCCTGATCCCGTTCCTCACCAACCAGCTCATTATCGGGTAATGCCACGTAATAATCTTTGGGTTCCAGACCATCGTCGCCCGAATTTGCTAAAAACTCTCTGATGCGAAGAGCATTAAAACTGACATGCCCATTTTCGGACCAAATCAAATAAGGTGATTTTTCGTAATATTTCAGAACAGTATCGGCAACGTCTCGTTCGGCACGTACATCAACATTGGCAAAACTTGCTTTTGAAATTTCTCGGTTTGAAACGGCATTTGCATTTACTGGACTTTCCAAAATCGCATTACATGGACGAAAAACAGTCGGAACAGCATTAAGATCGTTTGTCGATGTAGAACCGGTTTTCTGGCTATCAACAGCAGCAAAATTGATCAACACCATCCTATCTGGTTTGTAATCGAATGCTTTCGGTGCCGAAACAGTTACTCTTTTGACATTTTCAAGCTTTGCTTTCGGTTCCGTACGCTCTTTCGGCTCTATCGGCGCCACCACCGGTTGTTCCACCGCTGCAGCCGGTTTAGGTTTACGACCAAACAACTCCATTAAGCTGTTAGCAGCCAAAGCAGAGTTGCCCCCTACTGGTGAATTATAGATAAGTGAGGTTGTCAGAAAAGTGAGTAAGATTTTTGAAATAGTTTTAGAAGGCATGACCAAAAATATCCAAAGGTTGATATAACCATTTTAGAGGATTTTGGTATATAAGCTATTAAACCAATTAAAGTTCCTGAAAACTGGCGTATTTTATCAAATAAATGCAATCAGAAGATGATATGAAACAAATCGTTAGTCTAGAAATATCGGATTTATACGGCTAATTTTTTATCAACAACGACATGGTGATTTAATAGCATATATATGTCATTCATGCTCGAACATTGTTGTAACATAATGAGGATACCCATTGAATAACAACTCTAAAATATTGGGTTTTGTTTTGGCCGGTGGACGGTCTTCAAGAATGAAGCAAGATAAAACTTTTCTTGAGCTTGCGGGACGTAGTTTTCTAGATATCCAGATTGAAAATCTGGAAAAGCACCATCTACCCGTTGCTATCAGCTCAAACACTATACAAAAGCAACACTATAAACCTGAAGTTCCTGTAATCCCTGATTACGAAGACCAACTGTTTATTGGCCCGCTTGCCGGAATTTATGCCGGATTAACATATGCACATCAGCATGGTTATAACTTTATACTGACTATACCAATAGATTGCCCAATCATACCGGATGCATTTTTTGAAAAATTCATACAAAACATTGATAACGATTCGGTATTTCGTATGGCTAAAACGTCAGCTGGTTTACAACCGACATTCGCTTTGTGGCCTGTGGCTCTTATTGATGAACTTAAGGATTTTCTGTCGGATACTAACAATAAAAGTATTCGGGCATTCGCTTTTGCTAAAAATGTCGATATAATAGAATTTGATAGCGATATCTCGTCAGGTGCATTCTTTAATATCAATACACCTGACGATTATAATGACTCAAAAAAGTATTTTGGTGAGAATATGACGCAAACGCATAAAGTTTTTGGAGTAACCGGATGGAAAAACAATGGTAAAACAACCATGGTTGTCCGCATCGTCGAAGAACTGACGAAAAGAGGTTATAAGATAGCAACTGTGAAGCATGCGCATCATGACTTTGATATTGATCATGAGAACACAGATTCATGGAAGCATAGAAAAGCCGGCGCACAGGAAGTTGCAGTTGTTTCGTCAAGGCGATTTGCTATTATCCACGAAAATGAAACAGAGCAAGATGTGCCGCTTGCCACTATTCTTGAACGTCTAGGACCTTGCGATCTCGTCATTGTAGAAGGATACAAACGCGATAGTCATGACAAACTGGAAGTTCGTCGCACAGGCGGAAAAGAAGGCGAACCTCTTTTCAAATCCGATCACCATATTGTCGCGATAGCCTCTGATACATCTGTAGATGATACGACTTTGCCTGTCTTTAATCTTGATGATATTTCGTCAATTGTAGATTTTATTGAAAACCATATGAAGTTGAAACAGGAATAGAGGCATAAAATGCTTGTACTTTGGGGACGCCCTACATCTAGCAACGTTAAAAAAGTGCTTTGGACACTGGAAGAAATTGGCCTAGATTATCAATATGTCAAAGCAGGTGGTGCTTATGGTGGGCTTCATACACCAGAATTTCTAGCTCTTAATCCAAATGGTTTAGTTCCAACAATCAAAGATGGAGAACTGGTTCTTTGGGAATCCAACACTATCGTGCGTTATCTGGCAGCGCGCTATGGTAAAGGTGTCTTGTGGATCGAGGATTGTGGCAAACGTGCCGCCGCGGAAAAATGGATGGACTGGACAATGGGAACTTTATTCGAGCCGTATAAGGATTTTCTCATGCACACGATCCGACTTGCACCAGACGAACGTGATCCTCAAAAAGTAACCGCAAGTGTTTCAGAGTTTGAAAAAGGCTTGGAAGTGCTTGATTATGGATTGAAAAAACAGCCTTATCTATCCGGCGATAGTCTGGGTATTGGAGACATAGTCGCTGGCGTGTTTATCTATTATTACTACACAATGGATCTACCACGCATAAAAACATTTTCAAATATCGAGACTTGGTACAAAAAACTCCAAACGCGGCCGGGTTACATCAAACATGTCATGACACCTATCTCGTAATTTGGGCATTTTATTTGTTAAGCGATAAGACTTTATAAATGCCCAATTTTGGCAAAAATCGCCTAGCTGATATAATTGTAGCTATCGCCGTTGTGGTGATAGCTGCTTTTTTAGCTCTGCCTTCACATGAAAATGGCGAAAATGGTTTTTCTGGACATGATAGCATCACTGGATATGCCAGAGTATCAGATGGCGATACCATTCAAATCAACGGACAAAGAATACGTCTGATCGATATTGATGCTCCAGAATTATACCAGTTTTGCACATTAGATGGTGCATCCTATCCTTGTGGCGAACAATCCAAACAACATCTCATCAACCTGATTAACGGACATATGGCCAGTTGTGTTTCCGAAAAACGGGATAAGTTTGACCGTTTCTTGGGCCGTTGCAGTGTCGATGGTATAGACATAAACCAACAAATGGTTGAAGACGGCTGGGCGGTAAGCTACTATGGTTATCAGCAACAAGAAAATAAAGCACGCAAACAATCGTTAGGTATTTGGGCTGGCTCATTTGAGCGCCCACGAGATTGGCGTCGCAATCATCCTCGAAGAAATTGAGCCAATGATAAAAATTGAAACAACGGTATTGCACGTTTATTAAACGAGTAACATATTAAGTTTATGGAAAACGCCTTCGGTAAAAATAAATGTGATGATATATTCTCTCTCAGTAAAGAGATATCCGCATGCCGCATCTGTGCTGACCACCCACTTTTCTTTCCTCCCCTTCTCCATCAGCCAAGGCCGGTTGCGTATCTTTCAAACACTGCAAAAGTGGTTATTGCCGGACAGGCACCAGGCTTACGTGTTCATGAAACCGGAATACCATTCAATGACCGATCTGGCGACAGGCTACGGCAATGGCTAGGTGTATCGCGCGAAGAATTTTATGATAAGAACCGATTTGCTATTGTTCCTATGGGGTTTTGCTTTCCTGGCTATAGTCACAGTAAAAGTGATTTGCCACCTAGAAAAGAATGCAAAATGGTTTGGCATGATAGGATTTTTAATGCCATGCCACAGATTAAGCTTGTTTTGGCAATTGGTAGCTATTCTCAAAAATACCACATTGATGGTGTATCTAATAAAAAAGTTTCTGAAATTGTTCTGGATTGGAAAAATATTCTATCAACTCGCCAAAATCGTGGATATTATGTGCTTCCATTACCACACCCGTCGTGGCGTAATACAGCTTGGATAAATAAAAATCCTTGGTTTGAAGAAGAGTTGTTGCCAAAATTAAAGTGTTTCGTTAATAAGTATTCTGTATTAGAATAGGTTATTAGTTATTTATTCTATTTGTTAGAATAATATTATGGCATCTATTTATGAATTGTTATTATTAGTTTCTGGGTATCACCATGGATCGTCTTGATAGAAAAATTCTTCGTCTTTTACAGGAAGATTCTACATTGGCGGTCGCCGATGTAGCCAAAAAAGTTGGACTGTCTACAACACCTTGTTGGCGCCGTATTCAAAAACTGGAAGAAGATGGTGTCATTAAACGGCGCGTCGCTGTACTTTCGCCTGAAAAGGTCAATACGCGTGTCACTGTTTTTGTATCGGTAAGAACTGGCGCTCACAACCATGAATGGCTTAAACGTTTTTCTGAAGTTGTTGAGGACTTTCCAGAAGTTGTCGAATTTTATCGCATGAGTGGCGATGTCGATTATCTCTTACGCGTTGTAGTCCCCGATATTGCAGCCTATGACGTTTTTTATAAAAAACTCATTGCAAAAATTGATATTAGAGATGTTTCTTCTGCCTTTGCGATGGAACAGATAAAATATACAACAGAACTTCCATTGGAATATATGCAGCTTGATAAGGAAACGAGCCGTCTATAATGCACTACCCTTTTAAAGGCACTTGTTCACTGGATAGATTGAGGAAACAAGTGCCATTGGTGCAATGTATTACCAATGATGTAGCGATGAACTTTGCCGCTAATGTATTGACCGCATTAGGGGCATCTCCAGTGATGGCATTTGCACCAGAAGAGGCAGCAACATTTACTAAAAATGCCGACTGTCTGACCGTTAATCTTGGAATTTTAACCAGTGAAAAACTGAACGGTATTTTATCGTCCACCCAAATTGCAAAAGATTTGAATAAGCCGATTGTGCTTGATCCAGTTGCACATTTTGTTTCCTCTTTTCGTCAACAAGCCGTTGATAAAATTTTAGCTCTTAATCCGACAGTCATACGTGGAAATGGTTCCGAGATTTTAACTTTTTCTGAAGAATGTTCGGCTAGAGGTGTTGATAGTGGTAACGCCACAGAGGACAGTATTTTTACAGCTATTGAATTAGCCAAAAAATACAAAACTATTGTAGCTGTTTCTGGTGAAAATGATTTTATTACGGATGGAGTAAATCATTTCAAAATCAGTGGCGGTCATCCTTTAATGGCAAAAGTATCCGCAACAGGGTGCGCACTAACGCTGTAGGCGCATTTGTAGCCTTAGCACCAGATGCCCCTTTACAAGGTACACTTGCAGCATTCAATATATTTGCAATTGCAGGAAAAATAGGCGGTGAAAAGGCACAAGGCCCTGGTAGCTTTGTGCCACAGTTTCTCGATACACTCTATTCTCTCAATGACGAAATTATCGATAAATTCGATATGATGGAGAGCTTAACCATCTAACAGCTAACTGCCTCAATGGCTCCTCAAATGCACTCATACCCCTTGAGTGTCATATCGGAAGCGTTATACACTTATTCCAGCTTGCGCAAAGGTCGCCATTTGAGAGTGCGTTAAGAGTGCAGCTTTAACAATTCCTGCCGCCATCGCTGCTCCTGTCCCCTCACCTAGTCGCATACCGAGATCTAAAATTGGCTTTTTACCCAATTTGTCAAGGAGCTTATGGTGTGCAGGCTCTGCAGAAACGTGCCCGACAATACAATGATCCAATGCATGAGGGTTAGCTTTATACAAAATTGCTGCTGCTGCGGTAACCACATACCCATCCAGAATGACCGGAATTTTTTCCATACGAGCGGCAAGTATAGCACCAATCATTGCCGCAATTTCGCGTCCACCTAGCCGGCGCATAACCTCAAAAGGATCATTTAGATGATCTTTATGTAAATTAACCGCGGCTTTTACAGCCGCTACCTTTCTTTGAAAGTATTCGCCAGTAGAGCCTGTGCCTGGTCCCGTCCATTCTTCCGCTTCACCGCCAAATAGCGCCATACAAATTGCAGCTGCAATCGTTGTATTGCCAATTCCCATTTCACCAAGGCACAATAGATCTGTTCCGCCCGCTATCGATTCCATTCCAAAAGCCATAGTAGCGGCTGCACCGCGCTCATCCATAGCCGCATCTTTGGTGATATCCATTGTTGGATAATCAAGCGCCAGATCAAATATTTTAAGCCCCAGATCATATGCAACGCAAATCTGATTTATTGCGGCTCCGCCTGCAGCAAAATTTTCGACCATTTTTTGTGTAACCGAACGTGGAAACGGTGTCACATTTTCGTCTGTAACTCCATGGTTGCCCGCAAAAACAGCAACAAGTGGCCGTGTAACGATCGGCTTCTCATTCCCCCGCCACCCTGCATACCACACCGCAATTTCTTCAAGTCTGCCCAAAGAACCGATCGGCTTTGTCAACTCCGTTTGGCGCTTCTTTGCCAAAGTAATTGCCGTTTCATCGGGATCAGGTAAATTGGTTAGCAATGCACGAAAATCATCAAATGGGCTAACAGTCACGGATACACCCTGTCTAATTGAAATGAACGAATAGAATCTTCTTGAAGATTGTTCTATAAGCATTTTCACAACATTTAAACAGGAGCATGACCAACCTTGGTAAATTTTCTTGCGGCTTTATTGCGTGCAATGGGGTTTTTGACACGGCTGCCCATTGCAAACCATTGGTTTCCTGCAAATCATCATATTTCTCAAGATGTACTTTTTTTTCCGATAGCTGGTGCAATTATCGGTTTGATTGGTGGGTTTAGCACTATCATTATGTCGTGGTTTGGCTTCGACAATTGGTTCTCGGCAATATTTGGTGTATTTTTTGTTATCGTTATAACAGGCGCACTTCATGAAGATGGGTTGGCTGATGTTACCGACGCGTTTTTTGTATCAAAAAGCAAGTCGGATAGGCTTGCAATTATGAAGGATTCACGAATTGGTACATATGGCACTTTAAGCATTGTGTTTAATGTTCTTTTCCGTATCATATTGCTGCACAGTATTTTATCCAAATCTGGCTTGATGATAATGCTATTGGCATCCATTGTATCAGAAGCCTGTAGCCGAGGCGGAATGGTGTGGTTTTGGACAAAACTGCCATTGGCGCGTGAAAATGGTACTGCTGCTTTTGCTGGTCACCCCGATACAAAAAATACACAACAAACGCTCATTCTGACCATTTGCATAATAATCATTGCGGCATTCCTACATTTCGGACTGTTTTGGATGATAACAACACTGTTATTAACTTGGCTGTTGATTTCTGCTTTTGTTTTGCTGTGCAACAATCGTATTGGTGGTTATACGGGTGATACGTTAGGAGCAGTACAACAATTTCTTGCTATTTTGTTAAGCGCGACTATGTGTCTTTCTTCTTAAAATATTAAAACATTTCGGACAATCCGCATGAAATATTTCTGGCTCATTGTAACCATCGTTGCACTTATAATACTTCTTGTGACAGGATATAATAAAACTACCACGTTCAATGTTGATAGCGATAAACTTGCCCGTGTTAGCTATTATGGCATCTTTGGGCTTGTAGCAGCGTCAGCACTTTTGAGTTCAGGGATCAAACTATCTCAAGTCATGCGCAACACAGCTATTTGGCTGGCCATTATTTTCGCTCTCATGTGTGGCTATAGTATACGCTACGATATTCAGGATTTTGCAAGCCGTGTCACTGCAGGCATCATTCCAGGTAGCCCAGTGACTCGCTATAGTGAAAACGGACGAACTGTAAATCTTGAGCGTTCAAACAATGGGCATTTTCAGACACGCGCCATTGTAAATGGTCAATCCCTATTATTAACAGTGGATACTGGTGCCTCAAGTGTAGTCCTGAGTTATGAAGACGCTAAATCTGCCAATGTTGACGTTGATAAGCTTAGTTTTACATTGCCCGTCGATACCGCTAACGGCAGCACGCAAGCTGCTTTTATAATGATCAATTCTATAAAAATAGGTGATATTGAGCGTCAAAATGTAAGAGCTATGGTGAGCAAACCCGGAGATCTCGCGGGTAGCTTATTGGGTATGACCTTTTTAGACAGATTATCTGGATATTCTGTAAGAGGTGATCGGTTGATATTAGTCGATTAGCAACACGAAGCTAATCAATAAAAGAAAATGCTTCCTTAATTAGGCTTGCACCGGCGTCAGGTTTGTTTGCATCGCATGAAAGCATCTGGCGCCATTTTCGTGCCCCATTTCTTCCGTGAAACAACCCAACCATATGACGTGTAATATGTGACAGCCGCCCACCATGCGCGATATATCTTTCTGCATATTCACACATAGCATCGATAATTTCTGAATCGGTTGCGGGCTTATCAGTCTTACCAAAAACAATGTTATCAACTGTCAATAGACTTGCAGGATTTTGATAGGCATACCGGCCAACCATAACGCCATCAACATAATCCAATTGTTTAACAACTTCTTCTATTGAATGAATTCCTCCGTTTATCCCAATGAATTTATTCACATTTTCTTTTTTTAGTCGATAAACACGTTCATATTCAAGAGGCGGCACATCTCTATTCTCTTTCGGACTTAATCCTTGCAACCATGCTTTACGTGCGTGAACCCATAATGCGTCACACCCTGCATTCCAAACACTAGTACTTAGAGCATCTAACGCAACATTCACATCTTGGTCATCAACGCCAATGCGACATTTTACAGTCACAGGAACCGCTACAGCATTTTTCATTGCGTTAACAGCACGAGAAACCAGATCAGGCTCTAGCATTAGACAGGCACCAAAAGCACCAGATTGCACACGATCCGATGGACAACCAACATTCAAATTGATTTCATCATAACCAAAATCTTCCGCAATACGTGCGGCCTCTGCCAATTTGGTTGGATCTGATCCACCTAGCTGCACTGCAATTGGATGCTCTTCATCACTAAACCCTAATAGTCGCTCTCTATTACCATGAATTGCGGCATCGGCCACAACCATTTCGGTATATAGCAGTGCGCATTTAGTTAGCTGGCGATGGAAATACCGACAGTGTTTGTCTGTCCAATCCAACATGGGGGCGACAGCAAATCTTGGCTTAACTGAATTCGTGTAGATCGACATATCTTAAATTATTGCCAAAAGCTCATTTTAACCAATGCTCAAGCCTATCAACAGCTTCCTCAATTTCATCGGGTGAACACGCGTAGGAAAAACGCATCGTACGATTCCCCTCAATAGGATCAAAATCGATACCTGGTGTTGCCGCAACATTCGTTTCCCGTAGCATGGTTTTTGCAAATTCCATACTATCATTATTAAATCTTTCGATGCCACAATAAGCATAAAACGCACCATCCATCGGTGCTAAAAGCTTGAGCCCTATTGCCGGCAACTTCTTTTTCAGCAATTCACGATTTATACGATAGGTTTGTTTAACTTTTTCCAGTTCTTCCGTCGCGTCAAAAGCGGCAATTGCTGCAACTTGTGATAGTTCGGGGGCGCAAATGTATAGGTTCTGCGTAATGCATTCAACAGAACGAATAGCGTTTTCTGGCAAAACCATCCAACCGATACGCCAACCTGTCATACAATAATATTTGGAGAATGAATTAATGACGACGACATTTTTGCTGAATGAAAGTGCAGAGGTATCAGGTGCGGTAAAGTTTAACCGGTGATAGATCTCGTCCGATATAGCGGTGATTTGATTATCATCACAAAACGCCAATATTTTTTGTAATTCTTCTGACTGAATAGATGCACCTGTCGGATTTCCCGGAGAAGCAAACAGAACACCTTTCAATGGGTGCTTTTCATGGGCATTCTTTAACAATTCAGATGTAAGTATACCGTTATCGTCTGTGTCGATTTCAACAACTTCAAGTCCCAGCACGCGCATAATACTACGATATGCAGGATAACCGGGTCGTGTTATTGCAACCCTATCTCCCCGATCAAACAGTGTTAAAAAAGCAACATTAAAGCCGGCGGTAGAACCCGTGGTTACAACAATACGCTGAGGTGAAACGGCAACATTATGGTATTCGTCGTAATATTGGGCAATGCGCTCACGTAATGGCATTATCCCTAATGAATCCGTATAGCCGATATGCCCATCTTTCACAGTTTTTTCAGCTGCCTCTATAACCATTTTTGGGCACGGTGCCGAAGGTTGCCCCACCGCCATAGAGATAACACTTTCACCAGCAGACTTACGTTTTATAGCCGCCGCTAATACATCCATTGCAAAAAATGGATCTATTTCGCTTCTTTTTGATAAACGAACCATACTGGCCTCTCGAATAAAAAACATATACAATCAAAGAGTATGCCGCACAAATGCCTGAAAGCCATGACTAAAACAATCAAAAACTTCCATCTTCGTGATGTCGGAGATACAAAGGGGTGCTCATGACAATATTATTGCTCAAGCTAACGCATAAATATTTGTTATTCCTTAAAAAGCAGGTGATCATATTTTTTCACCTGCTATTGGCTATTGTTCTCATAATTCCGCAAACCACCACTTTTGCGCAAGCACAATCGCGTTCTGTTCCTATTGTACGTGATGCTGAAATTGAACAATTATTAGCCGACTATACCGCTCCAATTTTCAAGGCAGCCGGCCTGCGAAACCATATCCAGATCATTATTGTTAATGATCAAAGCTTCAACGCATTTGTCGATGGGCAACGTTTATTCGTTAATGTTGGCGCCATTATGCAAGCAGAAACCCCTAATGAAATCATTGGGGTTATTGCACACGAAACTGGTCACTTAGCAAATGGTCACCAGCAGCGCTTACGCGAACAATTAAAACGCGCGCAAACTATGGCTGTTATCGGTATGTTGTTGGGTATTGGTGCTGGCGTTGCTGGTGCTTCTGCTGGCAATCCATCTGCGGCCGGTGCAGGTGGTGGTATTGCTGCCGGTAGCAGCGAAATTGCCATGCGCACGCTTTTGAACTACCAAAGAAGCGAAGAAGCTGCAGCTGATAGGGCTGCGGTTAATTATCTTAATAAAACCGGTCAATCCACCAAGGGCATGTTAATCACATTTCAAAGATTTTCAAGCGCGTTAGCTCTTTCCGGTGCCCATGTAGACCCTTACCGAATCAGCCATCCTTTACCGCGCGAACGTATTGCTGCATTGGAAACATTGGCAAAACAAAGTCCCTATTATGATAAAAAAGATCCTCCAGAGCTTCAACTAAGACATGATATGGCCCGTGCAAAAATTGCAGCCAATACCGGACATTTCAATGAACTACGCCGCATGTTCAAAGATAATCCAAGAGGATTACCCGCTCGGTATGGTGAAGCTATACTTGCCGAACAAAGCGGTTCACCAAAAAATGCAATTTCGAAAATAAATGCTTTGGTAAAAGAGCAACCCAAAAATCCATTTTTTACCGAATTGTTAGGCGACGCATTGATTAAAGCCAATGATCCTGCTGGGGCAGCGGCAGCCTATAAACGCGCCGCCGATCTTGATCCAAGAGGCTCAAGTCTACTTCGTATCAATTATGGACATGCATTACTTTTGACCAATAATGCAAAAGATGTGCCTCTTGCCATTAAAGAAATTCGTGATGGAATAACAAAAGAACCAGAGTTTTCCGCTGGTTATGGCTATCTTGCTATGGCATATGGCAGAAGTGGACAAATTGCCTTTGCCGACCTAGCCACAGCAGATATGCACTATTATAATGGTAACCGCATGCAAGCCCGCATATTCGCAACACGTGCGCAACAAAAATTAAAACCGGGAAGCGCTGAATGGATAAGAGCACAAGATATATTGAATTCAACCCAATCAGCTAAAAAAACAAATGAATAAGGCCAAGTTTATGTACAAAGTAACTTCACGACAAAAACAGAAATTAAAAGTTTTATCAGGCCTCGTAGGCACCATTGCCTTAATGCTTCCCTCAACTGTTCAATTGGCAGAAGCAGGCAATGCCGACAACACAACGGTTGAAGCTGTAAAAAAAGAATTATTGAATGACTCTGATTTTGTAAAAGCGGTTGGTCAACACCTCAATAACGAACAGAATGACGACCATATCAGGCAAGTTATCAAAGATTATTTGATAAAAAATCCTGAAGTCATGCTTGAAGTTCAAGATGCCCTTAATGACAAGCAAGAAAAAAAGATAGCAGAGAGCCAGACTTCAACCCTACAATCAAAAAAAGACGAAATCTTCAATTCTCCAAATGATGCAGTCCTCGGCAATCCTAAAGGCAGCGTGACTTTGGTGGAATTTTTTGATTACAACTGCGGTTACTGCAAAAAGTCGTATCCTGATCTCGAAAATCTTATAAAAAGTGATCCAAAGTTACGTATAGTTATTAAAGATTTCCCTATCTTAGGTCCTGATTCGGTAAAAGCACACATTGTTGCACGTGCCGTTATGAAAATTATGCCTGAAAAATATGCAGAATTTCATAAGGAACTTTTGACCATTCCAGGACGATCAAATGAAGAAAAAGCAATAAAAATTGCTGTAAAATTAGGAGTGGATGAGCAAAAGTTACGTTCAACCATGCAAGATGAATCGCTACAACAAGCTTTTGTTGATAATGGTCAATTGGCTTATGCCCTTGGTATTAATGGCACACCATCCTACATTCTAGGAAACAACGTATTGGTTGGCGCTGTCGGAGAAAACATTTTAAAAGCAAAGATTGTTGAATTAGAGAAAAATTAGATTTTTTCTCTGTAAAATATTAGGCGTTTGTTGACCCTAAAAGCTTGCGAAGGTTTTTACACTTCCTCTTTTGCGTTAACATGCTTATAAGCAGCATGATAATAATAGGCTGTATAGAAAGATGACACCTGCTTTTATCATGATAAAATAAGTCGAGAATGACTTAATCGGTAGACACTAGGCCAGTCATTGTTATACCGGCTTACGGTCTTGATAATAAATAGCGGTCGTGACGATCGAGGAGTTGAAAAGAGATGGCTACAAAACCTAATGGTACCGTCAAAAACACAGGCGTTAATAAAGATCTTATCCGTGATCTAGCCGAAATTCTGAATGATACCAATCTTTCCGATATCGAGGTTGAACAAGGCGACCTGCGTATCCGTGTTTCACGTCAGCTTATTGGTGGCGCACCCGTTCAGAATGTTTATTCACCTGCCCCTGTTGCACAAGCTGCCGCACCAGTTGTGATAGAACCTGCAGCAAAAGAGGATGTTTCCAAAAATGCTGTGACATCACCGATGGTAGGAACAGCTTATCTAGCCCCTGCTCCGGGTGCTCGTCCATTTGTTGAGGTCGGTCAGACTGTATCTGAAGGACAAACATTGATCATCATCGAAGCAATGAAAACGATGAATCAAATATCTTCGCCGCGTGCTGGAACTGTTAAAGCGATTTTGGTCGAAGATGCACAACCAGTAGAATTTGGTGAGCCGCTCGTTGTCGTTGAATAAGACAGGTCATTGAAATGTTTCAAAAAATCTTGATAGCCAACCGAGGTGAAATAGCCCTTCGTGTTTTACGAGCTTGTAAGGAGCTTGGTATTAAGACTGTCGCTGTACACTCAACTGCTGACGCAGATGCAATGCATGTTCGTCTTGCTGATGAAAGTGTATGCATTGGCCCTGCTCCTTCGCGGGACTCCTATTTGAATATTCAGCAAATCGTAGCAGCTTGTGAAATTACTGGCGCTGATGCCATACATCCAGGTTACGGCTTCCTTTCAGAAAATGCCAAATTTGCTGAAATTCTCGAAGCACATTCGATAACCTTTATTGGCCCTACATCCGCACATATTCGTATCATGGGCGATAAAATCGAAGCAAAAAAGACAGCAAAACGTTTGGGTATTCCTGTTGTACCAGGTTCTGACGGTGCTGTAACAGAAGATAGCGAAGCTGCCCGTATCGCTAGTGAAATTGGCTATCCAGTCATCATCAAAGCATCAGCTGGTGGTGGTGGACGTGGTATGAAGGTAGCACGCACACCAGAAGAGCTTTCTGTTGCACTGAATACTGCCCGTTCAGAAGCTGGCGCTGCCTTTGGTGATGACGCTGTTTACATCGAAAAATATTTGGAAAATCCGCGCCATATCGAAGTGCAAGTTATGGGTGATGGTGCAGGTAACGCAATCCATCTTGGTGAGCGTGATTGTTCCTTACAGCGCCGTAATCAAAAAGTTTGGGAAGAAGCAAATTCCCCTGTGCTTGATGATAAAGCTCGTCAGAAGATCGGCATGATCGTTGCAAATGCATGCGCCGAACTTGGGTATCGTGGTGCAGGAACAATCGAATTTCTATATGAAAATGGTGAATTTTATTTCATAGAAATGAATACGCGCCTTCAGGTTGAACATCCGGTAACAGAAGCTGTAACAGGTATCGATCTTGTTCATGAGCAAATCCAAGTTGCTGCAGGTGAAGGTTTATCAGCAAAACAAAGTGATATTCATTTTTCCGGTCACGCAATTGAATGTCGTATCAATGCCGAAGACCCAGTTAACTTTACCCCTTCCCCTGGGTTAATTACACATTTTCATACACCTGGTGGATTAGGCATTCGAGTAGATTCCGGTGTGTATTCGGGCTATCGTATTCCTCCTTATTACGACAGCCTTATTGGCAAATTGATCGTGCATGGTCGCACTCGCCTAGAATGTATGATGCGTTTAAGACGTGCACTCGATGAATTTGTCGTTGACGGAATCAAGACTACATTGCCGCTGTTCCGTGATCTGATTGGCAATGACGATATTGCCAAAGGAAATTATGATATTCATTGGCTGGAAAAATATCTAGCCAACAAAACATTGACTGATAATTAAAAAGTCTAATCACGTTGAGTGATGAAATACTAGACCCTGCGCTTATTCTTGATGCATATGCGCAGGGTATTTTTCCTATGTCAGATGATGCTGATGCCCCTGATGTTTACTGGGTACGTCCGGAAAAGCGTGGCATAATTCCATTAGATCGCTTTCATATCCCAAGAAGTCTAAAAAAACACATAAAAAAGAAGCCTTATAAAATTCGTTTCGATAGTGATTTCAACGGTGTTATATCGGGATGTGCTGAGGCAAAAGCTGGTCGGGAAACCACTTGGATAAATAAAACTATCCGAACCTCTTATGAAGAATTATTTAATCTTGGATTTTGTCATACCGTGGAAGCTTGGCAAGACGAGAATCTTGTAGGCGGTCTATATGGTATATCCCTAGGACAGGCTTTCTTTGGCGAAAGTATGTTCTCCCGTATGACAGATGCGTCCAAAATCTGTCTGGTATCTCTTGTTGAACAACTACAAAAACAAGGCTTCATATTATTGGATACACAATTCATCACGCCGCACCTTGAACATTTCGGCGCAGTGGAAATTTCACGCAATGAATATGAAAAACTGTTGTCTAAAGCATTGAACAAAATTGCTTCATTTTTATAAAATATGGAGCTTCCAGAAAAATTTATATTACGATGTGAGGATTTGTGGAAAAATATCAATTTTTTTTAAATTTTCTATTTGCCTTTTGCTCAGTTTATGGTAGTTGCAACGCTGTCGTGCCCTTATAGCTCAGTTGGTAGAGCACCTGATTTGTAATCAGGGGGTCGGGAGTTCGAGTCTCTCTGGGGGCACCACTTAAACCTTTGTTTTTGTTGCATATTTTCAATCGTACCTTCAGCACAAAAAGAAAAGTTAGACACTTTTTTAATTGAGTTAGACATTTTTTGTTTTTCGTCTGTTCACTTCTTCATTAAAATTTTTGACAACACTTTCCATTTTCCGGCTTTTATCCGCGCGTCTTGAATAGTGCCTTGCCATCTCAATGGTCTTCTGTCCCAAAACATCTGCAATGGTTCTTTCGTCCATTCCCATTTCAGCAAGAATGGTCGCAACAGTGTGGCGTAAACCTTTTAGCGTCAGACCAAGTCCAATTTTGTTTTCTTCCTCAAGTTTGATACGGATCGGACGCCATGAGGCCCTAAAACCCGAAACGGTCCATGGCTTGCCATGACTGTTTAGACAAACAGTAATAGAATCACTTTTATTCGCCGATTGCTTTTCAATTTCTTCTCTGACAGGTTCAGGAAGGGGCATCCATACAGTAACACCAGTCTTACCGCGTCTGACGTCTATTTTCCCATCGGCTATTGCTGTTTTAGGCAGGAATAATGCGTCTTGTGGATCTAAGCCACAAAACATCATTAAAATGATAGGTAGCCGCATATGTCGCGGTAGTACCTCTAAAACTGCTTCTCTTTCTGAGTCGGTCCATGGCCTATTGGCTTGTGGTGCGTCCTTAGCTGCTTTTAAGGCTTTTATTTCGGCTGCAGGGTTTGTCTCGCAATACCCGCGCTCTTTAGCCCAAGAAAAAACAATACTTAGAACGGTTTTTACATAATTACCCGATCGCCGCCCGTGTTTTTCAGCTAATTTATCTCTTATTTTTACGACTAATGGCGTAGTAAATTGTTGAATCGGGGTGTCAAATATTGGCGACAAATAATTGAAATATCTTTCATAATCAGACTTTGTTTTATCGGCTAAGTCTGTAAAAGCGGGATGTTGTTTATATTCTTTTATCAGACGTCCAAGAGTACCAGCTCGGGTATCCATTGCCTGGTTAAGTGTATTGTTTATTCTGACATATTCAGATAAAAACTCTGGTGACCCTAAAGGAAACTTTTTTAAGTCGATAGCCAAGCCGGCTTTCCGGTGATAGCACCTTTCCATGCCGTACCGATCGCGATATATCTTTAGATATTTAAGCCCAACCCTCTTCATGGATTAGCTACCCAAACGCTTTATTATTTCGTCATCTTTTAGTGCCATCGTATTTGTTTTCAAACTATCGATCCAGATATCTAGATCTCGTAAATCGTAAGAGATACCGCCATTCCCCATATCTATTGGTGTCACTGGACAAATTGACGAAAACTTATTCACCGGAATACGACAATATACTGCCGCTTCCTTTTTTGATAAAATGCGACTTCCGATCGATGAATTGGGGATCTTAAAAACATAAACGGACATTTGTTTTATTCCTTTTTTTAAGAAAAACTCCCTTGAGTGACAAACGTACAATGCAACTTTAACTGTGTTTAGCACTCAAGAGCTGGAATTATATGTCGGAAAATTTCAGTCATATGCTGGGTGGTGTAACGCGACTTTATTTGCGTTAGTGAGAATTTCCCGATTGGAATTTGACATTGATGCCAAGATACTTTTCCAAGCGGTCCAGAAAAGCAATTTCAGATGTTGCTGGTCCCCATGGTTTAAACACATCTTTTATTTTTGGTGGTACCATATTTGTCATCTCGGGAATTTGTTTTACCAGATTTGGAAAAAAGCAGTGGAACTCATAAGCTAGCATGCGATTATCCATCTCTTTAACAAGGTCGTTGCGATTAAATGCGGAAGGTGGAACCAATGATGCAACCGAATAGATTTTCTCGTCCCATTTCGTTTTTATAATATTCGCTTTTTCAGAGAAATTAGCTCCAAAGTAATTCTCTACAGGCCTAGTAATATCACCTATGAAAGTTTCATGAGCATCATGTAAAAGAAAATGCGCTGCTAGATAGGTGTCGCCCTGCTCTTCCATCAAAGCGTCTGCTCCCAATACGCAATGCTGGGCGATTGAATAGCCCCCGATATCGCCATTCAAGCCGTTAAACCGTGTTTGTCGAGATAGTGACTGCGCGATCATATCCCATTTAATATCTTTTTCTTGGGGGTTAGCCACGTCATATATTCCCCATGGTGTAACGCACATAGTTGGTGACAAGGCTTTCGATGTAAAATCGGGTTTAACGTTAGTTGTTAAATTTGAAGAGTTCATGTTTTCAAATCCTGTTGTAAATAGCGGTTATTCAGCTGTGAACCGCGTTTATTCAAAAGGGATGTTATCTCCAGCCCCTGCCTTTTTGTTCGGCATAGCTCCTGGATGCGCTAGCATTGGAAGGTGAACCTTCGGCATTATTGGCGGTATTATTCCCCTTGCTATCTATCAGCCTTAATGTGCCGCGATATTTCTGTAAGACGATTTCTGTCTTGTATCGGTCATTGCCATTGCCATCTTGCCATTTGCGGTTTTGCAGCTTACCCTCGATGTAAATCTTTGAACCTTTATCCAAATATTGCTCGACAACTTTGACCAATGTTTCATTGTAAATGACGATTGAATGCCATTCGGTGCGCTCGCGGCGTTCACCAGAATTTTTGTCAAGCCAGCTTTCAGAAGTGGCTAAACGAAAAGTAGCCCACTTTTCGCTATATTGCGTCTGACTTATGTCTGGTTTGTTGCCGAGATATCCGACCAAAATAACCATATTAATCGAGCCAAACATTATTTAGCCCTCTCGGATATGGCTTCGCTTTTATTTTGATCGTCTCCAGCCTCAACAAGCTTACCGTCTTGCTCGGAATTATCTACTTCATTTTCAACAACGCCATCTGGTGGAACAGTCTCTTCAGTTATGGCTTTAATAATATGAGAATACACGACGATTGAGTTTTTCGACTGCCATTCATCTACTGCCTTTTTTACTAAGCCCAATAGCTCTTCTTCCTGCTCAACTGTACTGTCAAATGAAATATAATAATCGTCACAACCGTGTTTTTCGGAAGCATCTTCATTTATAGAACCAAGCAATCCGCTTATGCCGTATATATCAATAAAATCCGATGCTCGTAGTGCGGGTCTGTAACCTTCCATTAAATCGATTGGCTCCATCGGTCTGTCAAAATAATATTCACGCCCTTCCATCAAAGCAATTTCTCGAGTTTCGAACGGGCCTTCACAATAATCCCCAACACAATAATACCACCCACAGCCTATTTTATCGGGCTTCGCGTTATTTACTGGCTCACTCATTTCCAGCCTCCACCTCAACGAATTTACCATCACGAACAGTGTAGAGGGTGTCAGGTTTTAATCCACCTTCCCCAATACGCCCCACAAGGCAACCGTCTATCGTTGCATAGTCATCATAGGTTACCGCTAACACCAAAGTTCCTTCCGAGCCTTTGAACTCGGTATCAGGCGCCAATACGGTGATAACACCATCTTTACCTTCATAGATTACTCGGCTGAACTCCCCAACTGCGGCTATTCGTGCCTCATTACCAGTTACTGTAAGTTTAGAATAAGCACCATTCGAGGCGACGCCTGCGTGATGACCTGTTATTCTGAGTTTGGAGGCCTCGCCGCTTGATGATGTATTCGTATAGTTGCCCTTCACGTTTATGGCAGCCAAAGCACCACTTGAAGCAATGCTCGTTTCGTTACCTATTATTCTGAGTCTGGAGAACCTACCACTTGATGAAGTCGACGAATAATGCCCATTGCTATAAATATCTGTATAACCCCCGCTACTTGAAAGTCTCGCATACTTACCTGTTGCAAACAATCCAGTACTATGGCCACTTGATGCGAGATATGCGTGATTTGCACTTACAATAGCCATTGAATGGCCACGAGTTAATGAAACGTGGGTCTCGTCCTTGTTAGATATAATTTTTGTGCCTAAGCCACTATCTGTGAGAGTTGACCATTCTCCCTTCGCTATAAGCAGCCCCGCTTCACCTTCGGATTTGTACGCTTTTTTGATCTGCTCTTTTATTAGTGCATTTAATGTTATTTCTTTTTCTATTCTAATTTTTGAAGTGACACACTTGGCACCATTGCGATCAACAATTGTATCTTTTTTAGGGGCACTTACTTTAGCCAAACGGGTAGGAAGTCCACTTTCCATAAACACTAAAGGGTAATAATTAAACACATCAAGTGGATCTTTAGGGCAAAAGTGAAAACCTTTTGAACACAGCGTACTTTCACCTTCATGTTCAAAGGTCTTACCAACTACGTATTTATAATCTCTGCATTTAAAGTCGGGATCAAAGGCTTTGTAACCTGTTATGATCTCATTTTTATCCGTGGTTAGCTCACTCATTTGCAGCCTCCACCTCAACAAGCTTGCCGTTTTGAACGGCATAAAAAGTATCCGGTTTTACGTTGTTTTCACCAATAATGGCCCGCATATCGTCTTGCCGTTCACGGACGGAATTATAGCTAGCAATCTGCACTACCGTTCCGGCAATGCCTTTAAATGTTCCAAAGCCGCCCGGACTTTCTATGAAACTATTCTTACCGCTTGCAGTGCAACTGCAGCGTTCACCAACGGCTGTAATTTTTGCTTTATCACCGCTAGCATTAATGACCGTATAGTTACCCTTTACGGTTATATCTGCACCATCACCACCTGCAGCAATAAGAGAGAAATCACCGTAAGTCGTAAGTCTTGGACGTGGCCCACTTGTTATGATTTTTGCTTTTTTGTCATATGCAGTTATTTCAGTATCTGCACCCGTTGCAAAGAAATTGGCAACGCCATCATTCGATGTAAGTTTTACTCTGTCACCACACGTCGCGAAAATCGTTTTGTATCGACTTGATGAAAGACGAATGTCGTTTTTACTGGAAATCAACCCACTTCTAATTGTGTTATCTATGATATCGTGGTCCGCGTCAGTAAGCGAAAGTTCAATCCCAATTCTGACCAGTTCCTCAAAGGAATATTCATTTATGATCTTAATTTTTGACGTATGCGCTATATCAGTTGGCGCACCTATAACATCAGCAGTATCACAAGATACCCAGGCAAACCGAATTGTATTTTTGTTAATTTTACCGTTTAAACACCAACTTTCTAGACTTAGCGATTTTGCACATCTATCCAGTAACTCAAAGATTGATATCGGCGTAAAACGGAACCCATCAACTCGACAATCCAGGCTAAGGCTTTCCGACTTGTCATAGGTTTTCCCAGCCTCAAAACGGACGCCATCATCTGCAAAGTCATAACCGAGAAGTTTATAACCGATAATCGCATCCTCTTGCGGCGGTTCGGTCTCGTACGGGTAATCAGCATCATTGCCTCTGAAGGCTTTTGCAGTCTCTGTCATTAACTTATTCCCCTACACAACACGCAAAAAACAGCACACCGTTGTGTGCAATGTGTAATTTTCACTGTGATATTCAATATTTACTCGCCAGATCGACCAAAGCTTCTTCGCGGCGAATTGATTTGTATCCTCTTTCGTGGATATTAATTTTTATATACTCTTTAGGGGATATATTAATACGATATATTCTTTTGAAGATACTTTTTAAGAGAGAAAGCTCTCAGGTAAATACCAATCAACTAAAAGTGAATATAAGGACAATGTTAGTCAAAAATACAAATTTCTTGAATGCGCTACCTATGGTTGTTTTTTTGTTATCTTTATTGAATGTTGATATCGAAAATTTTCACTGGCGAACTGTTATGCAGACAAGGAAACGTCGTAGTTGATAGCTTTAAATTAGATGTATTTTTATCCTTAAGAATAATATTTCTTATTTTTTTTAATAATAGTACACAACTATAAATTGTTCTTGATTTGTTCGCACAAAAGCGGCAAATCATTTCTGTATAAATACTAACGGGAGGGGAATATGGGAGAAGTCGAAAGAGAAGCGATAGAGTGTTTCTCTAGGCTGCCACAAAAACAGCGACAAGCCCTCATAACTATTTTACAACGTTTTTCGCTTTTAAAAGAGTTAAAATTGCATTGCGCTCTTCTGGAGTTGCAGCAGCAAAAAGAGTGAGGAACTCCTCCTCTTCGGCGGTCATTTCATATCCATAAAGAACATACGATACACTTGTACCTATAACTTGGCATAATTTGGCCAAGGCACTAACAGAAGGCTCTTTAGCATCTTTCAGTATAGAAAAAACATAACCTTCCCCTTTGCCCGCTGCGAGTGAAATTTCTCGCATAGACATGTCACTTGTCACTATTTTTTCAGCTAAACGCTGTCGCCAATCTTTATTATCCATGTATAGACTATCTTATATTTTTTTATAAAACACACGTATTCAATAGAGAAGTGTTAACATATACTCTTTAGAGGATATAACTAGCTATTATGTCAGACACTACAATTAAACTGATCGAAGAAATCAGAGTCTTTTTGGACGAAACAGGAATGGGGAAAACCTATTTTGGAAAAAAATCCATTGGGAACTCTGAATTGGTGCACCGTTTAGAGAATGGAGGTCGGGTTTGGCCTGATACAGAACGGCGCATCCGAGACTTTATGAATAACTATCGACTAAATAACATGAAAAGGAATGCGGCATGAATGAGCCCTTTTCTAGTTGTTTGCTTTTATTGCAACGCGCTAGGCGTTTTATCATATACACTAGGCTAACAATCGCAATAAACCAGACAAAATTTTACAATTGGAATTTTCCGCACTTAGCCCGTTATTTTTGGTGTGGAAATGGGGCTGGTTATTATGCACCGCCTGCAGGTAATCGGCCCCACTAAATAAACACTTTTTAGGAGAGCCACGAGATTTGCTTCACTAAAGTTCTCCCATTTAAAAGTGAAGTAATCGAAGCCTTGCACCAATCTTGTCATGCGTGTGGTGCAGAACAGCGGCATAAACAGGTTTGAATATATGATTAACATTGAATGATCCTCGTTATCTAACGGGACCAAGATAAACATAAAAAATCCATTCCTAATAAGGAAAAAAACCGCGAAATTTCTCGGGATAGGAATTTCTGCGCTGGGATTTTGTACGCTCAAAAAAGAGGTTCAAAATGTCTGATTTTAAAGATGATTGTTTTTACAGACTGAAAGCTGCGCAACGTGATTTGATTAAGGCATGCGGCGGCATTGAACGGTGTTCTCAAATAACATCAATTTCGAGAAGCCAGGTAGGACGCTGGAATAACGCGCTTTATAAAGATCTTATACCGACAAATGTTATCTGTGTTTTAGAGGCTGAATGCGGAATTGCTTATATCACATCAGCACTCGCAAGCCTTAACGGCCGACGCTTGGAAGATGTCGACGTACTTAATGATAAAAATCCAGACGTCTTAACAACCTTTGCTGACACGGTCCGCCACACCGGCGACTTAATGAAAGCCGGCGTCGAGGCACTGGCCGATGGTAAAATTACCCCTGCCGAAGCAACAGAAATAGATCTGGAAGCAGCGCGACTGGAAACGCGAATTGCCAATTTAAGGAAATCCTTAAGCCAAGCCAAAAAAGAAACGTTGCACGTTGTGGGCGGAGCCAAGTGATGCTCAACATGGCAACGGATAACAATGAAAAGATTATTGCCCAATTGCTTAACGAAAACGAGCGGCAGCAAGAGCAGATAAGGCAATTGCAAGAGATTCTCATTCCTCCATTTGTTATTCCGGAGAATTGGGGGCTGACAAAGACACAAAAACGCACGCTGTCAATTTTGCTTTCAACAAACTTCATAACCAAAGAGCGGCTGTTTGCTGGCCTATATGGTGATCGTCTTGACCCACCAGATAAAGAAGCTGTCGGTGCTTTGGTCTGTCTTTTACGAAGGAAGCTGGCACCATTCGGGATAGTTATCACAAACATTTGGGGTGAAGAGTATAGCCTAGAAAACCGTACCGAGTTGGCAAAACAACTCAACCAATTTGCGGGAGATGCCGCATGAATAAAATCACACCAAAAAACAAAACCATCTTGGATCCGTGTTGCGGTGCTCGAATGTTCTGGTTTGATAAAAACGACGAAAGGGCTGTCTTTGGTGATATTAGGAATGAAACCAAACAGCTTTGTGATGGACGGACTTTGAACATTCGACCAGATCGAATTATGGACTTTCGTAATCTGCCCTATGCTGACAATTGCTTCGAGTTGGTTGTCTTTGATCCGCCGCATCTCATAAAAGTTGGCATCAACAGTTGGCTGGTGTCAAAATATGGACGTCTGGATGAACAGACATGGCAAGATGATATCCGCGCAGGCTTTTCGGAAGCGTTTCGAGTTTTGAAACCAAATGGCACGCTCATATTCAAATGGGCAGAAAAGGATATCGCTGTTAGTGAAATTCTAAAGCTCACCCCCGTTCGTCCAGTAATTGGACATAAAAGCGGAAAGCAAATGGGCACTCATTGGATCGTCTTTTTAAAAGGTGGAGATGCCGCATGAGCCCGACCACCATACTATGTTTTATGATCATTATGAGCGTGTGTTGGTTCGGACTCTACGTAACATACCGTCCAAACGATAAGTTTATGATGTTGGTGAGCCTCCTAAGCTGTCAACTATGGCTCGGACTTTCAGTCGTAGTTCTTACAATAAATTCAATAAATTAATCGGAAAAAACAAAATGTCACAAGAAGACGCCAAAGCAGTAGCAGTCGCACAATTACGCGCTTTTATTGAACGTATAGAACGCCTGGAAGAAGAAGCCATGATCGATCTCTATAAAGATGCGCTTGGTATGGGGTGACCCGCTATGAAAACGACAAAACCAAAAACACGAACTGCTAAAGGGTTATTCCGAGCGACGGGCAAACACTCTAAACAGGTAGCTTGTTTAGGGCTCGATGGCTCCATTACCAAGCAAGACGGATTAACGCGAGAAACGGATGACTTTTACCCAACACCACCAGAACCAACCCGTGCAGTCATAAAAGCCGAATATAAGCGGTTAAAGGACTTTGGTCTTATTTGGGAACCCGCCGCTGGTGATGGTGCAATATGTAGAGAATTGGAGCGCGCTGGCTTTCAAACCTTTGCATCTGATCTGGTTGATCGGGGCTGCCATGCAGAAATCAAATCATTTTACGATTATCGCATTGCGCCGGCATCTGCAATTGTTACCAACCCGCCATTCAAAGAATGCAATCTTGATAAAGGTTGGATACGACACGCATTAGAAACGCTGAATGTTGAATATATGCTGCTGTTACTTCCTTTAAATTGGGTTGGTTCCGCTAGAGAGCGTGGCAAGCTGTGGTTGGATCATATGCCGTCAAGAATTTACGCCATGAGGTGGCGTATCGACTTCACCGGTCAAGGCGCGCCTCCGATGCAAAACGCTTGGTTTTGCTGGGATAAAACACAGGCAGAACAGACTACTTTCCACGTCATTGATCGTGATGATGACGTTTGTAAATCGACATTATTTGACAATAGCGAGGCGGCATAATGACCCTTCTACTTTTCAATAAAAAACAAACCAAAAAATTCAAACAAACAGCATTCGGTTTTGTCTCGTGGGGTGCTGGTTGTCGTGAGGTGTATTATAACCTTTATGAAGACAACAAAGGATTTAGGCAAAGTAAACTATTTCATGGGCGTGAACTCCAGGACATACCTGAAAATGCTGACTTTAGTGTTGCAGCACAGGTTGATGGCTGGGTGCATGGCGGTGACTTGCCAACGTGCCTTTTTGACCAGTTAGATGAAAAAGCAGCAACTATTTCTGAATGTTTGCCACTGTCTGACAACTCCAAAAACGCAACCAACAAATTAGAAACACAGAACCGCGAACTAAGCCATTGGAATTTAACAGATCGTCAAATGCAAATGCTGGAGCTATTTTGCACAGAGGAATTTGTAACAAAAGTCCGTCTCTGTGATCACTTAACTTCTGGCATTTATGTGCGCCCGAATAGAAAATCCTTAGCAAGGTTAGTGTATCTGTTACGCAAGAAAATAACCCCACACGGCATGACAATCGTGACTGAACCGAAATGTGGTTATTATTTAAAGGATCGCGAGCATTGGCAAGAGTTGCTCACCCTTAATGGTAAAGGTTTGCATACCATTTGGGGGCGCGAATGAACCCTCTATTCTTCAATAAAAAACAGAGGCTGCACAATAATCAGCATTTTTATTGTTTTAGAATTGAAGCAGCCTCTCTTTTTGAATTTTGCCTGTTTTGACAGGCATGAACAATGGTTTCCTGCTCGGATAAATATTAATCCTATGACAAAAGAGCTATTACATTTCCATTTCATGACGCGCTGCAATGGCAAGAAAAGCCGATCTTTTAAGACCGCGTGCTTTGGCAGCCGCATCAATAGAGTTCAACAGTCCCCTTTCAAAGGTGACATTGGCACGAACAACTTCTGTGTTATTTTCAATCAGTGGCACACTTACCAGAAAAGCACCTTGTGCCAATTCTCCACGCACATCTTCTCTGCTGTACAAAGCTTCTATAGAAGACGCTTCTGGACGTTCATAAATATCTTCAAAGTAAAGTTGCAATGCTTCCATCGCATTTGCAACGATATCTTTTTCATTATCGGCAGCAGAAAAAACAGCTGGAAGATCTGGAAACGAAACGCCGAAAGCAGAACCTTCGTCTTTATTAACAAGCGCATAATAACGTTGCATGGCTTTTTCCTTTTTAAACAAGACTGGAAGCTTAGAGCCGGCTATAACCAGCCGGCTTGTTTGGCAATTGAACGGGCAGTTGCTAACGGAAGGTTTTTCTTTGGGTGGGGAACGATAACCACTCTGTCACCCTTCCTGAACTTATGGTGGCTGCCTCTGCAGCTAACCTCTTCAAAACCGTCATCAAGCAATTGCTTAATGATTTTCTACTGTTTGTTTCCATCGCTTGCCCCTCTGTTCCATGCCTTTTTTATTACAGCATTCGAAAAACAATGTCAATTATAAATGTGTATAATAATACACATTTTAAGGCGTTTTCATGAAACACTTATCAAACATTAATCTAAACAATGTCGACTGGCCGTTCTTTGCAACGATGATAGAGGAAAGGCGCAAATATCTAGGGTGGAGCAAGCAAGATATCGCCTTTGCCTTAAAATTATCACCTAAAGATATTCGCTTAGCAGCCCAAAAACGACAGGTAAGTTTAAAAGCTTATGCTGCCTTTTGTCGTTGGTATCGCGTACGCTTTGAGTGGTTTTATCGGGCGGATATCTTCAACGAGAGAGGCTCCTGATGACCAATTACACCTATGGTTCAGTCGAGACCATTCTTCAAAATGCAATTTATCGTCTAAAGCCACACCAGCAAAAAGAAGCCGTTTTGCTGCTGTTGGAACGCGGAATGACGAAAGCCGAAATACTTAGACGTACCCGTCTCTATAGCGACGAATACGAACAATTGTTTGATGACACAATACAGCCCTTCTCATTCTTTGGCAGAGAAATATGACCAGCATTATTGATAGTTTTGTTGAAGATGCAAAAGCAGTCACCATTGTTGAATGCTTGGACGTAATGCATTTACCACGCCCCAAAGGCAAGCAAGCGGAATATACAGGGCCTTGCCCCTTATCCGGTGGCAAAGACCGTTTTTCATATAACATTCGTAAAAATGTTTGGAATTGTCGCGGCTGCAATGAGGGTGGCCATGGTGCATTAGGATTGGCAAGCCATGTACTCGGGCTAGACTTAAAAACGCGAGATGGCTATTTGGCTGCTTGCTCGGCTGTTTTAGGGCAGCCTATACCGGATAAGACCTTAGTTGAAAGTGAAGAGCAGAAAAAGGCGCGTGAAGAGGCATTGCGTAAAAAACAGGCATTGGCAAAGCGCGATCAGGAAAAGAAACAGAAGCAAGCCGAATTATATCGACAACGCGAGCGCAAAATAGCCCTATCCAAATGGAAAGATGGGCGTTTTTTAGCCTCCACACCATACGAACAATATATTGAACGGCGTAGTGGAGCGTTGCAATCTGTATGGCCATTGCGTGTTTTGGAAAACGAACCGTATTTCCACAACAACAAAAAGATCTATTCAGGGTCTGCTATTGTCGCGCCTTTTGTTGCGCAAGATGGTGACATTATAGGTTGTCATTTGACATGGGTTGACCTCAGCAATCCTCCTAAATACCGCCCTACCCTAATTGATGAAACCACTGGCGAAAAACTCGCTACCAAGAAAATGCGGGGAACCAAGAAAGGCGGTATTATCCCCTTATTTGGTTTTATTTATCGCAACGGAAAATTTGTTGCAGCCCCCGACCGCTATCGAATGGTTGTTGGTGAAGGCATAGAAACTGTCTTAGCTATGCGCTTTGCTGATGGCGAACGCAACGACACAATTTATGCTGCAGCCGGTGATTTAGGAAACTTCACAGGGCCAGCAACACCGGATAGTCGTTTTAAACACCCTGAGCTCAAACACAGCGGTAAAGATGGCAAAGAGCGGCCCATTTATGTGCCTGGGCCTGTTCCGCTTATTACAGACGCTTCAGATTCCATTTGGATACCTGACCATGTAACAGAGCTGGTTTTAATTGCAGATGGCGATAGCGAACCAGTCATGACAGCTTCTGCCATGGCGCGCGCAAAAGCACGTTTTACCCGTCCAAACCGAAAAATACCAGTTTTATGGCCGCCGCGCGGCATGGATATCGCTGACATGATGATTAAGCTTACACCCCCTGAAAACACCGATAAAACTGGCGGAGGTGGCTAATATGGATAATAAAGGAACGCCAGCTGCTGTAAAAAATATGTTGAAGGCAGCTGAAGCGCAGGCCGCCGCAGCCAATGGCGAAAACCCGTACCCCTTTACTGATTTTTCAAACGATGAAACACCAGAGGAAATCATGAAGGATTGCGCCGCCGAGCCTGAAACGGATATCGGCAATGGCAGGCGATTTCTGCACCGTTACGGGCACAGGGTTTTACACGTTGCGCGCATTGGCTGGCATGGCTATGACGGGAAAAGATGGAAAGAAGACGAAGACGGCTCGGTGGTGCGTCCATTGGCGCAACACACGGCAGAGCTTATCGACGATGAAGCACGCTATTTAACACTTTCCGATGAAGACGAAAAACTGGTTATTGATGGGCAACAGGCAAAACGAGAAAAGAAAAAACTAGGGACACCAAAAGCCCATTGGACGGAAGACCAGCTATCCCATTATTGGGAACTGGAAAAAGCTATTGAACTGGGTGAAGAAGTTCAAAAACGCGCCAATGGCGTAAAGTCATCACGTCATCGCCATGCGAAATCGTCTGCTGGCACGTCAAAAATCAATAATATGATGACAGAAGCGCAGCCTCATGTTGCCAAAATTGTAACAGATATGAACTCCGATCTTTATGCTTTTAACTGCAAAGATGGAACAATCCATTTTATCAGGGCGGAAGACGAAGAGTCAGACCCCGATGACCCGCGATATATCTGGAAATGCGCATTAAAACCGCATGACCCAAAGGACCTTATTTCCAAGCTGGCTCCCACCAGTTTTACCCTAGACGCGCCCGCGCCAAACTGGGAAAAATTTCTGGCAACAATCCAACCAGATATAGACATTCGTTTGTTTTTACAAAGGTTTATAGGCTATTGCTTAACCGGTCTTACCGTCGAACAATGTCTATTGTTCTTTTATGGTGCAGGAAGAAACGGCAAATCAACCTTTGTTGACGCGATCAGTACGGTTATTGGTGATTATGCGGTTACGCTTTCAATTGACAGTTTTGCAGGCGAAAGCCGCCGCGGCGGTGCCGAAGCCACCCCCGACCTTGCCCGTTTACCTGGGGCGCGTTTGGTGGCTGCATCTGAACCTGAAATGGGTGTTAAATTAAAAGATGCCCTGATTAAAACCTTAACTGGCGGTGAAGTTATCCCCGTGCGCCGTTTGCATGAAGATTTCTTTGAGGTTCACCCACAATTTAAAATCGTTCTTTCTGGCAATCATAAGCCGCGTATTGATGATACATCTGACGGCATATGGCGTCGCGTTTTTTTGGTGCCTTGGGAAGTGCAAATTCCGAAAGAGCAAGTCGACCGCGCCCTACCCGCAAAATTACGGGAAGAGGCTGCAGGCATTTTAAGCTGGTTGGTCAACGGTTGCATTGACTATCTTAATTTTGGTTTGAACCCGCCCGAAAAAGTCCTTTTAGCAACCAAGGAATATCGTGAAGATAGCGACCCGATTGGTGCATTTATCCGCGCTGCCTGCATTGTTACAGGCAAAGAGACAGAAGAAACAACGCCTGGCGACTTATTCATCGGTTATTCCAATTGGGCAACCAAAGAAGGCGCGGCAGAGTTCAAACAGGCGACATTCTCAAGACGCTTTCCAGATTACACCCGCCTATCGTGGGCTGCACCAGATGGGGCAATGAGACAGTTCTGGAAAGCGAAAAGCAATTCGACTGTCTACAAGGGCATTACAGTCCAATCAAAATACCTCAATACTAATTCCTCAAATTGGAGTTCTTTATGATGAACCCATTAACAGTTTTTGACTTTGAAGACACCGTTGTAAGAAGTCTTGTGATCGATAACGAGCCTTGGTTCGTTGGCAAGGATATCTGCTCATGCTTAGGAATAGCCAATAATCGTGATGCTCTAGCTACTCTCGATGCAGATGAGATACGTGTCGGTATTTCCGACACCCTTGGTGGTAAGCAAGAAATGACGGTGATCAACGAATGTGGTGTATATCACCTCATTTTCCGTTCAAGAAAGCCGCAAGCACAACGTTTTCGCCGGTGGGTTGCGCATGAAGTGTTGCCGTCCATTAGAAAAACAGGGCAATATCAAACAACACAGATCAATCTGGAAGATATGGGCGAAAAACTGCGCCTTGTGCAGGAAGCCCGCCGTGTTTACGGCAAAAAACCTGCGCAATCGCTTTGGGAAAGCTTAGGCTTGCCTGCTGTATTAACAAGCGCGGAAACAAAGCAACAGGCCGATAGAGACAGCCTTTTGACGTATTTACGGGCATTTCTCAACGAGTGCCTGATAGAAGACCAGACCAGTAGAATAAGTTCTTGCGAGCTTTATAAGCTTTATTGCAATTGGGCAGCCGTTTGTTCCGCGCCCTATTTCACGATTGATCATTTTGGCAAGTTGCTATCCGCTAATGTTGGTTTGCGCCGCATGAAAGCAAGCACAACCTTTTATTGCGGCTACCGTGTAAATGCTGATTTCCTCAAAAAATTGGGGCTAAAAGCATGATTTTTCAATCCGTTAAACGAATACGCTTATGCGGGGTATTGCCGCGATTATGCCGTGGTGTGGCTGGTTTGGTGGCATATGCCGAATGGCTCATCATGCCTATCCCCCTCTTTTGTTTTAAACGTTTTACGTTATTATTGCCCCAAACAGCCAAATCACCAGCAACTTTGCTATCGAAGGGACGCTACATTCCAAACGCGCTGCTTGCGCCCCTGAAAAAAGGTTTGGATAATCAATTACTTAGAACGCTAGGGGCGCTAGGGACGCAATTTTCCGCCTTATATACGCGTGAATATAATTCAGGATAAAAGCATTTTATTTTTTTCCATGTGTGACGGGAATCTTGCGTCCCTAGCGTCCCTCCATACCCGTTCTTTTATTTTTTCTTTTATTTTCAAAACGATAGAGAGAAGAAAAATTGGGTATGTAGGGGCGGAAACAAAATTCTTGGGGCGATAGCTAAAAATACCAATTATCAAGGTGCAGAAAATGAAAAAAATAAAGGTGGAAAAACTGTTATCATGGGCTTTTTTGCACGAGCTATCTAAAGGCGGCGGTGCAAACGGCTTAAACAGCGGTTTGTCTGCTTGGGGTAGAATGGAAGGTGTAATCAGTCTTGGTGTAAGAATAGACCTTAATCGCGCACGGCAGGATCTACCTGAACAGTTTGAACAGGGCGAACCACACCCTGACGCTGTTATAATCGGGCAAGCCGTACGAGATCTGGCAAAACATGACTTTGGCAATCTCGATGTGCCATTTGATGCGTTGCCACTGGCATCGTGGCCTGATGAGGCTAAAGAAATTGCTAAGCCAATTTTCCAAATGGTCGTAGAAGACTATAACAAGCGTAGCAACATTGCAAAAAGCCGTTCACTCATTGCCCTTGTCATTTCATGCGCTGTAAGAGAAACAAAACCAGTTATTCACTTAACAAAACCCAAAGTCGAAAAACTATGTATGAATGGGTATCCATGCTGGTTCGTTAAAAGAATATATGTTGATAGTTTTGGGCGTGAAAGAGAAGTCGAAGTCGTCGGTTGGAACCCTAAGTCTAGGCGACCATTCAAAAATGCTTACCAGAAATCCGTGCTGGTACCATCTCCAGAGGCGGCAATGAATAACTTCCTTGATCTCCGGTGCTGGAATATGGCTCTTGATTTTATCTTCAGTAAAATTGACGGTGCTTTAAAAGATTTTAGACCTGTGCGATGACAACAGCAGGTCTATTGATTGGCTTAGGATAATAACTAGTATAATATCATTAAAAACCAATAAATTGACGCAATAACGTCAATATATCATTAGCAATTTGTCCTGCCGCTGCATCTCTAAACAATATCATAATATAAGATAGTACCGCGCCTAAACTTCCTGCGATAATCCATAATCGAGCAGATGTTCTTTTAAGAATACTCCCTCCAGCGTTCAGCTTTGCCAGTAATCGATCCTTTTCTTCGTTATCAATAGAGTTTGATTGTTTAATATTGACTTCTAGCTCCCCTAATTTTTTAATAACTATATGGTATTCTTCGGCATTGTGGTTGATTGTTACAATCCGATCAGACGCTGGAATTTCGCTTTGTTTATCACGGTCAACGGTTGGATCAACATCAGGTAGATCAAGACATCTTTTAAATATTTCTCTAAAGCTACGACTAACGACATTGAAATGGAAAAGACAATCGTAATGTGTAATGGAATATAATTTCCGATTTTCCTTTTCAGAATCATCAATTCCATACTTTAAAAATACAAAATGATCCCAAAAATGATACTTTTTTTCGACTTTTTCTAACCAAAAAAAAATATCTTCTACTTCACTTAAAATATTGCTAGTTGACTGTATAGAAAATAGTTTTTTTTTCTCGTTGTGAAACACATCAAAACTTCGATAGTCTGTTACCCAAATCAATACAATTTGTATCAAAGGGATATTAGTATTGCTCAAAAAATCCAACCAATTCCAACAATTTTCTGAAAATTTATCCGTATCACTCATGTATACTTTTTTTACGTATTCATCATACTCTTTTAAAAATTGTTCTTTGGTTTGAATATCCATTATATTATTCAAAATTACACCATAAAGTTTACGAGGTTTGATTTACCGACAAATTTTAAGAATCATTCGTTTGTGAATAGAAATTATAATGCGATATACTGAAAGTGAATAATAAAAGCATATTCATATATGGTTCACATTGACCAAATTTACTTCCTTTTAAAATAGTAAAACTCACCAAACTTAAACTATTACAAAAGAGGCAAGAAACCTCTCAATATATACCAATATCAATTGTTGTATTTTTGATCGTATGGTCAACAATGATGCCCTTAAACATAATTTTTTTTGATCGTACTAAAACAGCAAAAATTCAGTTTTTCTCTTAAAAACACCGCATCGTGCAAAAAAACAAAAATTTTTTATTTTTTAATATCAATACGTTACCGCGTACTTTTTTGGATCTCTTAAAAAAATATTGACTGCGACTGAAACTTGACATACGAAAAAGACACTAAAAAAGGTTCGTTGATGCCCCGCCTCAAAAGCGGGGTTTTTGTTTATGTAGAAATCATTTTAAAATGGCTGAAAACTTAGTGATCAGTTGGCAAGATGTTGCCGGCTTTGATCGGTTCAATCATGCTGTCCATTATATGACAAGTGATATAAGAAGAGCCGCATCACGTGCCGTCAATAGAACTGGCGATACAGCACGCACCGCTGTGCGTCGAACTCTTGCCAAGCAAGTCGGATTGAAACAGAAATTTGTAGCGCGACAGCTGAATACAAGGAAATCGTCTGCTGATAATCTGGTTTATGAAATCAGTTCAACAGGCAAGGAGTTACCTTTAAACCTCTTTGCTGCTCGTGAAACAACGGCTGGCGTTTCAGCAAATCCATTCGGTCAAAGGCGTGTCTTTTCTGGAACATTTATGAAAGGTGGTAAATTTCCAAACCGCCATGGCAATGTGTTTCATGGTTATGTTGTCGAGAGACAAGGCAAGGCTAGATTTCCAATACGGGTTGTGAAGTCTGGCGTCATCATACCAAACGAGATGGTCAGAGGTGCCAGCCGTCAAGAGTTTGAAAAAGCTATTCGAGAGGTCTTGCCTAGGCGTGTTGCGCATGAGCTATCACGCTTAGGTCTTTAACTAGGGTAAACAAGTTTTTTAATACAACAAAACAACATATTGTTTTCGTTATGTTATTTAAAAGTACCCCCTTTAGGTACCTTTTGCGCAATTCCATTTCCCCACGGAGCGATGCCCCCCGGGATTTTTCTAGTAGGTGGGTTTGCAAGCGGTACACGATACACGGTTAAAAGCGTTCATATGCACGGATTACACAATGGAAGATTGGGTTTCGATTACAGAGGCAGCCAAGCGGTTAACCGCATCTGGTGATGCTGTCGAGCGATCCACGCTTTCCCGTTACATCACACAGCATTCTAAATGCGTTGCCAACAAAAATTGACGGGCGCAATCGCCTTGTTGATTACAACACGCTTTGTAAGCACCGGCAGGAGAATGTGCGGATTATTCCACAGGCGGCATCTCCTCAACCAAGGCGGTTCATTGGTTCACAAGCTGATGGTGCAGCACGTAAAGCGCAAGCCGACGCAGAATTGCGCGAAATGGACTTAGCGGAACGGCGTAAAATTCTGACACGAACAGCCGAAGTTGACCGTGCGGGACGTGATGCCGTTGCACTGATGCAAAGTGCCTTTGAACGATCAATTGAAACGTCCGCCGCCGATCTTTCATTGAAATACGGATGGGACGAACGCGTTGTAAGAACGGAATTTAAAAAGTTTGCAGCCCTTGGAACGGAAAATTTCAATCGGGTTATGCTTGCTTGGCTCGATGACTTGGAAGCTAAAAAAGAAGAAACAACAGACGATAGCACCTGATATTCGCAGGCGTGAAATGAGGTATTTTGATGCTTATTGATACAGATACCGATCATTTCATTTTACCCAATGGATATGAGGTTCTTTTTCGTGCATTGGAGGCTGCCAGTAGGAAGGTAGAGGATTTAACAATTTCGGAATGGGCAGAACGATATCGCATCGTTTCACCCGAAAGCGGCTCACCGTGGCCTGGCCCATTTAAAAACGAACGGGTTCCATATTTGAGGGAACCGCAGGACTGTTTACATCCCGATCATCCGGCGCGACGCGTATCGGCCCGATGGTCTGCACAATTAGGCAAATCAACCGCAATCGAAAACTGGTTTTGCTATCTTGTTGACCGCGCGCCCTGCAGTATGATGATTGTGTTACCCACATTGGAGGAAGCAGTAAAGTTTAACCGGATTAAGCTTGCACCAACAATTGAGGTAACCCCTCGAATTGCCCATAAGGTTTTGCCGGTAAATAGCCGAGATGAACAAGGTTCAACAACCGCATTCAAACGGTTTGCTGGTGGCTTTTGCCAGATTGTCAACGCTGGGTCATCTAAAGGCTTGCAGATGGTTTCCATCAAGTGCCTTGCAATGGACGAAGTCTCTGGATATCCGCAAGATGTCGACGGTCGCGGCAGCCCGCGAGACCAAGCAAGAGCCAGACAAAAGGCTTATGGTGATTTTGCTAAAGAATGGCAAGGATCAACGCCAGGCATCGCCGGTGAATGTGCCATTTCTTATGACTTTGAACTTGGAGACCAGAGATATTATTATATGCCCTGCCCGCATTGCGGGGGATATCAAGCATTAGAATTTGACCAAATGAATGGGCCAGATGACGAGCATGATACGGCTTATTTTCGATGCATCAAATGCGGCAAAGAAATTTTTGATGGGCATAAGCGCGAAATGCTTAGTTCAGGAAAATGGATTGCTCGCCATGTGCCGGATGGGGAGCCCCCTATCCCAAAGTACATAGCAAAAGATGATATTAATGCATATGCATGCCCGCCATGTGAAGGACGATGTTGTAAATATCAACCAAGCTATCATTTATGGGCGGCCTATGCACCACGGGAACGATGGTCTGCTATTTGGGATCGCTGGATAGAAGCACAGGAAAACACGCAGAAAATGCGTGTTTTTTTCAACAAGATTTAGCCTTACCTTATGATCCAGGCGGTGTTGCTGTTGATTGGGAGCGTGTTGTTGAGGCTGCTATTCGTTCAAATGCTCAATCACGCACCGTTCCTGGTAATGCCGGACTGCTTGTATCGGCAGCTGACGTTCAAGGGTACGGGATCAAATGGGCGGTCTATGCGATTGGACCGGCAGGGCAAAGATGGCTGATTGACAGGGAAGTATTTGAAGGGGCTCCGGACCAATCCGATGAACCTTGGATCGCTTTGTCTGACGCACTAGGCAGGCAATATCCAACCGCAGGCGACAAACTGAAAAGCATTGATCTTTCGGGTGTGGATTCAGGTTTTGCAACAAACCGCGTCTATAGATTTTGCGCCTCGCGTCCGAATGTATATGCATTAGATGGACGATCACCAAAAGGGTTGCCATGGCTTGGAACGCCGTCAAAACGTGACATTAGAGACCACAATAAAAGGCTTATAGCAAAGGTACAGCTATATCCGGTCGGTAATTACGACGTTAAGACCGAATTGGTTGCAGCGATAGCAAACTTTGTGCAGGGGCCTGATAATAAAGGTTCATGTCCGCGCAATACATTCCATTTGCCGCCGGATTTATGTGATGATGAATTTGCCCAAGAATTAACAGCGGAACGTCTTGTTGATCCTGATGAAGAAGCCCGTGCATCTTTAAATAAACGCAATCGCAGTTTGATCAATTCTAAGGCATCACGGCAATGGAAGAAGATAGTTGGTCGAAAGAATGACTGGTTTGATACGTCGGTATATGCCTTTGCGCTTGGCTGGTACCTTGAACACAAGAACAGACTGACAAAAGAGCGATGGGAAGATTTGCTGGTGGAAGTCCACGGCAAAGCGTTTGAACCTGATCTGTTTAACGCTCCGGTAGAAGATCCTTTTGCAAAAGTTCAAACAAAACCGAAAAAACAACGGAAATCCATATCCGAATTGTCTGCAATGCTAAATAGGTAAATAATGGAAGCTAAGAATAAATTACGTTTTCGCGTTCCTGCAAGCTCCCAAAAAATCTATGCAGGTTATTTGCGCGGCGAACCAGGCATATCGCAATTTGTTCCAAAGGGACTAGGCACGCCAGCCTTGCGAGATCGCGCCGATGATGTGCGAAACGCCTATTTGCCTGCAAACGCTAGAGCCAATGAAACCGCCCTCATCAGTCTTGTCCATTATCTCTAAAATTTCTGACTCTTATATCAAAAATTTTATCTTGACTTTTAACTGCGATTAATGCAAAAGAGAACGCATTATATTGAATGTTATTTTATCCCTAATAGAGAACTACAACTTAACAAACATAAACAAGCATCAAAAGCGTGTTTACTAATAAGCAATCATTTGAAGCAAAACAAAAACCAGATGGCATTACTCCATTTTGTTCTCCAGTTAACGCAAAAATTTATTCCCCAAAAGAAAACAATATAAACTTTTGTCAAATTCGAATTTCAAAATTGGATTTTGTTCTGCAAAAAAGAGGTTTTGAATTGTAATACGAGGAGACTTTGTTCGTGAGTTAAAAGCTACACAATAAGAACTAATCAAGGCATGTAGCATTATTAAACAATGTTCAAAAAGACATGAAACCAGCTAGAGAACAGATAGGACTAACCCATTTGATACTCACGGAAGGCCAAACTCACTTTCATTGAGAATGAGAATCCGATAACTTAGCAAAAACATATTCGCTTTATTGATTAATATGTCAAAGATAGAATACAGTGATATCGATGCAAGTCAACATCAACGCTTTGTCATGGCGTTTTAATTGGGAGCTCAATGCGGTGGATACGCGATCATACAAGTGGAAAATAAACAGTTAAGATAAAGTTTTATAACACAAGCGCCGAAACTGTCATAATCTTGCATTGAGCTTGAAATGATCAAACCTAGCTGGATAAAACGCATCGAAGCCATTCTAACAGTACCGAAAGTGAAAAAGCTCCTACATCATCATATCACAGAAACATTTTTTAGAACTTCAATATTAGATTTACGATTGGTCTGTAGATGCACCTTAATATAACTTTTTATTTTTTATAAAAGTGGGTAAAAAACTTCAAAAAACCAATATTCTACTTTGTTTTATGAAGCACTTGATTGCCAAAGAATCTACTATACCCCTTATGAATTTAAAAAAATTTTCAACAAAGTTAGTTTTTACGGACATGAATTACATTTAATACACACAACACGATTTTTAACATCACTGCACAAAGTGTGCGATTAAAAACTCGATAAAAATCTGCCCAGATATCTTTTAAAACCACTAGATAGACAAATGAAGATCACGCAATGAGAGCGAGAAGCAGTAGAAAAGCATCGTTAACATCATAAGACAATACAACACAACAATTTACTAGCAGAACTTACCTGTTGAATTTTCATTTAAGCCACCTGTAAAATTTTTCCTGTTTAGTATAGTATAGATCTATATGGTTAAGTAATTCACCCGTATTATTCCGGAATAATACTTCTAGTTAAATTAAATTCAAAGACTATTTTTATATCTATAAATAGGTCTCTACAAATTAATATAATTAACATTATAAATCTTTTTGTAAAAAAATAAATAACAAATTTAAATATTATTCAATATATGTCATTCTGTTTTTTGCAATATTTCAACTGAACCCTTAAAATTAATCACCACCGGAGAAGAATACAAAAATGAACATACAAAAACAAAAATTTGAGGAAATAGGCACAAGAAATAGAAAAACTAATGTGCATACTGTTAAAATTGATAAACCATATTTTCGCTCCGAACGATCACATTCGAAAACACAGTCGAAAGTCGGCGCCATCATAAACGCAGCCAATGATCCTATCGCTATTATGCATAAAAAAGGTCATATTACAGACGCCCAAAAAAAAGCTGCTGATAAATTTTATAATTGTTATGTCATCAGTTTAGGGGGAACAAATATGGGATTAGATTACCGTAGGCAAAAAGTCGATGGTGGGCGGTTTAACTCGTATGAACCAATCAAACCAATTGAAGCAGAACAAGAATTATTGGCCGCAAGAAGCGCACTTGGGTACTGTTATGAGTTGGTTGAACTTGTGGCTGGACGAGGTAATTCAATATCACACCTAACAAACAATAAACAGAGGCAAAATATACTGGGCCACAACCTAAGAGATAGCCTCGACGTATTGGCATCGCTTTGGGGATATACACTCAAGAAACATATTTTTATCTCTTAAATCAAGCGATAAAAATCAATATGACAATTTTCAACTAGAAATGTTCCTTCCATAAAAATTTATAAGGACTCCTTATAGCAACAAGTCATCCCCTCCTCCCCCCAATAAAAAACAGGGTGAATTTAATGTTTGATGTCGGATTATCTCAAAAATAGTAAAATTGTTTTCTGAAACTTATTACTTGACAAGGTTAAGGTTCTCATATATAAAATGCGTAAGGTCATAGTTGTATCAAAAATCACAAAAAATCTTATGTTTATTTCTATTTAGTATAGGACTGGTTAAGATTAAGTTATAGTGTTATAATTTATTTTAAACACCATATTTGATAAAGTTAAATATCTAATTTTATGAAATATTTTGTAATTTCATTTCTCAATTGAAAAAATATTATTTAAGTTTTTAAGTGTTTATTTGAATATTGAAATGATTATTAATTTTATATTATTATATAAATATGCACTCATACATTTTATAAAAAAGTATTCTTATTTTTCAAGACAACAAATTCAATAAAAGCAATAAAAAATTGCGAAATCGTCAATAACTATAGAACTATAAGATAATAGAGTTTTGAGTCTTAAGTGTCACTATATTGCTCACAAAAATTAAAGTAATTCAAAGTTCATTAGTCTTGTTTATTTCTATAAAAATTAAAGATTATATTTTTTACATGATAACACCTAGTCGGTGACTTCCATAAAAATAAGCTTTCAGGCTGTCTTTTAGAGGTACTAAACAAATACTCCGAAGACAGTCGGTAAAATCACAAAATCCTATGGTCAGTCAAATAATATATTTAACATAAATTTTTTACGGTTTTAAAGATAGCCCCTCAAACAATGAAAATCAATAAAGGATATCGTCGAGCAAAAGTTCAGTATTGGAAAAGAGCCTATATTGCAAGCATACTCGATATTATTATGACTTTTGGCGCAAGTTTTCTTCATATGTGCGGTGAAGGAAAAAGAAATAACTGGTCCGTTTTGCTGGCTCAGTTATTCTACACAAAGTGCCCATGCTGCCTGTTCTATCGAGGAGTCACAGTAGGAACAATCCTAGCTGGCACATTAGCATTATTGTTCTGGATAATTTAACAACTTTATAAAGGATATAAATATGGCATGTGGATCATGCGGCGGTTCAATAAGTTTACGTAAACCGAATGCGCGCAATACCCCAAACACCAATGTAATTAAGAATAACCAGCAAGAAATTACAGTTTTACCATCAAGCTCAAAAACAATCTCGTTTCAGCGTTCTGAAAACATAACCAAAAAACGAACTAAAATTTAAACATTGTACGTGATATTATAGAATATTTATTTCTAAAAATAATAAAATTAAAAATTAATAGTATATATAAGTAACAAAGGTAACAATATGAATCTGCTAGAAACAACAGTCGGACAAAATGGCAGTTCTCACAAAACGACATTAGCAGCAATTAATGCAATAAAAAACGATATAGTTTTCCAATGTGTTGAAAGAATTGCTCGAGCAGTGATGTCTGTTGAATGGTATGCAGAAATTGATCCTACTGTTACGGATGATACAAAAAACTTAATTAACAAAGAAACGCTTATACGCTTCAATAAATTATTAAAAAAACCTTGTAATCTTTCTGGAGCACAATTGCGTTATTGGATGGCTCATAAATTAGCATTACAAGCAAGGGTGGCAATAAAAGTAGGAATTGACAACAATAAAGTTAACGCTCTTTACCCCTTATCAAAACCGCTTGAATATTTAACAGATAATGATGGACGTATAGTCTCATACCAGTATGGAATTGAACCGGATAAGGAAGTACTTATACCAGTAGAACAAGCGAAAAATGCAGACGGGATTACTAAAAAACCATTTTGCTTTGAAATTTACAATCCTCATATTTCATTGAATGTTGAAGATAGCAATGCTCCTCTTTCAGCGCTATCATATCCGGTTGAAATCATAAATTCTTCATTAAGACGAATTTATGATTTGGCGGATAAAATGCCAAATATGAAACATATTCTTTTCACGCAGGATGACATTACGCCTAGTGATCAGCAATCTATTGAAAATAGTATCAAGGAAAAAAACATAGAAAGCGTCGACTCTGATGGCTTTGCATTTTTTGGTGGCGTAAATCTTAAGCATATTCCTATTACTGATAATTTAGCCGATAATAGCACTCAAATGATAACGAATGATATGGCAAAGCGTATCGCAGGAATATTTGGGGTACCGCTAGTTTTGCTTAATTTCACGGATACGAATGGTACAAGTTTTGCGAGCGATTATGTAATAAGCAGACAAAGCTTTTTTGAAGATACAATTGTTCCTAGTTATTTAACACCTATTCAAGAAGCACTAACGAGTAATCTTTGTCCCGATGGTATCCGCATAAGATTTGATTTGAATATGATTTCCGCCCTCCGCGATAAAAGGTTAAACGCTGTTACATACTTAAAAGATGTAAACTTTTTGAGCGAAGAGGAAAAACGAGCCCTTTTAGGTTTCTCGCCCGCTAAATCAATATAAAAAATAAAATAGCGCACACAATATTCGATATATTCAAATTTTATAAGTTAAACACATACAAAAAACGCCATTCATTCGAAACCTGGCACAGACGACAATACCCAATAATATTCTTTTGCCGTCATTGATTTTTAAAACGCATATTTTCTTAAATTTTAAACTTTGGAGATAAGAAATGCTCTATTTCGAAGCCGACTCTCGCGATGGGTCAGTGAAAAGCAGTTGTAATGTTTGTTGCAGTGAAAATGCCTCTGTACGTCCAGGAGAAACTAACCTCATTACAATCAACTATCGCAATTGGGCTGCCCCACTACTTGGTAAAGGACTTGCAAAACAAACTCTTGTTGCCGTGAGTGACAATATGAATAGTGATAGTGAACTTGGGGTACCAAAAGTATCAAATAGCTATATTCACACTATACAAGCAACACCTGTAAACATAGATATGTTGTCAGATGACGCAGTAAAATATGAGATACTTTCATTGTATGGTTTAGAACACGGAAGTGTGACGCATACTTCACCGAATGATAATACAATTATTTATGTTCCAGCTGCTGATTATACTGGTTATGATCATATTTGGTATCGAGTTACGAACTTAAACGATAAGAAGAATATAGGTCAAATTATTGTGTCGGTTGACGAAAGTGATGGAAAAAAGAATCCCGATATTTCGTTTATAGCACCTGTAACAATACATAATTCTCGCATCAAAGTTGATTGTAAAAACTATCTTGTATCGATACCTTATTCAATTTCACCGGCGGCTCGAATAGATGATATATATCGTATAACAATACGCCAAGCAGCTTTAGATTGCGATTGCAATCAATTTTGGCATGAATTTTACCTCGACTTAACAATCGGTAAATGTTGATGACAAATAATGAAGCGGTAAACCTAGATGATGTGTTACCAATTAATTTAATTCGTCAGCACACTAAAACCGATGATGATATTTCTGTAACAGATGAGTTATTAATACTTTATCGCAAAGCTTCAATAGAGGCCGCCGAAGCTTATACAGGTCGTTCGTGGAGCCAAGTTAAAACGATCAGCGAAGAAATATTATTTCCTTTTCACAGGTCTAATTATCAAAGACAACTAATAATTATACTTAAAGAGCCTGTTTATGACGGAATCATCACAATAAGCGGTGGTAATTTGTCATCTCCAAAGAGGCTAAACGTCATGAAAGGAGCAAGACGGATCATTGTTCCATTTCATAGTGATGAATTTAAGAAAAGTTATTGCTATACATGTACCCCCCAAGAGCACAGCGCAGCAATCGCCCCCAATGGTATTGATGCATCCTCTGTTTTACACATAAACAATGATGATTGTAGTTGTAACCAACATGAACCTGCCAATTTGATAGCAACTTACCGATCCGGTGTTTCGTGCAATGCTGAGATACCCAATGGTATTATTGTTGGGTGCCTCAAATATATAGCGTGGCAGATTGGTAATCCTGGTGACCAATTAGTCACAATGGCTGACATCCCCAATAAAACAACTAAATATATAAAAGGCACTAACAATGCGGTGTTAGCTTCTGGTGCGGCCGAACAATGGCGTATTTATCGATCAAGGTAAAATCCATGACTATCAGAATAAGAGATCGCAACGCACGTTTAAAATTGTGTTCAATAAAAGACTTAGTGGATAAACAACCCGATTACAAATTTTATCGTAAAGGGATTTATGACGGTTGGGGAAACGTGTTTCCTAAGCAACCATCACAATTCTCATCTGGCGGTTACGCCATTAATGCAGAAGGTAACAATGTAACGCATTTAATTACAATGAATTATCGATCTGATATAGATGTAACAAATGCTGCTTGGATTTATCAGGAACGATTAAAATCTACACCTATCTGGTACCGCATCATTTCTTATATTCAAAAGGGACGGATTTGGGAATTTTCTTGTCGGATTTTTGAAAAATCCGATGATGCAATTGAGCCTATAACTAACATATCTAAAGAAGTGTCTCCCGTTCAACTACCTGAAAATGTAAAACTTTAAATTCACTTTTTCGTTCTTGAACAGAGGTACGTCCATAATATGACAAAAAATAACTTTTTGATTTTGTTGTTTTTTCGGACAGAGGATAAATAAATAGCAATAGAGCAATAATTATACCAACCGGTTTAAACGTTAATATGAATATCGTAGATCATTCTTTCAAGAATGAATATATATGGCGTATACATACAAAGTATTAATAAGATAAAATTTTGATAAATCCTGATAAATTAAACAGGCAAAAAAATAGTGATCTGCTACGGGACATAGCCCCCCCTTCTCACTAGAAACAATTAATCCCCAAATTCAGCGATAAAGCCATTCTATGTGTATTTCTTTGAAAGGGAAGTGATTGAGAACATTTATTAAACAACAATAGTTATACATTATTGAGATTTTTATGAATGACAATGAAAACAATAATTTAACTCTACCCAAAATTGCTGAACTTGTCCGCGAATGGTTTCCATTCCTTGAAAATCGATCGTTTCCCGCTATGGGCGATTCTGTTACTAAAGATAACATGCCAACTCTGCCGTTTGCAGTTGTCTTACCAATGACAATGAATGTCGAAAAACAGCCGCTGCGCAGCAATACAAGAACGGCATTTTCGGAAGATTTTCAGATAAAATTTTGGCTACCACCCAATAGGGTAAAAAGGGAAAATAAAACTGAAACCCCCTTTTGGTCATTTTACGATTACCGAAATAACTTTGTTTTACCGTTAATCGGTAATTGTCAAAAACTACGAGATACATACGATACTCTAATTGAATTCCGTGGGGCCGAAGTCTCAGCAACGGATTCAGCCATTATTATCGCTACTAAATTTCGTCAGCACTACAACTTTAGTTTTGACGAAAAACAAGAAGCCCCCAATCGTGGCTTCATTATCAAAACTAGCATTTACCAAATTTAGCTTCAAAACGCATAGATGATGAGTTGGATAATATTATTATATTTATCCAATATTCTCGTGTGTTTTGCGAAATTTTGGTAAATTTCATAGGAGAATAGAAAATGTCCTTCGATAAAATCAAGGTTATCGGTGTCCCCGGCCGTGTAGCATACACAGCAGCACAGGGGGGAGAAAATATCCCGCGCGATCGACCTATTCGGGTTGTACGTGACGATTGGATTGAGCGACGTTTAGCAGATGGCGACATCATTTTATTCGAAGAGGATAAGAACACCAACGCTGAACGTAAGACGAAACTTCTTCAAGAAACAAATAATAAAACAAATATTCAGGAGAGCAAATAATGGCTCAAGAACCCCTCTCGGATGGCTTCGTAAGCCTCTGCATTTCCACCGATGCTAACTGGTATGGAAAAGGCTGCCGTATACTAGTTGAAGGACAAATGACTTCGGATGGCATAGCCAAACCAAATGATATTATTGAAGTCACAGGTACACGTGAAATAGAAAAACGATTTGGTATTGGCTCTGTTTTATCAGAAACATTAAAGACTGTTTTTTGCACGGCTCCCTCACGTGTTTCAGTTTTTGCTTTACCACGCGTTGATGTTGATGGATCAATCAAAGCAGAATATCAGTTGACAATATCCGGTACAGCCACAACCGATGGACGAGTTATGATCTATTGGGGTAATGCATCTTATGGCATTGATGTCCGTGTTTTTAAAAATGATACCGCAGCTGAAATAGCAGAAGCCATTGCTGCAGCAATTCCGGAATCTTTCCCATTTATTGCTTCGGTTAGTGAAGGAATTGTTACCTTGGTTGCAAAAAATGCAGGAACAATCGGTAACAAACTTCAAGCGATTTATAACTGGACAGATAAGCTTAACATCGCACCAGAAGGTGTCACTCTTGCACTAGTGCAAACAGTGGAAGGGAAAGGCAATCCTCAGCCAAAAGACTACAGTTCGCTCATTGGCCAATGTTGCTACTCCGGTTACATTCTTTCATCAGATGACGAAAAATGGCAGCGAAATTTGCGCGATCATATTCGTAAAGCATGGGATTGTTCAGCACCTCAATGCTTCGGTCACGGCTATGTTTATCACCGTGGTAGCATTGGTGAAATTTTAGCGACTGGTGACAATTCCGCTGAACTATCCCGTATGGCTATTTGTGATAATGATCCTATCTTGCCGTACTTAAAAAATGCTGCATATGGTGCTTTGTCCTGCTTTTTAGGCTGCACCAACCCGGAAATTAACGTTCAAGGCCAAGAAAATGGCTTGCTCGGATGTGTTAAACAACCTCAAACTTGCGACACTTGTTGGAAATGGGATGAAATTGTTCAGCTCATGGATAATGGTTTTGTTGTAACGGGTCCATCTTGTATCGGGAGTGGAAGTTATACAAATCCTTATGTCTATAACGACGTAACCAACTTCCTTTTCGATGAAATGTACCGAGAAAATGCAACTTATCGAGACGTTTCTTCACGTCGTCTTGCCGCGGCAACTGCAGTGGCCTTTGCTAAAAAACTACAAGAATATAACAGTCTTTCAGCTTATACAAAAAATACTTCAATTCCTGAAGGCGTCTACGGTACGAATCCAAGACTCATGCAGAGCGATTTGCGAGCTTGGAAAAAACAGTATGACGGAATTTTATTTTCAACCTCCAGCAATTTAGAAGATGAACTTATTCTTGAAACAGACTTCGAGAAGCAACCAGCTTGCCTAGGAAAGCCTGGCGTATTTCACGTTAAATTCCAATATCGCCCACCTGTTCGTATTACCAAAGTTAATGTCGGACTGGTACCACAAATGTTAGAAAACTGCGCTCGCTAAGGAGAAAAAATATGTCGTGTCAAAATCAAATTGGCATACGCAATATCCTATTTACGTTTACTGATTGTGACACAGGAACTGTTATCGGCCCTGTATCCCATAAACTTGCGGATAGTGAAAGTTTGCCTACAGTGAAGTCGTGCCCGTGGCACAACACACCACTAACGAACGGTCGTATCAAACGAGCTGCTTCAAATGCCAGCATTAAGCTCAAAGTAATTCCACTTGATGATATCCCATTGTCCTATTACCAAGGCAGTGCTTCTATCGATACACAAATTGAGTACTTCAATGGACGTGTTTACGTTGGTAAAGACGGTGCTATTTCGGAATCCGATGGAAGTAATCTGGAAGGTGTCGATATGAATATCGTATTCAAATCACTCCATGAAGATTTACCAGTTAACGCTCAACAAACGGCAGCTGCGTAGTCCAAACTCCATTTTATTAAGCTGGCTATATAGAACGTGATAACCACTTTTACATAGTTTAAGGAAACAACAAGCGTAATGCAATCAGCAGTCATATAAAGGGTATAGATCTAAGGTTAAACTCAAAATAGTTGGAGTACCTGATCAGCCGTTCTATCAATGATTACTGAGTAAGGAAATTTTATTAAACACGTTTAACAAGAGGGCGCAATTTGTGCCCTTTTTTATTCTCTTTAAAACTTCGGAAACTAGACAATGGAAAAAGTAGATTTAACAAAATACAATTTTACGTTCAACGGACAGCTAATAGACCACGCTATTATAAAACCTATATTATTTAAAACGTTTGTAGACTTAATAGATCAAATTACAGCAATTCAAGATAACGCAGAATTCGAAAAAAAACTCGCACGATTACGAATGATCGAACAGATCAAATTTGTAACAAACAATGGTTTAGAATTAACACTTCAACAACAAGATATTCCATCATTGCCAATTAAAGTCGGTATGCTGCTTCAAGCGGAAGTAAAGGAACAATCAACCCCAATTGGTGAAGTACTAATGGATGGTGATGGTATCCAAAGTCCAGTACTCTACAAACTTGGAACCGCAATTAAAACTAATGACGGCGAAATAAGTGAATTAGAATTTCAAGCAAAAACTTATGGTGATGTAGAAGATATCCTAGCCGAAACAAGTGGTATCAGGCGCGCCTACAAAATGATCACTTCCATTTCTACTCCTATCTGCAATGACTTAAAAATGATTAGAACACCTGAAAAAATTGCAGAGCAGATTCAATTAATCGATGGTCTAGCGATCGCACAGATTGTAGCTCCTCGTTTTTTCAACGTGGACGCAAATTAATAGGTGCGGTTGAGACTTACCGCTTCTATTCTGATGCGTCCGATATTAAAAAAACAAAACTTTCAATACTCTATTTGCGATTAAACGAATTCTCGAAAATCTACAAAAAAGAACAACGTTTTAAGGCTCAATTGGCTGGAGCGAAGTTGAAATAATGGCTAATTCTGTTGAAACAGTTAAGTTACGTCTTGATGATCAGGCATCCAACAAAGCAAAAATAATAAAAGATACTTTACACTCCATATACCAGGAAGCAGTAAAGTTACAAAATCTAAACAAACGCATCCAGTTTAAAATAGATCCGAAAAATATAATCACCGCGAAATCGGCTCTTATAGATTTTAACAATCAGATTAAAAACTTAACGCGTGCAAATATCCAACTAAAATTCGATTTTTCATCGTTAAATACTGCTGAAAAAAGAATTGAAAGAATTATACAGAACGTTAAAAGGTTAAATTCGATACAATCTACCTTTCCGTCAGAAAATATCAGAAAAGTAAAAGGTAGTGAGAGTGTTCATGCAGGTTCAGATACACAACAAGCGAATTATAACGACACAAAAACAGGTGTGTTAGAAGCATTAGGGACAAGATTTTTTGCTCAACTTGGCACGACAATTGAAAGATCGTTTTACGCTGGTGTTGTTCAAGGTACAAAAAATATTGCATTTGGAAATAGCAAATTAAAACAACTTGGATATACGCACTCACAAATTAAGGAAATTGACGCAAATTCCTATAGTATGTCAAGTGCGTTTAAAGGGATTGTTAGTCCAGCAGATATTCGCAGCATGTATGCCAATTTAGGGACATCGGCCGGCACAGATCTCTCCAAGATAACTCCTATCATAGAGAACGAAGTTTTATATAAAGTTTCACTTCTCAATAAAGGGTATAGTGACGAACAAGCAAATCTTGCTGTGCAAGAACTTTCCAACACTCTTGTCAACATATTAAACAGAAATAATTCTGGAAACAACATTTCCGGAAATATAAATGATTATCTCAGTGTAATCGTTCAGGAAACAATAAGAACGCATAGCAATGTAACACCGCAAATGATTAATACGGCGGTTATATACGGACATTCGGCCTCAAAAGCATTGCCCCCTGATGGTTTGCGCAATCTATTAAACATACAGTACAGTTTAAAACAATTTACAGGAAACTCGTTAGATAGATTTGCTACCACCTTGACCGATGCCACTACCGCTAAAGCATTGAAAGCACAAGCGGAATGGGGTCTCGTAACCAATAAAGACATTATCGACGATACTCCTGGAAACAACATAAAAACCAAGGCAGTCCGTGGAACTCCAATTGACGAAGAATTACTTAGAAGTGATCCAAACCAGTGGTTTGTTCGTTACTTCATGCCACAGATTGTAAAACGTGCCAACATAGACCCTTACGACCAAAAAGCTATTGATACATTATTCAATGATCCTGCAAGGATTGCAAAAATCATCGAGCCACTTTTTGGTAAAGCGTCGGCTAATAATATCGCTTTGGATTTTGCTAATTGGCAAAGAGAATTGACCCAAGCGAGAGAGGCATCATCAAACGTTGCAGACATTGACAAACAGAAACAAATTGCTTTTGAAAATCCTGTACTAGCTTTGCAGTCTGTCAAAACAGAGACCGTTAATCTTTTAGGTGAAATCGGAAATTCGCTTAGTAAAGATTTAGTTGTGCCGCTCCATCATCTGAGCAATGCAATATCAAATATCTCTCAATGGATAAGAGATGGAGACAAGGACGGCAGCAGTTCTGCGTCGCGAGGTGTTGTAGTTACCGCAGGTGCAGCCGCTGCTTCTTATGGTGGTTACAAACTATTTGAAATGATTACAGGTTTTAATAATCTGAAAGTAGCTTCTGTCAACCTCAATGAAGCTGCCCGTAATTTAAATCAAGCCGTTGGTCGCGGTTTTGGTAACTCATATAGTGATACAGCTCTACCAGAACGAAAAAGAAATAACAGAGCCTGGAGAATGACCTGGAAATCAGTTCCTTTATTACTTTTTAGTTCAATAAATCCCGTAAATCTGAATAATGACCAGCAGAACACCAATACTTCTAATGATACCGGATTCATAAAAGATATGTTCAGTGATATAATATCTGGGGCATCTATGGGGGCAGTGGGTGGCCCTAGGGGTGTGATAGCTGGTGCTACACTTGGTTTGATGTATAATTTATATAAACATTTACCATCAAGAGACCCAGAGGAAAAGGCTCACAGTCTGCTTATCGAGGGTGTGAAGACAAGACTTTACGATAACCAAATTGGCTCCAGCAAGAAATTAAGTGATGAAGAATTAGAAATTAAGGCTATCGAACAAGTACAATTGTTCAAGGATGCTGGTGGAATAATTCTAACTCTAAAACAACTTGAAAAAAAGGGAATGAATCTTAATGATCCCGACATAATAAATCCTAACAAGTTGTTGTTCGGAACGTCACCTATAGAACGTGACCAAGAATGGGAAAGGTTTCAGCAAAAAATAAATAGCAAATCAACCGATATATCAAGGGAAATAAGTGACGAAATAGAAATTGCAGGAAACCAATCCGGAACAGCAATGGCAACAGCATTAATTTCTGCGGCTCCAAGCATCGGACAAGCTATAGCAAATGCAATAAATAGCAATATAAACACCCCCTCTGTAGATATGAATGTTCCAATTCCTATTCAACGCCCAAACACCGGAACAAACAGTAACGATGTAAAATAATTAAATAAGAGATATATCATTTTACCACTCTCACATATCTAAACAGTTTTACAGCCCGTCTTGAACGACGGGATTTTTATTTGGAGAGCATTATGGCGATAGGCTGTTATAATCCCGATGACAATTATCTACCTGCTTCGTTCAAAGGCGTTCCTTTTGAAGCATTGGAAGTTACCAGCCAACACGGTAGACGCGGAGCACAAGGAGAATTCCCTTGGGGAGAAAATACTGCATATGTTGATTTAGGACGATCAATAAGAACATACGGTATATCAGGAAGGTTCTCAGATAATAATCATATAGCTATGGCCAACGCACTTGCCGCCGCCGTAGAAACGCCCGGTGCTGGAATATTGATACACCCCACACGCGGCGTAATAACTGCTGCTTGTAAGAGCTTAAAAATAAAAGATAACCCTATTGATAGTGCTGGCGTTACCACTTTTGACGCAGAGTTTGTTGAAGCAAATGTCATAGGAAATGGATTACAATTCTTAAACACTCTAGCCTCAACATTTATCAGTGTTATTCTTTCAAGTGTATCAAATAGTTTTAAAAGAAAATACAAACCAGAAAAAGCGCGTTGGTATAATTCTGATAAAATTGTTTCAACAATGTTTAATGCCGTTTCTTATATACGCAATGAATATGAACAAGCGACTATATCTTCCCCCGAGAGATGGAAAGTTTTATCAAGTTTTAATACGACACTGAATGATCCATATATATTGAACGATGCAGATAAAGCATCCAAAGTCGTATTAAATGGATTATCCTATATCGATACTGATGCAGATAATAGTTTTTCAAAAGAAAATGCTTTCAAAAACATAGCGAACGGAATGTCCCAAAGCCCTACATTGGAAAGTGAAAGTGGGGATATGGAAAATGCGATTTTTTCATTTATTCGCATTACTGCGGCTGCCTACCTTGCCAAATCGTATATTGCCCAATCACCAGAAAATTTATCGGAAGCCCTATCTGATCTGGACAAATTTAGCTCTATCATTAACGAAGAAATTGAAATCGCGCGAGAAGATTGTGAAGATCCATCACTCTACCGAGATTTATTACAATTTAGGTCAGATGCACAAAAAGCGTTATTTGATCGAGCCTACAAATCACCTGCTTTAGTTGAATATCATTTTGCGAGCAATACACACTCCTTGATGGCGGCGTATGAAATATTCGGCGATGCCAAGCGATTTCACGAGATAGAAGCCAGAAATGTAGGCATGCCCTGGAATATAGGGCCTAATATTATAGCACCAAGGGGCTAAGATATGGGTAGAGCTAGAATATTCATCGGTGATAGTGAATTGTGCAATTGGACAAGCATGAAATTATCACGAAAGAAAAAGGACTTAACTGGCGATCTCAATGTTAATATTTTCATGGGAAACATTCCAGGGCACCCCATTTATATCAACGCTGTTCAAGGACAGGATATACGCGTCTATATAGATAACCAACTAGCCTTCTATGGGATAATAGATAAACGTAACGGTAGCTCTTCGAGCCAGTCTCAAAACGCTCGCAGACAAATTTTAATGGGTAAATCTAATAATGCTCCTATGGATGGAAAGTTCCAATATTCGTTAGGGAAAAATGGGTATAAAATCACATTAACAGCACGTGGGCAGACAAAACGCCTCATAGATTGTTCTCATACCCACAAAACTGGAACTTTTCGCGACAAGACCGACCGAAAAGCCATAGAAGAACTCGTTAAAGAATATGGTTTAGAGTTGGACTGGCAATCTCAAGAAATACCTATTGACCGTTTTGTTCTACGTGACGGAGCTACTGTCATTGATGAAATACAGAGAATTTGTAATGAAAATTGCAAATTTGTCTATGAAACCCGTGATGGAAAATTACGTATAACGGATAAAGCATTACAGTCGCGCGGCGAAGCACTTATACTTGGAAAAAATATTCTAACGTTTGAGGCAGAACAATCCGAAGATAAGGCAAACTCTGAAATTCTTGTCAAGGGACATCGTAATAAGAGAGGAATATGGGGACAAAATGCCATTCTTGATCCCATCATACGTATTAAAGATAATTGGGTGAAATCCTATTCCCCACTTGTTATTCAACATTATGGCGATGCAACAACAGAAGCATTGCAAAGAAGAGCAAAATGGGAAGCAGATAAACGGTCTAGTGAATGCAAACGAGTAACAATAGACGTATTTGATATTGATTCACGAATAGGCGTGCCTTGGGATATCGGTCTCATCCATTATATAGAAGTGCCCCCAGAAGGTATTTTTACAGATATGGAATGTATCGAATTAACCTACAATGTGGAAAATGATGGTACTTTACAAACACAACTTGTTTTAGCTCCTCCCCCCTCTTCCACAAAAAATACCGCAGAAACAAACGCGTTGCTGGTTGAACCGGTTTTTGAAAAAACACCGACAGCTGGTGTTAACGCTGCACCGAATATGAATGTAAATGTATACCCATTCGCATGGTCATCAGCTCTACTAGCTCCTGTTTCTACAGCTTTAACACGAACCAGCGACATAGGAAATTTACTCCTAACCATGCCAGAAAACGTGCCCCCAAAACCACCTCTTACTATTGAGGATATTCAGACATGACTACATACAATAATTTTGGAAGTCGCAATAGAGACAATCAAGATGGAATTGAAAGACATTTATGGGGAAAACTAACTTATGAAGACAGTTCCGGTAGTTACATCGAGGTAAAGGGTACCGGTACAACTGACTATGATGTTGGTGTCATTAACGTTGGTTACAGCTTTAATATCCCTGACAATAGCAATGCCGAAGTCTTCGTTGTAACAGATGGTTCAGATACAAACCAAAAATACGCTTTTTTGACGCTTCCAAGAGATAAGCAACGTCAGTGGAAAGCCAATACTGGTGGGGTACAAAATCCATTAGATCCTAATAAAGCGTTGGAATTTAATCCGAAAAGAACCCACTTAAGAGATAACAATATAGCGTTTGGTGACAACGGTATTTTTGAAGTCGTCGGAGACAAAATCATCATTCGTGGAAGCCTACAGATTAAAGGCGATTTAATCGTAGGAGGAAAAATAGAAGCAAAGGGCAACATTCTGTCCGAAGGAAACGCTATTTTTAATGGGAATCTTTCTACATCACACCTTAAGACCCCCTATCGTTCAAGTGATAACGATACTGCAACTGTCCGATCAGATGTCTTAAATTTTGAGGATTATGATGACTGATTACTCAAATATGCAAACAGACCGGAGAGTTAAATTTTGGTCGACTCAAAGCAATGCCTATGGACACTATGATATTTGTAACAATCAAGAATGCGGTATTCCTGGTTTAAAAATTATATCTCATGAGCAGAGTGCCACAATTTCAACCAAGGATTATGTCGTAGGCCTAGCATTAAACATACTTCTAACGGATGCTAAAAAAGATGATAAAGCTTGTGGGTATCTTCCTGGTACTCGTGGCGGGCATTGGTCGGACTCGTTCACCGGAGCAACGACCGGATCCAAATTACGTCAAATTCCAACAACGTATTCGATCCGTGAAACACTCAGCCTTGTAAAAGCAAATATTCAGCAAGACTGTCAGAAACTTGTTTATCCCTACGGTGTAGCGGAAAAAATAGAAACAGATGTTTCTTACGATGGTGTGAACGACATTCACGTTTTACTCCGCATCTTTGGACGTTCTGAAAAAGTATATTCCGTTGGGCTTTTGGGAACCAGACAAACAAACTCATGGGTATGGAATACAACAAATGACATGTAAACTAGACAGACCAACTCCACAAGAATTATGGGATAGAACATCAAAAGACTTTTCAAATTTCGTCCTTGGTGGCGCCGATATTATTCCAGAAAGCAATGAACATTATCTTGTTGCTTTAAATTATGCGGTTAAGGAGGAATTTTTTTCCTTAGCTGAAAGTATGTGGCGTGAAAGAGATCCTAGATATGCTTGTTGTGACAATCTTATAAAAATAGCTGCACAAGATGGAGTCTATAGGAAAGCAGCAACATCTTCTCAAGGTTACATAAAAATTACCGGGATTTCCGGTGCTCGAATACCACAAGATATGAAATATGACATTGGCGGAAACATATTTATAGCGGCTGGGTCTGTTGCGCCGTCAATTCCTGCAACTGGAGAAGCGATTATCAGGGTTATGGCTGAAAAACCTGGTGCCACATCAAATGAAATTCTTACTGTAAACCGCGGAACCATTATTAATCCGCCAGCGGGTATCAATGTGCAATTTGATATTTATGGAAGATTGTGTGGAGGTTCCGAGGAAGAAACCTGCGAACAATTACGCAGCAGATATCTTGAGCGATTACAATACAGTCCTACTGCGGATTTAAAATGGATTATGGCAAAAGCCGCTGGATGGCCTTGTGTCACTGACGTGTGCGAAGTCGGAGATGCATGTTGTGAACTGGATGACCAAAATCAAAAAAAATACTCAAATGAGTTATACCTGTACGTCTTATTCAGAAATACTTTTCCCTGTGGTATTGCCCCCAATTGCGTTATTGACGACATGAATGAATGGTTATTCGGGCTACCTCAAGGACAAGGGCGAGGACAAGTGCCATTCGGCATATTTGGTGCAATCCGATATATAAAACCTACGTATATCAACATAATGATTGACGGTATGGCTTGTGCGACCTCGTCCCAGCAATCTGAAGTTGAAAACCGCATAAAAGATTACATATCGCTGCTTTGCCCGAGCAGAGGATTACCCCAACGCAACATCGAACGCATTATAGCTCAAATTGTTGGAGATAGCGTAGAATTTCAGGTTTACATCGAACCTTATGTACCCGCCGACACCCCCGATGCAGGTAATGGTTTGGCGATTGATGATTGCGGTAATGTGCAAGTCAACTGTGATTATAAGATATGTTTACATGAAGTACAATTCGTCAATATGACAGCTACAACTGGTAACTGCTAATCATGACAGAAAATTTTGGAATTGACGGGTCGGTACAACTTGCCGGCACGAACGACATCTGTTGCCCAGAAGATATTTGTTCTATCTCAAAAGCATCCATCATTTGTGGTTTTGTTTCTTTATTACCCAGTGGACCATTATGGGATAGGCAAAAGCAAAATACAGTTGTAAAAAACAACGAAAAATCAAGTGGCTGTATCGCTGATTATGCGGTTTTTGCCGGAAGTATTTTATATGACCTGATAAACGAAAATCTTTGGACAGCTTTGCGAGAAAGCAATCCTTATACAGCTGTAACGACACTGGATGAATGGCTTGATAGATTGGGTTGGCAAGATTGCTATGAAAGTTGCCACCGCCGCAAACTATCAAATGGATTATCACCGTTCGAAGTTATGGGATATTGTGGACCATTATTTTGCCCCCCAAAATACGATATGGATTACGAACGTGCCCTAAAGTCAGCAATCGTAAAAGCACTTTACAGGTTACGTTTGGGTGTAATCCCTAATGTAGTATCCATAAATAAAGTTTTGGAACCACTTGGTGTTATTTTGACAGGAACGGAAAAGCTCGTTCTACGTCCGAATACGACCAATTTAACCGTTCCTCAAATACATTGTTCAAGAACACCACATTTAACTTCGGCTTTTTATGACAATGGTTGCGACTGTGACCGTGTAGCCGGCTTACCTAGATATGCTTGGCCGACTGTAATGGCTGCTGAATGCCTAGTTCGTTCGATCATCTGGTCAAAAAACTTAAAGTTAGAAACACAATTTTGCCTAGACCCTAAAGGAGTTTAACATGGCAGGACAACAAAAAATTACTGGCATCTTCCCTTCTATAGGACCAATTGCGAAGGACTGTAACAATACTACAAACGCAACTTGCAATATACCTGTGAAAAATGGCTGCGTACCACGTTTTTATCCGGAACGGTGTAATTATCCGGTTTCAGCTACACAGATGAATGCTGTGGTTTCAGAACTAAGTGAAGTAATCAAGGAAGCTGGCATCGAATATGATTGCTCCCGTTTAGATAACCTTGCTCAAGCGATTTCTAAAATTGTCTTAGACAAAATTTACGGTTGCTTCGAATACGAATTTCCAAGAATTGGTGATGATATCTGTAAGATTAATTATCTAGTACAAGTAGTCGATCAAAATGGTTGCAGACGCATTGCTCAATACTCAGCCGGTTCTACATATCTAGCAGGGGCAAATGATGCCCAACTGTGGCACGGCTCTATAACTCAATTACCCAATAGCGATGTTTATACTACTAGAAGTTTGTGGGCTGCTCTCGATAAATCATCTATTGATGAACAAAAATTACTAAAAAGTCGCGTTTGGAAATGTGAATTTTCATTAAAATGCGATTCAGACGTAGAATTTTTAAGCGGCGGACACGTTAATCCAGACATCACCCGTGGCGTTGTATGCGGAACGTTAGTAACGCGAATTGATGGAATTATCGATAAACACACTGATGGAACATTAAGTAGACTTGGTTTGATTAGTTCATCAGTAAACCATTACAGCCTAACAGATAAGATTCATTTACATGCAGGCAACCACATCATCGAAGGCTTTATCATTCCTAATGAAGATTATGATATGTCGACTCTCAACATTCCAATAATAAATGACGATTACGCGATATCAGTCGGCGCACAACTACAAAGTGTCGAAATCCATTTGGCAACAAAATAATTGAGCCCAATCATGACAAGTATCATACCTAATCGATTAAATGGCGGCTTGCCTGTTCGCGATGAACATAACACCCCTATAATTCAACCAGATGTTCAAAACGCATATAATCCTGACAGAAATTATGATGTAACATGTGAGCTTAATTATTTGCCCTCAGATTGTAGGGCCAGAATGTCACCAGAACAAATTAACGGTTTTCAATCAGAGATTATCGCTTTTGCAGAGGCTTTAACCCCTAATGGCAAATGGGATTGTAGCAAGCTTACAAACTTATCGGCTTCATTCAAACAATGGGTAAAAGATAACCTTCCAGATTTTTCTCAATATATGCAGCAATCAATTTATGACCCGTCTGGTAAAGCAACAGATGCATTTTCTATGGGGAATATGAAAGAAACCGATCTTTCAAAGATCATGACGTTACAAGAAAGACAATCTATAAAAGAGAATACTCTGGCAATAAATGAAATAAAAAAATTACTATCAGCTAACCGTATTCCGGTGGGATTAGAAGCATGGACTCACATGTCCGTCCCTCCGGAAGGATGGTTAGCTGCTAATGGTGGTCTTTATAGTGTAGAAGCCTACCCAGAATTAGCAAAACTATACGGTACAACATTTGGTGGTGATGGAGTGAATACCTTTAGGGTTCCCGACAGAAGGGGATATGTGCCGCGTGGTTGGGATAAGGGACGAGGTATCGATCCGGAAAGATCTCTCGGATCCGATCAAGACGATGCAATTAGGGACATTACCGGTTGGTTTGGTGAAGCTGTTTATAGCTATGATGGTATCACCATTTATGAACATGATACAACAGGTGGCGCTTTCGGAGAAGGACAACACTCAACAAATAAAATACGCAGTTTGGATAAAGTTCCAAGTGTCGCTTTTGATAATTTCAATTATCCTGTGGGGTTTTATTTCAAAGCATCACATGTTGTGCCAACAGCACCAGAAAATCGCATGAAAAATTTTGCGGCATTATTTATCATAAAATATTGAGAGATAAAATGATTGAAACACCTTGGTATCTCCAACCAAATACAATATTTCCAACTGTATATTGCTACCATGCGAAAACGGGAGAATTTATCAGTGAAGAACACTCATCCCCATCACCATTAGAAATCGGGATATTTGTTGCGCCTGCAAACAGTGTCAATATCGCTCCTCCGAAAGCAGGTAGACACCAAAAACAAATATGGAATGGTGAAAAATGGATTATTATGCCTGATTTTCGGGGCGAAACTTGGTTTGACAAAAATGGAGCGCCTGTCGTCATTAAAGATCTTGGCAATCCTGAAGAAAATGGATTAACGCCTACACTTCCAACGCCACCATTACCAAGCTTGCGGGAGTTGAAAAATATTCTCAAAACAGATGTTGATTTGGCTGCCGAATATGAACGATCGAAATATATTACCAATGGTATTGGTCAATCTATGATCTATGAGGAAAAGTATAGGCAAGCGGAGGATTATTACAAAAATTATACCTTAAACCAGCAGACACCGGATAAAATACCACAACAAAAAGAAGCTGATTACCTTCTCTTAAAAGCAAGCCTCGGTATAGATGGAGATACACTCATAGAGGTTGCAGAAACAATCATGCATTCTTATGCTCGATGGCAACGGATAGGTGCAGCTATCGAAGCTAAACGGTTGGAAACAAAGAAAAAAATAGAACATGCGGAAAGCATCATAGAGGTACAGTCTATTTTTAGTTCAATTCAATGGCCTTCGCTGTCCTAAAACGCACGTCACTAATCATAAATCATATGACTTGGTCTGCTCCCCTTGAAAAGGGTAAAAATAATTTTATTGCTAAGTATAAATAAAATATTAGATATTGGAGTCTAAAATCAAATCTATACTTATATATGCCCTAACTTTTAGAACAATTATATTTATCAGTGGGATAATCCTGTTGTTCATGAAAAATATAAGAATGGTGGGTATGTGCCTGATACACTTCAATCCATATTTTTATTAGTTGGGTTTACGCAATTTTGCTTCATTCAGATTACGACGATACCTATATCGATGATATGCATCAAACAGCTCTATTCTCCGCAAAATGCAATAAATGCATCAAAAGATCGGTCTTCTTCGAATGCCATTGAAAAATAATTAGCATCGACCACACGATATACAATTACTTATAAGAAAAAATATTTTTTCAATTGAATATTTTATCGTATGTTTTGAAATGTAAAACCGACATTACCTATATGAATAGACTGTATTAACTAGCTATATAAATTTGGGTTCACACAGCAAAACAATCATTAAGGAATTTGGCATCAAATCCGATAAAATGATTAAAGGCCATATTCTTTTACACGTCTCTGGAAATTTCGCATATTTCACATAATGTTATAAATTGGAACTGAGTTTCGCACTAACGGTACCTCACCTACTATTATTCATAATAAATAGCCCCAAATTCTTATTACGTTTATCCAATTGTTCTATTGACTTAATAAACCACAACATATAGAGCTCCTATCCCTGTCACAGACACATAATTTTACCGCTCTGTTTATGATTTGTAATTGATCATCAGTATTTGACTATTGTGTGAGGGAGCAAACAGTGGAATCTAGTTTATATAAGCGTTTAGAAAATAAATTTAATAATAATGTACATTACCTTATAAAAGAAATTCCACTTTTTCTGAAAGATAACTATCTATTTTTATGTGTATTTTGTGCATTTTTGTGGTTGTTCTACTCTTTTTATCCAGGCACAGTTGCCAATGATTCATTCGATGTATTAACTGAAGCAGCTCATCACACTATAGGAAATTGGCATTCTCCACTTTTAGCAAGATTTTGGCAACTTATTTTATCCACAACCAGTATAAAAGGTATATATGTACTAATACCTTTGAGCATGACTTGTTTAGGATTGTATATAATCGCGAGAAATATTTCAAAGGGACTTTTTACAGGTCTTATATGCATACTAATATTGTTTATTCCTCCCGTTTTTGTTTTCGTAACTGTTGCGTTGAAAGACACTTATCTAGCTTCATTTATCTTTTTGATATCAGCACTGATGATTGATGGAGCAATTTCAGACAAAAAGAAAACTGTATCATTTTATTTGTATTCGGTGTTCATTCTAGTATGTTGTTTTTATGTGCGTTCCAACGGGTGCTTCATTGCGGTTCCGCTACTAGTCGCAATATTTATGGGATGGAAAGCTCCTATTATATATCGTTACATCTCATGCCTTGTTCTTGTGCTCTGCGTTATAGTATCGACCCCACTTGTTGATTTCAAATTATTGGGTGCTCGGGATGATACTCCGGAATTCTCGCTGATGCTTTTTGATATCGGAGGCGTGGCAAAACAGACAGGGGTTTCTACACTTCCAGATATTCCCGGTGTTCCTGATCAAGTTAGCGTATTCAAAATTTACTATAACCCCGCACAATGGGATCCGCTTCAAAAACATTTTGGTTCCTATTTCTTGGGACTAAAGGATTTATATGTTGGGAAAGATCCGGAACGCTTCGCACAACTCAAACACGACGTCCGTAAAGCTTGGATTACAGCCATAGCGCAACATCCAATAGCTTACTTAAAACATCGACTGTCTCACTTTAACCGTTTTATAGACTATCAAGGACATCGGCCTGCTTATCGACCGATTTATATCAAAACGGTTGGCTTCACTGTTGAATATCGCGATCCTGACCCTTCGCTCGTTTACTTGGTTGAGCCTCCTCGGTTGTGGAATTCTGTTATTAATATGGATTTAGCAAACCAATTCTGGTTCCACCCTTATGTAAGTTTACTTATTCTGTTGTTTTTCTATCTTTCAACACTCGCCACCAGCGATCGTTTTAATAGAACATTGAATGTTGTCGCTTTTTCCGGCTTGATCTACCTTGTCGGCTTCTTATTCGTCGGTGTTTCAAGTGACTTCCGGTATTCTTATCCGAGCTTGCTGTTAAGCATTCTATGTATTCTAGCAGCTTTCGGTTACTATAGTCAGAAGCATGAAGTGTTCGGAACAAAGAAAACAAGGATTATAGCAGCCTCGGTCACTATACCTTTATTTTTAATAGGCATAGTCTTATAAGTTAGTGACTTTGGAACTTTCGACATCTGATATTAACTGGAAGAAAAATATGGAAAAGTGTTCGATCGCAGTTGTTATTCCTTGTTATAATGAGGAAATCACCGTCAAGTCTGTCATCACGGATGCGAAGCGTTACATTAAGGACGCAACAATTTATGTCTATGATAATAATTCTTCTGATGACACCATAAAAATAGCAAAAGAAGCTGGTGCAATCGTCCGTAGTGAAAAACGACAAGGCAAAGGCAACGTCATCAAACGCGCATTCAGAGAACTCGAAGAAGATGTGATATTGATTGTCGATGGCGATTCAACTTATGATTTATCCATCGCCCAATCTGCGATTGACAAATTTATTGATGAAAAGCTTGACTATATGAATATCCGGCGGGTTTCCGAAGCAAAAGAGTCCTATCCTTTTGGCCATCGTTTCGGAAATAAAGCGCTAACCGGTGCAATACAGTTTATCTTCGGTCGGCAAATTACGGATATGTTATCCGGATATAAGATTTTTTCGCATAAATTCGTCAAATCATTTCCTATTTCTTCCAATGGTTTTGAAATCGAAACAGAAGTTACTGTTCATGCTTTAGAAATGAATGTTGCACTAGATGAAATCGAAGCCCCCTACGGAGAACGTCCGGAAGGTTCCGAAAGCAAGCTTTCAACGATTAAAGACGGTTTTCTGGTAGGTGTTACCATCATCCGCCTCATCCAGTTGGAACGTCCTTTTATGTTCTATTCCATCGTTGCATTGTTGTTCTGGATTCTATCACTTGCCTGTGGCATTCCCGTAATTACCGAATATGCAAGAAGTGGACTGGTTCCACGTTTGCCAACAACAATTCTTGCAGGCTTTCTTGGTATATTGGGAGCTATGAGCTTTATGGTTGCTCTCATTCTGGATCTCGTCAAGAAAACTCGCGCTGATATGAAGAAACTTGCTTATCTTGCGATAAAATAACAAACATTATTATAAGTGAATAATAGTTTTCTGGATATTGGTTTCATCTGTATATCATCCCTATAAGCGCCGGATCATTACGAAAGATATAATAAAGTTCTATTGTTCTGAATTGCCAAGGAGAAGCACTTTCTGTTCTCGCCTGAGATAATATACGATCTTTCGGCCAAAGCCGGAAATTTTTTAATTTGAATTCTAAAGCATAACCCCACTTTTGTGGGGGGTTTTATCACCTTGATGTATCGCGTCGAACGAAAACATGATAATACAACAATTAAGACATCATGAACTTGAAAAACTAAAAAATACGAAGGTCTCAAAACCAAAATTTATAAGGATGCAAGAGCTGTGTCTGGGCAATCACCTCTATGGACACAGGTCATGACTGGTTCTCCAGTTCCTTGCCGTGAAATAACTATCACAACTGCGGTAGCGGAAAGTATTCACTTGAAAGGTCTTACACAATATGAAGCGGCTAACGCGGACAAGGTAAAAGTCAGGCGCAACGACAATGAATTCGCCACTCTGATATCAATTGTTTTTAATGTCGATATCGATATTCCAAAAATTCAATTCTTCTAAAAAATCAACAACAGCAATTTTAACTTGGTTCCGCCATAATTGATAAAATGGTTCAAAGCTGGCAGCAAAAAAGCCAAAACTCTCTTCAACGAATTGTCAACTGAAGCCAAGCAGAAGGCTATCTTTGGATGAAAAGCACCTTTGTTACTTGAAAAAATGTCCTACCGGAACAAAAATAATCAACGCAATATTCAACTAGTCGGGTTATCAACGCTGCTTCCAGCTTGACCAGTGCCGCCAACGGTTCGGGACGGTTACAATGAATACTCGCGCGGCAATCATGGTCATTAGCGTTGTTATTGGCAGTTTCTAGCTTTCCAAAGTATTTATTTTATCGTTCCATTTTTCCGACATGGATTTTTAACCTAGATTTTTCCCGTTAGGAGAGTCGATTAAAATTTCAATGGTGTTTTTTTAGTCGCGGATGTTTCTTAATAGCATTTTTACATGGCTCATCTAATCGCTTCCATTGGATATAACCATCGAAGATGTAAAAATTTGGCTTGCCAACTCCATTCTGTTTCACCTTCTAACATCCAATAGCACTCCCCCTCAGCATTGAGTTTGCCTTTTCTAATAAATTTTTCTTATTTTCAATTTCGTCTTTTCTGACCAATTGGCAAACCGATTTTTCAAAACCATCATTTTGCCTATCATTGATGTGGTCTAATGTCATGCCAGTTCGTAGCCATCAACATTATCCAATTCTATAGCTATCACATTTTGTTTTGACGATATCCATCAATACTATTTTGTTTTTTCATTATATTTTATGCAGCTATATAATACGGTACAAATATTTAGATGATATATTATTAAATTTTTTTAAAATATTTAACTTTTATTATACTATTAATAACATTGATATTTAATTATAAAATAATATTTTTTTGTCTGGAGATTTATCTTCAATAAAAATTTATTGACAAATAAAAAAATGTATATTTTATCCCATTATCGGAAACGATCGTTTCCTAAGCATTTAAGACATTTTGAGGAGTAAAATAATGAAAAATTTTTTGATGAAAGTCGGGAGTATGAGTTTACTGATTTTCGCTTCTGCAACATCAATTGCTTGTACTCAAGAATATACTCAATTTGAATTTCCGGTTTTGGAAAAAACAGCTAATGAACCTTTGATTCTTGGCCCCGCTGGTGAAACATTTGAATTTATCCAAACTGGCGAAAAGACATGTGATAAATTTCTATTTGCTAAATTAACGGTGCCACCAAGTTTTGGACCACCGCCTCATATTCATCATTGGACTGACGAATGGTTTTATGCGCCAAATGGTGGCATAACAATCATGATGGGAGAAGGTAATTACCCTGATATCAACAAATATCCAGGGCATGGTGCCGATAAAACAGTTTTACATATGATTCAGATGCGACCGAAAGAACTATTTTACGGTCCCCGTTTCATGGTTCATGGTTTCTTGAATCACACGAATAAACCGGCAACGTTGTATCTGGTTTGGCGTCCCGATAGGCCTGATATGTCTATCCTACCGTACTTTAAAAGATCTGGAACAATAAGGGACTTGAATAATCCCAACCCGCAACCGAGTACAATGGCTGCCATTCGCTTTGTTTCCATGGCACCCGAATATGGAATAAATCAGAGCACTAACTTTTGGGAGTATGTCGATAAAGTCGTAGAAGATAAAGCTGGCACACATATGATGGATAACCACCAACAAGAATTACTTAACCTCATAGAGGATAGCAGAGCTTGCCAAAAAGGGGAGAATAAATGACAGACATAGCAATTATCGGTTGTGGTCTCGGCGGTTCTGCTTTGTCAGTTATGATGCAAAATTCTGGTTATAATATCCAGATTTTTGAACGCGCCCACGCTTTTGAAAGAATGGGAGCTGGCATCCACCTTTCGTCAAATTTAATGTATATAATGGAAGAAATCGGCGTCACTAAACAGCTAGAAGAAAAAGGCTGGAAACCTGACGGATTTGTAAGCCGAGATGCATATAGCAATGATATTCTAAACATACTGAACTTGGGGAATGAAATAAAAGCTTTATACGGTGTTCCTTATCTTACAATACATAGGAGTGACTTTCATGAAGCTATGGTTGCTAAAATTAGGACAGAAAATATCCATATGGGAAAAAAATTAGTTTCTGCATATGATGACGGTAATAAGGTTCATTTGCAGTTTGAAGACGGCAGTAAATACCAAGCAGATTTAGTGATTGGTGCTGATGGGTTAGCATCTGTAGTTAAGAACAATATAGTTGATACCCATCTACCTACCTACACGGGGCAAGCAGCATTCAGGGGATTGGTTGATGTGGCCAAGTTACACCCTCAAATGAATGACAATGTTAACAAATGGTTTGGTCGGGATAAAAAGTTTATAATCGGCTATTATCTTGATCAGAAAAAGACGCAATTTTATTATGTTGCAGGCTTTTCTTATCCATCTTGGCCAACTGATCTTTCATTACAATCGGCAAATAAAAATGACGTTTTACAAGCTTTTGATGATTTCCATGACATACCAAAATCAATGCTTGCATTGACTAACAGTGTCACGCTGTGGCCCTTACATGAAAGAGAACCGAGCACGACATGGAAGAAAGGTAGACTGGTACTTATAGGAGATGCATGTCATCCGATGCGACCTCATATGATGTCTGGAGCCTCAATGGCAATCGAGGACGCAGCCGTATTGGTCAAATGTTTGAAAGAATATGGTTTGAAACATTATGGTGATGCATTTGAACAATATCAGAATAAACGTTCAGATCGCACGGCGCTTGTCCAAAAAATATCTAGCGCAAATACTTGGTTGAAAGAAAAAACCGATACCGATTGGTTATTTAAATATAACGCTCTGGAAGTTGCTATCTAAAAAATATAGAATTGAACAAAGGTCATTGATGATCTTTGTTCAGTTCATAATAAGGATATCGCATATGACTAAAGCAATTGGTAGACCGAGGGAGTTTTCAGTAGATGAAATTTTAGATAAGGCCATAGTATATTTTAGACGATTTGGTTATCATTCCGCCAGCATTTCACGTCTTGAAGAACATACAGGTATAACCGCTGGCAGCATCTATAAGGCTTTTAAGAATAAACAACATTTTTATCAGTTGGCATTTGATCGATATATACAAAATCGACATAATGACCTCCAAAAACGACTTACCGTTTGTGAAAATGCTCGGGATAAATTGTATGCATTTTTAATGCACTATGCTGAAGTGTCTCATGGACAGCAAGGTAATGATGGTTGTATGGTTGTTATGTCAGCAGTCGAACTATCAAGCAGTTCCGACGATATAAAAAACAATATCAAACGAATCTTCCTCGCATTGCAACGTCAACTTGAAAAAATTCTTAAAGAAGGTCACCAAGACGGAACAATAAAAATAAGTCAGTTTGACATTGAAACCCAAGCAAAATTCATTGTTGCTCTTCTACAAGGCATGAGGGTTGTTGGAAAATTGGATATGACTAAATCTGAAGTTAATAAAATTGTGAAATTTGTCATGTCTTTTTTTTAATTAAGGATATTCCTCCTGCGTCATTATTGAGGTATCTATACTTAATATGGAAATGATCGTTTCCATATTAAGTATAGAGGATAGTATATAAATGTTTAGAAAGGCAGACAAATGACAGATAACAACGCCTCTAAATCGTTGTCGCATTTATCACTATTATTGGGATTATCGTGTGGTTTAATTGTAGCAAATATTTACTATAGCCAGCCTTTAATAAGTCCTATAAGTGCGTATTTAAACATAAGCACATCAACCGGAAGTCTGATAGTTACACTCAATCAGTTGGGATATGGTTTAGGATTGTTATTTCTAGTTCCATTGGCTGACATCGTTAGTAATAAACGACTGATTTCAATTCTGTTAATCATTACAGCTATTGCCTTGCTTGGTATGGTTGCAACCCCTTTCATATCTATTTTGATCATAAGTGCATTGTTGATAGGGATTGGAGCTTCATCTGTACAAATTTTAGTACCATACGCTGCACACATGGCTCCTGAAAATATCAGAGGACAGGTCGTTGGTAATGTCATGAGTGGACTGATGGCCGGTATTATGCTTGCTCGTCCGTTTGCAAGCGTGTTAGCTCAGTTTTTCATGTGGCAAATGGTTTTTTATGTCTCAGCCGTACTAATGATTTTAATTTTGATATTATTATCCATCAAGCTTCCTAAAAGGACGCCCACAACCAAAACCAACTATTTTTCTTTGTTAGCATCTATGGGAACAATATGGAAAAATACACCTATGTTGCGTAGGCGTTCATTATATCATTTTTTCTTGTTCGCTGCATTCAGCCTATTTTGGACCACGATCCCTCTGCTCTTATCGAGTTCAATATACAATTTCAACCAAGGTGAAATAGCATTATTTTCCTTTGCAGGTGCGGCAGGCGTGATTGCAGCCCCCATAGCTGGCAAAGTTGCGGATCGCGGATTGATCCGGGGAGCAACAATCACATCTATGATTTTGGTAACTCTATGTTTTTTAATCCCCTATTTTGCACCATTTGGCTCACAAATGAGCATAGTATTTTTTATTGTAGCCGCTATTCTGTTAGATTTTGGTGTCACAACGAATTTAGTTGTCGGTCAAAGAGTAATATATGGTCTCGCACCTGAATTAAGGAGTCGATTGAATGGTATTTATATGGTTGTTTTCTTTATGGGTGGTGCATTCGGTTCGGCAGTGGGTGGACATGCATATAGCTATGGTGGTTGGACATTATCTGCAATTACAGGTCTAGTTTTACCTATTATCGCTATAGTTTATTTTATAACTGAAAAACGGCAGTAAATATGGCCAATGTTATACGGGAAATAGGCCCTGATGTTAAATAATTCGATGTCTGTAATTAAATTGAAGATATAACGAGCAGCAGACGATGATATTAGTTTAATATCCAACTGAATAGGTGTACAGCTTTGCTACAATGGAGCGATTAACCCCCTACTCGAGTCCCATAACTATGCAAGTTTTACCCTATTTAGTTCCTATTGGATTATTACTTTTCTCCAATATTTTTATGACATTCGCTTGGTATGGTCATTTAAAATTTACAAATAAACCATTGTTATTGGTGATCATAGTAAGTTGGGGAATTGCCTTTTTCGAATATTGCCTCGCGGTGCCAGCTAACCGACTAGGTCATAACGTATATAACGCAGCACAGCTAAAGACGATCCAAGAAGTTATAACACTCTTTATATTTTCGTTTTTCTCCATTCTCTATCTTGGAGAAAAATTAACAATCAACCATTTTGTTGGCTTTGGCTTCATTATTGCTGGTGCCTACTTTGTCTTCAAAGGTCCGTTATAAGGCTGATTTGTACTTTTCATGCGGGCATGCAGAGTGATATAGCTTAACAACATTGAAATTTGGAAGAGGAACATAATATGACAAAGATCAAGGTTGCAAATCCCGTCGTCGAGCTTGATGGCGATGAAATGACGCGTATCATTTGGCAATATATTAAAGATAAGCTAATTCATCCTTATTTGGACATTGATCTCAAATATTATGATTTGTCAGTTCAAAACAGAGATGCAACGAACGATCAGGTCACTGTTGATGCAGCTAATGCCATTAAGCAATATGGTGTTGGTGTAAAATGTGCGACAATTACGCCAGATGAAGCTCGTGTTAAAGAATTCAACTTAAAAAAAATGTGGAAGTCTCCGAACGGTACAATCCGCAATATTTTGGGCGGGGTTATCTTTCGTGAGCCAATTATCTGTAAAAATGTTCCGCGTTTAGTTCCGCATTGGACAAAACCAATCATCATTGGACGTCATGCGTTTGGTGACCAATACAAAGCAACAGATTTCAAATTTCCAGGAAAAGGAAAATTGACCATTAAATTTGTTGGTGAAGATGGTCAAGTAATCGAACATGATGTTTATGATGCACCAAGTGCAGGCGTTGCTTTGGCTATGTATAATTTGGATGAATCAATTCGTGATTTTGCACGCGCTTCATTCAATTATGGTTTGCAGCGCAATGTTCCGGTTTATCTGTCAACGAAAAACACCATTTTGAAAGCTTATGACGGTCGTTTCAAAGACATATTCCAAGAGATTTTTGATGCCGAGTTTAAAGCTGAATTTGACAAACGCAAACTGACCTACGAACACCGCCTGATTGATGACATGGTTGCATCGTCTCTTAAATGGTCTGGTGGCTATGTTTGGGCATGTAAAAACTATGATGGTGATGTCCAATCAGATATCGTCGCGCAAGGTTTTGGCTCGCTTGGTTTAATGACCTCTGTTTTGATGACACCTGATGGCAAAACAGTGGAAGCAGAAGCAGCACATGGCACAGTAACACGCCATTACCGCCAACACCAAAAAGGCGAAGAAACGTCAACAAATTCTATTGCATCTATTTTTGCTTGGACACGTGGCTTGGCACATCGTGCAAAACTAGACAACAATGAAGCACTCAAAAACTTCGCCGACACGCTTGAAAAAGTATGCGTTGATACGGTTGAATCTGGCTTTATGACTAAAGACTTAGCCTTGTTGATTGGCCCTAATCAGAAGTGGCTGTCAACAACCGGTTTTCTTGATAAAATCGCTGAAAACCTCGAAAAAGCAATGGCATAATTTACTATCGATATCTTGTTTAAGGCCCTGCTCTAGCAGGGCTTTTTATCATCTATAGTGCAATATCACACCACCTAAATATTAAAAAGTTTCACTGCTTGGCACGACATATTTATGACGATATGAAGCTATAAAATAAGATTCGTCCTAGATGTTAGAGGCCATTAATGAATGAACAAGGTTGGTCAGCCCTTCTTTCCGGCAAAAACGGCATACGCTCGTTTACACTTGCTGGTGGCGTAGCACTTCATGCGATCAACGTATATATTGTTGTCACCATCTTACCGTCACTTGTTGCCGATATTCATGGACAACAATATTATTCATGGGCGGCCACAATATTCGTAACGGCCTCGCTTATCGGCGCATCATTAGCGGCGAAATTATTACTTAAAACAGGTCCTAAAGTCGCGTATATAATTTCAGCGCTGTTATTCGCAATAGGCACGTTTTTTTGCAGTATCGCGCCAACAATGCCGGTCTTTTTATTTGGCCGGCTTATACAAGGCTTTGGCGGAGGTTTTCTATTATCGCTTTCGTATTCCATGGTACGAATAGTTTTTGATCCTAGTTTATGGCCTCGTGCATTGGGGCTGATATCAGGAATGTGGGGTATTTCCACGTTGTTGGGACCAGCAATTGGTGGTATCTTTGCTGAATATGGTACGTGGAGAGCCTCATTTTGGACTGTGGGTATTCTTGCCGTCGCTTTTTCATTGCTCGCACTAAAAGTTCTTCCAAATACAACAAAACACAATGAGCCAGATAGTCGTCTTCCTATTCTGCAGCTCGTAATACTCATTATGCTGGTGCTTATTATTTCAGCAAGCAGCGCTGTTAGCGCAAATCTAGTCAAGATCGTCGGTATGATAATAGGTTTGTTACTTTTGTTAATACTTGCACAATTGGATAACCACGCTCGAAACAAACTTTTACCCAATGGAGCATTTTCTCCAAGTTCAATTTTCCTGCCGCTTTACAGTATGATGGTTATTCTATCGATTGCCGTTAATGGTGCTGAATTGTATCTACCGTTATTCTTGCAAGAGTTACACGGATTGGGACCACTTGTAGCTGGGTATCTCGCCGCCCTTATGAGTATTGGCTGGACATGCGGTTCTGTTCCCAGTGCGGGCGCAAAACCTGTAATTGTACGAAAAGTTGTTATCATGGCACCAATATTTGGTATCATAGGCATGACAACGCTTTTGTATCTTATTCCTACAAATCTTAGTTCAGCCAGTTTTATTATTATCATCTGTATGGCACTGTTTTTAATCGGTATTGGCGCAGGTGCATGTTGGCCCCATCTACTTACTCATGTTTTAAAATGTGCATCACAAGAAGATGCAACACGGGCGAGCGCATCTTTAACCTCAATACAGCTTTTTTCGACCGCTTTGAGCGCTGCTCTTGCTGGTAGTATAACAAATCTTGCTGGTCTATTTGATCCTGGTGGATTGAATGGCACATTATCTGCCGCGCACACATTATTTATCTGTCTCGTATTATTTCTCGTTCTGGCATTGCCATGTGCATTTATTATTGCAAGAGATATGCGTATGCGATTATCAACAAAGAAGTAGATTAGAAATTATATCATCCAAAAGCAGAATATAAGAATTCCAAACAAAGTCATGGATTGCTTAAATAGTTTAACCGACTTGAATATATCTGATGTATTGGCAACGCGACCTTTCGCATTCTGGAAAGGTTCATCTACTATTTCACCTTCATAGACTCTTGGGCCAGCTAGTTGTATATTTAACCCACCAGCATAAGCACATTCTGGCCAACCGGCATTGGGGGACCGATGAAGTTTTGCGTCATGTATAACAACATTAAATGCATTTTTTGCTCGCGATACATTTTGAAAAATTAACAACGCACAAATTGTGATTAAAGCCGTGAGACGCGAGGGAATTAAATTTGCAAGATCATCCAGTCGGGCACTTGCCCAACCAAAATCCTTATAACGGTTATTCCTATAACCAATCATAGAATCCGCAGTATTGAGTACTTTGTAACAGAGTATACCCGGTAAACCTAATACGAGAAACCAAAACGCCGGCGCAATAACACCATCGGAACTATTTTCTGCCAAACTTTCAATAGCAGCACGACAAATACCACTTTGATCGAGCTTCTTGGTATCACGTCCCACAATCATAGAAACGGCTAGCTGGGCTTCATTTAAAGACTTAAATCGCAAGGCTTCCCCAACTTTAACAACATGATCTATCAAGCTTTTTTGCGCCAAAAATATCGACACGATAATCGCTTCTAGAATAGTTCCGAGCCACGACAGCTGATACAAAAACTTAACTAGCAATACACCAATGACAAACGTCACCAAAAGCAGACTGATAATAGCAAGACAACCATTGAGCTTACGACTATGACCGCTCATTTCTTTTGAATTTAAATGACGATCAAAATAGCTGATTGAATGACCAATGAAGACTATAGGGTGCGGAATACGCCTCCATAGCCATTCGGGATCACCAAAAACGCGATCAATAATCACCGCTATCAAAAGTACAAATAAACAGTGTTCCAACCGCAAGTTCCGTTATGATGAGGACGTCTGATCTTTCTTTTCAACATACCATGAAATAGAGAATATTAAGAGACCACATAAAGTCAAAATACCTCCTAAAACAGCGGTATATTCATAACCAAATCCTAGTCTTAAAATTTCTCCACCAGATTCTGCTCCAAGAGCATTTGCAACGTTAAATGCCGATTGCATAAGAGCTCCGGCCAGCGTCTGAGCATTGCTTGCAACATCCATCACACGTGTCTGAATTGAAGGCATGCTAGCAAACGATGTGCCAATGAGAAAACACCCAAAAGCAGCAGCAAAACTATTATGACACATAAGAAAAAACAAAAAGAATGTTATGGCGCTCCACAGCATCGCAAAGAAGATCATCTTCATTGCACCAACTTTGACCGCTATTTTGGGACCAAAAATATTGCCTGTTACCATTCCGATACCAACAAGCGGCATAATAAATGGCACCCATTCAATTGATACACCTGACACTTGCATGAGTGTGGATTTGATATAGCTGAAAACTGCAAATAAACCCGCAGACCCAACGGAAACCATTGCCAACATAAACCAGACTTGTTTCTGCTTTAATGCACCAAGCTCCGTTAACGGGCTTGTGCCAACTGCGGTTGGCAAACTCGGCAAAAAGAAAAATATCATGAGGGCACATAATAAACCGATACTACCCACGGTAATAAAGGCTATCTGCCAACCAAACTGTTGCCCCAGCCATGTTGCTGTCGGTGCACCTATCACGGTAGCAATAGTCAGCCCGAGCATGACAGAACCAACAGCTTTCGGACGATACTTCATTTCGACCATTGATGAAGCGGCAATAGACGCCACTCCAAAGTATATACCATGTGGTAATCCGCTCATGAAACGCAAGCCAACAAGAGAGTGGAAGCCAGTTACGCAAGCACTTAAAATATTGGAAAATGCGTAAAATAGCATCAAAGCCACAAGAACGTATTTGCGCGGAAATTTTGCTGTCGCAACGGCAAGTACTGGGGCTCCAACAACCACTCCTAAGGCATATGCCGAAATATATTGTCCGGCAGTTGGAATATCGACACCAGAACTTTTTGCCATCTCAGGTTGTAATCCCATTGATACAAATTCAGATGTACCAATAGCGAAACTGCCTACAGCCAAAGCCAAAATACTTAAACGTCTGGTTTTTGCATCAATGGAAGAAGCTGGACTGAGTGATTTTATATCGTATGCCATAGCTGACCAACGAATCCTTAAAATTCTTCTAATCGATTATTTTCATGCCACTTAAGCCATTCGACATGCAACCCATAAGATAGTTTAGCGCCATATCCACTTAAGCAAAAAATCGTGAACCAATGCTTTTTTGCTATCATAATTCATTACCACTATTGGACATGAATTATGTCAATTACGCACTTATATTTGCCTATCTATATCTATCACATGCATGAAAGAACCCGAAACATTGCCTATTTTCAATCCAACACTTCCCAGTGGATTATTGAGCGCGTCCCGAACATAAAATAAAGGCTGACTAACTTGGTTACCTTCAGAAATGATTGACGCATAATGAAATTCATGCCCACGAAGTGCCTGTCTAAAGATAGTGTTTTCGTTTGGAACGATAGAGCGGTATCCTAGATGCAACTTCTTTTGCTTAAAACTTGTTTTCAACGGTAAGAGCCCAAGCATTGGATATGTTTGCCCATTTGCGTCCTCAATACTCTCACCCAGTGTCATATAACCTCCGCACTCACCATAGATGCAAATCCCCTTCGCGGCCATTGCCGTCATCGCTTGTTTGAAATTTAGTGCCTGCGATAGTTTTTCGGCAAAAAGTTCAGGATAACCACCGCAAAGATAAATTGCATCGGCATTAGGATCAGGTTTTTCATCGGCCAAAGGTGAGAAAAAAGATATTTCTGCCCCCATTCTGCGCCATCCATCTAAAAGATGAGGATAGGCAAATCTGAACGCATTATCTCGTGTTACAGCAATATGTTGTCCAATCGGTGCAATGCCAGATGTCTCACCAACATAAGTTTTATGATCCACACGTGACGATATTTTTATGACGTGATCGAGATCGACACTATTTGCAATAATATTGGCCGCATTTTCTATGAAGGTTTCTATATCTACCAATTCTGACGGTTGCACCAATCCAAGATGCCGTGATGGCAACTTCAAATCATCATTTCTATAAACACTGCCCAACACGAGCATAGACAGCGGTGCGAGAGCGTCTCGCAGCATCATTTCATGTCTCGAGCTGCCAACCTTATTTAAAATTACCCCTGCCATTTGTAATTGGGGCATAAAACTTTCAAAACCTTTCACCAAAGGTGCAATCGAATGGGATTGATGAGCGCAATCAACAACAAAAATAACAGGAAGACCAAGCATATTCGCTAAAGCCGCTGATGATCCACTACCATCAGCCGCTCCATCAAACAGCCCCATCATACCTTCAACGATGAGCGTTTTCATACCCTTGCTAAAATGTGCCGCAACCAAGTTAATAAGATCCGGTCTCATCGCCCAACAATCGAGATTGAAACTTTTTACACCAGTGGCTGCAAAATGAAATGCAGGATCGATAAAATCGGGACCAGCTTTGGCAGGAGCTATGTTAATCCCTCTATCCTTTAAGGCACGCATCAACGCCAGAGTGATAACTGTTTTTCCTGAACCTGAATTCGGAGCACTAACCAAAAAGCCATTCATAGGTTTTTATGACCTTATCGCATCATTTCAACAGGTAGCCATTGCAATTGATGGCGCAGCGACACTGCCTCACCGATCACAACAATTGCAGGTGGTTCGATATGGTGGGAATTAAGATAATCTCCCACCTTTGCCAATATTGTTTCATGAACTGTCTGATTGACAGTCGTCGCATGCGTGATAAACACCACGGGTTCCTCGGCACTCCTCCCCGCAGATATCAAATGCTCTGCAATGTCGGTTAGGTGTTTCATGGCCATATAAAACACCAATACAGGAGACGCATTGGCAATTGCATTCCAGTCAAAGGTCTTCGGAATACCGCCATCGGCGTCATGCCCCGTTAAAAATGTAACGCTGTGGTTTATGGTTCTATGGGTTATCGGAATGCCTGCATAAGCGGGTCCTGCAATACCAGCAGTGATTCCGGGGACAATACGATAAGGAATACCAACTTCACAAAGAGCCAATGCTTCTTCTCCACCACGCCCGAAAACAAAAGGATCTCCACCTTTCAAACGCAAAACCCGTTTGCCCTCTTTTGCCAAGGCAATCATCCGTTGTGTTATTTCTGTCTGCTTGAGTGATGGTTTACCACCACGTTTTCCTGCAAATTCCAAAACACAATCAGGCTTTGCCAAATCAAGGCATGATCTATCAACCAAAGCGTCATACAAAATATGGTCTGCATGACGTATTGCATGAACACAATGCAACGTAAGCAAACCCGGGTCTCCAGGACCTGCGCCAACAAGCCAAACATGGCCAGCTATAAATTCCGGAAAAGCGAATGGCAGATTTTTTTCTTGCATCATAAAACCTTTTTACTGCAACACTCTCTTTAAATGATCTTCCAGTACCATATTTCAATTATCTATTAAGCAGATTAATATCGATTGAATTTATTATATTGACTACAAAACCATTCAGCTTCTGGGTATAAAAGCAAAATGACTGATAAAACAATATCACGTGCAATTAAACCAGATACACCCCTTAGAGAGGGGTGGACAACCGGCGCCTGTGCCACGGCAGCAACAAAAGCTGCCTTAACGGCATTGATTACCGGTGAATTTCCCGATCCGGTCGGAATAATTCTGCCAAAAGGACAAGTTCCCTATTTTGAACTTTCATTGGCAAGCTTGGGTGAAGGCTACGCCGTAGCTGGAATTATCAAGGATGCAGGTGACGATCCCGATATTACTAATGGTGCAACAATTATCTCCAGTGTGCACCCTGCCCCACCTAACACTGGCGTTGTTTTTCGTGCTGGTGAAGGTGTCGGAACAATCACACTTCCAGGATTACCATTAGATGTTGGCGAACCCGCTATTAATCCAGTGCCACGCCAAATGATAAAATCGGTCTGCGAAGAAATATGTAATCAATATGGATTACCTGCCGACATTGTCGTAACAATTTCTGTGCCAAATGGTCTAGAATTGGCACAAAAAACGTGGAACCCACGTTTGGGCATTAAAGGTGGGATCTCGATATTAGGTACAACTGGTGTTGTTCACCCATTTTCTTGTTCTGCATGGATACATTCCATTCATAGCGGTATTGATGTTGCTCGCGCCGAAGGTGCACATCATGTCATCGGTGCAACAGGTTCCACATCAGAAGATGCCGCACAATCCATCTATCATCTGCCTGATTATGCTTTATTGGATATGGGAGACTTCGTTGGGGCAGTCCTTAAGTATTTGCGTCACCACCCCATCGACAAACTTACTATCGCAGGTGGTTTTGCCAAACTGACAAAATTGGCACAAGGCGCCATGGATCTTCACTCTTCAAGAAGCCAAGTCGACATGGCATTTCTTTGGAACCTTTGTGAAAAAGCTGGCATTGATCCAGCTTTGAAAGACATGATTCTAAATGCGAATACAGCCAAAGAAGTTCTTGATATTTCAATACAAAACGGTATCGACATTGCAACACCAATGGCTCAACAGGCCATCAATGTTGCTAATGAGGCGTTACGTGATGCACCCGTTGAAGTGGAAATAATTGTAACCGATCGGAAAGGGAAAATCCTTGCCCGCGTCTAATACAATTCTTCTATTGGGGGGTACTACCGAGGCATATTCCTTAGCCGGAAAACTAAATTTGCTGGAAATTCCGGTTCTTTCGTCTTTGGCGGGGCGCACGAAACATCCGCGATTACCCGTTGGAAGATATAGGATTGGTGGGTTTGGTGGCATTAAGGGATTAGTTGATACAATTCATAACGAGCATATTAATCTGATAATAGATGCGACCCATCCCTTTGCAGAAAACATGACCGATCATGCATGGCGTGCTGCAGAAATCGCAAACATAAACTATATACGGTTTGAGCGACCTATCTGGCAACCGGAAGCGGGCGACCGCTGGAAAACAGTTCATTCACTCGATGAAGCTGTCGATGCTATTCCCCAAAATAGCCGGTGTTTTTTGGCAATAGGCAGACAACATCTGTCCCCGTTCCTATCTCGAAAAGACGTGCATTTTGTTGCACGTATGGTCGATCTACCAGACGATTTCATTCCTGAAAAAAATATTGAAATTATGCTGGCGAAGCCAGGCTCATTAGAAGAAGAATGTAAATTTTTGAATGATAACATGTTCGACACAATGGTATGCCGTAACTCAGGAGGTTCAGCCTCATATCAAAAATTGAAAGCCGCGCGTGAGGTACAGCTTCAGGTCATCATGATAAATCGCAAACCTCTTCCGAATGTTCTATCATTTAATTCGGAAAGTGCCCTTATCGATCACGTAGTCCAGTTTTTAACTCACCGCATATAAAGACGACGTTTCAAAACTTTCAGGCTGCAATGCCCAGCCGACAAATATTATAGCGGTCTTGGTTATATTTTCTAATGCAACTTTTTCATCAATTTTAGCAAGCGTTGAACGCACTATTTTTTGGTCTGGCCAACTGACATGAAAAGCAACAACAACTGGACAATCCGCACCATAAATCGGTATTAATTCTCTTTGAATCTCTGCAACATTTCTAGCAGATAAGTGGATAGCCATGGTTGCACGGGACTTTGCCAAATTTTCTAGCGTTTCCAATTTTGGCATGGGGGAAGAGTTAACCGAAGTGCGAGTCAAAATAAGGGACTGGTTAATAGCCGGAAGCGTAAGCTCTTGCTTCATGGCTGCCGCAGCGGCTGCAAATGCTGGTACTCCCGGTATCACTTCATATGATATTTGTAGCGCATCAAGCGCACGCATCTGTTCGGCGATTGCGCCATAAATTGAAGGATCCCCAGAATGGATTCGGGCAACATTTTTACCCTCGAAATTAGCTTTCTTTATTTCCGCGATGATCTCTTCAAGATTAAGATCGGCAGTATTAACACAATGGGTACCTTTAGGAATGAGCGCCAATAATTCTTCAGATACGAGTGAACCTGCATATAGACATACCGGACATTGCTGAATAAGCTTTAAGCCACGCACCGTTATAAGGTCAGCTGCTCCTGGACCTGCACCAATAAAATATACTGTCATCAGCTAATTGTCCTCGCTATTGCTAGGCTAATGCCACCCTGTTTGGTTTTCTCTAATATCAATTCACCATTTTTTCCGCATGCTGCCAAAGCGGCTGCCTCTGCAACACTATGACACCCTATTCTGTCAAATGTCAGTTTTGATGGGTTTTTAACAAATGGTGTCATCTGTTCCAGTTGTTGAACTGAAAAGGACAATATAGGGCAAGATAGCTGTTTGGCAGCATAGCATATTATTTGGTGGGAAGCTTTACTGTTCAATGTAGCTATTGCTGTGATGTCATAATGAACAAGCAATGGCATCGCTTTGTTAAAATCATCAACACACGCTGTTGAAGAACAACCTATGCCAAGGACGATAGCCATAGACAGCTCTTACCGCTTTTGAACAGCCACCTTATGTAGTTGCTCGACCTCTTCAGATGGCACGCCTAAAATCGCAGCAATACGACGGATCAGTGCCACTTCATCGGAGTCAACATGGTTATCTGCCGCAGCTATTGTCAGCAAATTTTCAATCAACGCTATTCGTCTGTCGGGCGCCATATCGGCAAATAGTGATGCCGCTTGACCTGTTGTCGTTTCATAACCATAGTCGTAAAGATATTTGATGACTTCAGGAAGTGCTTCTCTGTCGATACCAAACTGTTCTTCCGCAATTTTTGAAAAAGCAGCAGTTTCACTTGCTGTATGCTCACCATCGGCAAATCCTAAATGGATCAGCAACAAAAGCTCGGCAGCTGTTGCAGGATTTTCGGCTACTTTACGAACCGAATTATGACGCGAAAAATAATTAACGATGCTTTGAAACATCCGTTTCTCCCATATCGAAAGCAACAGCTTAACCTTGTTAATTATGAAATTGCCAATATTGAAAACAAAACACAAGAGGTAGAGTGCATTGTTTATCATTTCTTTGTACGAATTATTAGCGTATGCAAAAAGAAGAAACGATTTTTGGATATTATAGGCGATGATTGCGTTTTTTTCTGATCCCACAATATGGATATTGATTTGTGCGGCCCTCATAGCTGGTGTTGTCGATTCGATTGCCGGCGGCGGTGGTTTAATTACAATTCCAGCCTTATTGCTATCCAATATTCCACCAGTTACCGCATTGGGAACCAACAAATTACAAGGGCTTTTTGGCTCATTTTCCGCAATGCTTGCATATGCGCGTGGCGGTCACGTGAATCTGAAAAAACAATTTTATCAAGCATTCATGGCATTTGCAGGAAGCATCGCTGGTGCTTTGGTTGCACTGGTAATACCAGTGACAATTCTACAATCATTTTTACCCATTCTATTAATAGTGGTTGCACTTTACTTTGCTATCAAACCAAATTTGAACGATATTGATAAAACAGAACGTATGCGCCCGATTGTTTTTTGCTTAACTATGGCGCCTTTGGTCGGATTTTATGACGGTTTGTTTGGTCCTGGTGCCGGCTCTTTTTATATGCTGGCCTATGTTTCCCTTTCAGGCATGGGCATTTTAAAGGCGACTGCACACACAAAACTTCTCAATTTTGCATCCAATATTGGAGCGTTTGCCACATTCGCATTTGTCGGATCTATCGACTATAGAATCGGAATCTGCATGGGAATTGCACAATTTATCGGGGCCCAAATTGGCGCACATATTGCAATGCATATCGGTTCAAAACTCATCAAACCGTTGCTTGTCATTATATGTCTTATTCTGGCAGCTAAACTGTTGTGGGATCCACACAATCCTCTGAGAACCCTGTTACATTTTTAATGATAACATAATCACACCAGCGCCAATGAGCACAACGCCTGCCCAATTTATTGCTGAAAGTTTTTCTCCGAGAAATGTCACACCAAATATTGCAACAAAAATAACCGACAATTTATCGATAGGCGCAACATGCGATGCATCCCCCAATTGCAACGCCCTGAAATAGGCAAGCCATGATGCGCCTGTTGCCAAGCCTGATAAAACAAGAAATATCCACGATTTTGCAGAAATTGTGCCCGGTCTTTGCCATTGCCCAGTTACACTTAAAAATAAACATAATGCAGCAATGATAACAATCGTTCGTACTAATGTTGCGAAATCAGAATTTATACCGCTAATGCCCACCTTGGCAAAAATTGCCGTCAGAGCTGCAAAAATTGCTGAAAGTAATGCCCAAAATTGCCATGCTGATGTAATCAAAATTCTATCCCCTTTTGGCCTTTGATACCAGAACGGAACGGATGTTTGACCAATTCCATTTCTGTTACCAGATCAGCCGCATCAATAAGTGCTTCGCGTGCATTGCGTCCAGTAATTATAACGTGCTTCATAAAAGGGCGACGTGCCAAAACGTCTAAAATTTCTTCAATGGGCAGATAATCGTATCGCAATACAATATTCAATTCGTCACACAGCACCATATCGGTTGTTTCGTCAAGGATCATCTCACGCGCGACTTCCCACGCTTCGCGGGCTTTCAATATGTCTTTTTCTCTGTCTTGAGTTTCCCATGTAAACCCATCACCGCTAGCAAATACACGCACATTATCACCGAATTTTTCCAGCGCGGTTCTTTCTCCTGTATCGCGAAGCCCTTTGACAAACTGCACAACCCCAACGTTCATACCGTGCCCTAATGCACGAAACACCATGCCAAAAGCTGCAGTCGACTTGCCCTTGCCTTTACCGGTATGAACAATCAACAACCCTTTTTCTTCGGTCTTGCTGGAATCAATTTTTTCACGCACTGCCTTTTTCTTTTTCATTTTTTCGGTATGACGGGCGTTTAGTTCATCAACAGTCATTGTTTCTTTGATACTCATTATTTGAAACCTTTCTGCAATTCTTCCAATTCAAAGCGGGCAGAGTTAGAACGTGGTTTCCATAATTCCCGCGTGATCGCTTGGTTTAATTTATAAGCTATTTCACGTAACGCCGCAGGATTATTGCTTTCCAGAAACTCGCGTATTTTTGTGTTATCAATATAGGCCTTATAAATCGCTTCAAAATGATGATTTGAAACCGCGTTTGTTGTAGCAGCAAATGCAAAAAGATAATCTACGGTAGCTGCCATTTCTACCGCACCTTTGAAACCATGACGCATAGCACCTTCAATCCATTTCGGATTCACAGCACGTCCATGGAGAGTCCGGCCAATTTCTTCTTGCAATGTTTTTATCAATGGTCTTTCCGGACGAGACATATCATTATGATAAACTTTTGGCCATGCTCCACGCTTACTGGCAACTGCTGTTGCCATACCACCTTCAAAAGCATAATACTCGCCAGAATCCAGTAAGTCATGCTCGCGATTATCCTGATTTTGCACAACCGCATCAAGATAACGTAACCGTTCATCAAGCAGATTATGGTGGTCTCTGTCTTCTGTTTTTCCATAAGCATATGATGAATGTGCTATCCAAGCCTTGCTGATGTCATCACGGTTTTCCCACTGTCCATTATCAAGCAATTCCTGCACACCTGTACCATAAGTTCCAGGACGCGCGCCAAAAACCCTGTAGCCTGCCTGTTTTTCTGCCGCCTCGTCATCCAATCCCGCTGTTTTCAACCTTTGCACGTCATTTTTATATCGATATGCAATTGGATTATCGTCTTCTGACTCATCTAAGCTTGCGACTTTGCGAACAGCTTGATCGAATAAAACAATTTGTTCGGGAAATGCATCACGAAAAAAACCAGATATCCGCAAGGTTACATCAACACGCGGGCGTCCTAGTACAGATACTGGAATAACTTCAAATCCTGTTATGCGCCGTGACGCTGCGTCCCAAATAGGTTTCACACCAATAAGTGCCAATGCTTGTGCTATATCATCGCCGCCCGTGCGCATATTAGCAGTTCCCCAAGCGGTAAGCCCAAAAGCTTTTGGCCATTCTCCATGATCCTGCACATAACGCGTAATCAATAATTCAGCTGACTTTTTTCCCAATTGCCATGCTGAAAGCGTTGGAACAGCACGGGTGTCGACAGAAAAGAAATTGCGCCCTGTGGGCAAAACATCTGGCCTTCCCCTCGTTGGAGCACCGGATGGACCTGGTGGGACAAACCTACCATCAAGAGCGGTCAAAAAATTGTCAATTTCACTCTTTTCACATGCTAACACCAATGGTCGCAGTGTATTTTCAATATCTGCCAGAACTGCTTTTGTTTTTATAAAATTATCCGGTAATTTGATCCTTTTTGCCACAAGCCCTGATGCCAGAAGTTCAATGCGTTCAACTGTATCGCCAGTATTTCGCCAAGGCGCGTCGGTTAAACTCGATAAAATTTCTGGTTTAACGCCGTCCCATTGCGTGGAAAATACACAATCGAGTGGATCAACGTCCAAAGCCAGATCTTCTGCTATTGCCCGATGAAGACTGCCCTTCTCATTTTCTCCACGTGGAACCCGCGACAAGGCAACAAGCAGGTTATCCAATTGTTCGTCTTGGGGAGCTTGGCCAAATATATGAAGACCATCACGTATCTGAAGCTCTTTCAAATCGCATAAAAAAGCATCAAGTTTTTCCAATGCAAGATCATCATTATCGTGTTCTTCGATACCGGCATCATGATTTAACCCAGTTACTCGGACGAGATCTAAAATTTCTGCCTTTAATTTCACCAAACGTCTTGGATCAACACCCGATGCTTCATAATATTCGTCAACCAGAACCTCCAGATCTTTCAATGGGCCGTAGCTCTCCGCCCGAGTTAACGGGGGTGTTAAATGATCGATAATAACAGCAGCTGAACGACGTTTGGCCTGCGTTCCTTCCCCCGGGTCATTGACAATGAAGGGATAAATATGTGGCAAGGCACCAAGTGCTATTTCAGGATAGCAATTCCGTGATAATGCCAATGCTTTTCCCGGTAACCATTCAAGGTTACCGTGCTTTCCCATATGAACAATAGCATCCGCTTTATAGATGTGGCGCAGCCAAAAATAGAATGCAAGATAATGGTGCGTCGGAACAATATCCGGTGCATGATAAACTTGTTTTGCGTCCATACCATAGGCACGCTCTGGTTGTAAGCCAACCACGATATTACCAAACATCATTAATGGTAGAGCAATAACGCCATTGGTAACATAGGCATCATCTTCTGGCTGTCCCCAGCGTTTTATGACTTCTTGTTGAATCTCTTTATCAAGAACACCAAACAACTCTTTGTATTTTTTAATAGAAATATACTCTCGAACAATACGCCCCTCTATCCCCTCATTGGTAGGACCTTCAATAAGAAGTTCCATAAGAGCATTACCGTTTTCCGGAATATTGTTTACCTGATAACCATGTGCGCGCATTGCATTCAACGTGACAATCATTGATGAGGGTGTATCAAGCCCAACACCATGCCCCAATCGGCTATCTCCACCGGGGTAATTTGCCATAATAAGGCCGACACGCCTTTCCGATGCGCTTTTGCCACGCAATTTTATCCAGTTATGCGCCAGATCACACACAAATTCGATACGCTCGCGTTCCGGTTCATGAACAACAACGTTACATTCCGTTTCTTCATCAAATTTTATCGCAGATTTGAAGGATACTGCACGCGTTAAAACACGTCCGTCAACTTCCGGTAACGCCACATTCATAGCAAGATCGCGCGCAGTTAAACCTCTTCCATCATCTTGCCATTGTTGCAACGTGGTACTTGCAAATACAATTTGCAAAACCATGGTATTATATTTTTCAAGAATTGTTGGTTGGCGATCCAATTGCCCATTCGACACGGCAAAACCAGTCGAATTGAGCACAATATCCGGTGAAACTCTCGCAAAGATCGAATCGATAATAGCATTACTGAGATCATCTTTAAGGCTTGCGACAAATATCGGTAAAGGCTGCAGTCCGCGTTCTTCCAGCGCATCTATTAGAGCTTCAATTGCAGCTGTTTGTCCACTTTGTACAAGAGCACGATAAAAACAGATCGCGACGACTGGTCTATCTTGCTGTGATTGGACTCTTACAACATCATCAATGCTTGAATATTTTGTATTGGGCCACCAAAATCCAGCTCGCATAAGCGGGAGAGCCTCCGGCGGACGATCACCTTTGCCAAGAAGGTAGTCGCAATATCTGAGGAATAGTTGAATATTCTGATTACTCGATTCAATCAGATATTGCCATAAAGCCTCACAATCAGCCGGCGCAACTGTACAAAATTTCTTTAATCCGTCATCTGGCTTATCGTCGCCAGGTAGTACGACCAATTTTATATCTTTTTCCAGTGCTAAAGAATGCAATATTTGCAATCCATAAGGCCAATAACTTTCCCCACCGATAACACGAACAACAATGAGTTTTGCCTGACTTGCTGTTTTTTCAACATAAGTATCAACAGACATTGGATGCGAAAGCGCCATTAAACTGGCCAATCGCAAAGATGATGTTGCGTTTTTTAAACCTGATTTGGCAACTGATAAACTTGCAAGTTCAGTATCAGCAGCAGATAGAAACAAAATATCAGCCGGCGATTGACCTAGGTCTATCGCCGTATCGGCTTCAACAATTGTACCCTTTTGCGCTAGAAGAAGATGCATCACTCGTTAATTGCTTTTATCGCCTGATCCACAACAGCCTGATCAACATCATGCAAAGCAATTACCACCAGATGGCTTTCATGACGTTCATTTGGCAACCACGGGCGATCATAATAAAAATCAATGCGTTGACCAACTGCCTGTATAACTAGGCGCATGGTTTTATCAGCCACATTCACAAAACCTTTAAGGCGTAAAATATCGTGGTCAGCGATTATCTTCTGCAACTTTTCAGCAAATAGCTTGGGATCTTTAATTGTTGGGGCATGAACAACAAAACTATTAAATTCATCATGATTATGCGGCACACCTTCCGCATGATGCAATTCGTGATGTGACTTTCTATTGTCGATATCATCTTCCGTTCCAACACCAAGTCCCAGCAACAGGTCAGTACCTAGACTGCCAAAACTTGAAGACACCATTTTAGCAACACGATCACTGTGAGAAGAAACAATGTCACGCACATTTTCCAGCGTCTTTTCGTCGATAAGATCAATTTTGTTCAACACAATAAGATCAGCGGCATGAATTTGATCTTCAAAAAGCTCTTCAAGGGGGCTTTCATGGTTAAATACATTTTCATGTTTGCGTTGCTCATCTATTTTTTCAAGATTATCAGCAAACCGCCCTTCTGCAACCGCCGGTGCATCAATCACCGTGATGACACCATCAACTGTAACTTGCGTTTTAATTTCCGGCCAATTGAATGCTGCCACCAAAGGTTGCGGAAGAGCCAAGCCGGACGTTTCTATAACGATGTGATCCGGTCTATCATCACGCTCTAAAAGTTTCGTCATAGTTGGGATAAAGTCTTCTGCCACTGTGCAGCAAATACAGCCATTATTTAATTCTATCACATCGTCATCATGGCAATTTTCCAGTCCACAGCCTTTTAATAGACCACCATCAACACCAAGATCACCAAACTCGTTAATAATTAACGCAATTTTCTTCCCGTTTGCATTTTCAAGCATATGACGAATCATGGTTGTTTTACCTGATCCTAAAAAACCGGTAATAACAGTCGTCGGTATTTTGCTGCGCAAAAAGCTTTGTTTGGACATCAGACTTAACCTTTCAATTTCAACGGCAATCCCGCCGCAATAAAGTAGACATTCGACGCGATTGCTGCGACCGCCTGGTTGAGCGTACCTGCGTAATCGGCAAAATGACGTGCCATCAGATTATCCGGTACTATGCTTAACCCAACCTCGCTTGCCACCAAGACAACATCAACATCAAGCATCTTCAAGCCATCAACGAACAATGCAATGTCATTTCCAATGTCGCGTTGATAATGCATAAGATTACCAAGCCAAACAGTTAAACAGTCAACAAGCACTATGTTATCCATAGTATTATAGCGTTGTAACTCAGCAAGAATATCTAAGGGTTGTTCCAGATTAATCCATCGCCCGTCACGTCTTACGCGATGCTTTTCAATGCGATTTCGCATCTCTTCATTAAAATATTCGCTGGTTGCAAGATATATAGGTTGCTTACCTGCCGCCAAAACCAGATTTTCAGCAAAAGCCGATTTACCAGAACGTATTCCCCCCAATATCAAAGTGATATTTGCCAAGCCTGCCTCCGCACAACATATACAAAATAGTTTTTCACATTATCTTATTTGGTTATAATAAAATGAGAAACACATTACGACAGTACAAATACAACATAGAATGACATATTTTGATAAATGAAAATATCTTGATCAAGGCAGAATGTTGTATGGTCGGCTGGCTCAAGAATGCCCGAATTGGGTCCATTCCATAAAGTTCCGCTTACATTTTCGCAATTTATCTTTAACGAAAAACCGGCTTAGGAGAAGATAGTCGCATGTTCTTCAACGTGCAAGCGCAAAAAGACCTTCTACGTCTATACAGTGTTCAAGCTCGATCGCAATAGCATCCAACGCATCGTTCAATTTGTCAAAATGCTTTGCTTTGTCGGCGCTAGCACCAAGCGACTTTATAAACATTTGGCGAAATTCATCGGCTTGAAAAAGGCCATGAAGATATGTTCCCCATATATTGCCTCTTTGCGAAATCGCACCATCATGTTTTCCATTGATAATTACAGCTGGCCTCGCGCAATCTGCCCCTGTGGTGTGCCCAAGATGAATTTCATAGCCTTTCAGTGGAAGGTTGGATTCCGTATGCACAGCCTTTACATTGCGGGTAATTTTTTCCTGTTCCATCTTGGTTGTAATATCAAGCAATTGAAGTCCATCTGCTTCCGTTGCATGACCTTCCTGCGCATTGAAATCATAGATTTTTCTTCCAAGCATTTGGAAACCACCACATATGCCAATAACTGTTTTACCTTTTTCGGCACAATCAATGATTTTGTCAGCCCATCCCAATTGGCGCAAGCTTCTCATATCCGCTATCGTGGATTTTGATCCAGGAAGTATAATTGCATCACAATTATCTGGAAACTCTGTACCCTCTTTCACAAAAAGAAGGTCTACATCACTTTCATGGATCAACGGGTCAAGATCATCAAAATTTGCGATATGAGGTAAAATGGGTACCGCTATTTTTAACTTACCGTTTTTCGTAACAACAGTTTTATCCAGAAACATTGAATCTTCAGCGGGTAGCAGCTTTGCCGCATTCAGCCAAGGAATAACACCATAACAAGGCCAGTTTGTGTATCTTTGGATTGCAGCAATACCATCATCAAAAAGGGTAATATCGCCACGAAATTTATTAATCATATAGCCATTAACCAATGCACGATCTTCTGCGGCGAGGATTGTATGCGTACCCACAAGAGAGGCTATAACGCCACCTCGATCAATATCGCCAATCAGAATAACTGGGATATTTGCTTCTCGTGCAAATCCCATATTCGCGATATCCCCCTGACGTAAGTTAATTTCCGCTGGAGATCCTGCCCCTTCCACCAAAACAAGATCACATTGTTGCGCCAACTTTTGATATGAAGCCATAACCTTGCTGAGTAACGTGTGTTTTAGTTTTTGGTAATCGGCACCTTTGGCGTAGCCAGACATTTTTCCATGCACGATAATTTGCGATCCGGTCTGGCTTTGTGGCTTTAACAAAACCGGATTCATATGTACTGATGGTTCAACCTCGCAGGCAAATGCCTGAAGCCATTGACCACGGCCAATTTCTCCGCCGTCATCGGCTACCGCAGCGTTGTTTGACATATTCTGAGGTTTGAAGGGTAATACTTTTATTCCATGACGATGTGCCAAACGACATAAACCGGCAACCAAAACTGTTTTTCCCACATCAGAACCGGTACCTTGAAACATTAAACCACGCGCCAAAATATCAGTCCTTTTTGTTTACCGAGGAAAAACAATTTTTCAAAAAAAATGCGATTTTCATACTTCTTTAAGTGTTCGCTAACTCGTGATTAACAATGTTCATCTAAACAGAGTTCAGAAACAAAAACAAACTGTTTCTCTCTGGATCAGGTAGTGCGTACCAGAGCAGTAACCCAAGACAAGTGTATAGTAATGTCAAGGGCATGCGTAATGTTAAAACTGCGTAAATCGTCAAACCGATTACGCAGTTTTACTAATTTTAGAATAGCGCGTTAGACCAGAAACACAGCATTGATATACTAGATAAAACCTCGCCATGGTGAAAAGCGCGACACTGCGTTTTATCGTCTGGCACATTATTCAATTTACCAAATACATCAATCTTTCCAGTTATAATTCTGGAATGAGTTCAGACAGATAACTGAATGATTTCAAGCGTTTTTTATTATCCCAAACAGGCGTTGTCACAATGAACTCGTCTGCAGATACCTCCTGAGAAAACCGTTTTAACTGATTTAACACTGTTTCTGGAGAACCAATTGCAGAACATGACAACGAATGGTCTAAAACCATACGATATTGCGGTGCTAATGTCTTGACAAAGTGTTCCTTTGGTTTTGGCAGAGGACCTGCTTTACCTGATCTTAGATTGACAAAAGCCTGTTGTTGTGAAGAAAAGAGGAAACGAGCTTCCTCATCTGTTTCAGCAATAACCACATTGAGTGCAACCATTGCTTTCGACGATGATAAATATTCTGAAGGTTCGAAATTTTCTCGATAGGTTCTTATCGCAGTTTTTAGCTCGGCAGGCGCAAAGTGCGATGCGAAAGAATAAGGAAGACCCAAAATTGCAGCGAGTTGCGCACCATATAGACTGGATCCCAGTATCCAAACAGGAACATTAAGCCCTGCCCCAGGTACAGCACGTACTTTTTGCTCTGGTTCTGCTTGTTTAAAATAATTGAGAAGCTCTATAACACTATGCGGATAATCATTGGGCGAACTCTCTAGAGTGCGACGCAGTGCTTGCGCTGTAAAATTATCTGTTCCCGGAGCTCGCCCGAGACCAAGCTCAACTCGATTGGGATATAATGCCTCCAATGTGCCAAACTGCTCGGCAATTACCAAAGGAGAATGATTTGGCAACATCACACCGCCAGCACCAACAACAATCTTCTTTGTAGATGCCAAAATTTGGCCCATAAGAACAGAGGTTGCGGCACTAGCAATACCTGTCATATTATGGTGTTCTGCATACCAAACACGTGGGAAATCCAATTCTTCCAAATGTTTGGCAAGAATAATGGAATTTTGTAGCGCTTGAGAAACAGAACTACCTTCAGGAACAGGACATAAATCAAGAACAGATATTTTCATAATTTGTGATATAAGAAGCCACTTGCAGAACACCAAGATGTTGAGGCAAAATATCTACAAAATTACTTTTCTTCGATATCGCCTTTTTCCCATCCTTCCGTTGCCATTGCTGCAAATTCAACAAAATTATGCGTTTCGATTGCACCTCGAATGCCTTGCATTAACTGTTGATAATAAGCAAGATTGTTCCAAGTCAATAACATTCCACCTAATGCTTCGCCTGCCTTTACCAAATGATGCAAATAGGCACGGCTATAATCTCTTGCAGCAGGGCACGGAGATAGTGGATCAAGAGGTCGTGGATCATCAGCATGCCGTGCATTTCTCAAATTGATTTTTCCAAATCTTGTAAATGCCAATCCATGACGTCCGGCTCTTGTCGGCATGACACAATCAAACATATCTACGCCACGCGCCACACTTTTTAATATATCATCTGGCGTGCCAACCCCCATAAGATACCGTGGCTTGTCTTCGGGTAAAATTGCACATGTAACATCCAACATGTCCATCATGACATTTTGCGGTTCACCAACAGCTAAACCACCGATCGAATACCCTTTTAAGTTCAAATCACGTAGTGCTGTGGCAGATTGTACACGTAAGTCTGCATCATCGCCCCCTTGCACAATGCCAAACATCGCTTTTCCTGGTTGATCACCAAAAGCCAACTTGCAGCGCTCTGCCCAACGCAAGGATAATTCCATTGCTCTTTGCATTTCATCTTTGGATGCTGGCAATGCAACACATTGATCAAGCTGCATTTGAATATCCGAATCCAATAAACCTTGGATTTCTATGGATCGCTCTGGCGTCAATTCATAACGCGCTCCATCAATATGCGATTGAAAAGTGACACCCTTTTCTGTCAATTTGCGCAATCCTGCCAAGGACATAACTTGGAATCCGCCAGAATCCGTCAATATTGGCTTCGGCCAACGGGCAAACTCATGAAGCCCCCCAAGGCGGGCAACTCTCTCAGCACCCGGACGCAACATCAAATGATATGTATTTCCCAAAATAATGTCCGCACCAAGTTCGGAAACCTGATCCATATACATAGCTTTAACTGTACCGGCGGTGCCAACAGGCATGAAAGCTGGCGTACGAACAGTGCCGCGTGGCATCGTTATTTCCCCACGACGCGCATGGCCATCTTGCGTTATTTTTTTAAACTGGAAAGTCTCGCTCATAAGCCTTCAATCTTTTCGTTCTAATAAACTTGTGTCACCATAAGAATAAAACCGATAGCCGGTTTCAATAGCGTGATGATACGCATTGCGCATATTATCAAGCCCGTTAAATGCTGATACCAGCATAAATAATGTTGACCGCGGTAGATGGAAATTTGTCATAAGACGATCAACAAATTTGAACTTGTAGCCAGGCGTAATGAATATATCAGTCGAGCCGGACCATTCTTTCAAGTTGCCCTGCTCGTCTGCTGCACTTTCAAGTAATCTTAATGCTGTGGTACCAACAGCAACAACCTTATTACCACGCGCTCTTACCGCCATTAACGCATCGGCAGTTTGTTGATCTATATGGCCAATTTCAGAATGCATTTTATGATGGTCGGTATCGTCCACTTTCACTGGAAGAAATGTGCCGGCTCCGACATGTAATGTCACAAAATATTCTTCAACACCGCGACTTTTAATTTCTCTCATCAGATTTTCAGTAAAATGCAAACCGGCTGTCGGTGCAGCAACAGCCCCCTCTTCACGTGCATAAATTGTTTGATAATCTTTTTCGTCTTGCGCATCTTCTCCCCTTTTTAAAGCAATATAAGGGGGTAATGGCATATGACCAACAATGGCGATAGCACTATCGAGTTCTGCACCTGATACTTCGAACTCGAGAAGCATTTCACCGTTCTCACCTTTTTCGACGATACGGGCGCGTAACGTGGCATTTTTATCTATTTCACCGGAGAATAAAACCGTTTCGCCCTCTTTCAACCTTTTTGCAGGCCGAACAAATGCTTTCCATTGATTGGGTGCAACACGCATGTGAAGGGTGGCTCCAATATTGGCTTGAGCATCACCCCTTATACGTATGCCTTTTAACTGCGCTTTGATAACTTTGGTATCATTAAAAACCAGCGCATCGCCCTTTTGAAATAGTAAAGGTAGGTCGGATACATGCAAATCTTCAAGCGCGCCGTCTTGTTCAACATGTAACAAACGTGCACTCTCACGCGGTACAGCCGGACGCAAAGCAATTTGGTTTTCAGGTAATTTAAAATCAAAAAGATCAACTTGCATGAGAATTTACGACCATCGAACAGTTATTCATCAGAGAATATCGTATACAGCTATACCGAACAATCAAACGATGTCGACAGAATTTTATCTATCATACGTTTTAATAAACAATCGTATAGGATTGCTATCTGTAAGATATAAAATTGACAGGACAACGTGCTGGCTGAAAAGCGTCTTTAAACATTGCATTTTTTAGCAGCAAGCTTTTGCAGTGCGTCAATCTATCTAAATTGTTGCAGTCAGACGCCACGTCTAAAGACAGATTAATTTAGCTGCCGTTATGCTCATCAATACAGTTGATGTATATTTCAACATAACGACAACTATGAACGGAAATTCTAACGTTCTTAAAAAATGCTTTTATTCAACGTCTGATGCAATGGTTGCCTTTTGAATTAAATCGGCACCTCTTGGAGGCTCACCCCTTTTCAATTGATCAACGTTTTCCATACCTTCAACAACTTGTCCCCAGACAGTATATTGGCGATTAAGCCAAGGTGCATCTTCAAAGCAAATGAAAAATTGCGAATTACCAGAGTTTGGATTTTGCGACCGTGCCATAGACACAGTTCCGCGCTTATGCGGAATATTTGAAAATTCAGCCTTTAAATCTGGTTTTTTCGAACCACCCATACCAACATGGGAAAGTTTGAATTTTCTACTGCCTTTTTTACCAAACTCGACATCACCTGTTTGCGCCATAAAACCATCGATGACACGGTGGAAAATGACCTTGTTATAAGCGCCTGCACGCACCAATTCTTTAATACGTTTGACATGCTCTGGGGCAATATCAGGCAATAGTTCTATGACAACATTACCCTTTGAAGTTTCGAGAATAAGGGTATTCTCTGGGTCTATTTTTTTTTCTACTTCTTCAGTCATACCGATATTTCCCACTGTTATTTTGCTGCTTCAATGTGTGCTTTGATGATAACATCCGGATCGGACACAGAACCATTATTATCTGTGCGTCCCTTCTTTATTTTATCAACGACATCCATGCCCTTAACAACTTCGCCCACAACGGTGTATTGACCATTTAGGAATGACGCATTGTCAAAACAAATAAAGAATTGGGAGTTTGCTGAATTAGGGTTTTGTGAACGTGCCATACCGACAGTGCCACGTTTAAAAGGAACCTTTGAAAATTCGGCGGGTAAATCTGGATAGTTTGATCCCCCCATACCTGCGCTACGAATATCAAATTCAGCACCACCTTTTTTACCGAATTTTACATCACCAGTTTGTGCCATGAACCCCGGAATAACACGGTGAAACACAACATTATCGTAAGCACCTTCTTTGGTGAGTTTTTCGATCTGGGCAACGTGTTTAGGTGCCAGATCAGGACGCAACTTGATTGTTACATCACCATCTTTCAAAGTCAGGACTAGATTATCAGCACCAGCAGCAAATGCTACCGATGAAAGAGTGAAAATTGTAAAAACAACGGCGACAACCGCAAACAGTTTTCGAAACACTTTTACGTCTCCATTTAGGAATTTAATTTTTTATATAGGGCTTCTGCCACATTTTTGGGTACAAAAGATGATACATCTCCACCCATCACAGAGATTTGTCTAACGAGAGTAGCCGTTATTGGACGCACCGACACACTCGCTGGGAAAAAAATCGTTTGTAATTCAGGCGCCAAACCTGAATTCATACCGGCCATTTGCATTTCATAATCAAAGTCTGTGCTATCGCGTAAACCACGCACTATAATTGATGCACCAACTTCTCGTGCTTTATTAACAAGCAAATTATCAAAAGAAATCACCGATATCGTATCATTCGATACTTTCAAGTCATTTTCACAAAGTTCATCGATAAGTTGTTTGCGTTCATCAAAAGTGAATAGTGGTTTTTTGGTTGGATGCACACCAATAGCAACAACCACTTTATCAGCAACCTTTAATGCGCTTCGCAATATATCAATATGCCCGTTTGTGATAGGATCAAAAGAACCAGCATAAATAGCAATCTTCATTCTATTGCTCCCATCACATAAGAAACACCAAATGAGCTTTTAATTTTCTGTTTCTGTAACCTCTGGTGTCACATTATTTTCATCACCAGCGCTATCATCACCTTCGTCACTATCAGATTCCGAAATACGCTCTACTGAAACAACTTTCTCATTATCTGCTGTATGGAAAATTGTAACACCTTTTGTAGAACGGCCAGCAATACGTATTCCTTCAACAGGCACACGAATAAGTTGCCCACCGTCAGACACCAGCATAATCTGATCTTGTGCATTGACTGGGAATGCTGCAACCAACTTTCCAATCTCGGCAGTTTTTGACGGATCGGTAGCACGGATACCTTTGCCACCGCGCCCAGAAATACGGAACTCATATGAAGAAGAACGTTTACCGTATCCAAACTCGCTTACCGTCAGAACAGTTTGTTCATGGGCTGCTAGCTCTTCATAACGTTCGTCACTCAATTCAGTATCTGTTGTATTTTCCTCGTCATCGGCAATAACTACCTCTTCACTGTCATTTCCTGCAGCGCGACGCTCAGCAATTGCACGTTTTATAAAGGCTGTACGTTCAGCCGGAGTAGCTTCAACGTGTTCCAATATTGCCATGGAAATAACTTTGTCGCCATCAGCCAGATTGATACCACGAACACCAATTGAGTTTCGTCCAGCAAAAACACGCACATCAACAACAGGAAAACGGATACATTGTCCATCTGCTGTTGTTAAAACGACATCATCATTTTCAGTACATGTATCAACAGAAAGAATTTGATCACCTTCATCGTCAAGCTTCATAGCAATTTTACCATTGCGGTTCACTTGAACAAAATCCGAAAGCTTATTTCTGCGCACAGTACCACGTGTTGTTGCGAACATGACATCAAGTTCGCTCCAACTCTCTTCATCTTCCGGCAATGGCATAATGGTCGTTATACGTTCGCCTTGCTGTAATGGCAGCATATTGATAAGCGCTTTACCACGCGATTGAGGATTACCCATTGGTAAGCGCCAGACTTTTTCCTTATAGACTATGCCGCGTGATGAGAAAAAGAGTACAGGTGCATGCGTATTTGCAACAAATAGACGCGTGACAAAATCTTCGTCCTTGGTTGACATACCCGAGCGGCCTTTACCTCCACGACGCTGCGCCCGATAGGTATTCAGCGGTACACGTTTAATGTAGCCACCATGACTAACTGTCACGACCATATCTTCACGAGCGATAAGATCCTCATCATCCATCTCAGCGCCACCTAGGCCAAATGATGTCAGACGTGGCGTCGCAAATTCGTTGCGAAGGGCAATCATTTCGTCTTTGACAATTGTCATGACGCGTACACGTGACGATAGGATATCAAGATAGTCCGCAATTTCTACGCCGATTTTATTAAGTTCGTCAGCAATTTCATCGCGTCCCAGTGCTGTTAAGCGCTGCAACCGAAGTTCCAATATAGCGCGAGCCTGCTCTTCAGAAAGATTATATGTATTATCTTCATGAATGATATGGCGAGGATCATCAATAAGCTGAATTAATGGCGCAACCTGTGCAGCAGGCCAACGACGCGTCATCAATTGATCACGAGCTGTTTGCGGATCTGGCGCCTTACGTATAAGTGCGATCACTTCATCAATATTGGCCACAGCTATGGCCAAACCAACCAAGACATGCGCACGCTCACGCGCTTTACGAAGCAGATATTTGGTTCTGCGGCTTACCACCTCTTCGCGGAAAGCTACAAACGCTCTCAACATATCCAGAAGGTTGAGTTGAGCAGGCTTGCCCCCATTCAAGGCAACCATATTGCAACCAAATGACGTCTGTAACGGTGTATAACGATAAAGCTGATTAAGAACGACATCGGCTACAGCGTCACGCTTTAGCTCTATGACAACGCGATAACCTTCGCGGTCAGATTCATCACGCAGATCCGAAATACCTTCGATACGTTTATCACGCACCAATTCAGCGATTTTTTCCACCATTGTGGCTTTATTCACCTGATATGGAATTTCACTGACAATAATTGCCTGTCGATCATTGCGTATCTCTTCGATCTCGACTTTGGCTCTCATAATAAGCGAGCCACGCCCCGTTTCATAAGCCGAACGAATACCTGCCCGTCCCAAGATTATTCCTCCAGTCGGAAAATCAGGACCAGGAATAATTTTGATCATTTCGTCAAGTGTAATTGCTGGATTGTCAATCAGCGCAACACAGCCATCAATAACTTCGCCTAAATTATGTGGCGGAATATTGGTAGCCATACCAACCGCAATACCGCCTGAACCATTAACCAAAAGGTTTGGAAAGCGCGCAGGAAGAACGATAGGCTCTTGTTCACGTCCGTCATAATTATCCTGAAAATCAACCGTATCCTTGTCGATATCAAAAAGCAGACTATCAGAAACCTTCTGTAACCGACATTCGGTATAACGCATAGCAGCTGGCGGATCACCATCAATTGAGCCAAAGTTGCCTTGCCCATCAATTAACGGAACTCGCAAGGAAAAGTCTTGCGCCATACGCACTAACGCATCATAAATGGACGCATCGCCATGTGGGTGGTATTTACCCATCACCTCACCGACGACACCAGCCGATTTACGATAAGCCTTATTGTATGGAAGCCCCATCATATTCATCGCATGAAGAATACGTCGATGCACAGGTTTCAATCCATCACGCACATCTGGCAAGGCACGTGACACGATAACACTCATTGCATAATCAAGATAAGATCTTTGCATCTCCTCGATTATATTGACTGGTTCAATACCGTTCGGCGTGCTTGAGTCTGGTGGCAGAATATGATCGTTCACGGCTTCATAACTTTCCAAATAGAATCATTTCCTTATGTTATAACGAAAAATCCCCGAAAACGCCAACAACTCATCAAGCACAGGCGATTGATTTGCTTTTTATTTTCAGTATGTTATTTCTCCACAACAAAAAATAGTGGAAGATTTGCCAACTTTTGCGCTTATTTTCGCTATCATTAGAAGAATTTTTGCAAATGAGGAGTAACAAACGTGTTTGAAACCGGCTTGTTGCTAAATGCCTTTATCACACTCTTAGTCACAATTGACCCTCCGGGGCTCGTGCCAATATTCTTGGGGCTCACCCAAGGAATGACACAAGCACAGCGTCGTTCAACGGCTATTGCAGCAAGCGTTATATCTTTTATCATCCTCATTGCATTTGCTTTATTTGGTGGTGCTATATTAAGCGGCTTGGGAATTTCGCTTGGTGCATTCCAGATTGCTGGTGGAATACTGCTTTTTGCCATTGCGTTTGAAATGATTTTTGCAAAACGGGCAGAACGCAAAGAAAAAACAGCCAAAACTGCTGTTACTAAAGATCATATTCACAATATTGCAGCCTTCCCTCTTGCTTTGCCAATGATTGCTGGTCCCGGTGCAATTTCGGCAACCATTTTGATGGCCAACAAAAATCCCGGTTTTCTTGGTACAATTGTTTCTGCCTTTGTTATTTTGGCTTCTGTTATTGTCTGTTATGGCTTTATGATGGCTGCCCACCCTATTGATAAATTGCTTGGTGAGACTGGTAGATCAATTCTAACACGACTTTTCGGCGTTATTCTTGCAGCTCTCGCCGTTCAATTCGTGGTCAATGGTATTATTACATTGTTTAATTTGTGAGTTTCTTGCCACGTTACTGCTATCAGCGAGCCTGAAAGTTTTATTTAATAATAATCAGACACGTCAGTAAAAAAAGAAGGCATGGAACATTCTATCTGTCTCATGCCTTTATTCATTTTACATCAAAAACAACTAGTGTAATAGCTCGAGAACATTAAGATAAAATAAGCTTACTTATCCCGTTATTTTCTAATTAGTACAAAGCCTTGTTTACCAGCAAAAAAGCAATTCTATCTGTTACCGATAGAATTGCTCATTGTAGAATATTGTTTTATTCGTGGGCTAAATTCATCAAAATGGCACATCATCATCGAGTTCACGAGAAAAATTGCCGCTAGTTTGCGCATTATCGCTCTGCACTGAACCGCCGCTGTAATTGCTCGGAGCCGCGTTATAATTACCTGATTGATCGCTAATTGAAGAGCGTCCGCCACCTTCACCGCGACTATCAAGCATTTGCAGTTCGCCACGATATTTCTGGAGTACAATTTCCGTAGTGTAACGATCAAGACCATTTTGATCCTGCCATTTACGCGTTTGCAACTGACCTTCGATGTAAAGCTTTGCACCCTTTTTTACATATTGCTCTACAACTTTTACCAAGTTTTCGTTAAAAATGACAACACTATGCCATTCGGTACGCTCACGACGTTCGCCTGTGTTGCGATCACGCCAAGTATCAGATGTTGCAATACGTAAAGTTGCCACCTGATCGCCAGAATTCATACGACGTATTTCCGGATCTGCACCGACATTGCCGATCAGAATAACTTTATTTACGCTACCTGCCATTATTATAACTCCAAATCTGTACCATCAGCATCGTTATGATAAAACAACATTATCATATAGTCTTTTAAGTCCATATATGGAAAAAGCTGTCTGATTTTTTTTTACTTTCCACAGAACTAAAGTTTTCCATATTTTGTGACTTTCCACAGCACTAACGTCACTATCATATAGGCTGTGACGATTGAACCCATTGCATTTCTTTACAATCTCACCTATTTGAATGCAAGTGTTCCATTTTTGTTCCTAACCTTACAAGGTTGAATATGTCTGAGCAGAAGTTTATTTCCATACGCGGTGCGCGTCAGCACAATTTGAAAAACATAGATCTAGATTTGCCTCGCGATAAACTGATCGTTATGACCGGCCTTTCTGGATCAGGAAAATCATCTCTTGCATTTGACACGATCTACGCTGAAGGCCAACGTCGATATGTAGAAAGCTTGTCGTCTTATGCCAGACAATTTCTGGAAATGATGCAAAAGCCTGATGTTGATCAGATTGATGGATTATCTCCGGCAATATCGATTGAACAAAAAACAACCAGCCGCAATCCACGCTCAACCGTAGGTACGGTCACCGAGATCCATGACTATATGCGATTGTTGTTTGCACGCGTTGGTGTACCCTATTCTCCAGCGACAGGATTACCGATTGAAAGTCAAACCGTCAGCCAGATGGTTGATCGGGTTATGGCTTTGCCAGAAGGTACGCGCCTTTATATTATGGCACCTTTGGTTCGCGGTCGAAAAGGTGAATATAAAAAAGAACTCGCTGAACTTCAGAAAAAGGGATTTCAAAGAGTCAAAGTTGATGGCGTGTTTTATGAAATTGCAGATGTTCCTGAACTGGATAAAAAATACAAACACGATATTGATGTTGTTGTTGACCGTGTTGTCGTACGTGATGATTTATCAGCCCGATTGGCAGATAGTTTAGAAACATGTCTGCATCTTGCTGATGGCCTTGCAATTGCTGAACTGGCTGATAAGCCACTTCCTGCCAATGAAACTTCAGGCGGTGCGGCGAATAAATCAAAAAATGAAACACATGAACGTTTGATTTTTTCAGAAAAATTTGCCTGTCCTGTTTCTGGCTTCACGATCCCAGAAATTGAACCAAGATTATTTTCATTCAACAATCCATTTGGCGCATGCCCATCGTGCGATGGTTTAGGTGCATTGCAAGCTATAGACCCAACAATGGTTGTTCCTGATGAAAATACCACTTTAAAAGCAGGCGCTATCGCACCATGGGCAAAGTCTTCCTCGCCCTATTACAATCAAACTTTAGAAGCTTTAGGAAAAGCTTATGAGTTCAAATTGACAGACAAGTGGAAAGATTTGTCCGAAGAAGCACGTAAAGCTATTCTCTATGGCACGGGCAAACGTGAAATAACCTTTACCTACAATGATGGCATGAGATCTTATTCTGCGACAAAAAGTTTTGAAGGCGTCATACCAAATATGGAACGTCGCTGGAAAGAAACAGATTCCGCTTGGTCGCGTGAAGAAATTGAACGCTATATGTCTTCATCACCATGTCCAGCTTGTAAAGGGTATCGTTTAAAACCCGAAGCCTTGGCAGTCAAAATCAATAAATTGCACATTGGTGAAGTTTCTGAAATGTCGATTTCAAAAGCAGATCAATGGTTTGCTGATGTCGATAAGAGCTTTACTGAAAAACAACGCAATATAGCTGCGCGTATCTTAAAGGAGATCCGCGAAAGATTGAAATTCCTAAACGATGTGGGGCTGGAATATCTTGCTCTATCGCGTAACTCCGGCACATTGTCAGGTGGTGAAAGTCAACGTATCCGGCTTGCTTCTCAAATTGGTTCTGGTCTTACTGGGGTTCTTTATGTTTTGGACGAACCTTCAATTGGTCTTCACCAGCGTGATAATGCACGATTACTAGAAACACTGCATCATTTACGCGACTTAGGAAATACCGTTATTGTGGTGGAACACGACGAAGATGCTATTTTGACAGCAGATTATGTCGTTGATATTGGACCTGCTGCAGGTGTGCATGGTGGAAACGTCATTGCACAAGGTAGTCCAAGTGACATTATGAATGACCCGGCGTCATTAACCGGTCAGTATTTGTCAGGAAAAATGTTTGTCCCCATTCCTGCGGAAAGACGAAAGATTTCAAAAACACGCAAATTAAGGGTTGTTGGTGCACGTGGAAACAATCTGAAAAATATCAACGCCGATATACCATTGAGTACATTTACATGTGTTACGGGTGTATCCGGTGGCGGTAAATCAACATTCCTGATTGAAACACTGTTTAAAGCAGCCTCCCGACGCATCATGGGTAGTCGTGAACATCCTGCCGAACATGACAAAATTGATGGTTTAGAACAACTCGATAAGGTGATTGATATTGATCAGTCCCCGATTGGTCGTACGCCGCGCTCTAATCCTGCGACATATACAGGTGCTTTTACCCCTATTCGGGACTGGTTTGCCGGATTACCCGAAGCAAAAGCCAGAGGTTATCAACCGGGACGTTTTTCGTTCAACGTCAAAGGTGGACGATGCGAAGCGTGTCAAGGAGACGGTGTTATCAAGATAGAGATGCACTTTTTACCTGACGTTTATGTCACTTGCGACGTCTGTCATGGAAAACGATATAATAGAGAAACGCTTGAAGTTACTTTTAAAGGCAAATCCATTGCAGACGTATTGGATATGACTGTTGAGGAAGCCGCAGAATTCTTCCAAGCCGTTCCAGCAATCCGCGATAAAATGGATACTTTAGTAAAAGTTGGCCTTGGATATATTAAAGTCGGACAACAAGCCACGACACTTTCTGGTGGTGAGGCGCAACGCGTAAAACTTGCAAAAGAGCTTTCCAGAAAAGCTACAGGAAGAACTTTATATATTCTGGACGAGCCAACAACAGGCCTACATTTTCACGATGTAGCAAAACTATTAGAGGTTTTACATGAGTTGGTAGACCAAGGTAATACTGTGGCAGTTATTGAACATAATCTTGAAGTTATCAAAACAGCAGATTGGATTATCGATTTGGGACCAGAAGGTGGTGACGGTGGCGGTGAAATCGTCGCAGCCGGTAGACCTGAAGATATCGTAAAAGTCGAACGGTCATACACTGGACGATTTTTGAAAGAGCTTCTTGAACGCCGTCCGCAAGCAAAAGCCAAGTAACGCATTGAAATATCGAGAACAACGATATCATAAATAGCGATCTCAATAGAGGCTATTTTTTCGACTAGACACTTGTTCAGCATTGTCGCTGAGCAAGTTATAGCATTCACATTTATATAATAGCGATATCTTTATCCCGTAAGGCCGCGTCAATTATTATCATATGTTGAATATAATAATGGCGGCATAAGCCGCCATTACAAAACCATTTAATGAATGCGTTTGCGTTTTTAGAAATTACGCTGCATACGCAACATGCCTTGAACGGCACTATCTCCATGGAATGTGACCTTGGAACCATCAGCCCATTTTTTGTCATTACCATAGTTAAGATATGAAACTTCTGGCGTTACTATCAAACCAGGAACCAATTCATAAGCCATGTTGACTGACGCACTAAATACATCGGTGTCATCATAGGTTAGCTGAGAATTGAATGATGCTTTTTTGGTTGCCTTGAACGTTGTTCCGCCCCAAACAGCCCAGTCACCACCCCAATCACCATACTGGCTTGTGTGCATACGGTAATATGAGTCATGTTTTCTATTCGGATGAGCTTTATTATAATCGCTGTCATAAGCGTAATAATCATCATTGGTTTTATAACCGCCCATAACCCAAACAGATAATTGGTCTGTTACATTAAGATTTACGCGTAATTTAGCTGCCCATTCATCCCATTGGGCATCATATGCGCCAACAGCGGCAATTGAGCCCCAGCCCTGTACGTATTTGGCACCAAATAGAACATTTGGTGTATAATCGTCAATTTTACTACCACTATGGAAACGACGAACGTCATCCGCATAACGATCTGCAATGCCTGAATTTGGGCCAACGCGTTTACCAAGGCTTTTCACATAATAATTGTCACCCTGATTATCGCTTCCGCCGTCAGTACCTTGTTCCACACCGATAATAGCAGAAAATCCGTTGGATGCACTAAAAGTGTAGCTCAAAACGTTGGTACGCTGGAACATTCCTGGGTCAACAACATCGTCATTCAACACTTTTCCAAGATAACCGGTCCAATGCCAAAAAATAGATTCGTCCACACCAACGCGTAAACCACCCAACTCGATATAAGCAAAATGCGCTTGTCCACCTAATGAGTCGTGCCCATCATCCCATTGGTTACGCAATTCTACAAGAGTGCGAAGTGTACCAAGCTCTGTTTCACTTGCTGTTTGAAAACGCAATTCACCACGAGCACGCCAGTTATAGGTGTCACGATCCTTTGAACCTTTATAGGCGTAAACGTTATCTCCGCCTTTCAAATCAGCACGAATGTATCCACCTACACGCATACAGGTTTCTGTTCCCGGAATATAAAAATATCCCTCCCCAAATGCGTCACATACACGGACATATTCTACCGGTTCGGGTTCGGCAACCACGACATCGGCTGCGTAAGATGCATTCGAAATAACGATGGCGGCAACAGAGCCGGCCAATAATGTCTTTATTTTCATGCTGGAAACTCCCTACAGGGTGATTTAGAGAAATTATGATTTGTCACATGATATGAGTCAGCATGCGCAGAATGGAAGGCAAAAAAATACGGACTTATAATCTAACTTTATAACGTGACAATTTAGTCACATGTCAAATTATGCAATATTGATGGAATTTGCGTTATCAAATCATCGGCAATAGCCCCAATGCCAACCTGTCGTCCACATTCTGCATGAATCCAATTACCAGCACATACAGCCTCATACACCGGCATACCTTGTACCAACAGGCCTCCCAATATCCCTGAGAGAACGTCACCAGAGCCCGCAGTTGCTAAAAATGGTGTGCCGTTAACTGTTATAGATAATCGACCGTCAGGTGATGCTATCATGCTATCAGCCCCCTTATAAACAACGGTAGCACCACTTTTTAAAGCTGCTTCCCGCGCTTTATCGATACGAGGACTATTCGACTTTGATGCAATATCAGGAAAAATACGTTTAAATTCACCTTCATGCGGGGTTAATACAACTTTCACCGTCGACTGCTTGATAAGCTCGAATATTTCATCAGTTTTGTCGGCTATAGCCGTCAATGCATCGGCATCAAGAACGATTGTCTCGATACAATCCTGCTTTGAAAGAATGCTTTTAATGAGAGTAAAAGCTCTATCCATCGCCCCAAAACCGGGCCCAAGCACTGCCGTTTTCACTTTTCTACGCTGAAAAAAAGACAGAACATCAGCGTCTGACCCCATTTCTTTTAACATAACGCTTGTAAGATGACTTTCATGAACGGACAATGCGTCTTGCGGTGAAAGAATTGTGACAAGACCTGCTCCTGTACGTGCTGCCGCATGTGCTGCCAACCGAGCAGCACCCGTCATTATTGCTGGACCAGAAAAAACAGCAACATGCCCTTTACTATATTTATGCATATCATATTCAAGAACGGGCCAATCACCCAGCCACATTTTGGGCAAATTCACGCTAGTATTGGGACAGATATCCTTCAACACATCGGGCATTATGCCAATATCCCGTAAAATAATATCCCCACAATATGCTCTTGCAGGATAACAGATATGCCCTGGTTTCAGCCTGAAAAAAGTCACCGTATAGGTTGCGTTGACGGCAACTGTATGAACCGATCCGTCACGCCCAAAAATACCGGACGGTAAATCGATCGCAATAACAGGCACTCCAGATGCATTTATCTTTTTCACCAATGCTCCTGTTTTCTCGTTGAGACCACGATCAAGCCCTGCGCCATAAAGCGCATCAACAATAAGATCGAAATCATTAAAAACCAGCGCATCAATATTGAGCGTTGCACCGCTCCAATCTACAAATGCTTTATGTGCATCACTGCCAATACGAGGTTGACCAATAAAAAAGCATATTGCTTGATATCCTCTCGCTTTCAAAAATTCAGCAACAGCATAACCATCGCCGCCGTTATTACCTGGTCCACAGATGACAGCAACACGTTGCGCATTCCTGTATTTTTCTAAAATGATATTTCCTACCGCCTGTGCCGCATTTAGCATCAAACGGTAACTTTCATACCCTCCACTTATGACCGCCAATTGATCCGCCTTCCCCATTTCTTTTGGCGTGAGCAACTCGAATGGAAGATCAGCATCACACAACCCATTAGTTGCATATTTTTTAATCAAATCGCTCATAATAGAACCACCCAGAAACGCTTTCACAACGAGACTATATTGTTTTTCATTATTTGTTAGTGAATATTAACAATCAATATATTGAATTGTTCATTATTTTACATTTTTTTTAAACGGATATTTCAATTGGCATGTTTCATGCTTTAGATATTGTTGAGGCCACTAGCAGGCTGAACACTAACGTCGGAGGCAATTTCAACATGAAAAAGATCGAAGCAGTCATCAAGCCATTCAAGCTTGATGAAGTAAAGGAAGCACTCCAGGAAGTTGGCCTACAAGGCATCACTGTCATTGAAGCAAAGGGGTTTGGCCGCCAAAAAGGACATACCGAGCTCTACCGCGGTGCAGAATATGTGGTAGATTTTTTACCTAAAGTGAAAATAGAAATTATTGTTGCTGATGAAACCGTAGAACCGGCAATTGACGCAATCCGTAAAGCCGCCCAAACAGGACGCATTGGCGACGGAAAGATTTTTGTTTCATCTGTTGAGGAGGTTATCCGCATTCGTACTGGCGAAACAGGCGTAGACGCAATTTAGATTAACTGATCTGAATATCTAAGCTTGAAATTATTTCATTCTATGTAATGGTTATCTTGGTTTAATAAGGAAATATAATATGACAACTGCATCAGATGTCCTGAAACAAATAAAGGACAACGACATTCGCTTTGTCGATCTACGTTTTAGTGATCCAAAAGGCAAACTACAGCATGTAACAATGGATATTACAGAAATCAGCGAAGACACATTTGCTGACGGCGTTATGTTTGATGGATCTTCAATCGCTGGTTGGAAAGCTATCAATGAATCGGACATGGTTCTCATGCCAGATCCTACAACCGCCCACATTGATCCTTTTTTCGCTCAATCGACACTTGTTCTATTATGCGATGTGCTCGATCCTATTTCAGGTGAATCCTATAATCGTGATCCACGTTCGACAGCGAAAAAAGCTGAAGCCTATTTGAAGTCATTGGGTATCGGCGATACTGTTAATGTTGGCCCAGAAGCCGAATTCTTTCTCTTTGACGATGTCCGTTACAAAGCCGATCCTTACAACACAGGTTTCAAACTTGATTCTAGCGAATTGCCATCAAACGATGACACAGAATACGAAACAGGCAATCTAGGCCATCGTCCACGTGTAAAAGGTGGCTACTTCCCTGTTCCTCCAATTGATTCTTGCCAAGACATTCGCTCTGAAATGCTGACAGCTCTTACCGATATGGGTGTTCGTGTTGAAAAACATCACCACGAAGTTGCTGCTGCCCAACATGAGCTTGGTATTCGTTTTGATACACTTGTTCGCGAAGCCGACAAGATGCAAATTTTCAAATATGCAGTGCATCAAGTTGCCAACACATATGGAAAAACCGCAACATTCATGCCGAAACCAATTTTTGGTGATAATGGATCCGGAATGCACGTTCACATGTCAATCTGGAAAGACGGTAAACCAACATTTGCTGGCAATGAATACGCTGGACTTTCAGAGACCTGCTTATTCTTCATTGGTGGTATTATTAAACACGCCAAAGCAATCAACGCATTTACCAACCCATCAACAAACTCTTACAAGCGTCTTGTTCCAGGCTATGAAGCACCGGTATTACTTGCTTATTCAGCACGTAACCGCTCGGCTTCTTGCCGTATCCCGTTCGGTTCTTCACCAAATTCAAAACGTGTGGAAATCCGCTTCCCTGATGCAACAGCTAATCCATATCTTGCCTTCTCAGCAATTTTGATGGCTGGTCTTGATGGTATTAAAAACAAAATCCATCCAGGCGAAGCAATGGATAAAGATCTTTATGATCTTCCTCCAAAAGAATTGAAGAAAATTCCTACCGTATCCGGTAGCTTGCGTGAAGCTCTACAGGAATTGGATAAAGACCGCGCCTTCTTGAAGGCTGGCGATGTATTTGATGATGATCAAATCGATTCTTTCATCGAATTGAAAATGCAGGAAGTTATGCGTTACGAAATGACGCCTCATCCAGTTGAATTCGATATGTATTATTCTATCTAATGAATTAAATCTGGGGGCTTCGGCCCCCTTTTTTGTGCATATGCAAAAATTGCCTTTTTCATGTCATTCTTTGCTTTTAGCATAGACCTTCGATACACGCGAAATGTCAGTTATTGAAGGTAGCACATGCGACGCATTTATTCCCTTTTATTAAGTTTCTCACTTCTTGCTGGTACTGGTATTGCGGCTAATGCACGGCCAGCCACAAATGCAGAAATCAAATTATTATCGGATTCAACACAAGCCTATGCAACGGCACTTCAAACTGCAAATTTCGATGTGGTATTAAACGCAATTCCGCCACGCATTCTCGAAAAACTTGCTGAACAATCCAAAGTTTCAAAAGACCAATTTCGCCAGATAATGGTGGATCAAATGAAACAGTTGGCCGCTACATATAAGGTCGACAAAATTACAATATCCCAATCTCGAAAACGTTCTGGCGAATTTAATGATGGTACACCTTATTTTGTTATTCCATCTGAATTTATTATCACAGCCAATAACCAAGACAAAAAGCGTATTAAAGGTGAGCTGGTTGCGATTTTAGATAATAATCAATGGTATTTCGTAAGAGGCGACGATGCCACGACTTTAAGCACGATGACAGAATTGTTTCCGGGCTTTGAGAAAATAAAATTAAGTATGCCAGAAGTATCCAACGTAAACTAACCCGACAATTTAATCGGATCGATAAAAACGCCTGTCTCTTTATTTAGAAGGATAATTCCTTGAGGCAGGCGTTAAAATATAAAGTGGAAAGCCCCATGGCTCTTCCAATCAATAGTCTGATTGAAAAACTTAGGATTGGGCGGCTTTCTATCTTAGATGATATTCAATGTAACGTTTATATTGCCACGTGTTGCATGTGAATATGGACAAATTTCATTATGTGCAGTCTGGGCAACCATTTCGGTTTGCTGCTTATCCAAGCCTTCCATATGGACATTCAACACAACAGCAAGCTCGAAACCGCCCTCTTTTCTTGGTCCAATTTCAACTTCAGCCTTAACAAAACTTCCATCTAAAACTTTAAGCCCAGCTTTTGACGCGGCAAATCTTGTGGCAGATTCAAAGCAGGCGGCATAACCTGCCGCAAATAAAGTTTCAGGATTAAGTCCAACTGTGCCGTTGCCACCCATTTCACGTGGTTTTACGAGAACAGAATCAAGTGCGCCATCATCCGAACGAACATTACCTTCTCTTCCACCATGTGCGGTTGCAGCTGTTTTATAAATTACATTCATCATAAAAACATTCTCCTCGAACTAAAGCACCCGACCGATTATGTATAAACCAGTACAAAGGTCTCCTTTTAGATAAGCGATTTGAATGGATAAACAATGTTCATTGCGGAATATTGTCATTAATCGCCGCAACGATCGCTGCAGCTGCATCAAAATTTGTTTTGTAATATTCTCTTCGGCTAAGCGCTTCGCGATCTTCACCCCAATGCTCAATAGTCCAATCTTCATCCAGATGTGCTAATTTCCAAGCGTTATCGAGATCAATTTCCTTGCAGAAAACTGCCAATGCCAACAGAGCGGAACCACTCAACGTTGTCATCGAATGAAGAGCAGCAAGACTGTAGGGTGATGAGATTTTATCCAAAAATTTGCCGATCGATTGGAGCGAAGATTTCGGCTGCTCAATATGAATCACACCTTCTGTCAGTATAAAAGGCGCGTTAAACTTTTTGTGCGCCCAATCCAATATAGGATTCCATTGTGTATTTTGTCTGTCTGCCAATTCTCGTGGTGTATCCGCCCGATAGAATAACATATCATGGGCAATAAAGTTTTTTATATCATCACGTACTGCATCAGGATTGGCTGCAATACTGTCCAAGATTGTATTGGCAAGCCGCGTTACCGGCATTTTTGCAGGATCAATCACCAAATTCTGTAAATTGAATTCGTCCACTACAAGTTGTGCCAACTCGTGGTTAGGTAACACCAACTCATTGCGTGCAGGCGTTTTTACGACCTTTCCATCCAATACGACAGCAAACCCGTTTTCCTTCTCCGTGACATCAGCCAACTGATAGAACTTTTTAGGTAATTCCCTTTTTGCCAATATTTGTGCTTTTTTTATTGGATCGTAATCTTCATTATCCTTGTCAAGATTTTCAAGAATTTCACGCATGGTTTTCTATTCCCAATAAATTTAACAGTTCCACAGGCTCATTTAAAACGACTTCAGCACCGGCTTGCATTAATGCCTCTGTCATATGATATCCCCATGATACACCTATCGCTTTTGCGCCCGCCTGTTTTGCCATTTGCATATCATATAAGGTATCACCAACCACATAGGTATCAGAGGGCAAAATCCCTGTTTCGCTACAACTTTCCAATACCATTGCCGGATATGGTTTCGACGGGCAATCATCTGCTGTCTTAAGCGTGACAAAGCACTTCAATTTGTAAGCATCACATATTTTATCAATACCACGGCGAGACTTTCCCGTAACCACACCAAGCAGGAGGTCTTCCCTGAGTTCTAGTTTTGCTAACAGATCACGGATACCTGGAAAAAGCGGTTCTTGCAGTGGTATATCGTCAACTCCATTCGAGAAATTTTGTTTGAAACTGCTAACCATAGCGTTAATTTCGTCATCAACAGGACGTTGTAATAGACGAGAGATTGCGACATCCAATGACAGACCAATAATATTCCGTATCTCATCAAAACTTGGCGTTTTATAAGAAAATTTGTCGAACACATTATTCATAGCATTTTGTATGACCAACGCACTATCAACCAAAGTTCCATCACAATCAAACAGCACAAGCCGCAATTTCTGTTGCATTAATCCTGATCTCCATCAGCTTCATCGAAGGCTAATAGATTAAAGCTCTGCACCATGTGCGGTGGAAGTGGGGCAACAATATCCAATATACCACCTGTAGGTTTCGGAATGCGAATGCGCCTTGCATGCAAATGCAATCTGTTTTGTATTCCCCCTGGTAATTGCCAGTTGGTATCAGCAAAAAAATATTTAGGATCGCCGATAATAGGATGATCGATATAGGCCGAATGTACACGCAATTGGTGAGTACGCCCTGTATAAGGTTCCATCTCTAGCCAAGATAAGATCTGTCCTCGCGTGTCGATCACTCTATAGTGGGATACAGCATGATCGGAATCCGGTTCGCCGTGCTGGCATACTCGCATCTTATCTCCATCTGGTGTTGCTTCCTTGACCAGCCATGTAGAGATTTTGTCTTCACGTTTTTTTGGTACGCCACGAACCAGCGCCCAATAAGTCTTCTTCGTCTCTCTTTCTCTAAAGGCTGCCGTCAGGGATTGTGCAGCGCCCCTCGTCCGCGCAACCACAAGCACGCCTGATGTATCTCTGTCGAGTCGATGGACTAAACGTGGTTTTTCACCTTTTTTGTTGCGCCAAGCTTCAAGCATACCGTCCACATGCCTATTTACCCCAGAACCGCCCTGCACTGCGAGACCGGCTGGTTTATTAAAGACGAATATCTTTTCATCTTCATAAAGCAACATCTGACGAAGAACATCAGAATCATCCTGTCCTCGAATTGTCTTTCCCGTTAGCGGAACAGCCCCCTTTTCATCGACTGGCAAAGGTGGAACACGAATGGATTGTCCCTGTTCCAACCGCGTATCGGATTTCACCCTGCCGCCATCAACACGTATCTGGCCAGAACGCAATAATTTTTGTAAATGGCCAAAGCCCAATCCCGGATAATGTACCTTAAACCAACGATCGATGCGCATGCTGTGTTCATCTGCATCTACTTTTTTAATTTCAACACCAGCCATTATAATCTCCTTGGCGCACCGTCTAACATTTACAAAAGGCAAAAGCGATATGCTTTATCACGCTCCGTTACAATCAGTTGCGAAAAGTGCCTAATACCGTCATAAATCTAACAGTAGCTTATACTACATAAACAATATAAAGATCTGATAAGTTTTGTGAATAAACCCCTTGGGACAATTGTGACATCGGAGGTATCAGCGTGTCGCTGTTTAAAACTTACACTCGCGCAGTCAGCTATTTGATGACAGAAAAGAAAACTGTCTTCATCATTTGCGCAGCAAATATTGCGATGGCAGCAATTCAGGTTTTTATCCCTAAGATTTTTGGTTGGATTGTGGATGACTTGTCATCAACCGCCCAAGCCGTTTCGCAAGGCACAACATTTTCTGCCGGTGATGCTTTTACCAATGTTATTCCCTATCTCGCTCTGTGGACCGGTCTTGGTATGTTCAGTATTATTGCGACTGTCATGGTGGACCGTGGTGCCGATAGGCTGGCACATCGCAGGCGTTTAGGGGTTCTAAGCGAAGCGTATCAGCGTATTATTAATATGCCTTTGTCATGGCATCAAAAAATTGGCACCTCAAATGCCTTACACACGATGCTGCGTGCTTGTGAATCCATGTTCACAATGTGGCTGGAATTCATGCGACAACATCTCGCTTCAATGATCCAGCTTGTCATCCTGCTAACCGTTGCCATCTGGACCGATTACCGTTTGTCAATTGTATTGGTGTCACTTGGTATTATTTATGTCATGATTGCCCGTTTGGTGATGTCAAAAACCAAAAACGGACAAGAATCTGTCGAGAAATACCACCTTGAATTATTTGAGCATGTCACTGATTCTATTTCCAATGTTTCCGTTGTGCAGAGCTATAATCGCGGTGACGAGGAAAGTGCTCGTGTAAAAAGAAACACACAAAATGTACTCAAAGCACAATATCCAGTTTTAAACTGGTGGGCTCTTGCTGCCGGTCTTAATCGTATGGCGTCCACTATAACGGTTATCGTTGTTATCGTGCTCGGTGCATATCTTGTCAGCAAAGGCATTCTTAATATCGGTGACGTTGTCGCATTCGTATTTTTCTCACAAATGATGATAGGGCAACTCGACCAGATTAGTAATTTTATCAATCTTATTGGTTCTAACCGAGCAAGGTTGGATGCTTTCTATGAAATGATGGATTCTACTATAGCGGCCGCCGAACCAACGAACCTTCCATCGCTGACAAATGTCAAAGGCGAAATTTGCTTTGATCATGTAACTTATGAGTTTTCCAATACAGGCCAAGGTGTATACGATATCTGCTTTGATATTAAACCAGGGCAAACCGCCGCGATTGTTGGTCCTACAGGCGCAGGTAAAACAACACTCATAAATCTATTGCAGCGCATTTATGATCCGGCAGCAGGACACATCACAATTGACGGCGTTGATACAAGAACAGTCAACCGTGAGTCACTTCGCCACGCTATGGCAACGGTTTTTCAAGATGCAGGACTGTTTAACCGTACAATTAGAGAAAATATCAGCATAGGCCGTCCTGATGCTTCTGAAGATGAACTCTATGAGGCCGCAAAGGCTGCAGCTGCAACAGACTTTATTATGGCAAAAAGCAATGGTTACGATACCAAAGTTGGCGAACGTGGCTCACTACTTTCAGGTGGCGAACGCCAAAGATTAGCAATTGCCAGAGCAGTGCTTAAAAACTCTCCAATACTTGTGCTTGATGAAGCGACAAGCGCTCTCGATGTAGAAACTGAAGCACGCGTAAAAGAAGCAATTGATACTGTCAGTCAAAACCGTACAACCATCATCATAGCTCACCGCTTATCAACAGTCCGGAATGCTGATATTGTGCTATTCATGGACCATGGTCACATTGTTGAACAAGGAAGTTTTGATGAATTGGCCGAAAAAGGCGGACGGTTTACCGCTTTATTAAAAGCTGGCGGACTTATTATTGATCATGCGCCTGCTAACGACAAAAATGACAATATTATTGAATTTCCCGAAATTTTAGCCAAGTCCTAATAAAAAAGTGGGCTATTATGCCCGCTTTTTTCACATACTGATATTATGGCGATTTGGCTCTTAAGCCCTCAAATGCCTCTTCGTTTTTGTCACCGTTACGCTGTTCTTATCATTTCCACACTATTAAGTGAGGAAGCTTCGATCAATTGGCTAAAACAGGTGGATAGCTTACTGCTTTATTGAAAGCTGGCGGAATTATAATTGTTCAAGCCCCATTAACGTCAAAAATAACAATATCATTGATTTTCGTAAAATTTAGCCAAGCTGCTAATAAAAAAGCGGGCTATTATGCCCGCTCTTTTTATCTACTAATATTATTTCAATTTGGTTCTTAAATGATCAAGTGCCTCTTCGGCCTTGCTACCATCTGGTCCTCCGGCCTGCGCCATGTCGGGACGACCGCCGCCACCCTTGCCTCCTAACGCCTCGGATAGCACCTTAACCAGTTCGACCGCATTGAAACGTTGTGTTAAATCGTCAGTTACACCAACGACCGCGCTTGCTTTATTATCTTCCTCGGAAATACCAATGAAAACAACAACGCCGCTGCCAATTTTTGTCTTTCCGGCATCTGCCAGTGGTTTAAGGTCTTTCGGCGAAACACCATGAACAACTTTAGCGATTAAAGAAATTCCATTAATCGTCTCAACTTCATTGTCACTGGCACCAGAAGCTCCGCCCCCCAATGCCAATTGTTTTCTCGCATCAGATAATTCTTTTTCAAGCTTACGGCGTTCTTCCACCAATACATGGATACGTTCCAATGCATCTTGAGGTGTTGTTTTCAAAATAGAAGCAACTTCGTGATACCGCTCATCTTGCTCATCAAGATAATTACGTGCTGCATCACCAGTTAACGCCTCTATTCGGCGGACACCTGCCGCAACTGCACTTTCTGATAGTATACGAATAATACCGATGTCGCCCGTGCGTTTTACGTGCGTACCGCCACATAACTCTAATGACCAAGCGTGATTAACCGTGCTTTCAAGGTCATCGCGTTCGCCCATAGAAACAACGCGAACCTCTTCGCCATATTTTTCACCAAACAAAGCCATTGCGCCTTCTGCTATAGCGTCATCTACTGCCATTAATCTTGTAGACACGGGCGCGTTTTGTAAGACGATTTCATTTGCCAGATCTTCAACCTTTTTCAATTCATCTTTTGTCATTGGCTTAGGATGAGAAAAGTCGAAGCGTAAACGATCAGGAGAAACCAAAGAACCTTTTTGTGCAACATGCGTTCCTAACGTCTCACGCAGAGCTTCATGAAGCAAATGGGTAGCGGAGTGGTTTGCACGAATTTTTTTACGCCGTTTATGATCGACATTTAATTCAACGGCGTCCCCTACAGCTATTTCCCCTGAAGTGACAACACCTATATGAATGAAAACGCCGTTTCCTTTTTTCTGCGTATCGTCCACTTCAAACTTTGTTTTTTCACCAACAATAGTTCCTGTGTCACCAAGCTGACCACCAGATTCACCATAAAAAGGTGTTTGATTGACAACAAGGATACCTTTTTCGCCGTCATTCAAGTGATCGACAAGTTTACCATCTTTAACAATAGCGGTTATGACAGCTTCAGCTTTTTCTGTTTCGTAACCAAGAAACTCTGTGGCGCCTACTTTATCGCGCACCTCAAACCATATTGTTTCGGTTGCTTCTTCTCCAGATCCTGCCCAGTTTGCACGCGCTTCAGCCTTTTGCCGTTCCATAGCCTTATCAAAAGCCTCGGTATCAACCGTAATATCGCGACGACGTAGGGCATCTTGTGTCAAATCAAGCGGAAAGCCATAGGTGTCATAAAGTTTGAAAGCAACTTCACCATCCAACTGATCGCCAGATTGTAAATCTTGGCTGGCTTCATTCAGCAGATTAAGCCCACGTTCTAAGGTTTTTCTAAACCGTGTTTCCTCAAGGCGCAGTGTTTCAGAAATTAGGGCTTCAGCTCTTAATAATTCTGGATAGGCTTGCCCCATTTCGCGTGTTAAAGTTGGCAATAGACGCCACATAAGTGGTTCTTTTGCTCCAAGTAATTGCGCATGACGCATTGCACGCCGCATAATACGCCGCAACACATATCCACGACCTTCATTTGAAGGCAATACACCATCTGCAATCAAGAATGCCGATGAACGCAAGTGGTCGGCAATAACGCGGTGGCTAGCAACAAATTCGCCTTCCGCTTTTACACCTGTTGCGTCTTCCGATGCATGAATAAGCGTCTTGAATAAATCGATATCATAGTTGTCGTGAACACCTTGCAATACCGCGGCAATACGTTCCAACCCCATGCCAGTATCAATCGAAGGACGCGGAAGATTTTGTCTGGTTTCCTTGGTAATCTGTTCATATTGCATGAACACCAAATTCCAGATTTCGATATAACGATCGCCGTCTTCCTCTGCACTTCCCGGAACACCACCCCAGATTTTATCGCCATGGTCATAGAAAATTTCTGAACAAGGGCCACAAGGTCCAGTGTCCCCCATTGCCCAGAAATTATCATTGGTGGAAATACGAATGATTTTATCGTTTGTTAAACCAGCTATTTTTTTCCACAGTTCGGCTGCATCATCATCTTCATGATAAACTGTTACGAGCAGCTTTTCCTTGGGTAAGCAGAATTCTTTCGTCAGCAAATTCCATGCAAATGAAATTGCCTCTTCCTTGAAATAATCACCGAACGAAAAATTCCCCAGCATTTCAAAAAATGTATGATGACGCGCTGTATATCCGACATTGTCGAGATCATTGTGTTTACCGCCTGCACGAACGCATTTTTGTGCTGTCGTAGCTCGTTTATACGGTCGCTGTTCAAGACCTGTAAAAACATTTTTAAATTGAACCATACCCGCATTGGTAAACATCAATGTTGGATCATTACGAGGAACTAATGGACTGGAAGAAACTATTTCATGTCCATTACGATGAAAATAATCCAGAAAAGTCGACCGGATCTCATTAACGCTATTCATACTTGACACCTACATTACCCGTGGAACCTAAATTGGTCTGTCGGAATTAGACTATTTGTTTCTGTCTTTTAGAGCAAATAATCAATTCTGGGAACTCATTTTTCCGGTAATTCTTAGTATCTACAGTTCATTAAACTGCTTTAATTGGCACACACTGTAACTACGTTATCAAATAGCTTGTAAAACCGTTTCAATTTTATATCAAAACAACAGTTTTAATAAAAATAGGCCACCGCAATGATCGCATCGCAATGGCCTACAATTCAGCTTCAGATTAAATTTATTTAAACAGCTTCGCTCTCTTCTTGGGCATCAGGGCCACCGTTTTCCAAAAGCTCTGCAGCAATTAAACCGGCATTCTGACGCAATGCAGTTTCGATTTCTTCTGCAACTTCTTTATTATCGCGCAAAAACTGTTTTGCATTTTCACGCCCCTGCCCGAGACGCTGTGAATTATATGAAAACCATGCACCAGATTTTTCAACAACACCAACTTTTACGCCTAAATCAATAAGCTCACCAAGTTTGGAAATACCTTCACCATACATGATATCAAATTCAACCTGCTTGAATGGAGGAGCAAGCTTGTTTTTTACCACTTTTACACGTGTTTGATTACCAACAACCTCATCACGATCTTTAATCGAGCCAATGCGGCGGATATCCAAACGAACAGAAGCATAAAACTTCAAGGCATTTCCGCCTGTTGTCGTCTCAGGCGAACCAAACATAACACCAATTTTCATACGAATTTGGTTGATAAATATCACCATACAATTCGAACGGGATATCGACGCTGTCAACTTTCTTAAAGCTTGGCTCATTAGTCGTGCTTGCAAACCTGGAAGATTATCGCCCATTTCCCCTTCAATTTCCGCACGCGGTGTAAGAGCAGCAACAGAGTCAACAACCAACACATCAACAGCACCGGAGCGAACAAGCGTATCGGTTATTTCCAATGCTTGTTCACCAGTATCAGGTTGTGAAATCAAAAGATTTTCTAAATCAACGCCAAGTTTACGGGCATAAACCGGATCCAAAGCATGTTCAGCATCAATAAAAGCACAAATGCCACCGCGCTTTTGAGCCTCTGCAACCGTATGGAGTGCCAAAGTTGTTTTACCTGAACTTTCAGGCCCATAAATTTCAACTATACGCCCTTTTGGTAATCCACCAACACCAAGGGCAATATCAAGCGATAGTGAACCTGTTGGTATCGTCTCAATTTCTACTACCTGCTTGTTTTCGCCAAGACGCATAATCGAGCCTTTGCCAAACGAGCGTTCAATCTGGGAAAGTGCGGCATCCAGAGCTTTTGATTTATCCACTGTTTTATCCTCAACGAGTCGCAATGTATTCTGAGCCATCTTACACTAACCTTTTCTATGACTTGAAGCAAATATAGCCAGTTTTACGTAACTATTTTGTACACTATTTGTTCTTACTTTGCAAGACATCTAACATACTGTTTTAAAAAGTTTTTTCAATTTTGTTCTTTTATTGTTCGCGATGTTTGATTTGGTACACATTAAAAAACGCCGCATATAGCGGCGTTTCCAATTGAACTTTTGAGCGATGTGAATCAGTAACCGTTTTCGCGCAGTGGTGAAATCTGGATTTCTACGCGGCGGTTTTGCGAACGTCCTTCTGCTGTTCCATTTGAAGCAATTGGATTGGCTGGACCATATCCTTGAACGGATAGCCGTCGTCCATCAATACCCTGACTATTCAGGTAATTGGCAACTGACAATGCGCGACGCTGCGACAAATCTTGGTTGTGTTGTAAACTTCCGGTTGAATCTGTGAAACCGCCAACATCAACCAACGACTTGTTAAACTTCTTCAACACAATAGCCACAGAATTGAGAACTGGGTAAAATTGCTGTCTAACTGCATCCTGATCTGTATTGAATGTAATATTACCTGGCATATTCAACCGAATTTGGTCGCCATAGCGCGTGACAGACACGCCTGTTCCCTGAAGTTGCGCACGAAGTTCAGCTTCTTGACGATCCATATAATTGCCAATAAGTCCACCACCAAGAGCACCAACACCAGCACCGATAAGAACTGCATTTCTTTGGGCGCGACTTGAGCCACCAACCATAAGCCCACCCAATGCACCAGCAACAGCACCAATTGTTGCACCACTAGCCGTTTTTGAAACCTGAGTTTCGCCGGTATATGGATTAGTTGTTGTACATGCTGCCAAAAAGCTTCCGGACAGGACGAGTATGCCTAACTTTTTCAACATAGTTTGTTTTCTCCACTTTAAAGAACTGTAAAATCTCCAAATGGAGATTATTGTTGTTTTGAAACTATGCATTCCAAAACTAAATTGTCACTTTCAAGGCAAACCAATTTAATGTTCGCCTTGCCGCTCCTTACGCAATCTTGCCCACCATTCCAAACGTTTTTTTATTTCTCTTTCAAAACCACGCTCTGGTGGCGCATAAAATTGTTTATGCCCCATTTTATCCGGAAAATATTCCTGACCGGAAAAAGCATCGGGTTCATCGTGATCATAACGATATCCTTCATTATAACCTTCTTGCTTCATTAATTTGGTTGGAGCATTGAGTATGTGTTTTGGTGGCAAAAGCGAACCATTTTCACGCGCAGCGCGCATTGCTGTATTAAATGCCATATATGCCGCGTTGGATTTAGGTGCTGTTGCAACATAAATACAAGCTTGCGCCAATGCCAACTCTCCCTCTGGTGAGCCGAGGTAATCATATGCGTCCTTTGCAGCATTGCATATAACTAAAGCTTGAGGATCTGCCATACCAATATCCTCAACCGCCATACGAACAAGCCGTCTTCCTATATAGTGCGGATTTTCACCAGCATCCAACATACGACAAAAATAGTATAAAGCTGCATCGGGATCTGATCCACGCACTGATTTGTGTAAAGCCGATATCAGATTGTAATGGCCGTCTTGCCCTTTATCATAAATCGCCGCGCGACGCTGAATAACCTTCTGCAGGGTATCAGGCGTGAATATTTCATCAGCCCTTGCCGAGCGCCATATTTCCTCGGCCAATGTTAACACCGCACGTCCATCACCATCGGCCATGCGTACCAATAGTTTGCGCGCATCATCGTCAACGGGAAGATTCCGATTTTCAATTTTTTCCGCACGCCTCAAAAGAAGCAATAAGCTATTTTCATCCAATGAATGAAAAGTCAAAACTCTCGAGCGTGATAAAAGAGCAGCATTTAATTCAAATGAAGGATTTTCAGTTGTAGCTCCTACCAATATGACAGTGCCGTCTTCCATCACGGGCAAAAAACTATCTTGTTGTGCGCGATTAAAACGATGAATCTCATCGACAAACAATAGAGTTTGTTTTCCGGACATTTGCCGCGCACGAGCACTTTCAAATACTTTTTTTAACTCCGCTACCCCAGTAAAAATGGCCGACACCTGCTCAAACGCCAACTTTGTTTCATTGGCTAACAAACGCGCAACTGTCGTTTTACCTGTGCCGGGTGGCCCCCAGAAAATCATTGAACCTATCGAGCCCGAGGCAATCATTCTTGTTAAAGCACCATCTTCACCAGTCAGATGTTCCTGACCAATCACATCATTAAGACAATGGGGACGCATCCGTTCTGCTAATGGACGTGTGCTTTCAATCTTTGGATCCGGTGTAACGGAGAATAAATCACTACTCAAAAAAACACCTCTTTAGCGCACAAACTGCCGAATCAACACACCGTTGCGTTCAAACTCCAATTGCCAAATACGTGGTTGAGATTTTGACAAAATAGATTTCAAATCAGAAACGTTTTGTATCACCTTTCCATTCACGGCATGAATAACATCACCAGCCTGAAATACACCAAATGCATTAATATTGCTATCGACGTCAATCACAACAATACCTTTTGTATCTGGAGAAAGATGAAAACGCCGTGTATTTTGCGGAATTAGGTTTGTTACCTCGATGCCTGAGAACGGGTTATTGCCGCCAATTTTTTCAGGTTTCATAAGTTGATTTTCAGGTATCGCTGTCAATAAAATTGCTGTTTTTTCAACTTTCCCGTTTCTTAAATATTCCAAGTCGAGATTATGACCAATTCCGGTCGTCATCAATCGATAACCAAGACTATCTGGATTATCTATCTTCACATTTTGCGCTTTTAAGATAACATCGCCAATTTTTAGTCCTGCTTTTTCAGCTGGGCTATTTTGTTCAATATCAGTTACTAGCGCACCGTAAGGTTGCTCCATGCCAAGTCCTTCAGCGACATCTGCAGTGACCGTTTGAAATGATGCCCCAACATATGGCGCGTCAAAAGTTTTATCTCCGCGTTTAACTGCATCAATTACCGCTTTTACAAGATTTGCCGGTATTGCAAAACCGATACCCACAGATCCACCCGAACGAGAGTAAATCGCAGTATTAATGCCAATAAGTTCACCCTTCATATCAATGAGTGCACCGCCTGAATTACCTGGATTAATTGCTGCATCTGTTTGAATAAAAAAGTCAAAGTCAGAAATTCCAACGCGGGTACGCGCTTGAGCCGAAACTATACCGCTTGTAACGGTTTGACCAACCCCAAATGGATTGCCTACCGCTAAAACAAGATCCCCTACTTCAACTGAATCCGAATCCCCAAGTGATAAAACTGAAAAAGGCGCTCCTTTCGGTGTAATCTTCAACACAGCAATATCAGTCGCTTCATCCTTAAGCTTGACTGTGCTTTCAAATTCTCTACCGTCTGAAAGTGCAACTTTTATTTCATCTGCATCACGGATAACATGGTAGTTGGTTACAATAAGGCCGCTAGCATCAACAATAACACCAGATCCTAACGAAGATTGTTTACGGGTCGGTCTATCCGGTATTGAACGACCAAAAAATTGCTCAAAAAATGGATCACCTTGAAATGGGGAACGCGCGGGTACTTTTCGCGCTGCATAAACATTGACCACCGACGGAATGGTCTTTTTTACTAATGGAGCAAAAGTTAGTTTAATTTCCGTTTGAGATTGCGGAACATCAGCTTGCCCCCCTATTGGGAACGATAGCGCAAATAGGCCGCAAACTATAATTGTCCAAATAGATTTTTTCATTGTGTTCCTCAATATCCGGCAGTCCTCGACGACACATATTATACTTAAAAATTATGTAAGCAGTCACATTACTTCTTTGTTAGGTTTGATTCTGGCAACATAAAGATATGGTAATGGAAATAAATCACACCTTAGTGTTTTAAAGGCTCAGCATGGTCAATTTTCGATTTTCCTAAACAAAGCAAGCTTGATTTCGTTTGTTTTGTTAAATTTCTCAACGAGAAAAAATAAGAATATCGAAGTGAACAGCTATCGATAGGTTTTCCATCAAAACTTATCCCAGTCTTCTGTGCCTCAATATATCTTTCCTGAAATATCAATCCCAAAAGCCACCCTAATAATATTCAGGCACACCACATATTGGTAGATAACAACAGTGATTGCAACCAAGCTGTGGAAACACCCATCAAAAACCAAATCTTTAATAAAACACATTCAAACTAAGCAATTAATATATCACGTAGAAACCCACTCTGGTGTCACTCTATTGAACAATAGCGAGAAAACTTGACTTCATTCTTATGTCGCAAGATTTACGGGATCCAATTAAAAAACTGACGCTAAGCAGTTCGTTTTGAAATGCATAGTTTTCAAGATTGCGCCAATAATCCACCGGCATATTCTAAATGCTAGCTCAATATCTATCTTCAGCCCCAGATCAACATTTCGGAGAAACAGTGTAGGACCGTAACAAAACACACCAATCACATTGATAGAGTTTGAACAGTATTGCTTTTCAATAAGCTGGCGAAAGCAATCTTGCAGCTTCGAAGATATTCATGTCCCCTAATACGCCGGTCATTCATTACCATTTGCCCCAATAGATTATTCCGAACTGCTATATCACCTGTTTATCTATTCATGCAAAAATCCGGTTTTACGCACGAAAAAGCCCGCACAAAGGCGGGCTTTAAACCGACTAGAACTAACCAGCCAAACTTATGCAGCATCTGCAGCTTTTTCTTCAGCTTCAACGCGAGCACGATCTGCTGCACCCTTAGCGTTTACATCACGATCAACGAACTCTACAACTGCTAACGGAGCATTGTCACCTGCGCGGAAACCGGCTTTCATAATCCGAATATAGCCGCCGTTGCGAGTGGCATATCTAGGAGCCAATGTATCAAACAATTTAGCTGCCTGTTTTTCATCACGAATAGCTGAAATAACTTGTCTACGCGCATGTAATCCGCCACGTTTTCCAAGTGTAACAAGTTTCTCAACGATTGGGCGAATTTCCTTAGCCTTTGGAAGCGTCGTCACGATCTGCTCGTGTTCGATCAACGATGTTGCCATATTAGCAAACATTGCTTTACGGTGACTTGCAGTGCGGTTCAGCTTGCGGCCTGATTTTCCGTGGCGCATGAGCCTTCTCCTTAATTCTTAAACTCAGTATTGATCTTCATAGCGTTTAGCAAGGTCGTCGATATTTTCAGGCGGCCAAGCTGGTATTTCCATACCAAGGTGAAGTCCCATAGATGCAAGAACTTCCTTGATTTCGTTCAGTGATTTGCGACCAAAATTCGGTGTCCGTAGCATTTCTGCTTCCGTTTTCTGAATTAGATCCCCAATATAAACAATATTGTCGTTCTTCAGACAATTTGCTGAACGAACAGAAAGTTCCAATTCGTCCACTTTCTTGAGAAGAGCCGGATTGAAAGCAAGCTCTGAAACTTGTTCCTGTGGAGCTTCCTTCTGTGGTTCTTCAAAATTAACAAACACGGACAGCTGATCCTGAAGAATACGTGCAGCAAAAGCAACTGCATCTTCACCAGAAACTGCGCCATTCGTTTCAATTGTCAATGTCAATTTATCATAGTCAAGAACTTGCCCTTCACGAGTGTTCTCGATCTTGTATGACACCTTACGAACCGGTGAATAAAGACTATCAACTGGGATAAGCCCAATAGGAGCATCTTCTGCGCGATTACGCTCTGCCGGAACATACCCTTTACCGTTGTTAACAGTAAACTCCATGCGAATTTCTGCACCCTGATCCAGCGTGCAAATTACATGTTCGGGATTTAAAATTTCTACATCGCCAACTGTCTGAATATCACCAGCGGTGACAACACCGGGGCCCTCTTTACGTACAACCATACGCTTTGGACCCTCGCCTTCCATACGGATAGCGATTTCTTTAATATTCAAAATGATATCTGTAACGTCTTCTCTAACACCCGGGATAGACGAAAACTCGTGCAAGACACCATCAATTTGAACAGCTGTGATAGCAGCACCACGTAATGAAGATAACAAAACGCGACGCAAAGCATTTCCTAAAGTCAAACCAAATCCACGTTCCAATGGCTCAGCTATAACAACAGCTTTATTAGAATCGCTTTGCGTTTGGAATTCGACTTTATTGGGTTTAATCAATTCCTGCCAGTTTTTCTGGATCATATTCCTATTCCTGTTCTTTACTTCCGCCACCATTCAACTCGTGACGGCCAGCGTGAACGCTGGAGACAGAGCTCCAACACTGAAAAACAACTGGATTAAACGCGACGTTTTTTACGTGGACGACAACCATTGTGCGGTATCGGCGTTACATCCCTAATTGATGTAATAATAAAACCGGCAGCTTGAAGCGCACGAAGTGCTGATTCACGACCAGATCCTGGCCCACAAACTTCAACTTCTAAAGACCGCATACCATGATCTTGAGCTTTTTTTGCACAATCTTCTGCAGCAACCTGTGCAGCAAAAGGCGTAGATTTTCTTGAACCTTTAAAGCCCTGCGCACCAGCTGACGACCAAGATATTGTGTTACCTTGTGCATCTGTGATTGTGATAAGCGTATTGTTAAAAGTTGAGTTGACGTGAGCAACTCCCGAAGAAATATTTTTACGTTCGCGACGGCGAATACGAGTGGCTTCCTTGGCCATAATAGTCCTTTCACTAGATCTCTGCACCGCCGTAGTTCCAGCGGCTACACCGAATCTTGCTGCGTTTAATCAACGCTTAAGAGATGGCAAAACACCTCAAAAAATAAATTGGCGCCAAACGCCAATTTCAATCTTATTTCTTCTTGCCAGCTATCGCGCGTGCTGGACCTTTACGTGTACGCGCATTCGTATGTGTACGTTGTCCACGAACAGGCAACGAACGACGATGACGCAAACCACGATAGCAACCTAGATCCATAAGACGCTTGATATTCATAGCTACTTCACGGCGAAGATCACCTTCAACCTGATAGTCATGATCGATAGCTTCACGAATCTGGAGGACTTCCGCGTCAGACAGCTCGTTAACACGGCGTTCTGAAGGAATACCAACCTTTTCCATGATTTCTTTAGCAAATTTCGGCCCAATCCCGTGGATATATTGAAGCGCAATAATGACACGCTTATTTGTCGGGATGTTGACGCCAGCAATACGAGCCACGCCTGTTCTCCTTGGTTATAATGTTAACTAGCCAAAAGTCACAAACACCTTTGGCAAAAAACGATCGGCATCAGACTGATTTTCTGATTCCAATCACTTCACTGAAACGAATTGGAGCAGTCTTTGAAGGATTTTCCTTAAAAAGTCAACTCCCTTTCCATTTTATTAAAAAACTATACTTCACCAATTGAAGTAAGAATGGCATTTGTCACTTCTGAAACTGTCGCCATTCCGTCTATCTGTTTTAACTCTCCCGTAGAAGAATAGAATTGCGAAAGCGGTGCCGTTTTTGCTTTATACTCAACCAGACGTTTTGCAAAAGCTTCCGGATTATCATCTGACCGAACCTTACCACCCGCAGCCACCGTTTCTTCAACGCGACGTTTCATACGATCAACAAGTGCATTCTGGTCAACCACTAATTCTATCACAGCATCAAGTTTTTGCCCTTTTGACTGCAACATTTTCTGCAAAGCTTCTGCCTGACCAACTGTTCTTGGATATCCGTCCAAGATAAAGCCTTTTGCGCAATCCGCTTCTTCTACCCGATCAAATACGATCTGGTTAACAACTTCATCAGGAACCAGTGCACCAGAATCCATAATAGCCTTTGCACGCTTCCCTACTTCGGTTTGCGCGGCCACAGCAGCTCGCAACATATCCCCAGTTGAAAGTTGAGGGATACCAAACTTTTCCGTTAAAATCTTGGCCTGTGTACCTTTTCCAGCTCCAGGCGCTCCCAAAAGAATCAATTTCATCTATTTCTTTTCCCCCCACGAAGTTTCGATTTTTTAATGAGGCCTTCATATTGATGAGCAACTAGATGCCCTTGAACTTGAGCAATGGTATCCAAGGTGACTGTTACGACAATCAACAAAGACGTACCACCCAAATAGAAAGGAACATGCAATGTAGACATCAAAAATTCAGGCAAGAGACAAACGAGAATAATATATATTGCACCAATTACCGTGATACGTGTCAAAACATAGTCGATATATTCTGCGGTACGTTCACCCGGACGTATTCCCGGAATAAAACCAGAATGCTTTTTTAACTGATCTGCTGTGTCTTTAGGATTAAAGACAATCGCTGTGTAAAAGAAACAGAAAAAGGCCATCAATGCAGCATAAACTACCATATAGAGCGGCTGCCCATGACTCAACGAGAATGAAATACTCTGCAACCAATGCGGCATATTCTGCGAAAAATTGTTTATTGTTGCAGGCAACATCAACAAAGAAGAAGCAAAAATCGGCGGAATCACACCAGCTGTATTAAGCTTCAACGGTAAATGCGATGTATCGCCTTGGAACATTCTATTACCAACTTGACGCTTAGGATATTGTATCAAAATACGTCTCTGAGCACGTTCAACAAATACAATAACTGCAATAACTGCAATCACGATAACAACGATTGCAATCAACATAAACGTGGACATGTCTGCTTGACTATGAGCAGTCAGAAGTTGTGCCACAGCAGAAGGTAAATTAGCAACAATACCAGCGAAAATAATGAGCGAAATCCCGTTACCTATGCCTCTTGAAGTGATCTGTTCGCCAAGCCACATTAGAAACATAGTTCCTCCGGCAAGCGTAATAACAGCTGATACCCTAAAAAACATACCAGGTTCCGTCACAATTTGTAACCCAGTGCCCATTCCACTTTCCAGTGCAATGGCAATGCCATACGCCTGAATAAGCGCCAGAAATACAGTCCCATATCTGGTATATTGATTAATAATCTTACGACCAGTTTCGCCTTCTTTTTTTAAGGCTTCGAGAGACGGAATGACAGAAGTCATTAACTGAACAATAATTGACGCAGAAATATACGGCATTATTCCCAACGCGAATATGGCCATACGCCCCACAGCACCACCGGCAAACATATTAAAGAGACCAAGGACACCGGACGCGTGATGCTCAAATGTTTGCCTTAAAGCATCAGTATTGATCCCAGGCATAGGAATATAGGTACCAAACCTATAAACAAGCAACGCACCTAACGTAAACCAAATACGCTTCTTTAATTCGGTGGCTCGAGAAAATGCCCCAAAATTCAAATTAGAGGCCAATTGTTCAGCGGCTGATGCCATAAACTTTCTCCAGTTTATTATCCATAGAGCATATCCAATAAAGATATGATAACTTCTACGCCTATATAAATTCGAACGACAAGAAAAAACGTCGATGAACGTAGTTGTTTAACCTTTTGCCCTATTCAAAGAATTTTTGCAACTATCGTATTAAAGAAAAAGGCTTTGAGCTGTGTTAAACAACTACAAAGCCTTTTCTTAAATCAGACAATCTGATTTTATTGCTTCAAGCTCACTCAGCAGCAGTTAATAATTTAACGCTACCACCAGCTTTTTCTACTTTTTCGATAGCTTTCTTAGAAGCACCAGCAAGTACAAAGCTCACTTTACTTTTTAACTCACCATCTGAAAGCAGACGTACACCATCTTTTTCGCGACGAACTATACCGGCGGCTTTCAAGGCTGCCACATCAACGGTAGCTGGATTCAATTTACCAGCGTCGATCGCTTCCTGTACGCGCCCTAATGAAACAACATTAAAGCTTTTAGCAAACAAGTTGGTAAAACCGCGCTTAGGCAAACGGCGATAAATTGGCATTTGACCGCCTTCAAAACCGTTTACAGCAACACCTGAACGTGATTTTTGACCTTTAACACCGCGCCCGCCAGTTTTACCCATGCCAGAGCCGATACCACGACCTACGCGCTTACGGCTCTTTGTTGCGCCATCAACGTCACGCAATTCATTTAATTTCATCTCACTCACCTCTGCGCTATCAGCCTTCGTCCACGACACGGACAAGATGCTGTACTTTGGCAATCATACCACGCACTGCTGGTGTATCAACCAAGGTGCTACGACGATGCATTTTATTCAATCCAAGCCCTTTTAAAGTCGCACGCTGAATCTGCGGACGACGTATTGGACTACCAATCTGCTCTACGGTGACGGTCTTGCCACTCTGAGACTTTTTCTCAGCCATTTTCAAATCCTCTATCTTGCACGCAACCAGAATTATTCTTCATTTCCAATTAAATTCTGCCGCCGAGCCTGCAAAGTAGAATATTTAATTCCGCGTTGTGCAGCAATATCTTTTGGATGAACTTGGTGCTTCAATGCATCAAATGTTGCGCGTATCATATTATAAGGATTTGATGATCCTAAAGATTTCGCAACAACGTCCTGCATACCCAATGTTTCGAAAACAGCACGCATAGGACCACCTGCGATGATACCTGTACCAGCTGAGGCTGAACGAAGCAATACTTTACCAGCTCCATGACGACCTTCAACATCATGATGCAGTGTACGACCTGAGCGAAGAGGTACATAAATCATTTCACGCTTTGCTGATTCCGTTGCTTTACGAATAGCCTCAGGAACTTCACGGGCTTTACCATGACCAAAGCCCACACGCCCCTTCTGATCACCTACAACGACAAGCGCAGCAAAACCAAAACGGCGACCACCCTTCACAACCTTAGCAACACGATTAATGTGAACGAGACGATCTACGAATTCGCTTTCGCGCTCCTCATGACGTTCTTCACGATTATTACGTTCTTTTTGTGCCATTCCTAATTCCTTTTTCTTTTCCGGAAGCACGTACCAAAAAGAATTCCTAGGAATAAAACCTAGGAATTCAGATTAAATCCCTAAACAATGGGATAATATTAAAAGCTTAAACCACCCTCACGAGCAGCCTCTGCAAGAGCTTTTACCCGGCCATGATAAACATAACGACCACGATCAAAAACTACTTCTTTAACACCAGCTTGTTTTGCACGTTCCGCTATCAACTTACCAACAGCAGACGCACCTTCTTTACCGGCACCACTTTTCAAAACACTCTTCAACTCTTTATCTAAAGTTGAAGCTGAAGCCAAAGTATGTCCATGCAAATCATCAATAATCTGAACATAAATATTCTGATTAGATCTATGAACACTTAACCTCAAACGACCATTTGCTACAGCTTTTACGTGACGACGAACGCGTTGTGCACGACGCTGAAGAATTTCTTTAGGCGAAGCCATGACGCAAATCCCTTATTTCTTCTTGCCTTCTTTACGCACGATACGCTCATTAGCATATTTAACACCCTTCCCTTTATAAGGTTCTGGGCCTCTATACTCACGTATCTCTGCAGCAACCTGACCAACTTGTTGTTTATCAATACCAGAAACAACTATTTCTGTAGGCTTTGGCACAGAAACAGTAACTCCATTAGGCACTTGATAAACCACATCGTGGCTAAATCCCAATGAAAGCTGGACATTCTTACCCTGCATTGCAGCACGATAACCAACACCGTTAATCTCAAGTTTCTTTTCGAAACCATCTTTAACACCCAAGAAGATATTCTCAATCATAGACCGAGACATACCCCATTTTGAACGGGCATCCTTACTTTGATCACGCGGCGTAACCAAAATAGCATTATCTTCTAACTTAACAAGTACTTCGTCATCTGCAACGAAGCTTAACTCACCTTTAGGTCCCTTTGCTTTTACAGCTTGCCCATCAACGGTAGCAGTTACTCCAGCAGGAACATGAATAGGTTTTTTTCCAATACGAGACATCGATTTAACCTGTCTTTCTAGTCTTCATACACACCATTAGAAAATGTGACAAAGAAGCTCCCCACCAACGTTCTGCTCACGTGCTTCATGATCAGCCATAACACCTTTAGGCGTTGAAAGAATAGCAATACCCAAGCCATTTGCTACCTGAGGTATAGCCTTCACAGAAACATAAACACGACGTCCTGGTTTCGACACACGCGATATATTACGAATTACCGGAGCACCATCGTAATACTTCAATTCAATCTCAATCTCAGATTTTCCGTTACCGAAATCTACCTGATTATATCCACGAATATAGCCTTCATTTTGGAGGACATCCAAAACACGAGCACGAAGCTTTGAGGCTGGTGTTACAACCTTCGACTTCTTACGCCCAAGAGCATTGCGAATACGAGTCAACATATCTCCAAGAGGATCAGACATAGACATCAAATTTTCTCCTCTTACCAGCTCGATTTAACAACGCCAGGGATATACCCTAACGAACCAAGATCACGCAACGCAATACGAGACATCTTAAGTTTACGATAGTAACCACGAGGACGCCCAGACACTTCACAACGGTTCCGTATACGAACCTTAGCTGAATTGCGTGGCAACTCTGCCAACTGAATAGTAGCACGAAAACGCTCTTCGAGTGGCACTTTCTGATCCATCACAATCGCTTTTAAACGAGCACGACGGGCTGCAAATTGTTTTACCATCGAACGACGGTGTTTATTCTTTTCAACGGCACTTGTTTTGGCCATAACTTTACCTCACTACGCTTGCCGTTACGCACGGAACGGAAAATTAAAGGCACGCAACAATTCGCGAGCTTCTTCATCCGTTTTCGCTGTCGTACAAACGATGATATCCATACCCCAGATTTGATCTACTTTATCGTAGTTAATTTCTGGAAACACAATGTGCTCTTTGATACCCATAGCAAAGTTGCCACGACCATCAAAACTTTTTGGATTAAGACCACGAAAATCTCGCACTCTAGGAAGAGCGATCGTGACCAACCGATCCAAAAATTCATACATACGATCTCTACGCAAAGTCACCTTAGCTCCCAAAGGCATACCTTCACGAACTTTAAATGTAGCAACTGAATTACGAGCGTGCGTAATAACTGCTTTTTGACCAGCAATTAAACCGAGATCTTCTGCCGCTATTGCTGGCTTTTTCGAGTCAGCTGTAGCTTCACCAACACCCATATTGATAACAACTTTATCAACACAAGGTATCTGCATCTCATTAAGGTATTTAAACTTCTCTTGAAGAGCTTTACGCACCACTTCTTTATAATGCGTCTTCAAACGCGGTGTATGAATCTTATCAGCCATTGATCAGCTCTCCTGTACGCTTAGAAAAGCGAACCTTTTTACCATCTTTCTCAACACGAAATCCAACGCGTGTAGCTCTGCCATCCTTAGGATCAGCAATTGCCAAGTTAGAAAGATGAATCGGAGCTTCTTTTGAAATAATTCCAGCTTCCTGATTCTGCGTTTGTTTCTGATGGCGCTTGACCATATTAATACCGCGAACAATCGCAGTCTCTTCTTTTGGGCTAACGCTTAGAACTTCACCGCTCCGTCCTTTATCCTTACCGGACAAAACGACAATCTTATCACCTTTACGAATCTTCTGCATCGTAACGGATCCTTATAGCACTTCTGGAGCGAGCGAAATAATCTTCATATGGTTCTTACCGCGAAGTTCACGGGGAACCGGCCCGAAGATACGAGTACCGATCGGCTCTTTCTTATTATCAACCAAAACAGCAGCATTCTTATCAAAACGAATAACACTGCCATCTGCACGTCGGATGTCCTTCGCAGTGCGAACAACAACCGCCTTCATCACATCGCCCTTTTTTACGCGGCCACGCGGTATAGCTTCCTTAATGGACACGACAATAATGTCGCCAACAGAAGCATATTTCCGCTTTGAGCCGCCCAGCACCTTGATGCACATTACACGACGGGCACCTGAATTATCAGCGACGTCGAGGTTTGTTTGCATCTGAATCATGACTGGCCGCCTTCTCTTAATGTTTACGTCCGGTAGTGCCTTTGACACATCCGGACGTGCCTGTCAAATACTGATTTAGATTTTCTGACATAACCAGGATAATTTGGACAACCGCCCTCCTGATAAACCACAAAATCCAGCTAATTACTCTGCGTTATCTTTAAAAACAACCCAGCGTTTATCTTTTGAAATTGGCTTAGATTCTCTAATAAAGACCTCGTCACCAACTTTAAACTGATTGTTCTCGTCATGCGCCTTATATTTTTTTGACTGACTGATTGTCTTTTGTAAAAGCGGATGCGAATAACGGCGTTCAACCTTCACTACAACAGTCTTGTCATTTTTGTCGCTGACGACAACGCCCTGCAGAATGCGTTTAGGCATGTCCTAATTCCTTAAGCCTTGCTTTCGGCCGCCTTCTGGCGGGCGATTGTTTTAATGCGCGCGATATCACGACGAACCTGTTTGACACGCGCTGTTTTCTCTAACTGACCTGACGCTTTCTGAAAACGCAAATTAAATTGCTCTTTCTTCAATTTTGCCAGTTCATCGTTCATTTGGTCGAGCGTTTGCGCCCGTATATCTGCGGCTTTCATCGCTTAACCCTCTATTACTCAGCAATACGCTGGATAAAACGCGTCTTAATAGGAAGCTTGGAAGCTCCTAAACGCAATGCTTCACGTGCCACGTCTTCTGGTACACCGTCAAGTTCAAACATTATGCGACCCGGAGCAACACGAGCTGCCCAAAAATCTACACCACCTTTACCTTTACCCATACGGACTTCGGTAGGCTTTGACGTAACTGGAAGATCTGGAAAAATTCTAATCCAAACACGACCGGCACGCTTCATATGACGTGTAATAGCACGACGAGCAGCTTCGATCTGACGTGCAGTAACACGTTCAGGTTCCATAGCTTTGAGACCGTAAGCACCAAAATTCAATTCAGTTCCACCCTTAGAGGCACCATGAATACGGCCTTTAAATTGCTTACGGAACTTTGTGCGCTTTGGCTGCAACATTGTTCTCTACTCCAATTTAATAACTATACCGAAAGAACTTAAGCGTTCTCACGACGACGGTTTGCGTTTGAGTTCTGATTCTCACCTTCAATAGCACGACGCTCAGAAGCCATTGGATCATGTTCAAGGATTTCGCCCTTAAACACCCAAACCTTCACACCACAAATACCATATGCTGTATTTGCTTCAGCTGTACCATAGTCAACATCAGCACGCAATGTATGCAACGGAACACGACCTTCACGATACCATTCCATACGAGCAATTTCAGCACCACCAAGACGACCTGCGCAATTGATACGAATACCTTCTGCACCAAGACGCATTGCAGATTGAACAGCTCTCTTCATCGCACGACGGAATGCTACACGACGTTCCAACTGCTGCGCAATCGATTGAGCAATCAAAGTAGCATCAACCTCTGGCTTGCGAACTTCAACAATATTCAAAGAGGTATCAACATTGGTCAAATCAGCAAGCTTACGACGCAATTTTTCTATATCCGCGCCCTTCTTACCAATGATAAGACCAGGACGAGCAGAATGAATTGTTACACGACACTTTTTATGAGGACGCTCGATAACAACTTTAGCGATCGCTGCCTGTTTCAATTCATCCATAACATACTTACGGATTTTCAAATCTTCATGCAGTAGGTTACCATAATCGCCCGTATCTGCATACCAACGAGAATCCCATGTACGGTTTACACCAAGACGGAGCCCGATTGGATTAATCTTCTGACCCATTATGCGGCCTCCTGCTCTTCAGAAACTTCCCGAACAATGATAGTAAGATGTGAAAACGGACGTTCTATCCTACTAGCTCGTCCGCGGCCACGAACATGAAATCTTTTCATGACAACTGACTTACCAACATGTGCTTCTGCCACAATCAAAGAATCCACATCCAAGTCATGGTTGTTCTCTGCATTTGCAATAGCAGACTCTAACGTCTTTTTTACTGTTGCAGCAATACGTTTACGAGAAAATGTCAAATCAGCCAAAGCGGTATCGACTTTCTTACCTCTAATCATCGCAGCTACAAGATTAAGCTTCTGAGGACTAACACGTATCGTACGAGCGACGGCTTTCGCCTCGTTATCCTTCAGCTGGCGGGGAGCCCTAGCCTTGCCCATTATAACTTCCTCTTCGCTTTCTTATCTGCACCGTGACCGTAATAACTACGAGTTGGTGCAAACTCACCGAACTTATGTCCAACCATTTCTTCGGAAACGGAAACAGGAACATGCTTGTTGCCGTTATAAACACCGAATGTCAGACCAACGAATTGCGGCAATATTGTAGAGCGTCTGCTCCACATTTTAATAACTTCATTACGACCGCCGGCACGTACCTTCTCAGCTTTCTTGAGAAGATAGCCATCGACAAACGGTCCTTTCCAAACTGAACGAGCCACTTCAGACTACCTCTCTTACTTCTTGCGCTGATGACGTGAGCGCATAATAAATTTATCAGTCGCTTTATTTGAACGCGTACGTTTTCCTTTAGTAGGTTTACCCCAAGGAGAAACTGGATGACGACCACCTGATGTACGTCCCTCACCACCACCATGTGGGTGATCAACTGGGTTCATAGCAACACCGCGAACGTGAGGACGCTTACCGCGCCAACGAGAACGACCGGCCTTACCGTCATTTATGTTACCGTGGTCAGGATTAGAAACAGCGCCAACAGTTGCATAACAACCACTTGCTACCAATCTCTGCTCGCCAGAATTCAAACGAAGAATTGCCATTCCTTGGTCGCGACCAACCAACTGAGCATACGTTCCAGCAGAACGAGCTATCTGACCGCCCTTACCTGGCTTCATCTCAACGTTATGAATAATTGTACCAACTGGCATACTACCCAAAGGCATCGAGTTACCTGGCTTAACGTCCACATTATTTCCAGCTACAACGACGTCACCAACTGCTAAACGCTGTGGTGCAAGGATATAGCTAAGATGACCGTCTTCGTACCGAATAAGAGCAATAAATGCTGTACGGTTAGGATCGTATTCTAAACGCTCTACCTTAGCAGACATGTCGCGTTTCAAACGCTTAAAGTCAACGAAACGGTAACTACGCTTATGACCACCACCTTGATAACGTGCTGTTACACGTCCGTGGTTATTACGACCACCCTTAGAAGAAAGACCTTCAGTTAGTGTCTTAACAGGCTTCCCTTTGTAAAGGCTTGAACGGTCAACGATAACAAGTTGACGCTGCCCAGGTGTTGTCGGATTAAAGTGCTTAAGTGCCATTATTCTTAACTCCGATCCTCTTAAAGACCAGTCGAAACGTCAATAGTTTGACCTTCCGCCAGCGTCACGATCGCTTTTTTCACATCACTTTGCCGACCAACGATACCCTTGAACCGCTTCACCTTACCTTTACGTATGGTAGTGTTTACGGAAGTTACCTTTACACCAAACAAAGCTTCAACCGCCGCTTTAATTTCCGGCTTGGTTGCCTTAGGTGAAACCTTGAAAACAACCTGATTAAACTCAGATACAAATGTCGATTTCTCTGTTATTACAGGACTGACAATTACGTCATAGTGGCGAAGATCTGTCATTTGAAACGCTCCTCAAGAGCCTCGACTGCTGCACGAGACAAGACCAACTTGCTTCTACGCAGAATGTCATAAACATTAATTCCCTGCACTGGTAAAACATCTACATTAGCGATGTTAGATGCTGCGCGAGAGAAATTTACGTCAAGCTCGCGGCCACCAATCAACAAGGCATCCTTCAAGCCCAACTTCGCAAATGAAGCTGTCAGCAACTTTGTTTTAGCGTCTTTCAAATTCAATTCGTCAACAACGATCAAATTGTCAGATTTTAACTTAGCAGACAAAGCATGACGCAAACCCAATGCACGTACCTTCTTCGGCAACTCATGAGCATGGCTACGAACAACCGGACCATGAGCCTTACCACCACCACGAAACTGTGGTACACGAGCAGAAGAATGTCTAGCACGACCTGTACCCTTCTGCTTATACATTTTTGCACCAGTACGGGTAACATCCGCACGTGTCTGACTTTGGTGAGTACCTTGCTGACGACGCGCCAACTGCCAACGAACTACGCGCTGCAATATGTCTTCGCGTGGATCCAAACCAAAGATCAAATCTGAAACGTTAAGCTTACCAGCCTCTGCGCCTTCAAATGTTTTTATAGTTAAATCCATCACTCAACTCCCTCTACAACGTCGGTCTGACCCACCGAAGTAGAAGCATCCGCTTTTGTATTTACTGTCTGACGAAGTGCAGCAGGCTTAGGAGCGTTATCTGGTAAAGCATTTTTAACAGCATCACGCACCAAAATCCATGCACCTTTCGAACCAGGGACAGCGCCTCTGACCAAAATCAAGCCACGATCAACATCTGTTGATACAACCTCGATATTCAAGGTTGTTACACGAGTCTGGCCCATATGACCAGCCATCTTTTTACCTTTAAATACCTTACCTGGATCCTGGCGTTGACCTGTAGAACCGTGCGCTCTGTGAGTAATCGAGTTACCATGGGTTGCGCGGTGACCACCAAAGTTATGGCGCTTCATAACACCGGCAAAACCTTTACCGATAGAAGTACCGGTAACATCTACACGTTGCCCAGCTACAAAATGCTCTGCTGTAATTTCAACACCTACATCAAGCATATTTTCTGGAGACACACGAAATTCTGCTAATTTTGCTTTAGGCTCAACTGATGCCTTAGCAAAATGACCACGAAGAGCTTGCGTTGTATTTTTTACCTTAGCAAGCCCAACGCCTAACTGAACAGCTGTATAACCGTTCTTTTCAACTGTACGCTGAGCGACAACCTGACAGTTCTCCAAGCGAAGAACAGTCACTGGCACATGCTCACCAGCATCGTTATAGATGCGAGTCATACCCAGCTTTTGTGCAATAACACCTGAACGCATCGGGTTCGTTCCTTCCGTCCCCAAGCCTTAAAGCTTGATCTCGACATCAACACCAGCAGATAAATCAAGCTTCATAAGTGCATCGACTGTCTGCGGCGTCGGATCAACAATATCAAGAAGACGCTTATGTGTGCGCATTTCAAACTGCTCACGGCTCTTCTTATCGATGTGCGGCCCACGATTAACCGTGAATTTCTCGATCCGCGTAGGAAGCGGAATCGGTCCACGGATGTTGGCGCCAGTACGCTTGGCGGTCGACACAATCTCACGTGTCGAAGCGTCAAGTATCCGATGATCAAACGCTTTTAAGCGAATGCGGATGTTCTGACCGTTCATACCTAATTTTCCCTGTCATTCGGAGTGTCATCATTCAAGAATGACACCCCTTAACAATAATTATCTATTTATTCAACGATTTTAGAGACGATACCAGCACCAACAGTGTGGCCACCTTCACGGATAGCGAAGCGGAGCTTCTCTTCCATCGCAATCGGAACGATCAATGTGACATCCATCGTTACATTATCACCAGGCATAACCATCTCTGTTCCTTCTGGAAGCGTTACAACACCGGTAACGTCTGTCGTACGGAAGTAGAACTGTGGACGATAGTTAGTGAAGAATGGTGTGTGACGACCACCCTCATCTTTCGTCAAGATATAAGCTTCTGCCTTGAATTTTGTGTGCGGTGTAACAGAACCTGGCTTTGCCAAAACCTGACCACGCTCAACACCTTCACGGTCGATACCGCGGAGAAGTGCACCAATGTTATCGCCTGCCTCACCCTGATCGAGAAGCTTACGGAACATTTCAACACCAGTTACGGTTGTCTTTGTTGTTGGGCGAATACCGATGATTTCAACTTCTTCTCCAACTTTAACAACGCCGCGTTCAACACGACCTGTAACAACTGTACCACGACCAGAGATCGAGAAAACATCTTCAATCGGCATCAAGAATGGCTGGTCAACTGGACGAGATGGTGTTGGGATGTAATTGTCAACTTCACTCATCAACAAGCGAATTGCATCTTCACCAATAGCCTTATTTGAATCATCCAAAGCAGCAAGAGCCGAACCCTTAACAATAGGAATCTCATCGCCTGGGAAGTCATATTTTGAGAGAAGCTCACGAACTTCGAGCTCAACAAGCTCAAGAAGCTCTTCATCATCAACCATATCGACTTTGTTCAAGAAAACAACAATCGCAGGAACACCAACCTGACGAGCCAAAAGAATGTGCTCGCGTGTCTGTGGCATTGGGCCATCAGCAGCTGAAACAACGAGAATCGCGCCGTCCATCTGAGCAGCACCGGTGATCATGTTCTTAACATAGTCAGCGTGTCCTGGGCAGTCAACGTGTGCATAGTGACGATTTTCCGTCTCATATTCTACGTGAGCTGTTGAGATCGTGATACCACGAGCGCGTTCTTCAGGCGCTGCATCAATCTGATCATAAGCCTTGAACTCACCAAAATATTTTGTAATCGCTGCTGTCAACGTTGTTTTACCATGGTCAACGTGACCAATCGTGCCGATGTTCACATGCGGCTTCGTACGTTCAAATTTGCTCTTTGCCATTTGAGCTCTCCATTTCTAGCCTTAATCAAGGCTTAGTTGAAAGTTAATACGTAACCGCTCGATTACGCGAATTTCTTTTGAATTTCTTGAGCCACCGCTGTTGGCACCGGCTCATAATGATCGAATTGCATTGTGTATTGCGCACGTCCTTGGCTCATCGAACGCAAGCTATTAACATAGCCAAACATATTTGCCAAAGGAACCATTGCATCAACAACAGTTGCTATACCGCGAGGCTCTGTACCAGAAATCTGACCACGACGTGAATTCAAATCACCAATAACATCACCGACATAATCTTCTGGTGTAACAACCTCTACCTTCATAATAGGCTCTAACAATTGAGCACCAGCCTTTTGCGCACCTTCACGGAATGCAGCGCGAGCTGCAATTTCGAAGGCCAAAACTGACGAGTCAACATCATGGTATGCACCATCGAGCAAGGTAGCCTTAACACCCAACATAGGAAATCCAGCAAGTGGACCAGCACCCATAACACTCTCAATACCCTTTTGAACACCAGGGATGTATTCTTTTGGAACAGCACCACCAACAATCTTGGAATCAAAGATAAACTCATCACCCTCATGTGGCTCAAACAAGATCTTAACACGAGCGAACTGACCAGAACCACCAGATTGTTTCTTATGGGTATAGTCAATTTCAGCAGCCTTGGTGATTGTTTCACGATAAGCAACTTGCGGCTGACCTACATTGGCCTCAACCTTGAATTCGCGACGCATACGGTCAACAATAATATCAAGATGGAGTTCACCCATACCCGCAATAATTGTCTGACCAGACTCTTCATCAGATTTAACTCTAAATGAAGGATCTTCAGCAGCCAAACGACTAAGAGCAAGACCCATCTTTTCTTGGTCGGCTTTTGTCTTAGGCTCAATTGCAATCTCAATAACTGGCTCAGGAAATTCCATACGCTCAAGAATAACTGGCTTCAACGGATCACACAAAGTGTCACCTGTTGTTGTTTCTTTCAAACCAGCCAAAGCAACAATATCACCAGCATAAGCTTCTTCAATGTCACTTCTAGAGTTAGAATGCATCAAAAGCATACGGCCAATACGTTCTCTTTTTCCCTTAACAGTATTTTCTAGCGAAACACCTTTATGGAGTTCACCAGAATAAATACGACAGAAAGTCAATGAACCAACAAATGGATCGTTCATGATTTTGAACGCCAACATTGACAATGGCGCTTCATCTGATGACTCACGAACAGTCTCTTCACCTGTCTTCACATCAACACCGGCAATCGCAGGCACATCAACTGGTGAAGGAAGGTAAGAAACAACAGCATCAAGCAGAGGCTGAACACCACGATTCTTAAATGCCGAACCACAAAGAATAGGATGAAATTGAACAGCAATAGTACCTTTACGGATAAGCTCAATGAGCTCATCATTAGTAGGCATCTTACCTTCGAGATAAGCCTCTGTAGCAGCCTCATCAACTTCTACAGCCATCTCTATCAATTTTTCTCTATATTCTTCAGCCTTTTCTTTTAGGTCGGCAGGAATTTCGCTAACCTTAGCAGAAGCACCAATGGAGCCATCCCAAGTTAGCGCTTTCATTTCGATAAGATCAACAACACCTTCGAAATCATTTTCTGCACCAATAGGCAACTGAAGAACAAGAGCATTCGCACCAAGACGACTACCAACCATTTCAACGCTACGATAAAAATCAGCGCCAATCTTGTCCATCTTGTTCACAAAAACCATACGTGGGACATGATACTTTTCAGCCTGACGCCAAACAGTTTCTGTTTGAGGCTCCACACCAGCATTTGCATCAAGCAATGCGATAGCACCATCAAGCACACGCAAAGAGCGCTCTACTTCAATAGTAAAGTCAACGTGTCCTGGTGTATCAATAATATTGAAACGACGCTTCTTTCCATCACGCCCCTGCCAAAACGTTGTTGTTGCAGCAGATGTAATCGTGATACCGCGTTCTTGTTCCTGTTCCATCCAGTCCATCGTTGAAGCGCCATCATGCGTTTCACCGATTTTATGGTTTTTACCTGTATAATAAAGAATACGCTCAGTCATTGTGGTCTTACCGGCATCAATATGCGCCATAATACCAAAATTACGGTAGTCTTCGATTTTATACTCGCGAGCCATAATTTTTGCCTTTAATTAACTGAGTTTCTTCTTACCAACGATAATGCGAGAACGCACGGTTAGCTTCCGCCATACGGTGTGTATCTTCACGTTTCTTAACAGCTGAGCCGCGATTGTTGGCAGCATCCATCAATTCACCAGAAAGCCGATCAACCATAGTCGTTTCATTACGATTACGCGCTGCAGCAATCAACCAACGAATAGCCAAGGCCTGACGACGATCTGGACGAACATCAACAGGAACCTGATATGTAGCACCACCAACACGACGAGAACGAACCTCTACATGAGGAGCAACATTCTCTAAAGCCTGATGGAACAGAGCTACTGGCTCAGTCTTCGCTTTACCTTCAACTGCATCAAGAGCACCGTAAACGATACGCTCAGCTACAGACTTCTTACCATCAAGCATGATGGCATTCATAAATTTCGTAATAACCAGATCACCAAACTTAGGATCCGGATTAATTTCACGTTTTTCTGCTCTATGGCGACGGGACATTTGCTTCGTCTCTCAAAACTTATTTAGGACGCTTTGCACCGTATTTGGAACGGCGCTGCTTACGATTCTTAACACCTTGAGTATCAAGAACACCACGAATGATGTGATAACGCACACCTGGCAAATCTTTAACACGACCACCACGAATCATCACAACAGAGTGCTCCTGAAGGTTATGACCTTCACCCGGGATATACCCGATAACCTCAAAGCCATTCGTCAAGCGAACTTTCGCAACTTTACGAAGAGCCGAGTTCGGCTTCTTTGGTGTTGTTGTATAAACGCGAGTACATACCCCGCGCTTTTGAGGGTTCGCCTGCAAAGCAGGAACCTTATTACGCTTGCCTGGCGCTGTACGTGGCTTGCGGATCAACTGGTTTACGGTAGGCATTCAACCTTCCTCTTTTAATCTCTGTTCGTCTCGCCCGATAGGGCCGCTTCACTTATTTAGTATTGGCATAAGCCAAAAAACTACAGTAAACACATACACAAAATCGGGCTTCACCGCTTTATTGCAGATCACCCGATACTCAGCAGAGGAAACCACTTAAGGTCTCATGCATTCGGCATTTGCGTTTCAAAACCGTAAAACGAACCCTGTTTGAGGTGAAATTTAAAACGTGTCGCTTTAAAAATGTCTAACCTCACATCGGCTCAGATGGCAGTTTGATACCGTCAAAGCCTTGGAACGTCAAGTGCAAAACCCCGTTAAAAAGCGTATTTACTGAAAAAAAGAGAATAAATTCGTCTGTTTTTACGTGGTTTTATCAAAGTTTATGATTTTGTAGCTATTTTGACACAGATCAAATCCTAAAACTGATACAAAATAAAAATATTGGATTCGATTCTTAAATTTTTAGGCAAAAAGCGATTTCCTTGCATATAATATTGTATGGTTAAAAATTATGCGCACATTATTTACTATTTCATTAATCACAGAAAACAGTGGCGCATTTCTCGTTATAAATTAAAGAGGTTTGAAGTTTGTGTTGGAAAGTCAAGTATAACAAAACCAGCGCATCACAATCTTGATAGGCAGTCATTTTACCGATAATATAAAATTATGAAAATCGCGACATGGAATATAGCCGGAATAAAGGCACGACTTACCACCCTCACCCATTGGCTTGAGCAATATCAACCTGATATTGTTTGCCTCCAAGAGGTTAAGAGTGTTGATGAGGATTTTCCCCGTTCTATAATCCAATCCCTTGGATATCATATTGAAACGCATGGACAAAAAAGTTTCAATGGCGTTGCCATTCTATCAAAACAGAGTCCGGATGAAGTATTGTGGCGTTTACCAGGAGATTCTGACGATATTCAAGCACGATATATAGAGGCGGTCTATTCGACAGATACAGGTGTATTAAGGATTGCATCTTTATATTTACCGAATGGTAATCCTGTAGACAGCGACAAATATCCATACAAATTGAACTGGATGAAGCGCCTTCAAAATCATGCAATCGACTTGCTTAAATATGAAGAACCTCTTATTTTAGCAGGAGATTACAACGTCATTTCATCAATAAAAGACGCGAAAAATCCGCAGCAATGGGTTGGTGATGCATTATACCTACCCAAAACACGTGAATCCTTTCATGAAACAATGAATCTTGGATTTTACGATGCAGTCAACTGCGTTTCCGATAATGCAAACTATACATTCTGGGATTTTCAGGCTGGTGCATGGCATAAAGACAACGGGATCAATATTGATCACCTTCTCTTATCTCCAGAAGCAGCCGATTTACTATTATCTGCGAAAGTTCAACGTGAGGTTCGCGGCTGGGAAAAACCTTCGGACCATGTACCTGTTTTCATCGAATTAAACACGAATTTCTCTAAAAATTCGTGATAATATCCGTAACACAACAACGTCCATAAAATACAATTAAAAAGGCAATATAAAGATTGGCCTTTTTGTTAATAATTCTCATTATTAGTAAATTATGTGATTTGTTTTTTAAGTTTTATAGAAATAAAATCTCCTTTTAAATTATAAAAACTTGCTTTTAAATAATAGAAATATAATAAATTACTTAGATAAAGCGTTTATGCCTAATCTAAATATATATAATAGGAGAACACTCATGAAAGTAGCTCTATTGGCAGTTGCAGCCACGGCATTTGTCGGCATCATTGGCCTAGCTCAAGCACAGGGAAATGACACCTTAAAGAAAATTCAAGATTCAGGAACTGTGACTTTGGGCGTTCGTGAATCTTCTGGTTTGGCTTATGCGCTAGGGAACGGTAAATATGTTGGTTTTCACACAGAAATGGCTGAACGCATTATTGGTGATATTTCAGCCGAGTTGAATGAACCGCTGCAAATTAAATATGTGCCGATTACCTCACAAAACAGAATACCATTGCTACAAAACGGTACCTATGATTTCGAGTGCGGATCAACAACAAACAACAGAGCTCGAGCACGCGAGGCGGCATTTGCGGACACAACTTATGTGGAAGAAGTGCGCATAGCAGTAAAGAAAGATTCAGGCATCAAATCCATTGCTGATCTCAATGGAAAAACTGTCGCCACCACGACCGGTACAACATCTGTTCAAACATTGCGTAAAAACAAACGGGCAAAAAACATTGATTTCAAAGAAGTAAACGGCAAGGATCATGCCGATAGTTTCTTACTTTTAGAATCGGGTAGAGCCGATGCCTTTATTATGGATGGCTCAATTCTCGCAGGAAATATATCCAAAGCTAAAAATCCATCAGATTACGTTATTCTGAAAGAAGTTTTATCTGTTGAACCAATTGCGTGTATGTTACGCTTGAACGACAAGAAATTGGAAGAAGCGATCAATAAGAGCATTGAAAAGCAGGTAAAAAGCGGACAGCTTGAACAACTTTACAACAAATGGTTTATGCAACCGATACCACCTGCAAATACGGTTGTAGGTCTGCCATTGTCTGCAACGACAAAATATGCTTGGCAGCACCCAAATAATAAACCTATGGAAGAATACGAAGAAAACAACCAATAACCACAACGAATAGGCTGTATTCTGCATCGTCAGAATACAGTCTTCGTGCAATACGCACGAGACTTTTTTGTTTAATTACATAGCTCAAGCGTAGCTATAGTGGGGATCTATTGGCATGGATTTTTCTTTTCTATGTATGGATGATCAGGATCACGTATATGTACCGGGTTGTCGTGGAGCCACAAATGAGGTTTATACTTACCTCGATACCCTGATAAATGCTTTCACCAATACAGCGGTATTATCAGTATCCAGTTTAATATTAGCAGTCGCTGTCGGCGTGATTGTCGGGACATTGCGAACATTACCCAAAACATCGATAACTAATGATATTTTGCGTGCCTTAGCGAGAATTTGGGTAGAAGTAATGCGCAACATCCCACTTCTCGTACAAATGTTTCTTTGGTATTTCGTGGTGCCCAAGATTTATCCGCCGGCATTGAAGTTTCCACCAATCATACTGGTTATTTGCGCACTTGGATTTTTCACCTCGGCACGTATTGCCGAACAAGTAAGAGCAGGAATTGAAGCAATTCCATCAGGTCAGCGTTACGCGGCGATGGCTATGGGATTTACAACATTGCAGACTTATAGATATGTGATATTGCCACGGGCTATGCGCACTATACTGCCTCCCCTCATATCGGAATCCATGGGGATTGTAAAAAACTCTGCCGTCGCCTTTGCTGTTTCCATCCATGAATTAATGCAATTTCAATATCAGTCGATCGAAGAGGTTAGCCACGTCTACGAAAACTATATTGTTGTGACTGTCTTATATGTCATCATTGCATTAGTCATATTCATTGTGATGTCGCTTCTTGAGCGGATGGTGAAGATACCCGGTTTTCAAACGGAAGGTCGATAACAATGTCTGAATTTCTCGGCCCAACATTATCATATTACTTAACGTTCGACTTTTCTGGATTTAACTTCTCATTTTTTACATTTGATGTTTTTAAAAACTATATATTGTCCGGTCTCATTTTCAGCATTGTTCTAACAATTGTTGCAACAATTCTCGGACTTATATTCGGTACACTGCTTGCGATGATGCGGTTATCATCTTTTAAACCGCTATCATGGATCGCAACAATTTATATTACTGTTATGCGATCGGTACCGCTTGTCATGGTGATTTTATGGTTCTTTGTGTTGTTGCCATTTGTTACTGGACATTCAATTGGTGCCAATAACTCGGCTTTCATTACATTTACCGCATTTGAAGCCGCTTATTTTGCAGAAATTATGCGTGCCGGAATCAGGTCAATTCCACAGGGGCAAAAATACGCCAGCCAAGCCTTAGGCATGACCTATTGGCAAAGCATGCTGATTGTTATCTTGCCCCAAGCATTACGGAATATGCTTCCAGTTCTCTTAACGCAGGTCATCATTCTGTTTCAGGATACATCACTCGTTTATGCCATTAGCGGCAATGATCTTCTGAAAGGGTTTGATATCGTTGCAAGTAACTTCGGTGTAAAACAGGAAGCCTACATTCTCGCTGCAGTATTCTATTTTGTTATCTGTTTTTCACTCTCACAAGCCGTGATGTATCTCCAGAAAAAAGTTGCGATTATACGCTGATAGGAAAAGTTCATGTCAGGACCAATGATTGAAGTAAAAAATATATCCAAATGGTATGGCAAGTTTAATGTTTTAAAAAATTGCTCAACCAATATTGATAAAGGAGAAGTGGTCGTTGTTTGTGGTCCTTCTGGGTCTGGAAAATCAACCTTTATCAAAACAATTAATGCTCTAGAACCATTTCAGAAGGGTGAAATTTGGGTTAATGGCGTTGCCGTCCATTCTCCCAAAACGAATTTGCCCAAGTTGCGCAGCCGTGTTGGTATGGTATTCCAACATTTTGAATTATTTCCGCACCTATCGGTGATGGATAATCTGACGGTCGCACAAATAAAGGTTCTACATCGTAATAAAAAAGAGGCCGTAGAACGTGGCCTGAAATATCTTGATCGGGTTGGTTTAACCGCTCACAAGGATAAATATCCCGGGCAATTATCCGGCGGACAGCAACAACGTGTCGCAATTGCCCGCGCTTTGACGATGGATCCTCTCGTCATGTTATTCGATGAACCAACATCTGCTTTAGACCCAGAAATGGTCGGTGAAGTTTTAGATGTTATGGTTGGTTTGGCACAAGAAGGTATGACAATGATTTGCGTCACACATGAAATGGGGTTTGCGCGTAAAGTATCCAATCGAGTAATTTTTATGGACGACGGCAATATCTTGGAAGATTGCAAATCAGAAGAATTTTTTGCGTCACCTGAAGCTAGATCATCACGTGCGCAGGACTTTCTTTCGAAAATACTTAGCCATTAACATAATAGTAGCCACCAATGGTGGCTAAGTATAAGTTCGCAGCGGAAAGCTATAATGATAAGAACGATTTTTGTTTAAAGGATAATCTTTAAACAGAACCAACAATTTCAAGCTAAATTAAAAACCGTCTTTATTACTGGCTATATCTGTTGCCATTGATATTGCGGTGCGCCGATCTGATTCACCAGAAACCGCAAATGCTCGTTCTTGCATCTGCCTTATCCATGATTGATCTTTAGCATCTGCTTTTTCATAAGCTGCCGTCATCATCGCCAAACCACGCACTGTTTTTCCAGCTTGAAATAGCATATTTCCTAGCATCGCCTGTGCGCTGGCATTGCCTTTTTTTGCAGATAATTGAAACCAACGGGCTGCTTGGACTGCGTTTTTTTCTCCGCCTTCGCCATTCAGCAACATTTTTCCCAAACGAAATTGTGCTTCTGCATTACCGTAATTGGTTGCAGCTTGCAGATAAAGACTGCGTGCACGTGCAACATCTTTTTTGACAGGAGAATTTGGTATGCCGTTTGATAAGTAACCAGCTATTTCAACCAAAGCATCGGCCAGATAAATCTCGTCATCAGATCCTGGATCAGCACCATCTTCAACGATTCGGACATAAAATTGATATGCCTCATAATCATCTTCAACGACACCATCACCGTCAGCATACATGCGCGCTAGTTTCCAATTTGCGCCCGGATGCCCCATATCCGCTGCATAACGTAATGCTTTTACCGCTTCACCTTTGTCGCCATTTTTATAAGCAGAAATGCCCGTTTTAAAGAATTTGAACGGGCTATCTGAATCATCAGGCGCGGAATTCGCATCCAATGCAAATGCATTTGGAAGACAGAGTCCAAGTGTAATCATTGTTACACCTGCAAATAATGTCTTCCTGCATTTACAAATCATATTACGACTCAATTCATCTTTGGCAATATAAGGTATTACCACCTAATAATGGTAAGAACTGAACCTCGTTTGTGTTGGTATTGAGGCAAAAGCACACTATCATGTAATCTGAAAAATACTGTTGCCGCAAAGCAACATTTTTGATTTCTAAAGTTATTGGTTAATGTGCAACATCAATGGTAAATTGCAAATGTCATTTTAAAATTTGCATTAAACCACCTATTATGCAAAAAAGATCATATTTTAACGTAAAACTATCTCTTTAGTAACGAATTTATAACCTATAATGATCTCAAAAAGCTAAACATCAGCTTTACTAGTGGAATACATGTTGAGTGAGCAAAAATACAATGATGACTAAATTAGGTGCGATGATCGCATTAACAATGACAGCCATGACATTGGCGGCGTGCAACACGACAAAAACTGATGTTTCTTCCAATTATAGCGACGCCCCTACCGGATATTGGTATTTGGGAGATAATGGTGTACGTCAGTGGAGAACATTCAACCCTAACGATATTCCACCGCCTGCGCCAGCAATTCGTAAAAATTATGCGTCTTCAATTGGCAATGCCGGTGGTCGTGGATAATAAAAAAACCGCTTGGATTTTTATACCAAGCGGTTTTTTAATTTTTAATCAATTAGACCAGTCATTTCAGGATAACCAGTTAGCTCAGTCGTTTTAGGACAACCAATTAACCCAGTCTTTTCAAGGCTGTTGTTACTTTTTCTTTCGCAGCTTGTAGTTCTGCCAGTCTTTCGCGTTCTGCGTCCACAACATCTGGTCGTGCATTGGCGACAAATTTCGGGTTATCAAGCTTGGAATTGACTTTGCTGATATCAAGGTCAACTTTAGCCATTTCTTTAGTTAATCTTGCTTTTTCAGCATCAAGATCAATTAATTTACCAAGCGGCAAACAAAGTGTTGCCTCTCCCAAGATTAACTGCGCTGAAGTCTCTGGCACGCTTGCGCTAAATTCAATCGTTTCCACACGTGCAAGACGCATAATTGCAGCTTGATGACGCTCGACGCGTTCTTTTGTCTTATTATTGGCGTCAACAATGACCAACGGTGCCATAGCGCTGGCAGGCACATTCATTTCAGCTCGCACTGAGCGAATACCACCAACGACGTCAATTAACCAGTTGATATCTTCTGCTGCTTCATCATCATGAATTTTAACTTGTGGCCAATCAGATAATGCCAACATAGTTTCACGTGGTTTATGGTCTGGAGCTGTGACCGACCATAGTTCCTCAGTCATATATGGCATAAACGGATGGAGAAGTTTGTAAACCTCATCCAAAACAAATGCCACGCAACTCTGTGCTTCTTTCTTCGCCTGGTCATCTTCACCTTGGAAAATTGGTTTCAAAAGTTCAAGATACCAATCACAAAGTGTGTTCCAAATGAAGCGATAAACTGCAGCTGCTGCGTCATTAAAGCGATAGCCTTCAATGCCAGCAGTAACAGCATCAACGGTTTTTGAAAGCTCCGTTAAAATCCAGCGATTGAGAGGTAATTTTGCTTCTTCTGGTTTAAAAGCAGCATCATGGACAACACCGTTCATTTCGGCAAAACGCGTGGCGTTCCACAATTTTGTTCCAAAATTGCGATATCCCGCAATACGTGCTGGATCCAACTTAACATCTCTACCTTGCGCAGCCATAATTGCCAGGGTGAAACGTAAAGCATCAGCCCCAAATTCATCCATCAAATCCAAAGGATCAATGACATTGCCTTTTGATTTTGACATTTTGGCGCCGTTTTTATCGCGGACCAAGGCATGCATATAGATGTGACGGAATGGCACTTCATGCATAAAATGCAATCCCATCATCATCATACGGGCTACCCAGAAGAATAGAATATCAAACCCCGTAACAACAACGCTTGTTGGATAATAAGTTTTCAGTTCTGCAGTTTGGTCAGGCCAGCCAAGAGTTGAAAACGGCCACAAAGCCGATGAAAACCATGTATCAAGCACATCAGAATCGCGCACCAATTCAACCGATTGTCCGTAATGGGCATCTGCGGCCTTTTGTGCTTCTTCTGCTGTTTTTTCGACAAAAACTTTTCCATCCGGACCATACCAAGCAGGTATTTGGTGTCCCCACCATAATTGCCGCGAGATACACCAAGGCTCTATATTTTCCATCCAATTGAAATAGGTTTTTTCCCAATTTTTTGGAATAATGGTCGTCGTGCCATTTTTTATTGCTTCGATAGCCGGTTTTGCCAACACCGCAGCATTAACATACCATTGATCTGTCAACATAGGCTCAATAGGTACGCCACCACGATCACCATGTGGAACCATATGGGGGTGATCATCAACGCCTGCGAGATATCCACCCTCTTCCATCATTTCCAAGATCTTTTTGCGAGCTTCGAAACGATCAATATGATCGAGAGTATCGATAAGACTTTCCAATTTGTCGGTCATTGTCAAACCATCGAGAAAGTCGTCATTTTCTTTCAAGAGAATTTCGGCCTGTTGCGTCATTATGTTGATAATGCGCAAATTGTTACGACGTCCTACTTCAAAGTCGTTGAAATCATGCGCAGGCGTAATCTTAACAGCGCCACTACCTGATTCCGGATCGGCATAGTCATCAGCAACAATCTGAATTTTACGTCCAACAAATGGCAATATTGCATATTTGCCAATCAAGGATTGATAGCGTTCATCTTTTGGATTGACGGCTATGCCGGTATCACCAAGCATGGTTTCTGGACGCGTCGTCGCAACAACAATAAACGTACTCTTATCGTCAGGATCAAATACTTTACCTTCCAACGGATAACGGAAGTGCCAGAGATGGCCTTTAACTTCTTTCTGCTCTACTTCAAGATCTGAAATAGCGGTCAACAGTTTTGGATCCCAATTGACCAAACGCTTATCTTTATAAATGAGACCTTCTTTATAAAGCGAGACAAATACTTCGAGAACGGCACGTGACAAACCTTCGTCCATCGTAAAGCGTTCTCTTGACCAATCACATGAAGCACCAAGACGACGCAATTGATTGGCTATTTTACCGCCGGATTCTTCTTTCCATTGCCAGATGCGTTCAACAAATTTTTCACGCCCCATTTCTCGGCGTGTTGGCTCTTTACGAGAGGCGAGCTGCCGTTCTACAACCATCTGAGTCGCAATACCGGCATGATCCATACCAGGTTGCCACAAAACGTTTTTTCCTCGCATTCGCTCAAAACGAACCATAATATCTTGGATTGTATTGTTAAGAGCATGCCCCATGTGAAGCGAACCGGTAACATTCGGCGGCGGTATAACAATGCTAAATGCTTCTGCACCCGGCTTTGCCCCAGCACCTGCCTTGAATGCTCCACTTTCTTCCCATTGCTTTGCAATACGTGGCTCAGTAGAGCTAGCGTTGTATGTTTTTTCTAACATTCTCTTATCCAATACAAAGTTCGTTTACGCGATAAGAAAATGCTCATATCGCTTATAGAATTTTGATTTATCCAAATAGCATATCTATGCCAGTTTTACCCGAGATAGGAAGATGTTTCAAAACAAATTCAACTACAATAGGTGTAATTTTAACTGGACGCTGCATTATTGCATATCAGATAATGTTTAAAACATTATATCTGTAAAACAGCAAATTCTTGATAACGATAAGCTCAAAAAAGACTAGGACAGCTTAGTTAGCAAAAGTTGTTTCACAACTTTCGATATTTCCTCGCGCAAAATTCTTTCGACAAGAACGGGCAATTGTTTATCAAGCCAAGTTGCCAATGCCGGACGCAATTCTTGCCCAGCGATAGCTTCGGTTTTTTCCAACAGATCCGAAACCTTGTTTTGAACGGTCGCCTTCACATCTGCGAAATATTCTTTATTTTGAATAGTTGGCCTACCTTCACTATTCATTTGATTTGTTTTTACAGAATTATACGTTTTTACAGCTTCCGCCGCTCTTCCCTCTTGAGTTGAAGAGTTATTGAAAAAATGAACAACTTCCTCTGTCGGTTTGATCGCAGGTTGAAATGCTTTGTTAAATGTACCTGTTTGCGAAAATTGTTCGTTATAAGCCTGCTGAGGGACAGCTTTATTGGCTGCCAAATTGGTTGGCTGCGTATCAGCACGATTTGTTGTCAATCCAATTCTTTTTGCCAATGCCTGCATCGCATCATCCACTGTGACCGATTTTTGTTGTGAAAAATCAGTCTGTTGAGCGAACTGTGAATTAGGCTGCTGCGCAAACCGAAAATTGGACTGTTGTGCGAGCTGCGAATTAGGTTGTTGTGCAAACTGCGAACTGGACTGTTGTGCGAGCTGAGAATTAGACTGTTGCGCAAACTGCGAACTGGACTGTTGCGCAAAACGCGAATTGGTTTGTGCACGACTAACTGGTTCGCTATTGGCCGGCTGAGAAACAACCGATTGAGTACCGACTTGACGAACCCTATTATTTGGAGCAGCAGACACCTGATTGGCTTGCGCGGTATTTTCTTCTATAATCTCACGGATAGAATTCAATATCTCATCCATTGTAGGTTCACGCAACGCATTGGAACTTTGTGCCATACCGATAACCTTATTTGCCAGCAAACAATCAATAAAATAGTACTTAATCCTACCAAACACATTTCATCTTAGAAATGGATGACAATAAGTCAGGCAAAACTACACACAGATTTTTGTCATATCTATAATGGTTAAAATATATTTAAACAAACTAAAAATAGTTGTATTTTTCACTCTATACACAAGTTGTGAAATTAATTGTTAAATTGAACACTTAAAATAAAAGCGCACTGGAAAACCAATGCGCTTTTATTGATTCTATATGTAAACTGAATTGATCAGTAAGAATCAAAAATTACCGACCATCTGGTGTACGAACACCAATCCATTTATTTTTTACAGCCTTGTTATGTTCTTCAGGATCGTATTTTACGACTTTCAAACCAAGGCGGTCTGCTGTCATTTTTCCTATTGCAGACTGTACATTATAGCTTGCAACAACAACGTTACGCTCTGCTGTTACCAAAGAAATTTGCGCATTGATCAACTGGGTACGTGAATTCAACACGTCCAAAGTTGTTGCCTGTCCTACGCGGTTTTCCTGAATGCGTCCATCGAGAGCGATTTCAGCTGCACGCACACTATCGCGATAAGCAACAACTGATGCTTTGGCCCCTTGCAACTGTGACCAAGAAGATGACATGTTCTCACGAACGCTATCCTGAGCCAAATCAAGCTCGATACGTGCTTTACCCAATTGTTCTTTCGACTGTCTAATCTGTGCAGATGTTCTACCACCTTGATAAATTGGCACATTTACCGAAACACCGACAGAATTCGAACGACCACCATCACCTGGACCATTATAGATCTGGTTATAAGATGTGCTGGCTGATAGATCGACCTGCGGCAATAAGGCACCTTCTTTAGCCTTAACATTATAGGAGCTCGCATCAATCAGATATTTGGAATATAAAATTGCAGGATGCGACGCTGCACCAATTTTATATCCTGCATCAGGAGTTGCAGGGATTTCCTTGGCAACTGGAGGTCGTTCCAATTTATCAGGATCAGCACCAATAACCTGACGATAAACAGCTTCAGCAGATTTCACATCTGCCCGCGCAAGACTTAATTCTGATACAGCTACCGACCGCGCAGCCTCTGACTGTGCAAGATCTGTTCTCGTCCCTTCACCAACATCAAGCTTAGCTTTGTCAGCACGTACTTGCTCTTCCAAAGCTGCAAGATTTTGCCGACGCAATTCTGCGATCCGACGATATTGATAGACATCGGCATAGGCTGTAGCTGCATTTACCAACATATTTTGCTCGGTATTGCGCAAATATTCCCGTTGGGCTTGTGCTTTTACTTCTGCCGAAGCAACAGTATTCTTAGTTACAAAGCCATCAAAAACTTTTTGGCTTAACTGCACCCCTAACGACCCAGTTGTCGTATAATATGTTGTTGCGGCACTACGTCCACGTGCATAAGTACCAAAACCTTCAATCTGTGGACGGAAATTCGATTTAGCAATCGCGATATCTTCATCAAGAATTCTTGAATTAGCACGCTCGCTATTAATATTGCCGTTGTTTGTGTATGCCTTGGCGAGTGCCCCCATCAATGTCTCAGCATGGACTGGTATCGACGCAAAAACAGCACCTGATAGCAGCAGAGCCGACATAAGAGCCTTTTTTGTTTTCACCACAGCTACACCTCTATTCATTACTTTTAAACTATTCTGCCCTACAATGATTGGGCAGATTACTAATTACTCAACCAGATAAAAATTGCAATGCACCGTTAGATTAAAAATCACAACGTTGCAGATACGCAACCTTTTTCTTTACCCTTGTCTATTAAAATACAAATTGCGGCGGTTTCGAGAAACCTTCAAGAGGTTTAACCGCTAGATTAAAGACACGTCTTGCCGAAACAAAACCATCTTCTTTCAAATAAACACGCGCAACTGCAGCGTTACCCTGTCCTTCCGCAACCACCAAACGTCCACCTTCACGCAATTGCGCTAAAAGTGCTTCGGGCACAAAATCCACAGAACCTTCAAGCAGAATCACATCATAAGGCCCTTCTGAAGCGTACCCTTTTTCCAACGAACCTGTAACGACAACAACATTATCACAATTTGTTGCACGCAAATTATCGCTGGCTGTCGCAGCAAGTGTACTATCACTTTCCAGTGCAATAACGGAAGCAGCCAATTTGGACATTAAAGCCGCACTGTAACCAGTCGCAGCGCCAATATCCAATACGACATCTTCAGTCTTGATATCAGCAGCCTGCAAAAGCTTTGCCAAAGCAGCTGGCTTTAGCAAATAACGGCCAACACCATCACTTTTCTCAGGTGAAACTGGCAATGCCTCATCTATATAACTGATCTCACGCAATTTCTCTGGAACAAATTGCTCTCTTGGAACCGTTAAAAATGCCTCGAGGACCGACAGCTTTGTGACATCAACAGTACGAATCTGACTATCAACCATTTTACGCCGAAGCGTTGCAAAATCTGCTACCATGACCAGACCTTCCTCTTAGCACTCTATGTTATCCGAATGTACACCAAAGATACATATATCCATTAGGTGTCGCAAAAAACAGAATAACAGTCAATTACCTGATTATCTAATATGATTGACGTTTTCAGAAAAGCACTAAACGACACAATACACAGTATATCACTGTGTTGTAACGATACAATCTTAACAATAAGGCTGAATTTATTGGAGGCCTCGCCCGGAATCGAACCGGGTTACAAGGATTTGCAGTCCTCTGCGTAACCATTCCGCCACGAGGCCTCAACTTTGGTCTAATGGCGTGAATAAGTGAACACGACGCGAACGTCAAGATGTTCAATCAAATGTTTAGATTATTTTTCTTTTTTTAAACACTTTAAAACAGGATAACACGCAAAAAGCATAATTGGTGCAGCCATCAAATAATTGGTGCAGCCATCATACTGGAACAAAACAACACAACCGCTTTCTGTTATTTTGAATAAACCAAATTAGATTCATTTATCTCGCTAAATTGCGAACTATTCAGGTATCATTGGTCAACAACTGAGCACTTGCTTCAAAAACTAAAAATTATTTATATTTTTCAACAGGTAAAACAAAAAGTCAGGCTTTGTTATTGTATGGTTTGCAATTTTTTTTACAAAAAAATGAAATTACCCCTTTGCAAATCATATTTTCATTTGCTATAGCGCATCAGCGTTAAGCAATGAGCACTGTTCCCCGGTAGCTCAGTGGTAGAGCAACCGGCTGTTAACCGGTTGGTCGCTGGTTCGAATCCGGCCCGGGGAGCCACTTAATCCTAAAATATTTGGCCTTTTACCTTTGTTGGGTATTATTGGCGTTCTGGCAACTTTCGCAAATTAATCCGCGTTGCTAAAAACTATTCCCATGTACAGAAATTGATACATTTGCCTTGGTATGCACATGCATTTGCTTTCATAAGCACAAAATATCATCGGTTCACCGATAAGAGATCTCTATTATTCAGCAATTCATGACTGTTGAGACTGGCAATCCCAAGGAAGGGCAAGTTTAGCTCGGATTCTTATAGTGAATATCGCCTTGCTGCTTAAGGTCTATTCCCAGCGTTCTATAAAAACATCATCAAAACTGACTGATTCAAAACCACATTTCTGATAAAGCTGCAAGGCTCTCGGGCTATCTAAAGTATTCGTTTGGATAACCACTTTTTCAGGATCATTGTTCCATGCCGCAGATAAGACTTCGCTGAAAAAGAATCGCGATAATCTCATCCCCTGATAATCGGGTACTAAACCAAAATAAACGATTTCAACCGTATCGGGAAGTTTTGCTAAATTGGTTTCAGCCAAACCGGCAGGGCAACCATCGACATAAAGTAGATGGATATAGGTACCATCAGAATGAATGAGTTCAGCTAAAGAAGAATCATCCATTTTGCGACGGACATTCCAATGATGTTCTTTACCAATCTGTTCATAGAGGTAACGATAGTAGTGAACCGGCATATTGGAAGCACGCATGATAGCAAGACGCATATTGATAGGTGCCGTCACATCAAGTTGTGGACGCCGCCGCATTTCAAGGTGGGTAACGCGCGCTTTCAGGAATTCCGGCATTTTATTTGTCTTCATTTTCATCGCCTTTAATAACCGGCGTATCAGTTTTTGACCCCCATTCACTCCACGAGCCATCATACAGCCTTACATGTTTGTTTCCTAGTGATTCTAGCGCAAGTGCTAACACTGCCGCCGTTACCCCCGACCCACATGTTGTCGTAACAGGTTCATTGACATCAATACCAGCACGCGAGAAAATCTCTTTTATGGTGGTTAAATTTTTTAAATTCCCACCCTCCGACATCAATGTAGCCGGAACACTGCATGCACCCGGCATATGACCAGAACGCATACCAGGCCTCGGTTCGGCTTGTTCACCAGTAAATCTTTTATATCCTCTGGCATCAGCTAGTTGCGTTGATCTACCATCAACAATTGATCGCATCTCATCAAAGAAAACGACTTTGTCATGATGAAAGTTTGCAACGAATCTCACCGGTTTGATGGCGGTTATTTCATCTGTTGTCGGGCGTCCTTCTTCTTTCCAACGATCATAACCACCGTTCAATATAAATACATTGTCTGCACCCATGGTTTTAAGCATCCACCATACCCGGGGCGCCGAAAAAAAGCCCACACCATCATAAACGACAATGGTGTCCTGAACACTTATTCCCAAATCACCTACCTGCTGCGAAAACTGATTTGGATCGGGTAACGTGTGTGGCAAACCACTTTTCTGATCGCAGATAACATCGTGATCAAAAAAAACTGCCCCCGGTATATGTGATTGTTCATATTCTTTTTTGGCGTCGCGATTTGCCGCAGGCAAATACCAAGAGCCATCAATGATTGACACCCCCTCTTTGCCAATATTCTTTTGCAACCAATCTGCATCTACTATGAAACGGCTTGTGTCATTCATCGTCAGCACCTCAATTTACATTGATTAAAAATATGACGCTTCCATACTGTTTAGTACATCAGTATCGATTTGATCATATCAATCTCTCATATTGAAGCAATTCATTTCCGAGTGACATTTGAACAGTGCTAAAGAAAAACCGGAGCGTAGAAAAATCCACCCTCCGGTATTCAATCATGTGTTTTTCCTATCAATGCGATGCAGGAATATCCTGTAACTACCGTACAGGAACATCTTGCCTATCGGGCGTGTGATAGAATTTTTATACGAGCCTAACCTTACGCAGCCCTTTTCACCGATTTACGAAACCGTATCGGCTTTTTGCGATTGGGTGTATTCCGCGCCTTTTTAGGACGCTCGAAGCTTCTCGTCGTCTCTTTATCTTGCGCAGGCTTATTCTTATCTGTTCTGAACTTTGGGCGTTTTGGGCGATTGGTATTTCTACCTTTACGTTTAACGTCACCTTTTTCAATCTCTACAGTTTCTGTTTTTACCTGTTTGGCAGGATAAGGACCAAATTGTGGTGGAATATCCTCATGCGGTATCTTCATGCGAATGACCCGCTCAACCCCTTTTAACCGAGCACGCTCTAAACTCTCGTCATAAAGGGTTATTGCTTCACCATGAGCACCATTGCGCCCTGTGCGCCCAATTCTATGGACATAACTTTCAGCTTCATCAGGTAACTCATAATTTATCACATGGCTAACACCAGGAACATCGATACCACGCGCTGCAATATCTGTTGCCACCAGCACACGCACCGAACCATCACGAAAACCTTTTAACGCCCGCTGTCGTGCATTTTGTGATTTGTTGCCATGAATTGCAGCGACTGGATAGTTGACCTTTTCAAGATTTCGCGTCACCGCATCGGCACCATGCTTGGTTCTTGTAAACACAATTACCGATGAAAAAGCAGGATTTGTCAAAAGTTTGTTAAGCACATCCTTTTTTTCCCGACGATTTACCTTGAACAATTTCTGTCCGATTTCTGCAGCGGTTGTTCCTTGCACCGCAACTTCAACACGCACAGGATCATCAAGCAGACTTTCAGCCAAAGAAGCTATTTCCTTTGGCATTGTTGCAGAAAACAAAGCAGTTTGCCGTTTGGGATGAACGAGTTTGGCAATTTGGCGGACATCCTTGATGAATCCCATGTCCAACATACGATCTGCTTCATCGAGAATGAGAAATTGTGTTTTTGACAAATCAACACACTTTTCACGAACGAGATCCATTAAGCGTCCTGGTGTTGCAATTAATATATCAACCCCCGAAGCCATCCGTTTAACTTGTCCTGCCCGAGAGACACCGCCCAAAATTAGGCAAGTAGACAAATGGGATCCTTTAGATGCCATGCGAATAGCATCTTCAATCTGAACGGCTAATTCGCGCGTAGGCGCCAAGATCAAAGCGCGCGCGGTCTTTGCAAACCGTCTATCACCCATCGTCACGATATGCGACAAAATAGGCAAACTGAAAGCCAGCGTTTTACCAGAACCTGTCTGGGCAATTCCCAGAATGTCTTCACCATTCAACATTGCGGGAATAGCTCCTTGTTGAATTGGTTTCGGTTCTGTCATTCCAGCAGCGATGAGATTTTTAGCGAGTATTGTAGGGATACCGAGTGCTTCAAAAGCATTTAACTTGTTTTGTTTCAAAATATATTCTTTCCCTGCCAACAATCATGCATAGCAGGATTAACTGGTTAGCACTTCGCGCAATGGAAGCACTAAAATGATATAATTGGACGAAACGCTTGTAGACGAAAGTCTAGATAGCGACTTGCGCGGCCAGTGAAAACCTAATTTCTAGGTTAATGACGCTACAAAGTCTGCATTTCAGAAAGTTGATACGACAACCCAAGCGCCTGAATAGGCTTATCTGCCATTATAATAAAAAATGCAACAGAAATAATCCATGTCTTGCTACACATTATAACGATATGAAACCTGATAAGGCTTTAAATACTTATTTACGGGTAACTTTTGCAGGCGGAATATTTACATTTTGAAAAGCTGGATAAATTTCCTGAAACACTGGATTCTGGATGGTTTTTTGACCACCGTATATCAGATGCCATTTGGTATTATCCATGATTGCTAAAGTCTGGTACTCAATAACCGCATCTTTTGTTTCAACCCGCGTTGGCACCAAAGCATAGGCAACACCTTTATCTGTCTGGTGATATTCTATTTTACTTGCATCAAGATGATAGGCGCCGACAGGCAATGCCGAAAACTGACTTTCCAATTGCTTTACCAAATCTTTTTTCAGATCAGCTTCGGTTGTCTTCAACCTGACCGCCATTTCCTTATAGAGGCGATCAGGCATATTATTGGCAATCATACCCATATTTTTCTGCTGAGCAGCATTGTTGAGTTCATCAACGAGACCATTTAACTCGGTCTTTTGAATCGTATCCGGTTCAGCCGCATAACTAGCCGTTATATTGGCAACAGATAAGGACATTAAAAAAACCAATGATAAAAACAATCTCATAGGATGTACTCTTTCTAAACGTAAATTGGACTAGATAATATAGTCGAAAAGAACTTGATCGTTCGTAATATCTTTATACGCCCAACCGAGATTTTTAAACTTTGTCTCAAGAACCGCAAAGTTTTCATAACGCTTTGTTTCAATTGCGATAAGAACCGAGCCAAAATTACGCGCCGACTTCTTAAGATATTCAAAACGGGCAATATCATCGTCCGGTCCTAATTGATCGAGAAACCCACGCAAAGCACCGGGACGTTGAGGAAAGCGGAAAATGAAATATTTCTTTAAACCCTGATATCGCAATGCACGTTCTTTTACGTCTGGCAGTCTTTCGAAATCAAAATTACCACCAGAGATAATCAGCAGAACCTTTTTGCCTTTTAAATCCTGCGGCGAAATACTCTTCAATGCATCTACCGACAAGCCGCCAGCAGGTTCAAGTACGATACCTTCAACATTCAACATTTCAACCATTGTCGCACAAAGCCTGTTTTCAGGCACAATTGAAACATCAAATGGCGAAAACCTTTTCAACATATCAAAATTTAATTCGCCGATCTGAGCGACAGCCGCTCCATCAACAAAAGTATCTACCTCTTCCAACTTAATGCGTTTCTGTTCAGTCAGGCTTTTAAACAGGCTGGCAGCGCCTTCCGGCTCAGCAAAACGGACGTGCGAATCCCAACCACTTTCTTTTATAAAATGGCTAACACCACTGGCTAATCCACCACCACCAACAGGAATGATGACGAGATCGGGTTTTTGATCTCCAACCAGATCTTTCCATTGTTCAGCCGCTTCATACATCACCGTGGCTTGTCCGGTAACAATCCGCATATCGTCAAATGGTGGTGCCATAACACCACCGCCATCGGTGACAAAAGCCTTGGCAGCAGAATAACATTCATCAAATGTGTCACCTACCAGCCTAATTTCTGTATATTCGCCACCAAAACTCCGTGTTTTATCTATTTTTTGCTGCGGTGTTGTAATCGGCATAAAAATAACGCCTTTACGTTTGAAATACCGACAAACAAAAGCAAGACCTTGCGCATGATTGCCTGCTGATGCACATACAAATGCGGCTTCTGGTGCAACCTTATCAAGCATCTGCGAAATGAAGTTGAATGCCCCACGAATCTTATATGATCGGACAGGTGTGAGATCTTCACGTTTTAAATAGATTTCAGCATCATATTTCTGGCTCAGGAAATTGTTGCGCTGAAGTGGTGTTTCATTAAAGAGACCACGCAAAGCTTTAGCGGCTTTGGCTACGTCCTGTACAAATTCACTCATGATAAAAAAGTGTTCCTCAACAAAATAATTAGAGAAAGTTCTCTATAAGAAGTATTACAATCTCGGTTAGATTAATGCTATCGTGATTATATTCAACAACTTTTCACAAATTCTGACTTCACAGACAGCATTTTATTACTATCAATGTTTTAAAAGCAGATAATAGGCGAGTGGATAAATAAAAAAGTCAAATACCCTTTACGAAAACGATAGCTGCATGTCGAACAAATTATAGAGTTTAAATACTCTTGAAAAAACTAGCATTTTAAATTCTATATTTCTTGTTCGTCTTACTCTATTATATACCGTAATCGACCAAAAATCAGAAAAACAAACATTTCAAAGCTAAGACTTTAATGCGATTTCTGTGCATCGTTATGATTTCTGCTGTCTTGTATTAAGATTGAACACAAAGCGAATATTATCGAAATTGTGATTGATACCAGAGATACAGTACAATTCATAACAGATTACATATGGTGCGGATGGCGGGACTTGAACCCGCATAGTCTAAAGACCGAGGGATTTTAAGTCCCTTGCGTATACCAATTTCGCCACATCCGCAGCGCGTGTCTTTATAGTGAATGATTAACCACTTGTGAAGCCCTATTTTGCTTCTAAAATGTTAAGATCAAACTTATGACCAAACATTTTCACAGGCTGTGGATAAAGCAAAAAAAACATAATAAAAACAATTAGGCTACCGGTTTTAACAGACTTAAAATCCTTCGATCCTAGATCGTGCGGGTTCGAGTCCCGCCATCCGCACCAAAAATCTATATTTTACAATGTGTTAATCCATACAGTTGATCATATATTAATTGAGCCAGCAGGATATTGCTGTTATATATCGATGTTAGTGACATTGTTTTGCGTCAAATCGTACGCTTAGATCACGTCACAAAATGCCAAAATCTTAACCTATCTGGTCAAACAAAGCGAAATTACCCTTCGCTCGGTAACATTGATTTGATCTATTTGGTTTCACTTGCCGGCTTGTAACGACAATAAAATTCTCAACCTTACAGAATACGATCGAAAGAAAAAAATGTATATCTTTCAAAATATTATAAAAAGGACATGAATCAAAATATTCATTTGGTCCGTTCACCACCATGTCCCACTAAAGATGCGTCTTAACCAACGCTTCCAAGTGATTCCAAAACAACGTCTTTTACAAATTTTGATTATCTAAAGCTTGCCCGATTACCGTTAATTTCAATTGTATCGCTAGCCTTGATGGCAAACCGATCGCCATTTGGAAATGTTACAAAACATCCTTTGGGGCAAAGATCTACCGTTTGATCTGCCTTCAACGACACATCCCTTCTAGCACCAGATTCCGTAACGACGAGTGATTGCGGCTTCTGATCGGTATTTTTAATAGTGGCAGCACATACATCGTTAGCTAGCATACTAACTGCAACAAAAGCGATGGCTGTTAAGCTCTTCACCATATTATGTAATTCCTTCATCAGAGAACTTTTTGTATGCCGCAAATCTTACCCGATTGGTCACACCTACTGTTGAAGTGATATCCGGTATAAAGATTGCGAGTGTAAAATTAAGATTGCTACTATCAAAGCTAGAAAAACTGACCCAAGGCGATGGGTTCTTTAAAACCCCTTCTGTATTGCCTGCAATTTCCATTAATACGTCAACGATATGTTCAGGTGCAGTCATTGCCGGCACCGTAAATGTAATATCAACGCGACCGATTTTATTGCGGTGTGTCCAGTTACCAACATTATTGTTAATCAAGCTGGAATTTGGCACGATGATAGTCTGACGTTTGGTTGTCTCGACTTCCGTTGCACGGACACTAATACGCTTGACAATACCTGTGGTCGTTCCGGTTTCAACATAGTCTCCCACTTTAAAAGGACGCTCTGCCAAGAGGATAAGTCCAGAAACAAAGTTTTGAACGATATTCTGGAGACCAAAACCAATACCAAGAGAAAGACCACCAGCGATAATTGCCAAGCTACTTAGATTAAAACCTGCGGCCGACAAACCGATAAGCGCCGACAGAGCAACTCCGCCATAACCAACGACTGTGCGAATGGAGTTTCTAACACCAGAATCTACCTTACCACGGACAAGAACTGTCCCATCAAGCCAGTTGATAAACCAGCGTATTAAAAACCAGCTGATAAAGAAGAACATGACACCGATTGAGATGCCAACCAGTGAAATAGACACATTTCCAATTTGGAAACCTGTCATCAGGTGAATACAAGTCGAGAAAATATCGGCCGCAGAAAAACCCAACTGCATTATAATAGGTGGCACACAAAGGATTATCACCACAATATTCAGCAGCACACCTGCAACCAGCCCAAGTTGGTCCATTGTCGAATCTTCAAGTTTAAATCTAGCTAAAAGACGACGACCAATAAATGTTTGCGCAAATTCGCCTTCCGCGGCTGTCGCGCGGGAAGTCTGAAACCCAAGAAACATAAGGACAAGAAAAGCACCACTCACAACGATCTGTTGTGAAATAAAACGGGCAAGGCCAACATAACCGGCGAAAGCCGCACCAATTGGGATAAGACCAATCAATACAAGCAAAAAGCGTACAGAACGTGGCCAATGGGTTGTGCTTAAATCGTCATTATTCTTTATTCTGCCCCGAACAAATGAGATTGCCAGAATGATAAGCCCAACCAGAACAACGGAAATAAAGCTTTTTGCAATTGCCAAAGATAATGGTGCCGCGACAGCGCGATAAATAGTATTGAAAATATAATCGAGCCCCATAACCATAGCGAGTGCAAATAATAAAGCGATAAGCAATCTCGCAGGTTTAGGCGCTATATTCATTAACCGCAATTCAGGTAATTTCGGTGAAAGTATCACGAAAGACATACGCGTGATGAAGAATATTAGAATGAGTTCATCACCAACCGCCTTGAAAACCGGTTGTAATTCCGTCCAGTTTAGCCCTAAATAATCAAAAAAGATGCGAACAAGCACAACAAAAATTGTGCAGATGAGGGTCGGCACCAATGTTGAAACAAAAGCAACTGACAGGCGTTTAAGATAGGAAATCTCTTCGCCTTCTTTCCAAACTTCCTCTTTCACGCGCCCAATCAACTTATGGGTGAAAAGTGTCAGAATGAATGAAACAATAAGCGGAATCAAAATCGCAATAGACAGCGATAACGCTTTGAAATGATAGACATATTGCCACCACGAATAAGAAAGCGATAGAAAATCGCCAAAAGCCTCGGTAGCAGATTGTATGATTTGAAGTCCTAAAGGTGAAGAAAATTCAACCCGACGAGTGAGTGTTCTGGCAAAAAGCTCGCGCGATTGGGAAACGGTTCGTTCCACCAAGCGATTGGCATCAATGTAAGAATCTTCCAACTGTGCCATCAATGTGTTTATCTTGACTTTTAGTTGGCGCAGATTATTACGCTCATCGGTGACAGTCTTTGCTTCTTGAACACCCGCCTGAGGCTCTCCCAGCTGATCCAGCCGCAAATTAATATCATTGAGTGGAGAGCGGAACTTTAATGCGATATCAAATGTTTTGGTATCGATATCCTGAGCTTTTGTGCGAATGTCGGTCAGTACAGTATTGTCGTCCTGTTCACTATCATACCGCTTTTGCAGGTCAACTAGCTGTTCTTTCAACTCATCAACAACAGCCTGCTCCTGCGATACCAATTCTGCTGGATCATTGGTGCTTGCTTCATCTGTTGGTTTGGTTGCTGTTTCTGCCCACACAGATTCAACACCTATCCCATGGAATGATGGGATACTTAAAAGTAAAAAGGCAACAAAGAGACTGAAGAAAATCTTTTTAATAGTTTTAACCGAATTCAATGAACTGACCATCCGAATATTGAAATTTCTTTTTCGCATATAGCTCTATCATTTCCAAAAGCAATTCACATACTTATTGTCACATCGGGAGCTTAATGGACATTAGTCATGTGATTCTTACAAAACTATGACGAGAATGCGCGTATTTATTACGCATGAAATAAATTGCAAGACTTTCTCACCTAGTCCCATTTTCGATCAAGATTTGCTTAAAAAATGTTATATTCCACTAAGCATTGTTAACCAATAGCTTTTCAACTGGGTAAATGCTTTCACTAAATATAGAATACTGCTAAGAAATATGAAATTATAAACCGACTTATACAAAAATCGAATTGGTTTAAGGGAAACGTGTTGGTATGACTTTTTTGCGAAAAACACGCAAAAATGAAGAACTGCTGATTTTATGTGCCTGGATTATTCTGGGCGGCATGATTTTGCTTTTCTTCAGTCTTACGCATGTTTTATCAAACAAGCCTCAGTCACGGCTGCAACACATCAATTCTATTTTATTTAATAAAGACAATGCGTTAGACAACAAAAATCAGAAGTCTTTTGTGTCTATCAAATTGAGCAGAGATAAAAAGGTAAAAGATCATAATGATCTTTCTACAATATCGTCGGTTTATTCAATGACGATTGATAAATGTTTGCCTATGCGGCATATGTCTTACATTGTTCCGCGTAGAGTTAAGCTTAATGGAGTTGGACAAAGTGGACCACCTGTTGCTTAACCTATTGCAAAGCTAACTATAAAAACGTACCTGCCCTATTCAAGAATAGAATATTAAGGCAAAATTATTGGATAATTTCTATGCGAACATCGCGCTGGTTAACACTTACGTATTTTCTTATTTTGTTGGTCGGAGTCATTGTTGCTCTTCCCAACCTCTTCACTGAAGAACAAATAAAAAATCATTTATCATTTCTTCCTGACACAAGGGTAACACTGGGTCTTGACCTTCAGGGCGGCTCTTATCTGGTTCTGGAAGTTGATGCAAAATCGCTTAAGCGTGATCAGCTAAGAACAGTGCTTGATAATGTTCGTGCAAAATTGCGTGAGAAACAAATTCCTTCAACCAGTGTGCGCATGATTGGCGAGTCAGTGGTTGCCACCATTGCCGACAATGATCAACGTGCGCGTGCCTTAACAGCGTTAAAAGAACTTGTTTCGCCAATACAAGGCACATTTGGCGCTGCTGCATCTGATATTGATGTGGTTGAGCAAAATGGTGCCGTGCGTGTTACACCAACGGAAGCCGGTATCAATTATCGTGTAAGCAATGCTGTTGAACAGAGTTTGGAAATTATCCGCAGACGTGTGGATCAGGTTGGTGTTGCCGAACCTTCAATCCAGAAAGTTGGCGCTGACCGCATTATGGTTCAGCTACCAGGTTTACAAGATCCAAAACAATTGCGTGATCTTCTTGGCACGACAGCGAAGATGACTTTCCATCTTGTGCCAACCAATGTTGATATAAATAACCCACCGGTTGGGGTATCTGTTCTACCGGGTTATACCGACGAAACACAACGCTACGCAGTTTACGATCAGGTTTCACTGGATGGCAATGTGCTTGAAGATGCAAGACAATCATTTGACCCTCAAATGCCTGGTAGATCTCTGATTTCTTTCAAGATGAATTCTGTGGGCGCAAAGATATTTGCCGAAATCACACGTCAGAACATTGGTCGTCCATTTGCTATTGTTCTTGACAATAAAGTGCTTACCGCACCAGTTATTCAAGGTGTTATACCGGGAGGCCAAGGACAAATCACTGGTAATTTTGACGCAAAAGAAGCCTCAACCCTTGCCGCACTTCTACGTGCTGGTGCACTACCGGCACCATTAACAGTGATTGAAGAGAGAACTGTGGGACCCGATTTGGGTGCAGATGCTATCAAAATGGGTCTTTATACAGGTGTTGCCGGTTTCGTGCTCGTCGCCTTGTTCATATTCCTGCTATATGGACTATGGGGCATTATCGCCGACGTAGCCCTTGCTCTGCATACAATCCTCACCTTTGCGGCATTAAGCGCACTTGGTGCAACACTGACCCTCCCCGGCATAGCGGGTATTATTCTGGGCATAGGTATTGCTGTTGACGCCAATATTCTTATCAATGAGCGTATTCGTGAAGAAAGTGAAAAAGGCCTTGGCGCGCTTGCGGCTTTGGATCGTGGTTTCAAACATGCCTTTGCAACAATTGTTGATGCCAATGTCACGGCTGTTATCGCAACAATCCTCCTATTCTGGTTTGGCACGGGACCAATTCGCGGTTTCGCTGTAACAATGCTACTCGGCATTGTTATTTCAATGTTCACCGATGTTACGATCGTCCGTATCATTATGGCTTGGGTTGTTCGTGAATGGAAAATTACCAAACTGAACATCCATTCTTTCTTCAACTTCATTCCGCAGCATACCAATTTCCGTTTTATGAATGCACGTTTCCTTGGAATTGGTGTTTCTATTTTATTGTCGATCGCCTCAATCGTGCTTTTCTTTAAACCAGGTTTGAATTTCGGTATCGACTTTATGGGTGGTAGCCAGATGGCAATTACCACAAAAGCTCCAGCTGACCTTGCTACATTACGTTCAACATTGGGCAACCTTCACGTTGGTGAAGTTGCACTGCAAAACGTTGATAACCAAAACACGGTTATGATCCGCATACAGCAGCAGGAAGGTGGCGAAGCCGAACAAACAGCAGCCGTTGAAAAGGTGAAATCATCCATTCAAGGGCTTTATCCTGATGTTTCTTTTGATCAGACACAAGTTGTTGGTCCAAAAGTTTCAGGAGAATTGGCAACTGCCGGCTTTACCGCTGTCATTCTCGCGGCCATCGCCATGACATTCTATATTTGGTGGCGTTTTGAGTGGTTTTTCGCTGTGGGTGCTATTGTTACCCTTGTTCTTGATACGACAAAAATGGTGGGCTTTTTTGCTCTCTTCCAATTGGATTTCAACCTAACAGCAATTGCAGCACTCCTCACCATTGTCGGTTATTCGGTTAACGATAAGGTTGTTGTTTATGACCGTATGCGTGAAAATATGCGGCTTTATAAAAAGATGCCGCTACGTGAATTGATTGATATGTCAATCAATCAAGTATTGATACGTTGCGTATTCACCTCCACAACAACCGTATTGGCCATGTTGCCTATGGCAATATGGGGTGGTAGTGCTGTTCACAATTTTGCAGTGCCAATGGTCGTTGGTGTTGTTGTCGCAACATCTTCTTCAATCTTTATTGCCGCTCCAATCCTGCTCTTCTTGGGCAATTGGTGGCATAATCACCACCAAGGACGTGATATGATTGAAGACACTGCTGCATTAGATGCACAAAAATAGAAATAATCTTGCTGGTGCGGAAATAATTCTGCACCAGCATATAAACGGTGTCGGCAGATAATACGACATCACAATTTTTACTCTTAAGCGCCTGCTCTCTTGAGTATTCTCTTTCTTAAGCCCCTGCTTTCTTGAGCGTTCTCTTTCTTAAACGCCTGTTTTTTTCTGGGTATTTTCTTTCTGGAACACTTTTTCTCTTAAGCGCTTACTTTTAAGCTTGTTCATCATTGATAGCTCGATAGCCTACCAATATTCAGAGCTACCCACTAAATAATGACGCTCAGCCACCCCCAATGTGTCAGTATTGGTGTATCAACTACGTTAGTGTTGTATCAATTACGCCATTTTCGCTTGTCATCAACGACATAATCATTGTTGTATCAGTTCCATGATTTATGGCTGAAATATCGTGACACACGATAAAATCATGTAAAATCTTGTTCTATTCGCAAAACAAGCGATATTTTTGTCGCGCCCGCAAAAGAAATTGCTAACGGTATGATAAGATATTTAAATCATAATCATAGTAAGATAATTATTTTGTCGGAAGCATCGGATTCCGATTCTTCGATAATTGAGCGCAACACGAACAAAAAGAGTAAAAACGCGTGAAGTTAAAGAAATATATTTGGCCGCTTATCGGCATCATCGCAATGGTGGTATCCATCTATATTCTCTATCATAAACTATCTGCTATATCATTTCATGACATTGTCGGACGGTTAGAAGCGTTAAGTTTACACCATTGGGTTCTTGCGAGCTTTTTCTCGTTGCTTGCCTATGCAGCATTGGCTGGATACGACCGTATAGCCTTGCAACATTTAGGCAAAAAGATATCTTTGCTCTATATCGCAATATGTTCTTTTACCACCTATGCCCTTTCACACAACATTGGTGCATCGGTTTTTTCTGGCGCTGTTGTGCGCTATCGCGCATATACCAAAAAAGGCCTCACAGGCGTAGAAATAGCAATACTCGTTGGATTTTGCTCATTCACTTTTGCCCTAGGGACAATATTGCTTTCCGGCTTTGTATTGGTTGTTCGCCCCGACATTATCACATTGGTTCATGCTGATATGCCACGCTGGTTAGCTATCACTATTGGCGCTTGTATGTTGGGCTTTGTCTTGCTTTATATGATCGGCAGCTTGTTGCAACTAAAGCCTCTTAAAATTGGCAAATCGTTCCAGATCTCCTACCCTAAATTCAAAATTGTTATCCAACAATTGATCATAGGTCCACTCGAGCTTATTGGTGCTGCTGGAATTATCTATGCTACATTGCCAGACGCTGGTAATCCGGGTTTTATCGCCGTACTCGGTGTCTTTTTAGCATCATTTACAGCAACACTTTTATCCAATGCTCCTGCTGGTGGTGTTGGTGTATTGGAAGCGCTGTTTATGGCTGGTATGCCCAATATGAACCCTGCTGATGTTATATCAGCACTTATCGTATTCCGTATGCTTTATCTCATTATCCCTTTGATTATTTCATTGTTCTTTGTTGCAATGTTTGAAATCAACCAATATCGCCAACGTAATACAAATCCGCAAAGTAACTGACGATCACAGGATTTAAATATTTTATCGCTAGGTTTTCTGAGATAGAACGCTATTGGGGTTATTTCATACGTTCTATTTCAATACCAACAGCGGCAGGTCCCAGCTCAAGCTTGTCAACTCGGACAACAACTTTTTTGACCCGTGGATAGGATAAAATAAATGCGGCGACGCGCTCGGCGAGCGTTTCCACCAATTCGACATGCCCTAACGCAACCAGATTACGTATTCCATCAAGAATTAGGTCATAGGAAAAGATGTGCCGCATATCTTCCGGATTTGCTGATGTTCGTGCCACAAACGCCGAAATATTAAACCGTACTTTTTGTTTTTTTCCGAATTCATGCTTATACGCACCAATTTCCATCGGTAAAACAAAATCTTCGATAATAATTCTGTCTGTGCCGAGTTCGTTGAACTCTGATGTTGCATCGTTTTGGTCATCAATTGGCAGCAATGCACGTATCAATGATGTGGTTTTCTCATCTCCAAACTGTCCTGTCTGAATAGGTCTTTTAACTGTTAAACCTATCCAGTTCGGCAAATATGGCAAAAGTCTTGGTATATCTGGTGCTTCTAATGCCCCTAAGACTCCGGTGGAAAATCCTGCTTGATGACATTTCAATAAAAATTGGCCAATTTCTGCCACACCAAATTGCCGAAGCAGATTTTGATGGGAATCCTGACCTCTAAGAATCGCACCGTGAATTCCTAAAGCTTTCAAAATCGGAATAGCAGATAAAACCGTCTCATTTGTCGTTTCAAAAATGGTAATGAGACGACATTTTCCTTGCTTTGACGAAATTACCTTCACAATTTCCGGCAAATTTTCAATCGACGATGGCAATACAAAAGTATTAACGCCCATAGCCGCAATTGCTGTTTCTTCATAAGTTACCGCCTTATCAAGACAAAGCCATATATCAGGGCAAAAATCTTTAATCTCGGTTATTGCGCTATGGTATTGTTTGGCTTGGCTTAGATTACCGGATAATAGCACAATTTCAGCACGTGCATGATAAGCGACCTCGATATCATCCACATTGTTGATCTCAACCAATAATTTAGACATTAAACAATCCAGCCCAGATTAGTTTCTAATGCTTTGCACGGATGATCTTTAATCCAGTATCGAGTTTTAAAAGCTCGTCCAAAACAGATTTGGCACTCGTTTCTATCAACGCATTTGGCTTAAAATTCCCACTCTCATCAACATATTGATTACATTGCGGAATAGGTATTGTTTCCAATATAGGCACCATCTTGACGGCATTTACCATCAACCGAGCGGTTTCTGCAGCACGTATACCGCCTGATATTCCGCCATAACTTAAGAATGATACCGCTTTATAATTCCATTCTTTACTCAAATACGTCACGGCATTGACAAATGACGATGGTGGCAAATGGTCATATTCAGGAATGACAAAAATATAAACGTCACCACGTTCTATAAGCTTGCTCCAAGATTTGGTATGTTCATACTCATACTGATGCAATCTCGGATGTCTGGGTTCATCAAATAATGGTAGCTCAATTTTTGCCAAATCAACAAGTTCTACCTCGAACATACCGGCATTTTGTGCGAAATTATAAAGCCAGTCACCCAACTTGTCCCCGAAACGTCCTTCACGTGTTGACGTTACAATAATTTGCAAACGTGGTTTCATGGCTATCTTTCCTAAATTCCTATCAACGATTAGGCGACGTATTAGAGCGAACTAACCCCTTATCCAGACCAACTTTTATGACCGTGGTGGCTTATTTTAGCTCTTTTCTGTTACCGGTGTAATTAAAACTTTAGAAATATTGCGCCTGTCCATTTCCACAACTTTGAAGTTTAATCCATCAACGACAAAACTTTCACCAGATGTAGGTAGATGACCAAAATGCCAAAGCATAAACCCTGCAAGCGTAGAGTAGCGATCATTTTCATCAACCAGATCTTTTTCAAGATATCCGCTAAGACGACGAATATCGGCATAGCCTTCAACCATTAGGCTGCCGTCTTCGAGTTGTTCGGCAATAACTGGTTCGTCATCATCATCAGGAAAATCACCTGCGATGGCTTCCAATATATCTGTTGGCGTGGCAACCCCTTCAAAGGATCCATGTTCATCGACGATAATTGCCAATTGGACAGGCGAGTGACGGAATTTTTCCATCAGGCGCAACACGCTGGTGTTTTCATGAACAACCAATGGCTGACGCATTGCCTTTTGCCAATCTATTTTTTTGCCTTCAGCCAAATCAAGAAGAAGATCTTTTGTTAGCGCTACACCAACAAATTCATCAACTTTATCGCGGGCAAGCACCAAGCGGCTATGTTTAAATTGTTCCAGCTCCTCGCGCATTTGCTTTTCATCTGTGTCGAGATCAAGCCACTCGATTTCATTGCGCGGTGACATGATGGAACGAACCGACCTATCAGCTAGATCCAGCACACCGCGGATCATTTCTTTTTCTTCTGGCCTAAAAATTTCAGACGCGGCAGCTTGTTCAGCAATAATATCTGCTGTTTCGCCTAAACTTCCTTCGCTCCTAGCACCACCTAAAAGCCTTAGCACTGCACCTGCGGTTCTTTCACGCAGATCATTGGTGGTAATAAGTTTTTCCCGATTATGCCGTCCAATCTGATTGAATGCTTCAATAAGAATTGAAAAGCCAATTGCCGCATAGAGATAGCCTTTAGGAATGTGAAAACCAAAACCTTCAACAATAAGGCTAAAGCCTATCATCATTAAAAAGCCAAGGCATAATATCACAACAGTTGGGTGCCGATTGACAAAAACCATGAGAGGTCCAGACCCCCACATCATAATGCCCATAGCAACGATAACGGCAATGTACATAACTGGCATTTGATCTTTTGGAATCATACCTGTTGCAGTGATAATGCTATCGAGTGAAAAGACGGCATCAAGCACAACAATCTGAACAATAACCTGCCAGAACACCGCATGAACCATTGTGGTTGCTTTTTCTTCCACGTCCCCTTCCAAGCGCTCATGAAGTTCCAAAGTCCCCTTGGCAAGCAGGAAAGCACCACCAATAACCAGAATGATACTGTGCCAGCTGAAATCAAACATACCGATAGAAAATATCGGTTTATCCAATGTCATCACCCAACCAACTATGGAGAGTAAGAAAAGCCGCATTAAAAGAGCGAAGCTCAAGCCTGTTAGCCGAGCGCGATTTCTAACCTGGGCAGGAAGTTTTGTCGCCAGAATAGCGATAAAAACAAGGTTATCGATACCCAACACTATTTCAAGAAAAATAAGTGTTATGAGACCTAACCAAGCGTGCGGATCAGCAATCCATTCCATAATGCATCAGTTCCTAGAACAAAAATCAAAAGCAGAATAATTTGAAGAAGAGAGACATCATGGCGAATTATTCTCTATCCACCATAACAATAGCCAGCGCAGGCCATACTGCCCACGATCTAATGGCAGCACCTGTCTTTATAACAAAAGCGTTATAGAAAAAATAAAAGACACTGAATCTCGAAAGCGGCCCAAACCGCTCGATACTACTATACGGGTCTTCAGAATATCGGTCGGGCATTACGCTCGATCATCCTCTCTCTTACAGCACTTATACATGTTGGCTGTGTTAATAAGGACAGTATAATGGAACTTTTTACCAAGAATATCAAGCACCATCATACATATCAATGGTATTGAAACTATGGAGAGACATTTCAATATAAAAATACAATGTAAAAAATTAAAATTGGCTATGGACATCAACACTATTGAACGCTATAGAATGCCACAGTAGTGATTTACTGCTTAGGTCGGGTGATTAGCTCAGTTGGTAGAGCAGCTGACTCTTAATCAGCGGGTCACAGGTTCGATCCCTGTATCACCCACCACTTAGATCATTGTTTTCCTTATATAATTTCAATCACGATCCCAAAACAAACAATAAAGTTTGACACTATTAAACCGAGTTTGACAATTTTTAAAACTTGGCCTAGCAGTTTGAACGACCGTTTTCCTAGTGAAACACGCTGTTTGCTTATCACCCCCATGTCGCATGACAGCCGCGTTAGTCACTTCTCTGTAATTTTCAAACAGCCATGGCAAACCACCACCGCGATCAACTTTTTTCCTATTAAGCTTACGGGAATCAGTAATGGTCTGTGTTATTTGAGACGATCAGACACGATATTTGAGACAAAAAAATTGTTTTTATGGGAAAAATTGCCACAAGTGAAAAAAATGACAGTTCCCACCAACAAAAATATAATAAAAACAATGTATTATAAAAAACACTGAATAATCTATATGGTGGGAACGTGTAAAAATTAGTGTTCTGCGTTCCAGATTACTTCAACGGCGTCGATGTTAGGTTCGCCACTTTCTGTTTTGTTAGCTATTCCTTTAATGGTTGCGGAACAAATCTCTTCTTCAGTTCCCATGATACTTCCGCATTTTTTCATGCCATAAGATAATTGTTTCTTAGGTGTTTTGGTCAGGCTTACGCTTATGGTTGCAGACGATTCTGTTTTTTTGGGTAAGGAACAAATAAAAAAGTCTGGAACAACTCCATAAGCGACACAGTCATTTAATTGAACCATTTGTCCTTGAAGATCTTCATATTCTGTTAAAAAATCAATTGCATCTATATTCTTTATTTGTTCTGCATTTGCTATTACTGGAAATAATAGAGCCGTTGCTAGTATAATTTTATAGAACGGTTTTAACATTTCGTATCCTCCTATATTTCTTTAATTTTAAATTATTTTTATCGCTAATATTAAAAGTGATTATATCATTATCTATAGATATCTGAATAATTGTATGTGATTTATCAGCGACATTTTCAGCTGCATTATCGCTTTTTCTTTCACCTAAGATATTATATGCAATAATGATTAAATGTGCTTTTGCATCGAGATTGATTGTTTTTTTTGATCTATTTACCCCTTCTTCAATTGCACTGATAGCCACACGTAGCTGTTCTGGGTTAATTAGCACACTTGTTGTTTCATCATATAACGACATATTACCTTTGCCGGTTACCAGACAATTAATATTTATTCCTTACAATTTTTGAGACAGGACAAGTGTGTTCGCATCTGGCGCAGAAACACCACGCTCATAATTACCCAGTGTTTTTGAAGTTATTCCCAAAATTGGGAAAACTCATCAAATCAAAGCCTCCTAAAATGAAAGCTTTAGAAAGAAGAGCTAAAAACTCAACGCAATGTCAGCTTATCCCGAATCGCATAGATTAATGCTGTCAGCACAGATTTTTTGTGACTTTTCCTAGTGCGAAACCGATAACTTGTTATCCCTTCATAACAAGCAATTTTTCCGTGATCATATGAATAATGGATGTATATAAGTTTACATAAAATAGGTTGTTAGTGTTTATCACTACCATGCTTCAATAACGGATACAGCCCAATATAAGCTTAAGGATTGTGTATTAATCCCGACAAAGAGTCACTCAAAAAACACGATTCTTGATAAGACTGTAACCGATTGATGCCGAGAAGAAAAATTTACAGATTTTCTATGAGGATCATGGATAACCTTATCAACGACACCATTATGCATAATGTTTAACAAAACAAGCATTTGAAAATGCGCGTGTTAAATCGTTAGAAAAATCACATTAGTCCGATTAAAAACAAAATTATCAGTATCCAGTTACGCTCTCGACCAATGCTTTTATGCTATCAATAAACTGTAATTTTTCTGTTTTATAATACAAAACATATTCAATATCGGACAATTTAGGAAGATTAAAAAATTCTGTATAATCAATCAAATTACTTGTCATCGATGACTTATTTAAACACCCTATCCCCAATTGAGCCTCTATGGCTGATTGCATTCCCATGACACTGGAAGCATGATGCAATAAGTTAAATTCTATTCTGTTATTTTCTAATTTTTCTATAGCCAATTTTTGTATTAAGCACCCTTTTGGCAAGGTTATAACGGGTAAGCCCTTGTACCCCGTCATGCTAAAGTCTTTAGCACCTGCCCAGCAAAGTGGCTCCCGACCGACTATTAAACAATTATCAGCAACAGGTAATTGTTGCCCATTCAAATTCGCAAATAACGCAACGTCACATTGATGAAGGCTAAGCTCGCGCATAATCTTTGAGCTGCTTTGGATTGAAACATTAAATCGAATATTTTGATATTGATCACGTATTCCTTTCAGAATTGGCGCTATTTTATTTGGCATAAAATAGTCCGTAATCGACAACGTTAATTCGTATATTTTTTCGCGTCTTCTTATATCTGCTATAATTTCGGTATTCATAGACAATATGTTTTTAGCATATTGATACAGCTTTTTGCCCGTGACTGTCGGTTTTGCTCCATGTCTACCACGCGATAATAATTGCGCCCCACAAAACAATTCAAGCTTTTGAATTTGTTCGCTAATAGCCGATTGAGACTTGAATAGTATCGTTGACGCTTTGGTATAGCTGCCAGTGTCTGTCACGATAACAAAGGTGTGAAGAATTTCCAGATCAAGAATATCCATGAGTTCAGCAACACCTATCCGATTGAAATCATATATGTTTTCTTTATATCGGTTTTTCCGTTGAAAATCAATTTATAATTCCAGTTTTACAGATATATAAAAATCCAGTTACTGCACTTCCATAACTGGGAGTTCACCAATGTCTTCAAAATCAGATAGAATATCAAATTCGGATAAAAGGGCGCTAGGCAATAGCAATAAGTGGAAGGTTCTGTTCACAGGTGCCCTTGCCAACACATGCTTTACTTTTGTTATTGGCGGTGTTCCTGCCGCTTCAATCATTCTTCGTGATGATTATAATATTCAAACAGCAATGCTAGGATTGCTGATGGGAATTGTTGGTTTCGGCATAGCTATCAGTGAAATACCTTGGGGAATTGCAACGGACCGCTTCGGTGATAGACCAATTTTAATTATTGGCCTATCCACAACAGCGATTGCATTATTCGTGCTTGCATTTTTCACACAAGCTTCCTCCAACAGTTCAACAAGTGTTGTTTTATGTGTCGGCTTGCTTGCAGTCGGGCTCCTCGGAAGTAGTGTCAATGGTTCCAGTGGTAGAGCGATCATGCAATGGTTCAAACCAGAAGAACGAGGTTTGGCCATGAGTATAAGACAAACCGCTGTTCCTCTTGGTTATGCATTAGGTGCAATATTATATCCCTACATTTCGCTTCATTTTGGGTTCTCTACTGCATTGTTTATATCGGCTATCGTCTGCGCCCTAGCAACATTGTTCAGTTATCTCTGGATCGTTGATCCTGTTGATACAGGCGAAACAAATTCTGCCGATATATCAGATGCGGAAAAGCGACATGAGGATATACCAATAAAGCCTCTTAAATCATTCAGGGTTTGGCGTATTGTTGCGGCGGTGGGTATTTTATGCGCCCCACAATTCGCGCTAATGACATTCTCGATGCTTTTTTTGCATGACTTTGCTGGATTGGGTATTGGATTTATCAGTATTATATTATTTTTAATACAGATGAGCTCAATTCCAACGCGAATAGGTAGCGGTATTTACACAGACAAAAAAGGAAACCGAAAAGCTTTTCTTAAAGCTGTCACAGCACTATCATTCATTTTATTCGTTGCTTTAACAGTACTTACATATTTCTCATACCAGTTCGACGCTCATCATTTTGCTTACCTGCTTAGCTTTATTCTCCTTGCTTGTGGTGTTGTAGTTTCCGCATGGCATGGCGTGGGATATACTGAGATAGCAACAGCAGCAGGGCAAAACAGTGTTGCGACAGCGCTTGCTATGGCAAATGCAGTCGTGTTTTTTATTCTATTTGCAACACCGACAGTGATACCATGGGTACTTAATCAATTTACTTGGGTTGGTGTATGGGTAGTTATGTCAGTCATTTGCGCCATAGCATATTTCTTATTTGAAAAACCAAATCCCGATATTACCGGAAATGGCGAATGAAGAAACAAATTATACTGGTTTAGGCTACAAAATGAATGACCATACTTTATCGAAAGCCAAAGGAGTTTTCCCAAGCTCTCTTGGTCATGCGAAAACGTATTAGCTGACACCATTTGCAAGAACATATTGGCTATCATCGTTTCGCTAATTGATTGATTAACAAATACAAAGCCTTCAATAATAGATTTTATAAACATTGAAGGCTTTACATTGTTCGCAATCATCGCGTCATTCATTAATCACACTTTTCAGCTATCGAAACGCTAACCATAGAATTGTTTTAGGCCAACAACATAGCTTCAATATGGAATAAAAAGACCTTCTTCAGCCTGTGTTCTTCAAAGAAGGTAACCTGCTCTGTTTCTACTCTAGGTGCAGAGTGAAATTTGCTATCGGATATTCCGAATATTCACTCAGCTTGCGAGTATAATTAGTTTTCCCCTATCACGACCGCCCTCACCATTAGACATAACAAGACATTCGACGCGCTAAGCAAAGTGGTCAAAGCGTCTGTCGGGCGTTGCAATGGTAACGCCAAAAAAACGGTTATATTTTTAATGTTACAGGCTCATCACAAATAGATATGCCCCTCAGCATATTTGACAGCTTTTCCGCCGATGCGCGCCGTCGTGATTTTTTCGTTTTCAACACCCCATTCCAATCGAATGCGTGATGGGCGCCCAATTTCAAGACCCTGTTCAAGCCATATTTGTTTAATGCCATCAAGCGGCCGATCGAAATATTGAACCGCACCACAAAAAGCAGATGCAGCAGATCCTGTTGCCGCGTCCTCACTTCCATCTGGTCTAATCATTCTGGTGTGAAACGCGCTTTGGAAAAGTTGTGTTTCGCGGCAATAAAGATAGAAAGATGGTGTCACAACATTCATTTGTTCAAAGTTTTCCGATATATAAACCGGATCTGGAACAATGCTAGCAATCGTTTTTAAATTGCGCAGCGGAACAAAGAAAAACGGCACTCCAGCATCCCACAAAGTTGGAATATGATTTTCAAAACCCACTTCATCTGCTTCTAAGCCAAAAGCAGCGGCAAACACTTCCTTATCGATAGACAGAGATTTTTGTACTGGTAATTTGGGTATGTCGAATTCAGCAAAGGGCGTATTGTCACGCAAATCGACAACGCCACGTATAGGTCCAATTTTTTCTTCCAAAATGATTAAAGCATCATTTTCATGGTTGTTTTTAAGGGCGAGAGAAACAATGGTGCCAATTGTAGGATGACCTGCATAGGCAGTTTCATCACTAAGCTTGAATATACGCAATGAAGCCGTATGATTTTTTTGTTTTGCTGGAAAAACAAAAACTGTTTCCGATAAATTGAATTCCCGTGCAATTGCCTGCATCTGATCGTCTGTTAAACCGTTGGCATCATGCACAATAGCAACTGGATTTCCAGCTAGGACAGTATCCGTAAAAACATCGAAAATTTCGTAAAATCTGCCCTTATCTTTCTGCAAAACACACCTACCATTCATAAAAATTGTTATTTTACGCTTGAGGAATATGACACATAAAATGGGTCTGTAAAGTTGGAATTATCACAATAAGACGGTCAAATTTTTCTGCATTCTTTAAAAACAGTTTCAAAAATTGGGGTTGGTTATATCGGGGTTCCATTTGAAAAATTCGCGAAATCCTTGATCTCACTGCTCATTATTGGCTCATATCAGAGTGTAATTTGATAAATATGTTTCTATAATCAGGTAAAAGATATTTCCTTACACCGCTCGATTATTACAACCATTTTGTATTTAAGAATAATGAAGGTGAAATATTAAAATCGCGCGCTTTACACGCCTATAACAAAAGCTTGTTCCTGCTATTCTCATGCACCTATGTATACAGAACTATAAACCCATATCGCAAAAAATTGCCCCCTAGAAAAATTGGCTCTTAAGAGCATAACTTAAGGAATAATATTTGATTATATTGCGAAAATACCTTTTTAAAAAATCAAAAGCGCATATATTTGAAGCAAGTAGAGAATAGAATATAAAGAATTATACGGGGCTGACATGGCGATGCGTGGCTTAAAAATCTTGATGATCTCATTAGGCATACTGACCACCATTGCAACGACTGGTTATGCTGTTGAGATTAACAACTCCATGGCACCAATTGGACGGGCGAATGTTGCCCCCCTCCCCAATAGTCATTACGACACCCCTAAAAGCATAAAAAACTATCGGCCTGAACAGACTGTTCCGGGTGGACCAACATTTAATCTGAACAAAGGTCCCGATATAAACCATCAACAATGGTGCAATTATCATTATAAAAGCTACAGATCTTCCGACAATAGTTACGTCGATCACGGTGGTGTTCGACAAACCTGTAACTCACCATTTCACCAATAAAATTGAATGTCGATTTATATAATTAGGCTATTTGGGCAAATGATAACTGGTGACAACGAGATGTCGCTGCACATAACAACAGTATATAACTGCATGTAACAGTATCACGTGGTATAACAGCGTTATATCACTGGCAACAGCGTTATATCGCTGGGAAACAGATAGATGACGCCACGACAGACCTGATGAATTGACACGATATTCTCGATATCAATTCGTTATTCCCGATATCTATTCGTTACGATTAAAATGCATTATGTATTTTAGAAAAGGAATATCCAAACAAAAAGGGGTGTCGAAACACCCCTTCTTGAGAAAAATCACGACGATATTAGTTACGTGTTTTATCAACTAATGCGTTTGATCTGATCCATGGCATCATTTCGCGAAGTTTTGTGCCAACTTCTTCAATTGGATGCGCATCATTGATGCGGCGAATAGCTTTGAAGCGAACAGCGCCTGATTTGTATTCCTGCATCCAATCTGATGTAAATTTACCGTTTTGAATGTCTGTCAATACTTGTTTCATAGCTGCCTTTGTATCCTCGGTAATGATACGTGGTCCGCTAACATATTCACCCCATTCAGCGGTATTAGAAATGGAATAGTTCATATTGGCAATGCCGCCTTCATAAATGAGGTCAACAATGAGCTTCATTTCATGCATACATTCAAAATATGCCATTTCCGGCGCGTAACCAGCTTCAACCAATGTTTCAAAACCAGCGCGGATAAGGTTAGCCAAACCACCGCAAAGCACTGCCTGCTCACCGAACAAGTCTGTTTCTGTTTCTTCCTTGAAAGTGGTTTCAATGATACCAGAACGGCCAGCACCAATGCCACAAGCATAAGAAAGTGCAACATCATGCGCATTACCTGTAGCATCATGATTGACAGCGATAAGGCTAGGAACGCCACCACCACGTTGATATTCGCTGCGCACCGTATGGCCTGGACCTTTTGGAGCGATCATAATGACATCAACTGTCTTTTTAGGTTCAATAAGACCGAAATGGATATTCAAACCATGTGCGAAAGCAATGGCTGCACCGTCACGTATATTTGCCTGGATATGGTCTTTATAGATATCAGCCTGCAACTCATCTGGTGTGGCCATCATCAACAAATCAGCCCATTTTGCAGCTTCGTCAACGGATAAAACACTGAAACCATCAGCTTCGGCTTTTTTGGCAGTTGCGGAACCTGGACGCAAAGCAATCTTGATTTCTTTTACGCCTGAATCTTTTAGGTTAAGTGCGTGCGCACGTCCCTGTGATCCATAACCGACAACAACTACTTTTTTTGATTTTATTAAATTAACGTCTGCATCGCGATCATAATATACACGCATGGAAAACTCCCTTAAATTTGCGTTTGTGTTACTTTGTTGTTTTTTCTGTTCCATACAGAACGAAAAATTGCCGTGTTGCTGTTCTTGCATCCCGAATAATCTGCTCATCATCCATAGCGAAATCATCGCCAAGCAGCTTTCGGATTTGCATATCGCGAACAACAAGACCGAAAAACGTACGAAAGGCTTCATCGAGATTATCATAACTCAAGAAACCTGAATCCTGCCCTATTTCCAATATCGGCTTTAATCGGCGTGCCATTGCAAACGGGCCTCTGTGCAAAACAATATTGCCAAGTTGCGATTTTTCAGATGCAGCATGGCTAACGGCCAAGCGGTTGAGTGCGATAGAACTTGGAGACGATAAAACCATCAACCAATCACGAGCAAAATGCTCCATACTTGTAAACAGCGCATCTTCATCAACGGCCTGACGACTGATAGGAACCACACGAACCTTTGATGCCTGCCATTCAACCATGGCTTCTAAAAAAGAATCGCGATCGCCAAACCATTTATAAAGTGTTTCTTTCGAGCAACTTGCCGCCCTTGCGACATTCGACATGGTCAAGGCGATATTGCGTTTTACAAGCAGATTCAAAGCAGCATCGAGAACGGCCTGTTGCCGTTCCGTCAATTCCAACTCTGTAATATCCGCTTTGTTATACATAATTACCTGATTGTCCTATAACAGTACCGTACCGTACGGTTCGCGCACAATGCAACGGTGAATGGCGAATATCAAGTGCTAATTTTCAATTCGCCATCATTTTATGACAATTCTTTTTGGGATTATCTGTGTCAGCCTTTTAGGGGTTATTTGCACTAACCCCTAAAAATATTTGCAACCGATAAATTCTTATTTTGGATATAATTTATACGGTAATCTGGGTTCCTATTTCCACAACACGGCCTGTTGGAATTTGGAAATATTCCGTTGCATCGGCCGCTGTACGAGCAAGAAAGATAAAGAACTTATCTTGCCATAATGGCATATCGGACTTTGCAGCAGGTTTTATCGACCGTCTTGATAAGAAAAACGACGTTGTCATGATATCGAATTTCCAGCCAAGCTTACGGCAAATTGCCAATGCGCGCGGAATGTTTGGCTGCTCCATATAACCAAAAGTCAATGTAACTTGCATAAATCGTTCATTGAATTGCGAAACGCGAGCGCGATCAACCGATGGCACTCTTGGCGTTGATGCCGTATTTACGGTAAGAATAACATTGTTTTCGTGCAATACTTTATAGTGTTTCAAACTGTGCATCAGTGCACTAGGCGCACTCTTTGGATCACCTGTAAGAAACACCGCAGTTCCGGGAACGATAATGGGTGGTTTTTCTGCCATTTTCTCAACAATGAGATCCAACGGAACTTCACCTTTCCGCGTTTTTTTGAAAAGATGCCGGCTTCCCCGAACCCACGTCCACATAACAAGCACAACGCTTAATGCCAAGCAGACCGATGCCCAGCCACCATCGTGAACCTTTACCACATTGGCACTGAAGAATAGCAGATCAATCGACAGGAAGCCCAGTGTCAGCAACAGACATAAACTCAAACTCCACTTCCAGATGCGTGTCATAACGATAAATAGCAGCGACGTTGTGACAATCATATTTCCCGTGACGGAAATGCCGTAAGCGGCTGCAAGGTTGGTTGATTTTTCAAACCCGATGACCAGTATAATAACGATAACAGCCAATAAAAAATTGACACGCGGCATATAAATCTGCCCGAGATTTTTTTCCGACGTATGCAAAATCTCAAGTCGAGGCAATATGTTAAGCTGTACAGCCTGACGTGCCAATGAAAAAGCACCTGTTATAACGGCTTGCGAAGCAATAACCGTCGACATTGTTGCCAAAACAATCATGGGAATAAGAGACCATTGCGGTAACATCTGATAGAATGGATTTGTGGCAGTGTTCCCATGTGACAAGATAAAGGCGCCCTGCCCCAAATAATTTAGCACCAAACAAGGAAAAACAACCCAAAGCCAAGCGGCAACAATAGGCCGTCTGCCAAAATGCCCGAGATCCGCATATAGTGCTTCAGCACCTGTAACAGCCAAAAAGACAGCCCCTACAGCGGCAAAAGAAGTTGCAGGATTGCTTAAAATATATTCGACCCCATACCATGGCAATAAAGCGACAAAAATCGAAGGATCATCAAAAATATGATAAAGCCCAAAACCGCCTAGCGCCAAAAACCACACAAATGTAATTGGTCCAAAAACGATGGCGACTTTGCCGGTGCCAAATCTTTGCACAGCAAAAAGAGCCACGAGAATGACAAGCGTGATTGGCACAATAAACGGTTCAAGCTCAGGTGCAACCACCTCCATACCTTCAACCGCGGACAATACAGATACAGCTGGCGTTATGACCGCATCACCAAAAAACAATGATGCGCCAAGTATGCCAATACCAATTGCCCAACCACCTTTGCGTTTAAAGGTTGAACGAGCCAACGCCATCAAAGAAAGAATACCGCCCTCGCCCTTGTTATCAGCACGAAGCACGAACACAACGTATTTTATTGTAACAATAAGTGCCAATGCCCAGAAGATCAGTGATATAACACCATAGACATCTGCCTTAACAATTTCATGAGTGCCAGCACCAGCGCGCAGTGCTTCGCGGAAAGCATATATCGGACTGGTTCCAATATCACCATAAACAACACCGATCGCGCCAACCAAAAGAAGCCAAAAGCTTTCCTTGGAATGATCATTGTTTTCATCATCTGGAGACGTGTCGTTAGTCGAAGCATCAATATCCTGAATTTCCGCCATCGGACAATCCTTTCAGCCTGATAACACTATTTAAGAAATGCGAATATATTTAGGAAATTTTAAAAAGGTATACGGTCGACCTATTACCCAACCCCGTAACCAGTCAAAATCAATTCAAGATAAGGCTTGTTTAAAACGCTCAACAGTATGTCTCATACCATACTCCAAAGCATCTGCAATAAGTCCGTGACCGATAGACACTTCATAAAGCCATGGCAGTCTTTTGACAAGAGGAGGAAGATTTTCGACCGTCAAATCATGCCCTGCATTAACGCCAAGTCCCAGTTCCTTGGCAACATTTGCCGCAGACACCAGCTTGTCGAGTTCTTCACTTTGCTTTGCTGCGCTATCATAGGCGTCACCATAAGGTCCGGTGTAAAACTCTACCCTGTCAGCCCCCATCACTTTTGCGTCAACCAATCCATCAGAATTGGGATCTGCAAAAAGAGACACCCGAATAGAGCGTTTTTTAAAGCGAGATATAATCGCGGTTAAAAATTCCTCGTCCTGCTTGAAATTCCAACCATGATCCGACGTTGATTGCTCAGGTGAATCAGGAACCAATGTAACCTGATCAGCATAAGTTTCAGCTAGTTCAATAAAGGATGGGGTCGGATACCCCTCTATGTTAAATTCAGCGGTCGGAAATTCATCATCAATCAACCGGCGAATCTCTGGAAGATCAGAAAACCTAATATGGCGCTGATCTGGTCTTGGATGCACCGTGATTCCATTAGCACCTGCACCAAGGGCAATACGTCCCAAAGAAATAACATTCGGCCAAGGTAAATCACGTCGATTACGCAAAACTGCGACGGCATTAAGATTAACTGAAAGTTTAATTGCCATGACCGCAACCTTTAGAAATATAAATTCAAGAACAACTTGGAACCAAGCCCTAATTGTCTACATATAACCTTATTGTATACCTTGGAAGAGTAAAAAAATGTTACCAGAAAATACGTTGCCTGCGATCAACAGGATCACAACAAACCGTAAAGACGCTTTGGCTTTTTTTATTGATGGTCCAATGACATCGGCAGACATAGAAAATCTCTATGGTCTGTTTGACGCTGAATCCGCTAACCTATCGCATATCGATATGATTATCATTTTTAAAGAATATGACGGAATTGATTGGAAAGCGCTTTTTAATGAAGATACAGCAAAAATAAGAGCCGCCGCACTCAAGAAAGTAAAACGCTATGCAATTGTCGGCGGCCCTGATTGGCTCCGCTTTGCTGTGGACTTTTTACGCCCTTTCAGAACAATCGACATAAGGTGGTTTGATTCTCAAAATGTTGATAAAGCATGGAATTTTATCGACGCACATTCCGCCGAATAATGCTTTGTTTTGGCAAAATCCCACGTAACAATAAAGTTATGCAGCAACAAAGTTATATTGCAACACGATGGGGTGTCAGATAATTTTATAGTGCTTAAACATCACTGTTCTTCTATTTAAGATACATCTTCCATCTAAGACCCAAACTTTATTCCCCATTTGTTGTTTGATTGCGTCTCTATTTCACCCGTTAGACTAAGTCTTTATGATACAATTACGTACTACAACTATCACAACCTGATATAGCAACTATTAAGTGTATTTCATTTTAACAACATCAAATTTTTGGCTTCTTAATGACTATCTCCTTAGAATCAGTCTAAATTCAATTAAACTGTAATATTCCGAATTTTTATTGTGTTGAGAAGAGTTCACACATAGTTGATCGCTCGCCACTTTAATCGGTTCTATTGCATATAACCAATTGAATCTTAAAATTATTTTTTTAAAAAAACCGAGTTGATGATTGACCTTGCCTAAGCATAAGATATTAGCTTATTAATCATCACAATCAGTAGAAATCGGCGGAGGAGCCGTAAAAAACTGCAAGTGGACTATAACAATAACTAAAGGGAGGTTCTCGTGGCAAATAAAATTGAAGTTTTAAAGCAATCACACCCGTATCGCGATCTCTATAAACTTTTGTATGTGCAAGTTTTGTTTGCCATCGTTTGCGGTATTCTTCTTGGGTATTTCTATCCAAATGTCGGAGAATCTCTGAAACCGTTAGGTGACGGTTTTATCAAACTGGTAAAGATGATTATCGCGCCAGTTATATTTCTGACGATTGTTAGCGGCATTGCTGGAATGAGCGATTTGAAAAAAGTTGGTCGTGTTGCCGGAAAAGCGATGCTTTATTTCGTAACATTTTCCACATTGGCCTTATGCATCGGTCTTATTATTGGCAATGTATTGCAACCAGGTTCTGGAATGCACATTGACCCTGCAACCTTGGACACAGATGCGGTCAAAGTTTATGCTGAAAAAGCCCATGACGCTTCTATCGTCAAATTTTTGATGAATATTATCCCTTCAACCGTTGTTTCCGCGTTTGCAGAAGGTGACATTCTTCAGGTTCTATTCTTTTCCATTCTATTCGGTATCGCTTTAGGATCAGTTGGAGAGCGTGGCAAACCAGTTCTTGATTTTATTCATGCCCTTTCGGCACCAATTTTCAAGTTGGTTGCTATCCTTATGAAAGTTGCTCCAGTTGGCGCTTTCGGTGCCATGGCTTTCACCATCGGAAAATATGGTATCGGCTCAGTCGTCAATCTCTTCTTCCTGATCGCAACTTTCTATATTACGTCCGCATTATTCGTTGTCATAGTGCTGGGGGCTGTCTGCCGGTATAATGGAATTTCGATTTTCTCACTTGTTCGTTATATCAAGGACGAGTTGTTGCTTGTTTTGGGAACCTCTTCTTCTGAAGCAGCTTTGCCAACCTTAATGGAAAAAATGGAAAAAGCCGGTGCGAAAAAGTCTGTCGTGGGTTTGGTTATCCCGACAGGATATTCGTTTAATCTTGATGGCACCAATATCTATATGACCTTGGCAACATTATTCATTGCCCAAGCATTGGATATCAACCTAACACTTGAACACCAACTTCTTATTCTGGTTGTTGCAATGATTTCTTCAAAAGGTGCCGCAGGTGTAACCGGTGCTGGTTTTATTACACTTGCCGCCACATTAGGCGCAGTTCCAGCTATTCCTGTTGCTGGCATGGCCATCATTTTGGGTATCGACCGTTTCATGTCTGAATGTCGCGCACTCACCAATCTGATTGGTAACGCTGTTGCCTGCGTTGTTGTTGCCCGTTGGGAAAATGAATTGGATACCGACCAATTACATCGGACATTAGGCGGTAAAGAACGCCATCCTGACCATCATGATCATCCCGATCATCATGGTGATGTGATGAATGGTACAGCCAAGTAGAATATCCTATTAAAAAGCCCCGTTTCGACGGGGCTTTTCATTATAAAACTTAATAAAGTAATGGATTAAATTTTATTCAGGGCGCCAAGTTCTTTTGCAACGAGATAATAGAATGTAACGCGATTTTTCATACGTTCCCCTTTCATCTCATCTGCAACTTTGTGGACAGCCTGCTTGCTCTTTTCGCTATCTGCGCCCAATTTATCTTGTGCCCAGTTTTTTTCGACCCGTGCCAGCTCTTCTGGATCCGTTGTGGCAACCATTGCTGTATCGCGATTTTGCAATACCAATGACAAACGGTTTACCAACCGCTTTACAACGTCTTCATCTGGGTGCGAATCATATTTTTTTATGTCTGCTAGATGATCAGTCATTTCATTTCGCCTCATTTCTTAAAACTTATTCACAATGTCTTTTCCGTTTTTAGATAGATAGAGCAAGAAAATTGGAAACAACCCCTTCCTTCATGACACCTCATTGCTTATATTGGAAAGGCTGGTTCGCCAGCTATGGTAATAAATGGACAATGAAATAAACCCATTGGACCCGGGGGCGGTACCCGGCGCCTCCACCATAAGTCAAACAAGTTCGTTTGATTTATGAAGGGGGCGAAATAGGATCGACAAGGGCGTAAAGATTGCTCTTTTACCCGGCATTGTACCACCGTTATCGGGCTACTTAAGTAGTTGCAAATGACAACTATGCGGAAGCTCGTCTCGCTGCTTAATTGCGGCGCGAACGCTTCAAATTAAGCCTTAAGCCTTCGCCGGCTTAAGCGGGGTTCGGAGGCACCTGGCAACAGAAGCCTTCACTTTTGTTTCAGCAATGTATCTTTTGTTTCAACAATGTATTTCTAAAAACCCGAGCAAATCAATAATAAGCAAGTGCATGTTGACCAAAACCCTGCTAGCAAGGCATTATACTGAAATTACAATATAGAAACGTCTTTCGAGACGTTGCGCCGGAAAAAGGAACAGGTTTTCAATGGTTCACGATCAGATCCGTTACGACATTCTCGTTCAGGATGCTTTGCGCGGTGTCATTCGCAAAGTTCTATCTGAAGTAGCAAAAGCTGGACTGCCGGGAGAACATCATTTTTTCATCACTTTTTTAACAAACGCATCTGGAGTTAAGGTTTCCCCCCGTCTAAAAGAAAGATACCCGGAACAGATGACAATAGTTTTACAGCATCAGTTTTGGGATTTGAACGTTTCGGAAAATGGGTTTGAAGTTAGCCTATCTTTTGGTGATGTGCCGGAAAGACTTATCGTTCCCTTTTCTGCTGTGCAGGTTTTCTATGACCCAACGGCGGCTTTCGAAGCAGCCTTTGACTTACCATCTGATCTACCGATAAGCGATAATGACAGCGCGCATAATAGTGATGCACATCAGATGGAGCCTGCCGAGCTTGCAATCCTGCCTCATAAAAAAGAACGTAAATCTTCCAGTAAAAAAGCATCATCCAGCGATAAAAAGGAAGATAAAAAAGACGATAAAAAGGCTTCTGAAGGTGACGCAAACGAGGAAACGCCATCTGCGAATGTTGTATCTCTTGATGCATTTCGTAAAAAATAGGTGGAATTGAGAAATGGCCGAGTTAATCAATTTAAGGCAATTTCGTAAGAAGAAGACACGCGAAAAACACGAAGAAGAAGCGCAACAAAATCGTATTCTTTTTGGACGTACGAAAGTTGAAAAAGAGTTTGAGGAACGCCTCAAGGCAAAAAATATCCAACAGATAAAATTGGGTAAATTGTCAGACACAGAAGAATAACGTTAGTTTTATGTTGAATTCGACGATTGATTGGTCAAAAGCACATTTGAAAAAAATTTCAGTGTGCATTGATGGTCATGCAACAAGCATTTCATTAGAACAGTTTTACTTAGAAATATTGCAGGAAACAGCAAAGAAAAACAATTTATCGTTTTCCGCTCTGGTAACGCAAGTTGATGAAACACGCCCTCCCGATGTTAATTTATCGGCAGCGCTGCGTGTTTATGCTTTTCTTCTTGCTCAAACACCAAAAGCATAATAATAGGACAATGCTGTTTTTCGGACTAGTCATTGAACCAAGCTTTTCTATATGGTTGTGTTGATTTGTTCAATCGTCTTTATTTGATACAAAACAGACATAATAAGGTAACATTGGCCGTCTAATTCAGATTTATGGAACATTTCGAAGATCAAGAACGTGAAATAGCACCATTGAAAGATCCACAATCCTTACCAGATTTTGTGGTGACAGCAGTGTTGAAGCGTGACGTGTTTTCAGAAACACGAACCGGTCATTTTATTGATGAACCGCAAAAGCGTGTCATTCGTCGTATCGTAACGGCTTCACCTTGGTGGTCGCGTCCATTGGCTTGGATTTTGGCGAAAAGAGAAATCAGGGCACTGAAAAAAGTGCGCGGTTTAGAGGGTGTTCCCCAATTATTAGCGGTAGATAAAGATGGTCTATATCGCTCTTGGAGCGATGGGATGCCTCTCCATTTGGCACGTCCGAATAAACCTGAATTTTATCATAGCGGCCTTAGAATCCTGCGCAATTTGCGGCGTATGGGGTTGACGCATAATGACTTGGCAAAGCCTCAAAATTGGCTCATGACGCCAGATGGAAAAGCCTCAGTTATTGATTTTCAGTTGGCTAGTGTTCACAAGCGTCGAGGTTTATTTTACCGCTACTTTGCTTATGAAGACTTCCGTCATCTCATAAAGCAGAAAAAAAGTTTTGCGCCCAACCTGTTAACGCCAACCGAAAAAAGAATATTGAAAAATCGTTCTTGGCCTTCGCGTCTTTGGTTGGCAACAGGAAAACGGGTTTATAATTTTTGGACAAAAGGCGTGTTCAAATGGTCTGACGGTGATGGTACCGGTGACCGTATTCAGGAACAAGGCCCACTGATACGCTCTTTATTAAAGGCTGATTCACGAATCCATAATGTTGCACTGGCAACATATTCGCTTCCCGCAAAAGGCGTTGGTTTATATGCTTTTGTTGAAGCCGATGACATGAATGAAAAGCAGGTTCGCAGTTTGCTGAAAGATCAAAAAGTTGAACTATTGCAAGTTGTCGACAAGTTGCCACGGCGTGAGGATGGTTCGGTTCGCGATGATATTATGAAATTGATCGCGATGAATGAACTTAATGATCTTGTTAGATTGGTGAAGAAGGAACCAGACTTAGAAACGGTTGTCCGTCCCATTGTAGATAACAGATTGAATTTTACCGATCGTCGCGTATATGAGTACGAAGTTAGCCGTAAAAAGAAATAAACCAGCTATTTTTTGTTTGAAAGCTAAAAGAGAACACTAGCAGAACGCACAAAAAACCATTAGATTGGGGAACAATGAACAATTTTCCCGACGATATACCATTTTTTGATGATGAAACGAACAATGTCCCTGCCCAATCGAGTGGATTGGCAGCGCGCGCCATGGCAGCCCGTCGTGCATCATCTGCCGAGCCTGAATATTTAACAACTTTAAATCCGGAACAGCGTTTGGCTGTCACCACAACCGAGGGACCAGTATTGGTACTCGCAGGTGCAGGCACTGGCAAAACACGCGTCTTGACAACCCGTATTGCCCATATCTTGCAGTTGGGGTTGGCATATCCCAGCCAAATACTAGCAGTAACATTTACCAATAAAGCTGCTCGTGAAATGAAGCAGCGTATTGGTGAACTGGTTGGTGGTACCGTGGAAGGTATGCCGTGGCTTGGGACATTCCATTCCATTGGCGTAAAAATATTGCGCCGCCATGCGGAACTTGCTGGCCTCAATAACAACTTCACTATTCTTGATACAGATGATGTCATCAGGCTTTTAAAACAGATTATTCAAGCTGAAGGTCTGGATGACAAGCGTTGGCCTGCGCGCACTTTTGCCAATATGATTGATGGCTGGAAAAACCGTGGGTTATCGCCAGAACAAATATCGGAAGGCGATGCGCGATCTTTTGGTAATGGTCGAGGTCGAGAGCTTTATCGCATTTATCAGGAGCGGTTAAAAACACTAAACGCTTGCGATTTTGGTGACCTATTGCTGCACCCTATTCACATTTTCCAGAAAAATCCCGATGTCTTGCGAGATTACCATACCAAATTCCGCTACATTTTAGTGGACGAGTATCAAGATACCAATACAGCGCAATACTTATGGCTAAGGCTTTTGGCACAGCGCCCCGCAGGACAACCCGTTAATTTGTGTTGCGTTGGTGATGATGACCAGTCGATTTACGGTTGGCGTGGTGCTGAAGTTGACAATATCTTGCGGTTTGAAAAAGATTTCCCGGGTGCAACAGTCATTCGCCTTGAGCGGAATTATCGTTCAACAAGCCACATACTGGGCGCAGCCTCTCATCTTATTGCGCATAATCAAGGGCGCTTAGGAAAAACACTTTTTACCGATCAAGAAAATGACGGCGAAGGAAAAGTCAAGGTTCATGCCGCGTGGGACTCGGAAGAAGAGGCACGCGCTATTGGCGAAGAAATAGAACAAGCGCAGCGAAATGGTCATGCACTCAATGATATTGCGATATTGGTGAGAGCATCCTTCCAAATGCGCGAGTTTGAAGACCGTTTTGTAACCTTAGGGCTTAACTATCGCGTTATTGGTGGACCACGTTTCTATGAACGGCAAGAAATTCGCGATGCATTGGCGTATTTTAGAGTTGTTGCGCAACCGGCTGATGACTTGGCTTTTGAGCGCATCGTCAACACCCCTAAACGTGGCTTAGGCGACGCAACAATCCGGCAAATCCATGATGCTGCGCGATTGCAAAATATATCGATGTTTGCCGCCGCATCGGCAATGATTGAGACGGATGAATTAAAGCCGAAACCGCGCAGTGCGCTTCGAAAAGTTATTGAAGATTTCCGCCGCTGGCAAAATATGCTCGACAACACACCGCACACTGAGCTTGCGGAAATGATCCTTGATGATTCCGGATATACTGCGATGTGGCAAAATGACCGGTCGGCAGAAGCGCCAGGTCGGTTGGAAAACTTAAAAGAACTTATTCATTCGATGGAAGATTTTGAAAGTTTAAGAAGCTTTCTTGAGCATATTTCATTGGTCATGGATAGTGATAAGAATGAAGATATGGATGCTGTCAATATTATGACACTGCATTCTGCCAAGGGGTTGGAATTCAATACGGTGTTTTTACCAGGCTGGGAAGAAGGTCTTTTCCCACACCAGCGCTCACTGGATGAAGGTGGACGCGCCGGCTTGGAGGAAGAGCGGCGCTTGGCCTATGTGGGCCTCACCCGAGCAAAAAAGAATCTTCATATATGGTTTGTTTCAAACCGCCGCATTCATGGGCTTTGGCAATCGACAATTCCATCACGGTTTCTCGATGAACTCCCCAATGAACATGTTGAAGTTGCAGAAGTTGAAACCTCATATGGTGGCTATGGTAAATCGCGTTTTGACCGGCAAGAACCTTTTCAAAACAACTATTCAACACCAGGGTGGCAAAGAGCCAAACAAAATGCCAATGATGCGACACGTAACAATTGGGGGTCGCGCTCAGGTGCAAATGTTGAACGTATAGGTTATGGCGAAGTTGATTCTGGTTTTGGAGCGGGTCGCGTTGCCAAATCGAAAACAATCGAAGGTGAGCTTATCGCCAAATCAATTTCTGACACACCTTCCAATTTCGCCGTTGGAGACCGCGTTTTTCATATGAAGTTTGGCAATGGCAATGTTGTTTCTATTGAAGGTAACAAATTAACGATTGCTTTTGATAAGGCTGGCGAAAAGCGTGTTTTGGACAGCTTTGTAACAAAGGTCTGAATTTATGGGATAGCAGCCCAAAGCTGCTATCCCTGATCGACAGTAATCTTTATATTATTTCAAGAAATTATGAACCAACAGGTCTTTAACGTCTTTAACGCGGCCTTGCATAATGGCCTTTGTGCCGTAAAGTGCCATGCCTGAAACTTCACCGGCTGTGATTTTTGGCGGCATAACAAGCTCATAACCACTTGTTTTCACATCAAGCAATGCTGCACCTTTATGATTGAGAAATTCCTGTACAGCTTTTTCCAATTGTTCAGGTTGGTCTATATGCCATCCCTTTATGCCAATAGATTCAGCAACTTGTGCAAAATCAGGATTCTGGAGATCCGTGTAATGGTCAACCAGCCCTTCAACTTTCTGTTCAAGTTCCACAAAGTTTAATGAAGAGTTGTTGAAGACAACAATCTTAACATCAAGCTTTTCTTGCACAACCGTCAACAATTCGCCCAAAAGCATGGCAAGCCCACCATCACCAGACAATGAGATAACTTGACGGTCCTCATAAGCCTTTTTCAAACCAATGGCTTGTGGTAGCGCGTTTGCCATTGTTCCATGTGTTAAACTGGCCAATGTGCGTCTTTTTCCATTTGTCTTGAAATGTCTTAGCAACCATACCATTGGTGAACCACAGTCACCCGTAACAATGGCATCATCATCTGCATATTTGTTGATTAAGCCGACAAGATATTGCGGATGGATGATGTCCTTCGACAAACTTGTTTCTTTCGCCTCGGCTGCTTCTGCGTCACGTTTCAACTTCAAGCAGGAATCAAGAAATGATGTATCCGTTTTGGCATCAACATGCTCAATCAGTGCGGCAACGGTATTTTTGACATCGCCCACAACACCGATATTAACCGGATGACGACGCCCCAAATGTGTTCCATCTTCATCAACCTGAATGATGGTCGCTTTATTGGGGTAGAATTGCGAATAAGCAAAGTCTGTACCCAACAATAGCAGCGTATCACAACGTTCTACCATTTCGAATCCCGGTTTTCCGCCGAGCATTCCGTTCATTCCCATATTGTAAGGATTATCATATTCGATAAAATCCTTGGCACGTGAAGCATGACCAATTGGTGCATTTAGCTTTTTAGCCAATGATACCACTTCATCATGCGCACCTTTGACACCCGAGCCAACATAAATTGCAACTTTCGAGCTGCTGTTGAGTGCTTTTGCAATGCTAGCAATATCTTCGTCTGATGGGCGTAGCACAGGTTTTGGGTGATGAACCACATATTGTGTAGGATGACTAACTGTTTGCATGGAAACATCGACCGGCAGAACAATAACAGCCACCCCGCGCTTGGTTAAAGCTGCCTGACATGCCTGCACAGTTATGCGCTGTGCCTCTTCTGCATTGAGTATCTGTTCACAATAGACCGAGCAATGCGAATATAATGCACGAAAATCTACTTCTTGCGGCCAATCTGTACCAAGAAAATTTGTTGCAAGCTGACTTGCTATCGCAACCACAGGTGCGCGATTTCTATTGGCTTCATAAATACCATTAATCAAATGCAGGCTGCCTGGTCCGCATGAGCCAGCACAGGCTGATAAACCACCGCTCACATAGGCTTCTGCACCTGCAGCAAATGCAGCCGCTTCTTCATGGCGCGTATGCACCCACTCAATTTTTGAACGGTAAATTGCGTCCGTAATATAGTTGAGCGTATCGCCAACAATGCCGAAGCAATGTTTTACGCCCGCGTTTTCCAAAGTTTCAACGATAATATCGCCTACTTTTTTTGAAGACATTTCAATATCCTTTCATGGCTAAAACATAGCGGCAAAATGCCTTAATTTTTAAAAAATTGGAAATGACTTCATTGTGTATCACAGACGTTTGAAAGTATTTCACTTCCATTTGTCAATAAATTGTTCGACAGATAAAGTCTGCATATCCGGCAATGCTTGGTAAAGGTCGTCCAAAGTCCAGTTCCACCAAGACAAATGAAGCAGCGATTGAATAATATTATCAGGAAATCTTGTTCTTATTCTTTTAGCCGGCACACCACCAACAATTTCGTAAGGCATAACATCTTTGGTAACAACCGCATTGGCTCCAATAACGGCACCGTGACCTATGCTAATTCCGGGCATTATAACGGCACCATAACCAATCCAAACATCATTCCCAATTGTTACCCTCTTACCCGCTCGTTTTTCACGAAAGGCACTATCCAGCGTCATAAACTTGAAATATTCGTTGGGTCGGTATGTCATTTTATGCATACTCACCCGTTCCATCGGGTGTTCCAAAGCATTTAAGCGAACATTAGACGCAATGGAACAGAACTTGCCGACATCAGTATAAATAGCTTCGCTATTGCGTTCGAAATACGTAAAATCCCCAACAATCGTATCTCTTAAAATGACCCGTTCGCCAATTTCCGTAAAACGGCCAAGTTTACAGCCGTTCAATCGCGCTGTTGTGTGGATACGTGGTTCACTATTATGAAAACGCTGGTCTATTGGAGGTGTATTCATAGTATACTTTTATTCTATCAAGTCCGCCAAATTGTATTTATCATAAAGAAATAATAGCTGTTCAACATTTTTCTCTTATAGAGAAAACATTCACCATGGTATTTTACCATTGCCTACCATTGCGCACGTCCCATGCAAACGGTATAGTTTGGGTAAATTTAGCAAACTTACTAATAATTGCTTGTAAGATCTGCTTGGTATAAGTTCCAATTCAGGGATATTTTTTATGAAAAGCGTAATCCGTATCGTCATTTTGACAGTTGTTTTTATTGCAGCTGTATTTGGATATGACGCCATTATGAATCCTCCTTTAGGAGGAAATTTCAGTCTAACGGATTCGAACGGAAAAACTGTCACACAAAACGATATTCGCGCCAAACCTGCAGCAATATTCTTCGGTTATACACGGTGTCCCGATGTATGCCCGACAACTTTGTTAAATATGAGCAATTGGCTGAAAGAATTAGGACCTGACGCCGATAAGATAGGTGTTTGGTTTATTACAGTTGACCCTGAAAGGGATACGCCGGAAGTCTTACATGACTATTTGGCCAATTTTACCGATAAAATCGTTGGCATAAGCGGCGATCCGGCAAAAGTTCATGCAGCCATCGACGCCTTCAATATTTTCACCAAGAAAGTTCCAGGTGAAGATGGCGATTATACCTATGACCATACTGCAGCCGTTATTTTAATGAAAAAAGGCGGCAAATTATCGGGTGTAATCCCCTATAGTGTTGAAGAAAATGAAGATGGGTTAAACGATAAAATCGCCATCGAGCGTTTGAAAAAATTAGCAAATCAATAAAATTTAAGGATGTCTAAGTTGGGACAAATTCGCCTACATTACCGAACAGCTAAAGCCAAAGCTGAAGAATTATACCAGAAAATGGATGCGGCTTTTGAAGACGATGCTTATCCTTTGGCAATCACGGAAATAGATGAAGCAAAAGCCATTTATGAAGTATCGCTCTATGTCGAAGAGGATGAAAAAGCAGTTGTTCAAGCGCGATTGGCGCAAATATTGGGCGTTAATCAAGACGAAATAGAAATTGAAGTTTTACCCGATATTGACTGGGTTCAACATAGTTTGGAAGGTCTCAATCCTGTTCGCGCGGGCCGCTTCTTTATTCATGGCAGCCATGACCGCGATAAGGTCATGCCAAATGATCTTGCCATTGAAATTGAAGCAGGACAAGCCTTTGGTACTGGACACCATGGCACCACAGTTGGTTGCCTTGAATTGCTTGCGGAAGTCATGGCAAATGAAAAGCCGCAAAATGCGCTTGATCTTGGCACAGGTAGCGGAATTTTGGCTATCGGTATGGCTTTGATTGCACCAATAAGAATATTGGCAACCGACATAGATCCTATCGCTATAAATGTAGCAAAAGAAAATTTCGCATTAAATGGTGTATCTGATACAATTACAGCCATCACCGCAACGGGTCTTGACGATAATGAGATTACGTCACGCGCACCATTTGATCTTATCGTTGCCAATATATTGGCCAATCCATTGATAGAACTGGCGCCGCAAATGGTTCCTGCCAAGGCAAAGAATGGCTCGATCGTTCTCTCCGGTATTTTGGAAGAGCAGCATGATCGTGTTGTAAAAGCCTATCAAGATCAAGGTGCTAAATATATAAAAACACTCCATCATGAAGGATGGGTGGCTATTCATCTCAAATAATAAAATGGGAAAAGCCTTATGTTTCAATCGTACAATATGATGACAAATCCGGAAAATGCCAAAAATCGTGTTTTGGCACTTCGTGAAGAAATGGAAGCTATCGGCGTTGATGGCTTTCTTGTCCCCCGTGCGGATGAGCACCAAGGCGAATATGTTCCCCCTCACGCGCAACGTTTACAATGGCTCACCGGATTTACCGGCTCTGCCGGCGTTGCGCTGATATTGAAGGACAAAGCCGTCATTTTTGTCGATGGTCGTTACACCCTGCAAGTGCGCCAGCAAACCGATGGCGCGATATTTTCCTATGAAGACCTAATATCTTGCCCCCCACAACAATGGTTGGCACAAAATGCCCATGGGCTAACAATTGCCTATGACCCTTGGCTCCATACAATTGCTGGTGTCAAAGCGTTACAAAACGCGGTTGAAGGAAAAGCCAAAGGACGGCTTATCGCCACTTCAACAAATCTCGTTGATAATATTTGGCATGACCAACCAGAACCACCATTGACACGCGTAACAATCCAACCGCTGCAATATGCTGGTGTTGCAACAGAACAGAAATTACACACAATTTCAGATGTCCTTCATAGTCAAAACTGTGACTATGTTATCTTGACCGATCCATCATCTATCGCATGGACGTTCAATATCCGTGGCAAAGATGTCTCCAATACGCCATTTCCACTGTCATTTGCTTTGTTGCCGGCTCAAGGGCAACCATCATTATTTATAGATCATAGAAAATTGGGTTCGGAAGAAAAACACTATCTTGAAAACTATACTCGATTGTTCGAACCGTCCATGTTTTTGACTGAGGTAGCTGCAGCAGCCAAATCAGGAAAATGTTTTTCACTTGCCCCCAATCTTGTTGCTGAAAAAATCCGTCAGGTTGTGTTCGACAATGGTGGAACAATAAAAGAGCTGGAAGATCCTGCAAGATTGCCTCGCGCCATTAAAAACGAGTCCGAGCTTGCTGGTTCGCGTCATGCGCATGCGCGTGATGGTGTAGCATTATGCCGGTTCTTTTCATGGTTAAGCCGTCAACCATCAGGCAGCGTTGATGAAATTTCAGCTTCAATGCAGTTGGAAACATTTCGTACCGAAACCGCTGTAAAAATGGGGTCGAAACTGGAAGACCTATCATTCGATACGATTTCCGGTAGTGGTCCTGACGGCGCAATTATCCATTATCGTGTAACCACCGCAACCAACAGAGCGCTTAATGATGGCGAGCTTTATCTTGTTGATTCCGGCGCACAATACAAAGACGGGACAACAGATGTTACCCGTACCGTTGCTATCGGCGAAGTGGGAGAAGAAGAAAAACGTTGCTTTACGTTGGTCTTGAAAGGAATGATAGCCCTGTCGGTCGCCCGTTTTCCTGTAGGCACACGCGGACAAGATCTGGACGTTTTAGCCCGAATTAATTTATGGAAAGCTGGACTTGATTATGCCCATGGCACAGGGCATGGCGTTGGAGCTTATCTTGCGGTTCATGAAGGACCACAAAATATATCCAAAAGAGGTGCTCAAGAGCTGATCCCGGGCATGATTGTTTCCAATGAACCAGGATACTATCGTGAAGGTCAATTTGGCATTCGCATTGAAAACTTACTTGCCGTAATGCCCGCCACAGAAATTTCTGGCGGCGATATATCGATGCTCAAATTTGAAACCCTGACATTCTGCCCAATTGATAGAAATCTAATATTGGTCGATATGTTGACCAATGAAGAGCGCAATTGGCTTAATAATTATCATGCCAGTGTCTATGACCATAACGTTTCCCATCTTGATGACACTGACCGTAAGTGGTTAGAGGAAGCAACAAAGCCACTTTAATTAGAGGAAGTAACACAACTGCTTTAATTAGAGGAAGCAACAAAGCCACTTTGATAGGTTGTTGATATTTTTGAATAGCAAGTGTCATGGCAGGTATTTATGCCTGCCATTTCATACTCGTGTATGCCCCCAATTGGGCAATTTGATAAAAAGACACGTTATGAAATTCATCAAAGCATTTTAGGTCAAAAAATAACGATAGAGACCCTTTTTATAGCTGTTAATTTTGCAGATAACAGTTTTGCTCATGTCCTTTTGAAGACAAAAACTTAAAAACTTTCGCCAAACGGACATCAAGTAAAAACCGTCAATGAAGAATTTCAGTAAATGACTTTAATAAGCAATTTCGATGATTGATTTCTGTGAGTGATTTCAATCAGTGATTTCTGTCGGTGATTTCTGTCGGTGATTTTTACAAATAATCACTCAGTGATTTCGCCAACCCTTATTGAACGCAATAGCCATTAATATGTCGTTAGAAGCCATTGAGAGCATAGATAATTTCCCGAATTTGCTGTCAAGCATCACCTTAAACAGCTATACAGCTATGTAATAGCATTATCCGGATAATCGAGTTATCTGGTTTTAACTTTGAGATAGAATAATCTATTTATAAAAATCGAATAATCTGTTTATAGCTTTCGTCAGAAATCATCTGCTTTTAGCTCTCGTTCTGCTTGACCAATTCAAACCACGCATCTTCATCAATAATTTTTACGCCAAGTTCCTGCGCTTTTGCTAATTTTGAACCAGCACCAGGCCCTGCCACAACAAGATCTGTCTTTTTTGAAACAGAAGCAGCGGTTTTTGCCCCTAACCTTTCGGCCATTGCTTTTGCCTCATCTCTCGACATCTGTTCCAGTGAACCAGTAAAAACAACAATCTTTCCAGCAACTGGAGAATTATTGGTAATTGGCAATACCTCTTTGAGCGGCGTAACTTCTTTCAACAGCGCTTCCAAGATCTGCCTATTATGATCTTCTGCGTAGAAATCAACGACAGCTTCTGCAACGGTGGAACCAATACCTTCAATATTCGTAAGCTCTAACCAAGCATCATTGCCCTTAATCATTTCCTCATTAGGCATTATTGCATGAGACGCGATATTGGCAAATGCATCGTAAGTTTGATAGGCACGCGCTAACCGGCGAGCATTGACCTCACCCACATGGCGTATTCCCAAAGCAAACAAAAACCGGCTTAAAGAGATTTCGCGCCGTGCATTGATCGCATCATAAAGATTTTGCACGGATACACTTCCAAAGCCATCGCAATTTTCCAGCTTTTTCAATGCATTCTTTTGTCTCTCTTGCAGAGTAAATATATCTACTGGACTTTTGATTGATAAAGTTTGATCGTCGGCATGAAAGAAAAATTCAACCTGTTTTTCGCCAAGCCCTTCAATGTCAAACGCATTGCGCGATACAAAGTGGCGCAAACGTTCCATCGCTTGTGCCGGACAAATCAAGCCACCTGTACAACGCCTGACCGCCTCACCTTCTTCTCTGACTGCATGACTTCCACAAGCAGGACAAACGGTTGGAAAATCATAAGCTTTTGCGTCACTTGGGCGCCGTTCTGCAATAATATCAACGATTTGCGGAATAACATCACCAGCGCGTTGAATGATAACGGTATCTCCAACACGGATATCCCTGCCATCTCTAATTTTTTCGCCTTTGCTGCCAACGCCTTTGATATAATCTTCATTATGCAAAGTGGCATTGGTAACAACAACACCGCCAACTGTTATTGGCTCCAAACGAGCAACTGGTGTTAAGGCGCCCGTCCGCCCCACTTGAATGTCGATTGCACGCAGCACAGTCATTGCGCGTTCTGCTGGAAATTTATGGGCAATTGCCCATCTTGGTGAGCGCGAAATAAAACCAAGGCGTTGCTGCAACGCCAAATCATTGACTTTATAGACAACGCCATCAATATCATAATCAAGATCAGCGCGTTGCTGTTCTATGGCATGAAAATGCTGCAACAAACCTTCCGCGGAATCAAAGAGTTTGGTTAAAGGATTGACGGTAAAACCGTAGCTTTTAAAAAGTTCAACCATGCCCAATTGTGTTGTTGCTGGCATCTGGCTAACTTCACCCCAAGCATAGGCAAAAAATTTCAATTTCCGCTTCGCTGTGATACCGGCATCGAGCTGGCGAAGTGAACCAGCCGCCGCATTTCTGGGGTTGGCAAAAACCTGCTTACCTTCTTCTCTATGGCGTTCATTAAGTGCCTGAAAATCTGCATGAGCCATATAACATTCGCCACGTACTTCCAGAACATCAGGACATTTTCCAGCTAATTGTTTCGGAATATCTGAAACTGTAAATGCATTGGCCGTAACATTTTCACCAACAGTGCCATCACCGCGTGTTGCGGCCGTCACAAGCTTGCCTTGTTCATATCGCAGTGACAGAGAAAGCCCATCAATTTTCGGTTCAGCCGTAATTTGCAGCAAATCGCTAGCACTTAACCTTAAAAACCGGCGGATCCTGTCAACGAAATCCTTTACATCATCGTCACTAAAGGCATTATCAAGCGACAGCATTGGAACGCGATGTCTAACTTTTTCAAATTTTTCGGAAACCTGTGCGCCAACCTTTATAGATGGAGAATCCGGCCTGACCAGTTCTGGAAATCGTTTTTCGATTGCTGTGTTGCGTTTACGTAAAGCATCATATTCAGCATCAGATATTTCAGGCTGATCTTTGGTATTATATAAAATATCATGACGGGCAATTTCTTTTGCCAGCCATTCCAACTCTTGTGCTGCCTGAGCAGATGTCAATTCGTCCACCGGAGAATTTTGAGAGTTTTGCATTCCATAATCCCGAAATCGTTAGATGCTTATAAAACATGTCGCTTTGTCTTAAAAAGTAAAACAGCAACAGAGCAATTAAATTGTGCAGGTCTGACAATTTTATCGACTAATAAAATTATATAGTGTTAACGGGAAAAAAGTTATTTAGCACCAAGCAGCTTAATGGCGGCTGCACGTGCTTCTTCGGTAATATGCTCTCCGGCCAACATACGCGCAATTTCCTCGGCACGCTCTTCAGGCTCCATCTTATGCACATGCGTGATAAGGCGCCCTCCTTCGCTGTGTTCTGCCTTGCTAATGAGGAAATGCGAATCTGCACGTGCTGCAACTTGCGGTGCATGTGTGACTGAAAGCACTTGAACCTTCTTAGCTAATCTGGAAAGCCTCTGTCCAATAGCGTCGGCAACTGCGCCACCAACACCAGTATCAATCTCGTCAAAGACGAGCGTTGGTGCAGATCCACGATCTGCCAATGCCACCTTCAAAGCCAATAGAAAGCGCGATAATTCACCGCCTGAAGCAACTTTCATCATTGGTCCAGCGCGCGTTCCTGGATTCGTGCGCACCCAATATTCAACACGGTCTATACCTTCCGCATTGCGTTGTGTGGCATCACTATTTATCTCAACAATAAATTCGGCACGTTCAAGCTTCAATGCAGGCAATTCTGCCATAACAGCAGCAGTCAGGTCTTTTGCACGTGTATGCCTTTTTTGCGATAACGCATCTGCCGCCTTATCATATGCGCTCAATGCGCTTTGCACTTCTTTTTCCAGTCTAGCTAAGTTTGTTTCGCCCGCATCAAGCTCAGCAAGGTCGGCGTCCATTTGGTCACGCAACTGCGGCAAATTATCAACTGGAACATTATATTTTCTGGCTGCGCCCCGCAAAGCAAATAGCCGTTCTTCAACCCGCTCTAACTCTTGTGGATCAAAATCCAGTGCACGCATAGCATGATCGACACTGTCTTGTGCCACACCTAGCGACTGGATAGCCTCATCAATAGCTTTGACAATGGGAGAAACAAGTTCTTCCGCTTCAGAAACTTTTCGCTCTAATCTGCGTACAAAATTCGACAAGACAGGTATCGGCGATTCCGCACCATTGAGTAGATCACCGGCCTCATTAATATCTGTAGCGATTTTTTCCGCTTTCATCATATCAGTGCGACGGTTAGCAAGCTCTTCTTCTTCCCCTATTTCAGGGTTGAGTGCGTCAAGTTCTTCAACAGAGGCTCTTAAATAATCTGCTTCTCTTGCGGCCTGTTCAACTTTTAATTGGTATTTTTTTAGCTCTGTTTCCAAGCCATGCCAGATGCGATAACAGTTTTTAACCTTATCAACGTCATCTGCCAAATCCCCATAGGCATCAAGTAGGTTACGGTGGGTATCAATATCCACCAAAGCACGATCATCATGCTGTCCATGTATTTCAACGAGTTCATGGCCAATCTGGCGCATGAGCGAAACACTCGCTGCTTGATCGTTTACAAAAACTCGACTACGCCCATCTGCCGACTGGATGCGCCGCAATATAATATCGCCCTCGTCATCAAGGCCATTTTCCTTGATAATATTTCTTGCTGGATGATTTTTCGGCACGTCAAATACAGCTATAACTTGCCCACTATCCATACCATGGCGAACCAACGAAGCATCGCCACGCCCGCCCAAAGCGAGAGACAAAGAATCAAGCAAAATAGATTTACCCGCCCCAGTCTCCCCCGTCAGTACCGACAGGCCCGCTTCAAAGGAGATATCGAGCCTTTCGATCAGAACAATGTCGCGGATCGAAAGCTGTATGAGCATATTCGATTAAGACGCCTTTTTGCCGTCAGGTTTAATTTTGTTGACTGCGCGAGAAATCCACGAACCTTTATTTTCCTGTGGGCTTACGCCACCCTTTTGTAAAAGTTCAAAGGCACTCTTATACCATTTGCTATCAGGATAGTTCTGTCCAAGAACTGCCGCAGCTGTCTGGGCTTCAGATGTCAATCCCAATGCATAATTGGCTTCTGTCAAGCGATAGAGTGCTTCTTCAATCTGATTGGTATTTGAATATTCCTCAACAACCGTACGATAACGCTTGATCGCTGCCAAATATTGCTTGCGCTCTTGATAATAGCGGCCAATCTGCATTTCCTTACCGGCGAGCTGCTCACGGCCAAAACGAATCTTCGTTTTTGCATCATCCACATATTCCGATTGTGGATAGCGATCGACCACTTCCTGCATAGCAGCAATAGCGCGCTTGGTGTCTTTTTGATCACGTGTAATATCCGGTATCTGGCGGAAATAAGCCAAACCAATAATATAATAGGCATAAGCTGCTTCATCAGAGGTTGGATATAGCGAGATATAACGTTTTGCCATATTTACGGCTTCGTCATAGTCACCTTTACGATAATTGGTGAAGGCACCCATAACGAGTGATTTACGTGCCCATTCTGTATATGGATGTTGGCGGTCGATAGCTGCGAACTTTTTGGAAGCCTCGCCCAAACGCCCAGCGTCCAAGTTGGCCAGTGCCTGATTATAAAGCACATCCGGCTTTTCAATTGTTTCTACATAAGACGTAAGATCAACATCTTTATCTTTTTTGGAGCACCCGGCCGTTAAACATACGCTACCAAGTAAAATCCCAACCAATATTTTACGGGCAAAACTTGAATTTAGATCCACAGCGTTTTTTATATACGAACTAGACTTCGTCATGCTTTCTCCGGCCTTTCGGCGCTCTTTTTAAAACAAAGACCCTGTTAAAAACGTTAACAGGTATTATTACTCGCTCGAGCATAAACCACAATCTTAGATAATCAGCAACCAATTACCTAATAAATTAACATTGAATTAGCCGATTTCACCCCTATTGGTCAATCGTTCGTTGAAACAACAATAATAACAAGCCGTTTAAAACAAGTAGTTTTCAACGTTATTTTTCATCAATAGTACAGATTTCATAAGCAGAACTGTCTTCAAGAACAGCGCGAACCAATTGTGCATTCAAAGCATGTCCCCCCCGCAACGAGCGAAATTGACCGATAAATGGGTGCCCTAACAAAGCTGTATCCCCAATAGCATCCAACAATTTATGGCGAACAAATTCATTTTCATAATAGGTGCCTTGTGGATTAACAATGCGCTCATCAACGCCGATAACCAACGAATTCTCCAGTGAAGACCCCAAGGCCATTCCGGCTGCCCAAAGTGTTTCCACATCTTTTAAAAAGCCGAATGTGCGGGCTCGCGAAACTTCCGCTTTATAATCATCCCTATCGAGATCAAATATAAATTGGCTTTCGCCAATTATTGGCGTCGCAAAAGCAATTGCGACATCAAACTGCCGACCATAAAATGGAACAAATTCTGCAAAGCCACTTTTTGATTCGACTCTAACGTGCTTCTGAATGCGCAAGTATTGGCGTTTAGCGTTTTGTATTTTAACACCTGCCTCATCAAAAGCTTTGCAATAACTCCATGCACCACCATCCAAGATTGGCAGTTCATTATTGGATACTTCAATAGTCAAATTATCCAGATTATAGGCTGTTATAGCAGACATCAGATGTTCGATTGTTTCAACACGCAATTCCCCTTTTCCCAGCACTGTCGAAAGTTCTGTAGCGCCTGTCTCGCTTGATATAGCATGAAAACGTTGTTTTTGACCGTTCATGGTTTCACGAATGAAGACTATTCCCGTGTCATGGTCTGCCGGATGAATTTTCAGGGTTGATGGTGTACCACTATGCACGCCATGACCTGTCAACGTCACAACAGAATTTAAAGTCGATTGATACTTTGGGAAAATATCATCTTTGGTTGAACCAGTCATATTCATCTATCTTTCAACGCCAGAATTATTCAGTCTTGAGAATTATTAGCATTTTTTCAATCTGCCTTCGAGTGCAGATTGAAAGATATGGCGATCAATTTTTACGACTAAATTGTCATATGCATTCCAAGCAACGGAAAATCACCATTATAAAGATATCACCCTATTTTTCTCCGGTTGATAAAACAAAATAAAAAAACCGCTGTTTTGCAACAGCGGTTAATTCGAGAAGGTTTTGGGGCTTTGTGGTATAAGTCTGTCTTTATTGAAAGACTTATACCTTTTTCTCTATAGCTATGACCTTTTATCAGTTAGCCTGACGGCGAAGAAATGCCGGAATTTCCAACTGATCTTCTTCACTCATTGGCGCACGATTTTGTGGTTGCATTGGCTGCTGTGGACGCATTTGCGGCTCAGCGGCACGACGTGGCGCATAAACTGCTGCGTCAGGCGAAATTGTGCGACGTGGATCTGTTGAAGGCATTACTGGCTCACGATGTGATGATCTTGCAGCAGGTTCTAAACGCCCTGCAGGCTCTTCATCACGATGCATCAAGCTTTGTGTCAACTTCTGCCACAAACTGCGTGGTCCTTGTTGCGGTGCTTGCTGATTGGAAGCAGCACTGGCTTTTTCACGTGCAACTGGTGGAAAATCGCGTAGTTCTGGCATACGAACTGGTGTTTGACGAGGTTGCTGTGCTACCGGTCTTTCCTGCATAGCTGGCACTTCTGTCATTTCATCCAAAACGCGTGCTGTTGCTTCCATTGACACATTTGGTGTCATAGGTTGCTGTGGTACTACACGGCTTTGCATACGAGGAGCCTGTTGTGCTTGCGCAACTTGTTGATTTTGTGCAGCAGCTGCAACCTGAACCTGTGGGTTGCTGCGCTGTGGCATAACAGGTGTTTGCGCCACAGGTGTCTTAAATAACTGGCTTTGTGGGCGGAACGGCTCTTCAATCGGACGGTTCATCTCAACTTCAAGTTCTTCCATGACCTCTACCATGCCTTGCGGACGTGGTTCGGCAATATGTGCCTTCTGCACACCTGGGATAGGCTGATTACCTTCTACCTTACGAACAGGGTTGACTAATGAGTTACCCATATTGCCCGTATCTGTTCCTTCAACAGACATACGGTCAATACCCGTTGCAACAACAGAAACACGAATGACACCTTCAAGTGATTCATCATCAATTGCACCAAAGATGACGTTTGCGTCAGCATCAACTTCTTCACGGATACGGTTGGCAGCTTCATCAACCTCAAACAAGGTTAAGTCACGTCCACCGGTGATAGAAATCAACAATCCACGTGCGCCACGCATTGAGGTTTCATCAAGCAGTGGGTTGGCAATAGCGGCTTCGGCAGCTGCAAGTGCACGATTTTCACCAGAAGCTTCGCCGGTTCCCATCATTGCACGGCCCATTTCATGCATCACAGAGCGGACATCAGCAAAATCAAGATTGATTAAACCTTCCTTGATCATAAGATCTGTGATGGAAGCAACACCAGAATAAAGCACTTGGTCTGCCATCATAAAGGCATCAGCAAATGTTGTTTGTTCGTTTGCGATACGGAAAAGATTTTGGTTTGGAATAACAATCAATGTATCAACACATTGTTGCAATTCTTCAATACCGGCTTCAGCCGTTTTCATACGGCGTGCACCTTCAAAATGGAAAGGCTTTGTAACGACACCAACAGTCAAAATGCCTTTTTCACGTGCAGCGCGAGCAACAACCGGTGCAGCGCCCGTACCGGTACCACCACCCATACCGCAGGTAATGAATACCATATGCGAATTACCAAGATGGTCGATAATTTCATCAAGGCATTCTTCAGCAGCAGCTTGACCAACTTCTGGCAGTGCACCAGCACCCAAGCCTTCAGTTACAGCGGCACCAAGTTGAATAACACGATCAGCCTTTGACATCGTCAAAGCTTGCGCATCGGTATTGGCAACAACAAAGTCAACGCCCTGTAATCCGGCATTAATCATGTTGTTAACGGCGTTGCCGCCGCCGCCGCCTACACCGAAAACAGTGATACGTGGCTTAAGCTCGGTGATGTCCGGCTCGTGCAGATTGATTGTCATTCTTTTTTCCTTCTCATAAAGCACCGCAAAGCCCATAGCGGTAGAAATAAGTTATACTGTAACGTCTACTCAAAAACTCTCGCGAAGCCATTGGCCCACGCGTTGAAATCGTCCACCTGTGCCAGTTTTCATTTGGCCAATACTATGAACAAATTTCTCTTCGAAACTGGCTGTCTGCGGATAGATCATCAATCCAACAACAGCCGAAAATGCTGCCCCTTTTGCCAAAGTTGGCAAACCAGAAACCCCCAATGGACGCCCGACACGTACATTGCGTCCTAATATCTTACGTGCTGTTTCTGGCAAACCGGTTAATTGGCTTCCACCACCCGTCAAAACAACGCGCTTGCCGATAACATGCCCAAATCCTGAACGGTTGAGACGATCGCGCACCATTTCCAATGTCTCTTCAACACGCGCCTGAATGATACGTGTGAGAACAGCACGGGGATATTGTGTTTCATTCTGTTCACCAGCGATTGGCGAAATGCTGATCATATGACGGTCATCAATACCACCGGATAAAGCTGATCCATGCATAACCTTAAGTCGTTCGGCGGCTTCAAGCGGCATAGAAAAACCACGAGCAATATCAAGAGTTACATGATTGCCGCCAACTGGAATTGCATCAGCATGGACAAAACGGTTTTCTGAAAAAACTGAAAAAGTTGTTGTACCGCCACCAAGATCAATACAGGCTGCGCCCAAACGCGCCTCATCATCAACCAAAACGGAAAGCCCACTTGCAAAAGGTGTTGCAACCATAGCTTCAACACTGATATGCGCGCGATTGATACACGCTTCCAGATTACGCAATGGCACACTTTCAGCCGTCATAACGTGGACATCCACGCCAAGCAAATCACCCGACATACCAACTGGATCAGAAATGCCCTTTTCACCATCCAAAGAATATGAAAGCGGTACCGAATGAACAATATGGCGATCAAGACCGAAAGCATGACGCGAAGCATCTGCCAATACGGTACGAACATCGCGCTCGGTAACTTCACGTCCACTAACGTCAGTACTACCATGGACTACAACGCTTTTAAGGCGCGCAGATGAAAAATTCACGATAAGTGAATCAACAATTAAGCCCGACATTTTTTCGGCGGCATCAACAGCAAGTCGAACAGCCTGTTCAGCAGCAGCCATATCCATAACCACGCCGGACTTAATACCACGTGATCTTTGAACGCCGAAGCCTAAGATTTCAATGTGATGCGTGCGACCTGGCAGATATTGCGTATGGTCAAGCGGACGCAATCGAGCAATAACGCAGACAACCTTACTTGATCCCACATCAAGCACGGTCAACAAGCGCGTTTTGCGCAATCCGCCATGACCTGAACCAAGCAAATTCATGCGTGACCTGCCTTCTGCGCCTTCAAGCGACGCTCTTCTTCCTTTACGACCTGATTACGACGCTCTAGCGCTTCATCCGATAGCGCAACAGTCATACGATCAGGCAAACGCAGATCAACACTCAAAACATCCCGCGAAAATAAGCCTTGTTCTTTATCTGCCTTAACTGCATCTGCAAGGCGAGCCATTGCATTTATTTCAGGCAATTTAATACGCACACCGTTATCCAGAAGTATATCCCACCGACGATCTCCAACACGCACATAAGCGCGCACGTGATCGTGAATGTCTGGAAATGCAGCAACCTGTTTTACAAAGTCCTGCGCTTTGGCATCAGCACCAGCACCAACAACCAGTGGCAAATCTCCAACCAGACCAGGTCTGAATGGCACAATGACACGCCCTTCATCGTCGATAATGTCAAGCTTATCTTCATGCTGCCAAATTGCATAAGGTTGACGTTCTACCAATGAAACACGGACTCGGTTTGGATAGACTTTTTGCACATCGACAGATTGCACCCAAGGAAGTTTTTCCAAGTCTTCGCGTGCAGCTGTCGCATCAAATCCAATCATGGATGTTTCGCCATCAAGACCCAATGCCGACAGAACATCAAGTTCCGACATTCTTTTATTTCCGGCAATATCCACGTCTTCCACGGCAAAGCCAAATGTGGAGGTCGTCGCCTTCAACACATCGTCTGTGTGCCCCCCAGCAGAAATACCATAGGCCGCCGACGCACCGATAAAAAATACGAATGCAACCGTACCAAAATGGCGAGGCACATCAATGTCAGCCAAGACAAAATGAAAGACAGCGCGCCGAAACCGCCGATAAAGGCGGGGCAGCAACGACATCGCCGATGTCGAAAAACTATCTGCCTGTTGACCGTTCAACGCATACACGACGCGTCCTCCACCATCCATTTTACAAGGTCACCAAATGAATGACCCGACACCTTGGCAATATCTGGAACAAGAGAAGTTGGTGTCATTCCTGGTTGTGTATTGATTTCCAACCAAACCAACTCACCCTTCTCCTCGTCATAACGAAAATCTGATCGACTGACACCACGACAACCAATTGCCTGATGCGCAGCCACAGACATCAATTGCACATTTTGGTAAATAATTGGTGAAAGTGGTGCAGGACAAACGTGTCTTGAACCACCCGGTTTGTATTTTGAGTTGAAGTCGTAAAACTTGTAGCCTTCATCAGGAACAATCTCGCACACATCAAGTGCCATCTCACCAATCACCGCGCATGTCAGTTCCCGACCAGCAATATATTTCTCAACGATAACATCATCACCATAATGCCATTCTGCCTCACCCAACTCTTTCGGTGGACGTGCCTGATCGGCGGTTACAATAACAACACCGAAGCTTGACCCTTCACAAACAGGCTTCACAACATAAGGTGGCTCAATAGGGTGTTTATCTCTAATATCAAAACGGCTCATGACGCGTGAGGGAGCAACAGCTACACCTTGCGTACTGGCAACAATTTTTGCCCGCCCTTTATCCATTGCCAAAGCAGATGCCAAAACACCTGAATGCGTGTAAGGTATTTGTAAAAATTCAAGTATTCCCTGAATACGACCATCTTCACCAAAGATACCATGCAAGGCATTAAAGGCGACATCAGGCCGCAAATGAGACAGCACAGAGGCCACATCGCGCCCCACATCAACCTTGGTAACTTTATAGCCTTCTTGTTCAAGAGCTTTAGCGCACGCTTCGCCAGATGATAGACTAACAGACCGTTCTGATGAAAAACCACCCATCAGTAGTGCAACATGCTTTTTAGTCATATCAAAACCCCTCATAAACCACCAAATATAGTCCTTCAAAACACAAACAATACTATCAGTAGAGTAAATCAGGATTCATCGTTTCGAATCAAAGGACTAGCATCGAGGTCAATGAATCAGAAACAGCCATGTAAAACAAGTGCTACACGCTGCAAGATGCTGATTCGTAAGGCAAAATTACCGACATGTCCTTGAAATGACTCATAGATTTTTTTTCATTATTTTTAATGATGTATTTACCATAAAAAATTGGGCGGCATCTCGCATTACTTAGTCAATAGTTTAGCTGTACAGACATGATAAAAATTTAAAATAAATGCATTTGTGACACAGTTCTCCCAAAGGCACCAAAAGACTAAAATATTGCCGATTAAGAATTAGAGAAACTTTTGCAAAATCCAACTGATCTTGCGGCATTATATTGCATCTAGCAATAACTATAAAAACCGAAGATTAACTGTCATTATCACTATTAAACACCGCTTCGTTAACCATTTCATTCTTTGAATGAGATGCAAACAGGTTGTCATGTTTACCATGTTTTTGTTAAAAATGCTTATCGCCAAACCAATCGGTTTACTCCTAATATTGGCTTATGTAGCCAATTGGATAAATATGACTATCAGTCAAATCATACGACTAATCAGGCAAAAAGGGTGTCACTTCATGGCCGGGAAGAAAAGCGCCTATCCGTTTAATTTCCCAATGAAGATTAATCTTGCTCTTTTCATAAACACGTTGACGGACAGTCTCGCCCAAAAGCTCCAGATCATAGGCTGTAGCGTTACCGGTATTAATCATGAAATTACAGTGCATGGTGCTCATTTCGGCACCACCTATTTTCAACCCCCGACAGCCAGCTTCGTCAATAACTTTCCATGCCGATGTGCCTTCCGGATTACGAAAGGTTGACCCACCCGTTTTTTCACGAATTGGCTGCACAGCCTCACGATGCGCTATAGCTTCATCCATAGCCTTACGGATATCGTCTTTGTCACCTTTTGGTCCTTGTAGCAAAGCACCAACAAAAATGAGGTCATCAGGCACATTTGAATGACGATAAGAGTATTGCATATCAGCCAAACTCAAAATGTGACGTTTACCCGTGCGATCAAGTGCATAAACTTCAACAACGTGCTCTGCTGTTTCACCACCATTCGCACCACCATTCATTTTCAGTGCGCCACCGAGATTACCCGGTATACCGCAGTAAAAATGCATACCGGCAATACCGGCTTCTAATGCTACTGTTGCAATACGTTTATCGGTTGTTGCGGCGCCTGCAAAAAATTGGGTAGGAGACACTTGCTGTGTTTCGCCAAAACCTTTTGCCGAAAGCCTGATTGTAATACCGGGAATACCACCATCACGAATGAGAAGATTTGACCCAATACCTACAATCGTAAGAGGAATATCTTTAGGGGTATTTTGCAGGAAAAAAGTAAGGTCTGCCTCGTCTGCTGGCTGATAAAACACTTCTGCAAGGCCACCAGTTCTAAACCATGTAACCTTGCTCATATCGACATTGGCAGTGATACGCCCCCGAAGTCCTGCCAATGAAGGTTGTAAATCCTTTAAGAGTTCTTCGCCATCATTCATGTGACTAATGCTTCTTTTTATCTAATTCGGCCAATTCTTCCGGTAGCGCATATGCCCATTGCGTAATATTGCCTGCCCCAAGAAACACAACATAATCACCCGGCTCTGCTATAGAGGCAACAATCGGTGCAATTTCCTTAGGGTCTTCAATAAAACGGGCATCTCTATGACCGGCTGTTTTTATCCTATCCACCAATGCCTTTGAATTTACCCCTTCAATCGGATCTTCACCAGCAGCATAGACCGGCGCAACAAGAATAGTGTCTGCATCATTGAAAGATGTTGCAAAGTCATCAAACAAATCATGGAGTCTGGTATAGCGGTGCGGCTGCGCGATGGCAATTACGCGACCCTTAACGCTTTCACGCGCGGCCTTCAGGACAGCCTTAATTTCAACGGGGTGGTGACCGTAATCATCGAAAATTTCCACGCCATTCCAACTACCTGTATGCGTAAAACGCCGTTTCACACCCGAAAAATTTGCCAAGCCTTTAATAATAGCATCATCAGAAATGCCAAGTTCATGTGCAACAGCAATAGCAGCTGTAGCGTTTAAAACATTGTGGCGACCTGGCATTGGCAAGACAAGATTTTTCATTTCAACAACCGCACCGGTTTTGCGCGATCTTATCACCACATCAAAATGCGAATTTGCACCTTCCATATGGTGATTAATAAAACGGACATCCGCTTGTGGATTAGAACCATAGGTAATAACACGCCGGTCATCAATACGGCTTACCAGTGCTTGCACCTCAGGATGGTCTAGGCACATAACACCAAACCCATAAAACGGTACATTCTCAACAAATTGACGGAAGGCTTCTCGTTCTGTTTCAAAAGTACCATAATGGTCAAGATGTTCAGGGTCGATATTGGTGACAACCGCGACATCTGCTGGTAGTTTCAAAAACGTGCCATCACTTTCATCGGCTTCTACAACCATCCAATCGCCACCACCCATGCGCGCATTGGTGCCATAGGCATTGATGATTCCACCATTAATCACCATTGGGTCAAGGTTACCTGCTTCCAACAATGTTCCAATCATCGAAGTGGTTGTGGTTTTTCCATGGGTTCCGCCAATAGCAATCGCCTGTTTAAAGCGCATCAATTCCGCCAGCATTTCGGCACGCCGAACAATTGGTAAATGCCGTTCTTTGGCGGCAACATATTCTGGATTTGTTGGGCGAATAGCTGTCGAAACAACAACCACTTCTGCCTGTCCGAGATTTTCTGCCTTATGACCAACATGAACCGTGATGCCCTTTGCCCGCAAGCGTTCAACATTGGCATTATCAGCCTGATCTGACCCTTGAACCTTATACCCTAAATTATGGAGCACTTCGGCAATACCACTCATGCCTATACCGCCGATTCCAACAAAGTGGACAAGGCCAATACTCAATGGCATTTTCATGAAGTTTCTCCTTTTTTAAATTCTTCTATTGTTTTTCCGGCAATTAATGCTTCAGCCAGATCTGCCAATTTTTTCGTGGCATCAATATGACCGACAGATCGGGAAGCCGCAGCTTGCGTCGCCATTAATTCGGCATCTTTACAAGCAACTTCCAGCACTTTTGCCAGTTTTTCTGCACTTAATTCGCTTTGTTGAATAACCTTGACCCCACCGCTGGAAGCAAGTTTGGCCGCATTTGCCGCCTGATCGTGGTCGAGGGCATAAGGATAAGGTACCAATAAAGCCGGCCGACCAATGGCTGCAATTTCCGACACTGTTGATGCACCTGATCGGGCAATAATGTAATTCGATTGCGCTATCCGATCTGGCATATCATCAAAAAATTCGGCGACTTCGGCTGTTATACCCATTTCCTTATAGGTGTTTTCTAAGGCAGCACGTTCTCCACGCACCTGCTGGACAACATGAAGACGTTTGCGCGTATCTTCGTCCAATAATGCGATGGCGCTGGGCACAACTTCTGAAAAATAAGATGCCCCCTGACTGCCGCCAAAAACAAGCAGATGAAAAGGGGCATTTCCTTTTGATGGCTGATAGGATTGATAGGCTGCGCTAATCACTGCTTCTCGCACAGGATTACCGGTCACAACAATTTTTGCGGCAAATGGTCCTTCCTCGTTTAAAAAACCGCCGGCAATTGCATTAACCCGACCAGCCATTGCTTTGTTGGCGCGCCCCATAACGGCATTTTGTTCATGAACAAAAGTTTTAATGCCAATGGATTGGGCAGCATAAAGCGGTGGCAGTGTTGGATATCCACCAAAACCACCAACCAAGACTGGCTTCAACCGACGGAACAGTTTGCGTGAGCCGCGCACACCTTTTAACAATTGCCATAACGTCTTTAACAGTGAAAAAGGATTTTTGCCGGTTATAGTTGCCGATGGAATGACATGCACATGATCGTCCTGAAAATGGCGCACAAACCGCCGCGCGCGGCTATCTGTTGCCAAATGCACATCATAACCACGTTTGACCAGCTCGCCTGCAAGTGCTTCTGCCGGAAAAAGGTGACCACCTGTGCCACCAGCTACCAATACAATAACCTGTTTTTCTGTCATTTTATACCGCCGGCATAATAGTGGGCAAAGATGCTGAAAGTCTGGCTTCAGGACGTCTGCGCGTTAAACTTAGGAGAATACCCATTGAAATTGCAATTGCTACCATTGAAGACCCACCATAGGAAATAAATGGCAATGTCATACCTTTTGGCGGCATCAAGTGCAGATTAACGGCCATATTAATCATGGATTGGCAACCAAATAAAATAGAGATACCTGCAATTGCAAAACGGGTAAATGAATCGCGTTCATTCATAGCTATTCGCATGGAGCGGATAACAATAAAAGCAAATAACGCAACGATTAACATACAAAGTATAATTCCGTATTCTTCAGCAGCGACTGAAAACACAAAGTCAGTATGACTATCAGGCACAATCCGCTTGACTGTTCCTTCCCCAGGTCCCTGTCCAAACCAGCCACCATTTAAAATAGCTTCGCGTCCAACATCAACCTGAAATGTATCGCCCTCGCCTGTTAAAAAGCCATTCACGCGTTCTTGCACGTGATGCACAAACATATAGGCACCAAAACCGCCAACAACGGCCAGACCAATGAAAAAGACTATGATGATAATTGGCACACCAGCAAGAAAAAACAACCCACCCCAAGTGGCGCTAATCAGCATTGTCTGCCCGATATCCGGCTCCATAACCAAAAGACATGCACATGTTGCATAAAGCAGAATAGCGAGCGCAAAACCGGGTATACCGTTTTTCCTTGTTTTATCGGAAAACAACCAAGCCGACATGACAACAAAGGCTGGTTTCATGAATTCAGATGCCTGCACCGATACGCCAAGCACGGAAATCCAGCGGCGTGATCCTTTCACTTCTGCTCCGAACAAAAGCGTTGCAACAAGCAGAACAAGGGTAACAATCAGCAATACCGCACAAAACCGCCGAATATTGCGTGGCGTAAAAAATGATATGAACATCATTGTAAAAAGTGCCGGAAAACTGAAAATAATATGCCAGCGCACAAAATAAAAACTGTCAGCAATACCAATTTTGCTGGCAACGGTCGGACTTGCGGCAAAAGAAAGCATGATACCAAGCCCCATAAGCATCAGGCAAGCCGCCAAAATTGGGCGGTCTATCGTCCACCACCAATTGGCTATTGGTCCACGATCAGCACGAGAAACCATGGTATACCTTTCTCTTTATGCAATAGAATGCAACCGTTTTCTATTTTACCGAAATTACAAACTACGCCGAAAAAGATTCTGGTTGGTTAACGCGCGCTAAACTTTTATCACGCACAAACAAAAAATATATGCAAAGTGGTTGGTAGAATAGCAATAATGGCAACCACCTCAGATGATTGCCATTATCGTACAATTTTTATTCAATAAGCCTAATCAATACGTTCTACGTTATAACGCCTTAAATACGCTCAGACCTATAATGCCTTGACAAGTGCCTTGAACGCATCCCCCCTTGCGCCATAGTTTTTAAACTGGTCATAACTGGCACAAGCTGGAGATAATAAGACAGCAACCTCGCTTGCTTTGTCTTGCGCGGCATCAATAGCAGCTTCATGCACCGCTTTATCCAATGTGCCGCACATGGAAATGGGAAATGCATTACCAATGGTTCGCGCAAAGTCTTCTGCTGCATCACCAATAAGATACGCTTTGCATATTTTTGGAAAATAATCTTTAAGGGCGGTAATACCACCCTCCTTTGCAAGGCCGCCAATAATCCAATAGATATGATCGAATGTTGCCAAGGCTGGTGCTGATGCTTCGGCATTTGTGGCTTTACTGTCATCAACAAACAAGGCTTGCCCAATTTTACGCACGAGCTGCATACGGTGTGGCAAGCCTATGTAAGAGGCAAACATTTTTTGCAAATGATCGGAACTAATTTTTAGAATATCCAATGTTGCCAAGGCCATCAGGGCATTTTGCGCATTATGGCGCCCTCTAAGAGAGTCAATTCCAGCCAGTGAAATACGTTTCTGCGCCTGATTATCTTTTACGCTATAGAGATCGCTATTTTGCGCGTAATACCCGTTAGTATGTAGTATCTGGTCTTTTGACACGGGAATGACAGTGTGTCCCTGTTTTACCAAGGTTTCATAAATCTCGCTTGTATCTTTATCGTCCAATGCGACAAGTGCTGTATCCGAACCTGCGACAAGCCGTTGTTTGATGGCGCAATAATGCGCATAAGTGCCGTGTCTATCAATATGATCGAGCGAAAGATTGAGCAGAATGCCTATAGTTGGATTGATGGAAGGTGTAAGGTCAATCTGGAATGAAGAACATTCAATAACGTAGAATCTTCCCTTCCTGATTGGTTCCAGTGATAAAATGGCGGTTCCGATATTACCGCCCATCTGCGCATCTTGCCCTGCTTCCAACAATAAATGGTTGATAAGCGCAGTTGTGGTCGATTTGCCATTGGTTCCGGTAATGGCGATAAATGGCACATCCGAACTTTTTAATCCATTTGCCTCGATATAGTGATTTCTTTCGCGCACAAATAACTCGATATCGCCAATTACCTCTACACCGGCGCTTTTGGCGAGCTTAACTGACCAATGCGGTTCAGGATTGGTAAGTGGCACACCAGGGGCAAGAATAAGTGCAGAAACTTTTGACCAATTAATATTATGCAGATCATCTGTCGGGATATTTTTTTCACGAGCCGTTTCGACGCCATGACTATTGTCATCCCATGCAATGACATTGGCACCACCGGCAATCAATGCCTCTGCCGTTGCTATACCTGAACCGCCAAGCCCCAAAAGAGCAACATTTTTACCTTTAAAAGATTCTACTTTAATCATTGTTTTATCTTAATTTCAGTGTTGAAAGGCCAATTAATGCCAATACGATTGAAATAATCCAGAACCGGATAACAACTTGACTTTCTGTCCAGCCCTTTTTCTCGAAATGGTGATGAATAGGTGCCATAAGGAATACGCGCCTGCCGGTTTTCTTAAACCAGAAGACCTGAATAATAACGGACAAGGCTTCCATAACAAATAGGCCACCGATAACAGCAAGCACGATTTCATGTTTTGTTGCAACAGCCACAGCCCCTAACATACCGCCCAATGCAAGTGATCCGGTGTCACCCATAAATATTGCAGCTGGTGGCGCATTAAACCACAAAAAGCCAAGACCAGCCCCCACAACGGCGCCAAGTAGAACCGTTAATTCTCCTGCACCTGAAACATAATGGATTTGTAGATAATCAGCAAAATTGATATTGCCCGACAAATAGGCAATCAACGCAAATGATGATGCCGCAACCATGACTGGAACAATTGCCAAACCATCTAATCCATCGGTGAAATTGACCGCATTGCCGGCACCCACCATGACAAAAGCAGCAAATGGTATAAAGAACCAGCCAAGATTGAATAGATAATCTTTCAGAAATGGAAGCGCCAAACCTGTTGATTCCGTATGCATTATGACCAGAGATGCAATGGCTGCAATGATAAACTCCAAAGTAAGGCGCGCTTTTCCGGAAAAGCCCTTCTCTGTTTGTTTGGTCACTTTCAGATAATCGTCATAAAACCCGATTGCTCCAAATGCCAACATAACAAGCAGGACAACCCAGAAATATACATTCAGCAGGTTACACCATAATAATGCCGAAACGACAGTGCCGGTTAAGATCATCAGCCCACCCATTGTTGGGGTACCGGCTTTTTTGAAATGCGTTTGTGGCCCGTCTGCGCGTATTGGCTGCCCTTTTCCCTGACGTACCTTTAACGATGCAATGATACTTGGACCGAATAAGAAAACAATCAGTCCCGATGTCAGTAACGCTGCACCGGTACGAAATGTAATATAACGGAAAACACCAACTCCCGGCAAAATGTCGGTAAGCGATGAAAGAAACATCATCATTGCAGGAAAACCCTTTTCAAAATTATGCGGAGATTGCCTTATAACGCTCGATAAGAGCGGCGACAATACGAGAAGAATGGATACTATTTGACGATTTGACCATTATAACATCTCCTTGATGTATATCAGCCAAAACCAATGGCAATATCTCATCAACAGTTGTTTTATAATGAACCTTTAAACGCTGCGAAACTTCATCAGCCAAGTTTTTCATCTCGGATCCAACCAAATAGATCGGATTAACACCAGCAGAATAGATTGGTTCAGCAAGTTCGCGGTGTAGCTTTTCACTATATTTCCCAAGCTCAAGCATATCACCCAACACAGCTATTCGTCTTCCCCTCGGCCCTACATTGGCGTCCCCCAATAAACTTAATGCGGCACGCATTGATGCTGGATTTGCATTATAGCTCTCATCAATAAGTGTAAATTCGCCACCTTGGGGAAGAGATAGACGATATCTTGCTCCACGCCCATTTTCGGCAGAAAAATTGGCTAACGCCAAAGCAATATGGGCAATATCAGCCCCAACACAATCGCATGCGCCGATAACAGCTAGGCAATTTTGCACAATATGGCGCCCAGGGGCTCCCACTTTTACCATGGCTTCTTCATCACGGATTTTAACCGTCATGCAAGAACAATCATTTTGCATATGCAATTTATCAAGCCGATAGTCTGCAAAATCTGCTTCACCAAAACTTCTGACCGTTTCAATGCCACATTGTTTGGCCTTTTTCGCAAGATAATCAAAAAACGCATCGTCGGAATTTAGCAATGCCGTTCCATTATCCTCAACACCTTCAAAAATCTCAGCTTTGGCATCGGCAATTTCTTCAAGACTCGAAAAGAAACCAAAATGTACTGCCGCAATGCGCGTTATAATTGCCACATGAGGTCGTACCATTTTTACCAATGGCCGGATTTCTCCCGGGTGGTTCATACCAATTTCAAACACACCGTAATCTGTGTCTTCAGGCATACGCGCCAATGTTAATGGTACCCCCCAATGATTATTGAAGGATGCTGGATTTGCATGAACTTTACCAACCATGGACAAACAATGGCGCAAAGCTTCCTTGGTTGTGGTTTTACCAACAGATCCGGTAACGGCAATTATTTTTGCCCGTGAGCGTTGACGCGCAGCACATCCCAATTGCCCAAGTGCATCAAGAACATCGTCAACAGCAATCATTGGTACATTGAGTTGTTCCAATGTTGCTTTTCGACTTTTCTCTATAATGAGAACACCAGCACCATTTTCAATTGCTTTGGCAGCAAAATCATGCCCATCGAATTTTTCACCTTTTATACAGAAGAAAATTTCCCCCGGCTGAACGGTGCGACTATCAATGGAAACACCACTATAGTTTTCAGGCAAATGACCAGATACTTCGCCTCTAAGAGCATCCACCAGTGCCTGTTTTGTCCATAAAGCAGCCATTTACTTTATTCCTTCCAAGGCTGAAGTAATTTCCTGATGGTCTGAAAATGGGTGAACCTCATGACCAATAATTTGGCCTTTTTCATGCCCTTTTCCGGCAACCACCAGTGTGTCACCTGCCTTAAGCAAAGATACCGCATATTGAATGGCTTCGCGCCTATTTCCAATTTCTATGGCATCAGGTGCTGCGGCCATAATTTCCTTACGTATTTGTTCTGGCTGTTCTGTTCTTGGATTATCATCCGTTACAATCACTGTATCGGCAAATTTGGTTGCAATCTTGCCCATTAATGGGCGTTTTCCTTTGTCTCTGTCACCACCACAACCAAAGACAACAACAATTTTACCGCTGGTAAAAGGTCTGACCGATAATAAAACCTGTTCCAAAGCTTCAGGCTTATGGGCATAATCAACATAGATTAGCGCATTATCTTTGGTTGACCCGACCAATTCCAAACGACCGGGCGCACCTTTTAAACGTTCCAATGCACGAAACACTGCTGCGGGAGATACACCCGTCGACAAAGCTAGCCCTGCTGCTACCAAAGCGTTTGAAACTTGAAAATCGCCGGCCAAAGGCAAAGCAAATTCGTAAACCGTGTCATCGACAATACAATCAACAAACTGCCGGTAACGTTCATGTTCAACATGGCGCAATTTAATAAAATGCCCCTTGCGCCCAACAGTCAATACTTTGCGATTAGACCTTTTTACGTGCTCTATCGCCGCTTCGGAATATTTATCATCTGCAAAAATGATTGCCGGCGCATCTTTGGGCAATAATGTATCGAACAAGCGCATTTTTGCTTTAAAATAATCTTCAACGGTTGGGTGGTAATCCATATGGTCACGACCAAGATTGGTAAATGCCGCTCCTGCAAGTTTAATACCATCTAAACGGCATTGATCGATACCATGCGAAGATGCTTCCATTGCAACATGGGTAACACCTTCATTTGCCAAGTCACACATAATTTGTTGCAACTTGACAGGATCAGGTGTTGTCAGTGAACCATATTCATTTCGCTTTGGCGAAATAATCCCGACAGTGCCAACGCTCGCCGCGGCGAACCCTGACTCTTTCCAAATCTGCTGTGTAAATGAGGCTACAGATGTTTTACCGCTTGTGCCTGTTACAGCAACCACAGTGTGCGGTTGCTTGCCATAAAACCGTGCTGCTGCCATCGCCAATTCGTGGCGTGCATTGGACACTTGGATAACTGGAATATTGGCCGTATCCAACGATAAATCATGGTCGGTTAGAATTGCGCCTGCACCGCGGCTGATAGCATCTAAAGCATATTTACCGCCATCGCCCTGATTACCATGGAGTGCTACAAAAAGATTGCCGGCTGAAACTTGTCGGGAGTCGGCTGTTATGCCGGTAATATCGATTGATGGTACAGGGGAATGCGAACCGCTACCGTTTATCAATTCATCAAGCTTCATGCACCCACCTCTTTAAAAATTAATCATTCAATGTTGTTTCCGGCAATTTCTGTCCAGCCGATGCTGCTAAAACAGGCGTATATTCTTCTTTGAAATCTGGTGTGACACCAAGAAAAGTTGCTGATCGGCGAATAATATTGGCTACCATCGGGGCAGCATTAAGACCAGCGGTTGCAGAAAATTTTCCTTCTTCAGGCTTTGGCTCGTCAATAATTGTCAACACGACATATTGCGGATTATCGATTGGAAATGAGGCTAAAAATGCGTTGAAACGCTTATTCTTGGAGTATTTACCGTTTTCAACCTTTTCGGCTGTACCCGTTTTACCACCAACCCGATAGCCTTCTACCTTTGCACGGCGCCCTGAACCAATATCACCGTTCAATTTATAGAGATAGCGCATATCCTGACTGGTACGTTCGGCAACCACACGCTTTGCGTGTTCCATGGCTTCCTGTTCATTACGCTTTAAAAAAGTCGGTTCAATAAGAAAACCGCCATTCATCAAAGCACTTGCTCCTACGGCTGTTTGTAATGGCGTGGTCATCATACCATGACCAAAAGCTATTGTCATGGAGTTGACCGACTTCCAACGTTTTGGCTCAACTGGACGAGCGATTTCTGGAAGCTCTGTCGTCATACGGTCCAATAGTCCCATTCTTTTCAGGAACTCTCTATGACCATCGATACCGACTGTCAGTGCTTCTTTTGCCGAACCGATATTGGACGAAAAAATAAAAACTTCCCAAGCCGTCAGTGGACGATATTTACCGTGGAAATCCTTGATGAAATGGCCGCGCCCTGCTGCAAGCGGTTTAGACGCATCAATCATGCTGTTAAGCTGAAATTTGCCGGAATCCAAAGCCATTGCTGTGGTAAAACTCTTAATGGTGGATCCCATTTCAAATGTACCGGCTGTCATACGGTTCAAGCGGTCTTTTTTCAGTGCATCAACCGGATTATTAGGATCGAAATCTGGCATTGATGCCATTGCCAGAACTTCACCAGTGTGAATATTGATGACAACCGCACCGGCTGCAATAGCCTGATATTTTTGCATTGCATCAACAAGTTCTTCACGAACAATAGCTTGCACACGAATATCAATGGATAATTTTACCGGCTCCAACGAAGATTCATCGGCAAGGCCAGCTGCGCGCAAATCGCTCAAACCAGCATTATCGATATATTTTTCCATGCCGGCAGTGCCCTGATTGTCAACATTCACCATACCGAGAATATGAGATGCTGTTGGGCCACCTGGATAAAAACGTCGTGTTTCTGTTCGAAAACCAACACCTGGAATACCCAATGCCATGATCTGTTCTCTTTGGCTGGGCGTTAAACCACGCTGTATCCAAGCAAAACCAGATTTACTTTTCAGCTTACGATAAGTTCCCTGCCAATCAAGATTGGGCAAAACATTGGAAATCAGCTCTATTGTTTCGTTAGCATCAATAATGCGACGAGGTTCAGCAAAAAGCGAATAGGTTTTCAAATCCGTTGCCAGCAAACGACCATTGCGATCAAGTATATCCGGACGCGCAGCCGATTGCTGAACAGCAGGCCCACTGGCTTCTTCAATCTGCCCACCTTCAATACCGAAATATACTAACCGTGCGAAAATAACCGAATAAACGCATAAAAAACAGAAAATGATAATGGCCAACCGATGGCGTGACCGACGCGACCGGTATTCCTCTTTCTGCAATTCGGCATATTTTGTTAATGGAGCCTTATTCTTTCGCCCTAAAAATGGAATAAACCTCATGGACGAACACTCCCTGTTGAAAAATTATCAACAGTTGTGTTGCCATTGCGTGCAAGCAGCGAATTGTTTTCTTCCAGCTCATTATCCTTGATAATATTCTGGATTTGATCTGGTAAACGATCAGGAATGTCTTTCAACTTAACAATCTGGCGCGCTTCTGTCACTTGCAAGCCAAGCTGATCTTGATACCGCGTTGCCAAAACCTGCATGCGTTCCGGTTCAATCATCATCGCCCATTCGGCATGAAGCAAATTGATGGTATTTTTTTCCGCAATAATTTGTCGTTCGATACGATGGACATCACCAATACGCTTTTGTGCATCATATTTTACTTTATAAGTAAGACCTGCTGCACAAATCATAATGGCTACCAAAATCATATCAAACGTACGAAATACTGTCATTTTCTAACACCATTAAAGCGAGAGATACTAGGAAGACCAAATATCGTTAAATCATCATCCATAGGTGGAACATCGGTACGAACCCCCACACGTAATCTGGCTGATCGGGAACGAGGATTGTTTTGCAACTCTTCTTCGTCAGCCGTAACACCACCCTTGAACAACAATTTGAATGTTGGTTGTTGGGAAGATAATTCTGGCAAATATCGTGAACCACCATTGACACCTGAACGTGACGTGAAAAACCGTTTCACCATACGATCTTCCAATGAATGGAAAGTTACCACGCCAAGTCTTCCACCAGCTTTTAAAACGCGTTCAGCCGCAATGAGCGCACAAGCAAGTTCACCCAATTCGTCGTTAACATAGATGCGCAATGCCTGAAACACGCGTGTGGCGGGGTGGATATGATCCCCAGGTTTGCGCCCAACCAAAGTCTCGATAGCGTCTGCCAGATCAGAAGTGCGCAAAAATGGCTTAGTTTGTCGCTTTTCGTCAATCATTCGTGCAATACGCGCGGCGTGACGTTCTTCACCGAGCAATCCAAAAATGCGCGTTAAATCACTCACCTTCATTTCGTTGACGACATCGGCAGCCATAAAACCCGACTGCGCCATACGCATATCCAATGGACCGTCCTTTTGAAACGAAAATCCCCGTTCGGCTTCATCAATTTGCATTGATGAAACACCAATATCCAGAATGACCCCATCGACAGGCTCATCAACAACTTGATCCAGATTTGAAAACTCTGTCTCAATAAGCTTCAACCGCGGCGCATAATGCTTTTCCATCAATCGACCATCGCGGATAGCTTCCGGATCGCGGTCAAGCGCGATAACGTTTGCACCTTGTTCCAACATGGCGCGCGTATATCCACCAGCACCGAATGTACCGTCAATAATGGTTGCACCGTGTAGCGGTGCCATTCCATTTAAAACCGGTTGCAACAAAACGGGTATGTGACGTTTGTTGTTGAAATCTTGGGCAGTCAACATCGTTATCTTTACGCTACATGGTCCGAAATCTGTTACAAATACATTAGCAACAGAAGCTTATGACGCATTTTCCCTATAATCAAGAAAATGCGTCAGTCTGCTTATCGCACAATTATGCTTAAAGAAGTGTTAGGATTATAAAATAACCAATCAGGCGACGTCCGGTATCAACCCAAATGTCATAAATAGCAGAACAAAATTGAGAACCAGCACAATAATTGCCGATAAAATAGCGATGATCTGCGTTATCACATGATTAGCAAATTTTCCCATAATGGACTTTTTGCCGCTAAAAATAAGCAGCGCAATCATCGGTACTGGTAATGATATTGACAGAATAACCTGACTGACAACAAGTGCTTCTGTTGAATTGACACCAATGGCAACAACAATAAATGCTGGTATCATGGTAATCAACCGACGAACCCAAATAGGGATGTAAAAGCCGACAAAACCTTGCATCACCATTTGCCCAGCCATAGTTCCGACAACGGAACTGGATATACCCGACACAATCAGTGAAACAAGAAATACGCCAGCTGCACCAACGCCCAATAGAGGCGTTAAAGTATGATAGGCCTGATCTATTTCTGCTACATCACTGTGGCTACCATGAAACGTACTTGCCGCCATAATAACCATAGCCATATTCACCATACCAGCAATGGCAAGCGCGACAATAACTTCACGGTTAGAATATCGCACAAGCTTTGCCCTATCACCGTCATTTTCCACCTTGGCACGTGACTGTGTTAGACCAGAGTGTAAATAAAGTGCATGAGGCATAACCGTTGCACCAATAATACCGACAGAAATCAGCAAAGCATTGGCATCCGGCATTTCTGGTTTGAAAAGATGAAGACCAGCAGCTTCCCAATCAACCGGAGCAATAATCATTTCAATTAGGTAACAGATTCCGATGATGGAAACCAAAACACCAATCAAAATTTCGGTTGGACGAAAACCACGGCTATCAATCATGAGTAAAGCATAGGTAATGACAGCCGTTATTGCCATACCGATAATGAGCGGCATATTAAAGAGCAGCGCAAGACCAATTGCACCACCTAGAAACTCGGCAAGGTCCGTTGCCATTGCCGCTATTTCGCTCACAATCCACATAGCAATAACAACTGGCTTGGATAAATTGTCACGGCACAATTCAGCCAAGTTTTTGCCCGTTACAATACCAACTTTTGCAGACAATGCCTGAAATAACATGGCAATAAGATTGGCTAACAGGACAACCCATAAAAGCGTATAACCATACCCCGACCCTGCCTGAATATTGGTGGCAAAATTACCCGGATCCATATAGGCAATTGAAGCTATGACGGCTGGACCAACCATCAAAAGGATCGACCGCCCGCCCTTACGTTTACCAGATAATACCGCAGAAATACCTTCTGAAGTCCGTTCTGTTAAAGTAGACTTTCTATAAGAATTATTATTTTGTTGAGACATGCATCATTCTTTCTAAATGCGAATGATTTGCATTTAGACGCAAAAACCATGATGCGTCAATCGTTACAAATTAAACTTTTTGTGTTCGGCTAAAATTATTTTTTGTGTAAAGTAAAAAATTGTCAGTTGGTCTGTAAGCCGGGTTCTGTATGGCGAAATATGCATTTCGCGTGGCAACCATTCATCTGGGACGATTGTTACCAACCGCCTCTTGCAACCTACCCGAATGACACGCCTGGAATATGGCTGCAAAACGAGTTTGCGCGTCATTCCTATTCGGTCTTGCTCCCGGTGGGGTTTACCTTGCCACAACCATTACTGGTTATGCGGTGGGCTCTTACCCCGCCTTTTCACCCTTACCCATTGACTGGGCGGTTTGTTTTCTGTGGCACTTTCCCTAGGGTCGCCCCCGCCGGACGTTATCCGGCACCGTTATTCCGTGGAGCCCGGACTTTCCTCACTTCCCGCCTTTCGGCATTGGAAAAGCGCGGCTGCCCGACCAACTGACTTGCGCGGTTATAATGCAAATTCTTTCAAGTGCAAACCGCTAAAGTGCCTTTATTCTAACGACACTGTGTTTAAGTCCAACGACAATAGAGTTATGGGAAATTGATGATACAAAACAACAATCCCAATTTTTAAAACCTTGGCTTTTGAAATATTAGCTCAGGCTCTTTAATGTCCCTAACAAGCGGTGCAATGTATCAATTGTCGAAACATCCGCAACACCATCAATTTTCTCAGGTCTAAAATGTCGCTGGAAAGCTTCTGTTACCAGCCGCGTACGGTCATCAAAAACACCAGTAATCTCGATACCATAGCCATATAATGCTAACATCGACTGATAGGCCTCAACAGGTCTTCCACTTTCGCCACTGCTCATAAAGCGCCCACCCGCTATTGGCGCCGGTTTTACCCAATGTCCAATGCCGTTATCGTGCAAAATGCCCCATGGAAACTTTTCTCCCGGGTCTGTTTTACGATGTGGTGCAATATCCGAATGACCAAGAACATATCGTTGTTCAATATTGTAACGATCAATAATTGACCGACAAAGCTTTATAACAACATTTATCTGTTTTTCAGGAAAATCCGGCCAATTCAGCAAAGGGCCACCATTCACAATTTCTATTCCAATCGAATTGGAATTAATATCAGTAATGCCACCCCAAAAGCTCTCGCCAGCATGCCAAGCGCGATATTTTTCACCAACCATTTGCACCACTGTACCGTCTTCCCGCACGACATAATGTGCAGATACCTTGGATTCTGGTGTTTCCAACAATTTTTCAGCCGCTTCAGCATTTTCCATGCCCGTATAATGAAGAATAAGAAAACGCGGCTTAGCGGCATCTTTTCTCATCTCATAATTGGGTGATGGACGAACGATTGCTCCTTCAAAGTCCGGTTTGAAACTATTGCCAGCGGTCATACTGTTAACTCCTCACGCACAATTGCCCACGCATCATTGATTGCGGCCAACCTTTCATTGGCAATTGCCAGAAATTCTTTTGGTAGTCCTCTTGCAATGACGCGATCGGGATGATGTTCACGCACCAATTCATAATATCTATTACGTGCATCGGCAAAACTTGTACCTCTTTTAATCCCCAAAACAAGCCAAGGGTCGGCTATGCCTGTAACAACATGACGCGCGCACAAAGCATCAAATTGTTTTTGTGAAAATCCGAATATCCCAGCAACCTGCCGAAGAAATTCGAGTTCATTTTCATGAACCATTCCGTCAGATTTGGCGATATAAAACAAGCCATCAAGTACATCTTCCAGAAGTTTTCCCTGACAATTCGACTCCTGACAAAGCCGATATAGGCGCTTAGCATAAATATCGAAACCTGCAACATCCTGCCTTGCAAGGTTATAAAGCCGCTCGACATTGCGTATTTCGCGTGGAGGCACCGAAAAAATTTGATAAAATGCTTTGACTTCTGCGTCGCTTACAACACCATCTGCCTTTGCCATTTTGGCTGAAAGGGCAATCATGGCAACAGAAAACGCAACTTGGCGGCGTGTTTCTGGGTCGCCCTCAAAAAGTGTCCGCACACGCTCGATAACAGCTGTAAAAACCTCGCTGGCAACGCTGCCGATAAGTTGTCCAATGCGCGTCCATAAAGAAGACATTCAAGTTTCCCCACAAAACATGTCTAGTTTTATCCGGTCAATTTCTAGCCGGTCTATTTTTATCCGGTCAATGCCTCGCGTTAAACAACAAGGTATTAAATAACGCGCAGCCTAACAATGTTGGCATTTGTAACAATGTCGGCTTTTAACACCGGTATTTATTTCCAGCTTTTAACGCCGATAATTATTGACCTGCATCGACAGTCGAAGGACGATGCATGGCATCATTACCTGCTTTTCCAGCTTTCTTGGCAAAAGCGTCCGCCTGCTCTTCACTTTGCCCACTAGCCAAGGCTGCTGCCTTAGCATCTTCCATCAATTTATTGACGACTTCCTGTTTTTGTTCTTCGGTCATATTGGACGGTGTCAGTGGAGCATCAGGGATAGATAATGCTGCTCCTTCCGGCAAAGTGTTGCCATCAACACCTTTGGTTCCACCGCCAACAAAACTGGTATATGCCCATTTTATCGCTAAAATAAGCAGGATAAGGATGATGACGAGTATGATAATACGGCCCCAACGAAGTCTTTTCATATTTTTTCCCGAATATTTTTCATTTATATGCCATTAATTTACTATTTTTAGCAATGGTCGCCACAAACATCTTATCCAAGAGGGTTTCAATTGTCTTTAAGAAATAGTGCTACAACAATAATGCGTCAAACCATATTACTTTCCGTTTTATCTTTTTGTCTCGCTTCGTGTTCAACCGTATCATACGATTTTGCTGATTTGGTGCCCCCTTCGGGAACCACTCCCAAAGGTCCCATCAATGCACCGCGTTTTCAGGACAGCAAGCCGCATGATTGGGCAAAACTAACACCATGGCACTACCCTATTCATGGAACCGATGTGTCAAAATATCAAAGAGATATCGACTGGGCATCGGTTAAAGGGAGTGGCATTTCCTTTGCTTTCATAAAAGCGACGGAAGGCGGTGACCGTGTTGATGATAATTTTATTCATAACTGGAATGGCACCAAAGAAATTGGCATGCCTAGAGGCGCATACCACTTTTATTATTACTGCCGCTCGGCCAGCGATCAGGCAAAATGGTACATACGCAATGTGCCCAAAGACCCCTCTGCGCTGCCGCCCGTTCTCGACATGGAGTGGAATGATTCTTCGCCAACGTGTAAAATCCGCCCGCCGGCAGAAACTGTGCGCAGCGAAATGCAGGTTTTCCTTTCCATGGTTGAAAAGCACTACGGAAAAAAACCGATTATCTATACAACAGTCGACTTTTTTGACCGTAACAACCTATCGCAAATGAAAGGTTATATCTTCTGGTTACGGTCAGTTGCTGGGCACCCTCAAGAAAAATATGGACCACACCCTTGGATGTTCTGGCAATATACTGGTACCGGCCGCATACCTGGTATTAATGGTGATGCCGATATCAATGTTTTTTATGGTAGCCGTGAAGAGTGGAAACGTTTTGTATCGTCTAACTGATAGTTTTATTGAAAACTTTACTTAAGAACAGTGTACCGCTTAACGTGGCCTCTTTATTTATCAAATAAAATAGTACAAGACTTGTATAACATTTTAACCTGCAGGGAATTAGAATACGATGGTCAAAATAAGAAAAGCAATTCTGGCAGCATCAACAGTATTGTTTGCTACGGCATTCTTTTCACCGTTAAACGCAGAAGAGAATAAAGCCATTTCAGCAGATGCACCAGTTGACAGTGCTGCGGCAGAAGCAGCAAAAAAGGCATGTAATGCACCTTTGGATGTCTTTATGAATGGTGTTGCTGAAGAGGCAAAACAAGCTGGTGTCAGTGAAAAATCAATTGAGCAACTTAAAAATGCAAAGATTGATCCGAAAGTATTGGCCAGAGATAATTCGCAAGCAATATTCAATTTGACATTTGCTGACTTTGCCAAACGTGTCATTCCAGAAGCGCGATTGAAAAAAGGCAAAGAAAACCTGCAAAAATATGCCGATATATTTGCAAAAGCCGAAGAGAAATACGGTGTTCCAGGTCCTGTCATTGCCGCTTTTTGGGGATTAGAGACCGATTACGGCGCAGTTCAAGGCAATTTCAATACACTAAACGCATTGTTCACATTGTCGCATGATTGCCGTCGTCCCGAACTATTCCGACCACAACTTATCTCACTGCTCAAACTATTTGATCGAGGGGTTGTTAATTCGCAAACAACAGGTGCGTGGGCTGGCGAAATAGGACAGATGCAGCTTCTGCCTAAAGATTATCTTGAACGCGGAGTTGATGGTGATGGTGACGGGAAAATTGACCTGAAGGGTTCTGTTGCTGATGCTGTTATGACCACAGCGCGTATGTTGAGTGAACTTGGCTGGAAACGTGGTGAACCATGGCTGGAAGAAGTGCGTGTAACGCGTGATGATTTGCCATGGCAGGAAGCGATCCGTACCAATAGAAAACCACATTCACAGTGGACTGAATGGGGTGTTACAGGTCTCAACGGTCCTCTTGGTGCTGATAATGGCGATGCTTCACTGATGTTGCCAATGGGGCGCAAAGGACCAGCTTTTCTGACCTATGACAATTTCGATATTTTTGTCGAATGGAATAAGTCTATCGTTTACGCCACAACAGTTGCTTATTTTGCAGCACGGTTGAATGGCGCGCCTGCATTTGATCTTGGCAATCCTGACCCTGGCCTGAGCACTGAGGACATGAGACAACTTCAGCAGAAACTCGCTGAACATGGCCATGATATGGGAAAAATTGACGGTGTTTATGGCATATTGACGCGCGATGCGGTCCGCACAGAACAGCAAAGATTAGGCTTACCGGCGGATTCATGGCCAACAAAGGAGCTACTCGATAAACTCTGAAATATTTTGAAAAATATATTGATCGAATAAAAGTAGACTTTCGTCTGCTTTTTTCATTTTCTACTTTTCAGGATGAATAAATAAGTTTAATAGTAAAGCCCGATTAGAGAAATTCTCTAATCGGGCCACCGGTCACGGGAAAACCTCGCGGGGGGTCTCAGTTTCCCTGGCCGGTTTAAGGGGTACTGGTTCTTCGTCTGAAACAGTAAGTCTGATATGATTTATTTTTGCCCCGATAACAAGTGATGAATGGCAAGGAATGGGCTTAACAGCTCAATCCTTAAGCCATTTCGTCATAATATGATGAAAACATGGAAATTCCGTCCCAATATGGCGCAGAGTTTCTGTATTCATGATTCCCATTTGCTGTTTTTATGATTCTTATTGGCGAAAATTGACCATAAGTGATTCATTCATTGTTGAATCACTGGGGTTGAACAACCTTTATGCCGCAAAAAACAACAAAGATGGGGTTGAGTTACGCAACTCAAAACGAATCTGGTGGAAATAAAGTCGCGAAAAACGCTATCGTTAACAAGATAACGGATAAGACGACATTAAACGCTTATGGGGGTGCACAAGAATACGTGTGACAGTCCTTGAACAATATAGTCACAATGCCTGAAAAAACATCGGCTTTTCTCAACCAGTGCATAGCAACCTGAAGACCATTGCTCCGCTGTCTACAAAAAGCTTTACTGTCACAGCGTAACAAGCACCACTGTCAAAGTATAACACACGCCATTGTCACGTGTTAAAGAGGTAGTCTGCGTTGGTTTAAAAAAGCTTTAGCATCATGTCCAAGCTTCATGCCCAGTTTATTAAAGGACGATGCCTAAATCTGCCCTTATTTGCCGTATCTAGCTTTTGCTAGGTATTTTCTAAGATGCTATATCAATACCGATGCAACTAAAAAACAGTCTGTAGCAAGATAACTGACAAGATGGCGGATCGACGCTTAGGAAGTTGCACAAGAACACGTGTGACAGTCCTTTAACAATATAGTCACAGTGCCTGAAAAGAGAGCGGCTTTTCTCAACCACCGCATAGCAACCTGAAGACCATTACTCCGCTGTCTACAAAAAGCGCCACTGTCACAGGGTAACAAGCACCATTGTTAGAGTGCAACAAGCACCACTGCCAAAGTATAACACGCGCCGTTGTCATATGTTAAAGAGGTAATCGGCGTTGGTTTTTAAAAGCTTTACCATCATGTCCAAGCTTCATGCCCAGTTTATTAAAGAACAATGCCTAAATCTGCCCTTATTTGCCGTATCTAGCTTTTTGCGAGGTATTTTCTAAGATACTATATCAATACAGATGCAACTAAAAAACAGTCTGTAGCAAAATAACAGACTAGATGGCAGATCGACGCTTAGGAAGTTGCACAAGAACACGTGTGACAGCCCCTGACGAATATATGTAACAGCGCTTGAAATGAGATAGGCTTTTCTCAACCAACGCATAGAACCTGAAGACCATTGCTCCGCTGTCTACAAAATGCGACACTGTCACGGTGTAATAAGTACCATTGTTAGAGTGTAACAAGCACCACTGCCACAGTATAACACGCGACACTGTAACAGTGTAAAAGAGGTATTCTGCGTTGGTTTTAAAAAAGCTCTAGCGTTACGGCTAGGCTTCATGCCCAGTTTATTAAAGAACGATGCCTAAATCTGCCCTTATTTGCCGTGTCAGGCTTTTTGCGACTATTTTATATGACTGAGCAATATAAAGACGAAGGTCATCGTCACTCAACAAAGACCCATTATCGACAGCCAACCATGTTCCCCGCATATAAGGTGCACGTCGAATTCCTTCTTGCATAATCATCATTTCATAACTTGCCTGATTTGCTTTAAAGATAAGCTTGTTTCGCCATGAACCTTTCGGATTACCCAATGCCGCAAAAAATCGTGGCCCCACTTTGGCAACACAAGCCTGCCACTGATTATGAAGTGTCCCACCCGTGAAGGTTAGAATATACCGTTCAAATTCCACACGGTCATACAGCGTCATTTGGCTTTTCTTTGGTTTGTATTGGTCTGATACCAATAAGATAACAAATGGCATAAACCAGATCTGCGCGATTGAGTGTATAGAAATGGAAATTTTCGACACCATGTTCAACAAGATCAAGCACCTGTTCCGCCGCTACAGCTGCCGCGACCAGTTCATGGGTTTTGGGATCATTTTCAAGCCCTTCAAACCGTTGAGCCAGCCAATCCGGAATATGGGTACCATTGCGTGAACAAAAGTTTTTTACCTGCCAAAAATTATGGATCGGCAAAATACCCGGTAAAATCGGTATATAAATTCCTGCTTTACGAGCGCGTTCTACATAATCTTCGTAAAAATGGTTATCAAAAAAGCACTGTGTAATGGCCTTTGTTGCGCCATTGTCAATTTTGCGTTTTAATAATTCAATATCTGTCGCAAAATCTGGACTTTCAGGGTGTTTTTCGGGATAAGCAGAAACAGCAATTTCAAAATCTGGATTGATTGCCTTCAATCCTGCAACAAGTTCTACAGCGTTGGAATAGCCGCCCGGTGTTGGTATATACCGTCCCCCTGCTCCATTGCTTGGATCTCCTCTTAAAGCAACAAAATGCTTGATACCCATGTCGGCAAATTGGCGTGCCACGGCATCAACTTCCTCTCGCGTTGCATCAACGCAAGTCAGATGTGCGGCAGCATCAAGCTGTGTTTCCTTTAATATGCGCTCAACGGTGCGTCCTGTTCTTTCACGCGTTGACCCACCAGCGCCATATGTCACCGAAACAAATTCTGGTTGGAGGGGTGCCAATCTTTCGACTGTTTGCCACAACATTTGTTCCATTTTTTCTGTTTTGGGCGGAAAAAATTCAAACGAGACTTTAAGCTTGTCGCCTAAATCTGGTCGACGTGAAAGAATTGGCGCAGCCATCAAGCAATCTCCCTTATGATATTATTGTCAGCAATCAAAAAGCGTGGGTCACGTGCAAACCACAGTTTAACTGTAAGCCCCTTTGCATTGCCATTTTCTTCTGGTGCAAAACTAACTGTTTTCTCTAAAGATAATCCAGCACATTTTAACCAATGTTCTATCTGTGCGTCAGAAAATCCTAACCGCAAATGCGCATATTGCTCGCGCAAAAATTCAGAATCATGTGTCGCAAAATCGACAATGATAAACCGTCCACCAGCGCGCATGGCGCGTTGTGCCTCGCATATTGCACTTTGCGGGTCATCAATAAAATGCAGCACCTGATAGATTGTTACGAGGTCAAATTTTTCATGCTCTATTGGAAGTGATGTAGCATCCCCCAAACGAACTTGCGCTTGCGATATACCGGCATTATCAAGATTCACACGTGCAACCGCCAACATATCGCGGTTAATATCCACGCCGATACCACGCGTATAAAGTGGCGCAAAAAGTTTCAACAATGAACCTGTACCAGTTCCAATATCCAACATGGAGTGGAATGGCGTTTTTCCCACCAGATCAAGCATAGTTTTTTCGACCGCATTATCTGGTACATGCAATAAGCGCAATTTATCCCATTGCGCTGCATTTTCGGAAAAATAGGCCGAGGCAACCAAGCTGCGTTGCTGTTTAACATCTTCCAAACGTTTTAAGTCTTGCGCAATAGAAAGATCTGTTTGATCGACACGGTCGAGAATTGCAGCAATGATACTTTCACGAACTGCATTATAGGACAACGAAAAATAGGCCCATGCACCTTCTTGATAACGTTCTATCAAGCCAGCTTCCTGCAATAGCCGCAAGTGACGTGATACCCGTGGCTGCGATTGATAAAGGATCTGCGTTAGATCGGAAACAGTCAAATCTGTTTTCCTCAATAGAAGAAGAATGCGCAGCCGCGTGGTTTCTGCCACCGCTTTTAGCACGTCAATCATTCCATCAAGACCTAATTGGCTGCCCATACAGACACCTCCACATTTTTGATATAAAGATATCTTTATATCAAAAATGTCAAGTGTAACAAATAGACTGTTTTCGCAATTCACCTATATTATAGCACTGAGAACCATGAGCAGCAGCAAATTCTTGATAAAATGTTTACTCAATATGCCACTTCATTTTGAAGATTAAGCCAAGCACAGCACCCTATTTAAGCTTACTAAAAGAATGACTATTGCACCCAATTAGAATTGACATGACCACCAATAGACAACGCGCTATAGCAAAAGAAATACAAATATTGATACCTGCTGCACCTTATGCCGATAGTGAGCCGATAAAAGCCGCAGCATCAAGTGCGCATTTAAAAAGCCTTCCGGCATCAATTGCTGTCTGGTTATCCATTATTGCTTATATTCGTCACAATTACACAGATTATGACCAATTGCGCGATGATGGTTATGACAAGGATTCTGCACGTTTTTTTGTTCTGGAAGCGACAAATGCAAAACTGACAGAGTGGCGCGCAACGCGTTTTCTGACATCAGAGGAAGAAGAACAGGAAATCTAGTGGTAATATCAATCAGCCATTATTGCTAGGTGTTGCAACGCACATTTGCCACTATACTGATCCTATCAATGCGCAATCTCGCTTAAAGACTATGGTTGAACTTTACTAATAAGGCTCGTCAACCATGGTTTAACCAAGCAACACCCATCAAAAGACCCTATCAAACAAAAAGGGTGCGTGAGCGCACCCTCTTTAAAATTCAATTAGCAACGCGGCCTAACGAACAATAACTTTAGAACCGGTCTGTACGCGTTCATACAAATCAATGACGTCCTTATTCAGCATTCTAATACATCCGGCAGAAGCATTTTTACCGATGCTTGAAGGTTGTACTGTGCCGTGAATACGGAAATAAGTATCTACATTTCCTTGGAATAGATAAAGCGCACGCGCACCAAGAGGATTACTTAAACCACCTGGAACACCATCAGCAAAGCGTTTGTATTGGCTTGGCTTACGCTTAACCATATCTGCCGTTGGAATCCATTTTGGCCATTTGCGCTTAACTTGAACAGTGGCTTCCCCTTGGAAACCAAGCCCGGCAGCACCCACTGCCACACCATAACGGATTGCTTGTCCATCACCGAGAATAAGATACAAATAATGGTTAGCCGGCTCTACAATAATTGTTCCCGGTATTTCATCTGATGGATAAGATACAACGGTGCGTTGATACTGTTCAGGAATCTTTACCGTAACAGGTGGAATCTTGAAAGGCTCATCAGGATCTTGCTCATAGCGCTCGTCAGGCGACTTTGTCCCTAATAATGTCGACGTAACAACAGCCGTTTTTTTCGCGGCGCTATCCTGTTCGGATGTTGTAACAACAGATGGCGTTGGTGTTGACGCACATCCCACCAGCCCGAAGCCCAATAGGCTTAAACCCATTGCTAAGCCAATATTATTTTTTGAAAAATGTTTCATTGCAATTCTGTAGCCTTCATAGCATTTGCGACGCAAAAGCCGCCCGTTCTTTTTCATAAAACGTGGTTAATAGATGGTTAATATGATGAAAAGTTCTTTTAATGTAAAAATGCCCATTAAGGCGCCGTAATACGAGGTTCATTGCAATTTTTTATTGAGATAAGACAATTATGCAACAATATATTGGGTGTTTTTTAGAGTTATTCTTACCATTAAAAGCCGCATGAGACTTTCATTATGTCCAAACTGATAAAAACGAATCATGAAAGTGCAATTTTTGACAAATGGCACCTAAAACTGATTCTCCACACCATGCGAAATAGTCGATATTGCACCGCCAGATAAACATTATCTGATTATGATATGACATTTCAGAATAAAAAATATCTAACACTTAAAGTGCTATATTTTTCAAAAGCACTAAACACTTAAAACATACGGTAAAAAATATATCGAGGTATTGTCTACTTTACTATGACCATAAACAAACGCGGAAAGCGCAATAAAATTGATCCATCATATTGCACCGGATAAAGTTTGCTTATCCGTTGCTGATAGAGAGCAAGATAATCTTCTTTTTCTGCTTCAGTTAATGGTTCCAGAAACGGTCTTAATGCAGCCCCTTTAACCCATTCGACAATGGCTGCATGGCTTTGCATAACGGGATTGTAGATTGTATGCCAAATGTCGACATAGCGTGCCAAAGGTTTAAAGGCATCATAATAAACCGATACATTGGGAAGCTTGTCCCGTGCAATAAATCCTATACGGTCTTTCCAGCGTTCGTCTTCTGCAACATGGATCATGGCACGATGTGTTGGTTCGAAAAGATTATCCGGCATTTGAATAGCCAGAGCAGCACCGGTTTTCATTGCCGATATTATGCGCTTCATGACTTCGACATGATCGGGCAACCATTGAAAAACAGCATTGGAAAATAACAGATCAACGTCAACAGGTGGTTGCCAGTGGTAAATATCCTTAACTTCGAATTTTATGCCGGGCAAACGCGCTTTTGCCTTTTTTATCATATCAGCGGAAGCATCAAAGCCTGAAACTTCTGCTTGTGGCCAAGATTTGACAAGAGCTTCAGTCGAATTGCCGGGACCACAGCCAAGATCAACAATCTTGTCCACCTCTTTTAGTGGGATTGCGTGAATAAGATCATAAACCGGTCTTGTCCGATCATCTTCAAATTTAAGATATTGTGTTGCCGACCAGTCTTGCATAATGCGTGTCCCTACCAATCAAATCCCGAACGTTTCAGGCTTTCTCTATTATATAGTTTTAATTCTACCGTTGTTACCTGAAATATTGCTGCTTTTATGTTGAAGGCGAAAATATTGACCTTTATCCATCAAGTGGGTCATTGCCCAAATCTATTCGCGATCAAGTTTGGTTATGATAATGGGCATCAATGTGGCTAAACACATTTAAAACAAGCCTTGGCTAAATCTAAAACAAGCATTGCGGTAGCTAGAACAAGCCTTGGCTAAAGAAAGAACAAACGTTGCGAAATCTTGCGAGGCTCATCAACATCTCGCTCGCATCGCTTATCAACCGCCTTTGCCTTTAATCGTTGCACCTATTAAGCGGCTTTAATCGTCGTAGTGCCTATTCAGCAACCCTACTCCCGATCATACTGGTTATTAAATTGTTTCCCGATAATATCGACATAACAACTGGCAGCTATTTCGTAGCACGCAACTGTTATGCTTTTTTTAAAATTATACTTTTAAATATTGCTATCATCATTTTTTAATTTTGATAGCGCAGGCAATAAAAAAGAGCCAGCACAAGCTGGCTCCTATAAATGCTTGATTGAAAGCATTGATATATGTCAATTGGTTATATTAACGTGTTAGACGTTTATAGGTAACGCGCTTTGGATTGACCGCTTCTGGTCCTAAACGGCGAACTTTATCAGCTTCATATTCTTCAAAGTTACCTTCAAACCATTCAACATGGCTGTCTCCTTCGAAAGCAAGAATATGCGTTGCCAAGCGGTCAAGGAACATACGATCGTGGCTGATGACCACCGCACAACCGGCAAAATTTTCCAAAGCATCTTCTAATGCAGCCAGTGTTTCCGTATCCAGATCATTTGTCGGTTCGTCTAACAGCAGCACATTGCCACCCTCTTTCAGCAATTTGGCCAAATGAACGCGGTTACGCTGACCACCTGAAAGATTGCCAACTTTTTGTTGTTGGTCGCCACCTTTAAAATTGAATGCCCCGCAATATGCACGGCTATTCATTTCATATTTGCCAAGTTTGATAATATCATTACCGCCAGAAATTTCTTCCCAAACGGTTTTATCCGCATCAAGAGCATCACGGCTTTGGTCAACATAACTCATTTTCACCGTATCACCGATGCGGATTGAACCTGAATCAGGCTTTTCCTGTCCGGTAAGCATTTTAAACAATGTTGATTTACCAGCACCATTGGGACCGATAACACCAACAATACCACCAGCAGGAAGTTTAAAGGAAAGATCGTCAATAAGAACACGGTCTCCAAAACCTTTTGTAAGATTTTCAACCTCGATAACAACCTGACCGAGCCTCTCACCAACTGGAATAATGATTTGCGCTTCTCCCGGGCGACGGTCATTGGCTGCCTTGACCAATTCATCATAAGCTTTGATACGGGCTTTAGATTTCGCCTGACGAGCTTTCGGACTTGACGCAATCCACTCCTGCTCTCTGGTAAGAGCTTTTTGGCGGGCTGCTTCTTCACGTCCTTCCTGTTGCAAGCGTTTTGCTTTAGCAGAAAGATAGGCAGAATAATTGCCTTCATAAGGAATACCGTGGCCACGGTCGAGCTCAAGTATCCAGCCGGTAACATGGTCAAGGAAGTAACGATCGTGCGTAATAATAAGCACAGCACCAGGATATTCACGCAAATGCTTTTCCAACCAAGCCGTTGTTTCCGCATCAAGATGGTTGGTTGGTTCGTCCAGCAACAGTAAATCGGGTTTTGATAGCAATAATTTACACAATGCAACGCGGCGACGCTCACCACCAGATAAAGTCTTCACATCAGCATCTGCTGGCGGACAGCGCAAAGCGTCCATAGCCATTTCAACCTGACTTTCCAGATCCCAAAGGTTCTGGCTGTCGATAACATCCTGTAACTTGGCACCTTCTTCTGCTGTTTCATCGGAATAATTCATCATCAATTCATTATAACGATCAAGAATAGCCTGTTTGTCTGCGACACCTTCCATAACGTTGCCGCGAACGTCCTTACTTTCATCCAAAACAGGTTCTTGTGGCAGATAACCGCATGTAGCGCCTTCAGCAAGCCATGCCTCTCCGGTATATTCCTTGTCCAAACCGGCCATAATACGCAATACGGTTGATTTACCTGCGCCGTTTGGCCCCAGAATACCAATTTTTGCATCAGGGTAAAAAGATAGGTTAATATTGTCCAATACCTTCTTGTTGCCATAAGCCTTGCTTAGACCAGCCATATGATAAATAAATTGCCGAGCCATAAAACCTCTTCCAATCCTTCTATTCGCTACATTGTGCGGATATATATAACTTTGAGCATGGCTTGATACCATGCATGTTTGAAATCATGCATCTGTTTAACCGAAAGCAATCAAAGCAGCAATGTTTCAAAAAATTTAAATCAAAATTAAGCCGGGTGCAGATATTTCTGTCACCCGGCTTCCCCTCTGGAATGACGAAAGTATGCCCTATACTTCGTTACCAGTTTGAAATAACGTTGCGAATTTATACTTTTCGCATGAATATATTAAAATGATATTGCGGTATTTTGCCAATATCTGCAAGTACCATTACAAAAAAAGTACGATGTGTGAATACTGGTAGCGTGATGGAAAAAGAAACTCAAAATATAGTTACAGACAAACAAAGAAAAACAATAGACTTTGACAAGCTCGGAAACTTGCAAACGCCTATTCTATCCAGCAACAAAATTCTCTGTTTTCCGAAAAGTCTTTTTGCCGGCTATCATTTATCCGATAAATCTTTAGCCTATACCTATCAGCTTATTCGCAAAGGCACATCAGACACTGAAGATAGCCACAGCACAATCTTGCTCTATGCGCCACCACCAATTGGGTTTTGGGCTTTATGGGCAAAAGCTTCAGGGAATCTGAAAAATACCGAACTTGTTTTGAACGCGCCAGAATTCTACAGCACTTTCAAATTGTTTGTATTGCGATTGCGGTTGAAAAACGAACGACGGCTAATGGGGTCTGATGTACCAAGCCCGACAATGACACATATTTTACGACAATGGGTTTCCGTGGCCGATTATTTTTCATTTACAATTGGCGAGTGGCTTGAAATGACACAGCATACGAAACGCTATCTTGAAACGTTATCAACAAAAATTTCATGGCTTGGCAAAGAAGACCCATCTGGCAGGTTTAGTGCGTTGCTAGAGGATTAAACCTATCTTTTCATGTGATGCTTTTTTAACACCAACATGGTTCATGCTTTTTGACGATTACAATTACAGTCCCTGAACAAAACAATTATCATTCTAGGATAGATATGAGCAACAACGGACAATAGAAATTGGTTTTCGTTGTGCAACTTATTTTAAAGACCATTGTTTTGTTTTAAATAGTGTTGTTACCGCGTAAGGCGCGCAATAAAAAATAAGCCTACCGCGCCATATTGGTGGCAAAAAAGCCTTGCAAATCGTTGGAATTTTTCTGGAAATATTGGTGTTATTCTCTGTGGTGTCGCGATGCCAAAGCCTTTCCCAGAGCCATTCAATATGGCTCATGTGTCAGCATTTTTAAATTATGCCAACACTTCTAAATGTCCGCACTTCTAAATGCCAGCGCTTCTAAAGAAGTGTCCCATAAGGCTCAAATACTATCCATACTTCTACTTATCGGCTTTTTTTCAAGCTAAGCTTTTTTTGAAAATAGCCCTCATCATCTTGTTTAAGGATAGGCTCAGGCAACTTTATTTCGCATCATATCTGTTAAAAACTTTGCCAAAAATACTATTTTGATATAATATATTCAAATAAAGAATATGTTGATATGCGTGACCATCAACTTCTAGTTTTTAAGATGGAATTACTTGCAAAACAGCTCACTCATGGACAGCCGCCATTTTCAATGCTATTTGATCAACCTAATCAGTCAGGACATAGTTGATTTATGAAGTTATCTGTAGTCATTCCTTGCCGTAACGAAGCTGAAAATTTAGCCTTCCTTCTGGATGAAGTTGACAATGCGTTGTCAGGACGAAACTATGAAGTTCTGGTTGTTGACGATGGTTCTACTGACGACACACCAAAGGTTTTGGCCAAACGCATGGCAGAGGGCAAGCCGTTGCGGCATATTCGCCACGATCGTTCTTCGGGGCAAAGCTCTGCTGTCCGTTCTGGTGTTTTTGCCGCTGATGGTGATATTATCCTGACAATTGATGGTGATGGTCAGAATGACCCTGCTTATTTGCCAAAACTAGCCGATGCGTTAATTGCAGCAGGCCCTGAATATGGGCTAGCAGCTGGGCAGCGTCTCAAGCGCACAGATACAAAGCTCAAACAGCTATCATCAAAGTTTGCAAATAAATTGCGTCAGATGATTTTAAAAGACAATACGCGTGACTCGGGTTGCGGTCTAAAAGCGGTCTATACCGACCTTTTCCGCCAATTGCCTTTTTTTGATGGATGGCATCGTTATTTGCCAGCGCTGGTTTTGCGTGAGGGGTTGAAAACAACCCATATTGATGTTGTTGATCGTCAACGCGTGCATGGCAAATCCAATTATGGCATTCTCGACCGCGGTTTACGCGGCATTCTTGATCTTTATGGAGTATGGTGGCTGCGCCACCGCCGCAAGGTTGTATCAAAAGTGACAGAAATCAAAGCCGAGGACACAAAATGAGTGGTTTGGCTTCACAATTTTCGCAATGGCTGCATGATGTTTTTGTTGTCCGCTGGGACGGCTGGATTATCTTAGGCTTCATTGGGCAGGCGCTGTTTATGATGCGCTTTATTGTGCAATGGTTTGCTTCTGAAAAAGCCAAGAAAAGCGTTATGCCTGTTGCTTTCTGGTTTTTCTCTCTCGGCGGTGGTGTAATATTGTTGATCTATGCTATCCGTCAAAAAGACCCTGTGTTTATTGCCGGTCAGGGATTGGGACTTATTGTTTACATCAGAAATCTTTGGCTTATTCGCAGCGAAAAGAAAAACGCCGCGCAACAATAAATGAAATAACGCCAGCAAAAGCAATAAATTGACCACCAAAACAATCAATATTGCATAGCAACAAAGCTAATAAATAGCGGTCAAACATATAAAGCCATTGTTTAAGCACGACATATAGCAATATTCATAACCAGAATTTTTGACACTCTTCTCTGCCGTTTTTGTCACTATACAAAGCGCCAGTAAGAAATATGTCAATTAACCAGGAATAATGGTTTGTAACAATGCCCCTGCTGCAAGCATCATGAGTACATTTTTCCGCAATCACTATAGAATGTAGCCATTACCTTATGTCGAGTGCAGTCTCATCGCCTAACGTGCATTGTTACTATTGCTTTATGTGACGTCTTACGTGTTGCCATTGCTTTACGTGAAGCGCAGCAACAGCCTTACGTGCTGCTGCCATTGTCTTACATTGGGTGTTAGCGTATGCCTCACGTCACGCACAGTCATTGCCTTAATGGTTATGGTAGATAGAGATAGTAAACAGTCCGCTTGACTTTTGTGCTACCACGATAACCAACGGCAATTTCGCCTCTTTGTCCATCTGTTGGATAACCAGCATCTTGTAGGACTTTACGAATATCTTCCGGCAATAATTCACGGATATTTTCTGGCAGTGTCTCTTTACTTGTCCAAACGATCATCAATGGTCTTTGTAACAATTTACTGACAAAAGGTGTTCCAACATGAACTGTTTTCAACGAAGGATCCAGTAAGCGTAAATTTCCGGGAATTTGTGGGTGGCGCGACATAACCATTACAAAAGGTCCCTTATCACGCAATGCTTTTTCAAGATAAGGGTAGTCAAATAGCTGTTCCGGCAATGATAACTTGTCCGTGGCAGTGTCTATGCTGATATAAAGGACGCACGGCACAACAAGCGCCAGACACATACTTATAATGCCATATTCGCGCACATATTTCAGTGTTTTGCCGTATTTGGCCAACATAATGGCAAAATAGGCCGGAGCCAAAAACAACAAAGGTTGCAACCAGCGATCCTTAACATTTGTGACACCGGAAATAATGATCAGCAAACCCACAAGACCAAGACCAAAGAGCAACACACGTGACAAGAAATGTTCCGCAAGATTATCCGATCCCGAGCTGGTTACTGTCTGGGGGCCTTTTGCATCAGACACTGCTTGTAAACGCGCCAATATTAGCACCAATATCAATGCAATTGATAAAAAGCTTAACGAGGCAAGTGCAAGCTCGTTTAAGCCCCACAACCTATCCAATAAAAAATGCCCCGATTTATCAACGGCAAACTTCTTTGCTCGCGCTGCCACACCAGCTGGATTCATATACATGAAAACGAGTGCCGGAGACATGACGATTAGCGCAGAAATAATGGCCATGGGTGTGTAACGGGTGGCAAGACGGGGTCTTATTTCTTTGGTGAGCAATGCCCCACCAAAAAGCGCAATAATGAAGAGAGTACCATTATATTTGCCAAGAATAGAAGCTGCACAAGCAAGCCCCAATAGACAAGCTTTTAAGGCAGATGGTTTTTTGATGAAAAGACAGAAAGCAGCAAATGTCCATGCCGACCCTGCTGTGCCCATAATAGAATGGGTTAATGCTCGCTGGGATTCCCAGCCGATTTGCGGCAAAAGAAAAATTGCCAACATACCAGCACCGGCCACAACCGAGCGTACATTTAATAGTCGTAACCCTGCATAAACAGCCAGAAAGGTGCTGCCCAACAAACCGAATTTAATAATTTGGAAAAGCCACAAATGCAGGCCGAATATTTGCGTCAAACCATAAGCTATCCACGTATATAAAGGCGGTTGCGAACCACCATAGCCCCAGCTCCAAAAACTGACATTCGAGGCAAGTTCTGCGTCGTCCAGACCAGCGCCCTGCGATATGACAGAGACATAGACCATCTCAAACAGAAAATAGACAATAATAAAACCGACAGCAAACCTGTCATAATGTATTTTCTTGAATGCCATTCAATCTGCCTGTTACATAAGCAAGAGTGCTAAAAACACCTGAACCGCACTATATACGGTTCAGTCAAACCTGATTATCAGGTAAAAATGCCGGAAGAAATATCTAACGCCCTACCGAAGCGTAATCCAGATTTATACCGTCAAAATCTTCCCTTTTATAGATATTTCGTAAGTCGAACAGCTTTCCCCCCGGCATCAAACGTGCCAGACGTTTCAAATCCAATGCGCGATAGGCATTCCACTCGGTGATAATCGTTAACACCCCTGCCCCTTTTGAAGCTTCATAAGGTGATGCACACCAAATCACATCATCAAGTACTTTTTTAGCCTGTTCTGCGCCTTCAGGATCGTGAGCACGCACTTTTAAGCCAGCTTGCTGCAATGCCTTGATAATATCCAGAGCCGGCGACTCCCGTACGTCATCGGTATTAGGTTTGAAGGTAACGCCTAAAACAGCAACAGTGTCTGTTGAACGTTCCTTTGCAGCCTCAATAATGCGGCGCCCCATTTCAAGTTTGCGTTCTTCATTGACTGAAATGACCGTTTCTATCAATTTTTGTGGTGAGTTATAGCGCGTGCCTGTCGCAGCAAAAGCACGTGTATCTTTAGGAAAGCATGAGCCACCAAATCCCGGTCCTGCATGGAGAAATTTTGACCCTATTCGCTTATCCATACCGATAGCTTGTGCAACTTCCTGTATGTTGCCGCCTGTTTTTTCACATAAATCGGCGACCTGATTGATAAAAGTGACCTTCATGGCCAAAAATGCATTTGCGGCATATTTTATCAATTCCGCATTTTCTAAAGACGTTATGACAAGTGGTGTTTCACGCAAATAAAGTGGACGGTATAAGTGGCGCATTGTCTTGCGGCCGCGCTCATCTTCAACACCGACAACAACACGGTCTGGCCGCATGAAATCTTCTATTGCAGACCCTTCACGCAGGAATTCAGGATTGGATACCATGGAAAAGCTAATATCAGGGCGCGCTTTTTTCATGCGGTCGCGGATACGGGCATTGGTGCCAACAACAACTGTGGACTTTATCACCACAACTGCACCATCTTTCATGGCGGCGGCAACCTGATCTGCCGCTTTTTCAATATATTGCAAATCCGCTTCACCATCACCGCGGCGCGATGGTGTGCCAACAGCAAGAAAAATAACGTCGGCATCACGCACGCTTGTTTCAAGATCAGATGTGAAAACCAAATGACCTTCACGCATATTGCGTGCCATCATTTCATCAAGGCCTGGCTCGAATATCGTCACTTCGCCTTTTTGCAAACGTTCAATTATTTGCGGATTGGCATCGACACAGGTTACATCAAATCCGAACTCGGCAAAACAGACACCGGAAACGAGACCAACATAACCAGTACCAATCATGGTAATTTTCATTGTTGTTATCCTTGCTTAACAATCCCTGAATTTGATATGACGGTTTTCAAATGACTGCAACTGCCAAACGTTTGCATATCACAGGAGATAGCAATGGGACATGAAGCACTGATCGTTATTGATGTACAAAATGACTTTCTTCCTGGCGGCGCTTTAGCGGTGCCAGAAGGAGACCTTATCCTACCAACGGTCAGAGCATTGATTGACCATTTTGACCATGTCATTCTGACACAGGATTGGCACCCACAACACCATAAAAGCTTTGCATCTAACCATACCGGCTTTTCACCTTATGATACAATAAAAATGCCTTATGGCACGCAAACACTATGGCCAGACCATTGTGTGCAAGGCACAATTGGGGCGGCATTGCATGAATCTCTGCCAATTGAAAAAGCAGAGCTGATTATTCGTAAAGGTATGGATCCGGAAATTGACAGCTATTCGGCCTTTTTTGAAAATGACCGCAAAACACCAACCGGTTTGCAAGGATATTTAAAAGAACGCAACATTCAAAAACTCACCTTTTGCGGCCTCGCAACAGATTTCTGTGTTGGTTATTCTGCACTTGATGCAAGAAATTGTGGTTTCGAAACACGTGTTGCATTGGCTGGCTGTGCTGGTCTCGACCTTAATGGTTCACTTGATTATATGCTAAAAACAATGAATGATGGCGGTGTACAGCTTCTTATGGGCGCGCTGTAAGTTTCTTCTTTATGACATTTTGAGGTTTATGGCTTTTTCATCGTAAACCTTGCATGCAAGGCAAACTGTTGCGCAAGCTGGATTGTTTGCCTTTATATGATGTTGTTACCATAAAATATAAGCATATTGGTGGGCGGTACATTGCCGTTGATATGCTTAAACCGCCATAAAGTCACCGGCACGCTAACCACAATCTTTAACAGGAATATAAGGTAGATAAAGGGATATAGCACAGATAGATGATGCAATATGGGGATATAAATATGTTTTTTAATAAAAGATCTTTGGGTTAATCTGATTTTTAATATATCGCTAAAGCGAAAATAATTGTTTTATTCATAATTTATAGTTTGCGGGAGAATACGACTATGCGTTTCAAGAAAATTTTTGCCATTTTAACGTGCTTATTTTTAATACAAATTTCTGCTGCCTCGGCACAAAATACAATATGCGATAGTGTCGGCGCACTTGCTGAATCAATTATGGAAGTTCGACAACAAGGTGTGCCAATACGATATGCAATGGATGTTGTCAGAAGAAATGATGTGGGGCCGGCATATAAGGATTTCACCGCTGGTCTTGTAATGACTGCCTATAAATATCCAATCTATAGATCGAAAAGAGAGAGGATACGGGCAATTAGATACTTTCGAGACACGGCTCTTTCTACCTGTTACAACCAATAATGGTGCTTGAGCAATCGACGTAATTCTGTTCGATTGATCGCGTGCGACAATTATTTTGCATGGTTGGTTTACTGATTTACCGATAGATATTTGCAATATCTATCGGACTTTAGGATTTTATAAAAACCAACCAATGGCGATCATACGGAACATTTATAAAGACAAAATACTGATAGAGATCAAGCATTTATAAAAGTGCGTTAGCGTTTATTAAAACTCTTTCTCTGGAATGCCCACATTCGCTTTATGATATGCCTCTTTCGTTTTAAGACAGAGGTGATCTTTATAATACAATAAGACGTTGCCATGAGTTGGTCTGGTCACACATCACCTTTCCAGCTTAACCGTTACTTCTCTAGCATAAGCATTACTTCACTAGCATAGGCATTCCTTTGCTAGCATAACCACCACTTCGTAACAGTCGTCATCACTTTGTCAGCGTAGTCAGCACGCCTCTAGTTTCGCCAACCTTCAGCACTTTTTTCCAAACCATAAACGGTGCCTATACTTAGCGGTTTTATGAAATGATGAGCAACGTATCTAGTGGATCAGATTTCAGCCGTTCGCAATTGTTAATCAACTTTGCAAACAAAAGCTTATAGAAGCCATACATTGGCAAAAAGACAAAAAGCATTATTGATTATGCTGGCTATACGATAAAAGTATCAAAGCCAAATTTTGCGTATTCGATAGAAAAACTAACATGGATTTATTTTATCACTTGTGCTGATTTTATATATCGTTTTAAAAAGAAACGAGCAAAACAACAAAGCATATGGAATATTTTTATGATTACAGTGGTGATTGTCCTTGTCTGTATCATCGTTGGACTGTTTTTATGGAATAAATATTCGCATAAGATAGCACCTACCCAAGAAGTCTTTTTGGACGTAACATCGCAACCTGTCCGGCTACGACAAAAATTTACCCTTATAGGCTGGATTGGTGTTGCACTTATCTTTGTCAGCCCATTGGTAATGTGTGGTACGATGATGGTGGACGCTCATTATGCGGCACAATATGCTGCCAATGAAGCAGCAACGCACGATTACAGTTGGCATTATCTTGTATTAGGGTATTTCATATTACTCGGCGTTGTGCTTGTCATTATCGGGCGCGACTTTTATGCCGTTTCAGATGAATAATAAAACGGAATAAAGCTTTAGATATAATCTTTCAAAACTGTTGGCTCAACGAACCAGTGAACTATTGAATCACTGAGCCAATGAGCCAATGAGCCAATGCTTTACGTCATATCGACCATTTGCAATGCCAAATAGGCAAGCTGCTGTCCGGCTTTTTCATAAGCATCTGGTGAAAAACCACAATAACCTATGAGAATTCCATTCAAATGGTTGTTTTCGCAATAGCGTGATATTGCCCGAACAGGAAAACCGCAATTTCTGGCGGCGTATTCGAACAACTTATCCTTGAACTTGTTATTTAAGAAAACAGTAAGATGAAGCCCTTGTGAAGGTGCTTTAAGGGGTTGAAATACGACGCCTTCTGCCTGTTTCAATCCTTTGATGAGAGCATTACGGTTTTCTCGTAATTTTTTGGTCGTTCTCCGTAAGTGAGCGGCATAATAGCCACCTTTTATCAAATCGGCCAATGCCTCCTCAACAAAGGTAATTGCACGCCTATCCACCTGCACGCGTAAGTTCATAACACGTTCAACAAGTTGGGGTGGCACAATCAAATAGGCACATTGAATACCAGCAAACAATGTTTTGGAAAAAGTACCCATATAGATTACACGGCCATTGTCATCGAGCCCCTGAATGGCGGTGAGCGGCATGGCTTCAAACCTTATCTCGCCATCATAATCATCTTCAATAATATAACTTTTATGATCGTTCGCCCATTTTAAGAGAGCCAAGCGTTCGGATAATGAAAAATATCCCCCAAGAGGAAAACGCTTTGACGGCGTGACAAAAATTGCATCTGCTTTTGGTAATCGCTCAAAAGATAGAGGAGTTAAATGTGGGATAAAAAGCAGTTTTTTGTCAAAAAACCGTAACGCATCAACAACATTGCGATAAGAAGGGTCTTCCAACAAGATTGTTGCATTGTTCGGCAATATTGCACGCATGATAAGATCAAGCGATTGCTGCGTTCCCGATGTTATAAATATTTGCGAGGCTGTTGTTTTCAAACCTCTTGCTTGGTTAAGATATGTTGCAATCGCTTCACGTAAAGTCAACGCGCCGCGCGGGTCGGTATATGTATAATGACGCACATCCAGTTTCGCCGCTTTCTGATTTAACAGACGACGAAATATAGCCATTATTTTTTCGTCTTGCGCTGGCATTTCAACCGAGCACAACCTGTTGGACGAAGAAATAGGCTTTTCAGCAATAATTTCTGCGGTGTTTGATAAATAAGGTACGTTCTGCGCGACAAAACTACCACTCCCCTGCCGTGTTATTACAAAACCATCAGCGACCAGCATTTCATAGGCTGCAACAATCGTTGAGCGCGAAAGCTTGTAGCGCTTTGCAAGATCGCGACTGGGAGGCAATTTTGCTCCAGCGCGCAATTGACCTGTTTCAATTGCTTGTCTGACAGCACGATACACTCCAATTGGGCGATGATCCGCCGATAAGCACAATGGCATCATGGCCGACCAGTCTGGCAAATTGGTCTGTTTTTTTTGCATTCAATTGGTACTTTTTCATTCCATTTTCATGCCGCATCTTTGGCGCGTTGCCCTGACCAATGCAAGGATTATCAATATGTCTGATGATTATTTTTCGAAAACACATAAAAACCACGTCAAAAGAGGTTTTAAACGCGCCCATTATGACAAAGAGACTATTTATAAAATTTTGGATACAGCTGGCTTTGCTCACATCGCATATGTCATTGATGGGGATCCTTATTGTACACCAACGTGCTATTGGCGTGAAGGCGATAGACTCTATTGGCACGGATCATCTGCCTCACGCATGATGAAAAATTTGCGTCAGGGGGTTGCTGCCTGTGTAACAGTTTCGCATCTTGATGGTTTTGTCCTTGCACGTAGTGGCTTTCACCATTCAGTCAATTATCGTTCAGCCATGTGTTTTGGCACGGCAAAACTGATTGAAGACACTGAACAAAAACGCAATGCCTTGAATGCGATGATTAATCGCTTTTTTCCCGATAGAAGCAATGAGCTAAGAGACGCCAAAGAGAAAGAGCTGAAAGCAACAAGCGTTATTGCCATGGAAATAGAAAGCGCAGCCGCAAAAATACGCGCTGAAGGCGTAAATGATGATGAAGAGGATTATGATAGCCGCGTTTGGGCAGGTGTTATTCCGCTTACAACAATTATTGGTGATTATATTCCAGATAGCCACCTTGATGGAAGCATAAAACCTGCACAAACACTGTCCATTTGGCGCGCTGGTGCATTGTTAGATCAAACGCTGTTAACAGCGCAACAACTCCATGAAAAATCGGCGCGTCCTGCAAAATGATTGATAATTAAAAACTATCACAAAAAGGCGGCTGTTTCTTGCCGCCTTATCTTAAAACATTAATATGCTCAATCTTCGTTTTGTTCTTCCAGATGCCAATCTGGATGATTACGATTATACCGGATGGACGAATAGAGAGCCGTTAAAATAAACACCATACCGATAAGCCCCGTTACCACTTCGGGGATATGGATGATTGTCTGTAAAAACATGATAAATGCCAAAACCAATATGGCATAAAATGCACCATGTTCCAGAAAGCGATATTGCGCCAATGTGCCCTTATCAACCAACAAAATGGTCATAGAACGAACGTAAAAGGCGCCTATGCCCAACCCTATTGCAATGACAAATAGATTGGTTGACAGCGCAAACGCGCCAACCACACCATCAAAAGAAAAGCTGGCATCCAATACTTCCAAATAGATAAATGCACCAGCACCGCCCTTATAGATGGCTTCCATTGTATGTTTGCCGCTATCCATCAAAACGCCAAGACCTTCAACCGCGATAAAGGCCAACAAACCATATATCGCCGCCACCAGAAATGTATGACTATTGTCTGCCTTAACAAGGTGGGAAAAGATCAGAACCATGATTAATGTAATAGCGATCTGGATACCATGAACCGAGGCATATCTTTGCGCACGCCCTTCAAGAAACATAATCCAATGCACGTCCTTATCAGGATCAAAGAAATATTTAAGCCCCACCATAAATAGAAATGTACCGCCAAAGGCTGCAATACCAACATGGGCATTCAACATGATTTCGGCATAATGATGCGGTTCCCATATCGCAAGCTTAAGCGCTTCCCATGGGTTTATCCATGCAGCAAATGCAACAACTGTCAGCGGAAAAATAACACGCATACCAAAGACAGCAACCACAATACCCCAGGTTAAAAACCGGTGTTGCCACAAATGGCTCATGTCGCGCAAAACGCGCGCATTAACAATTGAGTTGTCAAAAGAAAGCGAAATTTCCAGAACGCCCAATACGCAACAGATAAACAGATATTCAATGGCGCCAGCGCCCGTGCCTATTTCTATATATCCCAGCCATGCACCGAGCGCCAAACCGACGATCGTGAATATGAATGCACCGGTGAAATAACGTAAAACGCCCATAATCTTTCCTCAATGTTTTGACCCATTCAGAGTTGATAGCGTTTACCACCTGCTAATACAGCGCAACCTCAAACGCAAACTTATATGAAAACGAAAACGATAAAACGCAAGAGAATTTTCCCACTTAAAACAATATAGTTCAACCAGTAAAACCGTCATCATTGTCAATTTTTAAGAAACAATCTGTAGTAATGTTGATAGCTTCTCTAATGGATACAAGCAGTTACACTAAATAACAGTGTAAAATACCAAAGGAGATTTTCCTGATGTCGATCAAAAACATAATTATTGCTAGTGGATTTGTATTAACTGGCTTGTCAACAGCTATCGCTGCGCCATTAGATGTACCATCAGGCGCCTATATTTCTGACCCTGCCCATACAAATCTATTGTGGAATCTGAAGCATTTCGGTCTTTCCAACTATTATGGACGTTTCGACAAGATTGACGCAAAGTTACAGCTTGATAGTTCTGATATTACAAAGTCCACACTACAGGTTAAAATTGATCCTAAATCTGTTGATACCAATTACCCTGCTTCACCAAATACTTTTAACACGGAGATTGCCGGCGAGAAATTTTTTGATGCAGCCAAATTTTCTGAAATCACCTTTCAATCCACTTCGGTTAAACTGACCAGCGATAAAACCGGTACTGTCACCGGTAATTTGACATTCCACGGTGTCACTAAGCCTGTAACACTTGCTGTAACATTAAATGGTGCCTTGCCGTCACACCCGATGACAAAAAAGCCTGCAATCGGATTTTCTGCCAAAGGCGTTATAAAACGCAGTGACTTTGGAGTAGACACACTTATTGGACCATTGAGTGATGATGTTGATTTAACAATCGAAACAGAATTTAAACCAGCCGAATAAATTCCAATGAAGAAATATGCTTCAGGTTAAAATTGCCAAATCATATTTCTATTCATGATCTTATTTTGCAGACCACGGAACCGGCGATCATGATTGCCGGTTTTATTATTGCAGGTTGCATTATTGCTAATACTATTATTGCCAGTCCCATTATTACTGGTATCAGTTTTATTGCGACAACACTTGTTGAGTATAATAGGCCGCCAGATAACAGAACATCAGTGCGGCGATTGGAATGCCTGACTTAACGAATGCAAAATATGCTTCAGCAAGTATCATCACATTGAATAATATCGTCCCAATGGTCAAAGCAGATATCACTTTATGAGCGGTCGCAGTATAATATCTACGCCCCCAAGCAATATCACAGATGATGTCTAAACATTTTCGCGATTATATTTCACTATCCATTTCCCATCATTTGCTACGATTTCCTCTTTTTCCAGCATTTTTCCGCCTATTTCCTCTTATTCCCTCCACTTCTTGCTATTTCCCCCCCATTTCCCATTGCCGAACCGCTTAACAGAACATATCTTACAAAACAGCAATATATCAGCGCCAAAAATTGGCGAAATAATCTGTCTCAAAAACGGCGATATTTTTTAAGGAATACGATATGACTATCCGCTCGCGTGCTATCATAAAAACCGAAAATGCCAGCAAATATATGCAACAATTGTCAAAACATTGGAGCCATAAATTTCCTGATTTGACGTTTGATGATAAAGAAGCCCATATCCCGTTTAGCGAAGATATTACTGTCGATATGTTTGCCGAACCGACAGAACTGGTTGTGCAGATACTAACCCCCAATGAATTTGAAGCACTGAGAATCGAAGGTGTATTTGATCGTCACATTATACGCTTTGCTTTTCGTGAAGAACTTGCAATTAACTGGAACAGAGAAACACTTGCCTGAAAGATTAAGCGCTATTTATACAATGCCAAGAATTTCGGACTTGTATCGCTGGCACACAAGCACGCTGACTTCAACAAAAATTGAGAAAACATCTCGTTTGACTCATTAATCTAGCAATTAAAAGATTAAAAGCTTGTAGAGACTTGCACTTGGCTTTAATGCTCAGCTGCTTACAATACGGAAGAATAACATCTTCTCAAATAAATAACTCTGATCAGATAATAATATTCTTATGATTACAGTTTTGTGAATTGATGTTGTGTAAGGTTTTGTTTATAAATTAACCATTCATTGCGGGGCGTGAGTGGGGCATGTTAAAGGCATGCCCCATTTATGCATATAGAGGTCGTACTAGCGTTTATCACGTTCAGACATACGGCGTTGTTCATAGGCTTTCACATGGGTGTAGCATAAGGATAATATCGGATTATCAATTCCGTAATATTGCGCCCTCTTCAACAAATCCCCCAAAATATGGTCACCTTCGGTCAAATGCCCCTGCTCTATGTCACGCAACATGGATGCCGTTGCCAAAGACTCGTGGTTGGTCAAAAAGTTTTCAGTATCTTTAAGCTGGTTCAATGTTACTGGGTAACCGGCCGCTGTCGCGATTGAATTATTGGCCTCTAACAAGCTTAGCATTGCTTTTTCGCCACCCGGTGCGCGGCAAATTTCACCGACATTAGCACGCATAAGGCAAGTCATGCCTGCCAATGTTGCTAAACGAACCCATTTGTTCCACATTCTCTGAAGAGCATCTTCAACAGCAGCAACCTTGACCCCTTTTGCCCTGTCGAATAGTTTGGCAAAAATGGTAGCCCTTCTATCAATGCCACCCGATTGCGTACCAAAAAAACCAAGTGCTTCATCATTCAGATGCTGAATAATACCGTCACTTGTTAAGGTTGATTGAATGACAACGCATCCAGCCATGACATTGTTTTTACCAAATTCGTGGTTGAGCTTTTCCAAATGTGCCATGCCATTAAGCGCTGGAATTAAAACCGTGGTTTCACCCATTGCTGGACGAATGCTATCAATTGCTTGATCGAGATCATATGCTTTTGAGGTCAAAAATACATAATCAAAAAGCAAACCATTGTTATTTATTTGCTGTTGCAACTCTTCTTTATCAAGTGTTTTGGCCTGAAGTGTAACATCACCTGCAGGACTTTTTATACGCAAACCATGTTGCGCCATAATTTCCTTGCGTTTGTGACGTACAAGAAAAGTAACATCATGCCCTATTTCTGCCAGTCTGCCGCCAAAATATCCGCCAACGGCACCTGCTCCCAATATAAGAACCTTTGTCATTTTTTCCTCCTTAAAGTTCTTCTACTTAAACAATTTAAGACTTCAATAATCAAAACAAGCAACCCCACAAGAGAAAACCCGAAGGATATAATCCTTCGGGTCCTCAAAAATCGCGGCAATGCTTGGAATTACAAACCATGATATGCGGGAGAAGCATCATTATAGTCTGACGTTTCCTCAAGGCGAACGCCGTATCAGGATACAGGAGAGTTCAGATGACGTCCCGATACGTACGACGCCTTGACAGAACCATCGCCACGATAAAAATAAGCTTTATTCTTCGGATTAACTTGTCGATGCATTGATGGGGTATAATGTCTATGAGTACCACCGTTTTCCGGTGATCCATCACCAAAACTATTGCCCGCAAGCGCACAATGACCAGTCAAAAATAAAGCTGATGCAATTAAAATAATCTTCTTCATTATGCCTTCTTTATCAATCAACCGCATGCCTCACGATAATTACTCATAACGGCCAGTATCGGCATCTTTGCTGATAAATCTGCTGTTTTTCCAAACTAATTATTTTGCAAACTTAACATAATTGTTAAACTCATCTTGTTCGCCCAACTTTTACTCGTTCACCCAAACAAACTATTTCGATAAATAAGCCAAGTTATACGTTGGAATAACAGCAGTGTTCTCGCTATAAAGTTGCAGATTATTATATTATTTTACCAATCAAATCCTTGTTATAGCATCAAGACTTTGTGATAATTTTCAATCTAAACCAAAAGCAACCGAATTTAATTATCGTATCTAAATATATTTTTCAAAAACATGATTTAACAAAAAATATTTGGGTAATATTATTACAATAAATCAATAAAACAAAAAATTACTTTTATCCATATTAACTAACTTATTTGTCATAAAAAATTTTTGTTATCTGAATAATTTCATTTTATTTAACAAACAATCATGCTTATTATGGTTAATTTTAAATTAAAAATAATATTACATAAAATAAATTGTATATTTACTTATGAAAAAAATTATTATTACCACAATTAAGTCGAATAATCATCGAGGTGAATTAGCAAAAAATTAACGAATACAGTCTATTGTACTGTTTAAGAGCTTAAGTTATTAAGTTCAAAGAGAGATGACTGATTCACCTTTGCCGAGTTGTGCGTAGTTTGAGAACGTAGAGGTAAAACAGCTGGGGATTTACAACCGGGGACGGTAAAATGCTGGTGAATAACATATCGCCCGATTACGTAATAGCATTCTGGACGAAAGCCGGAAAAGCTAAATGGTTTGGTGATGATCTTAAATTCTCAAAGTTGGTTGCTCGCAAATTTCTAGTACTTTGGCAAAAAGCTCTTGTAGGGCGTTTAGCCCATTGGTGCGAAAGTGATGAGGGATTGCTTGCCTTAACTATTGTTCTTGACCAATTTCCACGCATTATATTTCGTAACGATGTACGTGCTTTTTGCAGTGGTCGTGATGCACGGCGCATAGCCAATATCGCTCTCGAAAACGGTGTTGATGAGCGCATAGACCCATCACTGAAAGGCTTCCTCTATCTTCCATTTTGGCGTTCTGAAAATATTGACGATCAGAAAAAAAGTATTGAGCTTTTTACCCAGCTTGGTGATGCAGACTTTTTGAAGAATGCAAAGATCTACTATGATGTTATAACTAGATTTGGGCGCTTTCCGCATCGTAATATACTTTTGGGAAGAAGAAGCAACGCGGAAGAGCAAGCTTTTTTGAGTGCAAATCAATATATTGGATAGATATATTATTTTTCTGTTCGTTTATCGATGTTAAAAAATAGCAGTATTTCAAACATCTCTTTTACAAGCAACCCCACATACTTTTTCAATATTTTTATATTTTAAAAAACTGATATATTCCATTACAATATATTTATCTTTAAGATTATTATTTTCTGTCTTTTTCAATTAAAAACTTATAGATTATTACAATCAATAATCACAAAATAGCGTGTTTAATTACTATCTTATATTAGATGGTTATGTTTTAAACTTATAAACCGCAATAAAGTTAGTGCTTTGCCATATAATGCTGGCTTACAGTCCGCATTGAAGCGTGTTTGCGACACAATTAACCTGTGTTCTGATATATGCATCCCGTCTATTCCTTGTTTTAAATAGACGCACTCCAGGCTGCCTCTCATATCCTTTAAAAAAATGAGAAAATTATCGTACAGCTGAAATTTAATACTCTATCGAATAGGCTTGAAATAGAAGCGTTATTCAACGCCTAACTCTACTTGCCTGTGCTTCTTTGATATTATTATATTATTGAAAAGATGAAATTTATCATCCCAACAAAATTGGAAGATGGCGGACACAAAAGCGAGAAACTATTTTCCTCATAAGAATTAGCAGCCATCGTGTTTAACAACCACTCGCTCAAACGGCTCTAGCGTGACTGCCCTACTTTATTCATTGCTCTATACGAATGACCTATATTCATTGCGTTTATCTATAGTTCTATATTCAGGCACCATATTCGCGCACTATACGGTTGTCCCATATTTATGCTCTATGCCTTACGGTATCTGTTCATTTAAATTAGTTTTTTCTCAATCATGAACAACAAAAACTGATTGAACTTTTAAGTCAAAATAGCAAAAGACTTAACAGCGATATTTAAATCAGATCATTGTTCATCAGTTTATTCTGACGAATATAGCTATCAAGACCATAACACCGCTCAGCATTGTCATATGCACGCGCTAAAAAATCCTCATCTTCCAATGCTTGTGTTCTAATTTTTGCAGCCAATCTCTGTATCCACGGATCTGCACTTAAATCGAGATTGATGTAAGAATTTTTCTGATCGTAATTCCAACAAAATATTGCATCAATAGAGACTTCACCACGCTCTACAGATGTTACCAATTCAGTCTCGAAATCTGGGAAAATAAGCGCCTCACTATCCGCATCATAGATTTGTGCGGTAAAAGCCAAAGCTCCAGGATAAGATTTCATGCTATTAGCCTTTTATTCAATTCGAAATATAAATTAAAAATGTTTTGTATAAAATAAACTACGTTATATGACTGCCTTATATACGTTTTTTACGTATTTTTCAATGATAAAACGTATTTTGCGTATTTTTTATTGACTTTTTATCAAATCACCTATAGATAACGCGACTTGAGCAGTGACGGGGTGCAACTCCCTGCTGATTGAAAACTGCAAGCGCGGGTATCGAAAGTCCTACGGTGCTATCAGAAACAGAGGACGGGTTAGCCGAAAGGCGCTCTGGCTTTGTCCCCCTTTTTATCAGATTAATATAAGATTACATCTGACAGGGACTTTAGCAGATTTTACTCTGCTAGCCATTGATGCCCCTGCCTTATGGAGAATTGATTTTCTCTATGGGGTAGGGGGTATCTTTGGCTTTTTTCCCCTAAAAGCCAGTTTTTACGTCTTATGATTATCTTTAAAAAAATAAAAAAATAACCCATTCACAAAACTGGAACAGCGTTGAACACAAAAGCTCACGGCAATGCCACTACCGTTGCAGAACTTGACTCCTAGAGAGTAATTTTAATTAAAACATCTTTATGGATTATTATACCGTATTTATAATTTAAATATTAAATTATATCTATAAATTATAGTATTGCTTATATTAAAAAATAACAAGATATTATGTTAGTTTATAATTAAAAAATTTTATTATTTATTTTTTCGAACAAGATAAACCGTCCCCCTACTCTGATATTTTATATTATTTATTTTTATATTCTTGCTATGTCATGAGCGTGAAAGTGATATGCTAGATAAATAAATATCGTACAGAACATCATGGTTTCACTATCATTTTCACAAGCAATGGACACTGCAATAAGCACAGAGTGAAGCAGATTACACATAAAGCGCTAGATATTAACGGCTGTAACCGGTACCTATAGATAAACAATTGTTAGCAGTCATGCGACAGCCGCTGATCCATTTCATCGACAATTAACAGACACTATTGCCCATTTTATAAGGCCACCATTAATTAAAAATTGCTATTTTAAAGGCTATTCGCTAGTTAAAAAACGTCACCATCAATTAACAAACACTTGTACATCCCCGCCCCCCATCACTCACAAACGAAACCCCATTAAAAACAATAAATATCATCGTTATTGAAAACCGCGATAGTGCCGACAGATAAATATATCTACAAAAAATAAAGCCACTATCCTCGAGAAACATTGTCGACCATTGGTCGTTACATATCCACTCAGCAACGCGCATTGCACTCAGGAACACTTATCACCCCCATAGATAAGTCCTTAGTCAGCAAAAATCACAGCCTGTGTGACCAATATCGTCAATTGATAGTTATATCGACTATCACCAAAAATTATGAGCTCGTGGGAAATGCAATCGCCGAATGATCGTTACCGATGTAACAGGCAAACACTATCGCGCTTGCGAACGAATATAGCCAGCCGATAGATATATCCCAAGTGTGCAGAGATTATCGAGCTTGTTGAAACACTATTGCCAACAATGGGTGGATCTTTACCCAACAAAGACAGTGACCCACGAGTACTATGATCCACGAGTACTATGATCGTAGACAAATAGATAATTCCTCGATCAGCAAAAGCAAGGATAACTCTCCAATCAACGAGAGCGCAGATAACTTTCCAATCAGCAAAGTGCACTGCACTCAGGAACACTTATCACCCCCATCAATAAAGCCCTAGCCAGCAAAAATCACAGCCTGTGTGACCAATATCATCGACAGATGGATATATCGACTATGACCAAAGATTATGAGCTCGTGGGAAATGCAATTGCCAAATGATCGTTACCTATGTAACCGACAAAAGCTATCATTGTTGTGAATGAATACCGCAAGCCGATAGATATATCCCAAATTAGCAGAGATTCTCGACTTTCTCGAAACACTATTGCCACCGATGGGTGGATCTTTACCCAACCAATATTGCCACGCACGAGCACTATGATCCACGAGTACTATGATCGTAGACAAATAGATAATTCCTCGATCAGCAAAAGCAAGGATAACTCTCCAATCAACGAGAGCGCAAATAACTTTCCAGTCAGCAAAGTGCATTGCACTCAGGAATAGTTGTCTCTCCCATCAATAAAGCCCTAGCCAGCAAAAATCACAGCCTGTGTGATCAATATCGTCAATTGATAGTTATATCGACTATCACCAAAAATTATGAGCTCGTGGGAAATGCAATTGCCAAATGATCGTTACCTATATATCCGACAAATGCTATCCTTGTTGTGAACGAATACCGCCAGCCGATAGATATATCCCAAATTAGCAGAGATTATCGACTTTCTTGAAACACTATTGCCACCGATGGGTGGATCTTTACCCAACCAATATTGCCACTCACGAGCACTAAGATCGTACACAAACAGATAACTTTCCAATCAGCAAAGTGCACTGCACTCAGGAACAGTTATCACCCCCATAGATAATTCCTTAGTCCGTAAAGATCACAGCCTGTGTGACCAATATCGTCAACTGATAGTTATATCGACTATCACCAAAGATTATGAGCTCGTGGGAAATGCAATTGCCAAATGATCGTTACCTATATATCCGACAAATGCTATCCTTGTTGTGAACGAATACCGCCAACCGATAGATATATCCCAAATTAGCAGAGATTATTGACTTTCTTGAAACACTATTGCCACCAATGGGTGGATCTTTACCCTGCAAAGACAGTTACCTACGAGTAATGTTATCGCACACCGACAGATATATCTCCGCCCAACAAAGGTCACCGTCAATCAGCAAATGAATCCATCAGCCAGAACATAATCAGAGCGCGTCTCCAGACAAAGCAATATAATGCACGGAAACCACCTTTTCATGCGGAAAGGTAAGTGTTTTGGCAGGATTAAACTGCTCCAACACCAGCTCCTTGGCATTATGGCGGACAAACATTTTGATGAAAGCTTGTGGCACATTGGCGTATTCATCAATCATAATCTGCGCAACGACGAAATCACCCTTTTTAACGCGCCGTGTCGGGTCGCAGTAAACAATCTCTCCATCGCGATAGCGCGGCCACATCGAATCCCCCGAAACCTCCACAGCATAAGCGTTATTCACCTCATAGAGCTGCGGTGGACACAAAACGTCAAATACAACATTTCCATTCAACTCAAATTCGCCATTAATGCCAGCAACAGCTTGACCAAAAACCGGCAAGCGCCGGCCTTGATCAAAATTGACGCTACCTGCCAATTTGGCATTCGGTATATTGCCACGCTCATTACTATCGGCCTCAGCAAAGCTGCCATGCGCCAAAACAGAGCGCTTATCACCTTGATGCATCGTTGAACGGATAGGCCGCCAATTATCCGCTGGAGCCCCATGCGCGCCCACCAATGCGTCCTGATTTGCCGGTTCATGATTAAACAGTCTGGTGCGAGCATCTGGTAAACTCAATGCCCACACTTCATCTGCCATAATTGGTGGGTTTCCACGGCCAATAAGAGCCCTGGCAATTTTCTGTGTCAAATCGACAGAAAAATAATCTTTAGAAAATTCATTTTCATTTTCGTACCGTTGAATGCTTGATGCGCGCGCATAACCAAGCGCCCGCGCCATTTCGTCCATTGATAGGCCTGCACGTTCACGTAATTTACGCATTTGCAGTGTAACAGAAAACATATCACGTTCCATAAAAGCATCCTTTTTACGATATCTCCCATTATAAAGAGATTGTATTTACGTTTTCAACGTTGACTTTGTTACGCATTTAACGTATATATTTCTCAGAATCAATTAACAAATGGAAGATTGGGGCGGGAAATTCCATGAAAAAACACACTATAGTTAACACAAAAAACAACACTATACAGAATAATATCAAAAAGAGAAATACTATTTTTTTATATTTTTCTGCTTTTATTAATATATTAAAATTTATTATTATATCATTAATAATAAATAGTTTTTATTATTATAAAAAATTATTAATATTAAATTTTACAAGACGTAAAATATTACAGAAAAAACGATATAGGTATTTTTATGCCTCTGTTTCGTGCCCCTTTATGATAGGACAAGCATGATGCTCAGCAATTCAACTTCTTTACCCAAAACTATAGGCAATAAGCGTAATTTACGCGTAAAACACACCAATGCGCGGCATTATACAACCAATAGAACAAAAACAGCGTCCGACTCTGTCAGGTTTACCAAAAAACCAGAAGCATCGCCGGACAAAAATACCGTTATCTATCACCACCCGTTGGGTGATGTCGTTATACCGACCACCCAATGCCGCAGACATGATGAGTTTGGGGAAATTATTTACATAACGATGCCACGCATAGAGTTTTTACAAAAACCTTGAAACAATTTTTCAGGGACAAAACTCACATGGTTAGTGACTTGATATTGCTCTATTAAGGATTAGCTTCCAATGTTTTTGCGTTACTTTTTTAAGCGTTTTATTAAAAGGCTTAAACGGCCAAAACGATCCATACAACCGCGCTTTATTAATACGGTTGTTGGATATGAACAGTTTGGATTAATCACCATTCGTTGGTACTGGAATCTTTATGAAGCAGATGACGGTACCCGTTCAACAGCCAAGTTTCATGGCGGCGAGATAAAGCCAAACCGGAAAACAGATTATTCCCTACCGGCGCAGATTGATCGCTGGCTGCATGGCGGCCCATTACCGTCAAAAATACTTTAAACAACATATGCTTAAAGCAACACACCTTCACCTGGGAAAATGATGATTTGTACCCGATATTGCTGATACAATGCTTAACTCTATCCACGGATCTTGAACGACATCATTATTATTCAATAATCATGCTGATTAGCCAGATGGCGTCACAATGTTAATGGGATAGTGCATTATAACTGCATAATCCAAGTTGATAAAGCACGATGATAGCACCTTAATAGCGCATGATAATGCGTTGAGCATTGTTTGATAATGGCGATATGGCGATATGGCGATATGAGAACACATTGAATAGCGCTGTTTAATAGCCAAGATTGCAAACCAATTTGGCCAAAACAGCAGTTCAATGGCGTGGCCAATACTTAAAACAACACAAATGTGGTGCATAGTATTCGCCTAATCGCCCCATCAAAACGTCTTTTCCCACTTCATTCCCCGATCATTTCCAGATGATCGACCAATATTCAACACTTTGTTTAACTGGAAAGCTTCTGTCATGCCAAAACTTCTCGCCCTAGACATTGCTACACATATGGGATTTGCGTCACTTGATACGAAAAGTTCTTTCGCTACCATTCATTCAGGCACGATAAAAGCGGAAGGTGATACTGTTCTGGATAAGGCAGCATCAATTGCGCTGCTTGTTGAAAAACTGGTTCAGGAAATTCACCCTGATATCGTTGCTATTTATGATCTTCAACGTTGTTTTAAAAAAGTTGATGACAAACAGCCACAAGAGATCGCACGCGCTGTTAATATTTTGCCCACATCTTTGCTGTTTAAACCGGTAATGACGGGTGCAGTAACAGCAATATTGGTCAATCTTTCAATCCCGATCATACGGCTAGATAGCTATAAATGCCGCAAGTTTGTCCTTGGCTATGCAAGAAAAAGCGGATTGAGCAAATCCGATTGGCAAAAAGCATTGGCCGATAAATTACGCAGCGATAACATACCCATAAAAAATGTGTTGTCCGCCCCAGCAATTGCATTGGTGATGACAGCCAGTCGCGAACAGCAAGTGCGTCTAATGGATATGGAGGCGGCACAATGAAGCCCCACCCCTTTAACGCGATAGAGGCTGAACAAGCACTTTTGGGAGCCATTTTACTCGATAACAAACACTATCTTCAATTAAAGCCCAAGTTACAAGCGTTTCATTTTACCGACCCGTTTCATAAGCAATTATGGCAATGGATTGGTGATATGATTATTGATGGGCGCGATGCCACCCCCATTACATTGAAACCCTTTGTGGCCGATATACGGGTTGGTGAACTAACAGCTTTTGCCTATCTTGTGAGATTGACGACAGAGGCTGTTGGCAACAATCAATTGCGTGGTTTGGCGCATACGATCTTTGATTGTGCAGCGCACAACGCGCTTTTAAGCTTTATCACAGATGTGGAAACAACACTTGGACACGTAACGCCTGCGCAAAATGCCAGCAAGATTTTTCAGGATGTTGAAAAAAGTCTATTTAACCTAAAACAGAATTTTTTCGACCGTGTTACTGAAAATTCTCATGAAGCGGCAATTGACCGCCTGATGGCAGCCTATCGTAATGAGGTACAACGACTGACCATTGCACTCCCTTTGAGCGAGCTTACCGATGTGCTTTCTGGCCCCTTAGAAGCTGGTAATCTTTATGGCCTATTGTCGTCATCGGGAGAAGGGAAAACCTCATTGGCATTACAGATTATGGACTATGCCGCGAGACATGGCCATGAAGTTTTCTTTTTTTCTTACGACCAATCTGCTGAACAATGCCTGATGCAGATAGCCAGCCAAAGGCTTGGACTAGCAACCCGTATTATCCGTGACAAATGCTTAAGCAAAAGGGATACCGAGCGGTATTTTGCTGAACTTATCAAGCTGCGCAAATTGCCAATACATATTATCAATTGTCACAATGAAACAATATTTGACCTTGTTGCGCGCTTGCATGGCTATTTGCCAAAGCAAAGCACCCGTCCACCCCTGGTTGTTGTTGACCATGTGCGCAAAGTACCACCTTCTCTACCCAATAGCCATGAAGGGCGCATTGCGGCCGAAATTGGTGGGACGGCAAAAGCAACTGCGCGTGAGAACCAATTGGTTTGGCTTAATATCATGCAGCGTAAAAGCCTGCGCGAAACACGCGAAAACCCACACCCAAATGATAGCGATCTTTTTGGTGGCGAACAGGCAAAAGAAGATTATGACGCCCTTCTCTATCTTTATAGACCGGAAAAATATCGCGCTTATCGCCTTTCGCGAACCACCAATGTCAAACGGCGGGAAGCCATTTGTGACTATTTGCTGAAATGGTCTGGAAAGTCGAAACTTGGTGCTCTGAAAGTGCGTTTTGGTGACCCAACAATATGGCGCCCTTTGGTTTTTGAGGCCGATTACACGCGCTATGCGTCATTCAATCCGACAGATCAACCAATCATTGAAGGTTTTTTGAACCAATGAACACGTATAAAGCCTTTACGCATAGAACACCCGATGGCTGGCAGGTTTTTATACGCTTAGCACGCGATTCCCATGCGCGGCCATTAAATGGCAAAGGGGCTAAACCGCAAATATTTACAAGCGAATTAGAAGCGCAACGCGCGGTTAACCACTTTCTATTGGACTATCTCAACGGTGATTATCGCTGGTCAGGCATTGGTAGCAATAGCGAAATCCGCCGCCGCGCCGAAAAATTGTTTGGTAAAAAGGAACAATCCCATGCCGTCAACGAGCATAGCTCTACAAAGTGCCAAAACGACAAACAATGATTATGGTATAAAAACCAGCTTGAAAAAGACCACACACCACCCAAAAGGTAGCCTCGACCGATTGGTGGAGCCATTGGGCATAAAGCTAGTTTCGTTAAATAAAAGGCGCAAGTTAGGACAATGCCATGCCCGCGCAACACTAAAAGCAATAAGGCAAAGCCATGATGATGGTTTTCTGGTGTTTATCCTGCGTGTTATACGGCAGACGAACGGCAACCGCGACGCCCTTCAAGCTGATATAATAGGGGCAATATCCGATATTTTTGATTATCGACCTGAATGGATGGAACTCGGCAGTCAAATTCTGGATATTTTCGATGAGATTGATCTGGCGGATTTACGTAAACAAGCAATGACATTCAAACCTTGGCCAGTGCGAGCCACCTTACGCATATTGCTCTATCAACAATTGGAAAGGCTTATTCATGTGCATACAACAACCTCTTGATAAGCTAAACGAAAATGCTGCTGCCTTTTCCGAAACCATATTAATTGTTCGTGGACGGCTTGTTGAAGCAGCCATTATCATGGAAAATTGTGATATTTCCAACGTTTATCCAGCAAAAATGCGCAGCTTTTGGCCCCAAACATATGCGGAAAGTGGCGAGCAGAATAATGATAGGCAAAATCGCAAGGCACGCTATAACCCCAATGCCAAAGCAATAATGCGCGCCGAAGACGTCATGTGCAATTTCTTGCCCCTTATCGCAATTGATGATGAACGCAAATTGACTACCGCATGGGCATCATGCGTTGCATTACCCAAAAAATTTGGCTCATTTACAAATTATTGCAAACATCGTGGTCTGATAAAACGGACAGCAGAACGTCATCTGAATACCATTATGCAACAATTGACCACCGCACTTTTGGCAAAATATACCGCAATAGCCGATCCGGACTGGATGCTAGTGCCGACACTCACCAAAGCGCATACAAGAACTACCCTCATCAAATCCCATACTTATTGGCGCGCCAATGATGCTTGTCCTAAAAATCTGCCTGAATTGCATGAACATTCTCGCCCGCAAACTTAAAAGTCTCACGGGCATTCATAAAACAATAAATAGCACCAGCATCATCACACATATTGAAGGCTCCGTATTTGCGGAGCTTTTCTTTTTGAGATACCACTATAATCAGAGAATTTGATAGCTGAGACACGCAAAAAATATTAAAAAATCAAATAATATTATAGCTTTAACAAAAATATTTGAATCATTTTACCAGCAAGTTGAATCATTTTGTCAAGAATATGCGGTATCCTTTTATGAAGACTCAATGAAATTGCCTTCACCCGATATTTTACCCCCCTTCCCCATTGCCTCATGCCGGCTATGAAGCTGGTCACAAACAATCACCTCTAACAAGATTTATAGCTTATTTTGCATGGCGTGGGTGTTATGTGCAAAGGGACATATCCAAATAGTCTCAATTGAGCATCTGGAAACGCTGGTAATAAGGCAAGGCGTATAATACAGCCGCATAGTTTTAAACCTGTTGCGTTTTTACCTATTGCGCGTGGTCAATGATGAATAATCGCTGCTATCATAAGCAACAATCGCCGCTACATTGCTGCGCAAAAAAACAATTGTTGAAAGAAACAGAAATTGCAGCGCAAACAAACATGAAAAAGCCAATTATTTTGTAATTTCCGTCGGTTGGAAAAATTCCTTGAATCACTTTAAAAACCAGCATAGAGCGCGTATCGACCTGTCACAAATGAAAATGTGGCACGCTTCAACAGCAAGAAAACTGTCGCAATTTGACGGGTTTTATGCTATAGAAATTCTACAATGGCAACAGTCATACAGACTGCTATAGTTATCAAAGTTATTGATCTGCCGCTCTCATCTATCTATCAAATTTTCCCTATATTTTTAAATTTTTCTGTATTTTATAATTTTCCTATATTTTTAAATTTTCTTGCATGAAAAAAATAATAAAGCCGACACAACAAACCTTGTCGCTTCTCATCGAACTTGGCGAGGCTATGGCGAGCTATCAAGATGTTGCCGCTATGCTAGGCTGTAACGAAGACACGCTTCATCTTTCTTTTCAACGTTATCCAGCAGCCAAAAAAGCCTATGAAGAGGCAAAAACTCGTCGTTCGTTGGCTTTGCGGCAAACACAGTTAAAACTGGCAGAAACAAATGCCACAATGGCAATCTGGCTTGGTAAACAATATCTCGGACAGCATGATAAACACGAACATTCAGGCCCCAATGGCAGTGCTATTCGTTTTAAAAAAATCGAACACATTATTGTCGATCCGCAATCTGATGACATGATATAAACTATCGATCAGCAAATGCCTTTTTCCGATCAGCAAATGCCTTTTAAGGGGTGTTGACAATGCAACCTCAAATTGCCCCTTAAAGTTCTGTTCAATAAAATAAAGTTCTGTTCAGTAAAAATCGTTAAAACACAACTGCCTTTAAACCTAATTGGTTTTAAACGCTACAACAAGCAAAGTGAAATACATTTGCATAACGATCAACCAGATAACATCATCGGCTTATCTACCAATCGCTTTTGCCAACCTTGGTTTTTTATTGGGCAACGTCTGATCGTGGCAATAGGTTGAAAATGACAGAAACTCATGATGGTTTTGATGGAGTATCTGCAATTGAGCCTTATAGCACCTCGCCCTATTAAGTTTCATGGTGATCTCCATATTAAAATCCATATTAACCCCATATTGAATACCCCCTATGGTGAGCTTGAAATCAAACCTGATGGCGCGCGTTTATTGAGCCTTGTGATGAACTGGAAGTCGAGCTTTATGGTAACACCTATAGTGAACCTTATAATGGCGCAAAATCAGGCTTAATTGATGGGAATAAACCCGTTGCCATTGCATGAGAGCTTCTTCATTGCCGTGTTTGTCGTAGGTGTTCGTTGAAAGTGTTTTTTTCTGGTTGTTCATTGAAAGTGTTGGTTAAGTGTATTTGTTGACCGTGTTTGCCGCGTGTCTCCGTTGAGGGCGGCATCTAGGATGTTCTTTGAGCGTGTTCACTGCGCCTATTGGTTTGGATTATTTACCTAAGCTATTCGGCAAGGCTATTTGCAAGGGCTAATCGCCAGGGCTGTTTGCAAGAGTCATTTGCAAGGGGCATTTTATGGTCTCATGCGTCCAGACTTTATCATGCAAGTTTGCTTGTTATTTCCACTGTTCAGCTTGTTATTTCCACGGCTCAAGCCATTATTTTCACCGCCTTAAAACATCGTTTTTCAACATATCATATTGCAATATTGGTCTTATTGATCGGGTGGCGCTTGTGTACAAAAAACCGACTTTAAAAATAAGCGTACCACGCATATTCGCTCCTTTGCTTGTCCCTTCGCGATATAAAGGGGCTTATGGCGGTCGTGGTTCTGGTAAATCGCATCATTTTGCCGAAAAAGTATTGGTTGAAGCGATAAGCGCTCCCAAACGGATCGTTTGTATACGCGAAGTACAGAAATCCATTCGTGAATCGGTCAAAAGGCTTCTTGAAGATAAAATTGAAGCACTGAACCTTGGTGGCTATTTTCACGTTCTTGAGCAACAAATTCGCGGCATAAATGGTTCACGCATTATTTTTCAAGGTATGCAGGACCACACTGCAGAAAGCATAAAATCGCTGGAAGGCTATGATATTGCCTGGGTCGAAGAAGCACAATCCTTGTCGGAACGGTCATTGAGGTTGCTACGTCCAACAATTCGCAAGGAAAACTCGGAACTCTGGTTTACTTGGAATCCGCTAAGTGCCGATGATGCGGTGGACGCCTTTTTGCGTGGTGAACATCCACCCCCCGATAGCATTGTTGTAAAAGCAAATTGGTCTGATAATCCGTGGTTTCCGCAAACACTCGAACTTGAACGCCAATTTGATAAAACAACTCACGCTGATATTTATGACCATATCTGGGAAGGTGAATATTGGAAGCTGAAACACGCGCAAGTGTTCAACACTCGCGTGGAAATACGACCATTTGATCCGCCGCCCGAAAACACAAATTATCTTTTCGGTGCCGATTGGGGCTTTGCCAATGACCCAACAGTTCTCATTCGTTGTTTTATCGCCAATGACACACTTTATATCGACCATGAAGCTTACGGCTTTCATGTGGAAATCGACGCCCTGCCCGCTCTTTTTGATAAAATACCTGAAGCACGGCGTTTTCCAATTAAGGCCGACAGTGCAAGGCCGGAAACAATCAGCTATATGGCGCGGCAAGGCTTCAACATTCGCGCTGCGTCCAAATGGCAAGGCTCGGTGGAAGATGGTCTTGCCTATATGAAAGGCTTTCAACGCATTGTTATCCATGAGCGTTGCCCCGAAATTGCACGCGAATTTCGCCTTTATTCCTATAAAATAGATAGCCGAAGTGGTGATATTTTGCCTCTCGTTTGCGATGCCTTCAACCATGGCATTGATGCCACGCGTTATGCGCTTGATGGTTACATCAAACATAAAGGCTTTATTTTTCTCCAAAAATAATAAGGATTTTTATCCATGTGGCCATTTGCCAAAAAGCCACCGGTAGAAACACCGGTGGAACCACCTTGTACAAAGCCATTATTCTCGACAGAAATCAACGCTTTACAAGGTCAGCATATTCTGGAAAAAACCTTGGACAATCTGCGCTTTTCTTCTCCAAGAGGCATGACAAATGCTTATGCAATGGACGGGCGCGCACCAGATTTTCCAACACCATTTGATGATTGTTCCACCCTTGATGGTTTACCAGATGCTTTGACTGGCTGGTATGCTGGGCAATCATTTATCGGTTATCAACTTGCCGCCATATTGTCACAACATTGGTTGATTGATAAGGCCTGCACCATGCCGGCACGCGACGCTGTGCGGCAAGGCTTTTCGATAATTTTAAAAAACCTGCCTGAAAAACTGGATAGTGCCGCAATCGTCAATGCAATCGAACAAAGAAATTTGCATTTTTCCTTACGTGCCCAAATGGAAGAATTTGTCCGCATGGGGCGCATTTTCGGTATCCGCTTGGCGCTGTTCAATGTCGAAAGTTCAGATCCCGATTATTATGTTAAACCATTTAATCCAGATGGCGTCACTAAGGGAAGTTATCAGGGTATTAGTCAGATAGATCCTTATTGGTGTACGCCAGAGCTCGACAATAAGGCCATTAACGATCCATCATCGCCAAATTTTTATGAGCCAACCTATTGGCTAATTGGCAATAGGCGAATTCATCATTCCCATTTGGTGATTTTCCGTAATGGCGAAGTGCCAGATATATTGAAACCAGTTTACAATTACGGTGGTATACCAGTTCCGCAAAAAATCATGGAACGTGTCTATGCCGCGGAACGTACGGCCAATGAAGCACCACAGCTCGCCCAATCAAAAAGAACAATGATATGGGGTACTGATTTAACAACCGTATTGCTCAACCAGAAGCGTTTTCAGGAACATATGCGGGTATGGACCAATTATCAGAATAATTTTGGTATCAAACTTGTCAATAATGATGACGTTGTCCAACAGTTTGAAACGTCGCTCGCCGACCTAGATAATGTTATTGCAACACAATACCAAATTGTTGCTGCCGCAGCCAATGTTCCTGCAACAAAACTACTCGGCACCACCCCTAAAGGCTTTAACGCCACCGGCGAATATGAAGAAGCAAGCTACCATGAAGAGCTTGAAAGCATTCAAACGCATGATCTGCAACCTTTGATAGATCGCCACCATATGCTTCTCATGGCATCTGAAATTGCCCCACAATTTGGACTTAAGAACAACACCGATATTGCCATAGATTGGCAAGCACTCGATAGTCCGACAGCAAAAGAATATGCCGAAATTGGCGAAATACTTTCACGCACAGATGCCAATTTGATAGCCACCGGTGCCATCAGCGCCCAAGATGTTGCAAAGCGGCTTTCTGATGACCCGACAAGTGGTTATGGCAAACTTACCGGAAAAACAAATAATGACCAAACGACAGAAAGATATTAATGGTTGGTTCGAGGTTAAAGACAACCCGATCAGCAAGGTTGGCGTTTTCGACTATTCTGGCGCACAAATTGGCGCAGCAGACCCAAACCGAATCTATCGAGTATACCGCCCGGCAGAAGAACTCGCAGACCCTGCAACAATAGAAAGTTTCAAACTTCTTCCAATCGTTGATGACCACACGATGTTAGGAAATCCTAATGAGGGGATGACACCGGCAGAAGATAAGGGCGTTGCTGGCGTTATTGGCGAGGAAGTTTATTTCAAGCACCCTTATCTCCTAGCAAATATCAAGGTTTTTTCTGAAACATTGCGGCAAAAAATCGAAGCCGGAAAAATTGACCTATCCGGTGGCTATCGTTGTTTTTACGAATTTACCCCCGGCATATTTGAAGGCGAACCCTATGACGCCATTCAGCGCCAACCGCGCGGCAACCATTTGGCTCTGGTTGATGAAGGACGCATGGGATCGGATGTTGTCGTGCTTGACCACCTGAAATTTACCGTTGACAAAAAGGACACCATCACAATGGAAAATGAAAAACTGTTAAGCGCATTGCAAGCCGCACTTGACAAACTAAACAAGGGCAGCGCCCTCACACAAGAAGACATTGAAAATCTTGCGTCAGTCGTCAACAGTCTTGCGCAAACAACTTCAAAAGAAAAAAGCGATGACCCTGCTGCAACCGATAATAATGATGATGATGCATTGGTTGAAGAAATAGCCCCCGATAATGTTAGCGACTTAGATGCTATTGATGATGAAACGGGGCAGACAACCGATCTTGAAAATGCCGCGAAACAATCCGCAATGGATGCACGCACATTCATTGCAGAACTTGGTGCGCGTGACCGCCTAGCGGCAAATCTTTCCAATGTTATTGGTACATTCGATCATTCATCAATGACAACTGAAGATGTGGCTTTATATGGCGCGCGCAAACTGGGGTTAAAATGCAAAAGACGCAATGCGCGTACAGCCGTTAGTGCCTATCTCTTAGGGTTGAAAAAAGGCGGATTGCATACGCTATCCCCTATGGTTTCATTTGACCACACCATCAACACCTCAAAAAATGCTTCCTTCCTTACCCGTTATTTAAAGGGAAATTAATATGTTTCAAAATCAAGTTGAAAAACTTTTCGCACTCGGCCTTGTTGGTGAACCAGCATTTGATGCGCCTATCATTGCACAAAGTGCCATTTTAAAATCGGCGGACGCAACCAATAACGTGGTTGGGCGCGCTTTCACAGTTGTGGAAGGTGCAACCGCAACCACGCCATTGACGGTAACAGCAGGTGGTCATGGCGCTTTTGCTGGCTTGTTGGGCATACCAAAATCCTACGCTGCTGCTGACCTAACCCCAACCTTAACATTGTCAAATGGCAAACCAGCCGAGCTTATTCTTTCAGGCGAAATCATTGTTGCAACCGATAACACTGCCAATGTTGGCGATATTGCGTTTTACGACATTGCAACGGGTATTTTAAGTTTTGCAGCAGCAGGAACGGCAACACCAGAAGGCAAAATGCCTATTCCTAATGCCACATTGCATTTTTACCAAAGCGAACAAAATCGCGTTGGCGTTTTAAAATTCTAGTTCCTCTGGCGCATAAACAGCGTTTACCCTTACAATCATTCCATTGCCTTTCCCAATTGTTCACCCACATTCTTGCGTTTTTCAAAACGCGGGCTTGAACATTTGTTGCCTTATAAGGATTACCCATTCCATGAAAGAATCCCAGACTTTTTCCCATGTGTCAGGCCGCGCGATAAAGCCACTTGCCATGACACAGCACGATTGCCGCGACTATGGTGCATTGTCGTGCATCGGTATCAATATTTCCGATCATCATATACGCGCCATGATGAATGCCACCGATAGTGCAGATTTTGTGACACGCCCATCCATTGCAACGCCAACACAGTTTTTACAAAGCTGGTTGCCTGGCTTTGTTGAAATTATTACCAGCGCACGAAAAATAGACGAACTGGTTGGCATAGACACCGTTGGCGCATGGGAAGATGAAGAAATTGTACAAGGTGTTAAAGAACCAACCGGCCAAGCCCCTTTATATGGTGATACAACGAGTATTCCCTTGAATAGCTGGAATGCCAATTTTGAAGCACGCACCGTTGTACGTTTTGAAAGCGGTTTTCACCTCGGTCGCTTAGAAGAATTACGCTCCGCCCGCATGAAGCTGAATTCGGCTGAAGAAAAACGCAATAGTGCCAGCCTTAATCTGGAAATACAACGTAACCGCGTTGGTTTTTATGGCTTTAATAATGGTGAAGGCCGCACCTTTGGTCTGCTGAACGATCCGGCTCTTCTTCCCTATCAGACATTGCCAAAGGGTGCGTCAGCCAATACAACTTGGGAAACAAAAACATTCCTCGAAATCACAGCCGATATTCGCGTGATGATGGCGCGTTTACGCAAACAATCTGGCGACACAATCAGTCCAGAAAATTCGGCTATTACATTGGCATTGCCGACATCAATTGTCGATTATCTATCGGTGACATCCGACTTCGGTGTTTCTGTACGTGATTGGATTGCAAAAGCCTATCCTACACTGCGCATTGTTTCTGCACCAGAATTTGAAGGTGCAAATGGCGGTGCAAATGTTGCTTATCTTTATGCTGAAAGTGTTGCTGATGGTGCTTCAGATGGTGGGCGCACATTTGCGCAATGCGTGCCAGCAAAATTCCAGATGCTCGGTGTCGATCAGGGGTCAAAAGGCTACACGGAAGACTTTTCCAACGCGACTGCCGGTATCATTGTCAAAAGACCTTTCGCAGTGGTGCGCGTCACTGGTATCTAAGTCATCGGTATCTAAAAAGAGCCATAGTGGTATTACCCGCCCGATCATTGCTTGTTGAAGGGTATAGTTTCATAAACGACTTAAAAACTGCACATGAGCAGCAATTTATGCCCTATATGTGCCTTTCCCCTATGAGCTTCCGCTATGCGACACGCATCTGGCTGCCATATGCGGTGCTTCTATGTGTCCCCACCTGTAATGCTTCTATGTGCCAAACATATACAACGTCTCTATGTGCTCAACACATATGATGTCCCTATGTGCCAAGGATAAAACCAGCACATACAAGGCGCCGCTATCGACCTCTTTTATATGCGCCAGCAATACCCCTCTCACGATAACGACAAGCTACTTAATTACGGAACGAATGGATCTGTGCAATGAGTTATTATGTATTTTCTACACTTGCAGCCGATGTCTCTTATGACACTTATAAAAAGGGTGCGGGTGACCTACCAATCAAGTCATCATCAGTGACAATAAAAGGCGGTACTGGCATTGCCGATAAGCGGCTTATGACACCCCATGGCGCGATAGCCACAAAAGTCAGCGATGAGCAACTAGAATTATTAACGCATAACCCCGTCTTCAACGCCCATGTTGAAAACGGTTTTGTTACGGTTTTAAAATCTGAGACAGATGGTGAAGTGGTGGCAAGTGATATGGTTAGCCGCGATGTAAGCGCCCCTCTGGTTGAACAGGATTTTTCGGCAGAAGATGTGCCAACCACACGTCGCAAAAGAAAGTAGGTGGCTTATGTCCACTGACGTTTTTTTATCGGCTTTCCGCAATCGTTTTCCTGAATTTGCTGAAACAAGTGATGCGCTCATCAATCGTTATGCTGAAATTGCCACTATATTTTTGGGAGCTGAAGAAAGCCCCTTATTGGACGGTGCATCGTTCAACCTTGCCACACAATTACTCACGGCTCATTGTCTAACGCTTTTTAACCAATCAAATGCAAATAATGACAATGCTTCAATGCCGTTGCAAAATGGGGTTCTAACCCGTGCAACCATTGACAAAGTGTCTGTTGAATATACCCCGCCAACATTCAACAATGGTTTTGATTATTGGGCGAATACCACAATTTACGGGCAAGAACTCATAAGCCTGATAAAAATAAAAGCCGCCGGTGGTTTTTATTTTGGCGGTGCCCATGAACGATGCGCCTTCCGCAAAGCTGGAGGAAAATTCTGATATGGCAGCCACAACAGCACTTGCAGGCTTCATACAAAAAATGCAGCAATTGAAGGCCTTATCTTTTCAAGTCGGCGTACAACATACCTCCAAAACCATATCAGAAAAAGCAAAACACGTAGAATTTGGTACCCCCACCACGCCACCAAGCGCGGTGTTTCGCTTGAGTTTTGCCAATCACCAGCACGAATGGTCAAAAGCCATGGGGGATGCCGCCAAACAATGCATGGGCAATGACAAAGTTAGTCAAAACAGCATGGAAGACGTGGCACATCTTGTTGTTCATGATCTCAAACAGGATTGTCTGGCTTTGGCCATGAAACAACAAACGTCCAATCCTTCCCTAGCGCATGATCTCACATTGATAGCGCAAGAAATAAAATCGGACACAGAAGAACAATAATGAGCGTTAATGTATTAAATCAGGCTTTGCGTCTCATTGGTGGTCACACGGTTGATTATCAAGCTTTTCTTGCCAATCAGCGCATGGCAGATGGTTCGCTATGTCCACAATATGCTGCATCCATCAAACTTGTAGGTTATTTTGAACCCGTTGCCTCTACCCAGAAACTGGCACTGGGGCTTGACCTTAAAACCAATTATGCCCGATTTTTTGTTTCCCACCAAGTGTTGCCGATAAGCGCTGACCGTTCCAATGATCGGCTTTGCTTTGGCGGTTATCTTTATAATGTCAGTGGCGAAACCAACTGGTTAAAGCAAAACGGTTGGAAAGAGCTCTTCCTCACCGAAATCGGCAAGGCATAACCGCCATGAATGATAAACAAATTTATGCTGGTCTTATCACTGTTATTGACGAGGGACTCAAAGCAAATGCTATCAATAATGTATGCGTATTGCGTGGCTATCAACCTTTGCCACAAGGGCGGTTGAGTAAGCCGAGCATCACACTTGTCAAACTATTCGACCGGCGCATTGGACACCCTCATAAATCAAACATTTATGACAAGGACAATGATGTTTTTGAACATCAGGAAATCACTTTGCTGGAAAGCACCTTCCAGATATCTGCATTTCTCACCGAAAATCCGGCAGATGAAGCGGGTCTTACAGCGTCTGATTTGTGCAACACGGTTGCTCGCATACTCGCTCATGACGATGCACTTGTTGCCCTTGCCAAAATAGGTTTGAGACCAGTTAACTTTAGCCCAATACGCCAAAATCAATTTGAAAATGAAAAAGGAGTTTATGAACTGAACCCCTCTTTCGACCTTGTTTTAACGCACCAGTTTGTCACCAAAACCGTCATTCCTGCTGCTCAAACTCTTGAAGGAAAATTTGCATGACCATTAATATTAAGCGATATATCGATATCACATCAGGCGTCGGAGGCAGTGCCAACGCGCGTCAACGTGAGCTCATAGGTCTTTTGTTTACCTCAAATCCGCGTGTTCCTGTCAACGCGACGCTGGAAATGGAAAGTGCTGCCGATGTAGCCGCCTATTTTGGTGCGCATACTAGGGAAGCCCAGCGCGCCAATTTCTATTTTGATTTTATTTCTAAAACCATTACCCGTCCGCGCAAAATCGCTTTTGCCCGCTATGTCAAGGAAGCAACGCCAGCAACTATCTACGGCGGTCATGCCGATACGCTGTTGGATAATTGGAAAGCAGTCAATAATGGCAGTTTGACAATTATCGTCGGTTCAACCAAAGCCGAAATCACAGCTCTTGATTGTTCGCAATGTGCGTCACTCACTGATGTCGCTTCCCTTATTGAAGCTGCAATCAAGAATGTTGGCGGTATTTTTGCCCATTCCAACGTCAGCTATGATGCGCTCAAGTCCTGTTTCAATTTCCAGTCTGGTTCTGTTGGTAAAGCCGAAATCTCATTGGTTGATACTGGTACAAACGATATAGCAACACGCTTGGGTTGGGTTGGCTCTAAAGTTATCCTCTCGCCTGGTGCCGATCAAGAAACACCAGTAGAGGCATTTTTAAGAACTGCCGAACATAATAACAATTTTGGTTCTTTTGCCTTTATTGATGCTTTATCTGCAGCCGAAATTGTGTCTGTTGCCGAAGTCAATAGCGGCCGCAATGTGGAATTTATGTATTGCGTACCGACAACAGAAGCTAATGCACAAATCTTGAATGCAGCACTCGTCGATTTATCTGGTGTTTGCCTAACCTTGGCAACAGATGAAAATGAATTTGACGAGATGGCGCCGCAAATTGTTTTGGCATCTACCGATTATGACCGCCGCAACGGTACACAAAACTATATGTTCCAGCAGTTTAACCTCAAGGCCAAGGTCGATACTGCAAAAGATGCCGATTATTATGACAATTTACGCATCAATTATATGGGTGTCACGCAAACTGGCGGACAGCTTATCAAATTCTACCAACGCGGTGTTATGACGGGGCTTGCAACAGCACCGGTCGATATGAACACCTATGCCAATGAAATGTGGTTCAAGGACGCAGCCGCTTCCGCGTTGATGAGCCTACTTTTGGCAATGCCAAAAGTTTCAGCCAATGCCGATGGTCGCGGTCAGGTTATTGCAATCCTACAGGACGCGATTGATCGTGCGCTTTACAACGGCACAATCAGCGTTGAAAAACCAGTTAGCGTTGCGCAAAAGTTGTATATTAGCCAAATGACTGGTGATGTTGAAGCATGGCGTCAGGTGCAATCCGTTGGTTACTGGCTGGATTGTGACATGAAATCCATTACAACGGCTGATGGACGCAATGAATGGAAAGCCACCTATATTCTGATTTATGCTAAAGATGATGTTGTTAGAAAAATCGAAGGTACACATACGCTGATCTAGCAAATGCCGCGCATTGTTCCGTCATTTTACCCGCGTTATGCACCCTTGTACCCTCGTTGTGCACGCATTATAAATGACGAAATAAACAACAAATGACAATGCAAATGCGTGTTGAACAGCTGTGCCATCGCTGTTCCATAAAGTTCAAACACGTCATTCCATCAATAAAAATCAGAAACCTGCAATCGGCCAATTTTTCCCATTGCCTTAGCAATTGCCCCTTTCGCCCCATAAAATCGGTTGATCGTGTCATTTCTCCAATCGGTTGATCGTGTCGATTGCACCACTCACTTGATCCATTCGGTTCCCCGAATGCTGTTTGTTTTCCCTTTCCCCAATTATAGGACTCATAAACTATGGAAGATATTTCCGGTTTTGGCCTCAAGGTGCGCCTTGTGGCTTCTGATACTTTCCCCGCTGGTATCACACTTACCCAGTTTGCTGATGATGCAGACCCTTTCGATATTCCCTCATTACAAGTCCGCGATAAGGCCATGGGGCTTAATGGCGATCTTGTTTATTGGTCAAAAGCCAATCCGCTAATGGTCACGCTCAATATGATACCAGCCGGCAGCGACGACCGTAATATGGAAATTTTGGTTGAAGCCAATCGTGTAGGCCGCAACAAATATTCCGCTAAAGATGTTATCACACTAACTGGCATTTACCCCGATGGCCGTACCATCACGCTGTCTAATGGTGTGATAACAGAAGGTACGATTGCCAAATCTATCACCTCTTCAGCCCGCATGAAATCAACGGCTTATGTCTTTGCTTTTGAAGCAATGGCACGCACAGGAGCATAATGATAATGTTGCTTGAACCAAAGGAAATTGCCATAAAAACGCAGGGCGATAATGGAAAAATCTTCGTTATCTCGAAATTTCCTGCTGTTCAGGGGCGTGAAATTATCACCAAATACCCAACAAGTAATATTCCCAAAGTTGGCGATTACGCAACATCTGAAGAAACAATGCTGAAATTGATGGCATTTGTTGGCGTTAAAGATGACAATGGCAATATATTGCCGCTTACGACCAAAGAACTGGTTAACAACCATGTCCCCGACTGGGAAGCCTTGGCCCGTATAGAATGGGCAATGATGGAATATAATTGCTCTTTTTTCGGCAAAGGGCTGAGCTCCGGTTTCTTAGAGAGTATCAGCCAGAAGGCCGTTCCGTGGGTTTCCCGAATATTGACCCTTTTATCGGAACAATTATCGAAGCAGGCAAAGCAAGCCTCCACGAACTCAAAAGCATCTACACACTCGAAGACGCCTTCATGATGTGGGAGGTCATACAGACCTCCCGTTTTAATGAATGGCTTGCAGTAAAAAAACAAAAGTGAATTAAATTTATGGCTTATTTTGACTCTATCATTTGCCTATTCAAGCTAGATACCAAAGAGGCCGAAGCGTCTGCCAAGAAAATGGATGGCAGCTTAAAACAGCTTTTGAACACCGCCAGCAATGCTAGTGAAAAATCAGGAAATTTGGGGCAAAATCTGGTTTCATCATTTAACGCTGTTAGCTCAGCATTAAATAATATTGGTCAAAACATATCCGGAAGCTTTTCCCAAATAAAATCGGAAGCCGATCAGGTATTCAGTCATATAAAAGAAGCCGGACAAAACACCGGAGATGCTATTGCCGGTTCAATCAAAAATTCATTTGATGAAATTAATAAAACCACCAATGAAAATTTGTTGAAGCAAAAATTGTATGCTGCGGATATTTCCAATAACGGAAAAAACAGCACGATCAATGCCAATGGCATAGCACCCCATACAATTGGTGAACAAAATAGTTACCTCAAAGACATTGGGCACGTGAATATTTCACGCCCATCAATGACTGCCCCTTTCCCACCAGAAGCTATTCCTGCTGAGCCAAGTGTCGCAAATAGCAAACATATTGCGCAAGAAGCCATTAGTGCGGTAAACGAAACTTTCCGCCATAGTGTCAATGACATGGGAAATGAAACACGAAATGAGCTTGATGCAATCAAACAACATGCGGAAAACGCAAAACAAAGCATTCATGAACCAAAGCCGACATTGAACCAAGCAACGCGCGTTAGTCCCTATCATACGAATAATATGACGCCTGCTATGCAACAGGCCGACAGTTTTGCCAACACCATGGCTGCACCTATGGATGCCATAGTGACGAATGTCGGTCAAAGCATATCGAATATGAAAACTTCGACCACGAATGATTTCAATGAGGTAAAACAGGCTGCAAATGAAACAGCCGTGTCTATCAGCAATTCATTTCTCGGCATTGTAAACAGTGTTGCAACCTCTATTGCTAATGCAGCAAATAATATCCATACATTTATTACAGATATCATAAAATCGTCCATTCCGAAGTTTAAGGCATCAGCCGATGCACTCAGAAAAAACTTTGGACAGGCTATTTCCGGCACGATAAAAGGTATTACGGACAAGTTTTCCTTCGACAGTATTTTTACCGGCGTTGGAAAACATGCGCAAAACCTTACTGCCCTTGGAGCTCTAGCATCACAATCTAGAATTGGTGTACGTAACCTTGATCTTTTATCACGTTCAGCTGCAAGTCTCGGTGGCAATCTGGGTGAAGCCCAGCAAGATATTAATCGCTTTTCTCAATCTGTCACAACCGCATTAGGCGACAAAACCAGCCAAGCGGCGGCAATTTTTGATAAATTGGGAATTTCGCTGAAAAACCAAAAAGGCCGAATAAAAGATACAAGCAAGTTGATGGGCGAGTTATCGCATAAAATGCGAACGATGAGCCAACCCGATAAAAATCTGATGCTTAACGACCTTGGCTTCAAAGACCAAGGCATGCGCCGATATGTCATGTCGACCGACAAGACACAAAAACGCGTAATGGGCACAGAAAAAGAAAAGGGTATAACAACACAGAAAGATGTCGAAGAAGCAAAGAAATTCCAAAAATCTCTCACTGAACTGAATGAAACCATTGATAGTGCCGCGACAGATCTTGTAACTGCGTTAATGCCGGCATTCACATTCATTGTTGATGGCTTAAAAAACCTTGTTACTGTTGCAAAAGATAACAAAATTATTTTGGTTGGCTTTTTTGCTGCTTTGGCGGTTGTTGCTGTCAGTTATGGAGCATCCATGGCCTCTGCCGCTGTTGCAACAATAGCAGCCACATGGCCTATCTTGGCAATTATCGCCGTTGTTGGCGCACTGGGATATGCATTTTATAAACTCATTCCATTTCTCAAAAAAATTCCTCAACTCTTCCACGATTTTGTGGCTAATAGCCCCATGGTGCGGTCTGCGCTTAACAAACTTTCCGAAGCATGGCAGGAATTAAAAAACAAAGCCCAACCAATAATTGATTTTTTTAAGACGGTATGGGGATTTGTAACAGATGCCTGGAATGGTGACTTTGAAGGCATGAAAAAAAGCTTCTTTGATATGCTTAATGCCATTAAAGATTATTTTATAAATATCTGGAACGAAATTAGTACCATTGCCAGCAATATTACCAAAGCTATTCGTGAGAAATTAACAGATATGTTACCGGCCAAACTGCAATATTGGCTTGGTCTTAGTGATAATAAAGAAACTGATATTCCGACACCTGATGATGAACAAAAACAAGCCGCTACGAAAGCTGTAGAAGCCGGACAGCAACATCTAGATCAAGTTCAGCAAAATGGAGTCCCTTCCAACGCAGTGGAAATTACCAAAACCCAAAATATCGAAAATAATAAGCAAACAAATGTTACTGTAGGCGCACCAAACATTGTCATTAATGCCCCCGGAGACTCCATTGGAGGCATGAAAAAAGCGGGTGAAATATCACGCAGCGTGTTATTTAAAAATACTTCGCAAGGTTTTGATGATTGCAGACAGAATTAATCTTTCCACTTTTGATTAGGTAAATGAAACCTGTCCTTATTCGCTTCATAGGTTTTTTTATAATCTTGTTTATCGAGATTTTCCTCAGATATATATTTAGTTGAATAGCAGTTTTGAATATTTGAAAAATCAAAACATGGTGCATCATCAGGAAAGTATTTTGCCATATATACGTAATCAAATAAAACGAAAGCAATTGGTTCTGCTTTTTTGTTTTTTATTAAACCATCTAAAGAGCCGCCTGACATAAATGTATCAGCGATCTTTTTACCCTCTTTTTGAGCTTGTTCATTTGCTTTTTCAGCTACGCTACATTTTTTTAGCGTTGGTATAATTAAATTCTCTATACCACCATCACAATTTAATAAGATATATTGACCTGAACGATAATCCGCTAATTCATCAGCAGAACTCATACCCAATTCAGCATTCAGCAAACTATGATTTTCCGCCGTTACGTTAAATTCTAACTTTATCGTTTTAGAATTTTGTTGTCCAATTTTATCTATCTTACCTGACACATAAATCTTTTTATCTTTGTACTCTTTATAACCAGCTAATTCATTCTCGCCAAATAATGCTGTGATAGTGTCTACGGTAACAGGTTGTGTTAGAGATGGATAAATATACAAACTACTATTACTTGTAAGATAATCAACAATATCGACAGCAAGAAAACTAGCTAAAAATTTACTTCCTTTTTCTTCATTCAAGCTCTGTGCGGAAGCAGATGAGAAAGTTACCAAAGAAACAATCAACGAGGTTATCAGGCTTTTAAACATTACAATCTCCCATTTTGGTAAGATATGAAAAATTGTGACCTTTTTAGCAAGTCTTAAACAATAAAAATGTGTTTGAATAAACGTGATTGTTCACAGTTAAATGTATAAATGCTCTTCAATTTTTATACGAAACATACGTAAGGTCGTAAACAAAACGAAATACAATCAATGACAAACGAATGTTACTGTGGGTGAGGCACATATTACGTTGAATACCAACAAACCTATCGAAGATATTGGTCAAAAACTAACTGATCGACAAACATATGAAATAAAAAAAGCAATTGCTGACACCGATGACTCTGTAATGCGTTAATTTACGGCAAATGATAAAAATCTTGCGATTGAAAATACGCGTCCCGGTATTCTTGTACACCACTTAATTTGCCATTATTCGGCAAGATAGGCTGATAATCGCATGAATCATATAATTCCCATGAAAGACATGGTGAATTATCTGGTAGATATCTTGCTGCAAATTTATAAAAAAACAATTGTGCAGGCGCCGGTTTGTGGCCATCCTTTGCTTTCATATACTGATCGATAACCTCGCCTTTCAAAAAGCTATTCGTTACTTTCTCAGCTTGTCTTTCTTCCGCAAAAAGCACCCATTCTTTGGGATAACACTTATAAGCAGAAGGAATTATGTCCTCAATGACCCCTCCACACGCCAATGATATATTGCTACCCTTGGTAAAATTTGCTGCGACATTCTCAAATCGTTTGTCTAACATTGCTGACATATTACCATGGTCATCATTACGCGTATTATATGAAATGCTAATATAATTTGACATCTTCGTAACATGGTCGACTTTTCCATTAATTATTAATGGAACACCTTTATATTTTTTCTCGGCTGCGATTTCATTTTCATAAAACTCATCAGCAATCTGCTGCGCTTGATATTCAACAAGTTTAATGTCATCGAGGTTGTCAAATTTAAAGAGAGCTTGATCTGTTTTGGCCAAATAAATCTGCATAGCCACGAATGTATTAATAGCTTTGAACTCTTTTTCTTCCAAACTCATCTTTGCTGATGCAGTTGAAAAAGTTACCAAAGAAACAATCACCGAGGTTATCAGGCTTTTAAACATTACATTCTCCCATTTTTGCAAAATATGAAAAATTGTGATCTTTTTAGCAAGTCTTAAATAATAAAAATGTGTTGGAATAAACGTGATTGTTCACAATGAAATGTATAAATGATCTTCTATTTTTATGCGTAAGCTAGATAGCCTTATAAACACCACAATACAAAAAAGAACGACCAACGTAAAAATCGGCGCACCAAACATTGTCATTAATGCCCCTGGAGACTCAGTTGGAGGCATGAAAAAAGCGGGTGAAATATCACAAAGCGTATTATTTAAAAATACTTCGCAAGGTTTTGACGATTGCAGTCAGAATTAATCTTTCCACTTTGGGAGCGGCAAATGAAACTTGTCCTTATTAGCTTCATAAGTTTTTCTGAAATCTTGTTTGTCAAAATTTTTATCTGATATATATTTATTTGTATCACAATGCTTTATATCTGAAAAATCAAAACATGGTGCATCATCAGGAAAGTATTTTGCCATATAGGCGTAAGTAAATAACGCTAAAGCAATTGGCTCTGCTTCTTTGTTTTTTATCAAACCATCTAAAGAGCCGCCTGACATAAATGTATCAGCGATCTTTTTACCCTCTTTTTGAGCTTGTTCATTTGCTTTTTCAGCTACGCTACATTTTTTTAGCGTTGGTATAATTAAATTCTCTATACCACCATCACAATTTAATAAGATATATTGACCTGAACGATAATCCGCTAATTCATCAGCAGAACTCATACCCAATTCAGCATTCAGCAAACTATGATTTTCCGCCGTTACGTTAAATTCTAACTTTATCGTTTTAGAATTTTGTTGTCCAATTTTATCTATCTTACCTGACACATAAATCTTTTTATCTTTGTACTCTTTATAACCAGCTAATTCATTCTCGCCAAATAATGCTGTGATAGTGTCTACGGTAACAGGTTGTGTTAGAGATGGATAAATATAAAAATTACTATTGTTATCTGTGAGATATTTAACAATATCGACAGCAAGAAAGTTAGCTAAAAATTTACTTCCTTTTTCTTCATTCAAGCTCTGTGCTGAAGCGGTTGAAAAAGTTACCAAAGAAACAATCACCGAGGTTATCAAGCGTTTAAACATTACAATCTCCCATTTTGATGAAATATGAAAAATTGTGGCATTTTTAGCAAGTCTTAAACAATAAAATGTATTTGAATAAACGTGATTGTTCACAATGAAATTGTATAAATGATCTTTGATTTTTACGCGTAAGATACCTAATATCGTAAACAAAACACAAAACGAAATACGAAAACCAACGAATCTATATACTATTCCTTGCAACCAAATCTTTAAGATGGCGACTATAGCTATATAGACATTCGTGAACTATAAAAACTGCTCAATTGACAGAGCAATTTTCAGTAAGTGTTTTCGCACAATTGTTTACGGTAGATGGTAGAAATCTTTCGAGCGTTTGTAATCTTCCAGATAATCGTTCAAGCTATTCAAGTTTGCCTTGTTTGGTAGAATTGAGTTGTAATTGCACTGTTTAAATGTTTCCCATGATAGACATGGCGAATTATCTGGCAGATATTTTGCTGCATATTTATAATAGAACAGCTTTCCAGCAGCGTTTTTATTGGTTCCTTTGATAGCAATATAATTCTCAATATTTTTTCCGGCTAAAAATGCCTTGGTAATTTTTTCTGCTTGTTGTTCGGCCTCTGTCATGGAGCGTTCAACGGGAATACAATCCGATGCAAAAGGAATATCCTCATGCAAATCAATTTTGCAATCGAGATCAATCCGGTCATCAAGGGATAAGGTATTTTCCACGTCTCTAAAATTATCATTGACGATAGCGTAAAACTCATCATTTCTGCCAATATCACTGTCTGCAATAATTTTTAAAGAAGAGCTGCTTTTTTCAAGTCTTACAACGGTGATATGCACGCTCCAACGGGAATTTAGATATTGCTTTTTGGCTTTGAAAAAGTTCGTTCTAAAATCCGACATCAATGTCCATGATGAAATTTGTTTTAGGTGATGTTCGGCAAGATTGGAGAATACGAATTCGGATTTATCATCAGCACTTTGCTTTATTTGAAGGGCTAAATATGTGTTAATTGCCTTAAATTCTTTTTCCGGTAAATTCATGTCAGCAAGCGCCGGAGAGACAGTGATCAAAAATGATATAAAAGGTATTATAAGGCGTTTTAACATTTCAATTCTCTGAAAAATTCACGGCTTAAAAATATATAATGCTTCAAATATGGCGTTGTCGCTCGCGCAATCATGTATATTGTCACCAGCACAATCACATATAATAAGTTAAATCGACGAATGAAACAGCAGAATTGTCTATCAAGCTTATCACTAACGACAATTCTGCAAATCTAACTGAATAGCGATACCCTTATTTATGCCTTAATAGGTCTAAAGGGTAACAGAGTATATGCTTTATCCAACACTTAGTCTTTTTATTTAAGAGCCAAATTAACTAGATAAATAAAGTGGTTATTTGTTCCATTTGAAATCTGGCAAATGATATTTTTCTTTTGCCGCGGCATAAGCGTTATCGAATTCCTTTGTCGAAAACATCGATTTATTGATGTATTTGCTGGAATCGCATTTAACAAACGTGTCGAAATTTAAACAAGGTGAATCGTCTGGCATTTTTGCTGCTGCATATTTTGATGCAAACAAATAGACTGACAAAGGTATATCATCATTGCTTTTTACCATGTCATCTATAGCGCCGCCCGAAAGGAACGTCTGGGCAATATATTCACCAGTCTTCTGGGCGATTTTTGTAACTTGCGGTGCCACTGTGCAACGTTTCAACGTCGGGTTCTGTTCTCTTACGATACCACCACCACATGTTAACGAAATTGGTTGCCCTACGTGGTATTCTGCGATCTGGTCGGAAGACATCATATCGAAATTGGCCAATAAAACCACGTCCTCGACATGTGGTGTTATAAAGGCCAGCTCTATAGTGTTAGAACCCGACTGGCGGATTTTTCCAACGACACCTGCAACATAGAGATTTTGATCTTTATATTTTTTATAAGCCGCAATCTCATTATCTGCGAACTCCGCAGCAATAATTTCTGCGTTGGTTGGTCGAGAAACAGTTAAAAATTGATAGGTATTTGGGCTACCCATAAGATAACTAACGGCAGTTGCCGATAGAAAGGCGGTGAGATAGTTGCGTTCCTTATCTTCAACGCTCATCTGGGCAGAAGCAGAAGTCATTGTCACGGTTAAAGCTGTTGCCAATATTAATAAGCGTTTTAGCATTACAAGTTACCCTCTATATATTTTTAACGAAGATAAAATTCAGTCATAGAAAAAAAATTTTTGACATACAAGTTGCGGTTACTCAAATCGCACGAACAGTTTTAACAATTTTTGATCGAAAAACTATCAACCAATAGAAAATAAATTGGTTTTAAAAATAACAAACACCATAAATTAGATATTAAGAAATACTTTTTTTTAAAATATATTAGAATATATACAAATTTAAAAAACAAAATAAAACTGTAATTATTTTTATTTCATTACAACCAACGCACACAACAATATTAATCATTATATTTTTATAAACATACAATAAAATCATAGATATTATAATATTTATTATTCAAAAAAATTTATATTCTTACCAAGGACATCCGTAATGTCGAATTTTATTGCACGGCTTGAACAGGCTGCTATTGCGCTTATTGGTCCAACGTCGGCTGCCGATAGGGTTTTTATTATGGAAAGCGATGGCATTAGCCAATGTTTTCCTTATGCAAGACCGTTAAACCTTAAGGTAAACGATCAGGCACGCATGCCACAACACACTTTGGAAGATGGTTCGACGATTACCGATCATCTGGTTATTGACCCTATTTCAATAGAAATCCAGATGATTTTTATCAAAGACTTCCGCGATACACATGCTGAAATGCGTGCCGCTTACGAAGAAGGCCGTTTGCTTACCATACAGACAAAAACGCACACTTACCCCAACATGGTGATAACCGCCCTACCACATGAAGAAACAACCGATTATTGGGATGTTATTTCCGTAAGTTTAAAGTTAGAGGAAGCGCGCTTTGTATCACCCGAACAAGGTAGTTTAAGCCAATCTGATGTCGGCAATGCCTCTGATACGTCAAAAATCAAACGTGGTTCTCTACAATCCATGTCAACTGGCTCTCACGCACAAACAAAAGCAAAAGAAGCCTATCAAAACTTCATTTAACACAGGCTGATTATGTTAACGTTGAATTTATCGGATGTTCCAAACCAATCATTTTCTACACAGTTGCTATCCAAGCGTTTTACCTTTCATATAAAACTGGCAAACGGCATTATGATTGCCGACATCACCTGTGATAATACGCCCCTTGTCACAGGCGAACGTATTTTACCCAACCAGCCAATCATTGCTTATCCGCGATTGGAATGTGGTAATTTTATTTTACAAACCGAAGATGACGATCTGCCCGATTGGCAGAAATTCGGTAAAACCCAACAGCTCATATACCTCACGCCAGAAGAAATCATGTCTTTGCGACAACAGAAAGGCGTTGACAAGAAAGGCGTTGACAATGGATAAAATAGATTTCCGCCGGCTCGCTGTTTCCGTTGAAATTGATGGTGTGATGAAGCGTTATGAAGGGCTTCATATCACAGCCTCTGGCGATAAAAGTGCCAACCCGATTGAAAATTCCTGCCGTGTTGAAATATTCAATTTGGCGCGAGAAACACGCAACTATCTTTTAACAGAAACAAGTCCGTTTAACGAAAACCGTAGCCGCAAACGCATTATTGTAGAAGCTGGACGACAAAGCACAGGATTAACGCAGCTATTTGTCGGTGACATAACATCGGCCTCGCCTTCGCAGCCACCTGATATTGGTCTGACACTGGAAGCACGTACTGGTTCATATGTCAAAGGCAATCTTGTTGCCCGTTCTGGCAAAGCCCAACAGCCCTTATCGGAAATATCTAAAATGGCCGCTGACGATGCGGGTGTTGGGTTAGAATTTGAAGCAACCGATAAAAATATCTCCAACTACGCTTTCACGGGGGGAGCCTTGAAACAGGTCAACCAGCTTTCCGAAGCAGGTGGCGTTAATGCCTTTATTGATGATGAGGTTCTTGTTGTTAAAGACATCAATAAACCACGTAAAAACCACAGCCGTTTATTGACCAAGGATACCGGCATGATTGGCATTCCGGAAATTACCGAACAGGGAATAAAGGTGCAATTTCTGTTTGATAATGAAACGGTTATCGGTGGCGAACTCATTGTAAAAAGCGAACTTAATCCGGCAGTGAATGGCTCATACGAAATATACAAACTAAGTTTCGACTTATCTTCGCGCGACACCCCTTGGTATTACACGGCAGAAGCAAAGAGACATTAACGAAATGGTTACAAGAAATACAAAACCTTCCATTGATCCTGCTGATAATGGTTCACTGGAGGGCTTGTTACGCCATGCCATGAAAAAGCATGCACAAAATACCGATGGTATGATGCCCGCTCGTGTTATTGACTATGACAGAAAAACCAATCGCGTAAAAATACAGCCCTTAGCAAAGGTACAAGGCACAGATGGGCAAGTCATTTCACGCGCGCCGATTGCCAGTATCCCCGCCTATCGCTTTGGCACCAATGGCGCCATCATGTCTTTTCCGATTAAAGCGGGCGATGTCGGTTGGGTTATGGCAGGAGACCGTGACATCAGCCTTATCGAACAAAGCGGTTACGACGAGCAGCCCCCCAATACCAATCGTATGCATTCTTTTTCCAATGGCATGTTTTTCCCAGACTCACTGAAACAATGGAATATTGCTGATGAGGATATGGAAAATACCGTCATAGGCAACACAGATGGCAGCGTAAAAATATCTTTGGGCGGTGCTGAGCTAACGATTACCAGCGCAGAAAAAGTTACAATTTACGCACCTGAAACCGAGTTTTCCGGCAATGTTACCATAAAGGGTAAACTTCATGTCGAGGCTGGTATATTCGGTGTCAATGGCCTGTCTTTTGAAAAACACAGGCATGAACGTGTAAAATCCGGCGATGGTTATTCTGGTAAACCAAATGGAGAAGCCTAATGACACGTTCATTTGCGGTAGACCAGCATAATGATCTTATAATAGGCAGCGACCGTAAGCTTGCTTTAGTCAATAATCTTCAGGCAGTTATGGCAATTTGTGCCCATGCAGCGCAGGCCATTCTCGGGGAAATGATTTATGCCCAAAAACAGGGCTTACCCGATTTTCAAACAGTTTGGCAGGGCAGCGCAAATTTAACGGCATGGGAAGTTGCCTATCGCGCACGGCTCAAACAAATACCCGAAGTCACATCATTGCAATCGCTTTCAACATGGCGCGATGGCGACACAATGAAATACGCCGCTGTTATAAAAACAATCTATGGAACAGGTGAAATTCATGGCTGATTATCAATATATCACCAATAATGGTACGATTGTACCCGATACAGCCGAGACTTTGGAAAATGTCAGAGAAGAGTTTCGCAATGCTTTTGGGCGAGATCTCGATGTGTCACCCGAAACACCACAAGGTGTATTGATTACGGCAGAAACAAAAGCGCGCGATGCTATCATAAAAAACAATGCCGCTCTGGCAAACCAGATTAATCCCAATATTGCAGGTGGCATTTTTCTGGATGCGATATGGGCTTTGACAGGTGGTTATCGTGTAGCGGCCAAACCGTCGGTTTTATACAATGTTGCCTTGTCAGGTCGTGCCGGTACTATTGTGCCTGAAGGAACACAAGTTGGCGTACAAGGAAATGGCGCCATTTTTGAATTGACCAGTTCGGTAATATTAAATGAAAAAGGTCAAGCTTCAGGAACATTTCAAGCTATTGAAAACGGTCCTATTGCTGTTCCTTCTTACGTGCTCAACACGATCATAACACCCGTTTTAGGCCTTGAAACCGTAACAAATCCTCAACCGGCAGAAATAGGATGTGCAGAAGAAAGCGATCATGCCGCAAGGCTTCGTCGCAAAAAGACATTGGCCTTGCAAGGCGTCAGCTTGCCAGAAGCCATTATTTCAGGCCTTTATGATGCGACAAAGGTCAAAGGGATAAAATCCCTTTCATTTATTGAAAATGTAGAAAATACGCCACTCACAGTTGATGGTATCACACTCAAACCCCATTCTGTTTATGCCTGTGTTGATGGGGGACGCGATGAAGATATTGCGAGACAACTTCTCGATAAAAAAAGTTTGGGGTGCGCGTGGAATGGTAATATAACAATCAATGTTACTGAACCATTCAGTGGGCAAACTTATCCCGTCAGTTTTGACCGGCCAAAACCTGTTTCCATCTGGGCAAAAGTGACAATTCGCAATATCAAATCTTCACCTGATCCGGCCCTTGTTGTGCGTGAAGCAATGATAGCCTATGCAAATGGTGATATGCAGGATGAGCAAGGCTTTGTGGTTGGTGGCGATGTTTCACCTTTTGAACTCGCGGGAGCAATCAACCGCAATATGCCAGCACTCTATGTCAGCAATTTACAGGTTTCTAAAGACGGGCAAAATTACTCGACCAATGAAATCAAAATAGCTGTCAATGAAATTGCTGTGTTATTGCCCGGTACAATTGAGGTGACAATAACATGACAAATATCCAGAAATTCGATTTTTCTGTTAACCTCAAACAGTCACTGCTTTGGCAATATGACGATGCACAACATTTACAAGCACTTATTGAACAAAAAAATGCTTGGTATGAAAAGAAACAAAGCCGTTTTTGGAACGATTGGTTTTATGATATTTTCAGTCTTGATACAGCAAATGATTTTGGCTTATCGGTCTGGGCAATCATTCTCGACATTCCACTTGCAATCGGTATTGAAGGAAGCGGTGCGCGGCCAGTATGGGGCTTTGGTGCATATAACGGGAATTTTTCCGATTGGGCTGGTTCCGACTATCACTTCGGAACAAATTTTGGGCGCAACGGCGATACCGTTTTTGCATTAAATATCGAGCAAAAAAGGCTCATTTTGAAGCTGCGATATTACCAGCTTATATCTCGCGGTAGTGTCAGCGAAGTCAATGCAATGTTGAAAGCATTGTTTAACGGACACGCCCATGTGATTGATGGGCTTGATATGACAATGACTTACATATTCGATGTCATGCCGTCCAGCCAAACCCTGTTGGTTTTGGAGCAATTCGACCTATTACCGCGGCCTGCCGGCGTAAAACGCAAAATTCTGATCAATCCGAAAGATAGTTTCGGCTTCAAGCCTTATTACCTCAATTATAAAAACAGCAATTTTCACATTTAAGGATTTAAAATGAATTTACCCAAATTCATCCGGTATCCCTTTGCGGCAACCGGTGACAAAACGTCTGTGCCAGACGACGTGGAGCCAAGCGGCAACATAAGTTATGCTGAAGGTTATGGTTTTGACTATGAAAGAAACCCCGCAACCGACCCGCAGGCAAAACGCATTGAACGCGACAAGATGAACCAGCTTCATCATGATATCACCAGCAATATCCAACAATATCAATTATATGCAACACCTTGGTTCTACGACGCAAGTGTCAATGGAGGAACACCTGTTGCATATCCCAAAGGGGCATTTGTCCGGTATAAAGACGGGATTGAAGAAAAAAACTATGTGTCTTTGGTTGATAATAATACCGCAGCACCCACCGATAGCAAGAAATGGACTATGATTGATGATACAGCCTATGCCATGCGCGATGGAAGCCGCAATTATGTTGTTGCTGATGGCGATAGTCAAACGATAACAGGGACATTGGATTTACCAATCAAATCATTTGTGGCAGGCTTTCCTATCGTATTGAAAGTCAAATACAAAAATGACTCAAACCCTACGCTGAATATTAATAATCTGGGACCCGTTCCAATTGTTTACAACCAAACTGGTGAAGCTGTCCGTGCCGGTGACTTCCAGCCAAATGATTTATTATTCCTCGTATTTGATGGTTCACGCTTTCGTTTGGATCCAACAATGTTGTCGATGGATCGGCGCTATTCCAAGCTTACACAACCTCCAACAGATACTTTTTACGTCATTGGTCCCAATGGCAATGATAACAATACCGGTTTCAGTATATCGCCTACCGAAGGCTTCCGGACAATTCAGGGTGCTATCAATAAAATCAGCAGTCGTTATATAACAACTGGCACTGTAACGATTAATATTTCATCTGGAGTGTATGAAGGCTTTTCTGTCTCAAACTCTTTGATTGCAAACTGGAACATTCGATCACTGGAGGGAAACAAAAGATCTGTTCTCGTTAGTGCAACAGATCCCAATAAGCCAGTTACAACCGCCTGTAATACATCTTTTGGCACAAACGTCTGTCTATCCGATATGACTCTAGCAGGGTTCTACGATGTAGTTACCACTACAGACGGAACCCTCAATCTTTATAATTGCGATATCATGATGGGCAATAATTCCAACTCCCAGGCTGTTGTGAGTTATGGTGGTTCTATCTCTCTTTTTGGGGAGATGACTATATCGGGCAACGGATCAGTTATTTTTCACTCCACTGGCTGTGGTAATCTTAGCCTTGGATATTACGATATCAAAGGCAAAAACCCATTAACAGTTACCTATAAAGATGTGAAAGCCTCTTGGGCAGCTGTTGTATGCGAAAAAAATGCTAACATTTCGGTTGCCGGTGCTGTCGTTACGTTTATTGGCGTACCAGACAGCATGTCTTACACCGCCTTTGACAATGGCATTATCAATACATGGGGAGCTGGTACCAACATATTCCCTGGGACGCGCGCGCCTTGGGTTGGATCAGGCGGTATCGCAAGTTAAAGGATAAATCATGCAATATACACCAACGAACTGGTACTGGATCGCTGAAAACGAGCGTATTTACTCAAGCGCAAAACAAGCGATTATTACTTCGAAAGATGACGATTTTATAAAGTGGCAGGCATCGGGTTACTTGCCAACACCTTGGCCAAAAGATGCGCGAGGCCAACAATCAGATGCAGCCCTTGCCGAAGTTATTGCTCCTTTTGGATTGAAGCTTTTCCCAAAAACACTTGATGACGTAAAACTAGAATTGCAAGCTGAAGTCGATAAAGCCGCTGAAAATGAGCGGTTGAAATACATAACGGACGGTGTTGGCCAATCAATGACCTATCAGGAAAAAGTCAATCAGGCTGCTGATTATTCGAAGAAGTTTAGCGCGCACCAGAAATCACCAGATGAAGTACCTGCACCAAAGGAAGATGATTATCTTCTCTTAAAGGCAAGCTTAGGCATTGATGGCAACACCTTGATTGAAGTTGCAGAAACCGTGACCCATGCCTATGCAATTTGGCAGCAAATCGGTGCAGCCATTGAAGCAACGCGCCTTGAAACAAAAAGCAAAATTGGCACGGCTAAAGATATTACTTCTGCCAAAGCTGTTTTTAGTCAACTTAACTGGCCTAATCCCTGTTAATTGGCCTACATCTGTTAATTGCCACCCCTTTTAACTGGCAATATATTTTCAAGAACCAATTTTTGCGTTCCAACATGGAAATTGAAAAGCTGATAGCGTTTCATTGTTGGAAACTTTAATCGGTTCCATTTGTAAATTGTAAATATCAACCTCGCTCCGGCGAGGTTTTTTATTATGTGAAAGTTATTCATGACACGAAAAATAGACCAAACCGGCCTTAATTCCATCAAACAATGGGAAGGGTTACGTACAAAAGCCTATCAAGACACAGGCGGTGTCTGGACAATTGGTTACGGACATACGGCAGCCGCGGGATTGCCAAGGCCTTATAAAGATTTGAAAATTACCGAAGAAAAAGCTGAAGAGATTCTCATTAATGATCTCGCTTTATATGAAAAGGCTGTCGAAACATCTGTCATAGTCAAATTGTCTGACAACCAGTTTTCAGCACTTGTATCCTTTTGCTATAATGTTGGTATCGGCGCTTTTAAAAAATCAACTTTGCTAAAAAAACTCAACAAAGGTGATTACAGCGCAGTGCCTTCCGAACTCATGAAATGGGTTAATGACGGAGGCAAAAGGGTGCAAGGTCTTGTCAACCGCCGCTCTGCTGAAGCGGGTTTGTGGGCAAAGGGCTCCTTTGTATCATCAAGCTATGAAACACCACAGCCGTTAAAAAACAATGCGGTTTTAAAACCCGAAGTGGTGGGCCCTATTGTTAGTGCGGCCTCTGGACTTACCGGTTTTGCCACCGGTTCAGGCCCGTTCCAATGGGCATTAGCCGCCATTATGGTTGCTGCGGCTGCTACTGGCATTTGCTTTTTTGTCGTACGCTTACGTGAGCAAACACGGTAAATGCCCCCACGCATTGCCTGCCAATTACCGCCAAGCAGCACTTGCCATATTCAAGCTGCATTGAATGCTGCCTAACAATAACAAAAAATAATACCGCACAATGCGGTCATCACATGCCAAAACAATCAAAATCCATATAGATATAATACCAGTCCATTCGCGATTGATTTCTATATGACCTTTGGTGAAAGGCCGGACAATTGTCACACAGCAGTGTTCTATTTCACCAAAGTACCGAAACAATAATTGGTTGTGACATGAATAGAAACATTTAACATTATGCCACAAAAAAATATTCCACCCGATTGGCTTGCCTACAGTCTCTATGTTATTTTGACTGGGCTAGCAGGTGCGCTTGGCGCATTTGTCTACCAAATTCATGGTCCCATAAAGAATTGGACACAACGCATTGCCGAATGGATTGGCGGTGCCTTATGTGCAATTTACGGTGCAGAATTGGCTGCCCAAGCCATACTTCATATACTTGATAAATTTGATCTTGTTGACAAGAGCTATGTCATGCCCGACAAAATTATCGGTCTTGCTGGATTTCTTTGTGGGGCGCTCGGCGTATCCATCATTGATACGGCTATCAAGCTTATACATAATAATAAGACAAATATTAAATAATACTCTTAACAACAGGCCGGCCAGTTAATACTGGTCGGCCTTTTTGTCGTTTGTTATTTCTTTTTCTGTTAAGTCATATGGTTTACCGTTAAGCGATATGTTTTCCATTAAGTGATATGGCAAAGATATAGAAGAAATTCCTCATTTCATAACATTTTCAGGCATCCCCATTTGTGGGCAAAACCATTGCACGGTTTGTGTGTTCATACGCTTTACCTGAAAAACACCGGTAATTATTGGAATACTTCATGCCAGAAATCTGTCAGTATAAAAGGCTGCTCAGCATTTTTTTGTTTCTTGATAGCAACAAAATGGTAATGTTGAGAAAAACCTTGGGTAACTTTTCAAATGACAGATACGCCACCACTCACACTCTCGATAAAAGACGTGCATAAGAAATTTGGCTCGCAGGACGTGTTAAAAGGCATATCTCTCGATGCGCACCGTGGTGATGTTATCTCTATCATCGGTGCTTCTGGTTCCGGCAAAAGTACTTTTCTACGCTGTATTAATTTTCTTGAAACACCCGATCGTGGGCAGTTTATGATAAATGGCGAAGAAATAAGGCTAAAAACAAATAGAAAAGGCCAGCAGATACCAGCAGACAGCAAACAGATTGAGCGCGTGCGGCGTGGCCTTGGCATGGTTTTTCAAAATTTCAACCTCTGGCCTCATATGACTGTGTTGCAAAATGTCATGGAAGCGCCGGTTCACGTTCACAAAATGCCCAAGAAAGATGCGCAAACAAAAGCTCTCGCATTGTTAGAAAAAGTTGGTCTCTATGATAAACGTGATGCCTATCCCAGCCATCTTTCTGGCGGACAACAACAGCGTGTTGCAATAGCACGTGCATTATGCGTCGAACCGGCTGTTATGCTATTTGACGAACCGACATCTGCGCTAGATCCGGAGCTTGTCGGTGAAGTGTTAAAGGTTATCCAGCAACTTGCTGATGAAGGACGCACCATGCTGCTTGTAACCCACGAAATGCGTTTCGCACGCAATGTTTCAAGCCGTGTCATGTTTTTACACCAAGGGCGTGTCGAGGAAGAAGGCACACCAGAACAGGTGTTTGATAATCCAACAAGTGATCGTTGTAGAGAGTTTACCCGTTCAATCCGTGCAAACTGACCAGTCCCTGATCGCGTATTTGTTGAACTATAATTCCCATCAACAAACCTATGCCAGCCAAAGGGCTTATGTCCATCTACAGCTCTGTCAATGCTGACTGACCTTATGCAAACCAGCCTTTTGCCTATTGACCAGCTTTGCCTATCAACAGGCTTTACCAATTAACTGACTTAAGCCAATCGACTGACTTATGCTTGCCAACTGCCGCCCTTGGATCAAGCTTCACTAGGCTTGTGAATGACATGAACACAGTCCTGTTAAACCGCTTTGATGTTTGAGGTGTTCAAGCCATTGAATAACATCACGCATTTTCAGCGGTTATCATGTGAACCCAAATAGCTCAAAAACATAAACCACTTGATTTCAACACTGCAAAACAGTGCTTGATAATAGTAGTATCTTATTGCAACCTCTTGCAGCCTTACCTTAATGTCCTCGTTAAAGTTGAGCCCCGAGCAGAGAATGATGAAGCGCATTTGCTTTGCCTGGAATTGCAGAAATAAGATCGCGCGTATAAGTCCTTTTGGGATAGGTAAATATTTCCTCGACCGTGCCACTTTCAACCACATGGCCATTTTTTAACACACTTACAGTATCGGATATTTGTCGCACCACGGACAAATCGTGACTGACAAAAATATAGGTCAAAGATTTGTCGCGTTGCAAACGATCCAACAATGTTAGAATTTGCGCCTGCACGGTTACATCAAGCGCTGATACCGCTTCATCTAGCACAAGAACTTCAGGATCAAGCACCAGCGCGCGTGCAATAGCAACACGCTGTCTCTGACCGCCAGAAAGGCTCCGTGGTTTCCGATCGAAAACAGACTTTGGCAATTCCACTTGATCCAACAGATCCAAGACGCGAGTACGACGACTGGCTGCATCATCGTGTTGATAATTCAACAATGGCTCCTCAATGATTTTACCGATAGTATAATGAGGATCAAGCGAAGAAAAAGGATTTTGATACACCAACTGGATACGGCGCCTGAAGTGACGCAACTTTTCTCCCTTCAAATTGACCATATCTGTGCCATCAACCACAATACGACCGGCACTTGGTTTTATAAACCCGCACAAAGCTCTTATCGTGCTGGTTTTACCAGAACCGGATTCTCCAACAATGGCATGTGTTGTGCCACGTTGAACGCGAAAAGAAAGATTTTCGACAGCACGAAATTTCTTCGCTCCAGAATAATCTATTGCAAGATTATCCACCTCGACAAGAAACTTATCACTATGTTCCAGCGGTTTGCGCGGTACTGCAAATGTCAATGACGGATCATTTGCAACAAGGTTTTTTGTATATGCAGATTGTGGGCACGACAATACTGCCTGACTATCACCAATCTCTTGAATACGACCTTGTTGCATAACAATTATTTTGTCGGCACGGTCAGATGCAACGCCAAGATCATGGGTTACCATCAACAATGACGCGCCATATTCCTGTTTAATATCGCCGATAAGATCGAGTATGCGTTTTTGAACAGTAACATCAAGCGCTGATGTCGGCTCATCGGCAATGATTAATTGCGGTTTTAAGGCTATAGCCATTGCAATAAGAACGCGTTGTTTCATTCCCCCCGATAATTCATGCGGATATTGGTTGGCTCGTCTTTCTGGCTCATTCAAGCCAACTTCTTCCAACAATTCGATGACACGTGTGCGGATTTGACTGGAAGGCAATGCATTATGAATACGAAACACTTCCGCAATTTGGTTTCCTACCTTCATCAGCGGATCAAGTGAAGAGGTTGGATCCTGCGGAATAAGGCTCATAACCTTACCCCTTATATGCTGCAGACGCGTTTGCGACCAATGACTCAAATCCTGTCCGTTAAGCAGCACACGGCCAGCCACTTTCCGAGCGTTATCCGGCAATAATCCTAATATTGCCTGCGCCGTCGTGGTTTTTCCTGAACCAGATTCGCCGACCAAAGCAATCGATTCTCCGCTATGCAATGAAAACGTTACATCATGCGTCACAGGGCTCCATCTTCCATTATCATAATAGGCGACAGAAACATTTTCGACTGAAAGAAGTGGCTGTTCCATCATACATTCTTCCCGATTAATGCGCGGCTTATGCGATGAAAGGCAACAACAAGCACGATAACAAATAGTCCTGGCATTACAGTAAGCCACCAGCCTGTTGCGATGTAGTTTCGACCCTCTGCAATTAACAAGCCCCATTCAGGCGTTGGTGGTTGCACGCCATATCCTAGAAAACCCAATGTCGCGATTTGTAATAGCGCATGCCCAAATTGCAACGCAGCATAACCAACAATGGTATAAAGAGCATTTGGCAATATGTGCCGGTACAGCACCTTGATGAAGGTTGCACCAGAGCCATAGGCTGCCTCGATATATTCAAGGTTTTTGATACGTGCCACTTCCGCACGGGAAAGGCGCGCAAAGCCTGCAACCGAAGTAACCCCCACAGCCAATGCCACCTGAACACTACCAAAACCTAGAAGTGTTATGATACTCAATGACAATAGCAATGATGGTATAGCCAGAAGAACATCGACAAAACGCATAATCACCAAATCAATGAAACTACCGGCACTTCCTGAAACAAGCCCAAGCAAACCACCGACAACAAAGCCAAACAAAACAGCCGCCAATGCACCAGTTAATGAGTGAACGGCCCCGTAAACTATACGGGCATAAAGATCGCGTCCAAGCTCATCAGTTCCCAACCAATGTTGCATATTGGGCGCGCTCATATGCTCGCCCACTTCATCAATGGGGCTATAAGAGGTGAAAAGCTGTGGCATAACCACAAAGGCCAATGCTGTTACGACAATAATAATTGCCAGAACCAATCCAAAACGTATTCTGCGCGTTCCTGTTAAACGCAGTTTTGGGGTCACATCAAGGGCTGTTAAAGACACGTTCTTACTCATTATGCCCTCCCCTTTCCTATCTTTAATTTTGGATCAATCAGTGGAAATAATAGGTCAATAATCAAATTAATGCAGACAAAGGCCGCCGCAGAAATTACAACTATTGATTGTAAAACACTGACATCTTGCGAGCGCACAGCCTGCTCGGTAATTTTACCAATGCCGTTCAAGCCAAAAACTGTTTCCGTTACAACCGCACCGCTAATCAATTCGCCAAATAGCAATCCCGCAATTGTAAGCACTGGTAAAGCGGCATTACGCAAACAATGTCCCCACAATATCCGAAATCTTGATGCCCCTTTAGCTTGCAACACCATAACAAAGGGTCGCGTTTCTATCTCGTCAAGCGAACGCATAAGAATTTGCGCCAATGGTGCAGATATCGGAATGGCCAATGCAGCCACCGGCAAAACCATTGCTTCGATTGGACCTGGAACAATCACTGACACCCAGCCCAAATAGAATGAGAAGATCTGTACCAGAATAATTCCCAGCCAAAACAAAGGAATAGCCAAAAATAAACCGGGTAGCGCCTGTATAAAATTCTTCAACCATTGGAAAGGTGCAAAAGAGGCGATAAACGCAATGATAAAGGCTAAGATAACAGCGGCCACAAAACTGCAGCCGGCGAGTTTTAAGGTTGCCGGTAAATTGGTTGTAATAAGGCTGAGCACCGGTACGCCTGCTTGGACAGAATAGCCAAAATCCCCTTTGAGGAAATTACCTAATGTTTTGAAATATTGCACAATGAGCGGTGCATCAATGCCATAGGTAGAACGCAGCTCAGCAATCTGTTGCGCGTTGAGACCATATTCCGGATTGAGGAATTTAAGAAGGACTGCATCGCCAGGCATGACCTGTAACAATATAAATGTTCCGGTAAAGGCAACCCAAAGAACAATAACGGCCTGCAAAAGGCGAAAAAGGCTGTTACGAAGCATGTCTATAATCCTGCAAATTAGCAAAACATTGAAGTAAAATAAGACGTCATGTCAGTTGAATGATCTAGCGTTGAATGCGCTAGAATTGAGCAGTTTGGAGTTTTGGGGTCTGAAAAATTCGTCATGGACAAGGAATAGACCACACAATTCAAAATCCCGATAATGCAGGCGTCTCATCGCATATCACGTTATAGACGCCTGCTAGAGCTGATTTTTCGTTGTAGAACTCTTACCTATTGGCCAATCCACGTATTGTAGAAGCTTGGACGACCGACTGATTCAAACTCGACATTCTTGACCTTGGGTGAACCGCCATAGACCTGTGGTTCTTCAAAAATCGGAATGGCATAAGCTTGATCGAGAATGTAATGTGTTGCCTCAATTAATAATGAATTGCGCTTATCTGGCGATGTTTCTATCGAAATCTGCTCCAATTGATGGTTGAGATTATCATCGACAAAACTTTTGACCTTATCGCTCAAACCACCTTTTTGTAGCAGCGCATCACGATTTTTCGGATAAAACAAACTCTTCAAGACATCGGCATCGGCGCGCCCCACCATATGCGGCATAACTGGCGTTTTTTGCGGATCAAGATTATCAATAACCGAATGCGAGCCATCAAAGGTTTTTACATTAAGAGTCACACCAACACGTTTCCATTGCTGTGCAATGAGCTGTAACATTGCCTTACTTTGTGGCTGCTGTATTGCTTCATAAGCCGTTAAAACCAGTTTCTCACCATCTTTGGTACGAATACCGTCTTCACCAATTTTCCAACCCGCTTCATCCAGCAGTGCTTTGGCTTTTTCCAGATCAAATTTCAATTTTGCACTCTGATCGGAATAGCCGAAAGCATTATGCGCCATAAGTGAGGTGGCCAATGGGTAATTGGACGAATAAAGGGTTTTTAGAATTTCTGGCCTATCAGTTGCGCTAACCAAAGCTTGACGCACCTTCAAATCAGCAACCAAAGGGTTATCTGGTCGAAAGATAATGGAATTATTGATACCGCGTGTTCCTACAGAATAAACAATATTGCCAGAACTCTTTACCCTCGCCTCGTCATAAGCTTGCAATTGGCGAATAAAATTGGCTTGTCCTGCAATTAAAGCGCCGATCCGCACACTGTCTTCTGGCACTGTGAGATATTTCATCTCATCAAGATAAGCTCTACCCTGATGGGTTAAGTTTTTAGGCGCCCAGTTATAATCCTTGCGCGCCTTAAATACGATTTGCTTGCCCAATGTCTCACTTTCAATCACAAATGGTCCACTGCCAACAATTTTTGTTGCATCTCCCATCTGGTCAAAAGACAATGCCAATGTTTTTGCCGAAACAATTCCGGAATTGATTGTCGATGTTGCCTGCAAAAACCCTGGCGAAGAGTGTTTGAAATAAAATCTGACAGTTTGCGGGTCGACAACTTCACTATGATCATAATTATTGACAACTTCCGAAATGGGTTGCCTTAGATCCTTGTTTCCCTTGCCATATGTGTCAAAATTTTTGGCAACAATTGCGGCATCAAGGGGTGTACCATCTGAAAATGTTACACCTTGACGCAATTTGAATGTGTAAATTGTTTTATCGTCATTGATTTCCCATGACTGGGCAAGCCAAGGCTCAATTTCCAAAGTCTTTGGATTTTGCCATGTCAGACGGTCTGTTATCTGGTTAAGAATACCGCCATTCGTATATGTGCCAGCCAGCGGCGGATAAAGGTTGGTATGTACCTGCTTATCAAGGTAAACAAGCGTTCCACCAGTTACTGGTTCGTCAGCTTTAGCCGAAACCATCGGCAATGAAATTCCACCTATTACGGCGCTGGCAAGAATGAAAGATCTAAAAAAAGGTTTTATGGGCATAGGGATTACTCCGATCCTATCTGTTGCGAAAAGGATAAAGCCTCCCCCTTTTTTTAAGAACATATGACTCTGTTACACTTTGCTGAAATTTAAAATTTATTTCTCAAATTATTGATTTAATTAAAAACGTTTACCCTTTTATTTTCAAAAATATTATAACGTTAATTTATCAATAAAGACTTTTAAGACAGACGAATCTGAAAAACAAAAAGAGTTACAATTTTACTATCTCTATGAAATACATATTATATATAAAGAGATGTTTTGTTATTTTCGGAAATAATTAATCAACAAACCCCATTAATAAAGAAAATTGTATTAGTATTCCCCTGAACCGTAAAATTATGCCACTCGAAAATACAATGAAAAATCAAATATAATAGACTGATAGCAGTCCTTAATTTTTACTATTGGATTTTTCACATGAGCCACCCGATAAAAGGCATAGATCATTGTTTCATACTCGTAAACACTTTGGACGAAAGTGCCAGACATTATGCCAAATTAGGTTTTACACTGTCTCCCAAAGGCTTGCACAGTAAAGATCAAGGTAGCGCGAATTATACAATAATGTTCGCCAATGATTATCTTGAATTGTTGGGTATTGTTGAAAATACTCCAGCAAATCGTGATAAACGCGAACAACTATCCCAATACGGCGAAGGGCTTTATGCCATTGCCGGACGTATCGACAATGCGGCATCTGCGCGGCAAGAATTGCTAAAGCTTGGTTTTCATGTAAGCGACATTGCACATTTTTCACGTCCGCTCCCCTTACCTGATGGGCAAGAAGGCATTGCTTCGTTTAACACTTTGTCTTTTGATAAAAGCGAAGTTCCCAATGGCATTGTTTTTATGTGTCAGCATAATACAAAACAATTGGTCTGGCGTCCGGAATTGCTTCATCATGAAAATGGCGCTTTGGGAATAGCGGCAATAAGTATCATATCACAATCACCAGAAAATACTGCCAAAGCCTATTCGCGTCTTTTTGCCGATAGTGATATTACAAAAGAACATGATGCAATTAGAATTCATACTGGCAAAGCATCGGCCGATATTCTGGTGCTAACCGACAAAGCCATTCAAGAAAAATATCCATCTTTTGATCTTACAAAGACACCGCAAAATGCTGATGCAGCATTATCAATCTTGGTCGAAAATTTGGATAAAACAAAATCAGTGCTCACTGAAAACAAAGTTGATTTTCTTGAAACACCACAACATAGCCTTGCCCTATCACCTGATTTTACATCTGGTGTTGTTATAGAATTTGTGAGCGCTTCCTAGAAAACCATCAGCAACGCCATTAATCCGGTTTAATTTTAATCGGATGTAATTTTATCATGTCCGATTTTAATCTGTCTTATTTTAAGCGAACCTATTTTTCAATCAGGTTTGTTGCTTTAAAACTGATGTACAGTTTGCGTCCCGCTAAAGCTTATAAGACAGTAGTTTTCTGACACTTTCGGTAAACCCCATAAAAATATTTCTAGAAATATGAGGATAAATTCCTAAATTTTTCATCAGACTTTTAAAATAATCATATAACACACTGTATTCATTGTATTTTTTTAATACATAATGGCTAAAAAGCATTTTTGAATAAACTTGACAAGTGTCGCAAAATATTTAAGTTGACAAAAAATATCATGAATTGTGTGATGATTGGATATGGGTCTAATTCGTCATAGATAGAATGATTATCGTTCATTCACATGATTGATATGGATAATTATAATGATTTTGATTGGAATATAATGGGTTTGATTGGAAATTGTCTGATCTTTCTCGTAATAATCTATGAAAAATGATGAAAGGCTTTATGAAAACGTAATTCAATAATCATAATAAACAAGCAGAAAGCGATGTGTTATTGCAATTGGCAACACGGACAACTGGTTGTTTTTGTAAATAAAAATTGCGACTTTCATTCAATCTTTTAAATTTTATGGCTTTTAAAATTATAGTTTTAAAAGGCTGAAAATACAGTTTAACGGGGCTTCTACGCGGCGACACAAAATGATGCTGACACAAACAAAAGAGCCAAGTCATATCGCTTTATGGATTGGCGCAGCCATAATAGCATTGGGCATGCACGCCGGTGTTGGCTTTCTTGCGGCTGCACTACAACACGACAGAAACGCTGTCATGGGTGGGCAAGAGGCAATTATGCTTGAGTTTGCAGAAGAGCCGATGGCACCTGACGTTGAAGACGTATCGGAAGATATTCAGGAAGAAACTGTCAAGCAAGAGAAAGTTGAAGAAAAGGTTGAAGAGCAACCAAAAGAGGTTGCTCAAGATGAACCCGAAAAGGTAGAGCCTCAACCAGAACCACAGCCTGAACTGCAAAAGTCTGAAATGGTTGAAGAGGTTAAAAAGCCTCTGCCGCCTAAGGAAGTAAAAAAGATCAAAAAAGTCGAGCCTAAAAAAGCTGATCCGAAAAAGGACGTAAAAAAGGCAGACCAGACGCAGAAGGCAAAAGGTCCACAGATTGCCGCCAAGAACGGCCCAACATTTGCAGCCCCTACAACCAATAGACAATTTGGCAGTGACGGGCATTTGGTTGCTTCATGGCAAAACAAGGTTCAAAGACGCATCGCCTTTGTTGCAGCAAGAACCAAAAGACCAGGTGCGCCAAGCAAATCATCGTCTTACGTTACATTCAGCTTTGATAAGCAAGGTAATATAACCAGCGCTCGCACATCCCGTTCATCGGGTGACCCGTCAATTGACGCACTGGCATTGCAAATCGTTCGTAAATCTAGCCCTATTCCCACCCCACCTGATGGCTGGAATGGCTCATTAACCGTGCCAGTTGAAGTGCGTTAGAAATGGCTTTTAATCTATAAGACGGCTTAGTCATGGCACCAACAACAAGTGCCAAATGACATTACGTATAAATTCATTTGATAAAGATATTAGCGTGGTGAGCGAGTTGTATTTTAGGGCAAAATAACCAGTGCATTTGCCAAAATAATCAACCTATAAAATGGCATTGAACCATTTATCATTTAGCCCACTTATTGTTATGGTTTTTGTCCTGATAACTCAATTGGACGCACCAATATTCAAGCTATCGTACAAATTTTTAATAAGCTTGCCTATAAAGTTCCAAGGCGTCCGTTTCGGTGACATTTATCGGATTATTAACGAGCAAGCGCGTTTGCTTGATCGCATCGGTTGCAAGCACAGGCAAACTGTCATATGCCACGCCAACGTCGGCTAGATGACGCGGAACGCCTGTTCTTTGCATGATTGTATCAATAAAAGTTATAAATGCTTCGGATTGCTGCGCGATAGTCTGTTGCCCGCCTACCCCCAACATATTTGCCAATTGGGCATAATATTTTTCAGCAGCTTGCCGGTTAAATCTTAAAACAGGTACCAGCATAAGTGTGTTCGCCAAACTATGCGGCAAGTGATAATGGCTGCAAAGAGGATGCGCCAATGCGTGAACGGCTCCGACTGGCGAATTGGCAAAGGCTTGCCCAGCCATATGTGCACCAAGCAGCATCGCTTCACGGGCGTCTTTATTATTCCCATCTTCATAGGTCGATACAATGTTATCTGCCAGAAGCTTTAAGCCTTCACACGCAAAAGCATCTGAAACAGGATTTTTCTTAATCTTACCGGTATAAGCTTCAATCGCGTGCACCATAGCATCAATGCCCGTTGCTGCCGTTTGATCGCGGGCTAAACCAATTGTCAGTTCACCATCAAGCAAAACCCTATCGGCAAACAGTTGTTGGGCAACAACACCCATTCTGGTTGCCGCCCCCACTGTCAGAACAGAAACATTGGTTGCTTCCGAACCTGGCCCAGCCGTCGTGGGGATTTGCACAAGCGGTAGCCTTTTACTCGTTATATTATCTTGCCCATAAATATCTTTCAGCTTTTGATCCGATGCCAATAATACAGCTGTTATTTTTGCCACATCCATCGACGAGCCGCCACCAAAGCCAATAACGATGTTAACGCCTGCTGCCCTTGCCTTATTTGCGCAATCAAGAGCCATAATTTCAGTTGGATTGGTAACAACTTGATCGAATACAACAACCTTAAAACCATTGCTTTCTAACGAAATTTTTGCTGGTTCTAAAATACCACTTTTATGGAGGCTTTCATCGGTTACAATAAGAACCCTGCGTCCATCATAATACCGATCGATAAATTCGCCTAAATGACGCGCCCCACCCCATTCAACAGTAATAGACGGTACCGAATTAAAACAAAAAGCTTGCATGAATCCGCTCCCAAGTTTACATCACGCATTTAACTGCGTGTGACACGCAGTCAGCATAAGGGTGTCATTTTCCTATCCCGTCTAGTCTAAAGCATCACAAATATATTTCGTTTCCATATATTCTTCGATGCCGTACTTTGATCCTTCCCGTCCAATGCCAGACTGTTTAACACCACCAAATGGCGCCACCTCATTGGAAATAAGACCTGTATTGTGACCAACCATGCCATATTCCAATGCTTCACTCACCCTGACAGCACGGGCAAAATCGCGTGTATAGAAATACGCTGCAAGACCAAAAATTGTATCATTGGCCATTTCTATTGCTTCGCTTTCATTATCGAATTTAAAGAGTGGGGCAACCGGACCAAATGTTTCTTCACGCGCAAAACGCATATCTGACGTGATATTGGTCATGATGGTTGGTTCGTAAAATAATCCCCCCAATCTTTTTCCACCGAGAACCAATTTACCACCTTTTTCCACGGCATCAGCAATATGTTCATCAACCTTCTTAAGGGCACTTTCTTCAATCAATGGCCCTATATCCGTTGTTGGATTGATGCCATTGCCTACTTTTAAAGCTTGCACAGCCTGTTTCAACTTTTCAGTAAACGCGTCATAAACACCAGATTGTACCAAAATACGGTTGGCGCAAACACATGTTTGTCCTGCATTACGATATTTGCAGGCAATTGCTCCTTTAACAGCAGCATCAAGGTCAGCATCATCAAACACGATGAAGGGCGCATTACCCCCCAATTCAAGTGATATACGCTTAATAGTCGGGGCGCATTCTGCCATAAGCGCCCGACCAACTTCAGTTGAGCCTGTAAAAGACAGTTTGCGTACAATTTGACTTTCGGTCAAAACTTTACCGATGCTGGACGATTTTCCAGTAACAATCTGTAATACGCCTGCTGGTATACCAGCTTTTTGCGCTAACTCTCCAAGTGCCAATGCTGTTAATGGCGTTAAACTTGCCGGACGCACAATCATTGTACAGCCTGCTGCCAGTGCTGGTGCCGCCTTACGGGTAATCATTGCAGCAGGAAAGTTCCATGGGGTAATAGCCGCCGTCACACCAATTGGCTGTTTTATAACCGTGATGCGCTGGTTGACCTGCGGTGAAGGAATGGTATCACCATAGGTGCGCTTTGCTTCTTCTGCAAACCATTCAACAAAAGATGCAGCATAAAGAATTTCACCACGCGCCTCTTTAACAGGCTTGCCCTGCTCACAGGTCATAATCATGGCAAGATCATCCGCCTGTTCAATCATCAAATCAAACCACTTGCGCAGTAAAGCAGAACGTTTTGCCGCAGGTAATGCACGCCATGATTTGAATGCTTTTTCAGATGCGTTTATGGCACCTTCAATCTGCTTTGCTGTTAAAGAAGGTACATGCCCTACTATTTCTCCATCTGCTGGATTGGTAACGGCAATCTTTGCATTGTCTTCCGCTGCTTGCCATTTGCCATCAATAAGACATTTATCTTTTAACAAGCTTTGATCGTTCAATTTCATGGGATTATACCTCCTGATTAAACCGGAAACCCTTTGTTTTGATTATTAGGCAGATGAACCGGTTAGTTTGAAGGTATGGTATGAACATTTTTCTTCAAGGGCAAGCATATTGCCGTTCAACATAATGTTTAGGCAATATGTATCATGCTATTGAGGGAATTGAGAAAAATACTTTAGTTATTTGTTGGGTTTCTAGAGTATTGTCATGCCATCAAAATTGCTGAGCAAAAATCACGATACAAGATAACATCAACCATCGATAAAACTTCAATTATGGATAAATCTAAACTGACAATCTTCAAGATTCGTCTCGTTAAAACCTTTTAGTTTTGAAATCGTCACTATCAAATTCAGATAACCCTTATTTCAAAGCACACATTATTTATCGAAAAATTTATCGCAAACATAAAACAATCACCGTATTGCATGGAAAGCAACGATCCAAACCAACAGCAGTTGTTTCCACCAAGTCATATCCATCTCATATTCAGCGCGCAAACGACTCCATCGCATGAATAACATGAACAAGATGAAAGACGCAGACGTTCTTCATCTTTAACGAAACAATCGTCATCATCACGGCGTGAAAACATTGTTGGCTGACCTTCTTTCATGTTTTTCAACATAGAAATCATTTTCGCCACGCAGTCACGGATCAAACATTAATCAAACGCAGTAGCCCGCTGGATAACAGCGATATTAAACGGTAATGTAATGATGGTTATAATCAGGAAAAGGCTTCCTTAACAGGAAGTACAGTAGTGAGTACTTGCGAACAGCAATATAAGCGACAACGTATTCCTATCGCTGCTGTTATTACGCTTGAACATGTTAATAGTAAAATTGATATGACATAGCTATCATGCCAAACATTGAAAAAAGCTGTATGAACAAGTGTAAAGACAATTCCTCATGTAATCAGCATAAACCCTAAAATGCACATTATTTCACAATAAAACGCAGAAATGGCCTTGTCCAGGATACAAACGCATCTAGCATTTCAATCTGGGATTGCTCTCAACCATTAATAAAACCAGCCAAAATTGTCACTTCTATTGATAACAAAACAATTGAAACCATACCGAGCCCATTAGAGCAATCCAATCTGCCCACTCAAACTGTGGTATAAAAATATAATAAAACCCGTGCCTTTTTTCACTCTCTGAACTCTGAAACGCAGAAAAAGGTCAGCATTTTCTAAACCTTGAAAAATGGATTGAAAAATGCTCCCCAAGAACCGTGTACTTATCTGTCAATATATTTGCAGTAGTCACATCGGTACAACAAAGTAAGATCATTCTTTAAATAAGTTTCAACATGAAACTTTGTAACGAGTATGTTTTTCATTCGCTATCTGGAAGATAATCTATCCCACGGATAGACTATTAGTTGACGAAAGTTGTATTTTGAGGCTGCAATGAAATACAAAGAATAGCCTAGGTAGGCGAAGAAACACATCTAGAAAACTATATCTTAAGGCTTTAAATAACACAATTAAGTTAGGATTTTGATCGCAATAGTGAGATTTAGTAAGCAGCCTCAGTAAACAAATACATCTCGCTAAATTAATTAACTCTGCGCTCCAAGAAATCTTAAGTTGCCCTGTTGCGGATCATATTCGAATTCGGCTAGAGTTCCATTCTTAATCTTGTCCACCACCTCGTCAATAACGCTCAAGGGTACAAGAAACCACTCTCGTGGGTGAATGGGTTTTCCAAAACGGTCCTTTATGGTGATGTCAAATTGTGCATTGCGGAAGACTTTATGCAAAAGCTTTTCTAGCTTAACCCGGTTAATATTGAAAAGTTTATAAGTCGCAACAATCTCCACATCATCCATCAAATAGGTTGGATCATTTTTAGCGCCGACAATACGGTTTTCAACCGATCCTCCTGTCACACCGATCTTATGAATAAGTTCACGATTTTGTACAATCACCGGGTATTGAGATTTTGATCGCAATACATAGATAGTACCGCTTGACAAATCATCGGACTCTATTTCTCCAGTAAAAAGCGGTCCTATCTCTGGTTCACTGATACGCCGCCCACCATCATCTTTATAGAGTGCGCGTTGTAATGAGCGTAACAACATATCGCTTTCCGTTCCATTGGAAAAAATCAATCGCAAACGGGCATCTCTGTCACCATTGGGCGCTTTCATTTCTTGTACAATGGCAGCCACATAAACAATTAAACCACCAAGAATAAAATATTGTCCCTCTTTAATGTGAGCTTTAGAAAAACCGGAATCCTTGACAAAAGGAAGCGATCTTCTAAGCCCCGTCTGCAAATCTTTTTGTACCGCTTCAAACAAGGGTTTAAATTCAGCAAAATTTTCTACCGGTTTACGACTAGCAACTTCCTCCGGCTGTGTTCTTTCTGCATGCGAGCGCACATGACGTAAATTTTCAATGCTATCTTCAGATGGTGCTTCAACACCCAATTCCGCCAACAGAACATCATCATTAAGATCCGTTGTTTTCAATGGCGAATGAGATGCTTCATCCAAAAGATGATTTTTGTCAAAAGGTTGCAAAAACTCTCGCCAATGCGCATTATCACAAAGCCTGTTTAGCCGCACAGCATAGAGACGTTCAAATATATCATTTTGTTCGCCATGACTTGGTATACGTCCGTGTTCATCATAAAAACGTACTATATCTTCAAAACCTGCGATAACCCGTTCTTCTTCTGCGCTGTAGGTTCTGTGTTTTTTTTGTTCCTGTTCAACACCAAGTTCAGCCAAAAGTTCTTCATCGGATAGTCTGTTCATCAGCTTTTAGCCTTATTTCTGGCGAGCCAAGCGACACCCTCAGCCATACGCTTTTCCCATGAGTCTTGCGCTGTTATGCTTGGCAAACGACCTCGTTCCTGCTTGAATTTCAAAGCGCGCTCTGCCAAAGCGCGTGCTTCATCATAAGTTAAATTAATTTTCTTAGCTGCAACAATCTCAGACACGGTTTTTAAAGTTGCTTCATTCATAGTCTTTGACAAAATGGCGTAGGCTTCCTCAAACGGGTTGATACGGTCAATCAAGTCAATATCCAGATTGCGAACATCAAGCGCAAATTTACGCACACCGTCAACAAGCGCGGTATTGGCTGGCAAATTACTATCTGGCTGGGTATTTTGTACACTGTGTTTTTTTGCTTGTTGCACAAAGTTGAATGCTGCAATAGCTGCTTGGCGTATAGCCTCTTGATCCAGTGCATCTTCATGAGGGTAACGGTCTTTAATGATTTTCCCCATGCGTTCAATGGTTAGCTGTTCAGGGATAATATCCTTATTGAACAATCCATGACTGATGGTAGTTTTATCGGCAACAAAATCTGCAACCAACTCGTTTAAATCCTCAGAAATAATGCGCTTTGCTTCAGGACTTTTGGGTTCAATTAAGCCGTTAAGCTCAATGTGGAACTGGCCGGAAGCCTCGTTAAAACCAACATTTGGCTTGTCGGTGAGGTAGCCATGGTCACCGTAATCAAAGCCTTCCAATGGGCCTTTTTGTTTTGCTGTAAAATTGAAGCGCGGCGCCAAAACCTGTTCCATCAGCAATGAAAGAGCAATGGCTTTGATGGTGTCATTAACCGCCTCGCGCACTTGCTCATCGCCCGCATCGGGTTGGGCAATCAGGTTGGTAAAGCGCGCTTTGCTTTTGCCGGGTGCGTCGCGGGTGGCACGGCCGATAATTTGCACAATTTCGGTTAGGCTGGAGCGATAGCCCACTGTTAGTGCATGCTCACACCATATCCAGTCAAAACCTTCCTTGGCCATGCCCAATGCAATGATAATATCAACATAATCCCGATTGTTAGCCTGCAACGGGTTTTTCAAGGCAGAAACAACATAATCACGTTTCAGGGAATCATCATCCACCAGATCGGCAATTTTTAAGATGCGGCCATCTGGCCGCTCAACCAATTGAAAGCCGGTTTCCTCATCCACACCACGCCAAGTGCCAAGCGCTGTTAAAATATCCTCAACTTCAGTATTTTTGCCGCGCTTGGTGCTTTCCCGCGAATTGACATTGGGTATATGGATGATGGTTTTTTCATTAGGGTTCAGAACATCCATAATGGCATCAAGATAACCATTGGTGTAAAAATAATAGCCAAGATCTAGCTCTTTTAGATATTCATATCCATTGAGCTGCTCGTAATAGGTATAGGTGACAGAAGCAAATTTCTCCTCATCTTCAGGTGAGAGAACCGGCACAGAATCGCCCCGGAAATACGATCCCGTCATAGCCACCAGATGCGCTTTGTCACGGGCAATCAATTCCCGCAACTGTGCACCCAGACGGTTGTTTTCACTGTCGCTTGAGACATGGTGAAATTCGTCAATGGCAATCATACAATTGTCAAAAACCGCAACACCTTCATTATCAAAAGCAAAACGAAATGTCGCATGAGTACAGATCAGAATTTTATCTTCACTTTGCAAGAATTCCCCAACCGCTTTAACCTTCGATGTTGATGTTTCAGAGCCGGAAGCATTACAAAGGTTCCAACGCGGTTCCACCACCCAGTCGGTAAAAAAGCCATATTGCGACAGAGGTTGGTTTGAAAAAGAACCGCCGATGGAACGTTCCGGCACACAGATAATGGCTTTTTTAATACCTTGATGATAGAGTTTGTCGAGAGCTATAAACATCAATGCGCGTGACTTACCAGATGCTGGCGGAGACTTTATGAGCAAATATTGTTCGCCACGCATATTATAGGCACGCTCCTGCATGGGGCGCATACCCAATTCATTGGCTTTTTTGGAAACGCCAGTGTGCGCCATACGCACCTGCACAGCAGGGACAAATTTTCTGATATCCATTAAGCGGCTCCTCTATTTATTAAGCATCATTCGCAAAAGCTGCATTTTTCAAATAAAATGATGCAGTTCTATGGTAACAAACGAAAAAAAAGCATGTACATTTTAATGTATCCTTTTTTGGGTCAATTCTATATACATTTGAAACAGTTTTTCCCGCCGCTCAGTGTCATTTTTAAAACGGCGACCAATATAGATACGTTCCAAGATTTCATCATTACGCTCATGCGCTGCGCGTAGGTTTTCCGGCATAGTCTCCGGGTTATAAAGGTCGGCAATTGTGGCAGGAAAATGTGCCTCTCGCGCTAGCAAAATATCCTCTGCCGCGCGGGTTAGATCGGCCTTGTTCTGCTCTGTCAGTTCCGGCACCGGAAAAGTGTTCCAACCCAATGTATTGGAATACGAAAAACGCATTTCGAGGCGCACACACACTGTCCCGATCCAAACCCAATGCAAGCGCGATGCAATCAGTGCCATATTCCATAACGGCGCATCATAAAGAGCAAAATTTCTGTCTCCGATTATAATATCACCTCGTACAAGCCCAACAGGTAAATACTCCCTATTTTCAGAACTTACCCTTGGAACAACAATTGTCGTTTTGCTTATAACATGACGGGCTTCAGCGAACTGATAGGGTTGTGATGCCATTTCGCGTGTTGCAACCTTAGTGCTTGCTTGGCGCATTTTCTGAACTGCATCCAAACGCTTTTTTATTACTGGAATGGAGGCGGCTTCAACCTTTTCGTCTTCTACAATCCAAAGGCAGTATCTCTGCAAACCATTGATTAGTTCATCTGAACCTAAAAATTTCCGAATATATTTTTGACCTTCATGAGGGAAATTTTGTTTTTCCGTTGCTGTTAAAAATAAGTTTCCACCATCAACTGGGCCATTCCCACGGAGCATTTCTGTGATTGAGGATAATACTTGTGAGCTTTTCTCTACAATCACGTTTGCAGCAGATACAAGATAAGCATTGATATGTGGTACTTGGCGGGCAATGGGCGTGCCCTCAGTATTTTCTTCATAAAGCACAGGCTGGCGTTTGCCTTTGTCTGCCATGCCTACAATCACCACCGTAACACCGGCATTGTGGCTCGCCAGATTGGCCCATTTAAAGGATGTATAGGCAAAGGCAATTTCGCGCCCGGCATCAAACAAAAGCGGCCATAAAATGGGCACCTGTTGTCCCTGACAGATGGAATTGGTTGACACAAAGGCACTGACGGCTTCAGTATGTTTGGCGTAATCTGCCGCTTTTAAAAACCAGCCTGCCACATAATCCAGCGATTTCCAGTTTTTGGTGCGACCATCAAATATGGCTTTCATATCGGCTTTTTGTTCTGGCGATTGCCATGTGCTGCCGACATAAGGCGGGTTGCCACAAATATAGGTTTCGCCGCCCTCATTCTCAAAGTCAATCTGGGCCTGATCGAGCGGTGTTTCAAACAGGTCATCTCCTTGCAGTTTTACCGCTGTGCCAGTGGGTGGGCAAACGCTCAACCAATCCACCCGCAACGCATTGGCACAAGTGATCCAGTTCTGAGAATTTAAAGGCAAAAACTCTGCCAAAGCTTCCTTTTGTCCGCGATAAAGCACATCACATTGATATTCAGCAATAATCAGCGCTAAACGTGCCACTTCGGCTGGAAAATCACGATATTCAATGCCGCGAAAATTGGTTAGCGGTATTTGGCTTCTGCGACCGCTTTCACCGCGCCGTTTGTTGATTTCTGCTTCTATTTCACGCATTTGCTTATAGGCAATCACCAAAAAATTGCCCGAACCACAAGCGGGATCAAATACACGAATGCGCGCTATACGGCTACGCAAATTCAACAATTTGCGTGAGTTATCGCCAGCCTCTTGCAATTTTTCACGCAAGTCATCTAAGAACAGGGGGTTCAGCACTTTCAAAATATTGGGTACTGAGGTGTAGTGCATCCCTAAATTGCTGCGCTCACCCTCTTCCGCAATAGCTTGTACCATAGAGCCAAAAATATCGGGATTGATCTTTTGCCAATCAAGCTCTCCTGTTCGTATTAGATATGACCGTGCAAGACGCGAAAAATACGGAACTTCAAGATTACCGGAAAACAGCCCGCCATTAACATAAGGAAACTGATTAGCAAAAGGAGAAACACATCTTGCTTTGCGCTCATCAGTCTTGATGTTCATAGCTTCAAATATCGACTTGATAACCAAATGAGTATCAGACGAATCCTTTGCGCTCATTTGTTGTATTGTGTTAGTAAAAAGCCCACTGCCATTAAAAATATCCGTATCTTCGGCAAAAAAACAGAAGATCAGTCTCGCCATAAACTGGTTTAGGTCGTGCCTACGGGCATCTGTGCCCCAATCAGCATTCTCTTTTAACAGCTCCATATAAAGTCGGTTAAGCCGGCCCGTTGCCTTCACGTCAATCGGGTTATTCTTGATTTCCTTAACGGTGGAAATACCAGCTAATCCAAGAAAAAAGCCAAAATGGTCAGCCAATTCCTTAAAATGACCAACAATGGCGTCACCAGATACCATGTCTTCGGCGTTAAAGATTTCTCCATCCGTCGCAAAAATGAATTTAACCTTACCTGCGACTGTTTTCGGGCTTTGTTTAAGTGCTTGAAAGACTGCTTCCACTTCTCCCTTGTCGGCAACTGCGATATGAATATTGTTACGTTGTAAAACACCATTTTTCACATCGGAACTGTTGGTTGAACCACTGCGCAATTTTTTAATAGTGGTTTCTTTATTGCCAAACGCTTCGAGAAAAGAAAATGCAAATTCTTGTGGCTCAAAGGGGGCCTGTGAAAGCACTTCAACAGCCTGTTCAATCTCTACTGGATTCATTGTGTAATTTCTTTCCCACTAAGCCCAAAAATCTTCATCTATTTTTTGATACGTAACACTTCTTTATCGTGACAAACAATATTGTCCCGATGAGAATGCGCAAGCATGCTAAAACTTTTTTTAAAAACACAAAGCTAATTACAATTTTAATTATTCGTTTTTGCTAGTGTTTCATCTCATTTACAACACAGCAATAATAGCATGTTCGATACCAGCTAAAGTCATGGCTGATATATATATAAACTATTGTGTCTAATCTGATAACTTTTATCCTTCGTATCATATATGAATTATTCATATATGGTGACTACCAAGGCGCACCGTTTTCAGCTTTTGTCCCATCATCCTACAACCCCGTAAACATCTAAAACGAAAGTTTACATCATTTAGACTTATGTTTTGTTTTCTTCACGAACAGCTAATAATATTGATAATTAATTGTTCGATAAACAAATTTATTTTCAAAGTGTTAATCCTATCGATTGCAAACCATTCCCAATTATTATCCAGTCTTTTAAGCCCAATAAAGCAATAATGAACATAAAAAAGCATTACGCCTTCTATATCAATTATTTTAATAAGCTAGATGCAGAATGGCGGGCTACAAATGAGCCTTTTACTTTGTTAGATTTTTATTTTTTTACAACCTGAGCAAATGATTAGTCGTAATCACTGCCAGATTGCCTCATCGCACAGATTACAATCTACTAACATAAACGAACAATAACTGAAGAATTAGCATCCAATAATCCATTCAACAGCATATCAAATTAATTGACCGAAGAAGTCCATAGTTAGAGTGCGCAAAAAATAAAAAAGTTTCGTATATTTTATTTGCCTATAACAACTACACAATTGACAATGGAAGCGACCATCAACTTTAGGTTTCGTTTTTCTGAGTTTGTTGTTTCGACTATAACAATGTTGTTGTCCATAGAATTGAATTTACATCGATGACAGAAAATGGCTGGAACGTTGCAGAAATCTTGTATTCTGAAATTACAGGTGAATTATTAGAAGCATTGAGCCATATCAACTATGGCCAATTCAAATATTTAACATTCAACAAAGAAACGCTTTTTTACCCGATACTTTTGGCAACAGAATGCTAAAACAATGCAATGAGACAGGTCAGCCCGATTGCCGCATTCATTATTAACAAAAATTATCTGTATCTTTTTATGACGTTAATATTACTAAAGTACAGCTTTTATCCATTTTTTGCTAATAGGATTTAAAAATAGCGCAACATTAGACAAAAGCAGTGCATCCCAACACATGGTTAATCCCGAATTTAAGCAGTGCCAACTTATATCACCTAAGGAATTGCTCACTTTCGAAAAAAATCAACCAGCGAAATAAACCAACTTACTTTGATAGAAATGTGGTGGGCCCGGAGGGACTCGAACCCCCAACCAAGCGGTTATGAGCCGCTGGCTCTAACCAATTGAGCTACAGGCCCCACGGTGCCCGTCCAATAGCCTAATTTTTATCATGACACAAGTACCTGATGTCCAACTTATCCACCTTTTTGAAAAAAAACTGTCAAATGGTCACTTTTGTCTTATTTTTCTCGCTCTATTTCGTTAAGCAAGCGATAGATTAAATTTCAGGATTGGTTTTAAAATGTCTACCTCTTCAGTTCGTAACATTGTGGTCGTTAAACCTTTAATGGGTATCACTTTGGGTTTTGCTTTTGGCGTCATGCCGCTTACTGCCTATGCTGAAGGTGGTGCAACAAAGCAACCGTCTATCACAGTTACCGCAACCGGTGAGGCATTTGCCGAACCAGATATGGCATCATTAAATCTTGCTGTCATAGATTATGGAAAAACAGCACAATCCGCGCTTGAGAACAGCAATAAAGCGATGAATAAAGTTATCAATACTTTAAAAAAGAATGGTATTGAACAACGTGATCTCCAAACCTTAAATCTCTCCTTGTCGCCTGTTGAGAAAAATGAAAAAGGCAAAAAACCAGTCGATGCCAATTTCAGAATTTATAATTACCTTTCCGTCAATATCAGAGATATCAACAAAGCTGGTAGTACGTTAGATAACGCTTTGGAAGCTGGTGCAACAGCCATCAGTGGCGTAACATTTATCAATGCAGACCAAACCCCTTATTATACAGAAGCACGTAAAAAAGCTGTCGCTAAAGCAATCGACCAAGCAAACACTTTGGCACAAGCTGCAAATATTAAATTGGGATCCATTATCTCGATTAATGAAGACGCAGGCAGTAGCGGTTTTGGTTCTCGTTTAGCAAGCAGATCACAATATGATTATGAAGCACCAACACATCTTTCTTCAGGTGAACTTGTATATCGTGTCAATGTAACCGTCACATTTGCCATTGACCAATAATCCCAATGTGATTGTTCTTTTGCTAAAATCGTTATCAAGGGGCGTGGTAAATTCTCGTGATGAATGGTTTTAAGCCAATTTTCCTCGCAAGCCAGCCTATACTGCATAACTATTATGGGCTGGTTTAATCTGCGTTTATTGAACCCTCTAGATAGTTTAGATAATCTTCATCAGATTCCAACGCATCTTCGTGGATACGAATTTTATCGCGTGCTGATATATGCGCTTCATGCACCGTTTTGGCGTTTCCCGATACAAGCGGATGCCACCATTCAAGATCTTTTCCCTGATCTATGAGCTTATAGGCGCAGGTTTTTGGCAACCAGCGAACCGACCGAATTGTTTTAATATCCAGCCTGATACAATCTGGCACAATAGATTTGCGGTTGGGATAGTCAGCACATTGGCATGTTTCTGCATTCAACAGTTTGCACGCAACACTCGTTGCATATATCTCGCCAGTATCCTCATCCTCAAGCTTATGAAGGCAACAAAGACCACAGCCGTCACACAAGCTTTCCCACTCAGCATTTGTAAGTTGCTCAAGTCTTTTTGTTTTCCAAAACGGCATTTCTGCTGTCATAAAACGTCAATGCCCCTTTTCAACAGCAAGCAGCACATAATAATATTTCCATGCTTGTAAATTGATAGCTTTCATCACTTATCGTAAGACTTGAACCAAATTGTGCAGGTTCAATTCAATTATCAAAGATACGTTCACCCTGCTCATCAATGATTTGGCGCGCTTTGATGTGAACCATTGTCACCGCGTCATTCATATTGGTAAAGCGATCAGCCCTGATAAATCTGTGTTGCTTCAAAGCACCATCAATCGTTTTCGAGATAACGCCACAACTTTGCAATTGCCCCTCATTTTCATAAGGGGTCGCTCGTATCATAAAGCCTTGATATTCGATTTCGGCATTATCAATACTGGAATTATCCGATTGCTTAGTATCTGTTTTGCCAAACAGCTTCTTAAAAAAAGACATTTGAGTTTCCCTGCCCCATTAAAAATAAAAAGACGCAATCTGTAAAATTGCGTCTCTTCCCAATCTTATGAGTCAAGAAAACTTCTTAACTTGCGAGACCGACTTGGGTGTTTGAGCTTACGCAATGCCTTTGCTTCAATCTGTCTGATACGTTCACGCGTAACAGAAAACTGCTGACCAACTTCTTCCAATGTATGGTCCGTATTCATACCAATTCCGAAACGCATACGCAAAACACGCTCTTCACGTGGTGTTAAGGACGCTAGAACACGCGTGGTTGTATCACGCAAGTTAGCCTGAATAGCAGCATCAATTGGCAGAAGTGCATTTTTATCTTCAATAAAATCGCCCAAGTGTGAATCATCTTCATCACCCACTGGTGTTTCCAATGAAATTGGTTCTTTAGCAATTTTCAGAACTTTACGCACTTTTTCAAGTGGCATAGCAAGCTTTTCCGACAATTCTTCCGGTGTCGGTTCACGACCAATCTCATGCAACATCTGACGTGATGTACGAACAATCTTATTGATTGTTTCAATCATATGCACCGGAATACGAATTGTCCGCGCCTGATCGGCGATTGAACGTGTGATAGCCTGACGTATCCACCATGTTGCATAGGTCGAGAATTTATAGCCACGGCGATATTCAAATTTATCAACCGCCTTCATCAAGCCAATATTGCCTTCCTGAATAAGATCAAGGAACTGCAAACCGCGATTGGTGTATTTCTTGGCAATAGAGATAACCAATCTAAGATTGGCTTCAACCATTTCTTTTTTAGCGATGGCGGCTTCTCTTTCGCCTTTTTGTACCTGATTGACGATACGGCGGAACTCACCAATAGAGATTGCCGTTTCTTGTGCCAGCGATTGAATCTCAATACGCAAATCCTGAATTGATTTTACCTCGCGTGTGGCAAATTCTTTCCAACCATGCCCTTTCAAGGCTGAAATATAATTGACCCAGTCGGCGTCCATTTCACGCCCCTGATATTCTTTCAGGAATTCGTCATGGCGAACACCATAGGAATCTGCCAAGCGTTTTAACTTACCCTCATTTTTCACAAGGCGTTTGTTAATATCATAAAGCTGCTCAACCAATGCTTCGATACGGTTTTGGTTGAGTGACAGAGACTTGACCGATTTTACAAGATCTTCCTTAAGCTTTTTATAGGTCTTGCGTTGCTCTGGAGAAAGCGCACCGTCATCATGGTCTGCAAGACTGCTTTCAACGTGCTGATCCTGCAATTTACGCAGTTTCACATAAGTGTCCGCAATAAAATCAAGTGTTTCCATCACCTGTGGGCGAAGTTCATTTTCCATTGCGGCCAATGATAGGTTGGCCTCATCATCTTCGTCATCATCTTCAACCTCACCCATATCACCGCCGACATTTGTTATGTCGTCGTCATCATGTGATGGGCGGCGCGGTGCTTCGTCCTTTGGTTTTACCTCTTCCACGCGCTCAATAATGGGTGCTTGCCTTGCCTCTGGTCCGGCATAAGTCGTTTCAAGATCAATGATTTCACGCAACAAAATACGCTGCTCATTCAACTCTTCACGCCAAATAATAAGAGCCTGAAAGGTCAATGGACTTTCGCATAAGCCAGCAATCATCGTTTCGCGGCCAGCTTCTATGCGTTTTGCAATGGCTATTTCACCTTCACGAGAAAGTAGCTCTACAGCCCCCATTTCACGCAAATACATGCGCACAGGGTCGTCTGTACGATCGCCAACCTCACGTTTTGTTGTCGTAGCGATCGCGCGTCCACCAGCTTCTACAAGGTCACCACCTTCAACGGTTTCTTCCTCTTCACCTTCGGAGTCAGCCTCGGCTTCCTCGTCGTCTTCCACAACATTAATACCCATGTCGGAAAGCATCGCCATGGTGTCTTCTATCTGTTCGGAAGTTACTTCTTCTGATGGAAGAACTGCATTAAGCTCGTCCATTGTTACAAAGCCGCGTTTTTTTGCGACCTTGATCATTTTCTTTACGACATCATCGGACAGATCTAAAAGAGGACCATCACTACTGACTTCGCGTTCGGTCTCTGCATTTTCTGTCTGTTTTACCTTTGTTGCCATTCCGTCTTAACTCCGCTCAGTTACATTTAGAACAGATCGCGTTCTGCATTTTCTGTAACTTTTACCAAACCCGCCACTAATTTAGGCTTTTCCCAAGCCAGCCTTCTAAGGCTAACTATTTTTAAAAAGGATTAACTTTTGAGCATTCTATCCACGATAACCCGTTACAAGCCACCAAACTACGCTCCAATTCTGCCGCTATAACAATTTTCCTACGCTTAATCGTTTGCCACTTTCTGACCTTTCCATGCAAAATTCACCCATTGGTTAAATCAAACATGTGTCTTTCATGCGTCCTTAAACTGATTTTTTTGCCTGTCACCATTGCCCGCTTGGGCTTTCGTGGCTGATTCGCGCAAAAAAAGCGAATCATTTATTACCATTCGGCTCATTCTGATTCGATTCGTTGTCTTCCCAGCGGCCGAATCCTTCAATCAAAGCCTCAACGGCCTCTGTCCGTTCAAGCTCCGTTTTGACATCACGCAATAAAGTAAAAATCTCGCTATCTGGTTTTTCCAGAAGCTGAGCTTCTATATCGCGTAACCGTTTATGTAGGTTATGTGCGCGAAGATGCAAGTATACAGCTTGTTTTAATGCTTCACGGGCGTCTTCAATCGGCGCTTCGGCAAAAGCGCTGCGCATTCCGGTTTTTAGCAAAAGGTCGCGAATTTGCTTAAGAATCTCCCCCTGCCCTTTACTGCCTAACAATTGCATCATTGCCTCAGCATCATTAGGCTGCCATTCCCCCATGATCTCGAGCATTGCGCGATGTAAGCCGATAAGGGATACATTTTCCAGCTCGAGTTTTGCCAGAGTTTCAAAATCTTCGTACCATAACTCGGGATGGCACGCCAAAGTCATCAATATCGCCGCTTCCCGCAGCGGAATAAAATTTGCGGTATGACGCACAAGGTTTGAATTGGCCAGACTGCTGCTTGGCCCACCGCCATAGTCATTGCCCCGCTTATTGCCGGCACGATACTTACCAGAAAAGTTATTCTTACCAGAAAAATTGTTATTAAAGGTTGGACGAAAGAAATTACGTAATCTTTCCCGCATATCTTGCAGATAATAATGGCGCAGGCTTTCATCTTTTATCGTAAAGATGGATTGTTTTAAGTCCCGTTCAAGACCAGCGCGCTCTTCAGGCGTGGAAAATGTCCGTCCATTTGTATTTTTGAGCCACAAAAGCTCTGCTAACGGAATAGTTTTTGCAAGTTCTGCCTGAACGGCTTCAGAGCCACCACTTTTTACAATATCATCGGGATCTTTTCCATCTGGCAACAGTACAAAGCTTGCAGAAACCCCTGCCCTTAATAAAGGCAAGATGCGTTCTGCCGCGCGAAATGCCGCATGAACGCCTGCATCATCGCCATCAAAACAAAAGACCGGATCTGGCCCCATGCGCCATAACAAAGTGATTTGATCTTCGGTCAAAGCCGTACCAAGCGGCGCCACAGCCGTCTCAACACCTGCTTTTGCTAGAGCTATCACGTCCATATAGCCCTCGACAATATATATTGGTCGCGCCGGATTGCCTTGCGAAGGTTGACTGGCTGTGCGTGCGCGGCGCGCATTATAAAGCATCTTGCCTTTATGAAATAAAATGGTTTCGGGGCTGTTCAAATATTTTGCCCGCACATTTTTTTCCAAAGCCCGCCCACCAAAGGCAACTATTCTGCCGCGTAGATCCTCAATCGGAAACATGATGCGATTTCTGAATCGGTCATAGGGAGTGGGCATATCGTCATTCGAGACGACCAATCCACATTCTTCCATCTGTTGAACAGAAATATCGCGCGCAATCAGCGCGTCCTTTAAGGCAGTGCGCTGATCTGGCGCATAACCAATGCCAAAACGCTCGCCAAGCGCCTGTGTCATTTGCCTTTGGTTAAGATAGCTACGCGCAAAACTACCTTCATCCCTCTGTAACGATTTGGCAAAAAAATCCGCGGCCATTGCCATAACGCTATAGAGATCGGCTTTTACTTTTTCCCGTTTTTCGCTTTCTACATCGCGCGCTGGCATTCTAACGCCTGCCTGACTGGCAAGACGTTCAACCGTTTCCGGAAAAGGAATGCCATCCAACTCACAAATGAACGTGAATATATCGCCACTGACACCGCAACCAAAACAGTGGTACCGCCCTTTTCTATCCTCACAATGGAAACTGGGGGTTTTCTCGCCATGAAAAGGACAGCACCCCCAAAAATCACCTCTTGATGGGTTACTTTTTTTAGGGTCAAAAGTCATCCTCTGCCCGATAACCGTGGAAATGGGTAATCGTGCACGAATCTCGTCAAGTAAATCGGGCGAAAATCGCATCAGCTCTCGCTATGACTGTTAAAACTCCAACCGTATTTAACCATTCTTGTTTATGATTCCAACAATTGTCTATAAACGCAGTTAACCTTTTGCTTTCTGCCACCCCATTAATATGTGGCAGTCTCAGCTATATGCCCAATGACAGCGCATTAAACATAAAGCTAGCCTTTCAAACACAGTAAAGCTTGATAGGGCAATTAGAGCCGCTAGCAGACAAATGTGACCACTTGATATCCACCTTATCCGCACTAATTGCTGTGTCTGATTGAAACACTCGCAATTATCCAATTGTGAACAGAACCAAATATGCGCAAAGGAGATCTCATGGAAGATGCAAGCGTTGGTTGGATAGCTGCCATTATTATTGGTGGCTTGGCTGGTTGGGCCGCTAAAACTTTTATGAAAAGCAATACGGGTCTAATTTTAAATATTATCCTCGGCATTGTAGGGGCATCATTTGCAAGCTTCCTCTTGGGACTTTTCGGGGTAAGCTTTGCTGGTGCGTTTGGATATCTAATTTCTGGTTTTATCGGCGCATGTATCTTAATATGGCTTGGCCGCCTTATTCGTGGTTGAACCAGGCAAGACGATAAAAATCCCAAAGGTTATAAAAATAAAGGCACCCACAAGGTGCCTTTTGTTACCTGTCATTTTTTCAAATGATCTTCTATTTCAATTTCTCACGCACAATTGCGCCTACTTTTGAAAAATCAATCTGCCCGTTATAACGTTCTTTAAGCCAGGCCATAACTTTGCCCATATCACGCAGACTTTCAGCTTGCGTGGCTTCAACGGCATCAGCAATGGCTTTTTCTACTTCCGCATCGTCAAGCTGGCGCGGCAAAAATTCACGAATGATTTCAATTTCAGCGCGTTCAGCCGCAGACAATTCCGGCCGCCCACCTTCATCATACATCTTCGCCGATTCTTCACGCTGTTTTATCATACGGGCGAGGATAGATTGCAGCTCTGCATCATCAACAACCGCTTTACCTTCACCTCTATTAGCAATATCACGATCCTTGACGGCTGCATTGATAAGGCGAAGCGTTGAAAGACGCGCTTTATCTTGTTCCTTCATAGCTGTTTTCAATGCATTGTTTATATCATCACGCAACATGATATTTTCTGCTCCTTGTTGTAATACACCCTGATGTACAAAATAGATATCAATTCTGCAATGCAATTTGCCAAAAATTATCGGTAAAAGCCATGGAAAAGCAGTATCTACCCTTTACCTTATGGCTTAAAGCTCCTATATCACAAACCTTAGCCGTATATTGGAAACACAATTGCTGAGCAGATGACTGTTATCTGCTGCTTTTGCTTGAGATCAATAAGCACGCATTGTTAAATCGAGATTTTAATTGAGAGCAAGCCATGACTGATACCGCAAAAACGACTTCACCTTGGGGAACAACAAAACCCACCGCGCTCTTAGTATTAGCAGACGGCACTGTTATTGAGGGCAAAGGTTTAGGAGCAACAGGTGCCGTAGAAGCGGAAGTATGCTTCAACACTGCTTTGACAGGCTATGAAGAAATTCTTACCGATCCGTCCTATACCGGACAAATTGTTACATTCACTTTTCCTCACATTGGAAATGTTGGCACAAATAACGAAGATATTGAGGATTTAAATCCTGCTCAACGCCATGGGGCTGTTGGTGCTGTTTTCAAAGCCGACATCACCCACCCATCAAACTACCGCGCTTCCGAAGGTTTGGATCAATGGTTGAAAGCACGCGGTATTATCGCTTTATCTGGTATTGATACACGCGCACTGACCGCACTTATCCGTGAAAAGGGCTTGGCAAATGCTGTTATCGCCCATGATAAAAATGGTCAGTTCGATATTGAAGCACTTAAAGAACGCGCACGTAAGTGGAGCGGTTTGGTAGGTCTTGATCTTGCCAAAGATGTCACATCTGGGCAATCATCCGAATGGAAACAGACACCATGGGTATGGAATGAGGGTTATGGTGAAGAAGCCAAACAGGATATCCATATTGTAGCAATTGATTATGGTGTAAAACGCAATATCTTGCGCTTGCTTGCTGGTCTTAACGCCCGTGTGACAATTGTACCAGCAAAAACAAGTGCTGAAGATATTTTGGCACTCAATCCGGATGGGGTTTTTCTGTCAAATGGTCCGGGCGACCCTGCTGCAACAGCGGAATATGCCGTTCCCACTATCCGCAAACTGGTTGAAACTGGCATACCATTATTTGGTATTTGTCTCGGCCACCAGATGCTGGCATTGGCTATGGGTGCAAAGACAGTTAAAATGCACCAAGGTCACCACGGTGCCAACCACCCGGTAAAAGACAAAGAAACTGGCAAGGTAGAAATTGTTTCGATGAACCATGGTTTTGCTGTTGATACCGATAGCTTGCCAAATGGCGTGGAAGAAACCCATATCTCGCTGTTTGATGGTTCCAATTGTGGCATTAAAGTATCAGGAAAGCCGGTATTTTCAGTGCAACACCATCCTGAAGCTTCCCCAGGTCCACAAGATAGCCATTATCTTTTTCAGCGTTTTGCCGAGCTTATACGCAAGCACAAACTGGCTGCATAAAATATCAAATAGGCAGTATAAATTATAAAGCCGCATGACCTTATCACAAAACCCGCCATAGGGCGGGTTTTTTAGCAATCTGCTACCGCAATTTATTCGACTGCCATTTATGTCGCTTACGCTACCGCAAATGTATGTGGCTGCAATTTATGTGGCATACGCCGTCACAAATTTATGCGATGCTAGCGCAGATTTATATTTGTAAAACAAATTCACTATTTATCTTTTGCCGTGTCTAACAGTGTTTTGCAGTTAGGCTTTTTGTCCTCACGCACACAAAATGCAAAAACCAGTGTTGCTGCCAACAGAACAAAAAATGCTGCGGCATAGGGCGCCCCCAAAAACTTGAACGGCGCATTATCACTGGTAAAATAACTGAAGAATGACGTATAAAATACTGGACCAATCATAGAAGTAATCGAGGTCAGCGAGGTTAAAGCACCTTGTAACTCACCTTGTGCATTAGCTGGAACTTGCGCAGAAGCAATTGAGCGCATTGGTACATGTGCGATATATTCTGGCATGGTAAAAGCAAAAACGGCGTAAATCATCCACCCTTCAATAGCAAAGGTATAGCCAACCATACCAACCAGCGCAAAGCACAACCCCACCATTGAAATGCGCCAATTACTCCACCGCTTGGCAATATAGGGTAACAGGATCCCCATAACCAAACTTTGCCCTACACCAAAGACAGCATAGGCAAAGCCGATTGAAAACTCACTCCAATTATACCGTTCTTTAGCAACAAAAGCCAATGTTGATGGCCAAACGGCTTCCGCTAGCCAATAGAGGAAAAAGGCCAATGAAACCCATAATACTGTTGGATAATGGCGAAGCTGCATGACTGCGCCCAACGGATTTGCTCTTTTTATATCAAAACGACGACGCAAGGACGGTTCAAGTGTTTCAGGCAACATGAACATAGCAAACAGAAAATTGATAAAAGATAATCCAGCCGAAAAATAGAATGGCAAGCGCGGTCCCCATTCTCCCAATATTCCGCCGATAAGTGGGCCGAGCAGAAATCCCACACCAAATGCTATTCCGATTAAGCCGAAATTGCGTGTTCGTGTTTTATCATCGGAAATATCTGCAAGATAAGCAGAACAGGTTGAAAAGCTTGCACCACTAATGCCGGCGAGAATGCGGCCGATGAACAACATGGAATAGCTCCATGCCACGGCACAAATCAAATTATCCACCGCAAAAGTAATGATGGATAATAGGAGAATGGGTCTGCGCCCGAACCGATCGGACAAATTGCCAATAAAAGGGGCAAATAGAAATTGCATCGTGGAATAAACCATGAGCAAGATGCCACCATCTACAGAAGCTTTACTAATATCATCACCGGTTAATTGGCTAAGATATTCCGGCATAACCGGTACAATTATGGCAATTCCGATAATATCCAACAACAAGGTTATAAAAACAAGAACCAGTCCTTTACGGACAAATTTTGTATCCAAGGCGGGTGCCATTATCTTCATCCAATTTATAAAATGAGCCTAGGCTATATTGCCATCTCAGCATCAATGAAAGTGTAAAACCACAAGCGATATGAAATAGCGGTACTATACGGGCAAAAAGATCTCGTCCATAAATTGGAAACCACATTCAACAGCTTAAATAGGCTTGGAAACTCTAGCCAATGTAACAATATGCGCGTATTGTCATAATAAACGTAGATGGCAATAAATACGCCGATTCTAATTTACGACATTAAACTAACTTACAACATTAAAATTGTGTCAGCCAATTAGATACGCATCATGCGTTTTACCGTGAAATGACCGGAAAATAATCCAAGCGTTATAAGGTACTGCATACCTCCATTTGTCCAGATTGGTAGCCCTGCTTAAAGGCATTGACACGTTGCGCCGATGTTCCATGCGTAAAACTATCAGGAACAACATAGCCTTGGGTTTGTCTTTGTAATGTATCGTCACCGATTTTTGCAGCTGCATTAAGGGCAGAATCGATATCACCTTTATCCAATAAGCCTTTTTGCTCGGTGGAATGCGCCCAGATGCCAGCATAGCAATCGGCTTGCAACTCTGTCTTAACAGATAACGCATTGGACGCTGACGTGTTAAGATGCGCGCGTTGCCGGTCTGCTGCGGCAAGTGTGCCAGTCAAATTCTGAATATGATGACCTACTTCATGAGCAATAACATAAGCCTGAGCAAATTCTCCCGGTGCTTTAAACTGATTACTAAGTTGGTCGAAAAAACGATCATCAAGATATAATTTTTCATCTGCAGGACAATAAAAGGGCCCTGCTGCGGCCGATGCAAGACCACAAGCAGAACGTGTCGTGCCCGAATAACGCACCAATATTGGTGGTTTATATTTCGCATTATGTTGGGCGAATATTTCGCCCCAAGTATCTTCTGTTTCAGCCAATATAGTGGCAATAAAACGGCTACGCCGATCATTCGTGTCCAAAGGTTGGTGCTGCGCTGCTGTGTTGGGTGTGGCATTATCCCGAACCAATGCCCCATCACCAAACAAAAATCGAGACGGATTAAATCCAAAAAAATTCAATCCGATAAATATAATAACCAGAATAACGATACCCTTTATCCCGCCGCGCGATAAAAGGCTAAGACCGATACCGCTAAAACCAGTACGAAAAACGGGATCTGATGGTCCCTGCTGTCCACGTTCGTCTTCTATATTGTCACTCTGTCGACGACCTTCCCAGCGCATGGATTTTGCCCTCTTAACTGAAACCTGCTGTTAAGCATATAAAGGCCAAAAACCTTAAGAGAAGAGATTGAGCTGTGATTAAATATAAAAAATGACGGAAAAGATTATTTTTAGGGGTTACTTTCTCTGCAACTTTACCTATAAGGCAAGCTTAGCCTTGAAAATTGAAACGTTCAACCTGCCGGTTTTTATCCGCGCGGGTGTTTGCTATAGGAAAAAACCATGCCAAAACGCACAGATATAAAATCCATCCTCATCATCGGTGCGGGTCCTATTGTTATCGGTCAGGCATGCGAATTTGACTATTCCGGTACACAGGCCTGTAAGGCACTGAAAGAAGAAGGATACCGGATTATTCTGGTCAATTCCAATCCGGCAACAATTATGACCGATCCGGATCTGGCCGACGCAACCTATATTGAACCGATAACCCCTGAGGTTGTGGCCAAAATCATTGCACGTGAGCGGCCAGATGCCCTATTGCCGACAATGGGTGGGCAGACAGCGCTTAATACCGCCCTTTCGCTAAAGAGAATGGGTGTGCTTGAACGATACAATGTTGAAATGATTGGTGCGGACGCTACAGCAATCGATAAAGCCGAAGATCGCGCATTGTTCCGTGAAGCGATGGCGAAAATTGGTCTTGAAACACCAAAGTCGATGCTGGCCAATGCAACGGAAATAAAAGACGAAGATCGCAAACGCCATGACGCCATGTGTGAAAAACTCAAGGCAGAGCTTTCCGGCGAGGCATTGGATAAAGCCTTAGAAAAACTGGAAGAAGAATGGCATCTTGGTGCTGGTGACCGCAAGCAGCGTTATATCGCCCATGCGACGGGCAAGGCTGGCCAAGCCTTGGATTTTGTTGGTCTACCTGCAATCATTCGTCCATCCTTTACCTTAGGCGGCACAGGCGGCGGCATTGCCTATAACCGGTCTGAATTCTATGAAATTATCGAACGTGGCCTTGAGGCTTCGCCAACCACGGAAGTGCTGATAGAAGAAAGTGTTCTAGGCTGGAAAGAATTTGAAATGGAAGTTGTCCGCGATAAGAAGGACAACTGCATTATTATTTGTTCGATCGAAAATCTTGATCCGATGGGCGTTCATACTGGTGACTCGATTACAGTGGCACCAGCACTGACACTTACGGATAAAGAATATCAGATTATGCGTAACGCTTCTATTGCCGTGTTACGTGAGATTGGCGTTGAAACAGGCGGTTCCAATGTGCAATTTGCAGTTAATCCTGAAAATGGCCGCTTAATTGTTATCGAGATGAATCCGAGAGTTTCGCGTTCATCAGCTCTAGCCTCCAAAGCAACTGGTTTTCCTATTGCCAAGGTCGCGGCCAAATTGGCTGTCGGCTATACTTTGGATGAATTAGAAAATGACATTACCGGTGGCGCCACACCTGCTTCTTTCGAGCCATCAATCGATTATATTGTAACCAAGATTCCACGTTTTGCGTTTGAAAAATTTCCTGGTGCTTCCCATACCTTAACAACAGCAATGAAATCTGTCGGTGAAGTTATGGCAATTGGCCGTACTTTCCAAGAATCCTTGCAAAAGGCATTGCGTGGTTTGGAAACAGGGCTGACAGGTCTTGATGATATTACAATTCCTGAGCACGCAGAAGGTGACGAGAAAAACGCTATCCGTGCAGCTATCGGCACACCAACGCCTGATCGCTTGCGGTACGTTGCACAGGCTATGCGTATGGGCATGCCTTTAAATGAAATCCATCAAATCAGCAAAATTGATCCATGGTTTCTGGAACAGATTGCATCAATTATTGATATGGAGCATCGGATCCGCGAACATGGCTTACCAAAGGATGCCGAAAACTTCCGTATGCTCAAAGCTATGGGATTTTCCGATGCTCGCCTTGGCAGCTTGACTGGGCTTGAAACAGATGATGTTACCCAAATCCGTCATGATCTTGGCGTAAAACCAGTGTTCAAACGCGTTGATACATGTGCTGCAGAATTTGCCTCACCAACAGCCTATATGTATTCCACCTATGAGGTACCGTTTGCAGGTGAGCTGCGCTCTGAAGCCCATGTTTCAGACCGTAAGAAAGTCGTCATTTTGGGTGGCGGTCCAAACCGTATCGGCCAAGGTATTGAATTTGACTATTGTTGTTGTCATGCTGCCTTCGCACTGCATGATGCAGGATATGAAGCCATCATGGTCAACTGCAATCCAGAAACGGTTTCAACAGACTATGATACGTCTGACAGATTATATTTTGAGCCGCTAACTGCTGAAGATGTTTTATCAATATTGGAAGCAGAAAAAGAAAATGGCGAGCTTGTTGGCGTTATTGTCCAATTCGGTGGTCAAACACCATTGAAACTGGCTTCATCACTGGAAAAATCCGGTATTCCAATTCTTGGTACATCACCTGATGCTATTGACCTTGCAGAAGACCGTGACCGTTTCCAGAAATTACTGATTAAACTTGATTTGACCCAGCCTAAAAATGGCATTGCCTATTCGGTTGAACAAGCACGTCTTGTCGCCAAGGATTTAGGGTTCCCTCTTGTTGTGCGCCCTTCTTATGTTTTGGGTGGTCGAGCCATGCAAATCATTCATGATGAGCGCGGCCTACAATCCTATCTTTTGGATACTGTTCCTGAACTGGTTCCAGAAGAGATCAAGGCACATTATCCAAACGACAAAACCGGCCAAATCAATACATTGCTTGGTAAAAATCCACTTCTGTTTGACACATATCTTACCAATGCAATTGAGGTTGATGTCGATTGTCTATGTGATGGTGAAGATACATTTGTCGCTGGTATTATGGAACATATTGAGGAAGCTGGTATCCACTCTGGTGACTCTGCCTGCTCTCTTCCTGTTCATACCTTATCGCCTGAAATCGTTGAGGAGCTGAAACGCCAAACAATCGAACTTGCAAAAGCATTACATGTCGGTGGTCTGATGAATGTTCAATACGCTGTAAAAGACGGCGTTATTTATGTGTTGGAAGTTAATCCGCGCGCATCTCGCACCGTGCCTTTTGTTGCAAAAACGGTGGGACGGCCTATTGCTAAAGTTGCTGCGCGAATTATGTCTGGCGATAAATTATCCGCTGCACTTGATAGTTATGGTGGTTTGCCAAAAACACAGGCAAAACCGCATATTGCTGTCAAAGAAGCGGTATTCCCATTCGCCCGTTTCCAAGGTGTTGATACTTTGTTGGGGCCAGAAATGCGGTCTACCGGTGAAGTTATGGGATTGGACTATGATTTTGCCTTGGCTTTTGCAAAAGCCCAGCTTGGGGCTGGAAACGACCTTCCGCACGAAGGAACACTGTTTGTTTCCGTTAAAGACGATGACAAAGTTCGCGTGCTTGAACCAGTAAAGAGATTGGCCAAACTAGGCTTTAAAATACTCGCAACAACCGGAACACAGAAATTTCTTGCCGAGCATGGTATAAAAGCCGACAAGATCAATAAGGTTCTGGAAGGGCGTCCTCATATTGAAGATGCTATTCGTAACCGTCAGGTTCAAATTGTCTTCAATACAACAGATACTGCAAGTGCAATCTCGGATTCAAAATCACTGCGTCGGGCTGCATTAATGCAAAAAGTGCCTTATTACACCACGATGTCTGGTGCTGAATCTGTTGCAGAAGCTATTGAAGCATTAAGAGACGGCACCATTCAGGTGCGTCCATTACAAGAATACGCTGTTTAATATTAGCAGTTATATACTATTGAAAGCTACGACATAGAGTTATGCCGTAGCTTTTCTATATCTTGAAGAATTTATACCTCGCATTGAAAGATGCGAAAATCCGCGGAGCTTGGACTGATATTTTTTACAAATATTGCCGTTAAACAGTCACTGCTGCAATCTCAAATAGCAATCAATGCTAGAACCGAATATCTCTTATCATAATGCGTCATTGCGGTTTGTTAAAATAGGTGCATTTCCCGAAGGATAGAGAATGTCTATTACATATTATCATAAGCCCTTTATGCTCATTACCCTTTGCGCCACAATAATAATTACCAGCCCAATTGGCTTTTGTAAAAACTTAGCTCAGCGCTGAAAATATCCTTTTTTACGTGCAGCCAATACTGCAATGCTGAAAGTAGCAGGTACTTTCCGCTTAAAAGAAGAAATATGTTTCAAACATAGTGTTTAATAATCACTTTAATGCACGCCGATATGCTTTTACATCTATGATAGAAATTATCCGAATAACCAAAGTAATTTAAAAAAACAAAAATAATTTCAAAGCAAATAAGACTATTCTGCCAATCAAACTTTCATGCTAATCAAACTTCTATGCGAATAGAACTGTGACCATCAAATGGTGTGTATTTTCATGACTTTTTAACACAAAAAAGATGCTGTTAAAGTCGAGTAACAACTTACCTTACAGACATCTTTCAGCTCCCTCAAAAAACATCATTCAAAACCCTTCACAATCGCGTGCAACTATCCTTTTTTAAAAATTTAACTTCCTTGTATAAACGAAACATGATATTACTAGTCATGTTTTTTGATATTGAGGTAACTATTATGCACTTAAATAAATTTATTATGGCTGCAGCTTCTTGTGCCATGTTGGCAACTCCTGCCCTTGCAGTGGAATATCCAATTGGTGAACCACAAAAATGTGGTGGTTTGGAAATCGCAGCTGTTTACCTCCAACCTATCGAGATGGAACCAGAAGGCATTATGCTTGCTGCCGCCAAATCGGATGTCCATTTGGAAGCGGATATCCATGCGACAGAAGACAACAAAAACGGTTTGCCTGAAGGTTCATGGGCTCCTTATCTTCAAGTTTCTTACGAATTGACCAAGGAAGGTTCAAAAGAACCAATGAGCGGTCATTTCCACCCAATGGTTGCCAATGATGGTCCTCACTATGGTGAAAACATCAAGATGCAAGGCGCTGGTAAATATCACTTGAAATTTACTGTATTACCTCCATCAAAAGAATCGATGTTTGGTCGCCACGTTGATAAAGAAACAGGTGTTGCACCTTGGTTTGATAAGTGTGTCGTTGAATATGACTTCACTTATGCTGGTACAGGTAAAAAAGGCGGTTACTAATAATTCTCCACGAATGGGAATATCAAATTGATACATTCCTAAACAATAAAACATCAAATTATGTTTTATTGCTCGTTATAAAAGCGAGAATATTGGGTTAGGGTTTACTTTTGATGGTATGCCGTTACAAGTAAACCTATATAGCAGACCGGCCGGAATGACCTCTCCAGCCGGTCTGATTTTTAAAAGGCTAAGACTATGCGTATAATATTGGCTTTATTGTTATTTATCGTTCCTGCCATCGCAAATGCCGATTCATTATCACTCTACAATGTTACGATTAAAGACGGTGTATTTGATCCGCAATCAATAGAGGTTCCGGAAGGACAACGCTTTAAAATTTCCGTCAAAAATATTGGAAGCGGCCCTGCGGAATTTGAAAACCTATCCATGCGCGTTGAAAAAGTGCTTGGTCCTGGGGTTGAATCCTTTGTTGTTATTCATCCTTTAAAGGCAGGAAGTTATCATTTTATCGACGAATTTCATATGGATATGGCTGGTTTCGATATTGTGGTTAAATAGGATCGCGCAAAATGGGTGCACCTCTTTTTATTGTATGGCGTGAAAGTGTAGAAGCACTTCTTGTCATTGGTATTCTTTATACATGGCTACGTCGCGAAAACCTTTTGACACTTAGAAACCGTCTTTGGATTGGTACTGGTTTAGGTTTGTTGCTCGCAGGGCTTTTGGCTATTGCGTTTTGGGTTGCCGGTAATTGGTTTGCTGGGCCCGGTGGTGAATGGTTCTTTACTGCGATGATGGCTGTGGCAGCTTTGCTTATCATGCAGATGATTGTCTGGATGCACAGACATGGTAGCGGCATGAAACATGTGTTGGAGCAAGAAGCCGCACAAAGCCTGCAATCTTCCGGTGGGTTTGGTATTCTACTTCTTGCAATGATAGCTGTGGCGCGTGAAGGGTCTGAAACTGTTGTTTTTCTAGCCGGTGTTGGTGCTCAACAGAATGGTTCTTCACTTGGTATGTTCATTCTCGGCGGTGTTCTTGGTTTTATACTGGCACTTGCAACATTTTGGGCACTCCAGAAATTTTCTAAAATTATTCCTTGGAAATGGTTTTTCTTGGGAAGCGAATTTGTCTTGTTGCTGATAGGTGGTGGACTTCTGGTTACAGCCTTTGATAAAGCTGCCGCTCAAATTTCTGTCTATGATTTGCCAGAATGGTTATATAGTTTTATGGACGATCCATTATGGAGCACCAGCTCGCTTATTCCTGATAATAGCACGCTGACAGGTTTGACGGGGTATCACGCTGAACCGTCATTCATGCAAGTTGCTGTATTGGTAATCTACTGGATTGTTGCCATCGTTCTTTGTTCACGAAAGTCAAGAAAGAACGTTGTCGCCCACTCGTAACCAACAACGAAGAAACCAGACATCATGTCGCAGATAATCACCTCTTTTGTTTATAATCTTGGCGCTGTCATGCATCGCCACAAAAAGGTGATTCAATCCATCCAGTGGTGTGTTGTAGGTATATATCTGTTTTTGTTACTTGTGCCTGCTTTCATGCCATTGCCTCCAAGGCAAGCCCATATTCTCGACAATATTGTATTATTTGCGCAATTTGTTTTCTGGGGAATTTGGTGGCCATTCGTTATTCTGTCTATGCTGGTTATGGGACGTTTCTGGTGCGGCGTATTTTGTCCCGAAGGCGCCCTTTCCGAATTCACCAGCCGCACAATAGGCAGAAATAAAACCATACCGCGTTGGTTAAAATGGCGTGGTTGGCCTGCCGTGGCATTTGTCTTAACGACATTATATGGGCAACTTATCAGCGTTTATGACTATGCAGAAGCTGCAGTTCTCATACTCGGCGGCTCAACGGCTGCAGCCATGCTCGTCGGATATTTTTTCGGAAGAGGTACGCGCGTTTGGTGTCGATATCTTTGTCCGGTAAATGGCGTCTTCAATCTTTTATCACGTTTGGCACCCATTTCATTTAAAACCGATCAGGCAAAATGGTCTGAATTTCATGGTAGTCACCCTGAAAATCCCAACTGTCCACCAATGATTAACATACACCAGCTTCACGGTGTTTCGGCTTGTCATATGTGCGCGCGCTGTGCCGGTTTTCGTGATGCCGTGGCGTTAACACCACGTTCCGTCAATGAAGAAGTGGTTGTTTATGGTGACGATAAAAGCAATAATCCATGGGAAACACGGTTATTATTATTTGGTATGATTGGTGTTGCCATTGGTGCATTTACTTGGACGGTAAGCCCTTGGTTTGTTGTCTTCAAACAAAAATTGGCCGATTGGTTGGTTGCCCATAATATTTTCTGGCCTCTTGATCCCACCGCACCATGGTGGATTTTGACCAATCACCCAGCCAATAATGATAGTTTCAATTGGCTCGATGGTTTTTGTGTTGCCAGTTATATTTTGGGCAGTGGTTTGATTTATGGTATGTTTTTGTCTGCCGTGCTGTGGATCATTGCATCTATTATCAAAAAGCCATCATTGTTTTCTCATTTGTCACAAGCATTCCTGCCGCTCGCGGCTGCAGGTTTATTTTTGGGACTCACCGCAACAACAGTCAAATTGTTGATGTATGACGGAATTACATTCTGGTGGCTTTCTGATGCACGCGCCATAATTCTGGGTGGAACTGCGATCTGGAGTCTCTATCTTGCTGCCCGTATCCTGAAAAATACGTCTTCAAGCCTTTTACAGAAATTGATAGCGTTTGTTTTATTCGCTTTCGCTACCGCACCAATAGTATATGCGTGGTGGTTGATGTTCTGGGGCTGGTAGGTAAAAATCTCCAAAGCGCGATAATATCTCTAAAGATACAGCGGTATATTCTGTGCTGTTTGAATTCATCACTCAGTTATTCGATATATCACCACTCTTTTTAAAAGATGATGCATTAAAGCCAATTTATTGTGCAACCAAATTATGCATTTAACAAGCAAGTGGTGCGTCAAACAACCAAGCACTGTGTTAAACAAACAAGCAGTTCGTCAAACGGGCGCACAATAACCACCTATCACTTTTACCTATCGGTTTATTGGCCTAGCATTGTCTAACTACCAGTTACCGTTTCTTTTTCCTCTTTATTGGCTGTAAACTGAACCTCGACAGTCATATCAAAAAGGTAACTCTCGTCATTGCGCCGGCTGATATAAACAAAAGTCGTTTCCTTCAAATGCTCGAATACCACGGAAGCAATTCGTTTGCGTATTTCTTCATCAATACCGTCCATAATTTGATTGGCGACAATCCATTCCGGTTTGACAAGTAAAACCCGCGCAAAAGCCAGAGAACGACGTTCCACATCGTTAAGACGACGCTCCCAATCCACATCGTCTTCGTCAAGAGCAGGAAAATATTCGCTAAGACCGGTTATTTCCAATGCCTGTTTAATTTCTTCATCTGTTGGTTTTACGTCTTTTGCTGGATAAAGCAGCACTTTGCGCAATGTGCCTGGCGGAATATAAGGCGCATCCGGCATATAATTTGGCAAAGATGCATTCGGCAATCCAACCGTACCTTCTCCCCAAGGCCACATACCAGCCAAGGCATTATAAAGGATTGTTTTATCGACATCTTGCGGCGCATAAATAAGGGTATTTTGCCCTTTCTTGATAAAAACATTAGGTGTTTTCATCGTAAGATGACCAGTTGCTGTTTGAATGCATAAATCATCGAAAGACATGGCATCTGCATCATTGTTTTTAACAATAATATGCCCCATTCGCAAATGATCGACACCATCCATTTGTACGACAGCCTGCCGAAAAGTTGCAACACGCAGCATCGTAGCACGCCAGTCAGCAAGAGCGCCGTAATTGTCAACAAACCACCTTAATGATTGGTGCGCCTGATTGAATGCCTGTACGGCTGCCTGCAAACCACCGAGGTCAATGCCACCGCCGAAATAAATTGGTGAAGCAATGATATAGGGTGCAACATTTGAGACCCAACCATAACCTGCGGTGATACCTGTCAATTTTGTGGTTGCAACGACAATGTGCCATATCGCATCAAGAACATTTTGGACGCGACCATCAAGATAATGTTTTTCGTCACGTTCCGCCCCCATTAGGGTTATTGCGTCGATAGAACGATTGGTATGCATCAATGCGGCACGCAAATCGGCCTCTCGGGCATAGCGGTTGGCATTTATTGCAACCAGATTTCTGGCAACAAACCATGTCAGAAAAGATGCCCCACTGACATAAAGCAATACGGCCCAGATCATATAACCAGGTAATGGAAAACTGTAGCCTGAAAAACTGAAAACAAAACCTGCTGTGGTGGACCATAAAGTTGGGATAAAAATAATGAGCGTAACACTCGCTTGCAGCAGATTTATTCCAAGATCTGCTGTCGATTCTGCCAAATGGCGCGCATCTTCATGCAATTTCTGATCTGGATTGACGCCAACTTCACCCGCCATTGTCAGCCTGAAAGCGCGTTTAGGCTTCATCCATTGGCTAATAAGATCGTCCGTCAACCCCTCGCGCAACTTCATTTTTAGATATTGATTGAGAAAAGTTTGGATAATATTGAAGATCAGCAATACCAGCGCTATGACAAAAAATACGCCCAGCTGGAAAATAAATTCGTGTAAATCCTTACGGCTAATCGCGTTCCAAAAATCTTTGGTCCATTCATTGATTTGTAGCTGTCCACGCCCAATCAGGATAATAAGAACAAGAATACCAATAAAAGTAGCAATTAATGTATTGCGCGTGTGGGAACGCCAAAAAGCAATATAAAGCAGCTTGGCCTGATGGTAAAAGCCAGTGTTTTTGACGACACCTTCCTGCAATAAACCCGGTGTTGCTTCAACTGGGTTTTCTGCCATAGTGCCGTTTTTATCACCGCCATCTTTGGCCATATCTTCCACCCCTATGCGACAATCACATTCTTACACCTTGATCCTGCCGCGATCATAATTTTATTTAGTGTCGGCAATCAAAATGGCAAAAGCAAGAACGTCTTGCAAATTTAATGTGAATAAAACTTGCTTTTATTGATATGAACATATAATGAAGTACATATCGATCTTTCGGTTGCGCGACTTTCTACCTTTGTGCAAAGCACTTTATACGAAACTCCCCTTTCAAAATTTCGATCTACCTCATGTCGACATATTGCATATGTCGATTTCAATTATTTATTTAGGGAGTTTCCTATGTCTACTGGTACAGTTAAATGGTTTAATACAACAAAAGGTTTTGGCTTTATTCAACCTGATGACGGTGGCGCTGATGTGTTTGTGCATATTTCTGCTGTTGAACAATCAGGTATGCGCGCCCTTAACGAAGGTCAAAAAATTTCTTACGACATCGTTCAGGATCGTCGTTCAGGCAAATCAGCAGCAGGCAATCTCGCTGCTGCCTAATATTTTTGTTTCAATAAACGCAAAATCCGCTTTGTTGCCAAAATCTACTTTGTAGGATGCGTTTATTGTAAAACACTAAAGCAGTTTATTGACTGTTTCTGATATTTTAAGCCCCGTTCGTTTGAATGGGGCTTTTTCTATGGCATAAATTTTCGGTCAACATATTGTCATTCGTCCATCAACATCTTGCCGTTCATTCCTTTCAGTTCACATAAAATATTTCCTCGGCTTGAACACCGCTTGATATCGACGTGAAATTGCCTATAAATATCGCTAGACGGTTCCATCTTAAGATGTCTCTTAAGAGGAATAATAGGGAACACGGGAAAACTGACCCTTATCGGAGTTTTATCCGTGGCTGCCCCCGCAACTGTAGGCGCTAGCACCACATCTACGGGCAAAAGCCCAAGCCACTATATTTCATGGGAAGGTTGATGATGGTGTGTTTATCGCGAGCCAGGAGACCTGCCGTCAAAAAAGGGAAACACCCTTGTTGGAAAGAAACCTAAAGCACGGTGGGTGCAAGGAGATTATTGATGCAGAATTTTATATTTGCCCGAAATGGCGCAAACAAACTTCAATTATGTTTGGAATATAGTGATCTATTGTTTTGCAATTCGCAACACATTGATTTGTCGGTTTACAATCCTCAAAACACTAACTTTTTGGTTTGCAATTCGCAAAACACTAACTTTTTGGTTTGCAATTCGCAAACCGGTGATTTGCCAGTTTTCAATGTGCAAAACAGCCAAGTCCTTAAGCACAATCAAGATAGGTCAATCTGATTTCCTAAAAGATCATAAGATTTCCTGAAATATGCAATGGTCTTTTTAGGCAGCCCTTGTGCGCATAAGATAATTGCATCTCAATGTAGAAGTTTGAAATAATGACTATGAAAAAATCTAGGCTTATTGCCAACGCATTTTTTGCTATTTGCTTTTCTTTTGTCACCTTACAAGCAGCCGCAGCAGAAGAAACACATTACCCGTTAACATTAAAAAATTGCGGTCGTGACATTACCTTTACAAAGGCACCAACGCGCGTTGTTTCTGTTGGACAAAACACAACAGAAATATTGTATGCACTTGGTTTGGCAGACAAGGTAAAAGGAACGGCATTGTGGTATTCAGATGTATTGCCACAATTTTCGGCTGTTAACAAAACAGTCAAGGTGCTTTCACACGATGTACCAAGCTTTGAAAGTATAATTGCTGAAAAGCCTGATCTTGTTGCAAGCCATCAAGAATGGGTAATAGGACCGGCAGGTAGCTCTGCAACCTATGACCAGTTCAATGAATTTGGTATTCCCGTCTATACTGCACCCGCAGATTGCGTTGGAAAAGACAATATGGCGGGAAGTGATGGTTTACGCAGTAAGCCATTTACAATGGACATGATCTATCAGGAGATTACAGAACTCTCGGCCATTTTCAACGTGCCAGACCGCGGAAAAAAGCTTGTTCAGGAACTGAAAGATAGAGAACACGCCGCTATTGAAAAAGTGCAGAGTTTGCCAAAAGGCAAGATTAGTGCAGTTTTCTGGTATTCCAGTGCCGATTTGGATATAGACCCCTATGTTGCCGGCAATCTTGGTGCTCCCGGTTATATCATGAACATTCTTGGTATTAATAACATTATTGAATCAAATTACGAATGGCCAACAGTTGGCTGGGAAACAATCGTCAAGAAAAATCCTACAATTATTGTGTTGGCAAAAATGGATAGACGCCGTTTTCCTGCCGATGACGTCGCGATAAAAGAACAATATCTAAAAAATGATCCCGTTACCAAATTATTGCCTGCGGTGGAAAATAATCGTCTTGTCGTGATGGATGTCCAATCCATGAATACTACCATGCGGACAATCGACGGCATTGAAACGCTGGCAGAGGCAATTGTCAAACTTGGGTTGGATAAATAGTGTCTGCCAAACTATGCCGCACCATTTGCATTTTTCTGCTAGCAATATTTGTGTTGCTAGCAGCAATTGTTGCTGGTGCGGCAATTGGTGAAACCCCTATTCCGTTTTCCGACTTCCTAAAAACAATTGCCAATCAGCTTTGGCATGCGGGATATGATATTGATATTTTCAACAGCCGTGTCATCTGGCTGTGGCGTATCCCACGCGCTGTCGTGGGTGCCTGTTGTGGAGCAGGTCTTGCAATGTGTGGGGTTGTCCTACAAGCATTGTTACGCAATCCATTGGCAGAGCCTTATCTTTTAGGAATATCGTCGGGTGCTGGAGCAGGTGCCGCTATGATTGTAGCATTCGGCTTTAGCGTTGGTGTTCTATCACTATCAACTGGCGCCTTATTCGGTGGGCTTTTGTCATTTCTATTCGTAATCCTTCTTGCTTATTATTCTGGCCGCAATACCACCGCCATTATTCTGGCAGGTATCGCAAGTGCCATGCTATTTAACGCCCTATCTGCCTTGATCCTGATGATATTCACCCCTCTTGAAGGTAGAGCCAATATATTTTCATGGATGATCGGCAATTTATCTGGCGCAAGATGGAGTGACGCTTCTCTGGCTTTTCCAATAACTGTTTTGGCCTTTTTGATATTTTTGAGTTTTTCGCGTGTTCTCGACGCTTTTGTTTTCGGTTCTCGTTCGGCAAAATCATTGGGAATATCGGTTAAATATACCAGCATAATATTGATAACCACAGTTGCACTGCTAACAGCTGTTATGGTTTCCATCATGGGAACAATAAGTTTTGTTGGCCTTGTTGTGCCTCACGCTGCCCGATTAATTGTTGGAATAAAACATCAAAGACTCATTCCCGCTTCAGCCTTAATGGGGGCTTTATTCCTCATTGCAGCGGATATTATCTCCCGTATCATTATTCCTGGAATAGTTTTTCCGGTTGGTATTGTTACTGCTTTGATCGGCGCACCAATATTTGCAGTTTTGCTGTTAAGACAGAAAGGTCATTCATCGTGATTAGCGGCTCAAACCTGCATTTGGAAGTAAATGGCCATACGATCATTAAAGATGTTTCGTTACAGCTCAATGATAATGAGGTTTTAGGCATTATCGGCCCCAATGGTGCTGGTAAAAGCTCTCTACTTTCAATCTTTGCTGGTCTTCTAAAACCAACAACCGGCACGGTGGAATTTGACGGGACCCCCTTTTCACAAATTAAAAGGCGTCAATTGGCAAAGATCATTGCATATGTCGACCAACAAAGCGACACCAATGAAAATATCACGGTGTATCATGCGATAGAAATTGGCCGCCTCCCCCATAAAAAACTATTTTCTCTATGGTCGGATCAAGACGAACAAACACTCAAAGATGCCCTGCAAAAAGTCAATTTGTCTGGTTTTGAAAACCGATTATGGAACAGCCTGTCGGGTGGTGAAAAACAACGTATCCATATCGCACGAGCGCTTGCACAAGAACCGCAAACGCTTATTCTCGACGAGCCGACAAATCACTTAGATATTGGACATCAATTGGAAATTCTTGGTCTTGTCCGTAATCTTGGCCTGACCACAATGATCGCCTTGCATGACCTTAACCACGCAGCAATGTTTTGTGATAGAATTGTTGTTCTTAATAAAGGTCAAATTGTCACGATAGGAACACCAAAAGAAGTGTTGACGAGCCAATTAATTGAAAAAATCTTTCATGCAAAAGCAATGATTAGCGAGTATGATGATGGTATTATATCCATACATTACAGACCGTCATGTTTCCTTAAAGAGGATAATAAGAAATGAAAAAATTTTTAGCTTTATTATTTATGATTTCATTTATTCCGTTAGCACATGCTGAAACTTATGAAGTAAAAATGCTCAACAGAGGAACTTCTGGAAGTATGGTCTTTGAACCTGATTTTCTAGCTATAAAACCAGGTGATAGTGTTAAGTTTATTGCCACACAGAAAAGCCATAATGCTGCAAGTATTAATGATATGATTCCGGAAGGTGCAATGCCTTTCAAAGGTAAAATCGATGAAGAATTGGAAGTAAAATTCGATAAGACTGGTTATTACGGCATTAAATGCATTCCCCATTATGCAATGGGCATGATCATGCTGGTAAAAGTTGGCGATACTTCTTTGCCACAGGCCTATAGAGACCACAAACAACCGGGTGTCGCCAAAAAACGCTTTGATGCCATTTATGATCGGATTGATAAACAACAATAAGCTTTATTGGCACCACTCAACAAGAAATTGATCAGAGACTTCTTGCACTTTCAATGCGCATGCGACATACCTTTTAATAGAAGGTAATAGACCTAAAAACATTTGCCTATTGCTAGTATTATTTGAGGAGATGATATTATGGCTTTTATCGCCGAGACGCTTTCACGTATCAAGCCATCTGCTACTATTGCTGTTGCACAAAAAGCACGTGACCTGAAAGCTGCGGGGCGCGATGTTATTTCTCTAGGTGCCGGAGAACCGGATTTTGATACACCGGAGAATATAAAAAATGCTGCTATTGAGGCTATGCGTCGCGGTGAAACAAAGTATACGCCGGTTGCAGGTATTCCTGAATTACGCAAAGCAATAGTCGCCAAATTCAAACGTGAAAATAATCTGGATTACACAATAGACCAAATTATTGTTGGAACGGGTGGAAAACAGATATTGTTCAATGCCTTTATGGCATCATTGGACAAAGGTGATGAAGTTATTATTCCTGCACCTTTTTGGGTAAGTTATCCAGAAATGGTTGCCGTGAATAATGGTACGCCGGTATTTGTTGATGCAAAGGCAGAATTTGACTACAAATTACAGCCAGAAGATCTAGAAGCTGCAATCACACCAAAAACAAAGTGGTTTGTTTTCAATTCGCCAAGCAATCCATCCGGTGCTGCTTACAGCCATGATGAATTGAAAAAGTTGACGGATGTGTTGGTAAAATATCCTCATGTACATATTTTGACCGATGATATGTATGAACACTTGACCTATGGTAACTTTAAATTTGCAACCCCTGCCGGTGTAGAGCCAAAACTTTATGACAGAACATTGACTGTTAATGGTGTTTCAAAAGCTTACGCAATGACGGGCTGGCGTATTGGTTATGCCGGTGGTCCACGTGAACTTATTAAGGCCATGGAAACCATACAAAGCCAACAGACATCGGGCGCATGCTCTATTGCACAATGGGCAGCCGTGGAAGCATTGAATGGGCCACAAGATTTTATTGCAAAGAACAAAGCAATATTTCAGGCGCGCCGCGACCTTGTTGTTTCCATGTTAAATCAGGCTACCGGTATTGATTGTCCAACACCGGAAGGCGCCTTCTATGTTTATCCATCATGTGCCAAATTGATTGGTAAAAAGACACCTGAAGGCAAAGTCATCAATAATGATGAAGATTTTGTTTCTGAACTATTGCAAGCAGAAGCTGTCGCTGTAGTTCATGGCAGTGCTTTCGGTCTTGGACCAGCATTCAGAATTTCTTATGCAACATCTGAAAAACTGCTTGAAGAAGCCTGTTCACGTATTCAGCGTTTCTGCGCAAGCTTGAAATAAGTTGCAGTCCAAATACAAATCAATAAAACCGCCTTCATGGCGGTTTTTTTATTTAGCTTTAAAAATAATAACAAATGAAGTTTTTTTGACTCATCACACAAAGAATAATAAATTCAATAATCAATAGATTTATCGTTTGTTATTTTGAATAAAATAATTTTAAATACAAAAATTATAAAATAAGAAATAAAACATTTTTCACATATTTTTATTTTTTCATTTCAAGAACAATCGGACAATTAACTATCCGTCTGGCAATTTATCAAAAATACAATTGAGAGATAAATAATCTGTTCTTTCAATTCTTAAAATAGCGACAGTAAAATTTTGCTAATGACTTGACCATCATGGCAATGCCATCGGCAGATTTATACAAGCAAAAATTAACAAAAAAAAAAGCCGGACAAATGTCCGGCCAAAGTTTGAAGGTATTCAGAGACTAAAGTCAATCTGATAAAACCTCCAGAGGGGAACACTCAAGAAACGCAATGGGAGGAGACGTCCTCTTGAGATGAATTGGTTATGCATCTTTTTTAGGCATTAAGCAATCAAATTTTAAGCAAGCCAGCCATGCACAATATGCATAGCTCATAATAAAAAATTTTAGAAAGCTTCTTAAAATTTAAATTTTATTATTCAATAACAAATACTTATTAAAAGTATTTTTAATGAGCTATGACTTAGAAGCATAGAAGTCCAAGCACAAATTTTCTGCATAACACTTTCGAACAAAAATTAGACACATAGATTGTATCAAAATGAAACATATAGCCCTAAAAGTACCAATTTACCCCATGGGATATGCGGTATCATAGCCATATCGAGTCGCTTAACCGTGATGAACACCGCTCCAAAGCTTAAAACCCGATTGGACTTTGGAATTTCGACATGGATAATTGTCTAAAATGGGTGATTTTAGATATGTGATGCAAAAGGTTCAATATGACCAGTTTCTTGCTTTTGCAAAAATGTAATCACGAAAAGCGTGTAATTTTGCCGAATTTTTCAAAGCATCAGGATAACAGAAAAACGTATCAAATGATGGAATCTCAGTAACATCAGGAAATAGCTTGATAAGATTATCGCTCTCACTCACGATATAATCCGGCAAAACAGCAATACCGAGATTATTAAGCGTCGCTTTCTTGATTGAGAGAACATTGTTTATCTGCAAAGTAGGAACACGAACAGACCCATCGTTTCGACCTGCTGATTCCAACCAATTCAATCCCGACAAATAACTTGGAACCGGCTCACCAAATGAAATAATACGGTGGTCATCCAAATCCTCCAGCTCGGTAGGCTTGCCGTAATTGGCAATGTAACTTGCCGAGGCATAAACGTGCATATGCACTGTAAAGAGCCGACGTTGAATCAAATCAGGTTGCTGCGGTTGGCGTAACCGCAATGCGCAATCGGCATGGCGCATTGTTAAGTCAAGTTCCTCATCATCAAGTAATAGCTGAATTTGAATATCAGGATAGAGGTTGAGAAATTCTGGCATTCTAGCGGCAAGCCACCCCGACCCCATGCCGAAAGTTGTTGTAACACAAAGATGGCCGGTAGGTTTTTCACGGCTTTCACTTAACTTGGAACGAACATTTTCAAGTTTCATCAGCACATCATGCGCTGTACGAAACAGAATCTCTCCCTGCTCCGTCATGATAAGTCCACGCGCATGGCGTTGAAATAAAGGGACCCCGACATCCTGTTCAAGCGCGGAAACCTGTCGCGAAATAGCCGATTGGGACATATGCAACGTTTGCGCTGCATGGGTAAAAGACCCTGCTTCTGCCGCTGCATGGAAAATTCTTAATTTATCCCAATCCAAAGGCGCAGCCACGTCTCTCACTCCCTTTTATTCACCACTTGCTATTATGTGGAATGATACTTTTGGCAACACACCACAGAAAAATCAAATCAGAGCCATTTCAAACAATTCAACTCTGATAATATATCATACACCCGAAACGGGTTTATTTTTGCAACGTTCCCAAATCGAGAAACCGCTCAACTTCCAGTGCTGCCATGCAGCCCCGACCGGCAGCTGTTACGGCCTGACGAAATGTATCATCAGCGACGTCACCTGCAGCAAAAACACCTTCAATACTTGTTGCCGTCGAATCGGGTGCAGTCCATAAATAGCCACCCGGCTTTTGCCGCAACTGCCCATTGAAAAGATCTACCGCCGGAGCATGGCCAATCGCAATGAAAATTCCTTGTGCTTCCAATAACATTTCATTACCGGAATTTACATCTTTCAGACGCGCGCCTGTCACTGTAGCACCCATAGGTGGCTTAGCTGGATTACCAACTATTTCTTCAACCACATGGTTCCAGATTACCTTTACATTTTCTCGCGCCAGCAAACGTTCCTGCATAATTTTTTCAGCGCGAAACGCATCGCGTCTATGAACAACCGTTACCGATCTTGCCAAATGTGAAAGATAAAGTGCTTCCTCTACAGCTGTATTACCACCACCCACAACAATCACGTCTTTTCCGCGATAGAAAAAGCCATCACATGTCGCGCAGGCAGAAACACCACCACCCATGAATGTTTGTTCACTTTCAAGCCCAAGCCATCGCGCCTGCGCACCGGTTGCTATAATCAAAGCATCACACGTATATACAGCGCCTGAATCCCCATAAAGTGTAAAAGGCCGCTTAGATAGATCGGCACGTGTAATAATGTCATATACAAATTCCGTGCCCATTTTTTCAGCTTGTTTTGCCATCTGGTCAACCAACCATGGTCCTTGAACAGGATCAATAAAACCGGGATAATTTTCTACCTCGTCGGTGATGGTCAACTGCCCCCCTTGTTGCAAGCCTGTTACAAGTACCGGCTTTAACATAGCGCGCGATGCATAAATTGCAGCCGTATAGCCTGCCGGCCCTGAACCAACAATAAGAACGGATGTATGGCGTTCAGACATAAGAGGAATCCTCTTTCCTATAATAGATAAATGGTCGGAAAATGTTATACATTTTATATTGTTTAATCGAGCTTATTGTGTTGGCTATGCTTTTTCAAGGCAATACGCAATACTGTTTACATTTATCTCGCAAGTAAGGGGTGGGATTATAAAGTTAAAGATTGTAAGGTGAAAAAAAGGTCATATAAGATAAAAAGAATTGGTCTTTAAATAAGCTATTATTGTTCGGTTAGAGGTTCGCCATTTTTCGTTTTGTTTGCAATGTCTGTGCCCGTTTTGCGCTGATAATGGGTATTACCATGTTGTTGCCGGCTTTAGCTGATTTGCGCACCGGAAACAGCGATTGGGTTGTCTTTATCCGTTCTGCCGCAACAACAATCATGCTTGCAACGCTGACATTACTTTCAACGCGCGGCGCTGTGTGTCGGTTTTCCGCGCGTTTGGGTTTTTTACTGACCTTCTGTCTGTGGTTTACTGGTTGTTTTCTCGGGGCATTACCGCTTTATTTTTCCCATTTGCCCATTTCATTGGCTTCTGCTGTATTTGAAGCCGTCTCGGGGATCACAACAACAGGTGCCACTGTTCTAACAGGGCTTGATTCTCTTCCGCGCGGCATATTGCTGTGGCGCTCGTTACTCTGCTGGATTGGCGGCATCGGGTTTATCGCTTTAGCACTGTTATTATTGCCATCATTGCGCGTCGGTGGTGTCCGACTATTCAATATGGAATCGTCTGATCGGTCGGAAAAAGTTCTTCCGCGTGTCAATCAGATCGCCAATGGTATTATTATCGCCTATCTCGGCCTAACGCTTCTTTGTATGTTGTCTTATTTTGCAGTTGGCATGACAATGTTTGATGCAGTCAACCATGCCATGACAACAGTTGCCACTGCTGGTTTTTCAACCCATGATGCGTCGCTCGGCTACTTTTCGCAAACACCATCCGTTTTAATTATTGCAACAATATTTATGTTATTGTCGGCACTTCCCTTTATTTTATATGTAAAATTAGTTTTGCCTGAACGTTCCAAACGCTTGGCTGATCCACAGGTTGTTGTTTTTCTTGCAATCATTCTCATAGCAAGCTTTTCATTGGCTGCTTGGTTACGCTTCCATTATGGTTTCAGCTTTCACCGCGCCTTTCTTGATGCCATTTTTCATTTTGTCTCGGTTATAACCACAACAGGTTATGTGGCAGAAGATTATCTTCTTTGGGGCCCCTTTGCATTGGGCGTGTTTTTTCTGGCATCTTTTATCGGTGGGTGTGCTGGTTCAACCTCCGGCGGTATAAAAATAAACCGACTCATAATTTTATGGCGATTAACCAAAGTCAGTCTTACCCGCCTTTTATCCCCCAATACGGTTATGAAAGTACGTTATGGCGGTTCTGATGTTTCAGGTGATATAGCACAAACTGTGCTGTTATTTTTGTGTCTCTATATGACAACTTTGGTCATTGGTGCCATGTTGCTGGTCATTACCGGATTGGATTTTGTATCGGCTTTTACAGGCGCACTTACCGCATTATCCAATGTTGGCCCAGGTTTTGGCGATACTATTGGTCCTGTTGGTAATTTTTCTACTGTTGGTGATTGGGCCTTGTGGATCTTAAGTTTTCTGATGCTCGCCGGTCGCTTGGAAATTGTGACCGTTATTATTCTTTTTACACCGGCTTTCTGGAGAAAATAGTTTTAATGCGTGACGTTTTTATTTTCCGGTGATAGATCAGGACATCAACTGAACGAATACAAAGCAAAGTCTCATGCAAATCAAAGCCGACCTTGATTCAATCGACTGGAAAATCCTCAAAGAATTGCAAATCGATGGACGTATTACCAATGTTGAACTTGCTTCAAAGGTTGGTATATCGGCACCACCCTGTTTACGGCGCGTGAGGAGACTAGAGCAAGAAGGTATTATAAAAGGCTATCAAGCTATCCTGAATGGTGCAACAATTGGTCAGGATCTGGTGGCCTTTTGTTTTGTTGGCCTGCATCGGCAGTCCGAGGCAGATCTGCGCGGCTTTGCAGCCATGGCCTATCAATGGCCTCTTGTTAGAAAAGCTTGGATGGTTTCCGGCGAATCAGATTTTCTTTTGCATTGTGTTGCACCGGATTTAAAAAGTTTTCAGAGTTTTGTTATCGAACAACTGACCGCTGCTTCCAATGTTGGATCAGTCAGGACAGCCTTAACAATCCGTCTCATCAAAGACGAACCGCCATTCATTTTGTAAATTCTTGCTATAAGATCGTTGCAACTCTCAACGTTTCTCAATGCTTTAATTGGGCGTGTTTATTTTTGAGCATCGGCAAACAGTGCTTCATAAACCTCACCAATAGCACTTGCTTCTTTATCTAATGGAAAATTTGCCCGTACATGTTGCAAAGCTTTTTCTCCAGCTGCCATTGTCATGGCCGGATCAGCCAAATAAGGTTCAATAGCAGCCGTTAATTGAGCGCCATCACTCGCTGGAACTACTGTGCCTGTTCCTTCGCTTACAAGCTCACGATAGGCGCCGGCATCACTGGCAACCACCGCCGTTTTAGATGCCATTGCTTCCAGAGGTGTTAAACCAAAACCTTCATTGCGCGACGGTGCAACATAAAGAGTGATCCGACGATACCAAACGCGTATATCATCTACCTCACCCAGAATAAGGATCCTGTCTTTAAGTCCCGCTTTATCAATTTTTTGTCGCAGTTTCTGCTCGAATTCCTGATGTTCAGCAGTGGTTCGCCCTGTTATAATTGCCGTCCAATCAGGATAATTCGGCAAAAGAGAAATCATTGCATCAACAAACAAGTCAGTGCCTTTTTGATGCCGGACACGACCAAAGCAGCCAACTGCAAATTTGCCGGGAAGTTTGGTAGCGGTATATGTATCGTCAGCAACAGCAGGCGGCGTAAACCGTTCTAAATCAATACCATGCATAATGACTTGATAAGGAACTTCCAAAAAAGCTCCGGAACGGGCACTGGTTGCAATGACCTTATCCATGTGTCTGATAAGCCATTTTGTGAATGGCTTATGATGGCGCTGGGCAGCCGATGTAAAAATAAGCCGTATTTTCATACGCAAAATATCACGCATAAAAATGCCAGCAATCATTTCCACATTACGCCGAGCATGCCAAATTCTAAATGGCCGATTTTCAGGTTTTTTCCAAAGGCCAAACAAGCTACCAAATCCGATAGATGGCAGTGTATCGGGCAAACCCGGACCTAAAGTAGATATGCGTAAACCTTTTTTTCGTTGTAGAGGAATAAGCTGCACAATAGTAGAAGTAACACCCGATAGGCGTTTCTTAAAGTTTGGTGCAATGATTTCTGTATCCTCTAAGGGCACACGCATAGCTAAACCAATCAAATAAATTCTATTGCAATAATCTCGTAACCACGGGCTCCTCCGGGTGCATTCACCTCGATAGAGTCACCTTTCTGTTTACCGATCAAGGCACGTGCAATAGGTGAAGAAATAGATATTTTGCCTTTTTTGACATCTGCTTCCTGATCACCAACGATCTGATAGGTTTTTTCTTCTTCGGTATCTTCATCAATCAACTTGACGGTAGCACCGAACTTTACCTTGTCACCCGACATTTTTGTTACATCAATGACTTCTGCACGTGTTACATAGTCCTCAAGTTCATTGATACGGCCTTCATTGTGACTTTGTGCTTCCTTTGCAGCATGGTATTCTGCATTTTCAGAAAGATCCCCATGTGCCCGTGCTTCTGCAATCGCCTCAATGATACGTGGACGTTCGTCTTGTTGACGCCAACGAAGCTCTTCCTTGAGCTGTGCGTAACCTGCCGTCGTCATCGGATATTTTTCCATTGTCGTATCCTTTCCTTCCGTGCTGCATTTTTTAGAAGCATAAAAATAAACGGCCTCTAGGACTGCTCCCAGAACCCGTCTTATACGTAGCATATATTATATTAGCAAAATTTTTCACTCAAAATTTTATTTTCCCGATATCCACATGCGAATTAATAACAATGTGAAATTAATAACAAGGTCAGATAACAGAATATCTCCGAATGATACAAAGTTTAATGATAATAACACATGGAACACTTTTGTTTTATGTGACTTTTGTTTAATAAAACTCTATAGTTTCTATAGAAATGTTTATCTTGAGGAAACAATGAAAAAAATTCTGGGTTCCTTGCTGTTTGGCTCTTTCCTATTGACCTCAACAGCGTCAAACGCGGCACAGGCTATAACAACCACCAAGATTAATTTCCGGGAAGGCCCGGGAACAAACTATGCCCTGCGTGGCTCAATAGAAGCTGGTCAAGCAGTGGAAGTGCAGTCATGCCGCGGTAGTTGGTGCCAAATTAATTATAATGTCCGAACTGGTTGGGCTGCGGCACGCTATCTTGCTTTTAGTACCAGTGAAGTATTGTATAATACTTATAAAAGTCCTTCTGAGATTTTAAATAGAAGTCCAAGTAGCACTCAAAACAATACAGTCAAAACAACAAAAGCAAAGCCAAAGACGATTACGACTGCAAAAAAGACTACAAAAACCAATAGTGGTTCTGCTCCCGTCTACGCTGCTTATCCGGAAGAACCAAGCTATACGGCAACCCAGACATATCCAACCTACTCACAGTCTACTGTCGTTAGTGGGGGTGGATATTATTACGATGACGACTATGACGATTCACGCCGTTATCGCCAATATCATGACAGATCACCACGTTGGGACGGGCATAACCGTCCGCCGCCACCACCACCTCCACGCAGTTGGAACGATGATAGACGTGATCGTTTTGATAACGATCGACGTGATCGGTGGGATAACAACCGACGCGACCGTTGGGATAATGATAGACGCGACCGTTGGGATGATGACAGACGTAACCGCTGGGATGATGACAGACGTAACCGCTGGGATGATGATAGGAATCGCCGGCCAGATAAGCATGACCGCAAAAAACATTCCAAACCGGAACCAGAAATGCCATCTCCGCCAACGAGGCCAGAACCGCAGCATAAAAATGAGCCGCAATACAGACCTCAACAGGAAATGCCGTCACCACCAGTACGGTCAGAAGCCCCAGCTAGACATGAACGGGAGGCGCCACCACAGCCGGTAAGGCATGAACCTGAACCAAGGCATGAAGCACCAATGCCATCTCCGGGAGATATGCCTTCACCTAGTGAACAGCATGCATCTGCACCTCAACCTGCCCCTGAACCAAGACATGAGCCGGAGCAGCATCATGAACCGGAACCAAAACACGAGGCTGAAATGCCATCTCCAGGGGATATGCCATCACCTAGTGCGCCTTCAAATTCCAATAATGATGGTGGAGATTCTGGTATGCCCTCACCAGGTGACATGCCTTCACCAGGAGGTAATTGATATTTTGGGAAATTGCTGTCTAGCTTAATCCTTAAAAGGCGCATTGCTCCTTAAAAGGCATGGTTGTCAACTTTGATGACTTTGGAAACACGGCAAAAGCATTAAAATGGAAATATAAACGATCTGACTGGTTTCATTATCGGTCAGATTTTTTGTTTATTCACAAATCTCTTTGAAGAAAGTTGCATTTATCTAATTAACTTGCTGAAATTCGTGGCTTATACGGTGTTTTCAGAGAATTTCCTCTTTCAATTTATTTCATATATCCCATATAATGGGCTATGACAGTCACGAAAAAAAAGCGTTCTGAGAAAACTTCGGCAACTGGCTTTTCGGAAGCCCCACAAATGCCTTTAGATGGTGTTCCATTAACCGGAACTATTGCAGATTGGGCAGAAAGCATTAGCAAAGAGGCCGAAAAAGCGGCGAAAAAGCCCCAAAAGCTCAAATCACAAGAGTCTAAGCCGCAGCAATCCAAGTCAAAGTCGCAGCCAGCAAAGTCACAGCAACCTGCATCACAGGCAAAAAAGTCTGCTAGAACGTCGAGAGGCACATCAATTGGAGCTGCAGCAACCGCAAAGCAACGCGCTGCGGCCGGCCTTAACCCCGTAGCGGGGCTTGATGTCGGACTGGAGGATGCACCTTCCATATTACCAAGCGGCGCAACCGCAACGGTGGAGGCGCTTTCTGCTTTGATTGCGTCAGGAAACCCACTTTTCAAGAATGGTAAACTTTGGACACCGCACCGTCCCGTGCGCCCTCAAAAATCGGAAGGTGGCATTCCATTTAAAATGGAAACACCGTTTTTGCCGTCTGGTGACCAGCCAACGGCTATAAAAGACCTTGTAGAAGGCATAAAAAGTGGCGATCGCACACAAGTTTTATTGGGTGTGACGGGTTCTGGTAAAACTTATACGATGGCGAAAGTTATCGAAGAAACGCAAAGACCTGCTCTGATCCTTGCGCCAAATAAGACATTGGCTGCACAGCTTTATGGCGAGTTCAAGAGTTTTTTCCCAAATAATGCTGTCGAATATTTCGTATCCTATTACGATTATTATCAACCTGAAGCCTATGTCCCAAGATCAGATACTTACATAGAAAAAGAATCGTCAATCAATGAACAGATTGATCGCATGCGACACGCTGCGACCCGTGCTGTTCTTGAACGTGATGACGTGATTATTGTGGCCTCTGTCTCGTGTATCTATGGTATTGGTTCGGTAGAAACCTACACTGCCATGACATTCCAGATGCAGGTTGGAGATAAGCTTGACCAACGCCAGTTGTTGGCTGATCTTGTAGCACAGCAATATCGTCGTCAAGATATCAACTTTGTACGTGGTTCATTCCGTGTTCGCGGAGATACAATAGAAATCTTTCCCGCCCACTTGGAAGACCGCGCATGGCGCATTTCCCTATTTGGTGATGAGATTGATACAATCACGGAATTTGACCCTCTGACAGGTAAAAAGACGGGTGATTTGAAATCTGTCAAAATTTACGCAAACTCACACTATGTCACGCCACGCCCTACCCTAAATCAGGCAATCAAATCCATCAAAGCCGAACTGCGTGACAGGCTTGATGAACTCAATCGCGCTGGCCGTTTACTGGAAGCCCAAAGGTTGGAACAACGCACAACTTTCGATCTCGAAATGTTAGAGGCAACGGGTAGCTGTGCCGGCATTGAAAATTATTCCCGTTATCTTACAGGCAGACAACCGGGTGAACCACCACCCACCATGTTCGAATATATTCCCGACAATGCCATTATTTTCACCGATGAAAGCCACGTGACGATTCCGCAAATTGGTGGAATGTATCGCGGCGATTTCCGTCGCAAGGCAACATTGGCCGAATATGGGTTCCGTTTGCCATCATGTATGGATAATCGACCTTTGCGTTTTGAGGAATGGGACGCGATGCGTCCTCAAACCATCACAGTATCAGCCACCCCTGGTGCATGGGAAATGGAACAGGCCGGCGGTGTATTTGCCGAACAGGTTATTCGCCCAACCGGACTTATCGATCCACCGGTGGAAATCCGTCCTGCGCATAATCAGGTTGATGATGTTTTGGGAGAAATTCGCAAAACTGCGCAACAAGGCTATAGAAGTCTTGTCACCGTTCTCACCAAACGCATGGCAGAAGATTTGACCGAATATCTTCATGAACAAGGTGTACGGGTTCGTTATATGCATTCCGACATTGATACATTGGAACGCATTGAAATTATCCGTGACTTACGACTTGGTGCATTTGATGTGCTGGTTGGCATCAACTTGCTGCGTGAAGGGTTGGATATTCCTGAATGTGGTTTCGTGGCAATTCTCGATGCCGATAAAGAAGGTTTCTTGCGCTCGGAAACTTCCCTTATCCAGACAATAGGGCGTGCCGCACGTAACGTGGATGGCCGTGTTATATTATATGCCGACAATAAGACCGGCTCTATGGAACGGGCATTGGCAGAAACATCACGTCGTCGCGAAAAACAGCAAGCCTATAATGTTGAACATCATATCACGCCATCAAGTGTGAAAAAGAATATCTCTGATATTCTTGATTCCGTTTACGAACGTGATCATGTGCGGGCGGATATTTCCGAATTTGCCAATGACGGAAATATGGTTGGTAATAATCTTACCACCCATATTCAACATCTTGAAAAACTCATGCGCGATGCTGCTGCCGATCTCGACTTTGAAGAAGCGGCACGGTTACGCGATGAAATCAAGCGTTTGCAACAAACGGAATTGGCTATTTCCGATAATCCGTTAACCCGCAATGTTGAGAAAACAATTGAGGATAGCGTCAAAAAGGGTAAAGGCCTATTTGCTAAACCTGATCTGGATCATATGGGACCCAATATGGACGTCGGCATTTTGCGTAATGACGCAACATCTGGAAAATTCCGCAAAAATACCTTGGACGAAATGACAGTCAAACGGACTGAAATTCCGGCTGGTAACGACGCAAAACCGGTCAAACGTGAACGTATCGGTATTGGTTCGTTTGAAGATCCGGTAGAAGTAGCCCGCAAGCGCCGTCGTCCGGGCAAAACAGGAAGACCTGGCCGGTAAAATTTAAAAGCTGTCTTCTTTTCAACAAAAATAGCGTGCGATAGTCGTCAGGAATGTGGCTCTTAATAAAGCTTACTCCTCATACCTTTCCGCTTGAGTGTTCAGCTGCACTGCATTCACTGACGATAAACTTTATAAATTGCATTTTTAAAATTCATTACATAAAAAATGAAATATAATGGATTTTCTATTGAAATTTATATTTGAAATCGACGGTTTTTTAAAATTCACCCCCCAATGACTGTCTTCGCAGCCCTGAGCAGCTAATAATAAGAAAAATATAACGTTTTTCTAGTAAAGAATAGAAAAAATAGCTATGTTTTTATAATTTATCCAAAATTTATACGATTATTTTTCTACTCTTTTTAGCAATAAGTCTGGCTTATGAAACTATTTAAAGCAATATTTTTGCTATTTTTTAAATAAATAAAAGAATTTCAATAAGAAAAGACTTGCCAAATTCTTGTTTTTAAAGCAATCTCACCTCGTTCGGGCATTTTACGAACATTGGAAGACCATTAACAGGCGCGCCATGACCGCTATAAGTCTTGGGCCGGTGGAAACTGGTAAATAGAGTGCTTTCCAGACTTCAAGAACTGCCTGCATAGTGCCGTTTTGCGTATGGTGCGTGAGGCGGTTTTTTTAAAAAATCAAACCTGATTTTCAGGTGGACTACAAGGAAACATTCTATGGCTCAGACCGGTGAAGTAAAGTTTTTCAACAATGACAAGGGTTTTGGTTTCATTAAGCCTGATGATGGCGGCGCAGATATATTTGTCCATATTTCTGCTGTTCAAGCTTCTGGTCTTACAGGACTTAATGACGCACAAAAAGTTTCATTCGACACAGAACCTGATCGTCGTGGCAAAGGCCCGAAAGCTGTAAACATTACTGTTATCGGCTAATAGCCAATTCCTTTTAGAATTTTAAAAAACCGGGTCGACTGATCCGGTTTTTTATTACACTTAAATATATAATGTGATCAAAAAAAGCTTATTAAGTTGGTGTTTACTATATTAATATGACTATATCATTCAGGTTGCGTTCATCTTTCAACGAATAGAATTGTTGTCATGAAACAAATCCAAAGGAGTTGCGCCATGAATAAATTGATCAAAATAATGGTGCTTTCAACGATCTCTGCGATGACAGTTGCTGCACCATTGGCAACAGCATCAGCACATGATCATTGGGACGGGCCAGGCCCACGTCACTGGGGTGGTCCAGGACCACGTTATTGGGACGGTCCACGTTACCGTGACCATCATCACCATCATCACGGCAGCGGTAGAGCTGTTACAGCTGGTGTTGTTGGTTTGGCTGCAGGTGCTATTATTGGTAGCGCTTTGTCTCAACCAGCTCAGCCACAGGTAATCTATCAGGCACCACCACCAGCTTATTATCCACCAGCTCCAGCCTATTATCCATCAGGCCCAACTGCCTATAAGCCGGTTTATCAACCGTGGACACCAGCATGGCATTCGTATTGCTCAAGCAAATACCGGTCATTCAATCCACGCACAGGAACCTATCGTGGTGTTGATGGATTAGACCATTTCTGTAATTAAGTTCTACAGTTGAATTTAATAGATAATATCGTTTCCGGTTTTGTACCGGAAACGATTTTTTATATGAAGCATCAAGTCAAATCTGTGTACGACATTAAGTTCAATCAATGAACAGATGAAACATATCAATTTTTGTCAGTTTGACAGATGGCAATCATAACCCTTGTAAAAACTGGTTATGTAACCGTTCTTCACCAATCGTGCTAATCGGTCCATGACCACTGATAAACGTCACATCATCCCCCAATGTCAGAACTTTTTCTTTTAATGAGCGCATAAGATCTTCATGCGAACAAAAGGGAAAATCTGTTCTACCAATTGAATTATGAAATAACACATCCCCAACAATAGCTAATCGGGCTTCATTGTTAAAATAGATAACATGCCCAGGTGCATGCCCCGGTGTGTGATAGACACGGAAAATATGTTCACCAAAAGTAACAATATCACCCTCTTCCAGCCATTGATCTGGCACACAATTTCGCACATCAGGGAGACGGTAATCGGCAGCTTTGATAGTCAGACTATCCATAAGTGGTTTATCAGCGCGATGCGACCCTAAAATTGGTACATTAAGTGCTTCTTTTGCCTGCATTGCAGCGCCGGCGTGATCGACATGGGCATGCGTTATCCAAATCGCTTCAATTGCCATGCCATTATCTTCAATGGCTTTGGCAATCACCGGCCATTCTCCACCGGGATCAATCAAAACACCAACTTTACTTTCACTATCATAAAGAAGGGTGCAATTCTGTTGAAACGGCGTAACAGGTATAATTTCTGCAGCCAACTTACCCATCAAATCCTCCTTGTGATTTTTATGAGTGTACATATGCTTTTCATGGCTAAGCCTAATTTTCTCTATGCCTCATTATGTTATCAAAATAAATGACAGTATTTTTGGCAACTTATTCAACTTAACAGATAAAGCAGAACGGGAAACAAGACAACATCACTCGACAGTGCCACATTCTTTCGATAAACTTTATTGCATAATAGGCTTTTTTAAAATGATGACAGAACAAATCAAAAATTTTTCAGATGATGCTCCGCATTTATTGGTAATCGACGATGACACACGTATTCGTAGTTTATTATCGCAATTTCTTGTCCAAAATGGTTTCCGCGTTTCTGTAGCTGCTAGTGCAGATGAAGCGCGCCGTAAACTTTTAGGTTTAGATTTCGATTTATTGATTATAGATGTGATGATGCCGGGGGAAAATGGAATATCCCTAACCCGATCACTTCGTGAAACAAAATCGGTTCCTATACTCATGTTGACCGCCTTGTCGGAAACAGACAACCGCATTGATGGCTTAGAAGCTGGTGCTGATGATTATCTACCAAAGCCATTTGACCCAAGAGAGCTTCTTTTGCGGGTTAATGCAATTTTGCGACGTGGTATGCCTGCAAGCCAAAATAAGATCGAACAGGTTGTTTTTGGCCCCTATACTTTTTCAATTTCCAAACGTGAATTGAAAAATGCTGGTGAAGTCATCAAGCTCACAGACCGCGAGCAGGAAATAATGATTATTTTTGCAACACATGCCGGAATGACCATTCCACGCCATGAACTTGCTACTGGTGAAGGCGAAGTTGGAGAGCGGACAATTGATGTGCAAATCAACCGTCTACGGCGAAAAATAGAAAAAGATCCTGCCAATCCTGTCTGGTTACAGACAGTGCGCGGCATTGGCTATAAACTGTCAATCGAATAGGATGAGAAATGGCCGCGCCAATTAAAAGTTTTGCACATTGGCTGGCAAATAGAATGCCAAAGCGCTTATATGCGCGGTCTTTGATTATCATTATTGCACCAATGGTATTGCTGCAATCGGTTATTGCCTATGTCTTTATGGAACGTCATTGGCAAATGGTCACCGAGCGCTTATCAACCGCTGTGGTTCACGACATATCGGCGATCATTGATATTCTTGAAACCTACCCACAAGATGACAATTATGAAAAAATAACCCGTATTGCCCAACAACGTATGGGATTGAATATTTCTATTCTTCCACCTGATCCCTTACCGCCCCCTGGTCCTAAACCTTTCTTTGCTATTTTGGACTATTTTTTGAGCGAGGAAATCACACGACAGATCAACAGACCATTTTGGATCGATACGGTCGGCGATTCAGACCTTGTTGAAATAAGAATACGCCTCGATAATAGCGTTTTGCGCGTGTTTGCCATGCGCTCGCAAGCCTATGCATCCAATACTGGAATATTCTTAAGCTGGATGATTGGTACGGCACTTGTATTGCTGATTATCGCTATTTTCTTTTTACGCAACCAAATTAAACCTATCCAGCAATTGGCGGCGGCAGCTGACAGTTTTGGGCGTGGGCGCCCATTACCTGAAGACTTTCATCCGCGTGGCGCTGAAGAAGTACGCTTGGCTGGCACTGCATTTCTTCGTATGCGTAAAAGAATTGAACGGCAGATTGAACAACGCACAATGATGCTTTCTGGTGTCAGCCATGATTTGCGGACTATTTTAACACGCTTCAAGCTTCAACTCGCGCTTGCTGGTGGCAGTTTTGATACAGCACCACTGGAACAAGATATTTCAGATATGCAAAATATGCTGGAAGGCTATCTCGCCTTTGCACGTGGTGAAGGTCCTGAAGAATCTGGAGATCTTGACCTAGAAGCATTGATGCAAAAATTGTCGTCTGATGCCCAATTGCGCAAGCGTGGTTTCTCGTTTCACATTGAGGGTTCTTCCCATGTTCAACTGAAACCGAAAGCCTTTTCCCGCCTTATCGGCAACCTTGTATCGAACGGCTTTCGTTATGCTAAAAAAGTTGAAGTTGATATTCTGCATACTGAGGACGAACTTGTCATAACGGTTGATGATGATGGTCCGGGTATACCTGTTAATATGCGAGAAGAAGTCTTTAAGCCATTTTTCCGTTTGGATGAAGCCAGAAATCAGGACGCAAGCGGCACTGGCTTGGGGCTTTCGATTGCACAAGACATTGCACGCAGTCATGGCGGCAATATTACTTTGGACGATAGTCCTCTTGGAGGACTTCGCGTAAAGGTGGAAGTTCCGCTTTAATGGAACCTTCTATCGCCAAATAACGTTTCGCTTTTAAGATTGATAAATTCCTGAAAACCTTTGTTTTTATTTGAATAAAGGCTGTTCAGATATTTTATGTTTTAAAGGAGAAACATATGCCTGCACGTTCAAAAGTACAACAGCAAGCAGCCGGCGCCGCCCTTTCAGCAAAACGGGGCAAGACACCGGTTAATGCGCTTAAAGGTGCTTCTAAGAAAATGGAACAATCCATGACAGAAAAAGAGTTGAAAGATCTCGCATCAACGAAACGCTCAACTCTTCCCGATAATAAAAAATAACCTATTGGTTCGGTATAAGCATACAACCGTCAAATGGATTAAAACATGCGTGCGCCGATTGGCACGTCTTTTGTCGGCGCAAGAAGCACCACATTGCCATCTTGATCGGGAACACCAAGTGTTAGCACCTCGGACATGAATGGGCCAATTTGGCGCGGCGGAAAATTGACCACCGCAATGACTTCGCGTCCAACAAGTTCATTGAGATCATAATGAACGGTTATCTGTGCAGACGAACTCTTAACGCCGATATCTCCACCAAAATCTATTTTCAGTTTATAGGCAGGCTTACGTGCCTCAGGGAAAGCCTTAGCTTCAACGATTTTACCGACACGAATATCTACTTTCAAAAAATCATCGAATGCTATCTCGGACATTTCAAGTCCTCCTTAGAAATCAGGCATTTCCCACTGTTTCAAAAAGCGAATATTGCAAAGAATGTGCAGCAGACACAGAAGACCAGGCAACCATTTGGAAAGCGCTATAATAGGTTTCACAAATCTCCAATGCGTTGACCAACAGGGTTTCAACCTGCGCATCAGAAGGATGTAATCCACCAGAAAGCAACAAAGCCTGCCGATAGATAACAGAACCACAGTCTTCCCAAAAATCAAAATGCCCCATAAGCAATTTTTCATTGATAGAAAGAAGCAACCGGCGAATTTCTTCTTGTCGTTTTTTTGAAGCCGTCATGTCAAAGGCACAAGACAGATGTAAAGCTTCATGCGCTTCCATCCAAGAAAACGCGATATGATAGTTTGTCCAGCGTCCTTCAACACTAACTGTTATTTCATCTTTTGCTGTTCGCTCAAAAGACCAATCATGTATATCCGCAACCTGCTCAATCAAATCAACAGGGTGTGCTTTTCTTTCCGTATTGCCGAAGGCAAGCCTCATTTTATTCCCCAACTCCTAATAATGCTCTTTAAGTGCCAATGCAAAACCCCACCACAGCGTTTACCACTATGGTCAAAATCAATCGCATTAAACTGAAAACGCATAAACACGAACGGCACAGCTTAAATGAAAACATAGTCAGGCGTTTTACAAATACAAACCTTAGCCCGAATACGAATCATCTTGTGTTTTCAGTGTATTGATCTAGAGTCAGAGTGCTAGCCCCCCTGTTCTAAAAAACTGTTCAAGAATAAAAAAACGGATCGAAAATAGATTCACGATCCGTTGTAACAGACTCTGTCTTAAGCATTTTTCTGACTTATTCACAGCCACGAAAAATTGGGGATTATTTTTGAGCTTTATCCGAAGAACTACCCAAATGTGTAACTTAAGACGGTGTACCAGCTTTTTTCTCTAAAGCATCAAGGCGTTTTTTTAACTCTTCAACCTCGGTTCTTGCTTTGGTTGCAATCTCTTTTACAACCTCGAACTCTTCTCTTTGCACAACGTCCATCTTATTCAAAATACGTTCAGCCTGAGCACGAAAAGCTGTTTCGGCCTCCTTACGCATTCCTTGCGCGGCACCTGCCGCGTCGGTCATTAGTTTTGCAAGTTCATCAAGAACACGGTTAGGTCCGTTACTCATTTCGCTTATCCTTTTTCAATATCGTTCGAATTCCATTATATAGAACATTTTTTCAAAATATGGATAGCTGCTTTTGGTTGCAATAACAGATCCATGCTATTTTTTTTATAAATCTCGCCAGCATTACCCTAAATTATTCTTCCCTTGCCCCACTATCACCCCCACATCACCCCAGCGTTCAAATTATATGATACAGGCAAAAATCCATGACTTTACAAATCTTTGACATGGTTTCTTTCTCACCAACAATTATAATCAAGATCGTTAACAATAAGCTCAGGCAAAAATGCTATTCAATCTTGATAATTGATAATAGTGTGACTTGACCATGGAACCGTCCTCAGCCATCTTTGCTGAAAAATAGGAAAAATATTCAACAATGAACGATTTACCCATTTGTCCTGCTATCGCCTTTCCGGATTTTTTAAATCCTGTAATTGTAAACATTGGTCCAATAGCACTTCACTGGTATGGGCTGGGATATGTTGTTGGTATCCTGTTTGCATGGTGGTATGGTACAGTTTTATTAAATAACAAATCTCTCTGGCATAATGAAACGCCTCCCATGACGACACAGAAACTGGGAGATTTTGTTGTTTGGGCAGCATTGGGTGTTGTCATCGGCGGACGCCTCGGACAGGTGTTGTTTTGGGATCCGCAATATTATTTTTCTCACCCCACGGAAATAATTGCCGTTTGGGACGGCGGTATGGCCTTTCACGGTGGTCTTATCGGCACAATCATAGCAATGGTCTGGTTTGCGTTGAAAAACCGCATTGGTATATGGACCACATTTGACACGATTGCAGCCGGCGTGCCGGTAGGTTTGGGTGTTGTTAGAATATGTAATTTTATCAATCAGGAATTATGGGGCAATATAACCAATGTTGCTTGGGCTGTATGTTTTTCGCGCGGTCCGGATTATTTGCCCCGCCACCCAAGTCAATTATATGAAGCACTCATGGAAGGTGTCATTCTATTCATTGTGCTTGCGGTTTTGATTTTTGCATTCAAGGCATTGCGCAAACCAGGAATTGTATCTGGTACATTTATTATGGGTTATGGCATTGCCCGTATGGTTTCCGAACTGTTCAGAGTTCCAGAAGAAGATCCACTATGGTTCAAGAATATATTTGATAACACAGGTTTTACCTATGGTATGGCTTTGTCGCTACCAATGGTCATTTTTGGCATTTACGCTATCAGCCGTGCAATCAGAAATAAAAATATTTAATAATGGCCGAGAAATGCCCCATGTCCAATCTGGAAGCAAGAATTCGTCAAATTATCAAGCTTCAGGGACCTATCACGGTCAGTCAATATATGATGCTGGCACTTGGTGATCCCAAAGATGGCTATTATCAAACAAAAAAACCATTTGGGCGTGAGGGTGATTTTATAACAGCACCTGAAGTCAGCCAGATGTTTGGTGAGCTCATTGGTATTTGGGCGATCAATAGTTGGGTTTCGCTCAAGAAACCAAAGGACTTTATCCTATGTGAAATGGGACCCGGCCGCGGCACATTGATGGATGATGTTTTAAGAACTATCAAAAAGCTTGCGCCTGATTGTTTGAATGCCGCCGAGGTTAATTTGATAGAAACCAGCCAACGTCTTATCGAGGAACAGAAGACAAAGCTCACGCATCATCAGATTTCAATAAATTGGCTTTCTGCCTTTTCCGATATTCAAAATAAACCAATCATATTGTTTGCTAATGAATTGCTGGATGCATTGCCCATTAATCAATTTGTAAAACTTGATGGCAAATGGCATGAGCGTTTAATCACGATTGGTCATGATGACGCATTCGCTTTTGTTCTCGGCGGAAACCAATTGGATGACCATGCACTTCCTGCCAAATACCATTCTTTGCCTGATGAAAGTATTTTCGAGTTTTCGCCAATCCGTAATCATCTTGTTGAAGAGATCGCCCAATATATTGCTAAAAATCGTGGTACCAGTCTAATCATCGACTATGGTTCCGATGGCCTTCCCTATGGCGACACATTGCAAGCCCTTTCGCACCACCAATATAAAAATATTTTTGAAGCCCCCGGCCATCATGATCTTACAAGCCATGTTGACTTTTCATCACTAAAAGTCATTGCCGAACAACAGAATTGCCCAACCGCAATTTTAGAACAGGGTGAATTTTTGATACGCATGGGGCTTCTTGAACGTGCCGGTCAATTAGGCCATGGTAAAACCGTGGATGTGCAAAATGACATAGAAACGCAGGTTAACCGGCTGGCAGCTCCCGACCAAATGGGAAAACTCTTTAAAATATTTGCGTTAAGTGACAAAACCACTGGTATAGATCCGGTATTTTATAACAACACATAATGCGGAAATTTCGGGTCAAGTTGCAATTCAACCGAGCATAACAACGCGATTATAGGATTTATTATGACATATGCAGCTTCACCGGTTTTTTCGTCAGAACTGTCAAAGTTGAAGAATGACGGTATTAATCATGCCTTTTTTACGCGTGAAGGTGGTGTATCGACCGGCATATATGCAAGTTTGAATGTCGGACAAGGATCCGATGACATAACTGAAAATGTGCTGCAAAATAGAACCATTGTGGCAGATTATATGGGCGTAGCGCTTCCAAACCTTTTAACTGTTTACCAAGTTCACTCATCTTTAGCGATTGTAGCAAATGAGCCTTTTTCTGGCGAAAAACCCAAAGCTGATGCCTTGGTCACCAATAAACCCAACTTGGCACTTGGTATACTGACTGCCGATTGTGGACCCGTACTTTTTGCCGATCATAATGCCGGTGTTATTGGGGCGGCACACGCAGGCTGGCGTGGAGCATTAGGTGGCATTATAGAAAACACTATAGCAACAATGGAAACATTGGGTGCCGAAAGACGCAATATTACAGCAGCTCTTGGCCCATGCATCGGACCCAAAAACTATGAAGTCAGCGAAGAATTCCGGCAAACTTTTTTGAATGAAGATAGTACATTCGATCATTTTTTTCATCAAACCAATAAAACCGATCACTATCTTTTCAACCTTTGGGCATTTATTCACCATCGCTTACAGCAAGCTGGGGTTAAAGCTGATGGCCTCGACTTATGCACTTATGAAGATGAAAAACGGTTCTTTTCTTATCGCCGTAAAACGCACCGCAATGAAGCCGATTATGGACGGCAAATATCGGTCATTATGCTAGATAACAAATAAATCTGTTCTTAACTTTTAAAAGCCGGCTAATATTTATGCTAAAATATTAGCCTATTTGTTTCATTTTTCATCAAATAAACCGAAATAAGCCTTTTTCATTGTGTTTAATTGCCCATCAACGATGCAAAAACAAAACACTTATAAGAAAAAAAGCAGAGTTTTTACTTGAACCCTTGCAATCTCTCGACAACAGGCTAAAAACGCTGCAGAAAATTCCCATGCAATTTCTGAGGCCAAGTCATGAAACTTTTCTGCGGCAATTCCAATCCACGCCTTGCCGAAGACGTAACAAAATATCTCAATATACCTATGGGCAAAGCCACTGTAAGGCGTTTTGCCGATCAGGAAATCTTCGTTGAATTACACGAAAATGTCCGCGGTGAAGATGTCTTCCTGTTACAATCGACATCTTATCCTGCCAATGACCACTTGATGGAACTACTCATCATGATCGATGCTGTAAGACGTTCTTCAGCACGTCGTATCACCGCAGTTATTCCTTATTTCGGTTATGCTCGCCAAGACCGTAAACCTGGACCAAGAACACCGATTTCAGCCAAGCTTGTTGCCAATTTGCTGACAGAAGCTGGTGCCAATCGCGTTTTGACTCTTGATCTTCATGCAGGGCAGATACAGGGCTTTTTTGATATCCCGACAGACAATCTTTATGCTGTACCAGTTATCGCAAGAGATGTGAAAACCAATTATTCGCTTAAGAATGTTATGGTTGTATCACCCGATGTTGGCGGTGTTGTCCGCGCCCGCTCTCTTGCTAAGCGTCTTGATTGCTTGCTTGCCATTGTTGATAAGCGTCGTGACCGTCCAGGTGAATCGGAAGTGATGAATGTTATTGGTGATGTCAGCGGCAAAGATTGTCTCTTGCTTGATGATATTGTGGACTCAGGTGGTACGCTTTGCAACGCAGCCGAAGCCCTTTTGAACAAAGGTGCAAAAAGCGTTACGGCCTATATCACCCATGGTGTTCTTTCTGGCGGTGCCATTGCACGTATAACAGGTTCCAAGTTGAAAGAACTTGTTATCACCAATTCAATTATGCCAACACCGGCTGTTGAACAGGCACATAATATCCGCGTTTTACCTATTTCCGATCTTATTGGTGAAGCAATTTCGCGTACAGCTGCCGAACAATCTGTTTCCAGCCTATTTGATTAAGACTATTTTTCAACATGATAACAATCGCAGAATTTTTCTGCGATTGTTTTGTATCGTGTTTCGGTAAAACGCACCGACAGCGATTTAAATTTTTAGAAAATCAAAAGTCTATTGGCTGCCATTTGAAAGATAAATAGCAAGTCATCCGAAATTAAAATCATAGCAAATGCAGATAATATTATTCTGCAGCATCCCGTCCATTCGGAAAATTATCTGGAGCATCAGGATCCCCCGGTAAGGTTTCTAGTCCAATATCGGGAAATACCGCTATTCGCTTACCACTGAAATCTGTGCGGATAACCAATAATCCGCGTTCTTCAAAATACGTCAACAAATGTCTCGCGCGGCTCATCGAATGTGTACCATAAAGCCTAGCCAATGTTGCATCAGAAGGACATACTTTACCGCTTACAGCTGCCTCTGCCACACTTAAAAAGACACCTTGAATATCATCAGTCAGGCTTTCAGAAAGCTGCAAGGCTTTCTGCCAATTTTCGCTTGATGCAACATCTTCATCAATGGCGGCCTGCGCAACCGCAAGCTTGCGACGAAATTGCGTTAAATTCAATGGCTCACCCGAAATGCGATGGATACGACACCGAACCAGAAAATCCTGATAGAGCACTGCTACTGAACGAAACGCCGCCTCTGGATCATCAACAATTTCGCGCATAACCTTATCAAGTTGCGCTTCGCGTTCTTCTTCCAGTATTTCGGGAAACAGACTATCCGGTTGTGGTGGTTCTTCCTGTTTTTGCCGCACAACCTCTTCTAATATTTCATTGGTTGGCTTGGGAAGTGGCACAGGTGGTGCTTTGCGCACCGGCATCACAATTTCATCAGGCGAAGGCGTAAAGATCAGATCTTTGGCATCAACCGGCGTTTCAGGCAAAGGCGTAAGTTTTGGGCTTGTCGAGCGTGCCGATGTTTCAACAGCTCCGATCACAACATGCAGCGGACGACGGGATAATGCTGGTCCTAATGCTATAAAATGCCCTCTTTCCAAATCCCTGAACATTTCCGCTTGGCGTCGCTCCATTCCCAAAAGATCGGCAGCACGCGCCATATCAATATCAAGAAATGTCCGCCCCATTAGGAAGTTGGACGCTTCAGCAGCAACATTTTTTGCCAGTTTTGCGAGTCGTTGCGTTGCAATAACGCCGGCCAAGCCACGCTTTCGTCCACGACACATAAGATTGGTCATTGCACCAAGTGACACTTTTCTCGCTTCATCAGAAACTTCGCCGGCAGCAGCTGGCGCAAATAATTGTGCTTCATCAACCACAACCAATATGGGATACCAATAGTCACGATCAGCGTCAAAAAGACCACCCAAAAATGCTGCCGCAGCACGCATTTGCTGCTCGGTATCCAGCCCTTCGAGATTAAGAACCGCAGATACACGATGTTGGCGAATACGTGCGGCAATACGGGTCAATTCCGATTCTGTCCGTTGGGCTTCCACCACAACATGGCCAAACTTGTCCGCCAATGTGACAAAATCCCCTTCAGGATCAATAACACATTGTTGCACCCATTGTGCGCTCTGTTCCAGCAGGCGGCGCAACAGGTGTGACTTTCCTGAACCTGAATTGCCCTGAACCAGAAGACGCGTTGCCAGAAGTTCTTCCAGATCAACCATAGCTGACTGGGACTTCGTCAACGCACCGCGTTCAAAAACATTTCCGAGATCAATATCAACCTTCATAGCCAAACCACTGTCCAGTTAGTTGATATGACATGGATATAATTGTCTGATTCTTGTAGCATGAACGCCTTTTATCATTTCATCTCTATCAGATGGGAAAAATCATGGTTATTTCCCACAACTCTTGCAAGATTTTTTGTGATACATTATAGAAACTCATCCACGTAGACACCCTTGGAGGCAACGTGGAGTGGAACCGCTATATAACGCATCGTTTTAGTTGTTCCATATTCATGCCATCACCATGTTGTCATGAATCTCCAATATTTTGAAAAGGATTAACGCCATGAGCAAAGCTTATACACTCAAGGCCGAAACACGCGAACGGGTTGGTAAGGGGTCCTCTCGTCACCTTCGCCGCAACGGTCTTATTCCTGCAGTCATTTACGGTGACAAGCAACCTCCTATTGCAATCGCTCTCCCATATAAGGAAGTGTTTTACAAAATTCATGGCGGTGCTTTTTTCACCACTGTTGCAACGATCGAAATCGGCAATGAAAAGATTCAGGTTCTTCCAACCGATTATCAACTCGATCCAGTCCGTGATTTTCCAATGCACGTTGACTTCTTGCGCGTAACAGCGAAATCGGTTGTTAATGTTAATATTCCGGTTCACTTTATAAACGAAGAAGCTGCACCTGGTATTAAAACTGGTGGTGTTCTTAACATCGTTCGTCACGAAGTTGAATTTTCAGCTCCAGCAAACAACATTCCAGAAGCAATTACTGTTGACCTTACAGGTTATGAAGTTGGTGATTCTATCCATATTTCCAGCATTAAGCTTCCAGAAGGTGTTTCACCTCTTATTAAAGACCGTGACTTCACAATTGCTACGATTGCAGCACCTGTTGCTCTCACAGCTGATGATGAAACAGCTGGTGCAGAAGCAGCTGATGCATCTGCTGATGCAGCAAAGTCTGAATAATTTTTGAAAAAGGCGGGATCTTTCCCGCCTTTGCTTTATCTGACTGAGGTACAGCCATGTTACTTATTGCTGGTCTTGGCAATCCTGGTGCTCAATATCAGGATAATCGCCATAATATCGGTTTTATGGCTGTTGATGAAATTTGGCGCAGTCATAATTTTTCTCCATGGACCAAAAAATTCCAAGCCCTGATCTCTGATGGTGTCATCAATGGAGAAAAGATTCTTCTATTAAAACCACAAACCTTCATGAACCTTTCAGGCCAAGCGGTTGGCGAGGCAATGCGGTTTTATAAATTAGCGCCAGAAAATATTATTGTTATCCATGACGAACTTGATCTTGTTGCTGGAAAATTGCGCGTTAAATCTGGTGGTAGCAGCGGCGGACATAATGGTATAAAATCCATAGATGCCCATTGTGGTGGCTCATATCGGCGTATGCGATTGGGCATTGGGCATCCCGGATCAAAAGAGCTTGTACACAATCATGTATTGGGCGACTTTTCAAAAGCGGATCAAGAATGGTTATTACCATTGTTGAAAAACATTGCAGACAATTTGGAGCCTCTTATTCAAGGCGATGATAGTTTGTTTATGAATCGCATCTCGTCAAGTCACGCCAATAATGACAAGCATAGTGCTGCTAATAAAGTAGAAAACAGTGCTGCAAAAAAGCAAAGCCACATACGTCAGGCACGCCCGCAAAAAAGTAAAGAACTTCCAGCCAGTGGCCCCATGGCAGATATGCTCAAGAAACTTTTCAAAAAAGATTGACCACTCTTCATTAAATAATCAAAAAGACCGACATAATTTCATAATATGTCGCGCCTATTACAGTATGTCGTAACTGTTACAGTATGTTATGCTTGGCATATTACGTCATGCCTGTCACATAATGAGAACTCTATCAAAATAGCCCCAAACAAAACCAATGAGCAAACGCGCTGCATAGTGGCATAAAGCTTGGAGGTATGATGTTTGGTAACAGGCGATAAATTACATCGCCTGCGAGATTCCGCTTTCGCCATGCTGGAGAACAATAACGTGTGTGCCTTCAGGAACACGACCGTAAAGGTCAATGATATCCTGATTAAGTAAGCGGATACAACCACTTGATACCGCCTTACCAATCGACCACGCTTCATGTGAACCATGGATGCGAAATAAGGTATCCTGCCCATTTTTAAACAGATAAAGCGCACGCGCACCCAAAGGATTATCCGGTCCCGCTGGCATACCTTCACCAAGATGCCCATATCGCTCAGGGTCCCGTTCCATCATATCTTTCGTTGGAATCCATTTTGGCCATTGGCGTTTATATTGAACCACTGCCTCACCTTCCAAGGCAAGGCCAGCTTTTCCCACACCGACGCCATAGCGCAATGCTCTGCCATTTTCTCCAATCAGATAAAGAAACCGTGCCTGCGTATCAACAACCAATGTTCCTGGCGTATAAGGTGAATTGTAAGTAACTTCCTGCCGCCAATATTGTGGATTAATCTTGCTCATATCAACCGCTGGCAAGGGATAAGCCTCATTCTCGACAGGTCCATACATGGCCTGCACTTCAGGTGGTACATTCCAACTGGGTTGCGCTTGCACACCTTTACGGCTCCGCTGGTTTGTAACACAACCAGCAACAATAAAAGGAATTGCTACAAGCAGCGAACGACGAGAAAAATACCGCATAATAGCTCCTAATATCTCCAACGATACATTTTGTTCTTGAGTAAACCTTATAAAAATTAGCGCACAGTTAAAAATAATCCTGTGCGATCAAGAACTATATTTAATTCTTGATAATCATGGTTACTGTATCTTTTTAGCATCATATTTTTAGCGTAGGCTAGCTTGTTAATAAAAACATGCTATAGAACCTAACAAAATCATTGGCATTAGCAGATAAGAATTGCGAGAGGTCTCATGGGCTTTAAATGTGGTATTGTTGGATTACCGAATGTTGGGAAATCCACTCTTTTTAATGCGTTAACCAAGACAGCAGCCGCTCAAGCTGCTAATTATCGTTTCTGCACAATCGAACCTAATACTGGTGAAGTGGCAGTTCCTGACCCACGGTTGAAAAAAATAGCAGCGGTCGCTGGTTCGAAAGAAATTATTCCGACACGCATTAGTTTCGTTGATATTGCTGGTTTGGTGCGTGGTGCATCAAAGGGTGAAGGTTTAGGCAACCAATTTCTGGCAAATATACGCGAGGTTGACGCTATCGCCCATGTGCTTCGTTGTTTTGAAGATGAAAACATAACGCGCGATGAAGGACCAATTGATCCTGTGTCCGATGCAGCAATCGTTGAAACCGAGCTTATGCTTTCCGATCTTGAAAGTCTGGAACGCCGTATTGCTCCCATGCGCAAACGTGCAACCGGTAAAGATAAAGAGGCTTTGACCGTTCTTCCTATGATGGAAGCCGCTTTGGAACTTCTGCAAAATGGTAAGCCTGTGCGTTTACTCATCAATGAGATTTCGCATGACAACAAACTTATTCTTGATAGCTTCAACCTTTTAACGTCCAAACCAGTCTTATATGTTTGTAACGTCGCGGAAGGTGATGCCGCTACCGGCAATAAATACACTCAGGCAGTTGAGAAAATGGCTGCTGAACAAGGGGCTGAAAGCGTTGTTATTTCTGCTGCTATTGAAGCAGAAATTGCCCAATTGCCTGACGAAGAAGCAAAAGAATATCTTGATACAATTGGACTGCATGAACCGGGACTGGATCGGCTGATCCGTGCAGGATACCATTTGCTTAATCTAATCACCTACTTTACTTGTGGGCCAAAAGAAACACGTGCTTGGACCATTCGCCGTGGCACAAAAGCACCGCAGGCTGCTGGTGTTATCCATTCAGATTTTGAACGTGGCTTTATTCGGGCACAAACAATTGCCTATAATGACTATATTGAATTTGGCGGCGAAGTTGCGGCAAAAGAAGCCGGAAAAGCCCGTGATGAAGGCAAGGAATATGTCGTGCAAGACGGCGATGTCATGCTTTTCAAACACAACACATAAAACCCAAAAACAAGATACAAACTATTTTAAAAAAAATCCGGCAATGAATTTGCCGGATTATTTTATGAATAAAAACATATTAAAATTAAAGAACTTAAGCTCTATTATAGCTTTTTATGTTCTTCATATTTAAATTCTGGTGCGGACATCAAGCTTTCTTTTGTGGCATTTACAACTACTTTCCAAGCGCCATTTTCGTGCCGCATATAAACAGTTGTTGGGTCAACCACAACATAACGTTCACCAACGCCTAGGAAACCACCTACGCCGATAACAATACCAGCAACATTATTCTGACGAATAATAACATCCTTAATCTGGCCAATAGCCTGATCTTGCTTATTCAATACTTTTGTATCAATCAAACTGGATGCAATAAAATCTGTCTCTGTTGGTGTGACATAACGTACAACAACATCGCCATTTGGTAGGCGAACTTCAGAAGCTGGTTCTGTTGCTGTGTTACTTTCTATTTTCGGGGATTGAGCGAAAGCCGAACCAACTAATGCAGCCGTTACAACTGTCATGATCGCCAATTTTTTCATTTAAAGTGTCTCCATAAATAATCACGAATTACACACGTTAAACGTGTATTTACAAAGATAGTTCCCTATCGTTCATGAAAATTATGGAAATTTTCTCATCTAATATTTTGACTTTTTTTGAAAAAATAACGAAGTTTGAGACACCCTATGAAACAAATGTTAAAAGATGCTCTCAAACAGCACAGTCAAAGCATTTGCTAGTCAGACCGACAGCAATTAGTTATCTCAATAGGCGAGATCGCCCACTTTCAAGTGCTTGGCCGCCTCCATGAGGACTTGTATGCGGCCTATATAGCCTGTCAGTTGCCTTTACAGGCGCTTGTTAGCAACTTGTGCTTATAAGGCAACTTTAGGCTTATTAGGTATCTTTACACGCTTGTCAGTCACCCTCATAGGAAACAAGCGTATGAACGTTCACACCCAATTTTCTTAATTTTTCCGCGCCACCATGGTCTGGCAGGTTAATGACAAAGCAGGCAGCAACAATTTCTGCGCCCATCCGGTGCAATAATTCTGCAGCAGCAACCGCAGTTCCACCTGTTGCAATCAGATCATCAACAAGCACCACACGTTCACCGGGCTTTACAGCATCGCGATGCATTTCCATTTCATCAATGCCATATTCAAGACTATAGGCTATTCTGACCGTATCATAAGGTAGTTTTCCCTTTTTTCTGATCGGCACAAAACCGGCAGAAAGCTGATGCGCAACAGCACCACCAAGGATAAAGCCACGCGCTTCAATTCCTGCAATCTTGTCAACTTTCAGTCCTGCATATGGATAAACCAACGCATCAATAGACCGGCGAAATGCAGCAGCATTTCCTAGAAGCGTGGTAATATCACGAAATTTAACCCCCGCTTTCGGATAGTCGTCTATTGTCCGAATGGCTTTTTTTAATGCTGCTTCAAGCGTCTCGTTTGTCATCTACACTATGTTCCAATTCATTCCATATGCTTCTTTTAATTGCATAGCATAAGCCAGCAAAAATAATTAAGAACAAGATGACACCAAACCCGGTCTTCTTGCGTGTTTCCATGTGAGGGTCTGCCGTCCACATCAAAAATGCCGATACATCTTTGGCATAATTTTCGAGTGTTTCTTCAGTTCCATCATCATAGCTTACAATTCCATCGCTTAATGGCGGTGCCATTGCAAGCAATGTCCCTGTATTAAAATACGGATTATACCAATTACCCTCAGGAATATTTGTTCCTTCCGGCGCGTCCTGATAGCCCGTTAACAGCGCCGTTATATAATCTGGCCCTGCTTCATTATAGTTGGTAAATATATCGGCTATAAAGGCAGGAAACGGAAGAGGCACAGCACGTGCTTTTGCCATTAAAGACAGATCACTTGGATAAGCCCCGTTATTGGCGAATTTGGCGGCCTCACGATTGGCAAAAGGTGATGGAAAATAGTCTGTTGGCAGACCTTTCCTTTCAAACATCTCGCCTTCACTATTCGGTCCATCCTTTATCTCATAACCGGCAGCAAAAGCTTTTATCTGGTCATCAGTATAGCCTAATGCCTTGAGATTGCGAAAAGAAACATATTTCAATGAATGGCAGTTGGAACACACTTCCTTATAGACTTTTAGTCCACGTTGTAATTGAGCCTTATCATATTTGCCAAATGGACCTGCAAAGCTCCATTGTTGTTTCTGTGGTACCTGCAGCGGATAATGGGTAAGCCCCTCTTCTTCGCTATGCGCGAGTGACAAGCAACCAAACTGGATCAATATAAAAACAATAAGGAACCGCATCACCATAACCGCCCCTTATTTTTCGATTTTTCCTGCATATCCTCTGTAATGGATTTTGGCACTGTCAAGTTACGTTCAAATTTTGGCAGGAATGGCATTATAACCAAAAAGAACACGAAATAATATGCCGTCGCAATTTGTGCTGATAGAATTGTTGCATTGCTGATTGGTTGCGAGCCAAGCCACCCTAAAAAAACAACATCGGCAATAAATAGCCAGAAGAACAGTTTATAGAGTGGGCGATATCGTGCGGATTTTACCTTTGACCGGTCAAGCCAAGGAATAAACAATAAAACAACAATTGAAGAAACAAGTACAATAACACCGGCAAAAGTAGAAGAAATGGGACCGATATTGAATGTTATTGCCCGCAACATTGCGTAAAAGGGTAAAAAATACCACTCGGGAACAATATGCGCCGAAGTGGACATTGTATCACCCGGTATATAATTGTCCGGATGCCCCATATAATCAGGCATATAGAATAGAAACCAAGAAAAAAAGATTAGAAAAACACTAATCGCGAATATATCTTTGACAGTTGCAAAAGGTGTGAATGGCACTGTCTCGCTCGTGGACTGCACCTCTACACCCGTTGGATTATTTTGACCCACTTGATGCACAGCCCATACATGGAATCCAACAAGACCTAACAAAATGAATGGAAAAAGATAATGCAATGAATAAAAGCGGTTCAATGTTGGTTGACCGATATTGAAGCCTCCCAACAATGTTTCATGCAACCATGGACCAATAAATGGAACTGCTTTGAAGAGACCAGAAATTACGGACGCCGCTGAGGTTGACATCATACCCCAAACCAAAACATAGCCTAAAAATGCACTGGCCATCATAACAACATAGATGAGAACACCAATGATCCAAATAAGTTCGCGCGGTTTTTTATGAGACCCATAATAGAGGCCGCGCGCCAGATGGATATAAGCGGCAATAAAGAAGAACGATGCCCCCACTGCATGCCAAGGTTCAAAAAGCCAACCAAATTGCCCATCGCGCATAAACCGCTCACGTGAATCGAAGGCAATAGCCACATCAGGAACATAATGCATCGACATGACAATGCCTGTCAAAATCTGAGACAACAGCATTAATGTCAAAATTCCGCCGAATGTATAGAAATAGTTTAAATTGCGGGGAACTGGAAACGAAACACCAAAACCGTATATAAAACGCATAATAGGAAGGCGTTTATCAAACCAACGCCCAAGCGCACTTTTCGGCGTATATGATGAGGGCATAGTCATCCGGATTATCCAATCTGTAAAAGTGTATCAGACAAGAATTTATATGGCGGAATATCAAGATTTCTGTTTGCCGGACCACCTCTGACACGACCCGCTGTGTCGTAGACAGAGCCATGACACGGACAAAACCACCCCCCGAAAACACCGGCTTGACCAATTGGCACACACCCTAGATGCGTACATATATTAATCATAATCAGCCAGTTTTCACGCCCCTCACCAGCAGAACGCGCTATATCTGTTGCAGCGTGTGAGCCTTCAAGATTGGGGTTGCCAGCATCTTGATCTTTCAACTGTGAAATATCAACAGCTGTTGCCTCTTCAATTTCTTTTTTGGTACGGTTACGAATGACAACAGGTTGGCCGCGCCATTTAACTGTCACAGACATACCTTCTTCAATGCCGGAAATATCAACTTCTATTGACGCTGTGGCAAGAGTAACCTGATCAGGCCTTAATTGATCAATGAATGGCCAAGCAACAGCACCAACACCTACGGCACCGGCAACGCCCGTGGCGAGAAATAGAAAATCGCGTCGCGTTTTATCTGTCATGATAAAAAAAGTAGCCTGCTAATGATAGAACCATTCTAAACATGCCCCGCATTTCTGTTCAATCATTAAACGCAAATAAGCCAATTGCCAAATGCTTTTCTCAACTTTTTATCATTGATTTATAAAACCAGATGTCCGCCAACTTGTCTGTGCCATAAAGAGGCGTAAACGCCATTTTTATGCAATAATTCCTCATGGCTGCCATCTTCTATGATTTTTCCTTTATCCATAACAATTAAGCGATCCATTTCAGCAATGGTGGATAAACGATGTGCGATAGCCAATACGGTTTTGCCGCGCATCAAACGGGTCAGATTTTCCTGAATGACAGCTTCCACTTCAGAATCGAGCGCCGATGTTGCTTCATCAAGAATAAGGATAGGAGCATCTTTTAGAATAACGCGGGATATTGCAATACGTTGGCGCTGGCCACCAGATAGACGCGCTCCACGTTCCCCAACAAAGGCATCATAGCCGACACGACCATTTTGGTCGCGCAAACCGGTAATAAAGTCTTCAGCCTGCGCATCTTGCACCGCTTTTAACATTTCGTCTTGGCTTGCATCGGGCCTGCCATACATGATGTTTTCGCGCAACGAGCGGTGAAGCAAAGAGGTATCTTGCGTAACAACACCAATATTGGCACGTAAGCTTTCTTGGCTAATATCTGCAATATTTTGCCCATCAATAAGGATACGGCCCGTTTCAACGTCATGAAAACGCAGTAACAGATTAACCAGTGTTGATTTACCAGCCCCTGATCTTCCTACAATACCAACTTTTTGCCCGGGTTTTATCTCGAGATTGAGATTTTCGATAACGCCTTTGCCCTTGCCATAATGGAAGCCAACATTCTCGAAGCGTATATCACCATGGCTAACAATCAGTTCCTTAGCGTTTGGCTTATCTTCAACCAACCTATCTTGTGCTATTGAATGCATTCCATCTTCAACAACACCGATATTTTCAAATAATGCGGACATTTCCCACATAATCCATTGAGCCATACCGTTAAGACGTAAAACAAGTCCAATTCCAACGGCAACAGCACCAACCAAAATATCGCCCTTTTGCCAAAGCAATAAACCAATACTGCCAACAGCGAATAAAAGCAGACAATTGGAAAAGTAAACACTGAAAGAGAATTTGGAAACCAAACGCATTTGTGTGTGAACGGTTTTTTGAAAATTTTCAAAGCCTTCACGTGCAAACTTTTCTTCTCTTTCATGATGGGAAAATAATTTTACAGTCGCAATATTGGCATAGGAATCGACAACCCGACCCGTCATAAGCGATCGCGCATCAGCTTGTGCTTCCGAGGCAATGCGCAGTTTCGGAATAAAATACCAAAGCAGCCAGATATATCCGACAATCCACGCAATAAATGGCAACATTAGCCGCCAATCTGATGATGCCGCAATGACGAGCGTGCCGGAAAAATAAACTATGACATAATTTAAAACATCAAAAAGCTTCATGACTGTTTCACGAACAGACAAAGCAGTTTGCATAACCTTTGCAGAAATACGACCAGAAAATTCATTCTGGAAAAAGCTCATTGATTGGCCGAGCAAATAGCGGTGCACCAGCCAACGAATCCGCATGGGATAATTGCCCAGCAATGTCTGATGCATAACAAGGCTATGCAGTGCCACAATCAATGGCAAAACTACAAGAACCAAAAAGCCGATCAAACCGAGCTTGATTCCCTGTGACTGAAAAAATGTCTCTCTGCTATTGCTGTTAAGCCAATCAACAATCGTGCCTAGGAAGCCGAATAATGATACCTCGATCAAGGCCAATAGCGATGTAAAGATTGCCATCACGATAAGCCATTTCCACACACCTTTGGTATAATATAGGCAAAAGGCAAACAATCCTTGCGGCGGCCGCTTAGGCTCACCTTTAGGAAATGCATCCAAACGTTGTTCAAACCAGCTAAACATAGTTGAGCTCCTAGGGATTATAATAGCCCGTTCCTATTATAGCATTGCGGTGAAATGTTATTTTCACCCCATTGCGACAGTGTGTTCATAACAATGAACAACGGAAAGAGCCAGCACATCATCAATGTGTTTAAATCTTTGGTTTTTAGTGACCGCTAAATTAGGAACGGCAGCAAGTCCGCATCAAATAACACAAAATCCGAATTTATACAGATCTGGTTTATATAGACCTGGCGGAAAGAAGATTTCCACAATCAATAAAGACATATTGTGACATTTTGAAACCTCCTTTCTTCGTTCCTATCATGTTCATTTATATATGCTTTTATAGCCAAAGTTCAACAATTTGGCCAATTTTACAATAAGATATATGGAAAACCAGTTTTTGTTATCTTTACAAAAAGTATTGATAATGCCTATTTCTACCCCATGACACTTCACATTGCACTTTTCCAACCTGATATCGCCGGTAATACCGGTACAATTTTGCGTCTTGGCGCATGTCTTGGCATACCGGTTGATATTATTGAACCGGCAGGCTTTGACATTTCCGATCGTAATTTAAAGCGCGCTGGAATGGACTATATTGAGCTTGCAACATTGGAGCGCCATCTTGATTGGAACCATTTTTTGACTGCAATGAAAAATCAACAAAGGCGGTTGGTGCTTTTTACAACCAAAGCCACCATGTCATATACAAACTTTCAATACAATGAAAATGACGTGTTATTATTCGGCAGAGAATCTGCCGGCGCGCCTGATTATGTACATGATGCTGTTGATGCTCAAGTCACGATACCAATGCGCCCAGAAGCACGTTCTCTAAACCTTGCAATAAGCGTTGCAATAGGCAGCAGTGAAGCCTTACGGCAAACAGCTGAGCATTAAGTGTGTAGACAAAGCCGCCATTACACCTTATTCATGTTCTAGATTCATTCTAAATTCAAAAAAGACATATCGAATACCATGACAATTCACGAAATTCCTGCAGATCTGCCTTCTGACCTTGAAGACAAGAAAAAGCGGGCAGAAAGCTGGTTTCAAACACTACGTGACCAGATTTGTAACTCTTTTGAAAAATTGGAGCGTGAATTAACCGGTCAATTCAGCAATTTTTCTGCCGGTTCTTTTGTTAGAACACCTTGGAAGCAATCAGATGGGCTTAAAGGTGGCGGCGTTATGTCGATCATGAAAGGGCGTGTTTTTGAAAAAGTTGGCGTTCATACATCAACTGTTTATGGTGAATTCAATGGCGATTTCAGAAAACAGATACCCGGTGCAGAAGAAGACCCGCGTTTTTGGGCAAGCGGAATTTCTCTTATAGCCCATCCTCAAAATCCGCATGTGCCGACAGTGCATCTAAATACACGTATGATTGTAACCACGAAACAATGGTTTGGCGGTGGTGCTGATCTTACACCTATGCTGCCTCAAAGGCGTACGCAGTCAGACATTGATACGCAAACTTTTCATAAAGCATTTCAATATGTTTGTAACAAATACCCTGAAATAGCCGATTACCCACGTTTTAAAAAATGGTGTGACGAGTATTTTTACCTCAAACATCGTAAAGAGCCGCGCGGTGTCGGTGGTATTTTTTATGATTGGCTTCATAGCGCAGAAGACAAAGGTGGTTGGGAAGCCGACTTCAACTTCACGCGCGATGTAGGGCGTGCATTCAACATTGTTTACCCCCATATTGTGCGGCAAAACTTCAATAAGCCATGGACCGAAAAAGAACGTGATGCACAATTGGTGCAGCGTGGGCGCTATGCTGAATTCAACCTGCTTTATGACCGTGGAACTATTTTTGGGCTTCGTACCGGTGGCAATGTTGAAAGCATTTTGTCTTCCATGCCCCCAGCCGTAAAGTGGTCATAATAGGAAAGCCTATTGCTTGACCGTTGCAAGCAATGCTTCACGATCCAAACGAAAACCACTATCAACCCATAATTTTTCCAGCGTCTTCAACTGCCGCCCAACATTTGGCCCTGCCTCGAACCCTAGAGCCAAAAGATCTTTACCACTGACTGGCAAGACAGGAATTTGATAAGTTGTTGCTAATTCGCGTAAGCGTGCAAAATGGCCAGCTTCAACCAACGCGCTATCCTTGCTAATGGCATGAGAACGCGCGCTTGAAAGTTCAAGCGAAAGTTGGTCAAGCACCGCTTGTCTGCCGTGATAATAAATAAACTTTTTCAGTTTCATGTCAGAGCAGTCAGATTGGATAGTGCCTACCTCTGCCCAGTTCAAGAGACGGCTTTTTTCTGCTTTTGATAGTCGTAAACGATCCGCTAGAATGATAAGTCTTGCACGGTCTGGCGGCAAAATACTTTCAAGGCGCAAAAGCGGATCATGTTTCCAGCCCAGCGCATGTTCTGTGTCAATCAACGGGTGTAATGCATCAATGCCCCATTTTTCGGTTTCGGGCAAAATAACACTTAACACTCCCGTTTGCCGCATCCATAAAATTGCCCGTGTCGGATCAGGTGCAGAAAATGTTTTTTTAAGCTCCGACCATACCCGTTCGCCCGACAATTGAAGCAAACCATTCTTCAAACGGGCACTGGCTTTAATGCCCTCTGCATCTGGTCTTCCCTTGCCGACCCATGCAAAAAAACGGAAAAATCGTAAAACCCGCAGATAATCTTCCTGTATCCGATCATCTGCTACACCGATAAACCGTAAAGTTTGGGTTTTTATATCGGCAAGACCGTTTACCTCATCATAAACATTCCCTGACAAATCGGCATAAAGTGCATTGATCGTAAAATCACGTCGTTCTGCATCCTTTTTCCAATCACGACCAAATATGACCTTAGCATGGCGCCCATCTGCTTCCATATCAGAGCGCAGCGTTGTCACTTCATAGGCTTTGCCTTCCTTTACCACCGTTATTGTTCCGTGGTCATAACCGGTTGGAACAGCCTTGAAACCAACCTTCTTTACCCTTGCAATAACATCATCAGGCAAACAGGTTGTTGCAATATCAACATCATTAACGGCTCGGCCAAGCAGGTGATCTCTCACAGCGCCACCAACAACCCGCGCTTCCTCACCTTCTTCCGATAAACAATGTAAAAGTAACTGAAGGTCCTTATCTTGAAGCCATTCAGCATCTTTAGCGATATTGAGCAAACTCACGCATATAACCTTTCGTAAAAGGATCGAATCATTCCTGCCGTAGCTCCCCATATATAATAGTTCTGATAAGAAATTGCATAGACACCATATGTCCGCCCATCGACAATTTTAGACTTTAACACGTGGTTTGCCGGATCCATGAGATAAGCTAATGGCACTTCAAATATCTCAGCCACTTCTGTCGGGTTAGCTTTTAATATTGCGCCCTTTGCAACAATCCCCACAACGGGACGTACTTCATATCCTGTCGACGTATAAAAAAATGGCAGCTCTCCAAGCAAAGTCACAGAAGGCCGTTTTAATGAAATTTCTTCCCACCCTTCCCGCAAGGCTGTATCCACATCACTATCATCATCAGGATCAGCTTTGCCCCCTGGAAACGAAATTTCACCAGCATGCTTATTAAGCGTGCCAACTCTTCTTGTGAAAAGCATTGTCAAACCACTGTCATGGTCAATTAATGGCACCAAAACCGCCGCGCGTTTCCACGAGAGCGCGTCCATTCTGGTTCTCATATGGTGCTCACCCTTCGGTGCTATCGGTTTTGCAGCATCATAGAAGCGCAAAAACCTTGTTTTTAAATCTTTGACGGAAAAAGAAGAAACCTGATCGTTCAATTTTTATCACTCTTTTACCAAATAGCGGAAAAGCATTTGTTGCTGCTTCTTTTCTGATATTTTTCTGTTACAAGCCTTTAAATAGTCATTGTTTTCAGAACAAGATAATTAGAAAATTAGCGGACAATAATCAGCTATTACATATGTATTGCATAAGTCCTGAGGAGAAAGCATGAGTCGCGAAATCAATATTTCTTTATCAGTTAAAAATGCAGATAAACCGACTGATGCTTCATCAATCGTTGCAGATTTTGACAGCGTGCATAAGGACTTTGATGCTTTACGTGCAAGCATCAACAAAGCTGTTTTTGGACAGGATAATGTTGTCGAACAAACACTTACTGCCATTTTTGCAAGCGGTCATGCTTTGCTTGTTGGTGTTCCCGGCCTAGCCAAAACACGTCTGGTTGAAACTCTCGGTATTGCTTTGGGGCTTAATCAGAAACGTATCCAATTTACCCCTGATTTGATGCCTTCTGACATTATCGGCTCAGAGGTTATGGATTCAGACAAAGATGGCAAGCGGTCATTCCGCTATATAAAGGGGCCAGTATTTGCCCAACTGCTGATGGCAGATGAAATTAACCGTGCCTCACCAAGAACCCAGTCTGCACTTTTACAAGCCATGCAGGAATATCACGTTACGGTTGCAGGTGAGCTTTATGACCTACCCAAACCCTTTCATGTTTTGGCAACACAAAACCCACTTGAACAGGAAGGTACCTATCCATTACCGGAAGCGCAGCTTGACCGCTTCCTGATGCAGATTGATGTTGACTATCCAGATTTGGAAACAGAGCGCCGTATTATCGTTGAAACAACAGCACAAAAGAGCGAAACCGCCACGCCAGTTTTAACTGGTGAAAGATTGCAGGCTATCCAGACAATGATACGCCAGATGCCAATTTCAGAAAACGTTGTCGATGCTATTTTGAAACTTGTGCGCGCTGCACGGCCAAATGCCGATAATACCCATGCACGCCAGCATATTGCTTGGGGACCAGGTCCACGTGCATCTCAGGCTTTGTCTTTATGTTCACGTGCGCGCGCACTCTATCATGGCCGATTGGCGCCATCAATTGATGATGTAAAAGCTTTGGCAATACCGGTGTTACAACACCGTATGGCATTAAACTTTACCGCGCGCGCTGATGGACTTGATATTAAAGAAGTTATTACAAATCTCGTTAAAGAAACGATCTGATGGCAGTTAGTGCTGACATAAAGCCGATTGAACCAGTCGAGCTGACAACAGAGGCATTGACAACATCTGTCAAAATGCCAGATCTGATTGTTGCTGCCAATAAGATAGTCAATAGTGTCGTCAATGGCTGGCATGGCCTGCGTAAACGGGGTGCTGGTGATAATTTCTGGCAATTCAGACCATATGCTGAGGGAGAATCTGTTGCCAGAATTGATTGGCGCCGATCCGCCCGCGACGATCATATGTATATAAGAGACCGCGAATGGGAAGCAGCCCAAACAGTTTGGCTTGTTCCCGATCTTTCGGACTCTATGCATTATCGCTCAAAATATTCCAATATTGCCAAGGATTGCCAAGCAATTCTTTTAACACTCACTTTGGTCAATTTATTTGTGCGTTGTGGGGAGCGTATTGCTATTCCTGATGCGGTAGATCCAATGTGTTCGCGTCATGCATGCGAGCATGTGGCACTTTCCTTACAAAAGCTAATACATAAAAATAGCGCAACGGAACTACACAATATCAGCCGTTTTTCACACGTAATCATTATCAGTGATTTTCTCGATGATCCGAATGGTATCATTGAGAAATTCGGTATTTTGTCTGATAAAAATGTGCATGCGCATTTTATTGAAATTTGTGATCCGGCAGAAGAACGCTTTCCATATTCCGGTCGTACAGAATTTATTGATCCCGAAACAGGAACAAAACTTCTAGCTGGCAAAGCTGAAAGCTACGCAGACACCTATCATAAACTATACCACGCCCGACGCGCTACCTTGGCAGATTTTGCGCGCAAACATGGTTGGAGTTACCAAACATGCTCGACGGATCGTCCCCTGACTGATGTTATCCTTGGCTTGGCTAATATGATGCGTTCAACCGCCGATTACAGGAGATTCTAGAATATGGCTTTTGGGGCTCCATTATTCTTGATTGGTCTATTGGCATTGCCAGCAATTTGGTGGTTATTGCGTGTGACACCACCACTGCCAAGAAAGGAAATTTTTCCTCCTCTCAATTTGCTGCTAAAAATTAAAAATCGGCAGGAAACACCCAATCGCACACCGTGGTGGTTATTGTTTCTACGCCTTGCTATAGCTGCATTTGTTATTATCGCTTTATCTGATCCCATATGGCAGCCAAAGCCGGTATTATTTACCAGTAAAGAACCGCTTATTATCATGATTGATAATGGTTGGGCATCTGTTCATAATTGGGATAAGCAGGTTGAAGTTGCTGAAAACCTTCTCGATCAGGCACAAAAGCTCCAGAAAAAAGTATATGTTGTCACAACGGCAAACAGTGTCAATGAAGATATGCGTGCCCTATCGGTTGATGAGGCAAAAAAGCTCTTGGCAAATTTGCGGCCATTGCCCCTTCCTACCGATCGTTTTTCTACTATCAAGAAATTGGTAAGTGCTACAAATAACCAGCCAGCCGATATTGCCTTCTTATCAGATGGCTTACAAACGCCAGAAGATGATAATTTCCTAGCGCTTATTGCGCAATATCCAACCAATAATATTGTATGGTATCAGGAAAATATTTCAGAGCTGATTGGGATAACTGCACTCAAAAATGAAAATGGTGCAACCACCGTTGACTTGACCCGTTCAACGCCAGCAAATGAAAAAAATCTGACATTAGGTGCCTATGATCGCAAAGGGCGAAGGATAGCCGATACACATGCCCGTTTCGAAGATGGTGAAACAGCCACTATTGCAGTATTCAACCTACCATTAGAATTAAAAAATGATGTTACAACAATCAAAATAGATGAGCAGAATGACTCTGCCAGCACCTATCTTATTGATAGCCGTAACCATACATATCGCGTTGCCATATTATCAACTTCACCCAATGAAATGACGCAACCCCTTCTGTCACCACTTTATTATGTGACAAAGGCCCTGCAAGGGCATGCTGATCTTGTCATGGCGGGTACAGGCAATTTTTCCAATGACGTCGAAAAATTGTTGGTTCAAAACCCTTCAACATTTATCCTCGGCGATGTTGTCAATATGCCCAAAGATATTGAAACAAAGTTGAAGACTTTCGTGGAAAATGGCGGAACATTGATACGCTTTGCCGGCGACAATCTCGCCAATGCAACGGGTGATGATAGTCTTTTGCCGGTACAATTGAGACATGGAGAGAGGCAATTGGGTGGGGTCATGTCTTGGGCATCACCTCAAAAATTGGCACCTTTCACGAAAAACAGCCTATTTTCTGATATTCCTTTCCCAGATGATGTCACGATTTCTAGACAAATTCTAGCCGAGCCAAGCCCACAATTGTTTGATAGAACGCTGCTTAGCCTTGCAGATGGAACACCTCTTATTACCGCGGCTAATATGGGAAAAGGCAAAATCATTTTTGTTCATACATCTGCTGATCCATCGTGGTCATCATTACCTCTTTCTGGCTTTTTCGTAGAAATGCTTGAAAAGCTTATTTCGATCAGTTCTCTCACGAATGAAGATGCTGCGAAAAATAATGAAAATATCGTTCGTAAACCATGGCGTGTGCTTGATGCTACAGGAACATTGATACAGCCAGAATCTTATGTTTCACCACTTGTTTTGGATGAAAATACACCTGCTCTGCCGTCTTATAACCATCCACCTGGATTTTACGGTAGCGAAAACAATTTATATGCTGTCAATTTATTGGATAGCCAATCAACCCTTCAAAACTTGGCAATCCCCGTTGACCTGAAAAATGTTCATCAAATAAACTATTCCAGTGAAACACAATTGCGTTTGGTTGGTCCTCTGTTGGGAATAGCGTTAATTCTGTTTATCCTAGATAGTCTTATTGTTCTTGGAGTGTCACGCTTTTTCGCTAAACATCGTAAATTGGTGTCTATTGTTTTGATGGCAGCAACCTTGGTCACCCTCATCAATATCAATCAAATCTCGCCACTATATGCGCAAGACCTTTCCCCCAATGATAAAGCCATGGTTGCGTCAGCCGGTAAAACTCGTCTTGCCTATGTTATCACTGGCAATAATGAGATTGATGATACCAGTAAGACTGGACTTGAATCGCTCAACCAATTCATAAAAACGCGCACAACCATAGATCCGGGGCCAGTCGCTGGCCTTGATCTGGATAAAGACGAGCTTGCATTTTATCCGTTAATTTATTGGCCGATTGATGCGACTGCCCCTATGCCGACGCAAAAAGCTATCGAAAAAATTGATGCGTTTATGCATCAAGGTGGCACTGTCCTATTCGATACGCGCGACCAAATGACTGCCGGTATGGATTTAAAAGGTGCAGCAACGCCCAATACACAGAGATTGAGAGATATTCTCGATGGGTTAAACATCCCTGCGCTTGAACAAACGCCGCCAGATCACGTGTTATCACGGTCATTTTTCATTATGCCTGATTTTCCCGGACGCTTCCGTGGCTCACCTTTATGGATTTCATCATCTGCAATGGGAAGCAACGATAAACGTCCCATTCATGCTGGTGACGGCGTAAGTTCAATTTTAATTACAGCCAATGATTTGGCTGGTGCATGGGCTCATGATGGCAAAGGCGCATGGAAATATCCATTAATACCTGACGATCAGATGCAACGGATTTGGGCATTTCGCGGTGGATTGAATATTGTCATGTATATTTTGACAGGTAATTATAAAGCCGATCAGGTGCATGTTCCTGCTTTATTAGAGCGTTTGGGTCAGGAGCGTGCACAATGAAGCAATTCATGAGCTTTCAGCCATTATTACCAGTCAATCTGATACTGGTACTTGCAATAATAGCGTTGATTATCATTCTCGTCGGTCTTTTCCTACGAAAACGGGGATCCGTGCTAAGACTATTGGCATTAGCAGCACTTGTGCTGGCTTTGGCTAATCCTGTCATGGTTGAAGAGCAGAGAGAACCAATCAAAAGTATTGTTGGCGTTGTTGTTGATAGAAGCCCCAGTCAAAATTATGGTACACGAACACGCGATACCGACGATGCGCTCAATGCGTTAAAAGAAGAATTTAAAAAACATCCTGAATATGAGCCAAGGTTTATCGAAGCAGCATCACAATCTGATATGGCCGTTGGAACAGAAACAAAACTGTTTACGCCGTTAAACCAAGCGATTGCAGATGTTCCCCCTGCTCTTTACGCTGGTACCGTTTTAATTACCGATGGGCAAGTGCATGACATTGCCAGTGTGTCGGGAAGTGTTGTCAATGAAAAACCGATAAATGCGCTCATCACCGGTCAGCCTGATGAGTTTGATCGCGAGATTAAATTTGTAGAACCGCCAAGATTTGGCATTACCAACAAAAAAGCAAATATTTCTGTGCTGGTCAACGATAAGGGACACACCACAAGCAGCGACAAAACGGCTACTGTTTCCATCAAGGTCAATGGTGAAGCCGTTGGTCAATACAATGTCACGATAGGTGCGCCCTATCAAATTGAATTGACAATACCTCATGCCGGCAAAAACATTATCGAAGCAGCAACAGAACCGCTTGAAGGCGAACTGACGACTGCCAATAATGAAACGGTTACAGTCATTGAAGGTATCCGACAGAATTTAAGAGTCTTGTTGGTTTCTGGCGAACCGCATAATGGTGAACGTACTTGGCGTGATCTGTTAAAGAGTGATGCCAGCATTGATCTGGTTCATTTTACAATTCTTCGCCCACCGGAAAAATCCGATAACACACCTCTTAGCCAGCTATCATTGATTGTATTTCCAACGACAGAGCTTTTTGTCGATAAAATCAATGACTTTGATCTGGTTATTTTTGACCGTTATCAGCACTATGATGTTTTGCCGCTCATCTATTATGATTATGTTGCTGAATATGTGAAAAATGGCGGTGCCTTGCTGATGGCAACGGGTCCCGAATTTGCAGGTGACACATCACTTGCCCAGACACCTTTGATTTCCGTATTACCAACCTTGCCAAGTGGAGAAATCATTGAAAAACCATTTCGTCCATCTCTAACAAAGGACGGTATGCGACACCCTGTAACGCGGGACTTGGAAACAAAAACCATGAATAGCGGTAATTGGGGCAGATGGATGCGTCAGATCACTGTGGGGGATACATCCAAAAGCACAGTTGTTATGAATGGCGCTGACAACCGCCCCCTAATGTTATTATCCCATATCGGAAAAGGGCGTGTCGGCATGTTATTGTCCGATGAAGGCTGGTTATGGGCCCGTGGCTTTGAAGGGGGTGGTCCCTATGCTGCCCTTTACCGCCGCATGGCGCATTGGTTGATGAAAGAACCGGATCTTGAAGAAGAAGCTTTAACGGCAAGCAGCAATGGAAATAATTTGACCATTCGTCGGCAAACAATGGCTGATAAACCTGAAACTGCAACCGTCAAATCACCTTCTGGCAAAACGCAGACTGTCACGCTTGAAAAACAGCAGGAAGGCGTATTTGTCGCCAATTTGCCAACCAATGAAGTTGGATTATTCAAGATTATAAATGGCGATAAATTGGCATTAACCCATATTGGCCCTATGAATTCTCCTGAATATGCCGAACTTATATCGACTGACGAAAAGCTCACACCCGTTGTTTCTCCTTCTGGTGGGCATATTACAAGACTACATGCCAAGGCATCGGAAAAAATATCAATGCCGGGAATAACACCAATAGACAATAATGCGCGAACCAAAAACATAAAAGCCGATACGATTGCTTTGTTGAAAGCTGACCAGACCAAACTGGTTAATACCGTGCAATATTCTATTTATACCGGTTTATTGGCACTATTCATCTGTCTGCTGCTATTAAGCGGTATGTGGTATAAAGAAGGGCATTAAGAATAATTCTTAACGCATCTATGCCGAACAATACCGCAAGCACTTTGACAGGCTCCATTTTCAAGCTCCAAAGCTAAAAGTCGTTTTGGGTTGACTGGAGCCGGCATCGTCATCTGTCCCTCTAAGACGGTTTTAAAACCAAACCGTCTATAATAAGGCTCATCCCCCACCAGTAAAATAAGCCGACAAGCATTTTTCTTGGCTGCTTCTATGGCCAATGCCATTAATTTGCTACCAAGACCCAGACTTTTAAAGTCGTTCGCCACGACAATTGGCCCCAGAAGATAACTTGGAACATCGCCTATCCATATCGGTGTCATACGAATAGTGCCAATCACCCGATTACCCAACATTGCTACAAACGATAAATCGGGATCATGCCCACCAATTTCCCTAATAAGGTGGGCAGCACGCGTAAAACGTGCCGGGCCAAAAGCTTCAGCATTCAACAGCTCAATTGCTGAAACATGATCTACTTGTTCATTAAAAAACGTAAGTTCCAGAATATCACCGGAATTATCGCCAGATGGCGCCAAAGGAAGCTTAAGCGTAAGCACAGAAGACATAGCCATATTGAAATCCACGAAACAATGAATTGTACAGAAATGTAACAACACAACCTTTCCGGTCATGCGGATCGTTCATCGTCGTTGATTAACAAAAGCCATATTTTTTACTCAGCCCAACAAGGTTCTTTAAAATAGTCCAACTGTTTTTACTTCTTCCTTTAATTTAAAACAGAAAAAAAATTAAAAGCAACAGGCCGCTACAAAATAAAAAACGATAACTTTCTTTGATGTTAGCAGTTTCCAAGCCTCCAAAATACAATTCATGCACACGCAGTTGATTCGTTATAGTTAAGGTAAGATTAAAAATTCACGATTTGTCACGGTGTACTCATGTCAAGACTAACGAATTTTGTTGCATTTATGAGACACTCATCGCGCAAACATGGCGGTAACAAGGCAAAAACCGTTAAGTTTGATTCAAATCAATGGAAATTTCTGCAGAAATAGTTTTGAAAGTAATCAATCACTTCCGTGTGAAACACGCACCGCTTTATTGATTTAGGAGATTTAATATGAAGAAATTGATCGGTAGCAGCCTTGTTGCCATCGCAGCAGCACTCAGCTTCTCAGGATCAGCTTCGGCTGCCGATGTCCAGAGCGCTCAACCAGTTGTTCAAGAGGCTCAAAGCCCATGGCAGATCCGTGTTCGTGCTCTTGGCGTTGTTCCTCGTGATAAAGGTCGTGTTCATCACGTTCCTGGTTCAGAAATGGACTTCTCAAGCACAGTCGTTCCTGAACTCGACATCACCTATTACTTCACAAACAACATTGCTGCTGAATTGATCTTGGGCACAACCTATTCATCAATCGACGGCCGTGGTTCACTCGGTGGTATCGGTAAAATCGGCAAAACATTCATCTTGCCTCCTACCCTTACATTGCAATACCACTTCACCGATTTTGGTGCATTCAAGCCATATGTTGGTGCTGGTGTAAACTACACAATCTTCTACAACCAGGATGGTAACGGCGCTGATCGTGACAGCGGCAGACGCATCACAGGTCTCGACATTGACAACACATGGGGCGGCGCTCTTCAAGTTGGTTTCGACTATATGCTTGACCAACATTGGGGCTTCAACTTTGACGTTAAGAAACTCTACTTGCGTCCAGACTTCAGTGCTAAGCTCAATGGCGACAAGATCAGTGGTAAAGCCGATCTTGATCCATGGTTGATCGGTGCTGGTGTAACATACCGCTTCTAATAAAGCCAAAGGGGGCTTTAAAGGTAAATTGAGGGGGCTTGATTTACCTCACAAAAAAGGACGCTATAGCAGCGTCCTTTTTTTGTTGCCATTTTTTCGCGTTTCTTTATGCTCTGCACTATGTTTCAACTCGCACACATATCAGACATTCATCTGTCACCATTACCGGAACCGACATTCGGCGAATTGTTGGGAAAACGGTTAACTGGCTATATCAATTGGAAAAAAAACCGGAAAGGCCAGCTCGGTACCGATACACTTGATGCGTTGATGCAAAGCATTAAATTGAAACAGCCCAATCATTTGGCAATTTCGGGTGATTTGGTCAATCTGGCTTTAACAAAAGAATTTGAACAAGCAAAAGATTGGTTACTACGACAAGGAACTGGTCGAGATATCACGCTGACTTTCGGTAATCATGACGCTTATGTAGGCGGAGCCTTTAAAAAAGCCTGCCACACGTTTCGTCCTTGGGTAACGGGTGACGAGCCGCATGCGTGGAGCGGTATTTTCCCATTCATGCGCGTTCGCGATAATGTCGCTATTATTTCGGTCTCGTCTGCTGTCGCTACTTTGCCGTTTTTGGCAACAGGTTATTTTGATAGCGCACAAGCCCACCATCTCGCTGACTTGTTGGAAGAAGCAGCCGAAAGCAAGCTATTTCGCGTTGTTATGATCCATCATCCGCCTATTCATGGTGCCACATCATGGTACAAAAAACTTTGGGGCATTGATCGCTTTCAGAAAGTCATCAAAAAGCATGGTGCTGAATTAATTTTACATGGGCACACTCATATCCCCTCTCTCAATCACATTGAGGCCAAAAATAGAAGAATTCCGGTGGTTGGTGTGGCCTCGGCATCTCAAGCATTTGATGGTCGCAAGCCAGCGGCAAACTATAACTGGTTTTCCATTGAAAAAAACGGCGATAATTGGCAATGCCAATTACAAAGGTACACAATTATTAACGAAAAGAACGAGATCAACTGTACCGAACAATGCCAACTTTTTTAACAATTTCGTTGAGAGAGCCTATCTGCAATTAATCCAACAAAAAGGCTGCCTAAAATGATAGGCAGCCTTTCTTTCTAACACTTCACTATCAATGTCAGGCTTAAATATTTAAGCGATTAACTGCCGAAACAATGGCAGAAAGTGATGCTGTCGCAATATTTTCATCAATGGAAACACCAAAAACCTTTCCTTCAGGATAGGCGATTTCCATATAGCAAATTGCTTTGGCGTCAGAGCCTTGTTGCAATGAATGCTCTGAATAATCAACGACAGAGAGTTTCTTTCCGATATATTTGGAAAGCGCATCAATAAAACCATCAACCAGCCCTGTTCCCTCGCCTTTTATATCATGGATTACACCATGATCTGTTATCTCTGCGCTAACAGTTACACGCCCTTTGACAGATGGATTTGTCGTTGTTTTATAATCCTTAAAGCCAAATCGTGCCGATTTATGGTCAACATAGGTATTGATAAATTCATCATAAATACGTTTGGGTGGCAGTTCTTTACCTTCGCTATCGGTAATATGCTGAATAATATCGCGAAATTCGATTTGCATATTCCGTGGTAAGTTAAGGCCGTAATCCTGCTGCAGAATATAGGCAATGCCTCCCTTACCCGATTGCGAATTGATACGGATAATGGCTTCATAAGAGCGTCCGACATCGCGTGGATCTATCGGAAGATATGGCACTTCCCATAAAGACTTGTTCGATGTCTTCATTGCTTTCATTCCCTTATTGATCGCATCCTGATGCGAACCGGAAAATGCAGTATAAACCAATTCTCCAACGTATGGGTGACGCTCAGGAATTAGCAACTGGTTGCAATATTCATAAACTTCCTTGATTTTCTCAATATTCGAACAATCGAGCTCGGGATCGACACCTTGCGTAAACATATTTAATGCTAATGTGACAATGTCGACATTACCGGTTCTTTCACCATTGCCAAACAACGTTCCTTCAACACGGTCAGCACCAGCAAGCAACCCCAATTCAGTCGCGGCAATGCCACAACCACGGTCATTATGCGGGTGCAGTGAGATAAGAACACTGTCTCGCCGGTCAATATGACGTCCCATCCATTCAATTTGATCGGCATAAATATTGGGGGTAGACATTTCGACAGTCGACGGCAGATTCAATATCATTTTATTGTCAGGCGTCGGATTGATAATTTCAATCACGGCATTCGATATTTCCAAGGCAACTTCCAGTTCGGTGCCGGTAAAGCTTTCTGGCGAATACTCAAATCGGTAATCTTTGCCCGCTTTGCTTGCCATATCCATAACCATCTTTGCACCATCGGTTGCGATACGCTTGATACCAGCGACATCCTTGGCAAAAACAACGCGGCGCTGCAATTCACTGGTAGAATTATAAAAATGAACGATCGGGTGATTTGCTCCATCGAGCGCTTCAAATGTACGCATAATCAATTCAGGGCGGCACTGTACCAAAACCTGCAAGCTCACATATTCAGGCACATTGCCTTGTTCTATACACCAACGCGCAAAATCGAAGTCTGTTTGGGATGCCGAGGGGAAACCGATCTCTATTTCCGGAAATCCCATTTCCAAAAGCAGCCGGAACATTCTTTCTTTGCGGTCCTGCCCCATTGGGTCGATCAATGCCTGATTTCCGTCGCGCAAATCAACAGAACACCAAATAGGTGCCTTTTCTATCTGTTTGTCGGGCCAAGTACGATCCTTAAGATCAACTTTCGGGTAAGGTTGATATTTTTCAGCAGCCAGCGGCATACCCGGATTTGTTTTTTGGGAAGCGAATGTATTCATCGAAATTAGCTCTTCTAAAGATGACCGATAAAATCAGTTTGTTACATGAAATATAATCTGCAAGAGGAGCATTCACGCCGGTAGGCTACGACTACCGAGCGCCCCTCACCGGACCCGGTAGCCGCAAGTAAGGTCGAGAAGAAGTGCATGACCATAGCTGATCGAAAAGCCTACATTTGAAATGTAGCTATCTATTGTCGATATGTTTTCGTTGGTCATGTTCATAATAGTGCTGATATTGCATATCATTGTGACACACGCAAATGAATTTATCCAGTAATCACCAACTGTTGTTTATTTCATAATAGAATGTCGAAGCTCATTTAATAATAAAGCTGTTTTCATATCATTGATAATATTATTATCGAGAAGTTCAAAAGCATCGGTTACAGTTTTCTCTATAACTTCAATACTCTCCCCTTCTTTAATCAATCCACCACCACGGCTAAATTTGTCATCGGGACAATAGTCTGCCAGAAATAACGACAATTGTTCTGTCGAGAAGCCTGGCGTCGTAAAACCTCTAAAAGCCAATGTCAGATTATGGACATGATAGCCCAATTCTTCTCTAGCCTCTCGTAAAACAGCTTGTTCATCGGTTTCTCCTGCATCAACCAGTCCTGCGCATGCCTCCAATATCGACATTTGTCCGCTAACGAGATAGGCAGGCGCCCGAAATTGCTTAATCAAAAGAACGGTTTTGCGTTCCTTGTCATAAGGCAATACGGCGACTGCCGGACGGTTATGGTAAGTTTCACGCCGCTGCTTACTCCAACGACCATCATGTTCCTGCTGCTCAAACGAAACATCGGTGAGCTTTGTCCAATTATCGGAAAGTGTGGTTTGTTGCAGGTTTCTGATCTTTACCATGATAACCTCACGCGATCGGAACCGCTGTTGTACCTAATGGTAGTTTGGCTTCTTCTTCCGGTTCTATATGAATAACTATTCGGGCATTTTCTATTTCAACTTTCAAGGCATCTTCAATTCTATCGCAAATAGCATGGGCATCTCCCACACTCATTGCCGAAGGAACAACCAAATGGAATTCAATGAAAGTAACTTGCCCTGCAACTCTTGTTTTTAGGTCATGCGCCTCTATCGCTCCAGCCGCGTGGGACGAAATAATATCACGAATGCGTATTGTTTCTTCAAGTTCGACACCGACATCCATCAACCCTTGAACCGAGCTATTGATAACCTTCCAACCTTGCCAAAGAATATTGATCGCAACAATAATCGCCAAAACAGGATCTAAAATTGCCCAACCTGTCAGAATTGTTGCTAACAACCCCACCAGCACCCCAAACGATGTAAAGACATCGGTCAACAGATGAAGGCCGTCTGCCTTAAGCGCCGGTGAGCGGGAAATCTTACCTTGCCGCAACAATAAAAGTGCCCAGACAGCATTTATCACACCAGCCAGAAGATTGATCCCCAACCCCATACCGGGTTGGTCTGGCAAATGTGCAGCACTCAGCGCTGACCATGATTCCCGTAAAATCATAATGGCAGCAACAAAAATCATAGCCCCTTCAAACACCGCAGAAAAATACTCGGCCTTATGGTGCCCAAAAGGATGATCCCTGTCGGCGGGTTTCATGCTGATTTTAATAGCCCACCATGCTGCAATCGAAGCAATAACATTTACAATGGATTCCAATGCGTCTGAATAAAGCGCAACGGAATCCGTAATGTAATAGGCAAGATATTTAAGCAAAAATACAATAAGGGCGATCGGAATAGACCAAATCGCCAATCTTTTCACCCTTAAGTTTTCTTCCATTGTCAGTTAACCTTTTTCCTCAGTTTGGAAACAACATTTTCAATCATGCGCATTCCGGCATCACCTCCGAGCGTCATAATTGATTCGGGGTGGAATTGTACCGCAGCAATAGGTTCTTTCTTATGCTCAATTCCCATAATTATGCCATCAGCCGTTTTGGCTGTTACGATAAAATCTGAAGGCAAGTGGTCGGAATCTGCATAAATCGAATGATAGCGCCCAACTGTAATTTCCGCCGGCAAACCATTAAAAACAGTTCCAGCCTCAACTATATTGATCCGTGATGGCTTACCATGCATCGGTAATTCCAATTGACGTAAAACACCGCCAAAAGATTCAACCAATGCTTGTAACCCAAGGCAAACACCAAAAATCGGAATATTGCGTTTTCTGGCTTTAGCGATCGTGTCATTACAATTAAAATCTTTCGGTGTACCGGGTCCAGGCGATAAAACAACAAGGTCGGGATTAAGCTCATCAAACACTTTTTCTGCAATGGGAGAGCGAAGCGTCGTTACATTTGCGCCAGTTTGTCTAAAATAATTGGCAAGCGTGTGAACGAAAGAATCTTCATGGTCAACCAATAAAATTGAACGTCCAATACCAACTTTTTCTGGTTGGACATCGGGTTCATCGGCAGAATTTCTGGCACTATCACGGATAGCCGCAATCATCGCTGAAGCCTTCAACTCGGTTTCTGCTTCTTCATCTTCAGGATTGGAATCAAATAACAATGTGGCACCTGCGCGAACAGAAGCAATGCCGTCCTTAATGCGCACTGTCCGCAAGGTAAGACCGGTATTCATATCACCATTGAAAAATATCATACCAACAGCACCGGCATACCAAGCACGTGGGCTTTTCTCATGATTTTCAATAAACCGCATCGCCCATAGTTTTGGTGCGCCCGTAACTGTTACAGCCCATGCGTGAGAAAGAAACGCATCAAATGCGTCTAAACCAGCGCGCAAACGCCCCTCAATATGGTCAACTGTATGAATAAGCCGCGAATACATTTCAATTTGCCGACGCCCGATAACGCGAACAGACCCAGCTTCACATACGCGACTCTTGTCATTGCGGTCGACATCCGAACACATGGTCAATTCGGATTCATCTTTTTTTGAATTCAACAATTTCAAAATTTGTTCAGAATCAGAAATTGCATCTTCGCCGCGCTTGATAGTTCCCGATATTGGGCAAGTTTCCACCCGTCGTCCGGTAACCCGTACAAACATTTCAGGAGAAGCCCCAACAAGATATTCCTGCTCGCCCAAATTGATAAAAAATGAATATGGCGATGGGTTGGTAAGTTTCAAACGCCGACCAATGGCCGATGGTTTACGAGGACAGCTTTCAAAGAAAGTTTGCCCAGGAACCACTTCAAATAAATCGCCGCGTTTGAAACTTTCTTTTGCCTTACGCACAAGTTCGGCATATTCGCCACGTTTATAATCACCATTTGGCGGTGTTACAGTTGATGGCTTAAAGGCAACTTCATGACTTTCACGCGGTATATTGACAGTATCTTTACCCGCATAGGCAAAATCATAATAATCTATCCATGCGCTAGCAGAATAGTGGTCAACAATTAATATCGAATCTGGCAAATATAACACCAGATCACGTTGATCGTCTGGCCGTTTAATTTTGAAATCTATAGGTTCAAATTGGAAAGCCAGATCATACCCAAATGCGCCATAAAGTCCGAGATTATTATCCGTTGTCGAAAAGAACAAATCAACGATTGCACGCAATACAGTAAAAACTGATGGCATACGCGACCGTTCTTCTTCTGAAAAAACGGTTTCACTTTCTTTTACTCTTACTCGTAAGAGATTTAACTTTTTTTCAACAACAATAACCTCCGGCAATACTGTAACAATACTTATAATAGCTTCGAGCAAAACTTCACCACGTTTTGTCAAAGCCTCTATTTTCACATTGCGCCCTTGTGTGGTGATAACCACAGGTGGATCAACAATGCCGGAGTCCCAACGCGTATAGCGACCAGGATATTCATAATTTGATGAAAAAATTGCCCCACGGTGACTATCAAGATCGTCAATAAGCTTATCAATTGCACCTTCATACGCAATTTCTTTGCGCCGGCGTGTAACTGCTATACCGCCCTTGGTAATGTAATCAAGCCCGTTTTCCATCGCCATTTCTGTCATTTTAAAACTCCGTTATCCTTGTTGTTCGTGACGAATGCCAGCGCGGAGTATAGAAAAAGGCCGCCCGGTTTTCCGTCGCGGCCTTCGCAAATTTTTGCACAAAATGTCCCATTGGGCCGCTATGAACGACCGCACCACCAAGCAGAGAATGAGCATTTGTACATCATGGTTTGCTTTTAGCCTTTTGCCCTCTTTGTTGCAATAGCAAAAATAAACACAAGATGATCTATTCTTGTACTTCCTTACAAAAGGCAAGCAACCGATAGGTCTAAATAACTTAAAATGAGTATTTATAAAGATAACAAAAGAAAAGTCCGGGCATTGGGGACCCGGACTTTTCCCCCCTATCCGATCAAGGGGAATACAGGCGCAGGAAATAGCGGGGGACCTAACGACCTGTAACCGTTTTAAAGAAAACTAGGTTCTTTATGTTCGGTAAGCAGTAATATATACCATCATTCGTAATAGTCAACTAATTTTACAACCTTAGGTTTATTTTTTTAAACTATACTTCCCCATAAAGTTTTTCTTGCCCGAATATATAGTTCTTTATTTTTTTTAGTGACTATTTCGTTGTTATATTGACCATTCGGTAAACAAATACTCAAATTTATCTTTCCAGATGATTTTCTTGGTTGACTAATTACTCTGAAATAATGATGATTAACTTCATTTTTTGATAATGAAATATAAAAATACTTTTCATCTTCAAATGGAACTTCGGCTTGTTTGGTCATTCTATGGGTGCGTGTCCGCTCTACCCTTTGCGAAAAATGACACCAATTGGGTTCCTGTATTGGGCATTTAAGGGCATGTGGGCATGGCGCTACAAGAAATGCGCCTTGCGCTAAAAGCCTATCACGTTGCTCCATTAAACGTTTCCAGCCGGCAGGTGTTCCTGGTTCTATTAACACTAGGACAGAGCCGGTTTTTGTCCATAGCTGGTCAACCAATTTATTTCTGGTCACTGATTCGAGTTCGTCCAAAACATAAGACAACGTCACAAGATCAGCTTTTTCTAAATCCAACATTGCTATGTCTTTAATGTTGGCATTTTTCCAGACAGGCGAGAACTCTAGCACTTGGGCAGCAAGGTTTTTGCCAAGTTCCATAATCTCATCACTTTGTTCTATTAGGGTCGCTTGCGCTATTGATGGGAATACTTCACTCGCTGCCAATAGTGCAGTTGCTGGCCCTGCCCCGACATCAAGCTGACTCTTAGGCGAAAAATCCGGCATTATTTCTAGAGTAAATTTGAGTGCTGCAGTAACCGTCGCAAAAGTTGCAGGAAAGCGGGCTGCCATATAGGCAAGCGCTGCAATTCTGGAATTGAGATGCATTTGCCCATCACGCAATTCAGCCCTGTAACGGGTGGTAAGCCGCTCACTGGCCTTTCCAAGTTCAGATAAACTCGTTTCGTGAAAGAATTGGTTAATAACATTTTGTATATTAGCGGGAAGCTGCATTATCTAATCCTGTTTTAAGGCTTTTATCATGAAGCTTATTTCATTCTTTATAGAAATAGTCTAACTCGTTAATAGGCAAATTTTGTAGCAATTCAGGAGATGCAGACAATCGTGTCTGGTGTTTTAAAAAAAATAGTGGTGTTGCTGACTACTTTGTTTCTCTCGTCCTTCGCTGCATTGGGAAATGAGCCTCAGTCATGCCAACAAATACGCTTTGCCGATACGGGCTGGACAGATATTTCTGCAACAACAGGCGTAGCTGTAACTTTGCTTAAGGCACTCGGCTATGAACCAGACACAAAAATTCTGTCTGTGCCTGTTACCTACGCATCTCTTTCAAGTGGTGACATTGATATATTCCTTGGCTATTGGAACCCGTCCATGACGCCAGATTTGCAACCTTACTTAAATGATGGGAGCGTTGAGCTTTTACGTTATAATCTGACAGGCGCGAAATATACACTTGCAGTACCACAATTTGCCTATGATGCAGGGTTAAAGACATTTGACGATATCAGCCGTTTCGGCGCAGATCTTAAATATTCCATTTATGGGGTGGAGCCAGGCAATGATGGAAACCGTGTGATTCTGTCAATGTTGCATGACAAGGCTTATGGGCTAGACAATTTCCATATTATTGAAACATCTGAACAAGCCATGCTTGCTGAAGTTGAAGCACGCATCAAAGAAAAAAAGCCTATCGTGTTTCTTGGCTGGGAACCACACCCGATGAATATGGATTTTAAAATTGCCTATTTATCCGGTGGCGACAAATATTTTGGTTCCAATTTTGGTAGCGCTAAAGTTGGCACGAATATACGTAAAGGTTATCGCCAAGAATGCCAGAATATCGGACAGTTTTTAGACAATCTGGTTTTTACCGTACCCATGGAAAACCAGCTTATGAGTGCGATCATTGATAAGGGTCTTGATCCTGAACATGCCGCACGACAATGGTTGCAAGCAAATCCTGAAATTTATAAATCATGGCTCGTCAATGTAAAAACCTTTGACGGGAAAGATGCGGTTGAAGCAGTCAATATTGCTTTGGGATCACAAGATCCACAAACTCTATCGTCCTATAAAATTCCGGTCGGTAAAACTGCCAATACAATTGTAGAATGGCTAAAAAACCACTGTAGTTTGTTTTTTGCTAGCGTGAGATTTGGTTTGGATAGCCTGCTCAACAGCACGTTGTCCATCTTCTTGTGGCCAAACCCGATAGTGCTCATTGTGTTTTTAAGTTTCCTTGCATGGTTTAATCAGCGCAATTGGCGTGTTGTGCTGTTAACCGCATTAGGCTTTCTCTTCGTTATAAATCAGGGCTATTGGGTTGATACGATGGAAACCCTAACACTCCTGTTCTGGTCATGCATTTTATGCATGGGCATTGGTGTACCAGTCGGTATAGCCTGTGCGCACCGACCAAGGATCTATCGGGCAATTCAGCCAATTCTCGATCTAATGCAGACATTGCCAACCTTTGTCTATCTTATCCCCGCCATTATATTTTTCCGCATCGGCATGGTGCCAGGATTAATAGCAACAATTGTTTTCGTGTTGCCCGCCCCTATACGTTTGACCCAACAAGGCATCGTATCAACCCCCAAATCATTGATAGAAGCCGGTAAAGCCTTTGGTAGCAACCGGCGTCAAATCTTATGGAAAATCGAGTTTCCACATGCCATGCCCGAAATTCGCGCAGGCATGACACAAACCATTATGCTCTCTCTTTCAATGGTTGTCATTGCAGCGACCGTGGGCGGCAATGGTTTAGGCGTCAAGGTTTATCGCGCCTTACAGCAACACGATGCAGCCATGGGATTTGAAGCCGGTTGCGTTATTGTCGTCGTGGCAATTGTTTTGGATCGTCTGTTCCGCCCCGGAAAGGTGCGTTAAATGGCTAGGGTAATCATTGATCGTGTCAGCGTTGTATTCGGAGCGAAAAAACAAGAAGCTTTAGCGCTAGCCCAGCAAGGGGCTTCACGCGCAGAAATTAAGAACGCAACCAATACGGTACTCGGTGTACATGAGTGCAGCCTTGAAATTTCAGAGGGTGAAACGCTTGTTCTCATGGGATTATCCGGATCAGGAAAATCAACGTTACTGAGAACCATCAATCGCCTGATTAAGCCGATAGAAGGGTCAATCTATGTTGGAAATACTGGACAAGAAATTGATGTAACAAATGCAACCTCGGAAAATTTGAGATTTGTTCGCACCCGTCTTGTCTCGATGGTATTTCAGCAATTCTGTTTGTTTCCGTGGCGCACAGTGGCGGACAATATTGGATTTGGTTTGGAAGTTGCTGGTTTTTCAAAAAAAGAACGGCAACTTATTATTGATGAACAACTGGATATTGTTGGACTGCGCGAATGGGCAAACCGCATGGTCACTGAATTATCAGGCGGTATGCAACAACGCATCGGGCTTGCCCGTGCTTTTGCGACAGGTGCGCCGGTTTTGTTGATGGACGAGCCATTTTCTGCGCTTGATCCACTTATTCGCAATCACCTGCAAGATGAGCTTTTACAATTGCAACAGCGGCTCAATAAAACATTGATTTTTGTTAGCCACGACCTTGATGAAGCAATCAAAATGGGCAATCGCATTGCCATTATGGAAGACGGAAGAATATTGCAATGCGGAAGCCCGCAGGAAATTGTTCTTTCTCCTGCAAACGATCATGTGGCAAAATTTGTGCGCCATATAAATCCTTTAAGTTTTTTAACAGCACGACATGTCATGCGTCCTTTAAACTACGATAATTCCAATATCTCAGTTGCAGCCATGGCCAAACCAGAAACCAGCTTGCCCGATTTAATCAGTGCATGCGATAAAAAAAGAGGCGCTATTGGGGTGGTTGAAAACGGTCGCGTAATCGGCTTAATCACGCATGATGATATTATCCATCATTTGGCAGAACATCAGAAACGATAAATATTAATATGGATTTGAATATAATAACTATTAGTGACGCTGATGATCCACGTTTGGCGTCATATCGTGATATTCGTGAAAAGGATCTCGTTGGGCGAGACAAACATTTTATTGCAGAAGGAAAAGTTGTTCTCGCTAATTTATTAAAATCAAATCGTTTCTCTGCGCAGTCTTTGCTTGTTGTTGCCGGTCGTCTTTTAGGCCTAATGCCATTGCTCATGCAAACCCAGCCAACTTGCCCTATTTATTGTGTTCCACAAAAGATAATGGATACAATTGCCGGTTTTCATGTTCACCGCGGAATATTGGGCATTGGAGAACGAATTCAGGTACCTGATCTAACACAATTTTTAGAACACCTGCCAGAACAGGCTGTTGTTCCTGTGTTATGTGGTATTTCCAACCACGACAATATGGGATCCATATTCAGAAACGCTGCCGCTTTTGCCGCCGACGGTGTCATTCTTGACAAAACCTGCTGCGATCCACTTTATCGGAAAGCTATTCGCGTTTCTGTTGGGGCTGCATTGAAAACCCCTTACACACAAGGTGAAGATATCAAAACGATATTAAGTGCACTGCAACAGCATCATTTTCATATTTTTGCTCTGTCGCCCTCAGCACCCAATTATTTGAAAGATGCTGAGGTTGAAGACAGAGTGGCCTTGCTATTTGGAACAGAAGGCGACGGCTTGCCCGAATTTATCCTGCGTGATTTTGAAACATTACGCATTCCTATTGCCTATGATTTCGACAGCCTAAACGTTGCCACCGCAACTGGCTTAACACTTGCGCACTTTGCAAATCCCGACAAGCTGAATTAATCACGAGTGTGCCCTATCGCTTACATCACTAGAAGATCAGAATATAACCGGATATACTGGTCTATATAGAAACCCCATATGCGCTGAAGCGCCTACCCCAGCGAGCCTAAAGAGGCGATTAAAATCGTAGTGAAATTTTTCAAAAGTTGTTTCAGCGTAGTTGCGCAATCAATCGCTAATTGCCGCAATCAACCAATCTGGCGCAGTCAATTATGTCAACTAAAGCGAAAACCCTAACCAAATATATCGACCGCTATAACAGAAGCCATATTTGTCGAAGATATATCCAACTAGACTTAAAACTTAAGCGGCTGAAATCGTATTCAGATTTTCCAAAAGTTGTTTCAGCATGGCTTCAGCTTGTGGTGCGCGTTCAGAATGCGTAATAAAACCGCCACCTAAAACACGCGCGTCATTGCCTTCCCCGTCATAAAGCACACAGGCCTGCCCCGGTGCTACGCCCGTTTCACCTTCAAGAAGCTCAACAGAAAATCTATTTTGCTCATAACGAAGAATAGCCGGACGTGGTGGGCGTGTGGAACGAACTTTCGCAGCAACTTCCAAGCCCTCTTCTGGAAAATTATCCAGATCTTCATCGCCTAACCAATTTGCATCGCGCAAAAACAATTTGTGTGTTTCCAACGCCTCACGTGGACCAACAACGACACGTGCATTTTCAGCATCAAGATAGACAACATAAAGAGCACCACCCGTTGCCACACCTATTCCACGACGCTGACCAATTGTGTAATTCAATATACCATTATGGCGCCCCAAAATACGCCCATCAATGTGAACGATATCACCAGGGTTCGCGGCTTCTGGCCGCAATTTTGCAATAACGTCGGTATATTTTCCTTGTGGTACAAAGCAGATATCTTGACTGTCGTGCTTATCTGCAACCACCAGCCCCATTTCTGCGGCCAACTCTCTTACACGTGGTTTTGACAAATCACCCAATGGAAAACGTAAATAGTCGATTTGTTCTTGCGTGGTTGCAAAAAGAAAATAACTTTGGTCCCTATCCGCATCAACCGGACGATACATAGCGCGATGAACACCGTTTTGACGGCTGCGTATATAATGTCCCGTTGCCAATGCATCGGCACCAAGATCGCGAGCAGTCGCTAAAAGATCAGCAAATTTTACAGTCTGGTTACAAGCAACACATGGAATTGGTGTTTCGCCATGCGCATAACTTTCAGCAAATGGGTTAATAACAGCCTCACGAAACCGCGCTTCATAATCCAGCACATAATGCGGTATCCCGAGTGTTTCTGAAACACGACGGGCATCTTCAATATCTTGTCCAGCACAACATGAACCAACACGATGGGTTGCAGCCCCATGGTCATAAAGTTGCAGCGTTACGCCTACTACATCATAGCCTTCTTTTTTCAACAGTCCTGCAACGACAGAGGAATCAACACCACCTGACATAGCAACCACTACTCTGGTATCCTCAGGACGACGCGGAAGATCAAGACTGTTGAGCGACATAAGTTCACCTTTTACCCAAATGCCGGACATTTTCCGTAATTTTATCCGGTAATCGTATATTGCCTTCAATGCGAGACAATACAACCGTGAAAAAGAAAAATTGAATGCAGAACGAAGCAATATCGTCTTATATGCATGGATGAGTTTATAAAAAAAAACAAAAAAAATAAAGTGGTGTTTCTATTTCAAGTTTTCAAAACTCGGTGCTTTATGTATAACCCACTGTTTTCTTTATATTTTACTCAATGAATTACAAAAATCCGCCGCAAAAGTGTTAACAGTCCCTTTCGACCTATTTAGTTATTTTTTAAAGCTCAGCGGTTATGGTCATGTCAGGTCCTTGAATAAGAGTAGAGAGTACAATGACCGAATTAGTAAGAACACGCGTAAAATATGTTATCGGCCCGGATGGGAGCCCACTCACGATTACCGACCTACCGCCTACAAATACTAGGCGTTGGGTGATACGTCGCAAAGCGGAAGTTGTTGCGGCTGTGAGAGGCGGACTACTCAGCTTGGATGAAGCTTGCCAACGTTATACCCTAACAGTGGAGGAGTTTCTTTCCTGGCAGTGTTCGATAGACGAGCATGGTTTGGCGGGATTGCGTACTACACGCATTCAGCAATACAGACACTGATCGTCGCTCGATCATTTCCGTACCCAATATATTATTAAACAACCGTTCCTTTCACCAAAGGAGCGGTTGTTTTATATTTTGGAAAAAAATTAATAAAAAATGGCCGGAAACCCGACCATTCATTTAACTCACTATTTTTCGAAACAATTTTGCATGCAATGCGATTGTTCAATATCGAAACGTTAACGCTCAATTTTTAAACGTTATGGCTCAATACCAATTAATAGATATATCAACCGATCATAGAACGGCGTTGCACAAAATCTATATCGCTATCAGTAATGGTTTTGCCATCGCGTTCTTCAATAGCTTGTGCGCGTTGAAGCTCTGCTTCAAATTCATGCAATACCATTTCCGCTGAAGCTTTCTGGATTTGAAGATCCCGAATTGAGTTCATCAAATTTTCACGGCGTTGACGGGCTGCACGTGCAAATGTCGGGTAAGCAAAATGATTGATGTCTGTGATGCCAGACTTACGCTCTTCATTAACAATCTGCGCTTCAAGCTCGCTTGTCATACGTTCAAACTCGCCCATCATCATATCAAGCTGGGAAATCTGGCGGCGTTTTTCCCGCACTTGAAACATTTTTAATCGAACCACACTTTCACGCGGCTTCATACGCAGTACTCCCTACTCCGTGAACAATACACGTTCACGCCATGATACTCATTATTCAAAACCGCTATCAGAAACACGCCCCGGTTTCGTCTCCAAAAAGTGGCACCAACAAAACTTAACCTAAACAGCTTAAAAAACAGCTGCGGTCAGGTAACAAACAACCCATTGGTAACCATTTATTTACGGTCTTCTCACACTATAAGCAAAGAGGCTTAAAGCTCGGTAAACAAAAAGACAGTTTTTAAACTAAAAACTATGAGTCGTAAGAGTCACTTACAGGTGTTTCTTAAAGTAAAAATTAAGCATTTCCATTAGGATTTTATCTGCTAGAATCAAGGGAATGTCGGTTTTTTTTAATTAATTTTTATTAACATCTTGCCAACAAGAATCATATTTTGTTAACCATTCTGGTGCAAACTGGAGATAGAGGCAACGAACTGTTCTGCGTGCTGCCGAGCTGTAAAATTAAACCTTGGTTAAAGGCATGATTTTACACTGTTTTTAGAGATTAACCATGCAGCTGCAAAAGCAGTTGTTTGTTATAGACCACGGTTTCGCCTGATTCGGGCGCCGGAAAGGGGATATTCGAATGCGCGTATTACTGATTGAAGACGACAGCGCCACAGCAACAAGTATTGAATTAATGCTGAAGTCGGAAAGCTTTAATGTTTACACAACAGATCTCGGCGAAGAAGGCGTAGATCTGGGCAAACTCTATGATTACGACATCATTTTGCTTGACCTTAATCTACCAGATATGTCGGGATATGAAGTATTGCGTACATTACGTCTGTCCAAGGTAAAAACACCTATCCTTATCCTTTCTGGTATGGGTGGTATCGAAGACAAGGTACGTGGTCTTGGCTTTGGCGCCGATGACTATATGACAAAGCCATTCCATAAGGACGAATTGATTGCTCGCATTCATGCAATTGTCCGCCGTTCTAAAGGACATGCTCAGTCAATTATCGCGACGGGAGATCTTATTGTTAATCTTGATGCGAAAACAGTTGAAATTGGTGGACATCCAGTTCACCTAACTGGCAAAGAATATCAGATGCTTGAGCTTTTATCACTTCGTAAAGGCACCACACTGACAAAAGAAATGTTCCTTAACCACCTTTATGGCGGCATGGACGAACCAGAATTAAAAATTATCGACGTTTTCATCTGCAAATTGCGCAAAAAACTCGACGCTGTTTCCGGTGGTATTAATTATATCGAAACAGTATGGGGTCGCGGCTATGTATTGCGCGAACCAATGGGCGAAGAACTTCGCGAAACAGCTTAAAAATAGCTTTTTCAATTATTGAATAAAGGCTCGATGATTTTATGTCATCGAGCCTTTTTTATGGTCATTGATTGAGAATATCCAATCGTAATTTTCTCATCTAAATGCAACCGTCCGTCATAATGACGATTGTTTTATCTCATGAAATAACAAATGTTTATGCAGGCGATAAAATCAACTAAACCATCGCAACCGATTAACTTGTTAAATCCTGTTTCGTTCAGCAACAAAATTGCTTAGTGTTATCGGTCACACCAGCACTAGAGTGGTTGACCAGCCGTAAAAGTAATCACCTCTGGCAATGCTTGAATTGCGATAGGCATATTACTCAACTGTGACAATAAAAGAGTATAATACGGCTGAATTGCATGTGCATCGATTGGTTCAGACGGTGTCTGACCATTATAAAGTTCCAAAAATTTCGGCGGAACACGCAACATTTTCCCACTCACTTTAAGTTGGAAATTACGTTTGCCATTATCTTCGCGAATAGAAACATAAATATCACCACCGCGCGGAATTGAAGCATTTGCAATCAGAACAAGATTGAGCAACAGTTTAACTTCATTTTTGGGTAAAAGAAGTCGCGGTGCCTGCCAATCCAAATTGGCTTTTTCATTCTGCATAAAATTCTTTGCGACACTTTCCGCGTCACCACTGTCAATTTCACTACCTGCAGAACCAGCTGCGCCAAAGGCTATGCGTGCAAATTGTAAACGTGCTGATGCGTTTACTGCCGACATACGAATCAGTTGCAATGCATCTTCTTCTGCACCGCCTTCATCGAAAAGTTCTATACCATTATTGATAGCGCCCACCGGAGAAATCAGATCATGACAGATACGGCTGCATAGCAAAGCGGCGAGATCTGCAGGGCTTAAAGTAACGGCAAGCGTCATAATATGTTTATCTCCAAAATTATTAACCGACGCGCATACTGGCTTTAAACCCTTAATTTTTCATGGACACGTGGACAAATTGTGATGAAAGAAAGTTGCCTTTATTGAACTTTTTTTAACAATTTAAATAGTTTTGCCGGTTAGCATACTGTCGAATCGGATCAAAAAACCAATAGATCCAGTTATAAAGTGACTAAAAAGGTGAAACATATGACACGTTCCATCCGTACTCACTGGCGCATAGTATCGGCATTCTTTACGTTAATACTTCTTATTAATGTCGGATTGATGATTTCTGACGCACAAGCAGCCCCACAACAGGACGGTCGTTTCTCCTCACAGGAAATTATCGATTCGGGTCATCGCTTTTTTGGCGATGCTGCCGGCAGCATGGGAACAGCGATAGAAAATATTTTCTCTAAATACGGTTTGCCAAATGGCTATATCCTCGGAGAAGAAGGTTCTGGTGCTATTATTGGTGGGCTATCCTATGGCGAAGGCACATTGTATACAAAAAACGCTGGGGACCATAAGGTATTCTGGCAAGGTCCATCCATTGGTTGGGACTTTGGCGGACAAGGATCCCGTTTAATGATCTTGGTATACGAGCTTGATAATTTGAACAATCTCTGGGGGCGTTATGCCGGCGTATCCGGATCTGCCTATTTTGTTGCTGGTGTTGGCTTCCACGTCTTGAAAAAAGAAAACATACTTTTGGTTCCAGTTAGAACGGGTGTTGGAGCGCGGTTGGGCATCAATATTGGTTATCTAAAACTGACCAAAAAAGCCACGTGGAATCCGTTTTAATTCATTCACGCTCTATCGGAGCAATTCATGTTCATTCAATCGGCTCTCTTTTTTGTCCTTGGCATCGCCGTCGCCTTGTTTGTGACTATGCTAATAGCGCCGATAATCTGGCGTAGAGCGCTTTACTTGGCAAAGAAAGCGCTTGCGACAGAAATACCGCTGAGCATTACCGAAATAGAAGCAGATTTGGATTTTCTTAAATCCCGTCATGCGATTGAAATTGTCAAGCGGGACGAGAAATATAATGATCTGTTCAGCAAATATAATGCACAAAAACTCGAGCTTGGAATTGCCAATGAACAGCTTTCTGGCAAATTCGAGCTTGAGCGCCAGTTAAACCAGTTAAAGGATAAACTGTCCGATACATACGACGAACTTGTTGCTGAACGCCAACTTGTTGATAAGCTTGGAAATAATAAAAAACGTGGAATTCGGGAATTGCGTAAAATTCTATTAAATGAGCGACGCGACGATATTGATCGCAACAAATATGAAGCAGAAATAAAATCGCTACAGGAAGAAATAATCTACCTAAAACAGGAACTCGAACAAGCGACAGTAAAACAAGCTACTACCGGCATTGAACAAGAACAGATAGAAAAACTGCGCAATGAAATTTTGAACTTTACCGCGCGCTTGACGGCCGACGTTGCTAAAAAGGAAGGTAAGGATTCCCCAATCAACAAATTGATTAAAAAGCCGCACAGTCCAACGAGTCTGGCTGCCCGCATCGAAGCCAACCTCACAAAAACAGCAAAAGATACAAAAGCCAAATCGAAAAAACCAAGAACGCGGTCAAAACAAGTTTCAAAAAACACGACAAAACCTGCTTAAATCTCGCATTGACAAGAGAAAACTGTGAATGACGTTCCATAAGTGCAGTTGAATGTCGCTTCTCTTATAGCAGCATCATGCTACTCCGGTATAAGGAAGAGTAGAAAGCATAATTTATAGCTTTTTATGAAGCATGATTGTTTGCCAACATATTTGCCAACATAATGGTACGTGAGGACCAATATTGTGTTTGAGAAACTATTTCACCTATCAGAGAATAAAACACGCACAGGCATTGAAATTAGCGCTGGTTTAACAACCTTCCTGACAATGTCATATATTCTTGCTGTCAACCCTAACATTCTTGGTGCCGCAGGCATGGATAAGGGGGCAGTATTTGTTGCCACATGTTTGGCTGCGGCTGTCGGCTGTATTATTATGGCTTTCCTTGCCAATTGGCCTGTAGGAATGGCACCTGGCATGGGGCTTAATGCCTTTTTTGCGTATTCCGTTGTTATCACCATGGGATATACTTGGGAACAAGCTTTGGGGGCAGTGTTCTTATCCGGTGTTGTATTTATAATACTCACCGCCTCGGGTATTCGCCGTTGGTTGATTGGTGGCATACCAAAATCACTGCGAAGTTCCATTGCTGCCGGCATAGGCATGTTTTTGGCTATTGTTGCCTTCGAAAATGCTGGAATTGTTGTAAAAAATGACGCTACCATTATCGCTTTAGGTGACGTAACCAGTTCAGCATCTGTCTTGGCTGGCATTGGGCTTTTTGTCATCGTTGCGCTCGATACGTTCAAGGTTCGCGGCGCCATTTTGATCGGTATCGTTGTGGTTACTATTCTGTCCTTTATTTTTACAGATGAAGGATATCGAAACTTTCAGGCTCTTATCCATAGTGGCGGTGTTTCTCTTCCCCCCTCTATCGCACCAACGTTTTTGAAATTGGATATAGCTGGTGTTTTTCATAGTGGCATTTTTCATGTTTTATTGGTTTTTGTTCTCGTTGAAATATTTGATGCCACAGGAACACTTGTGGGCGTTGGCAAACGAGCAGGTCTGATACCGGAAGATAAACCAAACAATCTTGGCAAAGCATTGTTTGCTGATAGTACAGCAATTTTGGCAGGATCACTGATCGGAACCAGTTCCACAACAGCTTTTGTAGAAAGTGCTTCCGGCGTGGCAGCAGGCGGCCGTACCGGTCTAACAGCCTTGACCGTTGGCGTGTTGTTTATATTGGCCCTATTCTTATCACCTATCGCACTGGCAATACCGTCCTATGCAACAGCGCCGGCTTTGATATATGTTGCTTGCCTGATGATGCGCGAATTTGCCGAAATCAATTGGGATGACATTGTTGAAGCAACACCAGCGGCACTCACTGCCCTACTCATGCCACTGACCTATTCAATTGCCAATGGTTTGGCAATCGGCTTTATCAGCTATGCATGTCTCAAAACAATGACCGGTAAATGGCGTTCTGTGCATCCAGCAACATGGATTATTGCCATTCTATTTATCATTCGCTTTGTCATGGAATCTCATCTCATGTAAATATAGCGATTAGCTATCAAACATGAGGTAGACGCATAACGACAAAGTCGTTGCGACCATTGAATGAGTGTAACAATGATGGTGCGGTTTCAATAGTGAAAACTAGAGATGTTTCATTTGTGAAATCGCATCAGACATTCATGGCCTGTGCCTTATACAAATTATCTGTGCCATTTATAATTAGGAACCGAAAAGAGCGAATGAAAGCGTTTCAACAATGCTGGATATATCGCCGTAACAGTTTGAAACGAGCATATAATCAGCACTTTGGCGTTTCAACCACAAGCCTTTGCAAACATAGTGATTGCTTTTAGATGATATGGATTGGGCTTTTAATTGCTCGCATAACATCATCTAATCAAGGAGTAATACTTGTCGGATAATTGTCACCTCGCGGATAATTTTTTCATTTCCTTGGTGATCGTTTGCTCAAATCTATCGATCCAATAGGCAATACACGTCAGATAGTTCCCATTTTCATAGCAAAAAGGCCGGAAAAATCCGACCTTTAAATATATAAATTTTCAATCGCGCATGATTTACTGCGACTAACTTTAAGCCCCGTGGAACTCTCTGATAGCTTTTATGACTTTATCCTGATCTTGTTTTTCAAGATATGGATGCATAGGCAAACTCAAAACATGATTAGCAGCACGCTCTGAAACAGGTAAGCCTTCTGCAGCTTGTGGGTAATGCCTATAAGCAGTCTGCAAATGCAGAGGCTTTATATAGTAAATCATGCTTGGAATACCGGCATTTTGCAAATGAGCCTTTAAACCATCACGATTTTCAACCTCAATTGTATATTGAGCAAAAGCCGACCGCGTGTTCTTTTCTAACACCGGAACTTTGACAACATCTTTCAAACCTTCAGCATAACGCTCGCCCACGACAGCTCTTTTTTCCATCTCATCTTCAAGAATTTCAAGCTTGTGTATCAATATGGCAGCCTGAATTGTATCCAGTCTGGAATTTACACCAATACGAACATTGTCATATTGTGTTTCGCCTTTGCCGTGGAAATAGATGGAACGCAAACGCTCTGCCAAATCATCATCATCGGTAAACATTGCGCCGCCATCACCATAACAGCCAAGAGGCTTAGCAGGATAGAAGCTTGTAGCACCGACATTACCAAATGCACCACACATTGCATTGTCATGCTTACCGCCAATTGATTGCGCTGCATCTTCTATAACAAAAAGATTTTCTTTTGCGGCTATGGCTGAAATTTCCTGATAATTTGCTGGCAGGCCGAACAAATCAACAGGAATAATAGCCCGTGGTGTCAAACGGCCTTCCTTTTTGATCATCGCAATTGCTTCGACCAATTTTTTAGGATCCATATTGTAGGTGTCTGGCAAAATATCAACAAATACTGGCTCAGCGCCAACAAGAGCCACAACTTCAGCTGTTGCAGCAAATGTGAAACTTGGACAAAAAACAGCATCTCCCGGTCCGATATTTTCTGCCATAAGAGGCATCATCAGAGCATCGGTACCATTTGCACAGCCAATAACGTGTTTAACACCAACATAGTCTGCTAAACGTTTTTCAAACTCTGCAACTTCAGGACCAAGAATATATTTCCCGCTTTCAACCACTTGGGCGATAGCGGAATTGATTTTGTCTTTAATACGCGCACGCTGCGCTCCAAGATCTATAAACTGCATATTAACTCCATTGCTATCCGCTTTAAAACCACCGAATCATATTAACTCTATTGATTATAGTCATAATTCTCTGTGTCAGATTTATATAATCAAAGTTAAACGATTGATGTAAGAGGTTTCTATTTTTTTGCACCGTGATGAACACTTCCAGCCGTTAATATGCGCAATACACCAATAGCTTCATCACCATTTGTTCTCGGTTCTTCACGTGTTTCAATACAATGAATAAAATGTTGTAATTCGCGCGTAAGCGGCATTGCTTCTTCCGTTGCGATATATTCTGGCTCATCAGCGGTAAAAGCCCACTGATTATTATCTTGCCAAACTTCAAACCGATAAATCGCTAACTTGCGCTCCCACGGCTCTACATCGTCAAACACAGCCATGGCTTTTGTACCAACCACGGTTAAACGGCGCTCACGATAGGGATTTAACCGCGAAGCGAAAAGGTGGCTGCGCATACCATTTGGAAATGTCATATGAACATGGGCAAAATCGGAAAGCTGATCGATAATCGCTGCCCCTTCGCCACGAACTTCACTTGGCTCACATTTGGTTAAAGCCAAAATCATAGAAAGGTCGTGTGGCGCCAAATCCCATAGCGCATCACTTTCGGTATGGAATTTTCCCAACCCTAAACGGTGCGCGTGAATATACCGCACATCGCCTAAAACACCTTCATTGACGAGCTCCAAAAGTTTTTCAAATGCAGGGTGATAACGCAAGACATGGCCAACCATAAAAATGCGTTTATTTTCTCTTGCAATCCTCACCTCACGCTCTGCATCTGCAACATTCAAAGCTATCGGTTTTTCAACCAGAACATCTTTACCGTTTTCAACCGCCCGTATGGCATTTTCTGCATGGAATTGCGGTGGTAATGCAAAAACCATTGCATCAATGTCTTTTCGGGTAAAAACGTCTTCAACCGGTATAGCTTCAACATCGTGTTCAGCTGCAAACCCTTCCGCCCGATGCGCATTAACATCGGAAACAGCTGCAAGCGCTCCTAAACTTTTTAAGGTACGTATGTGATTACTCCCCCAGTAACCACATCCTAAAACTGCTATGCGTGGCGCCATTGTCTATGCCTTATACTCTAATTCTAATGCTAAAAAAGCAATGTAATAGTAGTTCAATATCGGTGATGAGCGTCAATGACAAGAGAAAAGGTTGAACACGACGCTTGACAGAACGACATACAACACTTTATATCGCCGCTACAGCTTATTGTTTTAGAAATAAGTGGTTTGGGGCGGAGTAGCTCAGTAGGTTAGAGCAGAGGAATCATAATCCTTGTGTCGGGGGTTCGAATCCCTCCTCCGCTACCAATTTCTTCTCAAGTTAAAAATTTATTTATGCTTATTTCTTCCCAAATTGGGAAACGCGTTATAGCCACTCGCTTTATAAAACCAGAAATTCATTAATTATTATAACTTGTTAGCCAAATCACCTTTATAGGTAATCGGGCTTATTGAGATCAAACATTGCATAACTGCAATTGTTGGAAACGTCATTTTCTATCGCAATTCAAAATTTAATCTATCGCAATTCAAAATTTAAATTGAAACATTGAATGGGCTAATAAAGCACGAAAATAGTGATGGATAAGCAAGATTTTCGTTATTTATTATCAACAGAATCAGATCAATCAATTATCTGTCATTGAGTAACGTGCCAATTACTTTTGATCGTATTCTTACGTCTTTTATTGATGCTATTAGCACTGTATATGCGCTAATATAGAAAGCCGACGAATTTTACCATCGTGCAGCGGTAAAATGGAAATAATGTAGAGAATTTTAAATGAACCCAACTGATATCGAAATTGCCCGTGCAGCCAAGAAATTGCCTATCGGTGAAATTGCCAAAAAACTTGATATTCCATATGAAAGTTTGATTCCTTACGGCCATGATAAAGCAAAAATAAGTGCGCCATTTATTGAGAGCTTAAAGAACAAAAAAGACGGAAAACTTATCCTTGTAACCGCAATTAACCCCACCCCAGCCGGAGAAGGAAAAACCACAACATCAGTTGGACTGACTGACGCGCTTAATAAAATAGGCAAAAAAGCAATAGCAGCTTTGCGCGAACCATCTTTAGGGCCAAGTTTCGGAATGAAAGGCGGTGCTGCTGGTGGTGGTTATGCTCAGGTCATTCCGATGGAAGATCTAAATCTGCATTTTACCGGTGATTTTCATGCGATTACCTCGGCACACAATCTTCTCGCAGCCATGGTTGATAACCACATCTATTGGGGAAATGAGCAAAAAATTGATTCGCGCCGTGTAACTTGGAAACGCGTTGAAGACATGAACGACCGTGCATTGCGTGATGTTATTATATCTTTGGGAGGCATAAAAAATGGCTTTCCACGACAAAGCGGTTTCGATATCACAGTTGCATCTGAAATCATGGCAATCCTTTGCCTTTCCAGCAATCTGGCCGATCTTACCGAAAAATTGGGAAAAATTATTATTGGATACCGGCATGATAAAACAGCCGTCACCGCATCAGACCTTCATGCCGAAGGCGCCATGGCCGTTTTATTAAAAGATGCCATACAACCCAATCTCGTACAAACCTTGGAAAATAATCCGGTTCTTATTCACGGTGGTCCATTTGCCAATATCGCACATGGTTGCAACTCTATGATTGCAACAAAAGCGGCGCTAAAACTTGCAGACTATATTGTAACCGAAGCCGGATTTGGCGCTGATTTGGGCGCAGAAAAGTTTTTTGATATTAAATGCCGAAAAGCTGGTATTGCACCAAGTGCGGTTGTTATTGTCGCAACAATTCGCGCCCTTAAAATGAATGGCGGTGTAAAAAAGTCTGATCTTGCCGCTGAAAATATTGATGCGCTTAAAAGCGGCTCAGCCAATCTTATACGGCATATTTCCAATATCGAAAAATACGGTTTACCAGTTGTTGTCGCTATTAATTATTTTAATTCCGATACAGAACAAGAGATTAAGACATTAACCGATATTGTTGCCGATACAGGACATCGCGCCATTTTATGCCATCATTGGGAACAAGGAAGCACTGGAGCAACAGAGCTTGCCCAGCATGTGGTTGATGTTATCGACGAAAACAACAGTAATTTTAAGCCGATTTATGAAGATAATCTTTCTTTGAGCGAGAAAATTCAAACGATTGTCAAAGAGATTTATCATGGGCGCGAAGCGATAATACCCGAGACAATCAAAAACCAGCTAAAAGAATGGGAAGATGCAGGTTACAGCAAATTACCTGTCTGTATGGCAAAAACACAATATTCTTTTTCTGCTGACCCTACCCTTCTCGGAGCACCAGAAGATTTTGATATTCCAGTACGAGAAGTAAGATTATGTGCTGGTGCTGGATTTATCGTAGTCATCTGTGGGGATATTATGACAATGCCAGGACTTCCTAGAGTGCCAATGGCAGAGAAAATATTTATTAACGCGAAAGGACAGATTGAAGGTCTTTCGTAAGCACGAATAGATTTTTCAGGTTCCCCCCACGTAAAAATTCCAAAAACAAAAAATAAAAATTGCAAAAATAAAACCCCGGTGAAAACCGGGGTTTTATTTTATCTTTTAACTGACAATAAAAAATCAGCTGGCTTTTGCAGGCGTACCGCTACTGCCTTCCTGCGCGCTTCCCGTTGCTTGTGTATCAGAGCCACCTGTACGTGATGCCCGATTACCACTAAACAAGCGGTAGAACATAGGAATGAAGAAGGTTGCAACGCAGGTTGCTGCAATCATACCGCCAATAACACCGGTACCAATCGCATGACGGCTTGCCGAACCTGCACCTGTTGATCTTGCAAGAGGAACAACACCCAGAATAAACGCAAGTGATGTCATAACAATAGGACGGAAACGCAAGCGTGCTGCCGAAAGTGCCGCTTCAATAGCAGACTTGCCGTTTTCACGCTCAATAACTGCAAACTCAACAATCAAAATAGCGTTCTTGGCCGCAAGTCCAACCAACGTAACCAATCCAATCTGAAAATAAACGTCATTACTGAGGCCACGAAGATAGGTGAATGTCAGCGCACCGGCAATTGCGAAAGGCACAGCCGTAACAACTGCAAATGGCAAACTCCAACGTTCATATTGTGCTGCAAGAATGAGGAACACCATGATGATACCGAATATCATCGCAGTAGAACCAGCACCGCCAGCCACAACTTCCTGATAGGCTGATCCTGTCCATGCAATCTGATAGGTGTTTGGTAGCACCTGATTTGCAACTTCGGTCATAGCCTTAATTGAGTCACCAGATGTGTAACCATTAGCCGGATTACCCATGATCTTAGTAGCATAGAACGCATTGAACCGTTCAAGCTGATCGGCACCTGTAATACGCTTTGTGCTGACCAAGGCATTAAGTGGGATCATATTGCCCGAATTGGACCGTACGAACACCTGCTTGATATCTTCCGCACTTTTACGGAACTCACCTTCGGATTGTATCTTAACCTGATAGTTACGACCATAAAGCGTAAAATCGTTGATATAAATATTACCGAATGTTGCCGAAAGTGCATCATAGATCGAGTTGATTGGCACACCCATAGCACGTGCTTTCACACGATCAACGTGGAAATCATAGGTAGGCACATTTGGATCAAACGTTGTACGAACACTTTGCAATTCTGGGCGCTGATTAGCAGCGTTAACCAGCTTCATTGTCATCGTATAGAGATCGGCAATTGACCCACCACTACGGTCTTGCAAGTACAATTCAAAACCACCTGTTGTCGAAAGACCGGTAATCGGTGGCGGATTGAAGGCAATTGTCACACCGTCTTTAATGCCTGATGCCATGCCAACAACTTTAGGTGCGATAACACGTGCATCATCTTGCGGATTAGGTCTATCTTTCCAGTCCTTGAACATGACGAACATTGCGCCTGTACTGGTTTTCAGACCACCAGATAGGAGGTCGTAACCAGAAATTTCAGCAATATTGTCAACAGCAGGATTAGAACGAAGAATTTCATATGCCTGATCAATAACACCTGATGTTCTCTCGAGAGATGAAGCAGAAGGCAAAATTGACACTGCTAGAATATACCCCTGATCCTCATCTGGAACCAATGAGCTTGGAACCTTTTCAAACATAAACACTGCAAAAGCACAGACAGCCAAAAATACGATGATACCCGCCCATATTTTATGAACAAAAAAGTCCACGCCAACGACATAAGCATCCGTAATTTTCTGGAAAAAGTTATTGAACATACGGAATGGAGCAATTGGCTCTTTATGGGATGGTTTCAGCAATATTGCGCAGAGTGCTGGTGTCAGAGTCAAAGCAACTGTACCAGAAATAACAACAGAAATTGCAATCGTAACAGCAAATTGTTGGTACATCACGCCGGCCATGCCACCCATAAATGAAACAGGAATAAACACAGCACAAAGCACAAGCACAATAGCGATAACCGGCCCGGTAACTTCACTCATCGACTTAACAGCAGCATCATGCGGTGAAAGTTTTTCTTCCGACATAACGCGTTCGACGTTTTCCAACACCACAATCGCGTCGTCAACAACAATACCGATAGCCAGAACCAACCCAAACAGGGTCAACATGTTGATCGAGAAACCAAGCACGTAAATACCTGCAAACGTACCGATAATCGAGATTGGCACCGCAATAATTGGAATGAGTGTCGCTCGCCAGTTTTGCAAGAAAATGAACACAACAACAATCACAAGCAGGATAGCTTCAATGAAGGTGTGGATCACTTCTTCAACGGAAACCTGAATGAATTTCGTTGTATCATATGGCACTGAATATTCTATTCCCGGAGGGAACGCGACTTTCAGTTCACTCATACGCTTTTTGATAGCATCCATGGTTGCAAGCGCATTGGCACCCGGTTGCAAGAACAGCATAATTGGCACCATAGGGTTGCCGTTTAATTTTGAATCAACAAAATATTGCTGAGCGCCGAGTTCTATTCTCGCAACATCCTTGAGCCGCAGCGCAGCACCAGTATCATCAGATTGCAAGATGATTTCGCCGAATTCTTCTGCAGTTACCAAACGCCCCTGTGTTGTCGCTGAATAGGTAAATGCGCCGTCAATATCTGGCTTTTCACCAATACGGCCAACTGGATATTGGTTGTTTTGCTCTTTCACAGAGTTAATAACATCCGTTGGTGTCAAATTATATTGAGCAAGCTTATCCGGACGGAGCCAGATACGCATTGAATAGTCAATATTACCCAAAACCTGAGCATCACCAACGCCCGGAATACGCTTTAGATCGTCAACTACATTGAGAAGTGCATAGTTACCAACATAAGTTCTGTCATATGCACTGTTGGTTGACCGCATAGCGACCAAGCCCAAAATAGATGACGAACGCTTATCAGCAACAACGCCTAAGCGTTGAACCTCTTGCGGCAACGTTGTTAGCGCACGTTGAACACGGTTGTTAACATTAATCGTTGCCTGATCAGGATCAGTTCCTAGAGCAAAAGTAACTGTTATCTGCAATGTTCCAGAAGCATTACTGGTCGATTGCATATAAATCATATCTTCCACACCGTTGATTTTTTGTTCCAATGGAACAGCAACGGTTTGAGCAACAGTTTCCGCACTCGCACCCGGATATTGCGCACTGACAACAACCTGAGGCGGTAGCAGATCAGGATATTGGGCGACTGGCAATATGCGCATACATATGAAGCCGGCCAATACGATGATGATTGAAATAACCGACGCGAAAACCGGCCGATTAATAAAAAAGCTATAGCTCATTGTGCGGGCCCCGAAGTTTTGTCATTGCCCCCATTGGCAGGCGCTGGCTTATCCTCGGTTACTTGAACCATAAGGCTTTTTCCTGGAGGAACGCGCATCATACCTTGTTCAATATACACTTGCCCCTCGGTAACAACCTCGTCACCGTCTTTCAGACCTTCTGCATTCTTGGCATTATCCTGCCCGTCAACGGTTGCATCTGCAAGCAACCAGTCGCCGTTCTGCATTTTACGAACAGCCTTAACAGGACGTTGTTCCACAGCCATAAGTCTGCCGGCATCCTGCGCATTTGCACCCGGAGCTGGAGCCTTATTATCATCGGCTGGTGCGCCATTTGCCGGCGCTCCTGCGCCTGCACCTTCAGGCTTTTTCAACACATAAACAAATTGGCCATTGCTGGTTTGCATCAATGCGGATTCCGGAATTGTAATGGCATCTGCCATTTTGATACCAGTCACCGTAACGCGAACAAACATACCCGGCACCAATCTGCGATCAGGATTCGGGATAACAGCACGTGCGCCCAATGTACCGGTTTGTTTGTCAATCGTTGGCGATGTGAAATCTACGGTACCTTGTTGCGGATAATCGACACCTTCACCGAGGCGAACCGTGATTTTAAGATTATCTATCTTCTCACCACGTTTTTGCATTTCTTGCATCAAACCACGAATTTGCTGATATTCGCCATCAGCAAATGAGAAGTTCACATAGGTAGGATCCAATTGTGTAATCGTGGTCAATAGACTGGATGATGGATCTGTTCCGATCAATGAACCTTCTGAAACAGCTTCACGGCTGGTCAATCCGCTAATTGGCGCTGTAACCTTAGTATATTCAAGGTTCAACTCGGCTGTACGCAACTCGGCTTTAGCCTGCATCAGCGTTGCCTGATCGGCATCACGCTTGGCAAAAGCCTGATCACGTTGCGATGTTGATTGAACTTTCTGTTTCACCAATTCTTCAGCACGATCAGCATCACGCACGGCCTGATCATAATTAGCCTGAGCCTGAGCAACTTGTGCCCGTGCTGAAGCTACCGCTGCTTCATATTTATCAGGATCTATCTCAAACAGAACATCGCCCTGTTTGACTTCAGAACCTTCAACAAAATTACGATGCAACAAAATACCACCGACACGCGCACGAACTTCCGTTTCACGGTAAGCAACAACACGTGCAGCATATTCATAGTTGATAGGTATCTCTGTTGCATGAATAACTTTTCCGCTCACTTTCGATGGCGGAGGCATATGCGGTTCCTCTTTGCCACAGGCAGCGAGCCCGAAAGACAGTGTGCCGATAACAAGACCGGCTGAGAGTTTGTTAAATAGTGTCATATGGTGTCAGACCTTGATTTTTATTCGTGTCCGGTAAAATATACATACATGAATGAATGTAAATAGCCAAATGGCTCATAAACATATAATAACAGTAATATTATGGCGTCACAACCAAGTTGCAACATAGATCGTTCGTTTTTCCGTTAAGATTAACGTGATCGCTAAAGGGAACTGAATATATGCGACGGACAAAAGCTGCTGCTGCTGAAACGCGGGAAACTATTCTAGATGCCGCCGAGCTTGTTTTTTTGGATAAAGGTGTTTCTCAAGCGTCGCTGAACGATATTGCTAAGCGTGCCGGTGTTACGCGCGGCGCAATCTATTTTCATTTTCGTGACAAGCTTGCCATCTATAATGCAATTATCGACCGGATAAAATTTCCCCAAGAAGAGCTGATCGACGAAGTAAAAAGAAATGATTCGGTCAATCCGATAGATGTATTGGAAAATTCTGCCTGTTCATGCCTAGAAAGATTTGTTGAGGATGAACATCAGCAGCGCGTTATGACAATCATTACCTTGCGATGTGAATATGTTGAAGAATTTTCAGAAGTCATATTTCGTTTGCGCAAAGCACATGCCGGCATGTTGGATTTATTCGTCCGATTGTTTCACGTTGCCAAATCCCGTCAAATGCTTGCTGATGATTGGTCACCGGAAGATGCCGCCCGTGTTCTTGTTACCATCGTCGCCGGTATGTTGCATGAATGGTTGAATTCAGAAAAAGCCTTTGACCTCAACCAACTTGGAAAGAAACTGATTTTAACCCAAACAACCGCCTTTCGCAAAAAAACAGATAAATAGAATTTTCCGCTCACCCTTGTGCCATTATAATACAACACCAATTATCGACGATAATCATAAATAGATAATCGACGAATAAACAATGCTGATATGATAATTGCATTCACCGCACATGATATTGCATTTCGCGTTCTTGCGAACCACAAACACCAAGTATCAAATAACAAGCAGTCTTTTGAAAAAACATTTTAGTGGCAAGCCAATAAGTGACAAGCTAATGAGCGGCAAACCGGCCTCGTTGTTATAATAGGCCACCATTACACCTCATCACACCTCAGCGGCTAAAATTTAGCGGCTGCGATGCGTTAAAACATGCGAAATCAGCCCCATAGTTGAGCTGTCGCGATTTTCGGCCTTTGCCTCGCCTGAAACCATAGGTAACAACTCATTTGCAAGTTCTTTACCCAGTTCGACACCCCATTGGTCAAAGGAATTGATATTCATTAAGGCGCCTTCTACAAAAACGCGATGTTCATAAAGCGCAATAAGACGGCCTAATGTAAAGGGCGTCAATTTATCAAGAACAAGTGTGATGCTCGGTCTATTACCTTCGAAACTTCTATGCAGGCTCAAGTTTTCAGCAGCAATATCATCCATGCCGTTTTTAAGCATCATTGCTTGTGCTTCTTCTGGTGAGCGTCCTCGCATCAATGCTTCCGATTGTGCCAAGCAATTGGATACTAACATACTATGCTGGCGTTGCAAATTAGGCTCGTGCCCATTCACCGCCATTATAAATTCAACAGGTATTATATCCGTTCCCTGATGCAAAAGTTGGAAGAAAGCATGTTGCCCATTGGTTCCCGGTTCACCCCAAACAATTGGTCCTGTTGGCGTTGCTACCGGCATACTATCAAGTGTTACATGCTTGCCGTTTGATTCCATATCCAATTGTTGTAGATAGGCAGGAAAACGCGATAATCTTTCTTCATAAGGGATTATTGCCCTTGTTGAATAACCACAGACGACCCGATGCCAAAATCCCAACATGCCCAAAATCATTGGTAAATTGGTGTGCAAAGGCGCATCCTTAAAATGCATATCCATAGCGTGTGCGCCAGCAAGAAAACGTTCAAATTGAGCGCCACCAATTGCCAACATAACCGGTAGGCCAATGGCAGACCACACAGAATAACGCCCACCAACCCAGTTCCAAAAGCCAAATACACGTGCGCTATCAATGCCAAAATCAGCAACTTTATCGAGTGCCGTAGAAACAGCCGCAAAATGCTTAGAAACAGCCAATTCGCCCAAGGCATCGCTAATCCATTGGCGGGCAACTCTTGCATTTGTCATAGTTTCTGCTGTGGTAAATGTTTTCGATGCCACAATGATTAGCGTTGTTGCAGGATTTAAGTTTGCAAGCGTGTCAACGATATGTGCACTATCAACATTGGAAACGAAGTGACAACGCGGTCCGTCATGATAAGGGCGCAAAGCCAATGTCACCATTTTAGGGCCTAAATCGGAACCTCCAATACCAATATTGACAATATCGGTTATTTTATCGCCATGCTCGCCGGTAAAGGTTCCATCGCGTACGGCTTCCGCGAATTTTTCCATACGGGACAGAACATCATGTACATCGGCAACAACATTCCTGTCTCCCAATTCAATAACCGCATCTTTGGGCGCACGTAACGCAACGTGGAGAACAGCACGATTTTCTGTCGTATTAATAATGTCACCACGATACATCGCGTCACGTCTACCGGCAACATCTGCTGCTGCAACAAGATTATTAAGCAATGTCATGGTTTCTGCTGTGACGCAGCATTTGGAATAATCCAACAACAAATCGTCCATCACAGCAGAAAAATGATCAAAACGCTGAGGATCTGCGCTAAAAAGTTTACGTATGTCTCGCCCTGCCGCTAAAGCATGGTTTTTTAAAGCGTCCAATGCCAACTGAAAAGTTTCTTCATTGCGAGCCATAACGATTTCTCCTAAAAATATGTCTAAAGAATCTAAGATGAAATTCATATAAGGAAAAGAGAAAAAAACAGATTTACCAATTTTTGTTTTAATATCTTTTCAAATCTAAAAAAACGATTACGTCTTTATATATTTTTATCATTAAAAAACATATAGTTAAAACAATACATACTGTAAAAATAAGTGATGAGAAAAACTTGTTTTTAAAACAGTTTATAACACATTTTAACCGCCTTAAAAAAGCATCATTAAACACTTATTCTATTTGTTTAAGACAACGGGACGAAAAATGTAATTACCATTCAGTCAGTTGTTTTATACTCAGTCATAACAGATTTTTCAGACAATCTTAAAACTCATTATAATTTTTATCTTAGTAACCTATTGTTTTTTCAATTATATTTATAACACCTACAATATTTTTTTCATTTCGAACTGTTTCCCTCTAAACAGTAGAAATAGACATCACTATATGATGAAACATATAATAGAACTAAAAATGGATTTTGATCTTGTAATCATTCTTATGACACTGTTTTGTAAAATGGCACGAAAAAATTATCCTAAATAATAGATCTTTATAAAATAACAATTATAGTAACTTAAGTAACTTATATAGATAAATACATCATCATTATGGATTCTGCATGGCCACAGAGGATATAAAAAATAAAGAATTTTCTGTGCCTACAGGCATGGCGTTGCACAGCGATCATGACAAGATTCCTATCTATTATCGCATGCGCACGCGGTTACTTCTTTTAATTACATTATCTGTTTTCATCACAGAAATTCTAATTTTCATGCCTGCAATTGCAAGTATGCAGCAAAGTTGGCTGGAAGAACGTCACCAATCAGCTAAAGCTATAAGCCTTATACTGGCGGAATCACCCAATGTCGCAATCGGTGATGAACTGAAGAATGAAGTTTTATTTTCTACAGATGCCCTTGCAATAAGCGTTATAGATGGATCCAATAAACGAGAATTGGCAAGTAGCAGCAAGTTACGACAAATTGACGAAATCATCGACCTGTCAACCTATAGCGAAACTAAGGCACTGCTCGATTCATTAACAACGCTGTATTTTGGTGGCAATAAGACGCTGCTTGTCCGTGGACCAATTGATGGCACCGATATGAAACTGGAAGTGACCATATCAGATAATCATCTTCGTGATGCAATGATACAGTTCACTTGGCATTTCTTTGTTGTTTCGATTACAATTGCCATTGTCGCAGCAACTTTGATCTATCTCATTATCCATGAGCTTTTGGTGCGCCCGCTACAAAAAATATATATGAATATGCTTGATTTTGTTATCGAGCCGCACAACCCAAGCAGGATTATGGTGCCAGAAACCCGTCGGGATGAACTTGGTTTAACACAACGACGGATTTCTGTTATTGAAAGCGAATTACAGAAAAGTTATGCGCATCAGAAACATTTGGCTAATTTGGGTCTTGCTGTGTCAAAAATAAATCATGATATGCGCAACATTTTGGCATCTGCCCAGCTTATGTCCGACCATTTATCTGATGCGAAAGATCCGATGGTGCAAAAAATTGCTCCAAAACTTATCAAGGCAATTGATCGTGCTGTGATTTATAGTCAAAGCGTTATTAGTTACGGACGCACGCAGGAAGCAGCGCCCAAAAGGGAAAGATTTGCTTTACGCAACCTTGTTGATGATGTCTTTGAATCGCTGACCATTACCGGTTCGGACCAGGTAACTTTTTGCAATTTGGTTGCTGATGATATTATGGTTGACGCAGATAGCGAGCAACTGCACCGCGTGATTACAAATCTTTGTCGTAATGCCATCCAGGCAATGGTTGAACATGACAATAATGAATGCGACTATAAACAAATATCAATCCGTGCAGAACGGATTGGTGCATGCACCGTTATCAATATAGATGATACGGGCCCGGGTTTACCGGAACAGGCGAAAAAGCATCTATTCACGCCATTTCAAGGATCTACTAGCGTTCATGGCACGGGATTGGGACTCACAATTTGTGAAGAGCTTATCCATGCCCATGGCGGAACAATAAAACTGCTCGATGATGAACGCAAAGGTGCACATTTTGAAATCCGTATTCCAGATACATCTGCTTCGCTTAGTAAATGGCGGAAAAATGGCTGTGAAACGACAGCATAACGTTGTTTTTTCACATAAATATGATTTATGTTTCAAAAAAAATAAATCTCCTCTTGCATTTTTTCAACGAACCAATTAGGAAACGCATGTCTTTATCGGAAAGATAATAAGACATGCACCCGTAGCTCAGCTGGATAGAGCACCAGACTACGAATCTGGGGGTCAGGAGTTCGAATCTCTTCGGGTGCGCCATTATCTCAACATGTTTTGTTATACAATCTGCTATGTATCTCTGTTTTTGATACAAGCGATCTAAATACTAATGCCATCCACGTTCACAACCGTGAAAAAATAGCATTTGCAAGCGTCAATGAGACTATTGGTACATATCAATAGGATTAAAACAGAATCGAATTGTGATTGTCTTCATAGATCCTAAATTTCACAAAACATCCGATCGTTACAAATAAAATTATAGGAATCTCCAACCGTCCATAATTTTTTTCACTGCTTTAAGACAAGCAAAATAAGCTCCATTTAAATGTTAACACAGTCGATTTTTTTTAAGAAAGCTTGTGTTACTGACGAGGCAAACACAGTCTGTAATTGCCTTTTTTTGTTATAATCTATTCTGCAACGCCGTTGCAGAAAGACCTTTACAAATAAGATTTCACCACAAATCCAGTTAAGAGCAGTTTCATATCCCCTTTTTAGCTATTAGCCTTTTATAGGCTTAATAGATCCCACATTATAAAGGGTTCAATGCTGCATCATTAATATCAAATTTTATACCGATTATGTTTCGGTATTCGAGCCGCAGAACTTTAAATTAGTATAGTTTTATAATGCCAATTTCTTTCGATATTTTAATAGTTCACCCATTTAACTACAAATATGATAATTTCAGTGATTATTAAAGTATTTCAAGAATAACAGAATTGATTTATATAGATAATTAGAGGTTTGCCAATTTTATTAAAATAAATTTATACGCTAACTTTTACAATATTTATTTATAAACTTATAATATTAAACATAAAGTAAAATATATATACATATTAAAGAATATATAAATTTTATTCCATCTGAAAAATCGCCAATCAATACATAAAAAATGAAATTTGTATTTATGCGTACATTTTTATAACTTTATTAAATATGAATATTTAATATATACTATATCCACCAGAAATTCTTCATAAAGGCATTAAGCGGAAGAATTGCGGTGGGTTGCAAAATCTATAGAAGCATTAGCCCTAAAGGTTTATATTAACGGGAAGAATCTTGCATAATAATTTTAGGACGCAGACAATGTCACATGAGCGAATCATATGTTTTGATGGACACAATGATATCCTATCCAAAATATGGTCCACCAAAAACTCTTCCGCAAACTGTTTCATTGATGGTTTTGACGAAGCGGAAATTGATTTGCCGAAAGCTAAAAGCGGTGGCCTTCGCGGAGGACTTTGTGCTGTTTTCCCTCCATCAACAGATGAAACGCTCGATGCCAATGGTATTTTGCACCAGCTTTCACAAACCGATGCCCTAAAATCAACTATGGAAATGGCAAAACTTCTTCATAATATTGAAGATAGCGCGCCGGATCAGATAAAAATTTGCAAAACGGCCAGTGAAATTCGACAAGCTATCAAACAGAATAAGTTTGCAGCAGTCTTTCACATTGAAGGTGCAGAAGCAATCACAGACAGCTTGGAAGAATTGTCCATGCTCTATGATTATGGTTTACGCAGCATCGGTCCTGTGTGGAGCAGACCCAATATTTTTGCCTTCGGCGTGCCATTCCGATTTCCTTCAACACCCGATATTGGTCCAGGTTTAACAGAGACTGGCAAAAAGCTGATACGGGAATGTAATAAGCTGCGTATTATGATTGACCTTTCCCACATGAATGAAAAAGGCTTTTTTGATATTGCCAAAATTTCAGATTCGCCACTCGTTGCCAGTCATTCAAACGCTTATAAACTCAGCCATCAAAGTCGAAATCTCACAGATGAACAATTGCTTGCCATTAGAGACAGTAACGGCTTGGTTGGAATTAATTTTGGTGTCAAATTTCTCAGACAAGATGGTGAGAGGAATAGAGATACGCCTTTACAAACAATCATCAATCATATTCGCTATATCGTAGATCTGATCGGTGTTGATCATGTTGGTTTTGGATCCGATTTTGACGGAACAACAATTCCCAACGAATTAAAGGATTGTTCTGCTCTGCCGAAGCTTATTGAAACCATGCAAAAAGCTGGTTTTCATAGCGATGAAATAGAAAAGATCGCCGCTAAAAATTGGATTTTCGTACTTGAGCGTATTTGGGGTGAATAAGAAGCCATTATGCGGCTTATCAACAATAGAGAGCGATTATTTATATATTTTTATAAATATATAATTTGCATTCTTACACTTAACATATTGGTGATAAAAATTAATCTCGAATAAAACTAATCGTATATGTTTATTCTTATCAAAAATAATAAAGTATTTTAACTTATAAAAATAAAGATCCATTATTTTTAAATTAAAATAATGCTTTAAAATGATAGGGATAGCATATTTTAACAAAGCTATTGACATAAGATTGTTAGTCATCAATACACAAGCGATAAAATAACAACGAATAATCATAATAAATTGGATGCTTGTTAATGGCTAACGCTTACAGCGAATTGTTTAAGGCACCAGGCTCTCTTGCCTTTTCAATGTCGGGATTTTTTGCGCGCATGCCGATATCCATGATATCGATCGGCATAATGACCATGTTTGCGGTAGACGGTGTAAATTACACAACCGCAGGATATGTTGCAGCAAGCTATGTATTTGCCAATGCCATTATCACTCCGCAAATTTCCAGACTAGCCGACCAGTATGGTCAAGCGCGGGTCGCTCGACCTGCCATGTTAATTTCAGTGATTTCCTTATGCTCTCTTTTATTAGCTGTATATTACCATGCACCCGTTTATGTCATGATCTTGGCAGCCGTTCTTGCCGGATTTATGCCTAGTTTTGGTTCATTTGTGCGAACACGTTGGTCACAGCTTTATCACGGTTCTTCCCAATTGCATGTCGCATTTGCTTTTGAATCCATTCTGGATGAACTGATTTTTATGATTGGTCCCATCATTGCAATCGAGTTCTCCAATAAACTATTCCCTTCTGCCGGACCACTATCCGCCGCTTTGATATTGTTGGTCGCAGGTTGGATTTTTACCATGCAGAAATCGACCGAACCGGTTGCTCATGGACGCGTGACACAAAAATCTACATCTATGATCCGGAAGTTTCCAATCCAATTACTATCGATGATCCTGTTTTGTATGGGCACAATTGGAGGTACCGCTGAAATATCAGTCGTTGCCTTGGCAAAATCACTCGATCAATCCAATTATGCGGCAGTTCCTTTGGTTCTTTATGCACTCGGGTCGTTTTTTGCTGGAATAACCTACGGCGCTTTAAAGATACGTATCAGTCTACCCAAACAATTGTTCATTGCGCTCATTGTTGCTGCCATTACAACACTACCGCTGTTGTTTGTCTCCAATTTATGGAATTTGAGCCTCGTGCTTTTTATAGCTGGTGCTGCCTGTTCCCCAACAATTATTATTAGTATGTCATTGATTGATACGATTGTCCCACCAGAAAAACTGACTGAAAGTATGTCATGGGGGACGACAGGCATCGCTATTGGTGTTGCAACAGGTGCAGCCTTATCTGGCCAGCTTATTGACAATTTTACCATTGAAAGCGGATTTTACATTTCAATTATTTGCAGTTTTCTAGCTTTGATTATTGCTTTTCTCGGGCGAAAATCATTGAAAAGTAAAGCGCTTATCCATGATATCACAGTAGCTAAAACTGTCGATGAATGATCGAACAATTATTGTTAAATGGAGCAATAACAGAATTGCGCTATTTGCTATTTTTGCGGCGTATCAATCAAACGCGTTTTTTTCCATAGTCCTGATTTATAATAACAAGCTGCCATAATAAGCGAAGCCAATGCACCAATCGGAAAACTTAACCATATCGCATTGGCTCCGATTGAATGATAAGAAAGATAATAAAATCCTAATCTTACGGGATACATAGCGATAAAAAGACAAAACAGCGGTACCAAAACCGCACCGTTAGCTCTCACTGTTGAATAGAGCACCATAGACACCCCAAAAAACAGAAAACTCCAACTTGCTAAAAACTGTATATGACGCGCATATTCTACCGTTTCATTTTGAGCGCCAAGAAACAAGACGATAACTGGCCTGTCAAAAATAAGCAGGAGGCTTAACAATAGGCATGTGATGATAAATGTGGCGATACAACCTATTTTCGTAATCTTGTCCACCCTCCCCCAACGACCAGCCCCAATATTTTGCGCCGCCATTGCGCTTACAGCAGCACCAACCGCCATGGAAGGCATTTGAAGATAGGTCCACAATTGTTGGACGATATTATAAGCGGCGATAGTCAACACACCTTCATGATTGACCAAACCAATCATAACAAGACCAGCCGAAGCGATAATCATCATTTGCAGGCTCATTGGAAAGCCCTTAAGAACGATATATCGCATAAGATTAAAATGCGGCCATAGGTATAGCAATTCGCGCCCCTTAAGGCGTAATGGCAAATTTTTTAAATAAATATATATCAACATGGATATGAGTGCAGAATAACCGGATACTGCGCTGGATACGGCAGCCCCTGCTATACCCATTTTGGGAAAAATCCATATTCCTAAAATAAACAGCGGATTAAAAATAATATCGAGGACAACATTCACTACCATGAAAATCAGCGGCGTTATGGAGTCTCCTGATCCTCGCAACCCCATCATAACCATGAGCATTAACAGATTGGCTGGGTTCGCAATAAAAATAACGCGCAAATATTGTTCAGCGAGTAAAAATGCATCATCTGGTGTTTTTAATAAGTTCAATATATCGGAAGAAAACAACAACCCTAACACGGCTATACAAATAGATAGAACCAAACAAAACCCAATTGCCGCGCCAAATGCCCGCCTTGCTTCATTAATATCTTTACGTCCAATATTTTGCCCCACCATAACCGTTGCAGCCATACCAAAGCCAAAGACAAGCGAGAAAAGAAGAAAAGAGATGATATTGGCATTTGCTGTTGCGGCTAGCGCATTTTCGCCAAGAAAACGACCAACCCAAATTGTATTAATAGAACCGTTTAATGATTGCAGAATATTGGATAATAAAGTTGGAATCGCAAATAACAGCAGCGTCTTTGTAATGGGGCCATCAGTCAGATTATTGACTGGTACAGTTTGCGATTGAGCCACATTGACTCTCCATAATGATGAACAACGGCATTGAACAAATGGAACGTATAATTAAGTGAGATGCACGATACAGACAAATATAACAATTTTCTGTTTTATAGCCTAACATTTTCCTATCTGTTATTTTGCCTATATAGACACATAACCACAACAATTTGATTTAGTTCCTGTTTTCTTGCTATAAAGCACCTTTCAAACCATATGAAAGAAGACAGCAGCAAATCTTTAATTGCTTTGTCTGTTACACATCAATTTGTCAGCAAAATTTGGAAGGATCTTTTGCCTAATGCGCATTTTGCCTATGGTTTTAGCTGTGGCACTTTTTATGGAAAATATGGATTCCAATGTTATAACAACATCACTTCCAGCAATTGCAGCAGATCTACAAACAAATCCCATTGCCTTAAAATTGGCAATGACATCCTATCTTGTTTCGCTTTCAGTATTTATTCCTGTCAGTGGGTGGATGGCCGATCGGTTTACGGCAAGACATATTTTTAGAATTGCAATCGGCATTTTTCTTATTGGTTCCATCCTCTGTGCTGGGTCTTTTTCCTTGGAAACCTTTGTTTTTTCCAGATTTTTACAAGGAATGGGCGGCGCAATGATGACTCCAGTTGGTCGATTACTTCTTGTAAAATCCACCCCAAAACACGAATTGGTATTGGCCTTTGCGTGGTTTTCTATACCAGCCTTGATAGGTCCATTGGTTGGCCCACCGATAGGCGGCTTTATTACAACGTATTTCACATGGCACTGGATATTTCTAATTAATATTCCAATTGGTCTCATAGGAATTATTCTATCCACCATCTACCTTCCAAAAGATGAAACGCCGGTACTCCGTCCGCTTGATTGGACAGGCTTTATTCTTTCCGGTGTCGCATTATCTGGATTCATCTTCGGCTTATCTGTCATCAGTCTGCCTGCCTTGCCTGAATGGGTTGGTATGCTGACCACACTTGGCGGCATTGTTTGCGCTGTACTTTACGTTAAACACGCGAAGAAAAGCGCTGCACCATTGCTAAACCTTAACCTGTTTAAAGATGAAATCTTTTTGCGTTCGATTACCGGTGGTAGTATTTTTAGATTAGGTATTGGCGCGATACCTTTTCTATTACCAATGATGTTGCAGATTGCTTTTGGCTTAACACCAATACAGTCAGGTCTCATTACCTTTGTTGGTGCAATTGGTTCGCTTGGAATGAAGTTTGGCGCACAACAAATATACGCACGCTTTAGCTTCCGCAAAGTACTTATGACTGGCGCGATTGTTTCAGCACTTTTTACGGCATCAAACGGCTTATTTTATCCAAGCACACCCTATTGGATTATACTGCTTGCATTGCTCATTGGTGGATTTCTCCGCTCATTGTTCTTTTCTGGCGTTAATGCCTTATCATTTGCACATATAGATAAAGACCAAACAAGCCAAGCAACCCCTATTGCTGCCGTTGCGCAACAAGCTTCAATGGCTCTGGGCATCGCAATAGCGGGCGCAATCCTTGAAGCTGCAGCATCATTTCATGATGGCGTGTTACGTTTGGCAGATTTTCATATCAGCTTTTTTATTATTGCTGGCTTATCCGCCTGCGCCTATTTCATCTTTAGAAAATTGCCCGCTAACGCTGGCCATGAGCTTAATAAGGCTACAACTAAAGAATAACCCAGCCTTTGCGGCTGGGTCTGAAATGTTTATGTGCTTAAACAATGTTTAAGCGCATAAACTGCGCTGTCCTAACCAATGGTCACGCTCAAGTACATAATGCTCGGTCAATACAAGACCTGAAACATCAGACTGTTTTTCACTTCTGCCAATATATTGAAAACCTGATTTTTCAATTACACGCAAAGATGCCTTGTTGGCTGCAAAGCTGGAAACATAAAGTTTATCAATATCGGTTGCTCTAAAAGCAGCATCAATCAAACTTGCAACGGCTTCCGTCGCAAAGCCTTGTCGCCAATAGGGTTGTCCAATCCAGAACGAAATTTCCAACCCTTCCCCATCGTCTCTTTCCTCAATACCACATGTACCGATAAAGCGACCATTTTCGCCAAGAGTAATCGCATAGACACAATAGCCCATCTCGCCAGCAACCGAACGAAGAATAAATTCCGCAGCATGTTTTCGTGAAAATGGATAAGGCATTTTTTGCATCATCGCGGATATATGTTGATTATTTGCGAGATCGGCAATTGTGTCCATGTCTTCGACATGAGGCGCACGTAAAACCAATCTTTCTGTTACTAAAACAGGGCAGTCCAGCGACCTAGGCGGCCTTCTGTCAGTGTTCTGCAATATTTCTGGGCTCATTGTAACCTCCTTGAGCAAAAAAAAGGGGAAAGATGGATAATCCCATCTTTCCCTTTTAATTCTGCCTTGAAGCAACCAACCGGGGTCCAATGGGACACCGGTTAATTTAAAGAGCTCCGGCTTACTCTGCTGCCTCCGCCATCGGAATGACCGACACATAGGAGCGGTCGTTCGATTTTGTGCGGAAAGACACTGTACCGTTTGTAAGCGCAAACAATGTATGGTCTTTACCCATGCCGACATTGTCGCCTGGATGCCATTGAGTGCCGCGTTGACGAACAATAATATTGCCCGCAACAACAACTTCACCACCAAATTTTTTCACGCCAAGGCGTTTGGATTCTGAATCGCGACCGTTACGCGAGGAACCACCAGCTTTTTTGTGTGCCATGGTTGTTCTCCTTTAATCTCTCTTATTTCTCTGACTTCTTAACGGCTGCCTTTTTAGGCGCTGCTTTTTTGCCGTCAGCTTCTGATGACTCTTTTTTTGCTGGTGCTGCTTTTTCAGCCTTTGGTGCTGCTGCTTCTTTCTTTACAGTTTTAGCTGCAGCTTTCTTAGGTTGTGCACCACCGGTGAGGATTTCCTCAATACGAACCATCGTATATTCTTGGCGATGGCCACGAGTACGCTTTGAGTTTTGACGGCGGCGTTTCTTAAAAGCAATAACTTTTGGCGCACGAGCCTGTGTAACAACGGCAGCGGTCACCAAAGCATCTGCAACCAAAGGCGCGCCGATCGTTGCTTTATCGCCTTCACCAACAACCAAAACTTCCTTGAATTCTACGATATCGCCAGCCTGACCAGCGACTTTTTCAACTTTAACAAGCTGATTGGCGGAAACACGGTATTGTTTACCACCTGTTTTAATGACTGCGAACATTTTTTATCCTTCCGTTCCATCCAGCTTTTGTTCGCTTTATCATTGGATTAAAAGCAAACAAGCCGTCTTTTTATCAGTCGTAAATTTTACAAGAAGCAGAATAACATCGATTCTGCATACCAATGCAAGCGCAGAATACACTACGCCTTGGGCGTCTTTATGTAAAATTTTCTTCATAAAGTCAACAAAAGCAATTTAAAAAAGCAAAAAAGGACTTGTAAGAATTGCAATTGACCGCTATCAAGCCGCTAATACGCTCAAGCATTTACAATAGAGCAGTTATTATGTTCGGTTTGGAGAGATGGCTGAGTGGTTGAAAGCACCGCACTCGAAATGCGGCATAGGGGCAACTCTATCGGGGGTTCAAATCCCTCTCTCTCCGCCATTTCCCTTAAAAAAATACTTTATAATCAAGTCGTTATTTTATTTCGGGCGAAGCTCTTCCCCCATCTCTTCCCCCATTAAATTTCTTGAAAAACAGTTGTTCTTATCTTTTTAAAGTTCATTCTAATAGTCGGAATGCAAAAATCCTTCAACAATTTGGTGAAGGACTGTTGTAAGAAATATTTCATTTGATGATAGCTAGAAAAAATATTCAAGGCTCACGATTCAACAGAATAACAACGCAATCAATTGAAAATTATCAGAAATACCAAATCAGAAAAGTTCGATGTATTTTCGGTGCGATTTTTCTTAAAACTTCCCTAATATTCTGGCAATTTTGCCTTCAATAATTTTGCTTAAGTTCCTATCTTGGAGCCTATTCTCTATTAACAAAACAGTGCGATAATCTGCAGCTAATAATGCTTTTTCGTATGATACCGCATTTGCTAGTATTTTAATATGTTACTGCATATCGCTGTATTTTAGTTCTCTCATAATTTGCCTACCAATCCAGAAGAGATATCCCTAACCGATCACATTATTGTGATATTGATGCTTGGATAGTCAATTTTTTGTGTTATATAGTTCATGTATATAACGATTAATATTGGTGAATATCGTGAAGAAAATAGCATTTATTTCGTTTGGCCGTTGGAACAATCATGAAAAATCAGCGACACAAACAGCACATGAGGCATTTATTCAAACAATTGAAATGGCTGTCGCTGCCGAGGAGCTTGGTGTCGATGGAGCGTATTTTCGCGTCCATCATTTTTCCAACTCGTTTTCTTCTCCACTTCCGCTTTTAGCTGCCATCGGTGCCAAAACGAATAAAATTGAAATTGGAACGAGTGTCATTGATCTTCGTTATGAAAATCCGCATCATCTGGCTGAAAATGTCGGAGCAACCGATCTTATTATGGACGGCCGTTTACAATTAGGATTAGGGCGCGGTGCACCTTGGTCGGCTATTGAAGGGTGGAAACATTTTGGTTATGCGGCAGAAGCTGGTCAAAGTGCAACTGATATGGCTATGGAAAGAGCCGAGATATTTTTGGATCTGCTAAAAGGCGAGAAAAATATCGATTTGGAAAACCCGTTCCCTGAAGCCGCAAACAAGCACCGTTTGGCGCGTGTAGAGCCATATTCACCAACCTTATTGCAACGTATCTGGTGGGCTTCTGGTAGTCTATCCAGTGCAGAATGGGCAGCAAAACGCGGTCTCAATTTACAAAGTGCAGGTAATGCTGGCGGTAAATCTGGAAATACAATTTTTCCTCAACATTCGCCAGCCGGCGTTACAAAAGACGCACCTCAGGTGAATGACAATTCGACATCGCCCCAAGCAAGGTTTGCTGGTCAAGCAGAGCATATAAAGCATTACCTCAATGCATGGGACAAAGCTGGACACACAAGCAAACCTCGTGTTGCCATCATTCGCGAACTTGTGCCACTTGATACAGACGAAGAAAAGAAACGTTTTGAAGAAGTAACCCAACAACTTCAAGTTTTATGGCCAGATCACAAAAAAGCACGTGGTGTTTTTGACGGTGGCTATACAGGGTCTACCGAACAAATTATTGAAAATATGAATAATGATGAAGCAGTATCATTATCGGAGACGATAATGATACCGGTCGCAAATGAAATCGGACTGGACTTCAATCTCAAGCTTATGGAAAAAGTAATGAAAAAAATCATCCCACATATAGGTTAGATCATTCCTTAATGTAGGTTATTTTTTTTCCATTAATCTCTGTAATACCGACATTCGCATTATAAAGGAGACTCAGATTGGTTTCGTTAAGAACAGACTGGGTCTCCCCTATTGCCATTACATGGCCGTCTTTCAACATCATCAATTGGTCGGAAAAATAGCAAGCCTGATCAGGATGATGGGTTGTAAAAAGAATATTATGTCCATCGTCTTTTACCTGTGCCAATAAGCGCATTAATTTATCTTGATTGGAAAAATCTAGGCTTGCCGTTGGCTCATCAAGCACTATCAGGTTAGCATTTTGTAATAATGCGCGTGCAATTAAGATGAGTTGCCGTTCTCCCCCACTTACGCGCGGATAATATTTATCAGCGAGATGGGCTATTTCCAATTTTTCAAGAATGGACATAGCTTCATCATACATGGTTTTTGTTGGTTGTTGAAAAACCGAAAGCTCCGATACTTTGCCCATTAACACCATCTGAAGGACTGAAAAAGAAAAGTTCGGCGAGCTATTTTGTGGAACATAGGCAAATAAGCGCGCACGCGCACGCATGGATAAAGTTTTCAACGCAACTGATTGATAACGAATACTACCTGAAAGTGGTGTCAAAATACCAAGTAGCGTTTTTAATAACGTACTTTTCCCCTCGCCATTAGGACCCAAAATGCACAGGCTTTCACCTTGTTTAAGAAAAAAGCTAATCCCATCACTGATTTTATGGTTGTTATAGCCGGTGGTAATATTGTCTACTGATAAAAATCTATCCTCCATTATTCCCGACCTTTCACCATCAACCAAATGAAAATTGGTGCTCCAATAAGGGCAGTTAATATACCCAATGGAATTTCTACACTTGCTATTGTGCGTGCTACCGTATCAACTATCAGCAGAAATAGACCACCTAGAATAGCTGATAAAAAACCTGTTTTTCCAAAAGATGGACCAACAATCATACGTGTCATATGGGGAACCACCAATCCTACCCAACCAATAATGCCACTTATTGACACAGCAACCGACGTTAATAAGGTTGCCAATGCAATAACCGTCAGCCGTATTTGCCCTGTGTGGATACCAAGCGTTTGTGCTTCTTCATCACCAACAGTCATCGTATCAATACGAAAGCGCATAGCGATAATAATTCCGATTGAAATAATGCAAACAGGTATCAGAGGAATAATCTCGTAGTTTTGTATGCGCGCTAAACTGCCCAGTAGCCAAAATGTCAGCATGGGCAATTGTTCATAAGGATCAGCAAGTATTTTTATCAACGAAACCCCTGAACCCAAAAGTGCACTAACAACAATACCCCCCAAGACAAGTGCCAATATCTTCTCGCGGCGGTGAGCAAAGCGTGCAATAGTAAGCACAATACAAACCGCAATGATGCCGCCCATAAAAGCACTCAATTGCAACATTAAAAAACTTAACGAGAAAATAATGGCCAAAGAGGCACCAACTGCTGCACCAGAAGACACAGCAAGCAAATCCGGTGAAACCAAAGGGTTCCTGAATAAACTTTGATAGGCCGCACCAGCGCATGAAAGCCCTGCCCCGATAAATAATGCCGCAATAATGCGTGGTGCACGAATATTTTCTATAACAATAACAATGTTTTTGTCCGGTTCTGCACCATTACCAACCCGCCAGGAAATCCATTGCCCCAGCTCGTGGAATGAAACTGGATAAGCTCCAATACGAAGATTCAACAATATAACAACGACAAGACCGATTAAGCCACCGACAGCATAAATAATACTCGTTTTCATCAGAGATTATCCGATGGATGCAACAAACCATTTATTGCCGTTTTATCCAATTCAACATGATAGAATAATGAGTAGAATTCTTTCACTTCTGTTTCTATATCAACAGGATAACGCGAAGGATAAAGCTTATTTGTCAACCAGATAACACCAATAACACGGTTGACTGATGGTGGTAAATCAACCCAGCTAAATGGCACTGATGGGGCAACCAGAATTTTGCCATTTTTAATAGCGCGCAAATTCTGCCACATAGGTTGATCTTTGATTGTTTTAAGAAAACGATCATCTGATGCAACGATAATATCCGGATCAAATGCCATAACTTGATCCATGGATAATTGCAAAATGCCTTGGTTTCCACCGGCATCACCGGCAACATTACGCCCACCAGCCATTTCAATTGTTTCTGCATGAATGGACAGTCGCGAGCCACTTTCCAGACCGGTAACGCCACGTGCGTAATAGATGCGGGGGCGCTCTGCGTCGGGGATATCGCTTAAAACTTTTTCAATTTTATTAAGCCTTTGTTCAATCCATTTGGCACGTATTTCACCATCCTCTTTACGTCCCAGCAATTCACCAACTTCACGATAAGCATGAGGCAATGCCGAAACGCTACCATCATAAAGAATAAAAGGGATTGATGTACGATAACGGACACGCTCCACCATAGAAATATTTGTTTTAAGATGGTTTCCTATATCGACGATAATATCCGGCTTATACATTATCAGCCGCTCTATATTGCTTTCTGTCCCTGTTTTTCCCCCGACTGAACCAATAACCTTCATTGATCTGGCTTTATCCCCCAGACCATTTAGGGTTCTTTCACTCCAGCCGTTAGACCATCCCAGCATAAGATCGGGTGCCAAACTGTAGAGAAAGACGGAAGCTGGTGGCCCTGCCGCAGCTACTCTTTCAATATGCTCAGGGATTTCAATTGTTGTATTTGTCTCATCGACAACAGAGCGGGATAGCGCTGATATTGGCACCATAATGAGTGCCCATAAAACCAGAATTCGCCATAGTAAAGTCATTATAATCCCCGTTTCATCGTACTTATAAAATATGTGAGTTTTATCAAAATAACGCCTTTACACATGGGTGAAGCCAACGTAAGTAACAAAAACGTTATATACTGATTATATATAACGATAATTTTAGTAAAGACCTCAGACACTTCATCAACGGACAAAATTGTTAGCCGGTTCGGTTTGGTCTTTATATACGGGAATAATCTTTATGATAAAAAACTGCACCAAATATTTTTTGCTTAGTCTTCTCTCAAGTGTAAGTATCGTCACCCCTTCGATTGCGCAAACCACCGCCTCGGACGTGGCATCGGATGCAAAAGAGAAGGAAAATTCGAACAAACCATCGAAAAAAGACAGCAACAATGCGCAGGGTGTTTATGAATTAGGGAAGATCACAGTTTATAGTACAAAAGATCAATGGGGCCAAACGTCTGGACAAACGATATCTCAAAGCACGGTGACAGCTGAAGATGTCCGCACTTATAACCGCAATTCGCTTGATGATGCATTAAAGATTGTACCCGGTGTAACAATACAAAATACCGGCACAACACGTAACGAACAGAAATATTATATCCGTGGCTTTGATATGGATCAGGCACCATTGATGATTGATGGTATTCAGGTCTATTTACCTTATGATAATGGCTTGGACACGGGGCGTTTTCTCACACCAGATCTTGCTGAAATACAGGTTCAAAAAGGTTATGTTTCTGTTCTGAACGGCCCAGGCGGCATGGGCGGTGAAGTTAATCTGGTAACACGCAAACCAACCAAAGAGCTAGAAGGCGAAATTCGGCCGACCGTTAATTTTGGTAATAGAGGTCGCGTAGCAGATTATATAACATCCGGTTATATCGGCACAAAACAACAAGGTTTTTATCTGCAAGCCAGTGGCGCTTATAAGGATAGCGATGGCTTTTTCATGTCACGGAAATACGATCCGGTAACGGTTGGGGGCGCCGTTATTGAAGATGGCGGAAGGCGTGATTTTTCTGATGTTCGCGATTGGCGTGGTAATTTCAAATTAGGTTTAACCCCCAATGAAACAGATGAATACACCATCAATTATACCAAACAGGAAGGCAAAAAGAACTTATTATATGCGGTGGATAGACCAGTTGATGGACTTTCTGTTGGTGGCAAACAATCCGATATTCAACGTAACTGGAAATGGCCAAATTGGGATGTAGAAACGATTTCATTTGCTAGCCATACAGAAATTGGTGAAAAATCCTATATCAACACCAAACTGTACCACGCAGAATTCGACAATACGATTAATAGTTATGATGACTATCATTTCAATTCGCAATTCAAGCCGAAATCCTTTGAATCCTCTTATCATGATAAAGGCTGGGGTGGGTCGATTGAGGCTGGCACAGATCTCATTCCTATGAACACGTTAAAAGGTGCCTTGCATTTTCGCCGTGACGAGCATCAGGAATGGAATTTCAAGCGTCCAGACATGAAAAACGCAATTCCGGAGCCAAAAACTGAAGATCATGAAAACATCATGTCTGTTGCATTGGAGAATACTTTCCATGCTACCGATACAATTGATGTAGTCGGCGGTATCAGTTATGACTATCGTGATTTAAAACGCGCTGATTACGTTATTTCTGGAACACGCGATATCGATCAGTATAAATTGACCAATGATGATGCGGTCAATTGGCAATTTGCTGTGATAAACCACATATCGGGAACGGGAGAAATCCATGCGAGTGTTTCTGATCGTACCCGTTTTCCAACCCTTAAAGACCGCTTTTCTGCCCGCTTTGGTGCTGCCGTTCCCAATCCTTCACTTAAGGCAGAACGGGCAACCAATTATGAGGTGGGCTGGTCGGATTTGGTAACAGCAGATCTAAAATTGAGTGCTGCACTTTTTTACGACGATATCGATGATATGATCGACGGTGTTTATCTCGGCATCTACAATGATGCTGGAAAAGAATTGGCACAAAACCGCAATATCGGCAAGGCACATTATATGGGTATTGAATTAACCTCCGAATGGCAAGCACTGGAAAATCTGAGCATTGGCGGCAATTACACTTTTATGCATGGCAACATTGATTCAAACACATATGATGAAGTCAAAGTAACAAACCGGCCAGAGCATAAAGCATTTATATATGCAAAGTGGTTGCCAATGGAAAAGCTCACGATTGTACCAAGCATTGAATATAATTCATCACGTTATAACCAAGGGCCTTTCCAAAAAGAATACAAGAAAACAGATGGTTTTGTTCTGGGAAATATTTCGGCAGAATATGCATTTAATGCAAATGCCAGTCTGTCAGCAGGTGTCCGCAATATAACCGATGAAAACTATGAGCTAGATCGTGGTTTTCCGGAAGCCGGCAGAACATTTTTCTTGAGTGGACGTTATACTTTCTAAAATCCACCGCACTAAATTCCACCGTGGGCGTTTTTGAAAATGCCCACGGATTTTATCTGGCAAAGCGGTAACCCAGCCAAAGTTTAGTTTCACTTCCTGTAAAACTATAAAACCCTTAAAAAATTATACCTGTCATCAATGTGCGCATTTCCTCAATACGCGCCTTACCTCATGAAAAATCGTCGGGCGCCATTTATACCCCCCCTACATAGACACCGCCAACATTGCGCACCCAACATTGTAACACCAACATGGCAGCCCCAATATCACACCCACAATACCGCACAGACGATACTATCACACTGATAACTGCAAAATTGCTATCAGCACAGTGATTGTACGCACAGTGAAAAACACCCTTAAAAAATTTAGTCAAAAAAAGTGCGGTATGAATAATCATACCACACTTGATATTTGTGCTTTTCACCACGTGCAACTTGCCAATCAACACATGGAGTTAAGCAAGGAATTTAAGCTTGTACAGCTTTAATAGGCTTACAAAAAATTCCAAGTGCTAGTGTTGTTACGATGGTACCAACAATCAGCGCGGTGAAGTAACCGAGATAATTGATAACCACACCCGGAATAAATGCAAGGAAGATGCCACCATGCGGTGCTTGTAGACCTGTTCCCATGCCCATTGCTATTGCTCCTGCAACGGCCGAACCAATAATCAATGATGGGATAACACGGAATGGGTCACGTGCAGCAAACGGTATTGACCCTTCACTAATGAAAGCTAGGCCAAGAATAAATGTGGAAACTTTCGCATTACGTTCTTCTGTGGTGAAGCGATTGGGGAAAACCAAACATGCCAAGCCCAATGCCATAGGTGGTGTCATTCCAGCAATCATCGTGGCGGCAATAGGGCCGTAAATGCCCGACGAAATTAACGCAACTGATGTTGCATAGGCTGCCTTGTTGACAGGCCCCCCCATATCCACGGCCATCATACCACCTATGAGTGCGCCCAATAATAAGGCATTGGCACCTTGCAAGCCCTTTAACCACTCTGTCAGGAAGTTAAGCAAAGATGCAACTGGTGTACCAATTACATAAAACATAAGTAAGCCCGTGATCATTGTTGCAACCAAAGGCAAGATAAGCACCGGCATCAAACCTTGTAAACTCTTTGGAAGTTTAATGAATTTTATGGCCAGCTTCACAGCATAACCGGCGATAAAACCGGCCACTATGCCACCAAGAAAACCGGCGTTCAAATTTTGTGCCATAAGCCCGCCAATCATACCCGGTGCAATACCTGGCCGATCAGCGATAGAATAGGCAATAAAGCCTGCCAAAGCAGGAACCATCAGGGCAAATCCGCCTTTCGCACCAATAACAAATAACGTATTTGCAAAGGTACCTTGCGCATCTGTCACACCGATGCCACCTATTGCAAAAGACAGGGCGATCAACAATCCACCGGCAACAACAAACGGCAACATAAACGAAACACCTGTCATCAAGTGTTTGTAAACACCACCAGCAGATCCTGTACTTTCACTAGCTGCGTTTGCTTCTTGCGAATTGTTTCTTTGAACCTCTGCTTTTTCTAGAGCTTTACCGATAAGCGCAACACCATCATTAATGGCAGGCTTAGTGCCACTCGTGAAAACACGCTTGCCAGAAAACCGTGTTCTATCAACCTCGCGGTCAGCAGCAATAATTACAATATCCGCCTCGGCAATTTCTTTAGCAGTCAAGGGTGTCCCTGCCCCAACCGATCCTTGCGTTTCAACACGAATGTCGTAACCCAATTTCTTTGCCGCTTCTGCCAAGCCTTCAGCCGCCATAAAAGTATGCGCAATGCCGGTTGGACAGGACGTTATCGCTACAATGCGCTTCTTTCCGTCTGTCGCAAGTGGCACGTTTTGAGCATCGCTGTTTTTCGGCATATTTTCAAAAATTGCCGCAGGATTAGCCAATAGTTTTTCATAAGTAATCCGTTGAAGATTACCCTGATATCTTTGATACGTATCAGATTGCCAATTTTCATTATTACTAACCAGCAATACTATTGTATTTTTATCTTGCTCCAATGCCAATCTGGCTTTTGCATCTGGCTCAATAATATCAATTGTAATTGTTATACCAACGGCTTCGGCTGCCTGTTGAAGAACTTCACGCGCAAGCAAGGTGTGAACTTCCCCAACCTCGTTATCCAATAGGGCAATTAAATTCATTATTCTCTCCTCATCCGAATATGCTGGATTAAGACACCAACTGACATTCAACAGCTGAAGCCAAATGCTCTATTTGTTTTTTATCCGGTAAAGTCGGTCCTTCATGTCCCAGTTTACCAACGGCAAAGGCTGTACCTAATCGGGCTATTCGCTCCAATGGTGCATTTTCGCAAAGAGCCGCAGCTATACCGGCAACCATTGCATCACCTGCCCCCACCGTACTTTCAACTTTATTGGCCCGCATTTGCGCATGTATGGCTTGATCTGCATCTACAAATAAGGCGCCATTGGCGCCCATAGAAATCGTCACAAGTTTTAAACCGCGATTGATTAAGGAATGCGCAATATCCAGAATTTCACCGCGATCATTTAAAGTTTTCCCACAATATTGCGAAAGCTCATCAATATTGGGTTTGATTGCATAAGGCAGTGTGTCCGCTTTTAAAACTGCCTGTAAAGCATCACCACTACAATCAACAATGACCTTGGTTTCAGGCGATAATTTGGAAACAATATTTGCATAATATGCTGTATCAACTTGCGGCAATAAACTGCCTGCCAACACAACAAGCCAATCCTTGCCTGAAAAACTGCCAAGCACTTGATTTAGCACTTCCAATTGTTGGGGCGTGACTGCATCACCTGACAGATTGATATCTGTGGTATCCACAGCATCTACAATTTTTATATTGGTGCGGGTTGTTCCTGGGCGTCGAATGAACCGGTCTTCTATTCCACGCTTATCAAACAATTCCTGAAAAATACCAATATTGTCAGCCCCAAGAAAACCAGTAACTGTTGTGCTAATGCCAAAGTCTGCAAGGCAGGCAGCAACATTAATACCTTTGCCCCCTGCATTGAACCGCACCAACGATGCCCGATGCACTTCCCCAACAATTAAACGTTGTAAATGAAGGGTTTCATCTATTGCCGGATTTACGGTAAGTGTTGCAACTCTCATAACGTTTCCCCGTCCAATGCGCGAACATCTGCTGCTGTCTCACATTGAAGTGCTTTTTCTACCAGTGCCTTCATATCGGCAAAACTATGCGACCGCAGCCGCGCTTTAACAGCTGAAATATCGCGCGGTGTCATGGATAGTTCATTGACACCCAAACCCATCAGCAGCATTGCCCCAAATGGGTCACCCGCAATACCGCCACAAACACCAACCCATTTTTTATGAATCGATGCACCTTTGACCGTTTGTTGCACCATACGCAAAACAGCCGGATTAAGACTATCAGCCTCTGCCGCTAAATCAGGGTTCTGCCGGTCAACAGCCATGGTATATTGCGTCAAGTCATTGGTACCAATGGAGAAGAAATCCACATATTGTGCCAATTTATCCGCCATAATAGCCGCCGCTGGCACTTCGATCATGATACCCAATTTCAAAACTGGCGCATCAAGATCCGAGCGTATTTCCTCGGCAATGGCTTTCAGCTCTTTTACCTCAGAAACCGACATAATCATAGGAAACATAATCCAAGGATTGCCGCCATCTTTGGCGGCACGATATATTGCGCGCAATTGCGGTATTAGCAAATCTTTACGGCGCAATAAAAGGCGTGCACCACGCACCCCTAAAAATGGATTATCTTCAGTTGGCAAATGCAAGTGCGCTACTTGTTTATCGCCACCAATATCCAAGGCACGGATAATCAGCGGTTTGCCATTTAGCGCATTTATCATATCGCGATAAATCTGGTATTGGCTATCCTCATCAGGCGTTTCATTGCTTTCAAGGAACAGAAATTCTGTCCGCATCAAGCCGACACCTTCACCACCCTGTTCCTGTGCAAAGGCCACCTGTTCAGCACGATTAATATTGGCTGCAATGTCAATTTTATAACCATCAGATGTTTCTGCCGGCAAAGCACGTGCAGCAGCCTGTTTGTCGCGTTCCTTGGCTATTTGCACAATCTGTTTTTCTGCCGCTGCAATATCGTCTTGTGTCGCATCAAGATAGATAATGCCATTATATCCATCCAGAATAACATCTTTACCGTTTGCAATATCCAAAATTTGCTGTCCTGCTGCAACCAAAGCCGGTATCCCTAAAGTCCGCGCAAGTATGGCTGTATGCGAGGTTGGGCCACCCGATGCCGTTACCAGTCCACGAACCTTGTTAGGATCCAAATTGGCAGTATCAGACGGTGTTAGATCATCTGCAACGATAATCGCTCCATCTGTTATTCCCTCAAATGACCCTTTAGCATAAGCTGGATCAATTTCAGCCAATACACGCCCACCAACATCGCGTAGATCAACAGCACGCGCTGCAAGCAACGGATTATCCATCGACGTTAATTGATTAGCCACTTCATCAACTGCTTTATGCCATGACCATGCCGCACCATGGCCTTTGGCCATCAATCGGCAGGCTGAAGCAATAAGATTATCATCATCAAGAAGTTTTGCTTGCGCCGAAAAAATCGCAGCATCAGATGCACCAATACGACGCGTCACATCATCAACAATCGCTTTCATCTTGTGTTTGGTGCGCGACAATGCGTTTTCCAAAAGACGTGCACCATCTGCAAGATCTTGTTTTACGTCCTCGACAGCAACATTACCCGTTTGAAGAACAAAAACATTACCAACCGAAAGCCCTGGGCTTGCAGAAATCGCCTCATGCCCCGCGGCTCCTGATGGTGGTCGCCACCCATGAACTTTTTTGGGCTTCATTTGGGATTTTTCAGCAGATTCCCGTTCACTTGCAGTAATTTTTCTAATAGCCAATACAGCCTGATCAAGCAGAGCAGAACCGTTTTCAGCATCTGTTGAGAAAACAAGTGTATCTCCCAACTTTGCCCCAAGTTGTAATAATCCGGCCAAGCTTTTCATATCTGTCGCTTGCGTGCCATTACGTACTTGAATAGCAGCACTGCTTTTTTTGGCAAAATCCACCCAAATAGAGGCAGGACGGGCGTGCAAACCAGAAGGATAATCCAACACCCATTCCGTTTTTACCGCAAGGTCACTCGCCTGTTTATTCTCACCACTCTCTTGCTTAGTCAAAAGCGCTGAAAGAATAGCATTTTTATCAGTTGTATGGGTAAGTTCGTGCAGCTTTTTCGGGTCAGACAGAAGCCGCGTAAGTTTTTTCAAAATTTCTATATGGCCATCTGAATTGGCCGCAATAGCGAAGATAAGAGTTGCCTTCTCGCCATTTTGCCATTCAACCCCATCTGGTATTTGAACAACTGATACAGCATCACGCTTTACAAGGTTGCGATCCTCAACCATACCATGAGGAATTGCCACACCTGACCCAAGCCAAGTGTTTGCAACTTTTTCTCTTTCAAGCATGCTTTCAACATACTGGGGTTCAATCGCACCTGCCTTAACCAAAAGACCTGCAGCAGTTCTTATCGCCTCTTCCTTGTTATCGAAATGGGCAGAAAGACATATCGCATTATCAGACAGAATTGCTGTATTTTCGGGTATTAGTGTCACGGTTTCCTCCCTCACAGCTTAGGTGTTAGAATTGAAAACGTTTTCTTGCAAAAAGTCAAGCAAGCGCATAATTAGTCGGTGTATATTTTACAGCAAATAATGAAAACGTTTTCAAGACAAATCGTCGGAATAAATAATGGGAACAGGAATAAAAGAGGTTGCCAAAATAGCAGGTGTTTCGCCAGCAACCGTATCACGTACAATATCTGGCGGTGTTGTCAGTCCAGCCCTGAAAAAACGTGTCCTTGCTGCAATCGAACAAACAGGCTACCGTCCCAATCTCGCTGCTCGGCGGTTAAGAGCCAATAAAAGCGATACAATCGGTCTTATTGTTGCTGATATTAGAAACCCGTTTTTTACTGCTGTTGCGCGCATGATTGATGATATTGCAAATCATAATGGGCAGCACGTAATCCTATGCAACACGGATGAAAATCCAAAAAGAGAACAAATTTATCTCAATTTGATGGAGCAGGAAAATGTTGCTGGCATCATTCTTTCAGCCACATTACCTAGCATCAAAAAACCAGAATTATTGCGCGCAGAGCGCCCAATCATGTTAATTGATCGGCAACCATTAAAACCACTTTATGATGCTGTATCTATTGATAATAAATTAGCTGCCGAAAGGCTTGTTCATCATCTTAATCATAATGGTTTCAAAAAAATTATCTGTCTTTATGGTGCAACGAGTGCCACGGGTTATGACAGAAAACTTGGCTATGAAAACGCCATGCAATCACTGGGATTGAGGGCAAAAAGCCTACCTATTCGACATAGTCAGAAAACTCTGGAAAATGTATTGACGAATTTATTTGCCAAATCATCTCAACCCGAAGCTTTAATCGTTACAAACAGCGTAATGGCACTAAAAACTGCAGAGTTTTTGCAAAAAAGAGGTATCAGTGTTCCGGATCAAATTGCCTTGGCAGCATTTGATAATGAACCATGGATGCAACTTGTGTTTCATGGCATAACCACCATTGCACAGCCTATTGAAGATATTGCACGAGAAGCCTATCGCGGATTGATGGATCGAATAAATCAACCGCAAAAATCTGTTCGCAACATCGTTTTAACGAGCAAACTCATTGTCCGAAATTCGACAAAAAAGTGAATTCTGTCGACAAAAAGGCATGGTTGTCTTTCATTAAAACAGATTTTTGCAACAGAACTTAAAAATAATTGCGCTTAAAAGGCAAAAATCACGAGTGATTTGATATTACCCAAAGCGAATAGCACAAATGATTTGGTGTAATTCCAAGTCGTTTAGTGTCGTTCTTGGGTGTCGTTCAATGTATCTTTTAGATAAGCACCGAAAACAAAAATAAGGATAAGGATAAGGATAAGGATAAGGATAAGGATAAGGATAAGGATAAGGATAAGGA
>CAMLBF010000002.1 GCA_946478235.1 uncultured Bartonella sp.
AAAAAATATATTAAAAAATATGATATTTAGATTATTATTTAAATTTTATTATTATTTTAATTCAAATTTTTAATTTTTAATGATTATAATCACACATATTTGATGTATTTTTTGAATTAAAAATGGAAACAATTGTTGATAACTTGTTGTTTTTATCGATCTGATGCCATCATAAAACAACTTAAACTTGTAATAAGTAGAGATGTCTTTAAGCAAATCAATACCCTAATAACAATTTAATTGCTGGAGATGAGATTATGAGTTATTCCCCAAAAGTTAGTAGACGTACAATTTTAGCAGGTGCAACTGCTGCTGGTTTAATTGTTCCAACTCTTGCATCAGCAAGTAATAAGAAGAGCAAGACTGTTGAAAAGACAGCATCAAATGCTGCAAACGTTGATTTCGATAAATTAAAACGTGTCAAAGTAGAGCTTGTCGCACCACCTTTTGTTCACGCGCATGAACAGAGCGTATCTGATGAGCCAAGAATTGTTGAATTCACAATGTATTGTGAAGAAAAAAAGATTACTTTAGACGATAAAGGAACAGAAGTTTGGGCGATGACCTTTAATGGCTCTGTACCTGGACCATTATTGGTTGTGCATGAGGGGGATTATGTTGAACTTACCCTTATTAATCCCAAAACAAATTCGTTAACGCACAATATTGATTTTCATGCTTCGACTGGTGCAATGGGTGGTGGTGATCTCACAGTCATTGAACCTGGGCAGAAAGTTGTTCTTCGTTTTAAAGCGGATAGAGCGGGAACGTTTGTATATCACTGCGCCGCACCAGGTATGGTGCCTTGGCATGTTACGAGTGGCATGAATGGCGCTATTATGGTTTTGCCGCGTAAGGGTTTGACAGACGGCGATGGAAAACCATTAAAATATGATCGTGTCTATTATATTGGCGAACAAGATTTTTATATTCCTAAAGACAAAGATGGAAAATATAAATCCTATGAGACAATTGCCGATAGTTACGATGATATGTGTGAGGTTATGCGTACTTTATTACCGTCACACGTCGTATTTAACGGCGCTGTTGGTGCACTAACAGGCGACCATGCGCTAAAAGCAAAGGTCGGCGAAACTGTGTTATTTGTTCATTCTCAGGCAAACCGCGATACGCGGCCACATCTTATTGGTGGTCACGGTGATTATGTATGGCAAAGTGGTAAATTTAAAAATCCTCCATTGCGTGACATGGAAACATGGTTTGTGCCCGGAGGAGCTGCCGCCGCTGCGCTTTATACCTTCAAGCAACCGGGTCGTTATGTATATTTAAATCACGACTTGATTGAAGCGTTCGAACTTGGTGCCGCGGCTCACGTGAAAGTTGAAGGTGAGTGGAACGATAATTTGATGAAACAAGTGGTAAAACCAACAGAAATCTAAGCAATTCATATAAAATTGCATCGATAGCAAACTAGAGACTAACTTTGTTTCAGTCACTGTTTGGTTTGTTTTTACAAAACGTTGGAGGGCATTCGTGCCCTCTTTCTGTTTTGATTTTCTTATTTATGAGAGCTTATCAACCTTTCCAATTTTGCTGGAAGTTTTAGGTGAGGGGTTGATGAGAATCTCAGTTGAAATGCTCGAATGACAATAAGACAATCTTTTTCAGTGTATGTAAATGCGCCATAATTGTTAACATGATTGTTAACATTGAGAAATGAGCATTGTAGCTTATTATTTAGTGTTGTCTGTTTCTTTTGCTGCTTCCTGCAAATAGGCGATCAGATCATCAATTTCGTTATCATCCTTGATTTTTATCGACGCCATGCGTGTTCCTTTGACCATTGCCTGTGGGTTATGGAGAAAGTTTAAAAGGTTCTCTTTACTCCAAACTAAGCCACTTTTTCCCGCCTCCGTCATCGCTGAAGAAAATCTGTAACCGTCAAGCGATCCGGCTTGCCGTCCAATGACATCTTTTAAAGTAGGACCAATTTTATTGTCAGTTTTATTAGCGTAATGACAGGCTATGCATCGTTTAAATACAATTTTTCCGTTTTCTGGATCGGCGGCGTTAGATTGGTCAACAATTCCGAAAAAAATCATACAAAAACCAAAAAGATACTTTAAAAACCGCATTTGATTTTTACCTTTGGCTATGGCCTGCAATGTCAATTTTATTGTAATTCGTCATCCCGTGCTTATATTGCATAAATAACAATAACGGATAATATGTTAAAGGTATTTTCACGAACCTCGATCAAATGCCTTATAGCCCCGATATAAAACGTTAGATCAAATAAAAACAGGAAGAGTAATATGGCGCGTTTTTCAGTCTTAAAAATGACAGATGCAGCACAAAACCGCGTTAAAGAAATCATGGAAAATAATGACGCTTATGGCATTATTGTTGGGGTAAAAAAAGGTGGCTGCGCTGGCATGGAATATACTGTTGATCTGGCTAAAGATGCAGTCGAAGACGCTGATGTTGTCGAGCAGGACGGCGCACGAGTTTATGTATCAAAGGATGCAACGCTGTTTTTATTGGGAACACAAATTGATTATGAAACAACAACGCTTCATACCGGATTTGTGTTTAATAACCCGAACCAAACTTCAGCATGCGGTTGTGGACTGTCTGTGGAGATTAGACCAGTTTCGCAACAAGCATTGAATGATGCGAGCAATTGATCGCAAAATTTCTATTAGAAAGATTGGACACGATAACGACAGTTATTGATGCGTGTTCGCTGTTCCCTATCTCTTGGTCTTGGCTTTATTCCAAAGTGTTTCAAGTTCTTGTAAATCAGCGTCAGCCAATGGTTTATTTTCTTCTGCAAGCGATTTCTCAATAAAATCAAATCGGTCACGAAATTTCTGATTTGTTCTTGAAAGAGCTTTTTGTGGATCAATATCAAGTTTGCGAGCTAAATTAATCAATACAAAATAGATATCGCCGAATTCTGCTTCTATTTGATCACGGTCGTTTAATGAAATTGCTTCTTTTATTTCGTCAATTTCTTCGTTCAGTTTATCGAAAATGGGTTGAGGCGTAGCCCAATCAAATCCAACACTCGCTGCCTTTTCTTGTAGAGCTTTAGCTTCTTTTTCTGCAGGCTGTGCTTTCTTTACCTTGGCTAAAAAACCCTTTGGCGTGTCATCTGCTAATCCCACCGCTTGGCGCCGTTCTATACGCTCTGCTTTTTCGTGGCGTTTAATATCTTCCCATTGTCCTTTTAACAAACCAATTTGGCGCTGTTCATTTGTACCAAAAACATGCGGATGGCGGCGCAACATCTTTTTTGTTATCGCAAAAACAACATCGCTAAAATCAAAACTGCCTTCTTCCTCGGCCAAGCGCGCATAATAAACCACCTGTAGCAATAGGTCGCCAAGTTCATCACACAAATCGATTCGGTCACCGCGTTGTATTGCATCAACAACTTCGTAAACTTCTTCGATTGTATAAGGAATTATAGAGTTAAAATCCTGTTCTACATCCCAAGGACAACCAGTTTCAGGATCACGCAACATTGCCATTATTTTCAATAACTGATCAATATTCTTAGATGGCGTCATTTTCTGTACCTTAAAATGGTTTTAATGAGTATTATGCCTTGTCATTAAATAAAAAGTCTTTCATATAGCAAAGATAAATCTTTGTAACCCTTGGGGGTTTTTCCATGAGCATTTTAGTAACGGGTGGTGCGGGGTATATCGGGTCGCATTGCTGTGTCGCGTTAATCAATGCTGGCTATAATGTTGTTATAGTTGATAATTTTGACAATAGCCATCCCGAGGTATTGAAACGAATAGAAAAGATTACCGGCATCGCTCCTGTGAAAGAGCCGGGTGATATTCGTGATAGAAACTTTGTCGAGTCGGTCATTGAACGGCATAAATGTGATGCGGTAATTCATTTTGCCGGATTAAAGGCTGTTGGTGAATCCCAACTTAGACCAGATTTATATTATGATTGTAATGTTGTAGGTAGTTTGCGTCTTCTACAGGCAATGAAGGCGACAGGCGTTAAGAAACTAGTCTTTTCATCCACAGCAACAGTTTATGGTGTCCCCAAATATCTACCATATGATGAAAAACACCCCCTTAATCCCGTTAGTGTTTACGGCCGCACAAAACTGGTGGTCGAGAATATGCTGCGTGATTTTTACGCTGCAGACCCGACATGGGCTTTTTCAATATTAAGATACTTTAATCCTGTGGGAGCTCATGAGAGTGGACTTATTGGTGAGGATCCCAAAGGAATACCTAACAATCTCATGCCCATTATCGCCCAAGTTGCATCAGGACGACGTGAAAAATTGATGATTTGGGGAAATGATTATGACACGAAAGATGGCACAGGTGTACGCGACTACATTCATGTTGTAGATCTTGCAGAAGGTCATTTGCGGGCACTTAAGTCATTGGATCAGCCCGGTTGCAATGCAATTAACCTTGGATGCGGACGTGGTTACAGCGTCATGGATGTTATTCGTGCTTTCGAACATATTTCGAATCGAAAGATAAAATATGAAGTTGCGCCGCGCAGGGCAGGTGACATTGGGGAATTTTATGCTAACCCAATTACTGCTGAGAAAAATTTTAATTGGCGTGCTGAAAAAGATCTCCAAAGTATGTGCGCTGATATGTGGAATTTTCAGCTCAAAAATCCGGACGGTTATAAATAAGCCCTGAAAACAGGAAATTTACAATGCGTATAAGTGCAAGAAACCTTCTTGGAGGGAAGATTGTTTCGATAAAAAAGCGCAACCACAGCCCATGTTGAGCTTGATGTTGGTGGTACTGTTGTAACTGCTGCAATTACCAATGAATCTGTAGACGATCTAAAGTTGACGGTTGGTGAAGAAGCTGCAGCAGTTATCAAATCTTCCGATGTTATGATTGCGGTTAAAGACTAATCTTTAATCGTCCCATCTTTTATGAAACCACATCCATTGGCCTGGGTATTCTCTTACCCAGGCTTCAACAACATCATTCAGTTTTTGTGCAGAAGCATTAACATCGATATTGCCTGCTTCATCGCGCGGTAAATCCATACGATTATAGAGTTCCAAGCGATATCGTCCACCTTTCAACCGAATACACCGAGCCGGATAAACATCGCAGTCATATTGGCGGGCGAGTTTTATCAATAGTGGATTGGTTCTAACAGGGCGGTTAAAAAACGTTCCCGGGATACCTCTACGAAACTTTTGGTCAACCAACATACCGACATTATCACCTTCGGAAAGTCTGGCTGCCAATGACCATGCTGCTCCCGCTTTAGACGGAACAAGGTGTCCCATTTTTGTGCGTCTGGCTCTCAATACCTGTTTGGCAATATAAGGATTGTTGGGGGGGCGAAATAAAGCAGTAACATTGAGATCAAAAGTAGCAGCGCATATCGGTAGAAGTTCAAAATTACCTGTATGGGCTGTAAAAAAGATATGAGGTTTTTTTTCTTCTCTTAGTTTGATAAAAATATCAATACCATCAACTTCAACCAATCCAGGCTCTTTTGCGTCAGGATCAAAGTCGAATATTTTATCTAGAAAAACATATTCGGCGAATAAACGCCCCATATTTTCCCACATTTCTATCGCTGTTTGCTTTATCCACGCCTCATCTTTTTCTGGATAGGCTTTTCTTAAATTATTGAGAGCAACTTGCTGGCGTGGCAACAATGGACCAACCACACGAGCAAACCAACAAAAAAATGCTATGCCGGCTTTGGCAGGCAAATACCGTACCACCGACAACATAGCTTTCACAAAGTGAGCCCATGACCAGTCCCACCAGTCTTTAAGTTTGTTACGAACACGAAACAGAAGAAGTTTGAAACGAAACTTATTCATTAGTTGATTTTCAGAATAATTTTTCCAAACACATCGCGACTTTCCATACGCTCTAAAGCCGTACCGATATCATCAAAATCAACAATCGTATCGACAACTGGATGAACAATGCCTTGTGCCATTTTTTGCATTGCATTGGCCATATTTTCCATTCGGCAGCCAAATGAACCAAATATTTTTAATTGCTGTTGGAATAGTTGCATGAGATTCATCGATGTTGAAACACCCGATGTTGAACCACATGTAACCAAACGTCCACCGCGTTTCAAACATAGCATGGAACCAGCCCAAGTATCGGCACCCACATGTTCAAACACCACATCAACGCCTTTTTTCTTGGTGAGCTTACGCACTACACCTTCAAAACGGTCTTCACGGTAGTTGATAACGTGATCTGCGCCAAGGGCCTTGGCTTTTTCTATTTTATTATCTGATCCAACCGTGGTTATTACGGTACAGCCCATACGCTTGGCTAATTGTATAGCAGCGCTGCCGATGCCAGAGCCACCAGCCTGAACCAATATCGTCTCACCTGGTTCAAGTTTAGCATTATCAAACAACATATGCTCAACCGTACCAAATGTAACCGGTGCAACAGCTGCAGCTATTTCATCACATTCCAATGGAGCAGGTACAAGCAAACGAGCCGGCAAATTCACCGCTTCGCAGGCAAAGCCATCAATATGAAAACCATGCACACCACTAACATGGGTACAGAGATTATCGCGTCCTTCCCGACACGCTTTACACAAACCACAGGTTCTCGCCCCATAAATGGAAACGATTTGCCCGGGCTTCAGATTTCCCACACCGGAGCCAACAGCTTGAACTGTGCCAGAAGCTTCCGCACCAACAACCAATGGCATTTTACGTTTCGCAAACGCCATTCCACGCCATCCCCACACATCAATGTGGTTCAACGCAACAGCTTTGATATTGACCGTTACTTCACCGGGTTCCGGAGGAGGTGGTGGAGCAATTTCGGTAAGTTCAAGGCGTTTGTCATCAAGCAGTTGCAGTGCGCGCATTATCAATCCTTTTTTAAGAACAGTCTCAAAAACAGAGCTTAGATAAAAGTATCAGTTTTTAAATGCTTTTATCACAAGACTGCTATTTTGTCCGCCAAATCCAAAAGAATTGGAAAGGACATAATTAACCTGAGCTTGTCGGCTCTTATTGGGTACAACGTCCAACGGTATAGAAGGGTCGGGCTCGTCATAATTGATCGTTGGTGGCAAAGTACCTGTTCTGATTGTCAACAAAGAGAAGACAGCTTCTATTGCCCCAGCAGCCGTAAGAGTGTGACCTATCATGGACTTATTTGACGAGACAGGTACCCCCTCCAAAGCATCACCAAAAACGGTGGACATAGCTAAATATTCCATCTTTTCGTTTTCGGGTGTGGAGGTTCCATGAGCATTGATATAATCAACCTCTTCAACGCCTATATTGGCGTCTGCCAGAGCGGCACGCATGGAACCCGTTGCAGGTGAAGCATCGGGTTTTGCACGCGTTCTATGAAAGTCGTCAGCAGTTTCGCCACATCCGGCCAAAATGCCTAAGATTGTTGCACCGCGTTTTATAGCACTTTCTAAAGATTCAAGCACAAGTGCCCCTGAACCTTCTGCCATAACAAACCCGTCACGATCTTTACTGAAAGGTTTGGAAGCCTTTTCGGGAATTTTATTCTGCGTTGAAAGTGCTGAAAGTAATGAAAACCGTATTAAGGATTCAGCAGAAACAGAACCATCTGTTCCGATTGTTAAAGCCCGATCTGTTTCACCGCGTCTAATTGCTTCAACACCCAATTGAATTGCTGTTGCACCAGATGCACAAGCAGTAGAAAGTGTGACAGGCAAACCAGTTGTACCAAAACGATCTTTTAGCCGTTCAGCAATATGTCCAAATTGCGTGGTTTGAAACAACTCCTCATGCGATTTTTTGCTGCAAGCAGCTAATAACATGGCATATGAAGGATCTTGGCTTTGATCCAACTCAGCATCCAAAGAAAAACGAGATTTCCAATCAAGTTCAACTGGAGGGGCTGCAAGAAATAAAGGACCACCAAAATTGCTAATTTCTAGTCCGGCCTGCTCAATTGCTTCGCTGGCAGCAACAGTTGCTAGCTTTTCAGATAAAGCAGATGCGCCAATCTTGCTTTCGTCAAAAAAATCAACAGTTCCAGCAATTTGCGTATTTAAGCCATCAATTGGAAAACGTGTAATCGTGTGGATACCACTTACTCCATTGGTGAGTTTTTCCCAATTTTCTGCTTTTCCCTGACCTAAAGAACTAACAACGCCGGCTCCAGTAATTGCAACGATTGGCCGCCCAAGATGATCGGTGTATTTATCCATTACAATTTCCTCAAGCAGCTGTCAGCCGCACCATACCTTCAGCCCGTGTTGCACCAACGGTTGAAACAATTACACTACGAATTTCATCATCAAGTGGTTTTTCCACCTTTTGATCCAATACCTTGAAAGCACGCTTATGTTTCATTGAAATTGCAGCAAGTGCCAATGTCAAAGGAAATTGCGCTTCGCGCCAATGGCCAAACAATGTAGACACACCGCGATATGCAATATTTGCATTATCAAGAAGTTGCTTTTCAATTTCTGTTGCGTCCTTTACACCGGACGCACCAGAAACTAAGAAATCTGCGTCGTCTCTTACACGCTCCAGCATTGATGAAAGGGTATCAGCCAATGAAGTTTTTGTGCGGTTAATTTGGTCAGTTACAAACGAGCCAATTTCAGCATAAATCTTGGCGCCACGTTTTTTGGCAAATTCAGCGTCTTCCAATACAAGAAAGGCACCGCCGGAACCCGTAACGAGCCCGCCGCCGTCACAATTATTGCGATCCCAAACGGAAGACCAGCCATCGCGCTTCAACAAACCGCCAAGCTCTTGTCCTAACAGCATATCATAATGTTGTGCATTATATGAGCCACCAACAAGTGCATGGGTGCTTTGTCCGGCTCTTATTCTTGAAACTGCGACATTGACAGCTGAAAGACCACACCCTTCTTCCCCCATGAATGTACGGGAAGATCCTGTAACCTTATGAACAATCGATATATTGCCGGCCAACAAATTGGATAATTGCGCCAAAAACAAGGTTGGACGCAATTCAGTTGACAGCATACCATTGAGCATCACGCCGCGATCACTGCTGTTTCGTCCTTGCGCAAGTATTTGTGCGTCGACGTTAATATCACGTTCACCGCCACCGGCACCAACAATCATGTCCATTGTGGAAGTGATTGCTTCATCACCTTTAACGCCGGCGTCTTCAAGAGCAAGACCTGCAGCGTATGTACCTAAACGCTGCCATGTTTCCATCTGCCGTTGGTCACTTCGTTTTGGAATTTGTAAATTCCAGTCTACTTCGCCCAATGCATGGACAGTGTAGGGGGCAAAGGTCTCTTTATCGAGATGCGGACTGACGGAGGAAGAGTTTAAAATTTCCCAATGTTTGTCCGCCCCCTCACCAAGAGAGCTTATCAGCCCAACACCAGTAATTACAACAGCATGATCTTGCTTCATCGTGAATGATTATCCAGCCTTTTTGGCAGCAACAAGTTCGTCAATTTTAGCGCAAAGATTTTTCAGCACAAAATATTCATCTGTACCAACTTTGCCTTCATTGACCTCCTGTGTCCATTGCTCAAGTGGGATCTTGATGCCGAAAGCTTTATCAATAGCAAAAACAATGTCCAAGAAATCCAAACTATCAATACCAAGATCGTCGATTGTGTGACTTTCAGGTGTAATTGTATTGCGATCTATTTCACTTGTTTCAGCGATAATGTCGGCAACTTTGTCAAACGTAGAGGACAATGTATAATTCCTTTTAGTTGTTATTTCGCGCTTAAATAGCCTAATTCCGAATCTATCTAGCGTCTTTCTTTTGTAAAAAAAAGACTTAAAGCAATTTTAACATATGTTTTTAGTGACCAAACATCAATACAGCGTTTTTGTTTGGATACCTATCTATAGTGGAAACAGACATTATTAATCAAATATCCGTTTTACCGCTGATAAGCACCCAAACAAATTCAACATCGTATATTTTAAGCCTATTGTTTCTTTTTCGCTTTTTTCCGATTGGCTTCCAAAACAGCCAGAGCCGTCATATTAACAACACCACGCGAAGTAACCGAAGGTGTCAAAATATGGGCAGGGCGTGTCGTACCAAGTAAAATTGGACCAACATGTAAGGAATCTGTCATATTCTTTACAACGTTGAGTGTAATATTTGCTGAATCCAAATTAGGAAACACAAGCAAATTGGCTTCACCTTTTAAGCGCGATCCCGGAAACACTCGATCTCTCAAAATTTGTGACAAGGCGGCATCGCCATGCATTTCACCGTCCGATTCAAGGTGTGGATAACGTTCAGCAAGCATTTGAGACGCAGCACGCATTTTTTGTGCAGAAGCGCTGTCTTTTGAACCAAAATTGGAATGTGACAACAGTGCTACTTTGGGTTCTATTCCAAAGCCACGCACTTCTTCGGCAGCAATAGCGGCCATTTCAACAATTTCTTGTGCTGTCGGATCAGTGTTCACATATGTATCGGTTAGGAATAACGCTCCGCGTTGCGAAATTAATAAACTCAACGCAGAAAGATGGGTAACATTATTATCAATACCTATAATTTGTTCAACAAACCGTAGATTTCTTTCAAAACGTCCACCAAGACCACAAATCATTGCGTCAGCGTCATCCCTCATAACGGCAAGGGCTGCAATTGCTGTTGTTGATGTCCGTACAATTGTTTTGGCATCTTCAGGTGTTACACCACGGCGACCGGTATAATGGAGAAGCAAATCGGCATAATCGCGGTAACGTGGATCATCATCAGGATTGATCAGTTCAAAGTCTTTACCTGGTCTAATGCGAAGGCCAAAACGTTTCAAACGTGCTTCCACGACAGATGGACGACCAATAAGTATTGGTGTAGCGGTTTGCTCTTCCAAAACGACTTGAGCGGCACGCAACACACGCTCGTCTTCACCATCGGCATAAATAACACGTTTATGAGCCGCTGATTTTGCCGCAGCAAATACCGGCTTCATAATCAAACCTGAACGGAAAACAAATCTGTTCAGTTGATCAAGATAGTTATCCATATTTTCAATTGGACGTGTGGCAACGCCTGTATCCATAGCGGCCTTTGCAACAGCAGGTGCTATTCTAAGAATAAGACGAGGGTCAAATGGCGAAGGAATAACATAATCTGGCCCAAAGCCTGGAGCTTCACCCGAATAGGCGCGGGCAACAACGTCTGAAGGCTCTTCTTTAGCCAATTTAGCAATAGCATAGACTGCAGCCGCTTTCATATCCTCGTTAATAGCGGTTGCACCAACATCAAGCGCACCACGAAAAATATAAGGAAAGCAGAGTACGTTATTGACCTGGTTTGGGTAATCCGACCGGCCGGTACAAATAATAGCATCTGGTCTGACAGCGCGTGCATCCTCAGGCATTATTTCTGGAGTAGGGTTAGCCAAAGCCAAGATCAATGGCGTTTTAGCCATCTTTTTTACCATTTCTGGTTTCAGCACGCCGCCGGCCGAAACACCTAGAAATACGTCTGCATCTTCGATAATATCATTCAGTGTACGAGCGTCAGTTTTCTGCGCATAAACGCTTTTCCAGCGATCCATTAATGCGGTTCGTCCCTCGTAAACGACACCTTCAAGATCGCTCACCCAGATATTTTCGCGCTTTGCACCCAATCTAACCAACAAATTGAGGCAGGCAAGTGCCGCAGCACCTGCGCCAGAGGCAACAATTTTCACGTCTTCTATTTTTTTATTGGCAAGTTTCAAGCCATTGATAACGGCTGCACCAACGATAATTGCTGTTCCATGTTGGTCATCATGAAAAACAGGAATATTCATTTTGGCGCGTAACTGTTCCTCGACCTCAAAACATTCAGGCGCTTTAATGTCTTCCAGATTGATACCACCAAATGTCGGTTCTAATGCCGAAACGGTATTAACAACATGGGGAACATCATCGGCATGGATTTCGATATCGAATACATCAATATTGGCAAATTTCTTGAATAAAACCGCCTTACCTTCCATAACTGGTTTTGCAGCAAGCGGACCAATATTTCCAAGCCCCAAAACTGCTGTGCCGTTTGATACCACAGCTACAAGGTTAGCACGTGATGTATAGTCTGCTGCAAATTTTGGATCATCGTGAATTGCCAGACATGGTGCAGCGACACCCGGTGAGTATGCTAGTGCGAGATCGCGCTGATTTCCAAGCGGTGTTGTTGGGTGAATTTCCAATTTACCAGGTTTAGGATACCGATGGTAAAAAAGAGCTGCTTCTTCGAGCTCTTGTTGTCTCGTACTTTTTTCATTTTTCGTCATATTACTCACCTACCGGATTATTAAAATGCACTTAAATATGCCCCACCGTCGATAATGAGATTTTGTCCCGTTATATAACCAGACTTTGCCGAACATAAGAAGGCACACGCATCACCAAATTCTTCTGGATCGCCGAATCGTTTTGCTGGATTTTGCTCTTTTCTCTTATTTTCAATATCGTCGACTTTTTTATCGGATTTGTTTGCCAACGCCTTGAAATTTTCCTTCAACCTATCGGTTAAAAATGGCCCAGGTAAAAGATTATTAATTGTGACATTCTTATCAACAACGGTTCTTGCAATTCCGGCAAGAAATGCAGTCAAACCGGCGCGTGCACCAGAAGACAAGTCCAATCCAGCAATAGGCGCATAGACAGAAGTTGAAGTTATATTGACTATACGGCCAAATTTTCTTGCGACCATTCCGTCTAATACTGCTTGAATAAGCTCTATCGGCACAATCATATTTTGTGTCACGCCATCTATGATCGCTGCTTTATCAAGCTCTCTGAAGTCGCGGAATTTGGGACCATGGTTGTTGTTAATGAGGATATCCGGCTCCGGACAGATATCTAATAGTGCTTTTTGTCCATCGGATGATGACACATCAGCCGCTACAATATGAACTGTTGCACCTGTTTCTCGTATAATTTCTTGCGCTGTAGCGGATAAACTGTCTTTATTGCGCCCATTGATGACAATCTCGCATCCTTCACGCGCAAGAGATAAAGCGCAAGCTTTTCCTAAACCTCTGCTTGACGCACAAATGATTGCTTTTTTTCCTTTTAATCCAAGATCCATTGATATGCCTATTTGAGCGATTAACGCTCCCGAATTTCATAAAATTTTATCAAGTTTGTTTTTCGGATCCGTGTTTATGCTGACCCGAATGTTTATTTTTTCAATATAAACCAACTATAGCCCTATGTCATGGTTGGACTTTTCTTGAAAGCAACACGAATTCGTTACGGTGTTCATTTTTATAGTTAATGACACGTTAATCTTTATGGATAAATATATGAACTGAATATACATGACTCGCATAAGTAATTTGCATAACGGATTCAATGAATGGGTAAAACACAAAATCAGGTTCAAATGAATGCAGCATCGGTAGAACATTCTATCCATGATGGTTCATTGTCTGTGTTATGCCTTGGATATTGGAATACCCACACAGTACACCTAATTGATGAGGACTTACGCAATTTGGAACAGATAGACTGTTCTAAAGCTGTTCTGGATGCTTCCGGCGTAGAGGGGCTTGATACCGCCGGTGCTTGGGTTTTGGAACGGTTATATGTGAAGTTGAAAGAACGCGGCATTGCTGTTGAAATAACAGGAACAAAAGATACGTGGCATTCACTTCTTTTAACAGTTGGACAAAGTTTTTCGCAAAAAGATGAATCACTGAACGTACCTAAAGCGCCTTTATATCTCCGCTTTTTTAACAATATCGGTGAAAATGTCGTCGGCAGCTTCCATGATTTTTTACTGGCGATGGATATTCTAGGAGCAACAATTCGTGGCTCTCAGATGAAACATGGGCGCGGATCGGGAATCAGTATTCCTGCCGTTGTTACGCAAATTGATCGCATGGGGGTAGGTGCTGTTCCCATTATCGTTCTAATGTCCTTTATTGTAGGAGCGATTATCGCGCAGCAAGGTGCATTCCAACTTCGCCTATTTGGCGCCGAAATATTCGTTGTCGACCTCGTCGGTATTCTCGTTTTTCGTGAACTTGGCGTTCTCTTAACAGCTATCATGATAGCTGGGCGATCAGGAAGTGCTATTACCGCCGAAATTGGTTCAATGAAAATGCGTGAAGAAACCGATGCGCTAAAAGTTATGGGATTAAATCCTATTGGCGTTTTGGTTTTTCCGCGGCTAGTGGCATTGGCCGTTATTCTGCCGCTCTTGACCGTTATTGCCGATTTGGCTGCACTGTTTGGTGCATGTGTTGTTGCCAACCTTTATTCAAACATATCTTATGAGGCGTTTATTACCCGTCTTAATGATGCTGTTTATACAACGACTTATTTTGCTGGCCTCATTAAAGCGCCGTTCATGGCGCTTATTATAGGCATTATCGCTTCAGTCGAAGGATTAAAGGTCGGCGGAAGTGCTGAATCATTAGGGCAGAGGGTTACTTCATCTGTTGTTAAGTCTATATTTGTAGTTATTGTAATTGATGGTTTTTTTGCCATTTTTTATGCGTCAATCAATTTTTAAAAAGGCTTAAAAGTGCATAGAAACAAAACGCATCAATCAACTCTTGATCTGAACACAGATGAAATTATCTCTGTGCGCAATGTGTCTGTGCAATTTGGCAGTAAAAAAGTCCTTGATGGATTGGATCTAGATATCCACCGTGGTGAAATATTGGGATTTATTGGACCATCTGGTGCCGGAAAATCTGTTCTTATGCGGACAATACTGGGCCTTAATAAAAAAGACTCCGGTCAAATTAAAATCTTAGGGCAAGACATAGACAGCATAACAGAACGGGAAAAAGTTGAAATAGATATGCGCATGGGCGTATTATTTCAGCATGGCGCGTTGTTTTCCGCACTTAATGTTTTAGAAAACATACAAGTTCCAATGCGGGAATATCTTGATCTATCACCAAAACTCATGGACGAATTGGCGAGATTAAAAATTTCGTTGGTGGGGTTAGAGGCTGATACTGCGGAAAAATATCCTTCAGAATTATCTGGCGGAATGATAAAACGCGCTGCACTGGCGCGCGCGTTGGCGCTTGATCCACATATAGTATTTTTGGACGAACCAACATCTGGTTTGGATCCGATTGGTGCAGCAGATTTTGATATGTTGATTGCAGATCTACGCGACACCATGGGACTAACAGTTTATATGGTCACTCATGATCTTGATAGCCTTTATGCGGTTTGTGATCGTATAGCTGTTTTAGGGCATAAAAAAGTGATGGTGCAGGGAACTATCGAAGAAATGTTGAAAGTGGATGATCCTTGGGTGCAATCTTATTTTTGTGGCAAGCGTGGCCGTCAGATTGTTCCTAACAATTATCACAATGTAAAGAAAACAGAAGAGACGGCAGGATAAGATGGAAACCAGAGCGGATTATGTGACAGTCGGTATCTTTACTGTGGTGACGCTTATCGCTGCATTTATGATTGTATATTTCATTGCCAGAATGGGTGATAGTCGCCATTTGGAACCATTAGATGTTCGCGTGCCGGGCTCTGTCACGGGATTGGGCGAAAGTAGTCAGGTTTTCTTTAATGGTATTCGCGTTGGTACAGTAAAGCGCTTGGTGCTGGATGATACCAACCCTAATATGGTTATTGCTAAGACAGAAATTAATGGCACAACGCCTATTACACGTTCAACGGTTGCAACACTTGGCTTTCAAGGGTTAACAGGATTGGCCTTTATTGAACTTAAAGGTGGTAGTCTTAATGAACCAAACCTTTTGGAAGAGGCAAACAAAACAGATACGGTTGCCCGTATTGATGCTGACCCTTCAACCTTCAACAATTTGCTTGCGACAGCGCAAGATATCTTCGCACGTGCTAATTCGGCGCTTGGAGAATTGGAAGGTTTTGTAAGAGATGTTCGCCAACCATTGACAGAAACCATTGAAAACAGCCGTAATTTTTCCAAAACACTTAACGATAACCGTGAGAGTGTGCAGCAAATCCTCGACGACACAAAACAGATGATGGCGCGTTTAAATACCGCATCTGAAAAAGTAGATTCGATCATGGTTAAGCTCGATACAATGCTTTCACCAGACAATAAAAACAGTGTCGTTGTACAAGCACAAGAAACCTTGGCATCTATTCAAAAAGCAACAGATACGATCAATCAGCATATTGGTCCAATCTCGGAGAATTTAGAAAAATTTTCCGGTCAAGGCTTGAGAAATGTTGAAGCATTGGTAAATGATAGTCGCCGATCTATAGACCGTATTGAACGTTCAATTTCGGATTTGGAGAAAAATCCGCAGCGGATTATTTATGGCGGAAACGGTACAGTACCACAATATGACGGGAGATCACGTCGATGACATTGATACCAACGATAAATAGAAAAATTTTATCAGTCACCGCTGCGTCACTTTTTGCTGCGACTCTTCTTTCTGCCTGTGGTGGCAATCAACAAAGAGACACTTTTGATCTTACTGTGAATGATGCTACGATAAGTTCCGATATTAAACACAATAAGGTTCAAATTCTTATTGAAAAACCTGATGCTGTGAAAGCCCTTGATGGACAGGATATCGTTATAAAACAGGGCGGTTCTATTTCTTATTTGAAACAAGCTCAATGGAGTGATCGTCTGCCTGATCTTGTTCAAGCACGTTTATTGCAGGCATTTGACAATAGCGGCCACTTCGGTGGCGTTGGCAGACCTGGCGATGGGCTTGCAATCAACTATCGCATAATTACCGATATACGATCGTTTGACGTAACGGTTGTTGGTAATCAGAAGGTTGCAACAATGGAAATAGCGGTGAAAATACTTGATGACCGTACCGGGAATATCAAGGCATCGAAAGTATTTACAAATCGCTCAGCGGTTACGGGTGTCGACAATGGTTATTATGCCAAAGCCTTGGATCAGGCATTTGGTAAAACCACCCTCGATATCGTGAATTGGACAAATTCAGTTATTTAAAATATCACATCATCTAATTTATAAAAAAAGGGAAGTGTTTATCACTTCCCCTTTTTTTGTAGGTTATCATTTTGAAGTTTATTGGATGCGACCGCTCGCATGGGCAAGCATTGTATATACTTTACCTGTATCTGATGTCAGGTAATTGCGAATGGCGATCTTGTCATTCGTTTCGCGAGATACGTCGCGCAACAATTTTTCAAAATCAGCTATGTATTGATTGACTGAGCGGCGGAATTCTCCATCAATTGCATATTTTTGTCTGATTTTTTCAAAGGTTTTTTGCCCGTTCAAAGTATACAGACGCTGGGTATAAATATTACGTTGACCACGACGATAATGATCCCAAAGCTCTACGGCGGCGTTATGATCAATTGCACGAACAATATCAACAGCAAGTGAATTCAGTGACTCTACAACGTGATTTGCCGTACGTGGTTGTTCCACTTTTGTTAGTGTTGCAACATCAGCTTCATCACCTTGCGATGCTCTAGCAAGCAAATTGGATACCCAACCTTCACGTGAAGAAGACCGATTTGCCTGTGGTGAAGGAGCAGACTTCACGTCAAATGTCGATTTTAAAGGTGACACAGGACGCACGCGTTCTTCAGAATAACTTGGTGCTGACTTCTCTGCTTTGCCTGTCGGGCGCGATACATTCGCGTTGTAAGCATTGCGTTGCATAGCGTTTGACAATTCCTGCAACACCTTAATTTGATCGGATACCGCCAAGCGCATCGCTTCAGCGGACTCTTTCGTTTGGTTCGGTAACATACGCATCGTTGTATTAATGTCGGTGTTAGCCTTCGCCAATTCATCTTTCACTGAATTCGCTGTGCGTTTGATCTCATTTGTTGCACCAGCAAATTTTTCAGCGGCAGTTGAAACCATGTTATCAAGCCCTTGCTGCAATTGTGCAGCAGTTTCACGAGCGCCTTTATCTGCACGCTGTAATGCTGAGCCGATAATCACCTCATAATGAGAGATAACCCGATTGATCTCTTCTGATTTTTCTACCAAAGCATTACCGAGCTTAGCTAAGGCATTTTGCTTTTCCTCAATAGTCATATTCAATGAGTTCTGTGACTTATCAAGCAATTTAATAGCCTGATTGAGGATATTGGTATGCTGATCAAGATTTCTTGTCAGCTGGCCAATTTGTTCAGCTGATTGCTGCGATAATCCTTGTAATGTCTCCACATTACTATTCAACATTTGTCCTGTATTGGACAGATGCTCTGCAATTTGAGCCGTATTCTGATAGAAAACATTGGCCGTCTCATTGAATTGGCCATCAATATTCTTGATCGATGAAATCATTGCATCGGTATTTGATGCTAGATTTTCAACAGATTGATCCATTTGCGTGAGAAGACCAGATACATTTCCTACGAGATCTTCTTTTACCGCCGATACTGCCTTGATGGTTTCTGCACTACGTTGCGAGAAGGCCGTCATTAGAGCTTCATTTTGAACCTGAATACGATATCCTGCATCTTGTGCAATGGCATTTAACTGCTCGCCAAAATGCGTCGTCAAAGTGCCAAGCGAATTACTTGTCTGTTGTGCAGCTTGACCAAGATTGGTTGCCACATTTGTTAATTTTTCAACATTATCAGCAATTTGTGAAGACGTTCCAGTAACTACCGTCGTTAAATTTTCGCCTACAGTATCAAGCCGCGCACCTAAATCGTTCTGCAATTGCAATACGGTTTCATTGAGGAAGCTTGAGCGATCAACAAGAGATTGCTCAATCGTTGTTGCCGAAGCTTCAATAGCGCTGGTTAATTTCTGTGCCTGATCATGGATAATCGTCTCTGCACGAGATACACCGTCGTTTAACGAAGCTGTTAAAATTTGTCCTGCGTAGTTAAATCTAACGGTTGCATCATTAATTTTATCATTTAACGAGGCAACCAAATGATCGCCCGCTGAATTTAACGTGCTTGTAGCAGTTTGCGCACCTTCAGCAAAGTTATTTACAACCCGCTTACCAGTTGATGAAAGAACACTTTCCGCTTTCACTGCAACGTCAGCCAAAGAAGAAACAAGATCTTTTCCAGCATGAGAAATAGCGGCTTGAACCTTAGTCGCTTCGTCATTGATTGAAGATTTGATGCCATCACCGACGCTCGACAATGAGCTGCGTAATTTATCTGATTCCTCACTAATTGAGTTCAAGACCTGCCCACCAGACTGGGAAATAACATTTGCTGCATTGTTTACTGCAAGATCAACAGAAGCCACTAAAGCTTCATGTGAACCGGAAATAACTGTATTTGCCTTAGTGATTTGTTCCGCCAATGAAGACGTTAGACCATTTCCAGCGGCGGCAATCATAGATGATGCCTTTTCGCTGGCTTCAGAGATATTATTTACCAAAGCATTATTGGTGTTATTCAATAGGGTAGAGGCCTTATCTGTCTCACTCGTCAATGAGGTAACAAACTTCTCTCCAGTTGCACTTAAAATTTCGGCAGCTTTTTGGCTTTCATCAGTGAGAATACCAGATACCATCGTAACATTTTCACGCAAGCTACCTGCTAGTGAAACAGCTGAACTTTCAATGGCACTCTTTACATTGTGTACGCCAATATCCAATGCTTTTTGCATGGTTTGTGTGCGTTCTTCAAGAATCGCTGTTTGCTGTGAGAACGAACGATTTATCTGTTCATTATTCTCTGTAATGACATGTTTCAATTCATTGGAACGTTCACCAAAGATATTTGTCTGGTTCTCAATAGATTGTGAAACATCGGTTAGAGTCGTCGTCAAATTTTGCTCGAGCTCTGTTGCACGTGCTGCAATTTGCTTACTCTGGTTTGATAGATTCTCATTGAACGAATCAATGCGCGTGTCTATCGACACCATTAACGATTCGTTTGAATTGTTCAGAGCCTTTTTGAGTAGGTCAGTATGGCTCTCAAGCGTCTGCAAGTGTGTCTCAAATGTTGAAGCTAATAACTTATTATTGCTTTCTACTGCGTCCTTTACAGAGAGAACCTGTTTATCAACTGCTTGTCCGAAGTCCGCATCGCCCTTCAGGATAATCTCACGAATATGATCAATCCGTTCTTCCAAAACGCGTGCTTGATCAACGAGAACTTCATTGAGAGCAGAGCTATTTACAGTTAAAGAGTCACGCAAAGCGTCGGCACGCGTGTTAAGGTTTTGCGTTTGGATGTCCAATAGCTCGTTGGCTGTTTCAAAACTCTTTTCCATCGATTGCTGGAAAGTAACAGAATGTTTTTCAATCTTTTCAACATGTTCTTGGGCATGTTTGTCGAACGTGCTAACATTTTTTATAAGAACATCTTCAATGCCTGCAACGTGGCTTGATAAGGCGTCAATCTGACCTTTTACCGCTTGGACAAGGTTTTCTGTTTCTCCACCAAGCATCTCATTGATAATATCACGCCCTTCAGCAAGCTGATTTTTGAAATCTTCAGCGCGATTTTTAATAACGTCTGTGAGTGAAACATTCAAACTAGCAATTTCGTCAGCCAATAGCTGTTTGCCGTCATTGATTGTTGTTAGAAACTCATTTTTTCCACTGGAAAACGTATTGGCGATATCAACTGTACGCGCTTTCAATGTTTCATTGATTTGAGCCGCACGTTCTTCCAAAATATTTCCGAGTTTTTCGGTATTTTCTTCTAAAGTTTGCGCACGATCAATGAATGATTGTATAATTGAAGTGCTGCGATCTCCAAGAGAACTATCAACCTCGGCCAAGCGTTTTTCAAATGCTTCAATTGCTGTGGTCGAAACATTGTCAAAACGTGAAGATAATTGATCTGCGCGGTCATTCAAGCCAGAAATTTTATCATCAAACTCGCTGAAGACACGTTCAGCAGCGGCCTGCATACGTCCACTAATTTCTCTGGCGTGATGCTCAGCCTCGGCTACACCATCATTAAATGTATCGGCAAGTCGCCGTCCGTTTTCATCAAAACGATCGGCAGCAACATTCAACCTATCTTCAATACTATCGAACAGTTGGGAATTATGTCTCTGAATTTCATCAGCCGTCTGACGGAACTTTGCAGCTAGATCATCGCTAACATTTTGACCTGCTTCAGACAATTTTGCGATCAGATCATCACCTTGGCGCTGCAATGTCTCTGATAGCGTTTTTGCTACAGTGCCAACATTTGTAGAGATTGTCGATGTTATAGCGCCAAATTCACTACTTAACTGTTGTTGTGTACCACGTATTGTATTTTGAACGCGATCAGCGTGACCAAGTATTGCTTCACGCTCATTACTGAGTTCACCAATCAAATTGTGGATACGTACCTCATTATCGGTATAGGCACGTTCAAGATTTTGTACTTCGCCTTGGATAAGCGCTTCAAGTTCAACAGCACGTGCCAGTGTACGTTCGATACCGTCACTCATGGCAGCGACTTCTTCTTGAACAGTCTTTCCAAGTGCAAGAGCCTGATTTTCCACTGGCTTATCTGCATGTCCCAAGCGGGCAGCGGCATCGCGCATTGCAGCGGCCACATCTTGCAATTCATTAGAGCGTTTTGCTAATTGGGCAAAACCCCAGAACATTAATATTGGCACAGCTGTACCAGCTGCAACAGCAATACCAACTGGACTTGCCATAAGTGCGCCTATACCAGCAGGCGCTAAATTGTTGGCAACAACAGCACCACCAGCAGCCCACAATGCACTAAGAGCGGTTGTGCTCCAGTAAATGCGAGAGGAGGGCTTGCGAGAAATTGGCGTACGAGCAATAGGGGCTAAGGCTTTCGTTAGGTCGTCATTGGCTGGACGAGGTTGTTGAGGCACCAGAGTTTCATGCACGGTACCGCCGGACGATTCACGTTCTGGTTTTTTACCAAAGAGTTGCTCAGCAACAGATTCGTCAACTGCCGGACCTGTTTGAGCCTTTTCTTTTGGCGCAGATGCGGTTTCGGCGGCAATCTCTTCTGTCGCCTGTGCAATTTGCTCTGCCAAATCTTCAAGGTCAATGAGACTGTCTTTTGACTCTGCGGATATATCTTTCACCGCAGCGGCGTCGAAATTAAAGTCAAGTGCTTGTTCAAGCGCTTCTTCGACTTCTACGTCAATCTTCTGTACCTTGGTTCTGCGTGCCATGTTCGCCTCGTTACTCTATACACATTGAAAAAGCACATGCCTTTCCAATAAAGGGTTCCCTATCCTAACCTTTAAGGATTTAGAAAGAAATATGTTCTTGGCTAAAGTGTGAAAAGTTTTATGATAAAGTTAACGCGGCAGTGGAAACATCAAGTAAAGCGCTATATAAACCAATAATTACAATTAGTTAGGAGAATATATCCGTGACAAGGATCTTGTTTATAACTCAGCGTGATGGAAAACAATTTTCCGTTAACGAGGTTCCTGGCATCACAATTATGGAAGCTGCGTTAAAAAATGACATACCAGGTATTCTTGGTGAGTGTGGTGGAGCATGTTCTTGCGCAACATGCCATGTTTACATTGACGATGATTGGCTTGATAGGGTAGGTGAGCCTAACATTATGGAAGAAGACATGCTGGATTTCGCATTTGAGCGTACAGAAAACTCCAGACTTTCCTGTCAAATCACCTTGGACGAAAGTCTGGATGGTATTGTCGTTCACATTCCAAAAAGACAAGCGTAATCGCTATTTTATTTGTTCTTTCAATTGCTTGATGCGAGTTTTTAATAAATTAGTAAAACGTTGCTCAAAATTGATTGCTTCGACTTTGTCAAAATGTCTTTGTGCATCTTCATGGCTTTGTAGAATTTCTGCACTTGTTTGTTCAATATTTTTGCGCAGGGTGTCGCAATCTCTTTGCGCAGGCAACTGTCGTACTGCTTGCTCAATTTTTGAAGCGTGTGCACGCGCTATAACAATATGACTTTCTTCATGCCGTTTTATATCGCGCGATAATGTATCCCAGATCAATGCCATTTCAATGGATTTGGTTGTCGCGCGTTGTTTCCATCTTGGTAAAGACATTTTTGCGTAAACATCAACCTGAACGGTGGCAACTTTGCAATAATCACCTTGTTTTATGAGTTTAAGCTGTGGCTTAAATGATATTGTCGTTGCACCGGGATGATGCATACCAGTATTTTTAACATAAGGCCCTTTGTGGGTTAATGCCTTGTCGAGCTGAGTGGGAGTAGTTCCGGAGATTGTATAATAATTAATATTCTTGTAGATCGTTGATGCTTCTGCATTTGAAGAAAATGCAAGCATCGCGAAACAACTTGCTGCTATACTGCCAAGAATTTTCGTAGACATTTAGACCCCCATTATTGGGCAACACAAATTATTTCAAACATTTACATAAATGTGCTAAAAAAGTATCTACAAAACTCGTGTAATTTAAAGAATGTAAACTTCAATATGAATAATTATTGGCACATTGGTAGACACCAGAGAATCCCTCTACAAGACAAAGCTTTAATTATGGGAATTCTCAATGTTACACCCGATTCTTTTTCAGATGGTGGTTCCTATACATCGCTACATAAAGCTGTCGAACACTCGCTTCAAATGGTTGAAGAGGGAGCAAGCATTATCGATATTGGTGGTGAATCAACACGACCGGGATTTGAACCTTTGACATCCGAGGAAGAGCGGGTAAGGGTTTTACCGGTCATTGAGGCTCTTCATAATCGAACAACTGCCTATTTATCAATTGACACCTATCATAGTGAAACTGCGCATCATGCAATTGATGCTGGGGTTGATATTGTTAATGATATTTGGGGTTTGCAACGCGAATCCGAAATGGCTGAAATAGTTGCAGATAAAGGGGCAGGAATTATTATTATGCATAATTCTCGCGATAGAGAAGTTCTGCCTGACCTAATAGAAGATCAAAAATTTTTCTTTGAAAAATCACTGACAATTGCAACAAAAGCTGGCATAGATGAGGCATCTATTATGCTTGATCCAGGTATTGGTTTTGGAAAAAGCCTTCATGATAATTTGATCCTGATACGCCGTGCAAAAGAACTAACCTCATTGGGATTTCCGCTTTTGGCTGCCACTTCAAGAAAGCGTTTTTTAGGAACAATTTCGGGGCATGAAGAACCAAAGGGCAGGGACGTCGCCACGGCAGCAACTTCAATTCTATTAAGACAAGCCGGTTTTTCGGTTTTTCGCGTACATGACATCACAATTAATAAAGATGCTTTGGCAATTGTTGATGCGATCAATGGGCTGGATTAAGAACGTTGAAAAAAGCGTGGCTTGGCTTTGGTGGAAATGTTGGGGATGTTGTATTGACCCTACAACAAGCTCTCAATAGTCTCTCGCAAATTGATACTATAAAACTGATAAAAGTTTCATCATTTTATAAAACACCCCCATGGGGAAAGACAGATCAAGCGTATTTTGTCAACTTATGTTGTGCAATTGAAACAGATTTAACGCCTGAAGCCCTTTTGCAAACCTGTCTAAAGCTAGAAGAGAAATTCGGGCGTGTCCGCCATGAAAAATGGGGGCCACGTACAATCGATATTGATTTGTTAGCATATGAATCCATTGACCATTATTTGTCCAAATCCCTCACGCTTCCACATCCATTCTTAACGGAAAGGTCATTCGTTCTCCGACCTCTTTGCGAAATTGCGCCAGAACTGATGATAAAAGGTCTAGCTGTGAAAGAATGGAACCGAAGAGTGCAAGACAGCGATATTGTGGTACTTCCGACACAGTACCAACAGGAGATTTAGTGTATTATAAACATTAGTAGTGACGAATAGAGAAAAAGTTATTAAATGGCATGTTTGATTTTATAGCATATTTACGTGTTTGATGAGTTTTATTGAGGTGTCACATGCCAAGCATAATTTCTAAATCTTCCTTGTTGGTGGCTGGTGTCGTATTGGCCATTTCTGGCTGTACAACAACAAAAACAACCACATCAACGGACCAAACAACCACGTCAACCAATCCAATTGCCAAATTGGCTTCCCTCGCACCGTCTCGCAGTGTTGATCCAGAATTGGCAAAAGCGTGCGCAAACAGTGCTGCCAATAAATACTTTTTGCCAACCCGTGTGATTAGTGCCGTTGATTCGCGCAAAGCTGCCGATGGTTCAACTCAAGTTATTTTGAAGGTTGATCTACGTGATGCCGTATGTACCGTTAGCCCATCAGGCGTTGTAAAATCTGTTGTCGACACATCACCAAAGAGTGCAGATCAGATTGCAGCAGAAGCACAAGCTGCAAAAGATGCCGCGGCAAAATCGACCGCGCAATCCTCAACAAAAAAAGCAACACAATCTAAAAAAGCATCAAAATCTGCAAATTCTGATGATGCTACAACAGCAAACCAATAATTAGAATAAAATTTAGACTTCGGGATAGGATCTTGGCGTATACGCCCAGATCTTATTTCCCTGTCTGAAAGTTTTTGTTTGCGACGAGCCTATCAATATAACAGATCTGCTTGTAATTGCCGCAATATCTAGTTTTTCAAGTGTTGTAATCGTTGTCGTTTCACCTTCACGTCCGATATCTGTTCCAATCATAATAACTGTATTTGGAGCACAATATTTTTTAATGATCGCAAATATATTGTAAATTTGCTTCGGCCGAGCGCGCGAAACCGGATTATACAATGCTAAAGCCATATCGCTTTGTATGGACGCGATTATCCTTTTTTCAATAATAGCAGATGGCTTCAAATTGTCAGATAGAGAAATGACAGCAAAGTCATGCCCCAACGGAGCGCCTAGCCGAGCCGCTGCTGATTGTGCTGCTGTTATTCCTGGTTCAATTTGAATTTTAACATTATCCAATGATCCAGCAGGTGCTTTTTCCATACATTCCATAATGGCTGCGGCCATGGCGAAAATGCCGGGATCACCGGAAGAAACAATAACAACTTTTTTCCCCATAGCTGCCAAATCAAGAGCCATTTGGGAGCGGGCTAATTCCTCACGGTTATCACTGGGATGAATAATTTGGTGCGATGCAAATGGTGCAGCAAGTTTGATATAATAATCATAGCCCAAAATATCTGTCGCAGCATCAAGCGCTTCACGAGCCGAATATGTCATATATCGCTTGTCGCCCGGACCGAGACCAACAACCGTAAGCGTGCCGTTGACTGTATTTTTCTTGCGGTAAACCAGTTTTTTGGAATGACCTACCGGTTTTTGTTCATCAATGACGATTTCAAGCATACCATTGTTATCAAAGGGTAGGGCACTTTTTAGCAACCAATCATGTTGCCCAGTGAATTTTACTTTTTCTCCAGATAATAGGGCGGATATAAACGCAGCCGCATCTTCTTTGTTTACAAGTTCCAATTCATCAGGTGGTGTTAGTAAATTAATATTGAACCGCAACGCACCACTTGTTGTTACGGCCGCATAACCGCCTAAAAAGCTGGCAATCTTATAGGTCAAGTCGTTTGCACCGGCATTCCCCCCCAGCAATGGAACAACGGTCGCACCATCTTCCGAGATACATAAAACTGGAGGTTCATTGAATTTGTCATTCAGAACCTTCGATAAAATTCGAATGATTATTCCAGCCGCACAAAAAGCTAAAATAGGTCGACCTGCACGAAAAGCCTCAACAATCTTTTCTGCTATGGAGTCCACGACGATGCATGACGGATTATGCAAACGTTTCGTTGCATAAATTTCGGCACCGTTCAACAAGACAGAAATAGCCTTTGCATGTTCAAATGATTTTTCAGAAAAAACAAATATTGCGGTATGTTGAGACATTTTATTAAACTATAACATAAACTAATTAATTGGCAGGTGTACCAGGTACCAATATGAGAGAAAAATAGGGTGACTGTGTGCCATCTACTTCCTTCAATGCAATTACCCTCTGGTTATCCATTGTAGCGCGTTCAATATAAAGAGCGCGATCCATCAAACCACAATGTTCGAGAGCGTCTCTTACCTTATCCAGATTACGTCCCAATTTCAGTATAGCAAACGCATCAGTTGTATTTAGGCGTTGAATTAATTCATCTTTTTCTAAAACACCCGATAGCACCGTAAAAGATTGGTTTCGGTAACATAGTGGCGTTTGCAGAACAGAGGCAGCACCAAAGATTGATGAGATACCAGGGATAATTTCAGTTGGATATTTCTTGCCCAGCACGTCATAAATATACATAAATGAGCTATAGAATAGAGGATCTCCTTCAGCAAGAATGACAACATTCTTTCCCATTGCCAATTGCTTGTTTATCGCTTCAGTTATTTCATTGTAAAACTGATTTAACTTTTCTCTATAAATATCTGATTTACTAGATATTTCTGTTGTTACAGGATAAGTTATAGGTAACAATTCGGTATGCTCTTTGATCCAGCTACGCGCGATTTTTAACGCATTGCTGTTTTGCTTTGCGGTCTCATGATAAGCAACAATATCGGCCGATTGTATTGCTTTAACGCCTTTGACAGTTATGAGGTCAGGATCTCCTGGCCCAACACCAATTCCATATAATCGACCAGTTTTTTTCATCATTCAACATCACTTGCTAGAGCATTTACTGCAGCTGCCGCCATGGCGCTTCCACCGCGTCGTCCATGAACAACAACATAGGGTAAATTAAGCTTATTTTCCGATAAAGCCAATTTGGATTCTTTTGCTCCAACGAACCCAACCGGAAATCCTAGTATCAATGCGGGTTTTTCAAATCCTTGTTCAATCAAGTTGAGCAAATGGAAAAGGGCAGTTGGAGCATTACCAATAGCAACGACACTCCCCTTGATATAAGGTTTCCATAATTCAACGGCAGCTGCTGATCTTGTATTGTTAATGCGCTTTGCTCGATCAGCAACATCTGGCTCAGATAAAGTGCATATGACCGAATTGTTTGCAGGTAATCTTTTCCTTGTTACACCATCGGCAACCATATTTGCGTCGCATAGAATAGGGCAACCATTAGCTAGCGCGTTTTTCCCAATTGTGCCAGCATTTTGCGAATAAGCGATATCATCAACAATATCGGTCATACCACATGCGTGTATCACACGGACAACCAGCTTTTCCAAATCTGCAGGAACGTTTTCCAAATTGGCTTCCGCCCGGATTGTAGCAAATGATTTTTGATAAATTGTTTGCCCATCTGTGATGTAATCAAGCATATGCGCTATATCCTACTAATTTTCCCATCCAAATAATTTGCTACTTCAATAATGCTCAAGTTTTCGTTCAAAAGCTTACCAAATTTACTATCCGATGCATTATCCGATTGAAATAAATTATAATACCCTTCATCAGTTGCAACTGCCGTATATGCAAACGGTACCGTAGCAACACACGCTTTGGCACATGCTGTTAGATGTATTGGCGAGATAGTTTTCTTATTGAAATAGTCAATAAGATATTGTCCATCTTTTTGCACATTTGATAGACCTGAATGGCAATATGGTGCGCCTGCACAGCAAAAAACATTTGCTGCCGCATCATGTTCATGAACGGCATATCCTATTTTCATAAGATCGTTTAAAATTGTTTCAATTTCATTTTCCTCACAATCAGGAACAATGATGCCTTGATGATGGGTTATACGAACTGCACTGTCGGTATGTCGTTTTGCTACAATTGCCGCCGTCTTTCTCATTTGCTCGGCCGTTAACCGCCCAAGGGCAGGGCGCGCACCAATGTAAAACATATTGTTTTGATATTGCGAAAAACTTCCGATAAGCGATTGTTTTTTTATCGCTTCAGGAAAACATATAACAGGCTTGTCGATATTAAATGGAAAATTGTTACGAATTGCCTGCAAAAATTCTGAATACTGAGGAAGTTTACGTAAATGTTTCATGCGTGAAACAGTTGGAAATTGTTCATGTATTTTTACAAGACATTCAAGGCAGGATTTTATAAAATCTACAGCGTACGCAGCATCAATACTTCCTTCAGCATTGGCGCAACCGGTTGAATAGTCAGGTCTTGAAGCAAAACCAAAATTAAATTTTTGACCATCGTCATTTGACGATAACCAGATGTCAGCAATATGATCGACAACTGTTGTTGTTTCGGCGCCATTAATTAAAAAACCAAATTTTGGCGAAAGAACAAAAAACTCCTTGGTTGTTTGCAACATCTCAAGCAATTTTGTTCCAACAAGTGTGGTGTCTATTGCCATAGATTTGTCAATTCCGGCCGTTGGTGCAACCATAACATTACGTAAATCATCACCTTCGGGCGTTAGCGGTCCTAAACCTAATGACAGTAATGTGTCGATAAGCTTTGCTTCATTATGTTTTTGCACACCGCGAAGTTGTAGATTTCCTCTTGTTGTGAGTTCAATCTGACCGTCCGCAAACTGTGTTGTAGCGTCCGCGACCCCCAACATTTGCGTTGATTGCAATTTTCCAAGGGGTAATTTGATACGACAGATCCCACCATCATTTGCTTTGGGCATTCGAAACAACCCCGGACATGCAAAGCGACGATCCTTGACCGGTTGGATTTCTTGCTTATTTTCATCGCAGGTGGGGTGTTTCATCTCAACTTGCTCCTAAAGATTATAGATTCTATAGAGTTAAAAAATAGATCGTAACAATTTGTTGATCAATTAAAATGAAAAAAAAACCTTGGCTTACAATAATTGGCATTGGCGATAATGGCTGGGACAGTCTCACTTTAGAACAACAACGTAAGATCACCCAAGCAGATGTGATTTTTGGTGGTCGTCGACATCTTAATTTTTTGCCCACAGACTTACAGGCTACGTTACACGCATGGCCATCACCTTTTTCTAAAGGGATCGATAATCTCTTAGAATACCGCTATTCTGGGTTGAATGTCGTTGTTCTTGCCAGTAACGATCCAATGCATTTCGGTGTTGGTGTTACACTAACCAAGCGTATACCAATAGACGAGATGACTGTTTTGTCTAATCCATCATCATTTTCGCTTGCTGCAGCACGTTTAGGCTGGGCTTTGCAAGACGTCATTTGTATATCTGTGCTTGATCGCGCTTTTGACAAGATGAGTCGCTACCTACAAAAAAAATCGCGTCTACTCGTTTTATCAGAAAATAGAGAGACGCCAAAAATATTGGCGAAACTTTTGTCCGATCGAGGTTTTGGTCAAAGTCATTTTATTGTGCTTGAGCATTTAGGTGGGCAGAAAGAACGGATCTTAACCAGCAAAGCGCATAATTATAACGTATCTGATAATGCCGACCTCAATATTGTGGCGATTGAATGTATACCTGATGATAATAACAAAGCACTATCTATACATTCTGCACTTCCGGACAATGCTTTCCATCATGATGGGCAATTAACGAAACAAGATATCAGAGCAGTGACTATGGCGCATTTAGCGCCAAGATATGGCGAATTATTATGGGATGTGGGGGCAGGTTGCGGCTCAATTTCAATTGAATGGCTGCGTAGGGCAGGGAACACACGCGCCATTGCAATAGAACAAAACGAAGATCGTCAAAAGCTTATCCTTGAAAATGCGCGGAATTTGGGTGTTCCTCAAATTGAGCTTGTGAATGGTAAAGCACCTGATGCCTTAACAGGATTAGATAATCCAGATGCAGTATTCATTGGCGGAGGATTTACCAAACCCGATGTTTTTGAAATCTGTTGGGAAAAACTAAAGTCGGGTGGCAGGCTGGTTGCGAATGGGGTGACTCTTGAAACCTCAACACTCTTAATCGCGCAAGCGAAGAAAATTGGCGCGCGCCTAATCAATGTAAATATATCTGAAGCAGGGGTGTTGGGCGGATTTCATGTGTGGCGTCCTGCTCTACCGGTGACCATTATGGTTGCAGAAAAAAGTTAATCACAGAGCTTTTGTGCTACTTTAACGTGTATATCCCAGTTTCGGATTGACATTTGATAATTTTTCGTTCGATATGCGGCCATTATTATGCGGTTCGCAACAAAGGTATAAAAACAATGGCAGAACGATCGCAACATCTACAAGATCTTTTTCTTAATGCAGTCCGTAAGCAAAAGATTTCCCTTACAATTTTTCTCGTAAACGGTGTCAAATTAACTGGCATTGTTACTTCATTTGATAATTTCTGTGTTTTATTGCGTCGTGATGGTCATTCACAGCTGGTTTATAAACACGCTATTTCAACCATCATGCCAAGCCAACCTGTGCAAATGCTTGATGAAGATGATGAATAGGGCTGCAAACAAGCTCTATGAATTCTAAATCAAGTTTGCGATCATACAGCGATGACAGATAATAACGATAGAGTAGGCAAGCTGATTTCGCGAGAAACGGCGGTGACACGTGCTATCGTTATTGTTCCAATTATTCGTGAACACGATAATACAAAAAATGTTGACCGCCCTGTTCAACCACGCATTGCCGAAGCCGTCGGGCTTGCGCGCGCCATTCGCCTAGAGGTTGTGGTAAGCAAAGCAATTAACGTCACTGAACCTAGGCCCGCTACGCTTATTGGACAGGGTAAAGTCGCTGAATTAGCGCAAGAAATAACAGAGAATGAAATAGAACTCGCGGTTATAGATCATTCATTATCACCAATTCAGCAACGCAATCTTGAAAAAGAGTGGAATTGTAAAGTCATTGATCGTACGGCACTGATTCTCGAAATTTTCGGTGATCGAGCGAGAACGAAAGAGGGTGTGCTACAGGTTGAACTTGCACATCTCAACTATCAAAAGGGACGTTTGGTAAGAAGTTGGACCCACTTGGAACGGCAAAGAGGTGGCGGTGGCTTTCTTGGTGGACCAGGTGAAACGCAGATTGAATCTGACCGACGCATTTTACAAGAAAAAATAGTGCGTATTAAACGTGAGCTGGAAACAGTTGTCAGAACGCGCGCTTTACATCGGGCAAAACGAAAAAAAATCCCTTATCCTGTTGTGGCTCTGGTTGGGTATACCAATGCTGGTAAATCGACATTGTTTAACAGGTTAACAGGTGCTGATGTTTTGGCCAAGGATATGCTTTTTGCAACCCTTGATCCTACTCTTAGAAAAGTTGTGCTTCCCGACGGTCAATCTGCTATTTTATCCGATACTGTGGGCTTTATCTCAGACTTGCCAACGCATTTGATTGCCGCCTTCAGGGCAACGCTGGAAGAAGTCGTTGAGGCTGATCTTATTGTCCATGTGCGCGACATGTCAGATGTTCAACATCGAGAACACGCCCAAAATGTTCTTGAAATCTTGGCAAGTCTGGGTGTCGATATTGACGATCCTAATCACATTGTTGAAGTTTGGAATAAAGTCGATTTACTGGACGAAAAAGCTATTTCATTGTTACGCGATAATGCTTTGTCTTCTGCAAACAAAGCAATATTGGTATCCGCATTAACGGGTGAGGGGATAGACACCCTACTCTCTGTTATTGGAAAGCAAATATCCGGCGAGATGACAGAACGGGAAGTATTGCTAAAGCCCCATGAGCTTTACCTACTTGATTGGTTTTACAACAATGCTGGTAAAGTTGAACAAAGCCCACAGGACGACGGAACAGTTCTGGTAAGTGTTACGTTAAACAGGTTGGCAAATGATCGACTAAACAAGATTTTATCTGGTAAAGATAAAGGGAATATTTGATCTGCCTAACTGCATATGGAGACGTACATAAATGACTTTATATTGTTTAAACGGTATTTCTCCGCAAATTGAAGATCCAGAAAATACATGGATAGCAGAAAGCGCCGAAGTTATCGGCAAAATCATATTGAAAAAGAAAGCCAGCATCTGGTTTGGCTCGGTTTTGCGGGGTGATAATGACCTCATAAGCATTGGCGAGGGGGCCAATATTCAGGATATGTCTGTTGTCCATACCGATAAAGGCATTCAGGTTTCTATTGGAAAAAACTGTACTATTGGGCATAAAGCAATCATCCATGGGTGCCAGATAGAAGATAATTGTCTTATCGGCATGGGATCAATTATCATGAACAATGCCCATATAGGTGAAAATTCTATTGTTGGTGCTGGTAGTTTAGTAACACAAGGTAAGATATTTCCTGAACGCTCTTTGATAATGGGGAATCCCGCACGTTTTGTCCGAGAGTTATCCGACGATGAAGTCAATAATATTTTAAGGTCTGCGGAACATTACTATCGTAATGCCATGCATTTTAAACAAAATTTGACACCTCCCATATCTTGATAAATTGACTTTCAGGGTATCATAAATCTAGTTTCCTTCAGGATTCGAATTTAATTGGTTCTGCATTTGTATAGGCGGTCTTGCAATGAGATTTCTTCCAGACAAATTTCTTTGTGCTTTAATTGTATCAATCATCATCGCAAGCATTGCACCAATTTCAGGTGAGGCGGCTGACTGGTTTTCATTATTAACGCAGATTTTTGTCGGATTATTATTTTTTCTGCATGGAGCTAAATTACCACGCCAAGCAGTCGTTGCCGGCATTATTCATTGGCGTTTACATTTAGCTGTATTTGTTTCGACATTCGTATTGTTCCCGATATTGGGCATATTGGCCGGTTTTCTCATTCCTGGATTAAAAGAATCCGCCTTCTATGCCGGAATATTATATCTCTGCGTTTTACCGTCTACCGTACAATCTTCCATAGCATTTACATCTATTGCCGGCGGAAATGTGCCAGCTGCCATTGTTTCTGCCTCGGCGTCCAATATTTTTGGTATGTTCTTAACACCGCTATTGGTTGGCTTATTGTTTTCTGTCGGGGGCAATAAATCTGGCATGTCGGCATCTGCCTTTGAGTCAATTCTTATTCAACTTCTTTTACCTTTTGTACTGGGTCAAATTTGCCAACGTTGGATAGGAAATTTTATTATTAAACATAAGGCACTTACGTCTATTGTTGATCGTGGCTCCATTATCCTCGTTGTTTATCTGGCATTTAGTGAAGCGACAACAAGCGGCCTGTGGCATACGACAAGTTGGCATGATTTAATTATTATGATTGTTATTGATGTTGTTTTGTTAGCAATCGTTCTATTGGTAACTTGGTATGGTTCAAAATTATTAGGCTTCAACCTCAAGGATCGTATTACAATAACATTTTGCGGTTCTAAAAAGAGTTTGGCTAGCGGCGCCCCTATGGCCAATGCCATTTTTGCCGGCATCGGTGGCGGGAAAATTGGCGCAATTGTATTACCGCTTATGTTATTTCACCAAATCCAGTTGATGGTGTGTACAATAATCGCGCGTCATCTATCCGAAAGAAAAAGCAAAGATGATGAAAACGAATAAAAAAGAATTGGAACGGCTCTATAATCTTGGGTTAAAACTTGAAAAACAGGGTGATTTTGACGGAGCTGCCGATGCTTATCAGCAAGCCCTAAAGGTAGATCCGCAAGATTTCGGCGGTATAAAAGTCCGTTTGGCTTCAATGGGAAGAGGGGAAGTGCCTGAAATTGCCTCCCGCGCTTATGTTTCTACATTATTCGACCAAAATGCAGAAATGTTTGATTATATTTTGGTAGATCAACTTGGATATAACGTACCATTCCAATTGCGAGATACTGTGGGAAGATGCTTCCCCGAGAAGACTTTCGAAAAAATGCTGGATCTCGGCTGTGGAACTGGCCTGTCGGGTGAAGCATTTGAGGATATTACCGATCAGAGAACTGGCGTTGACCTGTCAGAAAACATGGTTGAAATTTCCCATGAAAAAATGCTCTACGAGCACCTTTTTGTTGGTGATGTCATTGATTTCGTTAACAAAGCAGACGAAAAATGGAACCTGATAGTAGCCACAGATGTTCTGCCTTATATGGGAGATATCAAGCTATTTTTTAACGGTGTTTCCAAATGTCTCGAGCCCAACGGTTTGTTTGGATTTTCTACCGAAATTCTCTCATTGGACGCATTCAAAGGTAGCGACTATAGCGTTGGTCCACACCAACGATTTGCCCACCAACAGAAATACATAGAAGCAGAATTAAGCGATTATAAGCTTCGCCTTGTTGATGTTGAAGACATCACCGTGCGTGCAGAACAGGGTGAACCGGTACCTGGACAATTATATTTAGTTGAAAAGATAGTTTAACTCACTTTTTGAATATGTTTTTCATTGACGAAGAATTCAATCATTATTAATGCCGAACTCATTCATTTAAATAAACTTAAATTATTATTCGCGGAGAAACTCATGCCACGTTGGTTAAAAATAACATTTAGTGTTATTGGATTTATAATCGCAATAAATTTGGGACGGCTTATGGGCCGCTTGTCTGAAGATTCTCTGGGCGGTAATACAACTGCTATCATCTTGATCGTTGTTGTTGTCTTTGTCGTTATATACGCTCGCAGAGACCAGATTAGATCTTTCTTTGATAAAGATTCAAAATAGTTCCATAATATATCTTATGCGATCGATAGGTGTTTATAGGATTGTCTCTGAATATCACGGAAACACCTGAACCTAACAGATTTTAATACCGATATTTGCCAATGCATTATAACATGACACAACGCATTTATCGGTATTGTTTTTTTTGACCTGTGATACAAGTTCATATTGATCATTTTTCAATTTTCTGGACATATCAGTAAGGTGCCAGATCTCGGTATGAGACTTTATTTTTCATCAACATTTTTACTTTTTTCATCAATATTTTTACGAGCGACTATTATTTTCACGACTAACCATTAGAATAGACACCGGCGCGAAGGTAATAAGTTAGCTGCCACCGATTGGATCGGCTGCTACCAATGAGTACGATACGTCGAATTAAAATCGAATTGCTGATAAAAATAGAAAAAACACTAGGATAGAAAAACATTAGCAGGGCTTTAATTTTAACCGTCAACTCGTCCCTGCTCTATTTCACGCATAATGTTGATTATATGCCACCAATTACATTCTCAGCATTGTCGGCGTGCCGTTAGATGTATAACGTCGTATGGCTGAACAAAACAAACACCTTTTGGCTATCCCGTTGGAAATATTGTGTTTTTCTAGGTATCAACTTCAAAGGTTAGTCCGTGATAGGCAGGCTCAACATTTTCTGGCGTATATTTTGAGACTTCGTCATAGTCCAAAGGAACATGCATATGGGTTAAAATCACCCGTTTGGCACCCAATTTTTGTGACCATTCAACCGCTTCATCGACAGAGAAATGACTTGGATGCGTACGATATTGCAAAGCATCAATAATAAGAACATCTAAGTTTTTCAAATGAGCAGGCGTTTCTTCTGGAAATTCATTGACATCAGTGCAATAGGCAACATTTCCAACGCGAAACCCAAGCGAATGGATATCGCCATGTATCTGTAAAACTGGAAATAGTGGGATTGTCCCACCCGGCCCTGAAATAACCAGCTCTTTATAAGGCGTTATTTGATGTCGTTTCAGAATTGGTGGGTAATTGGAGCCTTTTGGCGTCGTAAAACAATAACCAAAAGCTTCATTTAATCGTTTGAATGTTGCATCATCAGCATAAATATCAATCAGTTGTTTTTTGCTAATTGCATATGTGCGAAGGTCATCTATTCCATGGATATGATCGGCATGGGCATGGGTATAAACCACTGATGTAATGTCATTGACATTGGCCTCAACCATTTGGGAACGAAAATCAGGACCAGTATCAACAACAATAGTGGTCTTATCGCCATTTGCCGCAATGCGTTGGATAAGCAGAGAAGCGCGGTATCGATAATTTTTGGGATTAGTAGGGTTACAAGCGCCCCAATCACCATTTGCCCGCGGAACCCCGGGAGAAGAGCCGCAACCAAGTATTGTAAACTTGTAGCGATCTTTCATTGCCCTACCCTATTTCATCTTGGAGAAAATGCGAAATGCATTTTCTGTTGTTTTCTTTGTTATTTCGTCAAATTCTACATCTAATAGTTGTGCCAATACTAGCGCGGTTTGTTTAACAAAGGAAGGTTCATTTGTTTTACCACGATAAGGAACTGGTGCCAGATAGGGTGCATCTGTTTCAACAAGCAACCGATCATGGGGAATAGTCTTTGCAACTGAGCGCACATTTTCAGCGCTTTTGAATGTCAATATTCCCGAAAACGAAACATAACCGCCAATTTCAACAGCTGTTCTTGCAAGTTTTTCTCCAGAAGAGAAACTGTGCAAAATAAAGGGAAATGCTCCCTCTTTTGTTTGTTCTGTTAAAATCTCACCGGTATCATCATCAGCATCTCTTGTGTGAATAACCAATGGCAATTGGCTTTCACGGGCAGCAATAATATGTTCGATAAAATTCCGTTTCTGCTCAGCTGGGGTCGCGTAATCGTAGTGATAATCCAACCCCACTTCACCAATCGCGATAACTTTTGGCTGTTTGGCAAATTCTACAAGTTTTTCTGCGGTTGTATCTGGTTCTTCATGGGAACTGCTTGGATGTGTGCCAACAGAACAAAATACATGTTCATGAGAGTTTGATATATCCAAAAGGCGTTGCATATTTCCAACCAAGGTTGAAATCGTAATCATGCGAGCGACGCCTTCAGCTGCTGCACGTTGTATAACACCTTCAATGTCTTGTGAAAGCTCATCAAAATCTAAATGGCAATGTGTATCAACAAGCATGATTAAGCTTCTTCATCTTTTGGAATATAACGCGGAAATACCGGTTCAGGAGCTGGCAATTTAACACCTGCCGCCATACTGCTATCCACTACATGGTGTAGCTGACGTTCATCTTCTTTAATGCCAAGCAAATCAAGTAATTTAGACGCGGATTGCGGCATAAAAGGACACAGCATAATGGCTGTTTTGCGTAACACTTCCACTGTTACATAGAGAACCGTAGAAAACCGTTCCATATCTGTCTTCCGCAATGCCCATGGCTCCTCAGTTGCGAAATAGCGATTTGCATCGGCCACGACGGCAAAAATACCAGCTAATGCCAAATGTGGCGCCTGACGTGTCATCGTCTCTTGCGCATTTTCCAATGCTTTATCACATTTGTTGAGCAGTTCATCGTCCTGTGGCAAGAACTTTCCGTGTTCGGGAACCAAGCCATCGCAATTTTTCGCAAGCATAGATAGGGATCTCTGCGCAAGATTGCCCAGATCATTTGCTAAATCGGCGTTTGTCCTATTTACAATAGCGTCATGGCTGTAACTACCATCTTGGCCGAAGGGAACTTCACGCAAAAAGAAATAACGCACTTGGTCAAGTCCGTAATGCTCAACCATGGTGAACGGGTCGATCACATTGCCGACGGATTTCGACATTTTTTCACCGCGGTTTAATAAAAAACCATGGGCAAAAACGCGCTTTGGCAATTCTATACCAGCAGACATCAAAAATGCCGGCCAGTAAATTGCATGAAAACGAATAATATCTTTGCCGATAATATGGGCATTTACCGGCCAAAAGCCTGCTTTTTTAGAATTTGGATCGGGAAAACCTGTGGCTGTCAGATAATTTGTTAAAGCATCAACCCAAACATACATAACATGCTTTGAATTACCAGGAACTGGAACCCCCCAATTGAATGTTGTTCGCGATATCGATAAATCTTTCAAACCTGATTTTACAAAGCTGATAATCTCGTTGCGACGCTCGTTTGGCCCAATAAAGTCTGGATTTTTTTCGTAAAACTCGAGTAGCCGCTCTTCATAACGCGACAAACGGAAGAAATAGCTTTCCTCTTCATTCCATTCTACTGGCGAGCCAACCTCTTTCTCACGACGAATACCATCATCGCAAACTTCAGTGTCGCTTTCATCGTAATAAGCTTCTTGCCTAACCGAATACCAACCAGCATAGCGATCGAGATAAATATCGCTATTGTCTTCCATTCTTTTCCAAATGGCTTGGCAGGCTTTCAAATGCCGCTCTTCTGTCGTTCTAATAAAATCATCATTAGAAACATTCAGTACTTTGAGCATATTTTGAAAAACAGCACTGTTGCGATCAGCAAGTTCCTGCGGCGTAAGTCCTTGCTTTTCTGCTGTTTGCTGCATTTTCAAACCATGTTCATCAGTACCTGAAAGAAAAAATACATCTTTTCCGTTTGCACGCTGAAAACGTGCCATTGCATCTGTTGCAATAGCATTATACGCATGACCAATATGAGGATTACCATTAGGATAAAAGATTGGTGTCGTTATATAAAATTTTTCACGCATGTCATGCCCGTTTTTAAATTGTCAGCTTTTGAATTTGGAATAACGCGAGTTAACGCACTTGTCACGGAAAATCCGTATTTTATCAAGGTCTGTTTATCACTTTATGACATTTGTAAAGCACGTTGATAATGAATTGCTTTTTATCAAGATTAAAAGATTCTGTTTGCCCTATCTCACGGGAAACTTCATTCCATAATTCAGAATATTCTTTAGCCAAATGAATATCCCCAGCAAACGCGAATTGTTTGGCTTTATCAGCCAGAACAGCGAGTAAATTTTCGCAGAATTGTTGAAATTGTATGACAGCTTCCCTGCCCGATAACGCCTGGGCCACCGATTGAGCTTTTATGACATCGAATGATGGTTGAGCAAAAATTTCCTGTTGGGTACGAATAATTTCCATACCACCATAGCAGAGTAGAAGAGCTGCCTTTCTGACACTACCGCTGGACTCAGCTATAATTGCATCCAATTCAGCGGCAGACGGTAACTGATTTGCCAACACATGGTTTAATGCGGATTGCATATCGCTATATTCAAGTGCGCGAAATTCAATGGAATGACAACGGGAACGGATTGTCGGCAATAGACGACCTGAAAAATGCGATATCAGGATAAACAAGGTTTTTGCTGGTGGCTCTTCCAATGTTTTGAGAATACCATTTGCTGCCGCCCTATTCATATCATCAGCTGTATCGACAATCACCACACGCCATCCACCATCATAGGACGTTTGGCCAAGAAAGCGATTGGCTTCCCGCACGTCGTCAACTGTAATGCCAGTGGCAAAACGTTCTGTTTTTGCATCATAACGTCTGGTTAGATGGAGAACTGCCGGATGACTTGCCTGTGCTATTTGTCGCCAGATTGGCGATTCTTCATCAGGTGCTATAAAACCATCTGGACTATCGGTAATAATGTTCCACGCGAGTTGAAAAGCCAATGTTGCTTTACCTACGCCTTGTGGGCCTTCAAACAGCAGCGCATGATGAAGCCTGCCCTCTTCTCTCATACGTTTTATCGAGTCGACTATTTTTTTATGACCATAGAGCTGGGTGTTTTGCGAAGGACGAATTATGCCATCAATATCATCATATTGTTTCGGCGTTTCCATGTTTACTCGTGTTTCCGTTATTTAAAAATTCATCGCAAATTTTAGTGATATCTTGGGTTATATCGTCAATACCCTTACGAGCGTCAATAACACGACATCTTTTTGACTCTCTCGCTGCTATATCTAAAAATGCTTTCCGTCGTTGTTCCTGAATATCAATCGTATCTTTTTCAAAACGATCAACGAGTGACAAGGCAGCTCTACGTTTTTCTGCCCGTTGCATTCCTATTTCAGCTGGAAGATCCAAGATGAATGTAAGATCCGGTTTACAATTTAAAATCGCTGTTTTTTCCAACAAGGAAATATAATTTTCCGAATCTGAAAAACCGCCGCCCTGATAAACTCGCGTTGAATCGATATATCTGTCACAAAGCACGATTTTTCCAGCTTTGAGCGCAGGGGCAATAAGCTCTGAAACATGATCCGCCCTCGCCCCAGCAAATAACACAGATTCTATAATGGCACCGTATTTTTCAGCATAGCCAGAAAGAAGAACATAACGAACAGCTTCGCTACCGGCTGTTCCTCCAGGTTCACGTGTTACTATAACTTCATAATCTTTTTTACGAAGATATTCTGCTAAAGCATTGATTTGGGTAGACTTTCCTGCCCCTTCTCCACCTTCAAATGTTATGAAACAACCGTGCAAAGTCCAACCTTTTATTTATTCATCAGTTAACGAAAATAATGACGCAATCTTCCAACAGTGAGCTCATAAAGCGCGTCTTTAGTTTTTCCTGTTAATCCCGTTTCTTCAACATTCTCAGCAGTAAATACGGGGCTTTCAATTAGCAAGCTTTTGTCGAAGTAGATTTTTAAAGTTCCGACAGCTGCCCCTTCTTTCACCGGTGCATTCAATGGTCCTTGATAAACTATTTTCGCACGTATCATAGTATTTTTTTGCTGATAAAGCATGATACTTACTGGTTCTTTAACAATAAGTGGAACCTTTGATTTTTCTCCGCCAAACACACGCGCATAACCAACAATCTGGTTTTTATCAAAAACCAATTTTTTTGAAAAAGATGAATAGCCCCAGTTGAGTAAGCGGATAGCCTCTGCTGTCCGTTCCTTATCGCTTTTTGTGCCATTCATAACCAAGAATAATTGTCTGTTGTTGCTGTTAACTGTTATAGCCGTAGAAAAACCAAACTTTTCGCTATACGCATTAACAAGACCGTCTGTACCCTTATACAACGTTAAAAACGGGTTTTTGTTTCGTTGTGTAATTTTATTCCAAGTAATTTCTGGCTCTTTGTAAAGCTGAAACAATTGTGGGTAATTTGCTGCCAAATGCTGTGACAGTTTCGCGATATCTCTTGCGGTTGTGTACTGTCCTTCTTGCGGCAAGCCTGTTGCATTAACAAAATGACTATTTACCAATCCCAATTCGGCTGCACGCGAATTCATTAACTTTGCAAATTCGGTTTCACTACCCGCGACACCTTCAGCTAAGGTAATTGCTGCGTCATTGCCATTTGCAATAATCATACCGCGCAAAAGATCTAAAACACCAACTTCCTTATTAACCGCTGCAAACATCGTAGACGTACGTGATGGCGCTCCGCCGGTTTTCCATGCAAAGGTACTTACTTTAAATGTTTGGGTTGGTGTAAGTTTTCCAGTTTCTAACAAGTGAAATACAACTTCCGCTGTCATCAATTTTGTTAAAGATGCTGGTTCAAAGCGCGCTGAGCTGTCTTTTTCAAAAAGAACTGTACCCGTTTCACCATCAATCATGATCGCTTGCGTGGCTGGCGTTTGATATTCTTGCGCAAATACACGCGTTACAACAAATGCTATTAGAAGCATAGTCAGAAAACGGATAGCTGTGATGCGCATGATTTATCTCCGTGGCAGGGAGTTATCACCATATACAGCCAAGGCATATAAGTGGTTTTATTTATCTATTTTCAGTTGCAAAGGCGTTATTAACACCAGTGTTCCATGCGAATTCAAGAGCATGTGTTGTGTTATTCGTATTATTAAATGACGCAGCCTTTTGCAAGGAATCCGCACTATTCACAGCATTATCATTATTTTTCTCAGCTTTTGGCTGTGATTTTGTTTGATTTGAACCTGTTGTTTTAGCTGTTTTGTCTAAAGCCTCATCAAAAGCATGGCTTGCTTTTGGTTGTTCTTTTTCTTCAGCAAATGCTACCCATTGTTGTTCTTTTGGCTTTTCCGTAACAACAGGACCAACTTTTGGTAATTTAGGTAGATTTGTAATCGTTTGTGGTGAGGCTAATTCATCAAACGGAATAGTATTCATATCAGCGTTGGCATTCATCGGTTGAGCGGCAGACGATTGCGCATTATCGAGTTTTACACCGGACATTGCTAACAATGTATCGGACGTGATGTTGCCCGGCCTATAGGATGCTACCAAATAATCATTGTCATTTTTCTCGATTGGTGCTCTGCCGACATATTCTATTTTTACGGTTGCCAAGCCATTATCCTTATAATCCAGCATTGTAGCCGCTTGTTTGGACAAATCAATGACGCGGTTGGCAACATGCGGACCACGGTCATTAACGCGGACAATAATCGAGGAACCGTTTTCCATATTAGTAACGCGTGCATAACTTGGAAGCGGCATTGTTGGATGGGCAGCAGTTAGACCATTCATATCGTAAACTTCACCATTAGCAGTGAGGCGGCCGTTAAATTCCGCGCCATACCATGAAGCTTTGCCAACTTTTTCATATACTTTTTCGGCAGCGCCAAATACGGGCATCCCCTCAACATGATAGGCCTTTGTCAATGATTTTGACGTTTTTGGCTTTGAGGCTTTATTTTTTGACGCTTGAACTGGTTTTTGACTAGGAACAGCAGTATGAACTTCAGCCTGCTCAGTGTTTGGCTTATTGGTTGAAACGCTTGAAACAGTTTTCGTATTGCTTGCACAACCAGCAAGCAAAATAGATGAAAGCGAGAAGATAATTCCGCAAAAAAGCGTAGACTTTTTCGATCCGAAATTTTCTTTTTTACCTAATGACATCTGTTAATCCGTTCAATCTTCTTTCACCAGAAACCAATCCAGTGACTTAACCGGTTCTTTTGCATGCATCGAAAAATGCATGAGCCTCTAAACCCGATCATGTATCGAGACGGCGCATCATTAACACAACATTAATAAATGTTTAAGATTCGTTTACGATATCCAACCTTATTTTCTTTAGATATCGTTAACAACGGACGGAGTGAGAAATAACTTCTTAACAAAATGTCAGTTTTGTTTCGCAACAATATCAGCACAAAATCATATGAAAACGGTTGTTTTAGCCAAAACGATGCCCATCAATGCAGCTTAAAAACTGTTCATGCGTAATGACATACGAAAAACGAAGACATACAGAAAACAAGAAAAGATCAAGGAAAATGGGATGGTGAGCGCGCAGGGATTCGAACCCTGGACCTACTGATTAAAAGTCAGTTGCTCTACCGGCTGAGCTACGCGCTCTCCTTAAACAGGCCTTGCCTGTGGAAAGTGGGCGGAACATACGTTTGACTTCGCTTCAGGTCAACACCTTTTGTTAAAAAAAATACAGTTATTTGAAAAATAATTATAGGAATAGGCAAAACTGTTGAAAAATTGGAGTTTGTTTGCGTTATTGGGTGAATTTCAGCTGTTAATCCAATCGGTGCTACACATCCAATTCAGTATCGCAAAGTCGATTCTATTTTTTAAATTTATGAATTTTAAATTTTTCAAATTGGATTTCTTGTATCTCGCTTATATCAATCGCTCCCACTTGCTTAGCTAAAAGAATTTGGCCTTATTAGGTACTTATTTCATCTAATTCGAAGGTTGAAAATCCAGTGCAAATGCTCGACTGAAATTTGGCTCTTTCTATTTTAGAATTTAATCGACATAGTTTTTCTTGAAAATGCCTCTTAAATGGGTTTACAACCCAACACTTATTACCCGAATCTTGTTAGGAGCTTAAAATGTCGCTTCCCGATAAAGCCTTTCCTGTTAGCTGGGACCAGTTTCATCGTGACGCGCGAGCATTGGCTTGGCGTATTGCTGATCAGAAAAAAGAATGGCGCTCTATGGTTGCCATAACTCGCGGTGGATTAGTTCCTGCCGCCATCATTTGTCGTGAGCTTGGCATTAGAATGATTGAAACGGTATGTATCGCTTCATATCATGATTACAGAAACCAATCAGACATGGAAGTTCTGAAAGGTATAAGTGACAGCGTCAAGCAAAATGGTGGCGAAGGCGTTTTGGTTGTCGATGATCTTACCGACACAGGAAAGACAGCTAAGATTGTTCGTGAAATGATTCCGAATGCGCATTTTGCAACCGTTTATGCCAAACCGAAGGGTCGTGCTTTGGTCGATACATTTGTTACTGAAGTGAGCCAAGATACATGGATCTATTTTCCATGGGATATGGGATATACTTTTCAAAAGCCCATTGCGGATTCACACGCTGGCTAAACTTGTAAAGAGCATCACGCCAATAGCATCAAACTGTTATATTGATGACAAATTTAAAAGGGAATGCTCTGGATAACAGGCGTTCCCTTTAATTTTTTAACACGCAATAATTCGACTTTATTTAATTCAATAAAAACAATTGCTTCTTTATGAATTATGCCAAGTCGCTTATTTGATTATGCATTAAGGTGAACTGTTGTCACCTGCCGGCGCTATCACGACCAATCCATCATCATAACCTATATGACTGGCAATCATGCTTAAATTATTGACGTTGTTTTTTTGCCGATTAATTAATATTGTCGTCATAGAATTAGTACTTCCATTATGGAAATTGTATCTGGTTAATTCATACAATCGCTTATCTGACTGCAAAAACGATAGGTAATCGGTAATATCCAGAAAAGACCAATAAATTTAGGCAATAAAAAAGGCTCTTAAAGAGCCTTTTTAAAAATTCTTCATCAACAAAGTCGTTATCAGTTACCTGACTTCGCTTTCTCCTGCTCAGCGCGCATACGATCTTCGATCTCTTTTTGCTTAGCTTGAACAGCTTTTTGAAGTTTCATTTGTTCTGCTTCAAAGTCTTTTTCCTGCATACCAGGACCTGTGTAAGCAGCCTTGAAGCCATCAAGTGAAATTTCTACAGGATTTGGCGTACCACGGAAATTGATCGTTGTAACAACCAACTTCTGACCAGTCTTCATCGCATTGATAAGCTTATCATCAAATGCGTCATTAGCTATACAGCTAGGACCGTTACAGATAACGTAAGGAATCTTCTTTACAGGGCCATCACCAACTTGAATGTGGACACCTTCAGGAATGAAACGACCAGTTGGCACCTGAATGCCGATACGCTTTTCGTTTTGTTTCCCTTTAACTTCCACCAAGTTAACCGCCGTAAGTGGTTGGCCGGTATTAGAAACAACGGTATTCATTGTGTTACAAACATCAACATCCTGTTGCTTGCTGCAAACTTTATACCAGCCCTGAGGCATGCCCTGTGCATTGGCAGTGCTATATGACGCAACGAATAGTGCAGCAGCGCCAGCCAGTGCGGAAATAGCAGCGTAGGTTTTTTTATGGGACATGATCAGGCAAATCCTTTCAATGCACGAAAAAACAATCCCGAAAGGTAAATATTACCTCATCCAACATAATTGATTCGTAAAAAACAATTGGACGATGATTTCCTTCCTTAAGCGCCATTTACACAAGATTGATCAAAAAATCCAGAGTCGACGCTATATAAATTGTAAATTGCACCGATCTTTCTTAAGTTCAAATCACATACGGTTTATCGTTGTTACATTAGAACAGGCATTTTTCTACAAAAATAGACTACAAGAACACTAAAAATAAAGTCAAATGCGTTAGTTTTGTCGAATCATCTTTTAAACTTGTTATAGGGTTCGTTTATGTTCCACTTTCATAAACAGATTTTAGTCTATCTTGCCTTTTTGTTCTGGGTCACAACACCGCTTTGTCATGCAGATGAATCTGCTATTGCAATGCATGGACAACCACAACTTGGAACAGCTTTTGATCATTTCCCCTATAGCAATCCGCAAGCACCAAAAGGGGGCAAAATTACATTTGGTGTTGTGGGAACATTTGACGGTTTAAATCCATTTGTTATTCGCAGTTTCCGAACAACCGCTCGCGGATTATTTGCCGATGAACAATTTGGTGGTTTGGTTTATGAAGCGCTTATGGTGCGTTCGCGTGACGAACCTTTTACACTTTATGGATTAATCGCAAAATCCGTTGAACTGAATGATGAACGTACAGAAATAACGTTTCATCTTGATCCACTGGCAAAATTTTCTGATGGAACGCCGATTACTGCTGATGACGTAATTTTCACGGTTGATTTGTTAAAAAATAAGGGGCGCCCTCCTTTTGATCGATATATGAAACGAATTGAATCTGTTGAGAAAATTGACACCTATACGGTGAAAATGCGCTTTCCCCACTCTAACGACAGAGAATTTCCTTTTATTCTGGCAAGCAGTATCCCTGTTTTGCCTAAGCATTTGATTAATGTGGAAACTTTTGAAAAGAACGGATTAACGATCATACCCGGTAGTGGGCCTTATATCATCGCACGCGCAGAACCCGGAGAGCGCATTGTTTATCAGCGTAATCCCAATTATTGGGGCAAGGACTTGCCGGTAAACCGTGGAATGAACAATTTTGAAACGGTGCAAATTGAATATTTTCGTAATGATAACACGCGGTTTGAAGCCTTTAAAAAAGGGATTTTGGACGTATTTCTAGAAGAACCTGCGAATCCTAATCGTTGGCGCTTATCCTATAACTTTCCAGCCGTACATAATGGACAGGTCATCAAGGAAAATTTCAAAAAAGGCACGCCGGCTGATATGATCGGTTTCGTATTCAATACAAGGAGACCCGTATTTCAAGATAGGCGTGTAAGGCAAGCATTGTCATTGGTATTTGATTTTGAATGGGTAAACCACAATCTGTTTGATGATGTTTATAGCCGCACGCAGGGCTTCTGGTATGGTTCAAGTCTGTCTTCTGTCGGGATAGCCGCATCTGATAGAGAAAAACAACTGTTATCACCATTTCCTAATGCTGTTTTACCAGAAGTGATGGATGGCACTTGGCATATCAAAAAAACCGATGCGTCGGGTATGGATAGAGAATCTGCCGAGCAGGCATGGAAACTTTTGTCTCAAGCCGGATTTAAATTAAAAAACAATAAAGCGATTGCCCCTGACGGAAATCCATTAAAATTCGAGATTATGACGCAATCGTTGGAAGAAGAAAAAATAGCCTTGGCTTATCAACGCTCCTTGGCAAGAATAGGTGTTGATGCAGAAGTCCGCACGGTTGATGACACGCAATATCAAAACCGCTTAACGTCTTTTGATTATGATATGATTATTGGTAAATTAAAGGCGTCAATGTCTCCCGGCAATGAACAAATCAATCGTTGGGGTTCTGCTTCGCGCAATATTGAAGGAAGTTTCAATTTTGCAGGTACAGCCGATCCCGCGATAGATGCGATGATTACTGCTTTGTTGGACGCGCGTTCCAACGAGGATTTTGTCGCGGCGGTCAGAGCTTTGGATCGTGTTCTTATTTCAGGAAGCTATTATCTTCCTCTTTATCATTTGCCTAATCAATGGGTTGCCCGCTGGTCGCATATTGATCATCCGCAATATACATCATTATATGGCTATCGTTTACCAACATGGTGGCATCGTTAAGGAAGGTTGTTAAGGTGAGTTCGAAGACAATTTATATCAATATGGTTGGAGACCTTGTTTGTCCTTGGTGTTTTCTTGGACGCAAAAGATTGCTGAAAGCCATTGCAAGTCTACCTAATATAGACATTCGTCTTTTATGGAAGCCGTTTCAACTGCGCCCCGATATGCCTCCTCTTGGCAAACCATATCAACAACACATGAAAACGGTATTGGGAAGCCAAGATGCCGTTGATGAAGCGGAACGGTCACTTATCGAATTGGGGAGCCAAGAAGATATAGAATTTGACTTTGCCGCTATAAAAATTGCACCAAATACACTCAATGCTCACCGCGTGGTTTATTGGGCAGAGCAAGACCAACCCGACACACAAAACAAATTAATCGACGAACTATATTCTCGTTATTTTGAACAGGGGCAAAACATTGGTGATAAATCAGTTCTTGTTGATGCAGCAGGGGCAGTTGGCATGCGTGCTGATGTTATAGAAAAATTGCTAAATACCGAGATTGACTGCGATACACTGCAACAAGATTGCGCGAAGGCCTTTCAAATTGGGGTTCGAGGTGTTCCCTGTTTTATTATTGACCAGAAATACGTAATTATGGGCGCGCAGCCGCAAGAAGTTCTTGCCGATGCAATCCAACAAATAGCAGATGGTTTCGAGCCCGGTCACACAGAAGACCGTTAATACATACGATTTTACAAAATTATTCCAGCCTGGCGAGGAAGCGTCATTTGCTTGATGCTTCTTTAGCAAGTTTAACCAACTGTGTCATGACAGTGGCTGCACCATTTAGTCTTTTATCTGGAGTTGGCCAATCACGAATAAATACGATACTTTGATCGGCGCGTATTTTGGCCATGCTGCCTTGTTCACCAATCCATTTAATAAGGCCAACACCATTGGCAAATTTATTATCTCTGAATTGTATGACGACACCTTTGGGACCAGCATCAAGCTTCTCTACATTTGCTGTACGACAAAGTGCTTTAATAAATACGACTTTAAGCAAATGCTGCACTTCTGTTGGTAGTGGTCCGAAACGATCTATCAACTCTGCACCAAAAGCATCAATTTCCGAGAGATCTTCAAGATCCGCCAATCGACGATAAAGTCCCATACGTAATGGTAAATCAGGCACATAATTTTCCGGAATCAAGACCGACGTGCCAACAGAAATCTGAGGTGACCATTGTCCATCATCGCTGGCGACCGATCCATCTTTCAGTTCTGCTACGGCTTCTTCGAGCATTTGTTGATAAAGCTCAAAACCGACTTCTTTGATGTGTCCGGATTGTTCTTCCCCTAAGAGATTACCGGCACCGCGAATATCCATATCGTGGCTTGCAAGCTGGAAACCGGCACCCAATGTATCAAGTGACTGTAAAACTTTTAATCTGCGATCTGCACCAGGTGTTAACACACGGTTTGCTGGCAAGGTGAAGAGCGCATAGGCGCGCTGTTTGGAACGTCCAACACGTCCTCTTAATTGGTAGAGCGCGGCTAGTCCGAACATATCTGCCCGATGAACAATAAGCGTATTGGCAGAAGGAATATCCAAACCTGATTCAACAATGGTTGTTGACAATAACACATCATATTGCCCATCATAAAACGCGTTCATGATGTCATCCAATTGCCCTGGAGCCATTTGTCCGTGGGCAACTGTCACTCTCAACTCTGGTACATGCGTTTGAAGAAACTCCTGCACATCTTTCAAATCGGATATGCGTGGGCAAACGTAAAAGCTTTGGCCGCCCCTATAATGTTCTCGCATGAGCGTTTCACGAACAATAAGCGGATCGAAAGGTGATACAAAAGTTCTCACCGCCATCCGGTCAATCGGTGGAGTTGTTATCAGAGACAGTTCTCGCACACCCGTCAATGCAAGTTGCAAAGTTCTGGGGATCGGTGTTGCTGAAAGCGTCAGAACGTGGATATCTGTTTTCAATTCTTTCAAACGTTCTTTGTGTTTTACGCCAAAATGCTGCTCTTCATCGATAATCAATAAACCCAATCTTGCAAAATCCATAGAAGAACCAAGCAGCGCATGCGTTCCGATGACGATATCGATATCTCCTTCATGTACACCACGTTTTACGACAGATAATTCTTTAGAACCCACAAGACGGGATGCATGACCAATTTTTACAGGTAGCCCCTGAAAACGGGCGGCAAAAGTTTTATAATGCTGACGGGATAACAAAGTTGTCGGAACGACTACAGCGACCTGATAGCCATTTAATGCGGCCACAAATGCCGCGCGTATAGCAACTTCAGTCTTGCCAAAACCAACATCACCACAAATAAGGCGATCCATTGGCTTACCGGCTGCCAGATCATCCAACACTGAATCTATTGCTCTTAACTGATCGTCTGTTTCGTCATAAGGAAAACGCGCTACAAATTCGTCATAAGTTCCAGTTGGCGGAATAAGCGCTGGTGCGCCGCGCATAGCGCGCTCGGCCGCAATATGTATGAGCTGTCCAGCAATTTCGAGTAAGCGTTTTTTCAGCTTTGCTTTACGTGCCTGCCACGCAACACCACCAAGCTTATCGAGTACAACCGTTGCCCCCTCGCCTCCATAACGAGAGAGTAACTCGATATTTTCAACTGGTAAGAATAGGCGGTCATCACCAGCATAATGGATTTCCAGACAATCACGCGGAATACCTGCCGCAGTTATCGTCTTCAAGCCGATAAATTTACCAATACCGTGATCAACATGAACCACTATATCGCCACTATTAAGTGTTGTGACTTCCGAGATAAAATCAGCATTGCGTTTACGACGACGAGCAGATCGCACAAGACGATCACCCAACACATCCTGTTCGGCAATAACAACAAGATCATCCGCGACAAATCCGTGTTCGATCGTTAACACAGCCGATGTTATGCGATCACGCGGCGTTGCTTTTATGGTATGAAGCGAGTTTACCTTTTCTATCTTTTTAAGGCCATGTTCGTCCAGGACCTGTACCAGCCTATCCAAAGACCCTTCAGACCAACCCGCAATCAGAACCTTATTGCCGGCGGCTCGCAAATTGGCAATATGGTCTACAACGCTAGCAAAAAGATTTTTTTCTTCCGAATTTCTCTCTTCAACAAAATCACGACCGGCTGAAACGTTGCTATGAACCACTGTATAACGCGCGGACTCTGGCACATTAAAAGGTGTCAAATCAATGCGATGTTTAGCCTTCTTCGCTTCGATGAATACTTGTTCAGACGTCAGATAAAGCTCGTTTGGTTTCACCGGATGATAGGAATTGGCCGCCTCATCAGCATTTCTTTGATCCAGACGCGCTTGATAATAATCCTCAACGAGTTTTGTGCGCTCAATCATTGCCTCTTCGGCAAGGTGGTCAAACACAACTGGAATATCGCCAACATGATCAAAAATGGTTTCCAACTTGTCATAAAATAATGGCAACCAATGTTCCATTCCTGAAAATCTGCGTCCCTCAGAAATGGCATCATAAAGCGCATCATTGCGATCAGCGGCGCCAAACATTTTAATATAATTTGTACGGAAACGACTGATAACTTCCGCATTGAGCGTAACTTCGCTCATCGGTTGAAGTGAAAATTCCTTTAGGGTTTTGATGGTTCTCTGGGTTGCAGCATCAAATGCGCGAATTGTTTCTAACGTATCACCAAAAAAATCCAACCGCACAGGTTCTTCACTACTCGGCGAATACAAATCCAAGATTCCGCCTCGAACGGCAAACTCCCCAACATCCCTGACTGTTGATACCCGTTCAAAACCATTATGTTCAAGATGATGGATAAGTTTATCCATATCGACACTTTGACCAGGGGTAATAAGGTTGATCTCACCATCAAGAACAGAGCGCGGCGGCAATTTTTGCATTACAGCATTTGCTGTTGTTAATATAATCGCCGGATGTGTTTTTTTACGTAAGGAAGCCAAATCAGCTAGTGCAGCCATACGACGAGCAGAAATTGCTGAACTTGGCGAAACGCGGTCATAGGGCAAACAATCCCATGATGGCAGTTGAAGCACAGGCATTTGCGCTTCAATGAATCCCAATGCGCGCGTTAAATCATCAAGTTTTTGTCCATCACGCGCAACAAACATAATTGGTTGTGTTTTACCAATTTCATTTGCAATTTTAAAAAGTGCAAAGGGTTCATAACCAGATGCAACACCATCAAGCATGATGTGTTTGGACGCACTGTCCAATTTGAAGTTGTTTTTAAAAACTGACATAACTAGACGGTAAAATCCATTCGAGTACGATAAGCAAGAATGTCGCGGAAAAGCGCCGTGTCAACATCTTTTGGAACAGCAACCTCTCCTGTGACCCAAGTCAAAAGATCCCGATCTTCAAATGACATAATAAATTCAAGTTCATCTATGGTTGTGTCATCCATTTCACCAACATGGGCATCGACATATTGTCCAAAGACAAGATCCATCTCTCTAATACCGCGGTGCCAAGCGCGAAATACAAGTCGACGGCGGCGTGCATCCAGCTTGCTGGTATCAACTCTTGAACCTGTCATCTCCACCTCCAACTATTTTTTTAAGTTTTAAGCCATATATCGCTCTATTACTTTTCTTTCAACAACATGCTATTTGAGCTGCCATCTAATTTGTTGCAAAAGATATATTACCTATTTGTTATCACGTCCAAATGCATATAACGAGTTTCAACCATGGAGCCTATAACCAATTATAAACTATTCAAAAATGGTGTGATAGCTTGCATACCGACTTTGTTGGGGTATTGGGCCATTGGCTTTGCCTGTGGTGCTATAGGTACAGTCTCAGGTTTCACCATATTGCAAGTTTTTTGCCTTAGCTTTTTTGTTTATGCCGGTTCGGCACAGTTTCTTTTTTATTCACTCTGTTCAACTGGAGCGGATTTATTACAAATTGCGCTTGGTATCGCCTTCATCAACATTCGTTATCTACTAATCAACTCATATATGGCGCAATTTTTTAACCATGCCAATTTATTTGAAAAACTTATCGGTGGTTTTCTAATGACCGATGAAACCTTCGGTGTCGCCTCACAATATGCGATAAAAAATCAAAATAAATTGCCCTTTCCGTGGCTTTTAGGTTTGAATGTTACGGCTTGGCTAAGCTGGATAGCTGCAACAGTCCTAGGTGCTACTTTTGCTACCGCCCTGCCAGATTGGTTGCGTGATAGTTTAAGCTTTAGTTTGGTAGGTATGTTTGTTGGGTTACTTCTATTAGGCTGGCATGCAAGCCAGTCAAAAAAAATAGATATTATTGTCATACTCATTGCCATCATTGTCGTCACTGTGAGCCATGGGCATATCGGGTCAAATATTTCCACTATGATTGCAACATTCATCGCCGCAACCATTGGCATGATCATGCTTTTGAGCCGTGAGAAGGCAAGATAATATGACAGACAATATTGGATTAGGTATTTTAATTGCGGCTGTCGTAACAGCGATGATACGTATTGTCCCAATAGTATTTTTGGCACATAGAAAATATCCAAAACCAATACGCTATTGGCTGAATTTTGTTCCGGCCGCCGTACTGTCTGCGATTATTGCAGCAGAAATTGTCGATAAAAATCAATATACAAGTTTTGGAATTTCAGTTGCGCTTGCAGCCACCATTACAGCCGTTTTAGCTGGCTTGGTAACTCGAAGCCTATTTGCAACAGTTATCGTGAGTATTATGGCTTATCTACTTTTCCAGAATATATAATTGGATAGTTCTTGATCAATTGCCAATCTTAAACCCAAAAGTTACCGGTAAATAATGGTATAGCCCCCAATACGATTATGGGAGCTCGACAATTTTACCACCTTTAAGCGTAATCCGGCGATCCATCTGCTTTGCCAAAGCCAAATTATGTGTCGCTATTAATGCAGCCAAACCGGACTGCTTTACAAGTGCGGATAAAGCCTGAAACACATAAGCCGATGTGACAGGATCAAGATTGCCAGTCGGCTCATCTGCCAGTAATATTGACGGCGCATTCGATACAGCACGTGCAATTGCAACCCTTTGCTGTTCACCGCCTGATAATTCTGATGGGCGGTGTTTCGCTCTGTGGGCTACTCTTAAATATGTCAGTAGCTTTAGTCCTCTATCCGCAGCTTCAGATTTTTTTAATCCTGAAATCATTTGCGGTATCATAACATTCTCAAGAGCCGTAAATTCCGGTAACAAATGATGGAATTGATATACAAAACCAATATCATTTCTGCGTATTGCGGTGCGCTCATTGTCTGTCAACTTGGAGCATGAGTGCCCACGTAAAACAACATCACCGCCATTGGGCCGCTCTAGCAGCCCAGCAATATGCAGAAGCGTTGATTTACCTGCACCCGAGGGTGCAACCAAAGCAACTGTTTGCCCAGCATCGAGAGAAAAGTTTGCCTTATCAAGAATGACAAGTGGTTTGTCACTATCAAGATAAACACGCTCTATATCAACAAGCTCTAATAGCGACGCCATTATTCATACCTCAAAGCTTGTACCGGATCGAGTTTTGCCGCTCTCCACGCCGGAATAATAGTGGCAAGAAAAGATAGGAAAAGTGCCATAAAGACAACCAAAGCAGTCTCGCCCCACTCCAATTTCGCAGGTAATTTGGCAAGGAAATACAATTGCGGATTAAACACATCCACGTTGAAAAGCCATGATACAAAATCCTGAATATGTCCAATATTTGCGCAAGTAAGCACACCAAGCAACAATCCTAGGATTGTTCCCAAAACGCCAATAACCATCCCTGTCATGATAAAAATTCGCATGATAGAACTTTGTCTTGCCCCCATTGTTCGCAAGATCGCTATGTCATGGCCTTTATCTTTAACCAACATGATAAGACCAGAAATAATGTTCAATGCGGCAACCAAAACAATAAGCGATAGAATGAAGAACATAACATTACGTTCTACCTGTAATGCCGAAAAGAATGCTTGGTTGCGTGAGCGCCAATCAACAGAGTAGACCTGACGACCCACCGCTTTTTCAACTTCCGGACTAATTTGGCTTACTTCGTCCGCATTATTGAGGAACACTTCCAATGATTGGACTTTGTTGCCTAGATTGAAGAAAGCTTGTGCCTCCTTCAATGGCATAAAGATAAAGATTGAATCATATTCTGACATGCCAACAGAAAAGATTGCTGTGACTTTATATGCTTTTACACGCGGATTGACGCCAAACGGGGTAACGTCGCCATCTGGTGTGATAATACGGATATCACTTCCAACCGACAGACCCAACTTTTCTGCCATTCCACTACCGATAGCTACACCGTCCTGTTTGTCGAAATTTTCCAAAGTGCCAAACTTGATATTTTTTGTCACTGTGGTGAGCTTGTCCAAATCCTGTTCACGCATACCACGAACAAGAGCCCCTGTACCGCCATTGGAATCGCCTTGGGCAAGAGCTTGTCCTTCTACAACAGGCAACACAAACTTCACACCATCAACGCCCTCTACTCGGGGAATAATGGTGTTATAATCGTTGAAATCGCTATCGACAGCCTGCACCACAAGATGCCCATTCATGCCGAGAATACGGTCGAGAAGTTCAGCACGAAAGCCGTTCATAACAGCCATAACAACAATCAAAGCGAACACACCAAGCATAATCCCGATCAGAGATATAATTGATATCACTGACGTAAATAATTGCTTCTTGTTCGGCAGCATATACCGAAAGGCTATCATCCATTCATAAGATGAAAAGCCTAAAACCCCATCAATCTTGGCCAATTTACGCATCAAGACTCCGTAAGACGACGTATAGCGGATTCAACCGAAAGAATTTCTTTCTCACCCGTTTTTCTATCTTTTATTTCCACCTGATTTTCACCAGCGTTTTTAGGCCCTACGATAATTTGTGTTGGCAGACCAATAAGATCCATCGTTGCAAACTTGGATCCTGCCCGCTCTTCACTATCGTCAAGCAAAACATCAAAGCCGGCATTTGTAAGTTTGTTATAAATCTCTTCGCTTATGGCATCGCATTTTTCGTCACCAACTTTCATGTTGATAACACCAAAGTCAAACGGCGACATAGCACGTGGCCATATAATGCCGTTATCATCATGTGATGCCTCGATTGCTGCAGCAACCAAACGTGATGGACCAATGCCGTAAGACCCCATAGATACCGGATGTTCCTTACCGTCCGGCCCCATAATCGTCGCCTTCATAGGCTCTGAATATTTCGTACCAAAGTGGAAAATATGCCCCACCTCAATACCACGCGCGGCAATCTGATCTGAAGCCGATATTTTGCTCCAAACGTCTTCATTATGCATTTCTTCAGTCGCCGCATAAGGTGTCGTCCATTGTTTTACAACGTCTTCAAGCTTTGCACTGTCTGAAAAATCGATATCAGCACCTGGCACATCCATATCCAAAAACCGTTTTTCGCAGAAAACGGCCGATTCACCAGTATCCGCAAGAATGATAAATTCGTGGCTGAGGTTACCGCCAATAGGGCCCGTGTCGGCTCTCATTGGTATGGCACGAAGACCTAGCCGTGAAAATGTACGCAGATAGGCGACAAACATTCGGTTATAGGCAGCCTTTGAGCTTTCATAATCGACATCGAATGAATAAGCATCTTTCATGAGAAATTCGCGTGACCGCATCACGCCGAAACGCGGACGTATTTCATCCCGAAATTTCCATTGGATATGATATAAATTGAGCGGCAAATCCTTGTATGAACGCACATAGGTACGGAATATATCGGTAATCATCTCTTCATTCGTTGGTCCGAATAAGAGTTCACGTTCCTGACGATCTTTTATGCGTAGCATCTCCAGCCCATACGCATCATATCGTCCGCTCTCGCGCCACAAATCTGCCGATTGTATAGTCGGCATCAATATTTCCAACGCACCTGCCCGATTTTGTTCTTCCTTGATGATATTGCACACCTTATCGAGAACTTTTTTACCCAGCGGCAGCCAAGTGTATATACCCGAAGCCTGTTGCCTAATCATACCAGAACGCAACATCAAGCGGTGGGAAGCAATTTCTGCTTCCTTAGGATTTTCTTTTAATATCGGTAAAAAATAACGAGACAGACGCATCGAAAACAACATTTTCCAGCTAAGGCTCCTCGAATCGGAGCCATGTTAATGACTATGTTAACCATAGCGACAATGAACATACTTGCAAATAGTCAAGCTTACGGAATGACACCGTTTTTTTTTCAAAACCGCTGATGAGCACTCGGCTTATACCGAACAAATTTTTGTGCGTGAAAAGAGTATATCACCAAGTTTAACTAAAGTTGGCGATCTACTTTAAAGACGCACCATTAAAATAATCAACAGACCTTCTTCAAAATTTATCGATTATCTTGCCCTATGTAGAAATACCGTACAGACAGGCTTTTTACCCCAAATCTCATTGACGACTGAACGAACAGCCCTTCGCACAGCTTCCGTCACCGTCTCATTATCCCGACGGCGATTTCTCGGAATACTATCAATGGTTTTATCGATAGTATCCAAAATCTCATGTTCCAGAATAAGGCCGTTGCCGTCGTTTTCTGGAAGTCCAAAACAGACAAGCTGAGGTTCTTCCAGCAATTCTTGTTGCTTATCCATCAAGAGAGCAATTGAAACATGACCAACATGACTAAGCTTGCGCCGCTCATTAACGCCCAATTCATCTTCATTACCAATAAGCAGCCCATCTTTATAAATACGTCCAACAGGCGCTTCATCAATAACTTCTGGAGCTCCGGGAGCAAGCCGCAGCATGTCGCCGTTTCTAATCTCTGCGACCTTTTCTATACCTGCTTGGCGCCCCAAAGCAGTTTGCGCGGTTAAATGCATAGCTTCGCCATGAACTGGTACAAGTATTTCTGGTTTTACCCAATCATACATTTTTAAAAGTTCATTGCGTCTTGGGTGTCCTGAAACATGTACAAGAGCATCGTGATCGGTAATGATACGAACGCCCCTATCGATCAACCGATTTTGGGTATCAATAATTGCTTTTTCATTACCTGGAATGCTTCGAGACGAATAAATAACTGTATCACCGGCGGCTAAGCTAAGCGTATGCATTTCGTCACGCGATAGTTTTGCTAAAGCAGCACGCTGCTCCCCTTGACTACCCGTCAGGATCATAACCAATTTATCGCGCTGGATATAACCGAACTCATCTTCGTCAACGAAGGGATCCAACCCTTCGAGATAGCCTAACTCTTCAGCAACCGCCACGCTGCGTTTCATGGATCGACCAACCAATAAGACCTTGCGCCCTGCTTCTTTCGCAGCCAAAGCAATGGATAGGATTCTTCCAACATTTGAAGAAAAAGTCGTAATTGCAACGCGTCCTTCCGCCTCGGAAATGATATTGGCCAAACTTTTACCGACATCATGCTCTGTGGGCGATACACCATCACGCAACGCATTGGTAGAATCGCAAACCAATGCTAAAACACCTTGTTCGCCTAGTTCTCTAAAGCGTTTCTCATCCGTAACAGCCCCAAGTGATGGCTCTGGGTCAATTTTCCAGTCACCAGTATGAATGACCGTACCTAACTTTGTTTTGATGGCAAGCGAAACAGGTTCAGGAATTGAATGGGCAACAGCCAATGCTTCGATATTGAATGAACCAATTTCAAAGCGATCACCTGCCTTAAAGACATTGACTGGCACTTCATAGGAATCAAAATCTGTTTGTCGCTTAGTTTCCAACAAACCTGCAGTGAAAGCGGTGCAATAGACCGGCACTTTCAATTTCGGCCATAGGTCTAATATTGCGCCAAAATGGTCTTCATGCGCATGCGTGATCACCATACCACGTATATTATGACGCTCATTTTCCAAAAAACGGATATCTGGCAAAATCAGATCAACACCTGGTAATTCCGGTCCCGCGAAGCTCACACCAAAATCAACAATAAGCCATTCACGATCTTCTTCTGACCCATAACCATAGACACCGAGATTCATTCCAATTTCGCCCACACCACCCAATGGAAGAAAAACTAATTCGCTGCCTACGGCCGATGCCATCGAATTCTCCTAAAAAGTTATCTTATTTATGCTTCATCACGATTGAATTTTAGTTCTTAATATAGTCCTGCTTTGCTAGAAGCAACCTTACCGAAATGAACATCCCCCGCTGTAATTTTGATTTGATTATTTTTTTCGTCAGTTACGATGCAATTAAATTCATCATCGAGACCTGAAAAAATCCCGCTAACACTCTGTTTTTCAAGATTTACAGTGATGTTTTGCCCAAGATAGGCTGCTAATTTCAGCCATTTCTCTTTAATCATTCGCTTGCCAGCTTGTGAATTAAAAATACGATAATTAACCGCCCAACTCTGTGAAAGCTGTTCAAAAATCTTTTCGCAGCTAATATCAATCCCTAAGTTTTTTAATGATTGTGTTGGGTAAGGAGCATCTTCATAACGGTGGGCAACATTTAACCCTATGCCAACAACCAGAGCAAAATTTTTATCTGACTTTTGTTTTAATTCCAGCAAAATGCCTGATGCTTTTGCGCCATTGAGCATCACATCATTTGGCCACTTCAGGCTTACCAAATCGTGACTTATATCATTTGCCGTCAGAAGATCATTCAATGCTTCGGCCAAGCTAACACCTGCCACAAAACCGAGCATAGCTGCCGTTTCAAGACGAAAATTACTCGTCAATAAGAGGCTAGCATAGAGATTTCCTTTGGGACTAACCCAGCTTCTCCCTCTTCTTGCCCTACCGGCAGTCTGTTGGTTAGCCACAACCCAAAGCTTATCTTTATTTTCCTGGAGACCTTTCGTGAGCGCAATATGATTGGTGGAGTCTACGCAATCGTAAGACTCCACCTGATATCCTTGCTCCTCAGCAAATGCTGATAGTGTAAAATTCATTCGCTTTAAAACAGTGACGCTGCTGCTTTTTCCGCAATTTGCGTAAGTGAAATTCCGAAAAATACATAAAAGAGAACGAATATACCGGAAATAGCCAATATGAATTTCAACTCATTTGGCAAAGGCATAAAACCGGTCTTTGCTTCATCGAACCACATAATCTTGATGACGCGGAGATAATAGAATGCACTAATAACGGAAGCGATCATACCGATAACAACAAGTGGTATTAATCCCGCGTGCACTGCAGCCGAGAATGCTGACCATTTAGCAAAAAAACCAGCCATCGGAGGCACACTTGCCAGTGAAAACAGCATGATTGTCATCACAATAGCCATAAATGGATTGGTGCGTGCAAGACCTGCTAAATCATAGATGCTCTCAACATTACCATCCCGTGTACGCATACCAAGGATAAATGCAAAAGATCCTATGATCATTGCAACATAAACGGTCATATAAAGCATGACACCTTGAACGCCAATCACACTACCGGCAGCCAATCCCACCAGAGCATAACCCATATGACTAATGGAAGAATAAGCCATAAGTCTTTTAATATTGCTCTGTCCAATGGCTGCAAAAGCACCCAATACCATTGATGCAATAGACATGAACACAAGGATCTGCTGCCACGCTGGCATAACACCGTGTTCGCCAGACAAAGGTAAAAATGCACTGACAATCACACGAATAATAAGTGCCATAGCAGCAACTTTAGGCGCACTGGCAAAGAAAGCAGTTATTGGCGTTGGCGCACCTTCATAAACATCCGGTGTCCACATATGGAAAGGAACAACAGAAATCTTGAAGGCCAAGCCTGCCAAAACAAAAACGATACCAAAGATCACACCGATTTGAGGTGCCTGACCATTTAATACCTGTGCGATTTCTTTGAAGCCAATTTGTCCGGTAAATCCATATATTAATGAAATACCATATAACAGCATGCCGGATGATAAAGCGCCCAAAACAAAATATTTTAAGCCAGCTTCAGAAGACTTCACGTTGTCTCTGTTGCAGGCAGCCAAAACATAGAGTGCTAAAGAATGAAGCTCCAAGCCCATATAAAGTGTTAGCATATTGCCAGCTGATATCATCAACATCATGCCTAGCGCTGCCAACAATACGAGCACTGGAAATTCAAATTTCGCAAACTTTTCGGCTTTTGCAAATCCTACAGACATGATCAATGCGAAAAGCGCACCAACCAACATCAGGATTTTCATATATCGGCTGAAACCATCAAGTATGAGGGCGTTACCACCAAAGATCCCGACCTTTGGTGATATAATTATGACAAGACCTGTCGCCAAAATCAGCGCGATCGCTAATCCGGTTACCGTGAAATATGACCGCTCGCCGGAATAAACACCAACCAAAAGCAGCACAAGTGCCCCCAGAGCAAGTAACAGTTCTGGAAAAATGAGCGGCAATTGAGCCATTAAATCAATATGCATGGACATTCGCCTTTTCTTAATGCAGCTGGTTGACGAGAGCTTCTACCGCAGCCGCCGTTGTATTGAGAATTGGCGATGGATAGAAACCAAAGAAAACCGTAAGAGCAATCATTGGATAAAGAATCAACTTTTCACGCGGTGACAAATCTAGCAGAGCCTTCAAACTCTCTTTATCAAGCTTTCCGAATATAACCCGACGATAAAGATAGAGTGCATAAGACGCCGAAAGGATAACACCTGTTGTTGCGAACAAAGCCACCCATGTGTTGACCTGAAATACACCGATCAAGGTCAAGAATTCTCCGATAAAGCCGGATGTTCCAGGAAGCCCGATATTCGCCATTGTAAATACCATAAATGCAACAGCGTATTTTGGCATGTTATTAACAAGACCACCAAATGCAGCAATCTCACGCGTATGTAGACGATCATAGATAACGCCAACACATAGGAACAATGCCGCAGAAACGATGCCGTGTGACAACATTTGGTAAATAGCACCTTGTAGCCCCTGCTCATTTGCAGCGAAGATACCCATGGTGACATATCCCATATGGGCAACAGAAGAATAAGCAATAAGCTTTTTCATATCTTCCTGAACGAGAGCCACCAATGAGGTGTAGATAATCGCAATAACGGACAATGTAAAAACAAATGGTGCCAGATCTGCAGATGCCAACGGAAACATTGGTAGAGAGAAACGGATGAAACCATAACCACCCAGTTTCAACAATACACCAGCCAAAATCACTGAACCGGCAGTTGGAGCCTCAACGTGCGCGTCAGGCAACCAAGTGTGAACTGGCCACATTGGCATTTTGACTGCAAATGAAGCAAAAAAAGCAATCCAAAGCCAGAACTGCATGTTTGCTGGAAATTTATATGTCAGCAGCGTTGGCACATCGAGCGTACCTGCCTGCCAATACATCGCCATAATGGCAACCAACATCAAAACAGAGCCAAGGAATGTATAAAGAAAAAACTTTATGCTGGCGTATACGCGTCTTGGTCCACCCCAAACACCAATGATAATAAACATCGGTATTAAGCTGCCCTCAAAGAAGACGTAAAACAAAACAGCATCCAAAGCACAGAACACACCAATGACAGCAACCTCGAGCAAGAGAAACGCTATCATATAGGCTTTCAATCGATCTTTGACTGTTTCCCAACTGGCCAAAATGCAAAATGGCATCAAGAAGCCTGATAGAACAACGAATAGAACCGATATTCCATCAACACCCATATGATAGCTTATACCGCTACCAAGCCAATTGATTTTCTCTTCCATTTGGAAGCCAGGATTTGAACTATCAAACCCAGCCCAAACAATAAGCGAAAGAATGAATACAAACAGAGTTGTGAATAGCGCCACATTGCGAATATTGCGTTTTGCTGCTTCTCCGTCATCCTTGATCAAAAGGATCAAGACAACGCCAATCAGCGGCAAGAATGTGACCGTAGAAAGAATGGGCCAGTCGGTCATCAGTTTAAGCTCCCGATCATCATCCAGGTGATGAGCGCTGCGACACCGATAAGCATCGCAAATGCGTAGTGATAAAGATATCCTGTCTGCATGCGTACCACCTTATTGGTAATATCAACGACACGGGCTGCGACCCCATTAGGTCCCAAGCCATCTATAATTTTTATGTCGCCAATTTTCCAGAACATACGTCCGATAGCGAACGTGGAACGAACAAACAGAATGTTGTAGAGTTCGTCGAAATACCATTTGTTGAGTAAAAAGCGATATACAAATGGGAACGTCTTGGCCAATGCCTTTGGTATCGCGGTTGCTGCGATATAAAAAATGTATGCCAAAACAAACCCTGCCACCATAACAATGAATGGCGACCATTTTACCCAAGTTGGAACATTGTGGGCTTCATGCAGGATATGATTTTCCGGTCCAGTGAACAAAACACCTTTCCAGAAATTATTATACAATTCACCAACAAAGTATGGTTGAAATACAAATCCAGCAAATATTGCGCCAACAGCCAACACAAATAGCGGTATGAGCATGACAGGTGCAGATTCATGAACGTGATGCATGATATCAGCTGTTGCTCTTGGTTTTCCATGGAACGTCATGAAAATCAAACGCCATGAGTAGAAGCTTGTAAATAATGCAGCAATCACAAGTAGCCAGAAAGCATAACCGGAAGCCACATTATGTGAAGCAAAAGCCGATTCAATAATTGAATCTTTAGAGAAGAAACCAGCTGTACCAAACAATGTACCAGGAATTCCAACACCGGTAAGGGCAAGAGTTCCAATGACCATCATCCAATAGGTTGTCGGAATATATTTCCTGAGACCACCCATTTTTCTCATATCCTGTTCATCAGAAACGGCATGAATGACCGATCCTGCGCCCAAGAACAATAGTGCTTTGAAGAAAGCATGCGTGAAGAGATGGAATACACCCGCTCCATAAGCACCAACACCTAGTGCCACAAACATATAGCCAAGCTGTGAACAGGTTGAATAAGCGATAACGCGTTTAATGTCGTTTTGTACAAGACCAACTGTCGCTGCAAAAAATGCTGTTGTTGCACCGATAACAATAATGACTGTTAATGCGGTCGGCGACAATTCAAACACAGGTGACATGCGCGAAACCATAAAGACACCTGCCGTGACCATTGTTGCTGCGTGGATAAGAGCAGAAACAGGTGTAGGGCCTTCCATCGCGTCTGGTAGCCATGTGTGCAACAAGAACTGTGCTGATTTACCCATTGCTCCGACAAAGAGGAAGAGGCAAGCAATGGTAATAGCTGTATTCGCATTGACCTGCCAATTTAAAAAGGTCATGCCATGAATAAAGTTTGGATCCGCTGCACGAGCAAAGATCACATCAAACTTAACGGATTTGAACAATACAAATACGCTAAACAGTCCAATCAGAAAGCCGAAGTCGCCTACCCTGTTTACTACAAACGCTTTGATAGCCGCTTTTGTTGCTGAAGGGCGTTGAAACCAGAACCCGATCAACAAATATGATGCTAAACCAACACCTTCCCATCCGAAAAACATTTGAACAAGATTGTTTGCTGTTACCAGCATCAACATCATGAATGTAAACAAAGACAAATATGCAAAAAAGCGGGGTCTACTTGGATCATGATGCATATAGCCGATTGAATAGATGTGAACGAGTGCCGACACTGTATTCACCACCACAAGCATAACAGCTGTGAGGGAATCGACATGTAACGCCCAATCAAATTCTAGGTTACCCGCTAATATCCAATGGAAAACAGGAACATCAACAGGTGCCCCATCGCCCAGAGCTATAGTAAAGAACGCAACCCACGACAAGGCAGCAACGATAACCATAAAGGTACACGTCACTAGCTCAGCACCGCGAGCTCCGACGGATTTTCCTGCCAAACCAGCAATGAAAAAGCCAAGAAGTGGTAGGAAGACAATAGCGTAAAACATGACGCGTTAGCCTTTCATCACATTAACATCTTCAACAGCAATCGAACCGCGATTGCGGAAGAATACGACCAATATAGCTAACCCGATCGCTGCTTCTGCGGCAGCTACAGTTAACACAAATAATGCAAATACTTGTCCGACCAAATCATGAAGTACCGCAGAAAAGGCGACAAAATTCAAATTGACTGAAAGTAGGATAAGTTCAATCGACATCAGAATAATAATCACATTTTTTCTGTTTAGAAAAATGCCGAATATGCCGATTGTAAACATCATCGCAGAAACGGTCAGATAATGAGCAAGTTCAATGTGCATAGTATTCTTCCCGTTAAATTCCTTTACCAGATTCAACTTTTTTGATTTCAATTGCATCTTCCGGCCGACGAGCAACCTGTACAGCAATTGATTGACGTTTAACCCCTGTCTTATGTCGCAAAGTCAAGACGATTGCGCCGATCATCGCAACAAGTAAGACCAAACCTGCAAGCTGGAAATAGAAGACATAGTTGGTATATAAAATGTCTCCCAATGCCTCCGTATTTGTGCGTTGTGCCAAATCGGGCATCGGCTGTGTAACATGGTCAGCAACAGACGGTGCCAAATGCATGCTAACAAAAACAACAATTAATTCCACAGCGACGATGATACCGACGAGTGCACCAATAGGCGCATATTTGAGTGCGCCATGCTTCAATTCTGCAAAATCAACATCGAGCATCATGACAACGAACAAGAAGAGGACTGCAACCGCTCCGACGTAAACGACCAAGAGAATGAGTCCAAGAAATTCCGCTCCAGCAAGCAAAAATAATGCTGCCGCATTAAAGAATGCCAAAATTAAGAACAGAACAGAATGTACCGGATTGCGCGCGGCAACAACCATGACAGCACTTGCCAACATGATGAAGGCGAACAAATAGAAAAACGCCGCAGCTATACCTGTCAACATTGGTTTCCCCTAAGTTAAACCAAAAAGATTCACGTGAGCATCTCACGCAGATTAATTTTTACCGAATAATATCACTTACCCGGCTGATAAGTTTTGCCTTACCGATAAGGTGCATCCATCGCGATATTTCTTGCGATTTCACGCTCCCAACGATCACCATTGGATAAAAGCTTTTCCTTGTCATAATAAAGCTCTTCTCTTGTCTCGGTCGCAAATTCAAAATTTGGTCCCTCAACAATTGCTTCCACCGGACAAGCTTCCTGACAAAAACCGCAATAAATACATTTCACCATGTCGATATCGTACCGAACCGTGCGACGTGTACCATCGTTACGACGCGGACCGGCTTCAATCGTAATTGCTTGAGCTGGGCAAATTGCTTCACACAACTTACAAGCAATACAACGTTCTTCACCATTTGGATAACGGCGCAGTGCGTGTTCTCCGCGGAAACGTGGTGAAACGACACCTTTTTCATACGGATAATTGATAGTCGGCTTACGAGCGAAGAACTGGCGCATAGACAACATAAATGCGCTAACAAATTCCAGTAGAAGAAGCGACTTGGCAGCTTGGAAAAGACCTGACATATTCTTCACCCTTAGCTCAATTAACTAGTTTAATATAGGCAGCTGTAATAACCACCATTGCTAGAGATATCGGTAGAAATACCTTCCATCCCAAACGCATCAACTGATCGTAACGGTAACGTGGTACGAACGCTTTCACCATAGCAAACCAGAAGAACACAAAGCATACTTTTAAGACGAACCAGATTACACCTGGCACCCAATTCAACCACCATACATCGAGTGGCGGCAACCAACCTCCGAGGAACAATATGGTTGTCAATGCGCACATAAGCACAATAGCAACATATTCACCGAGGAAGAACAGCATATAAGGTGTCGACGAGTACTCGATCATATGACCGGCAACAAGTTCAGACTCTGCTTCCACCAAGTCGAATGGTGGACGGTTGGTTTCCGCCAAAGCAGAGATGAAAAAGATTATGAACATTGGGAATAAAGCAAGCCAGTTCCAGTCAAGGAAACTGTTAAATGGCAGACCGAGATTTGTACCCAAACCCGATGTTTGACCTTTAACAATGGTGGTAAGATCCAACGAACCGCTCACCAAAATTACGGTAACAAGTACGAAACCGATCGATACCTCATAAGAGACCATTTGTGCGGTAGAACGGAGTGCGCCCAAAAATGGATATTTTGAGTTCGATGCCCATCCACCCATGATTACGCCATACACTTCCAATGATGATATTGCCAAAATGTACAGCAAACCCACATTGATGCTTGCGACAGCCCAACCTTCATTGACCGGAACAACAGCCCAAGCGGACAGTGCCAAAGCAGATGAAATGAAAGGTGCTAGCAAAAATACACCTTTGTTGGCACCAGCAGGGATAACGGGCTCTTTGACCACAAATTTAATAAGGTCAGCAAATGATTGGAAAAGCCCCCATGGACCCACAACGTTTGGTCCACGACGTAATTGTACCGCTGCCCAAATTTTTCTATCTGCGTAAAGCAAGTAAGCAATAAGCACTAGAAGTACGACGAGAAGCAGAACTGCTTTTCCGACGATTATCAATAAGGGCAACAGCCAGGTCATAAAGAAATCATCCATTGTCTTTAATATTCCTCTCTACCCTTACTCAGCAGCTTCTGTTTGCCGTGATTGAGCAAGTGCTGAACACTCTGCCATCACAGCCGAAGCGCGTGCTATCGGATTAGTTAAGTAAAAATCTTTTATCAAAGATGTAAATGTTTGTTTTTCGAGAGCTTTAAATTTCGCTCCCAATTTATCTACATCTTCAAAGTTACCAGAATTAATCGCACCGACTGCACTCATATGAGAAAACTCACTAAACAGTTTCCCTCTCAGTTCAGCCAATGAATCAAATGGAAGCTTGTGGCCTAAAACTTCAGACAAAGCACGGAGAATAGCCCAATCTTCTTTTGCGTCACCCGGTGCAAAACCTGCACGGTTGGTCATTTGAACACGACCTTCGGTATTCACATAAATACCTGATTTTTCAGTGTAAGTTGATGCTGGCAAGATCACATCAGCACTATGTGCACCTTGATCACCATGGCTTCCAATATAAACGGTGAAACCATTCTTCTTACTCAAATCAATTTCATCAGCACCAAGCAGGAAGAGAACTTCACTATTTTTCAAGACGTCTTCCGCACCTTTTGGTGATGTAAAGCCTATATCAAGCCCACCAACACGAGAGGCAGATGTATGAAGAACAGCAAGACCGTTCCAAGTTTCTGATACAGCGCCAACCATATTTGCCAATTTTGCGGCAGCCTTCAGAACTTCTAAACCGTTAGTACCAACCAAGGCGCCCTGCCCCAGAAGTATCATCGGTCTTTCAGCATTCTTCAAGACTTCAACAAAATCATCTTTTGATTGTAACAATGTGGAAAGCGTATCAGCACCTGCACCGAGATAACGGTATGGATAACGCAAATCCATTTGATCGCCAATAACAGCAATTGGGAACTTGCCTTGGCGTTCGCGTTTCAGAATACGAGCATTCAATACAGCTGCCTCATAACGAGGATTGGAGCCAATGATAAGCAAAGCGTCGGCTTGTTCAATGCCAGCTATCGTTGGATTAAAGATGTAACTTGCTCTGCCAAACTCTGCCGATAACAATGTACCGTCCTGACGACAGTCAACATTGTTCGATCCCATAGAGTTTAACAGCATTTTAAGAGCATACATCTCTTCAACTGTTGCAAAATCTCCAGCAATCGCACCTATTTTTTCAGGTGCTGATGAAGCCACGGCAGAACGAATTGCTTCAAATGCTTCTGCCCAAGTCGTGGCAGTCAGCTTACCGTTTTTACGAACATATGGACGATCAAGTCTTTGCGTGCGAAGTCCATCCCAAATGAAGCGTGTTTTATCGGAAATCCACTCCTCATTTATATCTTCGTTCACCCGCGGCATGATACGCATAACTTCGCGTCCTCTTGTATCGACACGAATTGCACTACCAAGGGCATCCATCACATCGATGGATTCTGTCTTATTCAACTCCCAAGGACGAGCATGAAATGCATAAGGACGTGAGGTTAATGCTCCTACCGGGCAAAGATCAATGACATTACCTTGTAATTCCGATGTCATTGCCTGCTCAAGATAGGTTGTTATTTCTGCGTCTTCACCGCGACCAATCAATCCCAACTCAGAAATACCAGCAACCTCGGTCGTAAAACGCACACACCGTGTACAATGGATACAACGGTTCATGACGGTTTTGACCAATGGTCCGATATATTTGTTTTCTACAGCGCGTTTATTCTCAGTGTAGCGAGAAAAGTCGTGACCATAGGCCATAGCCTGATCCTGAAGGTCACATTCACCACCCTGATCGCAAATTGGACAATCGAGAGGATGGTTAATCAAGAGAAATTCCATCACGCCTTCACGAGCTTTTTTGACCATCGGCGTATTGGTAAACATTTCTGGCGCTTCACCATTTGGACCAGGGCGCAAATCACGTACACCCATAGCACATGATGCCTGTGGCTTAGGAGGACCACCTTTAACCTCAACCAGACACATGCGGCAATTGCCTGCGATAGACAAACGCTCATGGAAACAAAAACGCGGCACTTCTGCTCCTGCGGCTTCTGCTGCTTGCAAAAGTGTATAGTGATCGGGTACTTCGATCTCTTTACCGTTAACTTTGATCTTCGCCATCATCATTCCAGTCCGCGGATAAGCCGCTTAACCTTTAAATCTCTATCCAATAAAGCTACAAACCTTACTCTGCAGCCTCTAAAGCGATATTTTTGCTCTGAACGGCATTACGTGTGTAATCATCAATGCGTTTTTCAATTTCTGGACGGAAATTTCTTATCAGTGCCTGTACAGGCCAAGCTGCAGCATCACCCAATGCACAAATTGTCCGCCCTTCTATCTGTTTCGACACTTCAAACAACAAATCTATCTCACGCTTTTGCGCACGTCCTTCAACCATTCTGCCAAGCAGTCTCATCATCCAGCCAGTGCCTTCACGACATGGTGTACATTGACCACAACTTTCATGTTTAAAGAATGCAGATATGCGCCAAATTGCTTTGATAATATCTGTTGATTTATCCATCACAATGGCACCACCAGTACCAAAAGATGAACCAATTTCTCTCATGCCATCAAAATCCATAATGGCATCAGGCATTTTTTCACCCGGGACAACAGGACAGGACGCACCGCCCGGGATAACAGCCAATAGATTATCCCATCCACCTCTGATGCCGCCGGCATGTTTCTCAATAAGTTCACGAAATGTGACGCCCAAACTTTCTTCTACCGTACAAGGTGTATTAACATGCCCCGAAAACATGAAGAGTTTGGTTCCGACATTATTGGGACGACCTATTGATGAAAACCAAGAAGCACCACGGCGCAAAATAGTCGGCGCAACAGAAATAGATTCAACATTATTGACTGTTGTTGGACAGCCATAAACCCCCATATTTGCAGGAAATGGTGGTTTTAGACGCGGCTGCCCTTTTTTACCTTCAAGGCTTTCAAGCAATGCTGTTTCTTCACCACAAATATATGCACCAGCACCGTGATGAACAATTATATCACATGCATGCCCATGTTTTGTTTTTTTACCCAAAAGGCCTGCATCATAGCACTCATCAATTGCTGCCTGCAGTGCTTCGCGCTCACGAATATATTCGCCACGAACATAGATAAAAGCTGTATGCGCGCCCATGGCAAAAGTTGCAATCACACAACCTTCAATCAAAGTGTGAGGATCATGTCTTAAAATTTCACGATCTTTACAGGTTCCTGGCTCCGATTCATCGGCATTCACAACGAGATAGTGCGGACGTCCATCACTCTGTTTGGGCATAAAAGACCACTTCATACCGGTGGAGAAACCTGCACCACCACGACCACGCAAGCCTGAAGCTTTCATCTCGTTTATGATCCAGTCGCGACCCTTTTCAAGTATGGCCTTTGTACCATCCCAACACCCGCGCTTCATTGCGCCTTTTAGGGAGGTGTCCTTTAAACCATAAATATTGGTGAAGATGCGATCACTATCTGCCAGCATTTCTCACCTTTTCCTTCACTTTTAATAACGCCACTTAGCGTACATTTAAGTCAACACACCAAAAACCTTGCAAAGCCCAGAAACTACTTCTTTTTGCTCGCTTTAGCCTTTGCACCAGACACATCATCATCCGAAGTCAAGCTTGTAAGCCCTGTAATAGGTTCGGAGGTCTTTCGCCCATTTTGCGGACCAACTGGAACCGCGTCCCCTTTACCCGCTTCAAAAGCGTCGATAATTTCTTCTAATCTTTCGGGTGTCAGATCTTCATATGTGTCTTTGAAAATCATAACCATCGGAGCATTGGCGCAAGCACCCAGACATTCTACTTCTTCCCAAGATAGCGTACCATCTTCGTTTGTTTCAAACGCATGCTGATTAATTTTCTTCTTACAAACAGTAATAAGATCACCGGCACCACGAAGCATGCAAGGTGTTGTTCCACAAACCTGCACATGTGCTTTTGTTCCAACAGGCTTCAACTGAAACTGGGTATAAAAAGTCGCAATTTCCAGCACTCTGATATATGCCATAGAAAGCATATCGGCCACATGTTCAATCGCAGCACGCGTAACCCAGCCTTCCTGCTCCTGAGCGCGCATAAGAAGGGGTATTACCGCAGAACGTTGTCGTCCTTCTGGATATTTAGCAATAGTCTTTTCTGCCCATTGTTGATTTTCCTTATTAAAGGAAAATGAACTAGGCTGCAGGGCTTCATCAGCAAGACGGCGCACAGACATCAGCGATCAACCTCTCCAAAAACAATATCTATCGACCCCAAAATTGCGGTCACATCAGCGAGCAAATGCCCGCGTGTAAGAAAATCCATGGCCTGCAAATGAGCAAAACCCGGAGCTCTTAATTTAACACGATATGGCTTATTACCGCCTTCGGAAACCAGATAGACTCCAAATTCGCCTTTTGGTGCCTCAACAGCAGCATAAACCTCACCAGCTGGAACGTGAAAACCTTCAGTAAACAGTTTGAAGTGATGGATAAGAGATTCCATCGAGTTTTTCATGACTGAACGTCTTGGGGGTGTAATCTTATGATCAACCAGCAATACTGGTCCATCTTTATCAGACCCCAATAATCTATCCACACATTGACGCATAATCCGTGCAGATTGACGCATTTCTTCCATTCTAATCAAATAACGATCATAACAATCGCCATTTTTCCCAACTGGAATATCAAATTCCAATTCATCATAACATTCGTATGGTTGACTTTTTCTAAGATCCCAAGCGGCACCGGCACCACGAACCATAACGCCAGAGAACCCTCGTCCCCACGCGTCATCAATATTCACCACACCAATATCAACGTTACGTTGTTTAAAGATACGGTTTGGCGTAATCAAAGCATCAAGCTTATCCAAAGCGACCAAAAATGGATCAATAAAATTACCGATATCTTCCACAAGGTCATCTGGCAAATCTTGATGAACACCACCTGGACGGAAATAATTGGCGTGTAGACGAGCACCACAAGCCCGTTCGTAAAAAATCATCAATTTTTCACGCTGTTCAAACCCCCAAAGTGGTGGCGTCAAAGCACCCACGTCCATTGCCTGCGTGGTCACATTCAACAGATGGTTCAATATACGGCCAATTTCAGAAAACAACACACGAATAAGCTGCGCACGCTTAGGCACTTCCACGCCAAGCATTTTTTCAACAGCTAAAACAAATGCATGTTCCTGATTCATTGGAGCAACATAATCCAAGCGATCAAGATAAGGCGTAGCTTGCAGATAAGTTTTGGTTTCCATCAACTTTTCAGTACCGCGATGAAGCAAACCAATATGAGGATCAACGCGCTCAACGACTTCCCCATCCAACTCCAAAACTAGACGCAAAACACCATGCGCTGCTGGATGCTGCGGTCCAAAATTAATGTTAAAGTTACGAACATTGACCTCAGCCACAATCAGTACCTCTTCTCAACAAAATGAGCCAAAACACCTTTATCAGTGCGCTCAAAAGCCTGATTAGCAAATTGATATAAATCTTTCTGTCTGCCATACAAACAACCGACAGCATACAGGTTTCCACCACCATTTTTATCTTTTTTATTTGAGGTGATTACCATTATTTACCCTCTGCCTTGTCGTCGTTAGGCATTACATATTCTGTACCTTCCCACGGAGAAGAAAAATCAAAACTTCTCATCTCTTGGCGAAGCACAACAGGTTCATAAATGACCCGTTTCATTTCGTTGTCGTACCGGCATTCAACAAAGCCCGATACAGGGAAATCTTTTCTTAATGGATGCCCTTCAAATCCGTAATCTGTTAAGATACGCCGCAAATCTGGGTGTCCTGAAAACAACACACCATACATGTCGTAAACTTCTCGCTCATACCATTCTGCGCCCGCGTAAACTGCACAAGCAGAAGGCACTGGCGTATCTTCATCTGTATGAACTTTAACTCTTAGGCGAAGATTATGCTTTGGAGACAGCAAGTGGTAAGAAACATCAAAACGTTTTTGATGTTCCGGAAAATCCACACCACTAATATCGATAAGACTGACGAACTGGCAGTGCGTATCGTCTTTCAAAAACGTCAAAACGTCGACAATCGAATTAATTTTTGAAACAACCGTCAACTCATCATATTCAAGCTTAAAGCCTTCAACATGGGCTTGAAGCCGCTCTGACAAGTAAGATTGTAATTCGTTTAACGCCTCTACCACCATCAAGAGTTCTCCAAAATTAACGCTCAATCGAACCAGTGCGCCGAATTTTCTTCTGCAAGAGAAGAACACCATACAACAACGCCTCTGCTGTTGGAGGGCAGCCCGGGATATAAATATCCACCGGCACGATACGATCACAACCACGCACGACTGAATAAGAATAGTGGTAATAACCACCACCGTTAGCACAGGAACCCATAGAAATCACATAACGAGGCTCTGGCATTTGGTCATAAACTTTCCGCAAAGCGGGAGCCATTTTATTGGTCAGGGTACCTGCAACCATCATAACATCTGATTGCCGAGGTGAAGCACGCGGAGCATAACCAAAACGTTCATTATCATAATGCGGCATTGAACACTGCATCAACTCGATAGCACAACAAGCCAAACCAAAGCTCATCCACATAAGAGAACCGGTTCTTGCCCAAGTGACAAGAGCATCAACAGACGTAACAAGAAAGCCTTTATCTGAAAGCTCACCGCTGATATTTTTGAAAAATTCGTCGTCTGAACCAATAGGTTTTCCGGTATTCGGATCAATAATACCTTTTGGCTGAGGTGCGACCAATGTTGAACTGTTGTGAATCAATCCCATTCGAGCGCTCCCTTTTTCCATTCATAAATGAAGCCAATTGTTAAGACTGCCAGAAAGACCATCATAGAAAAGAAGCCAAACCAACCTATCGCGTTAAATGACACCGCCCACGGAAACAAAAACGCAGCTTCAAGATCGAAAATGATAAACAAAATAGAAACCAGATAAAATCTGATGTCGAATTTCATACGTGCGTCATCGAAAGAGTTAAATCCGCACTCATAAGCTGAAAGCTTTTCCGGATCAGGTGCGCGATATGCGACAATATAGGGCATTACCAGCAATACGCCGGCAATCAAAACTGATACCGCGATAAAAATTATAACCGGCAAATAAGAGCTTACTAGATCAGTCATTTTTAATCATGCCTTTTTGAAAGCGTCGAATTAACCAACAAACACTATTGAGCAAAATTCCAACAACAGAATCTATCAATAATCTTTCAGTTAAATCCGCCCGTACAGCTTCAAGGGCATGCCGTGCGACAAAATCTTGTCATATGCGTTACCTCACTGCACGCAATGAAGCAATAGCCAAGACTATCACAAAAGCGATTAGTTTGAAAAAAAATAATTTTGAAAGACCCTCACACTTACTGAATGCCACGGATCACAGGTTTTTATCGTTAAAAAACAAAATGTTATAAAAATAGACATACTTTTGCCACATTTCACACAAAGCAAAGCAATATATTTCAAAAAAACTGTTTATAATGGAAATATCATCTACTGGTCGAAAGAAATGATTATCACAAAACCGCGCTATTTATGAGCGCAAAACTAAGACTCAAATTATTGTGATAGACTTTTTATTGTAATTAACTTTCGAAAAATGGCGCGAGTGACGGGGCTCGAACCCGCGACCTCCGGCGTGACAGGCCGGCACTCTAACCAACTGAGCTACACCCGCGCACTTTTCGAACCAGTCTTGTGACTGGCGTGAGCGGTCGTTTAAGGGGTTATGATCCATCTGTCAAGCGACAATGAATATTTTTTTAGGAAAAATTTCAATTTATGAAAAAAAATCGGAAACAATCCCCTGTTTCTATAAATTTTAAAAAAAAATACAATTTTGCATAATCTTTTGCTTGCACTTATCAAAACTTTTGCATAAAGAGAGCACCACCTGCTACCAAGTATAGCAAATCAAGGGCGATTAGCTCAGCTGGTAGAGCGCCTCGTTTACACCGAGGATGTCGGGAGTTCGAGTCTCTCATCGCCCACCACTTTCCCTTTGTATAATTATCAAATTTTATGATTTAGCTTTTAGGCTATTGAGCTTAGAGCAGAGTACTTCACAATTGCCTCAGGTATAATAATTGGCGCATTCCCTCCCCCCCAATTTTTGCCGGCTATACTTATAACCCTTTATGATTGATACGATTTACCACAGTTAGGTTTGCCGTCACTGGCATCATACCATCAAGAAAAACGCTGCTGGTGTGTCTATGACCGATAGTGCAGCTTAAGTGTGTGGCTACAATCATCGTTTTCCTCACACTGCTGTGCAAATAGGTCATCGGTCATAAAAGATATAGTTTCTGTTAATGGTGCTAGGTGCCAAATGCACGAGATTTAGCGATTCCAATATTTATAGCTGTTCGGTTCTGAACATGATTGACTATGATTTATTGATAGCTGATTTTTCAGATTTACGAATTTCCGCAAATTGGCAAATATAGAAGTTGGGGAACAAGAATCATTGTTTAAAATATTTGTTTGCTTCGATTCGACGTTTATAAAGGCTTTTGTCGATTCCGCTTTATTCTCGTCTCTAGCCTGTCAAAATACTTTCAGGATTCGACATGATTTGGTTGCATGCTTACGGCCAATCGGTGCTTGATATACCCGTTTAAGGGTTCTGATATTTTTTCAATTACAGTGAAATGATCATCTACCATTAGGACATTTGCAGTTTCTCATTACACAAATGGAATCATGAACATTCAAAAAATTTGTTTTCGTTTCGATTGAAACCATAGTTTGTGATTCTGCATCGTGCTAATCATTAAAGAAACACAGTGTTATCACGACAGTATGCAAGATGACGCTGTGGGTAAAATTGCTATCATTTATCTCTGCTGCATAAAGCAATTACAGCCTAAAAACTGTGATCGACATTGTGACAAATCCGGATGTTCAACACGGTCACAAATGCCCCCGTCATAATGTCTAATAATTGTCACTTTATGCCTCTCTGACGACTATCAAAAAAACATTAAGTTTAGTGATACTTCATCCGTTCGAGAATCTCTTGCTGCTTAGTGTAATGTCCGCGAAAAATTTAACCGTTACTGGATAAACACCAATTGGTTATTGAGATTAGGAGCAAACTTTTCAGAGATAGAAACAACACATAGAAGAATGAATCAGCACATAAGAAAATGCTTTTTTCTTCGCATTCTCTAACGTGTTGTTTCGGGAGCACCTGACAGATGATATAGGAAATGACAATATGGCAAACGCAGCAGTATTTTTCCGTTATCAGCCACATTTGCAAGAACTGCTGCTCGGCAAATCAAATTTACTGTTCCATAACGATTGCAGACGGCATCGGGGCTATCAATTGCATCCAATTTTTCAACACCGCTTATAATAACCATAGTTCCGTCGGGAACTGCACCTATAGGCTGAATAATAAGCACACGAACACCTGACAGATATGCTGCACCACACGCAAATATCTGTAAAAAATAATGCAAAAGTCATGAATATGTCGAAATATTCTTATTCTGTAAAATATGTTGTAGGGCTTGTTTTATCCCTACCCTCTTAAAAATAGGCGAGAAGAAAATACGATTGATCTCGCTAGTTTTGATTATCTAGCCAATATTGGAAAAAACATCGTTGATTAGCTGCAAGCCCATTGATACAGCAAATTGGGCTCTGCAATATAATGTTTTGAAGCGCTTAATTGTTACAAAATGAGACACTCAAAGTTGATAAAATAACAGCACAACGTCTTTCCAATAAATATTTAATTTCTATGTTATGAATATGTGGTTTTTTGGAGATTAAATTATGGTTCAATCTATTATGAATATTTTTAACCGACGCCATCGCGTGATGTTTGTTTCAATTATGTTGACTATTTTCGCTTCATTACTAAGCGGTTGTGGCTTTAACACTATTCCTACGAATGAAGAAAAAGCTCATGCAGCATGGAGTGAGGTCCTCAATCAATATCAACGCCGGTCTGATTTAATTCCAAATCTTGTTGAAACAGTTAAAGGCTATGCCGCTCATGAGCAATCCGTTTTGACAGGTGTTGTTGAAGCACGTGCAAAAGCAACACAAACAAATATCAATGCCGATATGCTGAACAATCCGGATGCTATGAAACAATTTCTCGACAATCAAGCCAATCTTTCCGGTGCTTTATCGCGTTTGATGGCTGTAGCCGAGAGTTATCCAGACCTGAAAGCGAATCAAAATTTCTTGACGTTACAATCGCAGTTGGAAGGAACGGAAAATCGTATAGCTGTTGCGCGGCGCGATTATATAGAATCAGTTCGTGTATACAACACCGCCTTAAAAACCATGCCAACGATGATCTGGACGTGGATATGGTATCGCAGTGCCAAACCAATGCCAACCTTCTCTATTGATGAAGCAGCAAAACAAGCACCTAAAGTCGAGTTTAGCAAATGAATATGGTGAAAAGGCTTACAACCTTATCGCTATTCTTATTATTCGGCGGACTTCTAATGTCCGCCCTATTTGGAGTTTCGTGTAAGGCTGCAAGCCAACTAGAAATGCCTATGCTAACGGATAGGATTGTCGATAATGCCAATCTTATCAGTTCACAACTGCGTTCACAATTATCGGCCCAATTGGCGTCGCTTGAAAAGAAAACCGGCGATCAAATTGTCATTGCAACAATAACGTCCCTGAATGGTTATGATATTGAAACATATGCGAACACTTTGTTTAGACGTTGGCAATTAGGCCAAAAAGAAATGAACAACGGTATTCTGTTGCTCGTTTCACTCAACGATAGAAGTGTACGTATAGAAGTGGGTTATGGCTTAGAGGGGACATTAACTGACGCTCTTTCATCAATTATCATTAACACGATGATGGTTCCTAACTTCCGTGACGGAAATTATGAAAAAGGCATAGTGGAAGGCGTAAAGGCGATAGAAGATATTCTGACTGGTAATGAAGCAGATTTTCAATCGCGCGTAAAAGCCAAACAGGAATTGGAGCATGAACAACAGCGGAAACTAGAACAACAGCAGATAATCTCCGAAATTATCATTGTGGGGTTCTTTTTGTTGTTTATCGTAATGCCGATTCTCGCTGCCATTTTTGGCAAAAAGGTAGGGCCGAAGAGATATAAATGGCTCGGCATTGTTTTCACTCTATGGTTTTTGAATATGCGCAATGGAGGTGGATTTGGCGGTGGCTTTGGCGGCGGTGGCGACTCTGGCGGTTTCGGCGGCGGTGGGTTTAGTGGCGGCGGCGGATCTTCCGGTGGTGGTGGGGCATCTGGTAGGTGGTGATAAACCAACAAGCTCCCTTACTATCCGACTAATATATGAATAATAATAAGAAAAGTCGTTATAGCGTTGATGATTGTCCCTTTTGATGACAATCAAGATGATAAAGCACAGAAACTTCGGTTTAACAGCATATAAGCCATCAAAACTGTTCTCTATTCCTTGCCACGTTTCATTCAAGATATTAAAACATCCGGCAATATCACAAAGAGTGGAAACGTTTGATGAAAAGCAATCGCGAAAATCTGGATCATAGCTTTAAACCCACAATATCAGCACCGCCGGTAGAATGGGTCATCAGCGATGGCCTTACTGATTATTCTAAAGCCTTATCATCAATGGAAAGTCATATTGCAAAAATAGCGGCCGGAGAAGCTGCGGAACGTATATGGCTTTTGGAACATCCACCAATCTATACTGCAGGAACCAGCGCGCAAAAAAATGATTTGCTCGCGCCAGACCGTTTTCCTGTTTATGAAGCAGGTCGCGGTGGCGAATATACGTATCATGGACCCGGTCAGCGCATAGCGTATGTTATGCTTGATTTGAAACGGCGCAGACAAGACGTTCGCGCCTTTATTGGTGCTCTCGAAGAATGGGTTATACAAACATTAGCGAGTTTTAACGTGAAAGGCGAGCGTCGGGAAGATCGTGTCGGCGTATGGGTGGTACGACCAGATCGTCCTTCCTCTATACCTGGCGAGCCAGCAGAAGATAAAATAGCGGCTATTGGTGTACGTCTTAGAAAATGGGTGAGTTTTCACGGTATCTCAATCAATGTTGAACCCGATTTGAACCATTATTCAGGAATAGTGCCATGCGGCATTTCCGATCACGGTGTAACGAGTTTGGTTGACCTTGGTTTGCCAGTAACGATGAATGATCTGGATGTTGCACTCAAAAATTCATTTGAAAATATATTTGGCCCGACAGTTACGGTCTCTCTTTAGGTGACATTAAATGATCTGGAAAAACACAGACCAAAAAAAATTTTTAATAACAATTTCTATTGCTGTTTTACTATTTTATTTTCCGTTGATTATCGGAAGCGATTATTATCGTGATGATTTATTTCGCGTTGTACAACAAAAACCGGGTTGGTCGGCTTTAGGACGTCCTTTTGCCGATTTATTTGTCTATATTTTGTCGGCAAATTGGCAGTTTTTACCAGATTCTTCACCATTCTTTTTAGTTGGTGCACTTTTAATCCTAATTGCAAGCACCTATCGAACCATCCAACTAAGAAACATTCCATTTAACGCTATAACAGCAGTTTTGGTTGTAACCTTCTTTTTTAATCCCTTTTTATTGTCATGCTTTTTATACCGTTTTGATTGTGTCATCATGTCTGCAGGTGTTGCCTGCGGTTTGCTTGCTTGGGGGTATTATCCAGAATCAAAGCTAAAAGCCGCAATTCTCTGTTTTGTGGCGATGGGGTTTTATCAATCCTATATCAATGTATTTATTACGCTGATTATAGTTGAAGCTTTATATGGAATTTATTGCGGCAACAATCTGCGCGATATTTTCAATTTCTTTGTTAAAGCGCTATTGACGGCTTTTATAACGGCGGTTGTCTTTTATATTTTTGATAAGTTTTTTCTTGATGAATATGCGGCAGGAAAAAGCACTATTATCTTCATGGCTGATAATGGCGCAGCGCGCTATTTGGCGGTTATTTTTGAAAATGTATATGCCCGTTATGTCGGATTTTTGTCGACAACCGGTAAAATTATATACGGCGTAGCAATATTACTCGCATTTATCGAAATCCAACTCAGATTTTATAAAGACACCAAGTTTGATCACCCAATTGTTCGCGCGAGCATAACCTCGATCGCTTTTCTCTTTATGCTACCTCTTTCGCTTGGAGTATTGCTCGGCGTGGTAGGCGATGGTGGAATTCCTCCACGTCTTATGGTGCAATCAATTCTGTTTTCTGTAGCAATCGTATATTTATTGCTTAGATTCTTGACGCGTATCCAAAAACCATCATTCGCGTCTAATCTTGATAAATTTGCCTACAGCAAACTAACATGGGGCATTATCGGTTATATTCTGCTATGCCCACTTGTTTTCAGTTATATTGCCAACAACGCCATTAGCAATCAAAATAAGCGCGATGAGTATCTCATCCAGAGGCTAGCAACCTCACTTGAAAAATATCCCGCTGATAAACCGGCCTATATTTTAGGTGGATTTGGTACAGCACCCTTTGTAAAATTGCTAACCAAGGATATGCGTCTGTTGGCTCATGTCATTCCGCATAATTCCGATTGGACCTTATGGCTACGATTGAAAGAATATGGATATGACAATGTTATTTGGACGGCCACAGTCATTGACGTTAATCAGGAAGTCATGAAACTCTGTTCATCACACTTGGAACCGGATGTTAAACACCCCTACTTCAAGATATATGATTTAAAAGATTACCTGTTTATTTGGGTTGGTAATCGTGATATGTGTGCGACAGAATATAACCGTCCAACTTCCTCAAAATCTAAGTAACATATTTGAAAGATTACATAGTGAATTTTTTGACAAAACTATATGAACGACATCGTTCATTCTTTTGGTTTTTATGTGCGGGTGGCTTAGCTTTCTGGGTTGATTTTTTAGTACTTTGGCTGTTGAGCTATTGTGGATTAAACTTGTGGCTCGCCAGAGCTATATCTTTTCTAGCAGCAGCAACCTTTACTTGGATATTTAACAGTCACATTTCTTTTCGTGGTCGCGATGCGCGTTTTACTAAATTAAAAGGCTGGGGAAGTTATATGGCGCTTGCGGCAATAGGCGGAATACTCAATTACTCCGCCAGTATGGTCGTCCTTAAATTGATGACCCCTGTCACACCGCTTGTTATGTTTATGGCCGTTGTTGCAGGGTCATTTGCCGGTCTATTCGTCAACTACCTTACAAGTCACTATATTTTCTTTAAAAAATAATTTGATCGGCTGTTGCCTATTTTCAATCAAATATTTTTTGCAAAAAATATCGCGTTGTTTTTGTGTAAAATGCTAACAATATCGTCGGACAACAACAAATTAAGTTCATTTTTACGCTGAGTTGTAATGTGCGCAGCACTGTAACGGCTATCTTTGTAGAATAGCTTGTCATCAACGTCATTTGTTACAGGATGTGTCATGACTTCTATTATGGGGTTAGGTGCTTTATTCAATTGGGCAATCGCGCCAAGACCTGTATCGATGTCATCACGTGTCAACTGACAACTTGCCTGCGCTCCAAGAAAATAATCGGACGTGCTAATATCATTTCGATCAATCAACTGCCTCAGTCCTTGCGCCCAAAACTTAAGCAGAAAACGTCTCAGATTGCCTTTGATTTTTTCAAAAGCTCCAATATTTCGAACATAATTTAGCTCTGAGGGAATACGCACATATTTTATGGGATATTTTTTGAAAATATTTGCCATAACATCCCGTAATGGCGGCAAAATATGGATATGAAGATGACCATCAAGACGCATTTCGTATTGCGGAAAATGGCGGTACACAAATTCAATTTGTTGGCAAAACTCCGCTAATATCCACTGTTTAAGATCATCTCGTTTAGGCGAAAACATAAGCTTTTTTATAAGCTCACCAAGTGTGAGACAGAAAAAATTGTCTTTTGTGGTAATCCCAAATGCGGCGCCTCCGCTCGTCAACGCCTTTCCTTCAAGCAAATTGAGATGAACATTAATAAATACTGGCTTTGCATCAGATAACCGCCTGAAGTTTGCCTGATCTTCACCACCAGCCAATACGCTTGTGGCCTGCAACCGACGTTGTGCTATAGCCTCAATGATTGCTTCAGAACATGAGCGATTAAGAGCAAAATCATCCGCCGAAAACAAGCACTGTAAACTCATTTGCTTTGCGCCTTGTCTTTCTTCACATTATGATCATCTGAAACGACCTTTTCACTAATCAAATAGCGTGGTCTGTCTTTAACTTCGTAAAAAATTTGCCGAATATAAGCTGACAAAACACAAAGGCATGAAAGGACTGCAACTCCTGTAATTAAAATAACCAATATCAGCGTTGAAAAACCGCTAACAGCCAGCCCAAGTGCTTTCGATATCAGTGCATCGCCACCGATGATCAAAGCAAATACAGAAAAAATGGCGGTGAGCCCCCAAATAATTGCCAAAGGTTTGGCCGAAAAACCTGTCAATGAATCAATAGCCAATTGGATTTTCTTCCAAAATGACCAGCCGCTCACACCAACTTGCCTATCTTCAGGAATAAACAGAACATGCTCTTGTTTATATCCAAGCCATTGCACGACACCGCGATAGAAAAACAACTTTTCTGGCAGAGATCTTAAAACCTCGACAACCTTCCTATCCAACAGAATAAAATCACTTGTGCCTTGAATGTTATTTTCAGTAATCCATTGAAATATCTTATAAAAACTCTTGGCAGCCAAGCGATTGAAAAATGTTTCTTTTTGACGCTCCTGTTTTACAGCAACAACAATTTCTGCGCCTTTTTCCCACCGACTAAGCATTTCTGCAATCAGTTCCGGCGGGTGCTGTAAATCACTGTCTATTGTTACGACAATTTCACTATCTGCAACAGATAAGCCCGCTGCGATAGCTGCCTCTTTACCAAAATTTCTGGCAAGCCTGATACCGGTCAATGAGCAGGTATCCAACTTAATTTGCTTTAGGCTATCCCAGCTATTATCTTTTGACCCATCATCAACCAGAACAATTTTTAGCTCATATGGCAAAGTCTCAAAGACTTGACATAAGCGTTTAACAAAATCGCCAATGCCATTTCCTTCATTATAGACAGGACTAATAACGGTTACAGTGGTCATAACTCTATCGTATGTTTTTTAACGTTGCTTTTCTTTCGCATGAATTGATAAGAAAGAAAAGCCTTGTGAACGTAAGGTGAACATTCTCGCTTTTCTGATTAAAATATGCAAAGATAGAACGAATCGTTTGCGTTTCGTATTAGTCAGTGAATAGATATCGGTTACAATGAAAGACAATAACAGCGACCTTTTTGGGACGATAGACAACCAAACTCAAGTCTCTCACCAGAAATCTGAAACAGCGGTAAAACCTTCGGCGGTTGAAGAAAAAAGCAAAACGGCTTCGAAATTATCGAATGTCGCGTCGAAGGCCGAAGAAAGTTATGATGCTTCTTCCATTCGTGTTCTTGAAGGACTCGAGCCGGTTAGATTGCGCCCGGGTATGTATATCGGCGGCACAGACAGTAAGGCATTACATCATCTATTTGCTGAAGTTATTGATAACGCCATGGACGAAGCTGTGGCCGGCCACGCAAACTTTATTGAAGTATCACTTGATGCTGATGGTTATCTTACCGTTAGCGATAATGGTCGCGGTATTCCGGTAGAGAACCATCCACAAATGCCGGATAAATCCACCCTTGAAGTTATTATGACGCAACTTCACTCTGGTGGTAAATTTGATGGTAAGGCTTATGAAACGTCTGGTGGTCTTCACGGTGTTGGTATTTCCGTTGTAAATGCCCTATCCGATGATATGGAAGTTGAAGTTGCGCGTGGTCGCCGGCTTTATCGCCAACGTTTTTCTCGCGGCGTTCCGCAAACTGGATTAGAAGATCTCGGTGAAATTCATAATCGTCGCGGTACGCGCGTCCGATTCCATCCTGATGCAGATATATTTGGTGTGAAAGCAGCTTTTAACCCGCAACAAATATATAAAATGGCGCGGTCAAAAGCTTACCTTTTTGGCGGCGTTGAAATCCGGTGGAGTTGTGCGCCAGAGAAATTGGAAGGACAAGATAAAGTCCCTGAAAAGGCGGTTTTTCATTTTCCTGGTGGATTAAAGGACTTTCTCGCATCCTCACTCAATAATGAATATCAAGTAACATCTGAAATCTTTGCTGGAAAAACCGAACAGCGCGGTGGCCATGGCTCAGTTGAATGGGCAGTGTCATGGTATGGTGGCGATGGTTTTGTGCATTCTTATTGTAATACAATTCCAACTGGAGAAGGCGGAACCCATGAAGCAGGCTTGCGGCAAGCCTTGCTGCGTGGCTTAAAATCCTATGCAGAACTTATAGGCAATAAACGGGCTTCTGTTATCACCACTGAAGATATTATGATTTCTGCGGCGGCAATGCTGTCTGTCTTCATACGGGAACCAGAATTTGTTGGACAAACAAAAGACCGCCTTGCAACGGGCGAAGCCCAGCGCATTGTGGAAAACGCAATTCGTGATCCATTTGACCATTGGCTTGCTAATTCACCACAAGAAGCGACCAAGCTGCTTGATTGGGTTGTCGATCGCGCCGAGGAACGTTTAAAGCGTCGTCAAGAAAAAGAGGTTAATCGCAAAACAGCAGTTAAAAAATTGCGGTTACCCGGAAAATTGGCGGATTGTACACACAATGCCGCATCAGGTGCCGAGCTATTTCTTGTGGAAGGCGATTCGGCTGGTGGTTCAGCAAAGCAAGCCCGTAACCGCGCAACGCAGGCTGTGTTACCACTGCGCGGCAAGATCTTGAATGTTGCAAGCGCAGGGCGTGAAAAACTAGGCGCAAATCAGATTATTTCCGATTTAATATTGGCTTTGGGATGTGGAACCCGCTCAAAATATAGAGAAGAGGATTTACGTTACGACAGAATCATTATCATGACCGATGCTGATGTTGATGGAGCGCATATTGCATCATTGTTGATAACGTTTTTCTATCAGGAAATGCCGAACCTCATTCGTCAGGGACATCTCTTCCTTGCTGTTCCGCCATTATATCGTATTTCACAAGGCGGTAATGTTGCTTATGCCCGCAATGATGAGCATAAGGATCAGCTTCTAAAGACGACATTTACTGGTCGTGGAAAGATAGAAATCGGTCGGTTTAAAGGTTTGGGAGAAATGCGTTCTGACCAATTAAAAGAAACAACAATGGATCCAAAGCATAGAACATTGTTGCGGGTTGATATTGATAATGACGAGAGTGAAAGCACAAAAGACGTTGTTGATGAACTTATGGGAACAAAACCTGAAGCACGTTTTCGCTTTATTCAAGAAAATGCAGCATTTGCCCATGATCTTGATATTTGATGTCCTTAATGTTTGACATCATTGCATAATCACGGCTGGACTAAACGGCCGCTGATTATAATAGTGTGAATTATCTCTGTTTTATAAAATATCTATGGAAACGTCATTTAGACCAGCAAGAAACTAGGCTGCTGGTCTATTTCGGTTTTATGGAAACAATTTTTCATTGAAAAATTATTGTGGCTTGAAATACCGTATTTAAGGTTTCGTAACGTTGATAAATATTAGTCTGGCAAACAGTTCATTTCATTTTTGACAACAGCGCTTTCGATAAGCGCTTTCCATATATGCCACTAAATAACACCATTTTATGCAATAGCAGCATCAACAACGCGCAATTGCGTTGAAACAGATCCATTCCAGTAATTCAAATTGAGATTGCCAGCGACATGAATTGTTTGCCCTAGATTTTCAGTCAAAAAATCGCCTAAAGCTGTACCGACCGAGCGAAAAGCAATAGCTTTAATTCTTGTTCCATCAGAATTCATCAATGTCATTGATAAATGTCCATTACCGACTTCACGAACATCCACCAATCTATGGTTTGGCAAGGCAAAAATCGGTGTGGGATTACCTGAACCAAAGGGACCAGCTTGGTCTATCAGATCAACCAGATCTTTTGTAGCACCAGAGGCTGAAATCATTCCGTCAATGGTTATACTTCTATCTGCTCGCAAATCATCGACGGTCTTGGATATTTTATTTTCCAACCAAATTAGCAATTCAGAAACCTTCGATTCTAAAATAGTTATTCCGGCGGCCATAGCGTGACCACCACCTTTTACCAAAAGACCTAAATCTACCGCTTCTCGAACGATTTCTCCAAGGTTGATGCCACTAATTGAACGACCAGATCCAACTCCCGTGCCATCGGGTTTCAAAGCAATGGCAAATGCAGGACAGTTGAATTTTTCTTTTAGCCGTGCTGCAACAATTCCCACAATGCCAGGGTGCCAATTAGCATTGGCCACGACAATCACTTTGGGTTGTTCCAAACCATTTTTCATAATCTCGATGTCTGCTTCAGCCTGTAAGAGCTGTTCGGCCTCCATCGCTTGACGTTCCTGATTAAGTTGATTGAGTTTATCGGCAATACCATTTGCTTCTTCAAGGCTTTGGCATGTTAATAATCTTGCACCAAGTGCGGGATCACCAATTCTACCACCGGCATTAATCCTTGGTCCCAATAGAAAACCAAAGTGAAAGACATTCAGCGGTTCCCCTACTCTAGCGACGCGCGCAAGCGCAGCGATACCGGGGTTGTGTAAAGTCCGCGCAACTTGCAAACCCTTTTGTACAAATGCACGATTAACACCGATCAGTGGTACAACATCGCAAATGGTGGCCAATGCAACTAAATCCAAATATTCAAGTACATCAGGAACAGTCTTGATATGTTCTTTTCCACGTAAGAGCTTGCATGTCCAAGCCACAGTAATAAAGACAATTGCAGCCGCACATAGATGTCCTTGTCCTGAACGATCATCTGGACGATTAGGATTAACCAATGCATTGGCTTCATTATGAATTTCACCCATCTGATGGTGATCAAGCACGACAACATCAGCGCCGACATTTCTTGCTGCTCTGATTGCTTCAGGACTATTGGCTCCACAATCCACTGTTACGATAAGACTTGCGCCTTCCCGTGCAAGCATCTCCATCGCGGTTGGATTAGGACCATATCCTTCCACTATACGGTCAGGAATATATATTTTTGTCTTCAGTTGAAAAAAATTCAAAAACTTGCTCAAAATTGCAGATGAGCAAGCACCATCAACATCATAATCACCAAATATCGCGACTTGTTCTTTATTTTCTATCGCTTTGACAAGGCGTGCTGCCGCTTTTTCCATATCCACAAAATTTGTTGGATTCGGCATCAGTTTTTTTAATGTCGGGGTTAGATAATCAACCGCGTCTTCCTCTTCGACAGAACGTGCTGCCAGAATACGAGCCAATAGCGCGTTAAGTCCAAACTTTTGCGAAATCGTCAGTGCTTTATTTGCGTCATCTCGGTCAAGACTATCAAACCATGCCTGACCAAGTGCAGACTGTGAAACACCGAGAAAAAATTTATTATGTTGAATCATGTGCCAACTGATACAACAATTTTCGCTGCAATGCTAAATTTTTACAAAAATCCCTATCTATAATAAACGTCTTACAATCAACATTTTACAACAAACGCCCACATCATTTCATTATTGTGAAAACCTCATAAAAAATTGAAAGTTCCATTCCTTCCAGACAATGTCCTATCTCTTTAAGGGAAGATCCATTGTCTGAAAGAATATAGTATATGCTTTTTAAATTGGTCTCTATCAGATCAAACCTTAGCTAAAGCCTGATCGATATCTGCAATAATATCGTTGGCATCTTCAATTCCTATTGATAAACGAACGACATCTGGTCCAGCACCTGCTGCTACTTTTTGTTCATCAGTCAATTGGCGGTGTGTTGTGGAAGCCGGATGTATCACCAATGAGCGCGTGTCACCAATATTGGCCAGCAAAGAAAACAGCTTCAATGATGAGGCAAATTTTACACCAGCGTCATAGCCACCTTTAATACCGAATGTAAAAACAGATCCTGCGCCTTTTGGTGAATAACGCTGTTGGAGTTTGTGATATTTATTATCTGCCAAACCGGCATAATTTACCCAAGAAACTTTCTCATGGTTTTGTAGATGTTTTGCGACAGCCAAGGCATTATCACTGTGCTTTTGCATTCGCAATGGCAATGTTTCTGCACCAGTTAACAATAAAAATGCATTAAATGGTGAAATGGTAGGGCCAAAATCTCGCATACCCAGCACACGTGCAGCAGCAGCAAAAGCCGTATTGCCAAGTGCTTCGTAAATTACAAGGCCAGCATAATCGGGTCTTGGTTCCGTTAATTTTTTATAATTGCCAGATTTACCCCAATCAAATGTGCCACCATCGATAAGGATACCGCCCATGGAGTTGCCATGACCACCAATGAACTTTGTCAAAGAGTGAATAACAATATCGGCACCATGTTCTATTGGACGCAATAGATATGGTGAAGCTAATGTATTATCAACAATGAGTGGCAAGCCGTGGTCATGAGCTATTTTAGCAATGGCTTCAATATCGATAACAATACCACCTGGGTTAGCAAAACTTTCAATGTAGATAGCGCGGGTTTTACTGTCGATCTGATCAATAAAAGATGCTGGATTTTCACTGTCAGCCCAACGAACTTGCCAATCAAATGCCTTGAAAGCATTGGCAAACTGATTGATTGAACCACCATATAATTGACGTCCGGCAACAAAATTTTCGCCATGTTCCATTAATGTGTGAAACGTTAAAAATTCAGCCGCATGACCAGATGCTGTTGCCAAAGCTGCGGTACCACCTTCAAGAGCAGCGATTTTTTCTTCAAGAACAGTTTGCGTTGGGTTGGTAATGCGCCCGTAAATATTGCCGGGTTCGGCTAAAGCAAACCGATTTGCAGCCTGATCGGCATCTTTAAAAACATATGCAGTCGTTTGATAAATCGGTGTTGCACGCGCACCGGTTGTCGGGTCTGGTGCTGCTCCAGCATGAACAGCTAATGTTTCAATCCCCAGCCTATTTTGTGTCATTCAATTGTCCTCCAAATGCGCCACTATCAATGTTATTATAATATAACCAATAGAATGTGCATGAGGCTATTGAATACCCTTCCGAGAAACAAGAAAACAATTTCTTAAATCAAGTTTTTTCTAGTTATTTTTACTGTAATAATTCAATTTTGGGGCATTTATTCATCACAACATGCATACCATTCTCAGCAGCAATGCGCGCCGCATCGCCATCATAAACCCCGATCTGTGTCCAGAACACCAATGGCCTTTTTGAAAGGTTAAGTGTTTCATCAAGAATTTCTCTAACAGCTTCTGACCTACGAAAGACATCCACCATATCTATTGTCTGTGTAATGTCTGACAAACTGCCATATACTTTGATGTTTTGTATGGTCTTATCTTTCAAAGCGGGATTAACGGGAAAAACTTGATAGCCATGTGCGAGAAGAAATTCCATAACCTCAAAACTAGGACGAAGCGGATTTGCCGAGGCGCCGATTAAAGCAATTGTCTTAACCCGTTGCAAAAGATTGATAATTTCCCGATGTTTTTGAATAATCAATGTCTCTTCAACCATTATTTCCCCTTATCTAAAGCATGCTATTTCGATATGGAAACAAATGTCATTTAGACAATATGGTATTATATTACCTTATATGCAATATATTGTAAATATTGAATTATTTTCTTATTGACGCATAATAGAGAACGTTATAAGAGCAAGGCACACATTATTTCAGGTGTGTTCTGTTGTGTTTTATCACAACGCTAAGCAACAAAAAAAGCCTTCAGTTAGTGAAGGATTTTATAAAGGAAAGCTTCAATGGCAACTTTTTCACAAAAGCCTGCTGAAGTGGTAAAGAAATGGGTCATTATTGACGCAGAGAACCTTGTTTTAGGTCGCCTTGCCACATTGGTAGCCAACAGATTACGCGGTAAACATAAAGCGACTTATACCCCTCATGTTGATGACGGTGACAATGTTATTGTTATCAATGCAGAGAAAGTGGTTTTGACCGGTAAGAAATACGAAAACAAGATGTATTACTGGCACACTGGTTATATTGGTGGCATTAAAGAACGTACCGCACGTCAGATCATTGAAGGCCGTTTTCCAGAACGTGTTATCGAAAAAGCTGTCGAGCGTATGATTCCTCGCGGTCCTCTTGGACGTCGTCAGTTGAAGAATCTTCGTGTTTATGCTGGTTCACAACACCCACATGAAGCGCAACAGCCAGAAACTATTGATGTTGGCGCACTCAACCGTAAAAACAAAAGGATTGCTTAATTATGGCCGAGATTAATTCTCTTTCTGAACTTGGCGCAGCAACTTCTGTGGTTGAAGCGGCTGTAACACCTGCTCCTGTTCATGAGCGTAAAGTGGATGCACAAGGTCGTTCATATGCTACAGGTAAGCGTAAAGACGCGATTGCACGTGTATGGGTAAAACCTGGCAGTGGTAAAATTGTTGTCAACGGCAAAGACTTTGACAAATATTTTGCACGTCCTGTTTTGCAGATGATTTTGCGTCAGCCTATCGTTGCTGCTAACCGTGATGGACAGTTTGATATTGTTGCATCTGTTGCTGGTGGTGGTCTTTCAGGTCAAGCTGGTGCAGTTCGCCATGGTATTTCAAAGGCATTGACCTATTTCGAACCAGAGCTTCGTGCAGTGTTGAAAAAAGGTGGATTCCTTACACGCGATAGTCGTGTTGTTGAACGTAAGAAATACGGTAAAGCGAAAGCTCGTCGTTCGTTCCAGTTCTCCAAGCGTTAATTCACTTGGCTATATGCATATCGAAGCCCCGTTATACGGGGCTTTTTTATTGCCAAAATTTTTGTATTTTACCGTAAAAATGTGTGACCTACGACAAGCGGTGTATGCTCTCATGTAAAAGGTGCTTGCTCTACAGCAAAAGACACTTGCTCTACTGTAAATGGTACGTGATCTAACGTAAAAGATGGCGTGTTTTGCGGCAATAGATTGGTGTTATCCAAGAAACCGTTTAATCATGGCAATAAAGTTTGCAACCGATATCGGTTTAGACATGTAATCTTCACAACCACTTGCGCGAATCCGTTCCTCGTCACCTTTCATGGCAAATGCGGTGACAGCAACGACTGGTATTGATTTTAGCTCTGCATCAGCTTTCAATTGCTTGATAACATCAATGCCTGAAACTTCCGGCAATTGAATATCCATCAAAATAAGACCGGGAGCAGTGCTCCGTGCCAAATCGAGTGCAGCGAGTCCGCTTCTTGTTTCTACTGTCTCATAACCACTTGCCTCAACGAGATCACGAAACAATTTCATGTTAAGCTCGTTATCTTCAACGATCATGACTTTTTTCGGCATCTTATCGACTCCACTCTTCCAGCATTACAATATGAAGAGTAAACTATGGAGAGTTACCACTTGGCTAAAATAATATGAAAAAACAGATATCAAATCAGGAAGAAGCAGAAAAACTTGCGATTGATGCATTTATATTCATTGCAAATGATCCAGACCTCATGCCACGATTTTTAAATGTAACCGGTATAGATGCCAGCGATATACGTCAGGCTGCGCAAGCCAAAGGTTTTCTTGCTGGTGTTTTACAATTTATTCTCGCGCATGAGCCGACACTTATAGCGTTTTCCAACGCAACAGAATATTTGCCACAATCGGTCGGCGAAGCTTTGCATTTTCTTCCCGGTGGAGAGCAAGTGGAATGGAATTGAACCAATTCCAAAGCCCGCAATATGGCTTCTGTCGGGATTGTCTTTGTTTGCAAACAAAGAAAAATTTGCGTTGCCAAAAATGTGGGTCACCGCGTTTATTGCACCACCCAGAGCTTTATAATCTAACATTGGCACATATTGATTGTGATGCATTTTACGCATCTGTTGAAAAACGTGACCATCCAGAATTAAGAAATAAGCCCGTTATTGTGGGTGGAAGCAAGCGTGGCGTGGTTTCCACTGCGTGTTATATTGCTCGAATAAGGGGGGTAAGGTCAGCAATGCCAATGTTCAAAGCCTTGGAGCTTTGTCCTGATGCTGTAGTTATCCCACCTGACATTGCAAAATATTCTCGTATTGGCAAAGAAATCAGAAGCCTTATGCATGATTTAACGCCTCTGGTGCAGCCATTATCAATAGACGAAGCATTTTTGGATCTATCTGGTACAGAGAAATTACACAAAGCACCAGCCGCATATGTTCTTGCCCGATTTGCCAAACAAATAGAAAATAAAATAGGTGTGACTGTTTCGATAGGGCTATCCTATTGCAAGTTTTTAGCCAAAGTTGCCTCTGATCTCGATAAACCAAAAGGCTTTTCAGTTATCGGGCGTGCTGAAGCTATGTCTTTTTTGGCAAGCCGGCCTGTAACGACAATATGGGGTGTGGGTGCTGCACTTGCAGAAAAACTTGCTCACGATGGATTAACAACCATCGGTCAACTGCAACAAATGGAAGAAAGTGTACTCATCAAACGTTATGGACAAATGGGGCAACGTCTTTATTCCCTATCCCGTGGTGAAGATAATCGCAGCGTTGACGCCAACCAAGAGATGAAAAGTGTATCTGCAGAAACAACATTTCTGACAGATCTTACCGCTGAGAAAGATCTCATACCGGTTTTACGAATGCTTTCGGAAAAAGTTTCACAACGGCTAAAATCATCGCATATTGCTGGCGAGACTGTCGTTTTAAAACTCAAAACGAAAAACTTCAAAACACGGACAAGAAATAGAAAATTGAACGACCCAACACAGATGGCCGATCAGATTTTCCGGATTGGCCAGGACCTTTTGAAGAAAGAATTGGACGGAACAGCATTTCGTCTCTTAGGGATTGGCGTGCAGCATCTCACACAAGCCATTACAACACCTGAAGCGGATTTGCTTGATCTAGATGTTAAAAAGCGATCAGCCGCTGAAATAGCAATGGATAAGCTACGCGAAAAATTTGGCAATAAAGCCATTGAAACTGGCTATACTTTTGGAAAACAACCAATTTCTTACAAAAATCAAAGCGAGCCTAAAAAATAGATGAGAGGCAAAATGTTTCTTTATCGCAAGCGGTTATTTAATCAACCTTTTGATTTTCATTCTTTTTTCGAAAAAATATTCGTATCAGATAAGGCAACACAAGCAGCAGAGTTTTGATATTTGTAGATCAGATTATCAATACCAACCAACAGCGATCTGTGCTTCTTCTGACATACGGTCAGGTGTCCATGGTGGATCAAATGTCATATTAACCTCGACATGGGAAACACCTTCAACCGCTCCAACAGCATTCTCAACCCAGCCTGGCATTTCACCAGCAACTGGACAACCAGGGGCAGTCAGTGTCATATCAATTTTCACTGACCTATCGTCTTCAATATCAATACGATAAACAAGACCAAGCTCGTAAATATCCGCTGGGATTTCGGGGTCAAATACGGTTTTTAAAGCTGAAATAATGTCGTTTGTCATACGATCCAACTCTTCTGCCGGAATTGCAGAAGCAGCAGCCGGTGACACCTCTGTCCACGTTCCTATCAATTCAACAGATGGAATAGATTGATTACTTTCAGTCATTGAAAAAACTCCTGGCTTTTTCCAGAGCCTCTGCCAACTGGTCTATATCCTCTATGTTGTTATACATAGCCAATGATGCCCGACAGGTTGATGTTACGCCGAAGCGCTGTAACAATGGTTGCGCACAGTGCGTGCCGGCGCGAACCGCGACACCTTGCCGATCAATATACATAGAAACATCGTGAGGGTGGATTCCCTTCAATTCAAAGGAAATAATTCCACCTTTATTGGGGGCTGTACCAAATATCCTTAGTGAATCAATTTTAGACAACCGTTCATGAGCATAATCCAGTAAGTGCTTTTCATGGGCATGAATGGCATCACGATTTTTAGACATGATATATTGCAACGCCGCACCCAAACCAATTGCTTCTACAATGGGCGGCGTACCAGCTTCAAAACGGTGTGGCGGTTCGTTATAGGTAACCGTATCAACAGTTACATCTTCAATCATTTCACCACCACCTTGGAATGGCCGCATCTGTTGAAGATAGTCTTTTTTACCGTATAAAACACCAATTCCCGTTGGACCATAAAGTTTATGGCCCGTCATCACATACCAATCGCAATCAAGATCTTGCACATCAACCGTTGCATGAACAGATCCTTGCGCCCCATCAACCAAGACAGGAATGCCCTGTTCATGGGCCAATCTAATCATGTCTTTTAACGGCGTTACCGTTCCAAGTGTATTGGACATATGCGTAATCGCAACCAAGCGCGTTTTGCTGGTTAGAGACTTCTGAAAATCCTCCAGATGCAACACGCCATCATCATCTACTGGTACGAATACTAATTTCGCACCTTTTATTTCACGTATAAAATGCCAAGGCACAATATTCGAATGATGTTCCATGATGGTTAGAACAATTTCGTCACCAGCCGAAATTCTTGGCATACCCCAACCGTATGCTACTGTGTTGATCGCTTCAGTTGCATTCTTCGTAAAAACGATTTCCGATTGGGAAGACGCATTTATAAATTGCTGGACGGTTTTTCTCGCCTTTTCATAGGCGTCCGTCGCAGCATTTGATAGATAGTGCAAACCTCTATGCACATTGGCATAACCATGATTATACACGTCATTCATGGCATTAAGCACCGCTTGTGGTTTTTGCGCAGAAGCGGCATTATCCAAATAAGCCAGTCTTTTTCCATAGACTTCCATATTCAGGATAGGAAAATCACGACGAATGGCATTAATGTCATAATGAAGTGTAGAAAGCTCTTTCATGATCGCCTCAATCTTACAAATGGTTTTCCAACCATTTATCAATCACTGATTCAAGTGTATCCTGAATAGCAGCAATATTATCATCTTCCACTAGTTCTGACACAAACGCTTTCACCAGAAGACCACGAGCTGTAACCTCTGGTATTCCACGCGCCATTAAATAAAATAGCTGATCATGATCAATCTCGGATACTGTCGAGCCATGTCCACAAGCAACGTCATCAGCAAAAATTTCCAATTCGGGTTTTGAATCAAATTCTGCATCATTAGACAGAATAAGACTATTACAGGTCATTTTCGCATCGGTTTTTTGCGCTTCCTTTGCAACCCTTATCATTCCCTGAAATGCACCACGCGCATTATCTGTTACAACATTGCGAATTAACTCTGATGAGGTTGTGTTTTCTTGCAAATGCCGCACACACATTGTTACATCACTATGTGTTTGACCAGCTAAAAGGTTAATAACGCGCAATTGAAAATCTGCCCCCTCTCCGACCATATCGACATTGATTTCCTGCCTATTCAGACTGCTACCAATGTTAATGACATAAAGTGAGAGTTTTGCAGCGTTTTCTAATTTTGCCTCAAACTTTGAAAACTGTGTGGCATTAATACCGCGGTCACGGATAATCACCCATGTAACCTCGCTATTTTCACCAATAGTCAGCACATTAGCTGAACTTGCCAATACTGGTTGTTCACCACCAATCTGGCGATCTATGAACGTAGCGACACAATTATTGCCAACGGAAATCTTTGAATAAACGTGCCCACGTCCACCAGGCTGGATTGTTTGCAGCTCTATTGGTGTTTCTGGTTTGGCATCGTTTTCCAATTCCAGAAACCAACCGTCTGTTACGAAAGCTGTATTTAACTGAGCAATAAAATCATCATCAGCTATGTTATTTTGTAGATCACTATGTTCTGTCGCCAACAAATCGGCAAAATTTTCCGATTTGACATTATCCACCCGCGGGGCGGTCAGTGTCTTACCATTGAATATTGCAAAAACGGGAGACTTAACAACGAGCGGATCCTGTGAAAGACCATCACCCTCATCACTATATTGCGGAATGTCACGAAGTAAGGTACGCAAATCCGTATAGTGCCAATATTCCTGTTTTCTCGAAGGTAGCCCAACCCTTTTAAACTGTTCGATAATATTGTCACGCAAGGACATTATAGAGCTATCGCCGGGAAAATCGCCAATGCGTTCACCGAAGCTGTCAATAATAGCGGTTTCCGTGGTCGTTAATTCTCTTTCATGATTAACACTCATTTTTACGACCTCAAGCTACTTCACCGATAATATCCGCGTAGCCATTTTCCTCTAACTGTAATGCCAGAGATTTGTCACCACTCTTTATAATCCGACCTTTGTACAAAACGTGTACTGTATCGGGCACAATATAATCCAACAAACGCTGATAGTGTGTGATAACCAAAAATGAACGGTTGGCACCGCGTAGCGTATTCACGCCATTTGCGACTATCTTAAGCGCATCAATATCTAAGCCGGAGTCTGTTTCGTCCAAAACGCAAAGCTTTGGCTCCAACAGCATCATCTGCAATATTTCCGCCCGTTTTTTCTCGCCACCGGAAAAACCGACATTGAGCGGACGTTTAAGCATATCGAGATCCATTTCCAGCTCTGCTGCGCCTTTTTTAACGAGCTTCAGAAACTCTGGAATTTTTAACTCTTCCTCACCGCGAAGTTTGCGTTGGGAGTTCATTGCCACTTTGAGAAACTCCATTGTAGCAACGCCTGGAATTTCCATCGGATATTGAAATGCCAAGAATATACCCAAAGCCGCACGTTCTGCTGGGTCCATTTCCAATATGGATTGGCCATTATAAATAATTTCGCCATCGGTAACTTCATAATCGTCACGTCCAGCCAAAATATAAGATAATGTAGACTTTCCAGAACCATTAGGCCCCATTATGGCAGCCACTTCCCCATCATTCACCGTCAAATCCAGACCATGAATAATTTCTGTTTCTGTGCCGGCTATACGTGCATGAAGATTTTTGATTTCCAACATTATTTTAAAATCCTAATTTGCAGTAGCGCTTCAACACTACCGATTTTTACACTCATTAACCGACGCTACCTTCAAGACTTATACCTATAAGCTTTTGTGCCTCGACAGCGAATTCCATTGGCAATTCCTGAATAACTTCTTTGACAAAACCATTGACAATAAGGCCAATCGCTTCTTCTTCGGGTATGCCACGTTGCATCACATAAAACAGCTGATCTTCAGATATTTTTGATGTTGTGGCTTCATGCTCGAACTTGGCAGTGGCATTTTTTGCCTCGATATACGGAACGGTATGTGCGCCGCAATCATTGCCAATCAATAGGCTATCGCATTGTGTAAAGTTTCTTGCATTTGTCGCTTTACGATGGGCAGAGACCTGCCCTCTATAAGTATTGTTCGAAAAGCCCGATGAAATACCTTTTGAAATAATACGGCTCGATGTATTTTTACCAAGATGGATCATCTTTGTTCCAGAATCTATCTGTTGATGACCATTGGATACAGCAATTGAATAAAATTCACCGCGTGAATTGTCACCGCGTAATAAACATGAAGGATACTTCCATGTTATAGCAGAACCTGTTTCAACCTGTGTCCAAGAAATCTTAGAATTGTCACCACGACAATCACCGCGTTTCGTAACAAAGTTGAAAACGCCGCCCTTGCCATCTTTGTCACCAGGATACCAATTTTGCACTGTTGAATATTTGATTTCAGCGTCTTTTAATGCAATCAATTCAACCACGGCTGCGTGCAATTGGTTTTCATCACGTTGAGGCGCGGTACATCCTTCAAGATAGGAAACGTATGCCCCTTCATCAGCAATAATTAATGTACGCTCAAATTGCCCAGTATTTCGTTCATTAATACGGAAATAGGTGGACAATTCCATCGGACAGCGCACACCCTTTGGTACATAGACAAAGGAACCGTCTGTAAAGACAGCGGCATTGAGCGCGGCATAAAAATTATCGCCTGCTGGAACAACAGAACCCAAATACTGTTTTATAAGATCAGGATGTTCACGAATTGCTTCCGATATGGAACAGAAAATAACGCCCGCTTTTGCCAATTCTTCTTTAAACGTTGTTACAACCGAGACAGAATCAAACACGGCATCAACAGCAACACGCCCTGAAGCATAAATATTGCCGTCTGGCTCTGCTCCTTCACCCTGCTTACGCACACCCGCTAAAATTTCTTGTTCTTTCAGTGGAATCCCCAATTTTTCATATGTTTTGAGCAATTCTGGATCCACCTCATCAAGCGATTTGGGGGCATTTTGCGTCTTGGGTGCCGCATAATAGGAAATCGCTTGAAAATCCACTTCTGGATAATCAAGGCGAGCCCAATGGGGCTCTTCCATAGAAAGCCAGCGATTATAAGCTTGAAGCCGTAATTCCAACATCCATTCCGGTTCGTTTTTCTTAGAAGAGATCAAACGTATAATCTCTTCATTCAAACCCGTTGGTGCTTTATCCGTCTCGATAGCGGTTTCAAAACCATATTTATATTGGTCAACGTCAATGTCACGAACTTGACTTATCGTTTCCTGCACTGCAGGCATGTGAACTCTCCCTCCTCACCGGGTCAAAAACCGGCAGTTTAGAATATGCCGAAACAAGCTTGAACAGATTTAAGACGTCATTCACCAGAGTTCAATAGAAAAAACCTGATAAAAGCAGTCAAGCTTATAATTGCTTTTTAAAACAGTTCTAAACTTTTTTGCAAGCCTTGTTTTTTACTTTTTTGAATTACGAACCATTTTACTCATTGCGTCAAGAAATTGTTCGATTTGTTCTAATGTTGTATCGCGGCCTGTTGAAACCCTGATGGCACCACCCGGAACCTCTAATCCCATTGAAGCCAATACACTGCTTTGTGTAACTTTGCCTGACGAACAAGCAGAGCCAGCGGATACTGCAAAGCCTGCGAGATCCATTCCAATCTGTATTGTTTCGGCTTTAATATCGTTTATTGCAAAATATGTTGTATTTGGAATTCGTTTTACGTTTTCACCAAAAATTGTCACTTGGTTACTTATTGCATGAAGACCAGTTTCCAAATGCTTTTGCAGCATTGCAAATTTTTCTACATCTGCTTCGCTAGGTGCCTGTTCCATAGCTGCACCAAAGGAAGTAATTAGCGTTAGAGATTCGGTGCCGCTGCGAAATCCATGTTCCTGACCACCGCCATTGATAAGAGGTTGTGGCATTAAAGCACTACCATTTGCAACAAATGCACCGATTCCTTTTGGACCACCAATTTTGTGTCCTGCAACGATAAAAAAATCACCGCCGCATGTTTTTATATCAATTGGCAATTTTCCAATAAACTGCACAATATCAACAATCAGCACACCACCTGCCTCTTTCACGATATCTGCAATTTGTCGGGTTGGTTGTATGACCCCTGTCTCACTATTAGCGGCCTGAATGGCAACTAAAGGTAATCCCTTGGTCTTATCATGCGCGTTTAGCGCCTTTTCAAGTTCGGACAAATTAATGATACCATCACTATCAACGCCAATAATTGTTTGGGCATCTTTGTCAAAACGCCCACCTTTGGCAATGCAAGGGTGTTCGGTTGCACCAATATAAACATGCGAAAAGCGGACATCCGACCGCCCCATTTTATAAAACGGGGTGAGCAATGTCATTGCCGCTTCTGTGGCACCAGAGGTAAAAACCACATGGTCAGGAACTGTCCCTAAACGTTCGGCCACTTGACGGCGTGCTTTTTGCAAAAGTGCTTTTGCAGCCCGCCCTTCCTGATGAACAGATGAAGGATTACCGTAAATATCAATCGCCTCGATAAGAGCTTTACGCGCTGGTTCTGACAATGGCGATGTCGCGTTATAATCTAGATAGTTACGAAAAGTTGACATCTGACTTCCTTAAACACTTAATTTTTAATTGGTTTCTACTGTTTTATAACGCAATTTTCTTGAAAAGTGCACCAATAACAGACTATCTAACAAGCAAGATTGCTTTAACAACACTAAACGATGACACAGACAATACCAAATCACTATGGGTAATGTGTCAATCGTGATGATAAGGAGTGCTATATGCCAGAAGTCATATTCAATGGTCCTGCGGGGCGTCTTGAAGGTCGCTATCAGCCTTCTCTTGAAAAAAATGCTCCTATAGCCATTGTATTACACCCACACCCACAATTTGGTGGAACGATGAATAACAAGATCGTTTACGATCTATTCTATATGTTCCAACAACGCGGCTTTACGACCTTGAGGTTTAATTTCCGTGGAATTGGTCGCAGTCAAGGTGAGTTTGACCATGGTGCAGGCGAATTGTCGGATGCAGCCGCCGCACTTGATTGGGTACAAGCACTTCATCCTGATTCTAAAAACTGTTGGGTTGCAGGCTATTCTTTTGGGGCATGGATTGGTATGCAGCTTCTTATGCGCCGCCCTGAGATTGAAGGTTTTATTTCTATTGCGCCACAACCCAATATTTATGATTTTTCGTTTCTTGCCCCCTGCCCATCATCAGGATTAATTATCCATGGTGACAATGATCGGGTGGCACCAGCGAAAGATGTTCAAGGTCTTGTCGACAAATTGAAAACGCAAAAAGGTATAACCATCACCCAACAAACATTGGAAGGTGCAAACCACTTTTTTGCTGGTCGCGTTGATGAACTCATTGGCGATTGCTCGGAATATCTTGACCGACGTCTTGCCGGCGAATTGTCAGAACCGCGAATGAAACGGCTACGTTAGAGTTCAAATCTAACCTTATCTATTTTGAAACAATATGGCTCCTCATTCTTTTTAAGAGTTTGTGGAGCCTTTTTGTATTCTAAACACTATTTTTGTATTTCAAATGCTGGTTGAGCCAGATGATTATTCAGCCGCACCTAATCCATTGGCGATTGCATTGTATATAACACTACAGTGTCACATTATTGTAATCTGAATGATTTCTTTCAAACATTCATGAGCCGCTCACTGCAAATTATTCGGTTTGACAAGTTTGCCACCGCTAACTGGCTTATCACACCCTGTTGTTGTCGGATAAGTTAGTGGTAAACCGTAAAAAGACCTTATGGCGAGATAGCCCCATGCATCAGATTCGATAAAATCGGGGTTGGCCCCTATCGACTGTGCATTGAACAACTTGCTATTTGCTGTTTTTGTCAGCTTTTCCAAATACTTAATAATTGCCTTATTGTGTGCGCCACCACCGGAAAGAACAAGTGTCTTTGGTGTTTGTGGAACATGGCGGAATGAATTCACAATTCCAAACGCCGTTATGTAGCTCAAAGAAGCGGCACCATCTTCTATCGAAACAGTTGTATCGGTTAACGGGCTAAAACTTCTCCAATCAAGTGAGCCAGGCATTGGCTGGCAAAAAAACGGATGCATTTGATAATTTCGAATAATTTTATCAATAACATTGCCCTTTAAAGCGATTTTTCCACCATCGTCATATTGTTTTGAAGTGCGTAAAGAGATCCATTGATCAATCAAAACGTTTCCCGGTCCACAATCAAAAGCATAAATCGACGACTCTTCGCCAATCCAGGTTAGGTTTGATATGCCACCAATATTGACAAATGCGATTGGAAATTGTGCCTTTCCGTGAAGTTTATTGGCCAATGCGCGATGATAGACTGGAACCAATGGCGCGCCCTGCCCACCATGGGTCATATCATTCGCCCTCATATCATAAATAACATCAATACCGGTTTGATTTGCCAGTTGTTGTCCATCGCCAATCTGCACTGTCAGGGCATTTTCGGGTTTATGCAAAACGGTTTGTCCGTGAAATCCAATCAAATCCACCGAATCGCTCTTAATTGCATATTTATGCAATAGTTGTTGCACCAGTGTTGCGTGCAGATCGGTAAGCGCAACTTCTATCTTTCTGAGTTGGTCTGGGCGATCATCACGATTTTTTATCTGATTTGCCATATCAAGTGCAGACTTTAATTGCTGCCTAAAAGCGGCGCTGTATGTGTATGAGTGATGGCCTATAACATCTATCACCGCATCGCCGTCGCTGCGCAACAATGAGGCGTCTATACCGTCCATAGAAGTACCACTCATCAATCCGATAGCCAATTTTATATCCGGCATTGTATGCTTCCTTGTGAATCGTGCATAATCTATGATAAAGCCCACACTTAATGAAGAAACTCTATGATGTTCGATTTTTTGTTAAGGAACAAGTTTGATGTCCGGTTTTAAATCCGATTTCCTAAATGTTATGCGTGAACGTGGTTTTATCCATCAAATATCTGATGAAACAGGTTTGGATGACCTTTTGGCAAAGGAAACGGTTACTGCATATATCGGGTTTGACCCTACGGCTTCGAGCCTTCACGTTGGTAGTCTCATTCAGATCATGATGTTGCATTGGTTGCAAAAAACCGGTCATCGTCCAATTGCGCTTATGGGTGGTGGCACCGGTATGATTGGTGACCCATCATTTAAAGACGAAGCACGAAAACTGCTAACTATCGAAAATATCGACCAGAATATTGCTGGCATCAAAAAAGTCTTCACGCAATATATCAATTTTGGTGAAGGTTCCAATGACGCCATTATGGTCAATAACGCCGATTGGCTTAGAAACCTTAATTATATCGAATTTTTACGTGATGTCGGACGGCATTTTTCCGTCAATAAAATGTTGTCATTCGACTCTGTCAAACTGCGTCTCGATCGTGAGCACTCCCTATCATTTCTAGAATTCAATTACATGATTTTGCAGGCATATGATTTTGTCGAGTTGAGCAAACGCTATGGCCTGCGCATGCAAATGGGTGGTTCAGATCAATGGGGCAATATTGTTAACGGTATTGATCTTGGGCACAGAATGGGAACAGAGCAACTTTATGCCCTAACGTCCCCTCTACTTACCACGGCATCAGGTGCAAAAATGGGCAAATCACTTAATGGTGCGGTTTGGCTCAATGCTGATATGCTTTCGCCTTATGATTTCTGGCAATATTGGCGCAATACTGAAGATGCCGATGTGTCGCGTTTCTTGAAACTTTATACCACATTGCCAATGGATGAAATCAACCGTCTCTCTAGCCTACAGGGTGCTGAGCTGAATGAAGTTAAGAAAATTTTGGCAACGGAAGTAACGGCAATGTTGCATGGCCGTGACGCTGCTGAAAAAGCTGCCGATATTGCACGCAAGACCTTTGAAGAAGGCGCATTGAGCCACGATTTACCAAAAATTGAGCTTGCTTCTAGCGACTTGAAGTCAGGTATTGGCTTATTGACACTGTTGGTACAGGCTGGCTTGGCAAAATCAAATGGTGAAGCCCGTCGTCACGTACAAGGTGGCGGTGTGCGTGTAAACGACAAACCGGTTGAAGATGAAGCACGCCTTATTTCAGATGTTGACCTTAATGATGATGGCGTCGTTAAACTTTCATTCGGTAAAAAAAGACATGTTCTTATAAAACCCGTTTAAGTTTTAGAGTTACAAAGGCAATGAAAACAAAAAACACAGCCTCGCGCTGTGTTTTTTATTTATGGTCATTAATTCTGTTATCGCTTAAAAATACCTTTATTGTTGCTAAGCAAAGCCAAAACAATAATCATTATCCAGTTTTAATTAGCCCACTTATATATAAAAATTTTATTATTGCTGGAACTCGAATATCGATCGGAATATTCCTGGAGCAATTGCCGAGATAGGGTTGACCATCACTTGAGGGTGCTTCATCTTGCCCTCAATTTTAAACGTAATACCAATCAAACCGCGATCACGACCATTTCCTAATACCTGACCGATAACCGGTATATCGCCAAATAAACGGTTTAAACCATAGGCCGGCATAAAAGTACCGGTAATGGACATATTACCCGATGAATCATATAGGATTCCTTGGAATGTTGCCCCAACGGTTGCGCCGCGTACAACACCGCGGTCTAGTACCAAATAATTATCGCCTTTTCCTATATGAGCGTATCCCATATCAAAGGTGATGCTTGAACTGTTGATTTTGCCCTTAAAAGCATCATTCAAACTTTTGCCACCACCAGCAGGCTTCGATGAAACAATTGCAGCAAGTCTGGGTTCATCAACAATTTCAAAGTTTTTTAAGGTGATGGGACCAGAAAGAGGCTGTCCGGGGGTTGATTTCAAATTGACCGTCAATGCACCACCACGGATTTTTTCATAATAATTCATAAAACGGAGAACAGAACCCGCATCGGTTGTTTTGGCATTTACCGCTTGCCGCCCTTTATCATTTTGCATCTGCACAAATAATGGCTTGCCAGTTCTGGTATTTGCGTTGACGGTTAACTGAGTGGTGTTTTGCTCGGTGACCTCGTAAGTCGCTGTTACACCATGCAAGTCCTCACCATAAAAACCAGTAAGGCTTGAAAGTGATGCATGCAAAGAAATGGCATTTGTATTGCGGCCAGAGCCTGACGTCTTACCCATTTGTTGAAGCAAGGCTCTGGCATCAAAGCTTTTACCGGTTGCTTCAATATGATAGGACTTACCCGATGTCGCAACTTTAATACTCAAATTATCATTGCGGTTTAAATTGGCTTTCGAAAATTCCGCACCGGCTAACTGTTTATCCTTGATATGAAGAGAGCCGGCAATTTCAAAATTAGTCCCTGACAGTGAGAAATTATCGATAGTAAAATCGGATTTGCTCGTCATATTTGATGGAATATCCATCTGCACTTGTGCAGGCATACCTTTGCCTTTTTTCCAACCAGCCCAAGATAAATCAAGTGTCGTATTGGTTAAATCGGCAGAAAGATGGCGCTTGCCTTTATTTTCAGGTCCAACCACAACGCTCATGGGGCCAGAAAGAAAAGTATTCAAAAATGCAAAATGCTTAGCTCTAACACTGTCATTTAAATTGAATGTAATATTTTCGTCTTTTTTCAAATCCGAATTGTTGAAAGGCTGAACAATTTTTATATCTGCTGGCAGATCATTGACCAAACCACTGGCATTCAAGGTAACACCGGACTTGGTAATTTCGGCAGTTCCCGAAGCATCATCAACCAGAATATTTTCAATAGGTTCTGGCAACGAAAAATCTGAAAAATCAACATTGGCTGTATAGGTCAACTCGCCAGGCGGATTATCCCGTGTGACAGGAAATTTCAGATTGATTTCTGCGTCAACATCGCCTTTTGCCTTATCGGGATCAAATGGCAACTGTTTTCTTGCATTAATGGGTTTCAAGCTAATCATTTCACCGGCTGCGTCAATTTTACCGCGCGCAACAAGGTTCATTTCGGCATAAACTGGACGTTGAGGCCCCCACGGCACGGTAAACGTGCCTTCAACTAGCTCTATCTTGCGATCTTTTGAAAGATAACTAACGCCGCTATCCAACGTTACCACTGTGGTCATACCATCAATGGCTATTTTGCCATCTGCTTCCCGAATGGCTGGTAACTCGCCGACCAAATCCGATCGAGCATCGTTAATCGCTGTTCTGATTTTCACTTCATTGCCAGTGATAGGTCCAGACGGAATACCATTACGGAAAAAACCCAATGGCATAGCTATTTCGATAGAACCATTTTTCAGTTGCCCACCAAAAATATGTGAAACAACCCAGCGTCTTGCCCCAGGAGAAATATTAATAGGCCATAATTGTTTGGCTTCTGCTACATCCATTTGAGGAACATGAAGTACAAATATTGTTTCTGGTGTTCCCTCGCCAAACCGCAAGCTACCTTGACCAAGCAAAGTTCCATGTGGTGCATTAACCGCGATCTCATCAACGATGATCTTTTTATTATCCAGATTGTATTGGCCTGCTACTTTCATAGAAAATCTTAGAGGATTATCCGGCACTTCTGAAGCAGCACTAACCGCGTGTTGCGAAACAATTTCAAAACGATAATCATTATCTGGCTTTTCATTGTCTGCTTTCGCAGGGGTTATGCCTATTGCACCATTAAATGGTATACTCACTCCACCAGCTGATATTTGCGAAGGGGCGATTTCTATTTTGTCACTCTTCGGCGTATAGAGCATATTCACATCAAATTTTGCTGGCATTGTCTCTGTGCCAACGTCCATTGCCCCAACCGGCATCAGAACATGCGCATTTATAATTGGACCGTTCAAAGCACTGTCTCTATGAGCTTCCAGAGCGATATCTGTGGTTCCTTTTAAGCGAAAAAAATTATTATTGGTACGCCCATTGGCTAAGAAAGGTGAAGCATCATCAGACGCACCCAAATGAAGTGGCAATGAGGTGAGCTTAACTTTAAAGCTTTGTGTTGCATTTTCTGCAGAAATAACATCGCCTTCTACCTTAATCGGATTATTGTTCCATTGAAGTTTTGACTTCAGCGCAGTTTTTTTCCAGCGCGTACGCAAGTCTAATTCCTCAATGTTCAAAGGCGTATTATTATCTCCTCCCATACGCAGTGAAACATTTTTGAGAATAACCACTCTCATTGAGGTTTTTTTTAGCATTGCCGAGAACTGGTCAAATGCACCAAAAAGATTATTGGCTGCCGCATCTGGATCTATCCTGCCAAATTTATCTTTTGGTAAAGTATCCAAAAAACTTGGACCATTGCCTTGAGGTAGGGCAATATTGGTGTCGTGTATCTCGATCTGCGCAATTTCAAGCTTACCGCGCAGTAACCCCAATGGCGAAAAACCAACCCTGAACAAACCTATTTGATCAATTTTGGTGCCGTTTTTAATGTCAGTGACCATGACATTTTGTGTCTCTAACGCCAAATGGTAATCTTCATCCAACGACAATTTTGCGTCTGATATTTTGACGTTTGCCTCGTCATTGAGTTGTTGCGACAAGGCTGCCTGCATTTTTGATGTCAAAAATGCACCACTAATTCCAACCTTTAATAATGAAAAAGCAAGCGCTAAAACACATACCAAGATTAACAAAATCCATAGGCAGGTTTTAAAGATACGCCGCATCAATTTTTTTCTCATGCGGGGGGTGCGAATCTTCAGTCCGCCAGATTGAAGAGCTGAAGGAAAATGATCCAGATTTTTAATTTTTCGCTTGTCAAAGCGAATTTCTTCATGTGGTCCAGGCAACTCGTCAACAATCCCGTTATTTGAGAATTAAAATAAAATAATTGGCAAACAGAATTTACAGAAACAATATAGCATTGGATCAGGATTGATTCCTGATATTTTTGGTATCATTTTACGCTTACCAACAAAAGAAAGGTAGAGTTATGGAAAAATTGGGAATAGGCGATATAGCACCGGATTTCAATTTACCCAGAGACGGCGGGGCAGAACAAAGTTTATCACAATTGCGTGGGAAACCGGTTGTTCTCTACTTTTATCCGAAAGACGACACCAGCGGCTGTACACTTGAGGCTCATGATTTTACCGCTTTAAAACCAGAATTTGACAAGATTGGCGTTGAAATAATCGGTATGTCGCCTGATAAGGCTGCAAAACACGATAAATTCAAAGAGAAGCATGAGCTGAACATCACCCTTGTATCCGATGAAGAAAAAACAACGCTGATGGCTTATGGCGTGTGGGTAGAAAAATCGATGTATGGCCGCAAATATATGGGCGTTGAACGCACAACCTTCCTTATTGATAAGACCGGTAAGATTGCAGAAATTTGGCATAAGGTGAAAGTGTCAGGGCATGCACAAGCTGTTTTGCAGGCTGCAAGTAAAATTGCTTAATTAATTGCCAGATTGCTCACCTGATCATTGGCCTAACAGATGGCTCTCCCGATCAGTTGTTAGCTTTTTGTTAACCTTTGTATGAGTTAATAAAGACCTAATATTTTGGACAACAAAAATGCGCAATATTTCAAAACTATTTATTTTGTGCTCTGTATTCATAATAGCTGCAACATCTTTCGGTGCAGCACATTATGATGTTGTATCTCAAGATAGTGGCGCAACTATTGAGGCGCGGCAACCTTTACCGGATATGCCCAATAGCCATATTCCAACGATTGAAAATGTGCAATTTGTCGGACAAAATGCTATTGACCCCATCATAACAGGGTCAGACAAACAATAAGTTGTTAGCTAAAAACCAAGTTAACTCAACAGAACAATCTATTTTATCGAGAAAAACAGCCGCTGCTGATTGGCTCTGATATTGTCATTGGCTCTGACTTTACCCAATTGAGCCAGATATTAACCAAGTGCTTAGCCAGAAATCTGGAACTTGATTACATTCCCGAAAATGACAATAAGCACTTGGAAAAACTATTGTTTGTTTAGGTAATATCCTCAACATGCTCAACGCCACCATGTATCCGTTGGGCAAGGGCAGCCTCCATAAATGCATCGAGGTCACCGTTTAGCACGGCTTGCGGATCTGTGTTTTCAACACCTGTTCTTAAATCCTTTACCAACTGATATGGTTGCAAAACATAAGAACGAATTTGGTGTCCCCAACCGATATCCGTTTTTGAAGCCTCAAGTGCATTTGCTTCATCTTCACGCTTTTTCAATTCTTCTTCGTAAAGACGGGCTCTCAACATTGACCATGCAGTGGCGCGGTTTTTATGTTGTGACCGTTCTGCCTGACATTGCACAACAATGCCGGTTTTTATGTGTGTAATACGAACGGCAGAGTCTGTGGTGTTGATGTGCTGACCACCTGCCCCTGAAGCGCGATAAGTATCAATCCGCACGTCCGACTCTGAAACATCAACTTCAATATTATCGTCAATAACTGGATAAACCCAAATACTGGCAAAAGATGTGTGACGCCTTGCATTGGAGTCATATGGTGAAATACGAACCAGACGATGCACACCAGATTCCGTTTTCAACATGCCGTAGGCATTATGTCCTTTTACCAAAATGGTTGCCGATTTTATACCAGCTTCTTCGCCATCATGCACTTCCAGCACTTCCACTTTCATCGAATGTTGCTCTGCCCAACGCATATACATACGCAGCAACATTGAAGCCCAGTCCTGACTTTCCGTACCACCTGCCCCAGCATGAATTTCAAGATAGGTGTCATTTGCGTCAACTTCGCCAGATAACAACATTTCGATCTGGCGTTTATCAAGCTCATGTTTTAACCCATGAATAGCGTTTTCCGCCTCAGCCACTATGGCGTCATCGCCTTCTTCTTCGCCCATAGCGATCAACTCGACACTATCGTCGAGTGATTGGGTTAAATGATTGATATTCTGTATCGAATCTTCCAACCTTTGTCTTTCACGCATAAGGTCTTGCGCTTGTTGGGCGTCTTCCCAAAGATTAGGATCTTCGGCTCTATCATTAAGATATTCGAGGCGTTTTAATGACTGATCCCAGTCAAAGATGCCTCCTCAGCAAACCAATGGCTTGCTTAATTTCTTCAACCAATGTTTCTATTTCTGCACGCATGGTAGGATATAGTTATCTCAGATTTATGTAATTGTTGAGGTCAGGATCAATCCTGACCTATTTATAGCTTGAAAAGCGTTGGCGTATTAGGTGATTACCAAACAATGTCATCAAGCGGGTGGACTTTATTCACATCACATCAATAAGTCAAAATAAAATGTCTTATCAATAAAGCCCTTCGGAACCGCTCTGGATTGCCTTGTTAACCTGCGGTGATGTTGGAGCAACTGGCACTCCTTCCTGAAAAGAATTTGTCCCACCAATAACTTGATAGACATCTGCAGGTCCCGTGCCTGGTTTAAACGCTTCAACAATAACATTGCTATTGCCAGGTTCTGCACGCATACCGGTTTTTCTGTCAATTGCTACCTGTGTCATACCATCAGGTACTTTAAATCCAACATCCGGTACACCCTTCATGGCACTTTCCATAAACTCGCCAAATACTGGCACAGCCAAGGAACTACCTGTACCACCAAAGCCTAAAGAAGCTGGTTGATCATAGCCAATAAAGACACCCACAACGATATTTGGGGTAAAGCCCATAAACCAAGCATCCTTAGAGTCGTTCGTTGTACCAGTTTTACCGGCAATATGCCGTTTCAGATAATTAAGCCGTGCAGCCGTACCACGTTGCACAACACCTTCCATCATTGATGTGATCTGATAGGCCGTCATAGGATCAAGAACCTGATCGCGCTGGTCGATCAAAGTAGGTTCAGGCTGGTTGTGCCATTCTTTAACGTTACAACCTTCACATTGACGCTGATCATGACGATAAATTGTTTTGCCATATCGATCTTGAATACGATCAATCAATGACGGTGAAATGGAACGTCCGCCATTTGCAATCACCGAATAGGCTGTAACCATACGCAACACTGTGGTTTCACCCGCGCCCAATGCCATAGGCAAATAAGGTTGCATTTTATCGTAAATACCGAAACGTTCGGCATATTCTGCAACAATAGGCATACCCAAATCATTGGCAAGACGAACTGTCATCAAGTTACGGGAATGCTCAATACCATAGCGCAAGGTAGAAGGTCCTGCGAAGGTTCCACCATAATTCTTTGGCCGCCAAACCTGTCCGTTTCCTTGACTAATTTCCACCGGCCCATCGAGAACAACGGAAGCCGGTGTATATCCATTATCAAGTGCCGCAGCATAAACAAAAGGTTTGAAAGATGAACCTGGCTGACGATAAGCCTGTGTTGCCCTGTTAAACTCAGACTCAGCAAATGAAAAACCGCCAACCATTGCCAATACACGACCGGTGCGCGGTTCCATGGCAACCATAGCACCTTCAATTTTTGGTGGTTGACGCAATAGATAGCCACCATCAGAGCCCTGCTTTTTCTGAACAAAAACAACATCTCCGACATGCAGCACACCGGTTGGGTTGCTTGCTGTTGTATGGCGATCATTTTTGTCGACCATACGCAATGCCCAACGCATATCATTTACTGATATTGTCGAAATATCACGCTCTGCTGATAAAGCTCCTGATACTTCTCTTTTCGGTTGCAAGCCAATTTTTACGCGATCTGGCGCAACAGATAACACAACCGCCAAACGCCATTCTGGCACATCGCTAAAACCGACAACGTCACCAAGTGCGGTACCCCAATCATCTGATACATCAATATGCTTGAAAGGACCGCGCCAACCATGGTTCTGGTCAAATTTTATAAGGCCGTCTTGCAAGGCACGGCGCGCCATAACTTGCAAGTTCGGATCCAATGTGGTTCGGATTGAAAGACCACCTTCATAAAGTGATTTTGAACCATATTTAGCGATAATTTGCCGTCTTACTTCTTCTGTAAAATAATCTGACGCAAAAATGTAAGTGTCATCACCACGCATTGTCACGCCCAACGGCTTGGCTTTGGCTTGCTCGCCTTGAGCGGCTGTTGCATAACCGTTTTCAACCATACGGTCGATAACCCAATTGCGTCTGTCTAAGGCGCGTTGAGTGTGTTTGAATGGGTCATAATTGCTTGGTCCCTTTGGCAAAGAAGCCAAATAGGCACATTCATCAAGCGTTAATTCATTAACCGACTTATTGAAATAGGTTAAGGCTGCGGCAGCAATACCATAGGCGCCACGCCCCAAGTAAATTTCATTGAGATAGAGTTCAAGAATACGATCTTTAGAATAAGCGCGTTCAATACGCATTGCTAAAATCGCTTCTTTAACCTTACGTTCCATTGTTGCATCGGAACTTAACAAAAAGTTTTTAGCAACCTGCTGTGTAATTGTTGAAGCCCCTTCCGGACGGCGCCCTGAGCCAAGGTTACGCACATTGCTTACCAATGCACGCGCCAATCCTTCTGGATCCATTCCGAAATGGCGATAAAAATTCTTATCTTCTGCAGAAATAAACGCCGATTTCACTAAATCCGGCACCGACTGGATAGGAAGATAAAGCCGACGGTTGGTTGCAAACTCTGCCATAAGACCACCGTCTGCGGCATGAATACGCGACATCACTGGCGGTTCATATTTTGCTAAAACCTCATAATCTGGTAGCTCATCAGTTTGAGTTTGTGGGGTATCTTCAGCAAATGTATAATTAGAAAATGGCACAGTCAGGCAAAGAGCAACGCCTGCAGCTAAAAAATGTTTTAAAAACCTCATCATCGTAACCGGATGTCGCTTTCTCCAGAATTCACCGTCGAGTGAAATATAATCTACCAGTCAAGCCGCATTTGCACTGGAATTGCGACAAAGACAAGGCTAATTCACATTATTTAGTATTTTGATTAGAAAGTTAAGTGTTATTGGTCATAATTTCTAGGTTATCAGCAGCTTTATTATCAATATTTTCAACGGCTTTGGAATTTCAATCACTTTTCCTGATTAACCATTTGTCCACGTCTATTATCGGCAAATTGTTTAACCGCCATAGCGATAGCGCCTGCTGCTTTCGCGCGCCAAGCTGGGTCAGAAACCTGTCTTTCGTCATCTTTATTTGATAAATATCCAAGTTCAATCAGCACAGATGGAATATCGGGTGCCTTCAAAACTTGAAAACCAGCATAACGGTGCGGGTTCTTTATCAGATTGATGTTATCTCGTGTCATATCACTAATGACACGTTCAGCGAAATTTACCGAAAAGGCCAAGGTCTCACGCCGCGCAAGATCAATGAGAATATCGGTTACTTCCGGTGTTTCATCAGCAGGCAATCCGTCGAGAAGATCGGATTTGTTTTCCCGTTCTGCCAGAGCTTTTGCAATATTATCCGAAGCTTTGTCTGAAATTGTATAGACGGTTGCGCCACGCATTGTACCGGTATTAATTGTATCGGCATGAATGGAGATAAATAAATCTGCGCCGTACCCCCTAGCCTTTTGAACACGTTCATTGAGGCGTAAAAACACATCAGTATCTCGCGTCAAAAAAACTTCCAAAGAGGGATTTTTTTCCAATTGTTCACGCAAGGCACGCGCAAATGCCAGAGTAACATCTTTTTCCAAAATGCCGCTTACCCCTTGCGCACCACTATCAATTCCGCCATGCCCTGCGTCGATAACGACTCGAAAAGGTTTGACGATTGAATTTGCTGGCGTGTTTAATGATGCGGCATCATTTTTTTGTTGCTCTTGTAATAGGGCTTCAAAATTTTTCCGGCTGTCGGTTTTTATATCCAGCACAACCTGCCACAAACCGCTATCAAGCTGTTGCGAGGTACTTTTCTCAACAACAAAAGGAACTTTTGTTGTTAAAATGATTCGAGATCTATCAGCACCGGCTGCGCCATAACGGATATTTGAAACCAATCCCATAACTGTCGGTGACTGTTTTTGAGCCGAGAAATCAACAATAGGCAAATTGACAATAAGTCGGGTGGGTGAATCGAGAAGCTGGATTTTATATGCTGGTTCTTTATCAAAAACCGCAATAATTCTCATTCTTGTCTCGTCACCCGCAATACGCAAGTTGACGAGCCCCAATGGTTTTGCTGTTGTTTGAGCTTGTAGCGCTGCATATTGGATAGACAATGAGATCATCATCAACGCCATCAAAGCCAATGCAAATCTCTTGATAAAAAATATTGCAGCAACTCTGGATATGTTCAAAAACATGTTAGACAAGCTCGAATTCTCATAATTCATTGGAAAGACAAGTTTACAACCACATCAATTGACCGTTCAGTCATTTTATGATGCAGGCAAAGACATAGGTCAGAGTTCTTTAAAACTATTTAATGACGAGACACCATTATTGATACTTGTTTTCATCACAATCTCGCCTTAAAAGCATAATCGGTTTAAAAGTGATGCATGAACGACTGGTTTGCCAGTCGCATGAGCATCTTTTTCGTAAAAACCTACAAACCTGAATGGCTTAACTTGTTATTTTTTATAGCAAAATGCGCTCAATATAAGGTTTGTATCATACAGTTTCGCTGGTTCGGTTTGCCGAACTGATTTTGAAAAAACGTTTTGCCGGAGACTCTCAAGGTATGAGTCAGACTAAGCAGATGGTGAAGATTTTTATTAGAGCAAGACATGCGAGCGGGCATTTGCGCTCATTTTCCCATCCTATTTTTATGGCAAAACCAGTTTTTATTGGCTTGTTGCATCCTTTCCTCTCAAGGCTTTCTAATGCCTTATTAGGGACCTATATGCACGCCATCCGCAGGATTTCATATAATGTCAAACAAAATGCTTATAGATGCCTCTCACCCGGAGGAAACACGTGTTGTCGTTGTTCGCGGCAACCGTATTGAAGAATTTGATTTTGAATCAGAGCATAAAAAACAGCTCAAGGGTAATATTTATCTTGCACGCGTAACGCGTGTTGAACCGTCCTTGCAAGCAGCCTTTGTCGAGTATGGCGGAAACCGTCACGGCTTTTTGGCTTTTTCCGAAATTCACCCGGACTATTATCAAATACCGGTTGCAGACCGGTTGGCTTTACTTGAAGAAGAAGAAAAAGCCGCTCGTCAAGATGACGAAGGTGAGGACCAGGAAACAGAGAAGAAAAGTCGTAACAAACGCTCAAGACGATCAAAGAAAGAAAAAGTTGTCGCTGCTGAGCTCGAAGACGAGACAATTTCTGAGACGGTTGAATCTGATGATCTCGATGATAACGATCAACTAAGTGATCCAAATGAAGATACGGTTGAATCTGTTGGTGCGGAAGATGCAATGGAAGAAGTTCCGATGCATCAACGTGCACAGCGTCGCCAATACAAGATTCAGGAAGTTATTAAACGCCGCCAGATCTTACTCGTTCAAGTGGTAAAAGAGGAGCGTGGCAATAAAGGTGCTGCGCTAACAACCTATCTTTCTCTTGCCGGTCGTTATTCCGTTCTTATGCCGAATACTGCGCGTGGTGGTGGTATTTCCCGTAAAATTACCAATGTACAGGATCGCAGAAGATTAAAAGAAATTGTAAAAGATTTACACGTACCAAAAGGCATGGGCGTTATCTTGCGCACTGCTGGTGCAAATCGCACCAAGGCTGAAGTCAAGCGCGATTATGAATATCTCATGCGTTTATGGGAAAATGTTCGTGGTCTTACACTTGAATCGGTTGCCCCATCACTCGTCTATGAGGAAGGAAGCCTTATCAAAAGATCTATTCGTGATCTTTATAATAAGGATATTGGTGAAATTCTTGTTTCTGGTGACCAAGGTTACCGGGAAGCCAAAGATTTTATGCGCATGCTCATGCCAAGCCACGCAAAAGTGGTTCAGCCTTATAAGGATCCTCTGCCGATCTTTGCACGCAACGGCATTGAAACACAGCTTGATGCCATGTTGCAACCGGAAGTCACGCTGAAATCAGGTGGCTATCTCGTCATCAACCAAACTGAAGCTCTGGTCGCTATTGATGTCAACTCGGGACGTTCGACAAAAGAACATTCTATTGAAGAGACCGCATGTCAAACCAACCTTGAAGCGGCAGAAGAAGTTGCACGGCAATTGCGCTTAAGAGACCTTGCTGGTCTGGTTGTTATCGATTTTATCGATATGGAAGAAAAGCGTAATAACCGCCTTGTCGAGAAAAAGTTAAAAGATTGTCTGAAAGATGATCGTGCCCGTATACAGGTGGGTCGTATTTCGCATTTTGGCCTGATGGAAATGAGCCGCCAACGTATTAGAGCTTCTGTGCTTGAAAGTACGATGCAGCTTTGCCCACACTGCCATGGAACGGGATATATACGCTCTGATTCTTCGTTAGCACTGCATGTTATCCGCTCTATCGAGGAATATCTGCTTCGTAACCCGAATTTCAATATTACTGTTCGGACACCAGTTGTAACGGCCTTATATGTACTTAATCACAAGCGTCAGGTAATAGCCGATTTGGAACAGCGCTTCGGTCTAACGATCAATTTTGAAGCGGACGATAATGTCGGCGCCGAACATTTGGTTATTTGCCGCGGTACGGCTGCTGAAGGCACGCCTGCCCCAGTTCTTCCTGCACCGATTATCGAAGACGAACCTGATCTACCTGAGATTGAAGAAGAAACAGAACAAGCACCGGTTGAAAGCAGCAACAACAATAATAATAGACGTAAACGGCGCAAACGCGACCGTAGAAGCGATAACAACGAAGAACAAACGTCACAATCTGCATCACCAAATTCTGAGCAGTCGGAAGATGATAATAAACGACGCAGAAGACGTGGTCGTCGCGGTGGTCGCCGCAATCGTGATGGTGAGTTTGAACGTCGTCGTTTGCCATATGCTGAACCTGTGGGTGAATTTGCTGAACGGGCGTTATCAGAGGTTATAGCAGCAAGACGTCAACAAAGGCGCATTCCTGCCGCTGAACCGGTTGGTTTTACCGGAAATGAGCCGCAGCAAAATGTTTTAGTTGCTGATGCTGCTGTTGTTACAGAGACCGCACCAGTGGTAGAAGCGACTGCCCCGATACAAGAGGTGGTTGCCGAAAAGCCAAAGAAAAAACGCGGTAGAAAGAGCAAAGCTGCGAGCGAGACTGCGGATACAACTGTTGTCCTTGAAAAAGCACAAAATGCTGAACTGGTGACAGAAGCTGCACCAGTAACAGAAGAAGTAAAAGCGCCCGTTAAACGCAAACGTAAAACAAAAGCTGAAAAAGAGGCAGAACTTAAGGCCTTAAATGAAGCAAATAGTGAAACGTTAACGTCCAACGCGGAGAGCGCAACGGAAGAACAACCTCAAACTGTTGAAGTTGAGCAAGCAGAAGAAAAACCTGCAAAGAAAACAACACGTCGTGGTCGTAAAAGCACTAAAAAAGAGGCTGAGCCTAAAGCAGAAGCTGAGCCTACAGCCAATGAAGAAAATACGGCTGTTGACGTTACTCCTGAAGAGACTGTTGTTGAACCGGTGACCAAAACAAAACGCAAATCGACCAAGAAAAAATCAGAACCGGAAGAGACGCCTTCATCCGACACATCGCCTGAACCTGTTGAGGAAGAAAAACCAAAACGTATGGGATGGTGGCAGCGCAAGGGTTTCTTCTGAAAGATTTTTAAAAGAAAATAAAAATAAATGCCGTGTAGTGTGACGCTATACGGCATTTTTGTTTTTTACCGCTTTTTCCAACATCTTGATAGCATATGTCGTTAAATTCGGTTGGTAATAGTAAATTGGAAAATAAGATTGTTTTAATACGTTTTACTGGGAACAACTTGATTACTGCATTAAACGGAATCAACTGATCTGATGAGTATGCAAGAGGTTATTATCGCATTTTGCTTTGATAGATACTCTATCATAAAATACATAAGCCTTTAGACGATGGGATAATATAAGCCAGTTCTATGAAACAAAAACAGTTCATTGTTAGTAGCAGACGGATTTCAGCTTGAATAATTATTCAGTTATTTTGACAAGATCCAGCAGAATACTTGGTAAAAGGGCTTGTAGAACATTGAATGAACATATAGGGTATGTTCTGCTTTTGTTTCTTTTGATTCGTGAATGGAGAAAGATATGTTAACGCGAAAACAATATGAACTTCTACTATTCATTCATGATCGGCTTAAAGAAACTGGAATTCCTCCGTCATTTGATGAAATGAAGGATGCATTGGACCTCGCATCAAAGTCCGGTATACATCGTCTTATAACCGCGCTTGAAGAAAGAGGGTTCATACGTCGATTACCCAATAGAGCCCGTGCTTTGGAGGTTATCAAATTACCGGAAGCAATGTCCCATCCATTAAGTTCACCGCGCAAATTTTCACCGAGTGTCATTGAAGGCACCAAGGGGCAATCTTTAAAGAATGTCATATCAAAACCAATATTGAATAATGATATTGATCAGGCAGCAAATGTAAACGTGCCAGTTATGGGACGAATTGCAGCGGGTGTGCCAATTTCAGCCATTCAGAACCAAACCAACATGCTATCACTACCGGCGGATATGGTTGGTAGCGGAGAGCATTACGCCCTTGAAGTTAAGGGTGATTCGATGATTGACGCGGGTATTTTTGATGGTGATACCGTTATTATAAAACGTGGTGATACTGCCACCCCAGGGGAAATTGTTGTTGCTTTGGTTGATGATGAAGAGGCAACGTTAAAACGTTATCGGCGCAAAGGCGCATCAATTGCGCTAGAAGCTGCAAATCCAGCCTATGAAACACGCATATTTGGCCCAGATCGCATAAAGCTTCAAGGACGCCTCGTTGGATTAATTCGCCGTTATTGAGATAACTGATACGCGTTTACTTTCATTGATCTATAATAAGCGGACAAAACTCAATTTCTTTAGCGTTGGTTTTGATTGTTGCGTTTGTTTTTATTGTTTCAGCGTTTATGTTGGTTATCTCAGCGTTGGTTTTGTTTGTTTACGTTTAATATTTTTATGGTTTTAGCCGGTTCACTGTGATATTTCCAACCGAGCTGTGGCTCATAGTGAGAGATACATAGTAATTTCTAACCTTATCTTGCTTTTGCCATCTATTGTTGAAAATGCGCCATTTTTTACCAATATCGAATGGCGTATTAACGCGTCATCTTAATAATTTTCGGGAAGTAACATGTCTGCTCCACGTATTAGTTTTGTTTCGCTCGGCTGCCCTAAGGCTTTGGTAGATTCCGAACGCATTATTACGCGCTTACGTGCGGAAGGTTATGAAATTGCGCGCAAACATGATGGCGCCGATCTGGTCATTGTTAATACTTGTGGTTTTCTTGACTCTGCACGCGATGAATCGCTAGAAAACATCGGCCAAGCCATGAAGGAAAATGGCAAAGTTATTGTTACCGGCTGTCTTGGCACCAGACCTGAAATGATTACTGAAACCTATCCCAATATACTTGCCGTTACGGGGCCTCAAGCTTATGAAAGCGTAATGGATGCTGTCCATAAAGCAGTTCCTCCGATGCATGACCCGTTTGTTGATTTGGTACCGCCGCAAGGAATCCGTTTAACACCGCGCCACTATGCATATCTAAAGATTTCGGAAGGGTGTTCCAATCATTGCAGCTTCTGCATTATTCCCGATTTAAGAGGAAGCTTAACCTCTAGACCTATTAGCGATGTTCTTAAAGAAGCTGAAAAACTGGTAAATGCCGGTGTGAAAGAGCTTTTAGTAATATCACAAGATACAAGTGCTTACGGTCTTGATTTGAAATATAGTGAAAGCATCTGGCAAGATCATACGATAAGAACGCGGTTTTTTGACCTTGTTAAAGAATTGGGTGAATTGGGCATTTGGGTAAGACTGCATTATGTTTACCCCTACCCGCATGTTGATGAAGTGTTGGAGTTGATGGCGGAAGGAAAAATTCTGCCATATCTTGATATTCCATTTCAGCATGCTTCTGAAAATGTGCTGAAAAATATGAAACGCCCTGCCCATCTGGAGAAAACCAATCGACGCATTGAAAAATGGCGCGAGGTGTGTCCTGATTTGGCAATACGGTCTACTTTTATTGTTGGTTTTCCAGGAGAAACAGACGAAGATTTTGAAACGCTGCTAAATTGGTTGTCGGAAACAAAGATCGACCGTGCCGGTTGTTTTAAATATGAAGCGGTGGAAGGTGCTGCTGCGAATGATCTTGGACTTGCAGTGGTGCCGGAAGACGTCAAAGAAAGCCGTTGGCATCGTTTTATGGCGCACCAACAAACTATTTCAGCTAATCAACTCAAGAAAAAAGTTGGTAAGCGGTTACAGGTGCTAGTCGATAGTTCGACTGGTCTTGAAGGCGTTGGGCGGACAAAATATGACGCACCTGAAATAGATGGTGTTGTTCATTTGCAATCTCGCCGCCCATTAAGAACCGGCGAGTTTGTCACGGTAAAAATCGATCGGTCAGATAATTATGATCTTTATGGTGTGGTTGTTTAATCAACACTGCCATAACTTTAACGGAAGAGTTTTTTGGACTTATGTGATCATGTAATTTAGGGAAAACTGGTGCTAAATAGGTATTATGACCGAACGAAGTGACCAAAATACACCGAACTTCTTTTTAACTGCACCGCAACCGTGTCCCTATTTATCAGATCATTACGAGCGAAAAGTTTTTACCTATCTAACAGGTACCTTTGCGCAACAGATGAATACTGTTTTAACGCAAGGTGGATTTAGGCGTTCGCAAAACATTGCTTATCGTCCTGTTTGTGATGGATGTCAGGCATGTGTATCGGTTCGTATTGTTGTCGACGAGTTCGAACCTGACCGTTCTATGAAAAGAGTATGGAAGAAAAATACCCAATTGGTCGGAACTGCACTTAGACCTGCGGCCACGGACGAGCAATATTCCCTCTTTAGTCGATATCTTCATACACGTCATGCCAATGCCGGTATGGATGACATGACATTTGACGATTATAAAATGATGATCGAAGACACGCATGTTGATACACACGTGATAGAATATCGCACTGCCAATCATGAGGCAAACAGTGCCAGTAATGAAGCAAACAGTATCAATTCAGCAAAAAATGATCTTATCGCAGTTGCTTTAACGGACGTCGTCAATGACGGCTTATCAATGGTTTATTCTTTTTATAATCCCGATAAAAAAAGTTCGTCGCTTGGTGTGTTTTTAATACTCGATCACATTCGTCGTGCAAAACGATTGAAACTTCCATACGTCTATCTGGGATATTGGGTCGAGGGATCAAAAAAAATGGATTATAAATCCCGCTATCAACCGCAAGAACATTTGACACCTAACGGTTGGAAAGCCATAACAAGATAAGTGATATTTATGTTTTAAAGAAATTAATCCAATGCAAAACCAGATGATCAAATTATCAGGACTTGAACCGCATTTTAAAGGAAATGCCCGTTTTGTTTTTGTTCATCCCGACGATCCAGACTTATTGGTAAAAGTTCCCAGACCCGAATGGATCGCCAGTACACGCACCGTACCGAATTGGAAAAAGCGTTTTAAACCTTTAGGTGCCAATTCTGTCAATATGCATGAATTGCGTGAGATCATCCGCATAAACCCCAAACCTGAGGCAGAGCAAGATCATATGTTTACCGTTATTGGTCTTCAGCAAACCGATTTGGGGTGGGGGCTGATTGTCCGTGCAGAAAAGAGCGAGGATGGCTCATACGCCGTTCCGGTAGCTGATTTTGTCAATGATATGTCAAAAATTGAAGCTGAATTGAATGAATTTCATAATTGGGTCGTGCAAACCAAAACTGTTTTATATGATTTGAATCCATACAATCTTGTTTTGGCTTATCGCAACGGGAAAAATCAGATTGTTGTCATTGATGGAATATCAGAAAAGTCTGCATTACAAAGCAGAACCTATTTTCAATCTATAAATTGCAAAAAAAACAAGGAAGTATATGCACGCTTTCTTCGACACATGGAAAGAATACGCCTTGAAAGACAATGACCAACTTTACAGCGTGGGCGTCTTTTGATACGCCAACCGAAACTCTGGTCGCAGCCTACCCAGTAAAAACAAGGATCTAAAAATGAAAGCCTATCTTATCTGCTCCGGTGGACTGGATTCAGTCACGCTTGCCTATCGTCTTGCGCATGAAAACGCATTATGCGGAATAATATCGTTCGATTATGGACAACGTCACAAGAAAGAGTTGTTTTGCGCGCAAAAATGCGCGAAAAAACTTGGTGTCGATTATTACCCAATAGATATTTCATCAATTGGGCATAATCTATCTGGCTCATCATTAACGGATAATGTCGATGTGCCAGATGGTTATTATGCTGAAGAAACAATGAAATCCACCGTTGTTCCTAACCGTAATGCCATTTTTCTCACAATCGCTTTTGGTATAGCGGCTGCCAAAAATGGCGATACCGTTGCTATTGCAGTTCATGGTGGTGATCACTTCATATATTCCGATTGTCGGCCTGATTTTATTGCTGCTTTTAATGAGATGGAAAATTTGTCGCTTGAAGGACAATGCCAGCTTTATGCGCCTTATGTTACCAAGGATAAGGCGGCTATCGTTGCTGATGGTGCAAAATATGGTGTTCCATTTGCCGATACATGGTCTTGCTATAAAGGCGGCGACCATCACTGTGGACGTTGTGGTACTTGCGTAGAACGACGCGAAGCATTTCATCTGGCTGGTGTTAAAGACCCCACCATATATGATGACGATTCATATTGGTTGGATGCTGTCAGAAGAAACAGAAATGATATTTGAAATCCTATATTCTAATCTTAATATAGCGCTTTATTAAAGGAACACTGTCTTATGTCTTCAGACCATTCAATTTACGAAAATCTGAAACAGCTTGGTCAAAAAACGGAATTCCCTAATTCTCCGGAAGAAGCTGTATTGGAAAAAGTTGCAAATCCACAAGCAGATATCAATTATTGTGTGCGATTTACTGCGCCTGAATTTACGTCCTTGTGCCCTATAACAGGTCAGCCGGATTTTGCTTATCTTATGATTGATTATGTGCCAGACAAATGGCTTGTCGAAAGCAAATCGTTAAAGCTTTATCTAGGTGCATTTAGAAACCATGGCGCATTCCATGAAGATTGCACCGTTTCAATTGGGCGACGTCTAGTTGAGCTTTTATCCCCACGCTGGCTTAGAATAGGTGGTTATTGGTACCCACGTGGCGGCATTCCGATTGACGTTTTCTGGCAAACAGGTGAAGCACCAAAAGATACGTGGATTCCAGATCAGAATGTACAAAACTATCATGGCCGAGGTTAATTGCTCGGCCTAAATTGTTATACAGAATTATCCTGAAAATTTACCAGACCGAGGAAAACCTTTAGGAACCATTCTGCCAGCACCGGCACGCGCGCCAAGCCATTCCACCAGTTCATCAGCTTGTTTGGTAAATGTCCGATCTGCTGTATCACGCCAGTTCAACCCATCAGAAAGGTTGAATGTGTTGATATCACTCACGCCACCATCTTTATAGCGTTGCAAGCGAACACCTTTGCCGCGTGACATTTCTGGTATTTCCGATAGTGGGAAAATCAGCAGCTTTCTGTTTTCGCCGACAATTGCCACATGGTCACCATTTACCGGAATACAGAGCTTAGTTTCGTCCGGCAATTTGACATTCATAATCTGTTTGCCCTTGCGGGTCGTTGCAACAATATCTGATCCTGAAGCGATAAAGCCATTACCCATATGAGAAACAAGAAGCAGTTTTTCGTCTGGTTTTAAGACAAATGCCGTGAGAATATCCTGATCATTATCCATATCGACAAGAATACGGATAGGTTCGCCATGACCTCTGCCACCAGGAAGATCATTAGCCGCAATGGTAAAGAATTTTCCGCCCGTGCTAACAATGATAATTTTATCCGTTGTGACCGCTGGAAAGGCAATTTTCAACCGATCATCTTCCTTGAAGGTCAGTGTAGAATAATCGCTCAAATGGCCTTTCAAGGCTCTTAACCAACCTTTTTCCGAAATAACGATAGTGACAGGCTCTTTTTCAATCATCGCCTGTTGTAGATCTTCAAGATCATGGGTTGGCGCATCTTCAAACGTTGTGCGGCGTTTTCCAAGGGATGATTTTGCTCCAAAGGTTTCTTTTACCTTGGCAATGTCTTCCGAAATCGTTTTCCATTGCTTAGCGTCAGACCCTAAAAGCTCTTTTAACCGTGTTTCTTCGGCTGTTAAATTATCAAATTCGCGGCGTATTTCTACTTCTTCCAGACGGCGCAATGAGCGTAACCGCATATTGAGGATCGCTTCCGCCTGATTATCCGTCAGACCAAAACTCGTCATCAGACTTTTCTTTGGCTCGTCCTCTTCACGAATGATGCGGATAACCTCATCAAGATTAATATAAGCAATCAGATAACCACTTAAAATTTCAAGGCGTCGTGCAATTTCATTCAATCTGTTTTGCGAGCGACGAATGAGCACGTCTTTACGGTGATCAAGCCATTGCTGTAATGTCTCGCTAAGTGAAAGAACATTGGGCACCTTGCCCATAGACAAGACATTTAAATTAAGAGGAATTTTGACTTCAAAATCCGTTAATTTGAAAATTGACTCCATCAGAAGTTCAGCATCAACGGTTCTTGTCTTTGGCTCTAAAACGATACGGATTTCATCTGTCGATTCATCGCGTATATCGTCAAGCATAGGTAATTTTCTAGCAAGAAGAAGCTCTGCCGTTTTCTCGATCAACCGTGATTTTTGAACTTGATAGGGAATTTCAGTAATAACGACAACATATGATCCGCGGTTGCCCTCTTCCTTATGCCAGCGTGAACGCAAACGGAATGAGCCGCGTCCTGTACGATAGGATTCTAGGATACTATTTTTCGGTTCAACCAGAATACCACCAGTTGGAAAATCTGGCCCTGCAACAAATTGTACGAGATCATCACTAGTCGCTTGAGGATTTGCAATAAGATATTGCGCGGCATCGCACAATTCCGCAACATTATGCGGTGGAATAGAGGTTGCCATACCGACAGCAATACCCGACGATCCATTTGCCAACAAATTGGGAAATGCCGCAGGTAGAACGATAGGTTCCTCGTCCTCTTCATTATATGTCGGACGAAAATCAACAGAATCTTCTGTAATGCCTTCCAGAAGTAGCGTCGCCACTTCTGTCATTCTTGCTTCGGTGTAGCGCATAGCAGCGGCATTATCACCATCAATATTGCCGAAATTGCCCTGCCCGTCCACCAATGGATAACGGACAGCAAAATCCTGCGCCAAACGCACAAGCGCGTCATAAATAGAAGCATCACCGTGGGGGTGAAACTTACCCATAACATCGCCGACGATACGGGCGCATTTTGCATATGCTTGTTCAGGATTAAGTTTTAACAACCGCATAGCATGAAGAATACGCCGGTGAACGGGCTTTAACCCATCGCGAACATCCGGCAATGCGCGGTTCATAATGGTAGAAAGAGCATAAGCAAGGTAACGTTCTTGCAAAGCAGAACGTAATTCCACAGGTTCAATATGCTCTTTATCGGTCGATCGAATCACTTTGTTTGACATGGTTCTCAGATATCAATTCGTAGAATCAGCCGCAAGTGTTCCACTACTTTTCCTCTGTGTTTACTTGAAGTTCCGATAATCAAATGTTAACAGGCCTTAGGGGTCCAGGTATCAATTGAGGCAATTTTTATGAACAATCATTTCAAAACCGCTGTAACAATTGCAGCTTTTTCAATTTTATCAGCAACAACTACCCTTTCACAAGCTTGGGCGGTAGACGCAACGGCATTCAAAGACCGTTTTGAAAATAACTTTAAAAACAGCGGATGGAGCTTTACTTCGGACAAAGCTGAAGCAGATGGAAACGATATTGTTTTTCATGGTGCAAAAATTGCTCTCGACCTCGAAGGTACAGTTTCTAAACCAGAAGACTTAGGCGATTTACGTTTTAAAAACGTTACAGAAGACAAAGATGGCAATTATAAAATCGAAGAAATTAAAGTTCCATCTGTTGTATCAGTAGACAAAACAGAGACAAACTCATTGGAATTCAAAAATGTAACGTTTACAAACGTTAATCTTCCATCTGAGAATACATCAGACACACTTGTTAAAGTTATTCCATATGAAAGCGTAACAATTGAAAGTGTTGCTGCTACCGCAAAAGGCAAAAGCGACGCCTTCTTGAAGCTTGACAATGCATACATCACTTATAAAACTCAATCAGGTGGCAAGGTTCTAGACACGAACATTGGTTTGAAGTCATTGAGCTATGAGCCCAAAAATGCTCAAGACGAAGGTCAGCTTAACGCTTTGAAGAGTTACGGCTATGAGAGCTTGAATGGTTCAGTCGAATTTCATTCTTCATGGAACATGAAAGATGGCCAATATGATTTGGATAAAGGTGAAATTGAACTTAAAGATGCTGGAAAGCTCAACATCACACTTCACCTAACCGGCATTACAGAAGATGTTGTTTTGCAGTTTACAAATCTGCGTAATAAATTGCTCAATAACCAAACATCAGAAAATTCTGCTGGTGCAGCTTTGCTTGGTTTGGCTGCAAAAACCAACTTTGTTGATATGAAAATCCGCTATGACGATAATTCAGCAACAGGTAAAATCCTTGATGCAACAGCGAAGAAAAACAACGTAAAGCGTGAAGATCTGGTTAAACAGTTCGAAGCTATTATCCCTGTTATGAGCGCACAATTAAAAAGCCAAAGCTTTACTGAAAACTTGAGTAAAGAGTTGAACAAGTTCTTGGAGAATCCAAAATCTTTGACAATCAGCGCTTCTCCAAGCACGCCAGTATCTTTCGTAACACTTGTTACATCGGCTTCAATGTCTCCTGAACAGCTGATAGATGCAATCAACCTGAAAGTTGAAGCTAACAACTAATCTTTGTTGCTTTCGATATAAGAAAAAGCCCGGTTTTAAAGCCGGGCTTTTTTGTTTTCATAGGATTAGGTGGTTGATTGCTTACGTGCTGTATCCATTACGCAAGATGACATCGTGGGGAAAATGCCGTTGTCAATAATGCTTAACCTCTTTCAATGAAGCTCAACCTCTGTTTCCCAGACGAAACGCCTGACAATCACAGCACCAATAAGAAAACGGCTCACTATTTCGTATAAAACGGCATAAGCCACATTTTGTTTTAAAGCGGTCAATAAGCACCTTCGGTAAAAACTGTAATTATCAAACACCTGCTACTAGGGAAATAAAAAGCCCAGCGTTAGCCGGGCTTTTCTCTCATTACGCAACTTAATTACGTAACCAAATTCATGGTTGGTTTTCTACTCTTTTTTAGTAGGAGCCAAACGGATTGAAAGATCGCTAAGCTGCGCAGCTGTAACTTCTGAAGGTGCACCCATTAACAGATCCAGTGCTTGTTGGTTCATTGGGAAGAGCGAGATTTCACGCAAATTCTTAACACCAAGCAACAACATAACCATACGGTCGATACCAGTAGCCATACCACCGTGCGGCGGTGCGCCATAATGGAATGCACGATACAAACCACCAAAACGTTCTTCAACCACTTCACGAGATAGTCCTGCAATCTCGAAAGCACGAACCATAGTTTCTGGCAAGTGGTTACGAATACCACCAGACCCCACTTCAAAGCCGTTACAAACCACGTCATATTGGTAGGCTTTAATGGTCAATGGATCCTGATTGTCGAGGGCATCTTTACCACCCTGCGGCATAGAAAATGGATTATGGGAGAACTCAATACGCTTTTCGTCCTCGTTCCATTCGAAAAATGGAAAATCAACAATCCATGCCAAAGCAAAACGATCGTGATCAACAAGCCCTAATTCTTCACCAGCTCTCGTTCTTGCAGCACCAGCAAAAACAGCAAATTTGCGTGGATCACCAGCAACGAAGAAACAGGCGTCGCCATCATCAAGTCCAAGTTGCAAGCGAATGGCTTCAACCCGTTCTGGACCAATATTTTTAGCGATCGGACCAGCACCTTCTAAATTGTCGCCTTCCTTACGCCAGAAAATATAGCCGAGCCCTGGTTGGCCTTCACCTTGCGCCCATGAGTTCATGCGGTCACAAAATGCTCTGCTACCACCAGTCTTAGCCGGTATTGCCCAAACTTCAGCTTTTTTATCGCTGGCAAGAATATTAGCAAAAACCTTGAAGCCAGAATCGCGAAAATGTTTTGATACATCTTCCATAACAATTGGATTACGCAAGTCAGGCTTATCAGAACCATATTTGCGCATTGCCTCGTCATATGGAATGCGCGGAAATTCTTGTGTTACAGGTTTACCGTCTGCAAACTCTTCAAAGATTCCTCGGATAATCGGCTCCATTGTTTGCAAGATATCTTCCTGCTCAACAAAACTCATTTCCATATCGAGCTGATAGAATTCACCTGGAAGTCTATCGGCACGTGGATCTTCATCTCTGAAACAAGGTGCAATTTGGAAATATTTATCGAAACCAGACATCATCAGCAATTGTTTATATTGCTGCGGTGCCTGAGGAAGCGCATAGAATTTTCCTGGATGGATACGGCTTGGAACAAGAAAATCTCTTGCGCCTTCCGGTGAAGAGGCCGTTAAAATCGGCGTCGTAAATTCTGTAAACTTTGCTTCCTGCATACGGCGACGTATTGCAGCAACGATTTGCGTTCTACGCAAAATATTTTTGTGCAAGGTTTCACGACGCAAATCAAGGAAACGGTATTTCAGACGAATATCTTCAGGATAATCTGGTTCACCAAATACTGGAAGAGGAAGTTCATCGGCTTTTGATAGAACTTCGATTTCCGAAGCGAAGAGCTCGATTTCACCTGTCGGCAAGTTAGGATTGACAGTATCTTCAGAGCGTGAGCGCACATTGCCATCAATGCGCAAAACCCACTCACTGCGAACCATTTCAGCCACTTTGAAAGCAGGAGAATCTGGATCTGCTACAATTTGTGTAATACCAAAATTATCACGAAGGTCGATAAACAAGATACCTCCGTGGTCACGAACACGATGAACCCACCCTGAAAGACGAACATTTGTTCCTACATCGCTCTTACGTAGAGCGGCGCAGTTATGGCTGCGATAACGATGCATGGTTTTGCCTTTATATTATTCAAGTATTATGAAATACAATCTGCATGCAAAAGCGCATTTTGGCACGCATTTGTCAAGGTATTGCCATGGCTGTGCATGAAAAAATATACCGAAAGACAAACAGATATCTATTGGATATAATTTGAGATATGAAAGTCATCACAAATACTACAGACCTAGAAACCGCTGTTGCAACATTAAAGAAATCTGATTTTGTAACGGTAGACACAGAATTTATCAGAGAAACAACCTTTTGGCCTGACCTCTGTCTAATCCAATTGGCGTCTCCTGACATTGCGGTTATTGTCGATCCTTTATCGCCAGATATTGATCTAAAGCCGTTTTTCTCTCTAATGTCTGATGAAAATGTTGTTAAAGTTTTCCATGCTGCGCGACAGGATCTAGAGATTATCTATAAGATTGGCCACGTTATTCCTAAACCGCTTTTTGATACGCAAATTGTCGGGTCGGTTTGTGGTTTTGGTGAAAGTGTTTCTTACGAACAGATTGTACAACGCGTTACCGGCAAACCGATTGACAAAACATCCAGATTTACAGACTGGAGCCACCGGCCATTATCAGAAAAGCAATTAAGTTATGCATTGGCTGATGTAACCTATTTGCGCGATGTTTATCTTTATCTGAAAAAGCAATTGGCAAAAACGAAACGTAATGATTGGATAGCCGATGAAATGGCTATTTTAACGTCACCCGCAACTTATGACCCGCCAGAAGATGACGCCTGGAAAAAGGTGAAAGGTCGTATCAGAAAACCAAAAGAATTGGCTGTTTTGCAAAAAATTGCCATATGGCGGGAACGTGAAGCCAAAAGCCGAAATGTTCCACGTGGACGTGTGCTTAAAGATGAGTGTCTGATAGAAATTGCCACGCAGCAGCCTAAAGATGTTGCCACTTTGGGAAGACTGCGCAGCATTCCAAAAGGCTGGGAGCGTTCAGAGCAAGCAAATTCTCTGCTCACAGCAATAAATGATGGTTTAGCCGTTGACACCTCGACCTTGCCACCAATTCAAAAACATGTGCCGCTTAGTGATGGAAATGCTGCAGCGGTGGAGCTGTTACGTGTGCTTTTAAAGCTTGTGGCAGACGAGCAAAATATAGCACCGCGCATTATAGCCAATAGTGATGATTTGGAAAAAATCGCTAAGCAGGAAAAAAATGACAAAATACCAGCCATGCAAGGCTGGCGTTATGAATTGTTTGGAAAAAAAGCTCAAGAAATGCTTGATGGAAAATTATGTTTCTATTTCAAAGATGGAAATATATTGACAAAAGAAATAGACATATAAAAAGTATTATCCTTATATTTTTTTGCAAAAAATAAGATTTATCTTTTGTGTTTATTTTGAATAGTGATGAAAACTATGGAAAAAGTATTAACGGTTACCTTTAACCCCACGGTTGATGCCGCAAGTGAAGCCGAGCTTGTGAGACCGACACACAAGATAAGAACTTGTGATGAGAGTTTTCATCCTGGTGGTGGCGGCATAAATGTTGCGCGCGTTATCCATAAATTAGGGGGTGATGTAACTGCCCTTTACGCAAGCGGTGGCATTATGGGAAATGTTTTGCGCCATTTGCTTGATGACCGCGGCGTGCCATGTGTCAATGTGCCTATTGCCGGTAATACACGTGTCAACAACGTTATTCATGAACGTGCATCTGGCATGGAATATAGATTTGTGGCGGAAGGGCCAATTATCAGCGACAATGAATGGCAAGCACTTGTCACGGAAGCGAAAACCCGTAAATGGGATTGGCTCGTTATCAGCGGAAGTTTGGCACGTGGTGTTCCTATTACCATTTACGACACCATGATAGACATTGCCAACCAAAGAAAAGCGCATGTTGTCATTGATACATCAGGAGATTCTTTAAGCCATGTTTTGCAAAAAGGTGGCTTAACACTGGTTAAGCCGAGTCAGGGCGAATTTGAGGCTTGCACCAATCAAACCTATAATAGCACCGAAGAAATTGCTGTGGCTGCGCAAGAACTTTGTAAAAAGGGCGCGGCAGAAATTATAACTGTCACGCTTGGGCATCAAGGTGCAGTGTTGGCCACCAAGGATCAAACGCTCTATCTTCCTTCACCACATGTTAGGGTTATTAGCGCATCTGGTGCTGGCGACAGTTTCGTAGGTGGCATGGTTCACGCTCTTGCGCTTGGCTGGGAAGCAGAAGATGCTTTCAGATTAGCCACGGCATGTGGTTCTGCGGCTGTTGCGGAAAAAGGCACGGGACTTTGCCAGTTGCCCGACATCGAACGGCTTTATAAAGATCTTGCAAGAAATAATCAAAAATTCACGACGGTTGCTTTGGAACGTGATAGTTGATCTACGTCTCCATTAATGTCACAAAACGTAAAAAGCGCCTGTGTTTCAAATACATGGCGCTTTAATTTTTGCGGTACATCTCAAACGACAACATATTCCATGTCACAGACAACAACTTTAGAGAGTTGTTGCAATCTTCCTAATGGTCGCTCTGCAATGAGATCTGCGTGACACTGTGGAATGTGTCTAAACAAAATAAAGACCTTTCAAGAAGCAATCAGAAATTTAAAGTTATTACTTTGGGACGTGACAGCTGATCTACGTCTCTGTCAATTTCACAAAACAGAAAAAGCGCCTATATAACAAATATATGGCGCTTTAATTTTTGCGGTACATCTCAAACGACAACATATTCCATGTCACAACCTACGACTTTAGACAGTTGTTGCAATCTCCCTAATGGTCGCTCTGCAATGAGATCTGCGTGACACTGTGGAATGGTCAGGACAATTTTCTTATCGTCTTTTTTCCAAATAAACTGCGGCAGAATACCACCCGTTGATGCTGAAAATAGATTGGCAACCCGCATAAGTCCGCCCAAAATACGGGCGCGATCAATTGTTTCTTTATCCGCCAGCTTAATAATATCTGGCGATAAGTTATCGGCAATAAGCCCTTCATTCCGATAGAACACTGTCAGCGCGACATATATACGACCCGCATGAGAGATACCTGGATATGGGCCAAAAGCTACTTGATCGGCGGATTGATCGCCGCGATAATCGGGGTGCATACGCCAACCAATATCAGCCAATAGGCAAGCAGCCTCGCGATACCGCCTTTGATCGTCCGTTTCCTTGAATCCCAAAACATCAAAGGCATTGGCAGTAAATTGAATCAATTCATATGATTGCTTTGGTGAGCGCGCACGTAATGTCGCCATTTCACCACAGGTTGCCAATAATGGATCTTCATGACGTAGTTTTTTTGATAATTTTGAGAACAGATATCCCTCACGAACCCCTGCTCCGGAAAAAATTACTTTTTCAGGGTGCATGCAGCGAATAAGCTCGATAAGAACAGCTGCCCCATAAGACAATAATTGCCGGCGATTTTTTGAAATAGCGGAAATATCTTTGATTTGCTCTGTTTCACCCTTGGCAATGCGTGAAAGAAAGCTTGCAAGCTCGTCTCCAGCCACTTCATAACCATGCATAACTGGCAATGGATATTTCTTTATTGCCATATGAAGTTTTGCAATATTACGCCAAGTACCGCCTACCGCATAAAAATTACGGCCTTGGTTGTTTGCCAACACTTCTGCTTCTTGCAGATATTTTCGTGCTATTTTTGATGCTTCCGCAATATTGTTGTCAGACATATCCTGCAAGCGCAGGCCGCCTAAAGGCATTGTAATTCCACTGCCGACTTTGTCATCACGAATATCAACAAGTTCAAGGCTTCCACCCCCCAAATCACCAGCAACACCGTCGGGACGGTGAAATGTTGATATAATTCCATAGGCTGAATAGGTCGCTTCTTGTTTGCCGGTCAACACATTGATTTTGTTTTTTAAAATCGATTCTGCTTCGGTAATAAAGGAAGCACCATTTTTTGCTTCTCTTGCAGCGGCTGTTGCCAAAGTGTTGACCTCTTCAACACCAATCTGCTCACAAATTGCATGAAAGCGCCGTAACGTTCTCAAGGACATTTCAACGGACATATCTTCCAGTCGTCCAGTCTTGGCCACGCCCTTGCCCAATCCACACAATATCTTCTCATTGAACAATACTGTTGGCGATCGCACCAAACCTTCGTAAACAACCAGACGAACCGAGTTTGATCCAATATCGATCACAGCTACAGGTTTTCGTCCCTTTAAGCGCCCTTGAGCCTTAGAGTTTGTCATGGATATATCAGTCTTTATTTGTTTCTGTTTGCTGCCGACGCAAAGCAATTAATCGTGGTGCTGAAGAGCGTAATGATTTTCCGCGACCAGATAAACTAGGATTGGTCATGAAATACTCCTGAGCATTAAACGGCTTTTCGCCTTTGAGCGGTAAAATCCGCTGCGACGTTCCATCGCTTAATATCTCAAAACTTTGTTGGTTATCAATAATATTTGCCAACATAATTTGTGAAAGTATCTGCTGATGAACCGTTTTGTTGAAAACAGGTACTAAAGTTTCAACACGACGGTCGAGGTTACGCGTCATCATATCGGCAGAACCGAAATACACAATCGCATTTTCATTTGGTAAATCTTCGCCATTTCCAAAACAGAAAATACGGCTATGTTCCAAAAAGCGCCCAACAATGGATTTTGCGCGGATATTGTCAGAAAATCCAGGAATGCCCGGTCTTAAGCAGCAAATCCCTCTTACAACAAGATCAACCTGAACGCCTGCCTGCCCTGCACGGTAAAGCGCATCAATAATTTGTGGGTCAACCAATGAATTCATCTTCATCCATATTGCGGCCGGTCTGCCCTCGCGCGCATGGGTGATCTCATCTTCAATATGCCCCAAAATCCGCCGGCGTAAAGTCAAAGGCGAAAACGCCAGCTTCATCGGCTCATCTGGCTGCGCATAGCCGGTAATATAATTGAAAATAAGTTGTACATCGTGGCCAATGTCTTCATCAGTGGTGAAAAATGAGAGGTCGGTGTAAATTTTCGCGGTAATTGGGTGATAGTTTCCGGTCCCCAAATGAACATAGGATCTTAAACGGTTTTCTTCACGACGCACAACAAGTGACATTTTAGCGTGGGTCTTAAGTTCAATAAACCCAAAAACCACCTGCACACCTGCCCGTTCCAGATCCCTCGCCCAGCGGATGTTTGCCTCTTCATCGAAACGCGCTTTCAGTTCAACCAGTGCCGTAACAGATTTACCAGCTTCTGATGCATCAATCAGCGCTCTGACGATAGGACTATCGTTGGAAGTTCTATAAAGCGTTTGTTTAATAGCCAATACATCAGGGTCAGCTGCAGCTTGACGCAAAAATTGCACAACAACATCAAATGATTCATAAGGGTGATGAACTACAATATCCTTCTCGCGGATTGCAGCAAAACAATCCCCCGCATGTTCCCGAATTCTTTCTGGAAAACGTGGGTTGTAAGGAACAAATTTAAGATCGACACGTGGAATTGAAACAATCTCCGAGATCATATTCAATGCCAACAATCCGTCCTGAACGCTAATACGATTATCCGGCACGCCCAATTCGCTGGTTACAAACTGGCGCAAATCATCGGGCATTTCTGAGTCAAACTCAATTCTGATAACCTGACCACGCCGCCGACGTTTTAACGCCGTTTCAAATAAACGGACGAGGTCTTCTGCCTCTTCTTCGACCTCAATATCGCTATCACGGATAACACGGAATGTTCCTGCACCATTAACTTCATAGCCTGGGAAGAGACGATCAATAAATAAGCTAACAATGTCTTCAAGTGAGATAAACCGAAAACCATTGCCCTCTTCTGGCAATAATACGAAACGTTTAAGAGCCGTTGGAAGGCGCAACAGTGCCGTCATCGGCTGCCGATCACTGCGACGCTGCAAATGAAGCGCTATTGAAAAACCAAGATTAGGGATAAATGGGAAAGGATGTGCCGGATCGATTGATAAAGGTGTCAATACTGGAAATATCGTTTCTAGAAAATGGGTTTCCAGCCATGTTTTTTCGCTATCACTTAAACGGTCTGGCCGAATAATTGCTATATTTTCCTTTTCCAATTCATGGCGTAAAGCGCGCAATTCCTGCTGTTGGTTTGCTTGCAAACGAGCCACTTCAGCAAGCACAAAATCCAATTGTTCCTGAGGTGTCCGACCATCAGCACTTCGTGTTGCAATGCCTGCGCGCACCTGTCCAGCAAGACCTGCGATACGCACCATAAAAAATTCATCAAGGTTGGTCGCCGATATGGATAAAAATCGTAATCTTTCCAGCAATGGGTGCTTATCATTGCCGGCTTCCATAAGAACGCGATTGTTAAATTGGAGCCAAGAAAACTCACGATTTACGAACCGTTCCGGACTTTCCATATTGATTTCAGATATATTAGCTTGTTCACCTGCAGAATTCTTTGTACGTAAAGCCATAATTGCTTCCTTTTATTTTGCCATAAATGGCACTCCCACCCCGCTTTTTTTTGCAGAGCCTCAGCCTTTGCAAGCACCCTCTTATTGTTATCAGTGACGTTCACTTATGACAAGCTTGACACCGCAATTTTAGACACCAGAAACGTGTATATCAGATTCCAACAACTTATACATTGTAAAGCCGTGAAGTTGCAGCGATTATTATGCATTTAATGGTGTCATTCCTTATGATTTTGAACACAAATAGTTGTCACTCCATTATCTATTGGCTTATATAGCAGGGATGAATATTTTACCTCACTAAGACACATGGAGTCCTTATAATGGCTGATCATCATATTCCGCATTTTCAAAACGACGGTGGCTATAAGCTGATTGAAATTGGTGTCAAAGAGTTCATGTGTGTGGGCGCCAGTGCACCATTTGATCATCCGCATATTTTTATCGATATGGGAAAAGATGATGAAAAAATCTGTTCTTATTGTTCGACTCTCTATCGATACAACCCGAAGTTTTCCGAGATGGAAACCAATCCAGCCGGCTGCTTGTATGAAGCAGAAATAACAGTTTAATGAATACCAACGGATGAGCACATGAGATGGCAGAAAGATATTAAGCCTACAATTATAGGCGCGGGGGTTGCTGGACTTACTTCAGCGTTAGCATTGGCACACAAGGGAATTGCCAGTGTTGTACTTGAAAGTCGTGATAAATTGGCAGAGGTCGGAGCAGGCTTACAGCTTGCATCCAATGCGACCCGTCTTCTCGATCGATGGGGCGTTCTCCCTGATCTATTGAAAGTTGGCGTTGAACCCCGTTATCTGGAGCTTCGTGACGGTCTAAAATTTATAGATCGTGTCCATGTTGATCTTACAGACGTTGCGCAACGTCGGTGGCATGCGCCTTATATGACAATTCATCGTGCTGACCTGCAAAATGTTCTCTATAACGCCGCAATTAAAAATCCACTTATCGAAATACGATTAGGGGAAAAGGTTGTTGATGTAACAAAAACAACGTCGCAATCGGTGAGCATTAAATCTGTTGCGCAAGACGAACCAAACACATTTGAAACACCATTGGTGATAGCGTGTGATGGCGTCTGGTCCAAAATCAGGCAAACCGCGCCACTTGATGACCATGCTAAATTCAGTGGCTATATCGCTTGGCGTGCGACAATTGCGGTCGACTCGTTACCAGAAAATTTCACCAAGTCATTGTCTGATATTGCGACTGTTTCTGCATGGATGGGGCCAAACAACCATTTTGTTGCTTATCCAATCAATGCCGGTAAAGCCTTTAATTTTGTTGCTATTACAACTGGAAGCAATCCGGGTGCTGTTTGGTCACGTGATGGTGACAAAACTGTATTGTTGAAACATTTTTCAAATTGGCATCCGACAATTCGTGAAATTATTGAAACTGTAGATAATTGGACCTACTGGCCGTTGTTTGGAATGGTGCCCCATCGCTTTTGGGATGGTGATTTGCGCGTTTTTCTTGGTGATGCATCACATGGGTTTTTACCATTTGCAGCGCAAGGTGCGGCTATGGCAATTGAAGACTCTGCCGTTTTGGCTGAAGTTTTATCAATGGATCAACTCCCATTATCCAAAGCCTTGGATATATTTAGCAAAATACGCAGCGAACGTGTTAGCGCAGTTGATAAACGCGGCGCATTCAACCGCTTTGTATACCATGCAACAGGGCCGGTAGCACTTGCCCGAAACTTTGTGATGAAAACGCGTTCGCCAGAAAGCTTTATGTCTAGTCTGGACTGGCTCTATGACTATGACGCTACAGCCTTGGTCAAACAATATTCACAAACAGCTACAAAATCTGACTGAGAAACGCTTTTGTACGTTCATGCGCTGGATGGCTGAAAAAGTCATCCGGCGTTGCAATTTCTAATATCTGTCCTTCATCCATAAAAACAACACGATCTGCAACCTCACGCGCAAAGCCCATTTCATGGGTTACGCACAGCATTGTCATACCACTTTCCGCAAGATCGATCATGGTATCCAACACCTCTTTGATCATTTCAGGATCAAGTGCGGAAGTTGGTTCATCAAAGAGCATCACGCGCGGTTGCATACATAACGAACGCGCTATTGCTACACGTTGTTGTTGCCCGCCCGACAACTGGCCGGGATATTTATTGGCTTGATTGGGTATTTTTACCCGCTCGAGAAAATGCATGGCTTGTTCTTCGGCTTGCTTGCGCGGCATATGTCGAACCCAGATTGGCGCCAAAACACAATTTTCTAGAACTGTTAAATGCGGAAAAAGATTGAAATGTTGGAATACCATTCCGACATTCTGACGAATTTTTTCTAAATTCCACATTCCTTGCTTTAAAGGAATATCTGTGACCGTTATCTCGCCCTGCTGCACCGTTTCTAATCCATTGATACAACGTATCAATGTCGATTTTCCTGAACCGGAAGGGCCTGATATAATGACTTTTTCCTTGGCTCTTATATCAAGATTGATATCCCGTAACACATGCATTTTTCCGAACCACTTGTTCACCTGATGCATGTGGACTTCAATTTTCTTCTCAGGATTTTCTACCATGATACAATTCCTATTCCTGATTTCCACGTTGCTTCGGTAAATTCAATCTACGTTCTAGAAAATGCGCATAACGTGACATAACAAAGCAAAACATCCAGAATACCAAGCCAATAAAGATCATGCCGGTAACGGGTGTTTGTGGCGTACTCCATTTTGCCTGTTGTATGGCTTGCCGAACAATGCCAAGTAAGTCAAACATGCCAATAATATAGACAAGGCTGGTTTCCTTAAACATGCCAATCAATACATTGATAATGCTGGGAATAACCAGACTATAAGCCTGTGGGAGGATGACAAAAACCATGGTTTTTACATATCCCAACCCTAATGATTGGGAGGCTTCATATTGTCCACGCGGTACGGTTTGCAAGCCACCACGCACCACTTCGGCAATATAGGCGGAGGTAAAAAGTGCCACACCAATCAATGCTCTTACAAGCTTGTCGAACGTCATGCCTTGCGGTAAAAATAATGGAAACATAACGCTGGCAATAAACAACACAGCAACAAGCGGAATACCCCGCACGGTTTCAATAAAAGTTACTGACAGAATACGAATGACAGGTTTGTTTGAACGTCTACCAAGAGCTAGAAGCGTACCAAATGGTAATGAAAACGTCATACTTACATAGGCGATTGTCAGGGTTACCAGTAAACCACCCCAATATTCTGTTGCAACAACCGGCAAGCCAAAATAACCACCAAACAACAGCACATAACCAATCAATGGCACAATGAATAACGATATCAATGCGTTGATGAATTTATGTCTAACCGATGGCATCAATAGAGGTATATTGATAACAAGGACAATAACTGCCAACAAATTGACACGCCATTTTTCAACGTCTGGATATCTGCCATAGATAAACTGCCAAAAATTGGCCTTTACAAATGCCCAACAAGCCCCATTCCAATCATTTGGCATTGTGCCACCTTGTTGCTGTGTGGCACATGCCGTTCGGTCTGAACCATCCCAGACAGCATTAATAAACATCCAGTTGACCAATGGAATTAGCAAATCAATAAGCAAGCAGCCTAATACAATGCTGATGACTGTATTGGCGGGGGTAGAAAATAGATTATCTTTAAGCCACGACCAAATGGTGTTTTGCCTTTTGGGTGGTTTTGCTGATGGAATAATAGTTTGACTTACAAATCTCTGTTCCATCTTCAGCGCTCCACCAGAGCCATACGATGATTGAACCAGTTCATAAACAATGAAACCAGAAGACTTAAGCCGAGATAAACAACAATCCATATTGCGGCAAGTTCAATTGATTGTCCGGTTTTTTCAATGATCGTACTGGAAACCATCATAAGTTCGGAATAACCGACAGCAGCACCAAGAGAGGTATTTTTTACCAAATTCATATATTGGCTTGCCAATGGCGGAATGATGATACGCATGGCAAGGGGTAATACGATAAGACGCGTAATAAGCCCGTTTGATAATCCAAGTGAAGCACCCGCCTCTTTAAAGCCATGATCGACACCTTGCAATCCGGCGCGAATTGTTTCTGCTATTAATGACGCGGTATACATCGATAATGCGAGATAAAGCGACACGAATTCCGGCGAAATATAATAGCCACCAGAAAAATTAAATCCTTTAAGAGTTGGAACACTCCACGTTTCTGGACGACAGAACAATAGCACAATAAGAATTGGGCAAAGCGCCCCTAGCCCCAGCAAATACCATGCCTTTAATTTTGACTTACCGGTTGTTGCAAGCTGGCGATCGCGCCATAGGTATAGCAACAATGCAACAATAACAAATAACAACGCAATCAATAAAAAAGCTGTGCTACCACTTTTCCATACTGGTGCGGGTAAATAAATACCACGAATATTCAGTACGAAAGGCCCCCAGAACAAGCTGTTTCTGGCGGGAGGCAGGATTTGCATAATGCCAATTGACCAGAAAAATAGCAAAACCAGTGGTGGAATGTTTCTGAAGAATTCAACATAACAAAGAGATAATTTTGCAACGAGCCAATTTTTAGAAATGCGCCCTATGCCAATAATTAATCCCAGAATTGTTGCGGTAATAATGCACAATACTGAGATGAAAACGAGATTGACGAGACTTGCCCAGATAACAGTGCCATTTGTTGCATTATCGTCATATTGGATAATGCTGGAGGGCTGATTAAAGCCCGCCCTTTTATCCAGAAAATCAAATCCCGATGCTATGCCAGAGGCTTTCAAATTGGCAATCGTGTTATGCGCAATCCATTGTATGACAAAAAATAAAGCAATAATGACAGCAAATTGCACCACCACAGACACGAATGTGCGTAGGTTAAAAAGAGCAGAAAAACCTGCTCTTAATTTTGGTGTCACATCACTTGTAGAATTCTTTGGCATTATAACTGTCTAATTGCGTTACATTATTTAACGAATAGGCAAGCCGTATTGCAGACCACCTTTTGTCCAAAGTGCATTGATGCCGCGTGAAATTTTCAACGGTGTTTTTTGTCCGATATTACGTTCGAAAATCTCGCCATAATTGCCAACGGCCTTAACAATGCTGACAACCCAATCATTTTTCAAACCTAAATCTTTGCCAATGGTATTACCTTCTTCAACACCAAGCAAACGGCACACATCCTGATTGTCTGATTTCAACATATCGTCGACATTTGCCTGCGTAACACCAAATTCTTCAGCATTAAGCAAAGCATTATGTGTCCAACGAACAACATCGGCCCATTGCGGATCCCCTTGTCTGACAGCCGGTCCAAACGGTTCTTTGGAAATGATCTGCGGTAAAACCACATGGTCGTCAGGATTTTTCAACTGCAACCGCAAGCCATATAGTGATGATTGATCTGTTGTATAGACGTCACAACGCCCTGCATCATAGGCCTGATTAACTTCAGTAAATTTCTCAAAAACAACTGGTGTATATTCCATCTTGTTATTTCTGAAATAGTCGGCCAGTGTTAACTCGGTTGATGTGCCCGACTGCACACAGATTGAAGCGCCGGATAATTGGAGTGCTGATGTAATGCCGTCTAAATTCTTTTTATTTATCATGAAGCCTTGGCCATCATAATAATTCACACCAACAAAATCCAATCCAAGTGCTGTATCGCGGCTCATTGTCCAAGTTGTGTTGCGGATAAGAACATCCACCTCACCAGACTGAAGGGCAGTGAAACGTTCTTTAGAGCTTAATGGGACAAACTTTACTTTGCTGCCATCCCCCAAAACAGCGGCTGCGACTGCACGGCAATAATCGACATCAAAACCAGTCCAGTTGCCTTTTTCATCGGGGATACTGAAACCTGCTAAGCCAGTACCAACACCACATTGCAAATACCCGCGCGCTTTTACATCATCCAATGTTCCAGCAGCGGCATAACTTGCGCCAAATACTGAAACTGCGACACCGATCATCGCAAAGTAAGTGGTCACCTTCATCTGGTTTACTCCCTGATTTTTCATCACAACCTATTTGAACAAATTCAATCTTTCAAAAAGAGTATTATTTCACTTGGGTCAAGCAAATAGAATTCTATGCTTTACATAAAAATGAACATATTTTTCTTGACCTTAGAACTGTTTTCGCAAAACTAACAATTAAAATAGCTTTATCATTGAGAAAGTTCACCCCCATGACAAAAAATAAATCCTGTGGACATATTGGTATTAATACGCAACTGGCCCATGGTGGTTATAATCCAGAGGATTATTTTGGGTTTGTTAATCCCCCTATCGTTAAGGCATCAACAGTGCTTTTTCCCGATGCAAAAACCCTACGTACCGAAAACCAACGTTACACCTATGGAACACATGGCACACCCACAACGGATGCACTTTGCCAAGCTGTCAATGAATTGGAAGGATCTGTCAAAACTGTTCTCGTTCCGTCGGGTTTAGCGGCAATAATAGTGCCTCTTCTTGGTGCTTTAAATAGTGGTGACCACGTATTGATTGTGGATTCGGTCTATGGCCCGACCAGAAGATTTGCCGACACAATGCTTAAAAAACTCGGTATCGAGGTTGAATATTATGATCCCACCATTGGATCGGATATCGAGAAACTTATAAAAAACAACACAAAGGTTGTTTTTACGGAGTCACCTGGGTCCAATACGTTTGAAATGCAGGATATACCAGCCATTGCCGATATTGCCCATAAACACGGCGCTATTGTCATGATGGATAATACATGGGCAACACCTGTGTATTTCCGCCCCTTAGACCATGGTGTTGACATTTCTATTACTGCGGCAACCAAATATCCCGCCGGTCATGCCGATATTTTGATTGGTTTTATCGCAGCCAATGAACGCGCCAAAAACATTGTCGAATCAGCACATATGGTGCTTGGAATGAGCGTTTCGGGAGATGACGCCTATAATACTCTGCGTTCTATGCGCACAATGGCAGTCCGCTTAAAACATCAGGGTGAAACCGCTTTGCAATTGGCCAAATGGCTTGAAACAAAACCGCAAATCTCGCAAGTTTTGCACCCTGCACTTTCATCTCACAAAGGCCATACAATCTGGCAACGCGATTTTACCGGCTCCTCCTCACTTTTCTCTATCGTTCTTAAATCAGGTGGTGATGAGCAAGCGGAAGCCTTCTTAAATTCATTGAAAATCTTCGGGCTTGGTTATTCATGGGGCGGATATGAAAGTTTAGCCGTTCAAGTCAATCTATCAGACAGGACAATAAAACAGAATTATTCAGGACCGGTATTGCGTTTGCAAATTGGTATTGAAGATATAGACGACCTTAAGGCTGATCTTGAAAATGCCTTGAAGGCAACCAATCTCTAATTTCACTCTGCGATTCCACAAGCATAAAAGGTTCCAGCTCTTATAATATCCTGTTGGAACCTTTTTTAATTAAAAATCAACGTGATAGAATAACTTTTTATATTATCAGATGAGCTACACCAGCTCAACATCAACAACCCCTTGCAAAGCTTTCATTGCGCCGGCCACCTGTGGCGTAACGCGATATTTCTGTGGTAGCGATATTTCAACTTCGCGGGCGCCATTATTCTGAATAATAACAAGCCCCACATCGCCATCGCCACCTTTTTCCAAGCTTTTGCCAATCTCTTCAACCATTAAAGCATCACGTAAAAATATCCGCATGGTTTTATGAATACGCTCGGCCTCATGTTCCAGCGATTGAACGGTTTGGATCCGCAAACTGATACCTTCAGGGCGGTTTTCCGCTGCGACAGTTATAACAACAGATTGGCCTGGCTCAAGCATATCCCCATATGTATTGAGCCCTTCAGAAAAGAGTATTGCCTCATATTGCCCAGTTGAATCAGAAAACTGGATAATTCCCATTTTCTTACCAGATTTGGTTTTTCTAACCTGTTTGGCACTGACAGTACCAGCCAATCGCCCTGCACTTGCCCCTTTGCGCACTGCATTGGAAAAATTACTCCAATTCTGAACACGCATTTTTTGTAAAACATCGACATATTCATCAAGCGGATGCGCCGAAAGATAAAAGCCAATGGCCTGAAATTCCAGATGCAGCTTTTCTGATGGTAACCAAGGTTTTGTATGCGGCAAAATCAATGGTTCTTTTGGACCATCACTCATGCCGAAAATATCTGTTTGCCCACTACGGCTATCTTCCATGAAACGCTGTGATCGCGCATTGATAACTTCAATACCTGCTACCAATACCTCACGCGGAATATTGAAACAATCAAATGCACCCGCATGAATAAGGCTTTCCATTACTCTTTTATTGACAATGCGAGGATCAGTTCTTTCGCAAAAATCTTCCAAATCAACAAAAGGTTTGTCACCGCGTTTTTCAACAATGTGGTTTACCGCTGGTTCGCCCACACCTTTAATAGCTGCTAATGAGTAATAGATCTTTTTATCGCCCACTTCAAAAGCACGGTAAGAGGTTTGTACCGATGGTGGAACAACCTCAATGCCGAGTCTGGTTGCTTCACGCCTAAAATCATTAAGCTTATCGGTATTTCCCATATCATAGGTCATGGAAGCGGCCAAAAACTCCACCGGATAATGGGCTTTCATATAGGCCGTCTGATATGAAACAACAGCATAAGCGGCGGCATGCGACTTATTGAAACCATAATCGGCAAATTTAGCCAATAAGTCGAAAATTGTGTTGGCCTGATTTTTATTGACACCGCGTTCTACCGCGCCATCCACAAAGTGGCCTCTTTGACGTTCCATTTCTTCATGGATTTTTTTACCCATGGCGCGTCTTAAAAGATCAGCTTCGCCAAGAGAATAACCGGCAAGAACCTGTGCAATCTGCATCACCTGTTCCTGATAGACAATAACGCCTTGTGTTTCCTTGACGAGATAATCAATTTTCGGGTGAATGGAGGCAATCTCTTCTTGTCCGTGCTTACGGGCAATATAGGTTGGAATGTTTTCCATTGGACCCGGACGATAAAGCGCAACCAAGGCGATAATATCCTCAATGCGGTCAGGCTTCATGCCGATGAGTGCCTTGCGCATACCTGCACTTTCCACCTGAAATACACCAACGGTTTCACCGCGTGTCAACATTTCATAAGTTAGTTTATCATCAAGCGGAATATGTGAGAGATCAATATCTATGCCGCGTCGAGCAACAAAATCGACAGCAGTTTTCAAAACGGTCAGTGTTTTCAAGCCGAGAAAGTCAAACTTGACCAAGCCGGCTTTTTCAACAAATTTCATATTAAATTGTGTTACCGGCATATTAGAGCGCGGATCGCGATACATCGGAACAAGTTGCCATAAAGGTCGGTCACCAATCACAATACCGGCGGCGTGGGTCGATGTCTGTCGATAAAGCCCTTCAAGCTGCATGGCTATATCCAGCAATCTGCCAACTAAAGGATCTTTCTGCTTTTCTTCTTCAAATTTCGGCTCATCTTTAACCGCTTTTGAAAGCTCTATATTGCTACCCGGTGCTTGAGGAACAAGTTTTGATAAATAATCCACCTGCCGGTATGGCATTTCAAGAACGCGTCCGACATCCCGCAGAACCACCCTTGCCTGCAACTTGCCCAAGGCAATAATTTGAGCCACTTGTTCATGGCCATATTTTGCTTGAACGTAACGAATAACTTCTTCCCGTCGATCCTGACAAAAATCAACGTCAAAGTCCGGCATTGAAACACGTTCCGGATTCAAGAAACGTTCAAAAAGCAATGAAAACCTTAAAGGATCAATATCCGTAATTGTCAAAGCATAGGCAACCAAGGAACCAGCACCCGAACCACGCCCTGGCCCAACGGGGATATCATGGGCTTTTGCCCATTTGATAAAGTCAGAAACGATAAGAAAATATCCTGGAAACTGCATACGCGTTATGATGGACATCTCGTATTCGAGCCTCTCCTCATAATCTTTAACCGTATATCCTTCCGCTATGCCAGCGGTTTCCAAACGCATTTTCAAGCCATCACGCGCTTGACGTATCAGCTCATCAGCTTCAGCCTGCACCGCTGCCTCTGGATCATCCGATTGCCCTGTAAAACGAGGCAAAATCGGTTTTCTTGTCGGTGTATAAGCATGACAGCGCATTGCTATTTCGACAGTATTATCCAATGCCTCTGGAAGGTCGGAAAATAGTTCGACCATTTCGTTCTGGCTTTTTAGATAATGATCTGGCGTAACACGGCGCCTATCAGGATTGGATACAATTTGTCCTTCAGCGATGGCTAAAAGGGCATCATGCGCTTCGTAACCTTCTCTATCTTTGAAAAAAGCCTCATTGGTTGCAACAAGCGGAATATTATATTGATAAGCCAGTTCAACAAGTTCGGTTTCAACCGCACGATCATAGTTGCCGTGCCTTTGTAATTCCACATATAGACGATCGCCAAAAATAGTTTTCAAGCGTTCAAGCCGTTCAACCGCGCGGTCTTTTTTGCCTTCTGACAAGGCACTATTGATTGGCCCACCTGCACCACCTGTTAAGGCAATAATGCCTTCTCCTAGGTCATTTAACCAATCAATATGTGCATTGACCGGATCTGTTTCCTGTTTTTCAAGATAAGCACGGCTAACCAGATGAACTAGATTGTTATAACCGTCTTCTGTAGCGGCATATAGAATTATCGACGTGAAATCCGATGGATAACGCCATTTGGTTACACGGGGATCATACCCGTCATCTTCAAAGTCGATTGCCAATTGGCAACCGATGATTGGTTGCACCCCACTGGAAAAGCAATATTGTGAAAACTCCAAGGCACCAAACAGATTGTTGGTATCCGTGATTGCAATGGCGGGTTCATGATCTTTCACCGCATGCTTGATGATATCTTTTACCTTTAACGCACCTTCCAACAAAGAATAAGCGGAATGTACTCTTAGGTGAATAAAGCGAGGGCGTTCAATCGTCTCGCTTTGTTTATCATTTACTTCGCTTGCCACGTTTCATCTTTCTCAGTGGAAATTTACAGCCAACCAACAACTTTACCTATTTTACCATAGTTGGTTAAAAGTTAAAGTTTCTTCGCCGCTTATATTTCGCCGCTTATATGCTGGCATATGACCATATAGTAATGCGCAACCAATCGAAACAGTGCATTGATCTTTCATCACGTCAAAATGTTGTCAGCCATATGCCTATTGTGGCAACAAACAAACCTACAGAAACAAAGGACAAGATATCATATAAAATATCGGACATTATAGGCTCCTTTCATGATATGTATATCTTATGTTCTATTTTTGTTCTTATTGCAACAGCACTATCAACAAAACAGTTAACAAAAGGTTTAAGTGATGTTGGTTTATAACGCCCCAAATTTATTCCGATTTATAAAGACCTGATTTGTTACGTGTCTTTGACGCCCTTTGGAAAACTTTACCAAACGCAATCCGTGTTTCCTGCCTTATTGCAATCTTATGCATTTTGATTATCGAACAGTTTATGTTTCAACTACGGCTATCATACCCTAACAGCTTGGGGAGGCATAACCCAATAGCTTTCATGACGGTTGGATTGCAGATTGTATGAGAGGTGAATGGTAGATTGAGTGACGGCCGTATTATGGATTGTGTGGGAGCGGATTGCCCGTTACTGAAGTTGACTATTTCAGAACCTTAGATCGTCGCGTAATCTGTTTTGATATGCCATCTGAAAAAGCTTGATAATTTTGAGGTGTTTTTCCAAGTCATAGTTGAAGAAACTCACCAAATAACGACTTATACACAATTAGTGCCATGACCTTGAGTGCTATTATCGTTTTCCATACTAGCAATATTGCCGATAGATCATTAAATTTAGTTATATGCGTCCATCATTACTCGACCCGTTTTTTATTTCAGTACGTCGCCTATCGGGCATTGGCCCGAAGGTTTGTGGTTTGTTATGCAAGCTTTTGAATATTGATCCGACAAAGGACGAGCCGCGCATTATTGATCTTCTTCAATTAATGCCACATTCGGTCATTGATCGCAGACACCGCCCAGGGGTAGCCTTTGCCCGTGATGGAGCCGTTAATACGGTGGAAATTGTCATTGACCAGCATCAACCACCGCCTGCAACGCAACGCCATTTGCCCTATCGCATTATTGCTCATGATGATACCGGTGAAATAACGCTGGTGTTTTTCCACGCCCAAAGATCATGGCTTGAAAAGCAATTTCCCGAAGGCATGAAGATTATAGCATCAGGCAAAGTGGAATGGTTTAATAACAGGCTTTCAATGGTGCATCCTGACTATATGGTGCAAGCCAATGACACCGCCCAACTTCCGTTAATTGAACCAATCTATCCACTCACCGCAGGATTATCCGGTAAAGTACTCAGACGCGCTATTGTTGAAGCAATTGATAAAATACCACTTCTTCCTGAATGGATGGACACAAGCCTAAAAAACCAACAGAATTTCCCGTCTTTTGGCGTAGCTTTACGGCGTATCCATAGTCCTATTGATCCGGCAGATCTGTTGCCTGATAGCGTTGCGAGAAAAAGGCTTGCTTATGATGAATTGCTTGCCGGTCAATTGGCTTTGGGATTAGCGAGAAATAGAACAAAAAAATTGCCTGGCCGTTCTATTCCACTCAAAAACACCTACACAGAAAAATTGCAACAATTATTGCCATTTACGTTAACCAGTGGGCAAAACCAAGCCATTGCCGAGATTGCGCATGACCTTGCTTCGCCTGACAGAATGTTACGACTTCTGCAAGGTGATGTTGGGTCTGGCAAAACAGCTGTAGCACTTATGGCCATGGCGCAAGTTGCTGAAAACAACGGGCAATCCGCATTAATGGCGCCGACAGAAGTTTTGGCACGGCAGCATTATGCTACCATTGAACCTTTGGCCAAACAGCTCGGCTTAGAGGTTGCACTGTTAACCGGCCGAGAAAAAGGAAAAGCACGCGAAGCTATTCTTGAAAATATTCGCAATGGAAAAACCTCGATTGTTATTGGCACACATGCCTTGATTCAGGAAGGTGTCGATTATCATGATCTGTGTTTGGCTATAATTGACGAACAGCATCGTTTTGGCGTTCATCAGCGATTGGGGCTATCGTCAAAAGGTCAAATGCCGGATATGCTGGTCATGACAGCGACGCCTATTCCACGCACCTTAGTGCTTACGGCATTTGGCGACATGGATGTTTCCAAATTGATGGAAAAGCCAGCTGGTAGAAAGCCGATTGTTACGGCTACCCTTTCAGACGAGAGATTGCATGAGTTAATTGCCAGAGTAGAAGTGGCGTTAAAGCGTGGTGACAAATTATATTGGATTTGTCCATTGGTTGAAGAATCCGAAGTTTTGGATCTTACCTCCGTGCAAGATCGTTTTGAAAGTTTACGTGCGCATTTCGGTGATATTATTGGTTTGGTTCATGGAAAAATGCCGGCAGCAGAAAAAGATGCCGCCATGCAAGACTTCAAAGAGGGAAAAACGCGGCTTCTGGTTGCAACAACCGTTATAGAAGTTGGTGTGGACGTGCCAGACGCATCTATTATCATTATCGAACATGCTGAGCGGTTTGGCTTATCGCAACTTCACCAATTAAGAGGCAGAGTTGGACGCGGCGACAAACCGTCTTCATGCATACTTTTGTACAAAGGCCCAATTGGAAAGACAGCACAAGCCCGTTTAAATGTTATGCGCGAAACGCAAGATGGTTTTCGTATTGCGGAAGAAGATCTGAAACTTCGTGGTGAAGGTGAATTATTGGGAACACGACAATCTGGTATACCAGACTACCATATGGCTGACCTTGAAATTCACGGCGACTTGCTGCCCATAGCCAGAAAAGATGCACGGCTTATCCTAGAAAAAGATCCTAAATTGTTGAGCGAACGTGGCGAGGCTTTACGTCTGATGCTTTACTTGTTCCGTCAGGACGATGCTATCAAGCTTCTAAGAGCAGGTTGATAATGAAAAAATTCAAAAAAAATCATATTATAACACCGTTATTGATTGCTCTTACGGGGCTGATTGTTACTGTGGGCAGCGTATTTTTGTTCAAGCAATCTTCCATTCCTGAAAAAACGCCAGACAAAACAGAACCGACACAATCCCGTTCCAATCAGCAATCAGAGCCAGCAACAACAAAAACCCCAGCGAAAACAGACAATCAAGAAAACAGTCCTGCAATCACTAAAGAACAGACGTTTTGCACACGTCAAACTTTTGAAAATAAGTCCTATATTGTCTGCGAGGTTGATCCTAAAGAGTATCACATCGGCCTATTTCTTAATGATAGCGCTGGTAGACCCTATAATTATTTTAGAAATGTTGAAAAAATGCTTGCTGCACGTGGGCAAAAATTGGCTTTTGCTGTCAATGGCGGCATGTACCATAAGGATTTTTCAGCCGTAGGGCTTTATGTCGAAGATGGCAAACAATTACACGCGTTATCGACAAAAGATGGCCCAGGTAATTTTCATATGAAGCCTAATGGTATCTTCTTTATAGAGGACAATAAAGCCGGTGTATTAGAAACGGAAGCCTATCAAAAAGCAGGAATAAAACCCGATTTGGCCACACAATCTGGTCCTATGTTGGTTATTGAAAACAAAATTCATCCGCGTTTCATACCAAATTCACCATTTCTTGAATATCGCAATGGTGTCGGCGTGACAGCGGAAGGGCTGGTATTCTTTGTTAATTCCGAAGACAAAGTGAACTTTGATGAATTTGCGCGGTTTTTCCGCGATCGTTTAAAAACGCCAAATGCGCTCTTCCTTGATGGATCAATATCGAGCTTATACGCACCAGAAATGAAACGTTACGATTGGTGGTATAGTTTAGGCCCCATTATCGGCATCATTGTTAAAAAAGGCGTTGAGTAGAATTCGGCAAACCAATCAAATACCGTTTAACTCTAAGATAACAGAGTACTACTCACCCTAAAAATAGATAATGCCCCTTGAACCTTAAAGCCCAAGGGGCTTTCAAATCATTATTCTACCGTGACAGACTTGGCCAAATTACGTGGCTGGTCAACATCTGTACCAAGCAGCACTGCTGTGTGATAAGCAATGAGCTGCACGGGAAATGCCGCCCTTCCCTTATGGATCAATATCCAGCCTACACGCACCAGAAATGAAACGTTACGATTGGTGATATAGTTTAGGCCCCATTATCGGCATTATTGTTGAAAAAGATGTTGAGCAGAATTTGGCAAAATAACCAAATACCGCTTAATCCTAAGATTGTAGAGTACTACTCTCGTTAAAAATAAATAATGCTCCTTGAACCTTAAAGACCAAGGGGCATTCAAATCATTATTCTACCGTGACAGACTTGGCCAAATTACGTGGCTGGTCAACATCTGTACCAAGCAGCACCGCTGTATGATATGCAATAAGCTGCACGGGAACCGCATAGACAATCGGTGCAATAAATTCCGGTACATCAGGCATAATGATTGTCGAAAGACCATCAAGACCTGTTGCCGATGCACCATTCTTATCCGTAATCAAGATAACTCTGCCACCACGTGCGGCCACTTCCTGCAAGTTCGATACAGTTTTTTCAAACCACTTATCATGTGGTGCCACAACGATAACCGGCATTGCTTCGTCAATCAAAGCAATTGGACCATGCTTCAATTCTCCGGCAGCATAGCCTTCCGCGTGGATATAAGACAGTTCCTTAAGCTTCAACGCTCCTTCAAGTGCAATTGGATATGATGTACCGCGTCCGAGATATAATATATCCTTCACGTTCATGAGGTCTCGACAGATTTCTTCAATCTGTCCATTGAGCTTCAATACTTCCGTTACAATACGGGGAATTTCTGCGAGCTCTTTAACAAGCTTCTGCTCACCCTCATTGCTCAATTTTCCACGTTGTTTTGCTGCCGATATGGCAACAGAGGCCAAAGTTGCCAATTGGCAAGTAAACGCTTTGGTAGAAGCGACACCAACTTCAGGCCCAGCCAATGTTGGCAAAACAAAATCTGCTTCCCGTGCCATTGTTGATTCAGCAACATTGACAATTGCTGCTGTTTTTGACCCTTGCGACTTACAATAGCGCAATGATGCCAAAGTGTCGGCTGTCTCACCCGATTGCGAGACAAACATTGCCAATGTATCAGCTGTCATTGGTGGTTCGCGATAGCGGAATTCAGATGCGACATCATTGTCGACAACAAGACCTGCCAGATTTTCAAACCAATATCTTGCAACCAGTGTGGAATAGAAGGCCGTGCCGCAACTAGCAAAACTCAATCTGTTAATATTCTTCCAATCGATCCCCTCGTCCACAGCACCAATCTTGTTATTTGCAAGGTCAAGATATCTTGCCAAAGTATGCGCGATAACTTCAGGTTGCTCGAACATTTCTTTTTCCATGAAATGTCTATGATTTCCTTTGGAAACAAGAAATGCCGCGCCAGAAGATGTAGTCAATTCACGCTCGACAACACGATCCTGCGCATCATAAATAGTGGCACTATTACGCGTAAGCACCACCCAGTCACCATCTTCCATATAACTGATTTTATTGGTGAAAGGTGCCAATGCGATTGCGTCAGAACCGACATACATTTCCCCTTGCCCATAACCGATTGCAAGAGGTGGGCCAGAACGTGCGGCAATCATCAAATCATCTTCACCTTCAAAAATGAGGGCAACAGCAAATGCACCACGCAATCTCTTTAAGCATGTGCGCATTGCTTCCTTCGGTGTCATTCCGCTTTTAATGGCTCTTGTAACAAGATGTGCCAAAGCTTCTGTATCTGTTTCCGTTTGAAACACATAACCTTCAGCCGTAAGCTCTTCACGTATTTCGGCAAAGTTTTCGATAATACCATTATGAACCACCGCAACCTTATCCGTCATATGCGGATGCGCATTACGTTCCACCGGTGCTCCATGGCTTGCCCAGCGTGTGTGGCCAATTCCAATATTGCCTTCAAGGGGCGTTTTTTTCAATTTTTCTTCAAGGTGAACAAGCTTACCTTCAGCACGTAAACGGCCTAAATGCCCATGATCAACCGTTGCTATTCCCGCCGAATCATATCCGCGATATTCAAGCCTTTTCAAACCATCAACAAGCAATGGCGCAACAGCCTGTTTACCGAGGATGCCTATAATTCCACACATGCGAAAACTCCGAAATAATTTTAGGCGTTATTGTTATGACAAAACTTATCATAACAAGTCATAAACTGATAGTTTCGATAGAACCAATCAAGTCACATATATATGCACTTGTCATAAAGCCACAAGAAGACCATGGCATAAATCACGTGCTTTGCTTCTGTTTCAACTTAGAAAAACGCTCTCGCAATACGGTCGCATAATTTTCTTTGTTTTTCTGATGAGCTCTACCAAAACCAACACTGTCATCTGGCACATCGGCAGTAATAACACTTCCTGAAGCAACATAAGCACGGTTACCCACTTTAACAGGTGCAACCAGCGCAGTGTTGGAACCAATAAATGCATCGTCACCAATGATCGTTTGCCATTTATTAAAACCATCATAATTACAGGTAATGGTACCGGCACCAATATTGCTATGCGTTCCAATTTCAGCATCACCGATATATGTTAGGTGATTAACCTTTGTCCCTTCACCGATTTTTGCCTTTTTTATCTCACAAAAATTACCAACCTTGGCATTTTTTTCTAACTTTGCACCAGGACGTAACCGTGCATAGGGGCCAATTTCCGTGTGTTCGGCAACCTCTGCCCCTTCCAAATGGCTAAAAGCATGAATGACAACGCTGTCACCTACTTTCACACCTTTGCCAAAATAAACATTGGGTTCAATGATAACATCTTGGCCTATTTCCGTATCATAGGAAAAATATATACTTTCCGGTCGCAACATTGTGACACCAGCAAGCATCACCTCTTTTGCCTTGCGTTTTTGCCATATAGCTTCGGCATTTGCCAACTCTACCCGGGTGTTTATTCCAATAACATTTTCAAACGGCACTTCAATTGCGCGCACATGAAGACCATTATTGGATCCTATGGAAACAATGTCCGTCAAATAATATTCTTTTTTGGCATTGTTGTTTTCAACTTTGCTTAAAAGCTCAAGCGCCCGTTTGCCATTAATGGCCATTAGCCCGCCATTACAAAAAGTTATTTTCTTTTGTTCTGCTGTTGCGTCTTTATCTTCAACAATAGCAGAAAGCTTGCCATCTTTTTCGATAAGGCGGCCATAGCCGGCAGGATTATCGGTCTTAAAGCCCATGACAACGATATCGGCACCATCGGCAAGCTCTTTTCGTGCTTGTTTAAGCGATTCTGTTTCAATAAGCGGTGTATCACCAAACACAATGAGAACATCATCAAATTGTTTCGCCAATATATCACGCGCTGCTAAAACAGCATGTGCCGTGCCAAGGCGTTCTGCCTGAACAAATGTATGGACATTGGGTTCAATTGCCATCGCTTCTTTGGCAACTTCTTCAGCACCTCGCCCCACAATAGCGGCGATTTCACCAACCCCCAAAGATTTAATTTGCCGGATAACGTGCCCGATTAAAGACAGACCTGCAACTTTATGCAAGACTTTGGGAATTGACGATTTCATACGTGTTCCCTCACCTGCAGCCAAAATAATAGAAAGACAGCTACGGCTCATGTTTAGCCCCATTCTGTTTAAATTAGATTATAGAAAAAATTCTTGATATCCGTCCAACTCAAAGCCTCTATCCCGCTCAATGACGGATATTTTTCCAAAAGCCAATAAGACAGATTTTGCATATTGCCAGTCAAAAACAGAATCCCTGCAACCACCAACAATACACCGATGATCTTTTCAACTTTGCCCAAATGCACACGAAAAGACCCAAGAAACCACATGAACGCACTCGAAAACAACGCCGCAAGCACAAATGGAATTGCTAGCCCTAAAGAGTAGATTGCAAGTAAAACTGCCCCCTCTCCAACAGATTCCTTGGTACCGGCAAGTGTTATAATGGGACCAAGTATTGGACCAATGCATGGTGTCCAACCAAAGGCGAAAGCCAATCCTATGACATAGGCACCCAATGGGCCTGCTGGTGTTTTGCGTGTTTGAAAACGCATTTCACGGGAAAGGATCCCAATTTTGAATAACCCTAAAAAATTAAGGCCGAATATAATGATAATTATGCCGGCAATAATAGCAAGCCAATCACGATATTGCCCAATAAAATGGCCTAAAGTGCTAGCACTAGCACCAAGAAGAACAAAAACTGTTGAAAACCCAAGTGCAAATGCAATCGCAGCGATTAACAGCGGTATCCGTACCGGCTGTTTCTCCAACTTGTCGCCGCTGCGGAAATCTTCAACACTAACCCCTGCCATATAGCATAGATAGGGCGGTACGAGTGGTAATACACACGGTGAAAGAAACGATAGCGCTCCTGCAAAAAAAACGCCGAAATTTGATAAATCAGATAACAAAACTCTATTTCCGTAAACTTGCCGTATTTTGTTCCATTTCAATTCGTATGGAAGCTATTATTTCCTTACGAAAGGGGCTAATTGACTGGTTTATTCTTGCCATTACGAAAATATGATTAACGCATCATCTTTACGAACACAACTATACCGTAAATATGAAGCAGTTAATAAGCTTGATGAAACATGAAGGATTCTCATGAAAAGCGAAGAAGCAGTGGATGAAAACATATCTACATCGCATGAACCTAAACATTCATCGCGGTTTGTTTATCTTTTGAAAACGTTTTTTGCACCGCTTGTCGGAATTACCATCGCGGCAATTTCCTTTTTTGTTTTATGGGAGCTGCTTAAAACCACTTCCAGACATGACACAATTGAAGCTTTCAAGAGTTATACCAGTACTAGTCTGTTACTAGCCGCATTTTTTACGCTTTTAAGCTATTGTGGCATTGCGCTTTATGATGTGGTTGCAGCGCGTACCATTGCACCGGGTAAAATAACATCACCTGTTGCTGCCCTTGCCGGCTCAGCCGGCTATGCTGTTTCCAATGCTCTTGGCTTCTCGTTTCTAACCGGTGGTGCGCTGCGTTATCGCGTTTATGCACGCGAAGGTGTGGGCCTTGCCGATATAGGGCGTATCATCAGCATGTCTTGGTTTTCCATGTGGTTTGCATTGCTGGTCATTATCGGTTTTGCACTCACATTTGAACCAGATGGCCTGCCATGGCTTGGAACACTCAATCTAACAGCCGACCGCATTGCCGGTGTTATTATACTTGCCTTTCTCATTGCTCTTATCGCTTGGTTATATGGTGGTGCCAGAGAACTGAAAGTTGGTTCCCTTTCCTTAAAGCTTCCCGGATCCAAGGGGGCTTTAATGCAAATATTTGCCGGACTGGTTGATATTACTTCGGCTTCAGCCACCCTTTATGTGCTTATGCCAAGCGATTTCCAAACAGGGTTTGCGGCTTTCACACTTGTTTTTGCGGTTGCGATTGTCATTGGTGTTGTCAGCCACTCACCAGGTGGTTTAGGTGCTTTTGAAGCCGTATTAATTGGCGGACTTGGGCTTGAAGGCAATGCAAATGCTGTTGCTGCACTTCTTGTCTACCGGCTTGTTTATACAATTCTTCCGCTGGTTATTGCGATTTTCGGCATGGCGTTTTGGGAAATTTTCCGGCAACGCAAGAAAGTGTCTAGCAGTGCTGCTCAAGTATCGCGTGTGATTGAACCAATGATACCCTTTGTGGCAGCCGGTTTAACCTTCCTTGCCGGTGTTGTCATGTTGGTGTCAGTCGTAACACCAGGTCGGCGTATTAGGCTTGATGTCCTTTCTGACATACTTCCTTTGATATTCATTGAAACTTCCAATCTCGTGGCCAGTCTCATCGGCATAATTCTGCTTATTGTGTCTTATGGTTTGGCGCGACGGCTGGCTAATGCATGGTTTGTAACGATCTTCTTATTGCTTAGCGGCGCTGTATTTTGTCTAACAAAAGGGCTTGATTGGGAAGAGGCCACCATTTTATGTGTTTTCTGCTTTGTTTTGTGGAGCTTCCGCCGATCGTTCTACCGTCGGCCACTTAATAATGGATTGACCATCAGTTGGGCTTGGCTTGCAAGTATTGCAGCTTTTGCCTGCGCCGTTATATGGCTTGGCTTTTTTGTCTATCGACATGTCGAATATTCCAACGAATTATGGTGGAGTTTTGCCTGGAATGCCAATGCACCACGATTTTTGCGAGCAAGCGTTGTTATCTTTTCCGTTATTTTTATTGCAGCCCTTTATAATATTATTCACCGCCCTTCCCGCAAGCAGGCACGTCACGGATTAACAATTCCGGATTGTATACCGAAACTTGTTTCTCAATCCCCGCTTTCCGATACGGCATTGGCCTTGTTGGGTGACAAACAATTTCTCGTATCACCTGATGAAGATGGCTTTATAATGTATAGTAAATCTGGTGGCAGTCTCATTGCCTTGGGCGAACCAGTTAGCAATAACGAAAAAGTTTCCAATGATTTGGCATGGGAATTTCGCAAACATGCTGATAGCGCTGCATTGCGAACCGTATTTTATGGTGTTGGCCCACGCCATTTGCCATTATATTTGGATATGGGGCTTTCCGTTATCAAATTGGGAGAAGTTGCCAAGGTTTATTTACCTGATTTTTCTCTCGATGGTCCAAAACGTCAGCCCTTCCGCTATGCTGAAAGAAAAGCGCAACGCGAAGGATTGGAATTTTCGATAATTCCGGCGCATGAAGTTGAAAATAATATTGGTGCTTTGCGGTATGTTTCCGATACATGGCTTGCCTCAAAGGCTGGTGCGGAAAAACGTTTTTCCATTGGTTATTTCAATGAAGATTTCCTCAAACGTTATGATGTGGCGATCATGAAGAAGGATGATCAGATTGTTGCCTTTGCCAATGTTTGGAAAAGCGGATTTCAGCAAGAAATCACTGTCGATATGATGCGGTATTTGCCCAATGTATCAAAGGTTATGATGGACGCTTTATTTGCCAATTTGTTGCTTTATGGCAAAGAGCAAGGTTTCCAATGGTTTAATTTGGGCGCTGCGCCGTTGGCCGGACTATCAACAAACAGGCTCGCTGCAAGGTGGCAGCGTATAGGTTCTTTTATTTATCGTCGCGGGCGTGATCTATATCACTTTGACGGGTTGAAAAGCTTTAAAGACAAGTTCGACCCAACGTGGTCACCCCATTATTTAATCTGTCCTGGTGGACTTGATACAGCAAAAGTGCTTATCGACGTCACGACACTTATCAACGGCAACCCTCTGGAGTTTTTACGTAAATGACCTTTCGTCGTATTTTTCTGTTCGTTGTCGCAATACTCATTATTGGCTTGGCAACCTATGGTGTTCTGCATCGCGGTAAAGTAAACCGCCTATGGGCAAGTTGGACTGGCTCAACATCACCAGTTGTCTATGCCGATGGGGAACGTTTATCTGAAATTCCAGTATATGTTCCACAAGGTGATATTCGTGGCCTTGTTATATTGGTTTCCGATACGGGCGGTGCAAAAACACGTGAAGCCGATATGACTTCCGCTTTGCTGAAACGCCATTTGATTGTCGCATCTGTCGATTTCGATAATTGGCGTGAAACCCTTGATAAGGAAGATGGCGAATGCATTTATCTGGTCTCTGACCTTGAAGCTTTGTCAAAAGACGTGCTTCGTGGGCTTGATCTTGATGTGTATTTCCATCCAGTTATTGTTGGAATTGGTGAAGGTGGTGCAATTTCCTATGCTGCAGCGGCAGACTCGCCTGAAAACACATTAGCAGGAACTGTTGTTCTTGACCCATCTTTATCATCGCACACTCGCTTGCCTTCCTGCACAGAAGATGACCAAGCGGTAAAAACATCTGATGGCGGATATGCTTATGAAATTGGCGCAACAGTGCCATCACCAGTAACATTGATACGCAATGGCGGAACATCTAACGACCCAAGACAAGCATTTCGCCAACATGTTGCGGCATTAATCGACGAACCTTCTTTTGAAGCGCGGTTAAAAATTGCGGCGGATACGGCATTGGATTATGCAATTCGCGATGCTGCAAATGCAGACCTACCAGTTGTCGATATGCCGTCGAAAAACCCGGCAAAAGCATTGGTTATTTTCTTTTCAGGTGATGGCGGTTGGCGTGATATCGATATGCAAATTGGTGAATTATTTCAAAGCCAAGATGTCCACGTTATCGGTATTGATGCATTGCGCTATTTCTGGACAAAGCGAACACCTGAAGAAGTATCGACCGATATAGAACAACTTATTCAGCAAGCAGACCCACAACAGACGCTGCCGGTTGCACTGTTCGGCTATTCTTTTGGTGCTGATATATTGCCTTTTGCATGGCCGCAACTTGATGAAAAAATACAAAAACAAGTCGCTATGATTGCCTTAATGGGGGTATCGACGACTGCTGATTTCCAGATTTCAATTGATGGTTGGTTGGGCGGCGCTGGTGATGTTCCTGTTTTACCGCTTTTGCAAAAAATGCCTAAAGATAAAACCATTTGTGTTTACGGCGAAGATGAAGACGATAGCGCCTGCACTGACCCTTCTTTAGACCCTATGCAAAAAATAAAATTGCCTGGTGGACATCACTTTGACGAAAACTATCAAAGTCTGGCAAAGTCTTTGCATGTCATTTTGTTGAATAAAGCAAAATTAGAAAAGAATTAAAATATAACAAAAACATACATCCCTTTGGCGACTAAAGGGATGTATACAGCAAAATTACCTACATTTGCGGGGACTCTCGCCTTTCAACTCTTGATTTGTGTTAATATCAAACACACGAACAGTAGCATTTGGAAAAGCTCTACATAAAGCAATCTTGCTACCATAAATACCTGTTCCATGTGCAAGCATTTTCACATTTGGCGCTAGTTCCTTACCATTTTCATCATATGCGACTACGCGATAATCGCCGTTTACTGTTATGCACCCAGTTAACAATAACATACTACCAAGTAAACAAACCTTTTTCATAAAATCTTCCTCTATTAAATGTATGAAATACATAAAATATTATTGGATTTTCCGAGTGATTGTAAATATCTGTGAAATTTCCTACCCAATATTTCACACTTAACTGGCGTAGACTGGCCAGTTTATGCGCCCTTATCATGACATATGCAGACAATGGTTAGCGTTCAAAGCCGCATTTTTTAAACTATAATAATGCTTAGAGGCATATGGCGGTAATGCCGCGACCTAGTTACATCATATGGTTGCAATGCCGAAGCTGGCTACAGCATATGGCGGCAATGCAGCAGCTGGTTACAGCATTAAGCATTGTCAAAAGTGACAATGCTTTTTATAAAAATGGGCATGATGATTTCACGTAATGATAAAGAATACACGCAAATTATAATTGGATGCCCCAACAACGATAATGCGGCTGACTAACAACAGCGAAAACCACCTTTGCCGCCATAGCGTGCATCCTGCCGCTCGCGGAAAAACTCTTTATAGGTCATTGGTTGTTGTTCGGGATGCACCTGCTTCATATGTTCCACATAAGTGTCATAATCTGGTATACCCACCATCAACTTCGCTGTGCGCCCAAGAAATTTACTAACATCAAGAAAACCTATACACATAATACCTCCTCATATTCCGACTTAAATGACAAGTTAGTGACGGCCTGAGCCGCCACTATATCTTGTTACAATTTCTGTCAGACAGCTTTACTCTGTTGGGAAATTACTGGTGTAGGAAATGGCTCGTAAGGCATTTCATTGACAGTAGGTTTCTCATTTTTCAGGGCTTTTAAAGATGTTTTGATAGCAAACAATGTTAAAGCTAAAACAACCAGCATGAAAAATGCGGTCAAAACACCATTAACAGTATTGGCTAAAGCCTGTTGGCTGTTTGTTGCTTTGCTTGCTGCAACGAAAAAGCTCAACTTAGCGTCAAACACTTTTTGCCAACCAGCGGTCATCGTACAGATAAACAACCATGCTGCTGGAACAATAGCGACCCAAGCATAACGTTGTTGCTTTGACTTGAACAGAACGACCGCACATAGCAACAATGCAATTGCCGCCAGCATCTGATTGGCGATACCAAATAGTGGCCAAAGCGAATAAATTCCGCCTTTGGGATCGACTGCTCCTTGATAAACAAAATATCCCCACATCAACACAACCAAGGCTGTTGCCAAAAGATTGGCAAAAATATTGTCTGTTTTTTTCATATGCGGAAATACAGTGCCCAATAAATCCTGCAACATGAAACGTGCCGAGCGTGTGCCAGCATCAACCGCTGTAAGAATAAATAAAGCTTCAAAAAGGATAGCAAAATGATACCAGAAAGACATATTCATCAAACCGCCTAAGGCGTTGTGCAGAATATGTGCCATACCAACAGCAAGCGTTGGTGCTCCACCAGTTTTTGCAACGATTGTTTCTTCACCCACGTCATGGGCGATACTAGTCAACATTTCTGGCGTCACCTGAAAGCCCCAACTGCTAACCACAGCAGATGCGGATTGTACGAGATCACCCGTTCCTGAAGGAAGTAAAACGCTCACTGGCGAGTTCATTGAAAAATAAACGCCCGGATTGATGACGCTTGCTGCAATAAGAGCCATAATTGCAACGAATGACTCCATCAACATGCCGCCATAGCCGATAAAACAGGCCTGATCTTCATTGGCCAACATCTTTGGCGTTGTGCCGGAAGAAATAAGCGCATGAAAACCTGAAACGGCACCGCACGCGATTGTAATGAATAAAAATGGAAAGAGATCACCACCCCAAACAGGACCTGTACCGTCAACATATTTGGTTAAAGCTGGCATTTCCAACATTGGGCGAACAAGAATAATGCCAACAGCCAACGCAATGATTGTGCCAATTTTCAAAAATGTCGAAAGATAATCGCGCGGTGCCAAAAGAAGCCAAACCGGCAAAACAGCCGCAATAAACCCGTAGATTATAATCATAACGGTTAGGGTTGTTGCTTCAAAATGAAACCATGACGCATAACTACTATCTTTGATCCAGCCACCGGAAATAATACCGAAGAGCAGAAGAACAAGACCTATTACCGATATTTCACCGATGCGACCTGGGCGGATATAACGCAGATAGATACCCATGAAGAAAGCCAAAGGTATGGTGAAACCAACCGTATAGGTTCCCCAAGAGCTTCCTGCGAGCGCTTTAACCACAACCATGGCCAATACGCCCAGAATGATAATCATAATCATAAAACAGGCGATAAGCGCGATAATACCAGCAGCATTTCCCATTTCCTCACGCACAAGCTCGCCGAGAGAACGGCCGTCTCTACGCGTTGAAATGAAAAGTACCATAAAATCTTGCACAGCGCCGGCAAGGACACAACCTGCTAAAATCCATAAAAGTCCTGGCAAATATCCCATTTGTGCCGCAAGAACAGGACCAACCAAAGGCCCTGCACCGGCAATCGCCGCAAAATGGTGGCCAAACAGAATATTTTTGTCTGTCGGCACGTAATCCAACCCGTCATTGCGCCGGTAAGCTGGTGTCATTCTGGTTGGGTCAGCTTTTAACACCGTATTGGATATAAAAAGCCCATATAATCTATAAGCAACTAGATAAACACATACGGCAGCCACAACAATCCACATAGCGTTGATGGCTTCGCCGCGATTAAGTGCAATATAGGCTAATGCAATTGCCCCTAAGACGGATAAAATAACCAAAATGGATATCTGAACCGCAGTTAGCGGTTTTCGAGCGATCTCCATGCTCCTCCTCCTTAAAATTCAGTCTTAAAACTCCACTCCCATCTGACAATATCTCTCATAATATCATCAGTTTTCCATTGCTATTTTTATATTATTATTATTTGCTGTCTACTATTAAAATTAAAAACAATTTTTCTTCATAAAACAGTCTTATATATTTTAACATCTATTATGAATAATATATTTTACATATAATACTATAAGTATTCACATTGCGTAAAATACATATAATAAAATTATAAAAATCATGAATTTAAATATGTTCTTTTTAAAAACTAAAAGAAAATCATATCCCATTTTTTAAATAAATAGGATATGTAAATTCTAACAATAAAGGTTATTCATAATAAAGAAACAGATATTTAATTCTTATTATTTATGGCCACCCAATGTTGTAAAATAATACACTAATGGCAAGGCTATAATATATAAACTTAATGGTATTTCGCGCCATTTCCCTGCTACTAATTTTACAATTACGTAAAACAGCAGACCAGCAGCGATACCTGTACCAAAGCTATTAGCAATCAAGGTGATTAGTACCATTAAAAGTACAGGCAACATGTCGGTAAATTCCGAGAAATCTATTTTTCTCAAACCACTAAACATTGTAAGGCCGATGATAATCAAAGCGGGTGCTGTTGCTGCTTTTGGTATCATTAAAGCTAACGGTGTCATAAGCAAGGTCAGGAAAAAGAATACTGCCGCAGAAATAGCTGTCAATCCAGTTCTTCCGCCAGCTTCCGCAGACGCAGATGATTCAATCAACGCGGTCGACGCTGGTATACCTAACCATGGCCCTATCGTTGCAGCTATCGAATCAACAACAAAGGGACGTGAAATATTTTCCATATTTCCCTTTTCATCCAATAATCCAGCTTCAGCACCAATAGCCAGTGTTGTTCCCATGGTTGAAAAGAACTCTGATGCAAAGAAGATAAAAAGATATGGAAGAAATGCGAGATTGATAGCACCCCATAGATCAACCTGCCCTAAAACCGGCCCAACAGAATGTGGCAATTGAAAAAAGCTTGTTGGCAAATGGGTTACCCCTAAAGGTATGCCGACAATCGTTCCAACAAGAATGGCTATCAACAATGCGCCTGATACCTTACGTGCCTGCAATGCAATCGCAAGCAAAAAGCCGACCAGCGCAACAATAGCTTCGGGGCTATAAAAATTTCCTAATTGAAGAGCGTTGGACTTTGCATTTGCCAAAACAAGCCCACCATTACGGAATCCGAGCAGAGCAACAAATATACCAATGGAAGCAGTCAAACCAAGTTTTATGGAATGCGGCACGGCTTTTGTAACAACTTCACGCAGACCAAGCACGGTCAAAACAAAGAACAAAACACCAGACCAACAAGCTATTCCTAAGGCAACTTGCCAAGGCACACCCCCGTCACTGGCCAATGTAACGCCAACCAGAACCGAACCACCAATACCGGGGCCAACCATAAATGGAAAATTGCCATAAATTCCCATCAGCAAACAACCGAATACAAAAACTATAATCGTTCCCGTGGTTGCTGCCCCTTTATCTATTCCACCAATGGATAACAATGAGGGAATGACAATAAGAAGATAGGCTGCCGCTAAAAAACCTGTAGCACCCGCCAGTATTTCGCGCTTCAATGTGGTTTGGCGTTCTTCCATTTTGAAGTAACGTCTCCAACCGCTTTGTACTGGTGCGTTATTCGCGCTCATATTGCTTTACCCTCTATTTTATCAATGATTATCAATGACCGGATCGACAATCTTTTTTATATCTCCGTCCACAAGACCTAGATCAGTTAAATGCGGACCACGATTACAAGCAAGGCATGTTCCCTCTATTGCCTTAAAAACACGGTAAGGCGGTTTCCATTCAAACACATCCTCACTTTTTGCACGAAAATGCGCAAACTCTTTTGCCAATTGCGCCGCTGGTAAGACCGACAACATACCGGCAACTGGAAGGTCAACTTTGGCGATAATTTTGCCATCTTTCGCCAATGCCATACCACCACCATTGGCTATGACACAATTGACTGCTGTCAACATATCCACTTGATTACCGCCAATAGCCACTAAATTATGTGAATCATGAGAATATGATGTCGCAATTGCACCATTGACCACGCCCCAATCCTCTATCAGCGCCATCTGCGGTCCCTTATCATGTCGCCCATGGCGGTGGCGAACCCATATCATTGCCTGATTTTCAGGAATTTGCGCTATATGGTTGTGTACTTCCACTGTCTTTTCGCCAAAGCTTGTAAAACGAGCACCAACAATGGTGCGAAGTGTCACTTTGCCGTCTTTTACTTTTGCAATACGCATATCAAAATCAGCAAGTGATTGTTGCTGAAGATGCATCGTACTGCGTGGCAACTCATCTATAGAAGCTTCAAATGGAAAAAGCACTTTACCATTTTCTGCTACTTTCTGCCCGTTGCTATAAACGCAAATGGGGTTGAGCTTCTCAAGATTGTCAAACACCACAAGGTCGGCTTTTCTTCCGGCACAAACGATACCAATATCGTTGTTTTGAAGACGCAAGGAAGCATTTAACGTAGCCAAACGCAAAGCATCTGTGGCTTTCATTCCGTTTGCTACAAGCAGGCGTACCATTTTGATCATTCCGCCATCTTGTATTAATTGGTCGGGCGGAACATCATCCGTACACAACATCAATTGCGACGACAGATGCGGAAGTTTGTTCAATTCTTCAACAAATTCAGGAATAAGATAAGGGTGCGAAACGCGCATTTCGACGCTTAATCCAGCCCGCAATTTTTCCAGCATATCTTTACCAGAAGTCAATTCATGATCTGATGAAACGCCAGCCGCCATATATGCCTGCAATTGTCTGCCAGATAATCCGCGTGCATGACCTTCAATCAATTTGCCACTTTGCAACCCTTCATCAAGTATGTCACACATACGTTGCGATGCATTGAGAATACCATCCATATCCATCATTTCGGCAACGCTGGCAATTTCAGGCCAAGATAGCATTTCATGCATCTCATCTCCGCCAAATTGCGCGCCAGACATTTCAAGGTCTTCAGTTGATGGCACACTTGATGAAGCCTGACAAACCACTCGTAACGGTAGATTTCTACTCGCATTGACCGCATAACGCAAACCATCAATGCCCATAACATTAGCCAATTCATGGGGGTCCCAGAACACAGTTGTTGTTCCTTGGGCTACGACCTGTTCGGCATAACGATGTGGTAAAAGATGGGAACTTTCAATGTGAACATGCATATCGATCAACCCTGGTGAAAGATAAGCATTCTTCAAATCATGAATATTCTTGGCTTCAAACTGCTCTTCACAATCATGAACACTGGCAATGATGCTTCCAACCAATCCAACATCAACGTTGCGAATTTCACCAGTTACCACATCAACGAGACGCGCGTTTTTCAGAAGAAGATCAAAAGGTCTCTTACCCAAAGCAGCCTCTACAGCATCGCGGCGCTCATGGTAATGTTGCACATTCATGATAAATTCCTTACCTAAATCCATTGCAGCACAATTGGCTCATTCGAGCTCAATTGACTTAAGCCTTCATAGCCGTTTTAAATGATTTTAGGTAGGCTGTATTTAGCAAACAACCACAAGCTATTTACGCAGAAACTGACTATTCAGCGTTACATTAGCTATACCATTTATGTGCAAGTAAATTTTATAAATTCCGCCAAAATACTTCAATAAAACTTATTTTATTAGAATTTTAAAAAGACTTTTTAAAATAATATTTAATTATAAATTACACCTAACATTATAGGTTTTTATATATAGCTGTTATATTGAATTACGACGTTATAATATCTCTTAAAAATAATATCGTTTTTCATATTAAAATATCTTGCAGATTTAATTTTCTACCTTTTTTATGATCTTATCCATATCATCAATTTTCAAATCATGATCGAGATAAGCTTTTTTATCGGATAGTTCTACATCGAGTGAATATTTCGCCTCATATGACAACAAACATTCCTTGAAGCTGAAATCGATAACGTGTCCACCGATTGTGCCTTCTTTATTGATAAAATGAAGGTGAAAACCCGCCACGGAAATATTTTGAAAAAACTCTGGTGTCCAAAATCCTATCAGAACACCTTCAATATCGGTAAAATTATCAATTATTTGGTGTTCAAACACCTCAACAGCATTTTTGAAATTCTTATTGCTTTCACTCGGTCTTCTAAGCTCCAATTGGCTGAGAGTACCTTCCAATTTAACAGCAAGAAAAATGTTATCTAAATTGATATGCTTTGCCAATTCTTGATAAAGATTGGCTTTTGAGACATTGGAAGCCGGAATTTGCGCATCGGGATCAAAAGTTGAAATCTGCGCGAAAGGCATTTTTTCTGCGTCGTCCATTGACCGCAATGGATTGTTGCCCTTGGCTTCAAAGAAATTGCAACAATCGATAATGACTTCGCCTTTTAAACCATCGGAACACCCTAAGCCGAAGTTTCCATATTTTTTTATATCTGAAATGGGGAATAAGCCTTCAAAAACGCCACCCATAAGTGCGTTAATTCCAGAAAATTGTTTAATTTTCTTTGTCATGTCTGTGATCCCTATTACAGTATAAAAGTGTTCTTATTAGCTCTGATAGCAAGAGTTGAATTTTAGATAGCAAACGTGATTATTTTGTCAAAGCATCAAATATCAATTATTCGACATAAGTGGAATATTACCCTATTCATTTTACTGACAAAAAACATAAAAAATGAAACAACATTTGAAAAATGTAATGTATTTTTCTGTAATTTATTTTCTCTATCAATGACTATATTGATTATTATATGACGCTTAAGCTCAACAATTATTGAAGATACAGCAAAATACGTATTTTGCGTATGATTAAAAGTTTCAATAAATTAGCAAATAAGCGCTGTAAGCTTCACAAATAATCCGCGCATTTTTCCAGTTAAAATACGTAATAATTAGTTTTGATATATAGCGGAAGAATAATGGCGCACCCGACGAGATTCGAACTCATGACCTCTGCCTTCGGAGGGCAGCGCTCTATCCAGCTGAGCTACGGGTGCACGAATAGATTTTATATGCAGAAGTTCTCTAACCGATCATGACGTCCGGTTCAACCACGAATTATCATTGTTACCACAGATATTGACATGACACGCGTATGAAAAAACGCGTTGTACATTTTCTTGAACAAGAATGATGCAAGAAGCATTGGCACGCGAGACATTGCCCCCATAGCGCAAGATGTTTTAAAGGTTGCGCCGCAACAACTTAACAATCCCAATATTTTCTCGGATATAGCAGTGTTTTCTTGGCAACGGCACTGTTTTCCTAGCAATAGCAACGTTTTCCTACCAGTAATAGCGGTGTTTTCCTAGAAATAACAGCGTTTCTAGCAATAAGAACGCTTGTTTGCTAATAGCCGTATTTAAAAGAATGAATGACAGCTATTAAATGATAAAGGTTCGCTATTGCCGTTTGATACACATAATGACTGATTAAGTTTAAATATAGAGGCCAATTAGCGGCATGTGAAATTCAACCGCGTAACAGGCATCGGTAGCAAAAGAATATAGGCAACAAGCGAATATTGGCGGCAAGTTAATACAGGCAGCAAGTTAATACAGGCAGCATTCGGATAAAAACGCCGGTTGAATACCTTTGAGATCTCAAAAATATCGTTACCAACCGGCGATTTTTTATTCTTAAGTTACAAACTAACAGATTGAAAAATATCACAATTTCATTGTTTGATGATGTATTAGTGATCAAGCTGCTGTTTAGCTTCATCAAGCTCGTTTTGAGCACGATCCCGTTTTTTCGTCAATTTGTCTATTTTTTCCTCGTTGCCATTAGCTTTAGCGGCGTCCAATTCAGATTGACGTTCTTCTAATTTTCTTTGTTTTTCTTCAACTTTTTGCTGATGCTGTGTGTCCAACTTGGAATCGTCGCAATTCTTGGCTGTCGCATTAAGCGCTTTCTTTAGCCCTTCAATTTCGCCCGCATTATTGTTTTTAACGGCGTAATCGAGTTGCGTTTGAATATGTTGTATTTTGTCAGCACAGTTACTTAGGGCATATCCGGCAGACAAACATTGAACGGATAATACGCCGCACGCTAAAATTAGTATTTTTTTACCAGTCATGAATTTAACCTTCTATAATCCTGATCCAATTCAATAAAATAAAATCTCTATTCATTATATAGTTTCATCAAATACATTTGGAAACAATCAACCATTAAGGCATAAATGAATAAAAAGAATAGCTTATAGTTTCTGTGTTAAACAGAGTGTATAAGTTGCGTATCCATTTATAATGGAACATGAGCAGAGCATATAACCGGACTATTTTTATGATAAAATCGTTGAACCGCTTTCATTTTATATCGGCACAAACACCGCAGGCATATATGTCTTTTCAAGCGTTGACGTCACGTTATGGACAATCAACAATTGAAGATGCCGATGTCATTGTTGCACTTGGCGGCGATGGAACAATGTTGGAAGTTTTACGCAACAACATGAATTCCGGTAAACCTATTTATGGCATGAACCGTGGTTCTGTTGGTTTTCTCATGAATGAATACCGATTAGGAAAACTTCCAGAACGTATAGCAAAAGCCCATAAGGAAGAAATCAGCCCTTTACGTATGATAGCGGATTCAACCGTCGATGGACATGTAGAAGCATTGGCAATCAATGAAGTGTCGCTTTTCCGCCAATCGTATCAAGCTGCAAAAATTAGAATCAGCATTGATGATAAGGTTAGAATGGAAGAATTATGCTGTGATGGTGTTATGGTGGCCACCCCTGCAGGTTCCACAGCGTATAATCTATCAGCACAAGGACCTATTCTTCCGCTTTTAGCGCCACTTTTGGCTTTAACACCAGTAAGCCCGTTCCGTCCCAGAAGATGGCATGGCGCATTATTACCAAATACTGTCACGGTGCATTTTAATATGTTGGAATTGGACAAACGCCCCGTGAATGCCGCCGCAGATAATGTTGAAGTAAAATCCGTACGCAGCGTACAAGTCTCATCGGCAACCGATGTGAAAGCTTCTATTTTATTTGACCCAAATCATTCATGGGATGAAAGAATTTTGTCGGAACAATTTCGATATTAAAAAGAATATTACGGTTAATGCTTCATAATTCATTGGTTTTTGTTGACTTTTTTCTTAATGCACCTTAACGCGTTTTTAAAACGGTAAGATTAGCTAATTTTCCCAGCAACGTTCCAGCTCGGGCAGCTAGGGTTTAATAGAGAAAGAGTGATACCGCCTTTGACCAGTTTCGATGACTTGGGCCTTTCAGATAAGGTTCTCAAAGCAGTTAATTCCGTTGGATATAAGGAACCTACCCCGATACAGGCTGGGGCAATCCCTCATGTCCTAAAAAGGCAAGATGTATTGGGTATTGCGCAAACAGGCACTGGCAAAACAGCCTCATTTGTTTTGCCAATGCTAACCATGCTTGAAAAAGGGCGTGCACGGGCAAGAATGCCGAGAACCCTTATCCTTGAGCCTACACGCGAACTTGCTGCACAGGTTGAAGAAAACTTTGACCAATATGGTGTCAACCATCGTTTGAATGTCGCTTTGCTCATTGGCGGTGTTTCCTTTGATGAACAGGATCGCAAGCTTGGTCGTGGTGCCGATGTGTTAATTGCGACACCAGGCAGATTGCTCGACCATTTTGAAAGAGGAAAGCTTCTATTAACCGGCGTCGAGATTTTGGTCATTGATGAAGCGGATCGTATGCTCGACATGGGATTTATCCCTGATATTGAACGTATTTGTAAGCTTATTCCTTTCACACGCCAAACCCTGTTCTTTTCTGCGACAATGGCGCCAGAAATTACCAAATTGACAGAGCAGTTTCTGCATTCGCCAGTAAGGGTGGAAATTGCCAAAGCTTCTTCTACAGCAACAACAATTACGCAAAAACTGGTCGCGTCTCGCAGCAAACCATGGGAAAAGCGCGCTGTCCTTCGCGATTTGATTAAAACAGAAGGCGACGAACTTAAAAACGCGATTATCTTTTGCAATCGTAAAAAAGATATATCCGAGCTTTTCCGCTCGCTGGAAAGGCATGAATTTAGTGTTGGTGCCCTGCATGGGGATATGGATCAACGTTCGCGTATGACGATGTTATCCAATTTTAAGGATGGCAAATTAAAACTGCTTGTTGCTTCCGATGTTGCGGCACGTGGTTTGGATATTCCAGATGTGAGCCACGTATTCAATTATGACGTGCCAACACATGCCGAAGATTATGTACACCGTATTGGCCGCACAGGCCGCGCTGGTCGCTTAGGCAAAGCTTTTACAATTGTCACCAAAGCAGACAAGAAATATGTCGAAGCTATTGAAAAAATGAGCAATCAGACGATTGAATGGTTAAATGGTGATCTTGCCTCATTAGAAAAAGCTGCAACCTCGTCTGAAGATAATAGTGCGCTTGATAAGACAAATGAGGAAAAACCTAAAAAGAAGACAAAGCGTACACAAACACGTACAGAAAAAGTTGAGAGCGCAGAAAGCAAACCGGCTCAATTAGAGACGAAACAGGCGAAAACAACAGCGGATAAAGCGGACGCTAAAAATGTGGTTCCTGAGAAAACCGTTGTGAGAAAAGAAGCCGCGAAAAATCCACGTAAATATGAAAAAGAGCCCCCTTCTCCGAAGGGATTTGGTGACGATATACCAGCATTTATGTTGATAAATACCAGGCCTTAGATTTCGGGATTTCTAAAACATTCAAAAACTTATTGGCTATAAATTGTGATTTATGGCCAATATATAATGTCGTTGTTTCCAATATAACATTCGTGACAAACAAAAATAGATGCCGCCGGTAATAGCGACATCTATGATTTTTTGTTTTTAGTCAGATTTTATACGCGTTTATGCTTTTAAACGGCTCATTACTTTATCCCGACCAATAAGTGGCAACATAGCAGCCATTTCAGGTCCATGATCCAAACCTGTGAGCGCCTGCCGAAGAGGTAAAAATAAAGATTTACCCTTACGATTTGTTTTTTCCTTAAGCACTGTTGTCCAAGTTTTCCAGCTATCTTCCGTTAGATCACCTTCCGGCAAATAAGATGAAGAAGAATGGACATAATCAAGATCGTCTGCAGCAACCGTGCTTTGGATATTATCATTCACAATAACATCCCACCACTGTTTCGCGTCTCTCAATTTTTCGATATTGCCGCGCACTGCATACCAGAATGGTGAGGCATTTTTACCGCTAATACCCATTTCTTCTAGTCGTTTGGCGACCTGTTCATAGTCCAAAGACTGAACAATATGACGGTTAAGCGTCAACAAATCAGCCGGATCAAATTTGGCAGAGGATTTGGACGTTGCTGTTAAATCAAAATGCTGCAACAAAGTTTGCTGATCTGCGCAAGCTTGAACATTTTCAGATGTGCCGATGAGAACCGCAAGAGATTCTACCGCCATTGGCTCAAATCCCTCTTCGCGCAGCGAACGAACAGAAAGATCACCTTTACGCTTCGACAAGCCTTCGCCTGATATGGTTGTTAGCAAATTGATATGACCGAATATAGGTGCTTTTGCGCCCAAGGCTTCAAAGATAGCTATTTGCACACCAGTATTGGTAACATGGTCGTCACCGCGAATAATGTGCGTAATTCCCATATCAATATCATCAACAACAGATGGCAATGTGTATAAATAGCTGCCGTCTTCACGAATAAGAACTGGATCAGACATTGATGCCAAATCAATTGTTTGCGGTCCACGCACGGCATCATCCCAATGTACTTCAGTTCTTGTTGTTTTTAATGGATCAGATTGGAAATTCGGCAATAGAAAACGCCAATGTGGCTTACGTCCTTCTGCCTCAAAGGCTTGAATTTCTTCTGGTGTGAGTTTTAGCGCTTCACGTCCGTAAACAGGCGGAAGCTTACGAGACAAACGTATTTTACGTCTTCTTTCCAGTTCCTCCGATGTTTCATAGCACGGATAAAGCAGACCTTTAGCCTTTAATGTTTCAACGATTTCATTGTAACGGTCAAAACGCTTCGATTGATAGTAAATTTCGTCTGGCTTGATACCTAGCCAATCAAGATCAACACCAATGCCATCAATATATTCTTGTTTAGAACGCTCAAGATCAGTATCATCAAACCGCAAAACATATTTGCCCTTGTTGGCCAATGCAAAAAGCCAATTGAAAAGTGCAATTCTTGTATTACCAATATGGATGAAGCCTGTTGGTGAAGGGGCAAAACGAACTTTTATCATCAAAACACTCAATTCTTATCGCGAAAACGATTTGTAATAGGATAGCGGCGATCACGGCCAAAGTTTTTGTGACTGATTTTTACACCAGGTGCCGATTGACGTCTTTTATACTCGGAACGGTAAAGAAGTTGCTCAACTCTTTCCACTGTATCACGCGCATATCCTTTTTGAACAATATCGTTGATACTCATTTCATCTTCCACCAAGCCTTGCAAGATACCGTCCAATATCGGGTAAGGCGGTAGTGTATCCTCATCCTTTTGATTATCACGCAATTCGGCGGAAGGCGCCTTATCAATTATATTTTGCGGAATAACCGATTTATGAGGTGCTAAACTGTTAATCGGAATATTTTCGTTACGCCAGTTGGAAAGTGCATAAACTTGCATTTTATAAAGGTCTTTTATGGGATTGAACCCACCATTCATATCGCCATAAAGTGTCGCATAGCCAACCGACATTTCCGATTTATTACCGGTTGTCACGACCATGGAACCAAATTTGTTGGAAATCGCCATTAAAATTGTGCCACGAGACCGGCTTTGCAAATTCTCTTCTGTAATGCCAGATTCGGTTCCTGCAAATATCGCGGCCAATGCGCGTTGAAAACCTTCCACCGGTTCAAAAATGGGGACTGTTTCGTAATGACAACCCAATTTTTCTGCACAATCTTCTGCATCCTTGATAGATTCGGAAGATGTATATCGGTAAGGCAACATAACTGCCCGCACGCGCTCAGCCCCCAAAGCATCAGCGGCAATTGCCGCACAAAGTGCAGAATCAATACCGCCTGAAAGGCCTATAACAACGTCTTTAAACTGATTTTTATTAACGTAGTCGCCAAATCCTAGCACACAGGCCTGATAATCTGCGGCGTCACCATGTAAAATATTTTCCTTAGGTCCAGACTGGCAATGCCACTGGCCATTGCTTTTTTGCCAATGACTTAACGCAAATTGGCTGTCAAAATGTTTCATTTGAAAAGCTAAGGAACAATCTGCATTCAATGCAAATGAACCACCATCAAAAACCAACTCATCTTGCCCACCAATCTGATTAATATAAATCAACGGCAGACCAGAATTTTTGACCTGTGATTGAACAACCTTAACGCGCTGCTCATATTTATTGCGACTATATGGAGATCCGTTGGGAACCAGAATGATTTCAGCCCCTTGCCGTTCAAGATCGGCACATAGGTGATGATTATTCCAGATATCTTCACAAATCGGCAAACCTATCTTCACCCCACGAAAGACAATGGGAGCCGGACTTTCACCACTTGTGAAAACACGTTTCTCATCAAATTCACTATAATTCGGCAAATCATACTTTTTGACTTCTGCAACGATTTTTCCATCGTCCAGCACCACAGCCATATTATAGATTTTTGTATCACGGCGAAGAGGACAACCAACAATAATACCGGCACCATCAACCGTTGCTGATGCAAGCTTTTCAATTGCTGTTTGACAGGCATCTGTGAAAGCTTTTTTCAGCACCAGATCTTCTGGCGGATAGCCGCTCATAAAAAGCTCTGTAAACAGAACAAGATCCGCGCCGGCCTGTGTCGCATCTTTATGCGCTTTTAGTGCCAGTGCTACATTGCCTTCAATATCTCCAACAATAGGATTTAGCTGCGCTAAAGCTATCGTTAAGTCGTTTGTTATGAGCTTCTTTGTCATAAGCATGATTTAACCTGTCATCATCTTTGTTGCAACGACATAAATTACATGAAAAATAAGCTTTTTATGACTATCCAACTCCATATGGCAAAGGCGAGCACAATAGCAAGTAGGACTGCAAGAGAACCAGCATCTTTTGCAATTTTTATATCCTCGCGGTAGTCGCGTGTTTGCGCATTACAACATGCTTCTATTGCGGTGTTGATAATTTCGATAATAAGCACAAACAATATTGCGCCAACCAGCAGCAGAAATTCACCAAATCCTTTTGCAAAAAAAATCGCAAAAGGAATTGATAGAACCAGCACGATTGCTTCCTGCAACACCGCCTTTTCATGACGCAACAGATAATTCAACGCATGCATGGAATTTAAGAATGCGTTGAAGACTCTTTTCATAATGTTTCACCCAAAAATTACCAATTAGCCGGCAATACTCATTAACAATGATGCTCATTAATAGCAGTGCCAATTAATAGGCGATGCCAATTGGCAGGTCGTGCTAATTGACAGTCAATGATTGAAAATTATTTCGAAACCTTTGCGTTATTGGCATTAGAATCACGATCTTTTTTCAATAATTCTGCAACCAAAAAAGCCAATTCCAATGCCTGATCGGCATTCAGACGAGGGTCACAATGCGTGTGATACCGGTCAGAGAGATCTTCTGCAGAAATTGCATGAGCACCACCTGTACACTCGGTGACATCGCGCCCAGTCATTTCAATATGAATACCACCAGGATAGGTTCCTTCAGCATGGTGAACTTCAAAAAACTGCTCAACCTCTTTTAAAACCTTTTCAAAAGGACGCGTCTTATAGCCATTGGCTGTAATCGTGTTGCCATGCATTGGATCACAGGACCAAACAACTTTCTTGCCTTCACGCTCAACAGCACGAATAAGTGCTGGTAAGTGTTCTGCCACTTTATCGCAACCAAAACGGGCTATCAGAGTCAATCTTCCAGCTTCATTTTCAGGATTCAACAGATCAATCAACCTTATCAGCTCTTCAGGATCCAATGACGGACCGCATTTCAAACCAATCGGGTTTTTAATACCACGGCAATATTCCACATGGGCATGGTCTGGCTGTCTTGTACGATCACCAATCCACAGCATATGCCCAGAGGTTGCGTACCAGTCACCAGAGGTTGAATCAACGCGCGTCAATGCTTCTTCATAACCTAAAAGAAGCGCTTCATGACTGGTGTAAAAAGATGTTTCACGCAAAGACGGATTTGTTTTTGCTGTTATGCCAATTGCGCGCATAAAATCCAATGTTTCAGAAATGCGCTTCGCAAGGGAAATATATCTTTCACCTTGTGGGCTATTGGCGATAAAGCCCAGCATCCATTTATTGACATTATCCAGATTGGCGTAACCACCTTGCGCAAAAGCACGTAGCAAATTCAACGTGGCCGCAGATTGGCGATATACCATCGACATACGGCGTGGGTCAGGAATACGTGCTTCTTCTGTAAACTCGATACCATTGATGATATCACCGCGATAGGATGGTAGCTCTATACCATTTTTAGTTTCGGTGTCAGAAGAGCGCGGTTTTGCAAATTGACCTGCAATACGTCCAACTTTTACTACCGGCTTTGATGCGCCAAATGTCAAAGCAATTGCCATTTGTAGAAAAACACGGAAGAAGTCACGGATATTATCCGCTTCATGTTCAGCGAAGCTTTCCGCACAATCGCCGCCTTGCAACAAAAATGCCTTGCCTTCTGCAACAGCCGCCAATTCTTGTTTGAGTTCTCTCGCCTCACCTGCAAAGACCAGTGGCGGGAAGCGGCGTAATTGACCTTCCACATTTTCCAAAACGGATAAATCCGGATAAGTCGGCACCTGCTTAATCGGCTTTGATCTCCACGATTCCGGCGTCCAATCTTTATTCATCATATTTCCACTCTCTAAAACAACAAAGCCATTAAACAAATTGTCATACTGCTATGCTAAAAAGCAAAAGAACCATTATAAAATCAGCTTTACAATATTTGACAGAATAACAAAGTTATATTTGATATTGCTACCCAATTTATGCCTATTTCAGCCATTTATAACGTAAAAAACATCGTCTTGCCATAAGTTAGACAAGTTTATCTTACGCCACCCGTTCACCGTTTTTATAAACATAGCTTGGTTTATACATTGTCACCAATTCTTCTGATGCTGATGGATGCAATGCCATTGTTGCATCAAAAACATCTTTGGTAAGTTTGCCTTTAAGAATAACACCAAGCAGCTGAGCCATTTCACCGGCATCTGCCCCCAGAATATGAGCGCCGACGACAATGCGTGTATCACCATCAACGATCAACTTTGTCAGCATTTTTTCGCTGCTACCAGACAGAGTATTGCGCATTGGGCGGAACAAAGCACGGTAAACCTCAACCTTCTCATACTTTTTCACCGCTTCTTCCTCGGTTAACCCAACTGTTCCGATTTCCGGCTGAGAAAACACGGCAGTGGCGATCAAATCATGATCGGGGACTGTTGGATTGTTATGGAAAGCTGTTTGTATAAAACACATTGCTTCATGTATGGCGACTGGTGTTAGCTGCACCCTATCGGTGACATCGCCAACTGCCCATATATTGCTTGCCGAAGTTGTCATATATTTATCGACAATAATAGCGCCTTTGTCGTCACACTTTACGCCAGCCTTATCCAGTCCAAGCCCTTGTGTATTGGGTAAGCGCCCCATTGCCAACATAACTTGCCCAGCATTCAACTTTTCGCCGTTGGACAAAGTGACAGATAATGCATTATCCGATTTTTCCACCTTGGAAATCGTTGTGCCGTAAACAATACGAATACCTTTGGCAATCATCGCATCATTAAGAATTTGACGTAAATCATTGTCAAACTTACGCAATATGAGATCACCACGATAAACGAGGGTTGTTTCAACGCCTAAACCATGGAAAATATTGGCAAATTCTACAGCAATATAACCGCCACCAAAAATGACAATTGATTTTGGCAGGTGTTCAAGGTCGAAAGCCTCATTAGAACTTATGCATAATTCATGACCAACGATTTCAGGATGGGTTGAAACATGACCACCCGTGGCTATCAAGATTTTCTCGGCAGTAACTTTTTTGCCAGAAGACTTCAACTCCAGCGTATGCGAGTCGATGAAAACGGCTTTTTCCTGAAAAATAGTGACATGGTTGTTATCAAGTCCTTGTCGATAAAGGCCTTCCAACCGAGCAATCTCTTTATTCTTTGCGGCAACAAGCTTTGACCAGTCAAACTGATAATCGCTGACAGTCCAACCAAAGCCTTTGCTTTCTTCAAATTCTTGACCGTAATGGGAAGCGTAAACAAATAGCTTTTTAGGCACACAACCGCGAATAACGCACGTGCCCCCCATACGATATTCTTCCGCGACAGCCACACGTTTACCGAGTGCTCCAGCTAAGCGGGCAGCGCGCACGCCACCAGAGCCGCCACCAATTACAAACAAATCAAAATCAAAAGATGACACTTCAGGCTCCCTTCGCAACTGTAATCAAATTCCCCATATGGGATAAATGAGCACGATATTAAAGTTTCTACCACCCCTATTTTTACAAAAATTTATGATCATCGGTTTTGTGGGGAGCAAAACGAAAAATGGCGGCATAAATGCCGCCATTATAATTCATATCATTACCAAACTTATTTGGATGGTACAGCTGCCTTTGGCTCTGATGTTGCAGGCGCAGAAGGGGCAGCCGGTGCAGCTTTTGGAGCCGCTGGCTTGGTTGAACCAATTTTCTTTGACATTGCTTTACCAACATTTGCTGACAAGTCCTGAGCAATGCCCTGTCTCCAGACATCATATGCTGACAAAATATCACGAGCAGCATTTGGGCCTTCGCTCAACAGCTTCTTACCGGCTTCAGAATTATAAAATGCTGTAATCTGATCGAGTTCTTCCTGTGTGAAATGCTTAGCGTAAACGCGTGCAGCCTCTTTTTCCAAATCTGCGCGGCGTTTAACCAAGGCCATCGCCTGCTCATCAACAGTTTCTGAAATAACATTTGCCAAGTTAGGATCTTTACGCATCAATTCGTCTTTTAGATCCCGTGCTGTTGCTGGAAGGAATTCGTCAAACTGATCTGTTGCGTGAATCGCAGCAATTGCCTTTTTTGCAGATTGCAGTTGCGCATCGCTAACATCTTCAGCATGGACAGCACCAACACCCATGCTCAAAATTGCGACTGACCCCAGCGTTGCCGCAAGGCGGCGGATGGAAAATGCTGTATTCATTCAGTGATTACTCCATATTTGCGGTCATTTTATTATGACCAGTTTTCCATTTAAGAATATTCAGACGAGTTGCCTATATCTACTCTAAATATCTGATAGTTCCAAAACTTTTATTTCACCATTCGACATTGCTATTACAGAACGTGATGCCAAATTAAGGAACAAACCATGTTCAACAACACCTGGAACCTCAAATAGTTCATGTGAAAGCTTATCTGGATCGGTGATCTTGGCAAATGATGCATCAAGAATAAAATGTCCACCATCTGTTTTATAAGGGTTGGTGCCATTCATTCGTAACGATATTTCACCCGATAAGCCAAGCTTTTCCGCTTTTTTCTCAATAGCCAATTTTGTTGCTTGTAGGCCAAATGGATTGACTTCAATAGGAAGTGGAAATTTTCCCAAAACCGGTACAACCTTGCTTTCATCTGCAATGACCAACATGGATGCCGATGCGGCAGCCACTATTTTTTCTCGCAACAAAGCGCCGCCACCACCTTTAATTAAGGCCATATGAGGGCCAATTTCATCAGCCCCATCAATATCGAGATCAAGATAAGGCATCTCATCAAGACGGGCAACCGGAATGCCAAGTTCAAGGCACAGATCTTCGGAACGTTGGGATGTTGCAACACCGGTTACACGCAACCCCTCTTCCACACGCTTGGCTAAAAGCCGGATAAATTCATTGGCGGTTGAACCGGTACCAATCCCCAGTTTCATACCATCTTCAACAAATTCCAGTGCTTTTGCCGCAGCTGCCTTCTTTAATTCCTGTGCATTCATAGCCAACCGGTTCCTTGACGTTTTGATTCCTCATTAAGGATTAAAGTAGAAATTGCAATCATAGACTACGACGACTGCAATTTTTTCGCTCATTTTTACAGTTTATACCCTATTTTTATTGTTGATAAAATAAATCAACATTATGCTTGCTTTTTGTATAAAACTTGTCTATAAGGTTCATGTTTAACTTTTAAATGTGGTCTATTGTCTCTTCCAGTATAAACGATCTGTATAAACCATGATTGTCTGTTCTTGTAATGTAATACATCTGTCAGATATTGAAGATGTGATCAATTCTCTGTTGGAAGAGGATTGTTGGCAATTGATTGTTCCCGGCAAAGTTTATAAGATGATGGGGAAACAGGGCAAATGCTGCGGTTGTTTCCCGAATGTTCTTGAAACGATCATTCGTGTGACGGAAAACTATCATCGCCGGCATAATCGGGACGAGGCTGAAATAATCTCTTATCTTGATCGTGTACGTGCGTTACGATCAAAATACAGGAGGATTGGTCAGCATGAAAGGTCACGAAAAGGTCATAGAGCGGCTTAATGAAGCTCTTTTTCTTGAGCTAGGTGCAGTTAATCAATATTGGTTGCATTATCGGTTGACGGAAGATTGGGGCTTTACAAAATTCGCCCAGAAAGAACGTGAAGAATCTATCGAAGAGATGGGTCACGTTGATAAATTAGTAAAACGTATTGTTTTTCTAGAAGGTCATCCAAACCTTCAAACTTTATCTCCGCTGCGTATCGGTCAAAATATCAAGGAAGTTCTTGAATGCGATTTGGCTGGCGAATATGAAGCACGGGAATCCTATCGTATTTCACGCGAGCTTTGCGCTGAACTATCCGATCACATTACCAAAAAACTTTTTGATGAATTACTTGAAGATGAAGAAAGTCATATCGATTTTCTTGAGACTCAATTAGCTCTTCTTGAAAAAATTGGCGAAGAAAAATACGGTCAGCTCAACGCTGCTTCTGCTGAAAAAGCTGAATAATACTTTAGCAATTTTTATGGAGCCGATATTTTTTTAGTCGGCTCTGTTATCTCAATATCTATTACTCTTTTATCTCAACAGCTGTTACTCTCGCGCAGATCTTAAAAATTTTCTATGCCTATTCCATGGACGTACCGGACCATTTGGAATTGACCAGACAGTGTCGTTGTTATCGGTAATCATCACGCTTCCATACAACGCCAATTGACGTGCCGTAATCTTTTGCTGGCTGGTTGTCATATTGCAATCTGTCGCAAAATAGATCTTGGACGGAACAACTGTTAAATCCGCGAAGGGGCAGGGATAAAAACTATCTTCCATTTTCTTTTTGTACATTAATATTGAAACTTGCTTATCTTGTTTGATTTTCGATGTGCAAACCAGATCTGAACAGACAAATTGCTGACCCTGCTCTGTTGCCTCACTGTCTGGTGTGATAACATTCTTTAAACCGTAAGAACGTTTCCAGACATTGATGGTGTAATTGGACGTTTTGCTATTGCTGATATAAAGATTACCCTGATCAATGATCCCCATAGTTTTTGCGTCTTCCGCGATGATTATTAATGGTTGGGGTTTTAGAAAACACAAGGCAATACCAGCACCAAAAGCGATGATGGATAATAAACGCAACCTTGTTTGGAAAAATAATATAACCACCAACCCAATCGATAAAAAGCACAAAGCACGTGGCGGAATGTAGCCTGGATTAATATCGGGCGATATGGACGCGATGCCGTAAGCGATTTTTTCAACCAAATCCACACCATATCCCATGACCTGCAAGGGTAACCACTCTAATCCAAAGGGCATGGCAATTGCAGCGAGCAGCGCAAATGGCATAACCAAAAAAGACATTATGGGAAATGCAATTGCATTGCTTAACACGCCAAGTGGCGCCGCATTTGAAAAGTGATATGAGGCATAGATACCGCTCGCAGTCCCTGCTACCAATGATGCAACAGCGGTAGATATAATCGGCAGCAACAAAAACCGAATAACGCTTACCCCAACGAATTGCGGTGCCGTTGTAACAGCCCTATTGCGCCTGCTCCACCAGCCAAAAATAGCAACCAAAGCGGCGGTGGCAGAAAATGACATTTGAAAACTTGGCCCTAATATTTCATGCGGCACGATTGCCAGTGTAATAAGACCTGAAATGGCGAGATTACGCATGGTTATAGCCGACCGGCTAAACAAAACCGCAAGCAACATAACCGCTACCATAACAAAACTTCTTTGTGCTGCCACATCGGCTCCCGACAACATCAGATAAAATGCGGCAACAAACAAAGCGATAATCGCTGCAATTTTCTTTGATGAATAGTGGGAAGAAAATAACGGGAAAAACGCCAATATAGTTCTGATAATAAGCAAGACCATGCCACTTACCATGGCCATATGCAGCCCTGAGATTGATAAGATATGTGCCAAGCCTGCTACGCGCAAAGCATCATTGGTCGCAGGCGAAATACCGCCCCGTTGTCCCGTAATAAGGGCTGCCGCAACACTTCCCGTTTCACCACCAATGGCATCGGTAATGCGCTTTGTCATTGTCATGCGCAAATGCGCAATATTTAAACCGAGCCTTTCGACTATTGTCTTTGGTTCCCCCACATTGATGCGATCAAGATTGCCTAATACAAAACCTTGTGCACCAATTGATTGAAAATAACTGAAAAAACCGAAGTCATATCCGTCTGGCCTGACCGGTCCCGACTCGGCACGCAACCGCACATAACCATGAATTCCATCGCCAAGCTGCATATCTTCCGGCAAATGTCTTACCGATAATGTTACCCGTTTAGGCCCATAATATAGCTTTGGCTTTTCTGTATCCAACACATCAACAAGCAATTTGGATTGGCCGCTCGGCACCCGTTCCAAGGATAAAATACGCCCTGTTAAATGCGTTGAAACATCCGCCCCAAGCATTGGTGTGTCCAAGCGCCAAGTTTCAAACTTAGCCGAAATAATACCAAGCGTCACACAAAGACAAAAACAACCAATATACCAGAAAAACCGATAATGACGTGTGAGATAGAGAAGACCAACGATCAGTGCAAAATAGGCTAATAATCTTAAGCCATCTGGTTCAAATGACAAGTTAAAGTAGGAAATTGCACCGCAAGCCATAAAAACTGGAATGAGCAGAAAGATAAGGCCGCGATCGGACTCCCTAATAACAGCGTTTTGCAAGCCAAACATTGTGGTCTTGAAATGGTTTATAATCCTGATTTTACGTGATTTATGAGGCAGCTTAAATGGTGTATTATCAGGTAGACTCACAACATGCCGTTTCTGGGGACGGTAAAGCTGTGCATCATGTTTGGCGATGATTGGCTGGCGTGTCATTGGTTTGCTTCCCAATGCATTTCTATGCTTTATACCCCCACCCACTCTTATAGAGTATGACTATTGCATGCTTGCAAGTCTATGCTACATGGTAGAATACCATAATGACAATATTATATTTAGATTAATTCTGGAGACATGATGTCCAAGCCCGTAGTTACCCGTTTTGCCCCCTCTCCCACAGGCTTTCTTCATATTGGGGGTGCGCGTACCGCACTTTTCAACTGGCTTTATGCAAAACATACTGGCGGTAAAATGCTGCTCCGTATTGAAGATACCGATAGAGAAAGATCAACGGAAGCAGCCGTTAATGCTATTATTGACGGTCTTGATTGGTTGGGGCTCAAATGGGATGGTGAACCTATTTCACAGTTTTCCCGCGTTGATCGGCATCGCGAGGTGGCAGAACAGTTAGTAAAGCTTGGTAAGGCCTATTACTGCTATGCGACCCCTGACGAACTCACCGAAATGCGTGAAAAAGCCAAGGCTGAAGGTAAGCCACCGCGTTATAATGGTATCTGGCGCGACCGTGATCCTTCTGAAGCGCCGGCAGGAGTTAAACCAGTTATCCGCATTAAAGCACCACAGAGTGGTGAAACTATTGTGCATGATCGTGTTCAAGGTGAAGTGCGCTTTCCAAACAAAGATCTCGACGATTTCATTATTTTGCGTTCAGATGGCACACCAACCTATATGTTGGCGGTTGTGGTTGATGACCATGACATGGGTGTTACACATGTTATTCGTGGTGATGACCACCTTACCAATGCCGCACGACAAACAATTCTATTCAATGCGATGGAATGGGATGTTCCAGTGATGGCTCATATTCCACTGATCCACGGTGCAGATGGTGCAAAATTATCAAAGCGCCATGGTGCTTTGGGGGTAGATGCCTATCGCGCTATGGGATATCTGCCAATAGCTTTGCGCAATTATCTTGTGCGTCTCGGCTGGAGCCATGGTGATGATGAGATTATGTCTACGGAAGATATGATTTCATGGTTCAATATTGATGACATCAATAAGGGTGCTGCACGTTTCGATTTCAAAAAATTGGAAGCCATTAATGGTCAATATATGCGCATGAGCGATGACCGCGCACTGTTTGATGCTGCATTGTCCATTTTGCCCGAAATTCCAGGTGGAGCAGAACTACAAGCAAAACTTAATGACAAAAACCGCGCGCAATTCTTATCTGCAATGCCAGAATTGAAAGAACGTGCAAAAACATTGGTTGAACTCGTTGATAATGCTGCCTTTATTTTTGCTGAGCGTCCGCTGCCGCTAGACGAGAAGGCTACATCGCTTCTCGATGAAGAAGCAAAAGCAATCTTGAAAGCCGTATATCCTGTTCTGGAAGCCTGCACAGCTTGGGAAAAAGATGCTCTTGACCAGGCAATTAGAAAACATGCTGAAGATGTGGGTATGAAATTGGGTAAAATTGCCCAGCCTTTACGTGCAGCCCTCACAGGAAAAGCTGTTTCACCGGGCGTTTTCGACGTGCTCGTTGTTCTTGGCAAAGATGAGTCTCTTGCCAGAATACGTGATCAAATAAGTGAGTAGCAGTTTTATCTCTGATTTTATTTCGCTTTATTAAAGCTGATAATACCACAGGTTACGAAAGTGATCTGTGGTATATTTGAATGTTATTGGTGCATACGTTCTATATTTAGATATTTTCAAATTGAAATAATTAAAAAAAACACTACTGGTTACATCACACAAGAGTGAAACCGCAATCAATGAGGAATTGGTTTTTCAGATTGCATAAGCCAACTTTTGAGTTAGGTTAATAATTATAGTAGATCTAACATACATGTAAAATTAGACCTACGGAAAGTGGAGCCTCTTTGGGATAAGAGGTGGAGGATTCGAAAGGTAAGATTCATGTCTGATAATAAAGCTCAAATTACAGTTGATGGGAAAAGTATTGTGCTACCAGTGCGTAAAGGCACAATAGGTCCGGATGTTATAGAAATTGCCCCGCTTTACAAGGAAACCGGCGCATTTACCTACGACCCCGGCTTTACGTCAACCGCATCATGTGAATCAAAAATCACCTATATCGACGGAAACGCAGGTGTTCTGTTATATCGCGGATATTCAATTGATCAACTTGCCGAAAAAGGTGACTTTCTCGAGACATGTTATCTGCTCCTTTATGGTGAATTACCAAGCAAAAAGCAAAAAGTAGATTTTGATCGCACAATCATGCAACACACCATGGTGCATGAACAATTTTCACGGTTTTTCCATGGGTTCAGACGCGATGCCCACCCAATGGCCGTAATGGTTGCCTGTCTTGCTGCTATGTCAGCTTTTTATCACGACTCATTGGATATTACGGATCAACATCAACGTATGGTTGCATCCATCCGCCTTATTTCAAAAGTTCCAACATTGGCCGCAATGGCCTATAAATATTCGATAGGTCAACCATTTGTCTATCCGCGCAATGACCTAAATTACGCAGCAAATTTCCTTCATATGTGTTTTGCTGTGCCTTGTGAGGAATATCATGTAAACCCTGTTCTTGCGCGTGCAATGGATCGTATTTTTACATTACATGCCGATCATGAACAGAACGCTTCAACCTCAACCGTTCGTCTTGCCGGCTCTTCAGGTGCCAACCCATTTGCATGTATTGCTGCTGGTGTTGCCTGTTTGTGGGGGCCTGCACACGGTGGTGCAAATGAAGCTTGCCTAAAAATGCTACAACAAATCGGATCCGTTGATAAAATTCCTGAATTTGTTGCCCGTGCAAAAGACAAAAATGATCCATTCCGTTTGATGGGCTTTGGTCATCGTGTTTATAAAAATTACGACCCACGTGCCAAAATCATGCAGAAAACCTGCCATGAAGTGCTTAATGAACTTGGCATCAAAGATGATCCGCTACTTGATATTGCAATGGAACTGGAAAAAATTGCTCTTAATGACGAATATTTTGTCGAGAAAAAACTTTATCCAAATGTAGACTTCTATTCTGGCATTACCTTGAAAGCTCTTGGTTTCCCAACCGAAATGTTTACAGTTCTGTTCGCATTGGCACGTTGCGTTGGCTGGGTTGCCCAATGGAAAGAGATGATTGAAGACCCTGCACAGAAAATTGGTCGTCCACGTCAGCTTTATACTGGTGCTGCCCCTCGCGATTATGTTCCGCTTGATGATCGGAAATAATCGGGTTTGAGGACATAATTCGAGCTTAAGACATAGTTTGTTGGCTCTACAACACAGTCTGATTTGTCATGGACTTTGTTAAATATGGATTTTTCTTAAATCTGTATTGAACTGTGAGCCATAACGACAAAAAAGTGAAAAAACCACCGCATCAACTGCGGTGGTATTTTTTTGAAAGCTCTTGGTGTTCCAACCGAAATGTTTGCTTCTGAACCAAAATGTTTGCTTGCCAATGGAGATGTTGTTTTCCAATCGAGATAGTTGCCACCTAACAGAGATGTTTGTTTCGCAACCGAAGTAGATGTCTCCTAATAGAAATGTTTGTTTTCTAACCGAGATGGATATCCCCTAACAGAGATGTTTATGTTCCAACCTATATGTTGACAATTCTATTAGCATTGGCACGTTGCGTTGACTGGGTTGCTCAATGGAAAGAAATGATTGAAGATCCTGCACAGAAGATTTTCTAACTTATATGTTTACAGTTCTGTTCGCATTGGCAGGTTGCGTTGGCTGAGTTGCTCAATGGAAAGAGATGATTGAAGACCCTGCACAGAAAATTGGCCGTCCGCGTCAGCTTTATACTGGTGGCTTTCCCTCGTGATTATGTTCCACTTGCTGATCGGAAATAATCGGTTTTGACGGCATAATTCGAACTTAGGACATAGTTTGTTGGCTCTACAACAGTGTCTGATTTGTCATGGACTTTGTTAAATATGGATTTTGCTTAAGTCGGTATTAAACGATCAGCCATGGCGGCAGAAGAAATGAAAAAACCACCGCATCAACTGCGGTGGTTTTTCTTAATAAGAATTTTATATAACCTAATGAACTAACTAATAAAATTATTCTTATCAAATCTTATACAGATCTCATGAAAAAGATCATTATTGAGCGGTATAACCACCATCAATCACCAGTTCTGTGCCGGTTACAAAACCTGCTTCATCCGATGCTAGATACAAAATACCGTAAGCAATATCCTCTGGAACACCCAATTTACCGATAGGATGCAAGGCGGTTAGCTGTGCCCTTCTCTCTTCAACATTGCCATCTTGTTTTGCACTTTCTTCAACCATTGGTGTCCAAATATACCCCGGGTGAACCGAGTTTACACGAATACCATAGCCTGATTTTGCACAATGCAATGCTGCAGATTTGGTGAATAATCTGACACCACCCTTACTTGCGTTATAGGCAGCGAGCGTCGGATCGCCCACCAAACCTTCAATTGATGATAAATTGACGATGGATCCGCTCTTATGTTCTTTCATTACGCGGATAGCTTCACGTGTTCCAAGAAAAACCGCGTCAAGATTGATTGACTGTAGAAAGCGCCATTTTTCAAGCGTTTCATCTTCAGCAGAACCTGAATGGCCAACACCGGCATTATTCACGAGAATATCCAATCTCCCGAATAATTTTACCGTATCATCAACGACTTCTTTCCAACGTTTTTCATCAGCAACATCCTGCCGCATGAATTTGGCGGTGCCACCAGCTGCTTTTATTTCTTCCTCGACTCTGTTACCTGCCTTTTCATCAAGATCTGTCAGAACAACTTTAGCGCCTTCTTTTGCGAGAAGTTTTGAAGTTGCTTCTCCCAAACCTTTGGCTCCACCCGTAACAATTGCAACTTTATCTTTTACACGCATAGTATTTTCTCCTCAAAACAAACATTTACTTCCGTTTGCTTTAAGCAACATACAACTAATACTTGAAGAATGACAGTACTAACGAACAATAGTTAACTGTTCAGCGGCACGGGTAATTGCCGTATATAACCAGCGTTCTCTGGTATCACGAAATGCAAAGCTTTCATCAAACAGTACGACATTGTTCCATTGCGAACCTTGCGCCTTATGAACAGTTAAAGCATAACCATAATCAAAATCGTCATACCGCTTTTTTAACTGCCATGAAATTTCACTTTCCGGATCCTCAAAAACAGCTTTCAGCAATTTGATCTTGGCAACACCACGGTCATCGTCTTCCGGCGTAACAAGCAGATTAATACCAGGTTTTACCGTCTCTTTCGACGATGTCATGACCTTCCACAATGAACCGTTCAATAACCCTTTAGCAGGGTCATTACGAAGGCAAACCAATTTATCTCCTGCTTGTGGGTAGTCTGCAGAGAAGCCCTTCAATTCCCTAAGGCGTTTATTATAAAGACGCCGCGTTCTGTTTATGCCTAATAATACCTGATCGGCGTCCAACACCAATTGTTGATTGACTTCTTTGCGCGAGATTATTTTTGCCGCACCATAATCGCCATAACTAATATCCCTGCCTTCACGCACGTCCATAGCCAGCCGAATTATCGGATTGTCACGTGCTTGCCGATGAATTTCCGTTAGAAGAAAATCAGGTTCATGCTCAGTAAAAAAACCACCGCCGGAAATCGGCGGTAATTGTCCCGGGTCACCCAATACCAGAATAGGTGTGCCAAAACTCATCAGATCACGCCCTAATTGTTCATCAACCATGGAACATTCGTCGATAACAATTAGCTTGGCCTGTGCAACAGGGCTTTGTCTATTCAATGAAAATGTTGGAGCTATAGACGTTTTCCCAGTGGTTTCGTCTGCAACTTCTTCTTCACCTCGTGGCCGGTAGATCAATGAATGTATTGTGCGCGCATTTGTTGCACCTTTCGAGCGCAATACCTGTGCGGCTTTACCGGTAAATGCTGCAAACTGAACATCACCATCAACTGTTTCAGCAAAATAGCGTGCCAAAGTTGTTTTCCCTGTACCGGCATAGCCAAACAGACGGAAAATAGGTGAACGGCCTTTGTTTAACCAGGAAGAAACTTCGGTTAAGGCTTTATCCTGTTCTGGTGAAAATTGCATGAGCTTACCAAACAGGATTCGACAGAAAAGGGCAAGCCTTTTACCCGATTTATATCACAGTCTTATCTATGTTATGGCGCTATTTATACCACCAGCAAGAGCAATTGAAGCCACAGCCAAAATAGAGCGACTAACATAATGATGAGGCGATAAAAGCTTTAAAATTGCGTGTTATAATTAAAGCCGTTGTTAGGTTTGATTTTTTTCTTAAAAATACCAACCATCGCCTAATAAAGCACTCGAATATCCTATATTGAGAGTGCTTTATTGCGAGGATATGCGCCTATAAACATTTTGGGCAAACCGCCCCCATTATCTCTGGTGGTGCGGTTTTCGTGTCTTAGTTTCATCATGCTATAGAAGGGATAGAAAAAGGTCATTTATTGCTGTGAACAAATGACCTTTATGTCTTACATACCTTCTGGCCCGCGGTTCATTGCGGATACGCCAGTACGGCAAATTTCAACCAAGCCAAGAGGGCGCATAATAGCGATAAATTGGTCGATTTTTGCTGATTTGCCCGTTACTTCAAAAATAAAGTGATCGGTTGTCGCATCAACAACTTTTGCATGAAAAGCATCGGATAGCCGTAATGCTTCAACGCGTTGCGCACCTTGGCAAGCAACCTTAATCAAAGCCAATTCACGCTCAATTGGACCATCCTGCCCTAGTTCTTTGGCTCTTACGGTTAAATCAACCACTCTGTGAACTGGTACAATACGTTCCAACTGGTGTCTAATCTGATTTAAAACCTGTGGTGTTGCTCTTGTTACCACTGTAATACGTGACAAACGTTGTTCATGTTCGGTTTCTGAAACAGTTAGGCTTTCAATATTATAGCCCCTGCCCGAAAACAGCCCGATAACGCGGGCAAGCACACCCGGCTCATTATCAACGAGTACAGCGAGCATATGTGTTTCCATAGGATCATTATCGGCTTCGATAAAATATGCTGATCCGAAACTTAAATTTTGCGCATTCATGATTTTAATTCCTTATACGAGCGAGCGACCTTTGGCATCAATTGCATTTGCAACTGCTTCATCATTGGCCTCATCGGGCAACAGCATATCGTTATGCGCACGTCCTGATGGGATCATCGGGAAACAATTTTCCTGATTAACAACGCGGCAATCAAATAAAACCGGCTTATCACACTCTATCATTTCACGAATCTTGGCATCCAATTCCTGTGGGTCGGAACATCTTATGCCGACAGCCCCATAAGCTTCTGCCAATTTTACAAAATCCGGCATAGATTCTGTATAGGAATTGGATAAGCGGTTACCATGCAGCAATTGTTGCCACTGCCGAACCATGCCCATGTAATTATTGTTAAGAATAAACACTTTAACCGGCGTCTTATGCTGCATCGCTGTTGCCAGTTCCTGAATATTCATTTGAATAGATGCATCACCTGCAACACAAATAACCAAAGAATCTGGATTTGCAACCTGCACACCGATTGATGAAGGAAATCCATACCCCATGGTTCCCAATCCACCAGATGTCATAAAATGTTTCGGCTCATCAAACCCATAATATTGGGCTGTCCACATTTGGTGTTGGCCAACTTCAGTTGTTATATAGGCGTTTTTATCTTTGGTGAGTTCGTAAAGCCGCTGAATGGCATATTGCGGCATAATTGCATCGCTTCTTTGCTTGAACGCCAAAGAATTACGCGCGCGCCAATGGTTTATAGTGTCCCACCATTCTTTACGTTCTGTTTTATTAGGCGTTTGCTGCAATGCGCGCAAACTCCGTGTCATATTTTCCAGAATATGGGCAACATCGCCAATAATCGGAACCTCAACTTGTACAGTCTTGTTGATTGATGACGGATCAATGTCGATATGAATGATACGTGCATTAGGAGCAAAGGCATCTAGACGGCCAGTGATACGGTCGTCAAAACGGGCACCGATTGCCAGCATAACATCGCAATCATGCATCGTCATATTTGCTTCATAGGTACCATGCATGCCTAACATACCAAGCCAATTTTTACCCGACGCTGGATATGCTCCCAATCCCATAAGTGTCGAGGTGATTGGAAAATCACCCAAGTCGACCAATTCGCGTAAAAGTCTCACTGCTTCGCTACCCGACGAGATAACACCACCGCCCGAATAGATGACCGGCTTTTTTGCCTGTGCAAGCATTGAAACAGCGTATTGGATTGCCTTATCGTCACCTTCCAATTGCGGCCTATAACTGGCGCGCGGCATGGATTTTGGTGCGGTATAGATGCCTGAAGCAAATTGGATATCTTTTGGAATATCAATTAGCACAGGGCCTGGTCTTCCCGTTTGAGCAATATAAAAAGCCTCATGAATAATGCGTGACAGATCGTTGACATCTTTAACAAGCCAATTGTGCTTTGTGCAGGGGCGCGTAATGCCAACCGTATCGGCTTCCTGAAAACCATCTGTACCAATCAAGGTTGTTGGTACCTGTCCGGAAAAACAGACCAATGGAATGGAATCCATCAAGGCATCTTGCAGCGCCGTTACGGAATTTGTCGCACCAGGGCCAGATGTCACGAGCATCACACCTACTTTGCCTGTGCTACGGGCATACCCTTCCGCGGCATGTCCTGCTGCCTGCTCATGACGCACGAGTATATGTTGGAATTGATCTTGTTGATAAATTTCGTCAAAAATAGGCAGAACAGCTCCACCAGGATAACCAAAAATATGTTTTACTCCCTGATCGATCAGGGCTTGTATGACCATTTCCGCTCCGGTCATAGTTGTCCCGTCTGCATTGTCTCTTGGCTTTTTATGCTCTGTCATTTTTCCTACTCGTCAACATAATCAAATCGGATAATAAAAAAGGCCCCCGAGGGAGCCTGTCTTGCGTATGAGGTGCTATTAGCTGAATGGTTACACCATCTGCCTCATACGCTACCACACTACTAGAATAATCTTTTCCATGGCAGAAACCTTATTATGCAATTTTACATTCGTCAATGCCAAAAATTATCCTGACATTATTGCATAGTTTATGTTTTTAACAAGAAAAGGCCAAAGAAAACGATCATGATATATTATTAGTATACTATTCAATAATGGATTTGGGCGGCATTTCATACAGCCATGATAAAACCACTACCTCTTCCCCCTTATTCAGATGTGAATGACACTTTCAAAGAAAACTCTGAATTACGAAATACATTTCCACGTCGAGTCGAATTGGTGGCGAAACCATGTCATCTGGCGCTTTGCATATCGTCTGGTTTGTGTTTTGGCTTTTTCTATCGCACTTTCCATAGTTTCACGTCCATTTAGGACATTAATGAATTCCGGAACACCAATGGCTTTCATTGCTGGCAAAGTCGGATCCAATTGTAAATTATCAAGTTTGCGAACCTCATCAAACGCACCGTTTTCTACCATGTGATCAAAGCGCCTCTCAATGCGATCATACACCAATGCACGTTCTGGCAGCAGAAGTATTTTTTCAATATTCATATCTTGAAGCAGGGGCGTGGTTTTTTGATCCTGCCATGCACTTAAAGGTTTAGTCGTCGCGTCAAAAACCTCCAAAGCACGCAAAATTCTTTGCCGGTCATTGATATTTAATTTCTCTGCTGTTTTTTTATCAACCTGCATCAGCTGGTTATGCAGCTTTTCTGGCGCAGTGTTTTGCGCAATATCTTGCCACTTTTCTTTTATTGCCAATGGCACGTCGGGTACTTCTGCCAAGCCCTCTAGCAATGCCTTGAAATAAAGCCCCGTTCCACCAACAAAGATCAATGGCACATCAACCAGCTTATCCAACAGATAGGACACATCTTTTAGCCATTTTCCGGTAGAATAGCGAACAGACGGATCAACATGACCATAAAGATAATGTTTGGCTAAAGACATATCCGCGTCAGAAGGACGAGCGGTTATAACCTGCAAAATATCATAGACCTGCATTGAATCTGCGTTAATAATAACACCATCATGCTTTCTTGCATGTTCAATTGCAAAATCAGACTTGCCGCTTGCGGTAGGGCCCGCTATCAAAGTTATAACTCTTTTTTTCATTGACGGGGACTTCCTATGTCTGCCAATTCCTTACTTGTAGCCACGCTTATAACCAATCCTACACATCCTGTTTTAGAAACGACACTTGTTGATAAAGCGTGTCAGCACGTTAATGCAAATAATGTTTATTGGCTAGCCGATGGCATTGCATGCGATATTCCTCTGCCAAGTACCATGGACAAGGCACAGGCATCGGAAAATCTCCGCAAAGCGATTGGTGATCTTCCTATTGATATTGCGGTGCAAGAACAAGACAAACGAAGAAAAAAGCTTCTTGTTGCGGATATGGATTCCACTATGATTGGGCAAGAATGTATTGATGAACTTGCAGAAGAAGCAGGATTGCGTGAGCATATTGCCACCATTACGCGGCGCGCAATGAATGGGGAAATTGCTTTTGAGCCGGCCTTGAAAGAACGTGTTGCCCTATTAAAAGGCCTACCTTTGGATATTATTGATAGGGTTATTAAAAACCGGATTACTTTGACAGCCGGTGGCAAGGAACTTATCGCAACCATGCGGAAAAATGGTGCCTATACAGCGTTGGTTTCTGGTGGTTTTACCATCTTTACCGGAAAAATTGCCGCCATGCTCGGTTTTAATGAACATCATGCCAATGAATTAAAAGTAGCAGATAATCAATTATCTGGTTTTGTAGCTGAACCTATTTTGGGCAAACAAGCAAAATTGGATAAATTGGAAGATCTTTGTAACCAATTGGGCATTTCACCAGATGAGGCAATGGCGGTTGGTGATGGCGCAAATGATCTGGCTATGCTGCAAAGAGCTGGCTCTGGTGTTGCACTGCACGCCAAGCCCATTGTTGCTGAAGCCGCATCAATCCGGATTGATTACGGCGATCTAACGGCGCTACTTTATCTCCAAGGGTATCGAAAGCACGACTTCGTCATATAAAGTCCTATTTATAAACCAAAGGATTGCCGGTATTTCAGAAATTTAACTCGATAATACAATAGGATAATGCGTATTGTTATTCATCGTATTATATATTGTATTACCGTGGGCATTAATCCAGACGCAGGTCAACAAAACGCAATTCACCACTAGCGCCAGACACAACTAAAAGTGCATTTTTACGCCCTGTTGCGCACGGATTAACAAAATCTTCTAAGATATGGAATTCACGACTTCGTCGGATAAAGCCCTATCTATAAGCCAAGGGATTGCTCATATTTCAGCAATTTAACTCAATAATACAATAGGATAATGCGTATTGTTATTCATCGTATTGTGTATTGTATTACCGTGAGCATTAATCCAGACGCAGGTAAACAAAACGCAATTTACCACCAGCGCCAGATACGACAAAAAACGCATTTTTAAGCCACGTTGCGCGCAGATTAGCTAAATCTTCTAGGGGGTATGGAATCCATGACGACGTCTTATAATGCTCTAACAATAAGCCAAGGAATTGCTAATATTTCAGCAATTTAACTCAATAATACAATAGGATAATACGTGTTGTTATCCATCGTATTGTTGAATGTATTACCGTGAGTATTAATCCAGACGAACGGTAACAAAACGCAATTCACCACCAGCGCCAGACACAACTAAAAGTGCATTTTTACGCCCTGTTGCGCGCAGATTTTCTAATCTCTTTGCAACATCTTCTGGTGTTTTTACCTGTTCTTGATTAATATCAATGATAACGTCACCGCTACGAATACGCTTTTCATCAGCAGCACTCTTTGGAACAACAGCCGTAACAACAACACCTTCAACACCTTGCTTGATGTTGTAAGTTTTTCGCAATTCGTCAGTCATTGCAGAAAGTGTCATGCCCATTGATTGCACAGATTGCTTGGGTTCCTGTTTATCTTTCCCAGAATTTTTAGGATCGGACTTACTGTCGGTGTCGGTTTCTTTTTCTTTCAAAAGCCCGAGTTTGACTTGAACGGTTTTTTCCTGTCCATCTCTGATGACTGTAACATCCGAGATTTTTCCAACCGGACTTTCCGCAACAATGCGGGGCAATTCCCGCGCATCTTTAATTTTATGGCCAGCAAAACGGATTATAACATCACCATCCTGTATTTGAGAATGATCAACCGTTTTATCTTCGATTTTTCCTGCAACAAGCGCACCTTCTGCTTTTGGCAGTTTCATAATCGTTGCAATATCTTCGCTCACTGGTTGAATGCGTATGGCGAGCCACCCTCTTCTCGTCTCGCCAAATTCTTTCAATTGATCCAACACGCCAATTGCCATTTCAGACGGAATAGCAAAGCCAATACCGATAGAGCCACCTGACGGAGAAATAATCGCCGTATTGATACCAATAACTTTGCCACTCATATCAAAAAGCGGCCCGCCTGAGTTACCGCGATTGATAGCGGCGTCCGTCTGGATAAAATCATCATAAGGCCCAGCGTTAATATCGCGGTTACGAGCAGATATAATACCGATTGTGACAGTGCCGCCAAGGCCAAATGGATTACCAATTGCCATAACCCAATCGCCTATGCGGGCGCTTTCAGAATCACCAAATTCAACAGCGGTCAATTTCTTCGCCGCAGGATCCACCTGCAACAAGGCCAAATCGGTTTTTGCATCTTTGCCCAATAGTTTTGCTTTTAGTTTGGAACCATCGGTAAAATTAACCTCAATGTCATCGGCATCAGCAATAACGTGGTTATTGGTTACAATAAGTCCTTTTTGCGTATCAATTACAAAGCCCGAACCAAGCGATTGCACTTTGCGTGATTGGCTGGTGTTGTTTTTATTGTTGTCAGAAGAAAAGAAATCTTTGAAATATTCCTGAAACGGCGCATCCTTCTGAATATCAGGTTTTACCGTATTGTTGCCTTGTTCTGTGCCTTTCAGTGTCTGACTGGTAGAAATATTGACAACAGCGTCAAGAAGCCCCGAAGCCAAATTCGATACGGATTGTGGCGTGGTATGCTGCAATGGCGTATCGGCCCACCCACTATTTTGCGGATAGATCAAGGCTGTGCATGTAGCGATACATAGAGCAAGGCGCTTCAACAACATATTTCCTTCCAATCAAAAGGCTCAATAAACTTTGCTATGCAATCATTTAATGCATTTTATATCAAAGTGAAATGGCGCAAATGGAGGAAATCAATGTTTAGATTTAATTTTAATCTAGGCGGTATTCTAAAACACATTATCCTAGCGGCATAACCAGATAATGAGAACGCCAATTCCCATTGCAACAAGGCCGCTTATACGCAAAACATTATCTGGCGTCACACCAATCTGCGACGCCATTTTTTTTACCAGTGAAGGAAAGCCACTGTAGAATAGCCCTTCGATAAAAAGGACTAATCCTACAGCTGTTAATAATAGACTCATTAGTTTTGTGCCGATATTGCTGGTTTTCCAGAGTTTCCTAATGGATGATGCCAGTAGTAGAAGAAATCTTCATCTGGCGAGACAACCATTGGTGTTGTTTCTAATTTTTTATAATTTTCCATAGCTAACCAGAAATCATAAAATTGCGGATTGGTTTTCCGTGCGTCCAGTAAAAGGCGGATACTTTCTGCCTGCCCCTCACCTCTTGTTATTTCCGCGTCGCGTTTAGCTGCCGCAACGATTTCTTCATATTCCCTGTTTGCTTCGGCAACAATTCTGTCACGTTCTTGCTGACCACGTGCACGAATATTTTCTGCTGCTGCTTCACGTTCTGCCGCCATTTGGCGATAGACATCTTCTGACACAGCATCGGTCAAATCGGTTTTTCTAATACGCACGTCAACAATGGTAATACCAAGTGATCCAGCATCAGCAGAAAATTGTTGTTGAACCTCGCTCATCATAGCACCACGCTCGTCCGACAGGGCAGCTTTAAATTCACGCTTACCGTAAACGGCACGTAACGCATCAATGAAACGCGGTGCAAGGTTTTCTTGTGCGGCCACTTGAGGGCGACCAGAACCAATGCGCTGCAAAAACAATTTTGGATCGGTTATGCGGTAGATAAAGAAGGCATCGACCTCATAATATGCACCACCGCGCACCTGCACAGATTGCGTTGGCACATCATATCGCAACAACCGGTTATCGATAATGACTGTTTGATCGATAAAAGGTGTTTTGAAATAGAGCCCTGGTTCTTGTTCAACCCGCACGATTTGCCCAAAACGCTTAATCGCAATTTGCTGGCGAGGATAAACAACAAAAACGGACATCCATACCGCCAAACATATAACAATGATAACACCAAGAAAGATAAAAAAACGGTTCTGCTGCATTATCATTGTGCTCCTGTCACAGTTTTATCAGTCTGTGATGACTGTGATGGATTGGAATTATTGGATGGAGTTGATGTTTTACTATTCATCATCTGGTTTAATGGCAAATAGGAAACAGGAGAGCCATTTTTCTGCTCGACAACCAATTTATTGGGCGACTGAAGAATGCGTCCAACAGTTTCCATATAAAGACGATATCTGGTTGCTTCCGGTGCAACGGCTGCTTCATGTGCAATGGCCGCAAAACGCTCTGCTCGTCCGGTTGCCTCTTCAATCATCTGGGCTTTTTCACCCTTGGCAACTTCCCTTGTGCGAGAAGCTTCACCATTGGCCAAGCCAAGTTTATTAAACTTGACGCGATTGCCTTCTTCCACCATTCGCCCACGCTCTTGTTCAGCTTGCTGGAACGAGTTGAATGCTGCTGCAACTTTGGTTGGTGGTGCAGCTTCACTGATGGATACTCTGTTTACCTGAACGCCAAGCTGATATTTATCCACGGTTGATTGGATAATTGTCTTAACGCTGTTGGCGACTTCTTCTTTTTTATCGCGAAGAACATCATCGACAGGGCGACTCCCGATAACTTCACGCATAGCACTTTCTGCAACTTGCCGCACAGTGCCTTCCTGTTCATTGACATTGAACAAATAACGCGTTGGATCTGATATGCGATAATAAACAGAAAAGTTAACATAAACGATATTCTGATCGCTCGACAACATCAGCCCATCGCTTTGCTGTGCCTGACCGGGCTTACCGCCAATAGCGATAGATTTTTCAGTCAATGGCACTTTCATGTAAGTTTCAATAGGCCAGAAGTGAAAGTGAAGACCATCGCCAACGATACCTTCTTGCGGCACACCAAAACGCAAAACAACACCTTGTTCGTTTTGTTGCACGACATAAAAACATTGGAATAGCCAAAAAATGACAGCAATCAGCAATACGATAAGAAACATTCCAGCACCGCCGAACTGTTTCAGCTTATCCTGACCCTTTCTCAATATATCATCAATATCGGGCCCGTTATTGCCACCATTACCGCCTGATCCTGATGGCTTTTTTTCCCATGGGGATTTGTTGCCACCATTATCATTGCCGCCGCTACCCCATGGGCTGCCGCCATTATTTCCACCGCCCCATGGGCCGTTGCCATTCTGATTACTCCAGGGCATAGTCACCTCTTGTCCTGTACAAAGCTTACGCTATTTTTTTGTGTCCGTCTTTTATAGGGATGTATCTTGCGCGTTTCAACGCAAAGCTGGAATTTTTATCATATTTATATGATTATCGTTCGTATATAACATAACGTGTTGCATGGCTGTCCTTATCACTTTCAGGAACTGTTTCTGATTTGACAGCATGCCACTCATTGGGATCAAATGCCGGAAAAAATGTATCACCTTCAATTGTATCAAGAATTTCGGTAATATGCATACGATTGGCAAAGGGAAGTGCTTGCTTGAAAATTTCTCCCCCACCAATGACAAAGATTCCATCAACGCTTAATTCATTGGCATTTTGCTCTGCTATAGTTTTTGCCTGCGCAAATGAATGTGCCGTCACGGCACCAGCGCCAGCAAATGATGGATCGCGCGTGATCACAATATTCAAGCGTCCCGGCAAAGCACGACCAATGGAATCCCATGTTTTTCGTCCCATAATGACAGGTTTACCAAGGGTAATTGCCTTAAAACGCTTAAGATCGGTTGACAAGCGCCAAGGCATAGCACCATCACGACCGATAACGCCATTTTCTGATACAGCAACGATTAAATTTAACGCAACCATTAGACTGCCACCGGTGCTTTAATATGCGGCGCTGAAACATAGTTTTCCAATGTGAAATCTTCAAACTTGAATGCAAAAAGATCCTTCACATCAGGATTGATTTTCATTTGCGGCAACACCAAAGGCTGTCTTGTCAATTGCTCTTTCGCCTGTTCAAAGTGATTAGAATAAAGATGGGCGTCCCCCAGCGTATGGACAAATTCACCCAGCTTTAACCCACATACCTGCGCAATCATCATTGTTAACAGGGCATATGAGGCGATATTAAATGGTACACCAAGAAAAATATCAGCCGACCGTTGGTATAATTGGCATGAGAGTTTTCCGTTAGCCACGTAAAACTGGAATAGGCAATGGCAAGGCGGTAGTGCCATTTCATCAACTAAAGCAGGATTCCACGCCGTTACAATAAGCCTGCGTGAATCGGGATTTTTCTCAATCATCTGCAAAACATTTTTTATCTGGTCGATATGACGGCCATCAGGTGCTGGCCATGAGCGCCATTGATACCCATAGACGGGGCCCAAATCACCATTTTTGTCGGCCCATTCATCCCAAATAGACACGCCATTTTCATTAAGCCATTTGATATTTGTGTCACCACGTAAAAACCAGAGCAACTCGTAAATGATTGATCTTAAATGAAGCTTTTTGGTTGTAAGGATAGGAAAGCCATCATTCAAATCAAAACGCATCTGATAGCCGAACACAGAGCGCGTGCCGGTGCCAGTACGATCTGACCGATCAACACCATTATTCATCACATGTGAGAGAAGCTCGAGATAATTTTTCATAAGAAAAATAGCCTATTCCAATAGTATTAGAAACAAATAGCCGACTTACATTTAAACGTCGACAAATTTGATTGACCATCATAGCCCAATATTTCAGCCTATATCATAGCTTGGCAATAATATAGGTTTGAAAGACCAAATGGATACCCTGTGTCAAATATCATGTCACAAAACGAATGAACACCGCTTGTCCACGTTCACCTGTGAATATCTTAATCTGCTGATGGTTTTTGGACTGTTCTAAACCAAATATGTTTCGACAAGTTTTGACCAATATGTGCTGCCTCTTAACAATAAATCATCGTTAAAATTATAATGATCATTGTGCAGATTTGCTGTCTCGCCATTTCCGATAAACAAATAGCAGCCGGCTTTTTTCTGTAACATATAGGAAAAATCTTCGCTAAATGTGAAAGGCTGTGACCGTGGTGTAATCGCCTCTTTGCCAAAAGTATCTTCTGCTACCTTGCGGGCAAATGCTGTCAAATCAGGATCATTTTCGCAAGCAGGATTAAGCGGCATATAAATTACGTCACATTTTGCACCAAATACTTCGGCCTGATAATTTGCTATTTCAGTGATGCGTTTTTCAAGGAATCGTCGTGTCTTTTCATTATAGCTTCGTATGGTAAGCTTCAATTCCGCAGTTGCTGGAATAATATTATAGGCGTCACCAGCATGAAAACTTGCAATGGTAACAACCGCCGATTCAACAGGATCCAAATTACGTGACACTATTGTTTGCAGTGCATTGACGATAGAAGCACCAACAATAATCGGATCAATGGCGGTATGTGGCTGCGCGCCGTGTCCGCTTTTTCCCTTAACAACGATCTTCATACGGTCAGATGCCGCCGTTGCCGCATTGGGAATGAAAACAAATTGCCCTGCAGGAACATGTGGAACATTATGGTAGCCAAAAATAGCATCGCAAGGAAACTTGTCGAAGATACCCTCTTCTACCATGCGTTTTGCACCCCCCAAACCTTCTTCCGCTGGCTGAAAAATTAGGTTAAGCGTGCCCGAAAAATTTCTTGTTTCAGCAAGATAGCGTGCTGCTGTCAGAAGAGTCGTTGTATGCCCATCATGACCACAGGCGTGCATCTTGCCTTGATTCTTGCTGGCATAAGGCAATCCTGTCATTTCCATTATCGGAAGTGCGTCCATATCGGCACGCAGCCCTAAAGTTTTAGAGCCTTGTCCAACTTTCAAGGTGCCGATAACACCTGTTCCACCAATACCGGTCGAGACTTTATAACCCCATTTTTCCAGATAGCTCGCCACCAATGCAGATGTTGATTGCTCTTCAAACCCGATTTCCGGATTTGCATGAATTTTGTGACGAAGTTCCATCATTTCAGGAAGATAGGAATTGATATAATCTGCTACCGTATTGGTATTTTTTGTCATTTCAAACTGCCTTTACGTAGGAATGGCCGAAACCATTCCTACAGTTGATTGATATGTTTACTTCATATTTGCTACTTTGCGTGAACAAATTAACGCGATTGTACTGACGATCGCGGCAAACATCAGATAATATGCAATAGCGCGATTATCATTTGTAATGCTGATTAGCGCACTTGATATTGCCGCTGAAAAGCCACCAAAAATCGTAACGGCGATGTTGTACGACAAAGCAATACCTGAAGAGCGGAATGCCGTTGGGAAAAGCTCTGAAAGTGCCGCAGAAGCGGGAGCTGTATACAATACCATAAGCACAGCATAGAAAAACTGTTGCCCTAACAACACCCAAATTGTCGGATAGGCTGACAATATCCAGAATGAAGGATAGGCAAAAAGCAGGATTGCTATTGCGGCACCAATCATTATTGGCAAACGACCAACACGATCAGACCATGCGCCAACAATTGGGCAGAACAAAAGCACTGTACCCACAACGATCATGCCGAGATAAGGTGAAGTCAATTCCATATGCAGATTTTTGATTGCATAAGTTGCCATGAATGAGCTTGCTGTTTTACTGGTAACTGTCCAGATCATCACGATACCAATGCCGAGCAATAACGGTTTCCAGCTATTACGAAGCAAAATTGCAAATGGAACGTGTTCTTTTGGTCCCTTGCTTTTTTCCTGAAGAAATGCTGGCGATTCATCAATCTGGCGGCGTACATAAAAGCCAACTGGCGCCACAAGCATACCGAAAGCAAAAGCAACACGCCATCCCCAAGTGGCAACCTCTTCTTTTGTCAGAGCGGCTGTAATAACCCAGCCGATAATACCAGCAACCAGAAATGCACCTGTCTGGCTAACCTGTTGCCAAGCAGCAAATTGACCACGTTTATGGGCTGGTGCCGTCTCAACAAGAATGGATAAAGCACTACCGATTTCACCACCGGCCGAAACACCTTGGATAAGACGCGCAATAACAATGATGATTGGTGCCAAAATACCGATTTTATCATATGTCGGACAGAATGCGATGATACCCATGCCGACGGCCATCAGAAGCATTGTCAGGGACAAGGCTGCCTTGCGTCCAACACGGTCGGAATAGGAACCCAATACTATAGCGCCCAATGGACGCGTTAAAAATCCCACTGCAAATGTAATAAATGTCAAAAGCATTGACACAGCTTCATTGCTGGTCGGAAAAAATTGGTCGGAAATTACGTAAGCAAAAAGTGCATAAGCGCCAAAATCATACCATTCAAGCGCACCTCCCATGACAGCTGCCGCAATCACCTTTTTAGAAACGGTTTTGTTTTCTTCTAACTGTTCTGTTCCCTGCATGAACACTCCTATTACTTTGATTTTTTATAAAAATTATCCAAAGCCAGACAGATTCTGGACTGTTATTTTTTGATAGTCTCCATAACAAAATGTTATGGATTGTTAATTTCGTTTATTTAAACGATTAGTATCCCATAAAACAAGGGTTATCAAATTGGACATAAAGCAGATTCGTTATTTTCAAGCTATAGCGCAATATGGCAGCATATCAGAGGCTGCACGCCATCTTTTTATTGTGCAACCTGCCCTTAGCCGTCAAATGAAAGAACTTGAAGCCGACTTGGGTGCGACCCTGTTTATCAGGCGCCAAAAGGGGATAGAGCTTACAAAAGCCGGCGAACAATTGTTACAACATTGCCCTGTTATTATCCAAACGCTTGATCAAGCCCTGACCGACGTTAAACGCGCAAACGGCTTGAAAGAGATATTGCATTTGGGAATGGCTCCGACTTACACATGGAACCCTGTCATCTTGGATATTATCAGGGATTTTTATCACCTTTATCCTGAAATAAAATTATCGTTAGAGCCAACCTTATCCGTTGGACAATCTGAACGGCTGGCACAAGGAAAACTCGATGCCGGATTTATGGCATGGCGCTTAAAGGCCGACTCGACAAAGGCCGGCATAGCTTTGATGCAATGCAAATTGCTGATTGCCTGCAGTCAAGACAGTGAAATCGTCAATATCGCGCCAGATAATCTGGATATGTTAAACGACCATAAATGCTTATTTTTTCCTCGGGAAATGTCACCCGAATTTTATGAATTCATGCTTCTTGAATGTAAGAAGGTTAGTTTTCGCCCTAATATTGTTGAATGCGCTACCGATTTTAATGCCTGTCTGGGTATGGTGTCGTGCGGCCTTGGTTATACCATTGTCTCAAGTGCCTCACGCTATAATTGCCCTTCCAATATAAAACTTCTTGAACATCCGTTGCTATCTGGAACCTATGATCTGGAATTTGCCTATCGAACACCGGTTCATAAAGAATCGCTTCAATTGCTAATAGATTTTGTGGCTGCAAAGCACCGTTAAGCCGCAAAGCACCGTTAAAAGGTTAATCCAACAATCGGTTTCATCCCAAAATTAATCCCTATTCGGGTCAAAATATTCAAATCATTTTGAACTCTTATTTCCACACGGATATATATGTGGGTAAGACAAGTGTTTTACATTGCTCTTATTGAAAAGATAGCGTTAAGACTGTTTTAAATAATAGCTAACCAATGGCTATCAAAAGTGATGGATAGGAGTGCCCCATGAAATTGTTTGCTACCAGCCTTTTTTTAGGTGGTCTGATTGTATCTTTCTCAGCGCAAGCTGAAACATTAACCATCGCTACAGAAGGTGCCTATCCTCCGTTCAGTTATGTTGACTCCAACAATACCTTGCACGGGTTTGACGTTGATATCGCCAATGCCTTGTGCGAAAAAATGAAAGTTGAATGTAAGGTTGTTGCGCAAGACTGGGATGGAATAATCCCAGGACTTTTGGCAAAAAAATATGATGCAATCGTTGCTTCCATGGTACCAACGCCTGAACGTAAGCAAAAGGTTGACTTTACCAACCGCTATTACACAACAACACTTGCAATAGCGGTTCCAAAAGACTCCGATATTAAAGATGTTAGCGCAGCATCGCTGAAAAATAAAAATCTTGGCGCACAGTCCGGCGCAACACAAGCTATCTATGCTGAAGATAATTACGCGCCAGAAGGTGCTAATCTAAAGCTTTATCCGACGCCTGATGAAGCCAATAGCGATTTGCTTAATCACCGTTTAGACGCGGTCATACACGACAAATTTCCACTGCTGACATGGCTTGATAATGAAGGAAAAGATTGCTGCAAACTTCTTGGTGAAATTGAAGGAACCAAGGAGCCTATTTCAATTGCAATCCGCAAAAATTCCGATGAACTGAAAGAACGCTTCAATAAAGCGATCGACGAGATCAGGGCAGATGGTACTTATGCAAAAATCGTGCAAAAATACTTCAAATCTGACATTTATTGATGGTGCGCGTTAACATTGTGAGCTCTAGCAAAGCACACTTTGTTTTCATGTTATTCTACGCATTTGGTGGAGCATATTAATGATCGAATATATGTCATTGCTGTCGTTTGGCAGTGGCGGTTGGGGTATGGTAATGCTTGCCGGTGCAGGCGTTACTTTATCTCTGGCATTATGTTGTGTGCCAATCGGTCTGCCCTTGGGGCTTATCTCCGCCATTATGATCCAGTCAGATCATAAATATTTGCGCATTATTGCAACATTGTTCTCATCAATATTCCGCGGTTTACCGGAACTACTCACACTTTTCCTTGTTTATCACGGATTGCAGACATTGATACAAAATGCTCTGGCATATTTTGATGTTCAGGCAGAATTTTCAATCAATGCTTTTTTTGCCGGTGTTGTTGCGCTTGGTATGGTCTTTGCGGCATTTTCCTGTGAAGTGTGGTTAGGAAGTTTCAAGATTTTGGACAATGGGCAGTATGAAGCTGCCAAAGCCCTAAGCCTTTCTCGTTCAACCACGTTTTTTCGGGTTATTTTCCCGCAATTGGTAAGAAACGCATTACCGGGTCTGTCCAATAACTGGTTGACACTTCTCAAAGATACATCACTCGTATCAACAATTTCACTGGTAGACGTTATGCGCCAAACCAATTTGGCTGTGGCTGCCACCAAACAACCAATGTTCTTCTACCTCATTGCCTGTGTGATCTATCTGATATTTTCGGCACTTTCTTCTATAATTTTCCGTTATTTGGAAAAGCGTTCCAATGCCAGTTATAAAAAGGTTTCCGCATGACTATTCCAAGCTGGCTATATTTTCTTATTAACCCCGATATTCTGGCGCGCTACGGTTGGCGCTTTATCGATGGTTTCATTGTAACACTGGAACTTGTCGCAATATCTTATACTGTCGGCTTTTTTCTTGCGTTGTTCATTGCTTATGCATGGCGTTCAAAAAATATTTTTCTGCAATATCCTGCCCGTGCCTATCTCTACTTTTTTCGCGGCTCACCGCTCTTGGCGCAATTGTTCTTATTTTACTACGGTATTGGTTCGTTCAGCAATTTTTGGCAAAGCGTTGGTTTGTGGTGGTTTTTCCAAAGTGCATGGTGGTGTTGCCTATTAATATTTTCACTCAACACAGCCGCCTATCAAGCCGAAATTTTTCGGGGCAGCTTACAATCTGTGCCCGCAGGGCAATATGAAGCAGCAAAAGCATTAGGCTTAAGTAAATACACGACCTTTTTAACTGTTATTATGCCGCAAGCCATGATCATGGCTTTGCGCCCTTTGGGAAATGAATTCATATTAATGATTAAGGCAAGTGCGGTTGCATCATTGGTGACGGTTTATGATTTGATGGGCATTGCAAAACTTGCTTATTCACGCACATTCGATTTTCAGGTCTATATTTGGGCTGCGATCCTCTATTTGTTAATTGTCGAAGTTGTTCGCCGTTTGGTTGGTCTAACAGAACGACATTTAACGCGCCATCTGCGATAAAAATAACAAGATTAAACGCAATCACCCCACTTATATGATGAACAATGGCGCTATTATGAAGATCAATGGCGCTAAATTTTTAAAAATTCATGTCCTTTTCAAGTAAGTTTTTTTAAAATTTACGAATATCGGACATGGTGACGATAAGTAAAAATGTGTTTGATAAAAATATTGTGTGCGTGTTTGACTACTAGATAATTTTATATCAACAATCAAAAATTGAGTGCGAACCTGTTGAAAGCATTGACATCTCTTAGTGCTTTGAGTTTAACGCGAGTAAGAATTACGGAGTATAGCGGCAATGTGTGCGGTTCAATCAAATGAAAAGAACAACAAATCGACTGATAATGTCATTGTCGTTCAAGGTTTGAATAAATGGTACAGTGATTTCCAAGCCCTCCATAATATTTCATTCAGTGTTAAATCCGGTGAACGCATCGTACTTTGTGGGCCTTCTGGTTCTGGAAAATCCACACTTATCCGCTGCATCAATCAGTTAGAAACCGCCGAGCAAGGAAGTATCAAAATCCACGGTGTTGATATTTGTAACGGTCATTCTATTGAACAAAAGCAAGTTTTGCGTGAAGTTGGTATGGTTTTTCAACATTTTAACCTGTTTCCACATATGACCGTGATGCAGAATTGCATTTTAGCGCCGATGACCGTGCAAAAACTCACCAAAGAACAAGCGCGCGAGCGTGCATTCAATTATTTACGCAAAGTGGGCATTGATGCCCATAGCGAGAAATACCCTTCACAATTATCAGGTGGACAACAACAACGTGTAGCGATTGCTAGGGCTCTTTGTATGGAACCTAAGGTCATGTTGTTTGATGAACCAACATCTGCGCTTGACCCTGAAATGGTAGGCGAAGTGCTTGATGTTATTGTCAAACTCGCTGAAACTGGAATGACAATGCTATGTGTTACCCATGAAATGGGGTTTGCCCGTGAAGTTTCAGAACGTGTTTTATTTTTGGAAAATGGTTCAATTGTTGAAGATGCAACGCCACAGAAGTTTTTTACCAATCCTGAAAGTCAACGTGCAAAAGATTTTTTAGCTAAAATCAAACATTAAGATAGCGATTATTTTCTTTTATAATCAATGTGATAGCGGCAAATATTTCAGGATTGCTTGAGCAGCCAATTCACCTGATGGCGCCGCAGTTTTCATTGTTTTTTGAATGAAATCAAACCCTTGAAGCTGTGCTGAACGAACACTGCCATCTTTCATCAATTGTTCAACCTGTCTTGCGAGCATTCCTGGACGCAAAAATTCGTTAAAATATTCCGGTACGATCGGTCGATCGGCGATGATATTCGGTAAAGCGGCGCTCCAAATTTTTACCCGTGGTAAAATAAAGGTTTTGGAAAATAAATCTGCTTTATACCCGAGAACCATAGGTATTTTTGATAGTGCCAATTCCAATGACACAGTGCCTGAAGCAGCTAGTGCCGCATCAGCTTCTGCAAAGGCTGCCCACTTTTCATCTTCACCGATTACAAGCTTTACATCAACATTCCAATTGGCGACCAATGCACGAACCTCATCAGCAATCCGTGGTAGCGTTGGTAGAACAATGCGTGTGTTTGGATTACGCTGTTTTAGAATCTTCAGTGCTTGTCCAAATATTGGCATAAGACCACGAATTTCAAACCGCCGCGAACCTGGCAAAACCACAACCGTATAATTGTCTTTTGGCTTATGATGCAATTCAATGCGCTTTGCATCTAAAGCGAGCAGCGGCGGATAAGTCAGCAATCGGTGTCCGACATAGGTAGCTGAGGGCCCACCAAGATCCTGCATGACTTTTTCTTCAAAAGGTAGAATAACCAATACGTGGTCGATAAAAGCGGCCATTTGTTTTGCTCGTTCTGGACGCCAAGCCCAGACTGAAGGTGCAATGTATTTGATGATTGGTATATTGGGTTCAAGTTTACGAACCTTTTTGGCGACCCTATGGGTAAAATCGGGACTATCAATGATAATCAAACAGTCTGGCTTTTCGTTTGCGAAAAACCGTGCCAACTTATTTATGTGGGAAATAAGCGTTGGAAGTTTTTTGAGTACTGCCCCCAAACCCATTAACGAAATATCATCTGGATTAAACTGGCTTTTTAAGCCTAAAGCTTTAAGGTGGCCTCCGCCAACACCAATTAGCTTTATTTCACAGCCAGTTTTACGTGCCAATACAGAAACGAGATCAGCACCCAACAAGTCACCCGATTCTTCACCTGCAACAATGCCTATTTTGAGCACGTTTTTAGACATAATCGTCTTTTCCAAATGTTTCGATGAATAATGCGCAACGGTCTGCTTCTTCGACAGTTTGTTTTAACGATAGGATAAAACTACGATCAGCTTCAACAGCGACTCCATCAAGTCCACAATCATGTGCATTGATAATCGTGCTTGGCCCAATGGTAGGAAGATCGGCGCGCTCATCTTGCTGTTTTTTTGCGCGTTTTACCAATACGCCACCTTTTAAAGGAATACGTTTTTCAGCCCGCATTTCCTTTATACGACGCAACATATTATCGGTGCCCTCGGCCCCCTCTACAGCCACGACACGTCCGCGAACGGCAATAGCTCCTTGGCCAATATCCAACTTACCAAGTAATGCTGCCGCTTCAGCAGCTAGCATGATATCACGCTTTTCTTTGTCGTTTGCCCGACGTTTTGTAAGATTAAAGCCAGTTGGCGCTAATAGTTGCGGAACAACTTCATGAGCGCCGACAACTTTAAAACCATATTTCTCAACAACACCAATAAAAGCTTTCAATAACGCATCGTCACCTTGCCCAAGCGCATGAAACAACTTAGGCAACGCGGAAATTGTTGTCCAATCTGGTCTTAAATCTGAAAGGTTAGGACGACTTTTAACACCGCCAGCCAATATTACATTTGATATTTTGGCGCCTTTCAAGGCTTTTATCAAACGTGCCAATTGAACAACGGAAATTTCGCAATGTTCGTATCGATAAAGCTCTGAATCAGCTTCGCCCTTTAACGGAATCAAAAATGGCTTTTCGCCATTGTCTTCAATCGCCTTTGCAACAGCGAGTGGTAAAACACCACTCCCTGCTATAATTGCTGTACGGCCAGAAATGACTTTATTGGCTTTGCCGTCCGTCATTATTCAGTTACCGTCATCGTCACCAATATTCATATCAAGTAGTTTTGGTGTACAGTAAGAACGCTTGTGATCCGCTTCTACAAAATTAATCATATCTGCAACGGCGGACGATTCTGGAAATGCTGCACGAACATCTTCTGCACGAGCGCGAACTGGTTTGGTTCTATCAAATAACATAGGAACCGCATGCCGCATGGCATGAATTTCACTGCGAGGCAAACCGGAACGTTTCATACCAATAATATTCAAACCGCCAAGCCATGCATGAACGCCAATCGCAGTGCCATAAGGTATGAGATCGCCGACCAAGGCTGCCAGACCACCGACAAAAGCATGGTGCCCGACACGAACAAATTGATGCACGGCACCGCCACCACCGATGATAACATAATCACCGATAACAACGTGTCCGCCAATCATAACATTATTAGAAAATGTTACATGATTACCCAACACGCAATCATGGGCAACATGGGCATAAGCTAAAAACTGGCAATCATCACCAACAATTGTCGTTGCTAGGCTAGAATCAGACCCGCGGTGCATGGTGACACCTTCGCGGATAATACAGTTTTTGCCGATGACAAGCGTTGTACGTCCACCCTTATGCTTATTATTTTGCGGATCAGCGCCAAGAACAGCATGCGGATAAACAACACTGTTTGCACCTAAACTTGTTGCGCCCATCACAACAACATGGCTCATCAAGTGGCAACCATCACCAATTTCCGCTTCCGAACTAATATGGCAAAATGGACCTATCTTGACGTTGTTTCCAAGTTTGGCACCGTCTTCAACTAAGGCTGTTGGATGAATTTCTACGCCCGACATTTTTCACCCCTATTTCTTGTCTTCATCAGCCACGGCGATCATTGCAGCAACTTCCGCTTCTGCAACGCGGTTACCGTCAACTTCAGCAATACAAGCGAAACGTCTGATGCCACCGCGATGTTTCAATTTCTTTACATGCAGTTTTAGTTGGTCACCCGGCACAACAGGCTTACGGAATTTTGCGTTATCCACCGTCATCAAATAAACAACGCCAGGCTTCTCATCGCCTTGCACTAACAAAGAAATAGCGCCAGCGGTTTGTGCCATAGCCTCAATAATCAAAACACCCGGCATAATTGGATTTTCAGGGAAATGTCCGGTAAAATGGGGTTCATTAACCGTAACGTTCTTAATACCAGTCGCCGACTGATCCCCATCGATATCAACAATCCGATCTATAAGAAGAAACGGATAACGATGTGGCAAAATTGATAACAGTCTGCGGATATCAACAGCTTCTAAACTGTTCCCTTTTACGACAGAATCCATCTTATCACTTCTCCTTATTGTATTTACTCATACTTCTTAATGCAGCGACCTCACGGAACCACTGCTTAATAGGTCTGGCAGGGCTACCACCCCATCTTTCGCCATCCGGAATATCATTCATAACACCGCTTGCAGCAGCAATTTGAACACGTGAACCTATTTTTACGTGATCAGCCAAGCCGACACTACCACCTAACTGTGTCATGTCGCCAATAGTAGCACTTCCTGCAATGCCACAATGTGCGGCGATAAGGCAATAACGCCCAATTTGTACATTATGGGCTATTTGCACCAGATTATCTATCTTGGTTCCTTCACCAATAATAGTATCTTTCAGCGCACCACGGTCTATCGTTGTATTTGCACCAATTTCAACATCGTCCTGAATAATTACGCGACCAAGTTGTGGAATTTTTTCAACACCACTAGGACCGCCGACATAACCAAAACCGTCCTGCCCCACTCTTACACCAGGATAAAGATGAACGCGATTTCCTATAAAGGCATACTGCACTGAAACCGTTGGCGCGATATAACAATCGCGGCCGATACGACAATTTTCGCCAATGACTGCCGTGGACGAAATTAACGTACCAGATCCAATCTCAGCACCCTTCCCTATAACGGCGCCAGCTTCAACGGTTACACCTTCCTCTAACCTTGCTTCAGGATGAATAAATGCCTGTGGAGAAATTCCATATTCACCAAACCATGGTGTTGGTCGAGCTGAGGAAGGAAATAATATACGGCCAATCATCGCAAAATCGCGATGCGGCGATGCAGTAACCAATGCAGCTATATTCTCAGGAACTTTTGAAACAACATCTTCAGAACAAAAAACTGCTATAGCGGAACTACCACGCAGAGCCTTGGCAAATTTGCGATTTTCAACAAACACCAAAGAACCGGGTTCTGCACTATCAAGCGAAGAGAGATGCTGAATAACAGATGCGCTCAGTTCAGGATTACGGAGAGCGGCACCAGTTAATGCTGCCGCCTCACCAACAGTAATCTGTCGGGACGGCGTAAAGAAATTTATATCCGCCATCTGAACACTTTCTCTCCCGACCTTTTGATCGGGAGAAAGAATAAATTAGAACTTGGTTGAAACACCGAAGTTGAAGTTCTGTGTCCGGTCGCCTTTTTCCTTGGCAATAGGCCAAGCATAGTCGAAGCGTAATGGACCAAATGGTGACGCCCACATTAAGCTCACACCAGCCGATGCACGCCATGCATGACTGTCACCCGTTACAGGATTTTCATATGGTGCTGTTTCGCTTGATGGAGTATAGTTGTTATCATAGAGCGTCGCAGCATCAGTAAACACAGCACCACGCATACCCAAGCTATCAGGGACCACTGGCATTGGGAACTGAAGTTCTGCAGTAGCATTCATATAAGTTGTACCACCAAGGAAGTATTTGTCACCATCCAACGAACGCTGACGTGGACCAATACCGTTATATTTGAAACCACGGATCATGTCAGAGTTGTTCTTAAACATATCAAAGATACGAACGCCGTCATCTCCGATTTCGTGAATATAACCACCACCGACAGAAACAAGACCAACCAGATCATAAGTATCTGATATTGTCTTATACATCATAGCTTTACCAGTTGTCTTCAAGAAGTTGGCATCACCACCGATACCTGCATATTCCTGAATACCACGAATAAAGAAGCCATCATGCGGGTTCTTCATGTCGTCAATAGAATTATATGTCAAACCATAGCTAACAGATGAGCGTATCCATGGACTATTTTCTGAAGCCTGAATAATTGCTCCAGAATAATCCTTCAACTTCTCTTCAATTTCAGTGGTACCAAACTTCTCTGCACGCTTAGCATACCGACCTTTATGATCAAGATTATATTCTTCCTGAACATAATTATACGCTATGTTACCTGTTAACTGCTCTGTGACAGGTATACCAAAACGAATTGTTCCGCCGCTTTGTTTAACATCATAGTCATCATTCATACGATATGTACGATGGAACAGATCAAAGCCTGCTGATAAGCGATACCCTAAGAAATATGGTTCCGTAAACGATAAGTTATAGTTACGAGCATCATCTTCACCAGCACCGGCACCAATACGAACATATTGGCCACGACCAAGGAAGTTACGTTCTGTAACAGATGCTTCAACAGATGCACCCGGAGATTCACCACCTGTTGTATAACCGCCACCGATTGAGAACTCACCAGTCGATTTTTCTGTCACATCGACAACCAAAATGACCTGATCTGGTTCTGTCCCCGGAGCTGTTGAAACATTTACAGTTTGGAAGAAACCAAGGCCTTCCAAGCGACGCTTAGCGCGTTGAACCATTGTCTGGTTATATGCGTCACCCTCGTTCAAATCCAATTCACGACGGATAACATAATCGCGTGTCTTATCATTGCCGCGGATCTCAATACGCTGAACATAAGCGCGCGGACCTTGATCAATGTTATAAACAATTGAAATTGTGTGATTATTGAAGTCACGGTCACCACGTGGCTCAACTTTAGCAAATGCATAGCCTGAGTCTGCAACGCGATCGTTAATTGCCAATACCGAATCTTCAATACGCTTAGCACTATAAACATCACCTGAGTGTGTTTTTAGAGCTTTTTGCATGGTTTGCGTGTCAATACCTTCAACAGTACTATCTACCTGAACATCACCAAGTTTGTACTTGGCACCTTCATCGATAACAAATTTAATTTTGTAAGAATTGCTTGCTTCATCAAATTGAGCATCAGCAGATACGATCTGGAAGTCCGCATAACCATGATTGAAGTAAAAACGACGCAGTGCTTCTTCATCGGCAGCCAAACGATCTTCACTATAGACGTCACCACGTGTCAACCAAGACAAGAAGTTGGAACGCTTGGTTGCGATAACATCGCGCAAGCGACGATTTCCGAATGCCTTGTTACCTTCAAAAGTAATATCGTCAATCTTTGTCTTTTTACCTTCAGTGATTTTGAAGACAACGTTAACACGGCCTTGTCCCAAATCCACTGTTTGCGCGGTAACGGCTGTATCATTACGTCCAACATAACGATAAGCATCACGGATTGTCTGCTCATCAGCAGATAATTTTGCAGGATCAAAAGCCTCACGTGACTTCAACGAGATAACGCGTTGCAAGTCAGGATCTTTAATCTTCTTATTACCTTGGAACAGAACCTGATTAACAACTTCATATTCTTTAACGGAAACAACAAGCGTATTACCAGACTGATGCATCTTCACATCAGAAAATAGCCCCATTGCAAAAAGGCGTTTCAAACCTTCATCAATATCATTGCTGGAAAAATTCTTTCCAACCTTGATTCCGGTATTGTCGCGGATCGTCTGCGAATCGACGCGCTGGTTACCACGAACTTCGATTGACCGAACAACAGCAGCTTCAGCAGCCCCCGTTCCAATAATCGATACCGCCACGGTTGCCGGCACGGCCATAGCTACTGTAAGTGCGAGAGCAGATGCTGCGCTAAGAAATTTTGAATTCGCCGTCATTGGCTTCTTTACCCTTGTTTATGTTTCCGGACGCTAACGCCCAAAAATGCTTATACCACCCCTAATAACGAGTTTTTTTATACAAGCAAGACCTTCCGTTAAAATCTGCTTACTTCTTTACTCACCGTGGCATGTATGTCACGCCATTTATTAAATATGGTAAACAGTTTCCACCTTTATTTCTATAATTTGCATTATTTCACGAGGAAATTAGCATAACATACTTAAATAAACCAACACAAATAGTCATTTGATACAGCAAATATCATAAATGCCATAACAATAAAAAGACCAATGCTGAAAATAATTTCCTGTATACGTTTCGGAACCGGCCTTCCAACCACCGCCTCTATCACATAAAAAACCAGATGTCCTCCATCTAGCGGTGGAAGAGGAAATAGGTTTATCAACCCAATACCGATAGATAGGAACGCCGTAAAATTCAACAGCGACATAAATCCAGATTCACTAACCTGCCATGCAATTGTTGCTGTTTTTGATGGACCGCTTAACTGGCAACGGTCTTCCCGCCCCGCAATTAACCTACCAATAAAGCGAACTGTTTGCACTACGATAAAGGCTGATCTGTCAAATGCCTCATGAACAGCGCCGAAAAAGCCATAAGTTATGTGCTTCTGATATTTTGTATCAAGACGTTGTGGATTGTTTGGATCTGCTGGGGCTCCCGCTCCTATCATTCCAATGCGTACTTTATTACCAAAACCGTCATCCCGTTCCGTAGGCTTTGGGGTGATCGTCAATGGAAAAGACTTTCCCTCACGCTCAATTTCAAAATTGATAGGATCGCCACCATGTAAAGATACATAAGCAATCAGATCATCGAAACTATCAACGGACTTACCGTCCATTTTTAAAAATCTATCGCCTTGTTTCAAACCAGCATTAATCGCTGGCGCACCTTCCACCAGAGAGCCGACGACTGGTTCTATGGCGACACGCCCATAAGAAAAGAAGAAAAACGATAAAACGACAACGGTAAAAAGTGCATTTGTAAAAGGGCCTGCAAACACAGTTGCAGCCCTTGCCCAAGCGCTGGCAGCTGCAAATGACCCCGGCATAGCTTTAGCAGACGGGTTGGTGGTCATGCTGGCAGCATCTTCATCACCAACAAATTTCACGTAACCGCCTAGTGGTATAAGAGCCAATCGCCAATGAGTACCGCGTTTATCAGTATAACCACACAATTCGGGTCCAAACCCTAAGGAAAAAGCCGAGGCGCCAATACCGCACCACCGACCAACAAGGTAATGCCCCATCTCATGAACAAATATAATGACCATTATGGCGCCTATAACGCCAAGAACCCGCAAAGTGGGTACACCAAATTGAGTAATAAAGCCTAATATATCCAAAAATTGCCCCACAATCAGATCAAGTTAAACATATTGGAAGGAACATTCATATCAGATGTAACAGCCCCAACAAAATAGAGCAAAACAGCAGCATAAACCAGACCGTCTACCCTATCCATAAAACCGCCATGTCCGGGAAGAAGCGTTCCAGAATCTTTAACGCCGAAATGTCGCTTGACCCATGACTCTGAAATATCACCAATTTGAGAAATGATAGACAGAGCAAGCGCCAATAACGGTATAAAATAGTTTGCCGGACTGGTATCTAAAGCCAGATATGCAACCAATGTACCGCCTGCAACACCGGCTAATGCACCGCCGATAGCACCGCTCCATGTTTTGTTTGGCGAAAAACGTGGGGCGAGCTTTGGTCCCCCGACAGCCCGTCCATTAAAATAGGCGGCAATATCTGTCCCCCAAACCACAGCATAAAGAAAGATGATCGCGCCAAAGCCAAAAGGTTCTTCTCCCCTTATATAAGCCAAAGACATAACTGGCAGTGTTGCATAAATATATCCACCAGCGACCCAGCCGGCATTGCGTCCTGAACATAATACCATAATCAATGCTGAAATAATAATACAAATAAGAACAAGCAAAGCTGAATAATCAAAAACCAATAGATAGCCGAAGACCGCATAGGCAATGCATGCTACAATTCTGGTTATAATTTGCCATTTTATTTTGGTGATCGTCATCCATTCATGCAGCACGAAGCCGCCAATGCACCACGAAAACAAGGCAAATGCAAAACCTCCGAGCCAAGTGAGCCATAGAGCAAAAGCTCCAAAAACCAAAGATGTCAAAATTCTCATAGCAAGGTTAGACATCTGCACTCCGATCGAAGCAAGCCTCCCAATAATAAACGGGCTTGATTATAATACTAGTTTCAACTTGAGAGCCAAACACTTAGTTTGATCCCCTCTTCTTTTCATTAACTGCGCCAAAACGACGTTCTCTCGACCCAAATTCCATGACAGCCGCATCCAATGCGCTTTCGTTGAAATCAGGCCAATAACAAGGTGCGAAATACAATTCACTATAAGCGGATTGCCAAAGAAGAAAATTTGACAATCGTTGCTCTCCGCTTGTTCTAATAATCAAATCGGGATCAGGCATATTAAACGTATCCAAATAATCCGCGATATTGGTTTCATTAATTTGATCTGCGGTAATTTTACCTTGAGAAATATTTTGCACTATTTTTTGCACGGCACGCGTTATTTCGCTACGCCCGCCATAGTTAAATGCCACCACGAGATTAAGGCCGGTATTGTGGCTTGTCATTTGTTCCGCGTTGTCCAGCAAGGCCACAATATCCTTGGGCACGCCATTACGATCACCAATAATGTGAATGCGGACATTTTGCGCATTCAATTCGGCCAAATCTCTTTTGATAAAAAGTTTTAATAGCCCCATCAAATGGCTGACTTCTTCAGCTGGGCGTGACCAATTTTCCGATGAAAAGGCGAAAACTGTTAGCCACTCGAGCCCCATACGACTCGAGTGTCTTACGATACGGTGCAACGTTTCCATACCAGCTTTATGCCCCGCAATACGGGGAAGTCCGCGGGCACGAGCCCACCGACCATTTCCATCCATTATAATTGCGATGTGACGCGGGTATGGCATAAAACGTTCCTAACGGCTTGAATTGCCTTAGACTTGCATAATTTCTGCTTGTTTTGCCGCAAGAACCTTATCGGTTTCTGCAATCATATCATCAGTCAATTTTTGAATTTTTTCAGAAAGTCCGCGACTTTCATCCTGACTGATTTCGCTGTCTTTTTCAGCCTTTTTCAAAGTTTCCATACCATCGCGACGAACGTGACGAATTGCAACACGTGCTTGCTCGGCGTATTGCTGTGCGATCTTTGCCAATTCTTTACGACGTTCTTCGTTCAATTCCGGTAGAGGAATACGCAATGTTGTACCATCTGTTATTGGGTTTAAACCCAAAGCAGATTCTCTAATGGCGCGATCAACGGCACCAACCATTGTTTTATCCCAAACAGAAACTGATAGCATGCGAGGCTCAGGCACAGAAATATTAGCCACCTGATTAAGTGGAACTGTTGAACCATAGGCTTCAATTGTAATTGGCTCTAACAGGCTTGTTGATGCACGCCCTGTGCGTAGACCTGCCAACTCATGTTTAAATGCGTTAATGGCGCCTTCCATACGGCGCTTGAGATCGTCGGTATTTGCAGCGTCACTCATATTCGTACTCCTTCAGATTACTTGCGGGATGTGTATTACTCGGATACCACTGTAAATCGCCCAGTACCATTCAATATATTCACCAATCCGCCTTTTTCATGAATTGAATAAACAATTATTGGCACATGATTTTCACGCGCCAAGGCAACAGCGGTTGTATCCATAACTAAAAGACCACGATTAAGAACCTCTTGATGGGTTAATCTGTCAAAACGTGTTGCTGTTGGATCTTTCTTAGGGTCAGCCGAATATATGCCATCAACCTGAGTGCCTTTGATGAGAACATCTGCACCAATTTCCGCGGCGCGAAGTGCTGCGGCCGAATCTGTTGTGAAGAAAGGATTGCCTGTTCCGCCGGCAAAAATAACAACTTTTCCCTGATTCATGTAACTGATAGCCTTGCGTTGCGAAAAGCTTTCGCAAATTTGCGGCATGGCAATAGCTGACAACATGACCGCTTCGACGCCAAGTTTGGTCAAAGAGGTCCGCAACGCGAGCGAATTGATAGCAGTTGCCAACATACCCATATGATCGCCAGTGACGCGATCGCCACCTCTTGAAGCAACAGCAACACCGCGGAAAATATTGCCACCACCAATCACGATGCCAACTTCAACACCCATTGCTCTGGCATCTGCTATATCCATTGCTATACGATCAACGACAGATACGTCGATACCAAAACTTTGTCCTCCCATCAGCGCTTCACCAGAAGCTTTTAACAAAATACGTTTGTACTGTGGGGTATCAGTCATCGGTAGTCTCCAATATTGAAATTCTTTTTTTGACCTCGATACACGAAGGGCACTGCGTTGTCACGCAATGCCCCTTATAAGACTTATTTTTTCTAATACAATTCAGTGCAAAAAACTGATTTGATTAAAAAAGAATAAAAAGTTTAGCCTTTTACAGCAGCTGCTACTTCTGCCGCAAAATCTGTTTCTTCTTTTTCGATTCCTTCACCCAAACCGAAGCGGATAAAGCCTGTGACTTTAGCAGGTGCACCGATGGTCTTTTCAGCTTCTTTCAAAGCTTCACTAACTGTTTGGTCAGGATTCATAACGAAAGCTTGAGAAAGCAAAACAACTTCCTCGTAAAACTTGCGCATACGACCTTCAACCATCTTTTCTACGATGTTTGCTGGCTTGCCTGATTGCTGAGCTTGTTCTGCGTAAATTGCTTTTTCACGCTCAACTGCAGCAGGATCAACTTCCTCAGGTGTTAAAGCCAAAGGATTGGCAGCAGCAACATGCATAGCAACCTGACGACCGAATGCAGCAGCAGCTTCTTTATCACCCGTGGTTTCGATAGCAACGAGAACGCCGATTTTACCCAAACCGTCGCCAATACCATTATGGATATATGTTGCAACAACACCGTTATCGACTGACAACTGGGCTGAACGGCGGAATGTCATATTTTCACCGATCTTGCCAATTGCGTCCTTAATTGTTTCTTTTACAGATTTACCTGAATTCGGGTAAGCGGATTCTGAAATCTTTTCCAATGTGCCGTCGGTTGACAATGCAGCTTGAGCGACATTGCGGACAATATCTTGGAAAGCATCGTTACGAGCAACAAAGTCTGTTTCTGAGTTAACTTCAACCAAAACAGCCTTGTTACCATTAGAAGCGACACCGATAAGACCTTCAGCAGCTGTACGACCAGCCTTCTTATCAGCCTTTGCGATACCTTTTTTACGAAGCCAGTCAACAGCTGCTTCCATATCACCATTAGTTTCAGCCAAAGCTGCCTTGCAATCCATCATGCCGGCGCCTGACAATTCACGAAGTTCTTTTACCTGTGCTGCGGTAATGCTCATATTTGCCTCTTTATTCTATAAAGGAGAAAGCGTGCAAAGGATTATTCCTCGGCACGCCTACAACCTAGATTCTAGCAACTTTAACACCCTGATTTAATCAAGGTGCTATATCCTGAATTATTCTGCAGCAGGCGTTGCTGCTTCTAATGCGGGTTCTGCCGGTGCTTCAACTTGTGCACCCAGATCAACACCCATAGCTCCTTGCTGACGTGCAATACCATCAAGTGCTGCTTTAGCAACAAGATCGCAATAGAGCGCAATTGCGCGTGATGCATCGTCGTTACCAGGAATTGGATAATCGATATTATCTGGATCACAATTTGTATCGATAACAGCAACAACAGGTATACCAAGACGCTTAGCTTCCTGGATAGCAATCGATTCTTTATTTGTGTCGATGATGAACATAAGATCAGGAACTGATCCCATATCCTTGATACCGCCAAGAGCGCGGTTCAATTTTTCACGGTCATGCTCAAGGTTGAGACGTTCTTTCTTGGTGAAGCCTTGTGCTTCATTGGCAAGAATTTCATCAACTTTACGCAAACGCTGGATAGAGTTGGAAATTGTTTTCCAGTTTGTCAACATACCACCAAGCCAACGGGCGTTAACATAATACTGGGCTGAGCGATTTGCTGCATCTGCAATAATATCTGATGCTTGGCGCTTTGTACCAACAAAAAGAACACGACCACCGCGTGCAACAGTATCTGAAACCACTTTCAAAGCGTTGTGAAGTAGTGGAACAGTCTGTGCCAAATCAATGATATGAATATTATTGCGTTGTCCGTAAATATACGGAGCCATCTTTGGATTCCAACGATGTGTTTGGTGACCAAAGTGAACACCAGCTTCCAAAAGCTGGCGCATTGTAAAATCTGGCAATGCCATTTCTTTATCCTTTCCGGTTGAACCTCCACGGAAAGAGGCAGATAACTGCCACCGGCGGACAAAAATGGATTTCTCCCATTTTTACCCTGTTTCCGTGTGTGGAATGCGTGCTAATTAAGCAAAAAGACAATGACTTTCAAGTCTTTTCTACCGTTTGTTTGCGCTTGTTTGCTATTATTGGCCATTAATCTCTAAAATTGATGGCTTCAACGTGCTTTATTGCGGTCTATTTTACAATCTGCGGATTTGGATGACGTAGGCGTGATTTGCAGACTCTTCATCTTGCCGCGGATTGAAAAATTGCCGTAATCCATGACTAGATCGCGCGTTATGCCATTTTCATAAAGATCAAAACTTGTCCGATAGACCGGCAAACCGTCCTGATTTTCCTTGTCATTAAAATAAGAGATAGTTACCGGCCAATAACTTTCTGTTCCAAGTTTGCCCATAACTTTTGTTTCCGAATCTTCAATTGGTGTTTTCTTGTCACCAATGACAACACTGATATCGGTTGTGCGATCAGCATCATCAGACCCGTCATACAATATGGTACGATAAAAATGTTTGCCGGCGCGTGCCTTTTTGATGATGTCTTCTGTTTGTACTGTCGGAAACTCGGCTACTTTTAGTTTATGTTCAACTTCGTCTGGCTTTTTTAATGTGACAATTAATTGATCTTTGACGATCTTGGCTGTCCCATCTGTTTCCGCTGGCGCATCATTATCTATCTTTGTTTTAGTGGAAAAATGAAACTCTTTACCATCGCCTGCCTCAAAGCTTGTGGTTTGCTGATCGGTCAGGCGGTTGGTTCCATCTTCCATACCAATACGTGTGACAAAGCGAAAATGGGTGGTATAACCTTCACAGTGAGAACCAGAAAACTCATATGCCATACGGCCGCTAACACCAGTTATTCCAGACTTGTCGGCAGCATTTTCCAACTGCAAATCATAGATTGCCAAATGTGATGCCATAACAAGCGGCTCTTCAGCAAATGCCAAACAGCTTGTTGCGGCATAAAAAAACATCGTAAAAAGAGTTCTGGACATTCGGCTTGTTCCTAATTTTGCGCTATTTCACAATATTATATAAAAGACATTTAAAGCGAGTAAATTTGTTTTTTTATCATCGTATTTTAATTCGCATTTTATTGTTTGCTGAAATGCGTTATGGAGCAAACACAATCTAATGTTGAAAGAGGTAGACAATGTCAGAAACCATAGATAGCCGTTTACAAAAACTTGGTATTGAAATTCCGGAAGCTGTACAACCTGTCGCCAATTACGTAACAGCTGTACGCTCTGGCAATCAGCTTTTTATTTCAGGTCAATTGCCACTTTCTGGCGGAAAGCCTGTCGCTGTCGGTAAAGTTGGTAGAACTGTAAGCCCTGCCCAAGCGAAGAAATCGGCTGAAGCCTGTGCAATCAATATTCTTGCGCAAGCCAAAGCAGCCTTAGGCTCGCTTGATAAAATCAAACGCGTTGTCAAAGTTACGGCTTTTGTAGCCGCTGACCCGAATTTTACCGATATTCCACAGATCGCCAATGGCGCTTCTGACCTTTTTGTCAATGTATTGGGTGAAATTGGCAAACATGCCCGATCTGCCGTTGGTGTAGCAGCACTACCTATGGATGTTCCCGTAGAAGTTGAAGCAATTCTGGAAGTTTAACGGATGCGTCTTGAGTGGCTGAAGGCAAGACCAATTGCCAACCGGGGGCTTCATAACCTAAAAAAGCACATTTGGGAAAATACCCTGCCGGCTTTTGAACTTGCTGCGCTTTCCAACTTTACGATTTGTTGCGATGTGCAATTGTCTCACAATGGCGTGCCAATGATATTTCATGGCACTTCATTGGAGCATATTACACACAAAAAAAACCGTATCATTGATCTATCTTCTTCTGCCATTGAAGCTTTACGTTTCGGCGACGGTCAGCAACAAATTATCTCGCTACAAACAATGCTGGAAACAATTGATGGTAAAGTGCCAGTGCTGGTCAATTTGGAAGGAAATGAAGGATTGGATGCTGGCTTGATTGCCAAAGCAACCGAGTTATTGGCGCATTATAATAATAAATCAGCCGTTATGTCGGAAGATATTCATCTGTTGCGTCGGTTACAATTTTGTCACCCCTCTGTCCCTCATGGCATCAAGGCAAGAGGCAACCAACGCGTCCATATAGAACAGCATTTTTCAATGCTTGCCCATAATCTCGAATTTGTTTGCTATAGACATAACGAAATTGCCAATCCCTTTACCCGTTTTGCAAAGCAAAAACTGTCATTACCTGTTCTGGCATGGCATATTGATAGCAAACACGATTGGGAAAAAGCAAAACGCTATGCTGATCAGATGGTGTTTGATAATTTCATTCCATGCGACCAAGACCAGTCAAAATTAGCCAAGACTATCAATGCATTTTCTTAAATGCTGAAAGAGGTAATAAAATGAATAAGACTTATGATCCTGATAACATTTTTGCCAAATTACTGCGTGATGAAATTCCATCTGTTCGCGTTTATGAAGATGAAAACGCTATTGCTTTCATGGATGTCATGCCACAAGGTCTTGGTCATACATTGATTGTCCCGCGTGATGGTTCACGCAATTTATTGGATGCAAAACCAGAAACTCTCGCATCTGTTATTCAGGTTGTTCAGAAAATAGCAAAAGCGGTAAAAAAAGCGTTCAATGCAGATGGTGTTACCGTCATGCAATTTAACGAGCCTGCAAGTGGACAGACTGTTTTTCATCTTCACTTCCATGTTATTCCGCGTTTTGAGGGTATTCCATTAAAAGAACATAGCGGCGCGATGGTCGACGCAAAAATATTGGAAGAATCCGCAGCAAAAATACGCGCTGCGTTATAATCTGATCTTTTTAGTCTTATTGTGTTTTAAGGCGAAATCGCATTGTAAGAAAAAAAGCCTGCACATCTTTTATTAATGTGCAGGCTTTTATTTTAGTTCGTTGGACTTTTTTTCCGTGTTTTTTTCGGAATGTCTCCATCCTTTATCACATCGGATTTATGCTTCACCGGCTCATCCGCTGCGATGATTTCAAGACTTAATTTTTTCGTATCTTGTGTATCAACTTCTACCCGTACTGTTCCACCGTGACGTAACTTGCCGAAAAGTATCTCTTCAGCCAATGGCTTTTTGATATATTCCTGAATAATTCGAGAAAGCGGGCGAGCGCCCATATGGACATCATATCCTTTGTTAGCAAGCCATTTGATTGCCGGTTCCGTTAATTCGAAAGTTATATCGCGATCGGTTAACTGCGCTTCCAATTGCAATATAAATTTCTGAACAACACGATTAACCACCGCGCTGGATAATGGTTGAAAGGGTACAATTGCATCCAGACGATTACGGAATTCTGGTGGGAATAACCGGTTAATCGCTTCTACGTCATCACCTTCACGCTCAAGCTTACCAAAGCCAATAGCAGATTTGGCCATTTCTGCAGCACCAGCATTTGTGGTCATAATCAAGCTGATGTTTCTAAAGTCTATCTGTTTGCCATTATGGTCCGTCAAACGGCCATGATCCATAACCTGTAACAGAATATTGTATAGATCTGGATGAGCCTTTTCAATTTCATCAAGAAGCACAACAGCATGCGGATTTTGATCAACGGCATCTGTCAACAAACCACCCTGGTCAAACCCCACATAACCAGGAGGTGCACCGATCAGGCGTGACACTGTATGCCGTTCCATATATTCTGACATATCAAACCGCAGCAATTCAACACCAAGAGACGACGCCAATTGTTTGGCAACCTCTGTTTTACCGACACCCGTAGGACCAGAAAACAGATAGCTTCCAATTGGCTTATCCGGCTCACGCAAGCCTGCGCGCGCAAGCTTGATAGATGTCGTTAGCGCTTCAATAGCTTTATCTTGTCCATAAACAACGCGTTTTAATTCTTTTTCCAAATTGGCAAGTGTTTTTCTGTCATCGCGTGAAACCGACTTTGGCGGTATTCTTGCCATAGTCGCAATCGTTTCTTCTATCTCTTTAACGCCAATTGTTTTCTTCCGTTTGTTTTGAGGGAGCAGCATTTGCGCTGCGCCCGTTTCATCAATAACATCAATGGCTTTGTCCGGTAATTTTCTATCGGACATATAGCGCGCTGAAAGCTCAACAGATGCCTTCATGGCTTCATCAGTATATTTGATGTTATGGAAGTCCTCGAAATATGGCTTCAAACCTTTCAAAATTTCTATGGCATCAGGGATAGAAGGCTCATTAACATCAATCTTTTGGAAACGCCGTGCCAAGGCACGATCTTTTTCAAAAATTTGACGATATTCTTTGTAGGTTGTTGAACCAATACAGCGGATTTCACCTGACGAGAGCGCAGGTTTCAAAAGGTTGGCAGCATCCATGCTTCCCCCTGATGTCGCCCCTGCCCCAATAAGTGTATGGATTTCGTCTATAAATAGAATTGCACCGGGATAGGCTTTCAATTCCTTGACAACCTGTTTTAGGCGTTCCTCAAAATCACCCCGATAGCGCGTTCCAGCCACCAAAACGCCCATATCCAATGAAAATATTGTTGCTTCAAGCAATACTTCCGGCACATCGCCATCAACAATGCGTTTTGCCAATCCTTCGGCGATAGCGGTTTTTCCAACGCCCGGATCACCAACCAGAAGCGGATTGTTTTTGGCGCGACGACAAAGAATTTGTATTGTCCGTGATACTTCCTTATCCCGTCCAATCAATGTGTCTATTTTACCGCTGCGGGCGCGATCATTAAGATTGATGCAATAGGAAGCAAGCGCACTTGTATCCTTTTTTGCACTTTCAGGATCATCATCGAAAGAATCGTGATCATCCAAAGGCAAAACATGTTCTACCGAATCTGGCGTTATTCCATGCGAAATAAAATTTACCGCGTCATAGCGGGTCATCCCCAATTCTTGCAGAAAAAAAGCAGCAAAGCTTTCTCGCTCCGCAAATATTGCCACAAGCACATTGGCGCCAGAAACTTCGTCACGTCCGGCTGACTGAACATGAATGACCGCGCGCTGGATAACGCGCTGGAAAGACGTTGTTGGTTTTGTGTCTTCCTCGTCACCGATCTGTTCATCAAGTTCAGACTGTACATATTGCACCAGACGGGAGCGCAATTGTTCTATATCGACATTGCATGCGTTAATAACCGCCTTTGCATCAACATCATCGAGAAGTGCCAGTAGCAAATGTTCCAATGTCGCATATTCTTGCCGTGCATCACTGGCAATCATAAGCGCTTTATGAAGAGATTTTTCAAGGCTAAGCGTAAAAGATGGCATTTCTATCACTTCCTCTCCATAACGCATTGAAGTGGGTGTTGATTCTCACGCGCACAATCCATGACTTGGGTAACTTTTGTTTCTGCTACTTCGTAGGTATAAACTCCACACTCGCCAATTCCTGAACGGTGGACATTCAGCATAATACGCGTTGCTTCCTCTTTGTTTTTACGAAAGAATTTTTCCAACACATATATAACGAAATCCATAGGGGTATAATCGTCGTTCAACAGCAGAACCCGATAAAAATCCGGTCTTTTTAGTTTTGGACGAGCGCGCGTGGCAACACCAAACTCATGTTCTTCATCAAAATTGCCATGATCTTCATCGTGGTGCATTGTAGATTTTATCCAACCCATTCGCTTGGCTACCAACTTTTTCTTAGCTTTGTTGTCATGTAATATATTTTAATTGAATTTTAAGCCCTTAAGATGGCATTGCAACAAGTGTTTCATCCTTTTTTATTGAAAACAACAGCCGTCAAAAACATTTGATGCAAGAACTTTTAAAAAATATGCTGCCATAAACGGATTGGTAACGCTGTGTGACTAGTTTGCCCCAATACCTCACGTCGGATTAACATCTGGCGCAATTTTTGTCGGGCAGAAAAAGGGTCAAAAAAGTGTATGAAGCCTATAAAGCTCTCATGAGTTTTCTTAACAAGATAACAATTGGTGCAATTGCCCTGTCATTATCGGTTGCGTATGCACACAGTACTCCACAAGGTGCTTATGCAGATAAATATGCAGCAATTGTTATTGATGCCAATACCGGACAGACACTATTTGACGTAAATTCCAATGCCCGTCGATACCCTGCATCTTTGACAAAAATGATGACTCTTTATCTGCTGTTTGAAGCAATGCAGGCTGGCCGCGTATCACCCAATACACCAATACCCGTTTCAGCCTATGCCGCAGCCCAACCGCCTACAAAAATTGGTTTTAGAGCAGGTCAAACGATTCCGGCAGAATTAGCGGCAAAAGCGCTTATAACAAAATCTGCCAATGATGTTGCAACCGCTGTTGGCGAATATCTTGGTGGTTCAGAAGAGCGTTTTGCACAAATTATGACAGCCAAGGCTAGACGGCTTGGCATGATGAACACGAATTTTGCAAATGCTTCTGGCTTGCCTGATGTCAACAATTATTCAACTGCACGAGACCTTGCTATTCTATCGCTTGCATTAAGAGAACATTTTCCGCGGCAATATGAATGGTTTAAGACAACAAGCTTTCAATTTCGCGGACAAACAATCAACGGACATAACCACCTTGTTAAAAACATGGATGGGGTTGATGGCATAAAAACTGGCTATACCAGAATGTCAGGAAGCAATCTTGCAACATCAATGCGTATGAACGGACGCTCAATCGTTGCCGTGGTTATGGGTGGACGCTCTTCAGCTTTGCGTGATGCGCATATGGCCGAACTATTGCGCCGATATTTGCCGCAAGCAAGCCGTAGTAAATCCCGTGCACCACTGATTGCTGCCACACAATATGATTTACCGCATGACAACGCACCTATTCCGGTCTTTAAAAACGCTCCTTCAAATCAACAGAATGAGACCACAAAAGACAAAAATACGGTTATGGTAGCGGCACTTGCTAATGAAACACCCCCCACAAAACCGGCTGTAAATGAAATCAACAAGGCGGTTGTTTCTGATTCTGCTGCTAAAACCGTAGCTCCAGAAGAAACGCCGAAGGAATCAGTGCAAGACCTGATAGATCCTGTTATTACATCATCAGCGCCAACCAATACCCGCACAACACAATCAGGTTGGACAATACAGATAGGCTCACTTCCCAATCAAGAACAAGCCAAGACAATGCTTGCAAATGCCGCTCGCGCAGCCGGCAACCGTGTACTTGCCAGTGCTACACCATCAACGCAAGTGACAGCCAAACACGGACAGCAATATTATCGCGCGCGCTTTGTTGGATTTCCGACAAAAAAAGCGGCTTTGGATGCATGTACCGTTTTAAAGAAAGCAAATTTTAACTGCTATGCTTTATCACAATAATTGTAACAGTAATTGAGTTCTGCGTATAAGGTTACCATAATGGCTAAGGCTCTCACTTTAGATCCAAGACGTGGTTTAAACGTCTCTGAAAGATCTTTGTTGACATTGCGTTCACTGCAAGATGCAGCTGCCAAGCTTGCAGATTTAAAAAATACGCCTTATGGTTTAAGCACCCTTTCGCTCATTAACCTGCTGATATGCCAAGCACAGAGAAATCGTCGGTTGGCTATGGATCCTGTTCGTATCCACTTAAGAGTTTCAAGTAGCCACGGTTCATTTGGTGTAAAATTGCGCCTTGGTGCTACAAACCTTTAAGCGACGACAAACAAAAGATTTTTAGAGCAAACCAAGATCCGCCAATTCTTGCCGTAACTCTGCAGGCAACTGATTTTTGCCATTTGAATTTTCGTCCATTGGCGCATCATCAGGCTTTAGATAACGCCACCCTTGAAAAGCACGCCTTGGCTGCCAAGCTGTCAAAATAATTTTAGGTTCCAATACCAGATGGCAACGTTGAATACCGTCTGTATCGGTAAAGGGTCTTATATCCAATAATTTTTGTCGGCATTGAACATTGCCTTTCATAACCCAATAAAGCGAGCCGCCATTGAGCAGTTTGTCCGCCTGTTTAGGGACCATTCGCGTTGTGTGCATTTGTTCGGGCGTCTGTCCGTCCGCACGCATTTCTGCCAGACGATAATCAATCCACGCTGCCAGTTCCTCTGGTGAGGAACACCCTACACATAACTTTATCAAATGAAGTGTCATTGTCTCTTCTAGCAATCGGTAACGTTGACAGCCAATCCGCCTTTACTGGTTTCTTTATAACGTTCGCTCATATCATGCCCGGTTTGACGCATGGTTTCAATACAGGCATCAAGCGAAACAAAATGAGTTCCATCTCCATGTAATGCCAATGATGCCGCAGTTACAGCCTTAACTGCCCCCAAGGCATTGCGTTCTATGCATGGCACCTGCACCAAACCAGCTACCGGATCACATGTCATGCCCAAATGATGTTCAAGGGCAATTTCAGCAGCATTTTCAATCTGATGAGCGTTTCCTCCCAAAGCCGCAGTCAATCCTGCAGCCGCCATTGACGATGCCGAGCCTACTTCTCCCTGACAGCCAACTTCCGCACCAGAGATTGAGGCATTGTGTTTGATAACGCCACCAATTGCCGCAGCAGTAAGCAGAAAATTATGGACTCCCTCACGATCGGCATTGTTGCAGAACTTCAAATAATACCGGATAACCGCTGGTATAACACCGGCCGCACCATTTGTAGGCGCTGTTACCACACGCCCACCAACGGCGTTTTCCTCATTAACAGCAATTGCGTAGACAGAAAGATAATCATTGGCGATCAATGGATTGTTGCGATTATTTTTCCAGTCATCTTCAAGCTTCTGATATAGCCGTTTTGCACGCCGTTTTACATGTAAGCCACCTGGCAATTCTCCATCATGCGATAGTCCACGATCAACGCATTCAGCCATTGCATCGAATATTGCGTCCAATCCTTTATTAAGCTCTATGGGAGTGCGCGATTTTTCCTCATTTGCCCGCTTCATTTGGGCAATCGTCAAACCGGATTGCTCAGCCATATTAAGCATGGCGCGCGCAGTATCAAATGGAAAAGGGACATCAAGTTTTACATCATTGGTATCATGGCGCACACGATTTAATTCATCTTCTGTGACAACAAATCCGCCGCCGATGGAATAATAAACGCGGCGGATAAGGACAACGCCGTTAGGATCCAGCCCTTCATATACCAAACCATTTGTATGGCCGGAAAGAATATTTTCATAATCAAATATAAGATCGGTTTGCGGATCAAATTTATAAGTTGGGTGGCCAGCGACATTGATGACTTTTTGCTTGTTAACCTGCTCGACCAATGTATCCATGTCATCCGGATTAATGGTTGCAGGGGAAAACCCCAACAGCCCCAATATGACTGCCCTATCCGTTGCATGTCCTTTACCGGTATATGCAAGCGAACCATGGAGGGATACACGCAAACGGGCAACCGCTGTGTGCGCTGGTTTTGGCCAGTTATCTGATGCGATCTCGTCCAAAAACATATTGGATGCCACCATTGGTCCCATTGTATGGGAGCTTGATGGACCAACACCAATTTTAAAAAGATCAAAAACAGAGAGAAACATAGGCACGATCAGCTAAATTGTTCAAAGCCTATATATAATCTATCTTATCTCTGTTGTCGCCGTTAAAATCCGACTGTCAAATAACCAAGAACGATAATTCCGACGAGTGCGATTGTCGCACGTACCGCCACTGCCCAGCATGATTTCTCAACCGTATTTTCCATAAATACCTTCGTAATATCTTATGACATTATACATATCGCACTGTATTCGTGGCGCAGCTATATACATGTTTGGCATATAACACAATGTTAAAAAATGATTAACATTGTGATTTTTCCACCTATTTTTATCTATTAAAACAAGTTTTCATTTCCGTGTTTTATACGTATCTTATTCACTTACAAAACGTACAAACTCGTCCAGTGGTACACGCTCTGTTGGAAAACAGTTTTCTGGCGCGTTTTCATCGCGATATCCCAATGCCATACCGCAAATAATTTGCCGATTATCTGGTATATCCAACTCTTGTGATATTCTTTCATGATATTCGGAAAATGCCGCTTGAATACATGTGTCAAGGCCAAAGCTTCTTGCCACAAGGGCTACAGTTTGTAGAAAACCACCCAGATCAAGCCAGCTTCCCATCTCCATATCGCGGTCCATCGTAAAAATAAGACCAACGGGCGCACCGAAAAACATAAAGTTTTTTGCCTGTTGATGCGTAATCTTACTGCGTTCCGCCCGGGCAATGCCAAGTGACCGGTATAAATCCCAGCCCAATTTACGTCGCCTTGACAAATAAGGTTCTCGCCAATCCTTGGGGTAAAATTGATATTCACACTCTTCCTTGATGCCAGAAAGCGCCAACTCAAAAAGCGTTTTTCCTAATTTTTCCAAAGCACCGCCACTGATGACGATAACCTGCCAAGGTTGCAGATTTGCGCCTGATGGTGCGCGAGAAGAAAGTGTAAGAATATTTTTGACTATTTCAGGATCAACATCTTTCTCCGCGTAAGCGCGTATCGATCTACGGCTATTGATTACGTCACAAAATTTCTCGATGTTGGTCATTTAAACGGCCTTTCGCCCACAAGAAAATCGATATGTTCCACCCCGTCTTATAGCAAAGTTATCAACTTATGCTAAATAGATAGCAAAGGACATCAAGATGAGCCAGTCAGAAAACAAAGAAAAGCGATTACAAAAAATTGATATTTTTCGAGGGTTGGCACTCATCGGAATGGTTATTTACCATTTTAGCTGGGATTTAAGCTATTTTTCCTATATTTCACCAACAGTACCAGCAACAGGAAGCTTACGCATATTAGCACGTATTGTTGCATTCTGTTTTATTTTTACAGCAGGTTTTAGTTTATATCTTGCCCATAAAAATGGAATCCGTTGGAAGCCTTTCTGTAAAAGACTGCTTATCATAATACTCGCAGCCGCTCTTGTTTCTCTTGTAACATTTTTCATCATGCCCCAAGGTTTTATCTACTTTGGTATATTGCACGAAATTGCTTTAACAAGCCTGCTTGCACTGATGTTCCTCTATACACCGATAGTTGTTAACCTATTGGTTGCCCTTATTATTTTTGCTCTCCCTTTTTTCTACCAATCGGATCTGTTCAGCTCTCCCGCGCTTCTATGGCTGGGGCTTACACCTTCACCAAAACCATCATTTGACTATGTTCCACTTTTTCCGTGGTTTTCTGCCGGTTTATTTGGCCTGACTATTGCGCGATTATTAGGAAAATATAACGCACTTTATGTGTTACAGAACGGAGTAAAACCGCGCTGGCTCAACAGTTCGCTACAATGGCTTGGAAAACACAGTCTTATTTTTTATCTCGTCCACCAACCAATTTTATTGGCATTACTTTACGGTGTTTCCTTTATCGCGCCACCTTCAATCCATGCATTAAGAGAGCCTATGGAACAGGCTTGTGTTAGCGAATGTTCGGAAAAAGCTGGTAGAAATGTATGCACACAGTTTTGTTCATGTGTTTTCGACAGAATTGAAGCACAAAACCTATTGCCAGATTTATCAAAAGGCGAACTCAAAGAGGTTGATGAGCGGTTGCAAATCCCAGTCAATATGTGTTGGAATAAAATAATAACAGATACCGCAAAACCGCAGCAATAAATTTATCGCTTATTACAATGGAATTTTTAATAATGGGATATTTTTATTAACGGTTGACGCCCAGTTCTGCCAAGCGTTCAAAACATGTCTCTTCCATGCGATCAAGTTCTCTTAATGCGTCATCAATATCCCGACGCATTCTTTTAAGCTCTTCGCGTTTTTCATCAATATTCAACAACAGGCTTTTTACCTTTTTTTCGTCCTCAAGTGCGCCATCGGATATAATCAATAAATTCGATATTTCCGAAAGAGAAAAATTAAGCCGTCTTGCGCGTAATATTTGGCTAAGCTTGTTTCTATCGAGTTGCGTGTAAAGGCGCGTACGCCCTCGCCGAAGCGGCACCAAAAGCCCTTCATCTTCATAATAACGCAGTGTTCGTGTCGTTATGCCGAATTCGCGTGTTAACTCGCCTATGGAATAATATTCATGCATCTGCTTACCGGTTAAAACTGAATAGTTACCTATCTAACATACATTAGAGAGAACCAAGGATTAGTACAATATGATTGAAATAAATAACGATATTATAACGCTGTTGTTTCCTAACTCATCCATTTAACAATAAATAATTATAGATCGATATTATATTATCCTGTAGACGAACACATCAGGACTGATCGTCACAGCAAGATAAAGAAAACATAAAGTTTAAAATACGCCGCCTCCCCCTATATCATTGATGTAAACCTCGTTATATAACAGCAAATATTGTGGTTTGAACGTTTCCTATCGTCAGTGTAAAAGCGCCAAATTATGCAGAAAAAAACTTGGATAATTAGTCTCATTGTGTTGCTCGTAGTGGTGATGCTTGGTTTTCTCTCATTTACACCATTCATCAATTACATCGGAAAATCAGAGCTTTACGCTTTTGCGCATGATAAAAACTATTGCCGGACAGATAGTTGTGACGAAGGTATCGCTTATGTTACTGAGCTTTTGCATAAGCAATCTGGCATATCGGAAAAAGATGTTCCTTGGTGTATGGCAACCAACAAAATCTATTACACCGATATGCGTTTTCTCGATGGATTAAAGGTAAAATTTGCCGATTGGATGTACCAAACATGTGAGCGTAGCGAGTTGACACTCGACGACGCAAATATTGAAATCGGAGATCACAATCATAATCATGACCACAACCATGCTGATGACGATGATAACGAATAATAGAAGATAGCGAAGAGCGTCGGACTAATCCTTTTAGCGTAAAAGGATTACCGACCTGATTAGTATAAATGTCTTATTGGTCTGAAAATTTTGGCTTTTAGATCATCTTGGTTTTATTGCTTCACTATTGGTTTTACGGTTTTGGTTTCGCATTTAGACATGATCTTTAATCAGACGCTTAAACCCAATCCAGAACGCGTAAAACAACGCCAACGAAATCACAGCATATATATGGCAAATGTCTGATATATGACAAATAGCTGCCCGCGATTAACATCACTGCATTTCATTGCTTGGCACACAACTATGTCCAATACACTGTTCCCCTAACGATATTTCCATTGCCACTCGATACCGCCTATAAATCCGCTATATTAAACCTTGAAGAAACGTTTAAAAAAAACGGAATATTGAAACTTAACACGTCTGTCAGAGAGGCAGAAATGTTTATCGATCACATAGATCATATTGTTATAACTTGTCATGACATTGAATCGTCTAAGAATTTTTATAAAAATGTATTGAATATGAAAGTTGAAGTATTCGGTGACAACAGGTTTGCCCTACGCTTCGGCAATCAAAAAATAAACCTACACCAATATGGCAAAGAAATTGAACCAAAAGCTCACCTGCCTGTTCCTGGTAGTCTCGATTTGTGCTTTATAACCAAGCAGCCACTCGATAAATTTATTGAACATTTAAACGCGGTACATTGCCCAATTGTAGAGGGTCCCGTTGAACGGACTGGCGCAACTGGCAAAATACGTTCCGTTTACGTACGTGACCCTGACTTAAACCTTATTGAAGTGTCTGAATATCTTTAAAAGCCCCGCATCTGCCAATGCATAATTACCCCCTGCCCGTCTATACTTACCTCTGGCACACGCATATTTGCTTTAGACCGATGCAGATGCAATTTTCGCTTACTTAATTTTGACCTATTTAAGCGTGGCCACTTAATCGTTGCTCATATAATCTGGGTACAGTTAACTCGGGCATTGTTAACCTAATTCTAGCGCACCTAATTCTAGCTGACCTCTGCATATTCAACCTTGATCTATTTCAACTTGGCATAAACCTTGAAACAAAGCTTAATAAAAAGACCCGCCAGTTACCTGTCGGGCTTTTTGACCTTCTGCTGAAATTATTATTCAGCTGTTGCATGTGTCATATCCGTCAGCATCGCGTTTGCTGCTTCTCCACCAGTGGATTTGCAGCGTTCATCAAAAATAAAATCATCGCGTGTTGTAGCAATACGGCGAATTTGTGCGATTGTACCGCCTGTACCTGCTGGTATCAAACGTCCAACAATAAAGCTTAATAAAAAAGCCCGGCAGTTACCTGTCGGGCTTTTTGATCTTCCGCTGAAATTATTATTCAGCTGCTGTATGTGTCATATCCGTAAGCATCGCGTTTGCTGCTTCTCCACCAGTGGATTTGCGGCGTTCATCGACGATCAAATCATCGCGTGTTGTAGCAATACGACGAATTTGTGCGATTGTGCCGCCTGTACCTGCTGGTATCAAACGTCCAACAATGACGTTCTCTTTCAGACCCTGCAATGTATCCATCTTGCCTGCAACAGCAGCCTCGGTAAGTACACGCGTGGTTTCTTGGAACGAAGCAGCCGATATGAATGAAGGTGTCTGCAACGATGCCTTGGTAATACCCAACAGAACAGGATTACCGGAAGCAGGCTTCTTGCCCTCTTCAATCAGACGGTCATTAACTTCATCGAGCTCGATGCGGTCAACATTGTCGCCTGCAATATAGCCTGAATCACCGGCTTCGGTAATTTCGACTTTCTGCAGCATTTGACGAACGATAACTTCGATGTGCTTATCGTTGATGACAACACCCTGAAGACGATAAACTTCTTGAATCTCGTTAACGAGATAAGATGCCAAAGCTTCAACACCTTTAATAGCCAAGATGTCGTGTGGTGCAGGAAGACCGTCAAGGATGTAATCACCTTTTTCGATCTGGTCACCATCTTGCAAGTGGAATGGTTTTCCTTTCGGAATGAGATATTCCACTGCCTCAACCGTCTCGTCATTAGGCTCGATCATGATGCGGCGCTTGTTCTTATAGTCGCGACCAAAGCGGATTGTACCATCAATTTCAGCAATGATAGCATGATCTTTTGGACGACGTGCTTCGAACAATTCGGCAACACGAGGAAGACCACCAGTAATATCTTTCGTCTTAGCACTTTCAAGTGGTAGACGACCGATAACGTCACCGGCCATGACATGGGAGCCTGGCTCAACAGAAAGAATGGTTTCAACCGACATCATATAACGAGCTTCGCCACCCTTGGATAGTTTGGCAATTTTGCTGCCCTTCTTATCCGAGTGAATAACGATAGCTGGTTTCAGGTCAGATCCACGTGGGTTAGCACGCCAATCAATAACCTGACGTTTTGTGATACCTGTTGATTCATCAGCTGTTTCTGTGACTGACAGACCGTCGATCATGTCTTCAAATCCGACATAACCTTCAACTTCTGTCATGATAGGTCGTGTATATGGATCCCATTCTGCGATACGCTGACCACGTTTAACAACATCACCATCATCAACAAAAATACGCGCACCATATGTAATACGGTGTGAAGCACGCTCTTTGCCGCTGTCATCTTTAATGAGAACAGCCATGTTACGACCCATAACAACCAAATGTCCTTCTGAATCGCGAACGACATTGCGGTTACGAAGTTCAACCTTACCTTCATAAGAAGCTTCAAGGTATGATGTGTCCACAACCTGAGCAGTACCACCTAAGTGGAATGTACGCATGGTCAACTGGGTACCTGGTTCACCGATGGACTGAGCAGCAATAACACCAACAGCCTCACCCTGATTAACTGGCGTACCACGTGCCAAATCGCGGCCATAACATTTCGCACAAACACCAAGACGGGTTTCACAGGTCAATGCAGAACGGATTTGAACAGACTGGATACCAGCTTCTTCAATGACCGCCACATCTGCTTCCTCAATCATACGGCCACCTTCAACGATAACCTCTCCTGTAACAGGATGAAGAATATCAAGAAGGGCTGTACGTCCAAGGATACGCTGACCGAGAGACGCCACAACCTGACCGGCATCAACGATTGGCTGCATTGTCAGACCTTTGTCTGTTCCGCAATCGACCGCTGAAATGATAGCGTCCTGAGCAACGTCAACCAAACGACGAGTCAAGTAACCCGAGTTAGCAGTTTTCAAAGCTGTATCAGCCAAACCTTTACGGGCACCGTGTGTCGAGTTGAAGTACTCGTTCACTGTCAAGCCTTCTTTAAAGTTTGAAATGATCGGTGTTTCGATAATTTCACCAGAAGGTTTAGCCATCAAACCACGCATACCACCGAGTTGCTTCATCTGGTTCGGCGAACCACGAGCACCTGAGTGAGACATCATGTAAATCGAATTCATTGGCTTTTGACGACCTGTTTCTGGATCAAATTCAACAGCCTGAATACGCTTCATCATTTCGTCAGCAACGCGGTCTGTACATTTACCCCAAGCGTCAACAACCTTATTGTATTTTTCGCCTTGAGTAATCAAACCATCATTATATTGCTGTTCATATTCCTTGGCCAAAGCTTCTGTCTCTTGAACAAGACGAGCCTTGCTTTCTGGAATAACCATATCGTCTTTACCGAACGAAATACCTGCACGGCAAGCATTTGCGAAGCCAAGAGACATGATACGGTCACAGAACATAACCGTTTCTTTCTGACCGCAGTGACGATAGACATGGTCAATCATCTTAGAAATGTTTTTCTTGGTCATTTCCTGATTAACAATGTCAAACTTGACATTTGCGCTCTTAGGCAGCGTTTCACCAATAATCAAACGACCTGGTGTGGTATCATAAATCTTTGTTACCACATTGCCGTCAGCATCGACGCTCTTTACGCGGCCTTTGATTTTTGTGTGAAGTGTCACAACCTTGTTATCCAAGGCGTGTTGCAATTCACCCATATCACCAAACGCCATACCTTCCCCTGGTTCGTGCTCACACACGATGGAAAGATAATAAAGTCCAAGAACCATATCCTGTGACGGAACAATAATTGGCGCACCATTGGCTGGATGCAAAATATTATTGGTCGACATCATCAAAACACGGGCTTCCAACTGTGCTTCAAGTGAAAGCGGCACGTGAACAGCCATCTGGTCACCGTCGAAGTCAGCATTAAATGCCGAACAAACCAACGGATGCAGCTGAATAGCCTTACCTTCAATAAGGGTTGGCTCAAATGCCTGAATACCCAATCTATGAAGGGTTGGAGCGCGGTTCAAAAGAACTGGATGTTCACGGATAACTTCTTCCAAGATATCCCAAACTTCTGGACGTTCTTTTTCTACCAGCTTCTTTGCCTGCTTAACTGTTGAAGAGAAGCCTTTTGCGTCAAGACGAGCGTAAATAAATGGTTTGAACAATTCCAAAGCCATTTTCTTAGGCAAGCCACATTGATGCAATTTCAATTCCGGACCAGTCACAATAACGGAACGACCGGAGTAATCAACACGCTTACCAAGCAAGTTCTGACGGAAACGACCCTGCTTACCTTTCAGCATATCTGAAAGTGATTTCAGTGGACGTTTGTTGGCACCGGTAATAACACGTCCGCGACGGCCATTATCAAACAGTGCGTCAACAGCTTCCTGCAACATACGCTTTTCATTACGAACGATGATGCCAGGAGCGCGCAGTTCGATCAAACGCTTCAAACGATTGTTACGGTTAATCACACGACGGTAAAGATCGTTGAGATCTGACGTCGCAAAACGTCCACCATCAAGCGGCACCAAAGGACGCAAATCTGGTGGAATAACTGGAACAACCTTCATAATCATCCACTCAGGACGATTACCAGACTCAAGGAAATTCTCAACGATCTTGAGACGTTTCATGAGCTTTTTGGTCTTCAATTCTGAAGTTGTTTCAGCCAATTCGCTGCGCAGATCACCAGCGATTTTCTGCAAATCCATTGCTGCCAAAAGCTCATAAATAGCTTCAGCACCAATCAAAGCAGTAAACTGGTCTTCGCCAAACTCATCAACAGCAATCATATATTCTTCTTCAGAAAGAAGCTGATGCATTTTGAGAGATGTTAAACCTGGCTCCGTAACAATGTAGTTTTCGAAATACAATACCCGCTCGATATCCTTAAGTGTCATATCAAGCAATGTACCAATACGGCTTGGAAGTGATTTCAAAAACCAGATGTGAGCAACTGGCGCAGCCAATTCAATATGCCCCATACGCTCACGACGCACGCGGGAAAGTGTAACTTCAACACCACACTTTTCACATATAATGCCCTTATATTTCATACGCTTGTATTTGCCGCAAAGACATTCATAATCTTTGATAGGACCAAAAATACGCGCACAAAATAGACCGTCACGTTCTGGCTTGAACGTGCGGTAGTTAATGGTCTCAGGCTTTTTAATCTCGCCGTAAGACCAGGACAGAATCTTCTCAGGGCTTGCAATTGATATCCGAATTGAATCGAATGTCAGTGCAGGTGCCTGAGGATTGAAAAGATTCATGACCTCTTGGTTCATGCCGTTCTCCTTCAAGGGCTCTTCAGAACCCGTTGCGATACGCTACAATTTTTAAACACAAATGTAGCTATCTCAATAGAAATCCAAATGATTCAGCTTTCCATAAAAGCCAAAAAGAGGCGCGCCCTAACGGCGCACCCTTATTTCTTTATTCAGCTGCATCTGGCAGTGTATCGTTTGCCTGTTGTGCTAAAAGCTCACGCGTATCATCAAGCTCGACATTGAGCCCCAACGAACGCATTTCTTTTACCAACACATTGAAGCTTTCCGGTATACCGGCTTCAAATGTATCATCACCGCGCACAATAGCTTCGTACACTTTCGTACGCCCAGCAACATCGTCCGACTTAACAGTCAGCATTTCTTGCAGAGTATACGCTGCGCCATAAGCCTCGAGAGCCCAGACTTCCATTTCACCAAAACGCTGTCCGCCAAACTGTGCTTTACCACCCAATGGCTGCTGCGTTACCAACGAGTATGGACCAATCGAACGAGCGTGAATCTTGTCATCGACCAGATGGTGCAGTTTAAGCATATAAATGTAGCCCACTGTCACCCGACGATCAAATGGTTCACCAGTACGTCCGTCGAATAGCTGTACCTGCCCCGTTGTTGCCAAACCAGCCTCACTCAACATTTCATTGATATCGGCATCGTGTGCACCATCGAAAACTGGTGTTGCTATTGATACACCACGTTTCATCTGTCCGGCCAAACGAACAATGCTGTCATCATCGTATTGACGGATTGGCTCATTACGATCGTTATCAGGAATGATATCCTCGATCCGTTGCCGTAATGGTTGAATGTCACCAGACTTTTGATAAGTCTCCAACAATTTGCCAACCTGCTTGCCCAAACCGGCACAAGCCCAACCCAAGTGTGTTTCAAGAATTTGTCCGACATTCATTCGGCTTGGCACACCAAGAGGGTTCAACACGATATCCGCATGCGTTCCGTCTTCAAGGAATGGCATGTCTTCAATTGGCAATATGCGTGAAACAACACCCTTATTACCGTGACGACCAGCCATCTTGTCACCTGGTTGGATTTTGCGCTTAACAGCAACAAAAACCTTAACCATTTTCATCACGCCTGGAGGCATTTCGTCGCCGCGCTGAACTTTCTCAACCTTGTCCATAAAGCGACGTTGCAATGCTTCCTTGGACTCATCGTATTGCTTGCGCAATGCTTCGATTTCGCCCTGAAGCTTTTCATCTTCAACCGCAAATTGCCACCATTGTGACCGAGGATATTCACCCATCACAGATTCATTCAAGGATGTACCCTTCTTGAATCCCTTAGGTCCTTCGATTGCAACTTTACCATTCAGCATATCAACAAGACGTGCATAAACGCTACGATCAAGAATTGATTGTTCGTCATCACGGTCTTTGGCCAAACGTTCAATTTCTTCACGTTCGATTGCCATTGCACGCTCGTCTTTTTCAACGCCATGGCGATTGAAAACACGAACTTCAACAACCGTACCAAATGTCCCCGGAGGCATACGCATGGATGTATCACGAACATCCGAAGCCTTTTCACCAAATATTGCACGCAGAAGCTTTTCTTCCGGTGTCATTGGGCTTTCGCCCTTTGGTGTGATTTTACCGACAAGGATATCACCTGGTTGAACTTCCGCACCGATATAAACAATGCCTGCTTCGTCAAGGTTTTTCAAAGCCTCTTCCGAGACATTCGGTATATCGCGGGTGATTTCTTCAGGTCCGAGCTTTGTATCACGTGCAGATACTTCGAATTCCTCAATATGAATAGAGGTAAACACGTCTTCTGCAACGATACGCTCAGAAAGAAGAATAGCATCTTCGTAGTTGTAACCGTTCCAAGGCATAAATGCCACGAGCACGTTACGACCAAGTGCCAAATCACCAAGATCCGTTGATGGACCATCGGCAATAATATCGCCTTTCTGGATATGATCGCCAACGCGAACCAATGGACGCTGATTAATACATGTCGACTGGTTGGAACGTTGGAATTTATGCAAGCGATAAATATCAACACCAGACTTGGAAGGATCCAGATCTTCTGTTGCACGAATAACAATACGCGTTGCGTCAACTTGGTCAACAATACCACCACGCTTTGCACCGATAGCCGCACCAGAGTCACGCGCAACGATTGGTTCCATACCGGTACCAACAAAAGGCGCTTCTGCACGCAGCAGTGGAACAGCCTGACGTTGCATGTTTGAACCCATCAGAGCGCGGTTAGCGTCGTCGTTTTCCAAGAATGGAATAAGAGCAGCAGCAACCGACACCAACTGTTTCGGTGAAACGTCCATCAAATCGATATGATCACTTGGCGCCATCAAAACTTCACCAGCATGACGACAGACAACAAATTCTTCCTTGAATTTACCGTCTTCAGTCAGTGATGAATTGGCCTGTGCAACATAGTGCTTGGACTCTTCCATCGCTGAAAGATAGACCACTTCACGTGTTACCTTGCCATCTACGATTTTTCTGTATGGACTTTCAATAAAGCCATACTTGTTAACTCTCGCAAATGTAGCAAGCGAGTTAATCAAACCGATGTTCGGACCTTCTGGCGTTTCAATAGGACAAATACGACCATAGTGTGTTGGATGCACGTCACGAACTTCAAAGCCAGCACGTTCACGTGTCAAACCACCAGGTCCCAATGCTGATAAACGACGCTTATGCGTAATCTCGGACAATGGGTTTGTCTGATCCATAAACTGTGACAGCTGAGACGAACCAAAGAACTCGCGAACAGCAGCGGCAGCAGGTTTAGCATTAATCAAATCCTGCGGCATAACTGTGTCAATTTCAATTGACGACATACGTTCCTTGATTGCACGTTCCATACGCAGCAAACCGACGCGATATTGATTTTCCATCAACTCACCAACCGAACGAACACGACGGTTGCCTAGGTTATCAATATCATCGATTTCACCGCGTCCATCGCGCAGCTCAACCAACATCTTCACAACGGCCAAGATATCTTCCTTGCGCAAGATACGAACTGTATCTGGGCAATCAAGATCAAGTCGCATGTTCATCTTCACACGACCAACAGCTGAAAGATCATAGCGCTCTGGGTCAAAGAACAATGAATCAAACATGGCTTCTGCCGTATCCATTGTTGGAGGTTCACCAGGACGCATAACGCGATAAATATCAAACAGCGCATCTTGACGGCTCTGATTTTTATCAGCAGCCAAAGTATTGCGGATATAAGCACCAATGTTCACGTGATCGATATCAAGAACATTGATCTCATCAACACCAGTATCAAGCAGGACTTTTAAAGTCTTTTCGTCAATTTCATCGCCAGCTTCGAGATAGATCTCACCGGTTTCGTAATTGACAATATCTTCTGCCAAATAGGATCCATAAAGATCATCTTCATTGGCTTTGATTGCTTTCAAGCCATTTTCAGCCAAAACTCTTGCAGCACGTGCTGTAAGTTTTTTACCGGCTTCAGCAACAACTTCACCGCTGTCCGCATCAACCAAATCTGATACAAGCTTTAAGCCTTTAAAACGATCTACCGTATAAGGAATACGCCAGCCATCTTTGGCACGTTTAAAGGTAATCGTATTATAGAATGTTGACAGAATATCCTGTCCGTCCATACCAAGTGCCATCAAAATACTTGTAACAGGTATTTTGCGGCGACGGTCGATACGGGCATATACGATATCTTTTGCGTCAAATTCAATATCGAGCCAAGAACCACGATAAGGAATTATGCGTGCAGCAAACAGAAGTTTGCCTGACGAATGAGATTTACCTTTATCATGATCAAAAAATACACCAGGTGAGCGGTGCATCTGTGACACGATAACGCGTTCTGTACCGTTAACAATAAAGGTACCATTATCTGTCATCAGAGGCATATCGCCCATATAGACATCTTGTTCTTTGATATCTTTAATATCTTTAGAACCGGTATCTTCATCAATATCAAACACGATCAGACGTAGCGTCACCTTCAAAGGTGCTGCATATGTCAGGTCACGTTGTCTACATTCTTCCACATCAAATTTTGGCGGATCAAATTCATACCGAACAAATTCAAGCATAGACGCGCCAGAAAAGTCAGTAATCGGGAATACCGATTTAAATACCGCCTGCAAGCCTTCGTCTGCCCGACCACCCTTTGGTTCTTCAACCATCAGGAATTGGTCGTATGATGCCTTCTGAACCTCAATAAGGTTCGGCATCTGCGCCACTTCGGGAATCTTACCAAAAAACTTGCGTACGCGCTTACGACCGTTGAATGATAGGGTCTGAGCCATCGTCGCTCCTCGATCTTCACTTTTATGAGTATCGTTACTCAATTAAAAGCATTACATCATTAGTTTGCCATCGCAAACCAGCTCATCTGAAACCAAAGGTTCCAGCACTCTTAATCTTAGTCACCTACAACTGAAACAATCATCCGTTTCAAGCAAACAACCTAACATTCCAATGCAACCGGAATGTTTTATACCACCAAAGACCGACGACCAACCATCCATTCGTTGATACCCTTGCCGGAGCCTTGAACGGGCATAAACCCGTTTCCTGACAGCCACCGAACTGTCAGGAAAAGGGTTTAAAATTTACCACTCTTAACGAGTAACCAGTGGGCTAGATAATAGCCCACTGGAAAAGAACTTATTTAAGTTCAACTTTAGCACCAGCTTTTTCAAGCTGTTCTTTGATTTTCTCTGCTTCGTCCTTAGAAACACCTTCCTTAACAGGCTTAGGTGCACCTTCAACCAAGTCTTTAGCTTCTTTAAGGCCAAGTCCTGTGATACCACGAACTTCCTTAATAACGTTGATCTTCTGTGCGCCACCGTCAACCAGAACAACATCAAATTCTGATTTTTCTTCAGCAGCAGGAGCAGCAGCACCGCCAGCAGCAGCAACAGCTACAGGAGCAGCAGCTGAAACGCCCCATTTTTCTTCAAGCATCTTTGAAAGCTCAGCAGCTTCCAAAACGGTGAGGTTAGAAAGGTCTTCTACGATCTTTGCGAGATCTGCCATTTTTATATTCCTTCAAATAAAAGGTTTGAACACTTGTTTAACAGCTAACCAACATTTCAAATAACTATTATTCTAAATGTCAGCTCGCGAAACAGCCTTAAGCCGCTTCGTTCTTCTGGGCATATGCACCAATGACACGGGCAACCTGACCAGCAGGTGCCTTGACAACTTGTGCGATACGGGTTGCTGGTGTGGAAATCATACCAACCAACTTACCACGCAACTCATCCAATGATGGCAATGAAGCCAAAGACTTCACGGCGTCGGCAGACAAACTTGTTGCCCCCATCGCACCACCAAGAATGACAAGCTTGTCATTAGCTTTTGAGAAATCAACAGCAACCTTAGGTGCTGTTACCGGATCAGCAGAATATGCAATCAAGGTTTGTCCGGTGAACAAGCCTACCATAGATTCTGCATCCGTGCCCTGAAGAGCAATTTTGGCAAGACGGTTTTTTGCGACTTTAACGGCGCCGCCAGCTTCACTCATTTTTGAACGAAGTTCGTTCATTTGTGAAACTGTCAGACCGGAATAATGTGCCACAACAACTGAACCAGACTCTTTAAAAGCCCCGTTGAGCCATGTGACAAATTCGCGTTTTTCCGCTCTATCCACTGTCTCTCTCCATTTAACAGGTTTATTCAAAAACCCGTCGGGTTGCCTTCGACAATAGGAACCATTTCCTATCATCAGTGAGGATCCTGTCCCCTTTTCATGCGTCAAAGCACTCAAAGGCAACGCTGGTTCAAACCTTTTAGTCTCAAAAACATCCAGGTCATTACCCCAGTCTCATGCAGGTTTAACTCTATTAAGACACTCACCGTGTCACCCACAATCTCGGACAGGACATTCCGGGTTTCCCCGGTATGACCCGGGCTTTTTAAAAAGCCCGGATTAGTGCACCGGCGTCAAGCCGGTTGAATTCTTATTGCTCGGGACGAACCGAAGCCAAATCGATCTTAACACCAATACCCATGGTTGATGAAAGACCGACACGTTTCAGATAATCACCCTTTGCACCTGACGGTTTTGCTTTCAAAACCGCATCGGCAAAAGCTTTCACGTTTTGAGCAATTTGTTCGCTGCTGAAAGAAGCCTTGCCGACACCAGCATGAACAATACCGGCTTTTTCAACACGGAACTCTACAGCGCCGCCTTTGGAAGCCTTCACTGCAGCAGCAACATCAGGTGTAACAGTTCCTACTTTAGGGTTCGGCATCAAGCTGCGTGGCCCGAGAATCTTACCCAAGCGACCAACCAACGGCATCATGTCCGGTGTAGCAATACAACGATCAAAATCAATTGTACCACCATTTACCGTTTCGAACAAATCTTCTGCACCGACAATATCGGCTCCGGCCGCTTTAGCTTCTTCAGCTTTATCACCGCGTGCAAAAACCGCAACGCGTACCTTGCGTCCGGTACCATTCGGAAGATTAACAACGCCACGAACCATCTGATCAGCATAACGCGGGTCGACACCCAAGCTCATTGTGATCTCGATTGTCTCGTCGAACTTGGCTATCGCGCGATCTTTGACCATCTTAACAGCTTCATCAAGAGCGTAATACTTATTGAAGTCAACGCCCTCACGGATTTTCTTAAGTCTCTTTGCAATTTTTGTCATGATTTCAGCCCACCACCTGTAGACCCATTGAACGGGCGGAACCTTCAATCATACGCATAGCAGCTTCGACGTCATTTGCATTAAGATCTTTCATCTTGGCTTGCGCAATTTTACGAACCTTATCACGAGAAATCGTGCCGGCAACAGTCTTGCCCGGTTCTTTGGATCCGGATTTCAAATTTGCTTCCTTTTTCAAGAAATAGGAAACCGGTGGTGTCTTCATCGAAAATGTGAAAGACTTGTCCTGATAATAGGTTATAACAACCGGAATAGGAGAATTCTTTTCCATTTCCTGTGAAGCAGCGTTGAAAGCCTTACAGAATTCCATAATGTTGATGCCACGCTGACCAAGAGCCGGTCCAATAGGAGGAGCCGGATTGGCTGCGCCTGCTGGAACCTGCAGCTTAAGCTGGCCTGCAATTTTTTTAGCCATAATAATCTGCCTTTTTCAGTTATACTGACAAAATGTCAGCCAATTAAACAACCGGTAAACCGGCTTTGCAGTTGGGTGGTTTGATCACAATGACCGGCTAAAGCCACCTGATCTCCCACCCAAAAATCAATCGCAATATATCATACGATTAAAGTTTTTCAACCTGACCGAAATCCAGATCGACAGGGGTAGCGCGCCCAAAAATTGACACTTCCACCTTCAATCTCGACCGTTCATCGTCAACCTCTTGCACAACGCCATTAAACGAAGCAAAAGGACCGTCAGCAACCCGAACCTGCTCACCAACCTCAAACGAAATTGATGATTTTGGACGTTCAACACCCTCTTGAACCTGAGTGAGGATTTGTTGTGCTTCCTTATCGGTAATTGCAACAGGTTTAGAATCAGAACCAAGGAAACCTGTAACCTTTGGTGTATTTTTTATCAAATGATAAACATCATCTGTGAGATCTGCACGCACAAGAACATAACCGGGAAAGAATTTACGCTCTGAATCTACTTTCCGACCGCGCCGAACTTCAACAAACTTTTCGGTTGGAACCAAAACCTTTTCAAACAGGTGATCCAAACCTTTTTGCTTAGCTTCTTTTTCAATAGCTTCAGCAACTTTCTTTTCGAAATTTGAATAAGCTTGAACAATATACCAACGAGCAGCCACGGTTATCTTCCTCTAAGAAATCAACTAAAAAGACGCTTTAGGAGATCAATACTCTCCCAAACGCCAAAATTCATAATCTGGTCTGCAATAAAAAAGAAGGCAGCAGCAAAGGCCGCCATCAACAATACCATAACAGTTGAAATTGATGTCTCACGACGCGTAGGCCAAGTAACCTTTGCAGTTTCAGCACGAACCTGCTTTAAAAAGGTAATGGGATTAGTCTTAGAAGCCATCATTCACCCTATCGGTTTTCGTTGCAAATACGAATCACAAAGTCAAAAGTAAACATACTAAAAACGCGAAAGCCCAAAACATCAGCTTTACGCGTTCCACAGATTCTCATGAATAAATTGTTACTTAGACTTTTTCAAGCTAAAAATAAAACGCACCATTTCAGGTGTGACGCATTACTATCAATTTCCAGCTTACAAAATCAATGGCAGGGGCAGCAGGGTTCGAACCCGCGACCTGCGGTTTTGGAGACCGCCGCTCTACCAACTGAGCTATACCCCTACAAATGCCGCGAGCAGCGTTTAGCCACTCGCGAAATCTTTTATTTATTCCACGATTTTAGAGACGATACCAGCACCAACAGTGTGGCCACCTTCACGGATAGCGAAGCGGAGCTTCTCTTCCATCGCAATCGGAACGATCAATGTGACATCCATCGTTACATTATCACCAGGCATAACCATCTCTGTTCCTTCTGGAAGCGTTACAACACCGGTAACGTCTGTCGTACGGAAGTAGAACTGTGGACGATAGTTAGTGAAGAATGGTGTGTGACGACCACCCTCATCTTTCGTCAAGATATAAGCTTCTGCCTTGAATTTTGTGTGCGGTGTAACAGAACCTGGCTTTGCCAAAACCTGACCACGCTCAACACCTTCACGGTCGATACCGCGGAGAAGTGCACCAATGTTATCGCCTGCCTCACCCTGATCGAGAAGCTTACGGAACATTTCAACACCGGTTACGGTTGTCTTTGTCGTTGGGCGAATACCGATGATTTCAACTTCTTCACCAACTTTAACAACGCCGCGCTCTACACGACCTGTAACAACTGTACCACGACCTGAGATTGAGAAAACATCTTCAATCGGCATCAAGAATGGCTGATCAACTGGACGAGATGGTGTTGGGATATAATTGTCAACTTCACTCATCAACAAGCGAATTGCATCTTCCCCAATTGCCTTGTTTGAATCATCCAAAGCTGCAAGAGCTGAGCCCTTAACGATCGGAATCTCATCGCCTGGGAAGTCGTATTTTGAGAGAAGTTCACGAACTTCGAGCTCAACAAGCTCAAGAAGCTCTTCATCATCAACCATATCGACTTTGTTCAAGAAAACAACAATCGCAGGAACACCAACCTGACGAGCCAAAAGAATGTGCTCGCGTGTCTGTGGCATTGGGCCATCAGCAGCTGAAACAACGAGAATCGCGCCGTCCATCTGAGCAGCACCGGTGATCATGTTCTTAACATAGTCAGCGTGTCCTGGGCAGTCAACGTGTGCATAGTGACGATTTTCCGTCTCATATTCTACGTGAGCTGTTGAGATCGTGATACCACGAGCGCGTTCTTCAGGCGCTGCATCAATCTGATCATAAGCCTTGAACTCACCAAAATATTTTGTAATCGCTGCTGTCAACGTTGTTTTACCATGGTCAACGTGACCAATCGTGCCGATGTTCACATGCGGCTTCGTACGTTCAAATTTGCTCTTTGCCATCGCCGTCGATCTCTCGTCTTATTAGTACCCGTTTCGGGGCCTTAGAACTTTATTTTGCCAGATATAAATACCAGCCGTAAATCTATAAACGGAAAGTCCGTTTGAAAATGCAATGGAAATCTATTATCCCACCGCTTTTCGCCAAATCGTCAACAAATTGTCTGGAGCGGGTAGCGGGAATCGAACCCGCGTATTCAGCTTGGAAGGCTGCTGCTCTACCATTGAGCTATACCCGCACGTTGACTCCGGCTCCGGTAAATGGTGGAGGGGGTTGGATTCGAACCAACGTAGCATACGCAACGGATTTACAGTCCGTCCCCTTTAACCACTCGGGCACCCCTCCATTACCTTACGGAGTTGCGCGATAAGGCACTTGCAACCAAATCAAGCACATTAGAACTCAACCTGTTTGCGCTGGCGGTTATGCCGATTAGTATAGCCGCTGTCAACAGGTTAAATTCTCTTCTTGTGATTTTCATAACATTTTTTTTGCTTTAAAAGGATTTTTTCTACCTTTTCACCTTAATAACCAGCTATATAAGCAGCATGACAGATAGAACGCCAAAAGATTCACACTACGCCCGCCTTAGACGCCAACATCGTGAACGTACGATGAAGCCTGGGGATAGACCATTTCGCCCCAAGATAAGTGGAGCTCCGATAGAGACAGGCAAGCTCAGGCTTTACGGTCTACACACAGTCAATGCTGCCTTACAGAATCCAAAGCGTAAATTATTAAAGCTTTACGCAACGCAAAATGCGTTGACGCGTATCGACATTGACGAATCAGCAATTCGCTGTCCGATTGAAATTGTCACCCCTAAAGCACTTGATCAGCTTGTTGGTAGTGATTCTGTCCATCAAGGCATTGTCTTAGAAACAGAGCCTTTAAAGCCAAGATCCTTAGCCCAATTGGTAGACACAGATTTGGTGATTGTGCTTGATCAGGTGACGGATCCACATAATGTTGGCGCCATTATGCGCTCTGCCGTGGCGTTTAATGCTGGTGCAGTAATCACAACAAATCGCCATTCAGCACAGGAAACCGGTGTCTTAGCGAAATCCGCTTCAGGTGCATTAGAACTTATCGACTATATCACCGTGCGAAATCTATCCGAGGCATTAATTGAACTTAATGAAGCGGGTTTTATGACGTTTGGTCTTGATTCGGAAGGACCGCTGCCGCTAGAACCAGCGTTAAATGGCAGCCATATTGCCTTGGTACTTGGTGCAGAAGGCAAAGGATTGCGTCAGAAAACACGCGAAACGGTTTCCACACTGGCGCGTTTGGATATGGTTGGCGCGATAAAATCACTCAATGTATCCAATGCTGCTGCTATCTCTTTATATGCAGCAAGGAATCATTTGAGCAAAATCTAGATAGATTTTGCTAAATCACCTTTTTTCTTCTGGTATCAAAAATACCAATCAGGAAGAAGCCTGCCACCATTCCACCGATATGGGCAACCCATGCAATTGCGCTCCCCTCGCCGCTTACCGATGGATATGCCAAACCGGTAATGATGTCGATAATTATCCATGTGATAAGAAAAATAACGACACTACGGGATTTGAGTGATTGCGTTACAGAGAGAATTGGTCCAGCAAATTCTGAACGACTTTCATATCCTTGTTCGCTCACCTGCCTAAAACCATAACGAGCAGCTGCGCCCATTAAACCAGATATAGCACCGGAAGCACCAACCATTGGGGAATAACTATCTGGATACATAACAAAATGTGCCAATGCCGCGACAATAGAACAAACACACCAAAAAACAACGAATCGTATAGCGCCAATGCGGTTAGCCAGTGGCGACCCAAAAATGACCAGCCACATCATATTGACGGCAATATGCATGATACCGCCATGCATAAAGGAGTATGTAATGGGGGTATAGCAAAATCGCCAAAACGCATTGCCGAAAAACTCGGGTATAAAAGCAAAATAGGTATAAAAAGCACCGAATAAGCTTTGAGAAAAAAGATATTCAGGCACGACAAATGCCACCACACACACCGTTACAATGAGAATTATCACCGATGGTACATTGAATATCGGTATGTGAGTTTTGCGATTGTCTTGATAATCTACGCTATTGTGTGGCAACCGTTCTCTCCTGTTATTCAGGTATTTTTACCAAATGCGGTATAAAATGCACATATAAAATCTCGAAAACGAGTTCGACACATGTCTGTGTCAAAATTATTACCGCAACAAGTTCCTTATGATTACCGACAACGGAAAGAAGAAGAGGCAAAAGCACCAGTGCGTTACGAGTTGAAACACTAAATATGGTTGCGATTGCCTGCGAACGTGGCAAGTGAAAAAGTTTCGCCGTGATGAGGCCGACAATTGGTGCAAGACAGGCATAGGCCACGTATAGCCCGATAAAACCAACAAGATAATAAAAAGAAATTGTGCTTTTACCGAATGTCTGCGGCAAATCATGAATGTTTTTAATACCAATAATGATCATATCAGGCTGATGTGTTTCTGGCGCATTAAGAGCATCTGCTATGTGAAAAGCCGCCCAACCGATATGAAACTCACTAAAAATTTCTGACAATGAATAAGCACTGATAATGAACAACACCAAGGCCGTTATCAGAACAACGGTATTTTTACAGAAATTAGCCGTTATCAATACAGCGCGATTATATATTGCCAGCCATTGCAGCAGCCACGCTAAAGCGAGAGGTAATAGCAATGTTATGCCGAAATTATGAATTATTGAGCCTAAATGGCTGATGCCTGTTGTTGCAATGTGTAGTTTACCAACAAACACATTGAGTAAGATAAACAGGACAATAAGTTGAATAAACAGCAATAGAGGCAAGCTTGCGGATAAACGCGCTGAATCACCTTGCGCATTGCGACAAAAGCTCACGACATAATCAATGCACGGGGCAAGAAGCAAAATAAACGCGATATAGCCCAGTTCTGAAACATTGTTATCTGCCGACAATATTCCATTTTGTAGGGCAAGCTGTTGCATGAAATAGAATATTATAAAGATGGCCGAAACAACAATGGGAATGAATATAAAATTCCCGACAATAAGTGCAGCAATAAAACGTCGACTTTTTAAGCCCCTTGTGATTTCAGCAGCAGGTACTTGCAAGAAAGTAACGAAGAGCAAAATTGGTAAAACAAATTCAACTGCCGATACTCCTAGATAATTCGTCGATGAAAAATAAGCACATAATCCCCCAAGAAGGATCGCACAGACATAAAATGAAATCTGATATTGGTCGAAAAAGTCTGCCCAATGGCCTATCTTAATTTTCACTCTTTCGCCCTCTATTCGTTGCTTTTATCAATAGCTACCACTTGCAAGCGGTATATATTTCGCTAAACGAAAAGGGTTAATCAAACATAATAGAGCATTGTGGCAAACAGATTTTCGCTCATATTGTGGCTGCTACACGGACAATCAAACAGAGTTACAAAAATCTTTATTAGGCGCCTTCATGACAAATTTTATAGGCTGAAAGCGAGATTAATATTTCGGCATGGTTTTCATCTGATCAAGCACTTGTTGGAAAGCCTTTTTATCAAGAAAACCATCGACATAATTGCCTCTACCTACGAGCCTGAAGATAAAACCGCTTATGGCATATTGGCGAAATTCGTTTTCTGGAATGAACAATCTGCCCTTCTCAGACATAGTGCAACCAAATGTACATATGACATTGACCTTGTCCCGCGCGACATAACGATAATTGCGTTTTTGCGACCATGCCAAACTCAAATCAAGATCATTAGAGTTTGTTGATGTGGCAATTGTATCGATGACATAGCCCTGATTGCTTATCCATTTCGCCTGCATTTCCAATTGGATAAGTGGGTTATTAGTAAAATAGAAGCTTTTGGAACTGATTTCCGTAACCCGCGTATAATAGTCGTGTGTGACTGTGGGCTGACTTGTCCATTGGCACCCCGACAACAAGCTAGCCGAAATAATGACACCAATTAAAACTGAAAAACGGCAAAAGACCAGCATATTAAGCCCTTAAAAGTCTGAATATTTTGGTATTCTAACCGTATATGCTTACGCCAAGCTGGAGAAAACTAACAAGAAATATTGGTTTATCAATATTACCAAATCATTTCATATTATTGCTTAATATTATGAAATAGATCGAGAAGAAAAGACGGTAGAAATATTTTGCATATGATGAGGATAAGCTAAAAATTCTGTGCGGCAGTCATGATAAACATCACCTTACCCAAAAATTTATATCATTTTAGATATTTTCTTTATGCATCGGGCTTAATGCTTCAATACACACCACATCAAACGGTGATTTAAGCCAGTTAGCTAAAAGCACGGCTTGCAATTATTGCGGAGCTGGTACTTTGGAACGTTGCTTACAATCTTTTAGCCAAACGTCATAAATGGGATGCTCGACAGCGTTCAAGCCTGGACTATCGGCAAACATCCAGCCGGTAAATATACGTTGTATCTTTTTATCCAACGTAATCTCGTTCACTTCAACAAAACCATCGGTTCGCGTCGCTTCGTCAGCCTTATTGGTGTAGCAAACCCTTGGTGTTACCTGCAAAGCACCAAACTGATAGGTTTCACCGATATACACATCAAAAGAGGTTATTCTTCCGGTAATTTTATCGAGCCCCGAAAACACGGCAACTGGATTGCTGACACGACTTTTTTCTGGATTACGAGGAGCCGTTGTCTGCTGCGAAGGTGCTGCCTGTTGTTGCGGCACTGCTTGTTCTTGCGGTGCAGCCTGTTGTTGTGGGACCGTCTGTTCTTGTGGTGGCGTTTGTTGTGTAGGTGCTGTTTGAATATCCGGAGCCTCAGGAACTTCAAATTCCTGCGCAAACGATGTGCTATTAATTCCCCATACCCCCACGATAACACATGAAGCAAAAAGGCAAGTTTTCAAAGATGGGGTCAATGACATCGCAACCCTGTTACAATAGCAAATTTCGATAAAACGTTTCGGCACCAAGTTCTAATTAAGAAATTGGTACCGTAACTTTAATTTCAATGTTTATTTTCCAGGTGTCCAAGCGTCATAATCGCCGGTCACACGTGGACGCTCACCAAAATGGGAAATGGAGCCTTTTGGTGTATAGGCTTCATTTGTGCCTGTCATATTTGGAATATGGGGTTTTTCCCATTCACGTGGCTTGTAATCTTCTTGAGAAGGAGGAACATCTGTACGATGATGGATCCAACCATGCCAGCCTGCTGGTATAGTGGACGCTTCCGAGTAATTTTTGTAAATAACCCAGCGACGCGGATAGCCATCTTTATGGCGACTACCTTCGTAATAGATATTACCAAACTCGTCTTCACCAACACGCTTTCCATGCAGCCAAGTAAAAAATCTTGTATTGATTGTATTACCGTTCCACCAAGTAAAAACTTGCTTCAAAAAACCAGCCATGTCGATCAGAGCTCCTTTAGTTAGCCCATAAGTATCAAGCGATAAACTCTCTTTGTTATGACGCTCTCATGCCTTAAAGGCAAGTCTTTAATTCTTTACGCTAAAACAATGTCTTTTCAAACAGGATATCAGCCGGCTGCGAAGCATCCACAGACTTGGTCAATTTCTGATACCCTTGCTCGGTAAAGAAGCTTATTGCTTTTTCATTTTGGTGCTGGACTGTGACCCTGATTTTTCTTGCAGCAGGAAAGGCCTCTTCCAACTCGATTAACAAGCGTTCACCAATACCCTGTCTTTGACTTTCAGGTCTGACCACCAATTGAAACAAAACGGCCAATTCCGAATCGCCCTTCACTGCCCCCTGCACTGCATATGCAACTCCGTGCAACGTTTCGCCATCGTCCGCAACAATATATTCGGACGATGGTTTATTAAGATATTTTTTGAGAAGTTCGGGGGCGCAATCCCGAAGGATCAACTGATCAACATTGTCACGCCCAATAATATCATCAAATGTTGCATGCCATGTTTCAACCAGAAGGTCATGAATGGCATCAATATCATCTTTGGATGCTGTACGTATCCACATAGTCTCTATTCTATCCCAAGTTTTGCCTTTACCAGCTCGTTCACCACCTGAGGATTTGCTTTCCCGCCAGTTTTTTTCATCACCTGACCAACAAACCAACCAGCCAATGTTGGCTTTTCTTTAGCTTGCGCAACTTTATCTGGATTAGAATTAACGACCTCATCCACAGCTTTCTCGATTGCGCCGGTATCTGTTACCTGCTTCATACCGCGCTCTTCAACGATTTTTGCTGGGTCTCCACCCTCATTCCAAACGATTTCAAATAGATCCTTAGCTATTTTCCCTGAAATCGTACCTTCTTTAATAAGTTCAACAATCTTGCCCAATTGTTCAGCAGAGATTGGTGAATCTGCTATATCAAGACCTGCTTTGTTCAAAGCGCCAAGTAGATCATTGATAACCCAGTTTGCAGCCAATTTTCCATCACGCCCCTTGGCGACAATTTCAAAATAGTCGGCAATAGCTTTTTCCATAACAAGAATAGAGGCGTCATAAACGCTAAGTCCCATTTCGTTTACAAAACGGGTTTTGATCTCATCAGGTAGCTCTGGTAATTCCGCTGCAAGCTTATCAACAAATGCTTGGTCAAATTCCAGAGGAAGCAAATCAGGATCTGGGAAATAGCGATAATCGTGCGCTTCTTCCTTCGATCTCATCGGACGGGTTTCCCCTTTGACCGAATCAAACAAACGGGTTTCCTGATCGATCGTGCCACCATCTTCAAGAATGGCTATCTGACGGCGTGCTTCATAATCTATTGCCTGTCCAATAAAGCGGATAGAATTGACATTCTTAATCTCGCAACGCGTTCCGAAATCTTCACCTGGGCGGCGGACCGATACGTTAACGTCAGCACGCATCGCACCTTCGTCCATATTGCCATCACACGTACCCAAATACCGTACAATGGTACGCAATTTCGATACATAAGCCTTGGCTTCATCAGCAGAACGCATATCCGGCTTAGATACGATTTCCATCAACGCAACGCCTGAGCGGTTAAGATCAACAAAAGACATGGTTGGGTGTTGGTCATGGATAGACTTACCAGCATCCTGCTCAAGATGAAGACGCTCAATACCGATTTCTACATCTTCAAATTGCCCTTTATTATCGGGCCCTACAGAAATAGTTATCTTACCCTCACCAACAATTGGCTGTGTAAATTGCGAAATCTGATACCCTTGCGGCAAATCTGGATAAAAATAGTTTTTCCGGTCAAACACAGATTTAAGATTTATCTTCGCTTTTAATCCCAAACCAGTTCTTACAGCCTGGCGCACACATTCCAAGTTAATTACAGGAAGCATTCCTGGCATTGCTGCATCAACCAGTGAAACATGGTCATTGGGTTCAGCACCAAACTTGGTTGATGCTCCAGAAAAGAGCTTAGAATTTGATGTTACCTGAGCATGTACTTCGAGACCGATGATTACTTCCCAATCACCAGTTGCTCCAGAAATAAACCTTTTAGGGTCAGCGATACGGGCATCAACGATCGTCATTACCAATCCCATCATCTTAATTTAAAAATATTTATTCGTATATTGGCTAGTCCAAACCGACAATAAGTGCAAGTGCAGAGTGCATATACTATACAAAAAGGCCCGGACTGTACCGGGCCAATATTGTTGTAACTAAAAGATCAGTTATTTTTTCCTGTCTTTCAGTCAGAGTCATGTAGCAAGAAGATTATTTTTCTTCAGACTTTTTTGCCTCTGATTTTTTCGCATCTGATTTTTTTGTTTCAGACTTTTTCTTAGAAGATGTCTTTTTAGGACTCATTTCGTCCTCATCTTCTTTCATCAATTCTTCTGCAGTAACCTTCTTATCGGTGACCTTCACCTTACCAAGAAGATTATCTACGACCTTTTCTTCAAAAATCGGTGCACGCAAATTCGCTACCGCATCTGGTGTACGACGGAAAAATTCAATAATTTCCTTTTCTTGACCAGGATATTGACGAACTTGGTCATATACAGCGCGCTGTAATTCGTCTTCAGAAACCTCGATACCAGCTTTTTCACCGATTTCAGAGAGAACCAATCCCAAACGAACACGGCGTTCTGCCAATTTACGATATTCGTCACGAGCTTCTTCTTCTGTCGTTTCTTCATCTTCAAAAGTACGGCCAGCTTGTTGAAGCTCACTGTTGATTTGTGCCCAAATATTATTGAATTCAATATCAACAAGACGTTCAGGTGTTTCAAAGTCATATTCACCATCAAGTGCATCAAGAATTTGACGCTTAACTTTTTGGCGTGTCATTGAACCATATTGGCTTTCAAGCTGTTGGCGTACAATCTCACGCAAACGTTCAACAGATTCAAGACCAAGCTTCTTTGCAGCTTCGTCGTCAATCTTCAGCTCATCAGGCTTGGAAACTTCCTTAACAGTGATATCAAAAGTAGCATCTTTACCAGCAAGATGCTTTGCACCGTAGTTTTCTGGGAATTTCACTGTGATTGTTGTTTTATCACCAGCTTTAACGCCAATTAACTGTTCTTCAAAACCTGGGATAAACTGTTTTGAACCAAGAACCAAATGCGCATCATTATCTGCGCCACCTTCAAATGGCTCACCGTCCAATTTGCCGAGATAGTCGATTGTTACACGATCGCCATCTTCAGCTTTACCCTTCTTTTCAGAATAGGTACGTGTTGAAGCAAGAACGCGCTCTACCTGTTTATCAACATCTGATTCTGGAATATCGACAACTTCTCTTGTCACTTCTATTCCAGAAACATCTTTCAGCTCAAACTTTGGTAAAACTTCATACTTAATTGTGAAAACAAAATCGGCAGCGCCGTTTAAAACCTTTTCGGCTTCTTTTTCGTCTTCACTCATATCAATTTGTGGTTGTGTAGCTGAACGCTCATTACGTTCTGCTAGAATAGAACGTGGTGTTTCGTTCAGAATTTCGTTGATCACTTCAGCCATGAAGGATCTGCCATACATCTTGCGAAGATGGTTGGCAGGCACTTTACCAGGACGAAAGCCGTTTAACTTGACCTTATCCTTAGCGTCAGCAAGACGCTCATTTAATTTAGCTTCCAGATCTTTGGCCGGAACCACAATCTTGATCTCGCGCTTCAATCCATTATTAAGCGTCTCGGTAACCTGCATCGAACAACCTTCATTTTTCTAAGGATAACAACATCTAGTCTTATCCAACAACCATTCTGCTCTAACACGCGGTGTCAGAATACACTTGAGGCGGACTTCCGTGTAATCGGAACCCCGCAAAAACAATATTTGCATTTAATGTTATTGCGGTGGTGCGGATGGAGGGACTCGAACCCCCACGGTTTCCCGCCAGAACCTAAATCTGGTGCGTCTACCAATTTCGCCACATCCGCTAAAGTCTATTAACAGACCGCAATAAACCTTACGCAAGCCGGGTCTCTATATCATTCAATTTAAATCAATCAAAGCAAAAAAGCCAAAACAAACATTTTTTCATGCTTATTGACATTTTTGTGAATAAAAACAGGCGTTTTCATTGTTAACAATCTGCCAAATCGAGCTATTCAGCACGCCTAATTTCTCAATTGGCCTAAAGAAACATGGCGTGTTGTCTATTTTTTTGGCCCTTAACTGCCACAAATGTGAATTTTCCGTGAGATTTCTATTCTCGATTATGCGGAAATGCGCTTCAGATTCGTTGGAAGTGCTAAAAGCTATAAGAGGTGGCATATTTGCAGCTGGTTGACTAATAGCTGACACATTTGGGCGCGGTATTAATTGTACCAAAAATTATCTTTGTTCTTTGCTATGATTATTACTCATGCTTAAAATCAGATAGTCTGCTTAAGGATAGTCAGTCTTGATAGAGTGTATAGACTAGCTATTCATCAGGACTGAGGTCAATTTTCTTTTTTAAAATAAGCCGTGGCAACTGCCATTTGATCTTATTGCAGCATTGCAGCTGATATTGCTGATATTGCTGATATTGCTGATATTGCTGATATTATTGCAGCGCTGTCATCTGACTGGCAAATTTTTTAGCAAAATTCACAGGCTTTTAAAGATGTTGGGGGCGGAGATTATCTTGATCATTGTGCCCGTAGCATTTGTGCCATAAACTTAGCCTAACCTGTTAAAATTCTGATTTTGCAAAGAAATGCTATGGTAGATAATTCAAATAAGACGATTCATGTTATTGGCGGTGGGCTAGCTGGAAGTGAAGCCGCTTGGCAAATTGCGGAAGCTGGTATTCCTGTTGTGTTACATGAAATGCGGCCTGTGCAGCAAACGGTCGCGCACAAAACTGCAAATCTTGCAGAACTTGTTTGTTCCAATTCATTGCGTTCTGATGATTCATCGACCAATGCCGTTGGCTTGCTGCACGCGGAAATGCGTCTTGCCCACTCTCTTATTATGCAGGCAGCAGATTCGAATCAGGTACCAGCTGGTAGTGCATTAGCTGTCGATCGCGATGGCTTTTCACAGGCAATAACATCGGCGCTAGAAGCACATCCATTCATCACGATTGGACGTGGCGAATTAACAGGCTTGCCGCCAGAAGAATGGGGCAATGTGGTTATAGCAACCGGACCATTGACCTCTCCGGCATTAGCCCAATCAATACAGCAGGTTAGTGGTGAAAATGCCTTGTCTTTTTTCGATGCAATTGCACCGATTATCCATAAAGACAGCATCAATATGGATATTTGTTGGTATCAATCGCGTTATGACAAGATTGGTCCAGGAGGAACGGGCAAGGATTACATCAATTGTCCACTTGATAAAGAACAGTATGAAGCCTTTGTAAACGCGCTTATCGAAGGCGATAAAACAGAGTTTCACGAATTTGAAACTGCACCATATTTTGATGGCTGTCTGCCAATTGAGGTTATGGCTGAACGTGGCAGCGAAACATTGCGGCATGGCCCAATGAAACCAATGGGATTAACCAATGCGCATAATCCAACGGTGAAAGCTTATGCGGTGGTGCAATTACGCCAAGATAATGCTTTAGGTACGCTGTATAATATGGTGGGTTTTCAAACAAAACTCAAATACGGTGAACAGATACGTATTTTTAGAACCATTCCTGGCTTGGAAAATGCCGAATTTGCCCGTTTGGGTGGACTTCATCGTAACACCTATCTCAACTCACCTATTTTACTCGATAAAACGTTGCGCCTGAAGGCGATGCCGCGTTTACGTTTTGCCGGACAAATCACTGGTTGTGAAGGTTATGTGGAATCAGCTGCGATTGGTTTATTGGCTGGGAGATTTGCCATTGCAGATCATAAGAATATTGAACCCGATCTGCCGCCAATAACGACAGCCTTTGGTGCGCTTCTTAATCACATTACAGGCGGACACATTGTTGCAGAGGACGTTGGCAAACAATCGTTTCAGCCAATGAATATAAATTTTGGTTTATTTCCGCCAGTAGAAGTTGAAAAAACAGAAGGAAAGCGTTTGCGCGGAAAAGAAAAAACCATAGCAAAAAAACAAGCGCTTACGGCACGTGCGCTTAATGACTGTAAAAATTGGTTACATGAGGATTTCACAAAATGAATACTAGTCCCGTTGTTGTCTTCGATTTGGATGGCACACTTGTTGACTCGGCTCCCGACCTTCTGGACAGTTTAAATCATTGTCTTCAAGATGATGGACTAACCACATATTCCCCAGCCGATATCCGCAAGCTGGTTGGTATGGGGGGAAGGATTATGATTGAGCGGGCATTAACATTGCAAAATGTTCCGCTGGATGATGCCCATATAGACAAACTGCTTTCGTCATTTTTACAGCATTATGAAGCGCAAATGCCAGGAAAAACGCATTTTTTTAAAGGTGTTGACGATTGTTTAAAACGTCTGACAGATGCGGGCTATAAGCTAGCTGTTTGTACTAATAAATATGAAAATCTTGCCCGTAAATTGCTAAACGGGTTAGGAAAGACCGATCTATTTTGCGTCATTACAGGTGGAGACACCTTTGCTTACCGCAAACCTGATGCCCGCCATATCCTATCAACCATTGAGTTAGCGCATGGGGATTTGGAACGCTCTATTATGGTGGGCGACAGCAAAACCGATATTCTGGCAGCACATAGCGCAGATATTCCTGTTATTGCAGTGAATTTTGGATATACTGATGCACCAGTAGAGACGTTCTCTCCAACCAAAGTCATCAGCCATTATGATGAGCTAACACCACAATTGATTGAAAGCTGTTTCCGTTAATTCTCGTTGAAGTTTATAGTTTATAACTTATAGGGACAAGAATATTGGATATGATCCTCACCTTATCGGATAAAAAGCCGTTATTTGAAGGACTAACACGTTCAGTCTATGTCCATTATCAGAACCCTGATTATTTGATAAAAATTCCTACAAATTGCTGGAAAGACAAGTTTGCTGGTTTTTCTCATTTTCGCAGGTGGCGCAAATCCGTTGATCTAAATACCCCAAATACAAAAGAATTAACGGAGTTTATGCGCCATTTTCCAGATCAAAGCGCTTGCGAAAAACACGTGATGCAAATTGTTGGCATCACTGCCACAGACCTTGGGTGGGGGCTAATTGTAAGGGCGGAATATGACGCGTTTGGAAATTTGGCCAAACCATTTGATGCCTATAAAAACGATATGAAACAGTATGAAGAGCAAATTATCGATTTCATCACTTGGGTAAGACAAACAGATTTTATATGCTATGATTTGAAGTTTGATAATATTTTGCTCAGCTGGCGATCAGGTCAACCACAATTGGTACTTATCGATGGTATTGGCGAAAATAGTCGGTTTTCAATACGCAAATATTCCCGTCGGTTTAATAATTTTCGCAATCGCAAAGAATTGCAAGAATTTATCGACTCGCTGAAACCATATATCCAGCTGCCATGCTTTGATAAGTAAAGCTCTTTAAAGAATAATGCTTTGACGAATAAAAAAGCCCGGTCAACACGACCGGGCTTTTATTGTTGGGATATATCCAACTTATTGATTTACAGCTTCTTTCAAGCCTTTACCTGCAGAAAACTTCGGTACATTACGTGCCGGAATATCGATTTCTGCACCTGTAGAAGGGTTACGACCCTTTGTTGCAGCGCGGTGAGAAACTTCAAAAGAACCGAAACCAGGAAGACGAACGTCACCGCCATCCTTCAGAGCATCGGTAACAGAAGCGATAAATGCATCAACAGCTGCAGCTGCTTGAGTTTTGGAGATGCCCGCTTTTTCAGCTACTGAGCTGACCAATTCGTTCTTGTTCATTGGATAATTCCTTTCTATACGTTACCGGATAACGACCATTAGCCGGTTGTGAGCAAGTTTATTTAAAACTATGGCAAACAGAAGCCACACAATGTTGAAAAATATAGATTTTGCAAGGAAAACCGCAGTTATTCACGAGAAAATTTCGTTTTTCCCTGCTTATTTGCACTGCAAAGAGGAAAAAGGCAGTAAAACCTGCCTTCTTCTGGTTAAAAATAGCTCCATTCCACTGAATCAGTGGGCTACAGAGCTGAGGTTATCGTCCTCATTCGTTCTATCTTTGGCAACAGGCGATTCCGCAGGTTCTACCCATTCAATTGCCTCTGGACGACGAACAAGCGCGTGATCCAATACCTCACTTGCAAAACTAACTGGTACGATTTCCATGTTGTTTTTGACATTGTCAGGAATATCGACTAAGTCTTTTGCATTTTCTTCAGGTATCAATACCTTCTTTATGCCACCACGCAGTGCAGCTAAAAGTTTTTCTTTTAACCCACCAATTGGCAAAATACGGCCACGCAAGGTGATTTCACCTGTCATTGCAATATCTTTACGGATTGGAATACCCGTTAAAACAGATACAATTGCCGTAACCATTGCAACACCTGCAGATGGTCCATCTTTTGGCGTTGCACCTTCCGGCACGTGAACGTGTATATCACGCCGTTCGAATAATGGCGGCTCGATGCCAAAGTCTACCGCACGGGAGCGAACATAGGACGCTGCCGCAGAAATAGATTCTTTCATGACATCACGTAAGTTACCGGTAACCGTCATTTTGCCTTTACCTGGCATCATGACGCCTTCAATCGTCAATAGTTCACCACCAACTTCAGTCCATGCCAAACCGGTGACGATACCAACCTGATCTTCACCTTCGATTTGACCATAACGATAGCGTTTGACTCCTAAGAACTCATCGATATTATTTTCATCAACATTGATGGTTTTCTTATCGTCTTTGACAATTTCTGTTACGGCTTTACGAGCAAGTTTCATCAACTCACGTTCAAGACTACGCACACCTGCTTCGCGGGTATAATACTGGATAATAGCCCTGATAGCGCCGTCCGATACCGAGAACTCTTTCTTAGACAGAGAATGTTCCTTGATAACTTTCGGCAGAAGATGGCGCTTGACGATTTCCATCTTCTCTTCTTCTGTGTAACCAGCAATACGAATAACTTCCATACGATCCAATAAAGGACCCGGAATATTCAGTGTATTGGCTGTCGTCACAAACATCACGTCAGAGAGATCATACTCGACTTCAAGATAGTGATCCATGAATGTGTTGTTCTGTTCTGGATCCAACACTTCCAACAAGGCTGATGACGGATCACCGCGGAAATCCTGTCCCATTTTATCAATCTCGTCGAGAAGGAAAAGTGGATTGTTTCTCTTTGCCTTCTTCATTGACTGGATAATTTTGCCAGGCATAGACCCAATATAGGTACGGCGATGTCCGCGTATTTCGGCTTCATCACGAACGCCACCAAGTGACATACGCACATATTCGCGCCCTGTTGCCTTTGCAATTGACCTTGCAAGCGATGTTTTACCAACACCGGGAGGGCCAACAAGACAAATAATCGGGCCTTTAATCTTGGAAGCGCGGCTTTGGACTGCTAGATACTCAACAATACGCTCTTTAACTTTTTCCAAGCCAAAATGTTCTTCATCCATGATCTTTTCAGCATAGTTAAGATCATTTTTTATCTTGGACTTCTTACCCCAAGGTATTGTCAGCAACCAATCAAGATAGTTGCGAATAACTGTCGCTTCAGCAGACATAGGCGACATATTGCGAAGCTTTCTTACTTCAGTTTCCGCCTTTTCACGTGCTTCTTTCGACAATTTTGTCTTTTTAATACGTTCTTCAAGCTCGGTTACTTCATCACGTCCATCTTCACCCTCACCGAGCTCCTTCTGGATCGCTTTCATCTGCTCGTTGAGATAATATTCACGTTGCGTCTTTTCCATCTGGCGTTTAACGCGAGACCGAATACGCTTTTCAACCTGCAGAACAGAAATCTCACCTTCCATAAAGGATAAAGCTTTTTCGAGGCGTTCCCGAACAGACAATAATGCCAACATTTCCTGTTTTTCGGAAAGCTTGATTGCCAAATGTGATGCAACGGTATCAGCCAACTTTGTAGCATCTTCAATTTGACTGACTGCTGTGATGACTTCCGGTGAAATTTTCTTATTCAATTTCACATAATTTTCAAAGTCGGAAATAACAGACCTAGAAAGCGCCTCTATTTCAACTTTATCTTCATCCGGCTCTTCCAATGGCGTTGCTTCAGCCTGATGATAATTGGCATTTTCTGTAAAATTATTGATCTTTGCGCGTTTCACGCCTTCTACCAACACTTTCACAGTTCCATCAGGAAGTTTTAATAATTGCAGCACATTTGCCAAGGTGCCGATATCGTAGATATCATCAGCCTTCGGATCGTCATCCGAAGCATTTTTTTGCGTTGCCAACAATATCTGCTTATTTTGCCCCATCGCTTCTTCGAGAGCGCGAATGGATTTTTCACGTCCTACGAATAGCGGCACAATCATATGTGGGAAGACAACAATATCGCGAAGCGGCAAAACAGCATATAGCGTTTTGCTTTCCACTTCTGTCTTCTCTAAATCATGTTGCATAGTGTTTCCTTTCTGGAGCCTCAAGCTCATTTGCCACGCTTGCCATCCCTTAATTGTTAAGCAAATGACAGCGCACAGAGGGATTAGGTGGTGGTCAACACCCTTTAATTCAAGAGGTCAACCAAGACCTCTTGCATCGACAACAATTTTTTACAAGAACACGTAAAATTACTAATTACGCGGAAGCATTTTCTTTATTGTTATCTCTTTCTGCGTAAATATAAAGCGGACGCGCTTTATCCTCCACTACATCCGCAGAGATAACCACTTCCTGAACCCCTTCAAGAGTTGGTAATTCAAACATCGTATCCAACAGGATTTTTTCCATGATGGAGCGAAGCCCGCGAGCTCCCGTTTTACGTTCAATGGCCTTATTGGCAATTGCCCGTAATGCATCATCATGGAATGTCAGTTTGACATCTTCCATCTCAAACAAACGTTGATACTGCTTTACCAGCGCATTCTTTGGCTGAGACAATATTTGCACCAACGCATCGACATCAAGATCCTCTAATGTCGCAATAACTGGAAGACGTCCTACAAATTCTGGAATAAGACCGAATTTGAGCAGGTCTTCTGGCTCAAGATCATGGAATATCTCACCAACACTGCGTTCATCGGGTGCTTTAACAGTTGCACCAAAACCAATCGAGGTTTTCTCACCGCGCGCAGAAATAATACGCTCAAGTCCTGCAAATGCACCGCCACAGATAAACAGAATGTTTGTTGTATCAACTTGCAAAAACTCTTGTTGAGGGTGTTTTCTACCGCCCTGTGGTGGGACAGAAGCAATTGTACCCTCCATAATTTTCAACAAGGCCTGTTGCACACCCTCACCCGATACATCGCGCGTAATTGACGGATTATCGGATTTACGTGAAATTTTATCCACTTCATCAATATAGACGATACCGCGTTGGGCGCGCTCAACATTGTAATCAGCAGACTGCAACAATTTAAGAATGATGTTTTCTACATCTTCACCGACATAACCGGCTTCCGTCAAAGTTGTTGCATCGGCCATTGTAAAGGGCACATCAATAATCCGTGCCAATGTTTGTGCAAGGTATGTTTTACCACAACCAGTTGGACCAACGAGCAGGATATTGGACTTAGACAGTTCGATATCACTTGACTTCGATTGATTGGCCAAACGTTTGTAGTGATTATGCACTGCAACCGATAAAACCCGCTTAGCATGCGTTTGCCCAATGACATAATCATCTAGAACAGTCATGATTTCCTGCGGTGTCGGCACACCATCACGTGCTTTTACTCCGGAAGACTTATTTTCTTCCCGAATAATATCCATGCATAGCTCAACGCATTCATCACAGATGAATACTGTTGGTCCTGCTATGAGTTTACGCACCTCATGCTGGCTTTTACCACAGAATGAGCAATAAAGCGTATTCTTTGAATCGCCCCCACTATTACCAATTTTGCTCATTTCACTTTCCTTTCGCCCGAACGCATGGAATATCTTGCCTTTTCGGTTGGATTTTTCAAGCCCATTCCATTTACAAACATACACAAAAGATAGGAACAGCGATGGAATTTGCCGTTTTTCCTATAAAATTTATTTTCCATACAAATTAAATCGTTACGAGAATGGCGATTTTGAAGAGGTTACCCCTCTTTTTAAACCGCCGCTCTCAATTTTTTACTCTTAATCTTTCTTATCTGCTTTATCTTCTTCAGCTTCTGCACGATAGGCAATGACATCATCTATCAGGCCAAAGGACTTTGCTTCCTCTGCCGACATGAAGTGATCTCTATCAAGTGTTTTCTCGATAGTTTCGTAATCTCTTCCGGTATGATGAACATAGATTTCGTTTAACCGGCGCTTGATTTTGATGATATCTTGCGCATGACGTTCAATATCTGATGCCTGGCCCTGAAAACCGCCCGATGGTTGATGCACCATAATACGCGCATTAGGCAAAGCAAATCGGCGACCTGTTGCTCCTGCAGTCAACAAAAGTGACCCCATGGAAGCAGCCTGCCCCATGCATAGCGTTGACACTGCAGGACGTATAAACTGCATTGTATCATAAATTGCCATACCAGATGTCACAACACCACCCGGTGAGTTGATATAGAGACTAATTTCTTTCTTTGGATTTTCAGCCTCGAGGAACAAAAGCTGCGCACAAATCAGCATTGCCATATTATCTTCGACAGGACCATTGACGAAAATAATTCTTTCCTTCAAGAGACGTGAAAAAATATCGTAGGCTCGTTCGCCGCGATTGGTCTGTTCTACAACCATTGGAACAAGACTCAGGGCCGTTTGGATCGGATCACTCATTTTGCACTTTCCATTTTTGCACGAATCGCCGTTACCGGCCTATTGGCAGGGTTATAATTCGAATATTGAATAAATAGAAGATAAATACCCTGTTCTGCAACCCCTAAACCATTAAAGGTAATTCACGGTAAACAAACCAGAGAATCTAGAATTTCTCTAATAAATGAATAATGGATTTCCCGCGCAAGCTATTAGATAGTTATCCGCGACATCATCTTCAAGGTTTTTAAGAAAAATCGATCAAAGCACACATCATCTAGCACTAAATCTAGCACTAATGCGCTCATTATCCATCAAATATGGATTTGCCACAAAACCTATTCTGTCGGTATAAAATGCCGTTCATCACACAGCACCATGAGTTCTGAATAGGTTGGTTAGCAAAGACCGAATAACCTTTCGAAGCTGATTTTGCCAAATGACTCTGGCATTTTTGCTAAATGATTAAACCAACTCACTAAAAATGAATATGTGAAATGCGGTAAGCGATGTGTCTGTAAGTGATATGCCAGTAGGCTATGTGTCCGCAAGTGATGTGTCAGGCGGCGTCGTAGAACAACACGCTAAGCCGATGTCACTTCTTGCCAAAAACCTTAGCAAAATCTGGTATTTGTTCTATCGCCCACCAATAAAAACTGCCTTTTTTTGGCGGTTCAGTCGTCTTTTCTTTTTTATGGATATGAAAACCGATAAAATTCGGGGCATTTAGAGGTTCTGTACCATAAGCAGGGTCGAATATTCTTTCAGCGTCCCGTCCCGTCCAATAATAAAATGTTTCCTTTTCTTTGGCCTTATCAAAAAAGCCATATCGCTTTGCCAATCGGGAAATACCGTCATTGCCAAATATGGTAATACCTAAACGACCTGGTACGACGGGAAGTTTTTTACGGCGCAACTGCCAAGGTATCCAGACACCACGGTGAAAACCAAGCCAATTAGGAATCATTTCACCAGATGCAAGATAATCATCAAACTCTTTGATAATCGGGTTATCAGGTGGCAAATAAAGCGCTGAAACTCCGACACGAGAACGGTTTTCCCGCGCTAACCACACTTCATTTTCGTTCGGGTGGAATTGTTTATGAAGATAGACATCAGTATCAAGCCATACACCGGCTTGATTTTTCATCAACATGACACGAAAGAAATCTGACAGCTGCACAATGGTACGGCTGGGTTTAAAATCGGGAAATGTTGGATCCAATCGATAAAGTGTGGAAAGCGGCAGAATTGGTTCAGCGTCGAACAATTCGACGCCATCAGGTACATTTTCAATGGCACTGTGACTGTATAATTTTACTCTTTGTCCGGTCTTCACCATTGAAGACAAACAAAGCCAATCAATCGGCCGTAATTTGTCTCCATACCAAAATGTACATATATCCATGGTGATTGCCTTTAAAAATATTCCAGACTAACGCGAAAGAGCTGTTCAACATCACGTACAGCATCAGCCAAGGCAAATATCACCACCATATCACCAGACAAAATGCGTGTGTCCCCCTTAGGGGGTATCATAGTATTATTGCGATAAATTGCGCCAATGCGTAATCCGTCTGGCAAATCCAACTCTGACAATGGTTTTCCAACCAATGGAGAAGTTTGCATTGCCTCTGCTTCAATAATTTCCGCCTCACCATTAGATACGGAATAAACAGCCCGAATACGCCCTCTACGCATTTGTTGCAAAACTTTGGATACCGTAACGCTGCGCGGATTCAAATGAGAATCTACGCCGACAGTTTTAGTAAACTCTTGAAAGGCAAAATTGTTGATTAATACCATGTTGGACTTACAGCCCAACCGTTTTGCCATAATGGCACTTAAAACATTGACCTGATCTTGATTTGTCAATGTCACAATAAGATCAGCCTGATCGGCTCCTGCTTCCTGCAAAATGGCGGGATCAAGTGCACTGCCATTTAACACCACGGTTCTTTCCAACTGATCGGTAATTGCCAGCGCACGTGTTCTATCGGCTTCTATAATATGCAACCTTGTTTTATGCTGGCGCCGTTCCATAGCACGCGCAACATAAAGTCCGATATGACCACCGCCGGCAATGACAATGCGATTTGCGGCCTGTTCTTCATGGCCAAATAGCCCTAATGCACGGCGCACCTGACCGCGAGCGGCTATCAAATAGGTAATATCGCCAACTTTTAATTCTGTATCCGCATGGGCAATGAATAAATCATCGCCGCGTTTTATTGCGGTTACTGTTGTCAATAAATCAGGAAACAAATCGCTTAATTGTCGCAAAGGGGTATTGATAACCGGACAATCTTCCATGCATTCAAGTGCTAATGCCACAATATCGTCATCGCCAAAATAAAGCACATCGACAGCACCAGGCAATGCAATACGGCGCAATACCATTTCGCCAACTTCAATCTCGGGCGAAATAACAACATCGATCGGCAAAGCGTCTCGTGCAAACAGATTTTGATATTGCGGATCGAGATAGGACTGCTCGCGAACACGGGCAATTTTTGTTGGCACGTTAAAAAGCGAATGCGCCACTTGGCAAGCAACCATATTGACTTCGTCAGACAATGTCACAGCAATCAACATATCGGCTTCATCAGCCCCTGCCGAACGCAAGATATCCGGCCGTGCGCCGTGCCCGACAATACCACGGACATCAAGTGTATCACGGATTTTTTCAATAAGCTTTTCTTCTATATCAATAACCGTGACATCATGTTGTTCGCTTGCCAAACGTTCAGCAATACCATAACCGACCTGACCGGCACCGCAAATAATAACGCGCATGGGACTTATGATACTCCAAGTGACTTGAGCTTACGATGAAGAGCGGAACGCTCCATACCCACAAACTCGGCGGTTCTTGAAATATTCCCACCAAACCGATTTATTTGCGCAATAAGATATTCTTTTTCAAAGAGTTCGCGCGCTTCGCGCAAAGGTAATGCCATAATGTGAACATCAGAATCCGTCGGTGCACGTGGTAAAGTATCCCCCACTTCGGCAGGAAGTAGCTCGGCCGTGATCGGACCATCTCCGCTCTCGCCCCGAGCTAGAATGAGCAAGCGTTCAACATTGTTGCGCAATTGCCTGATATTGCCTGGCCAGCTATGGGCTTGCAAAATAGCCATGGCATCATCACCAATTTCTCTTGGTTTTATACCGGCCTGTTGTGAAATTTGCCGAATAAAATACTGGATCATCTCCGGTATATCTTCACGATGGCTTGCTAATGGTGGCACACTGATTGGCACGACAGCCAGCCTATGAAACAAGTCTTCTCTAAATCGCCCTTCCGCAATCAATCCTTCCAGATTTTGGGCTGTTGAAGAAATAACGCGCACATCAACTTTAACGCGTTTACTGCCACCTACGCGCTCAAAAGTCTGATCTGTCAAAACACGAAGAATTTTATTTTGTGTTTCGCGCGGCATATCGGCAACTTCATCAAGATAAAGAATACCGCCATGCGCTTCCTCAAGCGCCCCTACTTTACGCTCTCCACCATCCATCTCGGTGCCAAACAATTCGATTTCCATGCGTTCTGGCGTAATCGTGGCGGCATTAATCGTGACAAAAGGACCATTAGCGCGCGTCGAAAGCGCGTGAATGGCTCTTGCTGTGGTTTCTTTACCTGAACCGGAAGGACCCGTAATCATAATACGGCTATTGGTGGGCGCCACTTTTTCAATTGTTTGCCGCAAATGGTTCATTACAAGCGAAGAGCCCAACAGTTCGGGTGTGTAGCTGCTTTGTTTGCGTAACTCGGAAACCTCACGCTTGAGTTTTGATGTTTCAAGCGCCCTTTCAGCCACTAAAATCAACCTATCGGCCTTAAATGGTTTTTCGATAAAGTCATAAGCGCCACGTTTTATCGCAGACACGGCTGTTTCAATATTGCCATGACCTGAAATCATAACGACAGGCAAAGCAGGATAACGCGTTTTTATTTGATCGAGCAAAGCTAAACCATCAAGGCGACTACCTTGCAGCCAGATATCCAGAAATACAAGCCTTGGCACACGATTTTCAATTTGTTGCAAAGCTTCATCCGAGTTTGCAGCCAAACGTGTCTCATGGCCTTCATCTTCGAGGATTCCCCCAACCAATTCACGAATATCCGCCTCATCATCAATGATCAAAATATCGGAAGCCATTTTAACTACCTATCCTGTCTTCGCTGATCGCCAAATCCGTATCTGACGTCTTTTGTGCAACTGCTGGAAAAATCATTCGTATCATTGCGCCCCGTCCACCGTAAAAGTTAACGGGAGCATCATGAAGTTCCATATATCCACCATGGTCTTCAACAATTTTACGAACAATGGCCAATCCCAAGCCAGTACCCTTTTCTCGTGTTGTCATATAAGGTTCTAATAATTTTTGTCTCTGTTCTTTCGGGAGACCTTTGCCGTTATCAATGATATCGGTAATTAAATTATCACCTTCTCTATAAGAGCGTACAAGAATGTGCCCTTCAATGTTCTTTTCTGGATCAACCGCATCAATGGCCTCGCTGGCATTTTTTATAACATTACCAAAGGCTTGCCCTATCAGACGGTTATCAAACTCGCCAATGAGCGGCTCATCACCCAAATCGCGTTCAAACTTAATGTCATGGCGAGAAACCTCAACAAGAAAACATGCTTCCCGCAAAGGTTCACGCATATCGAGTTGGTGCATTTCAGGCTTTGGCATACGTGCAAATGACGAAAATTCATCAACCATGCGCCCAATGTCACCAACCTGACGGATAATTGTGTCAACACATTGGTCAAAAACCTCACGGTCATCAGTTATGACCTTTCCATACCGACGACGGATACGTTCAGCCGATAATTGAATGGGGGTAAGCGGGTTTTTAATTTCGTGTGCAATACGACGCGCGACATCTGCCCAAGCCGTCGACCTCTGCGCCTCCACCAGATCGGTAATATCATCAATGGTAAGCACCCATGACTGCCCCTGCCCGTCATCTTCTTCCATCGTGACCTGTACATTGTAAACGCGATTTCTTCCATGCTCAGACAAGGAAACCTGCTCACGGTGATTTTTGCGCCCCGTTGCGCGTGTTACTTCAAAAACTTGCCCAATTTCTGCATTCAAAGACAAAATGCTATTGCCAATGACATCTTCTGGTGTAATCCCGAACATGGTTTCGGCAGAACGATTGATAATCGTAACATCACCATTTTCGTCAATTCCCGCAACACCGGCATTCACTCCGGCAAGCACTGCTTCAGTAAAGCGGCGGCGCTCATCAATCTGGTCGCGCACTGCAATAAGCTCGTTTCTCTGACTTTTCAGCTCGCTAACCATGTAATTGAAAGTTCTTGCCAATTGACCAACATCACCATCTTTGGCACGCACCGGCACGACGACATCCATATTACCCGATGCGACATCATCAGCCGCACCAATTAACAGACGGATAGGACGAACCAGCCGATCAGCAACGGCAATACCTGTCCAAATTGCCGATAGCAGCAAACTTAAGAACAAACATAAATAAAGAACGGCAAAGGCAATTTGTGTTGGCACACGATTTTCATTGAGATCCCGATAACGGGCAGTATTGGCTTCCGTTAGTCTTAAGGCAGATAAAACCCGCTGATCCACGTCGCGAACAAGATATAAAAATGTATTGGGAATATCGCTTAGTTTAAGAATAATGCCGAAATAATCATGTTCGCCTGGTTGAAAGGTAAACGGGCTTCCCTGGGTTGCCTGCACAATAAGATTGGCTGGCGGTATCGGTAATTTATCCTCACCACCAATATTACTTTGCAAAAAAACCGTGCCATTAGGGCTTAACAAAAATGCGCCGCGCAAATCACGCCCGGCGGCGTGGCGCGTAAGCTGCACACGATATTCTGTAGGGTTTAGTGTAAAAAGCTGCCGATTATCCAGTGCCAAGGCCATAGCATAAGACGAATTCTTCAAATTCTGTAATGTTTCATCGGCGTAACCGTTTGCAAGATCAATTGAGGAATCTACAATCTGGCGTGTTGTTGTATCAAACCAACGATCCAACCCTTGATTGAGCGTTACACCCGCAACGATAGCCACTACAACAGCTGGTAGCGTTGCAACCATTGCAAATAAAGAAATGATTCTAATATGAAGGCGTGAAGCCGCTGTCCGCGCACGCCATGCCCTAACAATGGGCATCATTTCATAGACGGTTACAGCAATAAGCCCTAAAACCCAAACGCTATTCACCCCGATGAGGATCAGCGTCACAAATGTGCTGGGAATAACAGGTGTAAAACCAAGCAGGATAGCAAAAGACACAACAGCCGTTAACAAAGCCATTGCAATAATTAAAATTCCGAAAAATGTATGCATATTGCGGCGCTTACCGCTATATACGCTTTTTTCGAATATCTTTGCCAATTTACGATTCTTTACTTAAAGTGTTGTTGTTGTCATAGTATTCATGCAACACTTTGTGGCGAAAATGCAACAGAAACAATTCTGTTCCAATAAACTAACCGTGTAAAGTGTTGCGTCTGAAATAAATTTCATGCCATGGGCTGATGATATGGTTATGAAAGGTTATAGTCCCCCTTAAAGGTTCGATAATTAGCCACCTATAGCTATTTTTTAACGTCCTATCCGGTGTAATAAACTGCCCTATTTTGTTGCATTGATTATAGAAATTTTGCAAATATTCTTGTAAAATAGCCAACAAACTACGACATTGTGACGCAGAGGTTACGCTGTTATTGACAAGTTAGAATTAAAACCTTCTAAAAAAGGTAAAGAAAAGACTTTTCTTTTTTAAGAATTGTTCTAAACTACGGTGATAGTATTTTACTGGAAAGGAACAGCTATGCGGCTTACAAAACAAACTAATTATGCAATCAGAATGTTGATGTATTGTGCTGCAAATGGTGGCGAGTTAAGCCGAGTTCCTGAAATTGCCAAAGCCTATTCCGTGTCAGAGCTTTTCCTATTCAAGATTTTGCATCCACTGGTTGAAGCTGGTCTTATGCAGACGGTTCGTGGACGCAATGGTGGTGTAAAACTTGCAAAGCCTGCCGATGAGATTTTTGTTTCTGATGTTGTTAAAGTAACAGAAGAAAATTTTGCAATGGCTGAATGTTTTGAAAATGATGCTATTGAATGCCCACTTGTCAATTCATGTGGTTTGAACGCCACATTGAACAAGGCATTAAAGGCTTTCTTTGATGTGTTGGCTCAAACGTCCATTGCAGATCTTCAACGGCCAAGTTTCAGAAAACAATTGGGCATCGATGAAGCTAGTCAAGACTGCAAAATGGCAAGCTGACTTTAGCTATATCGCTGAAGAGGTATTATTATTTCTACTGCTGCTATCATACTTGCTGCTGGGCGCGGTGAACGTGTTGGGTCTCCTGAAAATGGCCCCAAGCAATATCGCTGCGTTGCAGGGCAAGCGGTCATAACTCACACATTAAAACACTTTGTCGATTGTTCCCTGTTTTCAAAGATAGTGTTGGTCATTCACCCTGACGATCATGACATTTGTGATGCGGCAATTGGTGGTCTTAAAAATAGGATAATGATTGTTGAAGGTGGTGCCACTCGCCAGATTTCAACTTTGTATGGCTTACAGGCATTACAAAACGATGCGCCCGATTATGTTTTTATTCATGACGGCGCCCGCCCTTTCATCACCAATGAGCTACTCAACCGTATTCATCAAGCTTTAGCGCCCAATTGCGGTGTGTTACCAGCTGTTGCTGTTTCTGATACGCTTAAAAAATCCGATCAAAAAGGTTTTGTTGTCGAAACAATCGCACGTGATCATTTATATGGTGCGCAAACGCCACAAGCATTTCCATATGAAATTATTTTACAAGCGCATAATCATGCCGCCAATAAGGAAATGGTAAATTTTACCGATGACTCGGTTATTGCGGAATGGTTTGGCTTGCCGATAAAGATAGTGGCCGGCAATGCAGATAATATGAAAATTACATGGCCGGAAGATATTAAAGCAGCCGCATTACGGCTTAAGAAAGATAATGAGATGAATTCCACAACGACACAGTATTTTCCAGATGTTCGTACCGGCAATGGATATGATGTCCATTCATTTGAACCGGGAGATCATGTTACGCTTTGTGGTGTCAAAATTCCCTATAACAAAAAGTTAAATGGCCATTCAGACGCTGATGTAGCGCTTCACGCATTAACAGATGCTTTGCTTGCAACGTGTGGAGCGGGTGACATTGGTACACATTTTCCACCTTCTGATGCGCAATGGAAAGGTGCATCATCGGATATTTTTGTGCGACATGCGGTTTCCATTGTTAAAGCAGCCGGTGGGCGAATAGCCAATGTTGATATTACATTGATTGCAGAAGCGCCAAAAGTCGGGCCACATCGGGCTGAAATGACAAACAGGCTTATGGATATGCTTGGCATATCGCAAAACCGTATCTCTATAAAAGCAACCACAAATGAAAAAATGGGATTTGTCGGGCGAAGAGAAGGTATAGCGGCTATTGCGACGGCATCTGTTGTTTTTGCAGGAGAAGTTCCAGAATGACTTTGATAGCAGAAAAAAAAGCAATTGAAGTGCTTGAAGCATGTCGGGAGCACAATTTTCGGCTTGCTACGGTCGAATCCTGTACTGGTGGCCTTATTGTTGCAAGCTTGACAGATATTGCTGGCTCTTCCGATGTTGTTGAATGCGGATTTATTACCTATTCAAATGAAGCGAAAAATCGCCTTGTTGGCGTACCGAACAATCTCATTCTTGAGCATGGTGCCGTATCAAAACCTGTTGCAATTGCCATGGCTGAAGGCGGTATAAAACATTCCTCAGCAGATATAGCGGTTTCTGTAACCGGTGTGGCTGGGCCTGGTGGCGGAAGTAAAGAAAAGCCTGTTGGGCTGGTTCATATGGCTGTTGCCGTTAAAGGGGGTGTAACACAGCATTTTGAAGCACATTTTGGCGATCATGATCGGGCAGATATACGCCATGCAACAGTTGAGCGTGCTTTGGATTTGGTATTAGAAGTACTCAACACGGTAGAGTAATTCGCCAAACGCTGTTTTCAAAAATGCGATCTTTTAAAAACATCATCTTATAAAAATATCTTCGAGATAGCGTGACATTGCATTTAAAAATCAAATGCAATGCTATTTTTTTAAATGAGCTATTTTTCTATTTTTGTAAAAATAGGTGGATGTATTTTGTAAAAATAAGCAGATGGATTGATTTATGAAATAGCTGATTGATTTAAGCGATAGGCTTTAGATTTGTTAATCTGCAGAACTGTCATTCCGACCATAGATTTTGTCGGCGCGTGTTTCGAAAGCCTCAGTAAATTTTCTAAAGGCAATATCAAACATCGACCCCATTAATATTCCCAACATACGGCTTTTGAATTCATAATCGATAAAAAATTCAATAGTGCAGGATTTTCCGTTTTCGTCTGCTTGAAAAACCCACCGATTTTCCAAATATCGGAATGGGCCATCAACGTAATGCACGTCAATACGATGTTTGTCTTCATCCAAAAAGACTTGTGTGGTGAATGTTTCACGGATCATTTTGTAGCCGACAGTCATATCGGCCACAAGCAAGGTTTTACCATCGCGATTTTCACGCGAGCGTATTGTCAACGCCTCACACATTGGCAAAAACTCAGGATAACGCTCAACATCGGAAACCAAATTGAACATTTCAGTGTCAGTGTGGTTTACTTGGCGTTGTGTTGTAAATGTTGGCATTCTCTATCCGTTTTGTGCCAACTTCTTGGCGCGTGCTTCCTTTAATGCTGCAAAATCTTCACCCGCATGGTGTGATGATCTTGTTAGCGGGCTTGAAGCCATATGGAGGAAGCCTTTAGTTTTCCCAATTGTCGCGTAAGACTTGAACTCGTCAGGAGTAACAAACCGGATAACCGGATGATGTTTACGCGTTGGTTGCAGATACTGCCCTATCGTCATAAAGTCAACATCGGCGGTACGGAGATCGTCCATTAACTGCAAAACTTCGTTTCTCTCTTCACCCAGTCCAACCATAATACCAGACTTGGTAAATATTGACGGATCAAGCTCTTTTACCCGTTGTAACAGCCTGATTGAATGGAAATAACGGGCGCCAGGACGAACCTTCAAATAGTTAGAAGGCACTGTTTCCAAATTGTGATTGAATACATCAGGTTTAGCCGCAACAACAATTTCCAATGCGCCATCTTTATGTCTGAAATCAGGCGTGAGAATTTCAATTGTAGTTGTTGGAGATTTTCTTCTGATCGCAGCGATAACATCCGCAAAATGTTGCGCGCCACCATCTGGTAAATCATCGCGGTCAACCGAGGTGATAACAACGTGTTTCAAGCCCATTTGCGCAACAGCATCAGCCACACGCTCTGGCTCATTCTTATCAACAGGCATCGGAATGCCTGTTGCTACGTTACAAAAAGCACAAGCGCGCGTACAGATCTCACCCAAAATCATGAAGCTGGCATGTTTATGGTTCCAGCATTCACCGACATTGGGGCAACCGGCTTCTTCACAAACGGTAACCAATTTGTTTGTACGAACTATATCTCGCGTTTCAGCGTATTCACCACGCAATGATGGTGCTTTCACCCTAATCCAATCCGGTTTTTTTAAAACCTCTGAATCAGGACGATTAACCTTTTCCGGGTGGCGGACACGTTTATTCGATACAGTATCAACAACGGTAACCATTTAGAACCTCACGCTCGTTTACCCCATCATATGGAGTATATATATCAAGAATGCAATTCCCCCGTTTTATGATTAGGCATTTAATACCTGACCATAAGCATCGAGTACACTTTCTTTCATCATTTCAGACAGTGTCGGATGCGGGAACACAGTGTGCATCAGCTCTTCTTCAGTCGTTTCCAAATTCATGGCAACAACAAACCCCTGAATAAGTTCTGTAACTTCAGCACCCACCATATGTGCGCCAAGTAATTGTCCCGTTTTTTTATCAAATATGGTTTTTACAATGCCTTGGTCTTCCCCTAACGCAATGGCCTTACCATTTGCTGAAAATGAAAAATGACCAACTCTGATATCATAACCTGAAGCTTTGGCTTTCGCTTCAGTTAATCCAACAGAAGCAACCTGCGGTGTGCAATATGTGCATCCTGGGATTTTACCCTTATCAAGAGGTTCAGCGGTTGCAAGTCCAGCAATATGTTCGATACAGATTACCCCTTCTTCCTCGGCTTTATGGGCAAGCATTGGGGCTCCGGCAACATCGCCAATAGCATAAATACCTTCAACATTTGTGCGGCTCCACTCATCAATAACAATGCAGCCACGCTCTGTTTTAACACCGAGATTTTCCAATCCGATATTTTCAATATTGCCTTGTACACCAACGGCAGAAATCAAACGATCTGCTGTTATGGTTTCTAATTTGCCTTTAATGTCGATATGCGCAGTGACAGCAGTTGCTGACTTTTCAACCTTTGCAACTTTTGCCTCTGTCAAGATACGAATACCGCGTTTTTCCAATTGCTTACGCGCAAATGCTGAAATTTCTGCGTCTTCGACAGGCATGATCTGTGGCATCATTTCAACAACAGTAACATCAACGCCCATATCACGATAGAATGATGCAAATTCGATACCGATGGCGCCGGAACCCATAACAATGATGGATTTTGGCATTGTTTGTGGAACCATTGCTTCAAAATATGTCCAGATCAGCTTACCATCTGGCTCAATTCCCGGCAAAGTACGTGGTCTTGCACCAGTTGCAACAATGACATGCTTGGCCTGATATGTGCCTTCACCCAAGGTTCCCTTTGGAACAGGGTTTTGTGGTTGCATAACAGGCTTTGTTGACTTGCCAACTATAATCTCGGCAGGTTGTGAACCCTTTGCTGCCTTAGAGAGTTTTGCCTCGCCCCAGATGACATCAATTTTATTTTTCTTCATCAAAAAGCCAACGCCGGCATTCAAACGCGCGGACACACCACGGGAACGTTGCACGACGTCCTTAACATCAGCTTCGATGGTACCATTAAGTTTTAAGCCGTAATCTTTAGCATGTTCGCCGAAATGTTTAATTTCAGCAGAGCGCAACAATGCTTTTGTCGGGATACAGCCCCAATTAAGACAAATACCGCCCAAATGTTCTCTTTCAACAATTGCAGTTTTAAAACCAAGTTGAGCGGAACGAATTGCTGTTACATAGCCACCAGGCCCTGAACCGATAACAATAACGTCATAAGAATTTGTCAATTTTTCCTCCATAGGGAAAGATATTGCTAAAGGCCAAGAACTGTACGAACGAGTGGCGCAAGCTCTTTACCAATTGCTTTTGTGTTGTTTTCATCAAGATGCACGCCGTCAATAGGCGAAGCTGATGCTACCAAAGCAGCATCAAAGAAAGTACATTCAAACTGATCCGCCAGATTGGAATAAAACATCGAAAGCTTTTTCGATTCTTCAAGCGAATTACGAAAAATTTCCGCCCCGATCGGATCGTGAGTTTCAACCAAATGTGGTGGTGATACAATCAATATTTCCGGAATTGTCTCAGGCTGGTCTTGCCCAGCAACAAAAGGATAAGAACGAATAATTTCGATCAATCGTTTTATTCCAAATGTTGCCGCAATGGCAGAGCCTGCAATAAACGGTTTTAAATCATTTGTACCAAGCATAATGATGACAAGGTCAAGTGGCTGATGCGAAGCCAGTACTGTTGGCAGTATTGCTGCGCCATTTCGGTTATCAACAGTACTGTTATCATCATAGCAGGTTGTGCGCCCACATAAAGCTTCTTCAACAACCTGAATTTTGCCATTTAACTCTTGTTCAAGAACGTATTGCCAACGGAGAGGCTCTGCATAACGCGAGCGATTAACAGGATTTAATCCCCATGTTAAAGAATCCCCGTAGGCCAATACAGTCTTTTTCATTATCCTACCAATATTGTATCAATACCTCGTCGATAAGCCAAAATTATTAAACCAATAGGCTCATTGGATTCTCGATAAGCTTTTTGAAAGCTTGCGCCAGTTCTGCTGCCAAGGCACCATCAACTGCACGGTGATCCGTAGACAAGGTTACTGACATAACGTTCGCTATTGCCAGAACACCATCTTTCACAACAGCGCGCTGTTCACCCGCACCGATTGCGAAAATTGTTGCATGTGGCGGATTAACGATGGCAGAGAAGTTTTTAACACCATACATACCCATATTGGATACAGCCGTTGTACCGCCTTGATATTCTTCAGGCTTTAACTTGCGTTCACGAGCACGCTTGGCCAGATCTTTCATTTCATTGGAAATGATGGATAGCGTCTTTTCGTCAGCATGTTTGACAATTGGGGTTATCAAGCCATTTGGTATGGAAACAGCAACACCAACATCAACAAACTTATGACGTAACATGCCACTGTCGAGCCATGAAACATTGGCATCTGGCACGGCTTTCAGTGCCAAGGCAGCAGCCTTGATAACCATGTCATTGACCGACAATTTGTAAGCAGGTTTTTCGCCTACATCATTTTTAACCATTGGTGCCGCGGCATTCAACTCTCCACGCAGCTTCAACAGTGCATCCAATTCACAATCAATTGTGACATAGAAATGAGGAACTGTGCGCTTGGACTCTACCAAACGTTTGGCAATTGTCTTGCGCATTCCATCATGTGGAACGATCTCATATTCACTCTTGTCAAACAATTTAAGCGTTTGCTCATCAGAAGTATTTGCCGAAGCAGTTTCGGGTGCGGTTGGTGTTGGAGCAGCAACTGGTTTTTCAACTCCAGTGGCAAGCGCCTTATCAACATCACGCTTGATGATCCGTCCATGAGGACCACTGCCCGCGATTTGCGATAGTTCCAAACCGCCCTGCTTGGCTAAACGGCGCGCTAGAGGCGACGCAAAAATACGCGTTCCATCACTTGCCTTTGCCGTTTGTGCCGGCATAGCAGGTTGTGAAGCTGGTTGAGCTGCCGCAGCAGGTTGAGCGACTGTTTCAACAGGTGCGGGATTTGGTGCTGCTGCAACGGGTGCTGGTTGAGCTGCACCACCTTCAGCTGCTTTTACAGCATCGGCAGGATCTTCACCCTCTTCAGCAAGAATTGCGATTAAGGCATTTACTTTTACACCCTGTGTACCAGCTGGCACTACAATTTTAGCAACAGTTCCTTCATCAACTGCTTCAACTTCCATTGTTGCCTTGTCTGTTTCAATTTCGGCAATAACATCACCAGATGAAACCTTATCGCCTTCCTTGACATTCCACTTGGCCAAATTGCCTTCTTCCATTGTAGGAGAAAGTGCCGGCATAGTAATTTTGATAGGCATAGTACTTTCTCCCTTAAGCCTTGTAGGTTACTGTTTTTACAGCTTCGACTACCTCAGCAACACTTGGCAAAGCTAATTTTTCCAAGTTTGCCGCATAAGGCATAGGCACATCTTTGCCAGCGATTGTCAGAATTGGCGCATCGAGATAATCAAAAGCCTGCTGCATCACACGCGTGGCTATCTCTGTGCCGACTGAAGATTGTGGGAAACCTTCCTCGATTGTTACGAGACGACCTGTTTTCTTCACCGACTCGATAATGGTTGGCAAATCCATTGGTCTAATAGTTCTAAGATCGATCAATTCTGCATCAATGCCTAGTTTCTCTAGTTCTGGTAGTGCTTGAACCGCATAGTTCATGCCCATTCCCATTGCGACCATTGTCACATCATTACCGGCTTTGTGGATACGTGCTTTACCAATTGGCAACACAAAGTCGTCCAACTTTGGCACTTCAAACTGATGCCCATATAGCAATTCATTTTCTAAGAAAATTACTGGATTGTCATCACGAATTGCAGCTTTCAACAGCCCTTTGGCGTCCGCTGCTGTATATGGCATCACAACTTTTAATCCCGGCACATGGCCATACCATGATGCATAGCACTGTGAGTGCTGAGCACCAACGCGCGATGCTGCCCCATTAGGACCACGAAATACCATAGGTGCAGACATCTGGCCACCAGACATATACCGTGTCTTAGCTGCTGAATTGATGATTTGGTCAATGGCCTGCATGGCAAAATTGAATGTCATAAACTCAACAATAGGGCGCAGACCACCAAAGGCTGCACCAACACCAAGACCAGCAAATCCCTGCTCTGTAATTGGTGTATCAATCACACGCCGATCGCCAAACTCGTCGAGCAATCCTTGGCTTACTTTATAAGCCCCTTGATACTGTGCAACCTCTTCACCAATCAAAAATACCTTGTCATCACGACGCATTTCTTCAGCAAGCGCTTCATTCAAAGCCTCACGAACCGTCATCTTGACCATTTCTGTCCCTGCTGGAACATCAGGATCAGAAGCAACAACCGCCTGTGCGGGAACAACTGCAACAGGTGCTGGTGCAGCGGCAGCCGGTTGTGGTGACGGTTGGGTATCTTGGTGTGATGCTTCTGCAGCTGGATTGACGGCCTTTGCAATATCTGCAGCAGTTTCTCCTTCTTCCAGAAGAACGGCAATCGGTGTGTTTACTTTCACGCCTTCTGTGCCTTCAGGAATAAGAATCTTACCGATTGTGCCTTCATCGGCAGCATCAACTTCCATAGTTGCCTTATCGGTTTCAATTTCTGCAATCGTATCACCTGGGGCTACCTTATCGCCCTCTTTCTTCAGCCATTTAGATAGCTTGCCTTCTTCCATAGTGGGCGAAAGCGCCGGCATCAAAATATCAATAGACATAGTCGCTTTCCTCGCTTTAAACCAAAATATCAGTATAGAGTTCGGATACATCCGGCTCTTTATCGTTTTGTGCAAAATCTGCTGCGTCGGCAACAATTGCACGAACTTGTTTATCGATATCTTTCAGCTCGTCTTCGCTCGCCCATCCTTTTTCAATGACACGGTTTTTAACCTGATCAATTGGATCATGCTCTGCACGAACTTTTTGAACTTCTTCCTTTGTACGGTATTTTGCCGGATCAGACATGGAATGGCCGCGATAGCGGTATGTCTGCATATCCAAGATGACTGGTCCCTTGCCGGAACGTGCCCATTCGACAGCTTCCTCTGTTGCAGATTTTACCGCACAGACATCCATACCATCAACGATATAACCCGGTATTTCAAAAGAAAGGCCACGACGGGAAAAATCGGTTTCGGCTGATGCACGCGAAACTGCTGTACCCATCGCATATTGGTTGTTTTCAATAACATAAATTACAGGGAGCTTCCAAAGGGAAGCCATATTGAAGCTTTCGTAAACCTGTCCCTGATTGGCGGCACCATCACCAAAATAAACAAAGGTGACGTTATCCCGTCCAAGATATTTATTGGAAAATGCAAGACCTGTGCCTATTGGTACCTGCGCACCAACAATACCATGTCCGCCATAAAAATTCTTTTCTTTCGAGAACATATGCATCGAGCCGCCTTTTCCCTTGGAAAAACCGCCCTGACGGCCTGTAAGCTCTGCCATAACGCCACGCGGGCTCATGCCAGCAGCCAACATATGTCCATGATCACGATAAGAGGTGATAATCTGGTCACCCTCTTTTGCTGTCTTTAATGTGCCTGTTACAACGGCTTCTTGTCCGATGTAAAGGTGACAAAATCCTCCGATAAATCCCATACCATAAAGTTGACCAGCTTTTTCTTCGAAGCGGCGGATTAGAAGCATTTCACGATAAAATTCGAGCTCTTCTTCCTTTGTAAATTCTGCCGGCTTCGGTGTTCTGGCGGTATTGGTTAATGCAGTCTGCGTATTTTTCGCAGAAGTTTTTTTAGCCCGTGCTGCCATAGTAAACTCCCTATATTGGTAGTTTCGAAAATACGCTTTCCGGACAAAAGTTACAAGTCTAATAAATTTTCTGTGAACAGTTTATAAGTTGTTGTTTCTGCTTAAAAATTTCAAATAAACCTAATTTTGGTTAATTTGATAAATCGCCAGGCGAAGTCAAGATAACAAATTCATTAGGCTTAGACAGATTCAAATTTTTTCGCGCATATTCATCCAACATGTCGCGTTCAATATGCCCATCTTTCAGCAAGGCGACTTTTTTTTCTATGCCCATGCGCTGGTCTTCAAGTTTTTTTAGTTCAGCATTGAGATTATCAATATGTTCTTCAACTTTTACACGGGAATATAAACCATATTCACCATGATAAATGTGGTAGCCAAAATAGCTCAAAACGCCAATCGTCATCAACGGTAGGATGAACCGGCCCTTAATTGATCTACGCTTTTGTTTGGTCCACATGATATTTTTCCTGAACAAGTTGATTCTTTGATGCATGATTTTGATTAAAGATAGATTACCATAAGAAGAAAATTTATTCGGATAAGGAGGTTCTCAACGATTATCTTGAGGCTGGTTCTTGCGAATTATTATTATGTCTATAGAAATAACGATAAATTTTTGATGTTTTGACACTACTGGGAGATAAAATATAATGAAGGGGATTTTCCGGATTAGTTTTGCAGCTTTAGCATTTTCGGCTGCAACAATTGCCACAACACAGGCGCAACAACCGGTTGTTAAAGTTGCGACAGAAGGCGCATTTGAGCCTTGGACATTTACCACCTCTGACGGCAAACTGGCCGGCCTTGATATTGATCTTACCAATAATCTTTGCGAGCGCGTAAAAGTTAAATGTGAAATAACATCTAGCGATTTTACCAGTCTTATACCTGGATTAAATGCCAAGAAATATGACATGATTATTGATGCCATCAATATCACTGAGCAAAGAGAAAAGGTTGTAAGCTTCACGCGTCCTTATGCGGTTGAAAGCTATAGTTTTGCTATTCTAGGTGACAAGGATTTAGAATCACTTCCAGGCACTGGTACGAAAATTAATCTTGATACCGATAAAGAAGCTTTTGAAAACATAATCCCTAAAATGGCTGCCGCTCTTAAAGGCAAAACAATTGGTGCGCAGGCAGCCAGCACAAATTTGGCTTTTGTCGAAAAGCATTTCAAGGATTCGTCCGACATCAGACAGTATAAAACCACTGAACAGCATGACCTTGATCTGCAATCGGGACGAATTGACGCTATTTTTGAAGCCCGTACCGCAATCATTGCAACAGCCAAACAAAATGGTTTTAGTGAAATGCATATAGTGGGCCCAATTTTTTCTGGTGCAGAAATGGGACGTGGTGCCGCAATAGCATTTCGTAAATCGGATACTGAGTTAAGAGACAAGTTTGATAAAGCTCTTGGTGAAGCTATTGCTGATGGCACTGTGTCAAAAATTTCCATGAAATGGCTTGGAATTGATTTGAGCCCGCAGAAATAAACAACTTACAAATTGTCCTGCTGATCTATACCGATATACAAAATGACGGATCAAATAGGTTATTTTGAACTGATAGGTTTTGGTGAACATGGCTGGGGTTTCTTGCTCCTTAAAGCCATGTTCATGACAATAGCTATTGCTTCAAGTGGTTTTGTTTTGGGCGTATTTTTCGGGGCAATCATTGCATATACAAAATTAAGTGCATCGCGGATTTTACGCTATATTGGCGATTGTTATACAACCGTTTTTAGAGGCGTTCCCGATCTCTTAGTGATATATCTTATTTATTTTGGTGGCAGTTCAATAGTCACCAAATTTTCCAGTCTATTCGGCGTTCATGAATTTGTTTCACTACCGGTTTTTTTAAGTGGATGTTTAGCCGTTGGTATTATCTCTGGCGCATATCAAACAGAAATTTATCGTGGTGCCTTTCTTGCAATTTCTAAAGGGCAATTGGATGCTGCAAAGGCAGCCGGCATGCATAATATGCTCATGTTTCGGCGTATTATCTTGCCGCAATTATTCCGGTTGGTGTTACCGGCTCTTGGAAATATATGGCAAATGGTGCTTAAAGAATCCGCTCTCGTTTCGCTTATCGGCGTGACCGAACTTGTTTGGCAAGCTCAGGTAGCCGCAGGCTCAACCCGAAAGCCCTTTTACTTTTATATTACTGCAGCTTTACTCTATCTTGTTATTACTGGTATTTCAGGTTTTGTTTTTCAAAAATTTGAACATCGCGCAAACCACTACATTCGGAAGAGCTCATAATGGATATCGAGTTCTTATGGTCTTGTTTTAAACAAATATTGGTTGGCTTACCGATAACCCTGATTTTAGCCATATCCTCACTATGCTGCGGATTTATATTGGCGCTTTTCATTGCGTGGTTACGGCAATCGCATAATATTATTCTTGCGTCTATTGCACGGTTTTACGTTTTTGCATTTCGAGGCTCGCCCCTCCTTATCCAAATATTTTTGATTTATTATGGTGCGGGACAGTTTAGAAGCACTTTTCAATCAATCGGTATTTGGTGGATTTTGCGTGAGCCAATGTATTGCGCGATTATAGCGCTAAGTTTAAATACAACCGCCTATTCATCAGAAATTATGCGCGGCGCGCTTTTGGCTGTTCCACATTCTAACGTAGAAGTCGGAAAAGCCTATGGAATGACGCCTTTGCTTATTTTTAGAAGAATTATCTTTCCATTGGCTTTAAGGCAGGGATTACCAGCTTATAGCAATGAAATAATATTGATGGTTAAATCTACCTCTTTGGCTTCGGTTATAACGATTTTGGATATGACAGGCATTGCAACAACAATCATCAGTGAAACGTACAGAGCTATCGAAGTCTTTATTGTTGCTGGCTTTCTCTATCTCATATTGAATTTTCTGATAACGCGAGCCATTGCCTTGTGGGAAAATAAACTTCTTGCTTATACCAGACCACCTAGCGGGACAGTATAAAGTCAAAAGCCTCATCAATAACAATGGCATATAGAACCAATACCGTAGACTTTACCATGCCGCTCCAACGACAAAAATTCAGTGTTCCTGAGCGTTGCATATAAAAGCAGCACAATATTTCGGTTCAGCTTCGATTGTTATTTAAAATAGAAAAACGGTACTTTACTAGCAAAATGGCGTCATAATATTCAGAACTATCTGTTATAAAATCATTATATTATGCTGAAAACTAGATATTTTTACATTATATAGTGTAACTATATATATTTTATATCAATAAAATTAAATAAAAAATCATAAAAATACTTAAAACTATAATATTTTATGTTTGCAAATATTACTTTATAAAACACAAAGCAAACAAACTATATTTTTATTTAATTTATATTATTCGACCAATCGAAAATCTAAATTATTATTTCTTACGCTTGTACAAAAAAATAAGCGGGTTTTTAACCCGCTTAATTCTTGTTAATTTAACATCAACCGCTAAAACTAAATGCGGAATGCTGAAAGTCCAGCATAACGCGCTTGAGTGCCAAGCTCTTCTTCAATTCTAATCAATTGGTTGTATTTAGCTAACCGATCAGAGCGAGCGAGTGAACCCGTTTTGATTTGTCCGCAATTGGTGGCAACTGCAAGATCAGCAATTGTTGCATCTTCCGTTTCACCTGAACGATGCGACATAACCGCTGTATAGCCAGCTTTATGCGCTGTTTCCACAGCGTCCAAAGTTTCGCTCAATGTACCGATTTGGTTGACCTTGACCAATAATGAGTTAGCAACACCCATTTTAATACCATCACGTAAACGGGCAGAATTGGTAACAAATAGATCATCACCAACCAACTGACATTTTTTACCGACCAAATCGGTAAGGATCTTCCAGCCTTCCCAATCGTCTTCAGCCATACCATCTTCGATTGTAATAATTGGAAAATCAGTAATCAATTTAGCCAAATATTCAGCCTGTTGTTGTGCGTCGCGGGTTTTGCCTTCACCGGAATAAACATAAGAGCCGTTTTTAAAGAACTCTGATGAAGCGCAATCAAGACCAATAGCAATCTGTTCGCCTGGTTTATAACCAGCTGCTGTGATTGACTCGACAATGAACTCAAGTGCATGTTCGGCACTCTTAAGATTAGGTGCAAAACCACCTTCATCACCAACATTGGTGTTTTGTCCTGCGTCTTTTAGACGTTTTTTCAATGTATGGAATATTTCAGCCCCATAGCGCACAGCCTCTTTAAGGGATGGTGCGCCAACTGGCAGAATCATAAATTCCTGAAAATCAATCGGATTATCTGCATGCACACCGCCATTAATAATATTCATCATTGGTGTTGGCAATAAGTGTGCTTGTGTGCCACCCACATAACGATAAAGTGGAAGACCAACAGAATTTGCAGCGGCTTTGGCTGTGGCCAATGAAACGCCAAGAATTGCATTGGCTCCTAGTCTTGACTTATTAGGTGTACCATCAAGGTCAATCAATGCCTTATCAATAGCAATCTGATTTTCAGCGTCTACACCACCGAGCTCTTCCAAAATTTCGCCATTAACAGCAGCAACAGCTTTTTCAACCCCTTTACCTTGGTAGCGGCTTCCGCCATCGCGCAATTCTACAGCTTCGTGCACACCCGTTGATGCACCTGATGGTACAGCGGCACGGCCAAAAGAACCATCCTCCAAAATAACGTCAACTTCTACAGTTGGGTTACCACGGCTGTCTAAAATTTCGCGGCCAACAATATCAATAATAGCGGTCATTTATCGTTTCCTTCCCGATAAAGGTTGTTATTCTGCATTATCAATAGACGAACTATTGCAATGAGAAAAGCTCAAAACTGTATAATCCATTAATTAGAGTTTCTTGGCCAACCGGTCGAATGCCATGAGTGTCTCCAATAAATTTGACAAATTATCGAGCCTTACCATGTTTGGACCATCAGAAGGGGCATGGTCTGGATCTTGGTGTGTTTCCAAAAATACGCCTGCAACACCAACGGCTACAGCAGCTCTCGCCAGTGTTTCCACGAATTCGCGTTGGCCACCTGAAGATGTACCTTGTCCACCCGGCTGTTGCACGGAATGTGTTGCATCAAAAATAACTGGTGAACCAAAAGCTGCCATGATTGGCAAAGCGCGCATATCGGAAACCAATGTGTTGTATCCAAATGAGACACCCCGCTCACAGGCCATCACATTAGGGTTTCCACTTTCAGTTATTTTGGCAAGAACATTTTTCATGTCCCATGGCGCAAGAAACTGTCCCTTTTTAACGTTGATAACTCTGCCCGTTTTCGCTGCTGCGATAAGCAAATCTGTTTGACGACATAAAAAGGCAGGTATTTGCAAAACATCAACAATGTCGGCGACCATCGCACACTGTTCTTCAGTGTGCACATCGGTCAGAACAGGCATTTGAAATTCGCGTTTCAAATCAGCGAAAATTTCCATCGCTTTGTCCAGTCCAATTCCTCTTTTTGAAGAAAGGGAGGTACGATTAGCCTTATCAAAGCTGGATTTATAAACAAAACCTATTCCCAGTTTATCGGTAATTTCCTTAATGCTGCCTGCCATATCAAATGCATGTTCACGACTTTCCATCTGGCAAGGACCAGCAATTATGGAGAGTGGGGCATTGTTGGAAAAAGTTACGTTACCTACAGTAACTGAACTATTAGGTTTGGTCATATTATTGTTGATCCTTTTATATTATGAATTGCATATCCGAGATATCATAACTGTAAAACTATACCCTATTGGAAAGTTTTTATCCATTAAGATTATAGAACAATAAGTCTGTTCTCACACAGAATATTTTCAAATAATATGTCATTTCGATGATGCAGACGCCATTGCCGTTGACATCAGACTTTGCAAACTTGCATTAAGCATTCTAGTCATTGCGATATTGGAAAATGCTTTTACTGCAATAAGACGATCAGATCGTCTCATGGTTTTGTTAATTTGCTCGATATATTTCGCTAAAAGCTGGTTTTCAGCAGTGACAACACAAGACAAAATTGGTTTTGATAGTGAGTCGGCAAACATTCAATAAGTCTTATTGTCAAAATGTCTAAACGACTGCGTAGAGAAAAATCGTCTATTTGGCGCTGTTATAGCGCACCAATACAACAAGAAGTAAAGTAATCAATGGATAAAAAAAATCCTGTGATAGATTGTTGAATCCATCACAGAATCAAACAGATAAGCTAACTTATACAAGCCTGCTTTGAGCAATTGCTGCTTCAATAAAAGAAGCAAAAAGCGGATGTGGTTCAAACGGTTTTGATTTAAGTTCAGGGTGATATTGCACACCAATAAACCAAGGATGATCTTTATATTCAACTGTTTCTGGCAACACACCATCAGGTGACATACCAGAGAAGATCAAACCACTTTCTTCCAACTTTGCCTTGTAGTCTATATTCACTTCATAACGGTGGCGATGGCGCTCAAAAATATCGGTTTTGCCGTATATTTTTGCAATATGACTGTCTTCTTTGAGCATGGCTTCATAGGCACCGAGGCGCATTGTACCACCGAGATTGCCTGATGCAGCGCGTTTTTCCAACGCATTGCCTTTCAACCACTCGGTCATCAACCCAACAACAGGTTCTTTTGCTGGGCCAAATTCAGTCGAGGAAGCATCTTTTAATCCGCAAAGATTGCGCGCTGCTTCAATACACGCCATTTGCATGCCAAAGCATATACCGAAAAACGGCACTTTCCTCTCACGAGCAAAGCGCGTTGCAGCAATTTTTCCTTCTGCACCCCGCTCACCAAAGGCTCCAGGAACCAATATCCCATGAACTTTTTCAAGATAAGGTGTTGGATCTTCTTTCTCAAAGATCTCTGATTCTATCCATTCCAGATTGACTTTTACCTTGTTGGCAACACCGCCATGCGTCAAAGCCTCTGTTAAAGACTTATAGGCATCTTTTAGACCAGTATATTTGCCAACAACTGCAATAGTCACCTCGCCTTCAGGATTATGCAGACGTCTGCTGATCTCGATCCAACGATCCATTTCAGGTTCCCCGGCAGGGTCAATTCCAAAAGCGGCCAACACTTCTAAATCCAAACCTTCACGGTGATAAGCCATTGGAACGTCGTATATTGTATCAACATCCAATGCTTGGATCACTGCAGAAGGACGAACATTACAGAATAAAGACAGTTTACGTCTTTCAGACTCTGGTATCGCACGATCCGCACGAACAAGCAGAATATCGGGCGCTATACCAACAGATTGTAATTCTTTTACAGAATGTTGAGTAGGTTTGGTTTTCAACTCTCCGGCGGCAGGAATATATGGCATTAAAGTCAAATGCACATAAACTGCATTATGCGGCGGAAGCTCATTATGAAGTTGTCTGATCGCTTCCAAAAACGGCATAGCTTCAATATCGCCAACCGTTCCACCAATTTCACATAAGACGAAATCGTAGTCCTCATTACCTTCCATAATGAAATTTTTAATTTCATCTGTCACATGAGGAATGACTTGAACCGTTGCGCCAAGATAGTCACCACGACGCTCACGTTCAATGATATTGCGATAAATGCGCCCTGTTGTGATGTTATCCTGCTTATTGGCAGAACGACCGGTAAAACGTTCGTAATGCCCAAGATCAAGATCTGTTTCTGCACCATCGTCTGTTACAAACACTTCACCGTGTTGGTAAGGCGACATTGTGCCAGGATCAACGTTAAGATAAGGGTCTAGCTTGCGAATACGCACACGGTACCCGCGAGCCTGTAACAAAGCAGCTAGAGCTGCTGCGGCTATGCCTTTTCCAAGGGAAGAAACCACGCCACCAGTAATAAAAACATATCGTGCCATGGGATTACGGAGATAACCGTTCCTCTATGATATTTCCAGTAAAAAATTTACTTTTCCGACATTTTTTTAACTTTGAAAAACATTTCAATTTTGCCCCAAAGAGGCATGTTAAAAAAACATCATGTTCATAAAATGAATCAACTTATTGATAATTTGATTCACAAAACAAGTGTAACTATTTGTTATTTTTAGCAAAATAAAACCCCGTTTTAAATAAACGGGGTTCAATAATCTATTAATCAGCTAATTAAAGGACAACAACTTCTGTACCGACATTCACACGATCATAAAGATCAAGCACATCGTCATTAATCATACGGAAGCAACCATTTGATGCTGATGAACCAATTGTCCAAGGCTGAACCGTGCCATGAATGCGAATATATGTATCCTTATTGCCTTGCCATAAATATAGCGCACGTGCACCCAAAGGATTTCCTGGTCCGCCATCCATACCATTCGCAAAACGAGCATAGTGTTCAGGGCTGCGTTTCACCATATCTTTGGTCGGTATCCAACGTGGCCATTCACGTTTGAAACGGATATTGGCTGTGCCTTTAAATTGTAAACCAATTTTACCAACAGCAATACCATAACGACGTGCTGTCGTTGGTGTTTCTACAAAATAGAGGAAATAATTTTTCGGGTCGATAACAATTGTACCTGGCTTATAGCCCGAAAATGATACTGTCTGGGCACGAAATCTTTCCGGAATATTGTAATTTTTTACACCCGGTGTCTGTGCCTGTTTTTTATCGCTAGCCTTGGCTACTTGCGCGTTATTTTTGTTTTGAGCGTCATTGGCTGGTGCAGCAAATGCGACGCTCCCTGACAAGAAAAATAAACCGGATAAACCGGCCAATAATAAACGATGTATCATGTTAGTTTAAATCCCGCGACGGTTGGTGAACTTGCGTCAGTGTGGATGCAATGTGGGTTTCTCATAAGACCATTTCTAGGTCATCTCAATATTTTTTAGCCTAATCAACATAAGTTGCTCGCAACCTATGGCAAGCATGCAACACTTACAGAAATGTAGTTATATGTCAAATAGGCATGAGTTAAGGATTATTATCCGTTTAATGATACCTCACTGTTAAATTCTCTTTAAACTATCTTTTAGAAAACGGAAAACAAAAAATCTTTATAAAAACAAAATGGTGGATACAAAAAAGGGGCGCATAGCACCCCTCTTCTAACGTCAACCATCAATTTTCAAATTTTAATTTGATGGAACTGGATTTTCTGGCTGCTGCGGTACTGGATTTTCTTGAACCGGTGCAGATGAATTATTTTCATTTGCCTTTGCGCCATCTGATTTGGATGTATCGCTATTTTCTTTATCAGCTTTACCGCCAAGTTGTTCCAAAATAGAAGGCTGATTACCATTTTCAGCAGGAGATTGACCGTTCGCAGGTTTCTGCCCTTCTGGTATCGCTTTACCTTCAGTTGTTGGAATACGATTAAGAATGTCCGATGCTGGATTGGAAACGCTATCCACAACCACAAGAATAATAGATGTCGCGAAAAAGCAGATAGCCAATATGGCTGTCAAACGCGTTAGCGCATTTTTCGTGCCTCGGGCGGTCATAAAGCCTGAACCACCGCCTATACCAAGGCCACCACCTTCAGAACGTTGTATCAAAATAACGCCTACGAGTGCGATAACAATTAATAGATGAATGACAACAAGTACTGTCTGCATATGTTTTGCTCTAACTTTGATCTTCGCGGCTGTTTACACGCAAATCCCACACAATCCAAGAGGAAACCGAAAATTCTTTGCTTATAATTTACGATATGCGTCACAAATGGCCAAAAAATCGCTCGCTTTTAGGCTAGCACCCCCTACCAAAGCACCATCTACATTATCAACGCCTAATAATTCGACCGCATTTGTAGGTTTAACAGATCCACCATAAAGCAACCGCATTTTTGCACCAGATTTTACAAAACGCTTAGTAAGCTCACTACGAATAAAACCATGAACTTCAGCAACATCGTCTGCTGTTGGTGTTTTTCCTGTGCCAATTGCCCAAACCGGCTCATAAGCAATCACAGTATTTTCAGGCGTGGCTCCATCAGGCACCGACCCCAATAGCTGTTTACCAACAACATCAAGCGTTTTGCCGCTTTCCCGTTCTGCAAGTGTTTCTCCAACACAGATTACTGCAACAAGACCAGCGCGCCATGCAGCTTCCGCCTTCTGACGAACAAGATCATCTGTTTCATGATGGTCTGTGCGGCGTTCTGAATGCCCAACAATAACATAGTCAGCACCAGCTTCTCTCAACATAGGTGCCGAGATATCTCCAGTATGCGCTCCACTATCAGCCACATGGCAATCTTCACCGCCCAAGTGCAATTTTTCACCGTCAAGGCTATCAGCTGCACGAGACAACAATGTTGCCGGCACACAAATAAGCGCTTCAAACAGCAATCCTAAATCCGAACTGACACCGGCTGCGATAGCCCTCAACTCTGTTAAAGATTCGCCTGTGCCGTTCATTTTCCAGTTTCCGGCAACAAGTGGTCGAACGTTAGGAGTCATCATTTCACCTCAATATCAGTCTTAAAAATAAAATTTAGGCCTTTAACTAGCAAATTACACAAGCAAAGCAAGTCTTTAACCTTGCATATTGTGCGCCTTTGTTGCAAATCCTATCAGAGCTTTATGCTTTATTGAAGCCAATTAAAACGGAATTAACCGATGCTTGATACTATACGTAACGCTGTCAACTCTTGGGTCGCCAAGGTATTCCTTGGTATTCTCGTTCTATGCTTTGTCCTTTTATGGGGTGTGCCGGAACTGAGAAAGAATGGTGGCAACGACCTCTTTATTGCAGGAAAATCCAGTATAAAAACAGATACTTATAGGCTGGCATTGGGTGACCAGACGATGCGGTATTCACTCGCAATTAACTCGTCACACCTCCTCTCCCCCGGTGAAGCACAGCAATACGGAATTCCACAGGCGGTCCTTGGTGAATTGCAGAAAGATGTCATTTTTGACGAACAAGCCAGACTTATGAAAATTGGCGTTTCTAAAGACGGTATTGCCAGTGCTATCGGTCGCGATACGATTTTTTATCAACAGGGTAGCTTCAATAGAACGTTATTTATGGACTATTTGAAGCAATTGCGTATCAATGAGTCGGATCTTATCGAGTATTACGCCTCCAAGGAAAAACGGGACCAGTTTCTGGGCGCAGCAATTGGTGGTTTAAAAGCGCCTGATGTATTTTTATCAGCATTGCAAAACTACCAAGGTGAAACACGTTCAGCTGACTATATCGTCGTTACACCGAAAGAGATCGGAACATTGAAGTCCCCATCTCAAGATGATCTGCAAAAATGGTTTGACCAGCATAAAGAACAGTTCCGCGCCCCAGAGTACCGTAAAGTTACCCTTATGGTGATGAGCCCGGAACAACTTGTAAAGCCTGATGATATTTCTGACGATGAAGCGAAGGCCTATTATACACAAAACGCCTCGCACTACATTGCTCCAGAAAAGCGGACAGTAGAAGAATTGCGTTTTGCAACACGAGAAGAAGCTGACGCAGCCCATAAAAAACTCGAAGATGGTATGACTTTTGATGATTTGGTAAAATCACAAAAGAAAACATTGGACGAAATTAAAAAAGGCCCACTTGCAAAGGACAAGTTTCCGGTAACTGTCGCATCGGACATATTCAATCTGGCGAACAACTCGGTTAGTGATGTTATTAATGATCTACAGGGACCGGTTATCATTCGCCTTGTTGAGGTACAACCTTCACAACCATTACCATTTGAAAAAGTTGAAAAAGATATCCGTTTGACATTGGCAAAGACCAACGCTGCCAAAGCAATGCGTGATAATCATGATGCCATTGAAAATGCTCGTTTTGAGGGTGTATCTCTGCAAGACTTGTCCAACCAATATAAATTGCCACTACGTGAAGTTACATTGGATGACAAAGGTAGCACACAAGACGGCAATCTCCTGACAGATCTACCACAACAAAATATTTTGCTGGATGCCATATTCCAAGCGACAGAAGGTGCTGACATGGATCCAATATCGCTGCAAGGTGGTGGATATTTATGGTATCGATTGGACAGTGTAATACCGGCACGCGATCGCACACTTGAAGAAGTTAAAGATAAAGTCACTAATGGCTGGAAAGCTGATGAAATACAATACCGCCTGAATGAAGAAGCCAAAAAACTTGAAGACGAGTTGAAAAACGGCAAAAATCTTGACGCTCTGGCAAAAGAACTTGGCGTGACCAAACAGACGGCAAGAGGATTAAAACGTGGAAACTCTGCCGAAGTTATCGGTGCTGAGGGTGTTGCAGCAGTTTTTGCTGGACCTAAGGGCCATAAAGGTACGGCTAAAGGCGCTTTATCAGATAACCGTATCATCTATGAAGTTACAGAATCTGTAGAGCCCCTTAATACAGATGCAAAATCATTGAGCTCCGAACAGCGCAAAAATTTCGATTTAATGATGGGTGCCGATTTAAAAACCGAACTGTTACTTGTCGGTAATGAGCAGACGCCCGTGAAAGCCGATAATACAAATTATAATCAGATTCTTCAAAATCTTCAGTGAGGCTAACATGAGCGACCTAAAACCTTTTATTAATAAGGTAGCAACAGGTTCACCTTTGACACGTGATGAGGCCGAACAGGCATTTACAATCATGATGTCTGGTCAAGCGACGCCGGCGCAAATAGGTGGTTTTCTCATGTCCTTGCGCGTTCGTGGGGAAACAATTGATGAAATTACCGGTGCTGTGGCATCTATGAGAAAAAAGATGTTACCGGTTGATGCTGATGAAAACGCAATCGATATTGTTGGCACGGGCGGCGACCAATCAGGTTCGTACAATGTATCAACAGCAACAGCATTTGTTGTAGCGGGTGCGGGTGTGCCAGTCGGTAAACATGGCAATCGTGCATTATCGTCCAAATCAGGAGCAGCTGACGCATTGGCTGCCCTTGGTGTGAATATCGATGCAACGCCCGAAACGATTGGTCGATGCATTAAAGAAGTGGGCTTAGGTTTTATGTTTGCCCCTACCCACCATTCTGCCATGCGCCATGTTGGACCTGCTCGTGTAGAACTCGGCACGAGAACCATATTCAACATTTTGGGGCCTTTATCGAATCCTGCCGGAATAACCAAGCAGTTAATTGGTGTTTTTTCGCCCGAATGGGTTGTACCGATTGCCAAGGTACTTCAAGGGCTTGGCTCTAAATCATTATGGGTTGTGCATGGTAGCGGCATGGACGAACTCACAACAGCTGGAGAAACTCAAGTTGCCGCTCTCAAAAATGGCGAGTTGACAACATTTATTGTCACACCTGAAGATGCCGGTTTAAAACGTGTCACTATGGATGCCTTGCGGGGTGGAAACCCGCAACAGAATGCTGAAGCCTTGCGTGAGGTTTTGGATGGCAAACATGGTGCCTATCGCGATATTGTCCTGCTGAATGCTGCTGCAGCCTTTATCATTGCTGGCAAGGCTGAAACCTTGAAAGAAGGTGTCAAAATTGGTGAAGCCAGTATTGATGAAGGTAAAGCAAGAGCCAAACTTGATGAGCTGGTAAAAGTTTCCAATAGTGTCGGTGGGAACAATGAGTGATATTTTAAAAAAAATAGAAGTCTATAAACGGCAAGAAATTGCCAAGGCAAAAGCCGCCCTTCCATTAGATGAAATTAGAGCAATCGCACGTGATGTAGATAAGCCACGTGGATTTTATCAAGCACTTAAAAATAAAGAAAAAGCTGGTTTATTTGGCCTGATTGCCGAAATAAAAAAGGCTAGCCCATCAAAAGGATTGATACGACCTGATTTTGATCCACCGGCTTTGGCTAAAGCTTATGAAGATGGTGGTGCTGCATGTTTATCAGTATTGACAGATGTACCATCATTTCAAGGTTCTCCGGATTATCTAGTAGCGGCAAGGAAGGCCTGCAAACTACCTGCATTGCGCAAAGATTTTTTGTTTGACGCTTATCAGGTTTATGAAGCCCGCGCATGGGGCGCGGATTGTATTCTTATTATTCTCGCAGCAATTGATGATGACCTCGCCCTAACGTTGGAAGATACAGCGTTTGAACTTGGTATGGATGTGCTTATTGAAACGCACAATGAACAGGAAGTTGAACGGGCGTTAAAGCTGAAATCTCCTTTGATTGGTGTCAACAACCGCAATTTGCGTAATTTTGAAGTGGATCTTGCCAATTGTGAGCGCCTTTCACACATGATTCCGCAGGACCGCTTATTGGTTGGTGAAAGTGGGATATTTACGCATGATGACTTGTTACGATTGGAAAAAAGTAACATTCGGTCATTTCTTATCGGTGAAAGTCTTATGCGACAGACCGATGTAATAGCAGCAACAAAAACATTATTAGGCTTATAACATGAATGATGCGCTTACACATATCAATAGTAAGGGTGAAGCCCGTATGGTCGACGTGGGGGCAAAAGTAGAGACAGAACGTACCGCTATAGCTGGTGGCTGTATCCGCATGGCAATGGAAACGCTCAATGCTATTGAAAGTGGTAAAGCGCCAAAGGGTGATGTTATAGCGACAGCCCGCATTGCCGGCATTATGAGCGCTAAAAAGACATCTGACATTATTCCACTTTGTCACCCCCTTCTTCTAACCAAAGTGGAAGTGACTATCGAAGCCGACTATGATTTACCCGGCTATCGTGTATGTGCAACGGCGAGCCTTAATGGCAAAACCGGAGTCGAGATGGAAGCACTAACTGCCGTATCGGTAACCTGCCTAACACTTTACGATATGGCAAAAGCACTCGACAAAAATATGGTGATTTCGGATATCTGCCTCGTTGAAAAACGGGGTGGTAAGTCCGGTTTATGGAAACGAGAGAATACACATGCCTCTACTGAATATTGATGAAGCGTTAAATCGTTTATTGTCTGCTACCCAAACATTGGAAACTGAAAATGTCAGTCTATCTAATATCGGGCTCAGACAAGTGCTTGCAGATGATATTACAGCAAAATTGACTGAACCACCTTTCCGCTCTTCGGCTATGGATGGATATGCAATTAGAGTAAACGATTTTGCTAAATCCAATTCTTTCAAAGTTATTGGAGAATCAGCTGCCGGTAAAGGTTTTAGTGGCAAGATTGGAAGTGGTGAGGCTGTTAGAATTTTTACCGGCGCGCCGGTACCTGATGATGCAGATTGCGTGGTTATTCAGGAAAAAACAGAAATTACAGATGATATTATCGTCATCACCGACACTCCAAAATTAAATGACAATATCCGTCCATTAGGTGGACATTTTAAAAAGGGTGATACTGTCTTCAGTAAAGGCAAGGTTGTTTCTCCTGCGGCAATCGCACTATGTGCATCAAGTGGATATGCAACAATCCCAGTTATTCGCCGCCCAAAGGTTGCTATTTTGGCAACAGGAAATGAACTTGTAGCACCGGGTGAAATACCGGGTAAGGATCAGATTGTTTGTTCAAACTCATTTGGTCTGGCACAAATAGCGCGCAGTCGCGATTGTCAGGTAATTGACCTAGGAATAGCACGCGATAATGAAGAATCCATCCGATCAGCCATTAAAAAAGCTCAGCAAGAAGGTGCAGATCTGCTTCTGACGAGTGGCGGTGTTTCTGTTGGGAAATATGATTTAGTCCAGACCGTCCTAAAAGATGAAGGCATGGAGCTGGACTTCTGGAAAATTGCTATGCGTCCTGGAAAACCGCTTATGTTCGGCACATTGCCAGGTGAACATAAAATGCTGGTACTTGGATTACCAGGAAATCCGGTTTCAAGTCTGGTATGTGCACATCTCTTCTTAGTACCTATTCTCGAAAAGCTATCTGGTAGAGTATACGCACCGCATATCGAAAATGCTGTTTTGAATGCTCCCCTACCCAAAAATGGACCACGTAAGCACTTTATCCGTGCAAATCTAACACGCGGTGCCGATGGGGAGGCACATGTCACACCCGTTAGCAGTCCTGATTCTTCAATGATTAGACTTATGGCCAATGCCGATTGTTTGATTATTCAGGAAGAAAATGGCACACCGCTTAATGTTGGTGACAGTTGCCGCATATTCATTCCAGATGAAATCGGCTTATAAAATATCGGGATAGCGACCACTTATAGCGGTCTTAGTCATTGTAATAAATTGATAAATAGGCGAGACATTGATGCTGCTTTTAAAAGCATCAATTCCCGCCTTTTCTATTTTTTTCATGGCTGCCGGTATGATGGAAAGCGGCAAAAACGCTAACCGAATATTCTTTGGCAATTGATTGTTGGCAGCTAGAAATTTTTGATAATGTTCTCGTCCCAGAGCGACAAAGGCGGTAATTAGTCGCTGTTTTTCATCATCTGATACGTGGTTTGATTGAAAAGTAGATGGCGTATTTCCTATAGCCTCAATAACAGACATTGGAAAATAAAGTTGTTTGCGTGCTTCGGTATAGGGCAGCAGGCGTAATAAGCCGCATATTGCCTGTGCTATACCGCCGTGTCCCGATGCATCGGCAGCCTTGGCAGCATTTTCCTCATCCAATATCAGACAAGATAATTGTAGCAATGTGCAGGCCGTGTCCCCACAATAGCCTTCAAATGCGGTCAAGTCGGGCATTGTGTCGTTATACAAATCAAAGACGCGAGCATCACAATAGCGCATAAAGGCATTTTTTGGTAACTTATACCGCTCAATTGTATCCAACAGTGAATCCAATACGGGATTCTGATCATTGCTATCAGCCCGCTCACCAGCAATAGCATCACGCCACCAATGCAAGCGAATTTCGCCAATCATTGGCTCATGCACAGTTTCTCGTATTCTCGCAATCTCAAGATTGAATGCATATAGCGCAGCAAGACCGCCACGCTTTTCCTTTGGCGCAAAAAGAACAGAGAGATAACGCTCCCTATCGCCCTGCTTTAAAAGATCCAGACAATATTGGTCAGCAATTTTCATTCGACAGCATAGAACAGTGCAGCCACTGCACGATCTTCCGCTAACAACACGTTGTAGGTGCGCACAGCCGCACCAGTACTCATCGTATCAGTTGAAATATGTTTTTGCCTCAATACAGCAAGAATATCTTGAGGCATACGCAATAAGTTATCCCCTGTTCCAACAAGAAATACCTCTATCTTATCTGCTTCCTGCAATACGCGTTCGATATCCGCCATGGTTGGAACGGGCGATTGAGGCATAATGCCATAAATACCAGATGGAACACAAATAATCGAACCGCGATGAGACATATCTGCGAATCTGAAACCACCATTGCCATAAGCTTCTATTGGTGCACGTCCCGGGAAATGGGCTTCTCTTATCTGGATTGCATCAAACATGGACAACCCTTTCTATTGTGTGCTGGTTGCGTTTGGTTTTACCCTTAAAAGCACAAGAAGCGGACCAGCAATAAATATTGATGAATAGGTACCAATAACAATACCAATCAATAAAACAGACGCAAAATCCTTCATGTCTGCCCCACCAAAGTAATAAAGCGGAATATGGGCAAGTAGGGTTACTAACGATGTCAATATTGTACGAGATAATGTGCGGTTAATGGCAATATCAACCAGACTTGTCATGGCAATTCCACCCCGTTTGGACAGAAGTGAACGTATCCGGTCATAAACAACGATTGTATCGTTGAGCGAATAGCCAATAATTGCTAATAGTGCCGCGATACTCCACAGGTTAAATTGCCATTGGAACAACAAAAAGACACCAACAAGAATGATAACATCATGGATTGTTGTCAGAACAGCTCCCAATGCAAATTGCCAACGGAACCTTATCCAGACATAAGCAAAAATAGCCAATAGTGAGACGAGAATCGCCAAAGCACTAACACGGCTTAACTCACTTGAAACGGTTGGTCCTACAATATCCATGCGTTGGAGTGTGTAATCCTCATAGAACTCACCTCTGAGTTTAACAGCAACTGTTTGCTCTGCATCTTCGCCATTTCCCTGGCTAGCGATTGTCAACAAAGCAACAGATGGCCTTTTGGCCTGCGTCACCGTCACACCACCAATATTCAGCTCGTTTACTCTATTGGCTATATCATAGATATCTGCCTGACCTTTTTTGGCTTCTAGAACAGCCAAAGATCCGCCAGAAAAATCTATTCCATAATTAACCCCTGCCGACCAATAAAGACCACCGGTCAAAATAACCAATACAACAGAAAGACCCAATGTAATTTTACCGAGTTTCATGAAATGTATACTCGTATTGGGCGGAATAATGCGAATGATGCGCTGTGGAATTTCACGCGGACGGAATGACCTGATCCACCAGCTTATCATCATGCGTGTAAAGGTGAAGGTAGTAAAAAGTGACGTAAGAATACCAATTGTGACGGTAAGTGCAAAGCCATGTATTGGACCAGTACCAAGCATGAATAAGACCAGTGCTGCGATCAAAGTCGTAACATTTGCGTCAAGAATGGTACCAATCGCGCCGGAAAAACCGGCTTCAATTGCTTGTGTTACCGAATAATTGCTACGGCGCGCTTCTCTTATGCGCTCATAAATAAGAATATTGGAGTCGACCGATACGCCGATAATCAACACCAGACCGGCAAATCCAGCCAAGGTTAGCGGTGTTCCTATAATAGAGAGTATCGCGATCAACATGCCTAAATTGGCGGCAAGCGCAATATCAGCAGTTACACCCAGCAAACCATAGGATAATATCATAAATAAAGCGACAACAATCACGGCACCAAATGCAGCATATAAGCCTGCTTTTGCGTAAGCCGAGCCAAGATCTCCCCCAATTGTGCGCTCTTCAATAAATGTCAAATCTTCCGGTAAAGGTCCTGTTGAAAGCACCGTCTGGAGATTCTGTGCGACGTCTTGCGGCAAAGGTCCTACACGAATATAGCCATCATCAATTGGTGCAGGAAAACGAAGTGCCGACAGCACCTCATTATCAAATACAATAATTAAGCGTTTATCTGCGCTATTTCGGGTAAATTCAGAAAGCTTATTTTGACCTTCCCCATTCAGTGCAACCGTCAAAACAGCATTGCCATTTTTTTCGGCTTCCGCATAAGCCGAAGCAACATCGGCATTGGTTAGAAATGGCTTATCCTTCATAAGATAACTGACTGGAGGATCATCCATCGAATAGCCTATTATCGTTCCAGAAGGGCGCTCTACCTTACCCATGACAATGTCGCCTACAGGAACCGAGGTATCTTCTTCATAAAGAGAAAGACGGGCCGTGACACTGACAATATCTTTTAACAACTGAACATTGAATAGACCGGGCACTTCAATACGAATTTTATCGCGCCCTTGTTTTGCAATGGAATAATCTTGGAAATCGGATGCGCCAATATCAAGGCGCCGTTCCATAACATTAATTGTTTCCTCACGCTTATTAACAGCGTTGGCAGGCATTTGCACAACAAGACGGGAACCACCTTGCAAATCGATGCCCATTGGCAAATGCAATTTAGAATAAAACTTGGGCAAATGATTGAGGACGCTATGTGGCAATATGTTGGGAAGAGCCACAACAATACCAAGAATAACAACCAACCAAATCAGAAACCGTTTCCAGCGAGGAAAATAAAGCATAAACGGACTCCTAATTTAAGATGATATCCATTTTATAAATGGAATATCTGTTGTTGCAAACCACTTGTGCCTTTAAAGTATAAAAAGGGACCCAACCAATACGGTAAGGCCCGATTTTATTCATGATACGCGTACCACAAATATATTACCAAACAAGAAACGAAGATTCCTGCGTCGCAGGAATCTTTTTGATAAAACCGCAAATGGCGTCAAACTATCCATAAATAGTTACCGTTATTATTTTGCATTCTTATCTGCTTCGTCCTTGCTCTCTGTTTCGGTAGGTGCTGTTTCTACTGTTTTAGAAGCATCAGCGTTTTTTTCAACCTGCTTTGGTGCAGCTTTTTTAGCAGATTTTTGTTTGGCTGCTGGTTTTGGCTTGCTTTCAGCGGCTGGTTCACCTTTCACGCGAACATCGGCAATCGTCGCAAGAAGAACACGAATGCGTGTATTCTCGGCGATTTCAACTTCAATCTCCCCAGTTCCTTCGCTGACCTTGACAACACGACCAACAATACCGCCACCTGTGACAACTGTGTCGCCACGACGAACTGCATTCAGCATTTCCTGACGCTTCTTCATCTGATTGCGCTGAGGACGAATAATAAGAAAATACATGATCACAAAGATCAGAATAAAAGGCGCAAATGTCATCAATGTTGACATTTCACCTGTTGCGCCACCAGCTGCCTGAGCATAAGCGTTCGTAATAAACATATATATTCTCCTAATCGATCACGATAGGCATTGGCCTATCCTGATTGTTTTTCACTTAGAGGCGACCTTATTAGGTCTTTTACCATGTTTTCCTTAACCGCAGTCACACGGTCGTGATGTTTTATTGGCATTAAAGCCTTGCCAGCAGGAACGCAACCGGCAAAACTTGGCATAGGCCTTTTTTTATCGTTATCTGGGTACTTATTTATTTTTTCTTGCTGATTCAATCGTCGGAACATGAAAATGACTGAAAACAATATACTTGCACAAAAACTCGATGAAATTATCGAGGCGTTAAACAGAATTGCCCCGCCCAAACCACATCTTCTCGATCTAACCCATGCTGACTGCTTCGTTTGGAATCCGGAAAAAATTACGCTCATTGATGTTCCGAAAGTCAACAAAGTCGATATTACCCTTATCAAAGGTGTCGAGACTGCACGCAATGCACTTTTAGAAAATACGCGTTATTTTGCCAATGGATTACCAGCTAACAATGTTTTGTTATGGGGCGCACGCGGTATGGGAAAATCCTCTTTGGTAAAATCTGTTCACGCCGCCATTAATGAAGAAAACCAGCAAAAATCACCGCTTAAGCTCATTGAAATTCATCGGGAAGATATCGACTCGTTACCGCTACTCATGAGCCAATTAAAGCAAACAAACTATCGTTGCATTCTGTTTTGCGATGATCTTTCGTTTGATCACGATGATACATCCTACAAATCGCTTAAAGCAGCACTTGATGGTGGCGTAGAAGGTCGCCCTGACAATGTTATTTTTTATGCAACGTCAAACCGACGCCATCTTATGCCGCGCAATATGATTGATAATGAACAATCAACCGCGGTTAACCCATCAGAGGCAATAGAGGAAAAAGTATCCCTATCCGATAGATTTGGATTATGGCTTGGTTTCCATAAATGCTCGCAAGATGATTATCTTGATATGATCGACGCATATGTCCAATATTATGGATTAAATCAACCATTGGAACAAACCCACCATGAAGCATTGGAATGGGCAACAACAAGAGGAAATCGCTCGGGGCGTGTTGCTTGGCAATTTATCCAAGGGCTGGCAGGTAGATTGGGAAAAACATTGGATTAACAAACCAAAAAAGCCGGATAAAATCCGGCTTTTTATATTTCACGAAACGATTGCAAAACGATATTGCTTTCCCAAACGAAAAGATATCAGTTTTCCAGGTATTTAACCGGATTAACCGGTGAAGAATTCTTGCGCACTTCAAAGTGAACCCTTGGTGTCGACGCATTGCCAGACATACCGGATTTTGCGATTTCATCACCACGGCGGACTTTTTGTCCACGCTGCACCAAAATCTTGCTGTTATGCCCGTAAACAGTCACGATATTATCTTCATGACGAATAAGAACCGTATTTCCAAATTCTTTCAGCCCATCACCGGCATAAATGACGACACCATTTTCTGCGGCTTTAACTGAAGAACCTTCTGGAACCATGATATCAATACCGTCATTGGTACTGGAACCTTCCTTCTGTCCAAAGCTGGAAAGAATACGACCTTGGGCAGGCCAACGCATTTTGGAAATACCGGTGGCCTGAGGAGCAACAACGGCAACCTGTTCAGCCTGTTTCATTGTCGCGTCAGTGCCTTTTGCAACAGCAGGATCTGCGGTCACCTTGGCTGGTTCTGACGTCGCAGGCTTAGTCGTTGCTACAGCATTTTGTGCTGGTTGTGCTGTTGTTGCAGGCGCTGCTGGTGCTGATAGAGTTTGGCTGTTATTAGGTGTTGTTGTTGCAGATGCCAGTTTTGTTGGCTGTGCCGTAGATGAGGCACTTGTCTCATGCCCACCAGGAATGATTAACGATTGTCCAACACGTATACCGCCATTCGTCAATCCATTTGCTGTGCGGATTGATTCGACACTAGCACCTGTTTTGCGCGATACGCTGTATAAGGTATCACCATTTTCAACCGTGTAGCTGCCATTCTTCTTGGTTGCAGAAGGTGCAGTCTGGGTTGAGGATGTTGAAGACATTGTCCCCAAATTCTGCGGTGGTGTGCCTCTTACCTGACCAGCAGAGGCGACTTGTGTCGGTTGAGATGACGTACCATAGGACGAATTTACGCCAGAAGCATTATTTACGTGTTGTGTAGGTGATGAACCATATGTTGTTTGTGCTGGGGGCAAATCACTACTTTGTACAGCACCAGTGGTCTTCGGCATTGTGTGATAGGTAGGTTCTTTTGCGACAGCCTGATGCTGCTGGGTTTGTGTTGCACCTGTGTAGAAACTATCGGTAAAGCGTTGGGTTCCGGAACTACATCCAGCGACCATGCTAGCGATGACCAACACTGCTGCCGACTGAAGATAGCGGCGTGAAGCTTTACTTACAACATTCAAACACATGTTTCTGACCATTTACCCGATACTCAACTAACGCTATTTAATCGTGTTAGTGTTACCTGACGGTTAAAATTCTTTTTTTATGATAAGATTTTTATGAATAGTTGAAAAAGTAAAGATTATCTGGGTAACTTTTCTATGACAATTTCTTACAAGGCCGCGGCAACACCTTCAATGAAAGGTTGATAACGCACGCGAAACATATCGATGCGTTCAAAACGGCTTCCTGTTTTACGATAGCGGACAACCATTTGTTGTCCTTCATCTGGTCCAATTGCCTGAATGAGAATGCCGTTAGCAGCTAATGAATCAAGAAATTCTTGCGGTTCGTCACTGCGCGAAGGCCAAATTATAATACGGTCATAAGGTCCAGCCCCGGTAAGAACCCTGCTACCGTCCATTTGTCGCAAAATGATATTATCAATTTCCAAAGTATGGAAACGTTGTCTTGCAAGATCACATAAGGTTTTATAACGTTCAACAGTAGTGATACGGCCAGCTAAGCGGGCAATGATTGCTGCAGTAAAACCTGAACCGGTGCCTATTTCCAAAACCCTATGTTTTTTTTCCAAAGCGAGTGCAGACAAAATATAAAGCTGCTCTTCAAGCCGCTCAATATATTCACCACACTCAATCGGGATAACTTTGTTATCATATGCAAAATTGATATATGGCGCAGAAATAAATTGACGTCGGGATGTCCTTTCCAAAGCGGCAAAAAGGGGCATATCATCAAGCCCCTTGCCCCGCATCTTCAATACGAGGCTGGCTATCTCTTCACGCTCTGATAAAGGTTCTTCCGTTACCATCGACTAGTTGTTTCCCAACGCGTCTTTAACAATTTGCTGGGTTTTATAAGCTGTCAAATCAAGCTGTAACGGTGTGACAGAAACACAGTTACTTCTCAAAGCACTGACATCTGTATCATTCCCCTCACCTGCATTACCACGACTGAAATGCATCCAGTAGTAAGGGAGTCCACGTCCATCTGCACGTTCATCAATCATGATTTCATGTGCCATTTTACCTTGCGTGGTCACACGCACTTCTTTGACATCCTGCGCTGCGCAAGCAGGAAAATTAAGATTTAACAACACACCCTTTGGAACGGGTGCTTGAATAAGCTTTTTAAGAATGGCAGGCGCAAGCGTTTCAACAGTATCCCATGGAATATCGCGACGATTATTTTCCGCAATATATTCTTGTGAAAGTGCCATGGAACGAATGCCTAACATGGTTCCTTCAATAGCACCTGCAACTGTACCTGAATATGTGACATCATCTGCAAGATTGCCACCCGCATTAACGCCAGAAAGTACAAGATCTGGCGGCTCGGGCAATAGATGTTTAACCGCCATTATAACACAATCGGTTGGTGTACCATTAATAGCAAAGTGGCGGTCGTCAATTGTTCGTATCCGTAAGGGTTCTGAAAGTGTAAGCGAGTGGGAAAGACCACTCTGATCCCGTTCCGGCGCAACCACCCATACGTCATCAGAAAGTGTACGCGCTATCCGCTCCAGTACCTTTAAGCCTTCAGCATGAGTACTGTCATCATTGGTCAATAGAATACGCAATTTTATGCTCCCCAAAACCTATTAAGGTTCAATACGTTCAATTCCACCCATGTAAGGGCGCAAAACCTCAGGAACGACGACAGAACCATCAGCCTGCTGGTAGTTTTCCATGACAGCAATTAAACAACGCCCAACTGCAACACCCGAACCATTAAGCGTATGAACGAATCGCGGTGATTTTTCACCGTCTTTACGATAACGTGCATTCATTCTCCGCCCTTGGAAATCACCACAAACAGAACAACTTGATATCTCACGATATGTATTCTGACCTGGTAACCAAACCTCGATATCGTACGTTTTACGCGAACTGAACCCCATATCGCCAGTGCATAGCGTAATTGTACGGAACGGTAATTCCAGACGTTTCAATATATCTTCCGCACATTCAGTCATGCGCTCAAGCTCGCCTAAAGAGCTATCCTCATCGGTAATGGATACCATTTCCACTTTCCAGAACTGGTGTTGGCGCAACATGCCTCTTGTATCTCTACCGGCAGAGCCCGCTTCAGAGCGGAAACATGGCGTTAACGACGTAACGCGAATTGGAAGATCTGAAATATCAAGGATTTCACCTGCAACAAGGTTGGTCAATGGTACTTCGGCGGTTGGAATAAGCCAACGTCCATCTGTAGTCTGAAACAGGTCTTCAGCAAATTTTGGTAATTGTGCTGTGCCATAAACTGTGTTTTCACGCACCAGAACCGGCACTGAAACTTCACGATATCCATGTTCTAATGTGTGAACATCAAGCATAAACTGACCAAGAGCGCGTTCAAGTCGCGCCAATTGCCCAGAAAGAACCGTAAAACGTGCACCTGATAAACGGCTTGCACGATCAAAATCCATTTGGCCCAAATGCTCGCCAATATCGAAATGTTCTTTTGGTGCAAAATCAAAAACAGGCGTTTTGCCTACCTTATGACGCTCAACATTATCCCGCTCGTCACGACCAACTGGTACATCATCAAGTGGAACATTTGGAATGCGTGATAAAGCATCTTCCAATGCTGCTGTTAATTCTTTTCCATGGGATTCGGCTGTTGATAAGAACACCTTCAAGTCAGCAACTTCATTCTTGATTTCTTCAGCGCGTTTTGCATCACCATTGGCCATTGCCTGACCAATTTCTTTAGATGCAGAATTGCGTCTTTCTTGCGCAACTTGCACCTTAGCAACGTGATTACGCCGCTCCAGATCAAGCGCAATCAATTTTTCTGATAGTGGTTCCGCATTTCTTTTTACCAAAGCTTCATCGAGTTTCTGCGGATTTTCACGAATCCATTTGATGTCAAGCATAGGATATTCCTGTATGAAATTTTTTAATCTTTAATATGTTCTTAAACTACAATATTCCGATCAGGAAGCCTTGTTCTTCTGTTTTGCCTGTTTCTTTTCAATCCAACGGGAAACAATGATAGAAACTTCGTAAAGCAGAATGGTTGGAAGTGCGACACCAAACATCGTAAAAAAGTCCGATGGTGTCACAACTGCCGCAATGATTACAGCAACCAAAATAGCCCATTTTCTTTTCGAAACCAACATTTCAGACGTTAGCAAACCGGCTTTTGTCAGCAAACTCGTGATGAGTGGTAATTGGAAAATCAGCCCAAAAATCAGAATGAAAGATGTCATAAAGCTCAAATAATCAGAGATACGAGCAATGAACTCTACTTTTAAATGGGTATCAGGCAATAATTGTTGTGAAAGACTGAACCACAACATCATTGGTGCCATAATGCCATAAACAAATGCACCACCTAACAAAAACAATACGGGTGCACTAATCAGAAACGGCAAAAAAGCTTTCCGTTCATTTTTATAAAGACCGGGCGCAATAAAACTATAAAGTTGAAATGCCAGATAAGGAAACGATAATATCACACCACCAAAGGCGGCGAGTTTCATTTTGGTCAAAAATGTTTCCCAAACTTGCGTTGATTGCAACCGGATACTTTCCGGATTGCCACCCGAAATTTTCATTGCCCATTGATAAGGCCATAAAAGAAAATTCAAAATATAGTCTTTTATGAAGAAGCATAATATGAACGCGATAAAGAACGCTATCAAAGCCGCGATAATGCGTTGACGAAGTTCTATAAGGTGTTCCAGTAAAGGGGCTGAACTAGCCGCTACTTCATCTTCTTCCTCTTGCACGATTATTTCTTCCTATCGCTTTGTGCGGGTTGATCAGTTATCTTTTTTGTCCGAACTTTAGCTGTGGTCTTTTTTGCCACAGCCGTGGTATTTTTTGCCACAGCCGCTGTTTTTACGCTTTTTTGGCCTTTATTGGCCTGAGCCGAAACTGCACCACGCTTAACATCAGACTTCTGGTTGGTTACTTTTTCTTTCACCACAGTTTTACGGCTACGTTTTTTGACTGTTGGTGTTTCTTCTGTTGTGGTTTTTACGACAACATCCTCATGTTCGTCCGAAACAACACGGGTTGTCGATTCACTTGATGAAGCTCTGGCATCCTGCTCAAAAATTTTGGCAGCCTCCGGTGTGATTGGCGTCACAACACTTATCGTTGTTTCATCAACAGTGGCGACTGTCTTGGAATCATCTGATGTATCTTTATTCTCTATACTTGCTTTGACGTCTTTAGCCACATCACGTATCGGGTCAAAGATTTTTGACAATTTTTTTCGAGGGTCGAGATCCGAAACATCGGTCAATGTTTTTTGCAGGTCGTCAAGTTCAGCTTCCTGCATTGCATCATCAAATTGTCGACGAAATTCATTGGCAGTCGCGCGCATGCGCGCTGTCGCCTTACCAAAAGCTTTAAGCATTTTTGGCAAATCTTTCGGTCCAACCACTACAATCAGAACGATAAGAATGACGACAAATTCTGGTCCGTCAATTCCGAACATTATCTAACCTCGGCCCTATATGCTTTTAAAAAGTAACAACTCAAGATTTTGTTTTGGTTGTTTTCTTAGCAGCAGGCTTAGCTCTTTTAGTAGTTGTTGAATTTGCAGCAGCCGTTGAACGACTGGCTGGAGCCTTGCGTGGTGCTGCGCGGCGTTTTACTGGCTGAGCCTGTTCTTCCGGCTGAATATCAATGGTTTTAATTTCAGGACGTTCTGCAACCGAATGTTCTTCCTCAGGCTCGTCATCTTCTTTCAAGCCTTTTTTGAAGCTTTTTATACCCTTGGCAAAATCGCCCATAAATTCAGATATTTTACCGCGACCAAAAAGAACAAGAACGATCAACAAGATCACGATGAGGTGTACTGGTGAAAAGAAATTTCCCATTGTCTACTCTCTTAAAAATTATAACTCTCTTTAACTGTATTTATAGTCACTTTTTCTGACCTTTCAAATACAACCATGTGTTTTCACGTATTTTCTTCCTGATCAAGGGGTGTTAACAGACCTAATTGTGCCAAATCGACATCATCAAGCGGTTCTTCTTCCTCTGTTAGAGAATCAGGATCTGCCGTTGGAGACGGCATACGAAAATTATTGGGTAAGCGTGATGATAAAAGACCTGCTCCTTTTAACTCTTCCATACCCGGCAAATCGCTAATATCGGGCAAGCTGAATTGATCCAGAAAATCAACAGTTGTTCCATAGGTTACAGGCTTACCCGGCGCACGTCTGCGACCACGAATTTTTACCCATCCTGCTTCCATCAATACATCAAGAGTGCCTTTAGAGGTCTCAACACCCCTAATATCCTCAAGTTCTGCACGTGTTACAGGTTGATGATAAGCAATGATTGCCAAAACTTCAAGTGCAGCGCGCGATAAACGCCGCGGACTTTCTTTTTCATGACTAAGCAGAAAAGCAAGATCAGGTGCGGTGCGAAATGCATAAGCATCGCCCAATTTTACAAGATTAACACCGCGTTTGCTATAATCTTCTTCCAACACTTTCATAATAGCTGGAATATTACTTCCCACTGGCAAACGTTCTTCAAGAGCTCTTACAGTAACTGGTTCACTTGAAGCAAAAACAATTGCTTCAGCCATACGCACCAATTGCGGAGTGATATTAAGTTCACCAGTATTTAGCTCATCCATCTTAGTTTACCATATTGGTTTTATGATGCGCTCTTAAGTATATCGGTGCAAAAGGCTCTTGTTGTTTTATATCAAGTTGCCCTTCTCTTACCATTTCAAGGCTAGCTGCAAATGCACTTGCCAAGGCCGTACGTCGTTCCTCTGCCGTTGGGATATACTCATAAAGAAACGAATCAAGCACCTGCCAATTAACGTCGCGCCCCAGAAGCTTCGTTAATATTTGCCGCGCTGTTTTCAATGACCATACAGTCCGTTTGCCAACTTCCACGTGACTCACAGCTTGACGCTGCCTTATGCTGGCATAGGCCATCAACATGTCATAGAGTGAAACATCATATAAATGCTTTTTCTCAACCACTACCATTTCAGGGTTCGCACGTTTAAACACATCACGCCCTAAACGATTACGATTGACAAGCTGACCTGCGGCCTCTCTCATTGCTTCCAGCCTTCTTAGGCGGAATTGCAAATGCTCGGCTAATTCTTCTCCGCTTTCGCCTTGCTCATTTTTGGCTTGCGGTACCAATAAACGTGATTTCAAATAAGCAAGCCAAGCCGCCATGACTAGATAATCGGCTGCTAGATCCAACCTTAACAAATGCGCTTGCTTTACAAAGTCAAGATATTGCTGAACCAGCGCAACAATAGAAATATGTGCCAAATCAACTTTTTGGTTGCGTGCCAACTGCAACAGCAGATCCAGTGGTCCTTCAAACCCTTGCACATCAATGACAAGCGTGGGTTCACTCACCCCATGCTCTTCCTCTGATGCCCAAATAGGATCCATGACTTTTTGGGCTTGACGGACATTTTGTTTTTTCTGCAATATCGCCAAAGTTATATTCCGTTATGCTATTGCCAAAAGCGTTTTGAATTCTTCGCGCAGAAGATCCTCATCTGCATCGCTAGAATATTGAATATAAGCGTGCGTGCGTTTTGCCCTTTCCAATGCTTCTCCTTGCAACCATGGTGTAGCATCAGCAATTGGCAACATTTCTTCCCTTTCGCCGTTACAATGAAGGACAATATCACAACCAGCGGCAAATGCTTGGCGTGTCAGTTCGTCAAAACTTCCTGAAAGAGCTTTCATGGAAAGATCATCCGTCATTAAAAGTCCGTCAAATCCGATATCTTTTCGAATGATCTCTTCGACAACCGGCTTGGATAATGTCGCTGGTTTGTGCTGATCGACACATTCATAAACAACGTGTGCGGTCATCGCTACCGGTAAATCGGACAAAGCCCTGAATGGTGCAAAATCGGTTGTTTGCAACAGCTCAAGCGGCGCATCAACCCGTGCGAGACTTTTATGAGTATCGCATAATGCGCGCCCATGTCCGGGAATATGTTTCATGACTGGTAAAACACCACCATCTCTAAGTCCATTTGCAGCAGCACGCCCCATAATGGTTACTGTCTCTGGATCATTGGCATAAGCACGGCTACCGATAACATTATCAGCCCCCTCAATCGGCACATCGAGCAGAGGCAAACAATCCGCATTAATTCCCAGCCGTTTTAAATCGAACGCATGGAGACGTGACATAAGCCAAGCGGCACGCTTGCCTTTTTCATTATCCTTTTTATAGATTGCACCCAATGTCGCTGCTGGCGGATAATCTGGTGCGAGAGGCGCGCGCAAACGCTGAACGCGTCCGCCTTCCTGATCGATAAATATAAAAACATCGTCGCGTCCACAGGCTTGCCTAATTGATGCCGTGAGATTTCTAACCTCTTCCGCTGTTCCTATGTTTCTTGCAAAGAGGATAAAGGCCCATGGCTGATGTTCGGCAATAAACTTTTTTTCTTCCGGTTGTAAAACCAGACCTGATACGCCAACAATGATAGCTTTCATGTGCGACATCAATGGTTTCCTCGTTTATCGTTTATTCAGTAAGCCAACTATGTTATAAGTCGGCTCGCGCAATAATGTGTGCTTTTATACTGTTTTAATCAGTTTTGTGCGTTATTTCTTGTTGATATCAAGCTTTTTCAACCACACTTTGATGTCATGCACAGCCAATCCACCATTTGGTGCAGGTGAATCTGCACCTGTTAGCACATTAATTCCTTCTCCCCACACAAAGCTACTGTTTGGAAAAAGCCCTTGTGAGATCAGGACACCGCGTTTTATTCCAGAAAATAATTTTGCATGCAGTGCTACACTACCGCGCTCATTGCCTATCTCCACAAGATCCCCGTCATTTATCTGATATGCTGCAGCGTCACTTGGGTGCAACATAAGTTCTGGCCGTTTTTCTTTCAGAATTGACGTTTCTGTTTCTGAAAAAGAAGAATTAAGAAAATTATGTGTAGGTGAAGTTGCTAGACGAAATGGATGTTGATCATCAACGCTTTCAATTGCATCCCATTGATCGGGAAAATCTGGCATGGATTGATAAGGCCCAAGGTAGCCCATCGTTTTTGGAGGAGTATTTGGTGCGGGCGCCCCTGTCCATTGTGGTTTAAAACGGAATTTCCGATCTGGCCAAGCAAAACCATTCAAAAAATGTGCCCGTTTAAATTCTGGCTGAACATCAAGCCAACGTTTTTCGCGCAATTTTTCATAAGTTCCGCGATTGCTCGCGCGCAGCATTGAATCAATAAGCTCAATGGCTGTTTTATTGAAACCAGGTAAATGATCAAAGCCCAATCTTTTTGCCAATTCATTTATGACATAAAGATTCGGCTTGGGGCCAAGTGGTGGTTCAATCAATTTAGGCCCTAGCAAAATATGTTGTTGCCCACCTCCACGGTAAATATCGTCATGCTCAAGAAACATTGTTGCAGGCAAAACCACGTCGGCGAATTTTGCCGTATCTGTCATAAACTGTTCATGAACAACGGTAAAAAGGTCATCTCTAAGTAATCCTTGTCGTATGAGACGCTGCTCAGGTGCAACATTTGCAGGATTAGTATTTTGGATAAATAGCCCCATTACGGGTATGTCTCCATAAAGGGCTTGTTTGTCTCCCAAAAGAATTCTGCCTATTTTTGACTCGTCTAGTGAACGGATATTCGGATCGGCATAAGCGGTTCCTTCAATTTCATTCTTGTTTAACGCAAAAATACTTGCGTTGGAAAAAAATGCCCCACCACCTTCATACTGCCAAGCACCCAATACAGCCGGAATGCATAATGCCGCATGCATGGCAACTGCACCATTTCTCTGTCTGGTAAAACCATAGCCTAACCGAAAGAACGAGCGTTTTGTATTGCCTACCCAATTGGCGAATGTTTCTATTTCTTCTACGGAAAGCCCCGTAATTGCGGCAGCCCACTGTGGTGTTTTGTCTAAAAGATGTTGTTTTAAACCATGTGGATCATCGGTATATTTTTCGAGATAGTCCCAATCTGCCAAATTATCGCGAAAAAGAATATGCATTATGGCGCAAGCAAGAGCTGCATCGGTACCGGGTTTTAAAACCAGTCCGAGATCAGCCTGTTTTACCGTTGCGCTTTCAAAAATATCGATAGCAATAATACGCGCACCACGATCTTTTCGTGCTTTGACAACATGTGTCATAACATTCACTTGGGTGCTGGCGGCATTTGTTCCCCAAATAACAATACAGTCCGATTTTTCCATTTCGCGCGGATCAACACCAGCAATGCGCCCAGTGCCGGCGAAATAACCGGTTGTCGCTGTATTGGTACAAAAGGTAGAAAACTGTCTGGAATAACCACCCGCATGCCGCAGCCGATTGATGGAATCCCGCTGCACCAACCCCATCGTTCCAGCAAAAAAATATGGCCAAATAGCTGTTGGATCATAAGTCTTTGCAATATTTTGAAAACGCTCTGCAATTAAATCCAAAGCAGTTTCCCAAGTCGCTTCCTTCCATTGCCCCTCACCTTTAGCACCGGATCTTATCAAAGGCTGCAATAATCTATCGGGGTGATGGACGCGTTCGCTATATCGTGCAACTTTTGCACAAATAACGCCTGCCGTATAGCTATTATCTTTTGCGCCTCTTATCCGTCCAATACGGTATGGTGACAATATTTCTACGTCCAAGGCACACGTTGAAGGACAATCGTGGGGACATGCGGAATGACCAATTGTTACATTTTGCATTATTCGAAAAGCCCTAAAACTTGTGAATTGGATTTTGTCCGTCACATGAAGTTAAAATAGATAATGACTAAAGTTATCGTACAATTTTTATCGGTAGGAAATACTCTTTATAACAATTTTAAATAAAACTTGCATTTTGGGCGAACAATAGGCGTAAAATAATTGTGACAGCAGCAAATGTGCGGATAAAAGCAGTCGCGTAATACTAGACTGCTCCCCTATTATACCACGCAATACATTGCGGCAGTCACATGATAATTACGGCAGGCGCGTGGCGCAATTCCCTTGCAACATATTGCTTATGTTAAATGTTGTTACTGTCTTTAAGATTTTTTCACTTAAAGTCGTATTTTGTCGATCAGATATTTTTCAACAATTATGCAAATTATTATTTAGCGTAAGCGTGGCTTGAATTACTGGACTTCGGCGGTACATTTCGTTTAAGCATGATCTTATAAGCCGGTTCATCTTCTTGTTGGACTAAATTCCGTTAGCAACTTTATGACAACTCCAATAGGCGCAAAACAATCAAAGAGCTTCAAGTTAATTTTACCATGAAGCCTGACTGACACCACTGATCGGCTTGTTGTGAACTATTGGTTTAAAATTCTGTTTTTGAGAGCATAAGCATGGACAGACGCACCTTTATTCTGGCTGCTCCGGTATTTTTAGCCGGCTGCAATTTTCGCCATCCATTGCCGAAAATGGTACCAATTAGTTCCGAGCAAAATGGCGAATACACTGTTGAAAATCCAGAACCGGAAATTATAACACGTAAAAATAAAGCCACGGCAAAACTACCATTAGCCAAACGTCCATCGGATCCTCATTATGCTGCTATGACAGATAATGGCTTTTCTGTGCGCGCTATTGATACAAGTCACATAAATCCTGAATTGTTGCGGCAGGAAGTTGCTTTCAGCCTCCCCTATAAACCCGGCACGATTGTTGTCGATCCAACAAATTTTTTCTGTTATTTCGTATTACCCAATAAACGCGCTATTCGCTATGGTGTTGGTGTGGCAAGATCATCAGCCACCGATTTTCAAGGCGAAGCAACCATTGGACGAAAGGCAATATGGCCTTCATGGCACCCAACCGCGACCATGGTAAAACAACAACCCCAACGATATGGCCATTTGGCTGATGGCATGCAGGGCGGCCCTAACAATCCACTGGGTGCGCGTGCGCTTTATCTTTACCGCGATGGGGCAGATACACTCTTTCGGTTACACGGCACTGTGGAACCATGGTCAATTGGCAAGCGTGTTTCATCTGGTTGTATTCGTTTTTTCAATCAGGACATTATTGACCTTTATGAGCGTGTGCCAGTTGGTTCGCGCGCCGTGGTGCTACCGCATAAAATTGGTCTTGGCTAAGGCGCTTGAGGCATGATAAGAATGACCTTATGAATTATCGTCATATTTATCACGCTGGCAATTTTGCCGACGTTTTCAAACATATTATTTTAACAAGAGTTATTGAGTATCTGAAAAAGAAGGATCATGCCTTCCGTATCATCGATACGCATGCTGGTATCGGCATATATGACCTGTCGTCTATTGAAGCACAAAAAACCGGCGAATGGATTGAGGGTGTCGGGCGTTTTCTCAATAAACCAATCGACCGTGAATTAGAATCGATTGTTTGTCCTTGGCTTGATATTGTAAAAAAACTGAATGACGGCAAAGCTGAAATAACGCGTTATCCTGGCTCGCCCTATCTCACACGCGAACTGTTACGCAAGCAAGATAGATTGACTGCTATTGAACTGCATGAAACAGATTATCAGACATTGGCGCATAATTTTGCCGGCGATTATCAAACGCGCGTCATTCATCTTGATGGATATTTGGCTCTCGGTGCCCATGTACCACCGAAAGAAAAACGCGGCGCGATACTTGTTGACCCACCTTTTGAAAAAACAAATGAATTTTCGCTCATGCTGGAAGGCTTTAAAAAAGCATATCGTCGATTTCCAAACGGAACCTATGCTTTTTGGTATCCAGTAAAACATTATGACGAATTAAGCCGCTTTATTAATGCGTTATCAGCAACAGAAATTCCGAAAATTCTTCGCCTGGAATTACGGATAAGACAACGTTCAGAAATGCCCGGTTTAGATGGCAGCGGAATGATTGTTGTTAATCCGCCATATGTTTTGGCTGACGAAATACAAAAATTGCAACCTCTTCTGTTAAACCGCCTATCGCAAGACAATCATTCACAATTAATCATTGAATGGGTGCGTGGTGAAGCTGTTTGAGCTTGACGTGAGAAATGCAATGCAACATATTGATGCTAATCAATGACAAGATGGAATGAACATGCAAACTTCATCATTCGCTAATAGAATTTTTCGTAAAGCTTTCTATGCATCCTTTGCTGTTATAGGGCTCGCTGGCGCAGTCAACGCTGCCCATGCTGCAGATATATTAAGCAATACAGCCCCTTCTTTTGCCAATGCTGGTGCTTGTGCCTATGAGCATGTTCTTAGCGCTGTTAATTATAAATTCTATCACGAAGTCCGCCATGTGCCGGATCTGCCAGTTGTCCGCATAAAAGACATGGCCAATATTGTTCAGACTCGTGAAGAGCCTGCAGCTACAAAGCTCAATATTAGTCGGCAATTTTGTCAGGCTACTGCCATCATGAATGATGGAAGCAGTTATCCTGTTTATTATATGGTAGAATTTGGCCAAGGCTTTACAGGTGTCGGCGGATTTAACGTTGAATTCTGTGTTGAAGGCTTCGATAAGTGGCGCATTCAGGATGGCAATTGTCGGGCAGTACGATAATAACGTTATCGGCTGCTAATTTTGCCTATTTCTGAGGTAAGTGTAGTTCGAAAGAACACTATTTTAACATTAGCTTTGAACGGATTATTGTTGTTTTAACACAACATATGGGTAATCTGCGCTTTTTAAGCCTTTAAGCAGAAATTTGCGTTTATCACAAATGATGGTGCGAGTGTTGTATAACAGCGCCATCATTGCAATTCAATTTGATTGATATAAAAACACTCTATCACCACTTGAAATACTTCATTTGGCATTGATTGCTTATACTAATAGCTTTTTCTATCATGGGTTGTTTTCAGTATAAGTATAATAAAATAACGATACCACAAGTGATTTGGAAATCAAAAATATACCCAAGTTTCCCTGTGCTTGATGAACAAATGCAAGCTTTGCGCCGTTACGTTTGTCAATTCGTGACTTTTGCCAATTCATCGCTTTTGCCAAGTCGTCACTTTTACTAAGTTGTCACTTTTGCTAATCTATGCTGTCGCGTTTACGAGCATATGTTTTGGTTGTATGTAATCGTCCCTATATAATTACGGTAACAGCTTGATAGACTAACGCTAAACCTTTATCTGGCAATGCCTTCTCTCTTGTTTGATACTTGATTTCATTGTCAATAATAGCCATCTTAGAAAACCAAAGCATAAGTTTTGAAATTCAAAAATTATGATGGATAACACGTAGCGGATCATTATTAGAATCATGAACACAAAGCGGCCAGTTGCCTTGATTACAGGTGGAGCTAAAAGATTAGGTGCTGCCATGGCACTTGACTTGGCGCATCATGGTTTCAACATCGCTATCCATTATAATAATGGCAAACAAGACGCTGAACAACTAACCAATAATCTACAAAAACTAGGTGTATCCGCGCGCTCATTCCACTCTGATCTTTTGAAAACTTGCGGTGATGGACTTATAGAACGTGTTGTTGAAGAAATGGGGTCGGTGGACTTGCTCATCAACAATGCCTCGATATTTCTTGATGATGGAATCGGCGCACTCGATGAAGAAGTTTGGAACAACCATTTTGCACTGCATTTACGCACGCCTGCCCTATTGGCGGATAGAATGCGGAGTTATATGCCCGATCATGATGATGGGCTGATTGTCAATATGATTGACCAGCGCGTTCTGAAGCTTAATCCAAATTTTCTGTCATATACTTTGTCGAAATCCGCTTTATGGACGTTAACACGCACTCTAGCACAAACACTCGCACCACAGATACGCGTCAATGCTATTGCACCTGGGCCATCGTTAAAAAGCCCAAGGCAAAGTGAAGAAGATTTTCTAAAACAAACCCATTCGGTATTGTTGCAGCGTGGGCCAGCCTTACAAGATTTTGGAGCGACAATACGCTATTTCTGGCAGCAAAAATCGGTTACCGGACAGATGATAGCCTTGGACGGCGGACAACATCTTATGTGGCAAACACCAGATATTGCAGGACAAGTCGAATAGATATGGATCATCGGTACGAAACAAATTCTGGTGAAGAAGACGATTCGGCTGCATCCGAAGCTGGTGCAAAGACTGAGGCCAGCGCACCGGATATCATCTGGGATAATGCCCATATACAAAACAGCGATCACCAGCTTACAGGCGCGCCGCTTATTCAGGAGTTTGTCAAAAACCTACCGAATAAGCCCGGTGTTTATCGTATGTTTGATGAGGAAGGCAATGTTCTTTACGTTGGAAAAGCACGCAACCTAAAAAAACGCGTATCAAATTATGCGCGTGGGCATGGGCATAATAACCGAATTGCCCGCATGATCCGTGCAACCCATTATATGGAATTTGTCGTCACCAATACCGAAACAGAAGCGCTTCTTCTGGAAGCGAATCTTATCAAGAGGTTACGCCCGCGTTTTAATGTTCTTTTGCGTGATGATAAGAGCTTTCCTTATATCATTATTACGCGTGATAGCCGCGCACCAGCAATTTACAAACACCGCGGAGCGCGTTCTCGCAAGGGTGATTATTTTGGCCCTTTTGCGTCTGCAGGGGCTGTAACCCGTACAATCAATGCAATGCAACGCGCGTTTTTATTACGCACTTGCACAGATTCTGTTCTGGAAAGTCGCACCAGACCTTGTCTTCTCTATCAAATCAAACGTTGTTCAGCGCCTTGTACGCATGAAATAAGTGATGAAGATTATATGAAGCTGGTTGATGAAGCCGAAGCGTTCCTATCTGGAAAAAGCCGAGCCATTCAAGATAATATGGCGAAGATTATGCACCAAGCGGCAGAAAATTTGGATTTTGAACGTGCTGCGGTTATTCGCGATCGTTTATCTGCATTGTCGCACATACAAGGACATCAGGAAATTAATCCGCAAACCGTGGAAGAAGCGGATGTTTTTGCTATTGCGCAGCAAGGCGGCATGACGTGTATTCAGGTGTTTTTCTTCAGAACCGGTCAAAATTGGGGAAATCGCGCCTATTTTCCTAAAGCGGATCCATCAATTTCAGCCGGTGAAGTGCTAGGCGCATTTCTTGCGCAATTCTATGATGACAAACCGATCCCCAAACTTGTTCTACTATCGGAACATGTTGAAGAGGAAGAATTATTGACGGCAGCTCTTTCTGAAGCGGCACAGCGTAAGATTGTCATTAGTGTTCCACAAAGAGGTGAAAGAAAATCATTGGTGGTTCATGCTGAAACCAATGCCCGTGAAGCATTGGGCAGACGCTTGGCTGAAACATCAACGCAAGACAAACTTTTGCAAGGCATGGCCGAAACCTTTGGTCTTGCCACCGTCCCTCGCCGCATTGAGGTTTATGATAACTCGCACATTATGGGCACCAATGCCGTTGGTGGAATGATCGTTGCTGGACGTGAAGGATTTATCAAGAATCAATATCGCAAATTCAATATTCGCTCGACGGATATTACGCCCGGTGATGACTTTGGCATGATGAAAGAGGTTATCGAGCGGCGTTTTACGCGCTTGCTAAAAGACTATGGTTTACCAGAAAAGAAAACCGAGGATGAACCATCTTCCGATGATGCTTTTCCAGCTTGGCCAGATGTTATTTTAATTGATGGCGGCGAAGGGCAAATGGGCGTTGTCAATAAAATGTTGCGGGAATTGGGAGTGGATAGCGTTGTAACGGCTATTGGCGTTGCAAAAGGTGTTGACCGTGAAGCGGGAAGAGAAAGATTCTTCTTATCAGGGCGACCGGCTTTTATGTTACCGCCGCGCGATCCGGTATTGTATTTTTTACAACGTTTGCGCGATGAAGCCCACAGATTTGCAATCGGAACCCACCGCTCCAAACGAAAAAAAGAAATGATGAAAAACCCACTCGATGAAATCGACGGAATCGGTCCGGCACGCAAACGGGCATTATTAAGCCATTTTGGAACAGCGAAAGCTGTTGCAAGAGCCGCCGTTGAAGATCTTATGAAAATTGAGGGGATATCTGCCGCAACAGCACAACAAATTCATGATCATTTTAACGAAAGATAATGCTTGTTTCAGCAAAGAGTATTGATAAAGTGTACAAGATCAATAAAGTCAAAAAACTTTCTATTGAACAATGGCAAAGGTGCGTTACCTGTTAAAAACTTGGTCTTTTACAATTTGTCCGTTTTCATATGGCAATGATTATGATCAAAACACATAAAAAGGACTGAATTCGGCATTATGGAGAAACATACTTTTTCGCTGCCAAATATTCTTACCTATGCTCGTATTGTAGCTGTGCCGTTGGTTGTTCTATGTTTTTTTGTGGAAGGACGCTTACAGTCGACCGATGCAGCGCGCTGGACTGCAGTAAGCATTTTTATCATTGCTTCCATTACTGATTTTTTTGATGGATACCTCGCCCGTATATGGAAACAAACATCCAATATTGGTCGTATGCTTGACCCTATTGCCGATAAACTACTTGTTTCCGCCTGCTTATTATTGCTAGCTGCAGATACGACAATTGCTGGTTGGACCTTATGGGCGGCTATCATTATACTTTGCCGTGAAATACTAGTTTCCGGATTAAGGGAATATCTGGCTTCGCTAAAAGTCAGTGTTCCCGTTTCTCGCTTGGCAAAATGGAAAACAACTGTGCAAATGTTTGCAATTGTTTTTCTGCTTGCCGGACCGGCAGGTGATAAGGTAATCCCTTATTCAACTGAATTTGGCCTTATTATGTTATGGCTTGCTGCCATTCTTACTTTATGGACCGGTTGGGATTATTTTAGGGCTGGCCTTAAACATGTGATCGATTGAAAGTTATTCCATGATATTACGCTATTTTGCTTGGGTTCGTGAAAGAATTGGGCTCGATGAGGAAAATTTAGAACTTCCGGAAACGGTTGTAACAATTTCTGACCTACTCAACTATCTTCAAACACGCGGCGACAATTACGCTTATGCTTTGGAAAAGCCTGAATTTATCCGCGTCGCGGTTGATCAAGAGCATGTTGACCACGATAGCAAAATTGATGGCGCCAAAGAAATCGCTCTCTTTCCTCCAATGACAGGTGGTTGAAACTTATGACTGATATAATTCGTGTTCAATCGGAAGATTTTAATCAGGCTGAAGAAGTCGATAAGCTGCGTGCAAATAACCCTTCAATCGGTGCAATGGTAACGTTTTGCGGCTTTTGCCGCCATGAAGGTGGGCGCCTTTCTGCTTTGGAAATAGAACATTATCCGGGTATGGCAGAAAAACACATTGAGGCGATTGTCGAGAAGGCGCATCAACGTTGGGATTTGAATGGCGTTGTGGTTATTCACCGTTATGGCAAAATAGTTTCCGGCGACCAGATTGTTCTTGTTATCACCGCTGCAGGGCATCGGAGTTCTGCTTTTGAAGCCGCAAATTTTATTATGGACTATCTGAAAACAGACGCCCCCTTTTGGAAAAAAGAACACCCTGTCAAAGGGGAAGCAAAGGACTGGGTTGCAGCGAAAGAATCAGATGAAAAGACAAAACAACGTTGGTCCAAGTGATATTGGTGGTGTTGACCAAAGTGATTATTTGTTGTGTGTGAACGATTAAATTTTTCTTGGAAATAACGAAATTATAATTTTTTTATTTTTTATTCTTATTTGAAACTATTCTACACTGCCTTAATTTCTCCAGAAATTAGGCAATAATTAGAGTATTCCAATATTCAAACTGTTATGACAGAGGGAATTTCGGTTCATACAGTTGATTGATAGGGATAATCTAGGATTATTGAAGGTATATATACCGATGAAATTTCGTAAACTTACTGCTTTTACAATTGGCGCTTCTGCCTTGTCCTTATTGGCAGTCTTGTCGGTTCCAGCTTTTATCGTCAACACAACAGCGCCTGCATTTAGCGCAAGCGACAAAATAACGATTAAAGGCAGTGTCAATTATCTGCAACGTATGGCACTTCCACCTCATGCATATCTTGTGGTGCAGCTTGTTGATGTTACTAAAGCCGATGGTCCATTTCCGGTTGTTGCAGAAATGTCGGCGGAAGCATCGGGTGCAGTTCCCATCAATTTTGACTTACCCGTAAGAAACAACATTCTTAAAAAAAATCATAAATATGCATTACAGGCACGTATTTCTGTTGGTGATGTATTATGGTTTGTAAGTGATAAAAGAAGCCCCATTAACGTCGCCCATAAGAATACACGCTATGAAATTATTCTTGGCACGGTTAGCCAATCAGCTGCAACTAAAGATGTACCAACGGTTATCATAGGAAAAGAATGGCATGTTGAAGATATCTTCAATAAGGGCGTCATTGACAATTCCCGAATGACGATAACTATTGAAGCAAATAACGATAAAAAAGAACCAACGCCCCTACCTAAGCTACGCGTTACTGGAAGCGGTGGATGTAACCGTTATTCAACATCTGTCGTTATTGATGAGCAACAGAAAACAATAGATTTTGCCCCTCCTGCAATGACCTTTATGGCATGTGCGGAAGCACTCTCCCAGCAAGAAAACCGTTTTATTGAAATGCTGGAAAAAACTAAAAGTTATGACTTTGATGATGTGGGACGTTTAATCCTGAAAGATAGCGACGGTAATTACATCGCGCGTCTAACACCCGATTTATAATCACTATCATTGCTGAACGAATAGTCAGATTAAATTACTGATAAAAAATAAAAATATCTCATAAAAAAGCCCAGCAAATTGCTGGGCTTTTTGCTTTATTAAAAAATCAATTATCCAACGATTTCTGTGCCAGAAAACCAGTAAGCAATTTCTTCTTTTGCAGTTTCAGGAGAATCTGAACCGTGAACTGAATTTTCACCAATTGACAATGCATGTGTTTTACGGATCGTACCTTCAGCAGCATCGGCAGGGTTGGTAGCGCCCATGATTTCACGGTTTTTTGCAATAGCATTTTCACCTTCAAGAACCTGAACAATTGTTGGTCCTGAAGACATGAATTCTGTCAATTCACCGAAGAAAGGACGGTCTTTATGAACAGCATAGAAGCCTTGTGCTTCACGCAAGCTCATCCATACGCGTTTAGAAGCAACAACACGCAATCCAGCATCTTCCAACATTTTTGTGATAGCGCCAGTTAGGTTACGACGTGTTGCATCGGGTTTAATCATAGAAAAAGTACGTTCTACGGCCATTTTTTTACCTTATATCTAAAATTATTGTTGCGCCTCTATAAACGGATAACACCGTTTTGCCAAGTGGAACTCTGTTCACATCAATTCCCATTTTTATGCAATTTCATAACTTTTCATTGAAGTACTTATTAGTTTTGCCGCCTTTAAGACACACTGCGAAATACATCGGTTAAAAATTGTAATTTTTCTTGCACTTCATGCAAAAGCCATGCAAAAGCCAATGACTATGCTTATTCTGAATGATATCACTGTCCGCATAGCTGGACGACTCCTTATAGACCATTCTAGTGTTACATTGCCTTCAGGTTCAAAAACTGGATTTGTTGGTCATAATGGAACAGGCAAATCAACTTTATTCCGCGTCATTACTGGCGATTTGGCACCTGAAACAGGTGAAGTGATTATTCCTAAAGATACGCGTATCGGCCAAGTTGCTCAAGAGGCTCCTGGTACAGAAGAATCGTTGCTAGAAATCGTCTTGGCGGCCGATAAAGAACGTGTGCAATTGTTGCAAGAAGCTGAAACCGCTACAGATCCAATGAGAATTGCAGCAATTCATGCGCGATTGACCGATATTGGCGCCCATTCAGCAGAAGCACGAGCGGGAAGTATCCTATCAGGACTTGGATTTAATTCAGAAGCACAAAAGCGCCCTGCCTCGTCTTTCTCTGGCGGCTGGCGTATGCGTGTTGCTTTGGCTGCAGTACTTTTTGCTGAGCCTGATTTACTTTTACTTGACGAACCTACCAACTATCTTGATTTGGAAGGTACGTTATGGCTCATTGAATATGTTCGCCGCTATCCACACACTGTTATTATTATTAGCCATGATAGAGAATTGTTGAACAGCGCAACAAATTCGATCATGCATCTTGAAAACAAGAAGTTGACATTTTGGCGCGGCAATTATGACCAGTTTGAACGCCAACATGCCGAGACGGTAGAGCTGCAGCAAAAAATGGCTGCCAAACAAGAAGCGCATCGCAAACATATGGAGGATTTTGTTGCCCGCTTCAGAGCAAAAGCGTCTAAAGCACGGCAGGCACAATCACGCTTGAAAGCGTTGGAAAAATTGAAACCCATTGCTGTTTGGCAAGATGAACATGTTCAACCATTTTCGTTTCCGCAAGCAGAAAAGATTGCGGCTTCTCCAATTATAGCATTGTCAAAAGTGGAAGTGGGTTATGAGCCTGGTAAGCCCATTCTAAAAGGGTTAGATCTTAGAATTGATAATGATGATCGTATTGCCCTATTAGGTGCCAATGGTAACGGTAAATCGACACTTGCCAAATTGCTTTCAGGCCGCTTAAAGGCTGAAAGTGGCACGATGACCCTATCGCCCAACCTGAAGGTCGCTTTTTTTGCGCAACATCAAATGGATGATCTTTTTCCTGAAGAAAATCCGATTGAGCACGTTCGACGTTTGATGCCAAAACAACCAGAGGCAAAAATACGGGCGGCAGTTGCACGCATGGGTCTTTCAACTGAAAAAATGATGACCAAAGCAAAAGAACTATCTGGTGGTGAAAAAGCCAGACTTTTGATGGGGCTTGCAACATTTGATGGTCCCAATTTGCTTATTCTGGACGAACCGACAAACCACCTTGATATCGACAGCCGTGAACAACTTGTTCTGGCGCTCAATGATTTTGAAGGTGCTGTTATTCTCATTGCGCATGACCGCCATTTGATTGAAGCGACAATGGAACGCCTATGGTTGGTAAAAGACGGTACTGTAAAAACCTATGATGGCGATATGGATGACTATAGAAATGATATTCTAGGTATTTCCAAGCCAAAAGAAGTCAAACAGGCACCGAAAGATAATTCATCAACAAAATCGAAAAACGACCAGCGTAAAGCAAGTGCGGAAAAACGCGCCGAACTCGCCCCACTTCGTAAACAAATACAGGAGCAGGAAGCGTTGATGGAGCGTCTGCAAAAACTGATTGCTCGTCTTGATGAAACGCTGGCAGATCCTGAGCTTTATACGAAATCTCCTGATAAAGCTGCTGAAAAAGCAAAAGAACGTGCTGATGCTGTCAGTAGATTGGATGATGCAGAAAGTCGTTGGCTAAAATTGAGTGATGAGTACGACACTGCAATTAATAAATAACAAAATACAGAAATCACTAGCTACAAAGAAATATCGATTTTTTATTGGTATTTTTTCAAAAAAAAACACCACATAAAACAATAAAACTCATTATAAATGTATTGCTTTGTTTTTAAAATATTTTGCTATTTATTTTATTCTTTATAAATTTTTACAGTAAAAATTATTATTGATTAAACATTCTTTGTCTAAAAATATGATTTTTACTAAAAAATAGATAACAAAAATGGCTCATGGCTAGCATTAATGAGACATTATTTGGCCATAAAGGTGACTCGACACGAATAAGAAATTTTTATAATAGATCAAAACCTATTTTGTAATAACATTTCTTTTAAGTGTGGGGAGGCTTTATATTCATGTCGACCAGTTCGGTAAATCATGAAGGCCAAGCAAAAAATTCTGTTGGGCAAATATTAGTGGCTAGCTTGATCGGGACAACGATTGAATTTTTTGATTTTTACGTATTTGCGACTGCAGCAGCCTTATTATTTCCAGTGTTGTTTTTTCCTAAAGGCGACCCGACTGTTGCACTATTGAGTTCATTTGCCATTTTTTCTGCGGCCTTTTTTGCACGTCCTTTGGGGTCTATCATTTTCGGCCATTACGGCGATAAGGTAGGACGGAAGGTAACACTTGTTGCAGCCCTATTAACAATGGGTGTATCGACAGTGCTTATCGGCTTCCTTCCAACTTATGAAACAATTGGCTGGTTAGCACCGTTGCTGCTCACATTATGTCGTTTTGGTCAAGGTTTAGGTCTTGGCGGTGAATGGGGTGGTGCTGTTTTATTAGCAACCGAAAATGCCCCAAAAGAAAAACGCGGCTGGTATGCAATGTTTCCGCAATTGGGTGCGCCAATTGGCCTTATCCTATCGGCTGGTACATTCTGGTTGATGTGGAATTTTCTTGATGAAAGCCAACGTTATTCATGGGGATGGCGTATTCCATTTATCGCATCGATAGTGCTTATTGTTATTGGTCTTTGGGTTAGATTATCAATTAGCGAAACTCCCGAATTCAAGCAGGCAATCGAGCGTGAAGAACGGGTAAAAGTGCCAATTGTCGATGTTTTTACAAAATATTCTCGCACATTGTTTTTAGGCACATTTGCCGGCATGACAACGTTCGTGTTGTTCTATTTGGTCACCGCCTACCTGCTTTCTTATTCGTCACACCACCTCAAATTATCTTTTGGCGAAGCTTTGGAAGTACAAATGATCGGTGCGGTTGCATTTGGTATTCTTATTCCATTTGCTGGCAAAATTTCCGACTATATTGGGCGTCGTAAATTGATGATTTTAGTGACTATCTTCATTGGTTTATTTTCCTTTGTGGTACCATATCTGTTGGATGGCGGCGTTTGGGGTGTTTTTGGATTATCAATCCTTGGATTAGGCTTAATGGGTTTAACCTATGGTCCAATAGGTGCAGCACTGGCTTCCCCATTTCCAACAGCTATTCGTTATAGCGGTGCATCAATGACGTTCAACCTAGCCGGTATCGTCGGCGCTTCGTTTGCACCTTACATTGCTGAAACTCTGGTGCAGAATTTCGGCGTTAAATATATCGGTTATTATCTGTTGGCATCTTCATTCATCTCTTTGCTCTGTTATGTCGGTTTTACGGACAAAGAGATTTCTGGCTAATTATGCTCTGTTCGGATTAGAAAAAGAAATACAATATTATTAAAGCTGGCGGCAATAATGCCGCCAGTCTTGCTTTCCCTGATAATGGTTTGGGCATTAAAAACCAAATGCAACCTGCAAATATTGCACATGTCACGACAAAGATGACATCTGCTGCATAAGCAATATTTGTAACCTGCAAAGTTTGTGACAAAATATTTGTCGTTCCTAACCATGTTGACGTAAGGAACGCTAAGACAACAGCCCATAGAAGAGTAATTATACGATCATAAATCATCGTTTCTATTTTTATTCCGCTGGACTGTACGCCACATCGTAAAAGCTCCCAAAGCTATAATGATGACAAATACCCAGCGTCCGCCGCCTGAGCCGTCAGCAATAAATTTCTCAGGGTAAATTAATCCGAAAATACCAATAAAAATCAATATAATTGGGGTTATTCGCATTAGGCTTTTTTCTCCCAACGACGGTCTTCTGTCTGTTGCCAGTACGTCAATTTATGATCCTGTGCTTTGTAAGCTTTCCACTGCTCACGTGTTTGGGATAATAATTCTGCATCATGTCCATCAAACATGACAACCAAACGGTCATATTTATCCGCATCAAGGCAATTGGCGCCCTCAACCAAAAACCTAACTTGAGCCTGATTAGGGTTTTCATCACCAGTGGTTAAATAAACAGGTTGCAGATCAGCATATGGCTCTCTTTCTGTACCATGCCCGATAAATGAATCATCGGAATAGACCCACAAATGCGCGTCCATTGCATCGCGCCGCTCCTCACTCATAAATTGTATAACAACTTTCCAATCACGAGCAAGCGAACGCTCAATGAGGCCAGGCAAAGCCTCATCAAGCGTTGATTGGGTTAAATGATAAAATAAGATTTCTGCCAAATCACGCCTCGTAGTAATCACGGATTAGTCGATCCAGCAATCGCACACCAAAACCAGCGCCCCAAGAGCGGTTATACTCGTTTTCGGGTGAGTTCATTGCCGTTCCTGCAATATCAAGATGAGCCCAAGAAACATCACCAACAAAGCGCTTCAAAAACTGTGCAGCGGTAATTGAACCTGCCAACCGACCACAGCTATTGCGCATATCGGCAACTTTCGAATCCACAATCTTGTCATAAGTATCATTGAGTGGCATGCGCCAAACTTTTTCTCCAGTTTTTTGTCCTGTTTCAAAAAGCTGTTCTGCCAATGTGTCATCATTACTGAACAATCCGGCATGATCTGAACCCAATGCAACCATAATAGCGCCGGTCAAAGTTGCCAAATTGATCATAATTTTTGGAGCAAAGTTTTCTTTTGTATACCAAAGAGCGTCCGCTAATACCAACCGTCCCTCCGCATCGGTATTGATGACCTCAATTGTTTGTCCTGACATGGACGTGACAACATCCCCTGGCCGTTGCGCATTTCCATCTGGCATATTTTCAACGATCCCGATGACACCAACAACATTTACCTTAGCTTTTCTTAAGCTCAAAGATTTCATAAGGCCAACAACAGCAGCAGCACCACCCATATCGCCCTTCATATCTTCCATACCGGCACCCGGTTTCAAAGAGATACCACCCGAATCAAAAACAACACCTTTACCCACAAAAGCTAAGGAAGACTCTTTCGATTTTCCGCCTTGCCATTGCATAACAGCCAAATAAGGAGGACGTTTGGAACCGCGCGCAACCCCAAGCAAAGCGCCCATGCCAAGCTTCTTCATCTCTTTTTCTTCGATAATGTCGACCTTGACACCAAATTCTGTAAGCTTTTTTACCTGTTCAACGAGCTCGTCTGTTCCTAAAATATTAGCTGGCTCATTAACTAGATTGCGAGCCAATATTACTGCATCACTTAAGTTATTCGACCGCTCAATCAATGCTTTACCAGCATCGGAATTTTCTAAAAGAATCGTTATCTTTGGTGATTTTGTTTTCGTTTCAGATTGTGATTGCGCTGTTTTATAGCGATCGAATTTATAATCACGTAGACGTAACCCAGCGACAAAATCTACAATATTGTCTTCTTGTAACTTTTCGCCTGCAATCGTCAGGCAAATATTGGCTTGCTGTGCCTCGCCTATTGCACCACGTGCTGCGCCGCCAAGTTTTACCCAATCGTCTTTATCAAGCTTGGAACTGTCCCCAATGCCTAAAACAATTAAACGGTCAAAACCCTTTTGCCCATCGCAAACCTCATCGACATAGTCGCACTTTTTTCCCTCAAATTTGCGAACAGAAACAATCCGCTCAATAAGCGCTTTCCCGACGATCTTTTCTGCTTCGAACGCAACATGCCCTTTATGATCCAATAGAACCACAAACACGCCCTTTTTAGGTGCCGAAATTGCACCGCTTTCAATAGTAATTGTCTTTGACATAATAAAATATTCCTGCCTTCTAATAACAAATTCTAGCGATGCGCCGTGTTTTTTCCGAAAAAGCAATCATGCACAAAACGCTTTGGTATAATGAGCACTGTTTTTAAGTTCTTCAAGTTTAACCGTGCTTTTTTTATCACTTTTATAAATTGATGTGTCCTCCGACTTGAAACATGGCACCGATTTGTGGCAAAAGGCACTCATTAGTACTTTGTTAACTAATTTCATTCGTCTCTTGTTAGTTTTGACATGATAGCTCAAAAGAGACCGTTTGAGATGGGTATTTAGTATAGTATACAATACTGTATTTGATTTGTTTTGAAACTTGTATGAGGATGTGAACTCTATCTATGCGCATTATTGAGCAATACATCCTACGGCGCGTCTTTATGCTTTTTGCAGCGGTTCTGATTGCATCTGTTGGAATCAGCTGGACTGTTCAAGTATTGGCAAAGATCAATTACTTGACGACAAGTGGTCAGACATTTCTCGCTATTTTACAATTTTCATCGCTATTTATTCCTTCAGCGATTCCTTTGGTTATTCCTTTTGCGCTGGTTATTGCCATTGCACAAACCTTATCCACAATGAATCAGGATTCAGAGCTCGTTGTTATTAATGCATCCGGCGCTCCAAGAAATACTGTTTGGAAACCTATTCTTTTACTTGCTGTGCTTGCTGCACTCTTTTCATTTTTCATCGCCAATTTTGTAACGCCGCAAGCGCGCTTAACAATGCGTGAAATGGTAGCAACAGCGCATGCTGATCTTATTAACGCCTTCATACAAGAAGGTAGTTTTCGCGAATTGACCACAAATCTTTATATGGAAATTGGCCAACGCAATGATGATGGCACAATTGGCCGTCTATTTATTGCCGATCAGAGAGATCCGAATACAGATCTATTCTACTATGCGGTGGATGGTTCCGTTATTAGCAATAGTAAAGGCGATTTTCTTGTTCTGAATAATGGTGAAGTTCAACGGCGTGATAATCAAAAAGGTGATGTATCGATCATCAAATTCGGTACATATACGTTTAACCTAGGCGAGTTTACCGCAAGTGATGGGACGCCAACCATATTTCCTAAAGATAGACCCCTTCTCTATTTGATGCATCCAGACGCAAATGATCCCTATTATCAACGGCGTCCATTGCAATATACAGCAGAAATACATCGTCGCTTTACAGAATGGCTTTATCCTATTGTGTTTGCACTTATAGCCTTGGCGGTTGCAGGTGACGCACGCTCTCATAGACAAGCGCGCATTTCCGCTTCGTTTTCTGCTATTTCACTGTCGCTTCTGGTTTATTGGCTTGGATATTTCTTCGGGGATCGTGCTGATAGTGATTTGGCTTACGTGCCATTATTATATATTTTGCCGCTCGGCATCAGTGCGTTCATTCTATTTATGTTTATAACCAATCGTAAAATGTCGCTGCCTGATAAGTTTAACGACAAACTCAATAACATTTCTGATTGGGTAAAATCAAAATTCAAATTTCGTACACAAAGCAGTAATGATGGGGGAACGCCATGATCGGTTGGACTCTCGGACGTTACTTCTTTATGCGGTACGTAAAGATTACTGCATATTTTCTATTGGGTATATTTGTCCTCGCTCTTTTAATGGACTTTACAGAAAATGCCGGTCGGCTTGCAGGTCTTCCGGGATATTCTGCTTTGGGTGCCCTTACAATGTCAGCGCTTCGTATACCCTTTATTATGCAGCAACTTTTTCCATTTGTAGCCCTATTTTCAGCGATGGCGACATTAATTTCGCTTAATCGTAAAATGGAATTGGTGATTGCACGTTCAATTGGTGTTTCAGCGTGGCAATTTCTTATGCCAGCGTGTCTCGGTGCTTTCTTATTCGGTGTTATTGCTGTGGTTATCGTTAACCCACTTGCTGCATGGGGAACCAGCCAATCAGAACAATTATTGGCCAATTGGAAAGGCGATGACGCCCAAACGCCGGCGAATAGCAATCGTATTCCTTGGCTTACCCAAAGAACTGATGCTGGTGTTACTACAATTGGTGCGAAAGCTGTTGCAGATAAGGGGCTTACGCTTATCGATGCGACCTTCGTTGAATATAATTCAGATGGAACGGTAAATGATTGGCTTAATACCAATCAGGCAAAACTGACAAATGGTGCATGGGTTTTAACAAATGGAACACGGTATAAAGCCGGACATGAGCCACAAAAATTTTCAGAACTTAAAGTAGCCACTCATTTGCGTCCGGAATTTGTGGAAGATCGTCTTGCTGATCCAGCAGCGATTCCTTTCTATGAATTGCCACGTAAAATTGAAATAGCGCGTTCTTTTGGCTACTCTGCCAATGTTTTTGATATGCAATTACAATCTCTGATTGCATTACCGGCGCTATTAATTGCAATGACATTGATTGCAGCAACGGTTACTTTAAAATTTGTGCGATTTGGACAGTCTGGAATGCTGATTCTGGGTGGCATCATTGCTGGGTTCGTGCTTTATGTAGTTTCGGTTCTTGTGCAGGCTTTTGGTAAGGTGGGGTATGTTCCGCCTGCTGTGGCAGCGTGGGTGCCGGTTGTTATAGCTTTATTTTTTGGTATCTCCTTTTTGTTGCATAAAGAGGATGGCTAGGTGAAACGATTGAATAGTGGAATAACAATTTCAAAAAGCCTAAAGGCATTGGCAATCACAACCGCATTGGGGTGTGTGATGGGCTTGGGTGCAACAAATTTTGTGTACGCACAAGATTTTAATGCTCTCTCAGCAACGCACAAAACAGATCCTAATGCACGTATGTTATTGTCTGCTGATGAGCTAGTTTATGACCGTGATGCCAATACCGTCACAGCACAAGGCAATGTAAGAATAGAATATGACGGTAACCGAATCGTTGCACGTAAAGTAACATACAACCAGAAAACCGGTCGCGTTATGGCGGAAGGTGAAGTAGAAGTCGTTCAACCGGACGGCAGCAAACTTTATGCAGACCAGATCGATATGACAGACGATTTGGGCGAAGGTTTTGTTAACTCCTTGCGGGCAGAAACACCTGACAACACACGTTTTGCAGCAGAAAGTGCCGAGCGTAGTGGTGGGCAAATGACCGTGTTTAATCGCGGCGCCTATACAGCTTGTGAGCCCTGCTACTATAAACCAGATCGCGATGTTTTATGGCAGATAAAAGCCAAGAAAATTATTTGGAATGGTGCAACCAAAACTATGCGTTTTGAAGACAGCCATTTTGAATTTTTTGGTATGCCGATTGCATGGTTTCCGGTATTTGAAATGCCGGATCCTACAGTCAAACGTAAAACCGGTGTTTTAGCTCCGAGTTTTATGTATAATAAGGATCTGGGGTTTGGAATACGCAATTCCTATTTTTGGAATTTGGCACCAAATTACGATTTTACCCTTTCAGCGACAGGTTATACCAACCAAGGTCTTTTAACAGAAGGTGAATGGCGTCATCGCTTGGAGACCGGAACGTATAATATCCGGTTTGCTCATATATATCAGGCCAATCCAGATGATTTTGATGCCGGTTCAATCGATAGGCTGAATGACAACCGTTATATGGTTGCCACAAAAGGTGATTTCCGGATCAATTCAAATTGGACATATGGCTGGAACATATTAGCCCAATCGGACAGAAATTTTAGCCGTACTTACAATTTGGAAGGTTATAAGGACGACGTTTTCCGCTCACAAGTTTATCTTAATGGTTTAGCGGGCAGAAATTACTTTGATATGCGCTTCTATCATTTTGAAGTGCAGGATTCGATGACGAAAGATAATCCGAGTGAACGTTATACCCGTCAGCCTTGGGTATTGCCTCGTATTGATTATTCTTTCACGCCAGACGAGTCAGTTTATGGTGGCGAGTTTACTTTCCATACCAATGTGCAAACCATATATCGCGATCGCGCAGATTTTGCCTTTGCTGATTGGCAAGGAAAGCCACTTGACACCGCCCGTCTTGCCGGCATGTCAGGCACAAATTTCCGCTTAACATCAGATGTTGAGTGGAAGAGAAGTTTTATCACGCAAGGTGGTTTGGTTATAACACCAATTCTTGCATTACGGGGTGATGGTATCGGCACTGATGCAAATGGAAGCTATGGCGGATATACATCAGAAGGCACCTATCGTAATGTTGATATTGAATCCGGTGCATTCCGCGGCATGGCAACAGCCGGATTAGAACTGCGTTATCCACTGTTGTTTACTGCAGGCAATACAACACATATCCTTGAGCCTATGGCGCAAATATTTGTGCGCAATAATGAGCAATATACTGGTCGCTTACCAAATGAGGATGCACAAAGCTTCGTATTTGATGCAACAACATTATTTGAGCGTGACAAGTTTTCTGGTTATGATCGCCTAGAGGGTGGCACTCGCTCCAATGTCGGTTTACGTTATTCCGGAAACTTGAATAATGGCTGGTCACTATATGGATTGGTTGGTCAATCGTTCCAACTATTTGGCAAAAATTCCTATAATGCGAAAGACTTTGTAAGCGTTGGAGCCGATTCTGGCCTCGAAACCGCGCGCTCTGATTATGTTGCCATGCTTGGTGCAAGCGACGAAAACGGTTTTGCAATGGCTTCACGCGGACGCTTTGATGACGAAACCGGTTCGATCCGACGTGGTGAACTGGAAGTTTCGAAGAATTGGTCGCGCATTTGGGCGTCATCACAATATGCCTATATTCGAAGTCAGCCAGATTATGGTTACAAACAAGACCGTCAGGAAGTTTCCTTACAATCCGGTTATAAGTTTACTGATCACTGGTCAGTCAACGCCAATACAAGTTATGACCTTGTTTCAGACACACTCGTTAAAATTGGCGGTAGTTTGAATTATCTTGATGAATGTTTTGGTTTGAATCTCGGCTATCAACAAACGAGAAATCCATGGGAAAATGAACCATCGCACACGTTTGGTTTCATGCTCTCATTCCGTACAGTGGCTGATATCGGAAATGGCGATATAGGCGGAGCTCTCAAGAAATAAGTTTAGAAATTGACGGACTATTGGTTCGATTATTGTAGTTAAGATTTAATTGGTTATAATTAACCACCTAATTTAATGGACAGATAAGCAGAAACGAAACACAATGAAGAAAATAAAATACAGCACACTGGCTTTTATATTTGCTACAACAGCATGTGTAGCAGGCATGTCTTCACAGGCGTTTTCGGCGTCAAATAAATCTGCACCACAAAATGTCCAAGCAGGACAGACGACGGTTGCCGTCATTGTCAACGGCAATGCAATCACTAATTATGATATTCAAAGACGTGCAGCATTTTTGAAGTTGCAACGCCGTCAAGGAAACCTAACAGCTCTTGCAAAAAGCGAGTTGATCGAAGAGATGCTGAAGCGCGTCGAAATGAAGAAGCGCAATATTAGTGTTTCCGATGAAGAAGTGAACAAAGCATTTTCTGGTTTTGCCGAACGTAACCATATGACGGTTGCTCAATTGACGCAAATGTTTGCGCAAACGGGTGTTACTGCCGATCACTTTAAAGACTATATCAGAACCCAAATGGGTTGGGGGCGTCTCGTTAGTGCTCGCTATCGTGCTGAGGGTGGTATCATAACCGAACAAGAAGCTGTACAACGCATGATAAAGAATGGTGGTGTTAAGCCTACTGCCAATGAATACGAGCTTCAACAGGTCATATTTGTTGTGCCATCTGATCGGCGTTCAGCTATTCTCGGAAAAAGAAAGCAGGATGCCGAGCTTTTCCGCGCAAAATTTGCTGGTTGCGATAATTTAAAACAACAAGCAACAACCATGCTAGATGTGACTGTAAGAAATCTTGGTCGTGTGCTTGAACCACAACTTCCTGAAGAATGGGAAAAGTCAGTAAAAGCTACACCTGTTGGTCGCATGACACCACCACGAGAAACGCCAAGAGGTGTTGAAGCCTTAGCTATTTGCGGCATTAAAAAAGTGTCAGATGACAAGGTTGCACAGCTTGTTTTTACTGTTCAAGATAATGAAAAGTCCGGTGATAAAAAAGCAGAAGACCTAAGCGCAAAATACGTCAAGGAATTGCGGGAAAAAGCTCGCATTCAAAATCCTTGATGTTACCACTTGTTGTTAGCAGTGGTGATCCTGCCGGAATAGGATTGGAAATAGCTTTAAAAGCTTGGTTGCTAAAGCAGTCAAATGCGATACCACCTTTTTTTATTCTTGCTGATCCGGATGTCATAAGAAGCCGCATAGCTTTATTGGGATATGATGCAACAACAAAAGTCGTAGATCTCGATCGCGTTTGTGAAAAATTCGATAATGTTTTGCCAATCGTGGAACTTGAAAATAGACAAGTTGCTGATGTTGGACATCCCTCACCGAAAAATGCATCAGGTATTGTTGAAGCAATAGAACGTGGTGTTAATTTCATTCACGATGGATTGGCAAGTGGTCTTGTAACTTGTCCAATTGCAAAAGCTGTTCTTTATGAAGCAGGTTTCACATTTCCCGGACATACCGAATTTTTAGCCGATCTTGCCATGCAGTTGACCGGCAAATTCTGTCAGCCTGTCATGATGCTTGCTGGACCAGAATTGAGAACTGTACCTATTACGGTTCATATTGCCATTCAAAAGGTTCCTCAGGCTTTAACAACGGATCTTATTGTGCAAACGGCATTAATTACCGCAAATGATCTGCATAAAAGATTCGGGATAGATAATCCGAGATTAGCAATAGCAGGACTTAATCCTCACGCTGGGGAAAATGGTGCTATGGGGCTTGAAGAGCAGACTATTATCATGCCCGCTATTGATATTTTACGAAAACACGGAATTACAATAACTGATCCTTTGCCATCCGATACAATGTTTAATGAAAGAGCACGTAAAAATTACGACGCAGCATTGTGCATGTATCATGACCAAGCGCTAATACCGGTCAAAACAATTGGTTTTGATAATACAGTCAATGTAACATTGGGGCTACCTTTTATCCGTACATCACCAGATCATGGTACTGCATTTAATATTGCCGGCAAAGGGATAGCATCGCCAGATAGTTTCATTGCGGCATTGAAAATGGCAAGTGAACTTGCAAAAAATAGTTGCAAACAATGAGTATTGATACACTTCCACCGTTACGGCAGATTATAGAAAAATATGATCTGCAGGCAAAAAAGTCTCTCGGTCAAAACTTTCTTTTTGATCTTAATTTGACAACAAAAATTGCGCGACAAGCAGGCGACTTGGAAGGCAAATCAGTATTGGAAATTGGTCCCGGCCCTGGTGGCCTTACGAGGGCATTGTTGGCATTGGGGGCAAATGTAACCGCTATTGAACGGGATACACGTTGTCTACCGGCATTGAATGAAATTGCCGAAGCCTATCCAGATAAATTGAACATCATTTGTGGTGATGCGCTTGAGCAGGATTTTACCAAACTGTTTCCAGGCAATGACAAACCGCATATCGTTGCCAATTTACCTTATAATGTTGGCACGCAGATTTTGATAAACTGGCTATTGGTCGAACCATGGCCACCATTTTATCAATCCATGACATTGATGTTTCAACGTGAAGTGGCAGAGCGTATTACGGCAAAGCCATCAACACCACATTATGGACGGCTGGGTGTGCTAACAAATTGGAGATGCAAATCTGCCATTGCATTTGATGTCCCACGACAGGCCTTCACACCGCCACCAAAGATTACCTCTTCTGTGGTGCATCTTGTGCCTTATGATAATCCAATCCCCTGCTCTGCCAAGGCTTTGGAAATGGTGACAAAGGCAGCATTTGGCCAACGGCGTAAAATGTTGCGCCAAAGTCTTAAAATACTTGGTGGTGAAGATCTTTTGCAAAAAGCTGCGATAGATGGAACACGACGAGCCGAAACGCTAAGCATTGAAGAATTTATCGCTTTGGCTCGCGCGCTTTCAAACCAGTAAAACACCTGATCTGGGCTAACGAATATTTTCAAATCAATAAATTGCTATGAAAACTGGATCTATCGATCTGCCGATCCAATTAGTCCAATTTTTCATTTAATAACTCGTCTACAAATGACTCGAGATAGAGACAACGTTTACGCTTTATCGTTTCTGCAAGGTGAATAGCTTTGATTGTTGAGAAGGAACGATTGAGATCCTCATTGACCAAAACATAATCATAAGACTGCCATTGTTTGATTTCACCGCGAGCATTATCAAGCCTTAGATCAATCACCTCTTTGCTATCTTCGGCACGGCGGTTTAATCGTGATTTTAATTCTTTCATCGATGGTGGAAGAATAAAAATTGACACGACATCATTGGGCATCTTTTGTTGTAGTTGTTTAGCACCCTGATAGTCGATATCAAACAACATATCGCGACCAGATGCCAAAGCCGTGTCTACGGTTTCACGCAATGTTCCATAGTAATTGCCGTGAACTTCCGCCCATTCTATCAGTTCATCATTATCGCGCTTACGTTCAAAATCTTTTTTCGAGATAAAATGATAATGTACACCGTCAACCTCACTTGCGCGACGTTGACGGGTTGTTACACTAATAGATAGGCCAAGCTCACCATCTTCTAAAAGTAGTCTTGATAGGGTTGTTTTGCCTGCGCCAGAGGGAGAAGACAATACTAGTAAAACACCGCGCCTTGGTTTTAGTATTTTTGTATTAAGCTCATGTGGCGATGCACTTGTCATATGTCTTTGTCCTCTGGATAATCTCATAGCAATCGAATTGATTTTAGCGTTAAGCGAACCATCATTCAATATTTTGTATCTGTTCCCGCAATTGGTCGATCACAGTTTTCAACTCTAAACCAACTTCGGTTAAGGATGTAGTGTGCGCCTTCGAACATAGTGTATTCGCTTCTCGATTGAATTCTTGTGCCAGAAAATCCAAGCGCCTGCCAATAGGTTGTTCGGATGAAATCAGACTACGAGCCGCTTTGATATGACCGTCAAGCCGATCTAATTCTTCCTGAACATCAACTTTTGTTGCAATAAAAGCAGCTTCCATATGCAAACGCTGTGGGTCAAGTGGAGCATTGGTTTCCAACAAAGCTTCCACTGTCGTCTTCAGTCGCTCTCGAATAGCATCAAGTGATCTTGCAGGATCGTTGCGCGCTTTCTTTACAAGTATTTCCAACTGATTGATTTGTTCAATTAAAATTTGTTCAAGACTGTTGCCTTCCGTTTTGCGTGAAGCAACCAATTCTGACAAAATACGCTCAAACCCCGTATTGATAGCGGTTTTAAATTCATCATCAAGAGGATCAAGGCAATTTTCAGTATCGTGTTCTATAACCCCCTTGATTGTTAAAAGCTCTGCCAATGATGATTTAGCGATATTGTATTCTTTTTCCAGTTCAGCTGATAAATTTATCAAATATGAAATATATTCACGATTAATCACCGGAATATTGGCAGCTTTTGGCGAGGTTATTGTTAGTAAAAATGTGATATTACCACGTGCAAAAACGGTTGCTGCTTTCTTTTTTAATTCATTTTCAAAGACATCCAACAATGCCGTTGAACGAAATTTGACATCAAGCCCCTTACCATTGACTGAACGTGCTTCCCAAGTAACATTGAAATCACCAATTTTAGTGTCTACTCGGGCAAAACCTGTCATACTTTGCAATATTATAAACTCCTCACGTCCACCCGACACCCCCGTGATCGAATTAGTTATACATTGATATTAAGTGGTACTTATAATGGCAGTTTTATTGCTTGTTTTGCATCAATTAAAAAGAGCTTATTTGAAAAAACACGAAAGATTTATTGGCTAAACTATTACAGAGTTTTTGCCATTACCCGTTATGCATCAATAACATCACCCCACACACACCGCAAAATAGCTACACCGCCTGCAAACAGCTCAGTTTTGAAAAAATATATGTCGCTGACTTTTTAAATTGATTTCAAATCAAGTTGATTTCAAACTGTCCAAATGATCCGGTCGTTGCCATAAACTCAGCAATTGTAAGATTATATCCGCCTATATAACCCGAAGGACCGGATTGAAGCCGTCAAAATCAAACGCAGACTATTATTGCTGATAATTTATTTTACCAAAATAGTAGTTCCGCCATTAGGCAAATTATATCATTCACGAGATATCACAGAATTAATTACCGTTCTGCAACGCACGCCACTTCCGAACATTTGCATTATGTTCATCCAATGACTTTGCAAAGACATGACCGCCCGTTCCGTCAGCAACGAAATAAAGGGCATCTGTTTTTGGCGGATTTGCCACTGCTTCAAGCGCATCACGTCCGGGATTGGCGATTGGTGTCGGCGGTAAGCCATTTATTCTATAGGTATTATACGGCGTTTCTTGATCGAGATCAGAGCGATATATCGGTCTATCCGATGGTTTACCGGCACCACCAAATATCCCATAAATAACGGTAGGATCCGACTGCAAGCGCATATGTTTAATCAACCGATTACAAAATACCGCAGCAACTTGTGGGCGTTCTGATGCAATACCAGTTTCTTTTTCAACGATTGACGCCAAAGTAACAAATTCATTGATTGTCTTTATCGGTAGATCGGGTGAACGCTTTGCCCAAATTTCAGAAACGAGCTTATCCTGTCCATCGCGCAACCGTTTTACGATCTGTGCCCGTGTTGTACCGCGCGTGAAGCTCACGGTATTTGTCATTAAACTACCTTCAGGCGGTAATTGTTGTGGCAAATCACCAACCAAAACTTCGTTGGCAGCTAAACGATCAAAAATTTGCTTAACCGTCAGACCTTCCGGAACTGTAAATGTATATTCGATAGATTTACCAGCTACCAGAATATCCATAATTGCGCTCATTGAGGCGTGTGCAGGTATTGCATATTCCCCTGCTTTTAACAGTTTTGCCTTGTCTTGATATCCAACACCATAAACAAAAATGTCGGCCGATCGGATCACGCCCTGTTTTTCCAATAAAGCAGCAATCTCTCTAATGCCGGTTCCAGGTTGAATTAAAATAACCTGTTGTTCTTCTAATGGTCCAGCGGTAAAAAACATATTTTTTCCGATATAAATCGGAATAGTGATTGCAAGGATTATAACAATCACAAGCATCAAAAAGAAATTGCCTAATATAACAAACGGGTTACGCGCTATATGAGAGCGTTTTGATTTATCGTCTAGTTCACTCTCATCATTTTCTTGCGGTAGAGGCAAATGAGAAACATCTTGGTCAGATTGTATCTTTCTTTCCTCATCAGACATAAGCGCACACCCTAATATTCATGAAAAACATGCACCGCTTCCATGATTTTATTCAAAGAATAAGACAAAATAGAGAGACGTTACAAGTCTAAATATTATTTTGAAAACCGCCTCATGATTAATGATGCATTGGTTCCACCAAATCCAAATGAATTGGACAAAACCGTATCAATCTTGCGTTCACGCGGTTTATGCGGAACAAGATCAATCTTGGTATCGACTGACGGATTATCAAGATTTAAAGTTGCCGGAGCAATATTATCCCGTATAGCAAGCACGCTGAAAATAGCTTCTGCAGCGCCAGCGGCACCAAGTAGATGCCCAATCGACGACTTTGTTGAAGACATCGACACTTTAGACACATGATCGCCCATCACACGTTCTACTGCAGCAAGCTCGATAGTATCTGCCATAGTCGATGTTCCGTGCGCATTGATATAATCAATGTCTGATGGGGCTATGTTAGCGCGCTTGATAGCTGCTTCCATACAACGCTGTGCACCCTCTCCGCTCTCTGACGGAGCAGTAATATGGTAGGCATCTCCTGATAGGCCATAACCTATAATTTCAGCGTAAATTTTAGCACCTCTATAGAGGGCATGTTCTAGTTCTTCCAGAACGACAACCGCAGAACCTTCTGCCATGACAAAACCATCACGATCACTATCGTAAGGTCGTGACGCATGTTCAGGATCATCATTACGGCCAGTTGAAAGAGCCTTACAAGCTGCAAAGCCCGCCAACGAAATACGATTTACCGGTGATTCTGTACCACCCGCTACCATCACATCGGCATCACCCAATGCGATCAAACGCGATGCGTCGCCGATCGCATGAGAACCCGTAGAACATGCGGTAACAACAGCATGATTAGGTCCACGCAAATGGTGCTTAATGGAGACATATCCGGAAGCTAGATTAATAAGACGTCCTGGAATAAAAAAGGGCGAAATACGTCTTGGTCCCTTATCGCGTAATGTGTAGCCAGCTTCTACAATGCCTTCAACACCACCGATACCAGAACCAATCATAACGCCTGTACGTATCTGATCTTCTTCTGTTGATGGATGCCAATTAGCATCGTCAAGCGCTTCATCTGCCGCACCCATAGCATAGACTATGAATGGATCAACCTTACGCTGTTCCTTAGGTTCCATATGAAGATCAGGATTAAAGGTACCATCACTTCCATCCCCTAAAGGGATACGACCTGCAATTTGACAAGGAAGGTCGTCAACTTCAAATTCTGTCACGCGACGAATACCGCTACGTCCTTCAAGAAGCCGTTTCCAGCTATGTTTCACGTCGCCGGCCAGCGGAGAAACCAACCCCATACCGGTAATGACGACACGTCTCATACTTTCATTCCCAATCTTATAAATCAAATCACACGTTACCCATTTTGGAGGGAACACTATAATGCAAATGAAGACAAAAGCCTTAAAGGCTTCTGTCTTCTTATATTATTATGCAGAAGCTTTATCGATGAACTTGACTGCATCACCAACAGTCAAAATTGTTTCTGCAGCGTCATCTGGAATTTCAACGCCAAATTCTTCTTCAAAAGCCATAACCAATTCAACGGTATCAAGGCTATCGGCACCAAGATCGTCAATAAAGCTTGCACCATCGGTTACTTTGTCTGCATCAACACCAAGATGCTCGATGACGATTTTCTTGACGCGTTCTGCTGTATCACTCATGTAGGATCCTCGACTTTTGTTGTTTCCATACCTTGGTTAACGGCATGGGCTCCTCTAATCAAGCAATAGATGTGTTTTTTACCCAAATCATTTTAAAGTTTTAAGCACATCCTGTGGATATCCCTTTTGGGACAAACCGATTTTACTAATCGGCTTCAAACGCGGCAATTATCATGGTCTAAGCCAAGACGCAAAGATATTTTAGCATTTTTACAGTGTTTCATCTGTTTTATGCAAAAAAATATGTCTTTTTTCCCTAAAAATAAGGCTTTTCTGCCCCAATCACGAATTATTACCGTACTTATCCAAACAGAGATATTTTGGATAAGCTTGAGCATTATTTATCCTGCCCAAGCTTTGTGTTATGTCTTTATTATAATGGATAGATATCCATTAGATCATTGCCATACCGCCGTTAACATGCAGTGTCTGACCAGTAACGAATGCGGCTTCATCACTTGCCAAATAAATTGCAGCAGCTGCAACATCGTCACTTGTTCCCATGCGTTTCATAGGAATAGCAGACATGATGGTTTCTTTCTGCTTGTCATTCAATTTATCTGTCATAGCCGACTCGATAAATCCAGGTGCGATACAGTTAACTGTTACATTACGGCTGGCAATTTCCTGTGCCAAAGATTTTGAAAATCCGATAACGCCGGCTTTCGTCGCACAATAATTTGTCTGTCCCGGATTACCAATAACACCAACAATCGACGAAATGTTGATTATACGACCATAGCGGCGACGCATCATTGGGTGTGTCAATTCACGTGTTAGCAGAAAAACTGCAGTTAGATTGACGGCCAATACGTCATCCCAGTCCTGATCGCTCATACGGACAAACAGGCCGTCACGGGTTATTCCCGCATTATTAACGAGAATATCTACGCCGTCCATTTCTTTCTCGGCGGTTTCAGCCAAGTTTTTAACAGCATCACGATCTGACAAGTTGGCTGGAAATATGAAACAATTGTCACCAAGATCAGCAGCCAAGGCTTTAAGCTTTTCCTCACGTGTGCCATGCAGACCCACAATAGCGCCACGCGCATGAAGTTTGCGCGCAATAGCTTCGCCAATACCGCCAGTCGCACCGGTTACAAGAGCCTTGCGCCCTTTAAAATCAAACATTCCTTAATTCCTCGATTATATACCAAGCGCCTTAAGCGCAGTTTCAATTTCCTCACTGCTGCCAACAGTCAATCCATTGATATCCTTATTAATACGACGAGCAAGGCCACTAAGAACCTTACCTGATCCAATCTCGAACAAAGTGTCAACGCCATTCTGCGCAAACCATTCGATCGTCTCACGCCATCTTACGCGTCCCGTTACTTGATGCACTAAAAGCTCAATAATATGCTGTGGATCGCTTTCCGGTTCAACCGTAACATTTGGAATAAGCGGCACAACCGGTGCGTTTTTATTAACATCAAGCAATGCTTCTTTCATCGCATCAGCAGCCGGTTGCATCAGACTTGAGTGAAAAGGTGCTGAAACAGGCAAAATAATCGCCCTTTTTGCACCCTTGTCCGATGCTATTGTACATGCAGCATTGATTGCATTTGTTTCACCAGAAATAACCAATTGCCCACCACCATTGTCGTTGGCGATCTGGCATATGCCCTCTCCTAAAACAGAGCTACAAATTTCCTCAACTGTAGCCTCGTCAAGGCCAATAATAGCTGCCATTGCGCCTTCACCAACGCCGACTGCATCCTGCATGGCTTCACCGCGAATGCGCAGCAAACGGGCAGTATCTGCTAAGCTAAATGTACCGGCGGCACAAAGAGCCGAGTATTCTCCTAACGAATGTCCTGCAACAAAAGCTACCTTTTCTTTCAAATTTAGCCCTTGCGCTTCCATGACCCGTAGCACAGCCATCGATACAGCCATTAAGGCAGGTTGGGCATTTGCCGTAAGGGTTAATGTATCTTCCGGACCTTCAAACATAATTGTTGAAAGCTTTTGTCCGAGAGCATCATCAACCTCTTCAAACACAGCACGCGCCTCAGCAAATTGCTGAGATAACGTTTTACCCATGCCTACAATTTGGCTTCCCTGACCGGGAAATGTGAATGCAGCTACCATTTCAGTTTACTCCTTGACTGAAAATATAACATTTTGGTCTTGACCTATAAAATAGGTTAAAGTCAAGCCAAAGCCACTAATGAAGCTTCTGATTGGTGTTTCTTTCATCCCGCAAAGGTGGAAATTCTACCAGAAATGCGGGTATTAGCGGCATGATAAAACGTTTAATGACAATAGATATTATGACGCCAAGGATAACGCCGCCTATTATATCTAAAGGATAATGGACACCGGCAAATACACGCGCCCAACATGTTAAAACAGCAAGAATTAATGCAACCTTGGCCATTGTTTTATAACGATAGAGAAACAAGGTGACCCCATAGCAGGTGAAAATAAGTGCGTGGTTACTTGGAAAAGATGCATTATCTTTATGGGCAATTAACGCTTCTGCGAGACCGGCCACGAAAGGACGCGGACGGTAGAACAACATACCTATCATGTAGCTGCATATCAGTCCTACAACAACCGACAATACAATGGCGACAGCCGTCTGTCGTTCTATTCTTTTTCCCAAGAACCAAAAAACAAGAAGATGCAACGGGATAAAATAAATCAGAAATTTTGCGCAGATAATGCCAAACCATGAAATAATTGCCGGTGTTTGGTGTCCTGCAACCAATATATTGAAAACCCCAACGTCCAACTGCTGTATAAAACCCATTTTATTCCGACTCCTGACCTTAAGAGACCTTTTGAATTTGTCGCTTTTATATCCGTGTAAGAAATCTTCCAACTTAAAAACGGTTTTTTACGGGCTATACTTGCCTTTTTTGAAAAATACCTGTAGAAACCGCGCGTTCGTTACTGACTCTTGGCTGGGGGTTGAACGGAGGGCCGCCAAAAGCGGCACGAAACATTAATGTTTCAAGCCTCCCGTGTCTCCGCTCTCGAATGTCTCGAAAATATGCGTCCTTTCTTCTTGGGGTTACCTGAAAAGACAAGTCGCAGAGGCTCTGCGTCGGGGTTAGTGAGATTTAATAGAAGAAAGGCAAATACAATGGCTCTTTATGAACATGTGTTTCTTGCCCGACAAGACATTGCTCCACAGCAAGTTGACCAACTTGTAGAACTTTACAAGGGTGTTATCGAAGCTAACGGTGGCAAAGTTGGGCGTATAGAAAACTGGGGTTTACGTCCCCTAACCTATCGCATTCGCAAGAATCGCAAAGCTTATTATGCATTGATGAACATTGATGCTCCTGCTGCAGCAATTGCAGAAGTTGAGCGTCAGATGCGCATTAACGAAGATATTCTTCGCTATATGACCATTCGTGTTGAAAAACATGAAGAAGGGCAGTCAGCAATGCTTTCACGCCGTGACCGTGATGATCGTTTTGGTAAAGATGAAGAACGTCCACGCCGTTCACGTCGTTCACGCGATGAAGATGCAAATGAAGGAGATGAATAATGGTTGATATCAGTCAGATTCCAACCCGCCGTCCTTTCCATCGTCGTCGTAAAACATGCCCATTTTCTGGGCCAAATGCGCCAAAGATCGATTACAAGGATATCAAATTGTTGCAACGTTATATTTCAGAACGTGGCAAGATTGTTCCTTCTCGCATCACAGCTGTTAGCCAAAAGAAACAACGTGAATTAGCTAATGCTATTAAGCGCGCACGTTTTCTTGGCTTGTTGCCTTATGTTGTGAAATAATATTTTAGTGCAGTCGACATTGTCGACTGCATTTCCTGCTTTCGGGGCAGGAAGAAAAAATCCGAAGTTGGAATCTTAACATTCCTAACTGCCAAAGCAGGACAGCGAATCAATGATGAAGCAAAACACACATATTATACCCGTGGGCATTGTTGCCGGGCTTTTTGCCGGCGCCATCGGAATGGCGATGAACACTTTGCTAATGGTGTCTCCGCTGCTTGCTATCATTGTCGTTTGTTTTATATCACTACCAATTTTTATTGCTGCTTTTGGATGGGGTACAGTATCAAGTATCATCGCCCTATTGGTTGCAACATTCGTTTTGATAATCACACAAAACTTTTATATTGGAATCAGCTATATGCTGCTGTTTTTTTTGCCTGCGGTATATGCTTCGTGGCTGCTAGGATTGGCGCAATATGACACTGGTAATCAGACCGTAAAGTGGTACCCCCTCTCTTCAGTCATTTTTCTAATAATCAGTTTCATTTCAATTATTTGCGTTCTTATCGGTTTATATATTCACAACCAACCCTCAACGCCGCTGTTAGCGCAACAAATCGCTGATGTATTTGCTAATGCTATGAGACAAACACAATCAGCAGATGAAGCTGATATATCTGCGTTTTACGACGTATTGTTAGCCAATTTTGTCCCATTTGCATCGAGCTGTCTCGCAACATATGGCGTTATTTTTCTTATCGGAAACCTATATTTTTCACTTGTAGGCGCACAACGTATGAAACGTCTTGCCCGCCCACGTGATGATTGGCCGACCAATTTCCGTTTGCCTTTACCGGCAATTTTTATCTTTGCGTTGGCATTTCTTGGAACATTCCTCGATTTAGGAATGTTGTTTAAACTTTGTGCTGCCGTTTTTAACACGACATTTATGCTGGCATTTTGTTTCTGTGGTTTAGCATATCTTCATAACTTATCACGTGGTATGCGTGGCCGAGTATTTATATTGACCCTTGTTTATATAGCTTTACTCACAGTTTTCTTCTCCCTACCGATATTCATCGTACTTGTCATGATGGGTATTTGGTCAACTATTCAGAACCACCGTCAAAACGATGGTCTAACCCAATAATCATCATCTGAAAGGATTATAAAATGGATGTTATTCTGCTTGAACGTATCGCCCGCCTTGGACAAATGGGTGACACTGTTTCTGTAAAGGCTGGTTATGCCCGCAATTTCCTTTTGCCTCAAGGCAAAGCATTGCGCGCTAATGAAGAGAATCGTAAGCGCTTCGAATCACAGCGTACACAATTGGAAGCACGCAATTTAGAGCGCCGTAGTGAAGCACAACAAGTTGCTGATAAACTTGACGGTAAAACATTTATCGTTATCCGTTCTGCTGGTGAAACAGGTCAGCTTTATGGTTCTGTTTCAACACGTGATATCGCAGACATCATCACAGCAGAGGGTTTCTCTGTTCTTCGCACGCAAGTTGAACTTAACCACCCAATTAAAACAATTGGTATGCATAATGTTGCTATCAACTTGCACCCAGAAGTACAGGTTACAGTAACTATCAATATTGCACGCTCTGCAGATGAAGCCGAACGTCAAGCAGCAGGTGAAGACCTAACATCTATCGAAGCCATCTATGGTATCGAAGAAAAACCTCTATCAGAAGAAGTTTTCGATGATGAGGATGAAGAAAACACAGAAGAAACAGCAAAAGAAGAAGCATAATTTTTCTTTTTCTGGAATATTTCTAGAGAGTTTTTGCTTTTTTCAATTTTATATTAATTCTCAAGAAAAAATGAAGACACCCAGCCCATTGGCTGGGTGTTTTTTTTTGAAAATGTAACTATTAATATATTTGGTTTTCACCATTATTTCATACTTCAATTAAACATCAAGTAATGGCGATTTGGATTATAAAACAAAAACAGGAATTGTTTAAATGTTTGCTTTATTGAAGACAGCAGCTGGACACATTATTTCTAAAGGAAATTTAGCTGTTACTGATGCTGCAGGTGTAACCTATCACTTTGGTGACAATTCTGGGGATCCTGTCCATCTTCGTTTTACATCTGCCAAATGGGAACGTGAAGTTGCCCTTGATCCTGCTTTAAAACTTGGTGAAGCTTATATGGAGGGTGGATTTGAATTTGTTAAAGGCGACATTTATAAGCTTCTTGAAATAATTTTTGAAAGCACGGGACCTATTGCTGAAAACCAAATGTGGATGAAAGCAATGTCTTTTATCCGGACGGCAACCAAGCGTTTTGTCCAAATGAATACGTTAAAGCGCTCAGCCCGTAATGTTCAGCACCATTATGATCTATCTGGCAAACTTTATGACTTGTTCCTTGATCCAGACAGGCAATATTCCTGCGCCTATTTTCAAACACCTGATACAGATCTTAATGAAGCACAACTTGCCAAAAAACGGCATTTGGCGGCCAAATTGCAGGTCAACAAGGGTGAAAAGCTGCTTGATATAGGCTGTGGTTGGGGCGGTTTAGGTCTCTATTTTGCTCGCGTATTGGGCGCAGATGTTACGGGGGTAACCCTTTCCCACGAACAATTTGGCATTGCCAACCAACGTGCAAGGACTCTAGGGCTAGAAAATAAGGCGAAGTTTTTACTTGAGGACTATCGTAATTTGAATGCCCAATTTGATAAGATTGTTTCAGTTGGCATGTTTGAACACGTGGGCATAGGCCACTTCAAAGAATATTTTGATCACGTTAAACGTTTACTGAAACCGGATGGACGCTTTGTCCTTCATTCGATTGGTCGTTCGGGAGAACCGGGCGCAACAAACCCATGGATAGCCAAATATATATTCCCTGGTGGGTATATCCCTTCTTTATCAGAAGTCATACCAGTTATCGAAAAAAGCGGCCTTATCATCACCGATATTGAAATTCTACGGTTGCATTATGCCGAAACATTAAAAGCTTGGCGGCAGTCTTTTCTGGCGCATTGGGATGAAGCCAAAGCATTATATGATGAACGGTTTTGCCGTATGTGGGATTTCTATTTGGCAGCCTCTGAAAGCGCTTTCCGTTGGCAGGGCATGATGGTTTTCCAGATACAACTTGCCCATAAACAAGATGCTGTACCGCTGACGCGAGACTATATTATGCAGGAAGAAGAAAGATTATTAAAGATCGATGCTGATCCCAACTTGTCCGTGGTACCGATGAAGCCTGTTGATATGACCATAAAGGCAAAAGCTGTTGCTCAAACACTCTAGTTTCCGGCAATAATTGGTACGCCTTTAATTGGTGCGCCTTTGATAGAGACGCAAAATAGACGTCAGGTGAGCGGCTTTATAGCTGTTTATCCGCCACGGTTGTGGTGTTACAAATATATGCTAGCGCTGTGGCGGAGCATTGGAAATAATGTTCGTCCAATTGTCACTCGGTGTTTTATAACGATTATCTAGTCTGTTATAATAGCTATCTAACCTCTTATACTGACTATCTTGCCTCTTATAATGGCTGTCTAACGTGGCTTTTTAGAGAAATATCTTGTCTTATCGTCAATTATCGAGTTGAGAAACTTATAGCCTATTAAAATCGATCCACAGCAATCTGGCCAATTCGTATTTCTAAAAGCGTGGCTCACATGTTGAAATGTGCCATTTTTGAAAAAAGCTATGGCAACATCGGTTCACAATAGGCTAAAGTAGAACTGTTTTTCCAGAAGGTCAGTGAGTATCAAAAGAGAAATGGCAGAAGCAAAAGTTTTCAATCTTAGTCAGCAAAATACAGATGAAGCATTACCTTTTCGGCAGGTTCCGCACAATATTGAAGCGGAACAAGCACTGTTGGGTGCTATTCTTATTAATAATGATGCCATTGATCGCGTCTCGGACTTCTTAAAACCCGAACATTTTTTTGAACCCCTTCATCAAACAATTTATGCTGTATTAAGCGAAACAATTCGCAATGGTAAGCTTGCCAATCCTGTCACAATAAAGCCGTTTATACCGGCTGAAGAAAAAATTGGTGAAATGACAGTGTACAATTACGTGATCCGTATGGCCACGGAAGCTGTTACCATTATCAATGCGGAAGACTATGGGCGGGCAATTTACGATCTATTTATCCGCCGCTCATTGATTGATCTTGGAAATGAAGTGGTCAACACCGCATTTGACGCACCTATCGACCTTGCACCTTCGAAGCAAATTGAAAATGTTGAACAACGTTTGTTCACTTTGGCAGAAACTGGAAAATATGGTGGTGGTTTTGAAAGCTTCAATGATGCGGTCAAAAAAGCCATTGATATGGCGGGAGCCGCCAAAAAACGTACATCCCGACTATCAGGTATCCCCACCCAATTGAAAAAACTTGATGAACAAATGGGCGGTTTGCAGCGTTCTGACCTTATTATTTTGGCAGGACGTCCTGGTATGGGTAAAACGTCTCTTGCGACGAATATTGCATTCAACATTGCCAATGCTTACGTAAAGGCACAGGAAGAAAATCTGCCTACGGAAGAAAACGAAGGTGGTATCGTTGGTTTTTTCTCCCTGGAAATGTCTTCAGAGCAGTTGGCCACTCGTATTATTTCCGAACAAGCAGAAGTTTCCTCTTCAAAGATCAGACGTGGTGACATTTCAGAAGATCAGTTTGCTAAATTGTTGCGATCGATGAATCGGTTGCAGAAAGCGCCGCTTTATATCGACCAAACAGGTGGTATTTCCATTGCGCAACTTTCCGCGCGTGCGCGCCGGTTGAAACGCCAACATGGGCTTGATGTTTTGGTTGTGGACTATGTGCAACTTATGACGGGTGCTTCCAAACGAGCTTCGGAAAATCGTGTGCAGGAAATTACCGAGATTACAACGGGTTTAAAATCATTAGCCAAAGAGCTTAATGTGCCAATTATTGCGCTGTCACAGTTGTCTCGTCAGGTTGAATCGCGCGATGATAAACGCCCACAACTATCAGATCTTCGTGAATCTGGTTCTATTGAACAGGATGCTGATGTGGTCTTGTTCGTTTATCGTGATGAATATTACATCAAGAACAAAGAACCTAAACTTGGTAGTGAAGAGCATTTGAAATGGCAGGCCGAGATGGAAGAAGTGTTTGGCAAGGCAGAAGTGATTGTTGCCAAACAACGCCATGGTCCAACCGGCACGGTGCGCCTTGCATTTCAGGCTGAGTACACCCGTTTTGCTGATCTTGCTGAAAGTGACCAATTACCAGAACAGTTCGGTTAGTATCTATGGTGAAAGCAAGAACACAATTTGTTTGTCAAAATTGCGGAACGGTCTATTCCCGCTGGGCTGGAAAATGTGATGCCTGCGGCGAATGGAATACAATTGTCGAAGAAGGAACAAGCGGTGGCATTGGTGGTGGCCCTGTAAAAAACACACGAAAAGGCCGAGTTGTTGCCTTAACCACATTATCGGGTGACATAGAGGACGCGCCACGAATTCAATCGGGGATCGCTGAACTTGACCGTGTGACAGGCGGTGGATTTGTGCGAGGATCGGCGCTGCTGGTAGGTGGTGATCCGGGTATTGGAAAATCCACTTTATTGACGCAAGCCGCAGCCACGCTTGCAAGAAAAGGATATAAGGTCGTTTATGTTTCTGGCGAAGAGGCTGTGGCGCAGATAAGATTGCGTGCGCAACGCCTTAATGCAGCCGATACAACGGTTGAACTGGCAGCCGAAACCAATGTCGAAGATATATTGGCCACTTTGACGGAAACCAAACGCCCCGATTTGGTTATTATCGATTCAATTCAGACCTTATGGTCGGACACTATCGATTCTGCACCGGGTACGGTTACACAAGTGCGCACCGGTGCTCAGGCGATGATTCGTTATGCAAAAAAAACTGGTGCAGCAGTGGTTTTAGTTGGTCACGTAACCAAAGATGGACAAATAGCTGGCCCCCGTGTGGTTGAACATATGGTTGATGGCGTGTTGTACTTCGAGGGTGAAGGTGGACACCAATATCGAATTTTACGCACCGTGAAAAACCGTTTTGGCCCAACCGATGAAATCGGCGTTTTTGAAATGTCCGACCAAGGATTAAGACAGGTTCTTAACCCATCAGAATTGTTTTTGGGTGAAAGAAACGAAAAAGCGCCCGGCTCTGCTGTATTTGCAGGCATGGAAGGTACAAGGCCAATACTCGTTGAAATTCAGGCTTTGGTTGCGCCCTCCTCGCTTGGCACACCAAGACGTGCAGTCGTTGGTTGGGATAGCAATCGTTTATCGATGATTTTAGCGGTATTGGAAGCCCATTGCGGTGTTCGCTTCGGTCAGCATGATGTGTATCTGAATGTTGCTGGTGGCTATAGAATATCGGAACCAGCCGCTGATTTGGCAGTTGCTGCTGCATTGGTTTCATCACTTGCTGGAATCGCATTGCCAACAAATTATGTATTTTTTGGTGAGGTGAGCCTATCAGGTGCCATTCGCGCCGTATCCCATTCTGGGCAAAGATTAAAAGAAGCGCAGAAACTGGGATTTCATGGAGCAATTCAACCATCAAACACTACAGAAAATGTAAAATCTGCTGATTTTCGCCAAAGAAGTTTCGCAGATTTGCCGGAACTTGTCGCAGCGATAGCGTCGGGAAAAAAACGCCCTATGCCAGAACAACAATATTAGAAAACAAGAAAGAGAATATTAAGTCTCCCACTTGTAAATAACGCTGAAATATTGGTAATGATCGACGAAATGGCTTAGCTGATAATGGATATGACATTTTCAATTGTTGAAACTACAGTTGAAAGCGATACGTAAGGACAAAACGATGTTCATGACAGCCCTTGACGGCATTGTTATTGGTGTACTTCTATTTTCAGGCTTTCTAGCCATGGTGCGCGGTTTCTCGCGCGAGTTTTTGTCATTGGCATCATGGGTTATAGCAGCAATCGCTGCTATATTTCTTTACAAACCAACACTTCCTCTTGTTGAAACATATCTAACGAATAAAACAATTGCCCTTATTGCCAGCATGGGCATTGTTTTTATTATTACATTCATTATCGTTTCAATCATTACCATGAAAATTGCTGATTTGATTATTGATAGTCGGATTGGCGCCCTTGACCGAACATTAGGATTTGTCTTCGGTGTCGTGCGTGGCCTATTTATTATGGTTATCGCAACGCTTCTTGTTAACCAGCTCATAAGACCTGAAGATCAATCACCTTGGCTGAAAGATGCCAAAACAAAACCGATGCTCGATTCGCTTAGCGTGCAAGTATGGGATCTGTTGCCCAAAGATCCGGATTGGATTTTTGATAAAGCTACCAGTGTCATTAAAAAGAATGAACCAGCAAATGATTCAAATGTTGGTGAAAATCCAGCGCAGAACGGTGACTAATTTTATCTATGAACCTTCAAGCTGTATTTGATTTATGTTATTGAATATTTCTTGTTTTATATAAGGCAGCCACAATGGCAAATAGTGATTCTTCCTTACAGAATTTTTCAATTGAAGATGATACATTGCATGAAGAATGCGGTGTTTTTGGTATCCTTGGTCATGACGATGCAGCAACCTTAACTGCTCTTGGGCTCCATGCTTTGCAGCACCGAGGGCAAGAGGCCGCCGGTATCGTTTCTTATCATGGTTCGGTTTTCCATCAGGAAAAGCACATGGGATTGGTAGGAGATCATTATACCAATCCTGAAACCTTGGCACGTCTTCCCGGTAATCGTGCAATTGGCCACACACGCTATTCCACAACCGGTGAAACGGTGTTGCGGAATGTTCAACCTTTATTTGCCGAATTGGAAGTTGGTGGCATTGCGATAGCGCATAATGGCAACCTAACCAACGGTTTGACTTTGCGCCGGCAACTGATTGCATCTGGTGCCATTTGCCAATCAACATCCGATTCAGAAGTTGTCCTGCATCTGATTGCTCGGTCACGCCACGCATCTTCATCTGATCGTTTTGTTGATGCTATCAAGCAAATTGAAGGTGGGTTTGCTATGATTGCACTGACCCGCACAAAATTGATTGCTGCCCGTGATCCGATTGGAATACGCCCTCTTGTGATGGGTGAGCTTGATGGAAAACCTATTTTTTGCTCTGAAACATGTGCATTAGATATCATCGGCGCCAAATATATTCGAGATGTCGAGAACGGCGAAATTATTATTTGTGAAATCCAAAAAAGTGGCGAAATCACGATAAAGACAATCAAACCCGAGGCACCGAAACCAGAAAGATTGTGCCTGTTTGAATATGTCTACTTTGCCCGCCCAGACTCCATTATTGGTGGACGCAGTGTCTATACAGCCCGAAAGAATATGGGAAAGCATCTTGCCAAAGAAGCACCATGCGATGGCGATGTTGTGGTGCCTGTTCCTGATGGTGGTACACCGGCTGCAATAGGTTATGCGCAGGAAAGCGGAATTCCATTTGAATTAGGCATTATCCGTAACCATTATGTCGGGCGTACCTTTATTGAACCGACCCAACAGATTAGAGCTTTTGGCGTAAAGCTTAAGCATTCGGTAAACCGTCCGGTTATTAAAGATAAACGGGTTATTTTGGTTGATGACTCAATCGTTCGAGGCACAACTTCGGTAAAAATTGTCCAAATGCTGCGCGATGCAGGCGCAAAAGAAGTTCACATTCGTGTTGCAAGCCCGATGATCTATTATCCAGATTTTTATGGTATTGATACACCAGAGGCAAAAAAGCTGCTTGCCAATCAATATCCCGATCTGCAATCCATGTGTGATTTCATCGGTGCGGATTCATTAGAATTTCTGTCGATTGACGGCTTATATATGGCAGTCGGTGGCGCTGTGAGAGATAATAATAATCCTCAATTTACCGATCATTATTTTACCGGTGACTATCCAACACGTCTAATCGATCAGGAAAATGTTGATAATGTTCATAAATTGTCGGTTTTGAGCAGTCGATAATAATGGATAATCAGTTCAATCTTGAAGGTCGGGTTGCACTTGTTACAGGTGCATCGCGTGGTATTGGCTATTTTTTGGCGCTAGAGCTTGCAAAGCGTGGCGCGCATATTATTGCTGTTGCCAGAACCGTTGGTGGCTTGGAAGACCTTGATGATGCTATTCGCAATGTTGGTTCCAGCGCAACATTGGTTCCGTTAGATCTTCACGACATGGAAGGGATTGATCGATTAGGCGATGCAATTCACAAACGCTGGGGAAAATTGGATATTCTCGTAGCCAATGCAGGAATATTAGGAACCATCGCTCCCGTTGCCCATCTGGAAACCAAAACATTTGAAGATGTTTTTAATATCAATGTTACTAGTCAGTGGCGGCTTATTCGGACAGTGGAACCGCTTTTAAGGCAGTCAGACTGTGCGAGAGCTATCTTATTGTCTTCTGGCATAGTGCATCATCCTCGTGCTTTCTGGGGCGTATATGCCTCGTCTAAAGCTGCCTTTGAAGTACTTGGACGGTGTTGGGCGGATGAGCTGAAGCAAAGCACCGTCAAAGTGAATATGGCAAACCCGGGTGCCACACGTACTGCAATGCGCGCGCAAGCGATGCCTGGTGAAGATCCGCAAACTTTGCCAACAGCTGAGGAAATAGCATCGAGAATTGTTTCTCTAGCCTCTCCCAAACTGGAAGAAAATGGGCGCTTATTTCAAGCACGCGAAAAAAAATTTATCGATTACAACTAAGAGAGTATTGCAAAACCAGCAAAATAGGCACTCTTGGTATGTATAAGCTTTGGTGGTGACTTCAATTGCAATAAGAGGGTAGTTAATGTTTAAAACACCTACTCTATAATATTGATTGTAATTCTGAATTATATCGACTGTAACTCTGAAAAATTTTGTTCAAAAAGGTGCTGATACCAAACGATTGGCCGGTGCAGAGGTAAAACAACTGGCACTGCTTTCAAAACACCAGTTGTTTAGCCGTCTAAATTAGATATTTAAAGACAATAGGTAAAACTTAAACGGCTTAACAAAATTTATTCCGATTGGTCAGACGAGTCGTCCATATCAAGTTCAGATTTTCCAGCTTCCAAGATGGCACGTTTTTTATAGGCCATCAAACTGAACGGTAAAAAGATCAGATAGCCAATGGCGGTAACGAGCAATGTTTGCCATGTGTATGTTGCCAAAAAACCAACATAAATTACCAGAAACAACATACCGGGTACGACAATGTCGCGCCGTAGTTTTTGTCCGATAGTTTTACCGTTCCATACTGGCAGGCGACTAATCAACAGAAATGCAACAACAACCGTATATAAACTAAACACCAATGCCCAACCGGCATTTGGCTTTAGTCCTAAAGTGCCAAGGTAGACCGGCAATAATACCAGCAATGCCCCTGCTGGTGCCGGAACGCCAACAAAATACTCTTTTTGCCAACGTGGAATATCATGATTATCGATCATAACATTGAAACGCGCCAACCTTAAACAGCACGCCACACAATATACTAATGCGGCAACCCAGCCAACGTGATCTGTCTGGTTCAACAAATAGGAATAGACAACCAATGCTGGCGCAACACCAAAGTTGACAACGTCGGCTAATGAATCCATCTGCGCCCCAAAGGGAGAACTACCATTCATCAAACGCGCTATACGCCCATCTACACCGTCTAATATAGCGGCTAAAAGCACCATCAGAATGGCATTTTCGTATTGATGTTCAAAGGCAAGCCGAATACCACTGACACCCGCACAAATGGCTAGAATAGTGATAACATTTGGTATCACATAGCGCATGGATATGGGGGAGCGACGACGATGCGCATCGTCTGGCTTATGTCCTTCCGGATCAAACGAAGAAAAAGGTGAAGAGCTCTTCATTGCGAAATCTAATCCAGTCTAAAATCAGTTATGGTTGCACTTTTATCAAAAGATGCAAAAACTGTTTCTCCAGCGATTGCTTTTTGACCGATAGCAACGCGTAATTTTACACTTGAAGGGAGATAAACATCAAGACGTGATCCAAAACGAATAAGACCAAAACGCTTTCCCGCTACGACTTGTTCATCTTCCTTTGACCAACACACAATACGTCGAGCGACTAAACCTGCAACTTGCACAACCCCAATTTCGCCATGTGCTGTTTCAATCACCAGCCCATTACGTTCATTATGATCGCTTGCTTTGTCCAATTCGGCATTACCAAACTGTCCCGGACGATAGACAATCGAGCGGATTGTACCATCCATGGGGATACGGTTTATGTGACAGGAAAACACGTCCATAAAAACGGAAACGCGCGTCATCTCTTCACTGCCCAGTCCCAATTCTTCTGGTGGTACAAAGGGGCCGACATAAGAAATCTTACCGTCAGCAGGACTCATCACCAAATTCTTGTCAATGGGTGTCACACGTTCAGGATCACGGAAAAAATAAATACACCATATTGTTAGTACCAACCCAAACCAAAATAGTGGATTCCATATCCATCCCAAGACAAGAGATGCAATAAAGAAGGCAGCAATGAAAGGATACCCTTCCTTATGGATGGGTGCAAAACCGTTACGAACCGATCTTACAATACTCATACGCGTATACCCCATTTAAACTCTACTACTACCCCGACTAACTCAGTAATGAACACTCTTTACCCAATTACCTTACAAAAAGCGACTATTTGTTTTAAATCAACTGTTTTTGTTTCATTTTGTTGAAATATGATGGGAAACAACCCCAAGTTCATCATCTTCATGCATCATTCTCAGCTTTTCCTCTGCTTGAGATGCTTCAAGCTGTTTATTCCACATTGAAGCATAAAGTCCATTTTTGTTTAAAAGCTCGTCATGTTTGCCGCGCTCGATAATGCGACCATCTTTTAGAACGAGGATTTCATCTGCATTGATAATTGTTGACAGCCTATGCGCAATAACAAGTGTGGTTCTGCCACGACTAACAATATCCAGAGCATGCTGTATTTCTTGTTCAGTGGCCGTATCCAAGGCAGATGTCGCTTCATCAAGTACCAATACAGGTGGTGCTTTCAGCAATGTTCTTGCAATGGCGACACGTTGTTTTTCGCCACCTGAAAGCTTGAGGCCACGTTCACCAACCATGGATTGATAACCATCTGGCAGCTGCTCTATGAAATGATCGATTTGTGCCATTTCTGCCGCTTGTTTAACTTCCGTATCTGTCGCATCCGGCCGACCATACCGAATATTATACGCAATTGTATCATTAAACAGCACTGTATCTTGTGGCACCATACCGATTGCTTTACGCAAACTTTTTTGTGTGACAGCGCGTATATCCTGTCCATCAATGGTAATAGCCCCCTGTTGCACGTCATAAAACCGGAATAACAAACGCGATATGGTTGATTTTCCTGCTCCTGATGGACCTACAATGGCAACTGTCTTACCAGCGGGTACCTTGAAGGTAATGCCCTTCAATATTTGGCGGTTTGTGTCATAGGAAAATTCAACTTGGTTAAATTCAATTGCCCCCCTATCAACAACCAGTTCCTTCGCGTTCGGCACATTTGTTATTTCCTGCGGCACATCAAGAAGGTCAAACATTGCTTCAATATCTGTTAATCCCTGACGGACTTCTCGATATATCGAGCCGATAAAATTAAGTGGAATTGATAATTGCATTAAGAGCGCATTGATAAACACAAAATCGCCAATGGTTTGTGTGCCTTTATGAACCTCATAGGCCGACATCAACATCATCGCCGCCATGCCTATGCCAAAGATCACAGCCTGACCAAAATTAAGCCAACCAAGTGATATCCATGTTTTAACCGCTGCTTTCTCATAGCCAGCCATGGACGCATCAAATCGTTTGGCTTCAAGATCTTCATTGCCAAAATATTTGACTGTTTCAAAATTCAATAAAGAATCGATAGCGCGTGTATTGGCTTCAGTATCAGATTCGTTCATTTTACGGCGTATCGCAATACGCCAATTGCTGGCCGTGATAGTGAACCAAGTGTAAAGTCCGACAGTTAGTGCCACAACAATCATGTAACGCCAGCCATAACTGATGTATAAAACCACCGTGGTCAGAGCAAATTCTAAAATTGTGGGTGCCGTATTTAGAATAGAAAAACGAACAATTGCTTCTATTCCCTTTGTACCGCGTTCAATAACACGCGATAAACCACCTGTTCTTCTCTCCAGATGAAATCGAAGAGACAACTCATGCATATGAACGAAAGTTTGATAAGCAAGCCGCCTAACCGCATGCTGCCCAACCTTAGCAAATAACGCGTCGCGCAATTGGTTTAGCCCAGCCTGTAGAATTCTGGCAACGTTATAACTCAACACCATAATAACTGGTGCAGCAAAAACTGCGGGAAGCCAATTTGGTGGGGTGTAATCTATATTAAGTGCGTTTGTGGCATATTTGAAAAAATATGGTACCGAAATAAGAATAAGCTTTGATAGAACCAGATAGAACGAAGCCCATAGAACACGTATTTTTAAATCTGGTCGATCGGATGGCCACATATAGGGCCATAAATTGAAAATTGTACGAAGTGTCTGTCCAGAGTCAGCAGACACCGTTTTATGTAAATTATTCTGTTTCATATTTTTGGGCTAATTTCAGTCTCTGATGATCACTATTGGCGGCTAACACCTTCTATGACCGGCAAAACGAGCTCTTGTCCTTCAATTATGTGATTTCTATTTTTTATTTTGTCGTGATTAGCAGCAAATAGCTGTTCTTCATATCGGCTTGAACCATAAACTTTTTGTGCAATGGAAGAAAGAGAGTCACCGCTATGCACAATAAATGTCCTGACCGGCTTACCGTCATAATAAATTTGGCTAGCGAATGTTTTGCCTTCTTCTGTACGGAAAGGCACACCGAGCGATTCTATGGTTTCTCCAGCATCGTTGAGAAGATCAAACCTGAAAATATGGTCACCGGGGAAAAGTGCCATATAGTGAGAAAATTCAAATATTCCGGTTCTCTTGGTTTTTTCTGTACCAAATCGTGTACGCCCAATACTCATCATAATCTGCATATTTTCAGGCGCTTCACCCGTGATCGTCAGCGTATTTTTTTTGTAACTTATTCTGCTAACATTAAATTCCGTTTCTTTAACATTCCCAGTCCGCAAAATGGATGGTTGGTCTGATATGAAGCGACGCGCGCCCGTTGGGTCATGCATAAAGGCCATGAGACCTTCCTGCCCTTCACCAGAAACAATGACGGTTACGGTTTGTATTGAAGTTAGTGATTTACCATTATTGTCCGTTGCGCGTAATACAAATTGGTATTTTCCAACACCTAACAATTTCTGCAAGGTTATCGAAAAATGCCCTTGATCATCGGCATCAGCTTCCCCTAGCTTACGCGCACCATCCATCAATTCAATCTTTGATGATGCTGGCGCCTTGCCAAAAACAACTGCATAATTTTGGTCATTGAGCATAAAACTGTCAAAACTTGGACTATCGTCAGCATAGGCACAACCGCTATTCAAAACACCACAAAGTGCAAAAATAACGGCCAGAATTTTAAGAATATTGTTGTTTATTCTCGATACCGAGAAGGTCATAGACAAATCCTATTCTCTTGCAGCTTTCCAGATGAAAACTTACTATTCCTTTTATCAAGCAAACGGAATAATAAACTCGTTCTTCGGTTCATGTTTCCTCAAACTTTCGTTGTTACTTGACGCATAACGCGGTTGCTATCAAGGTCTTGTTATGAAAAAAATACAATCCATATGTGTTTATTGCGGTTCATCAAACGGCAATGATCAAATTTATATTCAGGCAGCCAAAACCCTTGGGCAACAACTTGCCAAAGCAGGCATAGGTTTGGTTTATGGTGGTGGAACACGTGGGATTATGGGGGCTGTTTCACAGGCGGTGAAAGCAAATGGCGGACATGTTACCGGCATCATCCCAAAGTTTTTATTGGATATAGAAGCCCATAAAAAAGATAAAAATCTCTATGATGAGTTTATCCTGACTGACACCATGCATGAACGCAAACAGAAGATGTTTGAACGCTCTGATGCTTTTCTTGCTCTACCAGGTGGTATAGGCACATTGGAAGAAATTGTAGAAATTATCACATGGACGCAATTGGAACGTCACCAAAAACCAATTGGTTTTGTCAATGTAAATGGTTTTTGGGATCCGATGATTACGCTACTAAACCATATGAAGAGCGAAGGTTTCCTTCATATAAAAAATGAAATCGCTCCGTTAATTATTGACGATATTGATTGCATCGTAGAAAAGATTTGCACGAGATCCTTAACTTAGTTTCCACAACAAGCTATGCGTTTCCTCAAGCAGCATTGATACCATGATTTAGTCGGCACTTTATCAGAAGTGCCTCATGAAACAAAAATGTCCCGTGATCTGTTATTTTGCTGGTGATTGTTTTGATGGATTTACTTCAACCATAGTTTTTATCTTTTTTTGCCGATGGTGTGTTGAAAAACTTGCTAACGTATAGATAATCAAACCTATCCATATGAGTGAGAACGCCACCAACTGAATGTGCGAAAATGGCTCATGAAAAACAAAAACAGCAATGATAAATAAAAACGTCGGGGTGAGATATTGCATCAAACCTATTGTTGTTAGGTTCAATGATTTTGCACCAGTCGCAAATAGGATAAATGGAATTGCCGTGAAAGGTCCTGCCATAATCAAAAGGCAAATGTCTTTCCATGAACCATGAATAATATGGTCATTACCATTATAAATAAAATATCCAGCCACGATTAATGCCGGTAAAAACAGGATCAATGTTTCCAGTGCAAAACCTTCCGTTGGTCCAATTGGCAAAGACTTTCGGAAAAATGCATAAAACCCAAATGTCGCCGGCAATAACACAGCGACCCAAGGCAATCCGCCTGCGTTTATGGTAAGAACCAGTACGGCAATCAATGCCAAAATAACAGCACACCATTGCCCTAAATTGAGGCGCTCGCGCAGAAAAATCATACCCAACATAACATTGAATAATGGATTTATATAATAACCAAGTGCGGCATCAACAGCGTGATTGTTGGCAATTGCCCAGACATATACACTCCAATTGGTTGTAATGAGTGCTGATGTCAAACAGGCCATCAATAACATTTTGGTATTTTTTATTGCCTGCCAAAAGCTCTGCAAATGTCCGCTAATCAACAATATCACCAATGCAATGGGAAGCGACCATAATATGCGGTGCGCAACAACTTCAACAACAGCGATGTGCGACACTGCTTTCATATAGAGGGGGAAAATTCCCCAAATAGCGTAAGCACCTAATGCTGCAAGAAAACCCGATAAATTGGCTGATAAAAATCTCGATTGTTGTGGAACTTTTGTCTTCAAATGCATTTTATTCAATATTCGTATGATCGGTGATGTTAAAGGCTACATTGTTGTGCCTTTAACAATAAATAATCCACTACGGGTTTTGCCACTGGATGTTTTTTCTTCATACCATTCAGCAGCGTAAACGTCATCCATATTGGTTTTTTGTTTCTTTAATTGCTGGTTCAACCAAGTTTCTGTTTTGCCTATTTCCTCTAAACTCCCTTCAACAACATCGCCATTTTTGATCAATATTGTTGAATTTTTTCCTTCCTCTTTCTTGATGACAGACAAACTACCATTGGATTCCAGCCTTGCAAACGCGACTTCGTGAAGACTACACCCCTTAATCCTCAGCATCGTTGCGAAATCATTGACATCAATATTCAGCCTTTTGATTTCATCCATTTGATATTTTCCATCAAGCACCAATGCCACATCACCGCCGGCAATAACACGATGAAAAAATACTGAATGTCGGCGCAGAAAATTTAAGCTAATCACCAAAACTTCCCACATAAGCAGAACAATGAGTAATTCAACAACGGTGATATCGGGATTGTAAATAACACCACCGATAATTCCACCCAAAACAAAGTTGCTGATTAGATCTATTGGTGTCATCTGGCTAAGGCTGCCTCTGCCACTTGTTCTCAACACAAGCAAAAACACAGCCATGCCAATCATCAATTTAAGCGCCACATAACTATAGCCATATAGATATGTCATCATTCAACACCTTCTATTGTTGCCAGTGGCGATGTCTGGTGATTAATTACGGGTTTCCCAATGAGTTACTCTTTCGCCTGTGGTTGGATCCTTACCGTCTTTCAATATGATATTTTGTTGCGCGAGTTCATCGCGAATTCGATCTGCTTCAGCCCAATTTTTCTGATGAATAAATTGAAGACGTTCCGCAATTTTTTTCTCGACAAATGTTTCATCAACATTGACCCGACTTTTGAATATTGGACAATCTTTATTCTTTATCCAATCTTCATGAAGAACTCCAAGAAGCTCCATGCCCTGCCCTAAAGCTTCTGCATCCTGTTTTTTATAATATTGGCGCAATAAGGTAATAGCACTCCAACAATTAAGGTCTTCACCCAAAACGTCAATAAATTCCTGCTCTATTTTATTGTCTTCACTGAAAACAAATTCTTGATGCCTTAACAGTTCATACCAACGATATAATTCAGCGCTTGAATCTGCCAAACGTTGGGCTGTCCAGTTTAAAGGCTCACGGTAATGCGTTTGTAACATAGATAAACGTGCTGCCATGCCAACCCATTGATATTTTTCATCAATATCCAAATTTTCTGGAATTTCCGGCAATGGACTTTCCAGAACATCATGTATTGTTATGAAATTGCCAAGGCTTTTTGACATCTTCTGGCCTTCCACTTGAAGGAAGCCATTATGCATCCACAAGTTAGCCATGCGCGGTGTTCCAAAGGCAGAGCAACTTTGTGCTATCTCATTTTCGTGGTGTGGGAAAACAAGGTCGATACCACCGCCATGAATATCAAAAATATTATCTTGCGGGTTGTCGCAGGTTAAACCACCGCCATAGGGCTGTAAAAGCTTTGCCATTGACATGGCCGAACATTCAATATGCCAACCTGGACGGCCATTGGTTTTTATTCCTGCGGGTGAAGGCCAACCCGGTTCACCTTCCTTTGATGGTTTCCATAAAACGAAATCCATTTCATCCCGCTTATATGCAGCAACATCAATGCGCGCTCCTGCCATCATTTCATCCAGCGACCGGCGTGCCAAAGCACCATAGCGCGGATTATTTCCCATGCTTGACACTGAAAACAACACATGGTCTTCAGCAATATAAGCATGCCCCCTATCAATAAGGCGTTCAATCAAGGCACGCATATCGTTCAGATGGTCTGTTGCTCGTGGCTGGACAGATGGTGGAAGACAGCCCAATGCCGTAACATCTTTTTGGAATTGGGCATTTGTTTTTTCAGTCAATTGCCTGATCGCATCATTTAATGGAAGGTCTGGATAATCCCTTGCCGCGCGAGCATTTATCTTGTCATCTACGTCTGTTATATTGCGAGCATAAACGACATGTTCCTTACCGTAAACATGGCGTAATAAGCGAAATAGAACATCAAACACAACAACTGGCCGTGCATTACCGATATGGGCATAATCATACACTGTTGGCCCGCAAACATATAGGCGCACCTTATTTGCATCAATGGGATGAAAAGTTTCTTTGGTTCTTGTAAGCGTATTATAAAAGTGCAATGCGGTCATTATTGTGTTTCCATATATCGAACAAATCGATAAAGTCATTGCAGCCCTTAACCTTCCAGTCAAGGTAATCTGCAGTCTTTACTGTTAAGCACTTCTGTTCACCACTAGAAAAGATCTAACTGGCGTGTACTTTTAGTTGTTTTATCCTTGTTTTCATTGTCTTGCAAAACAATACGGTTTTGTACATCATCTCCCAAATAAGTTGCACTGTTAATTTTTTCAGAAACGGGAAACATTTCCAACTGTTCAACCTCGGATTGTTGCAAAATATCAAGCACGTCAGATGGCCGGTAATTGCGGCAATCAAGCCACCGTTCATAATCCTGTCGTTTGATAATAACCGGCATTCTATGATGTATAGCGGATAAAGGTGCTTTGGCGGCTGATGTAATTATAGCGGCAGTATCAACTTGCGAACCTTCTTGACCACTCCATGTTTCCATTAGACCAGCAAAACCTATGACCTCATTTTTTCCGGATTTAACATAAAACGGCTGAGACTTTCCGCGTGCGCCTTTTTTCCATTCATAAAAGCCTGTTGCTGGTATTATCACGCGGTGATGTTTTAGCGCATTGGTGAAAGACTTTTTTTCCGCCACGGTTTCCGCGCGGATATTGAATGTCAATGGCCAACGGTCTGGCTCCTTGGTCCATGCCGGAATAAATCCCCATCTGGCAAGCATACTATCATAACGCGGACGATTAGATGTCTTGTCGCGATACGCTTCCGGTGCCCTGATGATTAAGATAGGTTGTGTTGGTGAAATATTATAGCGGTGGGGAAAACTATCTTCTATCCACGCATCAAATTCTTGCGCTACTTCATTTACCGAAGCATTTAATGCAAAACGACCACACATAACACACCATCACAAAACCCTATTTACCTACCAACTATAACAATTTGCAGGCAAATTGACCATAAAATTTGACTGTAACAATAGCTAAACCTAAAGCGTCAATGTCCAAGCCCCAAGACAAGATTTGAGTTTTAATGCGAAACTATAGTTTAACACGACCGTGAACCATCATATGCAAAAAATGCTGTTGAGCCAAAATAATGTTAACTGTTTAAGCGGTATAAAATATTTCTAATACATTTGACCGATCTAACCGGTACAAATGGCTTAATATTTCCCAACTATCTTTTTAACTGGGATATTCAAATGAACAGTGATCGGCAAAACCACTTCACAAACTGAGTCCAAAGCAATGCATAACATATTGAAAATTCTGTTTGTTTTTTCATTTATAGGACTATGCACACAAGTCCATGCGCAACAAACGTCACAATATGATTCAAAAATGTTGCGTCTTGCTGAAATATTAGGATCTTTGCATTATTTACAAAACCTATGTAGTACGCCTACCTCGCAATGGCGCGACCGTATGAATGAACTTATTGATGCTGAAAACCCCAATGCAACGCGCCGTGCGCGTCTCTATGCCGCTTTTAATGATGCGTTTCGCGCTTTTTCAACCAATTATCACATATGCACAAAAGCGGCGGTGGAGCTAAATCAGCAATATATCAAGGAAGGATCGGTTTTATCGAATGAATTGCTCAATCATTTCGGCAATTAACCCTTTTTGCCTAATCAAACTGACAAAGAACAAATTTCTGCTATAGCTGATAATAAGCCAGTTTACAGAAATATTTTATGGGTTTGTCAATGAGTCAATCCAACACTAATCTAAATGCAGTCATTGCTGAGGAACAAAAACTCGCAGCAGTAGAATTTCAGGCTGAAGCTTGGGCCGGCGGCATTTCAACGGGTATTGACCCTGAAATATTGGCTGAAGTAGCCTTTGATACTGCAATCAAATATCTCTTGCAGAACTCTTCGGAAAAACAGGTACTCAAGGTTCTTTCCCATATGCATGATAAAGTTGTTATGGGTGAATTCAACGATCATAAAACGATTCAATAAAAACATATAAGCCATTGTAAATATTGTTATTATTTTACCTTTTTTGATCGTTATTTTTGTCAATACAGCTACTCCCCAATAATCTATAACGCTAATTTTCTGGATTGAGATAGCTTACTACAACATACTATATTTCCATTATCTTTGCTTTGAGACCAATATAGCTCAAGACAATTGTCGCAAAAGGTTAGGTAGTTCATTTAAGGCATCGATTTTACGATACCGTGGATTGTTTATGGGCTCATCTGCTTGTTCCAATATCCATGTAACCTCATAAGGCACATAAACCGCCCACGCCCCTACTTCCAATGCAGGCAGAATATCGGACTTCAATGAATTGCCAACCATGACAGCGTTTTCAGTTTTTTGCCCGTGAACTTTAAACACCTTCTCATAAATATCAGGATTTTTATCACTGACGATTTCGACTGCATCGAATAATGCGGACAGACCAGATTGATGAAGCTTCCTTTCTTGATCGAAAAGATCTCCCTTGCTGATTAGAATGAGATGATAATTTTTTTTGAGCTGCTTGAGACAATCTTCTGCACCGTCAATAACGCTAACAGGGTATGATAACATTGCTTGTCCAGCATCAAGTATTTGTTTCATGATCGAAGTTGTTTGATCGGTTCCGACCAATGCAAGAGCCGTTTCCATCATGGAAAGCATGAAGCCTTTGATACCATAACCATATAATGGCAGATTACACTTGATGGTTGTAAACAGCTTATCCCTGATGAAGGTTGGATCAGCATAATCCTGCAACAATTCAACAAAAAGCTCTTCCGTTTGCCGAAAGAGCTTTTCATTATGCCAAAGTGTATCATCAGCGTCGATGCCGACGGTAGATATCGACATGAGGAAGACCTATTAAACGGTTTTTGGTAAAGCTTCCAAAAACTTAACTGTTTCACCTTGTGATGGCGTTACAATTTCGCCCTGCCACATCACCGTTTTGCCGCGGATAATCGTGCCAACTGGCCAACCTTTTACCTTCTTACCATCATAAGGCGTCCAACCAGCTTTCGAACCAACTTGCTCATTGCGGATTGTTTCTTCACGCTTTAGGTCAACAATCGTCAAGTCAGCGTCATAACCCACTGCAATACGCCCCTTACGGCAAATATTAAAAATACGATTTGGACCATGAGACGTCAGATCAACAAACCGTTGTAGCGACAGACGCCCTGCATTGACATGATCAAGCATAATAGGAACCGTGGTTTGGACACCTGTCATGCCTGATGGCGATGCGGGGTAAGGTTTATGTTTTTCTTCCAATGTATGGGGGGCATGATCAGACCCCAAAACATCTATGATCCCTTGTTGAACACCATACCAGATGCCATCACGGTGGCGGCTTTCCCTTACCGGTGGGTTCATTTGGATAAGCGTACCAAGACGCGCATAATCATCGGCGCTCAAAGTAAGATGATGTTGGGTTGCTTCTAATGTTGCAACATCTTTATGCTGCTTGAGAAACTCTATTTCTTCGGCTGTTGATACATGAAGCACATGTATTCTTGCGCCTGTTTTATGGGCGATTTTAACCAGACGTTCTGTGCAATGCAGAGCAGCAATTTCATCACGCCAGATTGGGTGGGATGACGGGTCGCCTTCAACCCGTAAATGCTTGCGTTCGTTCAACCGTGCCTCATCTTCTGAGTGAAAGGCAGCGCGACGGCGCGTATGTTGAAGAATTTTGTAAACGCCTTCATCATCATCAACCAAAAGATTGCCTGTTGACGACCCCATAAAGACTTTAATGCCGGCAGCACCAGGTAAACGCTCAAGTTCTCCGACATCATTAGCATTTTCATGTGTTCCACCAACCCAAAATGCAAAATCGCAATGCATACGGTGATGTCCACGTTTTACCTTATCTGCCAAGGCTGCTTCTGTTGTTGTCAGCGGATTGGTGTTGGGCATTTCAAACACTGCCGTAACACCACCAAGTACGGCTGAACGGGAACCACTTTCCAAATCTTCTTTATATTCTCCACCAGGTTCACGGAAATGCACCTGACTATCAATGATACCCGGCAAAATATGAAGTCCCTTACAGTCCACTGTCTCACCGGCAGAACATGCTGATAATTCCCCTATTTCTGCGATACGACCGTCAATGATACCAATATCTCTCTCCCCCATACCATCGTGATTAACTACCGTTGCATTCTTAAAAATTTTATCAAATGTTCTAGACATAAGTCTTGCTCCTTGCAGCTCACTTCTTTACCGATTACGTAAACGGGAGAGGAAAGGCAAGAAAAATGGAACAAAATACGCACTCGCTCGCAATAAATGATAGATCTATTATTGAAATTACTGGCCCTGATGCAGCACACTTTCTTGAAAGATTGATTACAACCGATGTTGAAAAACTCAATGTAAATGAGCTTCTGCCGGGTGCTCTCCTTTCCCCACAAGGCAAGGTATTGTTTGACTTTCTGATCGGCAAATTGGCCAATGGCTTCTTTATCGATATTGCTGACCAATTGGCTGATACATTCGCAAAACGGCTAAAACTTTATAAATTGCGATCAAATGTTGAAATTAGTGAGTCTATTAAAAAGGTTACGACAATTTCTTGGGAAAATGATTCAGTTCCATCACAAAATGATTCAGGTTTCACGGATAAACGCTTTCCAGACAATGAAAAAGTTATACGCCGATATGACAAAAGTTCTTCCCCCACTGCGATTTCTGAAGCCGCTTTAAAACAGTGGGATTTGTTACGCATTCAATATGCAATTCCTGAAAGTGGCAAAGATTTCGCCCTTAATGATGTCTTTCCTCATGATATCAACTTTGACCAGCTTGGCGCCATTTCTTATAAAAAAGGCTGCTATGTCGGGCAAGAAATTGTATCGCGGATGCATCACCGTGGCACCGCTCGTCGTCGCACATTAATCGCCGAGACAGAACAAAATTTGCCCTCCTCCGGCGCGATTGAAGCAAATGAGAAAACAATTGGCGAGTTGGGCACAGTTATTGATCGGCAAGCTTTGGCACTTGTTCGAATTGATCGCGCCAAAGCGGCTATGGATAATGGTATAGCTTTGACGGTAAACAATATACCGCTAACTCTACGCATAGCACCGAATATGCAATATGATTTTCCTGAAAATATTTCGGAAGGTGAATAGATGGCCAAGGCTGAAAAAAATCAAGATGGACAAGCCCGTGCATGGCAACGCATGCTATCTGGCCGCCGGCTTGATCTCATAAACCCATCACCGCTTGATATAGAGATTAGTGACATTGCGCATGGCCTAGCGCGCGTCGCCCGGTGGAATGGTCAAACAAAAGGTATACACGCTTATTCTGTTGCGCAACATTCTCTTTTGGTGGAGCACATCTATTGCCGTTTGTTCAATTGTCAAACGCCTGATGAAAAGCAATTAGCGCTGCTGCATGATGCGCCTGAATATGTTATTGGAGATATGATCTCGCCATTTAAAGCGGTTATGGGCGGCAACTACCAGATGGTAGAAAAACGTTTGGAAGATGCGATCCATGTGCGTTTCTCCTTACCAACAGACATAAAACCCAAAATACAGAAACAGATAAAGCAAGCCGATCGGGTAGCGGCTTATTTCGAGGCGGTAACGCTTGCTGGCTTCAACACAGATGAAGCATTGCGTTATTTTGGTCAGCCAGACGGTGTCACTGCTGAAGGACTAGATCTAACACCAAGGCCAACACAACAGGTCGAGGGTGCTTTTTTGGCGCGGTTTAATGAAATAGAAGCTGAACGAAGCAATTAATGTCGTATCTTGTTGTTTGCCCCTTATCACAATTGGAAAAAACAATTCAATTACACCGCCCGCGTGAGATGATTACATTAATGAGTCCGGGTGCTGTCTTGGCACGTCCAAGCACAATTTCTCCTGAAAATCATTATTCTTTGACATTCAATGATATTACCGAACCCCGTGAAGGTTATATTCCACCAGTGGCAGCTGACATTCTTACAATCATCAAAATTGCAGAGCATTGGGAGCAAAAACACCCACTTCTTATTCATTGCCAAATGGGAATTTCACGGTCGACTGCCGCAGCCTTTATAACCGCATGCTCTTTATTGCCAAAAAAAGACGAGCTTCAACTTGCACTTTTATTGAGAAAATTGTCTCCCTCCGCGACACCAAATAAACTTATGATTGCGCTCGCTGATAATATTTTAAACTGTAATGGTCGCATGATAAAAGCGATTGAAAGCATTGGTAGAGGGGCTGATGCTTTTGAAGGAACCCCATTTGCGCTTCCCATTGTTTGATAATCGACAAGGTAAGACAGATAGGCTGGTACTTCACAATTCAGCAAAACTGATGAATTTGTGGTAGATAGTCATCTGTGGCTTTGTTGACTATCCGTTGAGCCATAAACCATAATCAATCATAAGGCTGCGATTATCCAGATATGATTGCTTGAAAATAACCGCATTATTGCCTGCTCAATGAACCTCAATTGCATATTGCTAATGAATTGAGGCTCATATTGATAATCATTAAAATTGCGAGCTTATGACACTTTTTTAACGCTGTAAGTCTCAGCTTCTCCCGGAAAAGCGCGGCTTTTAACATCTGAAGCATATTGTTTTATTGCTTCATCCATCGCATCACCCAGTTTTCCATATCGGCGAACAAACTTAGGTGACCACTCGTTAAAGCCTAGCATGTCTTCAGTAACAAGAACTTGCCCATCACATTGGTTGGATGCGCCAATTCCAATTGTCGGTATGGCAAGCTGATGCGTAATTTTAGCAGCCAATGGCTCCACCACTCCTTCCAACACAATTGCAAATGCTCCAGCGGCTTCAATTGCAGCGGCATCAGCTTCTATATTTTCCCATTCGGACTGGTCGCGACCTTGTGTTTTAAAACCGCCCAAACTGTTGAAAGATTGCGGTGTTAAGCCGATATGCCCCATGACTGGTATCCCACGCCGTGTCAAAAAGCGGACTGTTTTTGCCATATGCAAGCCACCTTCAAGTTTGACGGCCCCGCATCCGGTTTCCGACATAATACGAGAAGCATTGGTAAATGCTTGTTCTGGACTTTTTTCATAAGAGCCAAATGGCATATCAATGACGACCAGCGCAGATGTACTACCGCGTGTCACAGCCGCCCCGTGGGAAATCATCATATCAACACTGACCGGCAAGGTTGAATCAAAGCCATAAACAACCATTCCCAAACTATCCCCTACCAAAAGAAAATCACAGTGAGGATCGGCAATACGCGCGGCGTAAGTGGTATATGCTGTGAGCGATACGATTGGATCACCACCTTTACGCGCCCTGATTTGAGGTGCTGTCATACGTTGAACTGGTTTTTGAGAGCTCATCGCGCTTACTCCTTGCCTAAAACATGCTGATCAATCAATCGTACAGAACCAAAACGTACGGTCAACAAAAGAACAGTTGGTTTTGCAATCATACCATCAACATCTTCAAATGTTGCAACATCACGAAAATCAGCGGCTTCAAGTACGGCACGCGGTTCTTGCACAACAACATCTGCAATCGCTTGACGCAGAGTCTCGATATTCCTCTCACCATTCTGAAATAATTTTTCAGCAACTTTCCAGCTATTTGGAACAATGACAGCTGCTTTTCTATCCTCGGCGTTTAAGAGTTGATTGCGCGATGAACTCGCAACGCCATCGGCATCGCGTAAAATAGGCATTCCAACAATCTTTACCGGAAAAGCCAAGTCTTCAACCATTCGGCGAATGATAACGACTTGCTGAAAATCTTTCTCGCCAAAAAATGCAGTATCTGGCTGAACAATATTAAATAATTTTGCAACAACCGTCGTTACCCCACGGAAGTGTCCAGGGCGCAACTTTCCAATCAACATATCCGATAAATTGGCAACTTCGACCGAAGTTAGATTTCCGGCAGGCCACATTTCTTCAACCGAAGGTGCAAAAACATAGTCCACACCGGCTTCCGATAGAAGCTTGCAATCGCCTTCAAGATCACGTGGGTAAGAATCGTAATCTTCGCCTGGACCAAATTGTTTCGGATTAACAAAGATAGAGACAATCGTGCGGTCACAATCCCGCTTAGATTGGCGAACCAAACTGATATGACCGTTGTGTAATGCCCCCATCGTTGGCACAAGACCAACGGTCAAATTGTTAGCGCGATCCTGCATTAACTGCTGACGCACCTCGGTAATTTTGGTAAATATTTTCATCGAGTATGTACCCCATATATGCTGTGGCATGTTATAATGGGGCACATAGCAAATGTTAATATCTTGATTTTTATTTTTGTGGCATAACGCCGTAGCCAACAACCATGGCCTCGGCAATTTTTACTTCCATAGCATTTGTTGCGCCACTTACGCCCACAGCCCCAACTACTACATCATTGTTTACCACCGGCACGCCACCGCCCAACGGCATCATATGGGGCAGATTGGCAATTGCCTGCTCATCGCCATTGACGCGCTGCATATTTACAGAAGTTTTAACACGGTAAAGTGCTGCTGATCTTGCTTTTGCAATCGCCGCATCGACACAACTGAAAGGTGCTCTATCCATACGATCAAAAGCAATCAATGTACCAGTTGCATCGACCACAGCCATACACACATTGACCTTTAAATTTTCAGCTGAAGTTTGACCCTTATTGATAAGCGTACGGGCGTCGTTCAAAGCTAGAACACTAATTGCATACTCAGCCATTGCAGACGTTGCAAACATAGAAGCAGCGGCGACCATAACCATAACTTTTTTTATCGGATTTTTCATTGGCTTACCCATATTTTAGACGTAGAATCAAACAGTTGCATTGGCGGAAATATTCTTGCCGTTCGCTTTACAAAATATAATGTGCGAATGATGCTTGCGCCATATTATTTTATATTCATCGAAGATAAAATTATTCGCTTAAAAGTCATTCTGTAGATTAGCAAAACAGATAAATAATCAGACTTCATTAAAGAATTGCACCTCCCAAAACCAACGCAATTTATCGTGCGTTTGTTTAAACAAACAAACAAATGTAAAGGAAAGACTAATAAGCCAAATTATATTATGGACAAATTGACGCAAGCGCTGTCTTATTCACCGGTTAAATTTTAGCTGAAACGAAATAAGGGATAATGGACTGAAAAACGCACGCGTTTATTGGCAATAAATCAGATGTTTATCGTGTTCATATACTGATAGAGAGATATATTTATTGGATAAATTTTTTATCGGCATTGATTACACGTTAAAAGTGTTGCCGCATCATTTCCTTCACTTTAATGTAATGAACATTAAAAATATTATTTTAAAAATTATATCAATTGATAGCCAAATTCCAAAAAAGCCAAGCGTTGCCAGAATTTGACGTTAAAACAGAGTTTAACGTTAAATCTGTCATTTATTATGAATCATGCGAATAAAGCCATTGCGGACTTCCGGTGGCTCCAGACCACGTGCTTCCCAGACATGGCGGGCAAGAAAATACCCTGTTAAACTAAAACCTTGGAAAATGTCGTCGTAACTATTGGGTCTTGTATTTTTTTTCACCAAAAATTCCGGCAGAAAAATCAACTTGTCTTTCCAAGGTTCACCGGCCTCACGACTAACCGCCCTTGCGGATTTTGGAGAAACATAGATCAAGTTTTCATGTGTGCCAGTCGCTGCACATTGTGTCAGATCAAGGCCAAAACCTAAAGCTTCCAACAAGCGCACTTCAAAACGAACAAGCAATTCCCCTGTTACCAATAAATCATCAAAATTATCGATGATGAGCTGTAATATATCAAAAAGGATTGGATAAGGATCACGTTCTGGCAAAAGTCTTAAATGCGCTGCTGCCAACTGCAAACCATAAAGTGCATAAGGCGATATCATGATTTGCGATGCATTAAAGTCTATCGCTTCAATACGAAAAATGCCTAAATGTTCATCCAACCGTGCGCGCCATTCGGCATCGACTTTATTGCCCGGTTGCAAAACCGCACTCATTCTTCGAGACCTGCCACCTTTCACAATTCCCATATGACGCCCATGGTCACGCGTCATGACTTCTGCAATTGCGCTGGTCTCTCCATGTTGTTTAATTCCAAGAATGAATGCGTGTTCTTTCCATTCCATGGTTAATTTGAAAAATCCAATCCCATTTCGCGGTAACGTTCAGGATCATTGCCCCAATTGTCGCGAACTTTGACAAACAGAAAAAGATGAACATTCTGTTCCAAAATTTCCATCAATTCTTTTCGGGCTGCCTGCCCTATCGCCTTAATTGTTTCGCCTTTAGCACCAAGAACAATCTTTTTTTGCCCATCACGCTCAACGTAAATCACTTGATTGATTTTGACTGAACCATCAGGGCGCTCTTCCCAAGTTTCAGTTTCAACAGTTGAGGCATAGGGCAGTTCATTATGCAAACGTAGATAGAGTTTTTCTCTCGTTATCTCTGCCGCTAATTGGCGCATAGGCATATCGGAAATTTCATCTTCCGGATAATACCATGGTCCATTAGGTAGCTCTTTACATAAGTATTCCAGTAGATCCCGACAGCCAGAACCATTGAGAGCGGACACCATGAAAGTGCGTGTAAACTGCGCCTGCTCATTAAGCTTTGCAGTCAATTCCAGCAAGGTTGGACGGGCGATGACATCAACCTTATTCAAAACAAGAATTTTTTCCTGGTTGATTTTCGGCAATGCCTCCAAAATGGCTTCAACCTCTTCATTGATGCCGGCTTGTGCATCAATAATCACCATAACAATATCAGCGTCTTTGGCGCCATTCCACGCCGTAGATACCATTGCGCGGTCAAGTCTGCGGCGCGGACTAAAAATACCCGGTGTATCAACAAGCACAATCTGCGCGTTATCATGCACGACAATTCCGCGTATCAAGGCACGTGTCGTCTGCACTTTGTGGGTGACAATGGAAACTTTCGTTCCTACCAACTGGTTAACAAGGGTTGATTTTCCAGCATTCGGGGCGCCGATTAGCGCAACAAAACCTGATTTTGTCTGTAATGTCTCATTCATGCTCTTTACTTTCGGCAGGTTCCCATACGCCTTCTCTTATTAACAGCCGTTCAGCAGCTGCACGCTCTGCGTGACGCTTTGAACCGCCTTTGCCCGTTTCCGGTGCAAAACCGGAAATTCTAACCTCAACCTCAAAAACAGGATCATGATCGGGACCACGGCGTCTTACAACGCGATATTGCGGTTGTGCGCCGTTCTGCGTATGTGCCCACTCCTGCAATTCGGTTTTTGCATCACGCCTTGCCGCATCGGATTGGCGTGCGCGATCCTGCCAATACCGATTTATAAACGGACGTACCGCATCAAGACCATCATCAAGATAAATTGCAGCAATCAATGCCTCTACAACATCGGCATGCATATTTGCCAACCGACGCTCGTCGAGATTCTTCATCTCCGCCCCGACATAGATGATATCGGGCAAACCAATTTCCAGCGCAATTTCTGCGCAAGTTTCAGCATTTACAAGGCCATTAAGCCGTACCGAAAGTTCCCCTTCGGTTGCCGTTGGGAAAAAACTACAGAGCATTTCAGATATTAAGAGTCCCAATACACGGTCACCCAAAAACTCCAAACGCTCATAATTTCCTTGCCCTGCATCTTGAACACTGGAATGGGTCAATGCACGGCGCAAACGGTCTTCGTTTTTAAAAATATGCCCTGTTGCTTCTTGAAGTCTCTCAATTTTTTGGCGATCCATGAGATTGCACCCTATTTGTCAGGTGGAAAATATTGGATTGTTTGCACAAAAGAAAACAGTCTTCCCCATCTTATATCAAATGGCCAACGCCATAATTGCCAAGCGCTTGAACCATTACCAATGGAAAAGAAAATTAAATTTGCACGACCAATAAGGTTTTCGGCTGGAACATACCCGACATTTAAACGACTATCATCCGAATTATCACGATTGTCACCCATCATGAAGTAATATCCTTGCGGAACCTCGAAAACTTTTGTGTCGTCTACCTGCGGAAAATATCCAAGATCTAATGTGTTATATGTTACGCCATTCGGCAAGGTCTCACGATAAACATCAACCGGACGTGACACTTCTGTGACATCGGTATTGTCAATTTGACCAACAAAGTTACGTTGAACAGCCTGATCGTTAATATAAAGCACACCCTGCCTTACTTGGATTCTGTCACCTGGAAGCCCTACCACACGTTTGATGTAATCCACATTGGGATTCGATGGCAAACGAAACACAAGCACATCGCCACGTTTTGGTTCTGCAGACCAAAAACGCCCAGAAAATAGATTGGGTGAAAAAGGCAGCGAGTATTTGGAATAACCATAGGCATATTTCGATACGAATAGATAATCGCCTACCAATAAAGTTGGACGCATCGAGCCGGAAGGAATTGTAAATGGCTGAAAGAAAAAGGTGCGAATAACCATTGCCAAGATGAGAGCTTGGATGACAACGGAAAAAAATTCTTTCATTCCGCCCTTTTTCTTAGGAGCTTTTCCAGACGGTTCATTATTATACATTCACGTTCTGCCTTTTTGTAATGGCCAAAATTTGGTTTATGTGACGTAGTTTACCCAGATGCCTTTGTATATACTTTTATTGATTTTAACCAACAGAAACTGCTTCAATAATGACAAATGCCTGAGCCCAAGGAAAATCATCAGTTATTGTCAAATGAATAACCCCTTTGTGATGTTCCGGAATAAGACGGTTAAAAACCGTCAATGCGCTATTGGTCAGTTCCATTGTTGGGCGGCCACTTGGTAAATTGACAACGCCCATATCCTTCCACCAAACACCGTGGGCGATACCGGTTCCCAATGCTTTGGCACATGCTTCTTTTGCCGCAAAGCGCTTGGCATAAGAGGCAGCACGCATTTTTCGGCTATCTGACTTCTTTCGTTCAATTGGTGTAAATACACGCTCAACAAAACGGTCGCCGAATTTCAAAAGTGTTTTTTCGATCCTACGAATATCGATTATATCACTGCCTAACCCGACAATCATTGCAAAACTTCCTGCTCAGCCTCTTTAAGGCGTAATTTTAGCTTTTCTGCCATTTTTTCCTTATGGCGTTTTTGAAATTGGAAGGTTGCCCGATAAGCGCAGATATATGATAGGGAACCCAAAATTGCTCCCAGTACAACGCCACCCAAAATAATGGGCATCATAACTGGTTCCCACGCCTCTAGCAGGCTGCTCCATGCTTGCGATAGCGATAAACCATCAAACATCTGTCTTATTTCAGACAATGGTATGGCCTGTACATTACCAAAAGCGGACAAAAGTATATGACCAATTTTATAATCTGCCATGACTATTGGTAAAAATGTCAATGGATTAGAAAGAATTGTACCAAGAATAGCCGCGGCGATATTGCCGCGCAAAAGCCAAGCGACGATGCCTGCCAATATAATATGAAGCCCGACAAATGGTGAACTTGCTGCAAAAACACCAATAGCCAACCCCAATGCAACCTGATGTGGCGTTGCCGATATGCGTAACAACCTTTTACCATAATACCGCAATGAGCGTGAAAATGAACGTCGTGGCCATAGCCACAGACGAATACGTTCTATAAAGCTAATAGGTTTTCTTCGACGAAAAAGCATTTACTTCTCGTAACATCTCGAACGCATGAGGCAATCCCTAATATCCAAGTTGTGATCCTTACCTTTATCTTTTGTATGTTCAAATGTTCCAATAACAAATAAACTCTATCTGTTATATCTTGCTAGTTTCTCGCCACTTTTACAATAAGTGCCTTATAAATAACAAGGGTTGACAATAATATGGACAATTCGGGCAGTGACAATATCAAAAAACCAGAATTAACTGTTGTTTCAATTCTTGTTGCGATTAGTTGTGGACACTTTCTCAATGATATTATGCAGTCCATGTTACCGGCTGTTTATCCGATATTGCGGGAAAACTATCGTCTGACCTTCCTGCAAATCGGTATTATAACTGCTGTTTATCAATTTACCGGTTCTGTTTTGCAGCCCATTATTGGCTTTACCACCGATAAAAAGCCGTTGCCATATTCACTCCCTCTTGCCTCTGCCTCAACGATGCTCGGCTTGTTATTGCTTGCCAACGCGCAACATTATTCATTGCTTCTGGTTGGTGCTGGGTTTGTCGGCCTAGGGTCATCTATTTTTCATCCAGAAGCTTCGCGCGTTGCTAGAATTGCTTCTGGTGGCAAACATGGGTTAGCACAATCTATCTTTCAAGTGGGCGGAAATGCCGGTACGGCTTTGGGGCCGTTGTTAGCGGCCGTTTTCATTAGCCATCAACAACGCATTGCTTGGCTCGCTATATTGGCTTTTATTGGTATCATCATACTGGCAATTGTGAGCCACTGGTATGCCCAAAACATCAAAAGTCGGAAAAACAGAAAAATACCTGTCGTCGAGCATAATTTAACACCACGCCAAGTCAAAAAAGCACTGTTCGTGTTGATTGGATTAATGTTTGCCAAATATATTTATATGGCCAGTATGCAGAATTACTACATGTTTTACACAATGGACAAATTCGGTGTCAGCCTTCACCAAGCACAATTGCTATTGTTTCTTTATCTCGGCGGTATCGCATTAGGCACTGTATTCGGAGGCCCTATTGGTGACCGCATCGGAGCGCGTACTGTTATCTGGGTATCTATTCTCGGAGTTTTCCCCTTCACAGTTGTATTGCCATATACGAGCCTGCATGTCACAGCCATGTTGACCGTCATTATTGGTATGATTTTAGCATCAGCTTTTCCTGCTATCGTTGTTTTTGCTCAAGAACTTATGCCTGGCAAAGTTGGCACAATAGCAGGTTTGTTTTTTGGCCTATCGTTTGGAATTGGTGCCATTTCAGCAGCCGCATTGGGCAAAGTGATGGATGTTATTGGCGCACAAGCCATGTTCGAGATCTGCTCATTTATGCCAATACTCGGGCTTATTGCAATTTTTCTACCCAAGATCAGCACCGGACATAAATAATAGGTGCTGATTAAATCTAAATATTCAATGGATTAAACAGCCGCACTAAATTGTGCTATGTTTTGTTGGCGGTATGTGTCGAACAATGCAGCGACAGCGCGCACAAATGGGCGCCCTTCTTCGGTCATAGTGATAACACCATCTTTTTCTTGCACTATTCCATCGGCAATAATTGGACGGATCCGCTGCAAGGCATCTACAAATTTTTCTTGTCCGCCAAATTTTGATAAATCAAGTTGGAAATTGCACATAAGTTCACTGATCATGGCAGACCGGAGCCGATCTTCATCATTGATTGCAATGCCGCGTATTGTGGCCATTTGCCCTTCGTCGATTGTACGACGGTATTGTGCAATTCCCGGAATTGTTTGGGCAAAACCTTCATGAAATTGTGAAATTGAAGAACAACCAAATCCAATTAACACAGGGCAATCATCATCTGTGTAACCTTGGAAATTCCGGTGCAACCTGTGTTCTTTTGTAGCGATTGCTAAATGGTCATCCGGAAATGCAAAATGATCAATTCCAATGGGAACATAGCCCATTGCAACCAGTTGATTGCTAACGGCTTCAGCCTGATGGAACCGCTCTAGTGGTCCAGGTAATAATGATGCATCAATCAACTTTTGATTTGCGCGTCTTTTGGGAAGGTGGGCATAGCCATAACAGGCAATTCTGTTTGGCTTATAACTTCCAATCGTTTCACAAGTTTCGTGAAGTGTATCCAACGTTTGCAATGGCAAACCGTAAATGAGATCAAAATTGATACGTTCAATGCCGGCTTCACGTAAATAGGTAACTGACCGCTTTACCACCGATGCTGGTTGAATACGTCCAATGGCCTTTTGGACATCTGGATTAACATCTTGCACACCCAAGCTCACACGGTTAACGCCAATAGTCTTTAATATATCAACGAGATCATGTGTTACAGTTCTTGGATCAAGCTCTATTGCATGCTCAGCATTGTCATCAAAAACAAAGTATTCATGCAAAGTATCCATAATGGCATAAAATGATTCCCTTGAGAGTATCGATGGCGTACCACCGCCCCAATGCAGGTGAACAACTCTCGGTTTACCTTTTAGATGCTGCGATTGTAACCGGATATCTTTGACAACACTTTCGGCATAGCTTGCTATAGCACCATCATTGACCGTAGCCTTTGCGTGACAGCCACAATAATGACAAAGCTCGCGGCAATATGGCACGTGGATATAAAGTGAAACAGCTTCATCAGCCTTCAAATTACCCAACCATGCCGCTCTTTGACTATCGTCTATCGAGACAAAATCCGCTGCCGTAGGATAGGAGGTATAACGAGGCACTGCCAAAGTTGCATAATGCAACAATGTTTCTGTTTCCATTATATTTCCTTCCTTATTACCTTATGCAGCATGATATACTATGATTGCATAGAGATAATAACATTAAAAGCGTTAATCAATCTCATCGCCTATAGCAGCGATCTGTTTTAATAAATCGCGATTAAGAATTTCTACTTTGTTATTTGAAATCAGTTGAATGACACCTTGTGCTTTCAACTTTGAAAAACAACGGCTAACTGTCTCGATTGTTAAGCCAAGATGGTCAGCTATATCGGTTCTATTCATCGCCAAATTAAGCGGCGAGACGTTGAAATGACTGCTTTCCATTCGTTTTACCAGATCATACAAAAATCTTGCGACCTTTTCGATGGGAGATAGGCGACTCAATATAAGCTGGCTTTCATATGACCGCTGCAAAGCCAATCGTGCCATTTCCATAAAACGATCACGGATATTTGGATGTTCATGGAAATAATCGTCAATGGTCGACCGGTTAAAGACACATAGCGTAACAGGTGTTATGGCTTCTGCCGTCAAGATATGCTTGTTTGTGTCACTTAACCCAAGAAAATTGCCCGGAAAAACAAAGCCCGTAATACAACGGCGACCGTCGTTAAGTGTTTTTACCAAACGAACGGTGCCCGAGACCAATGTATACATTTTTTCCCGCAGCTTACCTTCTTCAAAGATAATTGAACCGGCTACATAATGTTCGTGATGTTTCAAAATACTGAATTGTTCAAGTTCTTCGGCGTGCAAAGGAGCACACACTGCCAAGTCATGCACAGAACATGACCGGCAACGCTCGTCACTATCGCCTACACTTGGGCAACATGACCAATGATCATCATTATTTGACGTCAAAATCGATCCTATATCTGATCATGGTGAACTCTCCCGCTTTGTTCAGCAACACACCATACATAGGAGGATATTTGAAAAAAACAATTAGATATTTCTACTTCCGGGTTTTATTGCAGGAATTGCCGCCAATTCTGCCGGTATTTCATTTGCGTCATAGGAAGCAACTTCATATTCAGCAAGTGGAATAAGTGGCACACCTACATCTACCTTACCGGCTGAACGGTCTACAATACATGCAGCTGCCAAAACTTCAGCGCCTGCTTCACGCATTGCCTCTATGGTTTCGCGAATTGAAAGGCCGGTTGTAACAATATCTTCAACAATAACGACTCGCGATCCTTTTTTGATGTCAAAGCGACGCAAACGGAATTTTCCATTTTCGCGTTCCACCCAGATTGACGGTACGCCCAAATGTCTTGATGTTTCATAGGATGGGATAAGCCCGCCTATTGCTGGTCCTACGACATAATCAATTTTGCCAGGAATTTCTTTTTTTATTTTTTCTGCAAGACCACGACACAATTTTTCTGTCATATCTGCATGCATAAAAACTTTGGCTTTTTGCATGTAGATTGCGCTGTGGCGGCCAGATGTCAGAATAAAATGCCCTTCCAATATGGCGCCTGCCTGCTTAAAAATGTCCAATACATCTTGCGTATTCATAATAATAAGACCTCTCATAAGGCGTTAAACTTCGCCTTTCGTCAATTCTATCTCTGTACGGCTTACAGTATAACCAATATCGGGATTATCTCTCTAACCGTTCACACGAAGCGCTGTACTGACCGATGCCGCTTCTTTTAGCTGAGTCAGAATTCTATTCAAGTGTTTTAAATCCCAAACTTCGAGATCGACAATTATTTCAGTGAAATCTGGTGCGGTACGCACCATTGAAAGATTTTGTATATTTGCATCATTTGAAGCAATCGCTTGCGATATTTCAGCAAGCGAACCGGGCGAGTTAATAGCCAGCACGCTTATGCGCGCCGGAAAACGCTCTGTCATTTCAGCATCAATATCCCAACGCACATCAATCCACCGTTCCGGCTGATCGTCAAAAGCAGTCAGCGCTGGCGATTGGATTGGATAAATAACGATACCAGCACCCGGCTGCATGATACCAACAATGCGGTCTCCAGGAACCGCACCTTCAGGTGCAAAACGCACCGGCACATCGCCATGGGTGCCCCTTATCGGCACTGCACGACTTTGTCTTGCTTCCTGATCTACCTTGGAATTTTCTCCATCAGGAACTTTAAAGATCATGCCTTGCGCATTCTGTATATTAAACCATCCCTCTTCACCAGATTTTACAGGTGGTTTTTGTGCGGCGCGATTGTCTTGATAATCAGGATAGACAGCTTTTACAACATCAGCAGATGCCAGCTCGCCACGTCCAACGGCTGCTAAAACATCTTCTACATCCAACCGTGCCAAGCGAGGAAGAACTTTTTTCAGCTCATCTTTAGAAAATTGTTTGCCTGCACGTTCAAAGGTTCTTTCCAATATACGCGTACCAAGCCCTGAATATTGTTTTCGAACAGCCGATCGGGTTGCGCGCCTTATTGCCGCGCGTGCTTTACCCGTTACAACAAGAGATTCCCAAGCTGCTGGAGGAACTTGCGCTTTTGAACGGATAATTTCCACTTCATCACCATTTCTTAGTGATGTCATCAAGGGCATAATTCGACCGTTAATTTTGGCGCCTACGCAAGAATCACCAATATTGGTATGGACAGCATAGGCAAAATCTATCGGTGTGGCATTTCTCGGCAAGGCAATCAGCCGACCTTTTGGAGTGAAGCAGAAAACCTGATCCTGAAATAGCTCCAATTTGGTGTGCTCTAAAAACTCTTCTGGGTTATCGCCTTCTGACAAAGACTGTATAGTTTGACGCAACCATGCATAAGCATTTGTTTCATTGGATAATTTGCTTGGTGTATTATTTGAACCACGATCTTTATAGATAGAATGTGCCGCAACACCAAATTCGGCCACTTCATCCATTTCTTTGGTTCTAATCTGCAACTCTACACGTTGACGCGCGGGACCAACAATTGTCGTATGGATTGACCGGTAATCATTTTGTTTGGGAATAGAAATGTAATCTTTAAAACGTCCTGGAACCATAGGCCAGGTTGTATGAATTATGCCCAATGTGGAATAACAGTCTTTTACGGTATCAACAATAACGCGGAAGCCGTAAATATCCGAAAGCTGTTCGAATGATAACGCCTTCGTCTCCATTTTACGAAAAACCGAATATGGTTTTTTCTGCCGACTTTTAACATAGGCTTTGATGCCATGTTCGGCAAAAAGCTTGGTAAGATCGCTTTCAATACCCGACAAGAGATCGCGGTTACGTTCCGAAAGGTCGGACAAACGATCGGTAACAGCACGGTAAGCCTCAGGATTGAGATAGTAAAAAGCTCTATCTTCAAGCTCTTCACGCATATCCTGCATGCCCATGCGTCCTGCAAGGGGCGCATAAATATCCATGGTTTCTTGTGCAATACGACGACGTTTTTCATCGCGCATAACATCAAGTGTGCGCATATTGTGAAGCCGGTCGGCAAGCTTAACCAATAAAACGCGAACATCTTCAGAAATTGCAATCAACAATTTACGAAGATTTTCTGCCTGAATGGCCTTTTTTGATACAAGGTCGAGTTTTTTTAACTTGGTTAAACCTTCAACCAGTTTGCCAATCTCAGGACCAAAAATATCGTCGATTTCAGCACGTGTTGCTGTTGTGTCTTCAATTGTATCATGCAAAAGCGCAACAGCTATGGTTGCCTCATCCAAATGCATATCAGTTAAAATAGCAGCCACTTCTAAGGGATGAGAAAAATATGGATCGCCACTTGCTCGTTTTTGAGAGCCGTGTTTCTGCATGGCATAAACGTAAGCCTTGTTTAACAAGGCCTCGTTAACGTCAGGCTTGTAACGGTGTACACGCTCAACAAGCTCATACTGACGCATCATGCGCAGATACTCCATTCAATTTGTTTATATGCTTTATCATGTACCTGAAAAGCTCAAGACAACAAGAAAAAAATCAAAAAAAATGCGCCACTTCACAGCAGCGCATCATTTGAAAAACGATGATCGTTCGATCAATAATCGTCGCTTTTTTCAGGAGCAACCAATCCCTCGATGCCTGCAAGCAGATCTTCTTCCGACATATGGTCGAAAGAAACTTTGTCGTCTTCTTTCGGGGTGCCGAAAACATCATCAATTTCACTTGATTGACCAATAAGTGCAGGTTCTGCCTCTGGTTCATCCACTTCAACATGTTTTTGTAACGAGTGAATGAGATCTTCCTTCAAATCTGCAGGCGATAAAGTCTCATCAGCAATTTCGCGCAGCGCGACAACTGGATTTTTATCATTATCACGGTCGACGGTTATCTGCGCTCCTTGTGATATCTGCCGAGCCCTATGGGCTGCCAGAAGCACTAGCTCAAAGCGATTATCAACCTTGTCAACACAATCTTCTACTGTAACACGGGCCATAGATGCCACTTTCCTTAAAGTTCGCCAATTGGTGGATTTATCCTTGCCATATACAATTCCAATCAAAAAAACAAGGAAAACAAAACATGTTAAAAAATATTTCATCTCGGACGCCTTGGCAAGTTATGAGGGGTGACATAACTTAAGGGCTATAATTGGTTTAGTGATTTGCACCTCTTTTGGTGAATTGGATATAATGGTATGTTTGACCCTCGTGAAAAAATCGCGCTTTTTATTGATGGAGCTAATCTTTATGCGACATCTAAAACGCTAGGCTTCGATATTGATTATCGAAAGCTCCTTAAAGCATTCCAAAAACGTGGTTATTTGCTACGTGCCTACTATTATACGGCATTGATTGAAGATCAGGAATATTCGTCCATCAGACCGTTAATTGATTGGCTGGACTATAATGGTTATCGCGTTATTACTAAAAATGCGCGAGAATTTACTGATGTTGCTGGCCGGCGTAAAGTCAAAGGCAATATGGATATTGAATTGGCGGTTGACGCTATGGAACTTGCTGAAACAGTGGATCATTTCGTCATTTTTTCTGGTGACGGCGATTTCAGGTCACTTGTGGAAGCATTACAGCGCCGCGGCAGAAAAGTTAGTGTTGTATCGACATTGACCACCCAACCAGCCATGATTTCAGATGAACTTCGTCGACAAGCAGATCATTTTATAGACTTGACAAGTTTGAAAAATGAAATAGGTCGTGCTCCATCAGATAAACCGCAGAAAGACTTTTCTGCTGATGATAGCGACGACGAAGAATTTTATTAATGGTACCAAAAGTGATGGTGGGGACGTGTTAAACCACTGCCCCGAACCTTCTCATGATTGTGGACTGTGCCCACGACTTCACAGTTTTATTGCTGCTTGGCGCTTGACTGAGCCAAGCTGGCATAATGGGCCTGTTGCACCTTTCTATCCGTTAGATGGTGCAGATAGTACACGGCTATTAATCGTTGGTTTGGCTCCCGGACTTAGAGGGGCAAACCGCACCGGACGTCCATTTACTGGTGATTATGCCGGCGATTTGCTGTATTCCACCCTGAAAAAATATGGCTTTGCAAAAGGCATATTTGAAGCAAGACCTGACGATAGTTTGAAACTGATTGATACAACGATCGTCAATTCTGTGCGCTGTGTTCCACCAGAAAACAAACCAATCGGTTCGGAAATCAACACCTGTCGCCAATTTTTTTCGCCACTATTAACGCAATTGCCGAAACTGCGTGCTGTTGTCACACTTGGCTCGGTCGCGCACCAATCAACTGTCAGGGCGTTGGGGCAAAAAATAGCGTTACACCCCTTCGGCCACGGAAATGTTTCGGATATTGGAAGACTACGTCTTTTTCCAAGCTATCACTGCTCACGGTACAATACCAATACAGGCCGCCTGACGGACAGTATGTTTCATGATATTTTCGCAATGGCTCGCGACTATCTCGATAGCCTTGATCGTTAAACCGTATCAAATCTAAAGATATTTTCTATTTTTCTTCAAAACGGATTAGCCACGTTCCCGTAATAGTCGCGATTTTTCGCGGTTCCAGTCACGTTTTTTCTCAGTCTCACGTTTGTCGTGGATCTTCTTGCCTCGTGCCAATGCAATTTCTAGCTTTACCCGTCCATGATCGTTAAAATAAAGCTTCAACGGCACAATCGTCATACCTTCACGCGCGACAGAGTTGGACAACCGCGACATTTCTCTTTTCGAAATCAACAATTTACGTAAACGTCGCGGGTCGTGATTAAATCTATTACCTTGTGTATATTCCGGCACATAAGAATTTATCAGCCAAAACTCACCATTTTCAAAACTTGCATAGCTTTCAGCAATATTGCCATGATGAGAACGCAATGATTTAACCTCGGTGCCGGTCAGCACCAAGCCTGCCTCCAATGTATCCAAAATTTCATAGTTGAAACGTGCCTTACGGTTATCCGCAACAACTTTGTAAGCAGGTGAAGTATTTTTCTTGTTCATGTATACACAAATGGCGTTGTTTTTAAACTCTGACAAGTCCCGCGTGACGAATTGCATCATCAATGATGCGTTTTGTCTTGTCTTCAAGAGGAACTATTGGTGAGCGGACATGGCTTGAGCATAACCCCAATTGTTCTGCGGCATATTTGACACCAGCAGGACTAGGTTCAATAAAGAGTGCGCGATTAAGCGGCATAAGGCGATCATTAAGCTCCAGAGCCTTGGCAAAATTGCCTTCTCTACATGCTGCAAAAAGGTCTGCACATAATCTCGGTGCAACGTTGGATGTCACAGAAATACAACCTACCCCGCCCTGCGCATAAAACCCAAGAGCCGTGCTGTCATCGCCAGAGAGCTGGATGAAATCCTTGCCACATTTAGCCCGCTGTTCACTGACTCGTTCAATTTTACCGGTTGCATCTTTAACGCCGATTATATTTTTATATTCGCTATGCAACTGCGCCATCGTTTCGGCGGTCATATCGATAATTGAACGCCCAGGAATATTATAGATAATAAGCGGTATTGAGATGGATTTTGCAATGGCTGAAAAATGCGCATACATACCACGTTGATTGGGCTTATTATAATAAGGCGTTACGACCAGCACCGCATCGGCACCTGCTTTTTCCGCGTATTGGGCAAAATGAACCGCTTCAATTGTATTGTTTGAGCCTGCACCGGCAACAACAGGCACACGTTTTGCTACCTGCTGCACACAAAGCTCAATAACCCGTTCATGCTCTTGATATGTAAGGGTGGGTGATTCACCGGTTGTTCCAACAGGAACAAGTCCATCAATCCCTTGTTTGACCTGCCACTCGACAAAATCACATAATGTTTTTTCTGCAACATTACCGTTTTCATCGAAAGGTGTAATGAGTGCTGTCAGCGCTCCCTTGAGCATGGTAAACTCCCTAATTATATTATTGTGCGGAAAATTGCTTCATTATCCTATAATGACCATAGTATTGCCATAGGAATGAAGCAAGATATTTTCGTTAATACAAATAGCGTCTTATACATGAGAAAAAGACGTTACACAGCAAGCCGTATCAAAATATATGAGAATTTAACGTGTTAACCATTGATACGCCCATCTTTCATGGTTCGGTTTTATCGTTATAAGCTTATTATAAAATAGTGGGTTTCGATTTATGACAGAAGAATTTTCAATTCGCTCTGCGGCAAAAGCAATGTTGGTGTGTGCTATAAGTGGTTTGATATGGCCACTATCCACCGCAATTGTGCTGGCTGAAAAACAGCCGAGCAGCAATGCCACGCAAATGCATAAATCAAACCTTGATGATAAAAATGCGATAAAAACCGCTAATATCGTAACATCAAGTGTGGTTAATATTGCCGATAATGTTACAACTGAAAGCCTTAAAGCGGGTCTCAATGCGCTATACGCACAACAGGCGGAACAAGCAATTACCATTCGTAATGGTATGCCTAAAGACAGCCTTGATAGGCATATTTTGACATGGGCTATTGGTGTGTCGGGTGTAAAAGGCATTCCAAGCTTTGAAATTACCGCTGCGATGCAGGAATTGAAAAATTGGCCAGGTGCAAAAGTCATGCGCCGCAACTTCGAACGCGCATTGGTGAACGAAGCCAACACACCGCAGACAATTATCAATGGATTTGGTAATAATACACCAATAACGACACAAGGTATGGCGGCACTTTGTGAAGCATTGATTAAGTCGGGACAAACGAAAAAAGCCCATGAAATTATCGCACCATGGTGGCACACAACAAAACTGAATGATCAGGATGAGCAATTGGTGCTCAATAAAGCTGGTGTCGCTCTCTTTCCGGAAGACCATATGCAACGTTTGCGTTTCATGCTTTATGCAAATCGTATGTCTTCGGCAGGGCGTGTTGCCAAGCTTGCAAACGCCCAGTCGCTATTTTCTGCTTTTTCTGCAGTTGCAGCCAATGATGCGTCATCGCAAAAGAAACTGGATAATGTCGATAAAAATTTACGCAATGATCCGGTTTTTCTCTACGCACAAATCCAATATTTGCGTCGCTCGGGGCATTATGAAGAAGCCGCAAAGTTGATGCTAACATCACCAAAAAACCCGACTCTCTTGGTTAATCCTGATATGTGGTGGGTTGAACGGCGTGTTCTTTCACGCGAAATGCTGGATTTGAATAAGCCAAAACTTGCCTATCAATTGGCCGCGACACATGCGGCCGAAAGCCCCACAATGGCTGCCGATGCCGAGTTTCATGCTGGTTGGTATGCCTTAAGATTTTTAAATGATCCGAAACTTGCGACCCAACATTTTTCCCATATAACAGATTTATCCATGCGTCCGATATCTGCTTCTCGCGGATATTATTGGATGGGGCGCGCAGAAGAAGCCCTCGGCAACCAAGAAAGTGCCAATAGCTATTTCAAAAAGGCAGCCCATTACGGCACAACATATTATGGACAATTGGCAGCATCCAGAATTGGTGAAAAAGCCCTTGAAATCTCTTCCCCTGAACCAACACCTGAAGATAAACAGAACTTTGAAAAGCGCGAACCGGTTTTAGCGATCAGAAGGCTTGAACAAATTGGCTACACAGACCGTGCAGGTGTTCTTTACCGACAACTCAGTGATGAACTCGACAGCCTTGGAGAACTGACTATACTTGCTGGAATGGCTGAACATAGCGGCGATCATTATACCAGCCTAAAAATTGGAAAAAGTGCTGTTCTTCGCGGCATGGATGTTGGTGCCCTTTCCCATCCTGTCGGTGCCATTCCGGAAACAGCAAATATTTCTGCATCTGGTAAAGCTTTAGCGTATGCCATTGCGCGACAGGAAAGTGAGTTCAACCCCAATGCGGTATCCAATGCCGGTGCCAAGGGAATGTTGCAACTTATGCCAGCGACAGCCAAAGCGGTTGCTGCAAGACATTCTATCACTTGGCAGCCCCTCAAATTAGGTAATGATGCAGGATATAATGCAACACTTGGTGCCCATTATCTGGGTGAACAACTGGATCGTTTCAACGGTTCCTATATTTTGACATTTATTGCATACAATGCCGGCATGCGGCGCGCTAAAGAATGGGTTGCACGATATGGCGATCCAAGAGGTCAACCGATAGATCAGGTTGTTGATTGGGTAGAGCGCATTCCTTATTCAGAAACCCGCGATTATATCATGCGGGTTATGGAAAACTATGAAGTTTATAAAGACCGTCTTACCGGATTTACTGATATAAAAACCGATCTTACATCAGGCCGGAAAAGCTGAACTTTTGTCAGCAGAATTAAATATTTGTTGATATGTAGACCTAAGAATTTACTCCTAAAAAGTGCGCTATCTGCACAACAGACAGGGGCTATTTGCGCAACACTTTTGAACTTTGCTTTGCCGTTTTGTTGGTATTTTAGCGATAGTATCAGCAATGCAATTTAATATGTGTCATTTTGAGTGAGGCACACCGACGTGTCTTATTCTTCATGTTTCACATTTTTGATGTATCACATATTTGCTGTGTCACATATTTGATGTATCGCAGGGATTTTGCCAAAAATTGCCTTCAACTTTTTGCCAGACACAATTTTGATCTGTCACCAAGCCATCCGGCAATTTATGATTTTTTAATAGGCTATTATAAGTCGCTTCATCTGCGGTCACGTGACCATTTTTGAGCTCAATGACGCCTGCCTTCATTTCTGGCAATAGATTTATCACATAATCGGCAAAAAGATTAAATTCGTTGGAACCATTACTCCCAACGTCCATCTCATCATAAACCATTATACCGCTTTTTTTCTGTTCAACCCGATTTATCAATGCAAAGCGATCAATGTCGGCAGGAATTGCCCCCCTCAACGTAATACCATCATCATCGATAAGAAAGGTAAGGCTATTATTATCAATTTTCTTAGGTAAGGTAATTTCGGAATATACGTTTCCTACAGCTGGAATATTTTTTATGTCATTTATCAAATGATCGCGTGTTTTGGCATCAGGTGCTAAACCATATAAAACAACATCTTTGCCTTTGACGTCATAAGATAACCAATTGTTTTGTATGATGAATTCTGAAAGCTCAGAATTTAACTTTCTTTCCTCACTTCCGACAGCAAACCAAACGGTCATAACACCCAGAAAAAAAACGAGCGTAATGAGTGGCCAAAAAATTTTGCGCATAAACATCAATAACACCTGATGGTCGAGAATTTTCCGTTGTTTTAACCAAAGTTTTTATAACAAACAACGTGGTTTTCGTGAAATTATGCGATTATAGTCGGTCTACGCCCATAATTATAGAGCCTTATTTAAATAGGTTCGCTATGAGCGTAGATCAATTATCTCAATGTTTCGCTATGTTTTAATAACAAGCTTATACGATCATAATTCATTACAAATTGGGCTTAAGCCTATCACCTTATTCAGTGACAATGACCTCAAAACCTTCGAATTTAGGTGCGCCAATAAAAAGTGGCTTACCGCTCCCCGCATTTTTATGCGAATCTCGAAATTGTGGGGATCTTGTCCAGTTGATGAAATCCTCTTTGGTTTTCCACACGGTATGGGAAGCAAACAACGTCGCTTCTTTGTCTTCGCTCGTGTCACAACGCAGTAATTGAAATTCAACAAACCCCGGCAGTTCTTTCAAATGTGACTGCCTGTTTTTCCATCGATTTGAAAACTCGTCTTCACATCCTTTTGCAATGTTAAAACGGTTCATAGCAATATACATTTCTATAATTCTCCATCATTGAATGTGACCATAAAGCGGTAAACCAACAACGTGATAAACCAAATCGGAATGAATTAACAAGTTTTTCTTGACTCATAAAGTCATGTTTATTATGGATAGCTTACCAACGTGAGGGTCGTTGGTATTTTAGCTCAGCCAGCCAGTATAACGAGCAAGCCAAGCGCTTTCATTTACAATAAGCTATTTTGAAAAGCTGGGTGTTTATTATGTTGTCATTTTTAAGAACACGTTTGAAAAATCGTGTAGCGCTGACCACGATTGCTATAATGATACCTGTCATGGCAAACGCCGAGGACAGTGAAAACAATCACAAAAGCGAATTGAACCCAGTTATCGTTAAATCCCAATCCAATTATTTAAAGCTTAATAAACCAACGGTTTTAACTGATAGAAGCACCGCAAACGATATTGAACAGAAACAAATAGATGATGTTCATGATATTGGTCGCCTTGATCCATCCATCAGTTACAACGCGCAAAATGACAGTTTCACAATTCGGGGGCTTGATAGCAACCGCATTTTGACAACGATTGACGGTATACGCTTGCCTTGGCTCAATGACGTATCACGTGGCGTGAAGGGTGGCATTTCGATGTTCGATTTCGCTTCCTTGTCAACACTGGATATTATTCATGGCTCAGACTCGAGCCTTTATGGATCCGGTGCGCTTGGTGGCGTTGTTGCGTTACGGACACTTGATCCGGAAGATCTTATCACTGGTGACAAAAATTGGGGTAGCTTGACAAAAGGCAGCTATGACTCGACTGATCGCAGTTGGCGTATTGATGAAGCTTTTGCATTACGCGCCGATCAAACTTATGCGCTGTTTCAAGGTGGTTACGCACGCGGCAAACAACGTTATAATAATGCGAATGGTGGTGGTTATGGAGCCACTCGTTCTGAAGAAAACCCGGCAACATTTGATCAAGATAATCTATTATTCAAGATATATCAGCACATTGATGGCTCACAACGCATAGGTTTTACAGCAGAGCGCTTTAACCTCGACAAAGACATCGACGCTTACAATTCATCTGCCATATATCAACCCGGATCGGTTGATAAAGATAATGAAAAGCGTCGCGAACGGCTATCCCTCTCCTATGATTATAATGGTGGTGGATTTCTTGATGAGGTGCACAGCTTCATTTATTGGCAAAGACAACGGACTGATGAAGCAACTGAAGCCACCCGTGTCTCGATACCGATCGGTTACTACCAGCGCGACAATCTCATGCGCGACACCAGTTACGGTTTTAATTTTGCTGGTTTGAAAAAAATTGATGCCGGTCAGACAACGCATACTTTACGTATTTCTACCGATGTTGCGGCATCAAAGTTTCAACAATATGCTGGTGGCGAAGATACTTGCCCACCACCGCCTTTTAAAGGACCTTTTATGGGGTGCAGATTCCTTCATACCAATCAATCTGACGCACCAAATACCAATAGTACAGCCTTCGGCATTGCGCTTGAAGATGAAATTGGCTTTATCGAAAACCGTTTTAGGGTAACACCTGGCGTGCGATATGATTGGTATGACCATCGCCCCCAAGAAACTTCAACTTACGAACATGCCGCAGGTTTCACGGGATACCCTTCAAGTAGTAGCCATTCAAGACTTTCGCCGAAAATGCGGTTTGAATGGGATGCCTTTGACAAGGTGACATTATATGCACAATGGGCGCAAGCTTTCCGTGCACCAAGCGTAACAGAGCTTTATCTCAACTATACCAATCCGGGATTTTATTATGTGAATGGTAATCCCAACCTTAAACCAGAAACCAGTAACGGATATGATATTGGTGCGCGGCTGGGTGATGAATATTTGGGTGGTTCAATCAGCCTATTTACTAATGAATACAGAAACTTCATTGACCAATTTGATCTCGGAGCAAATCGTGAATTTCTGATGTCTCGTAAACTTTATATTAATCGCGCCCATGTGCGTATTTCTGGTATAGAAGCAAAAACGCATTGGAATTTGACCAATGGTTGGCATACCAATGCAGCACTTGCCTATTCTGAAGGCAAGGATAAAGATACGGACGAACACCTGAATTCAGTTCCGGCATTAAAAGGTGTTGTTGGTTTGGGATATGCGCAAGATCAATGGGGATCCGATATTACTTTAACCGCCGCGGCAAAACGCAATAAAGTGCAGAATAACTCGGATTTTGCAAAAGCACCGGGCTATACGCTTGTTGATCTGACGGGTTGGTGGGAACCTTTTGGTAAATCGGGACCACGCATACAAGCTGGCGTTTATAACCTATTCGATAAACGTTATTGGAATGCGGTCGATCTGCCAACCAATGCAACAAATCCCAAGGATTATTATAGCGAACCGGGGCGTAGCTTCAAAGTGTCTTTCGTTCAAAAATTTTAACAGATTTTTATTATCGAGCGTGAGTGATTGCTCGGTTCCAGCAATAAAAACATGATAATTTTTGTCATATAAACAATAACCAGTTTGTCCAACAATGAATAGAATACAGGAAAACAAAATAGGAGCATCGAATATGCAACGCAATGGTGTTCCGATCATTGATAGCAAAGATCTGTTTGGCGTTGCCAATGAGGTTGTCATTATCCACGACGGCACAGAATATCGGCTCAAGATTACAAAATTGGGCAAGTTGATTTTAAACAAATAAAACAGGCAATTACATTCATGTCTTACACTGCGGAAGAAATTTTAGAGTTAAGAGAGAAACACAAGGATCTGCGCGATCCGGAATTTACAAATTCTATCGGCATATCAGAAGCAGAACTCTTCGATGCTTATTGCACAGTTAATCAGGCACAAAGATTACGCCCTGATGTATCACTGTTATTGAAACATGCAACCAAGCTTAATGAAGTACTTGCGCTAACACGCAATGAATATGCCGTTCATGAAAGAACGGGGCATTTCCAAAATATTTTTCAAGGTGTTGATGCATCATTGACATTGGGTGAAATTGACCTTCGAATATTTCAGGATAAATGGAAATTCGCCTTTGCCAGAGATATAACGATACATGACAATAAGCTGAAAAGTTTCCAGTTTTTTGATGCTTTTGGCGATGCGATATTCAAGTTATATACCGCAAAAGGTACCAATCTTGAAGAATGGCACACGCTTCACTCACTTCTTCAAGAAGGCGCGCCAACAAGCGCGGTGAAAACCTCTCTTTTAGTAAAAACTGATGATAAATCAACACAAGACGCGAATATCGAGCTGTTTCGCCAGCGTTGGGAAAATATGACGGATGTTCATCAACTCCACGATATATTGACCGAACTGAAAATTGGTCGACACGATGCTGTGAAACTCATCGGCACAGACTACGCCAACAAACTTGAGCTTAATTCGATTGAGCTTATGCTAAAAGGCGCCATTGACCAACAAATTCCGATTATGTGTTTTGTCGGAAATCCCGGTTGTATCCAAATTTTTACTGGCACAGTTCAAAATATCAAAACGGTTGATGGCTGGTTTAATATTCTTGATGAAAAGTTTCATCTGCATCTCCTCACCGCCGGCATTGATAGTATTTGGTATGTGCGCAAACCAACAAGTGATGGTCATATCAGCTCGCTGGAAGCCTTTGACAGCAAAGGACGAATGATACTGCAATTTTTTGGTAAGCGAAATGCTGGTGACGCTGAAAGGGAAGATTGGCGTTCACTGTTGGCAACGCTTCCATTGGTATCACCTGCTGCATAAAATTCATTCGAGAAGCATAATATGTCGTTCAAAACTTCTGTCCTTGCCAGCAACTTTTTTAAGGTTATTTGTCATAACTTGAAAAAAATCTGGCGTGTTTTTTTTACTGGTTTCATCCTTCTTCCAGTTGTTTTCAATATGTCAGTGTTGGCAAGGACAGTTTCTGAACTTCCCGAACAGGGAAAACTTGTTTCGATTGGAGGATCGCTAACAGAAATTGTTTATGCTCTCAGTGCTGAAAATCGTCTGATAGCCCGTGATACAACAAGCCATTATCCGCCGGATGCAACCAAATTACCGGACGTTGGATATATGCGTAATCTTTCACCAGAAGGCGTCCTTTCACTGTCTCCTGATGGCATATTGCTTATTGAAGGCAGTGGCCCACCCTCAACCATTGAAATACTCACACATGCTGAAGTTCCAATGGTTATCATTCCTGAGCATTTTACCCAGAATGGTGTAATCCAGAAAATATTGAAAGTGGGTGAAGCGCTGCATCAAAACGAGCAAGCCAAAAAGCTTGCAGATCGTATAGAACATGACTTTTCTGAAAACGATAAGCTATTAAACAAAGTTACCCAGGCTAAACGGGTCTCGCCTAAACGAATTTTGTTTGTCATGACCATACAAAATGGTCGCATCATGGCTGCCGGCAAAAACACTGCGGCAGACGGAATGATCGCCCTTTCAGGTGGAACAAATGCAGTTACCGATTATGATGGTTATAAACTTATTACCGATGAAGCTATCATTAATGCCGCACCTGATTTCATTTTGATGATGAGCCATGCTGGCTCAACCACAACAATCGACCAAGTTCTTGCCTTGCCGGCTATACAAATGACACCGGCGGGTAAGAATAAAGCTGTTATTCAAATGGATGGGCTTTATTTGTTGAGCTTTGGCCCAAGAACAGCATCGGCAGCCAGAGATGTCATCAACGTTCTATACAAGGACGAACTCTAGTTTTTTCCTACATTTCTTTGATGAGCCTGCGGGTTTTAAGCTGAATATGTCCATTATTTAAAAAAGACAAATAGAGATAGTGACGACGACGATAATGTTATTTTCTCGCACAAGAGAACACGCAAGATGATCGCCCTTAACAGCGCAATAAAGACGGTTATTGATGATCGGACATGCCGAGCAAAACTGGCCATCGTTGTGCTATCAATTTTACTATTATTCAGTATGTGGTTCAGCCTTGTTGTTGGAGCTTACGACGTTTCAATCAAAAATTTTATTCAATCTCTTTTATCGTCTTATCATCATGAAACGACCTTCACCCGAGATTATCTTGTTATTATGAATATCAGATTGCCACGTCTCGTTCTTGGTGTAATGGTTGGGGCTGCACTTTCTGTGTCGGGCGTTCTTATGCAAGGACTGTTTCGTAATCCCTTGGCTGATCCAGGCATCATGGGAATTTCGTCAGGTGCCGGCTTAGGAGCTGTTTCCATGATTGTGCTAGGTGGCTCTATGCCTAGTATTTCGCTTTTGTTGGGAAAGTTCCATATTGCTATTGGTGCTTTTATCGGTGCCCTCATAACAACATTTATTCTTTATGCCATTGCCACAAGACAAGGCCGCACATCTATAGCAACCATGTTATTGGCCGGAATTACATTGAGTGCATTATGTGCCAGCGCCCTGGGCATATTGGTTTTTATGGCCAATGACCATCAGTTGCGCGATATAACATTCTGGAATTTGGGATCGCTTGCCGGCACGACCTGGTCACGTGTATGGCTTTGTTGCCCTTTTATTTTATCTGGCCTGCTATTTTCGCCATTTTTAACGCGCGCGATGAACGCTTTTTCTCTGGGGGAAGCTGTTGCAGGGCATTTAGGTTTTTCAGTCCAGCGTACAAAATATTTTGTAATTCTACTTGTCGCTCTCATGTGCGGTGCCGCTGTTGCGGTTAGCGGTATTATTGGTTTTATTGGAATTGTTATCCCCCATATCCTGAGATTAACAATTGGACCCGATCATCGCTATCTTATCATCGGTTCAGCCTTATTGGGTGCCAGTATTCTTATTCTAGCAGACACGTTTTCGCGCTTTATCGTTGCGCCGGCAGAGTTACCCATTGGAATTGTAACGTCACTGTTGGGCGCACCATTTTTTCTATGGATATTGCTACGCCAACGCGGAGCCATTGACCAATGATTGAAATCAAAAACCTTAACGTGAAACGTGGCAACAAGGTCATATTGCACAACTTGAATTTTACAGCCCTTGCCGGAAATCTGACAACCATTATTGGTCCCAATGGTTCAGGAAAGACAACCCTTATCAAAGCATTAAGCGGTGATCTTAAATATAGCGGGGTCATTCAGTTAAACGGTAAAGATATTACAAGCGAGACAGCGAGACACCTTGCCTTACAACGGGCTATACTGCCGCAATCGACAGCGTTGAGTTTTCCATTTCTGGTTAATGAGGTCGTAAAGCTTGGCCTTTCAGCAGATGTGGAAAGATTACAAAAGCAAAAATATTTACCAGAACTAGCCCTAGAGCGGGTTGATCTTGCTGGTTACGGAAACAGATACTATCAGGAATTGTCGGGGGGAGAACAGGCGCGCGTTCAACTTGCCCGTGTATTATGCCAAATATGGTCACCCAGCTATAACAGCAATCCTTGTTGGCTTTTGCTGGATGAACCCGTTGCCAGTCTTGATATTCGTCACCAGCTTGTTGTTATGGACATTGCGCGTGATTTTGCTAACCGCGGCGGTGGTGTCGTAACCATTTTGCATGATCTTAATCTAGCTTCCCATTACAGTGATAAAATTGTATTACTGTATCAGGGAAGCATATCTTATGAAGGCACACCTCGTGAGGTGTTAACGACACAAAACTTACGGAACATTTATCAATGCAATTTGTCTGTTGGAACAATTCCTGATGATGAGGTACCGTTTATTTTGCCTCAATCCGTATTTACGCCTCAGGGATAGCTGGTTCTCCGAGAGATAACATAAGCCTATTTGCCCAATTAAAAAAACTAACAGCGTGTATAACATCGCTTATTTCGTCATCATGCAATCCTGACGCTTTCAGTTCTTCTATATGAGAACTGGTCAAGGCTGATGGTGTTTGCGTCAGAGCTTTGGCAACAGCGATAATTGCATTCCAACGCCGCCCCAAATCAACACCTGTCCCCTCCTCTAAAAGACGATCAACATCTTTATCCCGTTTTGAATAAACAGCCGCATGACGGGCATGGACAGAGGCACAATATATACAACCATTTACCCGCGATGTCGCAGCAGCAGCCAATTCTCGCTCCGCACGCGGAAGCCCGTCAACGGTATTATAAAAAATATCTTTATCAGTGCGTGTTCTTGCCTCCAACACATCGGGATCGCGTGCAAGAAGCCTGAAATAAGCCGACTTTGTGCGGGCAGGCTCTACCAATGACTTGATTTCATGTTCAGTTAATTCATTTTCGTCAATTGGTTTTACCCATGGCAGCCAATCCAAGTTAGCTCGAGAAAACTGCACCGGTGCTTCACGGCTATTGCTTTGTGGTTTTTCATTGAATGACATGACGCATTCTACCTATCTTATTTGAATGAACGGGAAATAGTATTTCTGTTATATTTTCAGCGTATTATCGAAATATATCATCAGGCTATTTGCGATAATACCTGCAAGCCAATAGCCAATTTGAGTTGAAAACACAGAAACGAAACAAGCTGCGACAATGTTACGATATCGTTTTCTTGCCAACCATTCGCTGTCAGAGCATCAATAGCTTTCTTTTTACTATCTCGCGGGTGAAATACCAAAAGATGTGTATGGTTAAGTGCACTCGTTAGCTTTTTTGTAAGTTTATCGTCTTCTTCCTTGCTTGCTTGCCATATTTTTCCGTTCAAATCTTCACGAGTGAGTGGCCCTGCCGGATATTGACCAAATGGGCCTGAGCTTTTTGCTTTAATGGCAATAGTGCGAATACTATCGAGCAGTTGAGGTTCTAGTGCTTGCAACTGACTTTCATAGAACTCCACAGCCTGTTTATGTTGGTGAAGATGAGCAACAAAAACAGCAATTGCAAATCGCTCTGCCAGTGTAAAACTAGCCTGTGGCTTGACATGAAATAGCGCATCATAGCTTTTTTGCGATTGTTCGATCGTGATCGGACGTCTTTTTCGGATAGCAAGGGGTTGCCCCACAAGCTCATCAATAACATCAACACTCATAAATTTTCTCCAGTGGCGTGCTTAAATACGGATTTCGATTGATATTGTTAATGTTGCAAAACAGGGATACCGAGTGCTGGTGCAACTTCTTTTGCGGTTAAAGCAATCGACTTCATGATATCTTCATGTGGTGGATCAACAGAATGTACCTGAAATACAATATCGGTCGCTCTTTGCAGTGCAGTATCTCTTTTCAGCGATTTGATGACATCGTCTGGTGTGCCAACATGTTGGTCAACGGCATTGATTAGGTCTTCAAGCGAGTCACCTTTTGCTTTCTGCCCCGCCCTTCCGAAACGCTCAGCTGCACTTTTCAACCCCTTCTCAGCCAGTCGCAAGGCATGTACGCGATCGGTCGATACAAATAAGCTGCGCGACGCCATGATACGCGGCGTTACGCCTTTCGGCAAAGCGGCAAGATAAGCATCAATAATTGGGTTTTGTATATCCCAAAGTGACGCATCTGGATTTTCGCTATGCCGCGGCTGTGTGCGCGATAGCATCAATCCATCACCGGCTTCTCCTGCCAATTTACCCCCAAAAGGCGAAAATGTCGCCATCCAGAATCTTTTAAGAAGATGAGGTGCTGCAGGATATAGATAATTTCCGCCCCATAGGTTCTCACCTGAAAAAGCGCGCCGCAAAACTGTTAAATTTTTGGCGTAAACATCACCCCTTTTGTCTGGATTGACACCGAAGACTTCAAAAGACTCGCGTGTACCACCCGTTCCAAACCCCAGTTCCAAACGTCCATTCGACAATAAATCAAACACAGCCGCATCTTCGGCAACGCGCACTGGATTTTCCATCGGAAGCGTTATAACCCCCGTCCCCAATCTGATTGCTTTGGTCTTGGCGGCCAAATTTGCCAGAAACACAAATGGCGATGGCAACCCGCCTTCTACAGGGTGGAAATGGTGTTGGGCAACCCAAGCCGTTTCATATCCTAATGTTTCTGCATAACTGATTTGTTCTTCCGCTAATTGATATCGTTCTCCGGCGGGTACTGAATCGAGTAGACGGGTAAAAAAACCAAGTCGTTTTTGGCTATGTGTCATAATGGAAAACCAATACTTTTTGATAAATTCGTAATTTTCTAAACGTTACGCAATTACGATATGTGACACAAAGTACTGATGTTTTGATTTAATCAAATTCTTAAAATCTTTTACCTATTTAAATCGAATGATAAAAACTATTTTTCTTTTTATTTTGTAATGCCGCAATAAGATAATTCATTATTCTATATTTATTTATTGATTTTAATAAAAATATGACAAAATATTATGCAAAAATCATGATCGATATACGATAAATATTATTCATATCTTCAGTTTTTAAATCGAAAACCGATATCGGATTTCGTGACGTTTTCAATACAGTCATAAGCACTGCAAATTCATCATTATAATTTTACATTTAGCAACAAACATTCGTAAAAACCGTTACGTCTATCAATATGGATAATTGAGCGTCACTCAACCTATTAGTGGTTGAACACCGATGAAACAAAAACATCATCGCTATTGATAAAATATTCTATTTGTCATGAGCGAAACGGTCATAAAATCTTGATAATTGCAAAAAATAGAGTTGCCATAAAACTGGATTACAAATCTCATATTTTTTAAAAAAAATTTCTCAAATCTCTCAAAATTGCACAACTTTACGAATCAAATCGATTTATGTTAGCAAAATACCTTCTTTAAAAACTCATATTTTTCTGACCCATTTTCAGATAAAAAATCTGTCCCATTTTGGGATTAAAAAAATGATATATACATCACTTTTGACATTTATCAAGAGTTATATATTTGATATTATTAAATATTTTTTATTTTTCTCATATATTCAATTTGTTCTTTTTTTGTCACGAATTCGTGATAATTTAGCAAAATAATGAGCCAGATCTCATGGCTAATTATATCACGGCATTAACAATCTAAGGTTGAGGAAATTGGGAGGTTCTCAACTTTATTGTAAAGTCAAAAGAAGGACCCCATAATATGAAACGGTTAACCCGGTGGCTTTTGGTTCTTATTGTTTTAGGTATTGTAGGGTTTTTTGTCCTTACTTCACCTATTACATGGTCGCTAACACACCCGACACGGGATGTAGCAGATGATGCAGCCCCTAATTTGGATAATGGCCGCATTGTTTTTGTTGCTAGCGATTGCGCAACCTGCCACACCACTCCAAACCAAGACGATCCGCTAAAACTAGGTGGCGGACGTGCATTGGATACTGAGTTTGGGCGCTTTTATATGCCCAACATTTCACCAGACAAGAAAGATGGTATTGGAAGCTGGACACTTGAACAGTTTACAAAAGCTGTTCGTGAAGGTGTCGGCCCTAAAGGCATAATGCCAGACGGACAAAACCTATACCCAGCCTTTCCTTACACCTCTTATCAAAAGTTGACAGCAAACGATGTACGCGACTTGTTCGCTTATATCAAAACGCTGGAACCTGTTTCAGGTGAAGCTCCAGATCATGAATTAAAATTTCCTTTCAATATGCGTCGTGGCTTAGGTGTATGGCGTCTTGCATTTCTTGACGGAAAGCCTCTGGAAGCTGAAAAAACATCAACAGACGATAAATCGAAAGATGCTGTTCTAGAACGTGGTCGTTATCTTGTTGAAGCTGCTGGTCACTGCGCAGAATGTCACTCTACCCGTAATTTCATGGGCGTAATCAAGAGTGGAATGCGTTATGGCGGCGGTGCTACACCAGATGGCAAAGATCATTTTCCAAATATCAGTCAACACGATACAGGTATTGGTTTCTGGCCAGAAATTTCAATCTACAACTATCTAAAAACCGGCAAGAGCCCAATTGGCAAGGTTGCTGGTGGCGATATGGCTGAAGTTATTGAAAATACAAAACTTCTTCCTGATGAAGATCTGCATGCAATGGCTGCGTACATCAAGACGATACCTGGTGTCGATGCACCGACCCCTGGACAACCACAACCAAATCTCTCAACAGAAGTTGGCATTGTGGAAAAGAAAGCTGATCCTGTTGGTGCAACATTACCGACTTCAACAAAAAGCGAAATCAATAAGGCTGATACACTTTATGTTGTATACACAAAGCCATTCCACATGGATGAAAATGCAACGAGCGATGAAGATGGTAAGTTGCTAGCAAGTGCAAAACTTTCTGTTATTGACCGCAAAGAAGGCCAGTTGAAAGTACGTTTAGACGGCTGGCAGATGGATGGTGCTCCAACAGTTGTTTATGCCTTGAAAGGTCAACGTATTATGTTGGCTGTTTTAGGTGAAAAAGCTGTTGCCTCTTACAAGCTTGGTGATGCAGTTGTTGATGAAGCAACCGGCCAAAAGTGGTCTCCTGTCAGCATTGAAATGTGGACAAGCGATACTCAACTTAACATATCCCTTTCCAACTTGTGGACTTATTCATCTAATTTGTTTGGTGCTACCTGCGGTGTATGTCACTCTCTACCAGCATCGGGGCATTTACTTGCTAACCAATGGATTGGTAACTTGAACGCGATGAAACGGTATACATCATTGTCACCTGATCAATATCGCCTTCTCTTGAGCTACCTGCAGAACCACTCAAAAGATGTAAACGATGATGGAGGTGCCCATTAATGTCAAACCCCTTGTCAAGCGCTCCTGATACATCTGAAGAAGCAAAAATTGCACAAGAATGTTTGGTGCAAGCAGCTGTTGTGGATTGGTTTTCACAATTGTTTATTGCGCCACCTGATCGCAAACTCTTAGAGGATTGTCGGTCAGAACGTGTCTTGGACTTTTTGACAAGCTTCGGAGAAAGTCTTGATGCGGTTGACCTAACAACATTGATTGCGGATTATTTCCGCAATCAAGCCATAGAAGATTTAGATCAAGTACTTTCGCATCAATATTTCGAATTATTTGACGGCGCCGCTGGTCCAAACGCGGTACCACCTTATGAAAGTTATTATAAGGATGCTAATGGACGTTTGTTCCAACAACCTTATGTTAACATGATGGAAATATTGAAAGAATTGGATGTTTCAGTAACCAATTCTTGTAAAGAACCGGCAGATCATCTGGCTTTGGAGTTAGCAGCGTTGGCTGAAGCACTACGTCAAAGAAAGTCTGCAACAATTGACCAATTGTTGCAGCGTCTTTTGGGGTGGATTTCGCAATTAAGCGACTCTGTCAATGTCGTTGCTAAGGCTACGTTATACGCGAATTTGCTTGAATTACTCATTATTTATTTATCGTCTTTCCAAAATCCTTTGATCGCTGGAAAGACCGTCAAACACTAGGAGAATGCCATGTCATTCGACAAAACAACAGTTGCTTTACCTGAAATGAACCGTCGTTCATTTTTGAAAAGTAGTGCTATAGTAGCTATGGTGGGCGCAGCAAGTGGTTCGCTTCTCACACGTGGCGCTAAGGCAGAAGCAGCTACCAAACTTACGATGTCTGGCGGCCACTTCGGAGTTTTCCGCGGCCGTGTAGAAAATGGACGTTTGGTTGAAGTTACACCATGGGAGAAAGACCCACATCCAACTCCAATGCTTCAAGGCATGATGGATTCGATTTATTCGCCATCACGTATTAAATACCCAATGGTACGTCGCGCATGGTTGGAAAAAGGCCCAGGTGCAGATCCTGAAACACGCGGTACTGGTGATTTCGTACGCGTAAGCTGGGATAAAGCACTTGATTTGGTAGCAGGTGAAATTAAACGTGTTCGCGAAAAATATGGTTCATCAAGTCTTTATGGTGGTTCATATGGCTGGCAGAGCCCTGGTAAATTGCATAACTGCCGTACATTGTTGCGCCGCATGCTCAAAACCACCGGTGGTTTTGTAAACGGATTGGGCGACTATTCTACTGGTGCTGCTCAGGTTATTCTGCCACACGTTATTGGGTCTCTGGAAGTTTACGAACAATGTACTTCTTGGGATGTTGTTAAAGAAAACACAAAGACATTGGTATTTTGGGGTTGTAACCCAGTTAATACCAACCAGATCGGTTGGCTTCTTCCAGACCATGGTGGCTATGAAGGCTTGGAAAAGGTCAAAAAAGCCGGCATTCGCGTTATCTGTATTGACCCAATCAAGACTGAAACATGTCAATTGCTCAATGGTGAATGGATAGCACCGCGTCCGCAAACCGACGTTGCCATGATGATCGGTATTGCCCATACGCTTTACAAAGAAAATCTTCACGATAAAGAATTCTTGAAGAAATATACCGTTGGTTACGACAAATTTGAGGCTTACCTCAAAGGTGAAGAAGACGGTGAAGAGAAGACTGCTGAATGGGCTTCGAAGATTTGCGGTATTGACGCAGATGTAATCAAGCAACTCGCACGTGATTTTGCTAAAGACCGCACAATGATTGCTGGCGGTTGGTCAATGCAACGTCAACATCACGGTGAACAAGCACACTGGATGATTGTTACACTTTGTTCAATGCTTGGACAAATCGGTCTTCCTGGTGGTGGCTTTGGTTTCAGTTACCATTACTGCAGTGGCGGTACACCAACAGCTTATGGCCCAATCTTGAATGGTATCACTGACGGTCCAGCTCCTGTCGTTGCAGATCTGCCAAAAGGTTGTCCGCCAAATTCTACAGAGTCTGCATGTCAGCCAAAGACGAATGCTATTCCTGTATGCCGTGTTGTTGAGTCATTACTCAATCCTGGAAAAACAATTAAGTACAACGGTTCTGACATTGTTCTTCCTGAATTACACATGGTATATTGGGTAGGTGGAAATCCATTTGTTCACCAGCAAAACCGTAATGAAATGGTTGAAGCTTGGAAAAAGTTGGACACATTTGTTGTTCATGATTTCCAATGGACACCATCTGCACGTCATGCTGATATTGTTTTACCAGTAACAACTTCATACGAACGTAACGACATTGAACAATTGGGCGATTATGCATTAAGCCATATCGTTCCAATGAAAAAACTCGTTGAACCTATGTATGAAGCACGTTCAGACTTCGATATTTTTGCTGCCATCAGCGAACGTCTCGGCAAAGGCAAAGAATTCACCGAAGGTCTGTCCGAAATGGAATGGATCCGCAATTTCTACGAAGGTGCTCGCATGGAATCCCGTGCAAAAGGCATGGAAATGCCTGTTTTCGACACTTTCTGGAATAGCAATGAAGCATTGGCTTTCCCAATTAAAGATGAACAGAGAAATTTCGTTCGTTATGGCGAATTCCGTGAAGATCCATTGATGAGCCCATTGGGTACACCATCAGGTAAAATTGAAATCTACTCGCTCAATATCGAGAAGATGAAATATGATGACTGCCCTCCACATGCTACATGGATGGAACCAATTGAACGCTTGGATGGCCCAACAACGAAGTATCCACTTCACATTGCATCCAATCACCCAATTTTCCGCTTACACTCACAGCTATGCGGTACTAAATTGCGTGAAGAATATGCTATTGGTGGACGTGAACCTTGCTGGATCAATCCAAAAGATGCAGAAGCTCGCGGATTGAAAGATGGTGATATTGCACGTGCTTATAATGACCGTGGCCAGATTTTGGTTGGCATTAAAGTAACAGATGTCATTCGTCCAGGTGTTATCCGTATCAATGAAGGTGGCTGGTATGATCCGGTCAATCCATTGGAACCAAAAACACTTTGCCGTTATGGCGATGTGAACAACCTCACAGTAAGTGTTACAACATCGAAATTGGCTCAAGCTAACTGTGGTCAAACAGCTGTTGTTGAAATTGAGAAATTCACCGGTGAACTTCCTCCGGTTGAGGTTTTCAAAGAACCTAAGAAAATGAATTAATATTCAATTTTCATCAAGAATTGAGGAGGCAATCATTGCCTCCTTTTTTCATTTTAAGGCCCTTATCACAAATTAAAATTATTCTTGATCTTGATAAAAGCGAGATCTATTTATTTGTACGTGATTTAAACGATCAGTTTAAATTATCGGGGGCTATAGCTCAGCTGGGAGAGCGCTTGCATCGCACGCAAGAAGTCAGCGGTTCGATTCCGCTTAGCTCCACCAATTTTTGATAGATTTTCTCAAAACCTATTTTGCTATCGCAGTCTAACGACATAAATCATAAGAATTTTGTACGCTAAAATTAGCACTAGGAACCTATCTTTTCGTGAGGTTAATCGCCTCCCTTTATGTCTCGCCTATAAAACAATTTGTATATTGTAGAAGAAGATGAAGCCTGTTTCTATTCAACACGCCCGTCAAATAAAAAGCGTTTGCGACACCCCTCCCCTTTACTTATCCACGACAGGCTCACAAAAAATAATTATTACTGAAATATCGAAATTATAGGAAAGAGTTTTTTCAGATCAAATTCATGCAAACAATAACATATAAATTCGATGTGTCACGCTAAGTTTTCTGCTCTAGAATTGATAGCTATTGTTTCATTTTTTAAGCTGTTTGTTTTTGAGTGGAACTCACTACGATTTATTCAAGATATCTTTAATTGTGGTCAATTGAAAAGGTCAATGCAGACCATCTTTTATAAAACGATAAACTACTAATCGTGGGCGGCAATAGCAACAAGGGCTGATCGGTCGATGTGTTTTGACCGGAAGACATTTTAAGTCGGTTCAATTTTCAGGTTTCATGAGTAGATTGCGCACCTTGGCAGATGAGATCGTCGTTAGTTTTACGTTGCAGCTCAAACTGTCACCGTTGTTCTACGGGCATCTTCATAAGATGGATGAGAGATTAAACACTAACAACCTCAGTTGGAATACGTTGATTGAATTCTGCTTTGCGCTTCCCCCTCTAGAACGACACAAAATTATGAATATCTTGCGGACATGAGACAAGGCAATCAAAAAACTAAAAGTACTCAGAGCGACAAAAGATGAGCTATTTAAAGGGATCCAGTAAAAATTAATTGGGAAAGTTTTCAAGACATATGGGGGACAAACGAACAATATACATTTATCCCAATTTTAAAAAAGATTACCAAGGGCATTGTCCTAAAGCCGTCGATTGGCAAACTTCACAGCAAAGTGATTATGGAGAACGGATCTAACGTACCGACCATATTGTCAGCTAGAGGATATCCATATTACAAGAAAAATCTGGTGGTCTCCTTATTTGACGGAGAGACTTTTACAATAGCGGTTTTAGCAAAATAAATTACGGAATTTGACAGCGCCATCGCGTAGAAAACAATTACAAAACTAAGGGGCAATAGCTCAAAAGCAAATGTTTATTATCTTCTCAACTCTCTCCAGCAAAGATCCTGATCTCGGAAACTGAATATGATAGATGAAATTGGACAGAAAGAGCTTACAAACAAGCAAATAGAGAAATTTCCTGTTTTGCCTTCATGTATTAAAAAGTAAATAACGGTTGTTCATATGCTCACTGCTGCTAACAAAAAGATCTCCTTCATTGATAAAAAAATTAAAGTTCTCATTCATCAAAAAAGCAGACTGATACAAAAGTTACGGACCGGCAAATGGCGCGTAAAGGTGGAGTGTAACTGATGAAACCCAGAGTCGAACCTTATGGATACACTCGTGGAACCATAGATCTAAAGAAAACTGACCCCAATGTTATTGAGGTCTATTTCGTGCCGTTAAAGGACAGTTTGATTGCGGCAGGTCTCAGCCTAGAGAACACAGACCAATACCGCACCAAGCTATTAAAAATTGACGAACAGAAGAGATGTTTGACAATCCATCCTCTCTCTTCTAAGTTCGATGAATTCCTTAAGCCGAAATATGAAAAAGTACGGTACATTACGCTCCCTTTCACCGACATCAAATTTTCAGGCTTCAACAAAATTGCTCAAATAGGGTTTTCGGGTGTACTCGATGTTCTGGACAAACTACCTCCAGGCTTAACCAAAAACTACGGTTTCGGCCTTGGATTAGCCCGGGAGTATCGCTTCATCATTGATGCAGTTGAGGAATTATCAGATTGCACCGAACTCGTAATTACAAGAGAACACGTTACAGGACTGTCAGCCGACAACGATGAAATTTTTTATATCTCAATGGACGATTTTGATAAAGCGAGGCTGGCTATAAACCGTATCGATAGAAATGTCCAAGAAGCCAAGCTTACAGTGAAGCGAACAAAAGCTTACAATATCCTCGCAGAACGACTTGGCAAGCCAAAGCGCGAACCGAATATAGGCCGGGCTTTCTACCGAAAGCTGTTCACCAAGTTGGCGCAAGGCAATGTTGAACTATCTGAAAAAGACCTGAACGAAATTATCGGTGTTGTGAATGACCAGACTTCAAGCATTGCCAAAGAAAATCCAAAGAAGTTCGCCAAGTTGCGCGCTGATATTGATCTTGTGAACCTAGAGCAATTGATCAAGCGCTATGAGGAGATGCTCACCAAGAGGAACAGAGAAAGTAAGTGGCAAAAATTCTTTAACGACAATCCCTTTATCCTGAACATGGCCTTTGGTTACGCTGTCATCAAAGTTCAGGAGCAAGCCTCAGTTGGAGGAAATAAGCTATCAGGTGATGGTATTAAGATTGCTGACTTTCTGGTTAAAAACAAACTCACCAACAACACAGCGATCGTCGAGATTAAGACTCCGCAGACCCCAATTGTGAGTAAGCAAGAGTATCGAGACGGTGTTTATACACCGTCGAGTCATCTGTCTGGAGCGATCAATCAGGTTCTGGATCAGAAGTATCAATTTGAAAAACAGATAGCTCAGATCAAAGATAATTCGAGGCTCCGTGATATCGAATCCTATGCTGTACATTGCTGCCTCATCGTCGGACAGACACCTAAAGGCGATAACGAGCAGAAGTCTTTCGAAATGTTCCGCCGAAATTCCAAGAACGTTGAAATCGTGACATTCGATGAACTACTTGAAAAGCTCAAACAACTACGCATTTTTCTGCAACACGATAAAGAATCTGTCTCGCCTCAAGAGTTGAAAGGTGATGATAATGGCTAAGAAACACGCCGAAATGGCAATTGCCTACGACTTTGACGGGACGTTGGCAGATGGCAATATGCAAGAACATCAGTTTCTACCGGATATCTGCATGGAACCAAAAGATTTTTGGAACGAGGTTAAGCAAGAGACAAAGGAAAATCAGGCTGACGAGGTACTTGTCTACATGAAACTGATGCTCGAAAAGGCCGCTAACAAAAAAGTGCCAGTAAGACAAAACGATTTCAAAGAACAAGGCAAGAAGATTCAGCTATTTGATGGAGTCAAAGCTTGGTTTAGACGAATAAACAAATATGGCAAAAAACAAGGTGTCAACGTTAAACATTATCTCATCTCATCGGGAAACGCCGAAATTTTCGCCGGAACGCCAATTGCTGGCGAATTTTCCGCAGTTTTTGCATCAAAGTTCATGTTCGATGAGAACGGTGTCGCCACTTGGCCTGCCCTTGCCGTCAACTATACAACAAAAACACAATATCTGTTCCGCATCAACAAGGGTGCATTTGATCTAAGTGATAATAGCAAAGTCAACGAATTCGTTGAGAAGCGTAATCGTCCCGTACCTTTTGAAAACATGGTATTTATCGGCGACGGCTCGACAGACATCCCTTGTTTTCGCCTAATCAAGGAACAAGGCGGGCTATCCGTAGCTGTATACAAGTCCGCTGCCGAAGGCGCTCGTGACAAGGCCTATCAATATATGCAGGATGGTCGGGTTCACTGTATTGCGCCGGCAAACTATACTTACGGCAGCAAATTGGATCACATCATTAAGGCATATATTGACGAAGTCGCAGCGCGTGCGGCACTTTCCCGAGCATTTGAAGAAAACAGTGATGACATTTGACATTGCACAAAAATATTAGTTGTCGATTTCTAGTCTTCAACTCATAATGCCGCTTGGGATCAAGCCACAGTCTCAGACCAGCGCAGCGCGTATATGCTGTAGTTGTCTACGTAACGTTGTGCTTGAAGACTTTCTTGCCGATCCCCCCTAGAAAATCCACGGCTTTTCTCACTGATGAACAAAGGTATCTTTTCAATCTAAAAAAGATACACATGACGGCATTTGGCAATAAAGGCCTTAACCGGTTGGCAGAACTATTCGGACGGCATTAATTAAGATATCAATGGTACTTTTCTTGTTCTCGGTACAACCATCGCCAAAGCGACATTAGGGTTTCCTAAGTCATAGACTTTCTGCTACGTTGACAGAGAAAACTGGACAAACAATTTATGCCATTGCGCCCAAACCTAGTTTATAAATCACTGAAAAATTCTTAGTCGAGCGCACAGCCAACACATAGATAAAACGGTGTGATATTGCCGTTCATGTAAAAATTTTTCTTTTATTATAATTGATAACAAGCGGTCGATCCTGAAGACACGCGGCTGGCCGCTGATCTGTAATGAACGGAAAACTTTTGATCGGCAATCAAAATGAAAACAACACTCCTAAACTGTTGCACTTATCACAGCTTTTTTTGGTGATGAACCAAGTCGAACCACGCTATACTACCATGATGCCGCAGCAATTCTGGCAAACATAGTGGGATGGAGAAAACCATGACGAGGTAATCGTTCCATTAGCCAACAGGCCTCAGACAGCCGAAAAATTGACACGATCTTCACGACCAACTTTCCTTTGCGCGTGTATATTTTTAAGCACTATTATGGATAGGAAAATACATGAGAACGACGCAAGACGTTTTATTCATGCATTATTCCAACCGGAATGTCTGCAAGATTTGATCTATCATTTTACGATCTTTGATGACGGCAAACTTAGTATTGCGTGACACCACTGGTTCTACGGTATACGCAAAACGGTTAAACGCGTCCGACAATTTACTCTTAATGATCAATGACTACAAAAGACGTCCCCATGAAGCACTGGGTGATTTACCACAACCTCAATACAAACCCAAAATCGCCAATCATTCTACTTTTGTATTGTCAACTTGGCCGGCAAACGCACGAGTTCAACAAAAATCCGGCGTTAGACGATTTTTTCATGCATTATTATCAATGTTTTGTGATTGTGCTATTACCCAGCGACCAAACAATTCAACGTTTGACATCGCCTTATAATAAGTTAGTTTAAGGTGGCTTTTTTCATCTATGATCAATGTGGCATGTTCAAAACTGACCTCACCAATCGTATCAATCTTCATATTTCTTACACCTTCGCATTTGGCATGAGCTTCCTGTCTTTCCCAAAGCGATGCAAAGTCTCGTGATTTATTTTTCAAGCCATTTATCAAAATATTAGCATCTGCATCATTCTTATCTTTTGCATAGTCTCTTCGAAAACTCGATAAAATATCGTTCGCTTGTTTTTCCCAATTTATAATCAAATTTCGCATATGAGGCTCGGTGAATAAAAGCCAAATAAAATTAAGTGAATTTTTGTCATATGAATGGAATTTAAATACGGCATCTGCTGCTCTATTCCATCCAATAATATCCCACTTCAAGTTCCATGCATAACATGGGCTCATGGTTAGATCATCCATTAAATCCTGTATCGTTTGGGGCAGATTTACTCCTGTTTCACCGTCTTCTACAGGAGGACGGTTCTGCGCCAGAATGAAAAGATGGTCTCTTTCAAGAGGGTTTAAACACAAAACCTTGGCCAATCTATCCAGAAAACTGGAAGAAACGGTTATGTCGCGCCCTTGCTCTAACCACGTATACCAACTTAGCCCTACGCCTGCTAGCGTGGCTAACTCTTCTCTGCGAAGTCCCCTTGTCCGACGCCTATTTGTTTTTGGAAGCCCCATATCTTCTGGATTGAGGCCCTCACGCCGAGCTCTCAAGAACTCAGATAACTCACGGTTTCGTTGTTTTTGGTTATTATTTACGTTCATTATCCTATTGCTATTACTAATAGTATAATTAGTCATATTGTTTATTTCCGTAATATTTTTCAAATTTATTCATATTTTTCTAAATAATAAAATTTTTATACAAGTAATAGAAGAGAAGACAAAAAAATGTATGAAGAACTTGATCAGAAGATAGAAAGTATAAAAAAAACAGGACAGTATCGTATTTTTATACCTATTGACCGCGTTCAAGGTAATTATCCTCTAGCAAAGTGTGATCAAGCAAAAAATAACAAGGCCATTGTTTGGTGCAGTAATGATTATCTAGGCATGTCTCAAAACTCCAGTGTTGTTAAATTTGCTCACGAGACAATTGATAAATTTGGCATGGGCGCTGGTGGGTCAAGAAATATTGGCGGCACCTCATCTTTAACTTGCGAATTAGAAAAAAACATAGCTGACTGGTTAAAGACAGAGTCAGCTCTTATTTTCCCAACAGGGTTCAGTTCAAACGATGCCACTTACAGTGCCTCATTCTATTGCTGGATGACTTGGTTGTATTCAGCGATGAAAACAACCATGCTTCTATCATCAATGCACTACGCCAATCAGGAGCAAAGCGGGAAATATTCAAGCACAATGATGTGGAACATTTAACAACACTATTACAAAAATATCCCCAAAAAACAAAAAACTCATCGTTTTGGTGTCGTTTCATTCCATGGATGGCTATATCACGCCTATAAGCGATGTTGCACCTATAAAAGGGATCGTAGAGGCCGCGAAAGAATGTGGGAGTTTCACTTTTTTGTATGAAGTGCCTGCCATTGGCATGTGTAGGCCAGATGGGGGCAACATTTTAGGTGAATTGGGTTTCAACGGTGAAATCAAAATACTTCAAATAACCATGGCAAAAGCCTCAGGCTCAATTGAAGGTTTCATCGCGATGGAAAATGGTCTCATCGATGCGATCCGCTTTTATTGCCCTGAATTTGTTTTTACGACAGCGTTACTGCCCACATCTATTGCTGTTGGCACTAAGGGCATCAAAATTATTCTGAGGTCCTCTGATCCGAGAGAGACATTGCAGATACAAACGCCACAGCTACATCGAGCTTTGATGAACAATTCTCTCCCCATAAAGCAATGCTCAAATACAGACCTCTCGCCTCTCCTTGTAGGTGACACGGGAAATTCAGAAACGCTTGGGTGAGAAGGAGCATCACCGCATGTCATCTGTTAGAATATCATTAGTATGTTTGTCCATATCTGCACTGGCCTTAGGTCTTTCTTCATATATGACGGCCGGTTTGATACCTCTGATTAGCAAAGATTTTGATGTATCAATTGGATTAGCTGCACAGTTAGTAACGGCATTTACGCTACCTTATGGTCTGTTGTCACCAGTTTTGGTGGGAATGACGGGTCACCGTGATCTTAAAAAGAATGTTTGTCTGTATCTTGGGATATTTGTTATCGCAAATGCTGCAAGTGTTTTCGCACCAGATTTTTATTCTTTAATAACTCTTCGTGCTATTGCTGGGGTATCAGCAGGTGCGTTTCTTGCTTGCGGAATAACTGCCTCCACCCAATTAAGCATAGATGAGAAAAAGGGCAAATCCATATCAACAATAATGGCAGGAATGGCAATTGGAACCGTCATTGGTGTACCTGCTTCGCTTATTATAGCTGATTATTTTGGTTGGCGTAGCACTATGATTATAGTGAGCGTGTTAAGTGGTATAGCCCTACTTGGTTTATATATATGTTTACCAGCCTTGCCATCAACAATGATGAAAACAGAAAAATCCAGATTTTCTCTTTTATCCGAGTGGCCGGTTGTTAGAGTTTTATTGATCTCGCTTTTTGCAGCAATATCCAGTCTCGGAATGTATACGTTTTTATCTCCTTTTGTGAGTTCCATAAATAAAGAAGCATATGTGACAGTTTATTTATGGTACTGGGGGTTAGGAGGTGTTTGTGGAAGTATTTTAATTGGATATTTTGTTGATGACTATGATCTTAAAAAAATTTTATTCATTATACTGGGATCGCTTTTGCTATCATTTTTCGGTTTAATTTTACTATCACATATGTATCTACCCTTGATAGCATTACCTCTTGTTATATGGGGTGCTGTTGGTTGGGCTTTACAAGTGCCGCAGAACAATAAGTTACTCCAGATGAGGACAGATAGAGGCGATGGTAATCTAGCGGTCGGCTTAAACCAATCCTCTGTTTATTTGGGAGGCTCCATAGGATCTATGTTTGGGGGAGTCCTTGTTTCATACGGTGTTAGCCCAGCAGTATTACCCCTTTATTTTATCATACCTGTCATAATTTCTCTGCTACTTCTATGGACAAACAAAACCAAGCACTGATATGCAGTTTACCATTCTGGAGCAGCCCAAGGCTGCTGATTGACTATCGCCCAATTGCCTTAGAACATTGTGTGATAACAGCTAAAAGTAGACAAGAGGTCGTCCACGGTAGACGGTGACCGTGCGCATGATCTTTCGCATCACTTTGAATGGCATCAGCACCTCGAGGACGATACGCATCAAGGCGATCAAACCCGCAAATCGGATACTATGCACTCCTAACGGCGTAGCTGCTAAGCGCTCAACCTGTTTTTTAAAAAAGAGGGAGTCTATAAAAAGGGAAACCTAGGAATTTTAACAGACAAGCACGCACCATAATGTTTTCAATTTTACGTAACTCTTAAAATTTATAAGCACGCTTATTCGCTCCTCATGGCGCTCTCCAAAAAATAGAAGTATTTGCAATCGTCACGACAATGGAAACATTAGCAATCAAACAATGTTTAGAATGAAGAACCATGCTCTTTGTTGCCATGCGCCTTAACACCATAGGACAGAATAAAGCATTGCAAAAGCAAACAGCCGTATTTCAGGCAGAATTGAAAACATCAAAGACACAATCAGTAAACAAAAATAAAGTGTAATTGGGTGAGAAGCAGCAAAAAGCTAACCTATTCATTTGCTGGATGATAACAGATTAGCGCAGCTATAGAAGCAATGTTGCTCGAAACAAAGTCTCTGATTGATAAAGTACAAATCATCATTGTCGCAAGCATTATTGCTCTTGCAGGATACGCCATTTTTACAATGCCGACAGTAAAGGCGAAATTTGAGAAGTGGATAGACGCGCTATGAACCAGTTTAATCGCCTTCTAATCTCATTCATGTTGCTTTTGGCCGCCGCACTGGGCGGCTTTTTTATTGGTGAATATGTCGAAAAGCAAATCTTACTCGAGGCCGACAACACAGCCTTTCAAAATTCAGGACAAGTCGAAAATGAAGTTAAAACACTTAATCCTTATCAGCGGTGCATTGCTCTTGGTGGGGTGTCAAACGAATGCAAGGTTTTCATGCGCGGGCTGGACAAAGCCGCCCAAAGCCCATGACGCTGTGAATCTCGTGCAAACAGAACCTGAATTAACACACTGGATTATTGCAACTGATCGCTTTGGTCAAAAACAGAAATGCTGGAAGAAATGATATCACCTGAACCTACGCCCCCATATGACTGGATAACCACACTAATAAACTTCCTATTTCTTGGCTTGGCTGGCGCATTAGGAGCAGTCGTACGCCATATACACACCCCTGCCCGCAAATGGGCGCAACGCATCTCCGAATGGCTCGGGGGTGCGCTGTGTTCAATTTATGGGTCAGAACTTATAGCCAGTGCCATACACCACATACTTGATAAGTTTGATCTGATTGACAGCACATATGTCGTACCAGAGAAGCTACTGGGCTTTGCTGGTTTTCTTTGTGGTGCTCTCGGCGTAACCGTGATCGACTTGACCATCAAAGCGATCCGCAAACGTTTCGACTCAAAATAAAAAAATGAAACGTTTGGAAATAACGAGTACGGTTTGCACTAAAAATGACAATAACGAGGTTTTATCAACAGGCTTTATAGCAAAATTTTAATGGGGAAGAGATTTGCCCGCGATAAATCAACTATTTGATTATAAAGGATTTTTTTAGGGTAATGGCGGAGAGGAAGGGATTCGAACCCTCGAGAGCCTTTTGAGCCCTACTCCCTTAGCAGGGGAGCGCCTTCGACCACTCGGCCACCTCTCCAAGAACCGCCAATAAACATTCTTGTGGTGAAGTTCAAGTCATTTTCTCTCTTTTATGCAAATAATTATATTTTAATGAAGCTTCATACTATTTTAACCATAGACTACGTCATTTTACATTTTTCATATGGAATCATTACCATCGATCCAAGACATAGCGATTCTTCTGAAATTCTGGTCGCATCTACACAATTATCACAATTTTGACGTACAAATATCGAGTTATTGTTGTCTGAAAGAATCATAAAACAGTTATTTTTTTGTCATTCTGTGGACTATAACCCCATATTATCCGCCATTTTTGACAGGTTAGACTGTTATTTTGTGTCTTTTGTGCAACACACATCATTATACAAACGTTGATAATCCCGTTTTGATCATTTCTTTATTGAAACAAAATTAATGCTGAGTATGTTCAATTCATGAAGAAGGAGCGCTTGGGTGCGACTTTTTCGGTTAAGGGGATCGGGTCCAGCTTTCTGAACTTCGTGAACCCGACCCAACATAAACTTTGACTGGAGGTCAGATATGAACATTAAGAGCCTTCTTCTCGGCTCCGCTGCAGCCCTCGTTGCAGTTTCTGGTGCACGTGCAGCTGATGTAGTAGTTGCCGAGCCTGAACCCGTAGAATATGTACGCGTTTGCGACGCTTATGGTGAAGGATATTTCTATATCCCTGGAACTGAAACCTGCATGCGTATTTCTGGTTATGTCCGCGGCGAAATCAGCGGCGGCGATAACGTCTATGCTCGTCAACGTGGCGACATCGATCGCGACACATATGCATGGCGTTCACGTGCTACACTTCGTTTCCATACAGCATCAGAAACAGAACTCGGCACATTGCGTACATTCGTAGAGCTTCGTTCACAATGGGACGATGGTCATGACAGCAATGGCGGTCAGCTCCGTTTCGCATTCATCGAACTCGGTGGCTTGCGCGTTGGTCTTGACGAATCAATCTTCAACCATTGGACAGGTTATTTCGGTAACGTTCTTCACGACGATATCTTGACCCCAATGGCTTATACACGCACAAATGTTATCAGCTACACATTTAATGCTGACAACGGCTTCTCCGCTATCTTGGGTCTTGAGCAAGGTAACGACGACGCTGACGATTATGGTAACAAGTATTACCATGATGCTGATGGCTCAATTTCTGCAAAGAAATACAAGCTGAGCGGCAAGATCGACGACTACACACCAAATGTTGTTGGTGGTGTTAAGTTCGTTCAAGGCTGGGGCGGTGTATCGGTTGTTGGTGCATACGACGCTTATTATGAAGAATGGGCAGCTAAGGCTCGTTTGGACTTGAACGTTACAGATCAGTGGAGCGTTTGGGTAATGGGCGGCTACAAGTCAGCCGAAGATAGATATCTGAGAGACGAAGACTACGGCGTTCGTTCTTATACAAATGCATCGAACATCCTTGGTTCAAAATACGGTGTATATCGTCAAGTTAACTCAATCTATGGTGATTGGGGCGGTGATTGGGCTGTATGGGGTGGTACAACCTTCAAGTTCAACAACAAGACAAGCTTCAACGCTCAAGTTTCTTACGACGACACAGACACATTCGCTGCTTCTGTTAACGTGAAGTACGAATTGGTTCCAGGTCTTGTAATTACTCCTGAAATAACATATGTTTCTTGGGATAATGATTACAGCATCCGTAACGAAGCTAACACAGTTAAGTATGTTGACTCACTCAAGGGTCGCGACGCTGTTCAAGGAATGGTTCGTATTCAACGTTCATTCTAATTCTTTGGAATTGAGAATTGATGAGACCGGTAGCTTTGCTACCGGTCTTTTTTATATTTAAGTCCCCATTAAAGATCGGATTGCCATTAAAGCTTGGATTGTTCGCTTATCGATTGGTATCTTTGTTAAATTGGTTGTTATCTTTGTCAAATGTTGATGAAGTTAAACTAAAACCATCAAATTTAACTTGGCTACTATGTTATTGAGGTGGAACAATATTAGGATATATTCGTCTGCGTAATTATTCAGAAAAGTGTCTATGTTAGGTTTGATCGGTATTTGAATTAGGTTTGAACGATATTTGAGATAGCAATCAAATATAACAATCATATTGGTTAGGATTGTCGACATGCTTTGTGCTTATAGGATTTGAAGCACAATATTTGACTTCTCTATCTATTTTTATAGCAACGTAACTGATAGAATTTTCCGACGTAAAATGCATGATTTTAGCTAAATTGAGGTATTGGAAAAGAAATTCAATTTTAGCCAACAAATCATATAAAAATAGCCAAAAATTAGCGTAAAACCGGATGGTATCCACTGTTCGTGATATTATTCTTACGATATACTACCTGAAATATCTTTTGATATATTGATAATATTTATCATTGCAATGGGCTTAGTTCACCATATTCACGTTTAAGCCCTTATATTAAATTGGTTAAGTCTATGTCTGATAACGGTAGAGTTCCATCTGTAACACCCTTAATTGCATCGCTTCCCTCGACAGTACCATTTACTGGCCCTGAAACAATTGAGCGGAAAAGAGGCAAAAGTTTTCGTGCCCGTTTAGGTGCCAATGAGAATGGATTTGGACCCGCGCCATCTGTCATTACAGCAATGCAACAAGCCCTTACAGATGTATGGAAATATGGTGACCCGGAAAATTTCGAGCTTAGGCAAATATTGGCATCTGCTTTTAACCTCGCGCCCGAAAATTTCACAATTGGTGCTGGTGTTGATGCCCTACTCGGCGTTATTGTACGGCAATATATCTCCCTTGGCGATTGTGTCGTTAATTCCTTAGGGGGCTATCCAACATTCAATTACCATGTTGCAGGTTATGGAGGAGCTCTTATCAGTGTTTCCTATAAAAATGACCGGACGGATTTAGAGGGTCTATCTGATGCGGCTTGGAAGAATAACGCTAAAATTGTATATCTTGCCAATCCTGATAATCCGCTGGGAACATGGCACGACAGTGAAGCGATAGAAGCATTTATTGAGAGCTTACCAGCGAACACCCTATGTATACTTGATGAAGCTTACGGAGAATTGGCACCGGCTGACAGCTTGCCAAGCAAGGAAAAAATTTGGCCAAATGTTTTGCGCATGCGCACCTTTTCCAAAGCGTATGGCTTGGCGGGTTTAAGATGTGGTTATGCAATAGGAGCAGCAGAACTTATCGCAAACTTTGATAAGATACGGGATCATTTCTCTGTCAATAAAATTGCACAGATTGCAGCAGCGCAAGCTTTAAAAGATCAAGCTTATTTAAATTCAGTGATCGATATAATCTCCACTGCGCGCAATGAACTGGTCAATATAGCTCATTCCCATGGTCTTGAAACTCTCCCTTCTGCAACTAACTTTGTGGCCATTGATTGTGGTCGTGATGGCGCATATGCGCAAAAGGTGCTTGATGTGTTGACTGAGCATGACATTTTTGTACGAAAACCAGTTGTACCGGTGTTAAATAGGCTTATTCGGGTAAGTGTGGGGCCACAAGAGGAATTAAAATTATTTGATGATGCTTTAGGTATCGCTTTGGAAATAGCCAATAAGAGGTAAGAAATGACGAGATTAAGTCAGCGTATTTGTTGTGCATTCTCTGGACTATTCGGGGCTGGTGGAATAGCCGCATATGCTGCAGCTTCGCATATTGGCGGATATTATACGGCAGTTGCGCCGGTTTTATTAGGTAATGCTGCTGCATTGTTCGGTTTTTTTATTGCAACAAAAACCAATATCGTCATGCGCTTATCGGGTGTTTTGATCATTATTGGTGTCTTGTTGTTTGCAGCAGACATCATGACGCGTGAATTGTGGTCAGATCGCCTTTTCCCTTATGCGGCACCATTGGGCGGTACAATTAATATACTCGGATGGCTGCTTTTGTTTATCGCGGCATTCCTTCCACTAGAAGAATAAACCATCTCTTCTTTTTTAATAAAGCTCATGCTCCTGCCAGAGACTTTTAAAACTATTTGGTTTTACAAAATCAGATAGAATGTCCGATTATTGGACTGGAATCCTATCTTGAACAAATGCAAAGCGCGCAAAGTTCAAGATGCTCATGAATATTTTCAAATTTTTATTGACAAATAGAACATTCCGGAAAAACATAAGATTGTACCTTGGGGAGCCGTAAAAGGCTGAGAGTCTGTGTTACAAGTTGTGAAAAACAAAGGACATAGTGACCCGTTGAACCTGATCCAGTTAGGACTGGCGTAGGGATGGTGTGAGGCTGAAATTTATCGAATTTAATTTCACGCTAATATCTTTCTTATGACTTCCTGATCTTCGCTATGAGTTTCGTAATTGTTTAACGATAACTCAAGTTGCAGGAAGAATGTTTAACCCCCCTCACGGTGCTAGAATGTTGGATCCGATGACAATATGCGGAAGCATGATTGTCTGTCGACAACCGAAAAGGCTGGTAGAGGATGAAAAAAATATTGATAAAAGGCGGTGGCGTCGTTGGTTTGACCACGGCTTATATGTTGGCAAAAAAAGGCGTACATATAACATTGTCGGCACCACATGATGCACCTATTGGTTCAGCAAGTTGGTATGCCGGTGGTATGCTTGCCCCCTATTGCGAACGTGAAAGTGCAGAACAACGGGTTGAAGACCTCGGTGTTGAAGCCATGAAATGGTGGAGTGAGACCTTTCCAGAACTTGTCACCCATAAAGGGACACTGGTGGTTGCCCCTGCCCGTGATTTATCGGAATTGAAGCGTTTTTCAGATAGAACGCAAGGGCATATCAATGTTGATGAAGCAGAAATTGCAAAATTAGAACCCGATTTAGCAGGTCGTTTTCAACACGGTTTATTTTTTGAAACAGAAGCCCATGTTGATCCACGACAAGCGCTGACGGCATTAAAGGACAAACTCAAGTCGATGAATACGACTTTTGTTGATGTCGGAATCAACGAGGAAAACTTTGATACAGTCATAGACGCTACGGGTATTGCGCGCCTGAATATTGATAAGGATTTACGGGGTGTTCGTGGTGAAATGTTGCTAGTGCATACCAAGGATGTATCGCTTGCACGGCCAGTAAGACTTCTGCATCCGCGTATTCCGCTTTATATTGTGCCTCGTGACAATAATATCTTCATGATTGGTGCAACCATGATAGAAAGCGACTTTGACGGCGCAATTACAGCACGTTCAATGATGGATTTTCTCAATGCAGCCTATACCCTCCACCCAGCATTTGGTGAGGCAGAAATTATTGAAGCAGGTGTTGGTGTTCGTCCTTCCTATCCTGATAATTTCCCAAGGATAACCAAAGAGGGTAAATATATTTTCGTTAATGGTATGTACCGCCATGGCTATCTTCTTTCACCAGAAATGGCGCAACAAGCAACTGAACTGGCATTGGAGTAAAGCATGAAAGTGTCGGTTAATGATGAACCAATTGAAACAGCAGTCATACATTTAAGCGATCTGCTAGACGAGCTTGACTATAAAGGCGAATGGCTTGCCACTGCCGTCAATGCCGAGCTGGTAACTGCTGAAGAACGTGGTTCATACAGGTTACAAGAAGGTGACCGTATTGAAATCCTAAGCCCCATGCAAGGAGGCTAAGCTTATGCTTACATTATACGATAAAACTTTTTCTTCTCATTTATTGCTTGGAACAGCGCAATACCCCTCACCCAGCATTTTGAAAGATGCCATTCTCGCGGCTAAGACAGAAATAGTAACTGTATCTTTACGCCGTGAAACAGCAGGCGGTAAACAAGGTGGCCAATTCTGGAGCCTTATCAAGGAACTTGATGTTGCCGTTTTGCCCAATACTGCCGGTTGTTATACAGTCAAAGAAGCCGTTACAACGGCAAAAATGGCTCGTGATGTTTTTAAAACACCATGGATCAAGCTTGAAGTTATTGGCAATTCCGATACGCTGCAACCTGATGTTTTTGCTTTGGTTGAAGCTGCACGCATTTTAACGGAGGATGGTTTCCAGGTTTTTCCCTATACAACTGATGATATTGTTGTTGCTGAAAAATTGGCAAATATCGGTTGCAAGGTGATTATGCCTTGGTGTGCGCCAATCGGCTCAGCTAAGGGGCCAGTAAATGTTGATGGTTTAAGATCAATCCGCTCCTATTTTCCCGATCTTACGTTAATTGTTGATGCTGGTATTGGGCGCCCTTCCCATGCAGCTCAAGCAATGGAGCTCGGGTATAATGGCGTATTGCTAAATACAGCTGTTGCCAAAGCGGGTGATCCTGTTTCAATGGCAAAAGCCTTTTCTTTATCGGTTGAAGCTGGTCATATTGCTTACAAGGCAGGCATGCTGGAACCGCGTGATTTTGCTGTGCCATCAACGCCTACCATTGGAAAGGCGACATTCAATGAAGCTTGATCCTTTTTATCTCATTGTCGACAGTGCTGATTGGATTGAACGGTTAATTCCTATTGGCGTTAAACTAGTGCAATTGCGTATGAAAGATGTGAGCGAAGATATTCTTCGCGAACATATCAAGCGCTCCAAAGCAATTTGTGAGAAATTCGGTTGCCAATTGATTATCAATGACTATTGGCAAATCGCTATTGAAGAAAAGTGCGATTTTATCCATTTAGGACAGGAAGATCTGGCAGATGCGGATTTAGCCTCTATCCGAAAAGCGGGTTTAAAAATGGGTGTTAGCACCCATGACAGTGCAGAGTTGGATAAAGCGCTTGCCGTTAAACCGGATTATGTTGCGCTGGGCCCCGTTTATGAAACTATTTTAAAAAAAATGAAGTGGCAGCCACAGGGCGTTGAAAAAGTTACTCGATGGAAAAGCCTTGTGGGTGACTTACCATTGGTAGCCATTGGTGGATTAACACCGGATCGTGCCCAAGGTGTATTACAGGCAGGTGCCGACAGTGCGGCTGTTGTGACAGATATAAAATTCAACGAAAATCCCGAAAATCGCGTGAATGAATGGATAAAAGCGACAGCAAAATGGCGTTAAATTCCAAAGTTCTTATTGTTGCCGGCACCGATCCTACGGGTGGTGCCGGAATAGTCCGAGATATAGAAACCACAAGCCATTTTGGCATGAAAGCCGCTTTGGCTGTAACCTCGGTTAATGTTCAAGATGACCAGCGTGTTGAACAAAAAATGCCTGTAACAGGTTCAATTATTCAAGGCCAAATGCTTGCAGCTTTAAAAACAAATACAATTGCCGCGATAAAAATTGGTATGACGGGCAGCGCACCTGTTGTTATTGGCATTTGTGAGGTGCTCAAGCAATTTCCAAAAATTCCTGTCATATTGGATCCGGTTATTACGGCCTCTTCGGGCGGTGCATTGGCTGACGGTCAAACTGTTATGAGTATCAAACACCAATTGATGCAAATGTCGTTGCTTATCACGCCCAATTTGGCGGAATTGGCTGAATTGAGCGACAGTTCTTTGGCAAAAAGCCATGAGGAAGCTATCAAACAAGCGCAAAAGCTTTTAGATTTGGGAGCGTCGCATGTGCTAGTTAAAGGCGGGCATGAAAAATCTGAAACGTCTGTTGATAGCCTAGTTTCTCATCAATCCGTAATCGATTTTGCTTTTCCAAGATTAAATGCAACTATGCGTGGAACAGGTTGTACTTTATCAACGGCAATAGCCTGCCAACTTGCACTCGGCAAAACACTGGCGCAAGCCATAAAAGAAGCTAAGAATTATGTCTATTCCTTGCTTAAACTAAGCCAATCTGCCTGAATTTTGTTATTATCATCAAAAACAATGCGATAAGTGGCACCATAAATGATATGATGTGGCGTCTATTAGACTTTAAGGCATAGATTATGGATGACCAAAACCGCATTTCCATTGTGCACGCGGATATTACCACGCTTCATGTCGATGCAATTGTAAACGCTGCCAACAACACGTTGCTTGGTGGCGGTGGAGTTGACGGCGCTATCCATAAAGCAGCTGGCACAAAATTGTTGGACGAATGTCGGCAATTACATGGTTGCGCAACGGGTGAAGCAAAGCTCACTAAAGGGTATAATCTGCCAGCCAATTTTGTCATTCATACGGTTGGGCCAATCTGGCACGGCGGTCATAACCACGAGGCAGAAAAACTAAAAGCCTGCTACGAAAACTCTCTTCATATTGCTACACAGCATAGCTTTAAAACAATTGCTTTTTCTGCAATTTCTACTGGCGTTTACCGCTATCCTGCTATTGCGGCAACAAAAATTGCTGTGGCAACTGTGCTGCAGTATCTAAAAGAAAATGCATCACCGCATAAGGTTATATTCTGTTGTTATTCGGATGATATGGAACATATTTACCAGTCCGTTTTACATGATTTCATGCAGGTTAGTGACACTTTATAAAATAATAAAACCATAGATTTAGAAATATTATGGTTTTAATTCCCCTTTAAAGATGCCTTATCAAATATTGTTGAATAGAGTTTTCGACCAATACTTCATCATCAAAAAGACATAAAAAAGTTGAGTGATTTTTTTTTAAAAAAACAACACGCTGCACTAGTCTCATTTTATTAATTAACCGGTTTCATTTTTATTAAAATGTGCAATATGGTTAATGGAAGGAACCATATGATGCTGATTCGTCGTTTTTCAATTTTCTGTATTGTTGTGTTCTGCTTGGCAGTTGTTGTGGCATTTACGCTTTTTCACGCAAAAACCCCAGCCTTTGCAAAGCCATTGATAGACCCTATCATTACCAATATCGCAAAATAACCTTGTAGTTATTGTTGTTTTTCTTGAAATACCGTGCGATATATCAATTCAGCAAAGAGAAATAGCATAGTGTCGCGCATATGGCTGTATGTTGTTTTATTAAGTGTTCTGCCGGTAATTGGTGGCTTATTTCCCAGCTATTATCCCTTTTTAGATTCTTTGGCAGATATACGTATTCCACTCTGCATTGTTAGTGTCGTTTTATGCCTACCACTATTTTTCAGCCGTAAAAGATTTTTTGCCTTTGGTATTATTGCTCTATTAATTGCCTTAATATTTTTTAGTTATGCAACCGGTGGTGTAAAAATAGCAGATGCAGATAGAAGCAAACCCACATTTCGACTTCTGCAAAGCAATTTGCGTTATGATAATGCGACACCTAGCAAGTTATTGGCACTTATTCAGCACTACCATCCAGATATCATTACTGCGCAAGAAGCATCGCCGCAGTGGTTGTCATTCTTTCATGAAAATGGATTAACAGCTATTACCTGCGCCCGCCCAAACGACCCTATAGGTGCTGTTGGGATTATCTTTTCTAAAGAGTTTAACGAACGGTTTACTCTAGAAAATATGACCTCTCCACAATGCTATAGTGTTCGTTCTAGCCGTGGTTTCTTATTACGTGTTTCCTTAGCTTATAATAATTACCCGAATAATAAAATTAATGTTTTCTCTACGCATATTGCATGGCCATGGCCTTATGGGCAAAATCTGATGATGGGTGAAATTGAAAATCTTCCAGCTGCGGTAAAATCCCAGTTGCTTGCTAATGCACATACAACACTTGTGGCAGGCGATTTCAATAGTGTTACGTGGAGCCATACTGTTAAGCGGATGGAAACACTAACCCATACGCATCATCTTGGTCAAATTGGCCCCACATGGCTTAGTTTTAAACTACCCGATTTTCTAAGACCTTATCTAGGGTTACCAATCGACCAGGTTCTGGTTTCTGATAATGTCAAAATTGTTCAAGCAAAACGATTGGAATCAATTGGTTCAGATCATTTACCTGTACTCGTTGATTTTCAGTTGGATAATTAAGACTAATCTATTCTTTATTAATAGAATATTTTTTTAAATTTAGCGCATTATTTTTGCTTTTATCCACTCTACTTGTCATTCAAATACTATTATCTATTTTATATAATAACAAACATACTTGTCTATATTTGGTATTTTTTGACTGAACCTATACTTAAGCAGGAAAAATGATGTGGAATAATGATGACGCGTTATTTGATTTACTAGCCGAAAGTGCCGGTCATGTTGAAGAATATGGATTAGTGATTGATCTTAAAAGATTAAATGAAAATGGCGCATTAGCTGCCTGTCTGCCGAAAAAGTATGGTGGCAGCAATTGGGCTTTTACGCAGACTGAAACAGAAACCAAACAAATCTTTTCTTTTCTGCGCAAGCTAGGGCGGGCAAATCTCCCACTAGCGCGGCTTTATGAAGGGCATGTTCATGCTGTTCGTCTCATTGGTCTTTATGGCAATAAAAAATTAAAGAAAACCGTCTTCGGCAAAGTTAAAGAAGGTAGCCTTCTGGGTGTATGGGGTGCCAGTGTCAACAAGCCTCTCGAATACACGAAGATGCCAAACGGAAAGATAAAACTGACCGGAAGCAAAAAGCTTGTAACCGGCCTTGGAATGGTCAATCTTGCTATTGTACGAGTAAGAGAAACAGCTGATAAGCCTGACCAATTGGCAATTGTCGATGTTAATGATACAGCGCGGCAAAACATAGAATATTGGGATGCATCTGGTATGCGCTCGACATTAACGGGATCGTTTTATTTTACCGGAATGGAGATCGACGAAGATGATCTTTTAGGCAATCCGGGAGATTTTCACACCGAACCGCATTTTATTGGTGGGGTTTGGCGGCACAGTGTTACCCATCTTGGCGCGGCAGAAGCAATTATTGATACTTGGCGCGAGATGCTCGAGAAGAAGCAACGTTTAAATGACCCGTTCCAGTTAACGCGTCTGGCAAAAGCGAGATCTGAAACACTGGCAGCTTCAGCCATGTTATTAAAAACAGCCTCTCTGGTTGAACAAATTTCACGAAAACAACCAAATGACGCGACTAATGATGCTGTATTGGCAAGTTTATTGGCGCATGACCAAATGGAAGATGTCTGTGTCAGAATATTGCAATTGTGTGAAAAATCTCTGGGGATGGAAGCATTTATTGAACGGCGCCCGATAGAACGTATGCGGCGCGATCTTTCCATGTTTATCCGACACATATCGCCCGATTCCCGTCTGTTGCAAGCAGCGGAACTACTTATAAAAAGACATGGTGAACCACTCTGGTAGCCACATTTTTTAATGCAACAACCACATCTTCTGATGCAACATAGTGTTGGTTATAGGTTACCAAGCCGACTGGCGCTCATTTAACAATTCTGTTAATGAGCGCGCAAAAAAAATAGGATCTTTCGCGGCATAAACTGGTTTTGTTATTTGCTGGCGTTTTGGTTTATGTAATCAGGCTAACGGGTCAATTCATTGAAAATATGGCTTATCGATATCGTTAATCTTGAATGCAAGTCATGCTTGGTCTATGCAACGGATAGGATCAGGACAAGGTTATAATGCCAGAACAGCAGAAACAGACAATTTCTTACGAAGAATTGTTAGGCTTTTACGATACTGCAGGGGTTGATACACCTCTGAGCGAAACACCTATTAACCGTTTTGCTGAAGTAACCAATATTGAGCAAAAGCCGGTTGTCAAACAAGCTGTTGAACAGAAAAAAACACCGCGAAAAGTATATCAGCAACGGCCGCAACAAATTGCGACTGAGGGTCAGGTTGCAACCGCTCAAGAACTGGCACAAGGCGCCCAAACACTTGATGAGCTGTTTTCGGCTCTGCAATCTTTCAATGGCTGTACACTAAAACTCACCGCAAAAAACACTTGTTTTGCGGATGGGACAGCCGGTAGCAAATTAATGCTGGTTGGCGAAGCACCGGGGCGTGAAGAGGATATGCAAGGTATCCCCTTTGTAGGGCGTTCAGGACAATTATTAAACCGGATACTTTCAGCAATCGGGCTTGCCCGTCAGGACGTATATATTGCCAACACAATACCTTGGCGCCCCCCCGGAAATCGCACCCCAACACCTATGGAAACCGAGCTGTGCCGGCCATTCATAGAACGGCAGATAGAATTAGCAAAACCGCAAATACTTGTGGCTCTAGGTGGTCCTGCAATGCAGGTATTGGCTGGTATAAAAGATGGCATTATCCGCTCTCGGGGAAAATGGCTTAACCACAAAATGCGCAATGGCAATACAATACCGATTATGCCAACATTTCATCCAGCCTATTTGCTACGCACACCAAGCCAGAAAAAGCTTGCTTGGGCTGATTTTCTTGAAGTTCGTCATGCGCTTGAACAGCTAGGCGAACAGAAATAATTATTTGTCGGCAATATTCGTTTTAGTTGGTTTGTGGTGTTTTACCTTTACGGCCTCCAATAATATGCGCTTCACGCAAAATGATGAATATGCCTGACGCAATGACCAAGGTGGCTCCCAAAAGCATCATTCTTGTTGGAATTTCATTAAACAGGAAATAACCGCTTATAATGCTCAAAATCATAGACGTATATTCAAATGGCGCGACTGTCGACGGTTCCGCATGCCGATAGGCCTGCGTCATGAATATCTGGGCAATGCCACCAAATAATCCTGCCAAAATCAGGCTTATCAATTGATGAAAGCTTGGCACAACCCAACCAAATGGCAAGGTTGCCAGCGATATGATTGATGACGTAATCATGAAATAGAGCGTTATTGTTGTTGTTTTTTCTGTAAAAACAAGCTTGCGTACCAAAAGCATAGCAATCGCTGCCATTATAGCAGATGCGAGAGCCGACAAAGCACCGATTGATGCGCCAATGTCATGAGTGGAACCGCCTAAAACTGTAAGACGCGGCCAAATAATAATCAATACACCGATAAGACCGACAATAACTGCGCTCCACCGGTAGAAATACACTTTTTCACCCAGAAATATGGCGCATAAAATCACCAAAATTAGCGGCTCGCCATAACCGATCGCTATTGTTTCAGGCAATGGTAACAAAGTAATAGCATAAAAGCCGAATAACATGGAAAATGTTCCAAACATACCGCGGAACACATGGCCTACGATGTTACGTGTATAAAAAACCGTTTTAAGCTGTTTGAGTTTTAAAACCCAGATAAAAATAGGAATCAAACCAAAAAAGGAACGAAAAAAGCTTAACTCACCAGCCGGTACGCCTTTGGCTGATTTCAAAAAACTATACATGATGACAAAACAGACTACGGATAAAATTTTCATCCAAATTCCAAGCATTACATTGCCGGAAGGCTTACTCGGAATTGCTGCTGCCTTATTCGTCATGCTATTTCTCCTCTAAAACAGCTCATGCAGGTAACGTTAAAAGCCATTACCTGCCATAAACCGCATAACGACACGACTAGCTATATTATAAGCTAATGAAAAACTACAAAACCATTTTGCTAATTTCTGCTTTATAGCAATCACATTGGTGTGCATCAAAACCTAATTTTCATTAAGCATGTTGTTGTTTTTATAGAATATGATTACCTTTAGGAAAAACTTGTATAAAAAAGGCCAGATTTATGAGCACGCATAACAATCCAGTATTTCGTCTTGAGGACTATCGCCCAACAGACTATGCTATTTCACACACTGAATTGAAATTTTCTTTGCATCCGACAAATACTGTCGTTTCCTCGAAATTATTTTTTAAACAACGCCAAAACACACCAAATGGCACGCCACTTGTGCTCGTTGGAGATGAACTCAAACTGTTATCAGTTTCGATAAATGACAAAAAGCTAAACGATGCCGATTTTGCTGCGACCCCTGATCTACTGACAATCCACACTCCGCCAACCGGCGAGTTTACTGTCGAAATTGAAACAGAAATTAATCCGCAGAAAAATCGCCAATTGATGGGGCTTTACCTGTCAAACGGTGTATATTGCACACAAAATGAGGCGGAAGGTTTCCGTCGTATTACCTATTTCTACGATCGGCCGGATGTACTATCCATTTTCAAAACCCGCATTGAAGCCGATAAAGCTACCGCGCCAATTCTTCTGTCAAATGGTAATCTCATTGAAAGTGGTGATCTTGATGGCGGCCGGCATTATGCTGTTTGGGAAGATCCCCATCCAAAACCATGCTATCTGTTTGCTCTCGTTGGTGGTCAACTCGATCATCTCGATGACAGCTTTACAACAATGTCTGGCCGCAACGTTAAACTTGGCATCTATGTTGAAAAGGGCAAAAAGCAGCGTGCCGCTTATGCCATGGACTCACTAAAACGCGCCATGCGCTGGGACGAAGAGCGTTTCGGTCGCGAATATGATCTCGATATTTTCAATATCGTTGCTGTATCCGACTTTAATATGGGAGCCATGGAAAATAAGGGGCTCAACGTATTCAACGATAAATATGTTCTTGCTGATCCCGATACTGCAACAGATGTCGATTATGCTGGCATAGAACGGGTTATTGCACACGAATATTTCCACAACTGGACGGGTGATCGTATTACCTGTCGTGACTGGTTCCAGTTATGCTTGAAAGAAGGTCTAACCGTTTATCGTGATCAGGAATTTTCTTCCGATCAGCGGTCAAGACCGGTTCATCGTATTTCCGATGTACGTCTTTTAAAGGCAGCCCAATTTCCTGAAGATGCCGGTCCTCTTGCCCATCCGGTTCGCCCACGGCAATATAGTGAAATCAACAATTTTTATACAACAACCGTTTATGAAAAAGGTGCTGAAGTTGTCCGTATGATCCACACACTTCTTGGCGAAGAGATGTTCCGGAAAGGTATGGACCACTATTTCGAGTTGCACGATGGTGAAGCATGTACGATAGAAGATTTCGTCAATTGTTTTGCTGACGTTTCAGGGCGCGACTTCTCGCAATTCATGCTTTGGTATGAACAGGCAGGAACACCAACTGTTACCGTCAATAGCGATTATAAGGACGGGGTTCTAACCCTAGAGCTAACACAGACAGTGCCTGATACACCGGGACAGACAAATAAGAAGCCTATGGTTATTCCTCTTTCATTCGGTTTATTGGGTAAAGACGGTAAGGATATGCCTTATCAGCCTGATAATCATGTTGAAAACGGCGTTATTGTTTTATCTGAAGCGACACAGACTGTTAGACTAAGCAATTTGGCTGAAAAGCCTGTTTTATCGCTATTGCGCGGTTTTTCAGCGCCGATAAATGTCAAAATGACGGAAACTGATGATGATCTTGCATTTATGGCACGTTTTGATTCAGATCAGGTAAATCGTTGGCAGTCGCTGAACAAGCTTGTAACGGAAGCTCTTATTAAGGCAGTTAAAAATACCGCTATTGATAAGCCAGAAATGCCGGAAAACCTTGTTGAACTCTTCCGCATTCTTTTGGACGATGAAAATCTTGAGCCTGCTTTCCGTGCTTTGTGCCTACAACTGCCATCAGAGGCAGAAATTGCGCGCTTAATTGGTGAAAATATCGATCCTGATAGGATTTATAATATTCGTCAGGCCTTTATAGCATCGCTCGCCAAAAATCTTGTTACCAAATTTGCCGCCATTTACGAAAAAATGGGACACTTGGGACATTATTCTCCTGATGCTGCTCAGGCTGGCAAGAGATCGCTTAAGAACATTGTTCTCGACTATCTATCGGTTGCTGAAAATGCCCCTGCTCGTGCCGCCGAGGCATATCGTCATGCCGATAATATGAGCGATCGTATGGCTGGTTTGACAATTCTTGTTCACCGTTTCAATGGCAGCAAGGAAGCACTTGAAGCATTGACTGATTTTGAAAAGAGATATCAGAACGATCCACTCGTTATGGATAAATGGTTTACAGTGCAAGCAACCGTTGCCGGCACAAAAACCCTTGATCATGTAAGAGAACTGATGAAACACCCATTGTTCTCACTTGATAATCCTAACCGTACAAGAGCTCTTATTGCCTCTTTTGCGGCAGCCAACCAGACCGGCTTCAACCGTATTGATGGTGAGGGATACAAGTTTCTTGCTGATATTATTTTGAATGTCGATAAAGAAAACCCACAATTGGCAGCACGTCTGTTGACGATTACCCGTTCATGGCGCCAGCTTGAACCAACACGTCGGGCAAAATTGCAAGCCGAACTTATGAGAATTTCGCAACAAGCGAAATTGTCTACCGACGTTGCTGATATCGTCCATCGTACTTTAGCATAATTGCCATTATATCGTTTACGATTATAGGGCAGGATTTTCCTGCCCTATTTTTTTCACATGAAGATTGTTTTGCATCTTAAATTTGTCGCCAACTGACCAACTTTGACAGAATTTTGCGCGTATAAAACAGCGTTAAAAAGAAATTAAAGCTTTTATTTTAAACTATTTGAATGAAAATTGATTTTAGGTTTAAAAAAAGCTGGACATGCGGAATCAGTTTTGATTCATTGCACCTGTTCGGGTGTTTTGCGTACCGAATCAGTTCATCGGTTTATTCAACTATTTTTGAGGGGGCCAGAAATGGCGCATTTGGACGCGTTTGACGCGCCCACAGGGACGTTTGCTGATGCCAAACCTTCTGCCAAGCGGCACAAGGGGTGGTCGGCACATGTCGATTTGCTCTCAGGGCCAGCCTATCAAAGGTTGCTGGCTGTTGAGCCATGGATGCGTCGTGCCATCCCTCTCCTCATTTTAAGCTTTTTGATTATATTGGCAGCAACACGTGTTGTTCTGCTTTACGAATGGCGACAAACTATTAATGTTAACACACGCTCTGCACTTGTTCTTGCAACAGGGCATATCGGAAGCTCAGTTGATAGAGCCGTTGCCGCAAGCAAAGCCAAAAATGATAAAAACGGCGTTACCAATAACGAGTTACAAAATATACTTGTAGATTTTCGCTCGCGTAGCCTTCTGGACAGCACCGCACGTATCGCTATTGTTGATGATAAGGGGCAAGTGGTGGCAGCCTCTGGAATGGAGCCACTTATTGGGCACCCGTTAACAGATTCCATTGCCGATAGTCAGGCCTTATTTGTTCTTGGGGCTAGTGCCGGTGTCATGCAGGTCAAAATGGATGGTGAAAATGCACTAGCCTCTTTCGATCATGCTGGGGAAAATAGGTTTGGTGTTTTTGTCGCCGAAACGGCAGAACAAATGTATATTGATTGGCGCAAATCTGTTTCAATAAATATTACGATATTTGCTGGCACTGTTGGGGTGATGCTGGCCATTCTTTACGCCTATTACAGCCAATCCGCACGGGTGCGTGACACAGATATTATTTCAGAAAAAATCCAAAACCGTATTGATATGGCGATGATGCGCGGTCGCTGCGGCTTGTGGGATTGGAATATGGCAAGCGGCCGTGTCTATTGGTCTCGATCCATGTATGAAATGTTGGGTTATAAACCACAGGACGCATTGCTTTCCATTTCGCAAATCACATCAATTATCAACCCAGCCGATGCAGACCTATATGAATTGGCACGTGGTCTGATGAGTGGCGAAAAGGACCATATTGATATTAATGTACCAATGCGCCACGCAGATGGGCATTATGTATGGATGCGCATTCGTGCCGAAGTCGCACAAGAAGAAGAAGCGCACCTTGTCGGAATATCCTTTGATATTAGTGAACAACATCAATTTGCCGAACAAACTGCGCAGGCAGATTTGCGAATTCGCGATGCTATTGAAAACATTTCTGAATCATTTGTTTTATGGGATTCAGACGGCCGTTTGGTAATGTCTAACAGCAAATTTCGCGAATATGCTGGTCTGCCAGACCATATGTTGCAATCGGGTGTGCAAAGGGTCACGATTGAAGCCATGTCACGACCAGCCATTAGTGAGCAATCGGTCGAGCAAGACAATAATGGCAATTTTACAAGCATTCGACAAATGGGCGATGGCAGTTGGTTGAAGATCAACGAACGCCGCACGCAAGATGGCGGACTTGTTTCGGTGGGCACCGACATTTCAGAGCTGAAACAGCAACAAAAAAGCCTTGAAGACAGTGAACGGCGTTTGTATTCATTTATTCAGGAATTGAAACTTGCACGTCAAAATGCACAACAACGTGCAAATGAAGTTGAAAAGCTCAATGAAAGCCTAAAATCCGAAAAAGAACGTGCAGAAAGTGCCAATAAAGCCAAATCAGAATTTTTGGCCAACATGTCCCACGAGTTACGCACGCCACTTAATGCCATTATTGGTTTTTCAGAAATGATGCTGCAGGCCACCTTTGGTCCGTTGGGCTCTGAACGCTATAATGAATATATGAATGATATCCATAATTCTGGAACGCACCTATTAACGCTCATCAATGACATACTTGATATGTCTAAGATTGAAGCTGGGCGCTTTAAGCTGGATAGTGAAAATGCCGATATTGAGCCAATCATCAGTGAAACATTCCGGACATTGACACCTCAGGCGCAAGAAAAAGCTGTTTCTGTTACGGCAGATATTGCACCTAAATTACATGGCGATATTGACCGGCGTGCTATCCGCCAAGTCTTTCTTAACATTCTGTCAAATGCGGTTAAATTTACCCCTTCAGGCGGCCATATTAACGTTCTTGGCTACCAACAGGGCAATAGTCTGGTATTCGTTATTGCAGATACCGGTGTTGGTATACCAGAAGAAGCAATCGCAAAACTTGGACAGCCATTCGAACAGGTAGAAAACCAATTTACCAAAACCCATGCTGGTTCAGGCTTGGGATTGGCAATTTCACGCTCACTGGTTGAATTACATGGCGGTAAATTGGAGATTGCTTCTAAAGAAGGGAAAGGAACCACTGTGACCGTTACCTTACCTGTAACACAGGATAAGCAACATAAAATTAGCTAAACAAATAATATGTGCATTCTAGCTCAACAACCATAAATGTCGGTTATGAGCCATTTTCAATTGTCGTCAAAGCCAGTGCTGTGACACTATTTTTCCTAAAATCTTCTGTCTCACCGAAAATCTTCGGTCAAAGATATTCACGTGTAGTGATGCTACGGCATCAATGACTAACATATGATACGGTCAAATATCTTTGTTACAAACTGTGCATTTTCTGCCAATAAGCCTTCTACACGTTGTAAATCTGGCTCACCGGCAACACGCTGTAGCAAATCGGCAAGGCCTGGCGGCATATCGTCCAATTTAAGCTTATCATTAAGGCATAAACGCATAATTTGTGTAAGGTTGGTATAAAGCTGATAGGCGTGATTAAGCTCTAAGATAGTCGAATTATCTATTACTGTTGTTGGCAGATGGCCAAGCACTTCAGCGGTGCTACGACCTACGGAAAAATCAACTAAATGCGTAATTGTTGCAAATTGTGCAATAAACTCTAAATCAACCAAACCACCGCGCATCGTTTTTATATCCCAATGGGACATTGAAGGTTTTTCTTTTTCAATGAGATCGCGCATTTCTTTCACGTCTTTTGCAACCGATACGCGATCACGCGGTAATGCAATAATTTTCGTGACTTCATTTTCTAGTTTTTCAAGAAATGCAGGGTCCCCAGCAACGCCTCTGGCACGTGTAAGCGCCAAATGTTCCCATACCCATGCATCATTTCTCTGATATTTATCAAACGCCTCAAAAGGCACAGCAACGGGGCCTTTATTGCCAGATGGGCGAAGCCTTAAATCAACTTCATAAAGCACCCCTTCCCCTGATGGTGCAGACAAAGCAGAAATCAAACGCTGGGTTAATCGCATATAATATTGTGAAATATAAAGCGGTTTTTCTCCATCGGACATTTCCGCATCATTATCACATTCATATAACAAAATGAGATCAACATCCGAGCCTGCTGTCATTTCACGGCTGCCCAGCTTGCCCATGCCCAGCACACCAACACGCCCGCCCTTTACAAAGCCATGCTGACGGCTAAACTCTTGTTCAACAGCCGCAAGTGCTTGCATAATCATCAGGTCAGCAAGATCCGTGAAAGCCCGCGCTGCCCTTTCCCCTTCAATTGCACCAGTTAAAAGCCTAATGCCAATGAGAAAACGTTGTTCATCAGCGAAAACGCGCAATTGATCGAGAATATCTTCGTAATTATCAACGCCATCAAGCAGAAAATTCAATCGGCTTTCCAAATATGTTTTTGTTGGTAATTCGGCAAAACTTGCCGGATCCAACATTCCATCAAAAACATGCGGTTTGCGGGTTATAATATCGGCAAGGCGCGGTGCTGCGCTCATTATCAAAACAAGCATATCCAAAAGTGCTGGATTGGATTGTAAAAGTGAAAACAACTGAATACCAGACGGCAATCCTTGCAAAAAATTATCAAAGCGTGACAATGCTTCATCTGCCCGCTTTGTTGCGCCAAATGCTTTTAAAAGTGCTGGTGTGAGTTCCGTCAATCTTTCCCGAGCTTCCGCCGATTGGGTGGCATGATAGCGGCCGAAATGCCATGTTCGAATAATACGGCAAATATCACTCGGTCTTGAAAAGCCCAATTTCGTCAAAGTCGCCAAAGTCTCAGGGTCATCATCTTCGCCTGTAAAGACAAGATTGCCAGCATCGAAGCCTAGTTCTTTTTCCTGTTCGAACAATGCAGCATAATGCTTTTCTACTGTTTTCAGAGCATCGAGAAAATCACGGGTAAAACTATCTCCATCGGCATATCCCATAAGATAGGCAACACTTAAAAACCCTTCATCATTTTCGGGCAGAATATGCGTCTGTTCGTCTTCCAACATTTGGATACGATGTTCTACATTGCGCAGAAAGTTGTATTTTTCTGTTAGCGTATCGCGCGTTTCTTCGCTAATCCAACCCAATGTGCAAAGCTCGCCAAGCATAGCAATGGTTCTTTGTCCCCGAAGCTCTGGAAATCGTCCACCGGCGATCAATTGCTGGGTTTGCACGAAAAATTCGATTTCTCTAATGCCCCCACGACCCAATTTTACATTATGCCCCCTCACTGCAATTTCACCATGTCCTTTGTGGGCATGGATTTGGCGCTTTATTGAATGAATATCGGCAATGGCTGCATAATCGAGATATTTTCTCCACACATAAGGCGACAATTCATGAAGAAATTGTTTGCCAGCTTTCAAGTCCCCAACAACAGGACGTGCTTTAATCATAGCAGCACGTTCCCAATTCTGTCCGCGACTTTCATAATAATGCAATGCTGCACTAACGGGTAAAGCCAGTGGTGTCGACCCTGGATCTGGACGCAAGCGAAGATCAATCCGAAAGACATAGCCATCAGCCGTGCGTTCCTGCATGATACGAATAAGGCGACGCATCATTTTGGAAAAAACATCAACACTTTCATACTGATCGCCGATATGGGAAGACGTTTCATCAATAAAGACAATGAGATCAATGTCAGACGAATAATTGAGTTCACGAGCGCCCAGTTTTCCCATTCCAAGCACAATGAGACCGCAGTCTTTTTCTGGATCGTCAATATCAGCAAGATTGATTTTGCCGTTATTGTGGGCTTCACGTAACAAAAACCGCAAAGCGGCTCCTAGTGTTGCTTCTGCTAACCGTGTCAGCCATTCACATGTTTGAGCCGTTGTGAAAATCCCTGCAAGGTCGGCCAAGGCTATAAGGCTATGCGCTTCGAGTTTTTTCTTGCGCAACACTGCCATTAATGCGCTTTCTGTAACACTTTCCGCAGTATCACTGACTTTAATTTCTTCAAGCACTTCACTCAGTCGAACTTCAATGTTTTTGTTAAGCAAAGGTGCGAGAAAAGCAGGGTTTCTAATAAAGGTTTCACGTAAAAACGGTGAAAGTGTCATGATATTGACAAGGAAGTCCGTTTGATAACCCGACGCTTCCAAGGCACGCACTAGCGCGTCCAAGCCATCTTGCCGCGCATTGGCGAGCAAATCTTCTAACCATTTTGCGCCATCGCCATTAAGCGGAGTTATCGGTCTCAGCGCTTCATTCCAAAACACTTCCGGCATAATAGCATGTCTCCATCGTTTCAGTTTGAGATAAGTTACTCAATTGTCTTTGGATATAGTATTGACCTATAGACCATGTTTCAACAAGAGACAGTTATGAAAAATCATTTCATCTATTGTGCCATTTCATGAAACAACAATCTCATTATTAGGCACATTTAGACGTTCATTGGAACGATAAGAAAAAATCATTCTTCTGGTAGTTTAGGAAAAACAAGAATTGCTTTTAAACCGGGTTCTGCGTCTTCTAAAACCAGATTTCCGCCATGAAGTTTCATTACGGCTTTTGCCAAGCTTAATCCAATGCCAAACCCTGCTTGTGTGCGGCTATCTTCTAACCGGACAAAGCGTTCAGTTGCCCGCTCCCTATCATCAGCAGGAATTCCTGGACCATTATCACAAACCATCACACGTATGTCTTTATCCGTTTGGTCCATGGATAGGTTTAACTCGGTCTTTTTATCATCCGAGGTGGCATATTTGATTGCATTATCAATAAGGTTGATAATGGCTTGAGCAAGAAGTTCGCGATTGACTGGCAAAACAACATCAAAAGTTTTACCCAGCGTGAATTCTACGCCAGCTTCTTCGGCAACAGGCTCATAAAGTTCTGCCACATCTTCAACGATGGGGCGAATATCCAATTTTTCGAGCGGTTCCACCGTGGTGCTTGCTTCAATGCGTGAAATCATCAAAATAGCATTAAAGGTTCTGATAAGCTGGTCGGATTCGGCAATGACCGCTTCTAAAGCCTGACGATACTCTTTGGTGTTTTTCTCTCCCGATAGTGCTTCATCAGCACGGTTGCGTAAACGGGTTAGCGGGGTTTTTAAATCATGCGCAATATTATCTGATACCTGCTTCAAGCCGATATTGAGTTCTTCAATACGCTCGAGCATGACATTCAAATTGGCTGAAAGCCTGTCAAATTCATCTCCCGAACCAGAAACGGGAAGCCTTCCTGATAAATCGCCATCCATCAATCTTTGAGAAGCAGCATTGATTTGATCGATACGTTTTAATGCCCGCCGCCCGATAAAGAACCAGATTAATAATGCGCCAACTGCCATTGCGATAAAGGCAAACATCATGGCTTTTCTGATAATGCCGATAAAACGTTCTGGCTCTCCCAAATCACGCCCGACCAAAATTTTCATACCATTTGGTAGATTGATGACCGCTGCAATGGCGCGGTGTTGCTTTTCCTCACCACCATCATCAAACCGCGAGTAAAGAAAAGAATTGCGCAATAATCCGTCGTTATTTAGTAAGCCGGGTTCAATATTGGCGACATTACCGGTCAAAAATCTCCCAACAGGATCCGTAACAAGATATAGAAAAGCACCGGGCTGACGTGACCGCCGATCTATCGTGCGAACCAGCAGAGAAACACCACCATGTTGATACGCCCGTTCAATATTTGCCAATTCTTCGCTTAAGGTTTGTTCTGTCTGTTGCGTTAGCATAGAAACGGAAAGCGATGTCATGTAAACGCTAAGACCAACAGCAACCAAACCGAATAGCAGAATATATAAAGCAGAAAGCCGAACAGCTGTCGTGCGCATAACGCTGGTAATGCGGTTCATTGTGATTAACTCATTGCCTTTAACATATACCCTGCACCACGAACGGTGTGAAGAAGTGGTGTTTGAAAGTCTTTTTCGATTTTTGATCGCAATCGTGAAATATGGACATCAATAACATTTGTTTGCGGATCGAAATGATAATCCCAAACGTTTTCTAGCAACATTGTGCGCGTAACAACTTGCCCTGCATGACGCATCAAATATTCAAGCAAACGGAATTCTCTGGGCTGCAAAACAATATCGTGTCCTGCGCGTTTTGCAGTATGCGCCAAACGATCCAGTTCCAGATCCCCAACACGATATATAGTTTCTGCTTCTTTAGGACTTTTGCGCCGCTGCAAAACCTCAATACGTGCTAACAATTCAGAGAAAGCATAGGGTTTGGTCAAATAATCATCACCGCCCGCACGCAAACCAGTTACCCTATCATCAACTTGTCCTAAAGCTGAAAGTATAAGAACTGGCGTTTCAATGCCTTTTGCCCTTAAACCCGCAATAACAGAAAGACCATCTCTGCGTGGTAACATACGATCAATAATCATAATGTCGTAATTGCCGGTTTCGGCTAATGCAAAGCCGGTTTCGCCATCGCCTGCCACATCGGCAGAATGGCCAACTTCAGCTAATGCTTTTTCGAGATAACGCGAAGCCTCTCGATCATCTTCTATGACGAGAATTTTCATAAAACGTTTCTCCTTTATCAATGAAACGGGTCACAAAGCTTATATTGTGACCCATTATTACATTATTTGTCATTGTTACATTATTTTGTAGCAAGTGGTAGCGCAACAAAACGGTTTTGATCGTTACTTTGTACTTGCAACAGAACAGCCGTGCGACCAGCCTTCTTGGCGTCCTTGATAGCGTCGATAAAATCGGAAGGCTTTTTAACTTCGCGGTTATTGGCTAACATAATAACATCACCTGGGCGGATACCTTTTTCAGCAGCATCTGAATCTGGATCAACATTGGTTACCACCAAACCCTTGCCATCATCTGATGGCGTGACTGTAATGCCGTAATCGTCAAGCGTTTCGCCTGTGTCTTTGTCTTTTGGTGATGTCACGCCATCGCTTTTATTTTCTTTTTTAGGCATGGCCGCAACTTTGACTTTAATATCAACCTGTTTGCCATCTCTCCATACGCCTAATGTTGCCGTTTCTCCCGGTGCAACATTAGCAACACGGCGCGCCAAATCACGTGCATCGGCAACTGTTTCACCATTAACCGTTATAATCGCGTCACCTGCCTTGATACCAGCTTTTGCTGCTGGTCCATCGAGCGGATCGGCAACCATTGCGCCTTTTGCGTCCTTAAGACCAATTGAATCAGCAATTTCTTTCGTTACTGGCTGTATTTGAATACCAATCCAGCCCCGTTCGACTGAACCTTTCTTCATCAATTGGTCTACAACCTGTTTGGCTGTTGATGATGGTATTGCAAAAGCGATACCGACATTGCCACCAGATGGTGAAAAGATTGCCGTGTTAATACCAACAACTTGGCCTTCAAGGTCAAATGTTGGACCACCGGAATTACCGCGATTAACCGCTGCGTCGATCTGGATAAAATCGTCGTAGACACCGGCACCAATATCACGTCCACGTGCGGAAACGATACCTGCCGTCACTGTGCCGCCAAGCCCGAATGGGTTACCAACGGCAACAACCCAGTCGCCAACATTGACTTTTGAATCATCGGCGAAATCGACATAAACGAATTTTCTCTTATCATCGACTTTTAAAACAGCGAGATCTGTCCGTGGATCTGTACCGACCAATTTTGCATTAAGCTCTGTCCCATCATCCAGCACAACAGAATATGCTGTGCCATCTGATACAACATGGTTATTTGTTACAATGTAACCATCTTCAGAAATAAAGAAGCCTGACCCTTGTGAAACGGGGCGTGGTTTGCCGTGTTGAAATGGCTTACCTCTTGGACGGCGATGGTCGTCAAAATCTTTGAAGAAACGCTTCAAAGGATGGTCATCGGGCAATTGGTCCATGCCAGGGCCACCAAAAAATCCTGAAAAAGCCTGATCGTCATTTCTTTTGTCACTTTTAACCTGAACGGAAACGACGGCTGGTTTTACCTGTTTTACCACATCGGCAAAGCCCTGTTGGTGACTACCCTCAACAAAGACAGCCTTTGCATTGGCTATATCAAGCGATAAGACTGGCGTTGATAAAAGCATTGTTGTTGCCAATGCTGTTGACATACCGATAGCAGCAATCGTTTTACGAAACTGTGAAATTGGCATCTTCTAAAAACTCCTTCTTGTTGCGGCTATGCGCATTTTTGAATGAAAGATAGGAGTTAAAACCTTACCATCGCCTGTCTGCTTCATTAATTTTTTGTAAGGTTACAAGCCTAGAGAACCCAATTTCGCGGGCACTTGCACAATTTCATGTATTAATAGGCGGATTATATACGTTTTTTGCCATTTAAAATGGCTTTAAGCCGTTTTTCTTCTTCATCTGTTAAAGGCTTCAACTTATTGTGTTGACGAGTTTTTACACGCCAAAATATTGCTAATGCAGCAATCAAGACAATAAATGCCGGTGCCAACCACAAAATAAGTGTCTGTTCATTGAACTGCGGCTTCAACAAAACAAACTCGCCATACCGTGCAACAAGAAAATCGACAACCTGTTTATCGCTATCGCCGGCTTTCAATCTTTCGCGTACCAACAGGCGCAAATCCTTGGCGAGAGGCGCATTGGAATCATCAATCGATTCATTTTGGCAAACCAAACACCGTAAGTGTGATGAGATATCACGCGCCCGTGCTTCCAATGCTGGATCTTGTAATATTTCATCCGGCAGAACCGCATAAACATGCATTGTTGAAGCAAAAATAACAAATAGCGCCATGAAGATGGATTTGAATATACGCATCATTTTGCCCGACCACCTGTTGCCAAACGTGAATGCGCCCGTTGTGGTGCGCCAATACGCAACCGTCTATCCGACAGTGAAAAACACCCGCCAACCATCATCATAAAGGCACCAAACCATATGCAAATAACATAGGGTTTCCACCATATATGCAATACCAAGCCCAAGTCACTCACATCACCAGGGGCGACATAGAGTTGCGAAAACCCATAGCTTTTTATGCCAGACTCAGTCGTCGGCATATTTTGTGCAGGATAAAAGCGTTTGGCGGCAATAACGCTACCTAAATCTTTACCATAACGGCTAACACCAAATTGAAACTGTGTTTCTGTGTAATTTGTACCGTGAACATTGCGTGCCCCTTCAAGCATCACATGTTTTCCGGCAATTTCTACTGTCTGCCCCGCTTGCATGGTCAAAATACGCTCTTGCCCAAATGTAGCAACTGCAACAATACCGAAGAGCGTAACGCCAAGCCCCATATGAGCAAGTGCTGTGCCAAAGCAAGACCGTGGCAAGCCTTTGAACCTGTTCCAACGCACTGTTAAAGATGTGCCTTTGCCACCGCTTTTTGACCATAAATCTGTCAGCCCACCAAACACAACAAACGCTGCCAAGCCTATTCCTAAAGTCGCCAAGAGGCTGCGCAAATCTGTCAAATAAAGCGCAACGACGATAGACACCAGCGCAACTGCAATGGCAAACCATAATTTTTTAGCCACACCAAAAATATCGCCGCGCTTCCATGCCATCATTGTACCAAAAGGCATAGCCAGCAATAACGGCACCATTAACGGCGCAAATGTCAGATTGAAGAACGGTGCGCCGACCGATATTTTTTGTCCCGTTAAGGTTTCCAACAATAATGGATAAAGCGTCCCAATCAACACCGTGGCAGTTGCTGTTGTGAGGAAGAGATTATTAAAAACCAACAAACCTTCCCGCGATATTGGACGAAAGAGACCGCCGGTTTTTAACGACGATGCTCTTAGTGCAAACAACACTAAAGCTGTACCAATAAAAAAGAACAAAATGGCCAATATCGCACGACCACGCGCAGGATCCACGGCAAAACTATGAACTGATGTCAGGATACCAGAACGCACCAAAAATGTTCCCATTAAAGAAAGGGAAAAGGTTAGGATCGCCAGAAACAATGTCCATATTTTCAGTGCGCCGCGTCGTTCCAGAACAATAGCGGAATGCAATAAGGCTGTTCCGGCAAGCCACGGCATCAATGATGCATTTTCAACCGGATCCCAAAACCAGTATCCTCCCCAACCAAGCTCATAATAAGCCCAGTAAGAACCAACCATGATGCCGCCAGTTAAAAAACCCCATGAAACAAGTGTCCATGGTCTCACCCAGCGCGCCCATGCCGCGTCGACACGCCCATCAACAAGCGCGGCAATGGCAAAAGAAAAACACACCGAAAAACCGACATACCCCAAATAGAGTAAAGGTGGGTGAATGGCCAAGCCAATGTCTTGCAAAATAGGGTTTAAGTCTTTGCCTTGCAGTGCTGCAGGATTAACCCGTAAAAATGGGTTGGATGTCAAAAGGATAAACAGCAAAAATGCTGTTGTTATCCATGCTTGGCACACAAGGATAAGTGCTTTTAAACGCTCAGGAAGATTACGCCCAAAGAAGGCAATAAGAGAGCTGAAGAATGTAAGGATTAAAACCCACAGCAGCATGGAGCCTTCGTGATTGCCCCATACGCCGGTAATTTTATAGAGGAGTGGCTTTTCCGAATGTGAATTTTGCACAACATTGAGCACTGAAAAATCAGAGACGACATAAGCATGCACAAGCACTAAAAATGATGTGAGAACCAGAATGAAGATCAAATGTGCCAATGGCACAGATGAATTGATCAATCTGCGATCACCGCGAAAAACACCTATAGCAGGAAAAATCGCTTGAAATAGCGCTACAGCAAGCCCTGCCGCCAATGATAAAGTGCCAATCTCAACGAGCATGTTGTTGATAAGCCTCCCACAATCCTTGTGCTTTCAATCTATCAACAATGTCTTTTGGCACATATGTTTCGTCATGTTTTGCCAAAACCCGATCAGCTATAAAATTACCGTCCTGATTGAAATGGCCTTCGGCGATAATGCCTTGCCCTTCACGGAACAAATCGGGCAATACACCATCAAACTGCACATTTTCACGATGGGAAAAATCGGTAATTACAAAAAGAACCTTTGTTCCATCTTTTTTCTCGACTGATCCTTTTTCTACAAAACCGCCGAGTCTCAATGGTCTGGCCGACTGAATGTCTTCTGCCGTGATTTCAGATGGCATACGGAAAAAGCTGGCCGTTCCGCGCATTGCATAAAGCACGAGACCTGTTGCAATTGCGAGGACAACAAGACCACCCAATATCATAAAAAGGCGTTTGGTTTTCCGTCTTCTCAATCCCTTCTGGATTGATGAACGTGTATGAAGTTCATTACTCATTGCCTGTTTTCACCTGATTTATCATCCAAAACAAGCCCCTCTGACCTTCCGTAAGCTAATAGTTCAACAGCCTTGTCATGGGGTAGTTTTTTACTACCATCAATCAAAGCTGCCTTAGCCTTTTCTTTATCTTTTAATACCAACCATGAATGGACAAGCATTTTCCACCCGTCCAGATCATCAGGCTGTTTTTGCAGTCGTTCCGACAAGCCATTGACCATCTGGCCTATCATTTCCGGACTAACACCCTCCATTGCAGCATTACCATCTTTGCCAGCATTGGCTTCTTTTGCTGCATTGGCTTCTTTTGCTGCATTGGCATTTTTGGCAGCAGTGGCATCTTTTGTAACGTTGGCACCTTTTGCAACGTCTCCGTCTTTTGCATCACTGTTTAGCAGCTGTTGTGGTGTTGCTGCCTGCTCACGTAATTGTCCAATCAATTCTTCCACCCGTGGGCGCCAAGGACTATTTTTTGGCGAGCGATCGAGAAACTCCTGCAACCCATCTGCGGCCTCTTTTGGTTTACCGGCCTGACGTGAAGCTTCTGCAATAAACAACCGAGGATAAAAATCATCGGGTGCCAATTTTGCAGCTTTTTCAAAACTTTTAAGCGCATCATCATTAATTGTTCCGCCGTTATAGCCAGCCAGTGCTATACCATATCCTACCAAACGCGGCGCCGAATCCCCATTCAACCTCAAAGCTTCAACATAGGTATTAACTGCGTCCTGAAAACGGCCGGCAACCAGATAGGCAGAAGATAATTCATCTGCGAGCTTTCCATTCTCCGGATTGCGCGCAAATAAGGCCTCGGTACGCACAAGTGTTTCAGAAGGAGACAAAGTTGCAGGATCCGCATTCATCAATTCATTGAAAGGGTGGCTTTCAACACTTGGATTTCCTGTTAAGGCATAAACACCAATTGTGACGATAGGCACTAACAATATTCCAAGGCTAATAATGACGCGCATAGCAACGCTTCTATTGCCGACAAAGGCTGACTTGGAAACTTCCTTTTCTGCTGCCAGAATATTACGTGAAAGTTCAAGACGCGCTTCTTGTGCACTTTCTTCATCAATCAATCCACGCTTTAAATCTGCGTCAATTTCACCAAGCTGATTTTTATAAATTTCAATGTCTGATGAAACTGAATCAACAGGTGTACGCACTTTTTCTCCCGAAATAGTGCGGCTTACAGACCACAATGCCACTAATGCTACAACAATGGCAAAAATGCTAACAAAAATCCAAAATTCCATAAGCTGTCCAATATAGGAGCGCGTTATAAAACGCTATAACTTAATTTTGTGATCCCACCGATTTCATCACAATATCCAGTGAAGTGTACCTTAAGTTAGGCGTGTCCTAAGTTCGATGTGTCCATATCAAGTCAGAGGTGTCCATGAGCCATCAGAATTGCGGCAAGCACTACCGCGCGTCGTCTGTGGCACACCATTAATCGTAAATGAGTGGCTATATTGGCGGCAATTTTGCGAACCGACCTGATATGGCTGACCAGGCGTAACAGAACCAGATGCGTCACCCTTTGGTGAAGCCCAATCAACTGATTTACCAGCATCGGTATATTCCAACGCCTTATATTCCGCTTCCAATGCCTGTTTGCGAACTGGTTTTGACAATGTGGCAGCCGACTGCCCCAGCAATCCGTTCCCCATAGCATTAAGAATAATGTGTGTTGTGGACGATTCACTGTTGTTCAACGAATGTTGATTACAGCCAGACAGAATTAAACCGGCAAAAATTACGACAAAAAGACTCTTTTTCATAACACACCATATAGTTTAATGCTCTAATAGCCGCAAGATATGGAAAAAACAAAACTTTTTTCCAATTTTTGTCGTTTTATTGCGACATTATACCCCACATTGCTCACATAATTTTTTATAGCAAAAATATTGGAAACCAGTCTATGTGCAAATCTAATAATAGGGTCAATAAGATAATAAGGGTTATGTCATGCGTAGAATGCACCTGAATGCAATGATATTTGGTTTGGGAAGTCATGCTGCGTCGTGGCGCATGCCCAATGTTGACCCCCTTGCAATTACCCGTCTGTCATACTGGACGGATATAGCACAAAAGGCAGAAAACGGTAATTTTGATGCTCTATTCCTAGGCGATATATTATCTTTACCGAATGAAGCACGCTATAGTGTATCAGGTGCCTTGGACACACAAGTCGTGCTTTCGGCGTTGGCTGCAGTAACAAAAACCATAGGCCTTATTGGTACAGCATCAACAACTTTTGATCACCCCTATCATATTGCAAGACGCTTTGCCTCGATTGATCATATTTCCAATGGGCGTGTAGGGTGGAATATTGTGACGTCCACGACATTATCCGAGGCAAAAAATTTTGGTAGAGATGTTTTGGCTCCAAGAGAAGAACGCTATGCACGCGCAGAAGATGTGTTGAATGCCGTTCAAGCCTTATGGACAAGCTGGAAACCCGATGCGCGCATTGCGGATAAAAAATCAGGATTATATTTAAATCAATCTGCTGTTCATGAAGCAAATTACACGGGATCATATACAAGAAGTATCGGTCCATTAACCGTTCCCCATTCCCCACAGGGACGACCATTGCTGGCACAGGCAGGCTCTTCTGAAGTGGGGAAAAAATTTGCCGCAAAATATGCCGACGTTATATTCACAGCGCAATGTAACTTGTCACAAGCACAAGCATTTTACCGTGAAATAAAACAACGTGGTGTGGAAGCTGGGCGAAAAAGCGAAGATCTTCTTGTTTTTCCAGGAATAGTTCCAATTCTTGGTAAGACTCATGAAGAAGCTCAAGCGAAGCTCGATTACCTCAACCGTCTTGCATTACCAGAATCGGGTATCGAACGGTTATCATTTCTGCTTAATAGAAACCTTGCAGATTTTAATTTGGAAGAACCAGTTCCAGATGAGATATTGGATATTGCTGACAGCGCTGATGTGACAAGTCGGATGCGCGTTGTGCTTAATGATGCGCGACGTAACCAATTGACACTCAAACAAATGATTGAGCGCTTCCTTTGTTCACGTGGGCATTTGATTGTTGTTGGTACAGCGCATGAAATCGCCGATGTCATGCAAGAATGGTTTGAAAGTGGTGCAGCCGATGGCTTTAATGTGCTGTTCCCTGCATTACCGGACGATATCGAACCGTTTACTCGTGATGTGATGCCGATTTTTGAAAAAAGAAAGTTGCGTACAGCGCCGCAAATAGGACAATTACTCAGAAATCGTTTTGGCTTGCCTATGAATAACGATGCCCCTCAACCCGTTGATCGCAAGGCACAAATCCATGCTATGATTTCTCATACCAGACACTAGTTTGGCCAGACACTCATTTGATATGAGATATGAGAGGACTAAGCCCTAATCATAAAAGCATGGCAGCGACAATTTAACGGACACTCCACCCAAGGAATTATCTACTAATCGCGTGGTGCAGCCGATGATTTTAATGTGCTCTTCCCAGAATTACCGGACGATATCGAACCGTTTACCCGTGATGTGATGCCGATTTGGAAAAAAGAAGGTTGCGAACTGCGCCGAAAATGGGTGAATTTACTTAGAAATCGTTTTGGCTTGCCTATGAATGACGATGCCCCTCAACCTGTTGATTGCAAGGCGCAAATCCATGCTATGATTTCTCATACTAGACACTAGTTTGGCCAGACACTAGTTTGGTATGAGACTTGAGAGGACTAAGCCTTAATCATTAAAGCATGGCAGTAAGAGTTTAACGGACAACCCACCCAAGGGACTATCTGCCAATTGAATAGAACCGCCATAGTCGTTGACCATATCGGAGACTATTGACAGCCCCAATCCTGTACCGGGTTTACTTTCATCAAGTCTTTTTCCCCGTTTAATTGCTTCTTCCCGTTTGTCAGCGGCAAGGCCTAAGCCATCATCGTCTACGCTAATCAATAACATGGGCGTGGCGCTACCGGTTTCATTTATATCACACCGAATAGTGATTTTATGTTTTGCCCATTTACAAGCGTTTTCCAGCAAATTACCAACCATTTCTTCCAAATCTTCTTTTTCGCCAGCAAAAAAGATTTCAGGCATATCCATTTGCAGCTGAAGAAATTTATCCGGATTTATCTTTCCCATTACTCTTGTTAACCGCTCTAAAATAGCGCGAACGGGCGTTTTATAAATCACACTATCTCTTTGCGCTGCTATTCTAGCGCGTTGCAGATAATGGTTGATCTGCGCTTGCATTAAAGCGGCCTGCTCACCAATTAGTTTTGTTTGCGTGGTGTTGCCCTTCTCTGCCTCATTGGCAATGACGGATAATGGCGTTTTTAAAGAATGCGCAAGATTTCCAACCTGAACCCGAAAGCGTTCAACAATACGCTGATTATTATCAATCAGCGCATTCATTTCGTTTGCCAGTGGCATAACTTCTATTGGCAAATTTGTGTCAACATGATCATTTTTTCCGGCACGAATATCTGCAAGAGAATAACGAATTCGTCGTAAAGGCCGCAAACTGACAAAGATAATCACAATGTTGATAAGAACACTCGCCATCCCTAAAAGCGATAAATACCATAGCAAGGTGGTTTTGAATTTTTGTAACTGGGCATAGGTTTCATCAATGTTACCCATTACGCGAAATCTGGCAACATGGTTTTGATTATCAACAATGATATCGTTTTCGACCACAAGCAGCTGTTGTCCATCTGGCCCCGGCACACGGTAAGAACGGAAAAACTTACGGTCAAACGGTTCAGTGGCTTCATTGGGGGATGGTATTTTGCGCCAACCAAGAGATGCTGATGTTAACCGTCCACGCAATGTGCTTGATAGAGAAACAACTTCCCAGTACCAGCCTGATGAAGGATCAGAGTAGCGGATATCCCCTAACTCGGGATCACCTTGTAATTTTCCGTCAGATGACACATTCACCGCAGAAATAAGACTATATAGATGAGCGGTTAGAATACGTTCGAGATATTGTTCATTTGTTTGGCGATAAAACACAATACTAACAGCCGCGATGGCCATCAAAGCCACAATAACCCATATGGTCGATAATATGCTAACTCTTAGTCCTAGTGATTTCTGAATGATATGGAATATAACCGAAGCTTGTTTGAAGACTGGCCAATTCTTCATTGGTGGCACCTTCATGATTGTTCAGGAGTTTTAAGACGATACCCCATTCCACGGATTGTTTCGATAATATCAACACCCAACTTTTTTCTCAACCGACCAACAAATACCTCAATCGTGTTGGAATCCCTATCAAAATCCTGATCGTAGAGATGTTCTGTTAAAACCGTGCGCGAAACAATTTCATTCTGATGATGCATCAAATACGATAAAAGTCCGTATTCCAGTGATGTTAATTTGATGACCTGCCCATTGACCAGCACGCGCGATGTTTTGGTATCTAAAACAACGGGACCACAAACAAGCTCACTTGATGCATGACCGGCAGCACGCCTTATCAAAGCACGCAAACGCGCCAAAACTTCTTCCATATGAAAAGGCTTTGCTACATAATCGTCGGCTCCAGCATCAATACCGGCAACCTTATCGGACCATCTATCACGCGCGGTAACCATTAAAACTGGCATTGTCCGCCCATCACGACGCCATTTTTCTACCACCGTGATGCCGTCCATTTTAGGCAAACCAATATCTAAAATGACAGCGTCATACGGCTCAGTATCGCCTAAGAAGTGCCCCTCTTGCCCATCAGAAGCACTATCAACTGCATATCCTGCTTCATTAAGCGCTTCAACAATCTGGCGGTTAAGCTGAGAATCATCTTCAACTACAAGAATACGCATGATGGCTTTTCCTGACGATATTAGTGGGCAGGAACCGCAACCTCAACACGGCGTGGCTTTTCACCGTCGCGCGCAGGAATAACAACGACGACGACACAAACCTCAGCGCCGTTTTTCTGTTCAAGCGTTGTTCTGGCGAGTGTACCCCCTTGTTCGTCGGCAACACGTTTGCCAACTTCGGTACAATCTGCAGCACGTGCAGCAGATGTTGCGGATAAACATGCGACAATTAAGCAAAAGAGAAGTTTTTTCATCATATTGTCTATATACCCCACTATATCTGAATATAGAATGAACGAAATATCGGTATTCTTGTCGTTCGATAAGAGTGATTGTTGTGATATGATATTTACTAAATGTATTAACCGATAATTTGTTGCAGAAAAAGCCTTTGTAATACAGTTACTTTGTAAAAATTATTAATTTTTAACCATGAATAATATCGATAAAAAATTATTTACGGGAAAGCGCGGTTTTCTCGCAAAAACAATGGAACGCATTTCATCTAATTTTAATTCTTAGCATGGAAAACTGTGGTCGTTCCATAAACCCTTACCCATCAATACGGTTATATGTAGCGACGAAAAAATATCTTATCCTCTGTGAGTAGATTGCTGTCCATGTTTGGTTTTAAAAAAGACAAATATAAACATAAGAGGAAGCGGTTCCGTAGCCCACGGTTAATCGGTTTCGATGCCTGGATTGACACTACTTTATTTAAAACCGGCCATGCTATCGCTGCTTTTTGGGAAGATGCAACCATCTTTTTCCGCCGTTTCAGAGTGCGCGGCTGGAAACGATTTTTAGTGGAGGTTATCGATGAAAGTCTCACACTCGGGCTCATCGGTTTTGCAATCTTTACTTTTATCGGCGTATCTGTCTTCAGCCTAACCAAAAAAGATTGGCAATCGCCTGAGGATTTCGCCGTCAATTTTCTTGACCGTCATGGGAATTACATTGGTAGTCGTGGTTCGCAACATGGTGAAGCGGTTCCCATTGAAGAAATGCCCGATTATGTCATTAAAGCGGTTATCGCCACAGAAGATCGTCGTTTCTTTGATCATTGGGGGATAGATTTTTTTGGCCTTACGCGCGCATTTAGCCAAAATTTACGCGCGCATGGTGTTGTTCAAGGTGGTTCAACATTAACACAACAATTGGCCAAAAATCTTTTTTTGAGCAATGAGCGCACCTTCCAACGCAAGGTGAAGGAAGCTTATCTCGCCATTTGGCTGGAAGCCAATTTAAGCAAAAAGCAAATTCTGCAACTTTATCTCGATCATGCTTATATGGGCGGTGGTGCATTTGGTATTGCCGCGGCCTCACGGTTCTATTTTGGTAAAGATGTTCGCGATGTTTCATTGGCTGAGGCAGCGATGCTGGCAGGTCTTTTTAAAGCGCCAGTTAAATATGCGCCGCATGTCAATTTGCCGGCCGCTCGTGCACGCGCCAATGTTGTATTATCAAACCTTGTTGATGATGGATTAATGACTGAAGGGCAAGTCGTAAGTGCCCGACGTCACCCCGCCAGTGTTGTTAATGAACTTGACGATAACCAACCAAATTATTTTCTTGATTGGGCATTTGACGAGGTAAGAAAAATCGGTAACGATCTTCCCAGCCATAATGTTGTTGTTCGCACCACATTGGATCAAGGAATACAGAAAGCGACCGAGGAATCGATCCAATATCATCTACAGCAATATGGCGAACAATATAACGCCAAACAAGCAGCCGCTGTCATATTGGACAATGATGGTTCTGTGCGTGCCATTGTTGGGGGGCGTGACTATGGTGAAAGCCAATTTAACCGCGCCACACAAGGCGGACGGCAACCGGGCTCGTCCTTTAAGCCTTACGTTTATGCTGTAGCGATGGAACGCGGTCTCACCCCAAAAACGATCGTGTCGGATGCCCCAATTAATTGGGGTGGTTGGACACCGAAAAATAATTCTGGCCGTTATAGCGGCAATGTTGATCTGGCAACAGCGCTAGCATTTTCTATCAACACAGTACCAGTGCGCATTACATATCAATATCTTGATCGCGATACCCAACCTATCCGCGATCTTATCAAGAATATGGGGATTGATGCCAACATCTTTTCACACAAAACGATGGTCTTGGGCACCTCCAACATGACGCCAATGGATCAAGCAACGGGTTTTAACGTCTTTGCCAATGGTGGCATGGCTGGCAATCGTCATGGCTTCACCCAGATTATGACACCAGACGGTCATGTTATTTGGGATTGGTCGCGTGATGGCAATAAAACACATCGTGTATTAAGTGCGCAATCTGCCGCTTATATGAACCAAATGATGGTGGGCGTAACCACACGTGGTTCAGGTAAACGCGCGCAATTACCAACGACACTGGTGGCAGGAAAAACAGGAACATCGCAAGCCTATCGCGATGCTTGGTTTGTGGGCTTTACAGGAAATTACACCGGTGCAGTCTGGATGGGCAATGATGACTTTTCATCAATGAATAGAGCATTTGGTGGGGGTGTACCCGCCATGATATGGCAACGCGCTATGCTCTATGCCCATCAAACCACATCAACCAAACCATTATTTGGGGTAGAAAATTCTGTTCTCACACCAAATACAACAACTGCCGACACCAAGACTGACGATAATGTCGCAACAGATTTGCCGCAAATATTGTCTCCTGCTTCTTCATCTGTGTTACGCTCGCTTATCAAAGATTTTCAATCGGCGCCAATTCTTGTACCCCCGTCAACATCACACATCGTGTCGTCCTCAACGAGCCAGATACGTTAAAGACGGAGTGGATTGTTATGTTACGGCGAATATTATTGACAATCTTGACGTTATTTATCGCTATCGTTTGCGGAGCTAGTAGCGTTAATTATATTTTGAATACATTTGACGGATTTGGTCGCCTAACGATTGGGCAATGGGAAGCCTATCCACTGGCTGGCACAAGTGAAGCCGACAGTTATGCACGTGCGCGATCGGCCAAAAGAGGTGACATATCCCTCGGTTTAACGGAAGGGCTGGTCTTCCAATTATGGCACGACACACATCATAATCCGCTTAAAACGCAATGCACTTACGAGCTAAAGGGTGTTTTGCCCGAGGCACGACTATTTACACTTTATGCTGCAAACCACGCGATGCAACCTTTGTGGATCGACCCCAAATTGCCAACAGAATTATATAATGGCAATGTTGTGCACCAATCAGACGACTTAATAAAGATCACGATTTCACCTTCTGCCCAGACAGGAAACTGGTTAGCAACCAGAGGGCGTACCGAATATGGCTTGGTTTTAACACTTTATGATACGCCAATTGCGTCTTCTACCGCATTGCAAAATCTTGAGATGCCAACAGTCTCACCGATTTATACAGGAGTAGCTGGCTGTGACTAGGTTTTTCTATGCTATTCTAATGGGCATTATTGGTGCGGTTATTGTCCATGTCTGTGTTATTTTGCTTGTGCCCCATTTCAGCCAAACCAATATCTGGTCGCGTTTACAAAACACCGCACCCGAATATGTTTTTACCGCGCTTGACGATAATAACCCAATTGCAAAAACAGCTGATCCGCTTTTTCACCTGAAAGCCTGCCGTTTTAATCTTGATAATGGACCTGTGCGTTTAAATGCGAGCGAAAACGCATCTTTCTGGTCTTTGTCTGTCTATAATCGTGAAGGAATAAACTTTTATAGTTTAAACGACCGCACATTGCCGCATAATGCCCTTGATCTTGTCATCGGTACGCCTGGGCAAATTATGGAACTAAAACAATCAATGCCTGATAGCATTGCCAATTCTGTTCTGGTCAGTGAAGAATTAAGTGAGGGATTTGTTATCTTAAGAAAATTTTCCCCAAATAACAATTTTACTGGTGATGATTTTCTGGCACATGCAACGTGTCGAACGCTGGATTATTAAGTAACCACTATTGGTCTTTTACGATTGATTATTCTTTAACAATTGAAAAAGGCATTTCTTCCGGCCTGTAATCTTCAATTTCTACAAGCCATAAATCGGCATCAAACCTAAGCTCAGCCTCAAGCTTTTCAACTGCTTCCGGCTCTTCAACATGGTTTAGGATTTTTATAAAACGCCTGTCATCGCTGTCAGTACTATCAGAATAAAAACTCTGTGGGGCTGGCCCATAAAGATCTATATATCCATCATTCTCCCGAAACAAAATGAATATGGTGCCTGCTTCATTAGATCCGCGTCGTGTTAAATAGGCGTAACCACCTTCAGCTCGCACACGGCGCATCAATGCGGCAATCCAAAATTCAGATGTCAAACGCATTTCATACTCCTATTAACGGGACGCATTTGTAGACGAAACATATTCGCATATGAAACATTCCCGTCAAATGGCCAAATATCGCCGATTAAACCACACAGTGGAAAAATCATATCCATTTAACCGAATAGACCGATTTCTTTCATTTTTTCAATGACTTCACGGTTTATTTTTCCTGTTATCGACAGACTGAACATTTTCTGGAATTGGCGTAATGCCTCCGCCGTATTGTCATCTTCGGTACCCGTAACATTAACACGGTCGTTTCCAAAAGCGCGCAATCCCGCCTGAACACGCATGATTTCCGCAGTTGCAGGTTTATAATTCTTATCATCTACGCTTACGGGCTCTTTAGCTGCTGGAGCTGCGGGCTCTACCTTTTCAGGTTCAGCAGTAGCCTTTTCCGTTGACAGAGATTGTGTTGTCACACTATCGACTTTCGTATGATCTAGTGCCGCTTTTGGCTCTGCCGATGCCTGTGGTGATTGACTGGCGATTAGCGATGCGATGTCGTCATGTGTCGCTCGAGTCCCATTTATTGTAGCGGCTTGTTTATCTGATGGTATTTTTTTACCAGCTTGCTTCCATGCAGCAATTGCATTTCTGGTTTTCGGCCCATCCAAACCATCCAGCGGCCCATCGTATAATCCAAGAGCCGTTAGTTTCTTTTGTGCATCAAGCAAATTATCTGCAAGTTCTGAAAAACCCGTATTATCAAGCTTTGCAGGTTCTACAGTCCCAGTGGTATTGTTTTCTATAACCGTTGCAACCGAATTTTCTTTAACAGTTGCAGGCACGCTTGGTTGCACATTGCCCGCACTATTTATAACATTTGCAACATTGTCATTATTCTGCTGCATAGATTGCAGCGGGCGCGTTTGTATAAAGACGTTATGGTGACTTGCTGTTTGATAGAATAACGCGTTAAACGTCACAAAACCAAAACCAACGATAAATAAAAAGAACCCTATTGCCATAAGCGGATTTTTCCGCGCATGGTAATATGTGAATGCAGCCAACCATAGCAATAAGCGCCCTACCCCAGATAGGATGACGCGCAATAAACTACGCTGTTTTCCGGCTTGGGTTCTGCTTGTTTTTCGTTTTCTTGCCATTGTTCCTGCATTGTATTTCGGGGGTTAAATCATAATCATTCCGACAACCGCTATCCTGATAAAGGTTGTTCCTGAACGAGGTTGGTTCTGTTAGAGGTAAGACGATTTTTACACGGGTTCCTCTACCTTTATGGCTGTCAAACGCTATTTGTCCCCCGACACGTTTGACCAGATCAAAGACCAGCGCAAGCCCTAGCCCTACACCTTCTATCTTGTTGGCAACCACTTCAGGTGCCCTTAAAAAAGGCAGTCCCAATTGCGCAAGATGCGAAGCTTCCATGCCAATGCCATTATCAACAATTGTCAGTTGGCAAAACCTTTCGGACAAGAGGGAAAGGCTTATGGTAATAAGTCCATTATCCGGACTATATTTGATGGCATTGGAAAGAATATTAAAACAAATTTGACGGCATGAAATGGCATCTATCGCGCAATTGATTGGCTCAGGTGCCGTCTTAACACGGATAACACGAGCCCCACGAAGTGGCGCTGTCATCGCTACAGTTTCCTTGATAATATCATCAATTACACAGCTTGCCTGTTTTTCATCGGCATCGACTTCGCTATGACTTTTTAGAGTATTATCAACAACGTCAAGCAAATGCTTGCCGGCTTGTTTAATCATTGCGATATATTCGCGGCGCTTTTGCTCTTTTTCTGTCTGTTGATCGACATAATCCAACAGATCAGCAAAACCCAATATTGCATTGAGTGGTGTACGCATTTCATGCGCAACACGCGCTAGTGGTGCAACATGATTGACCTTATCATCTTTGATATCGTCGCTATTGGCTGCAATATTGAGATAATAACATTCGTTAAATGCGGCTTCACAACTTAAAATTACTGGTACAAAGCGCGTACGATCAGGGCAATTTAAACGAACCGAAACCGGCATTGCAGAACTTTTTTCACGCAAGTCGGCGAGAAAAGATAATAGAACAATACGATCATTTATATGAATGTGATCGGTCAATGTGTCATTGGCACATAATTGCCCAAGAAAGCAATCAGGATCAACGTTTTTTAAGACGATCCCCTGACCGTTGACCATAAGTGTGGCTTTCAATGTTTCCATTGCTCTTATCTATATCTCTCAACAACCCTGAATTGGGTCTTTTATTATCCATCAGAAATGGCATTGTTACCTTTGCCTGCAATCTGGCGATAAGATTTTAATGAAAAGATAATAATGGGCGCGAGAAGCCACTAAACGCCATCTCTTTGCCCTTATGGTTAACAAGTAGCAATGAAAACTGGCCTTATGTAGCGAAATTTCCCTTAAAAGGTGTATTCTATCAATAATTCGTCAATCATAAGCTGATAGTTTGCCAAGAATCCTGCTCATTTGTAATTGCGTTATGTCGGGTTAACATGCTGCGTTTTTTGATCAAATCATTATTCTTTCTTACTATGTTGTTGGTGGTCATTTCGTTCTTCGGTTCATCAGGAAGAAACAATGGCTCACATCCTGACCAATATATGAATACTGTAGAAGCATTGATTGCAGTGAAAGACACGGTTAATGACTTGAGCAATTTTTGTGAAAGAAATTCATCGACTTGTGAAACAGGTAAAACGTTTTTTGGATCGCTCGGTGAACGCGCGCGTGATGGTGCCAAAATAGCTTATGAATATCTTGATAGCACGTTTGGCACTTCAAAGAACGATGATAAAATGGCGCCAGAACAAATAGAAACCGGATCGATTAATGCCGATCGTAAAGCGGTTATACCCAGTCCCAAACCTACCAATATGCAATAAATCGCGCTTACACGGTAATTAATCCTGTAACTTGAAGCGCCATCTGCTTATAATCAAAATCAGACAACGAGATTCTGGATTAGAATAGATTATGACTGATACAATTGACGACATTCTTGAAAGCTTTTCCATGTTAGATAACTGGGAGGATCGCTATCGTTATGTCATTGAACTTGGACGCGAATTGCCGCCCTTTCCAGAAGAAGCGCGCGACGAGGTACACAAAGTTCCCGGTTGTGTTAGTCAAGTTTGGCTTGTTACCAAAGCCGGCAGTGGTGATGATCCAGTTATGACCTTCATCGGGGATTCTGATGCACATATTGTGCGCGGTCTCGTTTATATCCTTATTACTTTCTATTCCGGCAAAAAAGCATCCGATGTTTATCACGCTGATATAGAAGCATTACTTGAAACTTTAGGTCTTGACGAAAATCTGACACCACAACGGTCGAATGGACTAAGGTCAATGGTACAACGCATTCGTGCTGAAGCTGCCCAATTCTGTTGAACAGTTTTTACTTTTGTTGATTGCTTTTTTTGTTTGTTAAACCTGTGTGTGTTTTAACAAAGCGTCTTTACTGTTAAAACTCCTCGTATTGGGCAAAAGTGCTTTTGCTCACAAAATTACTGAAAAGGCTATGTTTTTCTAAAATACAAGCAAAGAAAAAAGCGCATTTAATTAAAAATGCGCTTTGAGTGTAGATAATTTTAAAGGATGGGGTAAAGCTTACTTTGCTTTTCTTTTGCTGCGCTTACGGCCCAATCCCATTTGCTTGGCAAGAGAAGAACGTGCTTCCGCATAATTTGGAGCGACCATCGGATAATTTGCATCCAAATCCCATTTTTCTCTATATTGCTCAGGTGTCAAATCATAATGTGTCATAAGGTGACGCTTGAGTGACTTGAACTTCTTACCATCTTCCAAACAAATAATGTAATCAGGAAATACAGACCGCTTCGGATTAACCGCGGGCTTCTGCTTTTCAACTTCAGCTTCCTCAATAACTGCACCACCTGCTTTTACAAAAGCAGCGTGAACCTCTGCAATTAAACTTGGTAATTCACCGGGTCTGATTGAGTTATTTCCGACATAAGCGGACACTACATCAGCAACCAGAGTGACAATGAAATCGCTCTCATTTTCACTGACGGCTTGATCATCCATCTCTTTATCCTTTTTGTTTTTCTTTGTTTCCTTGCAACTATAGTGCAAGTGAATGGTTTACTTCATATTGCGTTACACAAAAGCATGTCAATTAGAATATAGACAAATCTCCTATAAAACAAAGTTCAAAGTCATAACAATTTATTTTAGTATTATTTATAGATTTTACTATAACCTCATATATAAATATATTTAAATTATGACAATGATGTTTCAATTTAACACAAAATCATAATTGAACTTATGATCAATTATAATTGTAGCAATTGTTTTTTTTACATACCTATACCAAATGTAAAGGAAAATGTATTCCGCATGTGCCGGCTTTTAGCAGCATTTTTTTTCACTGTCAAAGTCCTAAAATAATATAAGTCGGCAAATTTTTTTGTTATAGAAAGCTAACAAATGAGCGATAAACACACATTCAAAATAGTAAAAACAGACGAAGAATGGCGCCATCAACTTACACCAACACAGTATAAGATTACACGTCAACATGGTACTGAAAGAGCTTTTTCGTCACCTGATTTTGATACAAGTATACCGGGTATTTTTACCTGTGTTTGTTGTGGAAAACCACTCTATCACTCTGATTCTAAATATAATTCTGGAAGTGGGTGGCCAAGTTTTGTTCAACCTATCAGCCCCGATGCGGTTGTTTATAATGAAGATCATTCACACGGAATGAACCGCACGGAAGTCTTGTGTGCCGACTGCGGCGCGCATCTTGGACATGTGTTTCCAGATGGGCCTTTGCCGACCGGTTTACGCTATTGTATGAATGGTTATGCACTGGCATATAATCAACAAAAAATAGCAAAAAAATGAAAATTAAATCGATTTTAGGACAAATTATGACCGAATCACCGAAAATTTCGCCCGAAGCAAAAGTAATTGACTATTCAGAAGAACATCACGGAAAAATCAGGCATGATCCCTATCATTGGTTGAGAGCTGACAACTGGCAAGATGTGTTTAAAGATCCAAGTTGTTTAGACAAAGATATACGTGCTTATCTTGAAGCAGAAAATGTATATCAAAATAAACACATGGCAGGGACAGTAAAATTACAAGAACAGTTGTTTGAGGAAATGAAGGGGCGCATCAAGGAAGATGATAGTTCCGTTCCGGTCAAGGATGGCCCGTTCGGTTATGGCGTTTCTTTTGTTACGGGCGGACAACACCCACATTTTTTCCGAATCCTCAGAAATGGCGGTGAAGAGACTGTCTATCTCAATGGAGATGATCTTGCACGTAATAAAGAATATTTCAATCTTGGTACTGTGCAACACTCACCGGACCATAGTAAATTTGCATGGAGCTATGATGAAAAAGGCTCTGAATTCTATACTATAAAGATACGTAACTTTGGCGCAACTTCAGATACAAGTGACGAAATAGACAATACCTCTGGCGACGTGGTCTGGGATGCCAAATCAGAAGGTTTTTTCTATACAAAAATGGATGAGAACCATCGTCCATCAGAACTTTACTATCACAAGCTTGGTAGTGACGCTGCGTCAGACCCCCTTATATTCCGTGAAGAAGATCCGGGATTTTTCATGGGAGTTGGTGGATCTTCTTTAAATGACTTTATCTATATTGATATTCATGATCATGAAACATCGGAAGTTTGGCTTATACCGGCCGATCGTCCGTTAACGCCGCCCAAATGTGTAAGACAACGCGAAAAGGGTGTTGAATATAGTCTCAGTGAAGGCGGCGATGTCTTCTATATTTTAACAAATATTGATGGCGCCAAAGACTTTAAAATCATGTCGGCTCCAGTGTCGGACCCCAATTCAAACAACTGGAAAGAAGTTGTTCCCCATAAAGCTGGAAGGCTTATACTTTCACATGATGCTTACAAAACACATCTTGTTTGGTTGGAACGTCGTGATGGGTTACCGCAAATAAATCTTATGCAACGTAATAGCGGTGAAACGCACGCGATCGCCTTTGACGAGGAAGCTTATTCCCTGACACTTCATGGTTCGCCTGAATATGACAGCGAAATAATCCGCTTTTCCTATTCTTCCATGACCACACCGAGCCAGTTGTTCGATTATAATATGGCAGACCGCAGCCGTGTTCTGTTAAAAACACAAGAAGTTCCTTCTGGTCATGATAGCCAAAACTATATTACCCGTCGCCTCATGGCAAAAGCGGATGATGGCGCAGAGATACCGATATCTCTCCTCTATCATAAAGATACAAAACTGGATGGTTCAGCACCATGTTTGCTTTATGGTTATGGCGCCTATGGTATTTCTATTCCCGCCAGTTTTAACACCAATGCGCTTTCTTTGGTTGATCGCGGTTTCATCTATGCCATTGCACATATTAGAGGCGGCAAAGAAAAAGGCTTTGCATGGTATGAACAGGGCAAACATACGCATAAACGTAATACATTTACAGACTTTATCGCGTGTGGGCGTTATCTCGTCGCTGAAAAATTTACCTCACATGACCGCCTTGTAGCAGAAGGAGGTTCTGCCGGTGGAATGCTCATGGGTGCGGTTGCCAATATGGCACCAGCTGATTACGCAGGAATAGTTGCAATTGTACCCTTTGTTGATGTTCTATCAACAATGCTTGATGCATCACTTCCTCTAACGCCTCCAGAATGGCCGGAATGGGGCAATCCACTGCAATCAGAAGAAGATTATGCTCTCATTCAATCATATTCACCTTATGACAATGTTACGGCACAATCCTATCCTCCTATATTGGCAATGGCTGGCCTGACCGACCCAAGAGTAACCTATTGGGAACCTGCAAAATGGGTAGCAAAATTGCGGTCTTTAAAAACAGATAATAACCCTGTTCTTTTACGTACGAATATGGATTCTGGCCACGCTGGTGCTTCTGGCCGGTTTTCTCGTCTGGAAGAAAGTGCCTATATTTATGCATTTATCCTGAAAGTTGTCGGTAAAGCATAAATTTAACTAAGAGTGTTGCGTGCAACAAAACCTTCTTGAGGCTTTTAAGCTGAGCAACACTCTTTCTCTTAACATTATAAGCGGAAGCATTTGCCGATCAGACTATTTGCACAAACTTTTGAACGGCAAATAACAATAAATCTTACATTGTCTTGAAAGTTAATTATTCTACATAAAATAACTGGTTGTAGTTTAGTTTATTACTACCATTAGTTTTACACTGTCATTTGTTTATACAGTCAGGTTTTACGATGCGTTCACTTGGTATACCATTACTGGCACTTGCATTATTTACGATACCAACAGCTCAATTTATGATACCAATAGCGCAAGGCGCGAATATCAGAAAGAATGTTGATGAATATGCCGGTAAACGATGTAATACTCCAGCAAAAGGCAGTGGTATTGTTGCAGGCTATTTCAGCGGAGTGACAGATAATCCAATTATCAGCTCTGATGAATATGTGCCAGTTGATCGATATAGATGTTTCAAATCCATGAAAGAATGTCGTGGGTGGCTTTATACGATGGAGTCGCTTTATGGCTCACTTCCACCGCGGGCGACACTATGCAAACAATTTTAAATGGGTCTTGGAGGCCTGCAAGAAATGAATGGTAAATTACTTTTGCTAGCAACACTTGGTTTTACCTGCTTTGCTTTTACTACTTTTAGCAATGCAAATGGGCGCGATCCCGCCAAGGTCGCCAATATGACTAGTGAATATGCAGGAGAACGTTGTTCCACACCACCGCGTGGCAGTGGAATTGTGGCAGGGTTCTTTCGTGGCTGGGAACAAACACCATTTCAAAACCGCGGCTCTGGTCTCATGCCGGTTGAGCGTTTCCGTTGTTTTAAAACAATGAACGAATGCCAGTCATGGCTAAAAACAATGAACTATTTTTATGGCAAGAAAACCGTTGATACCAGCAAATGCACCAAGTTTTAGCTAAAACAGAAAAGTTCTGGCTGAAGCATACAAATACATGCTGAAGCCTATATGTTGGTACAACATCACTGCCCTCTCACGGACAGTTTAGAATTTTAAGTCTTTTATAGGCAAATAAATAACCACCGCCTTTAGTTTAGCGGTGGTTATATAGTTTAATCTTCTAAATTAATCCTCAAGCTTTTTCATAAAGCTCAAGCACATAGTCCCAATTAACAAGGTGATCTATGAACGCCTCAAGATATTTCGGACGAGCATTACGATAATCAATATAGTATGAGTGCTCCCATACATCGACACCAAGAATAGGTGTTGCACCATGAACGAGTGGGTTTTCACCATTTGGTGTTTTTGAAATTTCAAGCTTGCCGTTTTTAACAGCCAACCAAGCCCATCCTGATCCGAATTGAGCAGCACCAGCAGCCAAAAAGTCTGCACGGAATTTATCAAATCCGCCTAAATCTGAATCAATCGCTTTAGCCAATTTTTCTGGAAGCTTATTGCCGCCACCATTTTTCTTCATCCATTTCCAGAAATGGGTGTGGTTATAATGCTGTGCAGCGTTATTGAACAATCCCTGATTCTTGCCAAAACTTGCTTTAACGATTTCCTCTAAGCTTTTACCTTCAAGTCCTGAATCCTGTAAAAGCTTATTACCATTGGTGACATAGGCCTGATGGTGTTTGTCGTGGTGATATTCAAGTGTTTCCCGCGACATGTAAGGAGCGAGAGCCTCATAGTCATAGGGTAATTCGGGCAATTCAAAAGCCATTTCAGATACTCCTTAAAAATTTTATCTGTTGGTTTATTAATGTGGCGTGGTCAGACATGAAAGACAAGGGAAATTGTCGTTTTCACGCGAGTTTGACTGAATAAGTATAGTTCTAAACAAGTTATCTCGCTTTTTTACCTGCGATATATTTTTAGCTGAATAATTAGTTTGTGGTCGATTTGATTTGCTTCTTGTTAAGAGACTCAAAACATAATGGCATCTCAACTAAAGAGATGGAACAGGTAATGGCGCGACAAATTTCCCGACGAGATTTCATGCAAATCTTAATGATTGGTACCGCAACAACAAGTCTTTCAGCCTGTATGCCCAGAGGCCTTAAGGACTTAACGTCCAACCAAGTCGCATTGGCACCGATCCCACAACAACAGTCCAATGCCCCACAACCATCAGAACAGGCTTTAGCACCATTTGCAGCCATGTATGGTTCGCAAGTTGATGGTGCATTCATGCTTCCAGCAATACCCTATCAAAAAATCGACCCACAATTTTTGCGACAAATCGTTGATGATCCTACGGGCGAACAACCTGGGACAATTGTTGTTGATACCAATAGGCGTTTTCTCTATCTCGTACGGCAAAATGGCAAAGCTATCCGTTATGGTGTAAGCGTGGGTAAAAGTGGTTTTGCATGGTCTGGCCGTGGCATAATCCAATATAAAAAGACTTGGCCGACATGGACACCTCCTGCGGAAATGATCCTTAGGCAACCACAACTCAAAAAGTTCAGTGCGGAAAATGGTGGTATGCCACCTGGGCTAAAAAATCCACTGGGCGCGCGTGCTTTATATATTTTCCAAAACGGCAAGGATACATTATATCGCCTACATGGTTCACCGGAATGGAACTCTATTGGCAAAAGAGCATCTTCTGGTTGTATCCGGTTGATAAATCAGGACATTATTGATCTTTATGAACGTGTGCCGGAAAAAGCCCCAATCCTTGTTGTTTAATGCAACTTATCTTCAATAAACGCCATTTGTTGGAGACATAAATATTTGTTGGAGACATAAATAATGTGTCTTCAAACAATCCGCCACCAATCTGTCTTTTTATAAGGCCTTATTGGCCTTTTTTTCTTACAGAAGGATAATAATCTTTAAACGACAGATTTTCTCGGTACAACATCTCTTCCACTGCTGATGCTTTTTTCAAGATCAAACATCAGGTTTCAAGACCAAGCATCGGCGGCAACAGACAATCGTCGCAAATTCAACCAACCAGTTATCAGCTATTTGCGTTTTCCACCCAACAAATTACCCAAAAGGCCACGCAGATAGCTCTCCCCTGCTTTTGCAATAGATCGACCTATGGAATTGGCGGCTGTCCGTGTGACGGACTTAATTGCTGTTTCTGCAACAGGTTGCCCGCGACTATTCTTTTTATTATTGCCCCAAATCGTATCCCAAAAACCGCTCCCTTATTGTGTGTCGCTAGATGATTGTTTTAAGGCCTTATCCGCCTCTTTTCCTGCAGAGGTGCGCTATCTCTAACCTATACATCATTTCTCGACACAACATCCCTTCCGCCGCTGATGCTTTTTTCAAGATCAAGCATCAGTTTTCAAGACCAAGCATCGGCGGCAACAGACAATCGTCGCAAATTCAACCAACCAGTTATCAGCTATTTGCGTTTTCCACCCAACAAATTACCCAAAAGGCCACGCAGATAGCTCTCCCCTGCTTTTGCAATAGATCGACCTATGGAATTGGCGGCTGTCCGCGTGACGGACTTAATTGCTGTTTCTGCAACAGATTGCCCCCGACTATTCTTTTTATCATTGCCCCAAATCGTATCCCAAAACCCGCCACCTTGTTGCGTATCGTTGGATGATTGTTTTAAGGTCTTATTGGCTCGTTCCCTACTTAAGGCTACCAGTCTCTAGCGATATACATCGTTTCTCAGTACAACGCGTTTCTCTGTACAACGCCTCTTCCACCGCTGATGCTTTTTTCAAGATCAAGCATCAGTTTTCAAGACCAAGCATCGGCGGCAACAGACAATCGTCGCAAATTCAACCAACCAGTTATCAGCTATTTGCGTTTTCCACCCAACAAATTACCCAAAAGGCCACGCAGATAGCTCTCCCCTGCTTTTGCAATAGATCGACCTATGGAATTGGCGGCTGTCCGCGTGACGGACTTAATTGCTGTTTCTGCAACAGATTGCCCCCGACTATTCTTTTTATCATTGCCCCAAATCGTATCCCAAAAACTGCCCCCTTGTTGCGTGTCGTTAGATGATTGTTTTTCGGCAGTGTTACGCGCAAGCATTTCATAAGCGGAATCACGATCAATTGTTTCATCATATTTACCGCTTACTGGACTGGTTTTGATCAGATTTTCGCGCTCTTGGGGCGTAATTGCCCCTATCTGGGAAGCAGGTGGCCTAATAGTTGTTTTTTGCACCATAGAAGGAACACCTTTATCTTCCAACGTTGATACCAGCGCTTCACCAGTTGCCAATTGTCCAATCATTTCTGCCGTATTGAAATCCGGATTGGTGCGGAATGTCGCCGCCGCCGCTTTAACGGCTGCTGTTTCTCGTGGGGTATAGGCGCGAAGCGCATGTTCTATACGATTACCGAGCTGGGAAAGAACAGTATCCGGCACATCAAGCGGATTTTGTGATATAAAATATATTCCAACGCCTTTTGATCTGATGAGACGAACCACTTGCTCAATACGTTCAATAAGAGCTTTCGGCGCGTTATCGAATAACAGATGCGCTTCATCAAAGAAAAATACTAAACGCGGTTTTTCAGGATCACCAATTTCCGGCAATTGCTCAAAGAGTTCGGACATCAACCACAGCAGAAATGTCGAATAAAGCCGCGGATTAGACATGAGTTTATCAGAAGCAAGCACACTGACCACGCCACGTCCATCAGTGGTTGTACGCATAATGTCTTTTAATTCGAGAGCCGGTTCACCAAAAAAATGTTCACCACCCTGTTGTTCAAAAACAAGTAATTGACGCTGGATTGCACCAACTGATGGTTTTGAAATATTGCCATAGCGGGCAGACAATTCGGTTGCACGATCAGCGACATGTGCCAGCATTGCCTGTAGATCTTTTAAATCGAGCAGCAATAAGCCTTCTTCATCTGCGATCTTGAAGGCGATATTTAACACACCTTCCTGTGCCGAAGTTAAATCCATGAGGCGTGATAATAATAATGGTCCCATTTCAGACACTGTTGCGCGAATAGGATGGCCTTCCACGCCGAACAAATCCCAGAAAATAACCGGACTTGCTTTCATCTGAATGTCATCAAGACCAACTTTATTGGCTCTTGATTTGACATTATCTGTAAGAGTACCTGCTTTTGAAATACCTGAAAGGTCGCCTTTTACGTCGGCACAAAAAACAGGCACGCCCACTGCAGAAAATGATTCAGCCAGCACCTGCAGTGTCACGGTTTTACCTGTGCCTGTGGCACCCGTAATAAGCCCATGGCGATTGGCATATTTTAGCCAAATATATTCTTTCTTGAGTCCTGTGCCATGCTTTGGATGACTCGCACCAATAAAAATGCCATTTTCTTCGGACATGCCCCGTAATTCCTTTATACGCTTTTCCCATGCATCTAGCTAAATGTAACAGAATTTTTTCAAATCAATAAGACATTTAAAGCGATCGTCATGCAATGTGCATATAGTTTTATCATATTATAAAATTTATAATATTTTATCCTTCATTATATGTTATTTTCAAATAATAAATCTTAATTATATCGCTTAACTTCAGTTTATAAAAATTTGTATTGAATATAACTATAAAAATTTATCTATTTCATAAATGGTTTTGTTTAAACCCCATTTAAAAATTAATATTTTTATTATATAATACCTTTAAAATACGATTTTTTACAAAAAATATTCATTTAAAAATGAAGTGTTTTATTTCAATTGCATCATTAGAAACAAATTCGTTTTATTGCCATTTTGTCCCATTTGTTTTTTAAAATGGAATGCTAAATGAAATAACAACACGTTGGTCTTGCACCCGTTATAGCTTTGTGATTGTGTGTTAAAACCAAAGCATATGGTGTGATATTGATTTTGTAGGAATTTAGTTTGCTCATGAGCCCGAAACAGTCCCAACCATCATCATCCAAACCTACTCGGAATGTAGGGTGGTCAGTTATGCAGCGCGCCGATGATCCAGATATTGAGCGCGCCCGTCATCAGTTGAAGCAGGATATTTCGAATGGTGCCAATGGTGTTGCACTGATCTTCGAAGGTGCCAATAGTGCATATGGTTTCGGATTACCGGCAAAAACCGATACAATTCCTACCTTGTTTGACGGTATTAATCTTGACGGTTTGCATATCCGTTTGGACAATCACCCACATGGGCGCGTTATTGCTGACAGTTTCATAGATTATCTGCAACATCGTCGCATCAATCCAACACGGACTCAATTGACTTTCAGTACCGACCCGACAGCTGTGTTGGCAACAACCGGTAAACTAAAAATGTCGATTGAAGCGCTGAAAGCTTCTTTACCACAATCAATGTCCGGATTTTTCTCTTCCGGTATACCGGGCGTGGTATTGGAAGCAGACGGCCGCCCCTACCACAATGCAGGCGCAACTGAAGCACAAGAAATCGGTGCCATGATGTCGGTGGCCTTGGGGCATTTGAAAATGGTTGAGGAAGCCCGCCACCATATAATTTATGCATTACCACATATCGGCTTTGCCACTGCTATGGATCAGGATCCGGTTATGGGACTTGCAAAGATGCGGGCTATTCGTCAATTGTGGCGCAAATTGCAGGAAGAACGTGGCGTTTCTTCGCCCTTTTCTGCCAATATACACGTTGAAACTTCAATGCGTATGATGACAAAGCAGGATTCACTCAGCAATATTTCTCGCGCTTCAATGGCTGCATATGCCGGTATTTTAGGGGGAGCGTCTTCCGTTTCTGTTCTGCCGCATAGTTTTGTATTTGGTTTACCAGATGCTGAAGCAAGACGTGTTGCCCGCAACAGTCAATTGGTATTGCTTGATGAGCAAACCACGCCTTTGGCAAAAAATGCCAACCGCCGTGGTTCTGATGCTGATGCTTTGGCAGAAGCCGCATGGGCGGAATTCATCCGCTTTGAGCAAGAAGGTGGCGTATTGCAAAGCTTGATTGATGGTAACCTTGCCAAGCGCATAGAAGAAGCACGCGACCTTCGTCTCGTCAGCATTCATAATAACCAAAGGGCAATCATTGGTACTTCGCTTTATGAAAAGCATGACGATAAACCATCCGGAATAGTGGAACAAAATCCGGTTAAATTTGTTGCAGAAGGTATAACGCACTGCAAACCTTTGACTTGTGGGCGTTGGGATGAAGACTTTTTAGAAATTCAAAAAATAGCGCCTGTCGAAATAGCCAAGGATAATAAATGATTCGAAGCTTCCGCTCTTCCACTGACCGTCTTGTTGAAGTGCCATTAAAAGATGATGGCACCCCTGAAGATGATGTTTTATGGATTGATTTAGCGGATCCGACACCTGGCGAAGAGAAACACTTGGAAGAATGGCTTGGTATTCCAATTCCCACTCATGATGACATGACGGAAATTGAGGAATCAAGCCGTTTTTATATGGAAAATGGCGCCCAATACCTAACTGCACCGCTCATCTATACAGTGGAAGGTAGCAATCGTAATATTGGCCCAGTAACATTTATCCTTGTTGGAGCAAGACTTGTTACCGTACGCTATAGCCACCCACAAGCGGTGGAATTATTTATCACCCGTGTGATTAAATCAGGCAATGGCATCATCACGCAGCAATGCACCGGATTGACAATTTTAACAGCACTTATTGAGGCGGCAACGGATAGGCTTGCAGATATATTGGAAGCCGTATCGGGAAAAATCGAGTCGGCATCACGGCAAATTTTCCAGCGGGATCAAGATGCATTGCCAATGTCTACAGCAGATTTCAGGCAGACCTTGAACCAAATTGGCAATCAAGGTGCAACACTTTCCATGGTGAGAGAAAGCATCGCCGGTATCAGCCGCATGCTTGTTTATGTCGAAGCCTATGGAAAAACCGTTACACCTAAATATGTTGAGGCTGACGGCAAGACAGTAACGCCGAAAAAAGACATGAAAACGACGATAAAATCGCTTGAGCAGGATACCCAATCGCTCGAACATTTTGCTGATTTCTTGTCGTCAAAAATGACTTTTCTACTTGATACGGTTGTTGGAATGATTTCAACAGAGCAGAATGCAATTATCAAATTTTTCTCTGTTGCTGCCGTTGGATTTATGCCTCCAACACTGGTCGCCTCTATTTATGGAATGAATTTCCAGTTTATGCCGGAACTTGCCAAACCATGGGGCTATCCATTAGCACTATTTCTCATGGTCATTTCGGCAGTTATTCCGCTCATCTATTTTCGCAAAAAAGGCTGGCTTTAAAATATTGGGTGTGGCCTATAGCAAAATCCCAAAACACCTCCATTTCCAGACATTTAGACTATCCATTTTATAGACTATCCTTTTTGCGTAACGATAATGGATGAACTTCAACTAGTTTTGAGACCGATTTTCGTCGATGTTTGGGATCAATTTTCGACGTTTTTGCAAAATACTGGATTTGAGCTGAATATAACAAACTGAATAACGTCTTTTAATGTAAATGCTATTTTTCCAGAATTGATAAGCTGAGATTAAAAGTCGCCTAGCTAATTTCGGTCGCGCAGAATCGAGCAACAGGCACCATTTTAAAGATTCAGATGGTGCATGAGGCAACGAGGCAGCGAGGCAACGAGGCAGCGAGGCAGCGAGGCAGCGAGGCAGCGAGGCAGCGAGGCAGCGAGGCAGCGAGGCA
>CAMLBF010000003.1 GCA_946478235.1 uncultured Bartonella sp.
AAGCCATTTTTGCACGCGCTTGGCAAGTATAGCATAGCTTTCAGCCTTTTCGCCCTGTGGTACAAAGTTCCACCTATCGGCAATACGGGCGGCGATTAATTAACGATAGGAATGGCCTAAAGCCATTTCAAACCATTATCATCAAAACGAAGAATACGATCCTGCTCAACTGAAAAATTAGCAGCCTCAGCCTCACTTAATCCACCATAAAGATGCATGATGGAACGTAAGTCACGCCATGGGTAACGCACACTGTTTTACCTTTTACCTGCTCAAGCCATTTTTGCACGCGCTTGGCAAGTATAGCATAGCTTTCAGCCTTTTCGCCCGGTGGTACAAAGTTCCACTTATCGGCGACACGGGCAGCGATTAATTCCGGTGTAACCTTCGCGATATCATCTTCGGTTGTACCCTGCCAGTCGCCAAAATGCATTTCCATCAAATTTGGATCTGTACGATAGGCTGTGACATCAAGCCCCATCTGGGCGCGAATAATTTCCATTGTTTCGCGTGTTCGGCGCAACGGACTTGCGACAAAGTCAAATCCTTCCGCGTTTCCAATCAACTCTTTAAGCAATCTACCATTGCGCGCGGCCTGTTGACGGCCATGCTCAGTAATATCACGGTTTATTTGCCCTTGAATACGTTGGGTAATATTCCAATCCGTCTGCCCATGACGGGAAAAATAAATAAGCGGTCGATTAGACACAATATTAAGTCCTTTATCAGTCCTTTATTACGGAAATATCTGGCGCATCAACAGCCTTCATACCGATAACATGATATCCGGAATCAACGTGGTGTACTTCGCCCGTAACCGACCGAGATAGATCTGAAAGAAGATACAAGGCAGAGTCGCCAACTTCCTCGATGGAAACAGTACGACGCAATGGTGCATTATACTCATTCCATTTAAGAATATAACGGAAATCACCGATACCGGATGCTGCCAAAGTTTTAATTGGTCCTGCAGAAAGCGCATTAACGCGAATTTGTTTTGGCCCAAGATCAACTGCCAAATATTTCACACTTGCTTCAAGAGCTGCTTTGGCAATGCCCATAACATTATAGTTTGGCATGACTTTTTCAGAGCCATAATAGGTAAGGGTCAATATTGATCCACCATCAGTCATCAACTTTTCAGCCCGTTGTGTAATCGCTGTCAAAGAATAGACTGAAATATTCATTGTCTTAGTGAAGTTGGCTTCCGACGTATCAACATAACGTCCGGTCAACTCGTCTTTATCTGAAAAGCCAATGGCGTGAACGAGAAAATCAAGCTTACCCCATTTTTTCTCGACCTCAGCAAAGACAGCATCAATCGATGCGCCGTCTGTCACATCACAATGTCCGCAGATAAAACCATCAAGTTCTTCAGCCAGCGGCATAACGCGCTTTTTCAATGCTTCCCCTTGATAGGTAAAAGCAAGTTCAGCACCTGCAGCATGTGCCGCCTTTGCAATACCCCATGCAATAGAACGATTATTCGCAAGTCCCAGAATTAAACCACGCTTGCCGCGCAACAAACCATTACTGTCACCCATAGGTATTGCCTCATTATTGCTTATATTCAATTTTGGTTGTTTGCCTATGACATAGGTCACTGTTTTCTTCAAGTAATTGCATCAATTTGTGCAGGAAAACAGTAGTTTTTACAACGAAAAGAGTATTTTCACCGTAAATATATATGTTTTTCTGTTGGTTTTCTGGCATTCACCTTAGCCAACGAATCTGCATTTTATGTCGGTTAAATAACAAATCTGGTTATCAGTTGATCTTTTATCCTCAAGGATAATAAACAAATTATCGTGATTGAGCTATTTTAAGCCTAAAAGCCAATCATATTTGCGCAAATGCTTACGCATTCTTTTGTAAACTCTGGCGTTTTCTTCTGGCGTTTTCTTAAGAGTAAAGAGACTCAAAACCTGTCAAAATTCTATAGCTGCACTTGCCGCAAGCTGCAGCCATATTCGTCACTGCGCTATAACCATATTTGCCACAGCTCCGCTGGCATGGTGTATGGTGTACCCGATTAACCCTGCAATCAAATTCGCGTTTTGAGCCTTTTACATAAGAGGCGATACGATATTTTTATAAGCCGTGTTTCTCTAAAAATCGTATTTTCTTAAAAATGACGTGTTCTTTCCGTAAGATATTATGCTTAACGTAATAACATAAGACATTATGCGCAATGCAACAATAAATGTCACGCAACGATAAGTGAAACACATTGACAGGTTAAACTAGTTATTTTTGGGTTGGTCGTTTGGGGATTCAATGTCAAAGTTTACGTCGACGTCACCAGCCTTTTCAAAATGCAATTTGGCTGGAACCTTCTCGCCTTCCCGTAAATTATCATGCAAATTAAAAAATACGATGTGATAGGACCCTGGTTTCAATTCCAAATAATCGTTAGGCTTAATTGTCAAAGGCTCTGTGGCCTTATGCATATAAGTTTTTCCATACCCCGTCATAGGTTCTTGGATCTCAATGCGTTTTGACACCGGCGATTCAACGGAAATCAAATGTTCATCGGTTGAACCACCGTTATGGATAACAACATAACCATTAGCCCGGTTGTATACAGACAATGACCCCTGTACGACAGGACTTTCAACGGTGATATTATCTTTTTTGAAACTTTCTGCGTTGCCTAGTGACGAACATAAAAGCAACGTCATTGTGGCCAAAAGAGATGCTCTAAATGGCTGTCTAATCATATCCGTTCTCCCCGCGCGTTCGGATTTATGTGTCGATAAACTCTATACTCATGTACTCATTCTACAAAACTGTTCCAATGCAGCGTCTCCGCCTTCTGGCAACATAATTCTAATATGTACGAAAAGGTCATCCCGACCCCCCGTCTTAAGTGGTAAACCCTTACCTTTTAGTCTTAACACTTTATCTGAACTAGACCATGCCGGGATAGTTAAAGCAATACGTCCATCCAGTGTTTCAACCTCTTCTTTTGCTCCAAGCACAGCATTTTTCAAAGAAACGGGTAAATCAAGGTGCAAAGCACGTCCTTCGACATGAAATTTCGGGTGCTGCTTTATATGGATTGTTACCAATGCGTCACCTGGCTGGCCACGAGAAACCGTTTCGCCCTGCCCTTTCAATCGAATCGTTTGGCCATCTTCTACATAATCGGGCAATTTGATTTTCAGTCTTTTTCCATTAGGAAAAACGGCTTCAACTTTCTCTGCGCCAACAATTTGCTCTAATGTAACGGATAGCGCGGCATGAATATCACTGCCCTGCTGCGGTGCCTGTGCGCGACCACGACCGCCAAATCCTGAAAAACCGCCCTTGGCTCCGCCGCCAAAGAGATCTCTGAACAAGTCGCTAGCATCAAAACCGCCGCCGCCACCGCCTGAACGGAATTCAAAATTACCATTCCCAAATGGGTTCTGCCCACCAGAAAATCCCTGACCTCCGCCAGTAAACCCTTGAAATACAGGCTTTCCTTCTGCATCTATTTCGCCGCGGTCAAACTTTTCTTTCTTATCCTTATCACCGATAATTTCGTAAGCCTGATTGATCTCTGCGAATTTTTCCTGAGCCTTCGCATCCCCCTTATTATGATCGGGGTGGAATTGCTTTGCCAATTTTCTAAATGCAGACTTAATCTCTTGCGGTTTGGCAGTGCGCGCCACACCTAGAACCGTATAGGGATCACGCATAATATTCCTCTTTCCAGCCACTGATAGGAAAATTCCCATTCATGTGGCTTCGTATAAAATTGGTTTCTACCTTAAAGTAGAAGAAATATGTTTTCTTCTATATGCCTATCAAAAATAAAATTACCAGATCAAGCAACGCATTTTTTAATAACTTTTAGCGTTATTATTTTACAGCCTCGAAAGAGGTCACATTCCAGACCTCTGGCGTCACTTGGCAAATTTGTCCATGGTAAAGACTAACGCCATCAAAGGCAGAGCGCGTTGTTGTAAAATTACGGCAAACATGGCCGCCCTTTTTTGTTTCTGCAACGGCACTAATCATACCTTCGCTACCCGTGACAGTATTGTCCCATTTAACGTCCGATACCGGCGTTTTTTTTGCATTTAAGGAAATCAGCTTGTCACGTATGACGATTTGATCCGACTTAATGGTTGGGTCTTCAGTCTGCTGCGGGGAAACGGGAACAGAACCGGTTATAAGCGAGCTATCGGGTTTATAGGATGTATCGGTTTGATCGACTTTAAAACCAGATACAATACAGCCTTGCATTAACAAGATGATCGTGACAAAAATAAATAAACGACCAAACCGGCTTTTTGAAATGTAAAAAGCTTTCATTTTTCACTTGTTTCTGCGTCGGCTAGGAAGTTTGACGACACGTTATTATACGCAAGACACAATAATATTCGGGTGCATTATGACAGACAAAGCGTTAACAAGCGGTGACTTCGTGGAAGCATCTGAGCCCTTCGCACTCTTTACCAATTGGTTGAAGGATGCTGGTGAAAGCGAGTTGAATGATCCCAATGCCATGGCGCTGGCAACCGTTGATAAAGACGGATTGCCCGATGTGCGCATGGTTTTGTTGAAGGATTTTGATGAACAAGGCTTTGTTTTCTATACAAATTATGAAAGCACCAAAGGCCAAGAAATTCTTGGCTCTATGAAAGCTGCAATTTGCTTTCATTGGAAATCACTGCGCAGACAAGTGCGGGTGCGTGGTATTGTTGAAAAAGTCAGCAACGAGGAAGCAGATCATTATTATCAATCGCGTGCCCGTGGTAGCCGCATTGGTGCTTGGGCGTCAAAACAGTCACGCCCGTTGGAAAGCCGTTTTGCGCTGGAAAAAGCGGTGGCGGAATATACAGCAAAATTTGCCATTGGTGCTATTCCCCGCCCACCCTATTGGTCTGGTTTTCGCATAAAACCACTATCCATCGAATTTTGGCATGACCGGCCATTTCGTTTGCATGACAGGGTATTGTTTACCCGTGAGGCACTTGATGCTCAAAGCTGGAATAAACAGCGTTTATACCCGTAAAAATAGGAATAGAGTTACCAATTTTTTAAAATGCTAAGACTATCGCGCCGAGCAATAGTCCCGCAAAAATAACAATGCCTATTGTTGCGTTGGATTTAAACAACCGCAAACAATCGGCATCATTATCAATATCCACTTTTACAATTTGATAAAGCATATGGCCGGCGGCAGCGACAATACCCAAATAGCTGATGGTTGGCACGCCTGCCAAATAAAAGGCCAAAGCTGCCAAAATAATAAATCCACCATAAAGGATAATCAGTGCCTGTTTGGTTTTTGTCCCAAATAAACGCGCCGTAGAGCGAACCCCGACGATAGCGTCATCTTCCTTATCTTGATGGGCGTAAATTGTATCATAACCGATGGTCCATAAAACAGCGCCGACATAAAGCAGAATGGGTGCCCAACTAAGTCTCCCATAGATAGCCGACCATCCCATCAATGCGCCCCAGTTGAATGCCAAGCCTAGAAAAAATTGCGGCCAGTCGGTGACTCGTTTCATAAAAGGATAAAGCGCAACTATGACAAGTGAAGAAACACCCAAAACAATGCTGAACACATTGAACTGTAAGAGAATCACCAATCCGATCAGACATTGCAGCCCCATAAAGGCTTTGGCTTGAAAGCGGCTTACCTGTCCGGAAGGTAGTGGCCGCGAGCGTGTCCGTTCCACCATATTGTCGATTTTATGATCCACCAGATCATTCCATGTGCATCCAGCACCACGCATGGCGACAGACCCGACGAAAAACAGAAAAAGATACCATATTGTTGTTACGATAGCCGATTTTATCGTGGTAGCGGGGGCGGCATCTGAAACCATTGCCATCAAAAGCGACCAGAAGCATGGCCACATTAACAATTTCCAGCCAATTGGACGTTCCAGCCGCGCCAATTGTGCATAGGGCCAGAAGAAACGTGGCAATAAGCGATAGACCCAATGATTGGACGGCGCATCCATGACGCGCCCTTGCGCGCCTTGTTGTTGTACTTCTGCATGAACGTCATTAGCTACAGACACAAATTTTTCAGTACTTTTCATCTTATTGGGTTACCTTTTACCTTGAAGCTAAGGCTTTTCGTTTCTATGACAAGACGTGTAAGATACAACAAGGATTTACTCATCTTCTTCAACAGGAGCAAGCGATGAACGTTCTTCTAATCGGCTCAGGTGGACGCGAACATGCATTAGCATGGAAAATATCTTCTTCGCCAATTGTGAAAAGACTTTACTGCACACCCGGCAATCCCGGAACGGAGAGAATTGCGACGAACGTTCTATTGGATGTTACCAAGCCGCAAGACGTGATTAATTTTTGTAAGGATCACACTATTGATCTTGTGGTTATTGGACCCGAAGCACCGCTTGTTGCCGGTTTGATAGACCATTTACGCAATGCCGGTATTGCTGCATTCGGTCCAAGCCAAAAGGCAGCACAACTAGAAGGCTCAAAAGGTTTCACCAAGGATTTCTGTGCCAAATACAATATACCGACAGCGGCATATCAAAGATTTAACAATGCAGAAAAAGCCAAAGCCTATATTCAACAAAGAGGTGTACCAATTGTTGTAAAAGCCGATGGTTTGGCTGCCGGCAAAGGAGTAGTCGTCGCTACTAACCTTCAGGAAGCACTTGACGCGGTTGATGCGTGTTTTGCCGGTGCTTTTGGTCAAGCTGGTGTTGAACTTGTCGTTGAAGATTTTCTTGAAGGTGAAGAGGCAAGTTTCTTCTGCCTATGTGACGGAAAAACAGCCATACCATTTGGTACGGCACAAGACCATAAACGCGTTGGTGATGGTGACAAAGGCGCAAATACCGGCGGCATGGGGGCTTATTCACCAGCACCTGTCATGACAGATGAAATTATTGCGCGGACAATGCGTGAAATTGTCGAACCAACCATGCGTGGTATGTCGGAAATGGGCATACCGTTTACTGGTGTATTGTTTGTTGGGCTAATGATAACCCAAAAAGGGCCTGAACTAATAGAATTCAACGTTCGTTTTGGCGACCCTGAATGTCAAGTTCTGATGATGCGTCTGAAAAGTGATATTGCGCCCCTATTATTGGCGGCAGCCCAAGGAAATCTAGATCATCATAAGCCTGAATGGAGCGATGATGTTGCTTTGACCATTGTATATGCGGCCAAAGGATACCCTGAAAATTCGTTAAAAGGCACCATTATTCGTGATATTGATAAGGCTGATGCACAACCAGACGTAAAAATCTTCCATGCTGGCACTGCTATCAAAGATGGTGAACTGGTGGCAAATGGCGGACGCGTTCTTAACGTAACAGCAAAGGGCAAAACAGTGGCGGAAGCACAACAAAAGGCTTATCAAGCACTTGATCTTATTAATTGGCCGGATGGTTTTTGCCGCAGAGATATTGGTTGGCGTGCTATTGAACGCGAAAAGCTATAGTACCTAACATTTCAACATTGTTGTTGAAAATTTCCTAATCAATCACCCGTCACATCTTTGACGGGTGCAACAATCACTCAAAATGCGGCCAAAGGATATCCTGAGAAACCGTTAAAAGGCACCATTATTCGTGACATTGATAAGGTTGACGCGCACTGAGACGTAAAAATCTTCCATGCTGGCACTGCTATCAAAGATGGTGAACTGGTGGCAAATGGCGGACGCGTTCTTAACGTAACAGCAAAGGGCAAAACAGTGGCGGAAGCACAACAAAAGGCCTATCAAGCAATTGATCTTATTAATTGGCCAGATGGTTTTTGCCGTAGAGATATTGGTTGGCGTGCCATTGAACGCGAAAAGCTATAATGCCTAACCGTTGAATATTATCGTTCAAAATTTCCTAATCAATCACCCGTCAAAGATGTGACGGGTGCAACAATGCTTTAAAAATATTGCAAATTCAGAAATAGATTTTGTAACGGCAAACTTGCTACAGCAAATCATTGTTACGACAAATCTATGCCTCAGCAAATCTATGACATCTGTTCCACTGCAAATCTATGACAAACCCGTTGCGCTTTGGCGTTCGATAGAAGCCTAACAACACACACGCTTAAACCTAATCATGCTATAAGTTAGCCGGTTTTATTTTTTCTTGTGCGTGATTTCTTTGGTCAGAATATTGCGTAAATCGCTAAGCTGATCGTCGGTTAGAACAGATTTTGGTAAAACGTTGAATTTTTGGTTCGAGATATAAAGAGCCAGAAATGTTGGATATTCACGCCAATCATAAAACAAGCGGAATGGATATGTGCCTTTAATATATGAGCTGCGGATAGCCACAGCCTGATCGTCCCAAATCCAGGTTTGTTCCAGACCAATTTGGCGGTCACCTTTTACCAGACGATAAGCACGGCGTGGCAGCAGGATATAATAGTTTAGCGCCCAGATTGCCACGATAATAAAAGCATAAATGACAGAGATTTTGACAAGAGCAATGCCCCAAGCCTCTATCCAGTTCTGCCCACCGACAGCCATTAGAACGCCAGACATAACAATGATACAGGCAATCCATAACAGAACAAGCTTTACAATTGTTTTCATGGTTAAAGCATGCGAGCGATAATGTGCTTTTAAAGCGTTCAAAGCTTCATTCTCATTTAATGTGAAAACAATTTGCCTTGTCATTCCTGCGCTCCATGCAAATTCCAAATCATACGCTTTTTCCTGTCTGACCGTCCGATAGAATGAGCAAAAACAGAGATTATGTATTAAAAAGCCGCCTGTGTTAACGATGACCAGAATGTTTTAGAAATAGGTTAAAAACCTAAATTTGAATGAAAAATACTGGCTTTCAGGGAACATTTTTTTGAAACTGTTCAAAAATGCGCCACGCATCTTGTCTCGTTCCTAATCGACTTATCCCTTATCCCAACAAAAAAGTCATAACGAAAAAGATATGGGGAAAGACACCTATATATAAACCGATTACGTCAACTACGCGTCCGTGTTTCCTCGAAATGGTTTTAACCAAGCATGACCTGATTGGCGATAACCAATCGTATTCCTAAAGAACATCCTCTACAGCGCAAAAGGAATTTCTTCTCAAACTGCTCACGTTGCTTTTGCGCAAAAAAGTGTTGTAGTGGCGAGCGTTCTTGTACACGTGTCGCTGAGCCATCTTCATTAATAAGAATCATCGGCAAATCATACGTATCGGCCCACAAACGCCAATCGAGCAAGACGTCATCCATATCTCGCGAAACAAGCAATGGAATACAGGCTTCGGCATTTTTATGTAACAATTCAAGAGAAACAGCTTTGTGACCCGTTGTGGTGACAACGGCGCGTGCAGCAATTCCCTTAAAGTGATGTGCCGGAATCAAGCGTGAAAGACCCTGTGCGCCGTTTCCATCATCAACCTTTAATGAGGCACCTCTATCCGTTAACGAACAAATCATTGTCCGTCCGTCAACCAGATATGCAACGCTTTGCGGCAAGTGGCAAGGATCCAGCCTGAGTTCAAGTCCTGCTTTTGCCTGATTAGCCCATTGAGTGGCCATATATATGTCCCCAGTATCGACTCGTTCATTTTGGGGGCACACTAGCGGCGTTTGTTAATAGGAATCTTAAAAGGTAAGGTTAAAAAAATATTGGTTTGTTTTTTGGTTATCGAATTGCAAACAAGCAGTTAATAAATCATTCACCAAAATTTATAGCATTTTACCTGGATTCATAATGTTTTTGGGGTCAAAACTCTGTTTGATGGCGCGCATTAAAGAAAGCGCTACTGGTGACTTGAAAGAAATAAGCTCATTGCGCTTTAATTGTCCAATACCGTGTTCGGCTGAAAATGAACCGTGGTAACGCATAACCAACGTATGAATGCGATGGTTCATTTCACTCCATAATGACAGATAGGTTTGTTTGTCAGCCCCGATGGGTTGTGAAACATTGTAATGCAGATTACCGTCTCCCATGTGACCAAAACACACAATGCGTGCCCCAGGTGCAATGGATTGGACAATTTCACCTGCCTCGCTGATAAAATCTGGTATGGAAGCGATTGGCACTGAAATATCATGTTTTATAGAACCACCCTGAAGTTTTTGTGCAGGGGACATATCTTCCCGTAAACGCCAAAACTGCTTTTGCTGTGTTAATGATTGCGCAATTGTGGCATCTTCAATAATCCCATGTTCCACAGCCGCGCCAAGTATCTCTTCCATAATGTTATTGGCCTCGGCATCACTATGTGATGAAGAAATATCCAGAAGCACATACCAGTTATGGTTGCCATTTAAGGGTGCGCGCATAGAAGGCGCATAATCAAGCGTCATCTGCATACCAATGCCAGCAATAAGCTCAAAACCTGTCAACATGGCGCCTGCTTTTTTCTGCGCTAAGGACAAAAGCTCTAATGCTTTTGACGGACTTATCATGCCTGCATAGGCAACAGATTTACCGTCGGGTTTTGGAAATAGCTTCATAACCGCCGCGGTAATAATGCCCAATGTTCCTTCTGCGCCAACAAAAAGATCCTTAAGGTCGTATCCGCTATTGTCTTTTTTGACAAATCGCAAATCATCAAGAATACGCCCATCAGGCAAGACAACCTCGAGCCCTAAACACAATTCGCGAGTATTGCCATAGGCGAGAACACCAGTACCACCAGCATTCGATGAAAGATTACCGCCAATTTGGCATGACCCTTCCGACCCTAGAGATAGCGGAAAAAACCGCCCTGCTTTATCCACCGCTTCCTGCAAGTTTTGTAAAATAACCCCTGCCTCAACCAAAGCAAGATTTCCTTGCACATCGATTGAGCGGATACGGTTCAAGCGTTCCAGCGAAACAATAACACTTTTGGCGCTTTCATCTGGTTGCTGCGCACCAACAAGACCAGTATTGCCGCCTTGTGGAACAATTGGTGTTGCCGTTTCATAAGCCAGCTTTAAAATTTCAGACACTTCAAGTGTTGATGACGGCCTTAAAACCAATTGGCTACGGCCGTGGTATAATCCACGTTGTTCTATCAGATATGGCGCAATAAGATCATCATCAACAAGGGCATTTTTTGCCCCAACAATTGCGATAAACTGCTCAACGAGCTTAGGATCCATCATTTTTACTTTCTAGGTGCCGCGGCACGCTGCAAACGATCGTTGATTGCCTCACCTAAGCCCGAAAACGGTATTGGCTCAACAGCGATGCATTTTACATGTCCACCATCAAGTTGCTTCAAATAATGAAATAGGTTAGCTGCCGCCTCTTTTAAACTGCCGCTTTGGCTTAAGTTTAATGTTTCAACCGCACGTTCTTTATGACGTGTATTCTGCTTGCCAAAAGACAATAACGCTTCGCCGTCTTGCACCTCATCAACATCCAACCGGACAAATGCGTTGGGCGCATAATGGGATTTCAACATGCCCGGCGCTTCAATCGCCGCACGCTGATCTACTCTTGCAAGTTTCAAACCAAGTGTGTCCTCGATTTCTTCTGCAGGTGTGCCACCTGGACGCAATAAAAAAGCGTTTCCATCTGCAATTTTGATAATTGTCGATTCAACACCGATAGATGTCGCGCCACCATCAAGAATGAGCGGCACTTTATCACCTAGCATATCTGCAACATCTTCTGCATGGGTGCCGCTTAAACGACCAGAAATATTGGCGCTTGGTGCAGCAACGGGACGGTCAAGCCGACGAATAATTTCACTAAAGACACCTATAGGATTGCGCACTGCCAGCGTATTCAACCCTGCCGTCGTCAAGGGGTGAATATTATGGCCATCCCGCAATGGTAAAACCAAGGTCAGTGGCCCCGGCCAGAACTTTTCAATAAGGTGTTCAGACAGTTTATCTATTTGTACAACACGCTCTGCCATCTTTGCGTCACTGACATGGGCAATAAGCGGATTAAATTGTGGACGCCCCTTTGTTGCAAATATATTGGCAACAGCCGCGCCATTTGTTGCATCGGCGGCAAGACCATAGACTGTTTCTGTCGGTAATACGACCAATTCTCCCTGATCGAGATAATGAATGGCTTTGGATATATTTTCCTCACTGGGAGGGAGAATGTTCATAATATTTATCCTCAAAAACGCCCTTTAATTGGTGCAAAACTATAACGGTGTAGCCGACTGACAGGGCCTTTGTCTTCAATTGCAGAACGATGGGCAGCTGTGGCGTAACCGACATGTTTTTCAAAACCATATTCCGGATAAACTTCCCCTGCCCTCTCCATCATCCGGTCACGAACCACTTTGGCGACAATGGAAGCTGCGGCAATAGATTGGGAACGCTGATCCCCTTTAATCAAGGCTTCAGCAGGGCATTTGAGCCCTGGGGGAATATCTCTGCCATCAACCAAAACATAGTCTGCGTTAACAAATAACCCTGCTACTGACCTTCGCATTGCTTCCAGTGCTGCTTTGCGAATATCTGTTTTATCAATCGTTGTTGCTGATAGGCTAGAAACGGAAACAGCCAATGCGCTATCCAATATGTCGCAAAACAGTTTCATACGTTTTTTGGCCGATAATTTTTTTGAATCATTCAACCCTATCGGAATATTGTTGCGATCCAAAATAACCGCCGCCGTAACAACGGGACCTGCCAATGGTCCGCGCCCAACCTCATCAACACCAGCAATATGTTGATAGCCTTTAGACAATAAACGCTCTTCCGCCGAATAATCGGGTTGCAACGGCACATTATAAAACAATGGTAAATCAGACTTTTTTTCAGACATAGAACGCTTTGTTGCACCACCTTCATTTTTCTGCAAGTCCAACCAAGCGTTAAAGCTATAAAAATTGTCACAAGCCGATAAAAATCATTCAAACGAAAATGATAATTGTTTTGCACAAGCAAGAGGCGGAACAAATTCTGCTACAGACAATTTCATTATATGTCGATTTAAACCTAATTGTTGTTTAGCAATACGGAACCGATTGGAAATTAATTTGGCATAAACCCCTTCACCACACATTCGTGACCGCCAATTGGCGTCGTAATCTTTTCCACCGCGCATATCCCGCAAAAGTTGCATAACCCGTCGGTATCTATCGGGATATTCCCGTAACAACCAATCTTTAAACAAGGGGGCAACTTCATAAGGCAACCGCAATATTGTGTAACTTGCATTTACCGCGCCTGCCGATTTTGCCTCTTTTAAAATTGCTTCCAATTCATGGTCATTCAAACCGGGTATAATTGGTGCAACAATAACAGAAACAGGTATGCCCATACTCGACAGTTGTTTTACAGCCCACAAACGCCGTTCAGCTGTTGAAGCACGCGGTTCCAACGAACGTGCCAACCGCCTATCCAATGTGGTAATTGATAAAGCAACGCGAATGAGCTTTTTTTCCGCCATTCTAGCCAGTATTTCAATATCACGCACCACCAATGCAGATTTTGTAACAATGCAAAGTGGGTGATTAGCCTTATCCAAAACCTCTAGTATTTGGCGCATAATTTGCCATTTTTTTTCAATAGGCTGGTAAGGATCGGTATTTGTGCCAATAAATATTGTTTTCGGCTTATAGTTTGGTTTCGATATTTCGCGCTCAAGGATTTTTGCCGCGTCTGGTTTGACAAATAAACGAGTCTCAAAATCAATTCCTGATGATAATCCCATATAGGCATGTGTCGGACGGGCATAACAATAAATACAACCATGCTCGCAACCGCGATAGGGATTTATCGAACAATCAAAGACAATGTCAGGTGACGTATTATGTGTAATGATGCTGTGAGCCTTTTCAACCTCTACAGTCGTTTGCAACGGCTCAAGTGGCTCATCATAATCCCAACCATCATCAAACTGCACTTTCGCATAGTTATCAAATCTTCCCGGCGGATTTAAAGCTGCACCACGTCCTTTGATCTTTTCCTTTTGCACACGCAAAGGTGTTTGGCGCACAAATTCATTGGCACCTTCACCTGCAAAATCACTAAAGGCTATACGGTCCGCTTCTGCCATTGTCTGTTGCAATTGTTGGTTTATCATCGCTCTCTACAATTGTTTGCAAATGTTCAAGTGCTTCATTAATTCCCAATTATCTTTTCAGTATGACATAAAGAACAAATCATGAACATAAATTTTTCGTGATTTTGACAAAAAACTGCTTTATGAGGGAAGAATGATTAGTGTTCTCATTCCTTGTGACAATGATATAGACCCGTTAACCGACACGCTTGCCATGTTGGTTGGTGGTGTTGTCTTTGGAATTATCAGTGAAGTTGTTTTATGGTCTGATAACGAAAACCAGCTATTGAAAAAAATAGCCAATGACACGGGGTGTCGTTACGTCAACAAAACCAATTTCCATAAGGTGTTAGATAGTACAAAAGGCAAATGGGTTTTGGTTTTAAAACCCGGCACGCGATTGCTTGACCAATGGCGGGAAATTATTGGGCGGCATATCGAATCCAATACACAACCGGCAAAATTCAGCATTTTATCCGCCAATAAATTATCTTTTATAAAAAAGCTCTTTACGCGCTATACTCATCTTGATGCCGGTATTCTTGCTCTCAAAGAACATTTGTTAAATATTGCAGCGCAACACCAACATCTCGATGCAAGCATCAAGAAGCTCACGCCAATTACTTTGCCTGTGCAAATTTTATTGCCTTAATCTTAACGATTATATTCAGCCAAGCACGCAAAAGGCGTGTAGAAAATACCAAGCACGCATTTGCAAAGTGGCTCAACAGCACTTTGGTTGATATTCAACACCACTTTGACATTTGCTTTTCAACAGCAGCTTAGTATTTGTTTTTCAACCGCACTATGGTGGCTGTTTTCCAATATTATTTTAGTGTGTGTTACTTAGTATCACGTTGATGCCTGCTCTTTACACCACGTTGATTGGGCTTTTAACACTGCTTCACTGTCTGTCTTTAGCTGCACTCTGAAGTGTAATTTTAACACGACCTCAATGTGTGCCGAAAGCATTGAATTGACTACCTCAGACGCGACCAAGCTCTAATTCCTCATTCTTTTGTTCAACAAACGCACGTATTCAACAAATGCACGCAAATTATTTTCTTTAAACCAAACATCGACCACACGACTATTTGCGTTTTATATGGCTATAGCAAACAATCAGGTAACACCTGCATCAGAAATATTTAAAACCTAGTTTGTACTTTTTTCGATGTTTTATCAAAAATCTGCCTGAAGCTCATTATTTGTCTAGCTCGCTGGTTTATACCTTTACGATAACGCGGTGATTACCACCCTAAATACCAGATCAATGATTGGTTTTAGATAAAAGTCGCGAAGGACGCTTCACTCAAATAGCAAAATGGGTGTTTCCATAGTTATTTTGCTTTGCGCCCTCGCGATATGCGATAAGTATCCCAAAGCTTCACAGTAAATATCCTAAACTTCAAATATCCCAAACTTCACGGTAGGTTATTGTTCACAGTGAACTATTGCTCGCCGTCACTATCGTTAATAACGGCCTCTTTAAGCCAATCACGTTCCATTAAAGCCAGTGGAATTGCAAATAGCGCCCATATAGGGATCATCACAATATAGGCCCAATTGACTGCTGGTGATAGGAAAATGGAAACAACTCCGTAAACAATCACCGCAATATTTAACGTGAATGTTGCTTTTGTTCGATAGAGAATAACGGGATAGACAAATACGACGAGCAAAACAGCCAGCCAATTCCAATAATTTATTTGGCCATTAAACATATTTGCAACACGCATAACATATTGTGTTAAAGATTTGAAAGGTGGTCTATCCAAAACCAAATTCATACGATCCGCATTTGCTGGATGAAAACCATTATCCGTGTCGCGCGTTGCATATTGGTCTACCAATTGCCAAACACTTCGGTTCATAATGGCCAAGCCCCGATCCTTAAACCGCTCCATTGCCGGCTGTGGCAACACAGTTAAAGAAATAAGATAACCCTTTTTTAGATTCTCATTGATTTCTGCTTGGACATCAACTGGCATCCACATTCCCTTCGCTGCCGTCCAAACAAAGCTTTCCGGATTGCCACTATCACAATAAGCCTTTAATCCACCCGATAATTCAACACCTTTAACGATATATGCTGAAGCCTTTATCGGATTTTTTTCCATGCTACTGCCCGGGCATGGAACATAGGGCTGAGCAATATCCAACAAGGAAATATTTTGCTGACGTAGTTTTTCATATTGGCTATCAACACCATAGAGCATGGGAATAATTGCCCCGACACAAAAATATGAAATCAAAAGGCCAACAATTGTAGCTACACACACCCTAATCTTTTTATAGTGAATTACCCCGTGATAAAGGTAAAAAACAACAAAATAAGCCAATATAAATATAATGTATTCACTTTTCAGCATGAAAGCCGCACCAGCAAACAACATGGAATATGTTATATCATAATACTGACCTTTGTTTGCTGATAATGACCGAACAAAGAAGTAAATGGATAATACCATTAACAAAGGCGGATAATATAGGCGTTGTGACACAAATAAAACCGCATAAAAAATTGGACAAAAGACAATTAATAGCGCTGTTATCAGATAATAAATCTTCTTTATTTTTTCGTTTTTTATAGAAGCAATAATAGCAAAAAATGCCATTAAAAAGAGTATTACAACCGGAAGCTGGATGGCTTTAAAGTTGAACAATCCAATAAATATATTAAGCAACATGTAGAAAGATGAATAAGAAAGGACATATCTTCCCGATCCCACATCATTAACAATCATGTCGCTGGTAAAAACACCAGGAAACAACACAAAATATTGAAACAAAACGATAAATAAAATTATGCCGACATAAATATCGATTTTTTTGTAGTTTTTAGCAATGACACATATGCAGATATAAAATAAAATACTCCAGAACAATGCTGAAAATACCAGCATAATTTCACTTGAAAGTAAGCGTAGTCCCCCATCGGCTTTATAGAAATTTATGGGCTTTGCTACATTGTTATTTAATGAGAACTTCTTGACCTGATTTACTGTTAAATCAGCAACAAAAATATCGATAGCTTTTTCTGAATGAATAAAAATAGATTTTGAAACAGGCAAATCGCTGGTCGGAATTTTTGCTGAGACCGTTGTTAAATAGGTCTCATTACCTTCCGTCAATGCCGCAACTTTAAGCTCATCTTTTGCAGGATGACAATTTTTATCCAAACAGATTTGGTCACCGGACTTCACCTCATAGATGCGAAAATGACTGGAAGAGTTTATCTGCTTATCAAATGTCGAATTTAATGGCTGACCTTCACGGGTTACCGATAGCGCCCCTTGTGTTACCTCCTGTTCATTTCCACTGAAACTTAAGAGGTTGTCTTTACTTTTGTTAAAAAAGGACCCCAAATATATTTCTGGTGTCTTTTCTGAAAAAGAAAATGCAACCATCTCGTGCGGGGCACGGGTATTATCCCAACAAGCAGCAAATATTAGTATTGGAACCAATAAAAAATATAAAATTAGAAATTTCCAGCTACTAACAAACTTCGTATTTCCCGACATTATGCGTAACTCTTATCTAACTGAATATTAAAGAGTTCTTTTATAAAAAGCTCTTTAAAGCAATTTCCAGTTTCTACCAATATTACATTAACGGCCAAATGAATTAACCAACTAATATTCATGCAAGCATTTATCGGACATATCATAGATATGTCCGCTTAATACAGAAGTAACTAATAGGAGTTTTTTTACATTAAGAAAAATAAATAATATAACTTAATAACAAAATTATGTATTATTACGCCAACTAAGTATTATTATTTTTGTTAATCAACAACAAAATAATTACTTGTTAAAAATAGCAAAAAAAAATAAAAAATATTCTCAATTTAGAAATAAAATTTCTAAATGAGTTTAAATATATTTTTTATCTAAACAATATTATAAAATCAGCGTTCCATAAGGCGTGGCATAAGCATTACCAAATTATGTGGGCGTTGACGGCTATCCAGTTCACCCTTCAAAATGTGATCCCATGCATCCTTACATGCCCCTGTTGAGCCAGGCAGGCAAAATACGAATGTGCCATTTATTAAACCGGCCGTCGCTCTCGACTGTATCGTTACCATGCCGATTGTTTCATACGACACTTTATGAAACATTGCCGAAAAACCATCCATTTTTTTGTCAAACAATGGCTCTACCGCTTCCGGCGTAATATCTCTACCAGTAAAGCCGGTACCACCTGTTGTGACAATAATTTCAACATCGGGGGCGGCGGCCCATTCTTCGATGATTGCGCGAATATCGGTAATTTCATCACGAACAATAGCGCGTTTTGCTAAACGATGGCCAGCTGATAAAATTCGTTCTTGTAGCACATCACCAGATCGGTCATCTTCTATTTTTCGTGTATCGGATATGGTCAAAACCGCGATATTAAGAGCTTCTAAAGTAGCATTTTCATCAATTGTCGGCATTATTCCATATCCTTCTATCTAACTGTGACGCGATCCTACTGTTTCAACCGATTTGACAAACCAATCCGGTTGAAATGATTTGATATTTTTTGCTGCTTCATCAGCATCTTGTTTATTAGCATAAATACCAAAACATGTTGCACCAGACCCCGACATTCTTGCAAATAATGCCCCCGAATGCTGCAATGTTTTTAACACATTTGCAAGTTCAGGAGCAAGGGCATGTGCAGGCTCATATAGATCATTGCGTGTATTTTCGAGTACTGAGACCAAAGACTGAACCGTCTTTAATGCAGAATAGTCGATAGAAATGGGTTGCCCATTTGTGTGGCTTAATCTTTTAAATATCTCGGGCGTTGAAATTTCTTGCCCATGATTGATTAACACCATGGGAACAGAACAAGCGTTTTCTATGATTTCCAGTGTCTCGCCAATACCAGTGGCGCGCAGTGGTTTTTTATACAAAAGTGCCGCAAGGCACATTGGCAAATCTGCCCCTATAGAGACCACAGATTTAAGCAAATCATCATCATTACATTCAACCGCCCACTCACGACGCAATAACTCGATCGTTGCAGCCGCATCACCAGAACCACCACCAACGCCAGAAGCGATGGGCAACAATTTATCAAGTACCAAATGGCAAGGTTTTACATTGTTTGGATAGCGACCCGCCATAAATTGGCGCGCCCGCTCTACCAAATTATTCGGCGTGTTGGTGAGTTCTTTTGCGTACGAACCCGTAACGGAAAACTGATTTTCTTGCGAGGATTGATAGTGAAGGACATCACCTTCGAAACTGAAATATACAAGGCTATCAAGTAGATGATAGCCATCATTCCGCTTACCAACAACATGAAGTGCCAAATTTATTTTTATTGGCGTGGTAAGTTGAGCAATATCCGATATTGGCAATGACACCCGTTATTAATCCCGCTCTACGTAATATTCGCCCGTTTTGGGGTCCTTAACCAAAGTACCTCTTGCACCGGTGCGCCGTTCAGCTGCCGCACGCTTAACACGCAAAGACACCCGTTGGGACTCACGTTTGAAGGCACGATAAGCATAGAGGGCTGCCGCACATAGTAAACCATATATAACAAACTTAGCCATCTTTTATCCTTCCTCCCCCTGCATACTTATTTGGTCGATCATAAACACATATCAAGTTTGTGTATGACAAATTCTAGTTTGTATATGATCATGCAAAATTCCGACTTTTTAAAGACCATACCGTTGCCATATCGCACGTTCTTCAGCCGAAGCAACCACACCATCGACCAAGGCCGATATATGGCCTGCCGAGATACCCGGACTTTTGCGTCCGAATAATCCTTTTGCAGAGGAAACAAGCTTCATTTTTGCGTCTTTTCCGTAACGTTTTTTTATGACCGAACGCATATCGGCCAATTCATCAACAAGCCCAAGTTCCTTACCTTTAATGCCTGTCCAGAACATACCGGTAAATAGATTGGCATCATCAGCCAGCTTGGTACCGCGACTTTCTTTAACAAGATTGATAAAGGTTTCATGGATTTCCAATTGAAGGGCTTTCAAATGATCTATGTCAGCCTTTTTCTCAGGCTGGAAAGGATCAAGCGACACCTTGTTTTTGCCTGCAGTATAGACACGGCGTTCAACACCGATTTTTTTCAATAATTCCGGAAATCCGAATGAAGAAGATACAACACCGATAGATCCAACAACAGAAGACGGATCAGCAAAGATTTCGTCACCAGCACAAGCAATCATATAACCGCCCGATGCTGCAACATCTTCAATAAAGACCAGAACTTTTTTATTTTTTTCTTCCGCGAGGTCTCTGATACGGCGATAAATCAGGCGCGACTGAACAGGCGAACCACCTGGCGAATTAATCGCGATGGCTATCGCTGGTGCTTCTTTATCAGCAAAAGCTTTATCTAGTGCGGCTGCACATGAGCCAAGAGACAATGTCTGTTTTAAAGGCGAAGATGAATCCATGATCATTCCTTGCAAACGGACAACCGGAATTTCCACCGAATTGGAACGAAAACGACGTGGAATAAAACGCTTTATAAAGCCAGACAAAACTTGCACTCCTCAAGAAAATAGCGCGCATATAACAAGTAGATATAAACCAGATGTATAAACAATCAAAAAAAACGCAAGTTTTAGTTAAGCCCTATCCCAAAAACTTGCCCGTCCATTGTTGATAACATCTACCTTGGGCGAAAAAGCCTGATCATTATCCTGATGCATGATAAGTGCAGGTAAAAATGACAAAGGCGCCTTACTTCCCCTTTTTGCATGAATAAAAATTCTGATAGCGGGCAAGTCTTTTCGTGGGTGAAGTGGGATTAGCCTTATATCACCAAAGCGCCCATCAAGTGCCTGCAAAATTTCGGCCAAGGATTGTGGCCTAGCAATCAGCCCCAAATATCCCGATGGTTTTACAATAGCCGTTGCCGTGCGTATCCAATTCTCGAACATATCCTTTGGCATAACATGGGCTTCTGCTTTCAAATTATCCGGCGTTTGGCGATCTGAAGCAAAATTGAAAGGTGGATTCATAATGGCAAAATCAAATGCATTGTCCAGCAATCCTGCATTGATTCTTTCTTGACCACGCAAAGTCACATCAGCGGCAATAATCTCTATTCTGTCGGTTAAATGGCTATTTTCTAAATGAGCCTTACTTTTTTTTGCGTATTCCAGCATAAAAGCTGAACGCTCGACCAAAGTGATCTGCGCCTCCTTGCATCTTGCCGCAACCGCAAATCCAGCCGCACCTGCGCCTGCACCAAGATCAACCACTTTTCCCTTAAAACCAGTAGGAACAAGCCCAGCAAGAAGCATTGCATCCATGCCTGAGCGATGCCCACCCAATCGGGGTTGCACCAGATAAAAACCACCACGATGAAAGACATCGACCGTATCGGTTTCGTCTGCACTCAGTCCTTTATCAACCATTATAAAGCTCGTCCGAAAGCCCTGCATTTATCAATATTTTTTTTGCTTCATCAGCAAAGTCTTCATCAACCAGAAAACGGCTTTGTATCAACCCCATAGAACCTTCAGCGATACTTGTATGCCGATCCGCAATAAAATACATGATGCCAGCCTCTTTCATCAGGCTTTCAGCAAAGGAAAGTAATACGACATCATTTGAGCGGATCAGTTCAATCATAGCGCCTATGTTACATGATTTATCTCACCGCGGCACCCAGTCGCAGATAAAAAAATATTTTTTTTCCAAAATATTGTTAGCAACGCGCTATCTAAAATTATATGAAAGATTGAATCGTTTGCTGTTAAGAATTAAGGCAAAATAGAAATCCATAGAACACTACAGGAGTGTATGCATTGGTTGCAGAAGATAAAGCGAATGAGATGAAAAGCAGTCAGGCATCTGTTCAGCCGCTGATTGACCTTACAAAATCAGATATGGAGGCTGTGAATAAGCTTATTCTTGCAATGGCCGGTTCTGATGTAGAGATGATACCGGAAGTCTCTAATCATTTGATTTCATCTGGTGGAAAAAGATTGCGGCCCATGCTGACATTGGCATCTGCCCGTATGTTTGGTTATCAAGGACAGGGTCATATAAAGTTAGCAACCGCTGTTGAATTCATGCATACGGCAACGCTGCTTCATGATGATGTTGTTGATGAAAGTGACATGCGTCGCGGCAAATCAACAGCCAGAATGATATGGGGTAATGAAGCCAGTGTTTTGGTTGGTGACTTCCTGCTTGGCCAAGCATTCAAAATGATGGTTGAAGTCAATTCAATGGACGCCTTGTCTGTGTTGGCAAATGCCGCTGCCGTTATTGCGGAAGGTGAAGTCATGCAATTGGCTGCTGCTAAGCACATGCACACAAGCGAACAGGATTATCTCAAGGTTATTAATGCCAAAACAGCCGCATTATTTTCAGCTGCCGCTGAAGTTGGGCCAATTATCGCCGGAAAAGGTGAAAATGAACGCAAGGCATTAAGGCAATATGGAACCGCTTTGGGGTTAGCATTTCAATTGGTTGATGATGCACTCGATTATGGTGGCAATGCCGAGAATTTGGGAAAAAACACCGGTGATGATTTCCGTGAAGGCAAGATAACAATGCCGGTTATTTTGTCATATGCCCGTGGAGATGCGGAAGAAAAGAATTTTTGGAAACAATCTCTGGAAGAAGGAAAGAACGATGATGACGCACTTTCCCATGCACTTACACTGATGAAAAAGCACCACAGTCTTGAAGATACAATCTCTCAAGCCCGCCATTACGGTGCGGAAGCTGTAAAAGCGCTTGAGAATATTGCACCAAGTGCTGAAAAGGATGCTCTTTTAGAAGTAATCGAGTTCTGCATTTCGCGCGTTAATTGACGTCGCATTAAATTTATTAATAAATATGGAGATTTCTTTCCATAATAGATAATACATGGTTATAACTCATAAAAATATATATTTGCTATTTGCATGTATTCACTGAAAGCAAGGATTACATCTATGCAGCGCGGCAGCCTTATTCGACTACTTGCATTTTTCACCGCAGGAACGATGCTTATGACGTCGTTTGCAGGTGCAAAACAACTAGAGATCACCAAAGCCTTAACTTTTTCTGGGGCTTATTTGGCTGGGCGTTCTGCTGCAGAAGATAGTCATATGGATTTGGCGATTGCCTATTTTAAACAGGCTGCCGCTTTCAAGATACCTGACCAAACCATGTCAAACGACCTACAGCATGATATATTGATTATGCTGTTGGTTGATGGAAACTTTAAGGAAGCTGTCGAGCAGGCAAACAATATAAAGGATGAGCCTAATAGAGATCATTTCTATCATCTTACGCTCGCAACCAACGATATTATAATTAAACAATATGAAAATGTAAAAAAGCATTTGAAGTTTAAAAATCCAAGCGAGTTGGAAAATATAACCTCTGGCTTATTAAATGCATGGGCTGTGTTTGGTTCGGGCGACCGCAATAAAGCTATCAACAGTCTCAAGAAACTTCGTGGTCCTATTTCATATGATATTTTTGTCAATTATCACATGGCACTGATGAGCGACATTGCCGGTAAAAAACAAGATGCCGAACGCTATTATAGTAAAGCGCTGGCTAACCGACAGGCAGGAATTGCCTCACCTGACACTTATGAACGCGTCATTAATGCCTACGCATCTTTTCAATCACGCAATAATAATAAAGATGGGGCATTGAAGACAATCCAGATTGGTGAACGGAATTTTTCCGGTAGAAACGTTTTTAAAAATATGCGTCTTCAACTTGAAAAGAACCTACCGTTGGATATGTTGGTAAAAACGCCCCAAGATGGTGCCGGCGAAGCTTTGTATAATATAGGCACATCTGTCAAAGGCGAGCTATCTGAAAATTTTTCCCTTCTCTATCTGCAATTGGCACTAGCCTTGCGCCCACAAAATGACGCCACTTTATATCAGCTCGCCTCGATTATCAGCCAAACATCCTCCAAAGAGCAGGCAATCGATTTTTATAAAAAAATTGCGCCAAATTCATTTTATTCTGATGATGCTAAGACCGGTCTTGCTTTTAATCTGGCTGATTTGAATGATACAGAGGGGGCTATAAAACTGTTAAGCGAATTGGAACAGAAATATCCTGATGACCAGGCGATATCACTGGCTCTGGCTGGGACATATCTGACAAAGACGAAGGACTATGGCAAAGCTGTTGAGGTAATGGACCGTGCCATTGCACGTATTGCTGCAGCCAAAAAAAGAGATTGGTTTTTATACAATATTCGCGGAATGGCGGAAGAACGCTCGAACCAGTGGGATAAGGCGGAAGCAGATCTTCGCAAATCCCTGGCACTGTCACCAGATCAGCCTGAGGTCCTCAACTACCTTGGATATTCTCTTATTATACGCAATGAAAAGCTCGACGAAGCGCTTAAAATGGTCAAACGGGCAGTTGCTCTTAACCCACAAAACGGAGAAATCGTTGACTCGCTTGGCTGGGCCTATTTTAAACTCGGCCGATATGATGATGCCGTTATAACCCTTGAACAAGCGATAAAACTTAAGCCGGGAATAGCGACGATCAATGACCATCTGGGAGATGCTTATTGGAAAGTCGGGAGAAGGCTTGAAGCAACATACCAATGGAAGCATGCTCTTGCCTATAATCCAGAACCAGAAGACATCGCAAGCATCGAAGAAAAACTGAAAGTCGGATTAAAAAACTAAAACACCTCATAGTGAATATAAAATCCCGACGGTGACGTTATAAAAATATCATGATATTGGTTCAATGGAGGCTCTTCCCTTGACCATGACAATATGAAAGATTAGACATTTTCAAACACAGGAAATCTATTTCCTCTTCCTTTTTTAACAAATCTTAAAAGGGTAAAATCGTGAGCCTGCCCAAATATCTCGATCCTAAACACTCGTTTCAGGGATTAATTCTGACCTTGCAAAACTATTGGGCACAATATGGTTGTGCTGTTTTACAGCCCTATGACATGGAAGTGGGGGCTGGTACATTCCACCCTGCAACCGTTCTTCGTTCACTGGGACCACGTCCTTGGAAGGCAGCCTATGTGCAACCATCGCGCCGGCCAACCGACGGTCGTTATGGTGAAAACCCAAACCGTTTGCAACACTATTATCAATTTCAGGTTTTGCTAAAACCTTCACCAAAAGATTTGCAGGATCTTTATTTGGGATCGTTAAGAGCAATTGGTCTGGATACAGCCTTACATGACGTAAGATTTGTGGAAGATGATTGGGAAAGCCCCACTCTTGGCGCATGGGGTCTTGGTTGGGAATGCTGGTGTGACGGTATGGAAGTTTCCCAGTTTACTTATTTTCAGCAGGTTTGCGGCATAGAGTGTTCGCCCGTTTCTGGTGAACTTACCTATGGGCTTGAGCGGCTATCCATGTATATTCAAGGCGTGGATAATGTTTACGACCTTAACTTCAATGGTCGCGATGGTGCCGAAAAAATAACCTATGGCGATGTCTTTTTGCAGGCTGAACAGGAATATTCACGGTTCAACTTCGAATTTGCCGATACCGACATTTTACATCGCCATTTTATTGATGCCGAGAGAGAATGTGCGGCAATCCTTGATGCTGGCAAGCCGGATACGCCTGATGGTCTTCACCGCTGTGTTATGCCGGCTTACGACCAATGTATAAAGGCCAGCCACGTGTTTAACCTATTGCAAGCACGCGGTGTTATTTCTGTTACAGAACGACAAAGCTATATTTTAAGAGTTCGGGATCTGGCACGCCGGTGTGGTGAAGCTTTTCTGTTAACTGATGCCGGTGGCGCAAATTATAAAGGAGAAGAATGATGCCTGATCTTCTTCTGGAACTATTTAGTGAAGAAATACCCGCACGTATGCAACGCAAAGCGGCAGGAGACCTGAAAAAGATTGTTACCAATAGGCTGGTCGATTGCGGCTTGGTTTATGAGGCGGCACGTGAATATTGGACACCACGCCGTCTTACACTCGACATTCGTGGGCTAACACCACGGTCGAAAGATGTTCATGAAGAGCGCAAGGGTCCAAGTGTAAAAGCACCTGAGCAAGCGATCGCTGGTTTTCTGCGTTCTGCCGGTTTAAACGATATCAGTGAAGCTGAAATCGTCTCAGACCCCAAAAAAGGGGATTTCTATGTTGCGAAAATAGTCAAAAAAGGACGCAGCGCAGAAGAAATTATTGCCGATATCATGCCAGATATCATTCGTAGTTTCCCATGGCCAAAGTCGATGCGTTGGGGCAGCCAATCAGCCGATAAAAATGCCCTTCACTGGGTACGCCCATTAAAAAATATTCTTTGCGTCTTTGGGCCAGAAAATGCCGATACAGAAGTTGTACCATTTGAAATCAATGGTCTGACCAGCAACAACATCACCTATGGGCATCGTTTCTTAAGCGATGGTCAACCCATTGAAGTGAAACGTTTTGACGATTACGTCACCCGTCTGGAACAGGAAAAAGTCATTCTGGACGCTGATCGCCGCAAAGAAATTATCTTGGCTGATGCAAACAACCTATGCTTTGCCAAAGGCCTTGTTCTGGTTGAAGATGATGCTCTGGCGGAAGAGGTTTCCGGACTCGTTGAATGGCCAGTTGTTTTGATGGGCGAATTCGAAGAGAGTTTCCTTGCAATCCCACCGGAAATTATCCAGCTGACTATCCGCGTCAACCAGAAATGCTTTGTGACACGCAAGCAAGGCACGGATACCGGCCTATCCAACCACTTTATTCTGGTTTCTAATATTGCCGCACCAGATGGCGGCAAGGAAATCGCCCGCGGTAATGGCAAAGTGGTTCGGGCAAGGCTATCTGATGCCTTGTATTTCTGGCAAACTGACCAACATAATTTGCCTGACCTTCCACAACTCAAATTATCAGCGGACAAACTGGAGCTTGATCTTAAAAAGCCATTAGACCAGAGAATGGCACGGCTCGATCACCTCAATGTTACGTTCCATGCCAAACTGGGCACACAAGGCGCACGCGTCGAACGTATCGCAGCTCTTGCTGTATCAATTGCACCTTTGGTTGGTGCAAATCCAGCATTGGCAAAACGTGCCGCACTTTTGGCAAAAGCGGACTTACAAACCGAAGCTGTTGGAGAGTTTCCGGAATTGCAGGGTGTGATGGGGCATAAATATGCCTTGTTACAAAACGAAGATGAAAGCGTTGCACAAGCCATTGAAGACCATTACAAGCCACAAGGCCCTACCGACCGTATCCCTCGGGAACCGGTATCAATAGCTGTCGCTCTTGCCGATAAAATTGATACTCTGGTTGGTTTCTGGCTCATTGATGAAAAGCCTACCGGTTCGAAAGATCCATTTGCGCTGCGTCGTGCTTGTCTCGGTGTTATCCGTTTATTACTGGTGCGCGATTGGACAATACATTTACTGCCTATTTTCAAGCAGGCAATAGGTCTACTTTCCCGCCATACGATAGAACGCGCTTTGGCAGCTTATGAACATAAATTAAGCACTGAAAAAGCACGCGAAACCGATGCTGCAGAAGATTTTTCCAATGCGGTTCGCATGGAAGAAAGCAAACTTGAACATGAATTTAGCGCAAAATCAGAACCGGTCTTGTTGGATTTGCTATCTTTCTTTCATGAAAGATTAAAAGTTTATCTGAAAGATGAAGGTGCGCGTCACGATGCTATTGAAGCCGTTCTGACAAATGATGCCGATGATCTGTTGCAGGTGGCACGACGCGTTGAAGCGCTGATCTCTTTTATCAACACAGATGATGGTGAAAACCTGCTTGCCGGCAGCAAACGTGCGTTTAATATTCTTGAAGCAGAGATTAAAAAATCTACCAAAATTGCTGATAACGTTGATCCTGAGTTATTGATCGAGGCGGAAGAAAAAACGCTTTATGAAGCAATTGGCAAAACGGAAAAAGCGACGCAATCACATATTGATGCCGGTGACTTTTCTGGTGCTTTGCTTTCACTCGCCAATTTGCGTCAACCCGTTGATGCCTTTTTTGAAAAAGTCTTGGTGAATGACGAAAATCATGCAATTCGCGCCAATCGATTGGCTCTTTTGATGCGTATTCGGTCGGTTATGTGCAAGGTTGCGGATTTTTCCAAATTGGCAATTTAGTAGCACCAATCAATAAATCCGATTTTTAGGAAGCGCATTTCTTGTCAAACACGTTTAAAATGCGCTTCCATAATTGATTAATTTCAAACAAGGCATTTCCATAGCACGCATATTTGCGGCCAAAAACATATTGATCTTTGTTATTTTGGCACCGGAGAAAAAAATGATTGTCCGAAAAAAACCTGGGATCTTCAAACTTTTCTTCGTATTGCATGGATCCATTGTACCGACAATTGCACCGCAACTGATTGCTATCCTGGTATTATCGACAGCCTTGGTAATAGCGCACCATTTTTATCCCAGAATTGTGCCAACTTATAATAATGGCACCGCTTTTGCGATGCTCGGTATCGCGCTTTCTACCTTCTTGGGATTTCGTAACAATGCCTGTTATGATCGCTGGTGGGAAGGTCGTAAAATTTGGGGACGCATTATCTGTGCCTCGCGCGATTTCATTCGCCAAAGCTCTATCTTAACCCAACAGAACAACATTAGAGTTGAGCTGCTGAAACTAACATCAGCCTTTTCGAAAAGCCTTGTCGACCACCTAAAAGGTACGTCCTCAATACCGTCAATGATGGCTGATTTTCCGCAGGATTTTATTCAGGCCTATAAAGCTAGCCATAATAAGCCTTCATTTATTTTAAATCATATGGCGATGCATTTAGCCGATCTTCAACGGGAAAATAAAATTTCCGACATTCAATATCAAATGCTTGATAAAAGTTTGCATGAGCTGAATGAATACCAAACAGCATGCGAGCGTCTCAATCAAACCCGCGTGCCTTTTGCCTATACTCTTTTACTGCATCGAACCGCCTATATATTCTGTTTTTTGATCCCGTTTGGTTTTACAGATATTTTGGGGTGGTGGACACCCATAGCGAGTTTGCTTGTTGCCTATACATTATTCGGCCTTGATGCATTAAGTGATGAACTTGAACGCCCTTTCGATGACCTTGATAACACCCTACCAATCAATTCTATCGCCAACATAATTGAACGTGATATATGCGCAGCACTTGGTCAACCACTGCCCAACTTGGTTCAGCCAGTCAATTTCATTTTAAAATGATAATGAGAATTGCATTTTGTTATTTGTGGGCTTTTAAAGTCTTTCTCTTTCTCACTCTATTTAAAGCTCTACGAAACATACAGAAGTGTTGAATCCATTAATTCAGCGGTTGGCGAGTTATCCGATAAAAACCGAGCAATTGAACACATTAAACCAATCGTAAAACAACACGAACTGGTCAGAGAATAAACCCGTTCAAAAAAAATTTATAAAATGTGCAAAAAAGACTTAAAAGGCTTACTAAAAGGGTCCGTTAATGTCCCAAAAATTGTAGACCTCTAAAAATCTTCATTTTTTTTGCTTGCACCATTGCATTTCACGTGTGAAATCACAGGGCGTATTTGTGATTTACAAGTTTTCATATGTCTAAAATTGGGACATATGATTTATTTTAAGTTAATCTGCACATTTAGGTAAACTTTCCATATTAAACTTTAAACATCGAACCGTTTATACAAGCTTAGAGCCAAGTATAATCTCTAAATTAAATAAAGGAAAACTTGATGAATATTTGGGCAATGCGTACTTCGCGAAATTCAGAAGAACATATTAATTTTGTAAAAAATGAATTGGAAAATAAAGGCATACTTCGGCAGGGGTGGGGATACTGTGACGAACAAGACTTAAGAAAAATATATGATAAACAAAAAGCTCCTAATTTTGATTGTAAAGAATATTCATCTGATGAACTAGCTGCATGGAGAAACGCAAAGATGCTTGGTAACTATATTCCAGCTTCTTGGAATCCTATTCTGGTAGGTGATATCATTCTGGTGGTCAATATGCCTAATGACGGCTTCTTTACATTATGCCGTGTCACTGGTGATTATTCTTATAGTGAAGATACAGAAGTTGGGGATTTGAGGCATATGCTTCCTGTTGAAGTTATTACCAAAAGTGGAGTTCCCTATTCTAATAGAAAGGTTGATGCAGCATTGCGACAGTCTTTAAGATGTCGGGGAAGATTGTGGAATATTAATCCATACAAGGACTGTGTCGAAGATATGATTAAATTGGTGGAAGATGGAAAAGAATACATCCTTCGCGAAGGCAGTGATCATGTGGAGCGTGCTAAGGAGGCCGTGGCCGACGAGATTAGAAAAAGTGTAAACAATTTATCAAATACGATCATTAAAGAATTATATAGTGTTTTACAAGGAGCAGAGTGGGAACCTGTTTTGTGCTATGTTTTGGACCCATTAATGAAAAATATTCAGATTGAGCATACGGGTGGACCATCGGAATGTGGGGCCGATATTGTAATTAACATCCCAAATCCATTTGACGAACAATTCCCATGGATAATCGTTATTCAAGTAAAAAACTACAAGGGTGAAATAGGTGTTGAAGTAGCAGAGCAATTGAAACAAGCAATTGATTCAAGGTCAACTCAAGGACAAGTTATAGCTGCATATGTTTTAACAACCGCAGATGATATCAGTGAAAAGCTTAAAAACGCTTTAACGAACATTAATGAAGAATACAAAATAGCAGCAGATTGTGTAAATTTATCTCAAATAAAACAAATAATAACAAAAGGTATGCTTGTCGCTGCTATATCTAATTAGTTTTGGTATGTTTTATATGAAAATACCTAGGATTTTATGTTTTTATTTCGTTAATAACCTAAAATATATAATATTCTGTTATATTATATCCTAATATAAATCGAAGAAAGTAGTTCATCATAGTGCTATTTTTTCCACCAAGGTCGAGATACATTTTGTGTTTGCTCTCGCCACGCATAACGATCTTTTTTTAAATCATCAGTTATGCTGGTCGCGGCTTTAATTAAGTTCAGTCTCTAAAACAGCTATACGCATTTGTATCACATGAATAGGGTGCGCAGAGATGAGCGTTGCTTGGGTGATAGGCCAAGCAGGTTCACTGCACACCCTCCAATGGGCAATGTCTGCATCATCAATCTACCATTGATTGCGATTGTCACGGATGGCGTGAAGTTTATGTTGTGCAATCGCCCACATAATGGTTCAGTGAGATATTTCTAATTTTATCGCGGCTTGGTTGGGCGTTAAGGTGGGTATATAGTGATTTCCTACATGGGTACGCCCAATGGGCGCTCTGTAAGCAGCATGGTCACAACCATTTAATCCTAGATAAATCTAGTTGGCGTCAGATTTTATATAGGTGCAGTGTTATGCCTTGGGCTCTTAGTGGTTATTTATGTTTTATTTGTTTGTCCTTTGGTGCTTTGCGATATTCACGCATAAAGGCAACTCGATCTTTCTTAAAAAATAGAGCAGGTTTTACCTAATATTGATTGGGTAATTTTGGCTTTAAAAATTCTTTTGAAATGAGTTCTTTCAATCTATTATGAATAAGTTCTGTCTGTCATGCCTAATGCATCACCATTCAAACCGCTGTCAAAACAAATTAAATCTACGGTATTAGCAAGGTTATCTGTTAATTTTTCTTTTTGATATGATTGTAAAACCGCTACAAATACACGTTAACCAGTCCTGGATAACTCAAATGCTGCTCTTACACAGTCAGAAAAAACTTTTACAAAGTGTTCTTCTTCATGCTCTTCAATTACGTGTATCATAGACATTGCACACAGTTCACCTGTGTCATCATCTACCAAATCTTATTTTCTGGCGTGATTTTTTTATAGCTTATGTCGCGTTTTAATTTCACAACCTTAAACCATATGAGGATTTGAATGTGGCCAATATTCTAATTCACGTAGATTTATACCTGTAATATTAGCCTCAAGCGAAGATTTTGGTATATTACTTTAGCTCTCAGGAGAGATCATTATTTTTGTTGAATAAAAATCAACAGCGATTTTAGCTTAATGTCACATTGCTTTCACTCAATATCAAAATTTCTTCGCTCACTATCCAGTTTTTGCATTTTGTTATGAGTGAACACCTGTAGTTAGCCTACTTGTTGCCTATACATTATTCAGCCTCGATGCATTGAGTGACGAACTTGAGCGCCCATTCGATGACCTTGATAACACTCTACCAATCAACTCAATCGCCAACACCATAGAAAGTGATATATGCGCAGCACTTGGTCAACCATTGCCTAACTTGGTTGTGCCAATCAAATGCATCTTAAAATGATATTGAGTGTTTCATTTTGTTGTAAACGGCAATGCTTTTGGCTGATCTTTAACAGGCAAATAAAATTCCTGATATTCAATATCAAATGCTTGATAAAAGTTTGCATGAGCCAAATGAACACCAAACAGCGTGCGAGCGTCTCAATCAAACCCGTGTGCCTTTTGCCTATACTCTTTTACTGCATCGAACCGCCTATATATTCTGTTTTTAATACCGTTCGGTTTTACAGATATTTTGGGGTGGTGGACACCTATAGCAAGCTTACTTGTTGCCTATACATTATTCGGCATGACTCATTGAGCGACGAATTTGATAGCCAATTCGACGAACTAGACAACGTCCTACCAATCAACTCAATCGCCAACATCATTGAACGTGATATGTGCTCGGCAATTGATCAACCATTGCCCAACTTGATTCAGCAAATCAATTTCATCTTAAAATGATACTGGGTGTTGCATTTGATCCGAATTAGCGATCTATTTTATTAGAATTAGCCATGCATTTGGTGCGAAAATCATCGTAATGCGTCCCGTAATATCCAAAAAACAGCAATATATATGTCCTTTTCGAGTAAATTTTTATAAAAATTACGAAATTCGGACATTCCAAGACAACCTTTATTGCCAACTTTTTGTTTGTCCCATCAGACGAACATGTATCATTCTACATAGTTTTAAGTTCAAACAAGAAATAAATATTATTTTTAAATATCTACGGATTTATATTCGTATTTAATGAATATCTTCATCATTTAAATTTGGTCATTTCGGTAGTAATTCCACTCATCTATTTTTGTAAAAAGTCTGGCTGTAAAATATTGGGTGTAGCCTATAGCAAAAGCCTGAAACTCCCCCCCCATTTACAGACATTTAGACCATCCATTTTATAGACTATCCATTTTGCATAGACTACCTATTTTACCGAACAATAAAGGATAAACTTCAAACAACTTTGGTCGTTTTTTAAGCTAAACTTTCATTGTTTTTGCAAAATGCCGAGTTTGAGCTGAATCCAGCAAATTGGTTACGCGTTTGAATGTGGATGCTATCTACCTAAAATGATAAGTTAAGATTAAAAGGCTGCTTGCTAGTTCCGGTAGCGCAGAATCGAACAACAGCTACTATTGTAAAGGTTCGGATGAGGCATAAGACTGAGGCTGTGAGGCTTGTGAGGCTTGTGAGGCTCGTGAGGCTCGTGAGGCTCGTGAGGCTCGTGAGGCTCGTGAGGCTCGTCTATTACGTGGCGGGTTTTAATGTAAAGGATAAAATTCAGTCATCAACAAGGCGCCACCTAAGTTGCGCATTCTTATAGCGACAATAAAACAAAAGTATCTAACTCAAATTATCAACGGGCGGATATAATGGCCACCGAATAGACTGAATAGTCTATATATGTGGATAAGAACCGCTATTTTGCAGTTTTTACGCTTTTAACTGCTCTTTGTTCTGGCTTGTTCGTGCGTGTTTTTGGCTCTTGTCTGTTTGCGTGGGCATTGGTTGTTGTCTTAGAAACACTCTCAACAACATCACAACGTTCCAATGTATCTTTTCTAAAAATTGCACTCTTAAGATGTTCTTCCTTGAACCAAACACATGAGATCTTGCTATTATTGACTTTATCAACGGTCATAGCTGGTCCGCCTGATTTCAACCGAACAATATCCCCTGTCTTCAACACGATTTTTTCCCTCTCAAAAATACATTAATTGCCTAATTGATATATAACGAACTGCTCAAATGGTTCATTTTTCAATATCTGATTAGGGCTTATCAGTTCTATTTGTGTGGTACCACACGCCTTTTACACCTAAGCCCGTATTCCTAGTATATTAATTGGTATTGTTTATGCTTAATTCAAGCCAAGATATAAAAAAACCACGCCTAGGCGTGGTTTTTATAAAACTATATTGAAAAATATTAGTTCAAATGATTTTTAACTTCAGTAAGTGATGTTTTAATCAAATTATCTGCAGTTTTCTTATCCATTTCTTTTTCAATGATATCTCGTGCTGCAGCGACAGCAAGATCAACAGCGGAAGATTTTACAGCTGCAATAGCGTCAGCTTCGGCTTGAGCAATTTTATGTTCAGCCATCTTGTTGCGACGCGTAACATATTCTTCCATCTTTTTGTGAGCTTCTTTCGCAAGCATTTCAGCTTCATGTTTGGCTGAAGCAATGATTTCCTCAGCTTCTTTTTCAGCTTCCTGACGCTTACGCTGATATTCTGCTAAAAGCTCTTGTGCTTCATCACGCAATCTACGTGCTTCATCAAGCTCGTCACGGATATGATCTGCACGTTTATCCAGATAATTCCGCAAATGTGTCGGTATTTTGTAATATCCCAGAACAGCCAAGAAAAGAAGTAGCCCAACAAGAGCCCAGAAGGTATCTGTCATCATTGGTAAAGGCTCCCTTATTTACGTGCTGATTTAACAGCAGCGCTTGCTATAGAACTACTAACTTCACTACCGATCAACTGATGAACGATTTCAGCAGCGGTAGTTTCAGCGATATTTCCAACATTTTGCATCGCTTGATCTCGGATATTTTTTATCCGCTCATCTGATTCTGCGAGTTTTTTATCAAGGCTGGCTTCAACAGACTTACGTTCGGCTTCAACCTTAGCTCTTATTTCATCGCCAGCAGTTTGAGCAATTGCAACAGCTCTTGAACGTGCTTCAGCCAGTCCACGCTCATAAGCGGCGATGGCACTTTCACGTTCCAAATTCATCTGTGCGGCTTTATCTCTATCTGACGCAATTCTATCACGACGTGTCTCAATAATACCCCCAATACGAGGTACGATGACACGTGACATAAATATATAAAACAGGCCGAAACAAACTATAAGCCAGAACAGATGCGACTCGAAATACGAAAAATCAAAAGGCGGAAACACACGGTCTGCGTGTTGCGCAGCCTCGCCTGCACGTTCTGCCGGCATTTCGACGGTTTCTGCATAAGCGCTGGATATAAACATCCTGTCTTATCCTTTTATGAACTTTGAGGCTTACCTACTGAGCGGAAATTATTGAAACCGCTAGAAGCCCCTTAAATTTTTAAACTGTAATGCTCTGCATAATATGGTGGAAGCAGGTTTTAACCTGCTCCACCCAATGCAATAGCCAAAGGCGTTTAAATAATTAAACAGCAAACAGAAGCAAAAGAGCGATAAGCAGTGAGAAGATACCCAAAGCTTCAGTAACAGCAAAGCCGAAAACCAAACGGCCAAACTGACCATCAGCAGCTGACGGATTGCGAAGAGCGCCCGCTAGAAAGCTTCCGAAAATATTACCTAAACCGAGTGCTGTTCCAGCCATGCCGAAGCATGCAAGACCTGCGCCGATATATTTTGCTGCGAGTGCTAATTCCATGTCATTCTCCTTTGAAGCATATTCGCATTTTCATATGGTGAAATTTTCACCAGTGTTGTTAATGTCCAGGATGCACCGCATCAGCTAAGTACATACAGGTCAATACGGTAAAGACGTAGGCCTGAAGGAACGCTACCAGAAATTCAAGAGCGGTAATAGCCACAGTCATAATAAGAGGTAGAACAGAGCCACCAGCCCCAACTGCCCCTAAACTTATCATCGATACGACAAAACCAGCAAAAACCTTTAATGTAATGTGTCCAGCCAACATGTTAGCGAACAAACGAACAGAAAGGCTAACTGGACGAGACAAGAAAGATATTACTTCAATTACAGTTACCAACGGCACGATAATGACCGGCACGCCTGATGGCACAAACAATTTAAGAAAACCAATGCCGTTTTTGAAAAAACCGTAAATAACGACCACTAAAATTACGAGCATTGCCAATGCAAATGTGATCGCAATTTGTGAAGTGACGGTATAAAAATATGGAAATAATCCCAAGAAATTCGCCACAAGAATGAAAACAAACAGCGAAAAAACAAATGGGAAAAAGCGCATGCCCTGTGTACCAGCCGAGCCGCGCAACATACTTGCCACAAACTCATATGTAATTTCAGAAATAGATTGGGCGCGTGTTGGTATTATTCCGCGACTCGATGAAGACGCGAATAAAAACAGTGAAGACACAACCACCGTTAACACCATAAATAGTGAAACATTGGTGAAAGATAAATCCATATTCCCGACAGGGATATCGATTAACTTTGATATCTGAAACTGATGAATAGGATCTGGACCGTGCGCTGACACCTTAACCTCATCTATTTGGGGCTTTCACCCCCCTTATCTTGGCGCGATGCGCCGTGCTTGCCAATTTGGCTGGGAGGTACAGCCCCCACAGACCGTAGAATATTCAACACACCGGCTGCAAAGCCAAGGAACAGAAAAATGACTAATCCCCACGGCGATGTTCCGGCCAACTGATCAAAACCAAGCCCCAAGACAACACCGACAACCACACCAGCTAGAAATTCACTAGATAATTTAATTGCCTGAGCCATCCCTTTTTGAGGTTCGTCAGCTTTAAACTTCGGCTCTGGTTTTTTAAGCACATTTTGCCGTTCTAACTCTGCTTGCAGATTACGACGACGTGTTTCCAGATCCAAAGGTTCCGCGCTTCCCCCCCGCATTGGACTTGCAGTATCCCTCTCCGGCTTTATAGGTTTATCACCCTTCGCCATAATGGCCCCTTAATTCCAAATGCAAAGTCAAGGTTTGACCTTTTTTAGTTGGCCGCAACATATTGTTACGCGAGGCTTTCGTCAAGCTTCCAATCCCGTTGAAGTAAAAGGAATTTTATCAAATTTTGATATTTGAACTTCTAATTCACAAAAAAAAATCAAAACAGGGCCAGAAAACCCAGTTGGTAACCATATTATCTTATTTATATTATGGTTATATTTGCGCTTCTAAGAATTACAAATAATTATATCCAGCCGCCATACCGTGTTCGATAGAATACATGAAGGCCAATTTTGTTAACCTTGATCATTGTATGTGCCCAGTTAGGATGTACATAGATTGCATGATAATGGGTGGCAGAACCAACATCTGCCAGCCATATTTGTCCGGCAGAAACTGCTTTTGCAACCTGTTGGGCAACTTTCCAATGCGCCATTTCGGTAACACGGTGCTTTCTTCCATCACATGCAAATGAAAATTGGCAATGATTGATCCAATTGGTATTTTGATAAACCACATTGCAAATCGTATTAGGATAAGCGGGATTGCGCACTCTATTCAAAACAACCTGAGCAACAGCAGCTTGTCCTCTGACTGATTCTCCTCGCGCTTCAAAATAAACCGCTTCGGCCAAGCATTTCTGTTCTTTTGCACTAAAGGCGTCCGCGGGCAAAGGTGTTGCCGCCCATGCGTGATCGGCACGGCTAATTGGCGGAATAAAACGTCCATTTTTATCAGACTGTTTGCCATGATCTGCCAAGATACTATCAAATGGACTTGTATCTGCTTTTGCTTTGACCGGCGCATATCCCAAAGCAAGAACATCTGGGTGATCATTTGTTACCAGTGACGACAAAATTTTTGGAACAGGCAATCTCGCTGGCGCTTTTTTGGGAATCGGTATGATTGCCATTGCGACTTTTGTTTCAGACGTTTTGTCTGGAACGGTTGTTAATGTTGCAAGGTGCTTAACCTCGACTGGTTTCGCAGATAAGCTTGTGCTGACATGGGGCAGTACTGTTTTTTTTAGATCCGGTAACTCGGTGTTTTCATGTGCACCAATGGCAGCTGTTTTTTCTTTTCTATTAATCCGGTTTTCATCTGGATTAGGATCTGCGATCCCAAGCTTACCGCCAACATTTTCATCGGTTATTGGCAAAGCCTGATATCGCTTGGATAAAGTTGTGCTTGCCGTCGTCATTGGATCGACACCGGCAGGTACATCTTGTGTTTTGGTTTCAACCGTGCGGACAAATACGGTTGTCTCGACAGAGGCAAGCTTTAAGTCTTCAGGATGTTTAACAGCGGTAGCACTAATGGCGGTTAAACCGACACCCAATATCATAGGAAGGACATGCAATCGATGTCTCTTCCGTTTCAAAATAACGGGAGAATCATAAAAGCGCCCTTCTGGCGTGTAATATGTGGATGCGGTGAGAAGCGTTTCGCTCCGTTCCACTTTGTTCCCATGACGGCGCAAAGACGGTATCAAAGACACTTCAAACACCACACCACTCCAACGCAAAAAACACATACGCAATACAAAAAGAAACGACTGTTTCTTGTGGTGAGAGAATGCCTTATCAACCTTTATTTATGGTTAACAAAAACACCCTTATTCGTTGATTTTATTGCTTAATTTTTCCTTAATTTATAAAAATGGTTAACAACAAAAAGCCGGTTTCAACGGCATTGTTTCGTCAGACATCATGACGATGTTAACGTTTATAAAGGCAAATTAAATTTATCGCTTAATACATACGAATCAGCGTTTTTTTGCGCGACCTGCAAATGGGTTATCAGAGGTACGCATAGACAACCGTATTGGTACGCCTGGCATATCAAATGATTCACGCAAAGCATTAACAAGATAGCGCAAATAGGATTGCGGCATGGCATCTGGTCGCGAACAGGAAATAACAAAACCAGGTGGGCGTGTTTTAACCTGCGTGATATATTTGACCTTCAATCGCCGTCCTGACACGGCAGGTGCCGGATGACGCGCCACAACCTCGGATAACCAGCGATTGAGCTTTCCAGTTGATATGCGTCTATTCCACACACGATGAACAATTTCAACATTTTCCATCAACCGGTCTATGCCCTTGGCAAATTCACCCGAAATGGGAACTGCTCGTAAACCACGAACCTGCGGTAAAAGTCTTTCACATTCTTCATAAAGCTCGGAAAGCTTTTCCTGCCTATTTTCAATCAAGTCCCATTTATTAAAGGCAATAACGGGAGCCCGCCCCTCGCGAATAACAAGATCAACAATTTGCAGATCCTGTTTTTCAAAAGGTATTGTGGCATCAAGAACAATAATGACCACTTCGGCGAAGCGAATTGCCCGTAATGTATCGGCAACAGACAATTTCTCCAGCTTTTCTTGCACCCTTGCTTTTCGGCGCAAACCAGCTGTGTCGAATAATTTGATGTTACGATCGTGCCATTCCCAATCAACCGAAATCGAATCTCTGGTGATTCCGGCCTCAGGGCCGGTCAATAGGCGGTCTTGCCCCAACATACTATTAATGAGAGTCGACTTGCCTGCATTTGGGCGCCCCACTATTGCGATTCTTAGTGGCTTTGTTGCATCATATGCTGGTTCTTCTTCATCGGGATTTTCAATATCGTCACCAATGGAGGCAGGTTCTATCTTTGCACGCTCTTCTTCTTTTGCTTGCTCAAATGCTTTTTCTTCACCAACCGCATCGACAACAGCATCGCGTAAATCGACCAGTCCTAAACCATGTTCGGCAGAGATGGCGCATGGTTCGCCCAATCCAAGCGACCAGGCTTCATAAAATCCGGCTGTTGCTTGTTTTGATTCCGATTTATTGGCTACCAAAACAATTGGTTTTCCAGCTTTACGAACCAATGAAGCAAAGTTTAAATCACTAGAGGTCATACCGCTTTTGGCATCAAGCACAAACAGAATAAGATCGGCCTCATCAATCGCCAATTTTGTTTGTTGGCGCATACGTCCTTCAAGCGTATCACTGGCGGCCTCTTCCAAACCAGCGGTATCAATGACATCAAAGCGCAAATCATAAAGACGCGCAGCATGGCGGCGTCTGTCACGCGTGACACCAGGGGTATCGTCAACCAAAGCCAAACGCTGCCCAACCAACCGGTTGAACAGTGTAGACTTGCCGACATTTGGCCGTCCAATGATTGCGACTGTTAACCCCATAATTTATCCTTTTGCGACAACACCTGAACCTTGCAGAAGTTCAAGCATCATACGTGCCCGTTCTGTTGACCGTATCCCGTTGAGACCTTCATCAACAATTTTTTGAAAATAATAAGCGGCATCTTGCATTTTTCCAGCCTTATAGGCCGAAAGCCCTAAAGCTTCACGCGCAGCAATGCGCATAGGCTCAACATCCGTTGCCAGATCCTTGACTCGTTTTTCAACATCGTCAAACGAACCCGTATCAACAAGAATATAAGCCGCTCTGATTTTAGCCACTTTCTTTAAAATGACAGGGGCTTTTTCGTTTGACGCGACAGCATCAAATCCAGCAACAGCCTTAGCTGCATCGCCCTGTTCCATATAGACCGAGGCCATACGCAATTGCGCTAAAATTGGATAATCGCCAAAACCCGATTTTTCGACATCGTCCAATTTTTTCAAGGCTTCATCAAAACTGCCATTTTCTGCCAAGTCGAGACCTGTCAGCATATTATCGCCAATGCTACCAGCTTTGCTCGTCTCCCAATGGTCATAAATCTGATAAGCACAGGTTGCTAAAACAAGAAAGATAGCTGCAAGAATCGTATAGGGGCCATAACGTCCCCATAAGGCTTTGGCTTTTTCTTGCCGAAGTTCTTCATTGACTTCGCGAATAAAACTTTCATCCGACATTCGTCTGTCCTGTCACAATTGGCGTTTCTTGCGCTTTTAAGCATAAATTGATGAAGATGGTAGCCCTAACGCGAAAAAAAGGTCATAAATAGGTCACTTGACCACATTCTAGTTGTTTCGATCCTTTTCATCTTCTTCAACAACCTGCTCTGTCCGTTTACGTGCAGCAACTTCTGCACGGACTGCGTCCAATATCTGTTTCTTGCGGTAAGCGGTAAGGCGGCTTTTTCTTGTTTTGCTTTTATAAAAGCGCGCCAATGTATTTTCTACCATTTCGATATCCAAGACACATTCGCGCCAACTCATTGATGCTTCAGCTCTTTGTGAACGATCGGGAAACACAAATTCGTCGCCTTCTTTACTCTCACCAGCAATATGGCGGCAATTTTGTACAATTAGCCGTAAGGCGTCCACCAGCCATTCTGGTGGATTTTCACGATGTTTACGAATGGCATTGACCATCGCTTCACAAAATAGCAATGAGGATGCATATAGCCTGATACCCGATTGGTCATAACGAGCTGATAATGAAGCAACTTCCCGAGATGATAGCCGACCTCGCAATGTCCAACGCGCATTGTTGCGCGCCACATCTATTGCTGAAATAAGTGCAACCAAAGCTGTATGTGTGCGCCCACAACTTTTCATAGCCTTGATAGCCGCATTTGTGTTGCGCTTTTCAAGTGCATCAGCGGCGAGTGTAAAATTGGTTGCTAGTTCCCTGAAAAAACGTTCAACAGCCAAATGCAGGGTTTTCAACTGATCGGGCGTAAAAATTATCTGGCTGAATATCAGTCCAATGGACGTCCCGACGGCAACGTCAATCACCCGTGTCCAACCTGCAACATCAGCACCTAAAGCAAAAACCATGACTGCGGAAATACCAGCTTGTGTAATGATTGCAGGCACAATGGCATAGGCTGAGGCAATAGTCATGCCGGCAAATCCCACAATAGCAATACGCACTTCGGTTGGCATTGGCGGAAGAAGCAATGTCAACTCGCCAACCACAACGCCGGTTAATACGCCAATAAGAACATATATTGCCTGCCGCCCGTGGCTAGGCAAACCAGGAGCTAAGCAGATAAGTGCCGTCATTGCAGCATAGATTGGGTGTTCGTGACCAAGGAAATGAACAGACACAAGCCACGCCAACCCTGATGCCAAACCGGCACAAAAAGCATCTTTCCAGCTTGCCCTGACCTGATTAATGGCCTGTTTTATCTTGAGCTTAAAATTAATATTCATTGAAGAGGCCATACCCACATAAGCATAGGAACCGAAACAACAGCAATTAATATACTAAGGGGTGCCCCGACCCTAGGATAATCGCTAAAATGATAGCCCCCCGGCGCCATAACCAACATATTGCATTGATGCCCTATCGGTGTCAAAAAATCTGAGCCTGCACCAATTGCCACAGCCATTAAAAAAGCTTCAGGTTTATAATGAAGCGATGCTGCAAAACTCGATGCGATAGGTGCCATGACCATAACTGTTGCCGCATTATTAAGAAATGGCGTAACAAACATTGCTGCAATAAGTATGACGGCAAGCGCACCATAAGGTGGTAAGTTTGCAGCAAAGACACTCAACCAATGACCAATTAAATCGGTGCAGCCTGTTTTTTCCAATGCCTCACTCACAGGAATAAGCGCCGCCAGCATCACCAATATTTGCCCATCAAGAGCCTTATAGACATCACGGCCTGGAATAACGCGAAATACGACCATTGCCACGGCAGCGGCAAAAAAAGCCAATGCAACAGGTACCATTTGTGTTGCCGTTGCAACAACTGCTGTTATTAATATTACCAAAGGCACCAAACCACGGCGCAAACTACCAAATAAAATATTGCGCTTAGCCAAGGGCAAACACTTAAGTTCCTGTAATAGATGGGGAATAACATCATCCCTGCCCTGCAACACAATAACATCGCCCAAGCGGAAAACGATATCGCCCAAACGTTGTCTTACGCGTTCTTGCTGGCGGCTTAGTGCCAATAAATTGACATCATAACGGTCAAACAGAGAGAGTCGTTTGGCGCTAATTCCAATGAGCGGTGAATTGTCTGTGATAACAGCTTCAACGACATCAATCTGACCGGATTTATCACTAGACAACACATTCCGTTTCGTCGCTATCTCCAATCGCGCCGAGTTGATAACGGAATCCAGTGCCTCATGTGGTCCTTCAAGAACGACAACATCACCTTCATCCAGAATAAAATCTGGCAATGGCGAGATTAGTTTTTTGTTACGGATAATTTGTAAGACCATTGCTTCACCAGCAGAAGGTTTTACAAGGTCGGATATATATTTGCCGACAATTGGTGAATTTGCACCGACTGTTGCTTCCGAAATATAATCCCTAATGGCAAGACTATCGCTATTCATACCGGCTTTGCGTGCGCGTACCGGCACAAGCCATGAAAAAAATACCAGATAGAGAACACCTGCTGCCGCAACGGTTGCGCCCACTGGTGTAAAATCAAACATGGTGAAAGATGTTCCCACCAATCTTTCACGCATTGCCGAAACCACAACATTGGGCGATGTGCCAATTTGTGTCATCAAGCCACCAAGCAATGCCCCGAAAGACATGGGCATGAGGAACACTGATGGTGATACGTTGGAACGGCGTGCAAACTGGAATGCAATAGGCAACATGATGGCCAAAGCACCGATATTTTTAACAAAGGCTGAAAGAATAGTAACCGTTATCACCAAAAAACATAGCTGTAACCGGACAGATTTCACATCTGGCCAAATCCGTTGAATGATTATTTCCATCACACCGGAACGGGCGACACCAGCGCTCACAAGTAAAGCACTGCCGACGATAATCACAATATCATCACTAAATCCAGAAAAAGCTTCCTTCGGGCTGACGATGCCAACGGCACAGGCGAGTAAAAGCGTACAAACCGCAACGACATCATAACGAAACCGATCGTAAATGAATACAACCATCATCAATATGATAATTGAAAATGCCATTATTTGATCTGTGGTCATAGTGACGTGATCCCTACCCATTTTAGCGCGTTTTCAGCCGCATTGTTCCCGTAAGCCGTATCATGCTTTTTCTTTTTATTTTATCCTTTCACACGCCCTGCGACAAGATCTCCTGCATCACGATGAAGCCGTAAAAGACCCCACAAAGGCGTGATACTAACGCCTGCCACGATAAACAATGCAATTTGAAATGGTAAAACAGATGCATTCAGTGACAAATTTGTGACAGCAGAACCAAGACGCAAGCATATTGCGCCCAGTGCTATTCCAAGCCCTATCCCTAATTGAAAAATTGTTGAAAACAATGTGTTGGCGCCATTCATACGGTCTGCCTCGATATCCGCAAAAGCAATGGCATTGAGTGCTGTAAACTGGATTGAACGAAACACACCACTAAGCGTCAAGATACCAATCATCAGCCATAACGGCATTTGGTTTGAAAATGTGCCATAGAGGCCCAAAAACAAAGCATTTAAAATGCAATTCCATATCAATGTGCGACGAAAACCAAGTATACGCATCAAAGGGGTCGTAAAGGGTTTAATCGCCAAATTTCCAATAAATATTGGCATGAGTAACAACCCTGCTTGTGTCGGCGTAAAGCCCAAAGCTAATTGTGCCATTAACGGAAGAATAAAAACGACGGCATTTGCCGTCATGCGAAATGCTGTGCCGCCATAAATGGAAACGGCAAATGTTTTATGGGCGAGTGCATCCAATGAAACGAGTGGTGTTTCGTTATGTTTCAAGTGCAAAACACTTAAAACCAGCGCAATAGAACCGACTGAAAAACAGCCTATCACCAGCCACGACACACCGTCGATATTACCAATCTCTTCGGCTGCAAACAACATTGTTGCCAGCCCTAACCCCGTCAATAAAAAGCCAACAATATCAAAACTTCTCACTGTTTTTAGCTGCTCATCGGGAAAAATTTTCAAACTCAAAATGAGGATTGCAAGGCCTATTGGTATATTGAGGTAAAAAATAAGGCTCCAATGGAAGTATTGCGCAATCAGCCCGCCAATGGGGGGCCCCAATACCGGTGCAACCAAACCAGGCCACGTCAAAAGCGCAATCGCTTGTACCAATTTTTCCTTTGGTGTCTGCCGCAACACGACAAGCCGGCCTACCGGCACCATCATGGCGCCGCCAATTCCTTGCAAAATTCTTGCCGCGACAAACATTGCAAGATTTGTAGAAAGACCGCACAAACAAGATGCAATAGTAAATAACAATACCGCCAAGGAGAACATGAGGCGCGAACCAAAACGGTCTGTTAACCAGCCACTTGCCGGAATAAATACACCAAGCGTTAGCATATAGGCACTCATACCTATATTGATGTTGACGGGGTCTGTATGAAAAGTAACCCCCATCTGCGGAAGTGCTGTTGTAATGACGGTTGCATCGAGATTTTCCATGAAAAATGCTGCAGCAACCAACATTGTAATCCACTGAGCTGTGGACTTTTTCTGGTCAAGGCTTGTGTTTAATATTGGCATCGTTTCATCAAACAACTATTACGAAACAAAAGCTGCTTGAAAAACATCCGGAAACAGCCCTGTTATATGGCAAACAAATTGCATAGGAAGATTGTTCTATCATATTAAAATTTAATTTTTTTTGTAAAGGGCTTGTCTATTCTAAACGCTAAATTTTGCCAAATTTTATAAAATTGTGGCTCTTTTAAATACCCCTGCCACATATGTCATGTGCCGTTTTACAGCTGTTTCGATTGAACAAAAACACATCAGGCAGGTTTTTACGATATGAACGATTTTGAGCATTATTTACTAATTCAACAAACTTATTAATCCAAGAATTTAGCCAATTAATTCAACAGTCTGATTAAGCATGTAAAGTCTGACTAAGCATGTAAACAATCCAATCACAAAACCTGGTAAGCCACAAAGGATTATCTTTGATTAGCAATAAATTCGGTTGTCAAAAATATTGAAGAATATTGGACAAATTGAAAGCTGCGATTATCTGGTTTTACTTAAGGCATTAAAAACAGAATATGATAGATTGATGCATATTGAGAGCTTTTAAAGCACCAAACCATTAGAAAAAAATAAAATTCAGTGAATAAAAGCACTCAAACAACCAAAAATGTTATTAAAGTAGCATTTGACAGAAAATGTGGAAGACTCCGGCTTTCACAGCATATATTATTGCTTTAGCCTTCAAAACAACATCATTTTGATACTTTTAATATAACTTTGAAAACTAACATCACTGCATAGTAGGAAAATTTATGAGCCAAGACACTATTGAGAAGCCCCATAAAAAATCAATATGGATCAAATCCATTATCGCTATAGTAGTTCTTGCTATTATTGCCAGTGGTGTTGCCTTTTACTTTATATATTCGGCTGAAAGGCATGTTAAAAAGTTTTTAGCTCTCAACCACGTAAGCTATGATTCACTGGTTGTGGATAAGCATAGGAATTTCGTTGCACTTAATGCCAAGATAAAAGTTACTGAAAATGATGCAATCGATATTCAATCCATTAAAGGTGACTTATCCTTATTGGGTGAAAAGAGTAAAAATATAACCTTGGAAAATGTCCATTTCGTTGGAAATGGAAATGACATTTCTATCCCATCTATTCAGATACACGATTATGTCGGGAAAAAAGCCGTAAGCAATAAAGATACGCCTTATCTCATTGGTAATGCTGTTGCTTCAATAGGTAGAATAGAGATTCCGACCATAAATATTGATAACAAGGCGGGCGACTATAAAAATAGCTATATTTTGCATAACGTTGTTTATGAAAACATAAAAAATGCCATTATCGGCAAAGCAACAATGGATGATGCTACTTTTTCAACGAGTACAAACAACGATGATGATGATAGTGATGATCCGGTTTCTATAAAGACAGGAAAGTGGAGTTTGCAAAATGTCAATATCGACAATATTGCTAAGATTTATGCCAGAACCCCTGATGAAAGTGAAGAAAACAATCAATCTTTGAAACTTTACGACGCATGGTCGGTCAATGATATTTTAATTATACCGTCTGACGAAGACACATCGTCTGAAAAAGTAACGATTAAAAAAATATCCGGCGATAAAATTTCCATGAAGTTTTTGCCGCTTCCATTGAGAAACTTCATGGATACGCTTCATCGTGACTATGATAACGAAACTACAATGAATGTTTTTTCATCATTTGTGATGAAAAATGGTGCCGCTTTCAAATCGTCCAGCGATGATCTTTCAATCAATATAGATAGCATTGTCTTAGAAGATCAACTCAAAGATTTCAAAGCACACTTCGACAACATAACAGTGTCTGGTGATCTTTCGATCAATATGGATGGCATTGCCTTAGAAGATGAACTTAAAGATTTCAAAGCGCACGTCAGCAACATAACATTGTCTTATGAAGGTGACATCTTAAATAAATCTATAACGGATTTTACCTTTGAAAGTGGCAATACAGTTGGAGAATTAAAGCATTTTTCTATTTCTGGCCTTAACTACCAAAAACTTGCCTATGCCCTTACACAAAAATGGCAGCGTGTAGGGGACGATGAAACCTCAATGGAAGATACCGATTATGGTGACTCGATACTACAATTCAAAACCATTCATCTGGATGGTTTAAAGGTAAATTCCTCAGATGAGGAAGATATGTGGATTTCCCTCGATAATATAGATGTCAATGCAGATTTCACCTCTGGCATCATTCCAAAAAACTTACATATTGACATGCAAGGTCTTACTATACCTGCCGATGATACATTCCCAAACACTCAGCTTGGCAAAAAGTCACGGTATTTGTCCTTGAAAGAACTTGGCTATCAAGTACTGAAATCAAATTTCAAATACGATTCAGTATGGAATAGTGATGATAAATCTCTAAAGATCGATCTAGCCTATAGTATTGACGACATGGGCCAATTTTCATGTCAAAGCACATTGTTAAATGTCAATGAAACCATATTTTCTGCTAATAAGTTGAAACTTATTGCGGCACCTCTTATCGGGGTCGCAATAAAATCGTTGGATACCTCGATCAATCTTGACGGCTATTTAAAAAAATACGAAAAATATGACACAGCGAATGGTGGAAAATTTAAAGAAGAGCGACACAAAATCGCCACGCAAGCATCTCCTCTCATAACATCCCTATTAGGTGATGCAAAATCAGCAAAAATTGGTGGAGTAATGCATAATTATATTGAAAACGGTGGCACTTTAAATATTCACCAAAAAGCTAAATCTGCAGATGGAATCGGTTTTGTGGATTTTATCATCGCTGAAAATGATCCGCTTTCATTATTGAATAAAATCGATATAACGGCTGACGTACAACAATAAGACTGGGTAAATACAATGGCCAATTTTGGCGGCTGGTTTCTGATAAAACTAAAACGCTTATTGATTTATATCATTGGGGGCATAGTTATCCTGGCCATTCTGGCAGTGGGTGGCTTTTATATGGCTGCACCATACCTCAATAGCTTTGTTTCTAATGAACTCAACAAACGTGGCGTCAAAGCAGACCAATCAGATGTCAGCGTCATGGGTAACATCAATCTTAAAAATGTTACCTTACCAACGCCTGAAGGCATTTCGGTAACAATTGGTGCAATATCCGGTCGCCCACCAGTATCAGTGATGCCGGGGTCTTTTACCATTCATGACCTTGTTCTTAAGCGTGAAAATATTCAGGTTCATATCCCTGAAATGACGCTTGATGGTGTTGTGTTGAAAGATAAGGACACAACAATTGAATCACACGTTTTGCAGGCATTAATGCGGGTTGGCCTATCATCGGTCAACGCACCTAATATTGAAGTTTCGTTGACTGGTAAAAATGGTGCAACAGAAAAACTGATGGTCAAAGGTTTTTGGCTTTCTGGTCTTAAAAATGGCGCTATTGGGTCTGTTGGTATAGCAGGCATGAACACCAATATTGATCTGGCTGCGCAAACAAGTGATAACAATGATGGTTTGCAGCTAGTTGGTCAAAGCAGCGCAATGGAAGCACGCGATATCGATATCGGTTACGCCTATTCAATCCTTGCAGGAAAAATTAAGCCGGATAACGTTGGTCGTACCGTTGTTGGACCAGTACAACTTGGTGACATTGTCATTAATCTCTTCGAAGGGAAAAGCCGTCACGCGCATTTTGCATTAAGCACATTCAAAACCAGTGGTTTAAAGATGCACCCAATGCAAAATATTCCTGAAGAGCTTGCTAAAAACTATCTTGCCGCGAAAAAAAGTGGCGATGAAAAAGCCGAAAAAGCAGCACGTAACGCTTTAATCATAACCGTTGTTTCTGCAATTACGTCGGTTGATGCCGAAATTGAAAAGGCTGATATTGATCTACCAAACATCAAAGCGAAATTGAATTCATTCAAGTTATCTCCACGTGAATGGAACCAGCCAGTTCCTGAAAGCCTATTGGTTTCATTGGATAATTTGTCGCTCAACACGGCAGAAATGCCCCAGAAAGATTTCGTTATTTTAAAAAATATGGGGTACGAAACTCTTGATCTATCGGGTAAAATTGACTTTGCCTATAATCCGTCCAAGAAAACGCTTATGCTGAATACTATTTCTTTTGACGCAAAAGATATCGGTTCAGGTGAAATGTCGGCAAAAATCGTCGATGTTGATTCAAAATTGTTCTCTGGTGATAAAGATGCAACCGTTGAGGCTGCCAATCAGATTGGTATTATAGACGGAAATATGCGCTATTCGGATTTAGGTTTTATTGATAAGTTTTTCACTTATCTAGCCAATAGTTTGAATGATAACAAACATGACCTAAAAAAAGAGCTATATGATGACTTTTATGTCGTTATGACGAAAAGCCCTGTTATGTTGCTCAAAGATCATGAAGAAGCACAAAAAATTTCAGATGCTTTTGGTGCCTTTGCGAAAAAACCGGGAACGTTGAAAATATCGATCAAGGCGAAAGATGCAAAAGGTTTGACTGCAACAGATCTTGAAACCGCCCTACAAAACGACCTTTCTTCTGCTTTAAACAAGGTCGATCTGACAGTGGAAAATCAATAAATTACTGCGGCAAAAGACTTTGCCGTGTTCTGTGTAAAGCTTAAGAAACCTGCTCTTTACAGTTATGGCAAGAGCAGGTTTTTCATTTGATTTTTTATTTGATAATTACGGTTGGTCGCGCTTCAACTCTAGTTGAAATAAAAGGCGAGTTCAACCAACGCATCAATATAAAAGCACGCAATTGTTCTTCAATTTTGGAGCTTCTAACTTAGGATCTTCCTATTTGAGAGCTTTTAATTTGAGGTCTTTCATCTTGCTGATTTTTGAACAAAATCGGCATCATATAATCAACGCGGTAATGATGCGGTACTACATGCCCCATTAAAATAATAGTCTTTTAGAAAATATTGCTTTTATAAGTTAATTCCAATAGGAGTAGTTCAGGGTGTCCTATAAATGGTTATAGGTCAGGTAATAAGCTAGGTCGGGCCGCCAGCTCTGCGGAGCCTATTATGCCAGTTTCAGACCCTGATGAGCCAACACATCGTCATCACTCTTTTCTCAAAGTAATTGTCGTATCCATTGCTTCCAGCCTTCACAAACCCTTTATCGGCGGAGTTGTGTTATTAATTGCAGCGGTCGTTGCACTTATATTAGCAAACTCGCATTTTTCAGATTTTTACGAGACTTTTTGGAACAAGCCCATCTGCCTGAACTGGAATGGTTTTACCTTCTGTCCAAATATGCATTTCGTTATCAACGATGTTCTGATGACACTCTTTTTTCTTGTGACGGGCGTTGAAATACGCAGTGAAATGCATGATGGCGCTCTTTCCAATATCAAACAAGCAAGCCTACCAATTATGGCGGCTATCGGTGGTGTTTGTTTTCCGGCAATGATTTATTCCGTGTTCAATTATGCTAGCACCGCTTTTTACGGTTGGGCTGTTCCGACTGCAACAGATATTGCCTTTGCCGTTGGCATTTTGTCGCTTTTGGGATCAGGCATTCCCAATAATCTCAGAATTGTTCTGTTATCACTCGCGGTTATTGATGACATTATTGCCGTCATCATCATCGCTCTATTCTATTCAGGACACCTTAATACCTATGGCATTTTCATCGGCTTAGTTGGCATTCTATTAATCGTTTTGCTGCAAAGATTGAAAATCTCATCGTTTCTGCCCTATTTGTTTTCAGGTGTTATTGTTTGGGCTGGATTGTTTATTTTAGGTGTACACCCTTCTCTTACAGGTATTATCCTTGGCTTACTCACGCCGGTTTTGCCATACCAAAAGAACAAGACTAAAATCTCTTACAAATTTGCCAAGGTAACAGACGGCAAGAAACAATGTTATTCAAAACCAAATGCATTAGAAGAAACCGTCGATAAAACTTCTACCCCCGTTGAAAAAGCGCCAGCATCGGAAATAAAACATAAACTCACACCATGGGTAACATTTCTTATTATGCCGCTTTTCGCATTGGCAAATGCGGGGGTAAACTTTTCAGGTGTCAACTTTTCTGCGCCACATACAACCACGATTATCATGGGGGTTATTGTTGGTTTGGTTGTTGGAAAACCAATCGGGATTATTACAGTCTCCCTGCTCTCTGTAAAAATTGGACTTTGTCGTCTTCCTAATAAAGTTGATTTTTCTGGCATGATTTTGGTTGGCTCACTTGCCGGTATTGGTTTTACCATGGCGATCTTTACAGCCATGTTGGCTTTTCCTGATATTCAAAATCTTGAGGCAGCCAAGATAGGTGTGTTAAGCGGCTCACTCATTTCCGCCTGTATCGGTTTAGCCTATGGATTGATTTATCTGTTAATGTCTAACCGCTCTAACAAACAGTGACAAAAATAGCCGTCAATGCGCGACTATTGTTCTTTAAAGTGTCTGCTTATTAAGCATATTAACGCTGCTTATTATTATGTTGATATCACTACCAAGACAATAGATTGACGTTATCGGACTATCTTAACGCATTTTCGTGTCAAATTTTGACGTAAAATTTTCCTTTTAGATTTCGCTGTCAAATTTCACTGGTGAATATTGGTCAGACTTTTTCGTCGAACTTCTCTTAAAACTTTTTCCCAAAATCCCTAGCAGAAATCTCTATCCGAAACCTTTTCTCGAAACCTCTTACTGAAATCTCTTGTCGAAATTTGAAACAGCTCTGCATCTGCGTTTCCAAATAATTGCCTTGAAGCCGTAAAATCCCAAATGCCCCAATGATCCGTTAAGCATTTTCATTGCTTTTGTTCAAAAGAACATTTAGTGAACAAATATGGAAAAGACCCTAAAGCGAAAGTTAGCGATTCTTGCCGATGCCGCCAAATATGATGCATCTTGTGCATCTAGTGGTTCAACACGCGGTTCCAATAATAAACAAGGTTTAGGCTCAACCGCGAATATGGGAATTTGCCATTCATTTACGCCAGATGGACGATGTATTTCGCTATTAAAAATTCTATTGACCAATTTTTGCATTTTCGACTGTGCTTATTGTGTCAATCGGTCTTCTAGCAATGTCGAGCGCGCGCGGTTTACCGCCGATGAAGTAATTTTCCTAACACTCGAATTTTATCGCCGCAATTATATCGAGGGGTTGTTTTTATCATCTGGTATCATTCGTTCGGCAGATGCAACAATGGAAGAATTGGTAAAAATTGCCCGCGATCTTCGGTTAAAACATCACTTTTCCGGCTACATTCATTTAAAAACTATCCCTGATGCTTCCCCGTTATTAATAGAAGAAGCGGGATTGTATGCGGATAGACTATCGGTCAATGTAGAACTCCCTACCGAAAAAAGCATTCAACAATTAGCGCCGCAAAAACAGGTAACCACCATTCGGCAGGCAATGGCCAATGTGCGTGTGCATATTGAAGATGCCAAAGATCGTACCCTACAATCGAAGTTACAGAAAAAGTTTGCACCTGCTGGGCAATCAACGCAAATGATTATTGGTGCTGATGGGGCTAATGACGCGACCATTTTGCAATCGAGTGCCACATTATATACCGGATATCGATTGAAACGGGTTTATTATTCGGCTTTTAGCCCAATACCGGACGCATCTAGTATTTTGCCGATAATAAAGCCGCCTTTATTGCGTGAGCATAGGCTTTACCAAGCCGATTGGTTGTTTCGCTTTTATGGCTTTCAAATGGAAGAGCTAACAAACAACCAAACAAATGGCATGCTTGATCTGGATTTTGACCCGAAATTGGCTTGGGCTTTAAACAACAGGCACCGTTTTCCGGTTGATGTCAATCGTGCAGACAAAGAGATGCTTTTGCGAATCCCAGGAATGGGCGTACGCAATGTTAAGCGGATATTGATGGCGCGGCGTTTCAAGCGTTTGACATTGGATGATTTGCAAGCCTTCCATCTTTCTCTAGCCAAGTTAAAGCCATTTATCATTGCAGATCAATGGTCTCCCACGCATCTGATCGACAGTGCCAAGCTTGCCGAACGCTTTCGCCCAAAACCAAAACAATTGGAATTATTTTGAGCATGAAGACCGTACATTTATGCGAGAAAGGTAATTTTAATGTGTGGCGGGAGCAAGCACGCGCTTTAATCTATGCTGCTATTCCACCAGAAGAGATTATCTGGACATATGATGATAATCCGTCATTATTTGCGTCTGAAAATTCAACGCCCGAAAATACTTCGAACTCAAGGATTTGTGTTTCGAAAAAATTCTTATCCATTGCCGATCAAGTCATTTGTCATAAGGGCGATGATACACCGGCTTTGCTCTATCGTTTATTGTTTCGGTTGCAAGACGATAAAGAGCTTCTCGACAAACTTTATGACAAGGATATGATTGATGCTTTAAGCCGACAAAAAGCAGTCAGCCATGATATTCATCATATGCATGCATTTGTGCGCTTTAAAGAAATTGCATCCATTGATGACCGGCGGTGTTTTACAGCTTGGTATGAACCACAGCATTTTATTATCCAGAAGGCTGCACCATTCTTTTGCAAACGCTTTAGCGATATGGATTGGCAAATTTTGACACCGAAAGGATGTGCATATTTTTTTCGGCAAAATTTAACACTGGGAAAGGCTGTCGACCGCGAGCCACCATTGCATGATACTACGGAAGAGCTTTGGAAAACTTATTTTTCCAATATATTTAACCCAGCGCGGGTAAAGCTCAAAACCATGCAAAATCATATGCCGAAGAAATTTTGGCGCAATTTACCGGAAGCAACAATCATCAATGATTTGGTAGAAGGTGCTCAAGCGCGTGTAGAAGCCATGCAAGCACAACAATTGAGTGAAGCACCGCTTTTTCACCAGCGGTTGCAAATGCGGCAAGAACCCTTGCATATTCCGGAAGACATACAATCATTGGACGACCTACGACAAAACATAAAAGTATGTCAGCGTTGTCCAATTCATTGCAATGCAACGCAGGCTGTCTGTGGTGAAGGCCCTGCACATGCCGATATCATGGTTATTGGTGAACAACCAGGTGACCGCGAAGATCTTGTTGGCAAACCATTTATTGGTCCCGCAGGACAGCTATTCGATCAAGTTGCGCAAGAGATTGGGCTTGATCGCAAGCAAATTTATGTCACCAATGCTGTAAAGCACTTTAAATATGAAATGAGGGGTAAAAAGCGCATTCATAACACGGCCAATCGCAGCGAGATTAAGCATTGTCGTTGGTGGCTATTGAAAGAAATAGCATTGATTAAACCCAAGCTCGTTGTAACGATGGGAAAAACCGCGTTTTTTTCTGTGACAGAACAAATGCCTGCAATGTCGGAAATTCAGGGAAAAATAGCGACCCCACCGACAATGCCACCAATTCTACCGACTGTGCACCCATCATATCTATTGCGAATTAAAGACCAGAAGTTTTATCCAGAACAATTGATGCATTTCAAAAATAACCTGCTTTTGGCGATGCAGACGATTCACCAATTAAGCAACGGTTTGTGACGCGAGTTTAGGGCTTCATTCAATCACCGCTTTGTGATGACACGCCAATAAATATCTTAAAGTACTTTGGTTTTAACAATAACCATTTGTTCTCATTGTATTTATTAAGCATCAAACTTTCGTGATCTTTACATTTAATTGTGATTTGAGATTACGCCTCTGCATGACGATATAAGCACTCAGAGAATGCTGGTTTTGAATTTAGCATTCAAAATATTCAACAAATGCCTTGTTATTTACGAAGGCATTAGAACTGCGGAGAAGAAAATGAAAAAAATAATTATGATTGCAGCAGCAAGTTTAATGGCAATTGGTAGCGCAAACGCTGGCAACGCTTTTGGTGATGGCTCACCTGAAAATCATTATATCGCTGGAAAAGTTAGCCACTCTGGTGTCAATAACGAGTTAACCGGCAATTCGAGAGCTTATACAAGAGCAAACGGATTTGGTGGCGGTTCTGTTGAAGACAGTTATGTTATTGGACATGAGAAAAAATCTGGACTTTCTAAACACGGTGTCCCTGCAAGTGAAATGGCACATTCTGATGATGGTTCGCCGGTTAACCATCGCTAATAACTTCAATAATACATTGCGGTATTTATCCAAAAGCCGACCATTTGGTCGGCTTTTTTTAGTTTGTCTTAAAAGAATTTTCCATAAAACACTTAATTTCAGTGTCTTTATTAAATAGCTGAATTGGTAAAATTGTTATTTTTTTTACCATATAAACAAGCATAAAACTATTTTATCAGCATATTTTATTTTTTTATCTTGAAATTTATTTACTGAATAAAATCGATTAAATTAAAAATTTGTTGTATAATTTTTATACAATATCGCGTGCAAACAATATTAAATTTTTAAATAAATTTTTAAAATTTTTTAATTTAAATCAATTTTAAATAAAAATTTATTTTTAATTATATGTATACAAGCTGTATACAAAATATATTATTTTTTAATTACAACAATGTTTATTTATTTTTATTTATTTTAAAAAAATATAAAATATTTACGTTTTTTACTTATGATATTTTACCTTGTAATTTTGCATTATTACTTTAATTTAGTGAGAAAATAGTGTATTTATGATCTGGTTATTTAAAATATACGCTTTATATAGCTATTATATGATTCTTGAATGTTTTTAGTTTCTGATAAAGCTGTTTGAATTGAATAATTGAACCGGCAATATTTTTTCTGACACGAAATACATTCAAATTTAAAGCAACTATTATATTTGGAACAACCTTTATTATCATGTCGGCAGGCCAATCGAATATTGAACTTATCGCGGTGCTAGTCGCAGTCAACAATAGTACTCCTAAAGTTATGACTGTTAATGCAGGAAAAGCCCTGCCCTCTGGCCCGTTTGAATTTAAACATGACAGTTTGCAAGCGGGATTGCGTGATTGGGTTGGTCAACAAACTGGTCACCCAATAGGATTTCTCGAGCAACTCTATACATTTGCGGATCGCAACCGTATTCCAGAAATGTCTGATAAAAGGACGATATCCATCGGTTATTTAGGTCTTGTGCTGGAAAATGCCGGATATTCGCCAAAAATCGAATGGCATGACTGGTATGAGCATTTCCCTTGGGATGACTGCCGTCATGGTAAGCACCCTTGTGTTGATAAAATTATTGATGCTTTACTCGAATGGTCGGAAAAAGATCCAGAAAACAGAGAAACACGCCGTAAGCGGATAGCTTTCCTCTTCGGCATTGATGGCTATAACTGGAATGAAGACTATATTTTGCAGCGTTATGAACTACTTTATGAAGCTGGTTTAATTGCAGAAGCTGGCGGAAATCTCGATGCTGGCGTTCCAATGTTTGCAGACCATCGCAGAATATTGGCAACAGCAATTGCCCGGTTGAGAACCAATATCAAATATAAAGCGATCGTCTTCGAGCTTATGCCGAAAAAGTTCACTTTGTTACAACTTCAACAAGCTGTTGAAGCGATTATTGGTCGTCGCCTCCATAAACCTAATTTCCGTCGTATGACAGAACAACAGGGCGTCATTGAAGAAACGGGTGAGCGTGAACGCGATACAGGCGGCAGACCTGCAAAACTCTATCGCTACCGGCAAGAAGTTCTTGAAGCACGCGAAATATCCGGTTCAAAATTACCAATAGCGCGGTATTAAGTATTTTTTGATATTAAAATACTTAATATCAAGATAGCTCATATAAAAGTATAAATTGACCCAAAAAATTATAGAGTGGAATTTTGTTTAAATTATTTTTCGCTCTATAAAATAATACTATTATATATAATTTATTAAATAATAATATAAGAAATATATTATGAATTTCCGTTAATATTTCTTGATTAAATCACATATATCCAAGTATTAAATTTTATCATGACAATTGATACTTTCAGAAGAATATTCCAAATCACGGTTTTTTGAAATTAAATTCTGCAATTAGTTTTACCCATCAGCTAAAAATTGGTCTATCGCGCTATTGTAGATTTTATGCGGGATGATGACGGGAGAAAAAAATGATTACCGCAATGGCCGATACGACTGAAAAAGGCGTACAGAGTGGAACGGCACAATATAAGCGCATTAGTATTGCGATGTTTTTCGCCGGATTTGCAACTTTCTCTCTGCTTTACTGCGTACAGCCATTATTACCGTCTCTTGCAAACCACTATCATATAACGCCAGCGAAAAGCTCACTGGCATTATCGATCTCAACAGGATTTCTGGCGTTTTCAATATTACTTTCTAGTGCTTTTTCAGAAAGCTTAGGCAGACGCGGATTAATGACCGGATCGATGATTGGTGCGGCAATCTTCAATATTTTGGCCGGCTTTGCGCCGAATTGGCATTGGTTACTAATAGCGCGGGCCTTGGAAGGTATCCTTCTCGGTGGCGTGCCTGCTGTTGCCATGGCTTATTTGGCAGAAGAAATTGCCCCTAGAGGCTTTGGCAAAATTATGGGTCTATATGTCGGCGGCACTGCTTTTGGTGGCATGATGGGACGTGTCGGCATGGGCAGCCTTATTGAATGGTTTAATTGGCAATGGGCATTGGCCATTATTGGCATTATCGATCTTATAGCGGCGATTGCTTTTTACTTTCTACTACCTCTATCAAAGAATTTTGTTGCTGTGCGTGGCATCAATATCCATCATCACATTCGCACGTGGATTGGTCATATTGGCTCTGTACGATTGCTCTATATATTCTTTTATATTGCACTGATTTTCGGCGATTTTGTTGCTATTTTAAATTACACTGGCTTCCGGTTAAGTGGCGCACCATTCTATTTAAGTCCGACGCAAATTGGCTTTATATTTATCAGCTATGTTGCAGGAATAATCGTTTCACCCATAGCGGGTAGTATGACAAACAAATATCGTCGTAGCTCTTTATTATTCTGTGCAGTCTTCATCTTGTTTGCCGGTCTACTTTTTACACTCAGTGAATGGCTACCCATATTCATTATCGGTATTATTCTTGTCACCATTGGCTTCTTTACCGCTCATGCTGTTGCAAGCAGTTGGGTGGGGCGCATTGCCGTTGGTGCCAAGGGGCATGCTTCAGCATTATATTTGTTATTTTACTATTTAGGTTCAAGCTTTATTGGCGCATTTGGTGGGTGGTTCTGGTTCCATGGCGGTTGGAATATGGTAATCGTCTTTACTGGATCTCTTCTGATTATTGCGCTCATTCTATGTTATCTGTTACGCCAAAGGGAAACAGCTTAAATGTAACCGTTACGCGCCGTTTATTATCTCACAAAACTTAAATGGCGCATATTTTCAGCACTGCAATTGCTTATCGTCAGATAAATTCAAATATAGCTGCGGCGGGTATTCTACTAACGGCTAAACAACAAAGCACGTGGAATGGCGGACAGATCTTTACGTAATTCCATGCAATGAAATCCAGCCTTTTCAAAAAGCCCTATCACATCGTTTTCTTGGCCTTGCCCTATTTCCACGGCAACCATGCCTAATGGCTTTAGAAAGTGCATCGCCTCTTTTGCAAGCTTATCATAAAAATAAAGGCCATCCTTGCCCCCTGCCAATGCACGGTAAGGATCATAGTCTTTAACCTCTTTAGCCAATAAAGGGACTTCATCATCTGGAATATAAGGCGGATTGGAAACGATGAGGTCAAAACGCCCTTCAACCCGTTCAAACCAGTTGCTCAAGCAGGCATGAAACCGACTTGCGACACCTGCATTTTCAGCATTACGTTGTGCTGTTTCCAATGCGCCTGAAGAAATATCAACCGCCGTTGCATGGGTTTGTTTAACATTCACCAATGCGGAAATGACGATTGCACCGGTTCCTGTTCCCATATCTAAAAAAGATGCCTGGCCATTCTTGGCGACTATATTTTCCAACACCGGTAAAACAAGATCGACCAATGTTTCCGTATCAGATCGTGGTTCCAATGTTTCGGGCGATAGCAAAAATGGTATGCCGTAAAACTCTCTCACCCCAATAATGCGGTAGACCGGCATATTATCAAGACGTTTTTTAATGGCGGATTGCAAACGTTGTTGTGCGTCTTCCAGCACTTCCATATCGGGGTTAAGCAACAAATCTTTCCGCGTTGTGTTTGTTGCCCACTCGACAAGAAGGCGCGCGTCCAAATCCGCATTATCCAATGCGTGATCCTGAAAAATTTGCCGTGTTTTTCGCAAACTGTCCGAAAGACTGGGCATATTGCGTTAATTTTCCCCCAATTCAGCCAATAATGCGGCTTGATGGTCAGAGATTAACGCATCAACCAGCTCGTCAAGTTCACCTTCCATCACACGATCAAGCTTGTACAACGTCAAATTGATACGATGATCTGTTACCCGTCCTTGCGGAAAATTATAAGTGCGAATGCGTTCTGACCTATCTCCCGATCCTACCTGACTTTTACGCGATGCGGACCGCTCACTATCAGCCTTCTGCCGCTCAAGATCATAAAGACGGGCACGTAATATTTGCATTGCACGCGCACGGTTTTGATGTTGTGATTTTTCTGCCTGCACCACCATAATACCCGTTGGAATGTGTGTAATACGCACGGCAGAATCCGTTGTGTTAACGTGCTGCCCACCAGCACCCGATGCACGCATTGTATCAATACGTATATCCTCAGGTCGAATTTCAATATCAATATCTTCCGCTTCAGGCAAAACAGCAACTGTTGCGGCAGAAGTATGTATTCTGCCGCCTGCTTCGGTTTCCGGCACGCGCTGAACGCGATGCACACCGGATTCGAATTTCAGCTTTGAGAAAACACCTTTACCGGTTACTTCGGCAATAATTTCCTTATATCCGCCAACGTCACCTTCACTTGCGGAAACCAGCTCCACTTTCCAATGGTGTAAACTTGCATAACGTTCATACATTCTAAAAAGATCACCGGCAAAAAGTGCAGCTTCCGATCCGCCTGTACCAGCGCGTATTTCCAAAATCGCGCTTCTTTCGTCGGCGTCATCTTTTGGCAACAGCTCAATTTGCACGTCATGCTCAAGCTTGGCAATTTTTTCCTTGATAGCCGGTAATTCGTCTTCCGCAAGAGCACGCATTTCACTATCAATCGAGTGGTCTGCCAACATTGCTTCAAGATCTTTCGCTTCTTGATGAGCAGCATTCAACGCACGAATTAATCCAACTATCGACTGCAATTCAGAATATTCTGCAGCAAGTTTGACGTATGTATCCGGATCCGGATTATTTGCCATTTGGCTTTCGATCATCTCAAAATGCTTTTCAAGATGGTTCATACGCTCTTGTGGAAGTGATACCATATTTTCATGCCTGTCTTAATAGCATCGTATTTAACATTGCCGACTGTTGATGCAACCGACCTATTCTTGTGATAATGCAGCAAATGTCTCTTGCCAATGGAAAAACCACCTTATCAGATAGACATTATTCCTTCAGGATAAAACCTGTCTGATACAGTTTTCCAATCCTATTTTGGCCATTATGATTGCCGCTTTTTACCGTATAGTTCAAACCGGTGATGAATAATATCATAGCCTAAGGAATGTGCTATTTCTTCCTGAAGTTTTTCTATCAGGTCTGAGCGGAATTCGATAATATGCCCCGTATCAATATCTATCAAATGGTCATGATGCTCACTGCTGGCCTGTTCAAAACGCGATGGGCCACCTTCAAATTCATGGCGCTCGATTGTTCCAACTTCCTCCAACGCCTTCATTGTGCGATAAACTGTTGAAAGAGATATTGTTGGATCCTGTTGGCTGGCGCGTTGAAATATCTCGTATGCATTCGGGTGATCGAGTATATTTGCCAATATATCAAGAATTATACGTCTTTGCCTTGTTATTCTAAGACCTGCTTTGCGTAATTCTTTTTCGTAATCGAGTTTATTTTCCATAATTGTAATAGAACCGATAATTATTGTTGTTGCAAGAACCTAACCTAGAATTCGCAGGCACAGCATATCATTTTTCAAGCGTTGGATTTCAAAATCTATGCTGTACAAAATCACCCTCACATTGCCTTTATACATTTTGAAACCAGATAAATTGCCAAATAGGCAGGATTGTTATCATACATATAAGATTACACTTTGAACAACAATCGCCTATCGCAATTCCGTAACACATTCATTAGGGCTTATTTATCCGTATAGATTTTATCCCTTACAGAATCTGCCAAAACAAAGCCTAACAAAAATCCCGACCTTTTTGTGATCGGGATTTTACATTGAAAAATTCAAGCTAGGTCTTATTGTTATTTTTAAACAAAAGAACCATGACAGTGTTTGTATTTTTTACCTGAGCCGCATGGGCATGGTTCATTGCGTCCTACCTTGCCCCATGTTGTCGGATCCTTCGGATCACGGTTTTCAGGCGCAACAACCGTTTCACTTTCGCTATTTTCTACAGTAATCGTCCCGTCGAAATCATCCTGTTCATTGAAACTTGGATGATTAGCATGCATTTCTGGCAATGCTTCCGGTTCAACCGGTTGTTGTACAATTTCAAAACGCATAAGTTTTGAAACAACATCGCGGCGCAGATTTGCCAGCATAGCCTGAAAAAGCTCGAAAGATTCTGTTTTATATTCGTTAAGCGGATCGCGCTGTGCATATCCACGGAAACCAACAACAGACCGCAAATGCTCCAAATTGACCAGATGCTCACGCCATAATGTATCAATTGTTTCAAGCAGCATTGCTTTTTCGAAATAAGCAATCACTTCTGGACCAAATTGTTCAGCGCGTTCTTTGGCACGGTTGTTCATAGCTGTCGACACGCGATCAAGAATTTGTTCTTCACCGATGCCCTCTTCTTTTGCCCATTCATCAACAGGCAAATCAAGATTAAACAACTGTTTTATTTCTTCCCGCAGGCTAGCCACATCCCATTGTTCTGAATAGGTGCCACGCGGAACGTATTTTTCCACCAATTCTTCTACAACTTCGTCACGCATTTCAGCGATCATTTCATTAAGATCGGTGGCGTCCATAACCTCCATGCGCTGTTCAAAAATAACCTTACGCTGGTCATTCATGACATCGTCATATTTGAGAAGGTTTTTACGAATTTCAAAATTACGGGCTTCAACCTTTTTCTGGGCTTTTTCCAATGCCTTGTTGATCCAAGGGTGGGTAATAGCCTCCCCTTCTTTCAAACCAAGCTTTTGCAACATGCCATCCATACGATTTGAGCCAAAAATGCGCATCAAATCATCTTGCAACGATAAATAGAATTTCGAGCGTCCAGGGTCACCCTGACGTCCCGAACGGCCTCTTAGCTGGTTATCAATACGGCGGCTTTCATGTCGTTCCGTTGCCAGAACATAAAGACCACCAGCCGCCAAAGCTTTTTCTTTTAATTTGGCGACATCTTCTTTGATCGCAGCAATCTTTGCATCGCGTTCCGGTCCTTCTGGTACGTCCTTCAACTCTTGCTCGATACGCATATCGACATTACCACCAAGTTGAATATCGGTACCACGGCCTGCCATATTTGTAGCGATTGTTATCGCTCCTGGTACGCCAGCTTGTGCCACAATATAAGCTTCTTGTTCATGATAACGGGCGTTCAACACATTAAAACCGGTGAGCCCATCTTTACGCAAACGATCTGCCAGATGTTCTGACTTTTCAATCGATGTTGTGCCAACAAGAATGGGTTGCCCTTTTTCATGCGATGCCCGAATATCCTGCACAATGGCCTTATATTTTTCTTCTACCGTACGATAGACTTCGTCATTTTCATCAATACGTTTTACTGGCAGATTTGTTGGAATTTCGATAACTTCAAGGCCATAAATATTGCCAAACTCTTCAGCCTCTGTTGCCGCAGTACCTGTCATACCTGCAAGCTTGTCATACATTCTAAAGTAGTTTTGGAATGTAATTGAGGCAAGCGTCTGGTTTTCCGGCTGGATAGCGACATGTTCTTTGGCTTCCAATGCCTGATGCAAACCATCAGAATATCGGCGTCCCGGCATCATACGTCCGGTAAATTCATCAATAATCATCACCTCGCCATTACGGACGATATAGTCTTTATCGCGCGTAAACAGCTTGTGTGCTTTTAAAGCATTATTGACATGGTGGACGATAGCGACATTCTCGACATCATAAAGATCATGACCTTTTAGATAGCCCGCTTCAGCGAGCATCTTTTCGATCTTTTCTGTACCGATTTCAGTAAAGGTCGTTGTCTTTTGCTTTTCATCAATTTCATAATCTTCCGGTTTGAGAGGCGGAATGAATGTATCGATGAGTTTATAGAAATCTGTCCTATCTTCGAGCGGACCAGAGATAATAAGTGGCGTACGTGCTTCATCAATCAGAATTGAGTCAACTTCGTCGACAATTGCATAATGGTGTCCACGTTGCACCATCTGACTGCGGTCAAATGTCATATTATCGCGCAAATAGTCAAAGCCAAGCTCATTATTGGTGCCGTATGTTATATCACAGGCATAGGCAGCTCTGCGTTCATCATTATCCAAATCATGAACAATGACACCTGTCGTCAGACCTAAAAAGCCATAGATTTTACCCATTGTTGCAGCATCACGACTAGCAAGATAATCGTTAACAGTCACAACATGGACGCCTTTACCTTCAAGCGCATTCAAATAAACCGGCAAGGTAGCCATCAAGGTTTTACCTTCACCGGTGCGCATTTCAGCAATACCACGATCATTCAGCACAATGCCGCCGATAAGCTGCACATCAAAAGGTCGCATTCCATAAACGCGTTTAGCCGCTTCTCTGACAGTTGCAAAAGCTTCTGGTAAAAGAGAATCGACTGTTGCCCCTTCGGCAAGACGCTTACGGAATTCATCCGTTTTCTGTCGCAATTCGCTGTCTGTCAATTTTTGGAACTGTTCTTCCAAAGCATTGATTTGCGCAACTTTTGGCTGAAGGGATTTCACGCGACGTTCTTGAGCAGAACCAAAAATTTTACGCGCTAGGCCGCCTAAACTGACCATTCCCGGTCCTTTCTGATGTTTATTGCTGGCGTTTTGCAACGCCCGTTGAATGATGCTTATGCTTTAACACTTACTTTACACCTGATGCAACCAAATGGCCGTACAAAAGTGCAATTAGCCGCTTAAACTCAAAGCTTTATCGCTATATCTGGGCGAGAGATAGGTGTCATAGCGTTTTCTGTCAACTTTTGCGACAATGTTTAGCCTGTTTGAAACAGTTTTTCCTTAAATTTATTTCTTGTTATCACCTTAAATATACTAAAAACCGCGCACAATAATAAAAATTGGAACAATTGAGATTTAACCGATCACAAAAGATGTGCATTTCTATAGGAAAGTGATAACATTTTTTTACAATTTAATGAGTAACAATGCTAATAAGCATCTCAATTATACCTAATTTTCAGTCCAGAACGTCAATAACGTTCTTAACGTAAATAGCGTTCTCAAGGAGACACTCAATATGAAGTTAAAATCTAGCGTGCTGTTGTTATCATCAGCTTTATTGGTCAGCACCAGCCTAACATCATTGGCAGAAGAAGCGGCCAAACCTACGACACCTGCTGCAAATACAACACAGCAAGCAGAACAGCCAAAACTGCCTGATCCAAATGGTGCACCTGCCGCAGCTGCAAAACCTGCAGAAGAGGCAAAACCTGTTGATCCTTCCCATGTTATGGCTGTGGTTGATGGTAAAGATATTACTGCCGGTGACCTTGATGCCATGGCTAATGATATTGATCCAGGTCTTGCACGTTTACCTGACCAACAACGTCGTTTGACGGTATTGAGAATTTACGTTGATATGAAGGCTTTCTCAGATGCTGCTGTAAAAGATGGCTTGGAGAAGACACCTGAATATGAAAAACGCATGGCTGTTATGCGTGAAAACGTTCTTCAACAATTGTATTTCAAACAGTCAATTGTTGACAAAATTACAGATGCCGACATCAAGGCTCGTTATGACAAGGAAATTGCAAACCTTCCTAAAGAACAGGAAGTTCATGCACGCCACATTCTTGTAAAAACAAAAGAAGAAGCTGAAGCCATTATCAAACGCCTTGAAAAAGGTGAAAAGTTTGAAGACATCGCTAAGAAAAGCTCAACAGATGGTTCAGCTGCAACCGGTGGTGATCTAGGATATTTCAGCCGTGGACAAATGGTCAAGCCATTTGAAGATGCTGCCTTCTCGCTAAAAGTAGGCGACTACACAAAGAAACCTGTAGAAAGCCCATTCGGCTGGCACATTATCAAGGTTGAAGATCGCCGTGAAAAACAACCTCCAGCATTGGATGATGTGAAGGAAGTACTACGCAACCTGATTGCTCGTGATCGTTACCGTGAGGTTATCAGCAATTTACGTGGCAAGATGGACGTTAAATATCCTGATGAATCCGTTGCAAAGCTGATGCAAAAATCAGAAGAAGCTGACGGTAGTTTACCAGGTGAATCCAATCAAGAAGATGATGACCAGTAATCCTACTGTGTGACTTTTAACAACGAGCCGGACAGTTGCTTTTTATAGCGTGTCCGGCTTTATTATTTTCTGCCTTTTCTACCTATATGGAGAGATCATGATGGCCAGTAAAATTTCGCCGCTTGCCCCAAAACAAATTCCCGATATGCCAGCGCTCAATGGTGTTCGTATGGCGACGGCGAAAGCTGGTATAAAATATCAGGGTAGAACTGATCTTCTTTTCATGGTTTTTGATGACCCCGCCAATGTGGCAGGTGTTTTTACGCGCTCCAAATGCCCTTCGGCACCAGTTGATCATTGTCGCAAGGCACTATCACACGGAAAGGCGCGCGGTGTTGTTGTCAATTCTGGCAATGCCAATGCCTTTACTGGTAAAAAAGGTGTTGTGACGACAGATCAAACAGCCAAAGCAGCCGCTGATGCATTACACGCCCATGAAAATGAAATTTTTCTGGCATCCACTGGTGTCATTGGTGAGCCAATGGACGCATCGCGTTTTACTGACCTATTACCTCAAATGGCTGTTGATGCCCTACCGGATAACTGGTTGGAAGCAGCCAAAGCTATTATGACAACAGATACGTTTCCGAAATTGGCGACCCGTAGCATTCAATTTGGCGAGCAGACAATTGTTATCAATGGGATTGCCAAAGGTGCAGGCATGATTGCGCCTGATATGGCAACAATGTTATCCTTTGTTGTTACAGATGCCCCGATTGAATCCCACATCTTACAGGAACTTCTTTCGGACAAGGTCCAGGCAACATTCAACTCTATTACTGTTGATAGTGATACATCGACATCTGACAGTTTACTGCTCTTTGCAACGGGTAAGGCCAAGGGAAATGCCAAAGCTTTATCCGACAAGAATGATGTGCGTTATCAGCAATTTGCACAAGCCCTGTATGAGGTTCTACATGAATTGTCGCTTCAAGTGGTGACAGATGGTGAAGGAGCCCATCATTTAATAGAAGTTAAGGTTGAAGGTGCGACCAATGACAATGCGGCAAAAATTATTGCGCGTTCCATTGCCAATTCGCCATTGGTAAAAACAGCAGTTGCCGGTGAAGATGCCAATTGGGGACGTGTTGTTATGGCGGTTGGCAAAGCAGGTGTTGAAGCTGACCGTGATAAGTTATCCATCTGGTTTGGACCGCATCGTTTGGCAGTGTGTGGCGAGCGCGATTCCAATTATAATGAAGAAGAAGCATCACGCTATATGAAGGGGCAACATATCGTCATTAAAGTCGATATTGGCCTTGGCAATGGCAGTGCAACGATCTGGTCATGTGATTTGACCAAAGAATATGTCGAGATTAACGGTGACTACAGAAGTTAATAACAGAAATCGTCCGAATGACGTTTTAGCTAAAATACGACGCTTGGAAGCGTTGGCTGCACGTGCTTGGCCTGCAAAAGATGAAATTTATGATGGTGTTTGGGTAAAACGCAAAACATCAGGCATTGTTTTTAACAATGTCAATTGTGTTGTTCCATTGGATCCTGATGACGACCATGACATTGCCAATCGTGTAAAACGTTTATGCTTTGAAAATGGTATATTTAACAGGCCACTGCGTTTGACGCCATTGGCGCCGCTAAAATTATTTGAGTATTTGCAACAACATGGCTGGTCCAATTCAAGCGATATCTCTGTCATGACACTTGAGCAAAGACCTCATCTGGTGGCATCTGACGTGACAATGCAAGAGATTGATATTGCCACTTATGCAAAGATTAGCGCCCGTCATCGGATTAATAACAAGAATGACGATGCGGCCATGCAAGAGCTTCTAGGGCGTATTAAAGGTAGCCCAACTTTTTTGCAGTTTAGCCATAATGGTAATGTAATAGGCAATCTGGTTGTTGTGCATGATTTCAAACAGGCTGGCCTTATTGATTTTTCCATACGGATTGATCGACGCGGCCGAGGATTAGGCAAAGCAGCCCTACAGACCGTATTGGGTCATTTGTTGAAGAAATCCTCTTCAATACCGGTTCAGTCTTTCTGGGTTGAGGTTGAAACGCAAAACAGCGTAGCATGGCGTCTTTTTGACAAAGCCGGCTTTAAAACCGTTTATCACAGTCAATATTGGAGACCTGGCGCATGACATCTGCACAAAATTTATTACTCGTGGTTGCTTGTGCCCTGATTGATGCTGACAATCGTATTTTGTTAGCACAAAGACCGGAAGGAAAGTCGCTTGCAGGTTTATGGGAATTTCCTGGTGGAAAACTTGAACAAGGCGAAACACCTGAACAAGCACTCATTCGCGAACTTAGTGAGGAATTGTCAATCACGGTCAAACAGGATTGTCTTTCGCCATTGACATTTGCCAGTCATACATATGAAAAATTCCATTTATTGATGCCGCTTTATATTTGCAGGCGTTACCAAGGAATTCCACGTGGCGCGGAAGGGCAAAATCTTAAATGGGTAAAGGCAGCCGATCTTGATCAATATCCTATGCCGGACGCTGATAAACCACTTGTACCCATTCTTAAAGACCTGTTATTGTATGCATAAAGCATACAACCGATGTTAATTACTTGTTAATATTTTGCGCATTAGGATGATTTCCTAGTCATTCTGGAGTTTTGTAATGCGTCACCATGAACTGTTGAATAACGATCACGATAATCTTTCACCCAATGCGGGAACTGGGATATTGCGGGTTGTATTATTGTTCGGATCAGTTGCTGTCGCTTTGGGACTGATATTGGTTCCTTTATTGTCTGAGCGTAATGGAACAGAATTTACGCAAACAATTTTTCAAAAAAACGTTGATTATAACACTGTGACAGGTTCAATTCACGCCTCGTCCATTCCTCAAATCCCGACGACAAATAATCCTCAGAAATAACGTTTATTTAGCGTAAATTTGTTATAAAATTCATTTTATTAGAAATCTGTTCTTTGTTCTCGCAACAGAGTGCTTTTAACGTATGCGCACTGTCAAATTTTGCCTGTTTGCACCGCGTTAAGGAACAGATTTTATGTCTTTGGGTTTTCTCATCAATCTTGTTATTTTTTTAGCTCTCCTGATCGCATTAAAACAAACAGGAAAAACCAATTGGAGCCTTTCGCGGCGCGTTCTTATTGGACTCATTATTGGGGTTATTTTTGGCATATTCCTGCAATGGACATATGGCATAGAAAATCCAACTTTGAAAAAATCGATAGAATGGTTCAATATTGTTGGAAATGGCTATGTGTTGTTGCTGCAAATGATTGTCATGCCATTGGTTTTTGCGTCCATATTATCCGCTGTGGCAAAATTACATTCTGCAACATCATTGGGCAAAATCGCAACTTTGGCGTTAGGCATTTTATTGCTCACGACACTCATTGCTGCTTTTGTCGGCGTATTAATGGTGAACCTTTTTGGCTTAACGGCTGATGGTCTTGTGCAAGGCAGTGCGGAAACGGCTCGCCTCAGTGCGATACAGACAAATTATATCTCTAAAGTAGCTGATATGTCTGTTCCGCAACTTATTTTATCCTTTATCCCGAAAAATCCTTTTGCCGAGCTGACGGGAGCAAATCCAACATCGATTATCAGTGTCGTTATCTTTGCCGCTTTTCTAGGGGCAGCGGCAATCCGTTTGGTAAAAGATAATCCTGACAAGGGAAACCATGTCATTGCTGCAATTGATACGCTTCAAGCATGGGTTATGAAGCTGGTAAGGCTGGTTATTTTGTTAACACCTTATGGCGTTTTGGCTCTCATGACCAAAGTCGCTGCAACGTCCAATGCACAAGACGTGATAAAATTACTATCCTTCATCATCGCGTCCTATATTGGGCTTGCAATTATGTTTGCCGTTCATGGTATTTTGCTTGCCCTTACAGGAATTAATCCATTACGGTTTTTTGCAAAAGTTATGCCGGTTTTGACATTTGCATTCACAAGCCGCTCCAGTGCGGCCAGCATTCCCATGAACATTGAAGCATTAACGCAACGTATTGGCGTTCCGCAATCAATTGCGAGTTTTTCAGCATCATTTGGTGCCACAATTGGGCAAAATGGTTGCGCTGGCCTCTATCCGGCGATGTTGGCAACCATGGTTGCACCAACTGTTGGTATCAATCCACTTGATCCAATGTGGATCATGACCTTGGTTGGAGTTGTAACGCTGAGTTCCATTGGTGTTGCCGGTGTTGGCGGTGGCGCAACATTTGCCGCTTTAATCGTATTGCCCACCATGGGACTACCTATCACATTGGTTGCTTTGCTTATCTCTATTGAGCCGTTAATCGATATGGGAAGAACTGCCCTCAACGTTAATGGCGCCATGACTGCCGGTACAATGACCTCTCAAATACTGGGTGAAACAAATAAGGAAATATTGAATTCCAATACGGAAAAAGATTTGCAGGAACACTGAAAGACCAGCGCGCCGAGTTAATGCTATGACAACATATCCGATGCTGTTTTTGTAAAAAACCATCGCATACTGTTTACAAGTTGAACGGCTCTATCGTCGGGTAAGGATTGCAAAATTTCAATTTTCTATAACAATCTTATTGTCCTGATTTGTCGCCCAGAACGTCTGCAAGTGAAATTTTTCCTGTTCCCGGCTTCATAGGTTTTTGCTGATTTTCATCTGGTGCCCAACCCGATAGCCAAACAAATGAAAATCTCGCGCGAATGCGACCATCAGGATCGCTAAAGCGTTCTGAATATATTTCGGCAACGCGATTGAAAAACCTTTTCGATAAGGTTTTTCTCGATCGTCCAATCAATGCATTTTGCATGCCCATTGCGCGCAAATCATACATAAGATCAAAGGCTGTATTATACCGCACAGTCAAATCTTCTACATCGGTAACCGGCATAGCAAAACCAGCGCGCTGCAATAATGCACCAGCATCTCTAATATCAGCAAACGGATAAACTCTTGGACTTACGCCCCCATAAATTTCCATTTCTGCTTGCAACAGACTTTCTCGCAATTCGCCAAGTGTGCCGGCACCGGACATAACACCGAGAAACAAACCATCTGGTTTCAAAGATTTTTTTATTTGTAGCAAAACACCCGGCACATCATTGGTAATGTGTAGTGATAGAAGCGATGTAACAAGATCATAATGATGGTCTGGCAAATCAAGTAATTCACGGTGCCGCTTCATGAATTTATATGAACCGTTTATATAATCTTCGCTGGTTTCAACAATATCGACAGTGTCCACCTTGTTGGAATTTAACAAGGTTTGCGCACCTTGCCCAGTATGCCCATGAATATCTGCAGCCAATTGAAACTTACGATCAACGGTCTGCAAGCGTTCTGATAGTTCCGTGCAGACATATTGTAATAAAAAATCAGCGCTTTGACCAGATTTTTTAAATGCTCGTTTGCGAAATTGTTCGATAAGCTTATGATCAAATATTATCGGATTATCCATGATGCGTGTCGTGATATATTCCTGTTTGTACAAATGCGATATATGAATTCAAGTTGAAGTAAAATAGCTACTCTTCATAAATCTTCATAGGTTTAGCAAATTATAACGATAAACTTTTTACCACCTGATATATCCGACGATCAATAGCTATCCGGAAAGGATTATAAACTGAAGCTCTTCGAACAGGTTATGAATATAGTCTTCCCGCCAACTTGTCCGGGGTGTGGTGCCTTTGTTTCACAATATGGCGCGATTTGTCCGGATTGCTGGTTGAAGATCCAATTTATTACCAAACCATATTGCCCAATAATGGGTACGCCTTTTGTTTATGACCCAGGGGATGGTTTCTTAAGTGGCGAAGCGCTACAATCGCCACCACCCTTTGCACATGCCCGTTCTGCCGTTGTCCATGATGGTCTTGCCCGCAATCTCGTTACACGTTTAAAATATGGTGACCGCACCGAGCTTGCTTCTTTCATGGCTGATTGGATGGTTAATGCCGGTAATGATATTCTGGCTGATTGCGATTTGATTGTGCCTGTTCCACTGCATTTTAGACGTTTTTTAAGAAGGCATTATAATCAGGCTGCGGAATTGTCACGCTACATTGCCAAAAAGACAGGAAAAGACTTTCGTCCAGATGTGCTTAAAAGGCACCGTTACACTCGCCAACAGGTTGGTTTACGGGCAACAGAACGCCACAAAAATGTTAAAGGCGCATTTACAGTACCCAAAGCCGGTAAAACCGCTATAAAAGGAAAAAACATAATATTGGTGGATGATGTTTTTACCACGGGTGCAACGGTACGGGCTGCCACAACAACCTTGTGCAAAGCCGGCGCACACAAGGTCAGTGTGCTTACTTTTTCGCGTGTTTTAACGGAAGCTGCCGATACGTGTTTCACTTGAGTGAGAAAACAATATTACTTATATAAAAATAAATGGAGAACGAAATGCCACATGTAACAATATATACCCGTCCTGGCTGCCCATATTGCACTTCTGCCAAGGAATTATTAGAATCAAAAGGCGTTGCTTATGAAGAAATCGACGCTTCCGGTGATAGACGTCCAGAAATGGTTGAGCGTGCCTATGGGCGCAATACATTTCCGCAAATTTTCATTGGTGATGTTCATGTTGGCGGTTGCGACGATATCCATGCACTTGATGAAAAAGGCGAACTTGATTCCCTTCTTGCCGGAAAGTAAAAATGATCCGTTTCTCGCTTCACTGTGATAATGCGCATGAATTTGACGCGTGGTTTCGTAGCAATGAAGATTTTGACGGGCAAAAAAAATCTGGCCTGTTGAGTTGTCCTTTCTGTCATTCAACATCCATTGAAAAACAGTTGATGGCACCGGCAGTTTCCACTGCACGGAAGCGGGAACAGCAGGTTGGATTGGGGTTGGAAGCCGAACAGCAAAAAATGTTGTCCGCCTTACGAGAAGTTACCAAAAAAGTGCGTAAGGAAGCGGAATATGTTGGTGACCGTTTTGCTGAGGAAGCCCGTCGTATCCATTTCAAGGAAGTGGAAGAGCGCGCGATTTATGGCGAAGCGAGCGTAAAAGAAGTGTCTTCATTGGTGGAGGACGGCATTCCTGTCGTCCCACTCCCTTCATTGCCTGAAGACGAAAATTGATGTGAAAGCGGTTATATTATTTCAACCGCCGAGCAAGCAACATGTAATTGATATCCATGTCCTTGGAACGATTCCAACTGTCGTTTAATGGATTATAGGTAATTCCCAATTCATCAATAACAGTAAGACCACCACTGACCAATCTGGATTTTATCTCGTCTGGTTTTAAAAACTTGTTGTAGTCGTGCGTGCCCTTGGGCAACCAGCGCAATACATATTCTGCACCAATAATGGCCAATCCCCAAGCTTTCCAAGTGCGATTGAGCGTCGCAACAAACATCAACCCTTGTGGTTTTACCATTTTTGCGCTTTCTGCCATAAATAAATCGACATCAGCAACATGTTCGACCACTTCCATATTAAGAACGATGTCGAATTTTTCACCAGCCTTTGACAATTCTTCTGCAGTGGTTGCGCGATAGTCAACTTTTACCCCAGATTGGGCGGCGTGAATTTTTGCAACTTCAATATTTGTTGATGAAGCGTCTGCACCGACAACGTCTGCTCCCAAGCGTGCCATAGGTTCACACAGTAGGCCGCCGCCGCAACCGATATCAAGAAGTCTTAATCCTTTTAAAGGTTCTGCGTCGTTTGGGTCCCTATCGAATGCCAGACAGATTTTTTCTTTGAGATAGGCAAGACGTGTTGGGTTGAATTTATGCAGTGGACGGAATTTACCTTGTGGATTCCACCATTCCGCGGCGATACGCGAAAAATGGTCAACTTCTGCCTGATCGATCGTGGTATGTGCGGCTTCGGCCATAGAACTCTCCTTGCACTTAACGTTGTATCAAGTCTGTTGTAAGATATTCAAAGTCAATAGGCAAACAATCTAATATTCGTAATAACATGTCAGTCTTGCTTAAATTAGTGATATTCGCTATGTGAAAGGGACTGTACAGTCTTAAAGATCAAACTTTTTAATAGTTTTCAAAAATCAGAGGCAAGAGTAGTTCAAATGGCGCGCATTGTGATGAAATTCGGTGGGACATCTGTTGCCAATATAGAGCGGATTAAAAACGTTGCTCGCCATGTTAAGCGTGAAGTTGATGCTGGACATGAGGTTGCTGTTGTTGTTTCGGCAATGGCCGGCAAAACTAATGAACTTGTTGGTTGGACGCGTGAAGCTTCGCCCATGCACGACGCACGTGAATATGATGTGGTTGTTGCGTCTGGTGAACAGGTTACTGCCGGTTTGCTTGCCATAACATTGCAGTCAATGGGCATAAATGCCCGTTCGTGGCTTGGTTGGCAAATTCCAATCTCGACGGATAACACCCATGGTGCAGCTCGCATTACCAATATAGACGGGTCAGCACTGATTGAGCGTTTCAAAGAAGGACAAGTTGCTGTTATCGCTGGATTTCAAGGCCTTGCACCGGATAATCGTATTTCAACACTTGGTCGGGGTGGCTCAGATACCAGTGCTGTTGCCATTGCTGCTGCCGTAAAAGCTGACCGTTGCGACATTTACACTGATGTTGACGGGGTTTACACCACTGACCCACGTATTGAGCCAAAGGCGCGCCGCTTACCCAAAATAGCATTTGAAGAAATGCTGGAAATGGCGTCACTTGGGGCAAAAGTCTTGCAAGTACGCTCTGTCGAACTGGCAATGGTACATAAAGTGCGCACATTTGTGCGTTCAAGCTTTGAGGATCCCGATGCTCCGGGCATGGGTGACCCTATTAATCCACCCGGAACACTCATTTGCGACGAGGATGAAATCGTGGAACAACAGGTTGTCAGCGGAATAGCATTCGCCAGAGAAGAAGCTCAAATTTCACTACGCCGTTTGGCCGACCGGCCAGGCATATCGGCAGCTATATTTGGCCCATTGGCCGAGCAACATGTTAATGTTGACATGATTGTGCAAAACATTTCGGAAGACGGTTCAAAAACCGATATGACCTTCACTGTACCATCTGGTGATGTTCAAAAGGCGGTTGCCGCACTTGAAAAAAATAAAAAAGATATTGGATTTGATGTTATCCAATCCGAAACAGAACTTGCAAAGGTTTCCATTATTGGAATTGGTATGCGCAGCCACACTGGTGTTGCAGCGACGGCTTTCAAAGCACTTGCAGAAAAAGGCATCAATATCCGCGCTATTACAACATCTGAAATTAAAATTTCAATCCTGATTGATAATGCCTATACCGAATTGGCAGTGCGTACACTCCATTCAGTTTATGGCCTGGATAAGGATAAATAATTAAAAAGGTCATCATCATTTAATCCCGAATTCACAATAAAATATCGGGATTAAATTGGCCTTCGGGCAAAACTACTCTAGATTGAATGACCAAAACGGGAGAAACGGGAGATTTGATCGACAATGCGGGAGACCCATGCAGGCCCCAGAGTGATATTAAAGCGTTTACGCGAGTTTATGGCGTCTGCCATGGACCCTCAAGAACGGTTAGATCTTATTGTCCGTGAAATTGCCCAAAATATGGTTGCCGAAGTCTGTTCGTTTTATGTTTTACGTTCAGATGGTATGCTGGAACTGTTTGCAACAAAGGGCCTAAATCCCAAAGCAGTTCATTTATCCCAATTACGCCTTGGACAAGGACTCGTCGGAACAATTGCCGCAACTGCCCGTCCATTAAATCTGACAGATGCACAAAAACATCCCGCTTTTGCTTATTTGCCTGAGACAGGTGAGGAAATCTATTCTTCCTTCCTCGGGGTTCCGATTTTGCGTGCGGGGCGCACCTTAGGGGTTTTGGTTGTACAAAATCGCAGTCAACGTGGCTATAGCGATGACGAGGTTGAGGCCTTGGAAACTGTCGCCATGGTGCTTGCGGAGATGATAGCAGCCGGCGACCTGCCACGTGCCACGCACACAAATGGCGATGTTAATATGCGTCGCCCATTTACCCTAACGGCACAGTCGCTCAATGATGGCATAGGCATTGGTCATGTTGTGCTTCATGAACCGCGTATTGTGGTTACCAACCTATTCAATGAAAATAGCCAGATTGAAATAGAAAAGCTCACCAAGGCGATTGGCTCGTTACGTCTGTCGATTGATGATATGCTTTCAAGAAGTGATGTCGCAAGTGAAGGTGAACACCGCGATGTTCTTGAAACCTACCGCATGTTTGCCAATGATACGGGTTGGGTTCATCGTTTGGAAGAAGCCATCAATAATGGTTTAACGGCTGAAGCCGCGGTTGAAAAAGTACAAAGTGACACACGTGCCCGCATGATCCACCTGACAGATCCTTATTTGCGGGAACGTTTATCGGATTTTGATGATCTGGCCAATCGTCTCTTGCACCAGCTTATGGGGCGCACCAGAGAAACGATAGCGGCAAATTTGCCTAAAGATGCGGTGATCGTTGCGCGCTCTATGGGTGCAGCTGAACTTTTGGATTATCCGCGTGACCGCATACGTGGCCTTATTCTTGAAGATGGAGCCACAACCAGTCACGTCACTATTGTTGCGCGTGCCATGTCCATTCCGGTTGTTGGACAAGCAAAGGGTGTTGTTTCCATTTCAGAAAACGGCGATTCCGTTATTATTGATGGTGAAGATGGCCGTATCTATTTGCGCCCCGTTATTGATGTTGAAAGAGCCTATTTAGAAAAGGCACGGTTTCGTGCGCGCAAACAGCAACTATATCGCGATTTGCGCGATGTCCCTTCTATCACAAAAGATGGCACACATATCACATTGCTGATGAATGCCGGTCTTCTTGTTGATTTACCACAATTGGATGAATCGGGTGCAGAAGGTATTGGTCTGTTTCGTACAGAGCTGCAATTCATGATTGCCTCGAAATTTCCGCGCGCCCATGAGCAGGAAAATCTTTATCGCAATGTTTACAAAACCATTGGCGATAAGCCTGTTACTTTTCGCACCCTTGATATTGGTGGCGATAAAGTACTGCCATATTTCCGCAACAAAATACAGGAAGAAAACCCCGCTCTCGGTTGGCGCGCCATTCGTTTAACGCTTGATAAACCCGCGCTTATGCGCACACAACTGCGCGCCTTTTTAAAAGCTTCGGGAGGGCGTGAGCTGCGCCTCATGTTGCCAATGGTGACGGAAGTTGGCGAGATAAACCGAACGAGGCAATTGATTGACCGTGAGGTTGCCTATCTATCGCGTTTTGGGCACGCATTGCCAACGAGGATTAAATTGGGGGCGATGGTTGAGGTACCAGCTTTACTTTTCCAACTGGATGAACTGATGCAAGCGGTAGACTTTGTGTCTGTCGGATCAAACGACCTATTCCAGTTCATGATGGCGATTGATCGGGGCAATGCTGAAATGTCGCATCGCTTCGATCAACTTTCAGTCTCGTTTTTACGCGCGCTGCGCAGCATTATTGAAGCTGGAAAACGCAACAATACTCCAGTAACGTTGTGTGGCGAAATGGCTGGTAGGCCTCTTATTGCGCTGGCTCTTTTAGGGCTTGGATTTACACGCATATCAATGACACCTTCCGCAATCGGACCTATCAAGGCAATGTTGCTTGATGTCGATGTGCAAAATCTGCAAGAGAAACTTTTAGAAGAGCTTAATAAGCCACACGTAAAGTCCTTGCATAATTGGATGCAATGGTACGCGCAAGAACACGCAATCTCTGTATAATGGATACCGCGATAGGCATTTAAAAGCACTTAACGCGTGTAGCCTTGCCAAGATGCATTGCATTTTGCATTGCCAAGGTACGTTGCGTTGAATTTGCTAACAATAAACAGATGCGGCTATTGGTTTGCTGTAATTTCATATTGTTTTTAAAGCGGCAAACACCAATGCTGCGGCAATAATCAGCTTTATCTCTTGCGCTAGTTTGCTTTCTGGAAAATTTTCATCAATTGAAAACAGATAGCAAGCAAAGCAACCCAGATAACACCAACAACCAATGCAGCTTGTGTATCGTCAAACACCCCTAATAGAGCGATAATGAATACCATAAACACAATCGCTACAAATGGTCCAACAGGCCAAAATGGAATTTGATATGCTAAATTCTTTTGTGCCTCTTTTGTCATTTTCCAACGCATAAAAACTTGCGACAATAAAATCATCAGCCAAACAAAAACGGTCGCAAATGTAGCCATGGCCGCGATGAGGAAAAATAGTTTCTCATGATAAAAGTAATTAAGAACCACGCCGGCAATCAACACAAGAAACATGACCAAAACCGACAAAACAGGAATGCCATTTTTTGAAACATAATTTAGGGCTTTGAAAGCGTGTCCATCTTCGGCAAGGCCATGTAACATGCGCCCTGCTCCGTAAAGGTCGCTATTGATTGCCGAAATAGCAGCGGTAATAACAATGACATTAAGAATATTGGCGGCATATTTTATGCCTAAGCTTTCAAAAATAGTCACGAATGGGCTTCCATCAAGACCAATTTTGTCCCACGGATAAAGCGACATTAATATTGCAAGCGTAATGACATAAAAAAACAGGATCCGAAATGGAATGGCATTGATTGCTTTTGGAATATTCCTGTCAGCATCTTTAACTTCAACCGCCATCAATCCGATAATTTCAATACCACCAAAAGCAAATACAACAACACTGAATGATGCGATAAATCCCAGCCAACCATTAGGCATCCAACCGCCATTTGACCAAAGATTATGAATACCTGTCGGTTGGTGTGACATACTGCCAAAGCCGAATAGGATAATGCCGATGCCGGCTATAATCATGGCGATGATGGCTGCTATCTTTACAACGGACAACCAAAATTCCATTTCACCATAAATCTTAACGGCCATAAGATTCATAGCCGTTATAATAAGTGTAATACCTAACGCCCAAATCCACGGTGATACATCGGGGTACCAAAAACCCATATAGGTGGCAAATGCTGTAATATCCGCAAGGCAAACCAAAACCATTTCAAACACATAAGTCCAGCCAGTCAGAAATCCGGCAAATGGACCAATATAATTTGATGCATATCGGCCAAATGAGCCCGGCAAAGGATTATGCAAAACCATTTCACCCAAGGCACGCATAACCATAAATGCCATAACGCCCGAAATACAATAGGCAAGCAAAACAATTGGGCCAGCAAGTTTAATGGCTCCAGCCGATCCATAAAACAAACCAGTACCAATTGCCGAGCCGAGGGCAATGAAAAAAACGTGACGCTTGTTCAATCCTTTTTTAAGAGAACTATTCTGCATCTCATTATTCTCCATGGTATTTTTGTTTAATGTTATGGACTAAGCAGACAATGTCCAACTTGACCAACAAGTCAATCGCTACAATGGCGAAAGCAACAATATTTGATCATATTGGGTAAATTATCAAAATTATCGGGCGATTTTATACGGTTTTATTGTGCCATAAAGCACAATCACGATCACTTAAGATTTTGTGTTATAGACGGTAAATATTTTTTAAAAAAATTATGCAGATCTAAAGAATCAATACTATATTTTATTGTTATCTTTCTTATTGCTGCCCAATTTTTATGTAAATCGGTTTAACTGCTGGAATTTTTCTCATTATTATTCAAAATTTGTGTGTATTATCATGTGATTATTGATTTCGATCTAAGTCTTCTACGCTTTCAGGATACTGTCAGCTTTTGGTTTTAAACGTATCCGCAGACATTTGGAGTCTGCGAATGCGTCATATGAAAAAGCTCAATATTGCAGTGCTGATTTGTGCGGTATTGTTTTGCAGCGGTTATTACCTCAGTGGAAAGGGTTACCTAAACCGTTTAGGTAAAATGCATATGATGCTTTCGATTACACCTCCAACCATGAATAGTATCGAACAAAAACGCGACAAAGAGGTATTCTTGGAAACACGTAGTCAAAAAAATAACGCACGTTGGCAACAAGCGATTATTGATGCAACAGCAACAGATGACGATATTGTTGAAGGTTTTAGCTGTGCAGCACGCCATCATTTGGTTTTGAAAGAATTGCCTGCTTTTTCAAAATTATTGGAAAAGACAACAACGGACACGGAAAAACTTGCCCTAAAATCGAAAAAAATATTCAAGGTAGAACGGCCATTCAAATTATATGGCGGCGCAACATGCGAACCCGCTCGCGGTTATGACTACCCGTCCGGACATGCTATGCGTGGTTGGACAATAGCAAGACTATTGGTCATATTTTTTCCTGAACAACGTAGTGAAATTTTTGCCCATGCACGCAGCTTTGCCGAGAGTCGCGTTATTTGTGGTGTTCATAGTTTGAGCGCTGTTGAAGTTACAGAAGATTACTCGGCAATAATAATAGACCGTTTAAATCAACTTTCAGCTTTCCAGAATGATGTGAAAGCTGTAAAAACAGAAATGTCAAAGTTGCGAATACTCCCTAGCCCAAAGAATACTTGTGAAAAATTTTCATCACAGTATGTAAAACCCTTTTTGTCTTTTATCCCTTTATCCATGTGAGCCCCCTATATGATGAAATCTCTTCTAAAGCAGCGCCCTTCCATCAGTAGTATGGCTCTCTCAATCATTGTTGCCATCTACCTCATTGCTGTTTTTAACAAGACATTCTGGGTGCATGTATTACAGGCATTCAAATATAATTATGGCTCTATTGCTGCGGTTATCATCGGTATTACCTGCATATTTATTGCAATGACTGTAACGGTTTCGGTAAAATATCTTATCAAGCCAATTTTTATTATTTTTATAGTGTCCGGTAGTATCGCAAGTTGGTTTACCGATCAGTTTGGCACTATTATTGACAAAAATATGGTGGCCAATGCTTTTGAAACAACATCGGCTGAAGCATCCAACTTGATGACTTCCGGTTTTATCATCCATATTCTTGTTACAGGTATTATACCAAGTCTATTGATTATATGGGTTCGTATCAGACACCATAACTTTATCAAAAAGGTATTATTCAATCTCTGTGTTATTGTACCATGTCTGATGATTGCGGTATTTTGTACGCTTGTTACGTCCCGTCAGCTTATCTCAACAGTCCGTGAGCATCATGAGCTTATACGCATTATCAATCCAATTCTACCAATCGGCAATGTGGTCAAATATGTTATCAGAAGTCACCATGATAAATCGCAGGTTTTCAAACAGGTTGGTTTAGACGCGAAAAAAATTCCGTTATCACAAGCCAATGCCCGCCCACGTGTAACAATCGTTGTCGCCGGTGAAACAGCAAGAGCAGCTGATTTTTCTTTGCAAGGGTATGACAAAGAAACAAATCCGGAATTGAAAAAGCGTGATGTTATTTATTTTCCGAATACAATAAGCTGCGGAACGGCAACAGCTCAATCCTTACCATGTATGTTTTCTCCCTTCCCAAAACGGGATTTTACAATTGTAAAAGCTGTTTCAACAAGCAGCCTTCCCGACATTCTTAAAACAGCTGGTATTGATGTAGAATGGTGGGAAAACAATACTGGAAGCAAAGGTGTTTCTGACCGCGTTAAAACCCTATCCTTTTACGGCAGCAAAGACCCGCAATTTTGCATCGATGGTGAATGCCATGATGGCATTATGTTGGACAAACTTGATAGTTGGTTGAATGACGTAAAGGGAGACAGTGTACTTTTTATCCATCAATTGGGTAGCCATGGACCAGCCTATTATGAACGCTATCCTGAAGCATTCCGTCATTTCAAGCCAGATTGTCGGGCTGCCGTGTTCAGTGATTGTCAGCCGGAGGAAATCCGCAATGCCTATGACAATAGCATCCTTTACACCGATTATTTTTTGAGTGCCATTATTGATAAATTAAAAGCACGTGAAGGCAAATTTGATAGTGCAATGATCTATATGTCAGACCATGGTGAATCATTGGGAGAAAATGGCCTATATCTGCATGGTATGCCCTACTCTATGGCGCCTTCCGAACAAACCCACATTCCATTTATTTTATGGATGTCACAGCCCTTTGCCCAAACAATGACGACCGACCTTAGTTGTATTAAACGTAATGCAGGTGTTGAGCCTATGTCGCACGACAATCTGTTTCCTTCTGTATTAACAATGATGAATGTTACAACAGCATTGAAAGATGAGAAACTCGACATTTTCAAATCTTGCCAAAGCAATCCTCTTGTCCGAGAAAATAAATAATGCGTGTTTTACTGGTTGAGGATGACAAGTCATTGGGGCGCGCTGTACGCGACCATATTGTTAACCAGAATAACGCTGTTGATTGGGCGGAAACATTAGACGATGCTTTTGCGGCGGTTGAAACAATCGAGTATAATTTTATTTTGCTTGACCTTCGCCTTCCTGATGGCAACGGCCTTGATTTTCTGAAAACAATCCGCGCTAAAAATATTTTAACCCCTGTCGTTATTTTAACTGCGCATGATCAGATCAGTGAGCGCATAGAGGGGTTAAATTGCGGCGCTGATGATTATCTTGTCAAACCTTTCGACCTGTTTGAATTAACGGCACGTATGGGGGCTGTTACACGACGCATCATTGGTCAGGGCAAATCCGATGTTGTTCTCGGTGATATGACGATTGACACAAGCAACAAACGTATTTTCATACAAGGCAAGGAAATTGAGCTGAGTAGTCGTGAGTGGGCAATTGTTGAATATATGGCAAGTCACCCCAATATGCTGGTTACAAAATCTCAGATTGAAGATACTATTTACGCCTTTGGTTCTGAAATCGAAAGCAACACGGTTGAAGTTTATATAAGCCGGCTAAGAAAGAAAATTGGCAAAGACCGTATTAAGACATATCACGGTCGTGGATATAGTTTATGCTGATAAAATGGGCTCGCAGTAACAGTCTAACGCGAAAGCTTATTATTTCTGTCACATGCATGAATTTGATTTTTTGGATTATTGCATGTGGCATGGCAGCCTTGGCCATGTATGAAGAATATGGCGAGTCCTTTGACGGAACGTTACAGGTCACTGCTGAACGGCTATTGCCACTGACCCTCAATGATATTCAAAAAAAGGATCCTGACTCCAATCTTCTCATTAGAACAGATAACCATAATACGCCCGCTGAATATACTACCTATCAGGTTTTAGACAAAAATGGTAAAATAGTTTTACGCTCAGAAGATGCCCCGTTAAAACCCTATGGCGCACCATTGGAAACGGGTTTCTTCAAGACAAGAAAATGGCGTGTCTATTCACTCGTCAGTCAAAACGAAGATTATGTCATACAGGTTGCCGATCGCCTTTCTGAACGGCGTGAAGCCGTGCGTGAAGCAATGACTGCAATGCTTATTTCAGCTTTATTGCTTATCCCCTTAAGTGTGGTTGCAATAGGTTTTGTTCTAACCAGACAACTTCGCCCTATTAAGAAATTAAGCAATAATATTTCCGAAAAAGATACCGGAAATATGCAACCAATCGCAAGCACAGCCATGCCAGATGAATTTCTGCCGATTATCAGTTCGGTCAATAGCTTGCTTGCAAAGTTAAAAGCGGCACTGGAAGCAGAACGTTCGTTTACTTCAAACAGTGCACATGAAATACGCACACCAATTGCTGCGGCCTTAGCACACACACAAATTCTTATGGCGCAAGTTCCACAAGCCTATCACGAGCGCGCAAAAGAAGTGGAAAGTGCCCTTCAACGTCTGCGGCGTTTAAGTGAAAAATTTCTGCAACTTGCACGAGCAGACGTACAATTGGGCACCAGTGAGATTTTGATCGATCTCATCCCCTATATCAAAACTGTTATTGATGATTTTGCCTGCTCCAGTTCGACAGATCGTCGTATTCAGGCCAACTATCAAGTTACAACGCTTGAAAAACACCTTAACGGCGATGCTTTTGGCATTATAATACGCAATTTATTAGAAAATGCCCTTAATTATAGTACAGATTCATCGATAATAGATATTGTTATCGAAAAAAATAGTATCGTCATTGCCAATGATTGCCCTGCCCTTAACGAAAAACAACTGAAATACATTAGCCAACGCTTTTATAGTGGTGATAATCATAAAGAAGGTTCAGGACTTGGGTTATCAATTGTGGAAGCACTCGCAAAAACAATGCCGATAAAAATTACTTATTTATCTCCTAGAGATGGGAGTGACCGTGGTTTTCAAGTCAATATCGATATGTGAGTGAAGTTATCTGGCACGTTATATATTGTTCCCAAAAAAAATTTTACATAATTTGAGTATTATTGAATTTTATTCAATTTTTTATTTTATAATAACTCATCGGATAATTTTTTTTACGAATTTCAAGGTTATATTTTTATATAGTTATTACTAATACTCAATAAAATATTTTTTACAAAAAATAATATTCATAAAATTAGATAATAAAATATTTTAAATTGTTTTCTTCACAAAAATAAAAGTGAAAATATTCTAACTTACTTGATTGACCCAACATAACCGATTATGCTACCTAACGCACGTAGAAGTTGTTATTCTAAGTAAAGTTTGAAAGTCGTAATAAAGGTTCCGTTATAAAGAGTTAGTTTTTTGTAACATTAGAATCATCGGGTGGAAGAACGGTTTCTCAACGATATATTGGGGTTGTTAGAAATATTTCTGCTTATTTGAAGCTTAATTCACCTCGTCCATTTTTTTAGGGGGTCGCCTGTAATGAGCAGTAAAAATACAAATATTTTCTACAGTTTTGGTAAAGTTGGTTCTGCATTTTCTCTTGGAAAATCCGGTTTTAAAAAATCTATTTTTGTAACGTCTTCTGCTTTGCTGCTTTCAAGTGTTTGTATTACCAATCTTTACGCAGGCTCGGCATGTAACGTAAATTCCGATTGGAGTGGTGGTACAACCCCTATCGACAATAGCTGCACTGTTAGCGATGCAACATTCAATCCGCAATATAGCGACCATTATGTAGGTTCCGCATTGGCTGATGGCGCGGGAACGACGCTGACATTAAACGGTGATTTATCGGTTGTAAAACCTGGCACATCCGGCATTAGTGGGTTGGATAGGCTTGGTAACCTTGACCCAAGTGTCAACGGTAAAACGAAGTTAGATATCGGCTCGCGCAATGGAATTATACCGTTGGTTGATGCAGGTGGGCAATCATATACAGTCAATGTCTATACCGATACATCCTTTACAACATCTGACTGGGGAAATGCAAAAGTTCTTAAAGCCCAAGCTGTTGGCGATGACCAATATATCAGTGCCGGTTTTGGTAAAGCATCGAATGGCGCACATATCGATGTTAAATTTGATGATTTTAGAGGTAACAATCCTTATGGCGCGCCACAAACAACTTATTTTGCATTAAAAAACTCGAATTTAACATGGGCTGACGGTCAGAATAGTGTTGTAGAATGGCATTCTAAAAACTCGTTTGAATCGCGCGCCTATCAGCTGAAGACAGAAAATAAGGTAACATCAATTGATGTTCCTAGATTTCCATATAGTTTCGTTGATTACAAAGGTGAAACACGCCAATTATCTTCAGTTCAGGATTTGATGAATTATAATTCTGAACTGGTGAGCGCATTAAAAGATCCGAAATACCCCTCACTAAAAACGCAAGACCAGTATGACGCTGCTTTTTCAGTTGCGCAGCCACCAGTTGATACGATTCATGTTGCTGGCCCTGGATCCGATATTGCGACAACAGACGAGATTTATGAAGATCCCGGTGATACACGTGCAATGTATGCCAGCAATGGCGGTAAAGTTATTGTCAAATCGGGTGCACAAATCGATGTAAAATTCGACGTCTCCAAATATTCCGGTGCACTTGTTGCCGAAGGTGGTAGCAGTATCGAGATTGAAAATGGTGCAATCGTTTCCGCACACGGCAATTCAACAGTTATTCTTGGCTCTGATGATCTTTCAGGAAACCACTCAACCGCTATCAATAATGGTGTTATTAATGCTGGTTTTCGTGAGTCATATATCCATGATACCACGGTGGATAACACTGATGAATTTTACTATGGCTCAGGTGTTGAAGCGTTTTATGGTGGCACGATCACTAATAATGGCATCATCAATGTTTCTATCAACCGACAAGCCGAATTGAATGCGGCCTATAGCAATGGCTTTTATCTTTATAGTGTTGGCCATGGTGTAAATAACGGCGTGGTTAATCTGGGCATCAACAATGATGGCCTCAATGGCCGCAATATTGGTGCTTTTGCCAGTGGCAAGTACACGACATTTTCAAACGAGCAAAATGGCACAATTTATATTGGCCGCGCTGCCCAATATAATCCGTCCGATCCTGAAAGTGTTTCTGATACCAGTAACGCTAACAATACAGAGTTTTACGGTATTTTGGTCGACAACAATGCCACAGCAACCAACAATGGCAAGGTTATTGTTGGATCGAAAATGCAAAATGCTGTTGCCATGGTTGCTGTTGATGACACAAGCGCCCTTGAGCTTATCAATAATGGTAGCATCATATTGAATGGCGACACGACAAAAACGATGGGAACTATAGGTGCTCGCAATTATGGTTTGGTTGCAAGAGATAATGGTACACAAAATAAAGTTATAAACAATGGCTCCATCTTTTTGAATGGTACCAATGGCGTTGGCGTTTATGTTTTGTCAACGAAAGAGGCACAAAAAGATGCCTTTATCACATTGACAGAAAACAGTGTCATTACCGTTTCCGGCTCAGCGCAGGCAGAAAAATTGGTGCGTAATTACGGTGTTTGGGTTGATGGGCGCACTGATGACACGCATTTTGCACGCGCCAAAATTGACGGACGCATCAAGCTTACCGGCGATGGTGCTGTCGGTGTTTATGTTAAAAATGGTGGTATTGCCCAAATAACGGATTCTGCCAATCCAGAATTTTTGGATGGTGAAAGACAAATCGGCTTTTATGTTTATGGTACCAAAAGCGGTATTATAAACAGCACAAAAAGCATGAGTGTCAACACCAAGGATTCCTCTCTTTTCCGTATTGATGGTGGAGCGGAATTTTATGGTGATGGTGAACAATTGAAAGCATCTGCCGATAGAAGCATTATTCTGGAAGGTGCCGGTCGTTCATCTGATGGAACACAGACAAAAATACTTACCAAAGATGCACGATTGGCAGTCGATGGTAATGGCGCGATTGGCGTATTTATCAATGGCGGCGCTTATGGCCAGATCAGCGATAAGGACAATACGGATCGGCAAATTTTTCTTGAAGGTGACGGCGCTATTGGAGGTGTCGTCGACGGTCGCTACCATCAGCTGGATTGGAGCTATACAACAGCGGAAGATTCCCTGACAGAGCTTCACAACTTTGCAAAAATAGATACCAATGCTAAAGATGTTACCGGCTTTATTACGCGTAATAGCGCCCTTCTTGTTAATGAAGGCGTTATCAACATGACCAATGGCATTAATGCTACAGGTATTCATGTTATTGAAGGTGGACGGCTGGAAAACAAGGCCGATATTACTATTGCAAATGGTACTGGTCTTCATGTTGAAGGGATAGCAGGTAAAGATACCTCGGCCAACGTGGTCAATAACAGCATTATCACGGTGAAAGACGGTACCGCAGGTATATACCTTGAAAAGAATGGCTTTTTAAATGCAATGGGTAGTGAAGGTGAAATATCAGTCGCCGGCAGTGCCCATGGTGTATTATTAGCATCAGACGCAAAGGGTGTTGTGCTTGGTGTTGATAAGATTACATTGGATGCAAATGGCACCGGTAATGGTATTGAAAACAATATTGTTTCCGATGATGTCAATTTTGCAGCGCAAATTGCTTTTAAAAAAGCAACTATTGATGTTCTCGGCAATGGTTCTGGTATTAGAACAGCTGTAGCGCTGGTATCACAATATCTAGATGGAAATAATACAGCGCAAGATTCCAACGTTACCATTAATGTTGGTGCCAATGGTGTTGGTTATGATTTTCGTAATGCTCAATTAACGGATGCCGCTTTAAATTCAAATACGACGATTGGTCGTGGTTATACAGTCAATGTGTCCGATCATGCTACGGGATTGCGCACCTATACAACCGGTGAAGTGACAAACTTTGCAACCGTTACCATGGAAAGCAATGCAGCTGGCACTGCTTGGCTGACAGGCACCGCATCAAAAGTACAAAATGCCGGAACGTTACAAGCAAAGGGCGATGATGCATTGCTGGTCGACCTTTCCAACCGCCCACATGATGCGGCAAGAGGAACAACCTTTATCAATGCCGGCAATATATTGGCCAATAAGGCTGAAAATTTAGCTATTAAAGGAAGTGATCAGGGCGACCACTTCATCTTCTCAAATGCTGCTTCAAAAATACGTGGACATGTACAAGCTGGTAACGGTGCAGACCAATTGATATGGTCTGATGGCACATGGGAAGGTGGTTTTGATATGGGGGGTGGCGACGGCGACCAAGCGACAATTGCGGGTCCTGTTGATACAACCAATTTCAAATATGCATTTGCCGGCAGTGGCCATGACAATAAGTTGACCTTGTCCAATATTACAGTTTCGGGCGGTTCCTTTTCAAATGCATATAATTTAACACGCATTGCCCCTGCAGGAAGCGGCGTTGATTTTGGCAATAATTGGCGCGAAATCAATATCGATAATGGCACGAAACTTACATTAACCAATGATCTTACAAGCCAAGACAGTTTAGACGTCAATATAAAAGCTAGAAGTACTTTGGTTGTCGATAATAATGCCTATGTCGGCACGAATGGGCATGCAACGATTTTTAGCACGCAAGGCGCTGCATCAACCACTGTAAAGCTTAACAATTCTGGCCTTATTGACATGAGTACGAGTGGTAGTAACGTATTCACTGAACGTCTCGTTATCAAAGGTGATTACCATAGTGACGGTGGTGCAATCCGTTTAAACACCGATTTGGCTGGCGATGGTGCAGCTTCAGATCAGCTTGTTATCGATGGCGGCAAGGTGACTGGTACAACCACCCTCTATATCAATGGTGATATTGCCACTATGGCAAGTCAAACAACAAAATTGGAAGGGATCAAAGTTGTTGATGCTCAAAATGGAGCAACAACAGCGGCTGACAGTTTTGTGATTGGTACCGGTTGGGGACGTGGTTATAGACGCGATGATGGTATTGTCGCTGTTGCAGGTTCTGATACCGCATATGCTTATCTTCTGTATCGCGGTTCGCCAAGAACTGATGGTAAAAATGACGTTTATAATGACGATCAGATTGCTTCTGATTGGTATTTACGTTCGGGCGAATTTATCGTCGATAAGGATAAAAACCCTACTGATCCAAATAATGGTAAAGACAATCCGGGTGACAATACGGATGACAAAGACAAACCAGGTGACGGTACGGGTGATCAAAACAAACCAGGTGACGATACCGGTAATCAAAACAAACCGGGTGATGATACCGGTGACCAAAATAAACCAGGTGACGACACAGGTGACAAAAACAAACCGGGCGGCGATACTGGTAATCAGGAAAAACCTCATGACCATGACAAAGACGATGGCGATCACGGTCATGACAATGGTTCTAGCGACAATCATGACACAAACGTCACAGAGGATCATAACAAAGATAATATAACCAACAATCCTACAACTGAGCCGGGTAAGGATTATCCGAAGAAGCCGTTTTATGGGCCTTCAACACCACTTTACGAAGCTTATCCGCAGGTATTGTTGAACTTGAATAGGCTATCAACTTTGCAACAAAGAGTTGGTAATCGTATTTGGGCAGATGGTTCTCAAGTTAGTAATGACCTAGCAACAAGCGACCAAGCCAATGCACTCATAGAGCATCGTGGATTTTGGGGGCGCATGGAGGGTAGCACTGGTAAAGTTACTCCTAACCATTCGCCAACAGAGCAAAATTACGATCTTGATCTTTGGCGTATGCAGGCAGGTGTTGATGGTTTACTGAGAGAAACAAACCAAGGCAGTTGGATTGGATCTGTTAGTGGGCATTATGGTAAAGCAGAAGCCAATATTAGATCTGACGATGGGCATGGTAAAGTTGAAACCACTGGCTATGGCATTGGCGCTGCTGCGACATGGTATAGTTACAACGGCACTTATGTCGACTTGCAGTCACAAGCCACATGGTATGAAACCGACTTTAATTCAAAAACATATTCCCAATCGGATACAAAAGATCAAAACGGTTTTGGCTATGCTTTATCGGTTGAAACAGGGCACCGTTTAGAAATAAACAATGGTTGGTCTGTAACGCCACAGGTTCAGCTTGTATTTTCCTCGGTTGATTTTGATACTTTCCGCGATGGATTAGATACAAGGGTCTCTCTCATTGATGGGGACAGTCTGGAAGGGCGCGGCGGCATTGCCTTTAACAATAACAGAAGTTGGAAAGCTGATAATGGAGATATCCGTCGGTTATCACTATATGGCATAACCAATCTCTATTATGAATTTCTTGATGGAACGAAAGTTGACGTATCCGGCACGAGTTTCCGTAATGAGAATAAAGATCTTTCCGGCGGCTTAGGATTTGGATCAAGCTATAACTGGAATAATGATGCATGGTCGCTTTACGGTGAAGCAAATGTGCGCAGTGCCTTTAAAAAGGCGAGTGACAATTATAGTTTCAATGGAACAATCGGCTTAAGGGCAAAATTCTAGAGTTTATAAAATTCTGGAAGCTTATATTGGTGAAAATTCGCTACAAGGTAGCCCCTATTGCCAAACAAGCTATGGTCTTTGTGGGAAGCATAAAAAGCTTTTCACAAAGGCTTAAAAACCTAAACTATATTATAGGATAATATAAAATATTCCTATGAATCGGCTAATATTCTATCAAGATAATTATAATTCATAAGGCTTAAAGCACGATCTTTGTTCCATGATATATTTCTTCATTCAATAATGACAGAATATCACATTTTACGCTCACGCTTTTCAAAACAACATAAATATTTACAAAAAAACAGATAGTTAACTTTCACTACAAAGATTTTTTTGCGTTTTATCAACGCTTAAGAGATATAAATACCTCCACATTGTCTTCCTCTAATCCCCCCCCGATCAAAATATTTCAAAAAATACCGCTCACATTAATTTGTATAAGAGTATAATATTTTTTATAATTATAATACTTCCAAATTTAAAAAGCTTATTTGATTGGTCGCCTTTTACGGCCAGTGTTTTTTGGAAGTGAAATTTTATGGAACGTCGCACATTTTTAAAGCTGGCAACCGGTTTTATTGTCGCCGGAACCTTTGTTCAAAAAGGTTACGCGACTGTTATTAATAGCCGTGTGCCATGGCAAGCCAACGCAACAAAAACAGATTTTTATCCAGTTATTGAACCTGGTAAATTAGTGTTTTTCACACAAGCCGAGGCTGATGTTGTTGGCGCAATAGCAGACTGTCTTATTCCATCGGACGATTTGTCCATTGGGGCCAAGGAAGCTGGTTGCGTGACATTTATTGACCATCAATTGGCTGGCGCTTTTGGCCAAGGTAAAAAACAATATCGCTTGGGGCCATTTGTCAAAGGCACACCAGAGCAAGGACCGCAATACGACCATGCGCCAGCAGAACGTTATAAATTGGGTCTAAAAGCACTGGATGATTATTGCCAGAAAACCGATGGTAAAAGCTTTGATAAATTGTCGAACGAACGGCAGATCGCAATTATCAGTGACATGGAAAAAGGCTCATTGCCATTGGGGAATAATATAGAGCCGAAAGCATTCTTCGAATTGCTGCTTCAGAATGTTCGTGAAGGATATCTCGCCGATCCGATCTATGGTGGGAACAAAGGCATGGTAAGTTGGAAAATGGTCGGCTTTCCCGGCGCACGTTACGATTACCGCGATTTTATGGATCGCAAAGGTGAGGATTGGAAGATTGCGCCAATCAGTCTGGTAATGCGTTACAATTGATCTCTTAAGGAAAAACAATGACAAATAAACGTCAAAAAGCCGATGTGGTTATTGTCGGGCTGGGTTGGGCTGGCTCGCTTATTGCCGAGGAATTGACCCGCGCGGGGTTGGAAGTTGTAGCAATTGAACGCGGACCATGGCTGGAAGCTTCGTCCGATCATCCGCCAGCCGTGGACGCCGATGAATTTCGTTGGGATACACGCCGCGACCTTATTTTGCCTCCAGCGATAGAAACATTGACTGTTCGCAATGATAGAACACAAACGGCTCTTCCCGTGCGCGACTGGAGCACATTTGATATGGGCTACAATGTCGGTGGTGCTGGCACACACTGGGCTGGTATGGCATGGCGGTTTACCCCTTATGACTTTACACCGATGACAACAGTCAAGGAACGTTATGGTGAGGGCAAGATTGTTGATGGTCTTATCCTACAAGACTGGGGTGTTACTTATGAGGACCTCGAACCATTCTATGAACGGTTTGAGCAAATCGCCGGTATTTCAGGAAAAGCCGGCAATCTACGTGGAAAAATTATTGAAGGTGGCAACCCATTCGAAGGCCCCCGCAAAAATGAATATCCACTACCCCCTTTAAAAACCACTCGCCTAACGGACATATTTACTGAAGCCACCCAAAAAATGGGATTGCACCCCTTTATGGTGCCTGCTGCACAAACGTCTGATGCATATACAAATCCATTTGGCGTTCATATGGCACCTTGTACCTATTGCGGTTACTGCTTGTATTATGGTTGCGGAAACTGGTCCAAAGGCACACCAAATAACTGTGTTATTCCTGCATTAATGCAGCGCAAAAACTTTACGGTTATTGCAGACTCTACAGTCCTCAGAGCTAATTTGGCTCCAGATGGAAAGACTGCAACCGGTGTAACTTATATTGATAAAAACACTGGGGAAGAATGGGAACAACCAGCAGACATCGTGGTCTTTAGTGCATTCCAACTTCATAATGTTCGCTTGCTTTTACTTTCCAAAATTGGCAAACCTTATGATCCAGTATCCGGTGAAGGTACTGTTGGTCGCGCGTATTGTTTCCAAACTGTTTCTGGCGCAAGCATTTTCTTTGAAGATGAAAACCTTAATCAATTTGCCGGTGCAGGCGCACTTTCGGCGCAAGTTGACGATTATAATGGTGATGCTTTCGACCACTCAGATCTCGATTTTATCGGCGGCGCCGGCATTCTGGTTGTGACCCGTGGTACACGCCCGATTGGTAATGCTGATTTTCTACCTCCCGATACACCACGTTGGGGCAAAGAATGGAAAAAAGCCTATAAATATTCGATGAAGAATGGAACCGTCGTGTTTGGGCAAGGTACAAGCTATTCCCACAAGGATTATTATCTTGATCTTGACCCCACCTACAAAGATGCGCACGGACAACCTTTGTTGCGTATGACATTCAATTATAATGAAAATGACCGCCGTTCGGCACGCTTCATTGAAGATCGAAGCGTTGAAATTGGCCGTGCCATGAACGCTAAATATGTTGTGGGAACCAATTCCGCACATGGCAACTTCACAGGTTATGATACAGCCAGCGACCACACAATTGGTGGTGCTGTGATGGGTGAAGATCCTAAGACAAGCGTACTCAACCGCTATCAGCAAAGTTGGGACGTTCATAATGTTTTTGTCTCTGGTGCCTCATCATTTCCAAATAATGCCGGTTACAACCCAACAGGTACTGTAGGTGCGCTCGCTTTATGGACAGCAAGAGCTATCATTGAAAAATACATTCCTAACCCCGGCCCATTGGTCAAAGCTTAATAAAGGGGGAGGAAATCATGAAAAAACTATTGAAGATCATCGTTTGTCTTATCGTTCTTGGTGTCATCGTTGCAATAATTGGCTTGGCAACAATGCCATCACGCCAGTATGACAGCACAAAATTTGCCAATGAAGATGCAACAGCAAAAGCCGCCAGTGTTGAACGTGGCCGTTATGTTGCTATCACTGGTGACTGCCAAGCTTGTCACCATTCATCTGATAACACATCATTATCGGGTGGTTATGGTATAGAAACGCCATTTGGTACTATTTTTGCAAGCAACATCACGCCTGATAAGGAAACCGGCATTGGTAACTGGTCAGAAGAACAATTTGCCAATGCTGTTCGCAACGGTAAAGGCCCCAATGGTCCATTATATCCTGCAATGCCATACACATCTTATGTGAAGATGAGTGACCAGGATATTCATGATCTGTGGAACTATATTCAGACACTTAAGCCGGTTCATCATCGCGTTGTTGAAAACCAATTGCCGTTTCCTTTCAATATTCGTTATTTGATGTTGGGTTGGAACCGCTTGTTCTTTGATGCAACACCTCTTCAAAACGATAATACCCAATCGGAAGAATGGAACCGTGGACGTTATTTGGCTGAAGGTGCAGCGCACTGCTCAATGTGTCACACACCACGTAACAATTTTGGTGCTGAACAGAAAAAATCCGCCTATCATGGCGCTGTGTTGCAAAACTGGTTTGCACCAGCAATTACCAATGATGATCGTAGCCTAGCAAACTGGAGCAAGGAAGATCTTGTTACTTATCTGAAAACAGGACGCAACCGCCTAACAGTTGCATCTGGCCCAATGTCAGAAGCAGTTGTCGCCTCTTTCCAGTACTTTAATGACCAAGATCTGAATGCCGTTGCAACTTACATAAAAAGCTTGCAACCTCAAAAAACGTCAGCTGTAACACCGCTTTCAAGCGATAATCCGAAAGTGGCTATGGGTAAACGCATTTACTTTGACAATTGCGCTGCATGCCATGTTTCTAACGGTAAAGGCATACCCAATATGATCCCTGCTTTCGCTGGCAATAACGGTATTCTTGATAAGAGTACCGAAAGCATGATCCATGTCCTGCTTGCCGGTTCACAAGGTGCGATAACCAAAAGCAATCCTACAGCAGCCTCTATGCCAGGATTTGCTTGGCGGTTGACAGATCGTGAGGCAGCAGCGGTATTGACCTATATTCGCAACAGTTGGGGTAATGGTGCATCACCAGTTGATGAAAATCAGGTCAAGGATATGCGTAAAGCATTGAAAGCACCCTCACCTTTCGGGCAATAATAATATTGTTCAATGATAATTTTATTGAAAGGGCGCGTTAAGCGCCCTTTTTTATAAGTTGATGATATTGTCAATCATAAACCTTGGCTGATGCAAATGTAAAAACAACAACTTGGCAACCAAGTATATCTTATATTTTTATTGTTTTATTTTTTTAAACTATCCTTGTCTTTTGGCTCCACCACTTAAATTATCTGCCTATAGTAACCTAAAAGGCAGATATGATGGCGCATTGGATAACCGTTAATGACAAAATGCAGCAGGGCTATCAATATCAATTGGTCTGTGCCCCTGGTGAAGATTTTGCCGCAGATTTTCAACCACAGGTAACGCCAAAACAAATGTTGCAAATGGGTGTTATGGGCGGAAAATATATGACTGATTGCACACAGGAATTTCCGCATGATTGGTTTGAAAATGCAAAATTATCTCCAGACAAAGCACGCGCAGAATTGAATTATTATGGTGTTTTAGCTGGCAAACCATTGTCATATTGGCGGCAAAAAGGATGGATCTATAAAGATGATCCTCGCGGTTGGTTCCAGTGGTATTGCCGTTATTATCTTGGTCGTCGTATTGCTGATGAAGATCAACGCCAGATAAAAAGATGGAAGCAAATGCGTCGTCATGTTGTGCAATTACAGAAAAACTGTTCACCCGATGATTTTTTCTGTCGCCCGCGACAAAGGCAAGCACTGTTACAATGGGCCTATTTTTGCAATTAGCACTCTATAATATCGTTCATTCCGCATATGATATTTAAAAAAATAGCTTACAACGCGTTGTTTTGCATCAGCTTCTTGATCTTTGTGACACTTATAACTGTATTGTTTTATAAGATTATCCAAGTTGACCATTTTTTGATGCGAATGGCAAAAGTTGTTACCGTATTCAATAGCCTTAAGGTTGAAGAAAGAGTGTTGTTCTGCTAAACAACGGCGCAATCGATAAGGCTATGTGAAACAATGTCAAAACTTCATAAAACTGAATTATTAAGCCCCGCTGGGACTTTGAAATCAATGCGTTATGCGTTTGCTTATGGTGCGGATGCTGTATATGCTGGCCAGCCGCGTTATAGTTTGCGTGTGCGCAATAACGAATTCAACCATGAAGAAAACCTGAAAATAGGCATTGATGAAGCACATGCTCAGGGCAAAAACTTTTATGTTGTTGTCAATATCGCGCCACATAATAGCAAATTAAAAAGCTTTGTTAGCGAATTAAAGCCTGTGATTGATATGAAGCCAAATGCGCTTATCATGTCCGATCCGGGACTAATCATGATGGTGCGCGAAAATTTTCCAGAAATGGACGTTCATCTATCTGTTCAATCCAATGCAGTAAATTGGGCAACGGTAAAATTCTGGCAACAAATGGGATTGACGCGTGTCATCCTATCTCGTGAGCTTTCCATTAAGGAAATTGAAGAAATTCGCGAGAATGTACCGGATATCGAACTTGAAGTGTTCGTGCATGGTGCATTGTGTATGGCTTATTCTGGCCGTTGTTTGTTATCTGGCTATATTAACCACCGTGATGCCAATCAGGGTACCTGCACCAATGCCTGCAGATGGAAATATGGTGTTGAAGAAGGCACCGAGAACGAACTTGGTGAAATCGTCAAGCCAGGAGAAATTCTACCTCAAGAGTTGGATGCCTCAGAGGGGCAGACTACAACAACAGATAAAGTATTTGTTTTGCATGAAGCAAACCGCCCAGAAGCAGAGATGACAGCTTTTGAAGATGAGCACGGCACTTATATTATGAATTCTAAGGATTTGCGTGCTGTCCAATATGTTGAAAAGCTTATTGGTATTGGCGTCAATTCCTTAAAAATAGAAGGACGCACCAAATCTCATTATTATGTTGCGCGAACAGCACAAGTATACCGCAAAGCAATAGACGACGCTTTGGCGGGTCGCCCTTTTGACGATAATTTGATGGTAATATTAGAATCCCTTGCGCATCGCGGTTATACAGAAGGTTTTTTACAACGCCACAAGCATAAAGAATATCAACATTACGCTACTGGCTCGTCATTGTCTGGAAGACAGCAATTTGTCGGCGAATTTACTGGTGAAAGAGTCAATGGTTTGGCGGAAGTGGCTGTAAAAAATCGCTTTGAAGTCAATAATAAAGTTGAAATGATGACCCCACAAGGAAATATCAACTTTACTATTGAAACATTGAAGAACAAAAAGAACGAAGATATTTCCGTAGCACCTGGTGATGGACATATTGTCTATATTCCAATACCGGACGATGTAAATCTGCAATATGCTCTACTTATGAAGTATGTTTAATATTTTAAATAACAAATATAATTATTTTAAAAATATTTAATATATTTTTAATGTAACAATAAATATATTTATCTATACCGTAAATATTTGTTATATCAATATAATTAAAAAATATTAAAATCAAAACCACTTATATTTATTCATACAATGTAATAGCACATAATAAAATATCTTTACAAATATGGTTTAATTATTCAATTAAACTACATACGAACACTCCATCTCATAGATCTCCTTATAATTTACACAGAAATCTATGAGGCCTCAAAAGCGTTGATATATTTTCAAAATAAAGGACAGTTTCAAGTCGTTCCAGTGATAAAGAAAAATAGAAAACACTACGAAAAAGCCAGATACCGATAATAATAAAAATTTCCAAAATTATTCTTGACGAAGATAGAATAATTAATCTACTCTTCTATTTTTTTACAATTATGGATAAAGACGTATCTATGCAATATCAAACTTAATGGATTTCACTCATGCGAAACATGTATAAACCCAACATATTTATCGATTTTTTTTAGAGAACATCAATGCTTCTTGCCGATTATATTAATATTCTTAAAATACAATCTTTATCTGAAACTGAAAAAGCAAAGTTTCTTTGTTTTTATCATGCAAAAAAAGAAAATAAAACACTATTCACTCTTTCAGACATCAATAATTGGTTTATAGATGCTGGCTTTTCAAAACCGAACACTTCACGTCTCAAAAAAAAATTATTAGATTCCAAGATTATGAAATCAGTTGGCAATGAAATGAGTTTTGTCTTAACTACACTACAAAACTTAGAAAAAGAACATTCTTCTCTATTTACCGATAAAAAAACAGTATTTTCTAATAGCGAATTAATCGACGAGGAGAAATTTTGTTGCAAACCAAGGTACGGATATTTAAATTCTCTAATTAAGCAGATTAACGCCTGTTATAGTGCGAATTGTTATGATGCAACCGCTGTACTAATGAGAAGACTGTTTGAAATACTGCTAATTTTAAGTTATAGGAAGGCCGAAATTGATGATGAAATTAAAAACTCTGACGGTCAATACAGGACGTTAGATTTTATAGTTAACAATGCTAAGAACAATAAGAAACTCAACTTTACCAGAATTAAAAAGCAGTTTGATAGCTTCAGAAAAGTTGGAAATTTTTCTGCACATAACATTTACTATATTGCTTCGGTAAAAGATATTGATGATATAAAACAAGACTATAGAGTAATGTTAGAAGAACTTTATAATAAAGCTGGATTAACCGAATAAGAGGTATTTTATAATGGTAAATAAATATTTCATAAAAATTGACCAAATTGAGTTCTCTTTGGAAGGAGATGCAGAGTTCGTTAAACAGGAGCGCACGATCTTTTTTGATAGTATATTAGGAAAATTAATTAACACAATATCAAAATTTCAATTGATTTCAAAAAAAGATACAAATAACGAAATATTAAGTGAACATTTTAATTCTTCTTCTAATAATAATGAAGTCGAAAATGAAGAAAATATACCATCTTTAAGTGAGTTTTTAAAATATAAGGGAAATTTAAGCTATGAAGACACCGTTTTATTCTTAGGTTACTATGCTGAAAAATTTCAAAAATTAGAGTTTTTTTCACGTCAGGACATAGCAACACTTTTTAAAGACGCTCGTTTAACCGAACCCCAAAATATCAGTACATGTCTTATCAATGGTGTAAAAAAAGGATATTTAAAAGAGAACGGAAAAGGCCGAAAATCTTATATGCTTACACTAAATGGGTTAAACTATCTTGATAATTATCAACCAAAAGAAAAACCTAATAATGTCAAAAAATCAAAAAGTAAGAAAAATCTAGATTCTCAATATAAAAATATCACAAAAGACGATCTAAACGCGGGCAAGTATCCTGATATTAGTTCGTTTAGCAAGTTTACAGATAAATTAATGCTAATTATGTACGTTTTTACAACTGAGAAAAAGGGCTTAGCTTTTTCGACGAATGATTTAATATATATCATGACTGAAATATTCGGGGAAAAAAAACCAACCGAAGCACAAATTAGTGGTGTTTTTCATCGTCATAAAACTTGGTTTTCAGTGAATAAGAATGAAAGCAATAATATCGTTGAACGTAAACTATTACAAGATGGCAAAAATTATTGTGAAACATTAATAAATGAGAAAAAATGAAAAAAATAGAATTTTGAATTTTAATTTAAGTTTATTATAATAAATAAATATAATATTTAAAATACTTTATTTTATTTATTTCTTAAAAATATTTTAAATTCGTAATATTACATCCATTTCGAATAATGAACTATCGTTGAATATTTTGATGATATTTCTACGCAAAAATAATAAACACCAGTTATACTTTTCTGGGTTTCAACAGAATATGCGTTAATATAGCACTCTGGGCGTCCAACAGCACTCCGATCTATGATAATTGCATGAAAATATATTTTTTAATGTTATCCTAATAGAAAATATTTTTAACTGCCTCAAGTAAATGCAATGTAATTATACTCACTTATTCCCTCCACCGCAGCCTATGTATATACCGTCTTAAATCAACGTTCTTTGTCATTCACTACGTTTTATGTCCATAGCAGTCAAATTCTTTACTTATTTCCACGTATTTTTTTCTGATAACAAACACCGAACCTTAAATAAAATACTAACGTAAGCTGTAGAGCAAGCTATTTTCTTTCTTATTCCGTTATTAAAAAAGAAATTTGTCACGAATAACTTTTTTCTTGTAATGTTTTTTTAACTAGTCGATATGATTTATGAATATTTGTCTAGGCTGATATTTGTCTTTGGCCATTAGTGTAATATTCGTATCGAAATGAATGCTTTCTGACGCCTGCGAGAAACATACAAACAATAACGAGCAGTTGCCCATACAACTTATACGCTAGTTTTAACAATTTTATCTCAGTATCGGTAACATATTATTTGGCTGCTTTGACGACATATTAATATCCCTGGATTTTATAGATCTTAATGAATATTAACAGACGACTTATTTTTATTCTCACTCAATTGTTCCGGGTGATTTTGAAGTATCTCATAGGTAACTCTGTTGATAACCCTGTACTTCGTTATTCATACGGTTGGCGGTGTGCGCAAGAATTTCCATGTCATAGTGAGAGAAATCAGCGGTCATTCCATCAACTGAAGTCGCTCCACGTAAAAAGCGTGAAACTAATCATCATCAAAAATATGGCACATAAAAAAGCGAGAGAAGAACTCACAAATACACCTTCAATGCCATTATGATCGTATATTGACCCCCCAATTGCAGCGGCCATACCAATCGAAAACTGAATAGCTGCAACAGATAAGCCGCCGATCATCTCTGATTTATTGGCCAATGTTCTTACAATCCATGTCGACCACCCTACTGGTATAAAACCAAACATAAATCCCCATAAAATGACGAGTATCTGACTGAGCCATGAGCTTTCAAAATATAAAATAAATGTCACAGAAAATATCAGTAAAATTACATGAACCGATATCATCGTAGTTCTATACATTTCTTTCATAAAGATACCTGCAACGACAGTGCCAAGACAATTTGCAATACCAAACAGCAAAAGCAGAATAGATAATCTGGTTGCCGATAGTGCCAATGTATGTTCCAAGAACGGTCGTAAATATGTAAAAAAGAAATGGTATCCTGCAAAACTAAAAATAGTTGCCGCTATTCCCAAGGCGATCCATGGCTCCTTCAAGAGCCCAAACATATTCTTAAAACTTGTTTCCTTCTGTGGCGGCAGAGATGGCAATGAGATAATTTGCCAAATGAAGGAAAATACGGCCAGAACAGCAGAAGCGTAAAATACGTTTCTCCACCCAATAAAATACCCTAGATAACTTGCAAGTGGCAATGATATAATCGTTGCAAATGAAACGCCTGCATATACGATGCTTAGAGCGTGCGTAATATCTTTTGCGGGCACAAGCTTAATCGTCACTGCCGATGCCATAGACCAAAAGCCGCCAACACAAAATCCTAGTAGACCTCTACCAATTAATAAAATGAAATAATTGGGCGCCATAGCCACTAATACATCAGACACGATCAGCAACAAGGAAAGTGCCAATAAAACCATTCGTCTGTCAAACATTTTGGTAGCAGGAACCAATAATAGGCTGGAAATTACTGAACATATACCGACAGCTGTCACTGTCTGACCTGCCATGCCTTCAGAAATCTGTAGTGTCGATGCTATAGGTGTTAATAGACTAACTGGGATAAATTCAGCTGCAATAAGGCTGGTAACGCCAGCAAATAGAGAAAAAATAGCAGACCAATGAGCGACGCTTGTTTCTATATTTTTCATTTATCTTTTTACCTGCAAATGCTTGAACTATGACTTCAATAGAAAAGCATCACGTTATCCAAACTGTTCCACCGCTGACAGTTAGATAATCGTTTTGACACTTTTCTTTATTGAATAAATTGTCGGCAGGTCTTTTAACGGTTAAATATCTGATATTCTAATTCATTGTTCTCATAGCATATATGAACCGTGCTAATAATTAAGGTGGATTTTTTAAATTATCAGAGCCAAAATAACAAAATCAAAAAGTGTGAATTTTATTGGTCACGGCTACCTATCTTATTTACTAAACTTTGTATTTCTTTCCATTCAAAATGATTCCTCAATATGCTGATAAATTAGGGAATTAAGGAATTAAGGAATTAAGGAATTAAGGAATTAAGGAATTAAGGAATTATTTCCACATCACAGTTAATTACAAAAAAATCTTAAAAAAATCAAATAATTAACAAAAAATCCTATTCAACACCACAAAAAATACAATACAAAAAATTGGCATGTATTAGATTGGATTATAAGTTAGTTTAAGATTATATTGCTGGGGTGCAATCAGATATACAATGCAAACAAATAATGGTTAAACTCTATAAAATAATAGTGCTAATTAGGACTTTACCCATTAAAAGATTGTTTATGGAGGCCTAAAATAAATATCGATTAGGGGGGAAGAACTTGCGATTTTTAGCCGATGGACCATCAATCCCTGATGATCTCCTGCTTGCCAGAGATCAGGGGCGAGTGATTTTCTTTTGCGGTGCAGGCGTATCCAGAGCAGATGCGAAATTACCGGACTTTTTTGGCTTAGCAAAGAAAGTGGTTGATAGTCTTGGTATCGATGAGAATAATCCTGCCTATAAATTAATACAAGAAGCCAGAGAGATTGAACAACGTGTTGGCGTGTCTGGTGTCATATCTGCCGACCGTATTTTCGGGCTTTTAGAAAGAGACTTTGCTACACGTGATATAGAGGAGGCAGTAGCATCTGCGTTAAAGCCACCTGCCCATTGCGATTTAACTGCACACAAAATTTTGCTAGACTTAGCGACGACTCCAGAAGGCAATGTTCAATTAGTCACGACCAACTTCGACAGATTATTTGATGACTGTGGATGCAAACTTCAAGTATGGCAGCCTCCGAGGTTACCAAACCCTGCACGACCAAATGAGGTCAATGGCATAATTTATCTCCATGGTCGCTCAACACTAAAATATACAACTGCTGAAGATGGTGGCTTTGTGCTTTCAAGTTCAGATTTTGGTCGCGCATATCTATCGGACGGATGGGCTACAAAATTTATTCGTGGAATATTTCAAAAATATATTATTGTGTTTGTTGGGTATTCAGCCGACGATCCTCCCGTCCAATACCTTCTTGAGGCTTTGCACAAAACCTCAGAATACAAAATAAACGCTTATGCTTTCCAATCTGGCGATCATGATGATGCTGTCGCAAGATGGCGACACAAAGGTGTTAAAGCTATCCCATATAATCTTGATAATAAAGATAAGAATAATAGACATAAGGCCTTATGGGATTCTCTTAAAGCTTGGGCAGAGCGAGCTCGTGATCCTGATGCTTGGGTAACGAACGTTATTAATGCGTCCCAAAAAGGACCGACAGCGCTTCAGCCTCATGAACGGGGTCAGGTGGCACATATTATTTCAACATATGAAGGCGCAAAGAAGTTTTGCGAGGCCGAGGTTGTTCCCCCTGCGGAATGGCTTTGCGTATTCGATAAATACCGACGCTTCGCCAAGCCGGATAATCCAATCATACTTGCTATGAATAAGGAACCTTACGTTGATCCATTCGATCTATATGGCCTTGACTCAGACATTCGGCCAACTAAATCAGATCCTGAAGTGAATGATGACAAGCCCAAATTACTTTCCACAGCGTGGGACGCTTTCGAACTTAACCGTCTCGATAAAATAGCGATCCAAGATAATAATCTTACGGCATTTCGTGGATATTGGGCTAATCATTTGCCACCGATGGTTCCACGCATAGAGAAATTGAGCAAATGGCTCGCAAAGGTTTGCGACCAGCCTGCCGCAGTATGGTGGGCAGCTCATCAATCGTCACTTAATCAACACATTCAACGTCTGATCTCTAACGAGCTAATGCGAAGTAATCGACAGATCGATCAGAGCGTTCGAGACGCTTGGCGACAGCTTTTCGAGGCATGGAAACACAGCGAAGATTTCTACAAAGAGTGGTATGCGCTACAATCTGTCATTAAAACAGACGGATGGAGTAATGCGATTGTTAGGCGTTTTGGAGAAGTGCTTCGTCCTCGCCTTCATGTACGCCCCCCTCTCCGAAACACACTGAATTTGTTCGTAGCAAAGACAACTCAAAAAAATAAAGATTCCTTGCTGTGGGTGGACGTGAAATATCCTTTAATGAGCGAAACAATTGATGTTCAGGATAAATGGCGTCCGGCTATTGTTAAAGTCATCCGACAGAATCTTGAATTGGCTCTTGCACTTGAAAAGGAAATTGGTGGCGTTGGCCTTTTAGATATAAATCCAATAGTCAAGGATGATAATAAAAATATCAGCAACCGTCACCGAAAGCATGGACTTTCAGCTTTTCTAATCCAATTTGCTGAATTATTTGCGCAACTAGTTCAATCTAATAAATCAGCCGCTAAACGAGAATTTTTATCATGGCCTACTGAAGATGACACCATCTTTGCCCATTTACGCATATGGGCCTCAAAAGAAAAATGTATTGTTTCAGATAATGAATTTGGACGTTTCATATCATCTTTGAGTGACACAGCATTCTGGGATAAGTATCATCAACGAGATCTATTACTTGTTATCGCTGGTCGATGGAAGCACCTAAATGTTGAATCGCGCAAATTAATTGAACAAAAGCTGTTAATGGGTCCAAAGCGCAGGCCACGCGAGAAGATTGTAGACTTCGTGCAAAGACGAGCTTGGTCGATTCTAAATCGCATTCAATGGCTTAAAAACAAAGAATGCAAGCTTTCAGCCAGCACTGTTAAACAAATGCAATTGCTCCGTTCTGTTGTTCCCGACTGGAAAGAGGATGATGGCAAAAGCGCCGCTGATTCGTTGGAAATTAGAGTAAGAAGGATTACAACTAACACTAATTATGAGAAACTAACAGAAACACCCATTTCAGAAATACTATCGGAGGCGAAAAAAGGTAGTGGTCGATTAGATGATTTGCCGGTCAAGAATGATCCTTTTTCTGGTCTTGCCACTGAAAAGCCAGTACGCGCTTTTGCTGCGTTGACCTATGCCGCAAAACAAAATGATTTTCCGGAGTGGGCATGGCAATGTTTCCTTACCTCAGAGGCACGGAAGAATGACATGACAAGATTAACTTGGTTTATTGCCGAACGATTAGCCCGTTATCCCAATGCGCAACTTAAAACAATTCTCTACCCTGCAAGTCTTTGGCTAAAAGATGCGAGTACAAAGTTAAGCAATGACTGTCTTCCTGTTTTTGACCACATTTTGAATAAATTGATTGACGTGCTAGGTGAGATGCAGAATGAAGGTGGTTCGTGTATAAACAGGGGTACAAAAGAACCAAACTGGGCGATAGAAGCGATTAATTCTCCGACCGGTGCAATCGCAGAGGCGCTTTTTAACGATCCACGTTGGCATGGTCTCAAGCAAAATCAAGGTATTCCTTCTGAATGGCTTGTTCACGCTGAAGCACTGTTGGCACTTCCAAAAGACTTACGTAGATATGCAATTGTAATCTTTTTTTACCACATCAACTATTTTTTTCATGTCGACCCGAAATGGACAAAGGATCACTTATTGCCTGCACTTCGGGGGAAAGATCGAGACGACCGCGATGCAGCATGGTCGGGTTTTTTATGGCGCGCTAAAATTCCAAATAAAAAGCTCTATATGCAACTCAAAAGCGACATGCTGGAATTTGCCGTGACACCTCCTTTGTCGCTTGATTTATATAGCGAGATCATTGCAAGTATAATCCTAGGCGGATGGAAAGCTGTAGCCAATACTACAGGTGGACCCTGCATTTCCAATAAGGAGATGAGCTACTTACTTCTAAAAACTGATGACAAATTTCGATCTCGCATCTTATGGCAGGCTCAACAATGGTTTGAAGATGAAGACGATAAAACATCTAGCTCATGGAAAAAACAGCTTCCTAAGTTACTGCAAATTTGGCCTCGCAACCTATCAGTTAGATCGCCCAACACATCAGCTCGTCTTTGCGAATTGGCTTTCTCCAGCAAAGACCAATTTCCTAAAATCGCTGCATTGGTTTTACCACTCTTAAGTAAAATTGAGCTAGACCGTCTAACGTTACCATCACTTTATAAGTTAGAAGATAACATCATAGACCAACATCCTGAACAAGTGCTGGCACTACTTTATGCGGTTCTGCCAGATAATGCGTTAGCTTGGCCTTACGAGATAGAAGAAATATTACAACAAATCGAGAAAGCCGATGACAAACTAAAGCAAGATAACAGATTAATTTGTCTAAAACGCCAATGGAACTCAAGATAAGGCCATGCCAGTGCTTGCACACCCAGCAATATTCATGAAATGACATCCCCTAAAAGATATGTCGCTGTGATAAGATGCTGTGTAAAAAATATATTTCATCATCGTGTCTGAACACTTTGTCAGGTAATGCATTATAAAAAGTGTAATGAATTATTATTTTAATTAATTAATTTAATTTTATTTTATATATATTTAAATTTTAAATATTTTTTTAATTTAACACAAAAATAAATGTATTTTTTTAATATATTCACAGGTTATTTTCTTTCATGAAAAATAGTTAATATATATTTTTAATATCTCATGAAGTGATAACTTAAGATCCGATAGAAATATCAAAAATATCTAAAACTTTACGCTTTTACCGCTGTTAAAGAATCAATTATTTCACTCCAAGGTGGAATAATAGTTTGTCCTGTATTCAAGTCTCCAGGCATATATTTCAGTTTCTTCAAAAGAAGCGAACCAGATCGCATGATGTTTCATTAAAACTTCTTGCGATAGCCGGATGTCTACCACATGTAGGCTTTTAACGAATTACTCTATTGTTCTTGCGCCTATAATCAGTACCGCGACTACAGAATCATATAACAGCATAATTGTTGCCGTTAGCCCGACGCGCGCCCACCCATATAGCCATAAACAACGCCTATAAAAAGCTCTGTTGATAGACGAGATTGAAACGAACAGTCGACAACATGCTGGGATAGGAAGTCAATCGCAATGGCCAGATAGGAAAACCCATTATATGTTTTGATATCGGTAATGTCTGCGCTATCCCGCAACATGCCATTTAAAATACCCGAACAATCATTTTACACCAACCATCTGCTGACTTGGTTTCTGACTCCCTGAACCCGCCATTCTTACTCATGGGACGCAAGGATACCGGCTCCGTCGATCCGTTTTACACCTGCAGGCACAAGAAGCCGCTCTAACCAGCTGAAGGCATTACCCCGTTCGGAACAATAAGAGAAGAAAACCCGTTGCATAGCACGAGTCAAAGCAACAAAAAATGAATTGAGTTCTTCACCGTTATCCTGCGAGAGGCTCCCCCATGTTCGATCGTCGAGCCCGAAAAAGATCACTGTATGGAATTCGAGGCCCTTGCTCTTGTGGATCGTCATAAGTTGAACCTGTTCCTTACCTTCAAACCGATCAAGAACACAACTCCAATCTGCAGCGTTCTCGACACATTCTCGCAAAAGGATTTGGAAGCCATCTCGCACGCGCTGAAAATCTGCGTTACGTCGATATTCTGGATAGGCTTGACGCAGACGCTCTATTCCGACGAAATCCAAAACCTGCAAGAACAGCTCGTTAGCAATTGCCGGATCGGGCAATTGCTCACGCATTGTCGTCCGAAGTTTCCTAGAGAATGCTCCAACCTCACGCTGCAAGCGCTCTTGCACGGCGTCGTCTTCCGATTGCACGCCCATCAACGCTTGCATACGCTCTTGCGTCATGTTCCAAGCCTTAGGGTCGCGCGCGTTTGCTCCGAGCCGCAAGAGCGGAAGGAAAATTTCAGTAAGAGGCTCAACCAACAAATCCTGAATGGCGATTTCACCGACGTTTCTAGCAAGGTTACGCAGTGTCAAGCCGCTACTGCTGAAAAAAGGTGCAAGCTCATCTTCAACATTATTCACCCGCATACGCACAAGGATTGCAACATCGTGCGGAGCGACACGGCCCTCATCGACTTCACGCCTAATCCATCGCACTATTTGTTCTGCCTCCTGCTTACGGCTACCGAACATCCAGATAGCTGCAGTCTCGCCGTCGACCTTTAACTTGCCCCGGGCTTCAACGTCCTCGACCTTTGGATCAATCTGCCGTGCAATGACATCTTGAATAGCAACTAGAGCTTGATGTGATCTCCAATTCCGGAGAAGTGCATGGCGAACGGCCTTGAAATTGTCGGTGAATTCTTCGAACGCATTATCCATTGCGCCCGCCCAGCCCATAATTTTTTGCTTGTCATCTCCAACAGCGGTGAATACAGAATTGCTATCTCGAAAAGCGGCATTCACCAGACTATACTGACCATAAGTAGTGTCTTGAAACTCATCAAGAAAAACAAAAGGATAAGTTAGACGTAGGGCTCGCTTGACCCTTGGATTTGAGCGCAGCATGTACTCAACGAGGCGGTTTATCATCGCAAATGAGACCAATGCACCGCTCGACATGTTGTATTGCTCATTCCAGTAGGCACGGAGCAAATCACGCTTGCATAGATCCACAACGGTTTCTTCTATTGGCAGTGCCGTACGCGCGATCTCCTTTTCGAAACTACCCGCATTTAAATATGTGCATTCATGCTGTTGTAGGAACGAGTTAAAATCTCCTCTTGAGGGAAATGCAATGTTGTAATCGGCTGGCGGTCGATAATTCTCAGGTATCGCCAAGCGAAAGTGGTCTAACATCTGCTTGGTGAATGCATCAAAAGTCATAGAGTGAAACCTGCGTGCTTGGTTTGCAGGGCAGCGCTGACGAACCCGTGCTGCAAGATTTTGAGCAGCATCGCGCTTAAAGCTGATTGCAAGGATATGCTTTGGTTCGGGACAAAGACCAGTCTGAAGGAGATAGGCAGCCTTTTGCGCCAAAAACTCTGTCTTACCTGCTCCTGCGCCAGCGGTAACGCAAACGCTCCGTGCTGTCTCTCGCAACGCGTTCCACGCTCGGGGTTCAAGGTCATCAATGCCTTGTGGTCGCCAATCTTTCGGCAAAACTGACATCAGTCTTCACCCAACTTAGGAAACAAAACTTTTTTCACATGATCGATCAGAGACCTCAATCTCCACGGAGTGTAGCGGACAAGATTTTCATCTGTAATCCTGCTCAAGGCAGCAAGATGAGTTTCTGGCTTGCTACGGCTAAGGAAGAGATATGGATACCAAGCGAAGGCGTCATCCCATTTGTTTTCAATGTAGAGATCAGGGTTCCCATTAGTTTTGAGGACAACCTTCTTTTTCTCGGCGATCGCATCCGGCGTTATCCTAGGGCCTTGTCCGCCTGGATTTGGATGCTGATAGGCTTTAGGAAACGCCCGCAACATTGCAAAATCCAAGTCGATGGGGCAGGAAAAGAAGACGTTTTCAAGCATGAGAGCCTGCAACCAGTCTTTATTTTTCGAATTATCAAGACTATCCCCGTCGGTCAAAGTGTCGAGATCGTCAAGATTGATCTTTCCGTTAACGACAAAGTGATTTTGGGTCAGGTCATGTCCCACCTGTTTGAGAGCGGCAACCACTGTTCGGATCATGTTGGCTCCGCCATGAGCGCGGCCAAGATCAAAATCCAGCAGCGTAGCGTAAGGAATGTCAAGATCGGTGAGTAGTCTCCAGAAGTGAGAGACATATCGTCCACCCAAGGGAACGATCGGAACAAATGAGGGATCGAGCGGCACGCCTTTGGCTTCCGCAAGCCGAGGCAAAACGATCCGCTCCGAATCCCCCTCCGCTAGGATGACGAATCGCGCAAAATAAAGTTCCGGATATGAGCGGACAGCAAGTCGCACATATGTGCTTGCTTCGGCATCATTTTCTGGCAAAGTTAGCTGCCTCACGGAGGTGCAACGTGTCTCTGTCTTTCTGTCAATCCTAAAGAAACGCACTTCTTCTGCCTCGATGCGAGAAAGAATGCTAGCGCTATGGCTTGAGATGAGCACCTGAGCTGTGCCCATCTGACTGATCTCTCGCGCTTGTGTCACGATCCTAGACAGGAAGAACGGTGAAAGACTGTTTTCTGGCTCTTCAATCGCGAGAATAGTCAAATGAGTACACCTTAACTTGTCCTGATCGAACGGGCTAGCATCCGCAGCAAGAGCAAGTGCCTCCTGTTCAATTTCTAGCGTTGCAGCAGTTAGAGCGATATGGAAAAGCGAGCGTTGACCGTCGCTGAGATCGGTAAGTTTTCTATTTCGACCGGCCTCGTCAGGATGGAATACGAATTCTGCACGTCGTACCAATTCTTCTACCTTGCTCTCGACTAGCCGAAGATTAGGGGTAGCATCTGTGTCGCCTTCATAAACCTGCTGCCACCTACGCGTGAGATGCTTGATGATAAAGTTTGCCGGATCCTCTTCATCGAACTGATCTTGGATAAGCTTAGCCCCTATCGCAGCACATTTGCCAAGTTTAGCTGACCAACGCGCAGCTCGCCATAGACGACCTTTCAAAAGCTCAGTGACACGATCCGTGGCATTGCGAAGAGCTGGAACATAGATGACTTGAATTCTCGCACGATCCACAGCCGAGACCTTCGGGCACTCCTCCCATACAAATTTGTCGTCAAGCGTTGGGATCCACCGGATATCTTCTTCAACAGTGCCGTCCAACGTTCCGTCTTCGATCCACTTGGCGCGAAGTCGGATGCGCACCTTCAGTGGTTCATCGGGGCCTGAAGCAGCCATGTGATTGAAAAAGTCAGGGACCGCATTGGCATCTTCGTCCTTTTCTTGGTCTAGCTCTGGAAAGCCCAGTATGCATTCGATCTCCAAGAAATCTTCATTATCAAATTTTTCTTCGTTATTAGCGATATAAAAGTCTTTCTTGGAAACAGTCCTGTCCGTCTTTGTAACCCCAAAAAGCCGAGACAAAGCTTGGAAGAGTGTTGTCTTGCCAGAGCCATTTCCTCCAACAAAGGCTGTTACCTGCTCTTGCAAGCGTACCGTCACCCACTTGGAACCGAAGCAGCGAAAATTACGTAACGCGATAGTTTCAATTTTCATGAAAATGCCCCCACTTTAAAAGACTTTGAGCTAACCTAAGCAATTGTTCAAAAAATGCCTAACAATACAACCATTAATTGGTAAGGGCAATATTCCACAACTATTGTTTAATTAAATCATTGCGGCTGTTTCGTATGTCACAACCTCTAGCTCTGACCGGTGTCTGTTCAGGGACAATCTTATTCCTATGAACAGCGCGCTGGATATATGTGTATTGAACACATTTCGACAACCAGTGCTGCCACAACGTCTTTTTTGACATGTCCCGCTCAAAAGTCTCTTTGAGGATCTCGGTCCAAGTATCTTGCAACTAACCGAGCGTCCTAGTTCCCAACCCCATTCTTCGGGGCAGCGCACCTTTTGCGAACTAACAAGTGTTATCTCAACCAACTGCTGCTTCTCGACAGTCCTGCAATAAACGCGGCCGGTGACAGAAAAAATTGGGACCGCACCATGACAATGCGTAATAGACGAAACGCTCTTGTCCTCCGCACAAATTTCCTCAATCATTGCAAGTTTCTGCGCTACTGCCCAATGGCGAAGGCGGATATCTACAACCCGAAACAGTAACACTTCACTACCTGAGATGACAGGGTGTTCGTATCCTTGGTGACATCGACATTCGAATATTTATGCCTGTTGCACAATCAAGACCGCCAGATATATTCATTGCGTATCACCAATACCATTGCTGGCAATGGCTAAATAGCTTCAACAAGTTCGGCATCACGAATGCGGCCATAATTAAGGTCGGTAATGGTGCCTATTAAAGCAATCATGACATAAAGGTCATGGGTATCACGTATGATGTAAATTTTTCTTCTCAGGTCTAAGTGGCTTAAATATTTGATCTGGAATGATAATATCCTATAAAAACAATTTTATCCGACAGCTATTTTGAAGTTTTTTATTCTTAATTTATCAATGTGTTTTAAAGAATTTTCACCTAATCCGATTGCTTTGATAGGTGTATGATATGCCTAAAATCAGATTGAAAAAGCCGGTGGATCCTGCAATTGACCCAATAAATAATTTAAAAAAAAGACCTTGAAAGATTGTTTATTTCTTTCAAGGTTTTAGATTGTATTAAAGTGATTTTGATCGTAGCCTGAAGAATGGCTGAGTTATTCCCACTCAATTGTTCCAGGTGGTTTTGACGTGATATCATAGACAACTCTATTGATACCCCGTACTTCGTTAATTATGCGATTGGCGGCATGCGCAAGAAATTCCATATCATAATGATAGAAATCAGCTGTCATTCCATCAACTGAAGTCACAGCGCGTAACGCGCAGACAAATTCGTATGTCCGTCCATCACCCATCACGCCTACCGTTTGCACCGGTAGCAACACTGCAAAAGCCTGCCAAATTTTATCGTATAGGCCTGCTTTACGAATTTCATCGAGATAAACAGCATCGGCCTCACGTAAGATTTCCAATTTTTCACGCGTAACCCCGCCCGGTAAACGAATTGCCAATCCTGGTCCTGGAAAAGGATGTCGGCCAATAAATTGTTCTGGCAAACCAAGTTCGCGACCTAAGGCACGGACTTCGTCCTTAAACAGTTCACGTAATGGTTCAACCAGTTTCATATTCATACGTTCTGGCAAACCACCAACATTGTGGTGACTTTTAATGGTAACAGATGGTCCACCTGAAAATGAAACGCTTTCAATCACATCAGGATAGAGTGTTCCTTGTGCCAAAAATTCTGCACCACCCAGTTTTTTAGCCTCTTTTTCAAAGACTTCGACAAACAAGCGGCCAATGATCTTTCTTTTTTGCTCAGGATCGCTAACACCTTCTAAAGCGCTAATGAACAAATCTGACGCATCAACATGAACCAATGGTATATTATATGTTTCGCGAAACATGGTGACGACTTCTTGCGCTTCGTTTTTACGCATTAGCCCGTGATCGACCAGAATACATGTTAATTGCGACCCAATAGCCTGATGGATTAAGACTGCCGCAACAGAAGAATCCACGCCACCGGATAAACCACAAATCACCCGTCCCGTACCAACCTGCCGTTTAATTGATGCGATTGCTTGTTCGCGATAGGTTTTCATTGACCAATCGCCTTTGATACCGGCGATATTGTGTACAAAATTTTGTAAAAGCTTGGCACCGTCTAATGTATGCACCACTTCCGGATGGAATTGCACAGCGTAAAAACGCCGTTTTTCATCGGCAATCGCGGCGTATGGAGCACCTTTTGATGTCCCAATTACCTTAAAACCTTCTGGTAGAGCCGTTACCCGATCGCCATGGCTCATCCATACTTGATGTTGACTGCCTTTTTCCCAAACACCTTTAAACAGCTCACTATCCTGCTCGACTGTTAAAAAAGCACGTCCAAACTCACGATCATGGCCAGATTCTACCTTACCACCAAGCTGGGCACACATTGTTTGCTCACCGTAACAAATACCCAAAATAGGTATACCACTTTCAAAAATAACCTGCGGCGCACGAGGGGAACCGATATCAACCGTAGAGTGAGGACTTCCTGACAGGATAACCGCTTTAGGCTTCATGCGGTTGAAAGCCTCTTCCGCAGACTGGAAAGGCACGATTTCAGAATAGACACCAGCCTCACGCACACGCCGCGCAATGAGCTGCGTTACCTGAGAACCAAAGTCAATAATTAAAATAGTATCGGGATGTTGTGTACTCATAGGAAGCCCTTAAAGACTCTTGTTCACGATTGCAATCAGTCTATGTGTCTAAATTAGATTTTTTACCATATTATGTCACACACATAGTATCTTTTTCAAAATCTTTTGAGCGATGACAGACTAAGACATTCTTGCCAAAATAATCTTGTTGCAGTTTTACACTGCCAATCAAAATTAGGCTATATGTAGCATTGTTTCAATTTCATGACAGCATTTGCCAATTTTTCATCGACAATGTGAAGATATTGCCGCCAATCCATAGCGTGTTGCAACTCTTTTTGACCATCTGATATTCCCCGTAAACCGAATAAGGGAACACTAAAAGTTTGGCATGCGCGCAAAACAGCATATGTTTCCATATCAACCATATCGGCTTCAACAGCGTCATATGCTTTGCCTGACACCACATTGGCGCCAGTCGACAACGTAGCTGATGGAAAATTAGCTATCAATTGCGGCATCGACAAAGTGGCAGGTAAATCCAAAAAGGGAGTAACCCCTTTTTCAACACCCAATGCACTGGCATCCATATCGCGCCAGCTAACAGACGAAACCTGATATACTTCTGTTTGTATCAGCTTTTGAGAACCGGCGGATCCTAATGACACGACAAGATCTGGCAATGTTCCATTATTTTTGAGTGTCGAAAGTGTTTGTGTGGTATTAATGGCCGCTTCAACTGGTCCAATACCGATGAAAACTGGTTTGAACAGATCACGGAGGTGGTCACCATATTCAAGCTCTGCTGCCATTAAAAATAAAACAGATTTTTTATCCCATTGTGTCAGCATCAATGACATTTCTCCATTACAGAAATGAAAAATCCATCTGTGTTTGTGCTAGCCGGAGATAACACCAAACCATGACGAGAAAATACCGGCGATGGTGCTTGTGAACTAAAATGTTCTGCCCACAATGCTTTCATATCTATTTCGCGGAATTGCGGGTTCATTTGTAAAAATGTTGCAACTTGTTGGTCATTTTCGCCAGAAAATAATGAACAAGTGATGTAAACCAGATGACCGCCTATTTTTAAATACGGTATTGTTGCATTCAAAACATTTTTTTGTTCCGTTATACGGCGCTCAAGCTGGCTTTCTGTCAATCGCCATTTAGCATCAGGTCTGCGCCGCCATGTACCTGTGCCGGTGCATGGTGCGTCCAACAAAACGATATCCATTTGTCCTTCAAGGGGCTTTAACTCGTCCAAATAGGCGTGAGGTTGAACATTGCGCACCCCTGCACGGCGCAGCCTTTCGAATATTGGAGAAAGGCGTGCTTTTTCCGCATCGTAACAATGAATTTGCCCACGATTTTCCATAGTGGCTGCTAAAGCCAATGTTTTGCCGCCTGCCCCAGCACAATAGTCCAAAACCTGCATTCCTGCTTTTGCGTTGGTTAACGCCGCAACGATTTGTGAACCGAGATCTTGAACTTCAAAAAGGCCTTTTTGAAAGGCCGGTTCAGCTTGCACATTTGGGTGCCGTCCCAATTTTTCAATTGGTGCAATGCGTAACGCACCTAAGAACCAGGGAATCGACTTTATTTTTGTTGCCTGAAGTTCGCGTTGAACCTTCTCAACATTAGCTTTTAATAGGTTTACACGTAAATCCAAAGGTGGACGCGCCGAAAGCCCGACAGCTTCTTGCCCCCATCTATCACCAAACAGGTTTTGAAAATGGCTTACACACCATTGCGGAATGTCGGCTTGAATAAAATCTGGCGCAGAATTGACATCTCTTGTTAGCCAATTGTGGCGTCGATCAACATTGAGTGGCTCTGGCGCAAATTTGTCACCTGACAAATTACTATCAAGTTCTTCCAATGACATTTCACCAGCAGTCAATAAAGCACCAAATGCGGCATCATGCATATCATCACTATCCATGCGCCATTCGAGCGACGAACGTTGCCGCAACACATCATATACGATGTTTCCAATGGCTGCACGGTCGCCTGCGCCGGCGAACCGATGGGAAAGCCCCCAGTCCTTCAACGCTTCTGCCGCAGGACGCTTCCTCGACTTTATATCTTGTAAAACTTCAATTGCAGCCTGTAGCCGCCCACCCAGTCGCATTTTTTATTCCCGATTTCGTATTCTAATTGGGGCATAGCCGAAATTACACCAAAGTAAAACCTTTCAGTATAAAAAATGCCCTTTAGTTGTTTCCCGACAATAGGATTCACCCCAATGTCACCATTTATAGCATAGTGACATATGCAATTTCAAAGGTTACCCAATATCAGAACAGTCTATTCGCCTTTTTCGACTTTGAATGCCCCGTCATAAAAGTCGACAATTTTAACAATCGTACCTATTGGCAAATCTGGCCCTTGAACACGCCATATTGTATCATCAATACGGATATGCCCTTGCCCATTTACAATTGGTTCGTGCAGCTTTGTTGAGCGACCAACTATTTGCGTCGTCCGCAAGTTTAGTAAAGGCTGATCCGTTTCTTTATCGCGTCTGAAAAAAATTCTCGCGATAACAACCAGAATGATTGAAAACAGCAAAAATACAACGATTTGTGTTTCCCAAAGTGCAAAAGCGCTCCATTTTACACAGAACGCAGTCAAAGCGGTAAGCAAGGCTCCGCACCCAAACCACATGATATAGACGCCGGGAATTAGAAGCTCGAATAATAGCAGGATAATGCCCAGAATTACCCAATTCCATATTCCTAATGTTTCAATAAATAATTCCATCGGCGTTCCATCAAAACAACTGTGCGGTAACCCGCATAGCACTTATCTGTGTTTACCTAACACTTCCCATACGTAATATTTAAGAATTGCGTTTCTTAGACGTTTCTGAATTAAAGACTTCTTTTGCTATTGCACCTATTCCACCAAGAGAACCAATGAGCGATGACGCTTCCATAGGCATAAGGACAATTTTTTGATTATTGGCTGTACCGATAGAAGCCAAAGCCTCGGTATATTTTTGTGCCACAAAGTAATTGATTGCCTGAACGTCACCCTTGGCAATTGCTTCTGAAACCAAAAGCGTTGCTTTCGCTTCAGCCTCGGCTAAACGTTCGCGGGCTTCAGCCTCGCGATAGGCAGACTCACGTTTACCTTCTGCTTCGAGAATTTGTGCTTGTTTAAAACCTTCTGCACGTAAAATATTGGCATTGCGGTCACCTTCTGCTTCCAGCACCTGCGCACGTTTGTCACGTTCGGCTTTCATCTGCCGTGCCATCGCGTCAACAAGATCACGCGGTGGGCGAATATCCTTGATTTCAATACGGGTCATTTTTAGACCCCATGGGTGCGCCGCTTCATCAACAACATGTAATAGACGTTCATTGATAGCATTACGGTTGGACAAAAGCTCATCAAGATCCATGGAGCCGACAACTGTACGGATATTCGTCATATTGAGGTTCATAACCGCATAGTCCAGATTTGTAATTTGATAGGCCGATTGTGCAGCGTTTAACACCTGAAAAAATGCCACAGCATCAACCGATACGGTTGCATTATCGCGCGTGATAACTTCTTGCGTGGGGATATCCAGCACCTGCTCCTTCATATTGACCCGTGAGCCAACCGTATCAATAAAAGGAATAATCAAATTTAGTCCCGGCATTAATGTCCGTGTATAACGACCAAATCGCTCAACCGTGTATTGATAGCCCTGAGGCACCTGTTTTATACCGCCAAGAAAACAGAATATCACCAATAGAACCAAGAGTATTAAAGCGATGTGTAAGCCGGTCATGCGGTCTCTCCATACATTTTGTCGTATTTGAGAGAGATTTGACACAGCTGGCGATTAATAAAAAGTCTATTTTTATTAATCTGAGTTTTTTCACCAACTTTGATAATAGATTTTGCGGTTTTCTACAGTAGAAACAGTAATACTATTTCAAATCCACCCTTGAAGTTCTTTACGAACCAACATTTCTATAACTCTCATACCATCTTCGCTATCATTCAGGCATGGGATATGAGCAAAATTTTGCCCACCATTATCGAGAAATGTCTTTGCTGCTTCGTGCCCCATTTCATCGACTGTTTCAAGACAATCAGCTACAAAGCCTGGGTTGAATACCGCAACAGATTTAACACCTTCTTTTGCCAATGCTTCAACAGTACGATCGGTATAGGGTTGCAACCATTCTTCAGGACCAAAACGTGACTGAAACGTCATCAACAATTTGTCCTTATCCATACCAAGACGGTTGCGCAAAGCATCTGTCGTACGTTGACATTCAACAGGGTAAGGATCGCCACGTTGCACATAGGATTGTGGAACGCCATGATATGATGCAATGATTTTTTCTGGCACAAAAGACAGTTGCGCTAAATGCTTTTCAACGGATTTTGCCAAGGCATCAATATAGACAGGGTCATCGCAATAAGGTGGTACCGAACGGATAGCCGGCACAGTGCGGCGTTTCTTAAGACAATCAAACACCGCATCGAGAACAGTAGCAGTGGTTGTTGCAGAATATTGCGGATAAAGCGGAAAAACCAAAACCCTATCACAGCCCGCATCAACCATGCGGTTTAGCACTTTTTCGACAGACGGTTGCCCATAGCGCATCGCCCAATCAACCTCTACACCGTTTTCTTTTAAAACCGGTGCAAGTTTTTCAGCCTGAGCACGCGTATATGTTCTTAAAGGCGATTCATTTTTTTCATTATTCCAGATACGTTTGTATAACGCACCGGATTTTTTGGGCCTAACGTTAAGAACAATGCCATAAAGAATAGGATACCACAAAAGGCGTGGCCACTCGATAACGCGACGATCTGAAAGAAACTCACGCAAATATTTGCGTACATTCTTTACGTCTGTTCCATCTGGTGTTCCGAGGTTTATAAGAAGAACACCAACCTTATTTTTACGTTTTTCCATCAGCTTAGACTATACACGTCTATTCAAGTAAAATTGCGAACCTGTACTGGATGTACAAAGAAGCTGCATGGAGTTATTTGAAATAGCGCAATTTACCCGTGACACAGTACCACGAACAATAGAGCGCATTTCAATTTCAACCAATTGCGGATTACGGAACCTATAATTTCCTTCTGATAACTTTTCTTTTGTATCAGATGAACGCGTTTCAAAAATACCGTTACGGAATGACGAAACTATGCCATTTTTATCTTCCCACTGTCCATCAATACCCGTTGGGATATTTTGCACAGACGGGCGCTGTCCATAGTTTTGCGAAAGATTACAGGCTGACAATGAAAAAGCCATGACAGCAAGACAAAATGTAGGTGCAAGACGTTTCATAAGGCATACTCCATTGTACCGCAAACAGCCAAAAAGATAATTATTTTGCGCCATTATCAATATGGTTCTTTTAACGGAAATCAACGCTAAAGCAATTTTTTTTAAAAAAAATCTGTTTTATGTTGCATGTAATCACCATATTGGTACAGTTAAGTATCGAAGTAAGCGGGTCGGGATACTTCATTAAGTTTGCAACCAAATTTCTAGCTGAGCGTTTTTTCTCGCATGATATGCGTTCATCCTCGCAATGGAGATTAGTTAAACAATGATGGGTCCAATACTGGTAGCAGCAGAAGACTTTGGAAAAAGAGCTGGTGTTTCATCTATGCTTCGGGCACTTGGATACCGTGTGATTGAAGCAGAAAATGGGCTACGTGCTCTGGATTTATTACGCCGACGCAGAAATATTTCGTTTGCGTTGGTTGATCTGACAATGAGTGACCTTGGCGGCAATGATCTTGTTTCAACAATCCGCATCACAGGTTTTGCCGCGCCATTGGTGGTTATGGCAGATATTGAAAATGAAGAATTACTACAAGCAAGCCTTAAAGCGGGTGCTGTGGATTATCTTGTATATCCCATCACTTCGTTACGTTTAAGCGTGACACTTGGTAATTTATCGTTGAACAACACACTCGAACGCGAAGTGCATTATATTCGCCGCCAACAGGAAAACCACCTACGTTTTTCAGACCTTTATGCCAATAGTGAATCGATGAAAGAACCTTTCGCTTTGGCAAAAGAGGCGGCACTTTCTACCTGTAATCTGCTGATTGAAGGGGAAAAAGGTACGGGTAGAGAAACTCTTGCTCGTGTCATTCACCATGAAAGTTCCTATTCGAATGGGAAATTTGTTCGTATTCAATGCGTACCTATTCTCGATCAAGTTCGGGACAATGAAAAATGGAAAACCAAAATACTTCCATTGATTAGTACTATTCGTTACGGCACACTCTGCCTATGTGAAATTGACCGGCTGGAATTGAACCAACAGGCTCGATGGGTGGAATTTCTTAAAAAACGCAGCCTGACCGATGACAGCAAGCACCCACAATTCAGATTGATGGCAATTTCAACTTCACCATTAAAAGGGTTGGTTGAAGATGGTCTATTCCTGAAGGAGCTTTATGATCAATTAAGAGAATATCATGTTGTTTTGCCAGCATTAAGAGAACGGCGTGACGATTTGGAAAACATAGCACAACGGGCAATTGACCATATTGTTGTTGAAAGTGGACAACCGCACGTTCATGGGCTTGCAGGATCTGCTTTATCATTGCTTTTACAACATGATTGGCCGGGCAATGTCAGTGAATTGGACAATGTGCTATTTCGTGCAGTCTTGTTGAGTACGGGTCCACTGTTAACTATTCGGGATTTTCCTCAACTCACAGGAAAACAGTTTAATGATATCAGTGAAAATACCGAAGTGGAAACAGCAGAAGAAAATGGCAAAAATGCGATACCGTTTGTTGATGATGACGGGCACGTTAGAGCTTTTGAAGAACTGGAACGTGAAATCATTGAAAAATCGGTTGAACATTATAATGGCCGTATGAGTGAGGTTGCACGGCGCCTTGGTATTGGCCGCTCAACCCTTTACCGTAAGCTTGATGAATATCATGCCGATAACGACCCTGCACCAGGGCATTACGAGCCCCCAGCGAAAATTGGCTAATAGTGTTTAAATGAAATGGAAATTTAGAAAGCCCCGTTATTTTAATGGGGCTTTTTATTGCTTGTTTTTCTACTTTAACCACAATGGTTATTATTCATGAATTAAAAAAAAGATATTGTTAACCATATCATGAAAAATTCTGTGTGATTTAAAATTTTTTCTTTTTATGTGTCATTTTTGCCATGGTATGATCATATTTATCTTGAATAAAAGGCATGTAAGGTTTGTATAAATCAGCTGTTAACCATTCTGAATTACACTTTGCTAACTATAAAACTAGTTCAGGTTGTCAACGTCACTTTAACAAATACTGTCGTTTAGGTGTTTAACGTTGCACTACACTAAGGGTAACAAGCAGGACTTATAAATGGTGTTTGACGGGTTGAAAAAATCGTTATGGACATTCCGCGGTTTGTCATTAGCCATTATGACAATATGTGCCGTTTTGTCGGTACTATGGTCACCAGTCAACGCGCGTGCCGAAACGCGGTCTCTTAAACTCTATTATGTGCATACTGGTGAAAAAGCGGAAATTGTGTTCAAGCGTGATGGCCGATATGACCAAGCTGGATTAAAGCGTTTAAATGTATTTTTACGTGACTGGCGTCGCAATGAGCCAACAAATATGGATCCAAGATTGTTCGATCTTATTTGGACTGTTTACCGTGCCAGTGGATCACGCGAATATATTAATGTTGTTTCGGCATATCGTTCGCCGGCAACAAATAATATGTTGCGTACGCGCTCGCCCAATAGTGGCGTTGCAAAAAACAGCCAACACACACTTGGTCACGCAATGGACTTTTATTTGCCAGATGTAAATCTAGCGAAATTACGTGCCATTGGTTTAAAACAACAAGTTGGTGGTGTTGGATATTATCCTACATCGGGCTCACCATTTGTTCACATGGATGTTGGAAGTGTGCGCCACTGGCCACGCATGAATCGTAATGAACTTATGGCTTTATTTCCTGATGGAAAAACCATGTATATTCCAAGCGATGGTAAGCCTTTACCCGGATATGAACAGGCAAAAGCCGATTGGCTAGCTCGTCGTGGCGCACCTGTCCTTTACGCAAGTGCCGCGCCAACACAGCAAAAACGTGGATTTTTTGGCTCACTATTTGGCAGAAAGAACCAACAGCAGGAAACTGTAACAGTTGCACAAGCACAACCACAGGCTCCCGCACAGTTAAGGACAAAAGCACCAGCGCGCGTACAACAGGTTGAAGCGGATGGCGATGAGGATCAACCAATGGTTGTATCCTTACCTAAAAAGGGCGCACCATTGCCAGAAACTTCGCCGCTTTATCGTAAACCGCAACAGCCCGACGCAGAAGAAGACAAGGACGACAGCAAAACCGCCCCTGTTATGGCTTTTGCCAATGTGCCAGTACCGACATTCAAGCCAGGCGGGCTTACTGCCGATAATGACGAGAATAATGATAAAACCGTTGAGCTTGCATCTGTTCCTATACCAGGAACAAGGCCTGACCAGAAAACAGATACCGATAATGTAGCACTAGCAATTGCCAAAGCAGATGTGAAAACTGACATACCAGCAGCCAAGACTGAAGCTCAAGACGATAAAGTTCCAGGTGATGATCTAACAGCATTGATACAGGCAAATGAAATTATCGCAGTGCCTGATGATGATTATGAAGAAGATGAAGATTATGCTGATGCAGATGATGCACAAACACCTGATAAAGCAATGGTTGCATCTGTTGATAACTCAAAAAATGCACCGTCAGGAAATGCACAAGCTGTAAAAAACACACAACCAGCAGCAATACCACAACCAACAAAAACAACACCAAAAGCCGATCGTCCTGATGAAGATGATATAGCGAAAATTGTTGCCAACAACAAAGCGCCTACTGCGTCTAAAAGTGCATCCAATATAGCACCAGACGAGGAATTACGGAAAGTTCCGAGCATTGTATTTGTCTCTGGTATTGAGAAAAAACAGGAAGTTTCCCGTGTTGCGCAACTCAGTGGTAAAGCCATTGATTTTCATGCTGTAACACGCATCAATGAGACATATTAAAATAAGTTCTAATAGAATACCTTTGCAAGGCCCTTTCCGATCAAAAGGAAAGGGCTTTTTTTAATTAATGCATCTTGACCTTCCCATGATGGTAACCCTTATTTTAGGGTTACGAGATTTCAATTGAGTGAAGGCGCTAAAGATGACAGCTACAACCGATGTTGCAAAAAATGAGCCAAATTCTGGAGTAGGAAAACGCCATATTCAACTCAATATTGAAGGTATGACCTGTGCCTCCTGTGTCCGGCATGTTGAAAAAGCTTTGAACAATGTAGCAGGTGTTGAAGATGCGCGTGTCAATTTGGCAACCGAGCGAGCTGATGTGACAGCTGATACTGCGCTGCCAATCAGTGATCTGGTAAACGCTGTTGAAAAAGCTGGTTATGAAGTTGGATCAAAAACCGTCGATCTTGATATTGGTGGCATGAGCTGTGCCTCATGCGTTCGTCGTGTAGAAAAAGCATTAAATTCTGTAACGGGTATTAACAAGGCAACTGTCAACATGGCAACCAACCGCGCCCATGTTGAAATAATCAGCGGGGTTACAACAATTGAACAATTGCAGAAAGTAGTGGAAGTTGCCGGTTATAGCGCAACACCGATCAACGAACACAAAACGGAAGATCGCCAAGCTCAGGATACCCATAAATTAGCCGTATCATTAATTATTGCGTTAATTTTGACCATTCCAGTATTTGTCATGGAAATGGGTGGTCACATTTCACCACCATTCCATCACTGGATTATGGAGACGATAGGAGAGTTTCCATCGCGGCTTGTACAATTTATTTTGACAAGCTTGGTACTGTTTGGCCCGGGGTGGAGATTCTTCAAATCCGGAATACCTAACCTCTTACGTGGTACACCCGATATGAATTCGCTTGTTGCTGTTGGCTCTCTGGCGGCTTGGGCTTATTCGACTGTTGCAACATTTGCTGGATCATTGCTACCACAGGGCACCAATAACATATATTTTGAAGCCGCCGCCGTAATTGTCAGCTTGATTTTGTTGGGACGATATCTTGAAGCCGGAGCGCGTGGCCGAACCGGTGAAGCCATCAAGGCATTGGCAGGATTAAAACCAAACACAGCCCGTATTGTTCAAGATAATACGGAAAAAGACATTCCTCTGGAAGATGTGGCGATCGGCGATATTGTTGTGGTACGTCCGGGTGAAAAGTTTCCTGTCGATGGGCGCGTTACCAGTGGAACGTCCAATGTCAATGAAGCGATGATGACAGGCGAAGCATTACCTGTTGCCAAAAAATCCGGTGACAATGTTTATAGCGGCACAATCAATGGCAATGGTACCTTGACGTTTGTTGCCGAAAAAATCGGCAGTGACACCTTAATTGCACAAATTCAAAAAATGGTTGAAGATGCCCAAAGTGCCAAATTGCCGATACAAGCAATGGTCGACAAAGTTACCGGCTGGTTTGTACCTGCTGTCTTTGCTGCGGCAATCCTGACATTTCTGATTTGGTTTTTTATTGGCCCCTCCCCTGCATTGCCACATGCTTTGGTAGCAGGTGTTTCGGTTCTTATCATTGCGTGTCCGTGCGCTATGGGATTAGCAACCCCAACATCCATTATGGTAGCAACAGGTCGGGCTGCAAGATTGGGTATTCTGTTTCGTCGCGGTGATGCCTTACAGACTTTGCGTGATAGTCACATTATAGCATTTGATAAAACCGGAACTTTAACCATTGGAAAGCCTATTCTACAAAAGATAGAGACAGCAAAAGGTTTTGATGAAAAAACAACTCTTGCTCAAATTGCCGCGGTTGAATTGCGTTCTGAACACCCTATTGGCGAAGCCCTTAATGAGGCTGCAAAAAAATTCAATTTGAAATTAGACAGTGTTTCTAACTTTGCTGCAAAACCGGGATTTGGCATTTATGGTGAAATTAATAACCACAAAATTGCCGTTGGCAATAACCGATATATGCATGAGATCGGTGCTGACACCAGCGTTTTTGACCATACCTCCAGACAATTTGGCAATGATGGTTTAACGCCATTTTATGGGGCTATTGATGGAAAAAGTGCTGCTATTCTTGCAGTTGAAGACCCAATCAAACCCCAATCGACAAAGACGATTAAAACGCTTGAAACAATGGGCATAAAAACCGCCTTGATTACAGGTGATAACCGCAATACCGCACAGACGATCGGTAAAAAAATTGGCATTTCGGAAATAAGTGCAGAAGTCTTGCCAGCAGGTAAGGTAGATGCGGTAAAAAAACTGGGTGTAACCTATGGCAAAATTGCCTTTGTCGGAGATGGCATCAATGATGCGCCGGCACTTGCTGCGGCAGATACCGGCATTGCCATAGGTACGGGAACAGACGTTGCAATTGAAAGTGCCGATGTTGTTTTAATGTCAGGTAATCCGGCTGGTGTCGTGAATGCAGTTGCAATTTCCAAAGCCACTATTCGCAATATAAAACAAAACCTGTTCTGGGCATTTGGTTATAATGTTGCATTAATCCCTGTTGCTGCAGGAATTTTCTATCCTTGGTGGGGTGTGCAATTATCACCAATGCTTTCGGCCGCTGCCATGGCTTTATCCAGCGTTTTTGTTGTTTCCAATGCATTACGCTTGCGACATTTTAAAGCCGTTTTGTGAGTTCTATGGCAATGCCGTTTTATAGTGCTTAAACGGATATGTTTTGTTTCTGCTCGTTGTAAAAGCTTTTTATTGTGGTCACGTTTAACGTGATAACACAAATTACGATTGCAATTATTTTATCATCACGTCATGTTGCGAAAAAATTGCCTAATTATAGGAAAGTGGAAATATAAATGGCACCGCGTTGTGATGAAAAAACAATAGAACTCGTATGCAATAAACTGGAAAACGCCTTTGGGGAAAAATTTAACCGTAATCTTTCCGTAAGACAGTCCCACTCGCATAATGTAACCGCTTTGACACACCAAATACCAGATGGCGTTGTTTATGTCGCATCAACCGATGATGTCGTAAAAGCAGTGCAAATTTGTGCGCAACATAAAATGCCAATTATCGCCTTTGGTGCTGGTAGCTCGATAGAAGGACAATTGAATGCGCCTTTTGGCGGCATTAGTCTGGATTTCGGCAAAATGGATCAAGTGGTTTCTTTTTCGCCAGAAGATATGACTGTTACTGTGCAACCAGGCATTACCCGTGAAGTATTGAATAGCTGGTTGCGTGATAGTGGTTTGTTTTTTCCGATTGATCCGGGTGCCAATGCATCAATCGGTGGCATGGCTTCAACACGCGCTTCAGGTACCAATGCTGTACGCTATGGCACTATGAAAGATGCTGTCCTGTGCGCACAAGCCGTTATGGCAGATGGGCGCGTTATTCATACAGCAAGCAGAGCAAAAAAGTCGGCTGCTGGTTATGATTTGACCCGTTTACTTGTTGGTTCTGAAGGTACATTGGGCATTTTCACAGAAATAACTTTGCGTCTTCATCCGCAACCTGAAACCATATCAAGCGGTGTATGCACTTTTGCAACCGTTACGGATGCGTGTGATACGGTCATTGAATCAATCCAATGCTCAATTCCATTTGCCCGCGTTGAATTGATGGACGAATTTATGGTCAAAGCCTGTAATGCCTATTCTGGTTTAACACTGGAGCCGCGCCCAACATTATGTGTTGAATTTCATGGCGATAAAGCAAGTGTTGACAGTCAGGTTGCAATGTTTGCAGAAATCGCCGCTGGCCATGGCTCAACCGATTTTCAACATTCAACAGATCCAGCCAAACGGGCACAATTATGGAAAGCACGGCATGATGCTTTTTGGGCTGCTGAAGCCAGTTTGCCTGATTGTGATGTATTTTCAACCGACGCTTGTGTGCCCATTTCCAGACTGGCAGATTGCGTTGGCGAAACACAAAAAGATTTGCAAGAACATGGATTAGTTGGCCCGATGATTGGCCATGTTGGTGATGGCAATTTTCACGTTCTTTTAGGTTATCGTAAAGGTAATGCGGAAGACGAAAAAAAGGTCAATGAGTTTTCTAAAAGGCTTTCAGAGCGTGCCATCTCAATGGATGGAACGTGTACGGGTGAACATGGTATAGGTCAAAGAAAAGCAAAATATTTGCGTATGGAATTGGGCGACGCTGTTGATTACATGCTGATGATTAAAAAAGCGCTTGATCCTGATAATATTCTTAATCCGGGGAAATACGGTTTTTCAGATAATTGATAAAAATCACCGCATTATTATGTGCTTCATCATGAGCAGCATATAATAGTATAACTTTAGGATGAGATTTTAGGGAAGAGTAGAAATTTTCGATATCTTTTTGTTGTTTTTCAAGTTCAAGCTCATATCGATGTTTAAACTCTTCCCATTTATTAAGATCATGGTTAAACCATCTGCGAAGTTCGGTGCTTGGCGCATAGTCCTTTTTCCAATCATCAATATGTGCCTTATCTCGCTTTAGTCCACGTGGCCATAACCGATCTATAAGCACCCGCCAACCATCATCAGGCACATACGCTTCATAAACGCGTTTCATTGCCAATTTCATAGGAATAGCCCTACTTTCTCCTTCAAACCAACGCGAAGACACGCAATTGGAAACCATCCTACAACGGTAAATCCAAACCCAAAATGCAGCAAATTGCCTGCTATTAAAGTAGATTTATAAGACATGCAGGCAAGAGCAGACAATGCATGAGCACTCTAAAACGTATAATCACTTAATCTTTCGACTTAATGCGATATTCAGCAGCAATGCTAACAGCATGATGATCGCTGTCATAAAAAAGACGGATGGAACACCAAACCAACCACTTACAAAACCACCGCATATCGGCCCTAAAACCTGCCCAATATATTGAACCGATACAGACAACCCTAAAATTGCACCTATTGCATGGCTCGGCACATTTTGGCGTATAATGGCCGTTACACAAGGTATTAATCCACCAAGGAAAAATCCTAGTATAAATCTGAGTAATGCAAGCTGCCATGCAGCTGTTACAAAAGCTTGTGGTAGTAACAAACAAATACACCCAACCATCGACGCGATCAGTACATGCCAATGCCCAATGCGATCAGCAAGTTTACCCAAATATATCGAAGAAAAAGCGCTACCAAGTGCTGTGAGAGACATGACCAAACCAGCCCAGAATGTTAAATGAGCGGGCTCTACGTTCAATGTTCCAATGTAGATAGTGATAACAGGTTCAATCGATAAGTTGGCAAATGTTATCAATGCGCCTGTTATTAAAATGAAGCCTATGGGCTTGTTAAAGACATCAATCTGCCAAATGCTTATTTTTGCCTCGGTATTCCGCCGTTTTGAAAATAATACCCGATCTTCGCGGATAAAAACCAATGTCAAAATAAATGTTAGGAAAATTACCGAGCCAACAACGAGAAAACAATAACGAATACCGATATATTGCGGCAATATTCCACCAATCATTGGCCCTACAAAGCTACCAGCCATCACCGCTGAAGAGATAACACCAAGCGCCCAGCCCGTTTTTTCTTTTGGTGCCTGTGTTGCAGCCAAAATCGTTGCCCCAGATGCATACCCACCAGCCAAACCTGTTAACAGCCGCAAACCAACCAATTGCCAAATATTTGCGACAAATCCCATCAAGCCAATTGCAATTGCCATACCCAAAGCAGCACGAACAAGCATGAGCTTACGCCCATAATAATCACCCAATTTACCCCATAGTGGGGCAACCAAGGCCGCCGAAAAAAACGTTGCGGCATAGGCTATGCCAGACCAACCGGCGATATTCTTTTCGCCAGAAACACCAATTTCAGCAATAAATATAGGCAAAACCGGTAGCAACAATGTCATACCAACAATTGTCGTCAACGCGCCTATTGCTGAAATAATAACATTACGTCGCCAATATGAAGACGTTTCTTCAAATGTATTCATCATTTATTTATCTACTATCAAATTTTATTGTTTAGCGATCAAAGCCACGCGATAAAATACTCTTTATCCATGTTAGCGAATTTGTACATATCGGCGAATTAGAATTTTATGCGTGCAAATTTTCGTAATAAAATGTAGGCAATCTCTATTGTCTTATCTTTTGTGTAAAAATATTTAAAGTCACAATAAATTGGCTTTATCTTAAGGTGGATAGATCACTAATCTATATTATATTTATTTGCATATAAGGCCACACTAGGGACGCACCTTTTGGATTTTCTACGTTTCATAATTATCGTTGTTTTTATTTTCGCAATGGCTTCGATATTGGCAGTCTATGCCTATGGTCGGTTTGCCAAAAGTGCGCGTGGCGCAAAATCCTTTGCGTTGCAAATTGTTCCTGGACAAACCCCACTTGATAAAACACTCGAACATCTTGCTGCACGGCAAAATGGCCTTGGTGTCGAAAAAGATGCACTGTCTATTGTCATCAATAATCTTGATGCTTTTGCAGCACGCGCAGTTGGCGCTGCTCTATCAGGAAGAAGTCTTGATCTCATGTATTATATTTGGGACGATGACCTTACTGGACGTCTTCTACTTAATGCCGTTATGGAAGCAGCAGACCGCGGCGTGCGTGTACGTATGCTGCTTGATGATATTAATGCCCAAGGGCGTGATCCAGCCTATGTGGCACTTGATAAGCACCCTAATATTGAAATCCGAATGTTTAATCCCGGACGCGCAAGAAATGGTGGCTTACGCCGCGGCTTGGAAATGATGCTACGGGCGCTGACCGTCACACGCCGTATGCACAATAAAGCATTTATTGTTGATGGGCGCGTTGCTTTTGTTGGTGGGCGCAATATTGCTGATGCTTATTTTGATGCGGGCAAAGCCTCGAATTTCCGTGATCTTGATCTTATGCTTATTGGTCCATCTGTCAAAAAGGTAGAAACAATTTTTGACAGTTTTTGGAATAGTGATGTTGCATTACCCATTCATGCGCTGAGCGTTCCTAAAAAAACGCAAGATTTGGATTATTGGAAAGATCAGTTACGCCAATTTCGCAATTCCGAAAAAGCCAAACCATATATCGATTATATTCATCGACATATCAGTTTTGAGCATTTTATAAAACCAAAACAAAAACTCTTTCCTGTGGTTTCCGTTGATGTTGTATCCGACCCGCCAGAAAAAGCACTTGGGCACAAACCTGAAAACTGGTTGATGCGGCTTTTTGCACCTTTAATTTATGGTGCCAAACACGAGCTACAAATAACCTCGCCCTATTTTGTTCCGGGGAAAACAGGCACACAGCATTTATGTGCACTTGTCGCACGCGGTGCTGATGTAAAAATTCTAACCAATTCACTGGCCGCTACCGATGTTGCAGCGGTTCATGGTGGATATGCTCCTTATAGAAAACCACTCTTAAAAGGGGGCGCAAAACTTTATGAACTTAAACCAGATGGTGGCACTCACCGATTACGATTGTTCGGCTCTGGCCGCGCAAGCCTTCATACAAAAGCATTTTTAATTGATGGAAAAACAGCCTTTATTGGCTCTTTCAATTTTGATCCCCGTTCTGAATCTCTTAACACAGAAATGGGTATTTTGTTTGAGTGTCCGCAGATTACCAGCAGTATGGATATTCTATTTTTAGAAGAAACAACTGGAGAAATGAGTTATCAGCTCCATCTTGCAGAAAATGGTAAGATTTGTTGGGATTATATTGAAGATGAAAAACCATGCACGGCCATGAAAGAACCTGAAAGCAGGCTATGGCGGCGCGCTTTTGCCAAATTGATTAGCTGGTTGCCTATCCAATCGCAATTGTAAGCAAAATAATTTACGTACAAAATTCCTGATTTATCCGGTTTGACTGGAAACCAATGTGAAACCATTAAGTTCGTGTGCTTAAAGTTCCACTATTCAAGGATTGTAACAAAAAGCAGTCACACCGGATAAAATCTTCAGATGGCTTTGGATAGTTTTACGCTTTTGTAGAAGCGCGCATCACGCTATTTATTGGCAAGATATTTTGCCAGCCCCTCCATTACATCAGGAAAGTCTGAACTCACGCCTTCTCCACAAGACTGGGCATCAGGCCCCTCCACACTAACCGCGTAAACAACCTTGCTGTGACCAGAGCGTAATGCTTCAATACGGTGTTTCACTCTTACCGTTGTTGCATCTATCCATGTTTCATCAATAAAATGCTTTTGTTCAACAACATCAATAAGCTGGCTACGAATGGTAAAACCGTCTGGTAGCTCCATGGAAAACCAAGCACCTGACTGAAACGCCCCTTCCAGATAGATAGATTTTACACCCGAATTCCATCGACTCCAATTGGACGTATCAATAAACGCCTGCCAAATTTTATCCGGTGCACTGTCAATATCGCGTTCATAGGATTTGTGCCAAGTATTTATAGCTGTCATAGGTTTTCCTGGCAAAAAATAGCGGTAAAAAAGAATTCTAAAGGTAATCTGTTTCTTTAGCAAAATCATTGCTTAAAGAAAAATCAAACTTTCTTCAAAGTATTTTTAAATACTCCATTCGATATATGAATTAACCAATTTTTTTAATCGGGATACAGTTTTGATAGGGTGAAAGCTGCGAACGATATCATTGCAACCTAATGCGTTATTTTAAATTGTAGCCTAATGTGCTATTTTGATAGGAATTGATGTTTTTCATGCCAATTCTAGCTTTACCCCTGAAAATGAATGGAGCGGTCTGATAGATCACAACTTTATTTTTGTGAGCCAATATGCCGATTATACTGACACAATTCAGAAATATTATATTTATACGCTAAAAAATAATACGTTTACTCTTTTCAATTTTATTTCCACGTGTTACGAACCACCGTCAATCCATTAGTTGTAATACGATAAATCTGCTGAATCCTATTTCAGCGGCGTATTCTTTTTTAAAAGGAAATTGGCCATGGCAAAAATCATTGAAACAGCTACAGGCAGAGAAGCATTGACCTTTGACGATGTGCTTTTACAACCTGCCCATTCTGAAGTCATGCCGGGACAGGTCGACTTAAAAACCACTATTGCAGCTGGTATAGAATTGAATTTGCCTTTGCTTTCGGCTGCAATGGACACTGTTACGGAATCCCGCCTTGCCATTGCAATGGCGCAAGCTGGCGGCATTGGTGTTATCCATCGTAACATGACACCAACAGAGCAAGCTGAAGAAGTTCGCCAAGTTAAAAAGTTTGAATCCGGTATGGTTGTTAATCCGGTTACTATCGGACCTGAAGCCACACTTGAAGAAGCAAAAGCGTTGATGTCTGCTCATGGCATATCCGGTATTCCTGTTGTCGAGAATGGTGAAAAAGGCCCAGGTCGCCTTGTTGGTATCCTAACAAACCGTGATGTGCGGTTTGCTTCCGATCCATCACAAAAAATATATGAATTAATGACACGGGAAAACTTGGTTACTGTCCGTGAAAATGTTGAACATGACGAAGCAAAAAGACTACTGCATCAAAACCGCATTGAGAAACTGTTGGTTGTTGACAGCAAGGGACGTTGTGTTGGTCTTATAACAGTTAAAGATATCGAAAAATCCCGTTTAAACCCTAATGCATCGAAAGATGCCCAAGGCCGTTTACGTGTGGCTGCTGCAAGCACAGTGGGTGATGATGGAATAGAACGCGCTGAACGCCTTATGGACGCAGGTGTAGACATTCTGGTTATTGATACGGCACATGGCCATTCGCAACGCGTGCTTGATGCTGTAAAGCGCATCAAGAAAATGGCCGGTTCAACCGCTGTTATGGCCGGTAATGTTGCAACGCCAGAAGCTACACAAGCGTTGATTGATAGTGGCGCAGACGCCGTTAAGGTGGGTATTGGACCTGGTTCAATTTGTACAACACGTATTGTTGCCGGTGTTGGTGTACCACAGCTTTCAGCCATTATGGGGGCTGTAGAAATAGCAGAAAAAGCTGGCATTCCTATTATTGCCGATGGCGGCATTAAATATTCTGGAGATCTAGCCAAAGCTTTGGCTGCTGGCGCACGCGCAGTGATGATCGGTTCGCTTCTTGCCGGAACAGAAGAAAGCCCGGGCGAAGTATATCTCTATAAAGGCCGTTCATTTAAAGCCTATCGCGGTATGGGATCTGTTGGAGCTATGGCTCGTGGCTCTGCCGATCGCTATTTCCAAGCAGATGTACGCGATGAACTAAAATTGGTTCCAGAAGGCATTGAAGGTCAGGTTGCCTATAAAGGTCCTGCCGCCTCGGTACTGCACCAGTTGGCTGGTGGGCTGCGCGCTTCCATGGGGTATTTAGGCGCTCCCAACTTACAGGAATTTCGTAATAAGGCAACTTTTGTGCGCATTACCAATGCAGGACTTAACGAAAGCCATACACATAACGTCTCTATCACAAGAGAAAGCCCAAATTATCCAAGTGCTGTTTAATTTTATCACTTATCCTGCTGGCTATAATTGTCAGCAGGATAACACTGCTAACCACTTCGGTGCTTATAAAATTGTAGCACGATAATTGAGCTCACCCAACAATTCTAGACTAGATCATAAAGCCTAAATCAGAATAAAATTTCCGCATTCTATATGCAAATCGCCTCGTCTTTGGCCTAGTAATTCTTAAATTTGATCCGATCAAATTCGTATTAGAGAAGACCTTATTTAGATAATAGTCGCGTCAATAATCGGTTTTATCAATATTGGTATGTTTTGAGCTTTTAAAAATTCAAAAATACATTTGCGATAGAAAATAACCTACAGGCTTCAACGCGCTATCAAACTGTTCTGTCAGGCAAATATCGTAAACTTCCCATCTATTTTTTAAACCGCTCAAGCATTTATTGAAGCCGGCTATTTATTAATCCAACTCAGTTTACCCTACTGTTTGTTAAACCAGCAATACCATTGTTATAGCAATCGTATTATCTCTATCATGCTGAGCAAGAAAATAACTCTTACAGGCTATTTTCTAACATTGCTAAAAGTGATTTTGCGCTGTTAGGCCAGTGAATTAACATAAAACCCGTCACATATATAGCCAAAACGTGTAAGGTTTGACCATATGCGGTATAGTTTATTATTTGGCTAATATTGTCCTGTCGTTATTGCCTTAGCCGATATAGTTCTTTGCGTGATCCAAAATTGGTTGGGCAACGGATTTCAACAACTCGGCAAGCAGTTTAAAATCTTTGCTGCGTCGGCTTCTTCTTCTCCAAAACAAGCCGATACGACGTTTCGGCGTTTCTCCGTCAAATGCTATTACACTGATATTGTCAATACGCGCTTCGGTACTAACCGCCAATTGTGGAACGATCGTCATGCCAATGCCATTTGCCACAAGTTGGATCAGCGTTGTTAGTGACGAAGCGGTGATATCGTGACGATACTGTTTTGTATGGCATGCTTCCAATGTTTGATCACGCAAACAATGCCCCTCCTCCAACAATAAAAGCTTGCCAGTATCGACACTGCCTTCTTTTACGCTTTTATATAAAGCATTGGGATCATCTCTGGGGACAGCATAGTAAAAATCATCATCAAAAAGCGGCTCACATACAAACTCATCTTCGTCAATGGGCGAGGCCGCAATGATTGTGTCCAAACTTCCCGAGCGTAATAACTCTACAACCCTATCCGTTTTCGACTCTTTGATTTGCAATGACAATGAGGGATAGAGATAGCGTATTCTGGGCAATAATGATGGCAACAAATAAGGTGCAACCGTTGGAATAATACCAAGCTTTAGGGGATGGCTTAAAGGAACTTTATGCGACGCAATAATGTCGCCTAAAGCCGACATCCTTCCCAAAATATCATTAACATAGGGCAGAAAGCTCAGCCCTAGAGGCGTCAAAATAATACGCTTTGCTGTGCGCTCAAAAAGCGCAGAACCTGCCATTTTTTCCATTTCAGCAATTTGAGCTGAAAGTGCTGGTTGTGAGATTCCTAATTTATCTGAAGCTTCACCGAAGTGGCCAATATTAGCAAGTGTTTGAAAATATCTAAGTTGTTTGACTGTAAACATGATAAGTTTTTCTTATATAAAAAACAATAAAAAGCAATTGGAAATAGTAATCGTTGGACGTTAATGTGCCAACATCCTAAGGGATAATTGGTGGGTATCCGAGCCGGAAGGTATACCTCCATCTATAGAGATTGAGTGCCTATCAACTAGAGTTGTTGTTAAATATCTCTCACCAGCAATACCAACTTAAGTTGGTAGGCACTCGACCTTTAAACACATAAAAGTGATATGGCCGTCTTCCCCAATGAAGATGGCTTAAGGAAGCCGAATTATATACCCCCTTATCTTTCGGCTTCCCACTTATTTTTTTCATAAAATCTCGTTTTTCTCATAAAATCTCGACAAAATTCGACAAAATATTGAATTGAAAGCTGTGTTCTCTAACGACAGGCCTTCTTGTGAACACAACCGGTTTCAAAATTCTGATAACCTCAAAGATATAACGGCTTATATCTTAGTTCATATTTTGTAAGATATCGCTTTAGCATAAAAATCATAAAATAATTTTATAAAATATTTCCTTTAAATAGCTGATGTATTTCTATTATTATTTGATATTGAATTAAAAATTATAGAATTTTTCTTTTATATATGTTCCATAAAACTTAGCCTATTAAAATTTCTGATGAAAATTAAAACAATTTAAAATTAGAATTTATCTAAAATTACCCTATTTTCTTAGATGCGAAGCGTATTAAGCGCGAAAATAGCCATAATTATTGGAGGGCATCATGACAGAGCGGGTAACGTTAACGACAACGGCAGGTTCTGCAATACCAGATAATCAAAATTCTATTAGTGCAGGTCCACGCGGCCCATTATTGATGCAAGATTATCAATTAATTGAAAAATTGGCGCATCAGAATAGAGAACGTATTCCAGAGCGTACTGTTCACGCCAAAGCTGTAGGCGCATATGGCGTTTTGAAGATTACTGGAGACATTACCCGTTATACAAAGGCTGCGGTGTTTAAACCAGGAACAGAAACGCCAATGATTGGGCGGTTTTCTTTGGTTGCCGGAGAATTGGGTGCGGCAGATACAGAACGTGATGTTCGTGGATTTGCGTTAAAATTCTATACATCTGAAGGAAACTGGGATTTGGTTGGTAACAACACGCCGGTATTCTTCATACGCGATCCGTATAAATTTCCTGATTTTATCCATACCCAAAAGCGGCACCCACGCACACACCTCAGATCAAACACAGCGCAATGGGACTTCTGGTCACTTTCGCCTGAAAGCTTGCACCAAGTTACAATATTGATGTCTGATCGGGGCATACCAATCGATACCATGCATATGAATGGTTATGGTTCCCATACATTTTCATTTTGGAATGATGCAGGTGAACGTTTTTGGGTCAAATTCCACTTCAAAACTATGCAGGGCATAAAATTCTATACCAATGAAGAATCACAAGAGGTTATTGGTAAAACGCGCGAGAGTTCGCAAATAGCATTATACGATGCAATCGAAAGCGGTAATTTTCCACGTTGGAAAGTTCAAGTTCAGATTATGCCGGAAGAAGATGCCAATAAAACACCATACAATCCATTTGATCTAACCAAAGTGTGGCCGCACAAAGATTACCCACCAATGGATATTGGTATTTTAGAATTGAATCGTAATGCTGATGACTATTACGCAGAAATCGAACAGGCAGCATTTTCACCATCAAATATTGTACCTGGCATTAGTTTTTCACCCGATAAAGTGTTGCAAGCCCGCATATTTTCCTATGCTGATGCGCATCGTTATCGTTTGGGAACGCATTATGAACAAATACCCGTCAACAAACCACATTGTCCGGTGCATAATTATAACCGAGACGGACAAATGAATACATTTGGCGGTAACGCATCAACCAATCCTGATGCTTATTACGAACCAAATTCATTCAATGGCCCTGTTGAAGATCCATCTGCTAAGGAACCACCACTCAAAATATCGGGTGACGCTGCGCGTTATGACCATCGGGTTGGACAAGACGATTACAGTCAGGTAACGGCACTGTTCAATCTATTTGATGAAGGACAGAAAAATCGCTTGTTCTCTAATATTGCAGATTCAATGGAAGGTGTTCCTGATTTTATTATTGAACGTCAGCTTGAACATTTTGAAAAAGTTCATCCTGATTATGCCGCCGGTGTACGCGCTGCACTGGCTAAGAAAAAATCAGCAAAATAATATCAATGAAACGGGCCCACTGGCCCGTTTCTGTTTTTTTATGAAAAAATATTTAGTCAACTTATTTTATAATTGCTACATATTATTAGAAATATCGTATAATTGTCTTTGCTTTTCTCGATGGAATATTGAAAAACATCTCGTGAAACAAATTTGTAGTTTTCAAAAATCAAAATAACAACGTGAATTACATATGATTTCTACAATTTTATTATGCGATATTTATATACTCTAAATATCTATTTGAGATGCCGGATATTGCAATCCAAGCACTGTCAAAAAACTATATCCTATTGACTGACTTTACCCAAAGAAACTTATATTTCGCGGTTAATTATATATTGTCGCAATATATGCGTCCATTATACAAAAATATAAATATTCAAACGAGGATAGCGCCTCGACCAACATCTGACACAGCGGCCGCGTGATGAGGATGTTTTGGTCAGGTGAATAAACTGCTCTTACGCCATCATTTTTTTGAAGCGTGCCGAACAATATTAGGGAAGAAAAAGGTAATAAAATGCAATTACCTCTTCACTCTCCTGTATTCCGAAATAGTCTCATATAAAATTTATGCGGCACCGATATGCAACAAATCATGGAAATGGACAATGCCGACCGGTTTGTTATTTTCTACAACAAGAAGTGCACCAATTTTATGATCATTAATCAATGCGGTGGCAGCACCTACCATTGTGTCAGGGCTAACTGTTTTAGGATTCTTGGTCATTAACGCATCAACAGTCATACCAGAGAGATCCCGATGGATATTGCGTGCCAAATCACCGTCTGTGATAATACCCAATAAATCACCTTGATTGTCGACAACAGCCACGCAGCCGAAATGCTTTTCCACCAATGTGCGCATAGCATTTGCCATCAATGTTCCTGTTTTTACTATTGGAACACTGTCACCACGATGCATAACATCGCCAACATATTTCAAATTTGCGCCCAGTGAACCACCCGGATGGTAAATTTTGAAATCGCTTGCGGTAAACCCACGCATTTCTAACAAAGCAACAGCCAATGCATCACCTAAAGCCAATTGCATAGAAGTGGATGTCGTTGGTGCCAACCCGTGAGGACAAGCTTCTTCCACTTTAGGCAATAACAGCAATATATTTGCCGCTCTTCCCAAAGCTGAATGTTCACCCGATGTTAGCGCAATTAACGGAATACGAAAACGGGCAGCATGATTAAGAATACCACCCAATTCCACCGTTTCCCCTGACCAAGACAAAGCAAGGATAACATCACCCTCACCTATCATGCCGAGATCACCATGATTTGCTTCCGCAGCATGAACAAAAAATGCTGGTGTACCGGTTGAAGCTAAAGTGGCCGCAATTTTGGTACCAATATGGCCGCTTTTGCCAAGACCCGTTACAATCACACGCCCTTTGGCATGCAAAATTTCATCAACGGCTTTGGTAAAAGGAGCCGAAAGATCATTTTCAAGCGCTGTTTCAATTGCAGCCAAGCCTGCCTTTTCGATAGCGACAGTGCGTTTTGCTGATGAAAGTGCGGCTTCAGCCGTAAAATGGGGAGTTTTATAAGTCATCATAGTCCGATTTGATAAATCAAATCGGACTATCCGTCTAGAGATGTTTTATAATTTCACATCTCTTAAAAGTCTCGCTAAAGGCTCGGATACTTTTTCTCGCATATCCGCTCTAGCCAAGGCAAATGCGACATTGGCTTCAATAAAACCTGTTTTTGAGCCGCAATCAAATGTTGAGCCTTCAAAACGGTAGCCATAGAATGTCTGGCTTTCAGCCAATTTATTCATGCCATCTGTCAATTGAATTTCGTTACCGGCACCTTTTTCCTGCCGTGCCAAGATATCAAAAATTTCTGGCTGCAAAATATATCGACCATTAATGTACAAATTTGATGGGGCTGTACCTTGTGCTGGTTTTTCAACCATTTGGGTAATTTCAAAACCATGGGCAACAGTTTCACCGCAACCAACGATACCATATTTATGGGCTTCTTCAGGTGCGCATTCTTGAACGGCGATGATATTGCCACCACCTGTTGCTTCGTAAAGCCGTACCATTTCAGAAAGGCAACCTTTCTTCGATTGCATCACCATATCAGGCAAAAGAAGTGCAAATGGTTCATCACCAACCAATTCACGCGCACACCAGACCGCATGCCCCAACCCCAAAGGTTGTTGTTGGCGTGTAAATGATGTTGAGCCTGGTTGCGGTTGCAGATCCTTGAGGTGATCAAGCTCTTCTTTTTTACCACGCTCAGCAAGAGTGGTATAAAGTTCAACTTGCGCATCAAAATAATCTTCGATAACCGATTTGTTGCGACCGGTTACGAAAATAAGATGCTCGATACCGGCTTGGCGCGCCTCATCAACAACATATTGGATGACTGGCTTGTCAACCACAGTCAGCATTTCTTTCGGAACTGTTTTTGTGGCGGGAAGAAAACGAGTTCCAAGTCCGGCTACGGGGAATACTGCTTTCCGAATTTTACGCAAGTCTAGTCTCCTGACATAAATTGTTATTTTTGTAACCTTAACATTAATAATGCTCAAAAATATGATTAATAAGCTTAATCTTCATCATCTTTTATCGCATTGCGAAACGTTATGTGATTGCCTTACGCGTAAAAATGCCAAACAAATCACCAATGGAGCGATACATAAAAGATTTTTTTAAAAAAAATAGCATAAATTAACATAACAGAACATTTTTCTATCCATATTCACGAGATAATTATGATTAACGGAAAAAAAATAAATCGGGGCGGCTAGAATTACGATGGACCATGATAATAAATACAATAATAAATCTCCTTGCGACTTCACAATAACCAGACGATTTGCTTTGATTGGCATGGCAAGTTTTCTTGGTGCAAATTCTGGCTTACTCACCTCTACTGCGCATGCCGATAATGGTTTTAAGCATTGGATTGCAGAATTTAGAACCGTTGCTTTTAATGCTGGCATTACACCAGCTACCTATGCCTTAGCGTTCAAAGGGGTCGATTCCCCCGATCCGGAAGTTTTAAAAAAAGCAAATTACCAACCTGAATTTACCGACCCAACATGGAACTATTTTGACAACCGCGTTCAAGACAACGCCATAGCACTGGGACGCAGTCACGCGAAAAAGTGGGGCAAATGGCTTAATGCTATAGAAAAACGGTTTGGTGTTGATCGTAATACACTTTTGGCAATTTGGTCTATTGAATCGGATTACGGTGCAGCTATGGATAGAGATACCGCTATGCGCTATGCTATCCGTTCATTAGCGACGCTAGCTTACGGCGATAAGCGGCGTTCAAAATATGCACAAACACAATTGATTGCGGCATTAAAAATTCTTCAATCTGGCGATATTGATAGATCACATCTCATGGGGTCATGGGCAGGTGCGTTGGGACATACCCAATTTATTCCAACAAGCTATCTGACATATGCGGTTGATATGGATGGCGATGGAAAACGGGATATATGGACCTCCGTGCCTGATGCTTTGGCAACTGCAGCCAATTTACTCCATAAAAATGGTTGGCAAACAGGACGCACCTGGGGTTATGAAGTGATATTACCTGAAGGTCAAAAATTTCCGTCCGGATCTTTGACTTTGGCAGAATGGGCAAGATTAGGCGTTAGAAGAGCTAACGGAAAACCTTTCCCAACACCGTCTGATAAGGCAACATTAAAATTACCTGATGGGAGAAATGGTCCTGTTTTTCTTGTTACAAAAAATTTCTTTGTCATAAAAAGATATAACAGTGCCGACCGTTATGCTTTTGCTGTTGGCTTATTGTCAGATCGAATAGCGGGGTATCCTGGATTGGTTAAAGATTGGAACAGACCATTTACTGGAATTTCCATACAAGAACGGCAAGAAGTACAGTCGCATCTGGCAGCTTTAGGATATTATCATGGCAAAATAGATGGCAAAAATGGCGAAGTAACCAAAAACGCAATTAAAGCTTTTCAAAGTCGCAATGGATTAAAACCTGATGGCAATCCCAGCCGTGAGTTGCTAACAATATTGAGAAAACGATAACGAGAGAATTTAAGGACTGCCTGTTTTTATGCGCAAGATAATACATGTATTGCTGTTGAGTTTATCGGTGTTGGTAATGTCTATCACACAGCCCAATACAAGTTTTGCGCGTAATATTTTCGATGTTATTTTTGGTCATAAGGATCAATTTCCAGCTCCGCCACCGCCACCTGTTGCGCCAGCCAAGCCCATAAAAAAAAAGCAAAAGCCACCAGTTTTGCCGAAAGTCATGCCTAACGTTACACCAAAAGCGCAAGACGCCAAGAGAATACTCATTCTCGGGGATTTTGTGGGTAATGCAACGGTTGATGGATTAAACCAAATCAATTCCGATAATGTCCATATTACGGTTCTCAATGGAACAAATATGTCTTCCGGCTTGACGAGAGATGATGTCTATAATTGGCCTGTGAATATAAAAAAGCTCGTTTCTAAAGAAAAGCCTGATGTTATTGTGATGGTTATAGGTGCCAATGACGCACAACCTTTGAAAGTGAATGGAAAAACTTATACGCCGGAACAGACTGAATGGAACAATATTTATCGCCAGCGGATCAATAACGTTATCAGCGCATTGAAAGAAACAGGGAAACCTTGGATATGGATGGGATTGCCAGCATTCAAAGATGAGCAGTTAAACCTATCCATTGTTTCCTTTAATACGCTTTACAAGCAAGCCACCGAAACAGCCGGTGGTCGGTTTGTTGATGTTTGGGAAGGCTTCGTTGATGAAAATGGAAAATTTGCTCTTTCCGGTTATGACGTTAATGGACAAACTGTAAGGTTGCGTGCCAATGATGGCATTAACTTTACAAGTGCCGGTAAAAAGAAATTGGCATTCTATTTAGAAAAACCTTTGGAAGCGATTTTTAATCTTGAAAAAGATGATGCTGAAGGGCATGTCGCGGCAGATCCCAAAGGTCCTGCAATAGAAATATTGCCAAAGGACATAGATAGGGTTCCGCCAATTAACCTTTCCGATATGGCTGGTCAAAATAACGGACTGATTGGTGATATAAACGCCCAACCATCAAAAACACCTGAAAAATCATGGTTGCCTAAAAACGTTAAACATACAGACCGCGTCGATAATTATTCAATTCCGCAATAAACACTAAATAGCACACATCGCATTTGCGCATAAACGGAAAATACATATGTTTGATTAATCCAAGCGCATATAGACGCTGTTTTTGCATATCACAACCATTGGTCATACTAGGTTTTCAAAGTGTTAGAGGCTCACTGCAAAAACCACATTATGCTTCATAAAAAGGCGCGCTTCATTTGTGACTAAAGAAATCAGACATTTCTTCAATGTCATCAAGCTCCTCATCTGACAAACCAAAATTATGGCCAATTTCCTGAATAATAACATGGGCGATAATTTCACCAAGTGCTTCATCATTGTCGGCCCAGTAATCAAGAATGGGTCTTCTGAACAACATCATTTGATTGGCTTCTTCATTTGGGCGTAGTGAAAAACGTTCACTAACACCTTTCCCTTCAAATAAACCAAGAAGATCAAATGGTGTTTCAAGCCCCATATCTTCCATTACCTGATCATCAGGAAAATCAGATACGGATATTATCAAGTTAGGGCATAGATCCCTGAATTTTGATGGCAAATGTGCAAAAGAATCTCGCGCCAATGAATCCAGCTCGCTTAAACTTGGTGGTAAACGCGAAGCCCAATCACGACTTTTATCGGGGAGTGCCATTTAGCAAATCCGTTTCTTGTATTCTGATATATTTCTGCAAACAACGATAATCCAAATATCATTGGTTAAATTTTGCAGATAACTAGTATGATTATTCAACAAAACAAGAGATTAATTATGCCCAAGGATGTTCTTTGGCATTTCTCTGTTCGAATGCATCAATTGAAGCGGCTTTACGCATTGTAAGACCAATATCGTCAAGTCCGTTTAACAAACAATGACGGCGAAATTCATCTAAATCAAATTTCAAAACACCGCCATCTGGACCCGATATTTCCATTTTCTCAAGGTCGACGGTTATGATTGCATTTGCACCACGATCTGCATCATCCATCAGTTTTTCCAGATCTTCAGGGCTTACAATGATCGGCAAAATTCCATTTTTAAAGCAGTTATTGTAAAAAATATCTGCAAATGATGTGGATATTACACAGCGAATTCCAAAATCGGCCAATGCCCATGGTGCGTGCTCACGCGATGAACCACAACCAAAATTATCACCAGCAACAATGATCTTTGCATGCCGATAGGCCGGTTTATTCAACACAAAATCAGGATTTTCTGAACCATCGGCAAGATAACGCATATCTGCGAAAAGACCTTTTCCTAACCCTGTCCGTTTGATTGTTTTAAGATAATTCTTCGGAATGATCATATCTGTGTCAATATTGACCACAGGCATTGGTGCTGCAACACCCGTCAGCTTGGTAAACTTTTCCATTTAATTCAATCCGAATGCAATTACTCTTTTATGACGTTTTACTATGTCATTTTACATGTGTCAAAACCAAGTTATCAATGGTCATCTGGAATTGATACAACTTTATGAGATGTAATCATCATCAATGAAATGCTTGTAAACTACGTCATAACCAATTGTGAAAGCGGTAAGCCGCTTCCACAAATTATCATAGAATGTTTTATATGCGTTTCTTCATATAGAGGTTTTCGCTTGAGCTTTATATAGGGGTTATACTAGCCCACGTTTTCTAATCATGGCATCGGGAGATGGTAGCCGACCACGGAAAGCTCTATACAATTCTTCCGGATCACGGCTGCCCCCTGCCGAATAGATATATGTTTTTAAGCGCTTCGACATTTCAGGATCAAAAGGATTTCCAGTTTCCTCAAATGCTTCAAAAGCATCAGCATCCAGCACCTCTGCCCACATATAGGAATAATAGCCAGCCGAATAACCGTCCCCTGTAAAGACGTGGGTGAAATGGGTTGGTCTATGCCGCATAATAATAGCTTTTGGCATATGCAACCTATCAAGTTCAGTCTTTTCAAAAGCTATTGGATCATCCACTTGACCACCACGGTGGTACGCCATGTCAACCAAAGCTGATGCGGTAAATTCTACTGCATTGAAGCCACTATTAAATGCGCGTGCAGCCAACATTTTATCCAACAATTCTTGTGGTATAGGCTCATTGGTATCAACGTGGATAGCATATTCTTTCAACACTTCTGGTACCGTAACCCAATGTTCCAACAATTGCGAAGGAAGCTCGACAAAATCACGAGCAACAGAAGTTCCTGACACCGATGGCCATGTGACATTGGATAAAAGCCCATGCAATGCATGCCCAAATTCATGAAACAATGTTCTGGTGTCGTCTAATGACAATAATGCCGGTTGCCCTTTTGGCGGTTTGGCAAAATTGCATATGTTGTAAATAATCGCCTTTTGCCCTTCACCCAAATTATATTGCGCTTGCAACTCGCTCATCCATGCTCCCGACCTTTTGCTTGGGCGTGCAAAATAATCGCCTATGAAGAGACCTTGCAAACTTCCATCTGCATTTCTAACTTCAAACAATCGTGCATCTTCATGCCAAAGCGGAACATTGCGCTTTTCCTCAAAGGTAACACCAAACAGCTTATGAGCCGTTGCAAAAACTGCCTCAATCATGCGATCAAGTTGAAAATATGGTTTTACGGAAGCTTCATCAAAATCATAACGGCGTTTGCGTAATTTTTCTGCATAATAACGCCAATCCCAAGCAGCAAGCTGTTCATTATTGCCAGTCTCGGCTACCAACTTTTGCAAATCCGACTGTTCTTTTTCGGCTTTATTGATAGCACGCTCCCACACAGGCATAAGAAGGTCCATAACCTTTTCAGGTGTTTTGGCCATAGTATTATCAAGCTTGAATGCGGCAAAAGACGTATAGCCAAGCAACTTGGCTTTTTCGTCACGCAAGGCAATCATTTCTATAATGATTTTGCGGTTGTCATTTGCATTATTGTTTTCGCCGCGTTTGGCCCATGCTTCAAACGCAATTTGCCGCAAATCTCGCCGATCAGAAAAAGTCAAAAATGGTTCAACAACAGATCGTGCAAGCGTCAACGCATAAAGGTCGGGTTTGTCGCGCTCAATAGCCGTCGCTTTCATTGTTGCAATGAGGTCACTGGGGAGACCAGATAAATCTGCATCTGATAGAAAAAGCACCCACTCCGCCTCGTCTCGCAAAACATGTTGGCCAAATTGGGCGCCAAGCAATGCCAAACGCTCGTTAATTTCTGCCAATCGTTTTTTGTTTTGGTCATTTAATTGTGCGCCACTTGCAACAAATCTTTTCCATGTCAGTTCAATGACGCGTTTTGTTTCTGCATCAAATTGCTCACTTTTTGATGCCTGATAAAGTGTATCTATTTTTGTAAACAGTCGCGGATCCATCATTATTTTTGATGAATAACGCGATAATTTCGGAGCAATTTCCTGTTCGAGTTGCTGAATAGTTTCGTTACTATGGGCACCAGAACGCAGAAAGAATACAGCACAAACATGATCTAGCGCGCGGCCTGCAAGTTCAAAAGGCTTTAAGAAACCTTCGATCGTTGCTTTTTCTTCTGAAGCAGCAATTGTTTCTATTTCTTTTTGTGCTTCATTCAACGCCGCATCAAAAGCGGGTTTAAAATCTTCATCTTTTATATTTGAAAAATCTGGTAATCCATCAAAACCAGTCCATTTTAACAAAGCCGATTGTGTCATGCCTAAACTATCTCCGATCACTGCCTTAAAACTTACACGCAGGCAGTTTAAATGTAGCGACTTTATACGTTATTGCCAATTCTATATGCAATATTGCCAACTCTATTTGGGTAACAGTTTCGTTTAACGCCAATTATTGGTCAAACTTTATATGGTGATAAAAACTTTTGACGAATATGCATCAATATCCGTCACTTCCATATCCATCACCTCTATTAGCATTTTACGTGATGCTGGCTATATCCAACAACTTTATCCACCTCTTTGACAATAAAAGTAGTGAACTGACAATCTTTGCTTGACTTTCAGCCAAAATATAACAATTGAAACAACTGCGTAGGGAAATGCTCCCCCCCGTAACTAGCTTGTATCTGTTCATTCGGTTGCAAGTTTAATGACAATTCTAAACTGTCCGTAAGGAGCTCTATCATGACTGAAAACCAAAACACAGTATTTGATGTTAAAACGCTGTCAGCTGAGGCGCTTGCTGAGCGCTTGAGCCGTCTGCATTTTGCTGATGCTGTTGATGTTATTAATGACCTCGACATTGTAGAGCGGGTCAATGTGATTAATTTTTTACCAGTTGAATATACGATTGAGCTATTCAACAAGCCGGAACTTGACCATGCCGGTGAAATACTGGAAATGTTGCCGGTCAAGCGTGCCGTTGCTATTCTTGATGGAATGTCGGCCGACCAAGCGGCGGATGTCTTTCAGGAAATTGAAGAAACAACACGTCTCAAACTTTATCCTTTATTGAAGCCGTTGACACGCGCTGAAATGAAGAAGCTATCGAGCTATCCCGAAGGGACAGCCGGTGCTTTGATGACCACGGAATTTATTGCCGTTCCATCAACATGGTCGGTACGTAAAACGTTGGACCATATTCGGGAAGTTGAACGTACGCGCGAAACTGTTTACGCAAGTTATGTGATTGATCCTGAAACCAGTGTTCTTATCAAAGCTGTGTCGTTGCGCAATCTTATTCTTGCCAATCCCGATGACACAATCCTTGATGCTGCCACGAATGGTGAACCTATCAAGATTTCACCGCTTACCGATCAGGAAGATGTTGCGCGGCTCTTTCGTCGTCATGACTTGCTTTCGGTGCCAGTTGTTGACGATACTGACCATGTTATCGGCATTGTCACGGTTGACGATGTGCTCGACTCGATGACCGAGGAAATGAGTGAAGACGCCTATAAGTTTGGTGGTATGGAAGCTCTTGATAAGCCTTATATGGAAATTGGCTTTCTCGAGATGATGAGAAAACGCGGTGGTTGGCTTGCTGTACTCTTTCTTGGTGAAATGTTGACTGCAAGTGCAATGCAGCATTTTGAGGACGAGTTGGAAAAAGCCATTGTTCTTACTCTTTTCATCCCACTCATCATGAGCTCAGGCGGAAACTCTGGTTCGCAAGCAACCTCGCTTATTATCCGTGCTTTGGCACTGCGTGAATTGGAATTAAAAGACTGGTGGCGTGTTGCCTTGCGCGAACTTCCAACTGGCCTGTCGCTTGGCGCAGTGCTTGGATTGATTGGTGTTGTCCGTATTGTCGTGTGGCAATTATCAGGAATTTATGACTATGGCGATCATTGGATTTTGGTTGCTATAACTGTTGGTTCCGCACTGATTGGTATTGTTACCTTTGGTTCTCTTACCGGTTCCATGTTGCCGTTTGTGCTCAAATGTTTCGGTTTCGACCCAGCCAGTGCTTCTGCACCGTTTGTTGCAACCCTTGTTGATGTGACGGGTATTGTTATCTATTTCTCGGTTGCAGCACTTATCCTAACCGGAACTCTACTTTAAAAACAGCACAACTATAGCTGATAATATATAAGAAAAACTGGCAAATTGATTGGCGATTAGCACCTATTTAGCTGTCGCCAGTCAATAAAACCAAATGTATTGAATGCTTATTTCAATTAATACACTGTCCTTATCTTTCTCATATTTATGAACTGTTATGCCATGCAGTGGCCTTGGCTTGACATAGAATATGGGAATAATCATATCATTACGGTGATTAATGATGCTATTTTTGGGACAATACTTTTAAATTGTCCAAAATAAACGACGCCTCTTCCAAAAATGACAAAAAACCTGTATGAGGCTAACAACCCTATGCGGTAACCTCTCGGAGTTGCCGTGTTTTTCGAAATTTCAGTAAACGAAAAGAAGAAATATATGCAATTGCGCAATATTGCCATCATTGCCCACGTTGACCATGGCAAAACAACTCTCGTAGATGGGCTCCTAAAACAATCGGGTAACTTCCGTGACAATCAGCGTACCGGCGAACGCATGATGGACTCCAATGATATCGAAAAAGAACGCGGTATCACTATCCTTGCAAAAGCCACATCTGTTGTTTGGAAAGATACACGTATCAATATCGTTGACACACCTGGTCACGCCGATTTTGGTGGTGAAGTTGAGCGTATCTTGAATATGGTGGATGGTGCCATTGTTCTTGTTGATGCGGCAGAAGGTCCAATGCCACAAACGAAATTCGTTGTTGGTAAAGCGCTTAAAGTTGGATTGCGCCCTATCGTTGCTATCAATAAAATTGACCGCCCAGATGCCCGTCCTGAAGAAGTCATCAACGAGGTTTTTGACCTATTTGCTGCTCTGGACGCAACTGATGAACAGCTTGATTTTCCTATTCTTTATGGTTCTGGCCGTGATGGCTGGATGGCTGAAAATCCAGATGGTCCGAAAGATCAGGGACTTGCACCGTTATTTGATATGGTTGTGCGCCATGTTCCAGCACCAACGGTGGCTTCCGGTCCATTTACAATGATTGGTACAATTCTTGAAGCTGATCCATTCCTTGGACGTATCATTACAGGTCGTATCCATTCTGGTTCGATTAAGCCTAATCAGGCTGTAAAAGTTTTGAACCAACAAGGTGAACTTGTAGAAAACGGCCGTATTTCCAAGATTTTGGCATTCCGTGGTCTTGAGCGCCAACCAATTGAGGAAGGTGTTGCTGGAGATATTGTTGCTATTGCCGGTCTACAAAAAGGCACCGTTGCAGATACATTCTGTGATCCTTCAATAACGGAACCATTGCAGGCACAACCAATTGACCCTCCAACAGTGACAATGAGCTTCTTGGTGAATGATAGCCCACTTGCTGGCACTGAAGGTGACAAGGTCACAAGCCGTGTTATTCGCGACAGATTGCTGAAAGAGGCAGAAGGTAATGTTGCCTTAAAAATCGAAGAATCAAAAGACAAAGATTCTTTTTATGTATCTGGACGTGGTGAGTTACAGCTTGCTGTCTTGATCGAGAATATGCGCCGCGAAGGATTCGAATTGAGCGTTTCACGTCCGCGCGTTGTTATGCATACTGACGAAAACGGCAATAAACTTGAGCCTATCGAGGAAGTTGTTATCGACGTTGATGAGGAATATTCAGGCGTTGTGGTACAAAAAATGTCTGAACGCAAAGGCGAGATGATCGAGTTGCGTCCATCTGGTGGCAATCGCGTCCGTATGGTATTCCACGCACCAACGCGTGGTCTTATCGGCTATCAGTCAGAGCTTTTGACAGATACACGTGGTACCGCCGTTATGAACCGCCTGTTCCATGATTATGAACCATTCAAAGGTGAAATTGCTGGCCGTGTTAATGGTGTGATGATTTCCAACGACACTGGTGATTCCGTTGCCTATGCCCTTTTCAATCTGGAAGATCGTGGTCCAATGATTATCGATGCTGGTGTAAAGGTTTATCAGGGTATGATTATTGGTATCCATTCACGCGATAATGATTTGGAAGTGAATGTGCTCAAAGGTAAAAAACTTACCAATATTCGTGCCGCAGGTAAGGATGAAGCCGTGAAGCTGACCACGCCAATTAAAATGACATTGGAGCGCGCATTATCTTGGATTCAGGATGATGAACTTGTTGAGGTTACCCCTAAAAACATTCGCCTGCGCAAAGTTTATCTTGATCCGATAGAGCGTAAGCGCCTCGGAAAAACACTTTTATCTGGCGGAAATAGTTAAATTTACCCTTTATTCAGCCGGTAGACACGTTAGTCGCCGGCTGTATTTTTATTCTGGAAAGGATGTCTTTATGAATATTGATTTAATTCCCATCGGTAAAAATCCACCGGAAGATGTTAATGTCGTTATTGAAGTACCGGTTGGTGGCGAGCCAATTAAATACGAAATGGATAAAAAGTCCGGTGCGCTTTTTGTCGATCGTTTTCTTTATACACCAATGACCTATCCAGGTAATTACGGCTTTGTTCCTCATACATTGTCAGAAGATGGTGATCCAATTGACGTTCTCGTATTGAATACACGTCCTCTCGTTCCTGGCTGCGTTATCAATTGTCGCCCAATTGGCGCTCTCATCATGGAAGATGATGGCGGCAAAGATGAGAAGATCATTGCTGTACCTTCGCCAAAAATGACACAGCGTTATGTCGACATTCATGATTATGCCGATATGCCTGAAATTACATTGAAGCAAGTTGAGCACTTCTTCGAACACTATAAAGATTTGGAACCTGGAAAATGGGTGAAAATCAGCGGTTGGAAAGACGAAGACTTTGCTCGCGAACTGATTAAACAAGCTATTCAGCGTGCAAAAGACGCTTAATACTTAAAACAACAGGCTGTTTATAATCCAATTATAACAAGCTATTGTATCGTATATGAACGCCCGTCACCCGTTTGACGGGCGTTGTTTTATTCTCCCATGATTGCATCTACGCATCTTGCAAAAACATTTTAAAAGCTTGCAAGACGCAATCAAAAAGTGTGAAGTTTATCTTTTGCAGTCAGAACTTATTTCTTCAAAAACAGATAGTTATAGCCGGTGTGAATGGCTTTTATCCCATTTTATCACTTGATAAAAATAAGAATATTCAAACATGCCAATTTATGCTGTATGACTTCCCCGAATTCGATTAGTTGACTTATAAAGAAACGCGAACTGGACGTTTGATTTTTAAATTATAAGTCATGTTGATAAGGATAAACCCTAGGCAATGCATGAACAACAAACAGTAAGCGTAAAGACACATCACGTTTCCAAACATGATGTTGCAGCTGTCGCTATTGGTAACTCTGTCGAATTTTTTGACTTTATTGTCTATGCGACATTCGCAGTGATGATTGGTAAAACCTTTTTCCCTTCCGACGATGAGTTCGCCAGCCTGTTACTATCCGTGACGGCCTTTGGTTTAGGGTTTGTTGTCCGACCTTTGGGAGCAATTCTTATTGGTTCTTATGCTGATAAAGCGGGTCGCAAACCCGCCATGCTTTTAACGATGATCCTGATGGCGGTTGGAACCTGTGGTTTTGTAATATTGCCGGGATATGACACAATAGGATATGCCGCACCGATATTGCTGGTTTTAGCACGCTTGGCGCAAGGGCTTGCATGGGGCGGTGAAGCAGGACCTGCAACCACTTTTATTATGGAGGCAGCCCCTAAGGATAAAAAAGCACTTTATGCCAGCTGGCAAATTGTTGCGCAGGGTGCTGCTGCCATTACCGCCGGAACAATAGGTTTTATTCTTTCACTCGTATTATCGTCAGAACAATTGTCCAGTTGGGGCTGGCGTATAGCATTTGCTGTTGGACTGGCTATCTTACCTATTGCGATATATTTGCGCCGCCATTTGAATGAAACACTGCTTAAGGATGATAGAACACATAACGCAACAACAAAAAGCCTGTTAAAAGATGTCTTCCGTAATTATAGAGCATTGGTTTTTATCGGCATTTTTATGCTTTCCGGCAGCACTATTACCCAATATTTCTTGAACTACATGACAACATATGCATTGACAGAGCTGCATTTCGGAGCTCAATTTTCCATGATGTCAACATTGGTTGTTGGAATTGGCGTCGTCGTGTTTGCCATTATCGGTGGGTTATGTGCAGATCGTTTTGGGCGGAATAAAACGATTGTTATTCCACGTATTATTATGCTCATAACAATATGGCCTGGCCTTTATCTGGTTAATACCTATCATAATGTCATTGTGTTTTTTACAATCATTACCTTTTTTACCGCCTTACAAAATATTAGCGGTGCCGGTATAGTGGTGTTGCTATGTGAAAGCTTTCCCTCACATGTGCGATCGACAGGTTTTTCTATCTCTTATGCGTTAGGGATTACAATTTTTGGTGGAACGGCTCAGATCATTATTTCTTGGCTACTGGATTTTACCAAAAATCCATTGTCACCAGCATTTTATCTTATCCTGACCAACCTATTTTGTCTCGCGGCGGTATTTTTTGATAACAAAATGAAACGTGTCCGCTAATTTTTATAAAAACCCCAAGTGTTATAGAGTAAACACTTGAGGTAAATATGCTTGATAGGTTGCAGTTGATCGCTGTTATTAGAATAGCATTCCAAAATAAACGCGCCACATACACACACGAATAAAATAGATCACCAGAAAAACAATGATTGGTGAAATATCAATGGAACCAAGGTTAGGTAAACGCCGTCTAATCGGCGCTAAAACAGGTTCAGTTGCATGATATAGGAAATTGGCAATGCCCATAACAACCGGATTGCGTGGATTGACGATGTTAAAAGCGTAAAGCCAAGAGAATATTGCGCTAGCAATCAGAATGAAAATATAAATACTGAAAACAAGATCAATTACCTTAAGTAGCGCAAATACCATTCCTGATTTCCCTTAAAAAAATGCTTGATACCCCGAATTCTCGACTAAGATATGAGGTTTTTGCCAAACATCAACCATTATGAAAAAGATTTAATGCTTCAGCAAAAATATGCTCAACCGACAACACCTCATAATGAAGCCTAATCGCTTCGTATGAAGTGTTATTTTTGTTCGATTACCTCTTCAACACCAATTGTCATCAATTTGTTTCCACCCGACACGGTTAAATAGATGCCGACAATGCTTGCAAGAATGGAAATTAGAACAAGATACCACACATGCACCATTGGAAATGACGGTTGTAGGACATTGATTGTCCAAGGTGTTAAACCACCAAACACAGCATAAGCGAGATTATATGAAAATGATAACCCTGAAAAACGCACAGTTGCCGGAAAGCTTCTAACCATGACATAAGCAACAGCTCCGACAAAACCGGCAAAAAATCCTAAGAAGGCTGAAAGGATAAAAAGCGCTGTGACTGAATATCCAGCAAAATTATAAAACACACATGCAACGATAGCGAAGCTAATTCCCGCAATGGTAAAGAACCTGCCAGATCCGAACTTATCACATAAATAACCTGCCACAGGCGTGCCAAGAATGAGGAAGAATGTGGTAACACAATTTGCCGCCAATGCGATATCGGCCGAATAATTATAAGGCGCCGCTTTCATATAATTTGGTGTCAATAAAGTGCTAATCATGACTGTGGCCGACAGTGTCCATGTCAATAAAACGGCAATGACCACACCGCTGAGATAATTTTTCAAAACAAGTTTTAGTGGGATATCTTTGGCTAATGCTTTCTTTTGCTTCATCTCCTTAAAAATAGGCGTTTCATCCAAAAAGCGTCTTAGCCAAACGGCGATCAACCCAAAGATGCCGCCGACTACGAATGCCAAGCGCCACCCCCAGAAATCAGCAACCTCCTCCGGCCAAGGTAAGATATTGCCATGAACAATATGATTGATGAAAAATGCAATTAATGAGCCGATAAGAATACCAAGTGAGAGCCCTGATGTTAGAACGCCCGTTGCTAAGCCAACATGCTTTTGTGGCACATGTTCAGCAACAAACGTCCATGCACCAGGCACTTCCCCACCAACAGCCAAGCCTTGCATCATGCGGCAGCCTAATAGGATAAGCGGTGCTAAAACACCAAAATGGTTGTATGTCGGGATAAATGCCATTCCCAACGTTGCTAATGACATTAACAAAACAGAAAATGTAAAGATGCGCTTGCGCCCAATCTTATCACCCAGATGAGCCATAACGATGCCACCTATTGGCCTCATGAGATAGCCAGCAGCAAAAATACCGTAAGTCCAAGTTGTTGCGAGCCATGGGGACATATCCACCGGCAAAACAGCGCGAGAAATTTCGGCGGTAAAAAATACGAAAATGATAAAATCGTAAAATTCAAGAGCTCCACCTAAGGACGCCAATCCTAAAGTGCGCATATCATTGCTGTTTAATGTCCTCGCCGAAACCATTCCAATATCCCTATTCTATTATTTATTCAGGCAAATGATATCATTGCCTCTTGACCTTACCCCATAGGAAGCTTCCATATGATAGAAAATACTTTATGAGTAAAGGATAGAAATCATGTCAGATCAAAACACAGCAACATTTAAGGTTGAAGATATGGAATGTGCTCATTGTGTCAAAACAATTACAGAGTCTATCAAGGCACAATTTCCCTCTTCCAATGTAGACGTTGAACTTGAAAAGCATCTGGTAAAAATAACCGGCGTTGCTGATAAATCAGCACTTGCAGCGATTATCACAGAAGCTGGATATACACCTAAAGCATTGTAAAACATCAAACCGGTTTACAATATTGATCTTTAATGCTCAGGGGCAGAAAAATCGGCAAGGCTTTCGATAACTTTGCATTCACGGATTTTATGTCCCTGACATTGCTTCGTCATTTTTTCCAATTCTTGTTCCAGATACCGCAAACGGGCAATTTTAGCCCGCGTTTCACATAATTGCTGCTGAGCAATTGAGTCGGCTTCACCGCATAAATCATTTGGATGTTCGGATAATTTTATCAGTTGTCTGATAGATTCGATCGAAAACCCAAGACTTCTCGCGCGCAAAATAAACAAAAGGCGTTTATAATCCTTACTCCCATAACGACGCTGGTTGCCTTCAGTCCGCTCTGGCTCCTCCAATAAACTTATTTTTCCATAGTATCTTATTGTTTCGACAGGACATTCCGTTGCTTTAGAAAGTTCTCCGATAGAAAAGTTATCTTTTTTCATTTTTCCTCTTGAACCTGTAGTGACTACAGGAATTATATAACTATCCGACAGAAAAAAAAGTGCTGATATTTACAGCCGCATAATGGAGTTATGATCCATGAGTAAAGTCGGAAAATTTGATAAAAACCATGAGCATGAGGAATCGATTGAGGATTCCCATAACCACCCACACAATCATAATGATCATTGTTGCGTGGATGAGCATGATGCAGCGCATGATCATAATCACAAAGAACACCACGACCACGATCATGATGCGAATGAACATTGTCATTCTCATGAGCATAATCATAGCGGACACGATCATAGTGGGCATGATCACTCGCATAACGAACTCATTGTTGAAGATGATGACGTGATAGAAAATGCCAATGACATAGTGTGGCATGTTGAAGGAATGGATTGTGCAGCGTGTGCTGCAACAATAACAACAGCCTTGCAGCACATGCCTGGTGTGCAACATGTGCATGTCTCATTAACCAGAGAGCGGCTCAATCTTACACCAGATAAAAGCCACATCAATCTTGAGAAAATAGAAAGTACTGTTGCTTCTCTTGGCTACAAGCTGATTAAAATTGATCAAACCGTACAAAATCCTGTCTTGGAAGAAAAAGCTTGGTATAAAACAGATAAAGGGAAATTGGCTTTAGTTTCGGGTATATTGCTTGCAATAGCCTATGGCTTATCGGCGGTGGAAGCCAAATTTTCATTTTGGTTTTTCACAATTGCCGCTGTTATTTCTCTGTTTCCTGTTGCTAAACGCGCGTTTGCTGCTCTACGCCATGGTAGCCCTTTCACAATAGAAATGTTGATGACAATAGCAGCAATTGGCGCAATCATAATCAACGCGACAGAAGAAGCCGCCGTCGTTGTTTTTCTGTTTTGTGTTGGGGAAGTTTTGGAAGGTGTTGCGACAGGGCGAGCAAGAGCTGGCATCAAATCATTAGGTAAGCTTACCCCCAAAACAGCCTGGCTGGAAAAGGCTGGTGCGTTAAAGGAAGTTGCTGCTGATAGTCTTTTGATCGGCGATATTGTTCTGGCTCGACCGGGGGATCGTATTGCAGCCGATGGTATTGTTGTTGACGGAACATCAGGCGTTGATGAATCACCGATTACGGGAGAGTCTGTACCCGTTGTTAAAACAGTTAATGATAAGGTATTTGCCGGTACCATTAACAGTGAAGCAACATTGCGAATTCGGGTTGAAACAAAGCCTGCAGATAACACAATTTCACGCATCATAACCCTTATTGAAGAAGCACAAGATGCAAAGGCTCCGACACAACGCTTTATTGATGCTTTTGCAAAAGTTTATATGCCAATTATCATCGGCATTGCGATACTGGTTGGTGTCATTCCGCCTTTATTTGATGGTTTATGGTTACAATGGACATATCGCGCCTTGGCACTTTTGCTAATTGGTTGCCCATGCGCTCTGGTTATCTCGGTTCCTGCTGCTATAGCCTCTGGTCTATCCGCCGGAACCCGTCAGGGACTTTTGGTAAAAGGTGGCAATGTCATTGAAACTTTGGCTAAGGTTGATCGTATAACATTTGATAAAACCGGTACTCTTACAAAAGGTAGTCCAGCGGTCACAGATATTGTTACAACTGAGTTATCTGAAGATGAGCTTCTTTCTCTTAGCCTGGCATTAGAGCGGGAATCCAGTCATCCAGTTGCATTGGCAATCGTCAATGAAACCGGTGAAAGACATATTGAAGCGCTATCTGTTCAGAATGTTAAGGCGGTTGTTGGCAAAGGTATTTCTGCCGAATGGAAGGGCAAACCGGTGTTTATCGGTGCACCAAGATTTTCTCCAACCGATGGCATAATCAGTGACGTTTTGAAAGAAGCGGCAGAACAATTTGAAACCCAAGGCAAAACAGTCATTATTGTGCATCATAACGGCCAAGCCATTGGCGTTATAGCGCTGCGTGATGAACCAAGACTTGATGCATTAGCCGCTTTAAATGAACTGAAAAGCTTGCGGATTGAAAGCTTCATGTTAACTGGAGATAATGAGCGCACAGGAAGCGCCATTGCCCAAGCACTTGGTATACAAGTAAAAGCAGAATTACTGCCGGACATGAAAGTAAATGCAATAAAAGACCTTGCATCTGGACATCATATCGCAATGGTCGGCGATGGTATAAATGACGCTCCGGCACTGGCTGCAGCTGATGTAGGCATTGCGATGGGATCGGGTACCGATGTTGCTTTGGAAACAGCCGATGCTGCAATTTTGCGTAATCGCATTTCAGATATCCCAACACTTATTCGCCTTGCACGAACAACAATGAAAAACATTCGAGAGAATGTCGCCATTGCCTTAGGACTGAAGGTGATATTTTTACTGACAACAATATTTGGCATTACGGGTCTTTGGCTTGCCGTCATAGCAGATACTGGCGCTACAGTTTTGGTAACACTCAATGCGCTTAGACTATTATTGTTTAAAAACAAAAAAGCGGTTCGTTAGAACCGCTTTTGCCATTGCTAGAATAATAAATTACCGCACATTGGCTATCAACACACTTGAATGATTATTTTTTCAAACCATCAAGGCGATCCAATGCAGCCCCGAAACCATCAAGCTGAACATAGAGACTGTCTAAAACTGGTTCACCATTGCCAGCTGATGTCGCTTTCATATTGAGCTGTTTGCCACCACGCATTGCCGCAACAGTATTTTTGTCAAATGCGATTGGGACAATACAACCGGCAGGCATACATGTACGCACGCTGGTGCTTACAACCACGTTGGTGTCATCAACTTGTAAAGTAACTGGCTTAGACACAAGAACACCGAAAGGTACTACCAAAACACCTGATACATTGCCGTCTGCGGAAGAAGAAAGGTTCATACTCAATACTGGTTGGTTTTGACCATTCACTTCTTGCCGAATCATGGCACACACTTTTTCATTATTTTGTACAGCACAGGTAACAGTCCACAAACCATAGGTCTCAGTGAGTGATGATGCACCGTTGGGCAGTGTTACCGTACCTGGTTTACCCCCTTTGCTATCGACAGCCATTGCTGTGGACGTAAACGCAAACAACGCTGCTACAGCGATGGAGCCTAATAGTTTTTTCATCTTACAATCTTTCTGCAAATAATTTTGAATATGCCATAAGGAGTCATTTTTGATTTAGAAATACATTTTCTTCATCAAGCGTCAAGCACAATGTAACCGCTATTTTCCTGCGATATGACGGAATTTTGCCACCACTTTCTCGTAAACAGCTTGTTTAAAAGGCACGACCATCATTGGCAATTCTTCCAAATCAACCCATTTCCAATCATCAAACTCAGCATGATTACCATCTGGCGGAGGATTGATGGCAATTTCGGAAATATCGCCAACAAAACGGAACGCAAACCATTTTTGCGTTTGTCCGCAATACTTACCCTTTAATGCAATACCAATCAGTTCCTGAGGCAAGTCATAATTGATCCAATCGTCCACTTCATCGATCAATTCTATCGAACGGATACCTGTTTCTTCATATAATTCACGACGAGCTGCAACAAGTGGATCTTCATTCTTTTCTATTCCGCCTTGTGGCATTTGCCAGATTTTTGGAGAACCAGCAAGTTCACTACGCCGTTCAATAATACGCTGTCCGACCCACACTTTACCTTCATGATTAAATACTGCGATACCGACGCATTTACGGTAGGGCAAATTTCCTAAATTCTTATCTTCTTCATGCTTTGCCATTTTTTTCCTCTCGCAATTCTGACTTATTCAGAAGGCTTCTGTTTTTTAGCATGGATATCAACATAGCATTCAACCCATGAAGCAATTATAAAATTTGATAAACCAACAAATAAAAAGGCGCGATAAACGCGCCTCTTAAAATATCAGTTTGGAACGCCCTTTTTGGGATCCGGTGGGAAAGCAGCATTTGCCATTTCACCACGCAATAATTTGTAAGCTTCATTGAGCTGTATATCGTCCTTTGGATCCTTTGGAACGAAGGCTGCAGAACCTGACCCTTTGTCATCTTCCTGATTACCTTTAATATGTCCCTTAAGCTCGGATTCACCCAAATTAACGTCATAGCCCTTATATTCATCAGGCAATGGCTGATCCACTTTGATATCAGGCGTGATGCCTTTGCCCTGGATAGATGAACCAGACGGTGTGTAATAGAGTGCTGTTGTTAAGCGCAATGCCCCGTTATCCCCCAATGGAATAATGGTTTGCACAGAACCTTTACCGAAAGATTGCGTACCAAGTATTGTTGCCCGACGATGATCTTGCAAAGCACCTGCAACAATTTCAGAAGCACTAGCAGAACCACCATTGATTAAAACAATAAGCGGTTTGCCATTTGTAATATCACCTGGTTTAGCATCAAACCGCATAACTTCCGATTGGTCGCGTCCACGTGTTGAAACAATCTCGCCCTTATCCAAGAAGGCATCAGACACATTAACCGCCTGATCAAGCAAACCACCCGGATTGAGACGTAAATCTAGGACATATCCTTTGAGCTTTTCGTTTGGAATTTTGGACTGGATATCTTTTATTGCAGCTTGAAGATCATCGTAAGTTTGTTCGGTAAACTGAATAAGACGTAAATAGCCAATATCACCTTCAACGCGATATTTTACCGCCTTCACCTTGATGATGTCACGGATAACCGTAATTTCAAGTGGCTTATCAACGCCATTGCGAATGATCGTTAATTTAATAGGCTTGCCAACTTCACCGCGCATTTTGCTTACAGCGTCGTTAAGTGTTTGTCCACGAACCTGCTCACCATCAATCTTAGAAATCAGGTCTCCAGCAAGAACACCCGCCTTTGCCGCTGGCGTATCGTCCATTGGCGAAACAACTTTGATAAGGTCGTTTTCCATTGTAACTTCAATTCCCAGCCCGCCAAATTCGCCTTTTGTTGACACACGCATATCTTTGGCTTCATCAGCATTCATATAGGAAGAATGCGGATCAAGCGATGTGAGCATGCCATTAATAGCATTTTCAACTAATTTCTTGTCGTCTGGCACGGTGACATATTGCGCACGAACACGTTCAAAAACATCACCAAAAATTGCAAGTTGTTTATAAGTATCGCTATCGTTATTGGCGGCAACCGATTGCACCATCACCATCGAACTTGCGCCAAGCAATGCACCTGCAGCCAAAAGAGTTAATTTACGAATCATTCTGGTTCCTTCCCGACTTACCAGCGACCCACCAAGGTGCCGGATTTACAGGTTTGCCTTGTTTTCTGAACTCAATGTAGAGCATTGGAGCAGCTTTGCCTATATCCAATGATGCCGCACTCGCAATTTGTTGAGCGCCCATTGCACCTATTGGTTCGCCAGACAATACAAACTGTCCCTGTGCCACATTGATATGCCCCATTCCTGCTAACAGAATATGATAATCCTGACCTACATCAAGGATAATCAATTGTCCATATGAGCGGAATGGACCAGCATATGCCACCACACCATCACTCGGCGCCATCACCACTGCACCGGCTTGGGTTTCTATTGTATCGCCAATGGCTGAATTGTTACCACCGCCAAATTTCTGCACAAATTTGCCAGCAACAGGCACAGTCAAACGCCCTTTTAAGCTATCAAAATTTTGTCGGTTTGTAAGTTGCAGATTATTGTCGATTGACGGAGACGTTGGTGATTGTTGTCGTTCCTGTTTTTCCAGTTCCGACAAAAGATCCTCAAGCGATTTTGCTTTTTCGGAAAGTTCAAGAATGGTTTTCCGCTGATTACTCAATTCTTGTTCCGATGTTTTTTGCAATTTCGCTTTTTCTTCCAAAAGAAGCGTCAAACGTTTCTGTTCTTCTGCTTGTGTTTGCACCTGACTTTTTAATGTATCGCGTTCAGTTGTAATGGACGCGCTAACACGGTTCAACTCTTTCAAATTATCTGAAAGAGCCATGGTTTTTTCCCGCATTTCAGGCACAAGAGCCCCGAGCAATGTTGCACTGCGCACAGATGCCAAAGCATCATCAGGGTGGATTAAAACGGCTGGCGGCGGGTTTAGCCCCATACGTTCAAGTGCCGCTAGCACTTCAGCAAATTCCGCACGACGATTGTTGAGGTTTTCTACAACTTTGGCTTTTTCGTCCAATAGTTTTTTCAGCTTATCTTCACTGGCGGCAATATTCTCGCTTGCTTCTCTTTCTTTTTTGGCAGCTTTGACAAGTTCGGTCGTTAAAGTTCTTTGATCTTTTTTAAGACTGTCAACCTGACCAGCCAGTTCTGCAACACGCTCACGCGATAAAGTCATATTTTGCTGAATGTCTGAAAGAGCCTTGTTAACAGCATCACGGCTTTGATCGTCCTGCGCATAGCCAAAATTGCCGCCTCCGAATAATAATATGAGGCACAAAATGCTGTTCAGAATGATTTTTTCAATGTGCATGCTGTTTTTATGCCTGATTATGGGCCACATTATTTTGCCAGTCACAAAGCCAATTCATGATGAAATGACTTTTTAATCTCCATCATCCTAAAACAGCGTTAATAAGCACTAAATTTCATAAAAAACCGCAATATCATCAAATGCGATGATAAGGATGCCCACTCAGAATTGTTGCAGCCCTATAAAGTTGTTCGGCCAATAAAATACGAGCAATTTGATGCGGCCAAGTCATTGCACCAAATGAAAGAATTAAGTCTGCTCTTTGTCTTACCATATCGCTATGCCCGTCTGGACCGCCGATGGCAATTGTCAAAAACCGATCTCCGTTATCGCGCCATTGTTCTATTTGCTGCGCAAATAGTGGGGATGTCATAGATTTTCCGCGTTCATCTAAGATGATAAGGCGGCCATTTTCAGGCAAACTTTCAATCAGTTTGCTTCCCTCTTCTTCCATGCGTTGTTTTGCGCTTTGCCCGCGGCTTTCAATCGTCTCATGCACTTTATGAAATGTCATTCCCAAAGCAGGAGCCGTTTTTGCAAAACGATCAAAATAACGCTCTACCAATTCTTGCTCTGGTCCCTTTTTCATACGACCAACAGCAAAGACAGATATTTGCACGTCAATCAGCTCCCTTGCTCAAAGCTTTTTTTGAAGTATCTTCAGGAATTAGCCAAATTTTCTCCAAATTATAGAACTCGCGCGTTTCGGGACGAAATAAATGGACAATAATATCACCCGCATCGATCAAAACCCAATCCCCCTCATTCAAACCTTCAACTTTTACTGGTGAATGACACACGTCTTTCAACGCACGTAAAAGATGGTCAGCAATAGCGGAAACATGACGCTGCGAGCGGCCTGAAGCAACAACCATATAATCTGCTAAGGGCGACCTACCCCTTATATCGATGTTGACAATCTCTTCAGCCTTGGAATCTTCTAAGCTCGCCAATGCAGCATTTAACCGGCTTTCAACAATTGCAGCATCGTCTATTTTTGGTGATACTATATGATTATTAGCATTTATTGGTAAGGTGGTATTCAGCTTACAATCCTTTCCTTCAGGAATGACATATCATTAAAGTGAATGATTGAATTTTCTTTATCAGTTGCAGACTCTTACATTATTTTCAATGAAAATATTATGTTTGGCCTTTTCTTGCTATTACCGAGATGGCCTTTAAGTTAGTGTTTTTCAAGATTATGCAGACGCAATTGTGTGGACGAAGCGTTTGACAACCTTCCGTGCAGGTAACTCCATGCAGGCGGTGTCATAAGGGGAAGAGCAGCAATGTTGTTTTCGTTGACCCGCGAACTCTTGAACGTTTGCGCCATGGGGGAAGATAATGCCGACATTGGTGCTGTTGGTCTGTCTATAACTGCAATTGGCAGCATTTTGACAATATCACGCCAGCGATACCAGCGATGAAACGTTGCCAGACTATCTGCGCCCATAATCCAGACAAAATGCACACCGACATTGTGTTGCAAGATATAACTAATCGTCGTTACCGATTTATACGATTTTATCGTTTGCTCGAAACCTGTAACTTTTATTCTCGGGTCATCAATCAATTCTGTGCTTTTTTGCAATCTTTCCTTGAGTGGTAACAGATCGGCATGGTTTTTTAACGGATTGCCGGGGGTTACCATCCACCATAACTGATCGAGCCCGAGTGCCTGTAACGCCCTTTTTGCAACAAGCATATGCCCTTCATGGGGTGGGTTAAATGAACCACCGAATAAGCCTATCACATTACCTTTTTCGGCATGAGGCATATGGGTTTCAAATATGATATGGGGCTTCAAGGGCGTATTTGTCCATTACCATTAACATGATATTGAAAAGTCGTTAGCTGTTCTACACCAATTGGACCACGTGCGTGCATTTTTCCAGTCGCAATACCAATTTCGGCACCAAAACCAAATTCTCCACCATCGGCAAATTGTGTAGAGGAATTGTGCATAAGAATGGCTGAATCCAGATGATGAAAAAACCATTCTACAGCTTGTTCATCTTCGGCGATGATGGACTCGGTATGGTGTGAAGAATAGCGGTTGATATGATCAACAGCACCTTTTACACCATCAACAGCCTTTACCGATACAATCGCATCCAGATATTCTGTTGACCAATCGTCTTCATTCGCTAATTTTGAATTTGGTATTTTGTTCAAAAGCTCTGCTGTTGTGCGTATTTCACACCCTTGTTTTTGCAAGGCAATAATAACTGGTACAAGTTTATCCAATGCCGCGCGGTCTATTAGGATTGTTTCGGTTGCACCACATATTCCGGTGCGCCGCAGCTTAGCATTAATAACAATCTTTTCTGCTATATTTAAATTTGCCGACTTATCAATATAAGTATGGCATATGCCTTCAAGATGCGAAAATACCGGCACACGCGCTTCTTGTTGGACACGTGCAACAAGGCTTTTACCACCACGTGGAATAATGACATCTACCGCACCGTTTAAGCCTTGCAAAAGTTCACCAACGGCAGCCCGATCGGTTGTATCAACAAATTGCACTACTGTTGCCGGTAGTTTTGCTGCTTCTAGACCTTTGGTGATTGCATTATGAAGTGCACGAGAGGAAAGAAAACTATCCGAGCCACCGCGCAAAATAACCGCATTTCCGGATTTTAGGCACAAGGCTGCTGCGTCTACCGTCACATTTGGCCTGCTTTCGTAAATGACACCAATAACGCCTAAAGGTGTACGAACACGCTGAATTTTCAACCCATTCGGACGCTCCCACTCGGCAACAATCTGGCCAACTGGATCGGTAAGATCTTGAACAACACGCACGCTATCAGCAATTGCCCTTATGCGTTTTTCGTCCAACATAAGACGGTCAATAAGAGATGCAGCCATGCCATTTTTCTTGGCTGCTTCAATATCTTTTTGATTTTCGGATAGTATTTCGGGCATTTGCGCAACAATTTGCTCAGCAATGGCTGATAAAGCCGCTGTTTTCTGTTGCGATGAAGCAGTCGCCAATATTCTGGCTGCCTCCCGCGCTTGTTTACCCATTGTCATCAAATGGTCGTGCAAAATGTCCATAGTCACTACTTTCGCTATAATCTAGTGAAAACACCGATTGAAAATAAATGATATTATAACACAATGCAAAATTCTATTATGATCTTATTAGGCTATATTGGGCTATAATGCTTTAATAATTGGGCAATAACACTTTAATAGCCAATCAACGCACGACCATATCATTTCTATGAACCATTGCAGAGCGTGGCTCACACCCCAAAACTGTCTCTATTTCAGAATTTTTTAGCCCTGCTATCAGGCCAGCTTCATGGCTGTCATATCCTGCCAAACCGCGTGCTATTTCAATTCCATTTTTATCAACAATAGCCACAGTGTCACCATGATTAAACACGCCGGCAACAGCTTTAACCCCTGCGGCAAGCAGTGACTTACCCGCCTTCAACGCCTCAACAGCACCATCATCAATGGTTAATGTGCCAGATGGTTCAAGATTACCGGAAATCCAAGTCTTCCAAGCATTGACTGGCTTTTCACTTGCGGCAAAGAAGGTTGCCCGTTCGCCTTTATCAATGGCACTTAAAGGAGATAACCGTTTTCCCGATGTAATAATCATTGCAGTGCCAGCCGACGTTGCAATTTTACCAGCATCGAGTTTGGTTTTCATGCCACCGCGTGAAAGTTCTGATGCGGCAGCACCTGCCATTTTCTCGATATTTGCGTTGATTGACCGAATATAAGGCAAGAATTGTGAATGTGGGTCAAGATGCGGCGGTGCGGAATATAACCCATCTATATCTGAAAGCAGAATTAATAAATCCGCTCCCATCATTGTTGCGACACGTGCCCCCAGACGATCATTATCACCATAACGAATTTCGCTTGTGGCAACTGTATCATTTTCATTAATGATAGGCACTGCCCCCATACGCAACAATGTATTGATTGTCGCACGGGCATTAAGATAATGCCTGCGTTCTTCCGTATCGACCAATGTCAGAAGAATTTGCCCTGTCTTTATGCCGTGCTTGGCCAATGAATCGCCATAGGCTTTTGCAAGCTCGATCTGCCCAATAGCAGCGCATGCCTGACTTTGTTCAAGCTTTAATGTGCCACTTGGCAGTTGTAACAATGTTCGCCCCAGCGCAATAGCGCCAGAAGAAACCAATAGAACATCGACACCCTTTTGTCGTAAAGTCGCAACATCATCAATCAGGCTATTAAGCCAATCCTGTTTTAAACCTGTTTGACGGTCAACAAGAAGCGCTGAGCCAATTTTAACAACAATCCGTTTATATCGATCAAGCTTTTTAAAATCCTGTAGCATTTCAGCTTAATCCTCTTTCACGTCATCTTGTTCGGCACTTCGGCTCTCTTCGATAACTTTTGCAACGGCACGCAATGTATTATCAAGTCCCTGATGACTTACCGCCGAAAAAGCTATAACCGACTGACCAGAAGCTTTTTCCAGCTCTTTTATCTTTTGTGCCTTGGTTTCATCGTCCAAAATATCAACTTGGCTTAAGGCTACAATTTCCGGCTTATCGGATAGTCCATGTCCATAGGCCTCAAGTTCACCACGAATTGTCGTATATGCTTTTGCAACGTCATCTTCTTGCGCTGAAACGAGATGCAACAATACACGGCAACGTTCAACATGCCCTAAAAAGCGATCGCCGATGCCGATACCTTCATGCGCACCTTCTATAAGACCAGGAATATCTGCCAACACGAATTCCCGTGCATCTATCCTTGCTACCCCCAAATTGGGATGAAGTGTGGTAAATGGATAATCGGCAATTTTAGGTTTCGCAGCTGTTACTGCCGCTAAAAAGGTGGATTTTCCAGCATTTGGTAATCCAACAAGTCCACCATCAGCAATAAGTTTGAGACGCAGCCAGATAGTACGCTCTTCCCCTTCAAGCCCAGGATTGGCGCGGCGCGGCGCCCTATTTGTTGATGTTGTAAAGTGCAAATTACCAAAACCACCATTGCCACCTTTCGCCAGACGGAATTTTTGTCCTATTTCCGTAAGATCGCAAATAAGGGTTTCGTTATCCTCTTCAAAAATTTGGGTGCCCACTGGCACTTTTAGGATAGAATCCGCACCCTTTGCGCCGGTCATGTTACGCCCCATGCCATGCATGCCGGTTTTTGCCTTAAAGTGTTGTTGGTAACGATAATCAATCAGCGTGTTCAATCCATCAACAGCAATAGCCCAGACATCACCACCGCGACCACCATCACCGCCATCTGGACCACCAAACTCAAGAAACTTCTCACGTCTAAACGACACCGATCCAGCACCACCATTACCAGAACGTATATAAACTTTCGCTTGATCAAGAAATTTCATCGTCAATACTCTTTATTTTTCATTGAGCCGTTTCATAACGCAAAGTTACTAACAACGCTATAGTGGTTAAGGTTTTCATGATTGCGTTTTTTAAAAACGTTCTCTCTTGTAGGCGATATATCTATATCTTAGGCAATCCATGTCTCAATTCATGTCGATAGTGCTAACCAATTGTCTTTTCATGGTAAAATATCCATCGCAACGCAACACAATTACCTGCCTGGAACGATATGCCTGACACACGCCTTAATTTAATGTTTCATAAGCTTTGCAGCACAGACAAAATGCTTTTAACATACTCGTTCTACCATTTCTGGCAGAACCGCTGTTCTAACCGCGCAGCCCAAGATACATTCAACATACTCTTGTCATAACTCATTTTGACAAAATAGGTTTGCGCTTGGTGCCCAATTCAAGCTTTGTCGTGGTTATTTCCCTTAAAATCGCATGCCAGCAAATAAAGCTCAACAGATTCTGCACGGCTTGCCGGTGGTTTGACGTGATGAACCGTTTTAAAGTTCTGTTTCAAAGTCGTCAGCAATTGATTTTCTGTACCGCCCTGAAAGGTTTTCGCCAAAAAGTGGCCTCCCGTTCTTAAAACAGAAATGGCGAAATCTGCGGCCACTTCACACAAATGAATAGTCCGAATATGGTCGGTTTGACGATGACCAATTGTTGGTGCAGCCATGTCTGATATGACAAGATCCGGTTTGGCCCCCAAGGCTTCCATCAATTTTTCTGGTGCGTCATCGTCCAGAAAATCCATTTCCAACATTGTGACGCCGGGTAAAGGGTCAACATGAAGATAATCTATACCAACCACTGACGGATGCTCATCTGTAGAGCCGACGATGCGTGCGGCGACTTGTGACCACCCACCTGGTGCCGCGCCAAGATCAATAACTTTTTGACCTTTTTTCAGTAGTTTGTAACGATCATTGATTTCAATCAGTTTGTAGGCTGCGCGAGAACGATAACCATCTATTTTTGACTGATGCACATAAGGATCATTCAAATGTCGTTCCAACCAACGGCGCGATGATGCTTTAATTGTACCCGCTTTTTTCTTTACGCGGGTATGCAATTCATGTGTGCCAGCTCCGCCGCGTCCACCTGTACGTGGTCCTATCTTTTTTATCATAGATGATCACTTCCAACCTGTTTAGCCTGACGCCGTAAATGACTGCCAAATCGCCTTGTTCTTCTCCATACGCCGTCACGAGACATGAGTTCTGTCAAAATTCCTTCACGCAATCCCCTATCGGCAACCCTAATGCGATCACTTGGCCAAACTTCGCGTATCACCTCAAGAATTGCACAACCGGCCAAAACCAGATCAGCGCGATCTTGCCCGATACATGGATTGGCAACACGTTGTGCCAAATCCCATGACAAAAGCCGATTGGTCATTTGCGTAACGTCTTCACTATTCATCCATATACCATCGATTTGTCGACGGTCATATTTTACCAATTCAAGGTGAATTCCTGCAAGCGTGGTAACGGTACCGGAGGTGCCCAATAAATGAAAATGCGGACTTTTAACAAGGTCGTCCAATTTGTGGCGTTCCTTGAAACCTTGCAACAATGTCCGAACATAATTTTTCATTTGAACAAAATCATCAGCGGTAACATTTTCACCACCAAAGCGCTCTGCCAGTGTTATGACACCAACAGGCAAAGATGTCCAAGCTATGATATGTTCAGCCAAACGGGGTGAGCGTTTTTTTGATCTGTCAATTAGGACAATTTCAGAGGAACCACCGCCAATATCAAAAAGCACTATAGCATCGGTATCTCGCTCAACCAATGTTCCGCAACCAGAGACCGCTAGACGCGCTTCTGTTTCCCGATCTATGATTTCCAGATTAAGACCTGTTTCCTCATAAACACGGGCGATAAATTTTTTACCATTGGCAGCGGATCGGCAAGCTTCTGTGGCGATCAAGCGATGCCGTTTTATTTGCCGTTGATCCAGTTTTAGACGGCAAACCTTAAGCGCTTCAATTGCCCGATCCATAGCTTTTTCATTGAGCGCGCCAGTACGTCCGAGCCCCTCGCCCAAACGAACAATTCTGGAAAACGCATCAATAACACGAAAATGCCCCGGCTTTGTTGGCGAAGCAATAAGAAGACGACAATTATTGGTTCCTAAATCAAGGGCCGCATAAAGCGGTGATTTGCGCTGCTGTCCTTGATAGCGTGATTTTCCTGCAGCATTACGCGCTTTATCATCATTTTTCGCATTTTGTGGAACAACATTTTCCAAATTTGTTTTCAAAAATCGGGAATTATCAAGAGATTTCGTATTGTTTTTTGGCTTTGATAAAGCAGCACCATCCAAACCAATCTGTTGGTTGTCTTTATGGACTCGAGCTTTTGCCTTATCCCGCCGTCTCTTACGCCTTTTTTTTTCCGAGGGTATAGCAACAGGCTCTGCATCTGATAGCGTAATAGCATCAGATGCGCCCTCATAAACGTGACGATGCTGCCCACTTGCACCGTCCCCGCCTGCGTCCCCCCGCACCACCCCACTTGGGTTGTGAATTAACGGAGTCATTTTTTTCTTTCCTCAAAAGTACCAACCGAGTTTCAATCTCAAAGTTGGTACTTCGCTGTCTGTCGTTGAATCTAATGTAACAGCCTTACTGCAATTTACCAATAGGCAGACTGAACCTTCTTCACATTTCTTACAGAAAGCACACATTACGAGCTTTGCGACAAACAGCGTTCGATAAAATTCATTGTGACGTGCAAATGATGCAACTTTTTATAGGCATAATTTTATAAAGTTTGGACTTGTATCTTAAGATGAATATGCTAAAAGCCTTGCTGCTCTCATGTAGAAACAACATGATGGGGAATAGTTTAACGGTAGAACTGCGGACTCTGACTCCGTCAGTCCTGGTTCGAATCCAGGTTCCCCAGCCAAAACATCCAGTTAAAATCTCAAATATGTAATTTAAAGTCTTAAAAGCATTGCATTGTTTTTTAGCTAACTATTACAACACATTAAAACAGTATACTTTAATATTAACTAGATATTTTCGACATCATACGCTCTACAAAAAATTTAAATTTAATTTCAATTAAATTTAAAATTATAAAATATACTATTCTTTTCCTCTATAATGCCATTATCATTCTTTAATATATTTATATATTATTATAAACATTCTAGTTAAATTTCATATCTCTTAGCTCAGTGAATTTTGTCATACCGTTCATTGATTTTAAACGTAAGCGTTCGTCACTCTCGTCAGGACAAGTATTTGATTGATAAAAGCGAGAAAAAAAGTCTTTCTTTAACTGATCTGCATATTCTTTAGAAATATCTGAATTTTCTGGCTGGTAAAACTTCATCGAAACCGTACCATCCAATTCTCTTTTCATTTCATATAAAATTGAAAAATCCGGCACATTTTCTTGGTAAACCAAGGTCGAAGAATAAAGATAAACATCTTGCCCCAATTGGCAAAAATCTGGTGTTCCTACTGCGGTGTCACCCAGCTTCAAATCTTTTAATTTTATCGCTGTATCCAAATCATCTTCTTTTATTTTCAACGGTTCATCGATAACAAATTGTGCATATGTTGAAGATATTGAAAACAATAATGCTAATATTAAAATAATAAATCTATTCATGTTTATTTTCCAAGCAGCCTTATAGGAAAGCAACTTATGAGTCTGCTAATTTTTACATTGATTATATACGTAATATGCAGCCAAACACTTCGTACCAATTTTTGTGTGCGGATATCATATGACCTTACTTTATCAATGCATCGGGTGAATAATTTTACCAATATATTTTTGTTTCTTCCCATTCCCTATAAACTTTTGATAAAATGATTATTTCAATTTCGTCTTATAAACTTTACTTAATTTTTTAACGCCATTGATGGATTCCACAGCCAAATTACCGTGTTCAGCACATCCAAAACTAAAAAGGGAATAATCCTGATAAAAATCTTTAATCGATGGTCCTTCTGCGCGTGAGGAGAATGAAGTACTGTCACTATGATATTTGGATTTATAAAGTGTGATGGAAACTTTATTATAGGATAATCTTTTGACCTTAAAACGAATGTTCAAGGTCGTCACTTCTTTAGGTAACAACCATGAGTCAGGCGTAATATAGACGCGATTTCCTTTAACGCAATAAAACGGACGAACCCAAGCTGATTTTCCAACCCGTAAATCAGAAATGTGAAATTGGCGCGCCGCTTGTTTGAGTTGATAATCTGTCATATCATTAATGAATTGAGCCGATGCGGATACAACTGAAACCAAGCTATAAAATAATATAACAACGACAAAGCGAAGAATATTTTTCATCTCTATCTACTGGTATTTGATCGGATATTATGAAACGATATGTTATTATATTTTTGCATTAGAATTTCGTGTTCTTTAGTTCACTTAATTTCGTAACACCATTCACTGATTTTACTCTATAGCTATCTTCCGGATCCATTATTTTGGGACATAAGTCCGTTTCATTCAAATAAGCAGAATTAAATTTTTCATAAACCGAAATTGTCGCAATATTATGTGGTTTGGGTGATCGTAACATTATAACCGCTGTATGATCTGGTTGTATTTCAACACGCGTCCAAACTTCATCTCCAATACTGGTGGTACGCCCTGCAAATTTTGGTAATTTGTTATCGTCATAATCTTCACCGGAATATTCTGCATCCATGAGGAGAGTGCTATTTCCTAGAATATACAGATCTTTTCCCATAAAACAAAAATTAGGGTCAACCCAAGCTTGCTCGCCGATTGGTAGATCACTTAAAATATAGTCCCCTGCCAATCGTCTTAACTCATCTGGCTTCAAATCATCAACGAGCTGTGCCGATGATGGCAGAACTGTTACAAAAAATATAAAAAAACCTAATAAAATTTTTTTCATAAATTTACTCACCCCTAAACTTGCCGATTTCATACTCCTAACATTATAAATTACTAAGACATAATCTCATCCTTAGAAAACTAAAAACTTTCATCTGACAAAACTTGAATATCATGCATGCCATCTGGTGCATTTCTGACGTTCCTTATGTGGTTCGCTATATTCAAAAAGTCCTTTAAATAAGCTATCCATTTAAATCGCAGCAAAAGTTGAAGCGCTTCAAAAAGATGAAAATAGTTTTGTTTGAAGCATGATCTATTCCATCGAGAAATTTTTTAATTTTTTTCAACCGTTCTCAATCTTGAAATTTATAACACCAACTAAATCTTATTGATGTGATGAGCACAAACAATCAGGTGCATGGAGTTTGAAATGGCAGATGACAAAAAACACAAACATATCAAAGTTATTGATGTTGAAGCCATCGACGAAAAAGATGACGCTAATGGCGGTCCTGTAGATACTGTTGATATACTTGATAGTGTAAGTGATGCTGGAACACCGCGCAGACAACGCAACAAACGACTTGAAGATATTGAAAATCCACTAAGCAATGAAGACAGTGATGTTGTGGAAGAAAACCTCTTCCCAAGCGAACCAGACAATGACGAACAAGCTTAGATTGCTTTAATTTACCTGTTTTAAACAAAAGACATTGATAGAGAATATGCTGTAGGCGCTTGACCGTATCAACATTGGTTCATATTAACGCATGACCTCATATTAACGTGTAATATTGGGTGATGCCTTAAAAAGCATTGTATCAATTGTCTTACAATACAATCGTAGCAGCGTTTCAACCTTCTCGATAAATGTTTCATCTCACAATATTTTATGAACAAGCCCGTTATTTGTGAGAAAGACACCGCGCACGTAAATCTGATGAGTGAATAGCATAACAGCTACCTTTGCCCTGTTTTGCTAAGCAATAAGCCTGTTCATCGGAATTCGATATATCATAACAACTGCCATTATTTTGTGATGCATTGCAACGCGCCCGCAAATCTGATGAGCGAATAGCATAACAGCTACCTTTGCCCTGTTTTGCTAAGCAATATGCCCGTTCATCGGAATTCGATATATTATAACAACTGCCATTATTTTTTAATGCATTGCAACGCGCCCGCAAATCTGATGAGCGAATAGCATAACAGCTGCCTTTGCCCTGCTTTGCCAAGCAATAAGCCCGTTCATCAGAATTCGATACATTATAACAACTACCGGATGAAGATGCATAGTTTGACAAGGCTAAAACAAAGAAAACTGCCCATAAAAATATTTTCATGATTTTATCGTATATTGCTTCATTCAACGGATCGTAGCTGTATTGCTTCACGTTTATACTATCAAAATATATTTTAGAAAATTCTTATTTCAAAATTATATCAAATGAATGGTCACAGCCCATCTGAGTGTTATTTGTTGTTTACTTAACGGACTATTCTTCCATTTTACAGTAAACCCTAAGTGCAACTTTGTTTCCATTTCTTGATTTCAAGCTATTGCAGCGTTATAATAATATATGGGCTTATGAAGAGCTTATCATCATAACAAGAACAATCATGATGATTAGACTTGTTGTCTGTTTCGGAGAACAACTATGCAACCGGTTGATGCATCATCTGGTGCGGGTTCGATAACAGCGGCACGTGCAACTGTGCCACAAAATAAAGCTTCTTCAAACAACACTGTTGTTGAACAAATTCCTATTGTAGAACCAATACCGCACTATCCGCTTTCGGCAAATGTGTCAGAGATTATGTCACATATAACTGAGCTTATTAAAGAACAACAGGCTGCAATCCAAGAAGCGGCAACAGAGAAAAATATCGAGCAAAACCGTACTGAGACGCAAGAGCTGTTTGCAGTAGGCAACACAGATGTAACTGAAAGTAGTTCTCTATCGTCAAAACAAATTAACTTGGTTGAGCAAGCTACTACTGATGAGCCCAGAACTTCAGATGAAAATGCCAATAAACAGATTGGCCTTAATGATAAGCACCAAAGCTTGGACAATAAAGACGGCTTGTCACAGATCAATGAGGATTTGGAAGATCATTATCCATTGAACACTATTTTCAAGGATTCCGAATTAACAGAGCATGAAAAAAGTTCTGCGTCACACACGGAGCCTCAACGGTTTTCTGAAAATCAAACCGTTCAATCGGTTGAGGAACAGAAGCAAGCTGTTATTGAGCCAACTGTTTCTCCGCCAGATAAACTAGTGGCTGTGACTAAGAAAATATAAAAACAACCAAACAATAACGGCCAATAAGGGCATCACAACGGGTTATGTTCAACCTTATCAACGATGAGGTATTTTAGAAATTAAAGGTATCAAAGTTTGCTTTTAAAACTTTTCCAGCAGCAAAATAGGTTTTAGAAACCAGATTCTATACGCCCATAAACAAGCTGGGTGAAAGAGTAAATTTGCCCCCCAACAAAAGGGGCGGTCAATGCAAGCACCACAAATATGATAACGATTTTAGGAATGAATGTTAAAGTCATTTCCTGAATTTGTGTCAAAGCTTGAAATAGAGCAATAAAAATGCCGATCGCCATAGCCGCTGCAACCGCTGGACCACTTGCAACAAGCACTGTCCAGATTGCAGATGTTACCATATCTATGGCGTCGGCCTCATTCATTTGAATAAACCTTTAAGCCTCCGGTTTACTATTTGAAACCGTAATGCCCGGGCCGATAATTACGTCTTTTCCGTTATCAAGTTTTGCAGTAAGCCCGTCACTGTAAATTGTTACAGATTGAACCGTTCCTTCTACAACATTGCCTTTTCCATCATCAAATTTGATGTATTTGCCGACATAACCTTCTGCCTGCGAAATTGGGCCATTTATCAAAATATCATCAAGTTTGGCATTTGTGTTTTCAAGCTTTGTATTGGTTTGCATCGCCTGTTCAACAGCTGAAAAACTAGCCAATTGAGAGACAAATTCCGTTGAATCCATCGGCTTGGTCGGATCCTGATTTTTCATCTGGGCGACAAGCAATTTGATAAAAGTGTCATAATCAGCGTTGGGCACGCCGTTGGCGGCTTTGGTTGCAGCTCCAACACCGCTATTCCCTGCACTGCTGGTTGTGCTACTTGCCCTTGTATCTGATACATCGCTATTCGTATTGTCTTTCGCTAAATTGCTCTGCGCAGGCGTATTTGTAGCTGTTCTGGTAAGGTTCGATGTATTTGTTAATGCGTTGATGTTCATCAACCTGTCTCCTTGAGACTAGTGTTTCATGTCAGCAGAAGCAGCGACTGGTTTTTTACCCATAATTTCCGCTTCACGGTCAAACAGCCCGCGGATAACTTTTAAAACGTCAAAAATCTTTTCTTGTTCAGTCAAACCAATGCAATCACGCAAACCAGAAATAATAACTGGATCTGTAAAGGTACGAAGAAGTTTGCCCAACATTTCAACAAATATGGTCAAAGTTTTGTCGGCTGTATCAGGGTCGATCAGCATAACTTGTGCTGCAAAATACAATTGTTTGAGTGGTGTATTTGTATCTTCCGCCTGCATTACATGCGCTTCCATAAGGAATGTCGCGTCGTTCATAAGTTCCAATGTCACTTTACGGTCTGTACGCAACACGGCTCCATTGAGGTAGATTTTCTCATTTGGACGCAATGTTAAATGCATAGATTTATTAGTCATTCCCTTTTCTCCGGGTTTGTAGAAAGACCATCCCTTATGGATTCTGATATTTCCACCAATGCATCAAAATCCGCTGTTTCCCCATTCTCCAATCTCTGGATTTCTTTAAGAATAAAGAAACCGATAGAAATCAAAGATGCCTTAAGCTCTGTTGGCAAAGCGTTTTCAGCCAGCCCAAGATCCTCAATCAAAATAATCCATAACTTGCGCGTAAATGCGATCGCGTCGGATGCCTCTCGCGTATTAACACCGGCCGATTGTGCAGCTCTCAAAAGTTTTATGCAGCGATCAAAAAGGATACTTTCACGCTCGCGCGCGCCCATTTGATCCTCTTCCATCACATCTTCGTACCGCATCTGATACATACATAGTCCCCGATTTTTCAATTCAACCTAAATGCATTAAAATAATAGAATTTTATAAGTAATTACTTAAACTTAGCTTCGAAATTCTTGCTGTCATATTGTAGGAAATCTGAAGCAGATTTTCTAACTGGATTATCTTACTGCTTGCTTCTGTTGGATCTGCGCCGATAAGATCATTTCTTGTCATATTCAACACATTCAACTGTGCATTAATCTGTTTATTGGCATTAGTAACTCGGTTTTGCGAATTACCAAGGTTTGATGCCGTAACAATAATCTTATTGATAGCGCTTCCTGTTGATGCGCTATCAACTGATGCTCTCGCACTTGTACTAACAGCTTCTTGAGCCTTGCTCGAAAGACCTATATCGCCAAACTCAGCGACGAGCACCATGTTTTTCATCGCATTGCGAAAACCTTCTTCGTTGGCAGATGTTGAAATATCGACAGTTTCACCTGTCGGTGAAATGCGGTTCATCACCGAACCATCGGTAGCCCGTGAAAAATTTGTACTCCAACTTGGCTCTTCAAACAGTTGGTTGAATGGACCATCAATAAAGGCCTTCATTTGACTGTCTGTAATATTCGCAACCTGAGGATCATCAACATTAAAACCGAAATAATCACGGAATGCATCCTGAACCACTTTGCTACCGCCGGTATTGCTACCTGCTTTATAATAATCAAGTGGTGGTTGCGTGATATTTGTGCCGCCAAAAACATATTCGCCGTTATAACTCGTATTGAGTGCCGAAACGAACGAATCCAATGCGGATTGAGCCGCAGTTTGCATTGTTTTTGGTGTCGCCGAAACCGAATCTCCCATGAGAGCGTTATTGAATTGGACAAGGCTTCCACCAGGCTTGTCCTTATCACCTGCCCCTACAAGACTTTGCATTGCAGCCTGTGCCGTTGCCATGCGTTGCGCTGCCAAATTGTTACTGTCTTTGAGACCCTGCAATGATGAAATCTGGTTTTCATTATCGATAAAACGTCCGGTTTGACGCCCCAGTTTTAAGCCGGGATCTCTCACCCGCTGCATCATTGCTTCGTAACTAGCTTCAGTAATATCTGCCTGCGCTTGCGCAATAATAGGCCGTTGGAAATTGCCCATAACATATGTTGAGACTGAATTGATTTTCATTTCGCACCTAATGGATCGCGTTCATAAGATCATCTAACATCTTGCCGACTGTGCTTATCACACGCGCTGACGCAGAATATGATTGTTCGAGTTGCAGCATCAGCGCCATCTCGTCATCAGTATTGACACCGGTATCATTCGACAAAGCTTCCGCTGCCCGACTATACATGGTGCTCTGATACTGCGCAGAATTTAACGCAGTGGATCGTGTTCCCTCCATCCACGATTGCGACTGCTTTGCAAAGCCCATAATGCTTTGATTGGCTTCTAACCCCGTGTCGGAACCAAAAACCCGTGATTGATCAAACTTATCAACCAGCTTTTGTATGTCTTTTCCAAAATGTTCTGGGCCACCGCCGGGCGTTTTACTATCAAAAATCGGGTTGAGGCTTATGCGTCCTGCCATGCCGGTCACGCTATTGTCACCACCATTTTCGAACAAAGCAGGTGTGCCGTCAAACATATCGACCAAAGCACTTGCCATCTCGTCAAGTTGCTTTTGATATTGTGGAGCGATTTCATCGCGCACTTTCAACAAACCGCCGATATTACCGCTACCATATGGTTCACTAAACGACGAATGACCAAGTGGCACACCATCAATAAAAACCTGATTGCCTGTTTTTCCAGCTGGCAAGGATGAAGAAGGTTCAAAGGTTATCTTACGGGGCGTTTTGTCATATAACGTGCTGCCATCCATACCATAAATGGTTGTTGTGCCATCAGAATGTTGGACTGTTGTTATGCCAATTTCTTGCGAAAGCTCTTTAAGAATAGAGTCACGTTGATCCATATAATCAAATGCATCACGCCCTAAAGCCGTTTCATTTGCGATCGTCTCATCCACTTTTTGAAACTGTTTTAACAGATCATTTATGTGATCAACTGAATCTTTAATATCGCTATCAGCATCGTTGCGAAGCTTTTCGATTTCCTTAGAACCCTTGTTGAGGCTATCAACAAGGTTTTTGGCTTTATCGACAGCGGCATCTCCCGTAGAGCGCTGCCCCGGAGCATTAGCGTAAAGCTGCAACGATTTTTGAAAATCAGAAAGAAGCCGTGATGGCGAATTTGAATAATCATTAGCGCTATAAATACCCGATAAGCGATTAGCACCATTGGATACAGCAGATGCAGCATAGGCCTGACTGGACTTGCTAATATAATTATTCAACAATTGTGGATTATCATCACGACGAACAGTAGCACTTACCGTTCCATTAGGTCCAGATTGAACATGTGTGGTTCGCCGTGTGTAGTTTGGATCTCGCGCTCCCGCTATATTCTGGGACACGACATTGATTTGCCCAGACGATGTCTTGAGCGAATTTCGCGCCGTAGAAAGTGCTGAACCCAGTGCCATTTCATTCTTCTTTCGTTTTTATATTTTCGTCATATACCCTTTCAGATAACGCTATTCTTAACGTTTCAAGTTGACGATAACGTCCATCACCTCTGATCCGGTTTGGAAGACCTTTGAATTAGCGGTATAATTGCGTTGCGCTTCAATCATATCGGTCAATTCATCACCAAGATCAGCGTTGGATTCTTCCAGTGTGCCAATACGCAATTGTCCGAATGTGCCCTCGCCCGGATGCCCAAATAATTGCGCACCAGAATCTGGATTAACCTGAAATACGGTGCCGCTAATTGTAGTTAGCGTATCTGGCGATGTAACTGTAGCAAGCCCGATAACGCCATATTGAATGGATTTTCCGTTACTGTAATTGACCATAACTTCGCCATTCGTACCGAAGCTAAAATCCTTATAAGAGCCTGGTGCGTAACCGTCTTGCGTCATTTCAAAAGCATAATTGGAACCAAGTTGCGTGATATTTCCCACAAGGTTCATGTCGAAGGTAAAGCTACCACCGTTGACACCGGGAAGCGTGATTTTTGGGTTAGTTGTACCAACAGCCAACGTTCCATCTGTACCGAATTCTAAATTAGGTAATTGTTCTGTCTTATATGCAGCTGGTTTTTGCGAATAATCGGTATAGCCGATATTCATTTCCCATTTATTGTTATCGATTTTTGTAAAAAATACATCAAGATTTACAGCCGCGCCTTGCGTATCATAAACCGTCACCGATTTTTTCTGGCTATAAGACTTTGCATTTTTAGGATCAAATTCTACCGGTGTGGCAGGTGCCGCCGGATTACGCTGAATAATTGTCTCGTCGGCTCTAAAATTGGAATTAACATTGACATAACTTGTCGGCTCGCCATGCATCAGCTCACCTGCACCACCTTTAATTTCAATGCGCTTTCCATTTTCATCAAGCAGATAAAATCCTGCTGCATTTTGCAAATATCCATCACCATCACGCTGGAAAGAACCAGCGCGCGTGAGATATTCAGCGCCAGCAGCATCCTGAACACGGAAAAAACCGTTTCCGTCGATCATTATATCTCCTGGACGACCTGTACCACGACCTGCGCCCGGCATCGAGATATCATGGCGAACATGCGTTGTAACACCACCAGATTGATAGGAATTTCGTGTTGAAGGCATAACAAGGCTAGAAAACTGTGTATCTGTTCGCTTGTAACCGGTTGTGCTTGAGTTAGCGACGTTATCAGCGACGCCTGTAAGCCGGTTTGCCTGTGCGTTCATACCCGCAACACCGGTGCGCATCATGCCGTAAATACCCATTGTTATCTCCTTCCATCGAGAACCATGTTGGCAGCATAAGGAGCCTTCCTTGCGCGAAACTGTCGTACCGGCTTATTTCGATCTCGCGCGATATTTCAAAAAATTAAAAATGAAATTTTTAAAAAATAAACAGCTCATATAACACATTGGATTTCCAAAGAAATCCAATTTTTTCAATGTAAAAATCGCTAATTAAAATAACGCAATAAGTATTAATCAATAAAATAGACTAATATTATCGGTTATTCTGAAACAACAAGGCTATATCCAAGAAATCTCTTTGAATCGATAATATCAAAACCTAGTTTTGCTTTTAATTTTTTGCGCAATTTACTGATATGACTTTCAACGACATTCTCTTCAACTTCAGCGTCAAACACACCATAAATAGCGTTAAAAATCTGTGTTTTATTAACACGACGACCGTGATTTGCGACAAGATATTCCAAAATACGGCGTTCCCGGCGAGGCAATACGAAATCATCGCCATTTAACTTGGGATCACGACCATCGTTAAAAACACTAATAGGCCCCAAAACAACAGCCGCATCAACTTCACGAATACCACCGCCCATACGACGACGTATGGCAGCAACGCGTGCCAAAATCTCGCGAACATGTATTGGTTTACGTAAAACATCATCAATGCCGGCTTGAAACAGTTCTAACGTCTGCTCTAACGAGTTGTTTTCAGTAACGGCAATGATAGGAGCACTGCAATATTCATGAATTTTCTTAGGAAGTTCTATCCGATTATTGCATTCGCCTAAAAGAATTGCTTCCACTGCCGACATTTCTGTCTTAGGTGCAGTTTCCACCCATTCATCAAAATCTTCGGTTACCAAACCAGTGGCAGAAATGCCTTCGCGAGCAAAAAGTGCTGTATATCCGTCAGTCACCAACTTACGTTCGTCTACGACTACGATCATAACCCTAACCCCAAAACTCATCACACAACGTTCTAAAATATAGAACAGACTTATAACGAGACCCGAGATAGAAGATATCTTTTGCCGACAAAATTACAAGTGCCTTTTAGGTTTTTGTCTTCCAAACTTGCTTGAAACTTACGATTTTTTTTAAGAATTTGTAATTTTTTAAAAAAAATTCAAAATTAAACATCTTTAAAAAACTTTTCATATCAACATTTTATATTATTAAAATGCAATTAACCATATTTTTTTACCATAACATGGATTAAACTATCTATCGTTGATCTTTACAAAACTCTCTTGATGTTTTTGTCCATTTTCCAAATCCTGAAGCAATCATATTGACCATCACCTGACAGACATAGCGCTTTTGTGCTGGATCATTATTGGGGCCCGCATGATAACGAGCAACTGCCATGGTCCAACTGCCCTCCCGAATTTTAAGTTCACGCAAAAACCGCGCAGCATAATCCACATTAAGGCGCGGAATAAACATAGAGGCAATGGATGGAAATTTTTCTCCATGGTAATAATGGTTTATTTGCATACAACCAACATCAATTAATTTTGCACCTCGGCGTTTTGCTGCATAAAAAATTCGCAGTGCTTCAGAAGCATTTTGTGCAAAAACGGCCTTACCATCGATATTGAGTGCATAAGGTTGAAGAGAATTTTTATTGCCTGTTTCGGTTAGTCCCACAGCATAAAGTATCCCAAGCGGTATATCATACCGCCGTGATGCAGCGATCATTTCACCTTCGCAAACATTTTCGGCAAAGGCGTTTAAGATAACCATGCCATTAAACAACCAAGCGGCGAGGATCGCGAGAAAGCCTTTTCTCGTCAACAGGTTCGTCCAGATCAGGCAGATCAACGCCAGAAACTTCGCTGAATGTTTGCCGTGCTTCATTCTGACCACCCTGATTCTGTTGTCCAAAAAACTGTCGCTGCTCGCTAAACCCCTGTCCGCTATTATTTTGCCCCGCATTTTGAGAAAAAGCTGATGATTGTCCTTGTTGTGTTGTCTGGATAGTTTTATCGACAACGATAATGGTTAGTTGCCCGTCGTCATGAAAACCGGATTTTTCTATCGCTTTACCGAGCATTTGATGATCTGATGCCAAGAGGCGAGCTGTTTCCTGCCGCTCGGCATGAAGTTCAATATGAAGACCATCATTTGTTTTGCGCAACCGTGCTTCAACACTGCCAAGCTCGTCGGGATTAAGCTTAATTTTTAGGACATGAATATCCCCGATCTGCTTATTTTGTTTTATCTCGATATCGGCAATGACACGGGTAGAAGAATTCGATTGCTTTGCTTCTGCCATAAACAAACGATCCCCAGTTGCCATATTTCTTATTTGTGTTTGTTTATCTGCAACATTATCAATGCGATTTGTATTAAAATCCGCCGATGGAGATTGAGCATTCAGACTGCGTTTATCACCACGCATTTTTTCATTGGATATTTTTTTATCGCCCCCACCAATAGAATTTTCGTCAATTGATTGTTTGTTGCCATTGGTTTGCGTTGCAGCGACACCATTTCTGGATAATGCTGTTTTGATATTGTTTTTATCCGTGTCTGTGGAACCATTTTGGCGTGATGTCTTATCACTATTGGCTTTTTGACCGGCAAATTTCATCTTTATGCTGTCATTGGCATGAATTGATAAGTTACTCGCGTCCTCCCCTTCTAATATTGTTGGTTGGATATTTTCCGATTTTATTTTTTGCAAATGATCTTTTGTTACCGCATTTTCCTTTTGAACTATATTATCCACCCCATCAAACTGGCCGTTTGCGGCAAGATTTTCCTTTTGTTTTGTGGCAATTGAAGTGATATCTGAAATGACATTCTTGTTTCCAATGATGCTTTCTTTTCTATCGGAATTTTGCGCCTGCTCATCACTATGCGACAGGCTCAATTCTATTGTTTGCCCTTTGGATTTTGCGTTTTTTAAATCTAGAATTTCATTTGCATTACTATCCATATCTCCTGTTTGGACTGGTTCTTGTATCTCATGAACGGGGACAAATGTGTTTAAAAGACCATGCAATATCGACATGGTGTCGCTGTGAGATTGCGTATCATTGTCGTCATCGGTTGCATTGGCATGTTGTTTTTTACGATGAAGATCATTTTTCAAATGGCTGTCGCGAGAGTTGTTTGTTGCCAGACCATTATAACCCCTATTTCCTGCATAATCTTTCGCAAGGTCACCTTGCGTTGTTGATAAAGGGTGTGATGTTTTTTTCAATTGCTCTTCAAAACTGTGTTTTGATGCCGTTGAAGATTGCTTTGCCTTAGACACATCATTTGTCACTGAACGCGTAGCGACGTTAACATTCATTGTTTCTCCCACGCCGGTCATCATTGTTTGTTCTCCAGTAGCTTATCTACAGCATCAAGCTTTTTACGTGTTTGTTCCATGAATTGGTCAATTTCGGTTGATGTTTTAACCGCATCATTTTTTGCCGATACATCGTCTTTCGGAACAGGCAAAGGTCCTTCATCCTTGTTACCAACCTGGTCTAATGGCAAGCCAACCGTTTCTGGCGGCAAGGTTTCGTTATCATCTTCATCATCTGGCGAGGCAGGTAGCGCCCCCTTATCAAGCATAACACCTTTAGCTACCGCTTTGGCCGCCATTAATAATGGGCGATCGCGCTCTGAAAGATCATTAACTGCAATTGTTTTTAACATATCGCCGGCTTCTTCCGCAGCCGTTGTTCCAACCGAGCTTGCCGCATAATAGAGACGTGCGGTTGTATCATCAAATTGCAGACGGCGGGCAAGCTCAATAGCCTTGGAAGCGGTGAAATGCGCACGCTCCATACGCGCATCAATCAGCGCTGCCCGAGACACTTTAAGAAAGATGATAAATTGCACTGTTTCGGGTGCATAGGCAATAAATTCATCAAGTTGCTCATTGGTAAAATGGGTATCAAACTGCGGAATTGAAACAGCAAATTCTCGCCAAAATTCATTAGCGTAAGGCGAATGTGAAAACCTTGTCACATAATTTCTTGTCAGCAACCTTAATAGCGGAATATCACCTTGCATCGCTGCAACTTTTAACTGACGGCGGATTGCTGCCTCCTCGAATAATGAGCCTGGTGCAGCAAGCCGCACCCAATTTAAACGTTTGGAAGCTTTTGCAGGGTCTTTTTCAAACAGATCAGCAATCGTGCTTAATGAAATGGAAAGAAGAAGTGCGCCTGGGATATCATTATGAGTTTCAGGCAAATCATTAAAGGCGTGCAAGAAACGCCCCTTTTTATGATGTGCATAAGCAATGGCTCCATCAATATAGTTTTGTGGAACCACACCTTGTGGTACGTTTTTAAGAATTGTTTCAACAATATTCGGATTGCCACCATTAAACAAATAAATCAAAGCGGCATAAACATTACTGGCGTTTTCCCATGTTGATGGTTGCTCTTTCAAGAAGCGTTGCCCAATATCTTCCAGTATTCGCGGCTGCATTTGCAGCGCACCGGGCTGGCCTGACGCTATATCGTCTTGTAAACTTTGTAACGCTCTAACCCATTGTACAGGTCCAAGCGACGAAGCAGTTACCTGAGCCATGAGTGGTGCATCAATAACCAGTGGTACAGACATACTTGCAAAACAGATTATCTTGAAAAAGTGTTTCATCATAACTTTTTCTCGGACTTATCTGTATCAGTGGATGTTGGTGTCGACTGCGATTGTGGCAAGCGCATAAAGATCTCAATACGCCGATTTTCCGCGGCATATGGGTCTTTAGGGTTTTTTAATTGGTGATCGGCGTAACCTTCTACGCGCAACACGCGCTTTTCATTAAGCCCACCGCGCACCAACATATAATATGCCATTTGCGCGCGCGAACTGGATAGCTGCCAATTGTCATAAGTGGCTGATTTGTATGGGCGGGAATCTGTATGTCCACTAATAACCACATCACCGTTTTTAGTCTGCAAAATTTTGGCAATACCAGCCAACAGATCAACGGTTTTTTTATCCGGCTTTGCCGACCCGACAGAAAACATGCCGTAATTTATCTGGTCCATCAGTTCTATTGCTACGCCATCCTTGACATGAACAATACGAACCATTGGTTGATCATTATCTTTGGTATCTTTTACCAATTTGCTTAATTCGCCAGAGATTTCTCTTATTTCTGCTGGAAGTGAATTATCTTTCGCTGCTTCTTGTGGCGTTTCACTTTTTGGTTGTTCTTGCGCTTTAACCGCGTTTTGATGCGCGTCCCCACCTTGCTTACCCGTTGTTCCCTCGGTCACCGCTTCATTGGCGTTTGATGGTTTTTTGTCCTTGTCAGCGTTATCCTCGCTTTTGCTGTGCTTCGTATTTTCCTCTTTTGCCGCGTCTTTATTGGCTGTTTCCGGTGGTGTTTCAGTTTTGGAACGAGGGTCTGCAACTTCAACCGGTTTGCCATTTTCACCATCGAGCATGGCTTGTGCCTGTGCTTCAGCTGGGGTTAAAGCACGATTATCCGCGCTAGCAGAATGTTGGTTAGGGCCACCTTCCACACCAGAAATATCTGTTGAGGCATTCTGGCTCCAATAATCGGGTGAAAATGGGTCACGGTAGGCCGTTCCCTGACTTGCGCCTTTTTGCGATCCACCGTCGGAACTACCACCGGCACCCTGTGGGCGCTTTTTGGGATTGGCAATTTTGTCGAGCTCTTCATAGGGCTCATTCATTAATTTTTGTTGCTCAGAGCTATTTTCTGGCTTGGTATCAGATGTGTCGGTTTGGTCATCATGCGAATCTGAGCCTTTTTTCTCGTCATTATCGCCAACAGCATTATTGTCTTGAATCCCTCTTGGATTCGTACGGCGATCGACAAGTTTTATCGGGTTGAAATAACTGGCAACGGCAGCTTTCGTCTCATCATTGGCAGCATTTATCAGCCACATAACAAGGAAAAATGCCATCATCGACGTCATGAAATCGGCATAGGCAACTTCCCATGCACCACCATGATGTTCACCATCACCGTCATTGCCACCACGGCGAACAATAATGATTTCATTATGAGATTCAGGTTCTACAGATTTCATTTTACGAGTTCCTTCAACTCGCTCAAAAGTGGTTCGAGACGCGTTGCTATAACGCTATCGCCACGACGCAATCGAATATCTGCCGACGCTGTAGGACGGATATCATATTTTGCTTTGTCGAAATTAGGCTCATTCTGTAATGCTGATAATAATTGAGCATTCCCTTCAAGTATTAATGGTTCTTCGCCCGATATTGCTTCACCAACAAGGCGCTTGCTAAATTCTTTAATGGCCTCATTGGTCAATCTATCAGCAATAAAAACAGACAATATCTTGCCAACATCATTTGATACGTCCTGCATAAGACGGTCAAAGGCAGTTGTTAAATCATTGCTAAGATTGGCTGCTATCTCTTTGATGGTGGCTTCTTTGGTATTTTCGATTTCTTTTTGGTGTTGTTCTTGCAAAAGCTGCTTTTCAGAAGAATATTGGGCTTGCAATTCCGATTTGGTTTTTTCTACCGCCTCATCAACCGCATGTTTCACGATTTCTTCTGTATCAATCTGCGGTTCTTCACGATCACCCTCCTCTTCGAAAGGCACCATGTCTTCATTATCATCATGCGTAAAATCCACGACTGGTTCCGACATGACTATCGGTTGCGGCTCTTCAGGTGGTAAAATTTCAATATCAGAATCCGATATAGGACGTGGCGCAAAATCATTTAGAAACTTAGAAAGATTTGCACCAATCTTATTTTCCGTTTCTTCACGTCTATCATTCATCGAGCCCATCATCTTTCCACCTGCAGCTTAAATTGATCTGTTAGGCTGCCTGTGCAGGAGGATTTTTGTTATCTTCCTGTACCCATTCACGTAGAACATTTGCGAACCGGTCTTCATCCAGCGAAATCATCTGATCAAGACGCTTTTGCGGAGGCATCCGCATACGGCTTCGTAAATCATGCAAATCATCTTCGTTATCTGGCAACATATTGCCATCAAACCCTTCATTCTTTCCTGTCTGTCCATCGCCTGTTGTCTGATTAGGTAATGCCGGCATGTTTTCTGGTCCAGCCAGTGCGCTTTCACCATTGGCAAGGGCTAATTGATTTCCATGCACTTCACGCATCAATGGTCTGACACCTAAGAACATAATAAGCAAAACAGCGATAACCAGTGCTGCACCATTAACTAGACCGGAGGTATATTTTGACAATGTTTGCCACATTGGTGCTTCAACTGGCTGCATATTCGCGTCTTCACTTGCCACAAAATCAACCGCAGTCACATTGATAACATCACCCCGATTGGTATCCAAACCCGATGCGGTAGCAACCATTTGCCGAATGCGATTGACCTGATCATCGACATAATTTGCAGGTGCCGGTGCTTTGCCTTCACTCGGGGTTAAACGCGACCTGTCAACAACAACGGCCACTGCCAATTTTTTTACATTGTAACCGTCACTTACAGTCGAAATTGTTTTGGAATTGATTTCATAATTGGTTGTTTCTTCGCGACGATCCTTTTTATCAGAAGAATTTTCGCCAGCGCCACCAGCAACCTCTTCCTGTGGGATATTCTGCTCGACACCAACAGCATCATTGTTACGGCTATTTTGACTGTTTCCCTGATCTCTTACTGTTCGAACAGAACGGGCAACCTGTGAATCAGGATTGTAAATTGTTTCATTGGTCTGACGGCGATCTGTATCCAATTCAACCTGAACACTTGTTTGGAAATGATCCATACCGAGGTAAGGCGCCAACTGCTTGCGTATATTTTCATCAATACGTGCGGCAACCTGGCGCTCGAGTGTTGCCATCATAACTGGAGCACCATTGGCAGCATCAGCACCTGACGCCAAGAGCTTGCCTGTCGTATCCAATACAGTTACTGAACTTGCTTCAAGTGATGGAATGGCTGCTGCTACCAATTGACGGATTGATTGGGCGGATTCTGTCGCGAAATTGCTATCAGTACGAATGACAACCGATGCGCTGGGCTTCTGGTTTGCGCGGCGGAATGAGCCTTTATCTGGCAACACAATATGCACGCGTGCCGCTTTGACCCCCTGCACTGCTTGTATCGTACGGGCAATTTCCCCTTCCAATGCACGTTGGCGGGTAATTTCTTGCATAAAGGACGTCAAACCAAGAGAGCCCATATTATCAAAAAGCTCATAGCCAGCATTATTGGATGTTGGCAAACCTTTTTCCGCAAGAAACATGCGCGCCTTTTCTGCTTGCCCTATAGGAACTTGCACCGAGGTTCCGTCAGAGGAAACATCAAATGCGATACCCGCTTCGCCCAATGCCATTCCCATACGATTAACGTCATCGCGGCTAAGACCAACATAAAGCGTCTCATAAGTTGGACGTGTAAGATAAAAGCTTGAAAACAGAATAGTGCCAAATAGCGCAACACCAACCAATGCAAGCGCTATTAAACGTTTTGCCCCTAATTTACCCAATGCCGTTCCGATTGAAGAAAGCAGAGCCTGTAATCTATTCATGTAACAATACCCTTATCAGGGTGGTGAAACCCTTTATCAGACGTACAAATATGCCTGTCCCTCAACGGGCATACCTCTAACATTGTTACACACAATAAAATGCGAAGCTTGCGCGAAGGTGATCATCTACCCAAGCGTTATAAATGCGGTTTATCGGCGGATTTTTAGCCAATCCAATTTGGCTTTTGGGACTTGCGAATTATATTAAACAGTAATTTCCGTTTGTGATTATAGTTTCTGACATTAAGGGGGGAAAGTTTCACAGTTTAAAAGCCATCACTTCAATAGCTACGCAAAAATCTTCATTAAAAAATAAGGGGTCTATTCATGTATCGTTTTCTCTTTACATCTATTTTATGTGTACCACTGCTTGCTTGTGGGGGGCAAAAGAAAAGCTGCGATTCAAAAAATGTACTTGATGCACTTCATGAAAAATTGGTTATGGGTATGAATTTCAATATTGGGGTCGATCATTATTATGATGGAGAAAAAGCAAAAATAACGCTGGAAAATCCGCGCAGAATTGGCCCCAGTGGTGACTATATGCGTTGTACAATTACAATGAAACTAACGCATTATGTTGACCCCAAAACAGGTGTCCGTTACCCTCACCCAGCCGAAAAAAGCGTTCCAATGCCTTATAGCTACAAAAATATCGACGCCATGATTACAGAGGTAAAAGTTGCGCAATAAAAAGGCTCAATTTTTTATGCTTTGTTTATTCTAAAATATCTTATTCTTTTCTGAATATATAAGATTTTCAATCAATTATCAAAGTAAACTATAATATAAGAAAAGGCCGCGCAAAACACGGCCTCATCATTTTCTTTATAATCAAGAATATTATTGACGGAACAATGACAAGATGTTCTGGCTATTCTGATTAGCAATAGACAAAGCCTGAATACCGAGCTGCTGTTGAACTTGCAAAGAAGCAAGACGTGCAGATTCTGCATTCATATCAGCGTCAACCAATGAACCAACACCTTTGTCGACAGCGTCCATCAACTTGCTAACATAGTCGATCTGTCCAGTAACCTGAGCTTTAGCAGCACCCAAAGTAGCACCAGCTGTAACAACGTTTGTTGTGGCTGTCGTTACTTTGCCTTGAACGTTTTTCAAGATTTCTTCCATGGTAGAAGAAGAAACATCTGTGAAGTCGGTATTAACAAAATCACTAACAGTCATTTTTTCTGCTGCGTCTGAAATTGCTTTTTTGGCGTCTTCAACATCTTGTTTGGCTTGAGCGATACCAGCATCACCTTCAGGCAATGCAGCAAGTGCTTTTTCTTTGTCAGTAAGTGTCTGGCTCAATTGCTTGAAGTCAGGTGCTGGACTGCCCTCAGTACCACTACCAAAAACATCCTTCAAAACGCCCTTTGTAAGGTCAAAAGAACCGTCGGCTTTTTTGCTAGCAAAGTTAAGGTCTGCACCACCAACGTCGATCATATCTACATATACGTTAGAACCTTCACGACGATAGGAACCAGCGATACGAACAGATTGTCCATCATTGCCCAAAATGTTCTTTTCAGCCAATGAAGCTGAATAAACAGCTGATTGGATATCGTTCATATTGCCTTTGATGTCAGCCTGAATTTTCTTGATATCACCAGCACCTTTTTCATAGGCTGTTGTCAAAGATTTTTGAATGTTATCAAGATATGTCTTGGATTTATCGATTGTTGCATCAGCAACATCGATCTGACTTTTACCCAAGGCCATCGCATCAGAAACTGAACTCAATGCATTGCGGTCCGAACGCATCATAGAAGAAATTGACCAATAAGCTGTGTTATCGGATGCTTCATTGATACGCAAACCAGTGGAAACACGGCGTTGCGTTTGATCCATGTTGTCACCGATAGAACGCAATGTTTGCAAGGCATTCATAGCTGATTGATTAGTAAGTAGGCTTGTACCCATAATATTTGTCCCTTTATGAGAAAGTTAATAGGGACATGCTGGCTAAACCAGCTGGCAACAGCGCGACATCATGTCTATTAGATTTATATGATAGCTATATGTAACTATCTCTAACCTGTTACAACACTTATATAGGATCTATTTTTCATTTTGTAAAGACTTTGTCATTATTTTTTTTATTATTTTATACTAAAGCAATATTTATTTTCAGGTAAATGACCTAATCAGACTGCCTACCAGCAGGTTCCAACCGTCGATCAAAACAAAAAATAATATTTTGAATGGCAATGATATGACTGTTGGAGGCAACATCATCATACCCATAGACATAGTCAGTGTCGCCACGACAAGATCAATAACCAGAAATGGCAAAACAATTAAAAATCCTATTTCAAAACCACGGCGCAGTTCCGAAATCATGAAAGCCGGAACGAGAACACGAAAATCCACCTGTTCGCCATTGCCCACTTTAAAAGATGGGTCTGCAAGATCAACGAACAGGTCGAGGTCTTTTTCTCGCACTTGGCCAAGCATAAATTCCCTAAACGGTTGGCCAATTTTATCCGCCGCCTGCTGCTCGGTGATCTCATTATTGATTAATGGTTGCACACCATCCGTCCAAGCCTGATTGAAGGTTGGTGCCATAACATAAAAAGTCATGAATAGTGCCAATGATATCATCACAAGATTGGATGGCGCTGTTTGCAGTCCCAAACCTGATCTCAACAATGAAAAAGCAATAGCAAAGCGGGTAAAGCTGGTTACCATAATCAACAAACCGGGTGCGACAGACAATACTGTCAACAACCCGAGAAGTTGGACAATTCGCCCACTCATGGTAGCACCACCTTGAGGAATGAGGTTTGCCAGATTTTCAGCAGCCGAAGGCGCGCCTGCCTGTTGTGACCAAGCAACACCTATTCCACATAGAAAAATAGCAAATGTCAGGAATAAAAAGCGCTTCATTGCTCAACCACCAGACTTGAGATGAGAACACTTGTTACTTTGCCATCTGAGCGCGTGCGGGCTCGTTCCAACAGATCTTCACGCAAATTCATTAAACCGGATGCACCCTTTATTTGCGCAATTGTGCTATCTCTGAGAAACGCCAAAAAATCATTTGAAATTTCACTTGCTAACGCTGGTGAAATGATTTCACCAGGCTGTGCAACGAGGGCAGATTCCATTCTGACCCAAGCATTTGTTGGTGCTGCCATATTTGTCAAAATTGGCGATAAAACCGTAACACTATTATTAGATGATATTGTGTCAGGCGTTTTTTCAATCTGATTTTTTTTCGTTTGCGTTGGTGGTGGAGCAAGCTGTTTGCCGATTTGCGACCCTAAAAACCACCCACCGCCAGCGGCAACCAACGTTAAAACAGCGCCAGCGATAAGAAGCGTTTTCAGATCGCCGTCTTTTTTACCCTTTATGCCATTTTTGTCAGGCAACTGTGCCATAAAAACCTCTTGCCCCCATCAGGCGCACGATTGGTACCAAATCTGTTTTTCTTCATCATTTAGATGAATAATCGGGCTTTACCCTTTTCATAGTTTTGTAATTGCTGCAGTTCACGCACGTTAAAAACAGCAATTTCATCAATGCATCAAAATGGTGCAATTTGATTCAGTATCTGTTGACCATATGGTGGCTGCTGGATCTCACTCATGCGACCGCGTCCACCATATGAAATTCTGGCTTCGGCTATTTTGTTATAATCGATCGTATTATTGCCGCTGATATCACGTGGACGGACAACACCAGCAACGTTTAAAACGCGCAATTCATAATTCACGCGCACTTCCTGAGAGCCGTTGATGACCAAATTGCCGTTCGGTAAAACATCTGTCACCACCGCGGCAACAGACAATCTTATATCTTCCTTACGTTCGACTTTGGCATCTCCCTTGGAATGAGCTGTTGAATCGCCATTAACACTACCGCTATTCTTACCAATTAATGGATAAGTGGCTCCAACAGTGTATTTACCATTTGCATCGCGCTTCAAATCACTCTTATTGTTTAAATTGGCACGGTCATTAATGGAAATCTGCACAGTCAGCACGTCACCCGGTTTCATTGCACGCGGGTCACGATAAAAGCTATTGGAAGATGACCGATAAAGCGAATATTTGCTTTCTCTAGGTTTTGTTGGATAAATATCGGGGTTCATTGATGGTGCATATCCCAAATCCGCACGCACTGGCGAAAAATCAGGAACCGAATTAAAATCCTTGGTATTGTATGAGCAACTGGAAAGAATAGCCGCTGACACGCACAAACCTAATAGTGCGGTGGTACGATATGGGCTGACCAAAGTTGTTTTCATCTGCTTTACTCTCATTATTGGCCTACCTTTGCAGCATTGGGTGCAGGTTTATTTTCCGGCGCCACTTTTTGCGCACTCACTAAAACCTTCGTCAAATTTGCCGACTTTTCTGGCGGCAATTCATTCATAATCGCGCTGGAAACACGTGGACTAAGCTTCAATATTATAGATGCGGCAGCAAAGTCATCGACCAATGCCAATTGTGCAGCAGCTGCATCTGGACGCATTTTGGAAATGATATTGACCAGCGAATCCTGAGCCTTTGCTAAAAATTCGTTCCGCTTGTTCAACCAATTTTCATAATCTTGCCGCTTTTCCTCTAGCACCTTTATGCGCTCATCAATCTGTGCGCGTAACTGTTGTAATTGCTGGCTTTGCAATTCAAATCGTGCATCAGCGGCCTGACTGTCTATATTGCCACAAAATCTTGAAATTTCGTCTTGCGACGCATTGCTTGATGGCAATCCATTATTGCTACTGGATGGTGATGGTGCCTGATTATTCGATGGTGTATTTTGCCCCGACTGTGTCTGTGCGGGCAAGGTATTGTTCGGCGTTGTTGGAGTTTGCGCCTGCATATCCAATATGCCTGCAACGAAACTGGTTGCCACGATGCCAACAAAAAACTTACGACGACCGATCATCATTGGACGACAAGCTCCGCATGAAGAGCGCCTGAAGTTTTAATTGCTTGAAGAATTGCGATAATACCAGTTGGTTTAACACCAATCTGATTTAAACCTTTGACAAGGTTATCAAGATCAGTACCACCGAGAATACCAATATTTGATGTTTGTTCATGCGCGTCAACTGATGTCTGTGGCAACACAGCCGTATCACCAGTTTCACTAAAGGGTTCGGGCTGCGATGCATAAGGTGTTTCTGTAACACGGACTGTCAAACTGCCATGTGAAATAGCAACTCGTGACACACGAACCTTCTCACCAATGACAACTGTACCCGTCCGCTCGTCAACAACAACACGTGCGACTTCATCCGTGGGTATCGGCAAACCTTCAATTTCCGCGATAAAGCGTGCAGCTGAAATGTTTTGTGGTTTTTTTAGAACAACGGTTTTCGCATCACGCTCTTTGGCAACTACTAAATGATAACGCTGATTAGCAAAAATATTTATGAGATCGGCAACGCGAATAGCCGTCGAAAAATCAGGATTATGTAATTCCAATACAATTTCTGCATCCTTATTGAAATTACCTTCTACTTTTCGTTCAACCAACGCACCATTGGGAATACGCCCTGAAGTGGGCACGCCTTGTGTAACGGATTCGGCTTGTCCTTGTGCAGCAAATCCCGAAATAATAAGGTTACCTTGAGCAACAGCATAAGTTTCGCCATCTGCTCCAAGCAAAGGCGTCATGACCAATGTTCCTCCTTGTAAGGATTTTGCATCACCTAATGACGAAACGCTTACATCAATGCGTGAACCCGGTGTTGCAAAAGGTGGAATATCAGCGGTTACAATAACCGCTGCGATATTATTGGCGCGTGAAGCACCTGCTGGGGGACTGATCCCAAGATTATCCAACATTGCGCGCAAGGATTGTTCCGTAAATGGTGAGTTTCTGAGTGAATCGCCCGTACCATTGAGACCGATTACCAAACCATAACCAACCAATTGGTTGTCACGCACACCTTGTATCTCGGCAATATCTTTTAATCTGGCAACCACCCCAGGACGGGCAAGATCGGAATACCGCAATTTTGCCGGATCACCGCCAGATCCAAGCCATGAAGCATCGCTTGCTGCTTCGGAATTGAAACGGCGAACATTCTTACCGCCCTCGTCGGCGAAAGCTGGCAATATACTAAGCAAAATACTTAGCATGAAGCATAGATAACGGCCTATCATTGTCCACCCACCCTGACGCTGCCATCGGACAATACTGTGCCGGTAATAATTCTGCCTGAATCGATATTTCTGACCTTTATAAAATCCCCGGCACTTCCCGGTTGCAGAGAAACACCGGTGGCTGTAATCACCAGATCACCAGCGCTAAATACCAGTCGTATGGATTGTCCACGGTCAATCAATACAGGCTCTCCCAAAGCCGATAATGAAATTGGTCGTCCCGCAGTTAATGTGCGCTTAGCAACCTTATGCAGTGCCTGACTTATATCGGTTACATAAAGGGGAATGGCATCGGCCTTGATATAAAACATCCTTTCACTTAACCCGACTTCGCTGATCGGTTGACCCGCATAAACTGTTCGCGTGGGAACAAGAAAGCCGACTCTATCTGCATAGGCTTGTGTCAATGAAAAGACAGACAATAAAAAACCAGCAAATAGCAGTGAAAGTTTATTCATTTTTCGATTACCTTAGATTTTTCGAAACAACAGCAGACATTTCATCGGCTGCCTGAATAACTTTTGAATTCATTTCATAAGCACGTTGTGCCGCTATCAGTTCAGTAATTTCTTTAACCGGATCAACGTTTGATGCTTCGAGATAATTTTGCATAACAGTACCAAAATTCTCTTCTCCCGGATTACCGGCAATGGGCGCACCAGAAGCCTGCGTTTCACGAAACAGGTTGTCTCCAACCGGTTCCAAACCTGCTTCATTGGTAAAATTAATAAGGTTCAAACGTCCTGCTTCAACAGGTGCGGCATCGGCATCTGGCTGGTAAGTAATGGTACCATCGGCACTTACTGAAATAATGCCATTTTTACCAATTTCATTGGGAACAGTAATAACTGGCTGAACGAGATTACCATCAAGCGTCACAAGCTGGCCATTTTCATTGAGATTGAATGCGCCGGCACGGGTATAGAATGTATTGCCATTCGGATCTTGAATTTCAAACCAGCCACGCCCTTTGATTGCGATGTCTAGAGAATTGTTTGTCTGGATGAATGAGCCTTGCATATTAAGCTTGCGAACAGCCGCAGTGCGCACACCCAATCCAACGATTGCCCCTTCAGGGATCGTTGCTTCATTCATCATGTTGGGAACACCAACCGCCCGATCAGTTGTGTACATCAGATCAGAAAATTCAGCACGAGACCGCTTATAACCTGTTGTATTAATATTAGCGATGTTGTTGGCAATAACATCAAGATTGGTCTGCTGCGCATTCATACCTGTTGCAGCAATTGATAAAGATCTCATAACCATGGGTCTGTTCCTTAATTTTTAGGACTTGGCATCAAAAACAACGCGCAAGCTGCTAGATCTGCATTCGGCTTACTTCTAGATAAGCCTGAACAATCTTGTCGCGTATCGCGATTGCCGTATTCAATGAACGTTCGGCATCCATAACTGAATTGACGACTTCACGAACGGATACATCGTCACCTGCCATTTTTTGCATCGACAATGTTTCCGCTTTTCCAAGATTGTCACTGACTGATCCAGTTATTTCAGCTAAAACCTGATCAAAGCTTGGTGTCTTAACATCGCCATTTTGACCTAGAGTTTGCGTATTCTGTGTAACATTCTGACTTGAATTCGCACCCTGCGTCTGACCCAGCCGTTCCAGTGCCATACGTGTTGTTGCGGAGGTAAGCGATTGAATCATCCTTAAATCCCTGTCCGTTTAAATGTACCGGCTATCAGATGTGCCGAACGTCTTATGACCTCCAAATCATCTTTATAAGAATGATCGATTTCGTCATGAATACTGTTGTCGTTGCTATTTTGCCTGTCTTGCTCGAGAGGTCCTTTTACGATTGGATCGGTCGAATGCGTTTCCAACAACCCTTTTTGCATTTGCTTATCCTCTCAATAAATCGATCGTTTGCGACACAAGATCACGTGCTTGACGGACAACTTGCAAATTTGCTTCATAAGACCGGTTGGCTTCCCGCATATCTGCCATTTCGACGACAGCATTCACATTAGGGTATTTTACATTTCCATTTGCATCTGCCGCGGGGTGCCCCGGTTCATACTTCACAATGTAAGGTGCTTTATCCCGACCAATTCTTGTAACTTCAACGCCTTGCGCATCTGCGTAAGGGTTAAGCGTGGCTTCAAAGCTTACAATTTTACGCTGGTAAGGTGCCGCACCTGTTGTAGCACCAGTGGAATTGGCATTAGCCATATTTTCAGCGATAATACGAAGCCGTGTTGATTGTGCAGATAGCCCTGTTGAGGCTACGCGTCCGGCTGCAACAAGTGGATCAGACATAATTACGATCCTCCTTTGACTGTCGCCATCATCATGCGATGAAAAGCTTTTACAATAACCGTATTGAGTGACATGTCCTGACCAATTTCACCGCCCTTACGCATTTCATCTTCAAGATCGACATTATTGCCTGAATGCGTTGTCTCGATTGTATCTTGCGGACGCATGGCACGGGCTTCCATCCCGTTATCTGTCACATCCATATGCGCAACGTTGGTTACGGTCATGGCCATAGTGTTATTTTGAAGAACAGAAGTGAAATCCTGCACGTCACGGGCTTTATATCCCGGCGTATTAACATTCGCGACATTGCTGGCAACAGCCTTCTGGCGGGCTGCCAACCACTCAGCTTGCTTGTTCGCTATATCGAAAAGTTTTACTGGACCCATTTGTTTTCTGCTCTCTTAATCTCACAAGAGAGTAGATCAGCAAACTTGCGCGAGACTTGCGGTTTGTGAAAATCTTGAAAAATATATTTTACCGGAAGCAATAATCTAGTTTTTTATGTTTGAAGAAAAGTTCAGTATTTCCAAGTAAAACTATATTCAGAACCTATTTTTTAACTACAACCGTTGGTAAATTATCCAGCAACAGGCACAGAGCCACGCGTTGTTTTTAATTCAAGCTTTCCGCTTTGTTTATCTCTAATGGCGCGCATGTAACGGCTACCATCGGGCAAAGTGCTGCCTGGGGCTGCAAACCAATACCCATGCTCATATTCTATCATTGCCATACCATTAACCACTTGTTTGACAACAAAAGACTTTGTTTTTGATGCAACAGGTTTTGATGTCTTGGTATATTGTGCTGGTATTTTAGCCTTTGGTAGACCTTTACCATTCGACATAATGGCTTCTGTTGAGTCATAATCATACTTTGCATTAGGATTGACGCGATCAATCGGCTCAAATTTAACCTTTTTATATTGTTTTGAATGTGTTTGGTTGTCTGTACCATCACTTGAAGCCAATACTTGGTCAGAAGCCCCTTCTGCGCCCCTTCCTTGAAAATGATAGGCAATAAACGGCAAACTACCGCACCCGATAGCCAAGGCTATTGTACCTGCACGAATAACTGCATCAGCTGAATGAAAAACACCAAGTATCATGCTGCCCTTAATATTGCCGAATATGCCGGCAAGCCCAACAGTCTCCAAACCAATGGCTCCAGCAGAGAAAAGAGAAAATTTTTTGTTCTTTTTCTGTTTTACATCATCATTCTCGATAGTCTCGCCCAATGCGTTGATTGCGTCGTCCGCATTATTTACCCGTGACCGCCGCCATATTTTAAACCACGCCCTTGTTGAACGATTGTTTTTTTCAGTTTTCATAAAAGCAACACGTTCTGTTTCCAGAGCTTCAAGATTATGGATGATATCAGCCAATTGATCTTCTGTTTCACGCCGATGCTCTTTACCACTCTCTTGGTCAGAGCTTTGCGAGAAATCAAATTTTCTCTCATCATGCTCAAATCGCGGTTCTGACTTGATAAAATCCGGCATAATTTCTACTCTTTACGCCTTGTCTGCCAATTGTGGCTTTAAGGCTCTTGCCAAATCATCATATGGATCCTTAGACACTGGTGTATCGGGTCCTTGGTTCATTGCCGCATAAATGCGTGGCACCATGACAATTGCCTGATCTAATATGGCATCAGAGCCTGCGCGATAAGCGCCCATTGCACGAAGATCACGTGTTTCTTCATAGCGTGAAATCATTTCCTTCAAACTTTGTACCAATTTTTTCTGGTCAGGTGTCCAGCTATGCGGTGCCAAGCGTGATATTGAGGTCGGAATGTCAATTGCGGGATAACGTCCTTGAGCGGCAATGGAACGGTCAAGAACAATATGGCCATCAAGAATACCTCTGATAGAATCCGCTATAGGATCATTATGGTCATCACCATCAACAAGCACTGCGTATATGCCGGTAATTGACCCCTTGCCTTCTGGCCCTGGACCCGCGCGCTCAAGCAAGCGTGGTAATTGGCTGAATACACTTGGCGGAAAACCACGTGATACTGGGGGTTCTCCAGCCGCTATTGCCACTTCACGCGCAGCCAAGGCATAGCGTGTCACAGAATCGACCATCAGCAACACATTGTCCCCCAAGGAACAAAAATATTCCGCTATTGTCGTCGCTGTAGCAGGGGCAAGACGGCGCATCATGGGGCTTTCATCACCAGTTGCAACGACAGTAACAACTTTCGAAAGTTTTCCTTTCATCGTGTCGTCAAGCATATCGCGAACTTCGCGTCCGCGCTCGCCTGTCAATGCCAGTACAACAGTGTCGAATGCATCCGTTTGCGTCATCATTGCCAGAAGCGTGGATTTACCGACACCAGAACCCGCAAAAATACCAATACGTTGGCCAAAACATAAAGGTGTGAAAATATCTATCACTTTTACACCTGTTTTCAGGCCATTTCCGACACGTGCACGCTTTAAAGCCGGTGGTGCATGGGTTTCAACTGCCATTTGGGTTGAACCAGATATGATCGGCCCTTTATCATCAATTGCTTCTCCCAAAGCATTAACCACTCTGCCGCGCCATGTTTCATCAGGCGCGACAAATAAAGGGCCATTTGGAAAAACAGATGCACATAATGATGGGATAACAGTTTCATCATATGGCTTTATTAATACGTGGTCTTCATTGACGCGGATAATCTCGCCACGCCCTGTTCTGTCGCCACAATCTATCAAGACACTGTCGCCAAGAGAAACAAGGTCGGATAATCCACGAGCCGCAACAACCGTACGTGAAACATCGTTGACTATGCCGCCATTGCATACCAATAAAGATGGATGCTTTTCTTGGCATTGTGCAAAAGCCGAGAGAAGCGACAAAGCGTTTGTCGCCTTCCTAGTCGGACAGTCTTTGTTCGCATTGGTATCTTGCATAGAATAAGACCTGATTACGTCTTCGCCATCAAAATTGTTTTTTCAAACGTTTAAGACGTTTTGCCGCCAAGTGTACGAATTGCTTGGCTACCCATTTCTTCCTGTTGGCGCAGCAGTGACTCGACACGTTCAAAAGCTCTTGTAACCTCAATAAGGCGGGTCATTTCGATGACACCGTTGACATTGGAGTTTTCAATAAAACCTTGCACCACGCCATTGGCAGCATCGCCTTGTATTGGCACAGGTTGCTTATCTGGAATGACAGATGCATTAGGTCCATAGCGCAATGTACTGTTAGGCTGAAACTGATAAAGACCTATAGCGCCAACTTGAATATTATTCTGGTAAATGCCCCCATCGGCAGAAATGCGTGGGGCGCCATTGGCTGGGTTGATTTGGAGTGGCGCGCCACCATTATCAAGAAAAGGATACCCCATTACCGAGACAAGTCCACCATCTGGCGTCATAACCATACGCCCATCACGTGTATATACTTGGCCTGCCGGTGTTTGTAACGAAAAGTAGGAATCTCCATTAACGGCAACGTCCAAAGCATTACCCGTTTGGGTAACAGGACCACGATCTGTCGCTATATAGCTTTTTCCTGCACTACTAAAATTGATAGTTTCACTATTATCGCGGGCAACTGGTGAAACAAGCGTGTCAAACTTCATTGCCTCCGCTCTAAAACCTGGCGTGTTTATATTCGCCATGTTTTGCGCAATCGTCTCCATGCGCCGTGTGAGACTAATTTGACCCGAAACACCAACATATATCGGATTTTGCATTAATCTTTGTCCTTTCCTCATCAGATGCGAAACATCTGTCAAGATTAGGCGGACAAAAGATCTGCGTTTAACGCGTTAAAATCAATTTCCGCCAGGTTTAAGTGATTGCATTGCAATCATGGATGCATTGGAAAACCCAAATGTATTTCCCGTTCCTGTACTCTGCAAAAGTGTAAGCGCTGGGCTAACCTGTGGTTGATTTTTTGCGTCATACATTGCAGAAAACCGCCCAATCAGGGTTTCAAGCTTTCCAGCATCTGCCAAATCATCAAAGGTAAGACGCGATTCCAACAGACGTTTTTGCCCTTCAACATCTGAAGCACGCACACTGTCTGGAACACCTAATGCTGTATAAACAACATAGGAAAGCGCTTTATCCGACAGGATTTGATAAGCCCAATCATCTTGTGAGAGGGTACCGTTTTGCGACATTCCACCAATTGTGCGGGTGAAGTAAAGTGCAAGTCGGGTGCCTTCATTTTGCTCACCAACCTGTGTTTCCAAAGTTTGCTGCATATATTTATTTACGGCTACTTTGGTGGCACTGTCTTTTTCGGTGGCTTTATCGCCATATTTGGTAAAATTGAATGCAGCTGCAAATTGCTGATAACGTTTATCTGTAAGATTTGCCGCATAATCGGCATCTGTTAAAACCTTGCGCATCATGCCCTTGGCATAGCTCATATCCTCAAGACCATAAGCTTTCATGGCATAATTAAACAAACGCGTATCGTTTAGAAAGTCATCAACGGATCTGACACTTTTTATATTCTGGGTATAATAATCTGTCTCACGTTTAACATCAGGTTGGTTCATAACCGTGTTAAGCGTTTTCGACATATTATCTATCGTACTTCTATAGCTGACATAAGTGCCAATCATAGGATACCCCTTCCTCATTACGTTTGTTTTAGCCCATGAAACTTGCCTGAAGCTGAACTAAAAACCCAAACAGAAATTTGCTCTTTAATATATATAGTTCAAAATTAGAAAATGTTAGCCAGCTCCCTATATTGCAGCATAAATCATGCGTGATGAGCAGAAATTCTGCACACAAGCTTCACGCAAGGCCATTGAAATATAGTTTTATTGAAAGACAAATATAGGAGCATTTGCGTTGGGTGTTATTCTCGGTTTAGCGATTGCGCTAGGGTGCATACTCGGAAGTTTCATGGCAATGGGTGGCCATGTTTCCGTGCTTATGCAGCCGTGGGAATTTGTTATTATTCTTGGCGCTGCTTTGGGCACATTTGTCATTGCTAATCCATTTTCAATTATCAAAGACACTTTAAAAGCCACGTTAGAGGCTATGAAGGAATCCGTACCGAAACAAAAAGACTATCTTTCTCTTTTAGGTCTACTGTATGTTTTGATGCGGGAAATGCGTTCTAAGTCGCGTTCTGAAATTGAAGGGCATTTTGATAATCCTAAAGAGTCGGCCATTTTTCAGCAATATCCTGGTGTTTTGAAAGATGACTCTATTACAAATTTCATTTGTGATTATTGCCGGTTAATTCTTGTAGGAAATGCACGTCCGTTTGAAATTGAAGCTCTTATGGATGAGGAAATCCATACACTCTCCCAAGATGCGCTCAAGTCTTACCAAGCTATGCAAACCGTGGCTGATGCCTTACCTGCCTTGGGTATTGTTGCAGCTGTTCTGGGGGTTGTCAAAGCGATGGGACACCTTAATGAATCTCCTGAAGTTTTAGGCCATTACATTGGTGCGGCACTTGTCGGTACATTCGGCGGTATTTTCTTTGCCTATGGTGTTTTTGCCCCAATAGCGGCAAAAATCAAACTTGTTAGAGGCAAAAAAGCAAGAATTTATAACGTTATCAAGCAAACCTTATTGGCCTATATGAATGGTGCCATGCCCCAGATAGCCCTTGAATATGGCCGCAAGACAATATCGGCAAGCGAACGTCCAACAATCGACGTTGTCGAACAGGAAGCTATCGCTGGTCAACCAGCGGAAAAAGAGGCGGCCTAAACCATGTCTGATGCAAGCAAAGATAACAAAGATGGGCTTAAGGCTACTGATAAAAAAGCCTCCGCCACAAAGTCGAAAGTCAACGAAACAGATAAAACCAATGGAACACATTCATCGCAGAGCGATGATGCAGCGACCGAAAAGAAAAAAGATGTTTTAGCAGAACATATTTTGCAGGCAGCTGGTCTTTCCAGCGATGATTTAATGTCATTCCAGCATGTTTTCGGTGATGCTTCCAGCAATCTTTGTACGCGCTTAGCACAATATACGTCTGCAACATTTGTCTCAGAAGTAAAATCGCTCGACACATTAAAAGCCGATGCACTTTCTAAAGTAATTGGCAGCGAAACCCTTATTGTTAGGTTTGAAGCCGACCGGTGGGGTGGCGATGTCCTGTTTGTGCTGGATGCCAATCTGGTAAGTCTTGTAACAGATGCTTTTTTTGGTGCGTCTGAACCAATGGCTATCAATAGAAATGGTCGCCCCTTTAGTGCGGTAGAAAATAAAACCGGTGAAACACTGGCTAAATTATTATCCTATGCCATGGATGATGTTTTTGGCAGTGGCGACGGGTCGTTATTCATTTTCAAAGAAATCATTCAAGCGCAGCAATTTGATATCAATAATTTTCAGCATTTACGTATGTTTTCCTGTGTCCTTTCCATCAAAATAGGTGAAGTTGACACAAATCTGAATTTATTGATGCCAAGAAGTTGCCATAGACCAATTCAGGAAGCTGTCACACGGGTTTTGCGCGCACCATCTACCCGAACAGACCCCTTATGGGCAAAACGACTGCGCCAAGAAGTTAGCCGTGCCCATGTTGGTATTGAAGCTTACATTTTGCAAGGGACAATGACACTCAATGATTTAATGCATCTGAAAATTGGACAAGTTCTGCCACTGCCAATTCATGCAGTCAAACAAATCAGATTACGGAGTGGTGATAAGCCACTCTACAAGTGTTCTTTAGGTAAAGTAGGATCAAATTTTTCGGTAAAAGTCTCGGACCTTATCGATGAAGAAGAGGAAATGTATGATGAGCTGGTTCATAGTTAATATTGTGGGTGCTATTCTGGCAATGATTTCTCTCGGGGTTTTCATTATCACATCCCGTAAACTTGCCAGCACAATACGGTTGGGGCGTGAGCTTGCACAGCAAGTGCATGCCGCTACGTCAAGTCTTGACCATGCCATTCAAGCATTGCGTGAAGAACACCAAGATTTTCGTGATGAAAATCGTAAACTGGATGCACGTATTACGGAATCTGCTCGCATTCGCAGAGAAGTGGACCGCTCGGTTGCCCATATGGAAACTGTGCGCAATCAATTGCAGAACGATTTTAACCGTTTGCGCGGCATACTCACAGCTCAAGCCCACGGTCCATCTTCAGGGTCTTCACCTGCCCATTCAGCCTCTGAGCAAACATTACAACAAAAAGGTCTTCCGGTTTTTGTCCAGCGCAGAGTTCATAGAGCCGACTTAAAAAATACAGTTCAATTATAACTGACTATTGGAACACACTAGAATAAGCGGTGAATAATATGACCGATCAACCGACCCAAACTGATAAATCTGCAAGTTCACAAGCTGGTTCGTCTGCCAACACAACAGATGAACAATTGCATAGCGACGCACAACGCAACCAATCCGATATTCATGGATCTGATGCAGCTGCGGCTAAAACATCGCAAACGGCCTCGTCACATTCTGATGCTTCTTCCAAGGCAACGAATAGTGATTTTGCTGCGGGTGCCCATAAAGCTGCCGGTGCAACTTTTTCATCGAATACTTCTAACCATGGCAATTCACAGGCACAACCAAACCAAATGAATTCTGCAGATCACCCAGGTAATGCCGATCTTATCATGAGTATTCCTGTGGAAGTGCAGGTTGTTTTAGGCGGCACCACTATGCCGGTTGCCACCTTGATGAATTTGGGTCGTGGTGCTGTCATCACGCTTGATAAGCAGATAGGAGATCCGGTTGATATTGTGGTGAATGGCCGCGTAATCGCGCGTGGAGAAGTCATTGTGATGGAAGATGATTCATCACGTTTTGGAGTAAGTTTGACCGAAATTATCGGTAAATAAATATAATAAGGCGTTTGAAAGACGGTTATGGCGCAATCCGAACAAGACAGCGATGTAAAAAATGAAGATCCGGTGGTTGATGAAACTACATCGGAAAAGCCAAAAACATCGTCTGTTATTGATAACCTTACAGGACAACAAAAAGTAGCGGCATTACTTGTTGCAATGGGTAAACCTGCAGCGGCAAAAGTGCTTAAACATTTTTCGCCAGAAGATTTGCGTCGGTTAAGTGGCCAAGCACATACACTTCCTAATATCACGCCTGATGATTTTGATATATTGGTCAGACAGTTTGAAGACGCTTTTGCTGAAGGCGCATCTTTTTCCCAAGCTGGCGAACGATTTGATACGCTTGTTCAGGAAACACTGCCTGAAGATGAAGCCGCAAAGGTACTCGATCCCAATGCGACACCTGCCCTGCCCTTGGAAAGTCTTTGGGATATTATGGGTAAGATGTCTGCCGAAGAGTTACAAAACTATCTTTCGCAAGAACATCCACAAGTTCTCGCTTATATTATTTCACGCCTGCCATCTGATCTTGCAGCAAAATTGTTACTTGCGCAAACAATGGCCATACGGGGCGATGTCATTCGCCGGACATTGCATTTACGTGCGGTATTACCAGTTGTTGACGAGATATTAGATCAAGCGTTACGGCCGCTATTCTCACAAAAAGGCGACGCGGCGGAACAATCGCATTATGGCGAAGTGGCAACGATTTTAAATCAGCTCGACAAGAGTGATGTTGACGAGATGTTGGCAAGTCTCGATGGTCTTGATCCAGACGATCTGGAAAAGATAAAATCCAAATTATTTGTATTTGATGACATTCCGCGCCTCACTGCACGCGCACGCTTACTGCTGTTTGATGATATACCAACAGATGTCATTATAACTGCTCTACGAGGTGCCGATAAAAATATCGTTGATGTTATTTTAAGCTCATTGTCCCAACGCAGCCGTCGTATGGTTGAAGCGGAATTAAAATCGCCGAACGATGTGTTGACGCAAGTTGATATTACAAATGCACGACGCACGATTGCGCAAGACGCTATCAAATTGGCCAATGAAGGAAAAATAACACTGACAAGCGATGCCGATGCTGCACAAGATAGCAACGGGGCTCCAAACACGGAAGGTGACGAAGGGAAGGCTTCCTCAAAATGATAAATTATGGCTGAGGAAAAACCCGATAAAGACAGTCAAACAGAGGAACCGACCGAGCACAAGATAAGCAAAGCCGAAGAGAAGGGAAACTTGCCTTTTTCACGCGAATTGCCGACTTTTGCATCTCTTGTTGGTTACAGTATAATTGCCATTTTTGTGGCATTACCATCAATGTCCAAACTGTCTACTTTTCTTGTCCAATGGATAGAACGTCCTGAAAGTTGGCGTCTAAATGGTGCAGAAGACGTCAAGCATCTTATGTTTCTAGTGGGGGGATCTGTCGGTTTGGCTTTAGCGCCCATACTTGTTATTATTCCTGTTATAGGTATTGCGTCCTCCATGATACAAAATGCTCCACGATTTGTTGGAGAAAGAATTAGACCGCAGTTTTCACGCATCTCACCATTAAACGGCTTAAACCGTATCTTTGGTAAAGCGGGCTTTGTCGAGTTTTTAAAGTCTCTGGCAAAGCTAATTGGTGTTAGCCTGATTGTTTATTTTTCTTTTTTCAAAGGAAATACGGTTTTTATTGATGCCTTAGCGACCGATTCATCGGCAATACCTGAATATATCCGGTCTGAAATTGCTCACCTTCTTATCTCTTTTGCTGTCTCTGTCGTCGCCATCGCCGGGTTCGACATTGCTTGGTCACGATTTAATTGGAGAAGAAATTTACGCATGAGCAAGCAGGAACTTCGTGATGAGCAAAAGGAAATCGAAGGTAACCCTATGGTGAAAGCACGTATGCGGTCATTAGCACGTGACCGTATACGCCGCCAAATGATGGCGAATGTTCCCAAAGCCACCATGGTTATCGCAAACCCAACACACTTTTCTGTCGCCTTACGATATCAACCACCTGCCGACTATGCCCCTGTTGTTATTGCCAAAGGACAGGACATTTTGGCAATCAAAATCCGAGAAATAGCCACTGAACATGATATACCTGTGATTGAAAACGTGCCATTGGCACGTGCACTCTATAAACAAGTTGAAGTTGATCAAGTTATACCGCAAGAATTCTATCAAGCTGTTGCTGAGTTGATTCGTTTTGTTAACAGTCAAAAGCTACAGTGACAGAATAAATATCGTTCTAGTTCAATTTAAACTGTGTCGTGAAAAATAAAATGAGCGAAGATACTTTGAATGAAATGCGTGAAAAGATGATTGCCAAACAAGTGGCTCGGATCATACCAGAAATCAAACTGGTCGACGCGGCTGATTTCATCGCGTATATCCACGACGAGCATTTTGCCAATATTACCGACATTATTGATGCCGCCACTGAACTACACTTCTATCCCCATACAATGCGTTTTGGGCATAATGGAAGTTATCTATTGGATTGGGATACACCACCGACGATCACGCTTGATATGGAATTTTCCAATGAAGGCGTTACAGCATATTTCCAGATTATTATGTCGCCTGAAGGATTTGCTATTCAACTGGAAAACATCGTTTTTGAAAATCCTAGTGATGACGATACGAATACCCGTATTTTGATGCAAGCCCTTGATGATGCCCGCATTCAAAACATACAAGCCCACTAAAAACATTGTAACGTGTTAAAAGAAAAGGCGCATAACGCGCCCTATTTCCAAACAATCCAATAAAACCAATAACTGCTTTTGCTGTTATTTTACTTTATTCATATCCCTCACTTGGTCTGCCGGTATATAATTAAACTGCTCAACCATAAGATCTTTAATAACAGGCTCGGGAAAGCGCTGATTAACCCCGTCAATAATTTGTTTTTTCACATCATCAAACTTTACTCGTTCGATTTTTTTCGTGTCGGAATATGAGCCGAAAAATATTCTGAAAACCTCATCGTTTACAAAAATCCCCAGAGGCACATTCAACTTATGTTTTACATCTGAATCGACCGTGTAAATGAGCTGAGAAATAATATAGCCGTTCACTTTTCCATCGGCCAAAATTGGTACGCTCATGACATCAGTCCGATCATAATCAATCGTCGGGCCTACATTTTCTGTTGCATCTGCAGATTTTGGTTCAGAGTTTATCTTGATGCCCAGCATCAGGGTTCCTAAAGCAACCACGCATACCCACAAACCAATGGCAACAATTTTTATCATTTATAGCGCCCATTATTGACTGAAAATGGGTCATAAGTTCCATCGGTTTCCTGCTGTCTTGCAGCATCTTGTATCATTTGAGAAAGTTCGCTGACGGCCTCAAGATGCACTTTCAACAATTCACTGTTCCGCTCAAGCTTGGTTGCCAAGCCACTCAATAATGTTTCAAGCTCGGTTTTAACCATATCATTCATATATTTGGCGACTTCTTCCATAGATTGGTTCAAATCGCGCAAACCGCGTGTCTTACGCGCATTAATATCATTGAAGTTGGGATTTTGATTTTTTTCCAAAGCCTCTGTCTCGTAGTCGACAACTTCTTCAAGGCTGCTCACAGCGGCTGTAAATCTGGACATTGCTATCACACGTGCAATAGGATCATCTTTATTCTTTTTTGTAATAGATGATATTAATCCTTTTCCCTGCTCCGTTAACGGCATAAGAAATTCCCTTTCATTTTATGATAACCATTGCCGCGCTCGCATCATCAGGTATTTTTTGTCATATGTTGGCGGACAAGATTAATCTCATTGCTGTGAACGATATTATCGATTGTGGCTTGTGGATTTTTGCTTGCTCTGGCAAGTTTTCCCAAATCATGGGTAGAGTTTAGCTCATTCGTCAATTCCACATTGGCTTGTCTCATCTGCTGGTTATTTTCCAACATTTTAGCAACGCCAATGCCACCATGATCGGCCATTTCTTTTGCCATCGATTCAGCCATCATGGATTTCCAGAATTCGCCAGCCTGCCCCTTGCCGAAAACAGAGGGCGTGTCAGTGGTAAACATATTTTGGATAAATGTTTGCAACATGAAAGCTTCAAACTTCTTATAAGCTTCCACATTATCTCCGCTTTCTGGCTTCAATTTGTATTTTACCTGATTAATTGATTGATTTGACGAAGTTTCCGATGTTGTTCCATCAGCGTTCGTCAATTGGGCAAATGAATTTTCATTGGCTACTTGATTAACAGCACGAACAGCGCTTTGTGCATTGCGCAATTTTTCCACCGATGCCCGATATTCGAGTGGATCTGCAGCACGAGAAACATCCAACACCAAATCAGAAGGCGGTTTTATAGCCATTTCTACCTCTTCAAGCTTATGTCCGTATCAAACCGGATTATGCTTAGAATAGGAATATCTGTGCAATTTTATATATTTACGATATTCCTAAGGTTATAAATATAGGCTGCGAAGCTTATGCCAAGCTGGTGTCTTTAATGATTTTAGCGGCAACATATTCTTCCAACATTGCGGCCATGTCTTTTCGTTGCTCGATATCTTTGGCTTGTTGCAATTTTTCATTAATGACATCGCAACGGCGTGAAGATTGTAATAACGTTTGTGTCTGATTTGCAATTTCATGATCGAGCACAGCTTCATGACGTGCATTGCGTTCAAGGCGGCGTGATAGCAATGTGGGGTCAAAAAAATCTGCTTGTGAGCCATGTTCCATCAAGGACATTAAAAAGTGGTCTTCTTCGTCTAATGATTGACGCAAGCTCCGCGAATTTTCCAAATTGGCTTCGTCGCGCATTTTGACCAATTTTTGCGCTTTCAGAAGCTTGCCAAATCTTTGAATATCGTTTGTCATTATGGCCCCCTATTCAACCAGGTTGATAGTTCCGACGTTAAAAAGGTAAGAATTTCTGGCATCAAATAATATAACAATAACAAGCCCCCCAGCATGACAAAGGGCATCGAGATGAAATAGACAGGAATACTAGGGGTTAATTTGTTAATCAAACCAACTGATATATTGACCAGAATTGCATAGATAATAAATGGGCTTGCTATCCGCAGTGTTGTTAAAAAACTTTGTGAAAGTGCATCTCTATAATCAATAAGCGCGGATTGCGGCTTTGGTATTAAAGACACAGGTATAATCTGGTAAGATGTCAGCAAGCCTTTTATGACAACCATATGAAGATCACTTGCAAAAAACAGCATTAACATGCCTAAAGTTATAAAATTGGCAACTTGAGATTCTGGCATTGATTCAATGACGCTATTGCCGGGTTGACCAGAATATCCAGCAGACATACCGATAATATTTGCCATAAATTGAACCGCCCACATATAAGCATGCGCGATTACGCCAAATGTTGCTCCAACAAGCGATTCCGCAGCAATTCCGGCAAGCAAAGTCGCCAGTGTCGGATTTTGAGTAATGTTGTGAAAATTGTCACCGGCCAATGGCACGATAATGAGCGAAAAAGCAATGGCCAAAAATAATCTCAGTTTCATCGGAATGCGTGAACTTGAAAAGCCCGGAACCAGCATCAAACAAGCCCCCACCCTCGCAAAAATCAACATGGTGACAACAACCAGTTGATCAAGGGGAAGCGAGGTGAACGACATGACCTAATCCAATCAATCAGCTATGGTTCCCAAGGTTTTCACTTCAACGCCCCGTGCAATTTCGGCATGGGATAAAACTGGCAAGGTAGTAAATAAACGTTCGATAATCATTCTGACATAAGGGCGAGCTTCCGGCGAGGTAATCAAAACAAAGCGTTCGCCTTTTTCCATATGTTTGCGAATGGAATTTGTTGCAGCAGTACCGAATTTTTCTAGTTCACGTGGATCAATATCAAACTCGATAATTTCACCTTTGGCATCCCGTTTTAATGCCTGATGGAAAACAAGATCCCAATGGCTACCTAAGCGCAACACGTTTAAAACGCCGTTATCTGATAAATCGCCACATATTTGCTGCGACATACGCATACGAACGTGTTCGACAATAAGTTCTGCACGCCGGACATGGGGCGCAATTTCCGCGATAGCTTCAAGAATAAGATCAAGATTGCGAATAGAAACACGTTCTGCAAGCAACAATTTCAATACCGATTGCAAACCAGAATAGGATAAATGTGCCGGACAGATTTCCTCCAAAAGTTTGCGATATTCTGGCCCCAAGCGTTCCAAAAGTATGCGCATATCCTTGTAGGAAAGCAATTGCGCCAAATTATTGCGCAAAACTTCACTCAAATGCGTCAGCAAGACTGACAGATTATCCACCGCAAGATACCCATCACGCATAAGCTCTGGACGAAAGGTTTCGGATGTTGCAAAAGCACGCATGCCAAAGGCTGGTTCACGCACTTCTTCCCCAGGCAAATTGGGAACAGGTTTGTCGCCCAACATAACCAATACGTCACCAATGCGCATTTCATATGATGCAACGGTTGTGCCATGCAATTTTATCCGATAACTTTTGGCTGGTGTATCATAATCATCAGAAACCTGAATTTCAGGGATAACAAAGCCATATTCCTGCGCAAACTTGCGGCGCATTTTGGCAACACGATTTGCCAATTCGGCCTGATGCGGAAGTAGACGCGTTGATAATTGTTTGCCTAAACTCAATTCAATCTGTGGTGTTTCCAGTGATGCTTTAACAGATTGGCTTTCTTCCCTTCTTGCGATTTGATCGGCTTGCGCCTGCAATGCCTGCTGTTCGGCGGCTTCCCTTTGCAAGCGACGCGGTATTGAAAAACCGATACCAGCCAACATTGCCGCCAATGTTAAAAATGGAAAAGCGGGTAAACCAGGCATGAGCCCCAAAATTGCCAATAAAATAGCAGCCACAAATAACGCTTTCGGATAGCCTCCCAACTGTCCAAAAACTGCTTTTTCGGTTGAACCGCGTGTTCCACCTTTAGAAACGAGCAATCCGGCAGCCAGCGACACAATAAGAGCAGGAATTTGGGTGACCAGACCATCACCAACCGACAGTTTGGTGAAAACATCGGCTGCTTGCGAAATATCCATGCCGTGGCGTGTAACGCCAATGACAATACCGCCAAAAATATTGACAGCAGTAATAATAAGACCAGCAATAGCGTCGCCACGAACAAACTTGGATGCACCATCCATGGAACCGAAAAAAGAGCTTTCCTCTTCAAGCTCACGACGACGATTTTGCGCCTGTTTTTCATCAATCAAACCGGAAGACAAATCGGCATCAATAGCCATTTGCTTACCCGGGATAGCGTCGAGGGTAAATCGAGCCCCTACTTCTGCAATACGTGTTGCGCCCTTTGTAATAACCAGAAAGTTGACGATAATGAGAATGGCGAAAACAACAAGACCAATGACAAAATCCCCGCCCATCACAAATTGTGAAAACCCGTGAATAACATGCCCTGCAGCCGTATATCCCTCATCCCCATGGGTCAGGATAACGCGCGTTGTTGCAATGTTAAGAGACAGCCGAAGCATGGTTGCAATAAGTAAGACCGTAGGAAAAGCAGAAAAATCCAGCGGCCGCTGGATCCATAATGCAACCATGAGAATGAGAACGGAAAAAGCAATCGAAAATGATAAGCCCAAATCCAAGATAAATGATGGAACAGGCAGAAATAACACTGTTAAAATGACAACAATACCAGCAGCAAATCCCACATCGCTGCCAGAAAACTTGTTACTTTTATCAGTAGAATTCACCGCGCTTTGCTGCACGTGTTTTTCCCTCTATCTGTCAAATAGCGTAATGGCTTCTCCATCACACAACTGATTTTATTTTCATGAAAATAAAAAATGAACCTTGTGCGAACATGGCGCGTTAAAGACAGTGTGAAAGGTAAAATTTATAAAAAAATAACCAAAATGGCATAAACAAGGTGATGTTTTATCTAACAATTATTTTGTTTGACCAAAAAAATCTGGCAAAAACGTTAGAAAATAGGCAGTTTTCCCTAATAATAAAAAAAATGTCACGGAACTTTTCACAATTGCCAGAATTGTAACACATTGTTATATTACGTGATGTAACATAGTGTGATAGACAAAACATTCGAGGTGATGAAATGACTGATATGATGAAAACCGCCGTATTTTACTCGATGATGATTGTTAGCATGAATGTTGCAATCGCATTTGCTGTTGTAGGAATGAACTAAGACAAATCGTTTTTGGCCGGATAAGGCTAGAAAGCCTTATCATGCGGGTGAATTGCGTTTATCGTAAATGCATGAGCTTTTATGCTGTGGCGTTAAGTATTCGTTGTGCGCCACAATAGATTTCAAAATCCTGATCACGCACCCGACCAATCAATGTCATATTTGATTGTTCGCCAATTCTGATGGCTTCTGCGGTTGCCGCGGAAACAGCAGCCAAACTGGAAACACCCAACATTGCTGCTTTTTGAACCATTTCCATAGACAATCTGCTTGTTACAACAATCAAACCATCTGTGACATTGATATGATTGCGAAATAGGTGCCCGCATAATTTATCAAGTGCGTTATGTCTACCAACATCTTCCCTAATAAACTGAACGCCAGCTTCCTTGGTATAAAATGCTGCTGCATGAGCAGAACGGGTTAAATTGTTTAACGTCTGCATCTGACAAATGACACGTGCAGCTTCACAGACATCTGCATTGCTAAAAGTCACATCAGATTGCACACGTGGAATGTCTCGCATAGCCGCATCAATGGATTCTATTCCACATAAGCCACAGCCAACAGGTCCTGCCATATTTCGTCTGCGTTTGCGAAATGCGTCCCGTCGATCAACGTTAAGCGAGATTTGAATATCTATACCGCGTGGCACATTGACGATACCAATCCGCTCGATTTCCTTTGAGCTATTGATAAGACCTTCTGTCAGACTAAAACCAAAAGCAAAATCTTCCAAATTATCAGGCGAAGCCATTAACACCGCTTGTGTCGTGCCATCATAGGAAAGCGCAATCGGCACTTCTTCGGCTACCAATTTAGTTTTTTCGCTTAAGTTTCCTTTGGTCAATGATAGAATTGGAAAGTTTGTCAAACTTGGCTTGAAATCAATTTCATCATCGCTTTTTTCAATGGAATATTCCCCGTTATCCATTTTCGCTTTTTTATTCATATCAGACCAAATATCCCGTCGAATCTATTCGACTGTTCTTATAAATCGGATTTATTAATCGGCAAACGCATTGTTTCACAGCAATAGAAACAAATATTTGTGTGCTTGCCACCTCTCTTGCAATCAGATACTTTTATACTTAGCAAAAGAATGAATAGGGTGGAATGGATTTCTATGAATTTACGTGAAATTGATGACCAGGTTTTTGTCTGTGGACAGATCACGGAAGACTTGGTTGAAGAGCTAGCCCATCAAGGTTTTAAAACCATTATCTGCAATAGGCCGGATGATGAGGAGTTCAACCAGCCACTTTTTGCCTCTATTGCACAAAAAGCGAAAAGTCTTGGGATGAAAACGTTTTTTATTCCCGTCACGCCACCCAATGTTGAGAATGAAAGTATCGATGCCATGAAAGAGGCATTAGACCACTGCGAATTTCCAGTTCTTGCCTATTGCAAATCAGGTGGCAGAGCCGCCACCCTATATGGTCTTGCAAAAAACAAATAACACTTTGCTATTCGTAAATGGTGTTCATCATTCTCATTGATGTTCACCATTCACAACGATATATGACGCTTAAGATGAACAAAGCTTAGGGGGAATGACTCTCGATTGTTATGCGTGGCGATGGTGATTGTTAGGATTACGATACAAGCTCATATAATGTATGACATTAATAGCCGCGCCACCCAAAGTCATAAGAATACCGACCGTCATAGTTGCCCATGACAAATTGACGAGAAACTCATTTGTTATCACACGGCTAATCGTAATCGCCAAAGAAAGAGCGCCGACACCGGTAATAAGAGATGAAACGTGCCAATACGGTGTCCACAATGAATGCGATAGTGCTTTCCATAAAGAAAAGCCCAAAGACATGTTAACAACTACAACGACCAGCCCAGCGATAAGAAGTTGAGACGGTTGCCAAGTTACTAAACTGTCCATATTCTCCATTTCAATACTCTCCACTATTTACGATACTCGCCATTATTTATAATTTTAATATGGAGAAAAAATGCAGCGATATGAAGATCCATTTCTTAATAAATCATTCACTTTTTTTAACAAAATGTATTAAAAACATATCCTTATAAAAAATCAGATAGCTTTGATGGCATAAAATAAAGGCTCTGAAACGCTATGTCCCAGAGCCTTATAGCAATGATTTATAAGTCAAATTTATTTAACAAGTTGACGAACCCACTTATCAAAAGACTGCATAATGGACGTAAAGAATGCTTTGGCATTATCATTCGTTGGTTGGCCGTCATCTGTTAATAAATTCTGGATCTGCCCGATATAAGCCTCTGGTTGTTGCATGGTTGGGACATCATTAAATACCAATGCCTGACGCAGCTGATGATTTGCACCAAAGCCACCGATGGCACCTTGTGAAATTGAAACAACAGCACCCGGTTTTCCATTCCATACACCTTGTCCATAAGGACGCGAGCCAACATCAATTGCATTTTTCAAAACCGCAGGAATTGAGCGATTATATTCAGGGGTTATAAAAATAACAGCATCAACTTTCTTGAGCTCTTCACGAAAACGCGTCCACGCAGCAGGAGGATTGGATGTCTCAAGATCCTCGTTATAAAGTGGAAGATCGCCAATCTCGACGAAATCAAGTTTGAAATCGCTTGGAGCCAAGCTGGCAAATGCCTTGCCAAGTTTGCGGCTATAAGATTCCTTGCGTAAACTGCCGATTAAAATAGCTACATTAAACGTTCTGCTCATTTTTATTCCCTTTAAGTGAATACTTGGATGTATAGTTTAATTAATGTATTTCCGCCGTTTTTCAAAACATTGAAAATATGACGAACTGTTCGTTATTTTTTGACAATAAAATTAGTACTTTTTTCACTATAAATCTTAAAGCGCCTGAAACAATCATGCCTTAAGCATTTGCCGCAGCCATATCAAAGTCCAAATGGCTGGAATTTTGTAATAGATTTCGAGGTAATTATAAATGCTAAAGCGTGGTTCAGATGCTCTTGAATTATCACCCCATACACGCCGATCGCATTTTGTTTACAGTGTTTTAGAATATATGCTGGTTATCGCCATTACCTTGTTCGCCATCATTGCCACTTCAACAATATTTATCGATGAATTTTCTAAGATCGTTAATAAAGCAGAGACAATGTCGGATATCAGCGCGTCGCTAATCGACTAAATATTAATCACATTTTCAAACAAACAAATTCTCATAAAGCTGATTTAGTATTTTCCTGTTCGTGTTACCGAATGGAAAAGTCAAAGCGATATGTTGCCGAAACACCAACTGTAAACTGGTTCTTATCACCGCGTTGATCAACAAGCGAAGAGTCACCTGCAACATCAACTAGGCGCTTATACTCACCAAACAGGCTTGTTGTAACCTTCGATGTGGTCTTCCATGTAACAGCACCGCCTAGCCCTACAGATCCCCAGCCATCATCGGCATGGTATTCTCTTAAACCTGAGCGAAGCGATTCTTTCGCATTGACCCCATAATAATTTTTGAAATAATCCTTGGTTGCATAAAATGCACGAGGGCCGCCAGATAACCGCACTGTATCGGTTAAATTGGTGTATGCATCAACGGCTAAATCTGCCGTCACACCATCATGGCTACGAAAACCTTGCCGTAATTCACCTCTAAGACGCAACCAATCTGTTGGATAAAGTTCGGCAAAACCACCCGCTTCACCTCCCCACTTAACCCTTTTCAATCCTTTCAGATCACCAGACGTATCACTATCACGACCAGTCAGTATTTTACCGACCAATCCCATACGAATTAACTGGCGATCCAGCAGCGAGAAAGAAATATTGTCATTGCGTGATGTAAAACGCTCTGACCGCCCTGCCTTACCGATTGATATCATCGGATCAACATTAATGTCGTAATTCTTATCACCCTCATATTTCGGCGCGGTATAAACCGACGCACCAAGGGTTAATGACCAGTTGCCACTATAAAAATGTTTTTTCGTTGGTGTGGTGGATTGATAATTTTTATCATCGTAATAGCTCTGCTGTGCTGAAGCACTTGCAGCTTGGCCTGTTTGATAATCATAAGGTTCTTGGGCATTTGATTGATTGACAAAAAAATATGCGCTACCTGCCAAACTCAAAGCTATGATTTTTTTAAAGTAATGAGACACCAACAATACTCCCAAACTTGCTTCTATATTTTCAGCGCAACAGAAGCTTTAACCTTATTCTTTCGCTTATTGGATGTTGTGAATACAAACCAATGTTTCCAGCCACCCGAATAAAGCCTAAAAGATCAAACCTAAATCTGTTTACTCTCACTTTTTGAACGTAAAATATTCATCAAGTGTAGACAGAGGATGAACTGTTTCCAGAGTTTGCTTTGCCTTTTCTCTATCGCGGTTCATCTGGCCAATCAATGATTCAAGCCCATCAAATTTTATTTCTTCACGCAAATAAGAATAAAATGAGACGGCTGCAATCTCTTCATATAAATTATCGTTAAAAGAGAATAAATATGTCTCTAAAAGTGGTACGCCATTTCCTTCAACAGTTGGGCGCCTGCCAAAACTTGCAACCCCATTATAAAGCTCGCCATTTTCTCGCCTAAAGCGTACGGCATATATACCGAAAGCCAATTTGGTTGTTGCAGGTAAAGCCATATTTGCCGTTGGAAAACCAAGGGTGCGACCAAGTTCGGCACCATGAATTACTTCTGATGTCACGGTATAGCGATAGCCTAGCAATTTGGCAGCTTCTTCAACATTGCCAACAGACAAGAACTCACGTATCCGACTTGATGAAATTATTATGCCGTTTTCGTCACAAAATGGCGCAACTTGGATAACGTCAAAACCAGATTTTTCTCCTGATTTTTTTAGATACTCCGGATTACCACTGCGTTTTTTACCAAAATGAAAATCGCTGCCAGTAACAATTGCCGTTGCAGAAAAACCCTTTTGAATGATTGTGTGAATGAAATCATCGGCACTTAAGTTAGCAAACTCAGCATCAAACTCTTGTTCGACGACAGCATCAAACCCCATTAATTTAAAAATTTCTGCTTTTTCAGCAGCCGGTGTCAATCTATCTACGGGTTGTTGCGGATTAAAAAAACTTCTTGGATGCGGCTCAAATGTATAAACTAGCGCCGGTTTTCCTTTATCTTTAGCAAAGTTTAGTGCTTCTTGCAGCACAGTTTGATGTCCACGATGGACACCATCAAAATTACCAATAGCAATAACCCCGCCATGATAATCTACTGGCAATTCCATAAGATTTGATAAGCGCAAAAATTTATGTGTCATTTGAGAGCCCACATGACTGCAAATGGGTGACAAGCAGATTTTTTAAGAAAGTCTTCCAGCAAATTATTATCGACTTTATTGTCCGTGCTATATTCTCTATTGTGAATTCCACCAGAAATATAGAGGACATCGAACCCGTAATCCTCGCCACCTTTTACATCCGTCAATATACCATCACCAATCGCCAAAATTCTGCTCTTGGGCGTATCATTGTGTAAGGAGTTGAGCTTTTTCATCGCAAGGTCATAAATGGGGCGATGCGGCTTACCTGCTATAAAAGTTCTACCACCCAATAGCGCATATGCACGCGCCAAAGAACCAGCACACCAAAGTGTTTTTTCTCCCCGATGCACAATCAAATCGGGATTAGCACAAATAAACGGTAAATTTCTTGACCGTAATCGCTGCAAAAGATCCGCGTAGTCTTCAGGCGTTTCATGTTCGTCATCAAACAATCCCGTACAGACAATACCCGCCGCCTCATATTCCTCGACCAATTGCACATCCAAACCATCAAATAATGCAAGGTCACGCTCTGGCCCGATATGGAATAGTTTATTTGGTGCTTCTTCAATGAGATTTCTTGTTGCATCACCTGATGTTACAACAAAATCATACACATCATCATAAATACCAAAACCTGCAAGCTGTGCCTTAACCCCATCATGCGGGCGGGGTGAATTGGTAATCAATATAACTGTTTTGCCTTGCTTTCTAACATTTCTTAACGCATCAACAGCCGGCAAAAACGCTGTTATACCGTTATGAAGAACCCCCCAAACGTCACAAAAAACGGCATCATATCGGCTAACGATTTCTTCTAAATTATCTAGCTGCTTCATTTGGGTTCCAATTTCAACTCATTCTTAACTGGTAATTCAGACACCTAAACCATGATGAAAGAGATGTCATCACCTTTGTCAGGCGTAACATCTCCAGCTATAGTCAAATTAATGAAAGCGAAATATAGTTGGAAATAATCTGTCATTATCAAAACAACTTCAAATTGATTGGCCAAAACAATATGAGCACTTCATCAAAAAGTCTTACTCTCATTGACGCAAATACTTTGCGCAGCCAACTAGACGCGCTCATTGAGAATCAAAATAGTAAAGATATTGCCGTAGCTGTTCGTCCTGCTATCGTTAGTCTGTTAAAAAAAACGATTCAAGAAGGCCAAAGCAATGCAGAAGCGCTGCTTGAAAAAAACGGCAAAGGTAAACAATGCGCAAAACGTCTATCTCTGCTCATTGATACCGTTATTGAAACGCTCTATCAATTTGTTGTTGAACGCATTTATCCATTACCCAACCCAACAAGTGGTGAACGCATCGCCCTTATCGCCGTTGGCGGCTATGGGCGTGGCACTTTAGCCCCAAAATCAGACATAGATATACACTTTCTTCTTCCGTGGAAACAAACACCATGGGGCGAACAAGTCATGGAATATATCCTCTATATGCTTTGGGACGTTGGGCTCAAGGTTGGACATGCCACGAGGAATATCAATGATTCCATCAAAATGGCTCAAGAAGACATAACAGTGCGCACGGCATTGTTGGAAGCACGTTTTCTCATTGGAAACCGCCCATTGTTTGATGAACTCATGCAACGTTTTGAAGATGACGTTGTTAAAGGTACGTCGCCTGCTTTTATACGTGCAAAGCTAGCCGAGCGTGATACACGCCATCAAAAATCTGGTGAGACACGTTATCTCGTTGAGCCTAATGTCAAGGAAAGCAAGGGAGGACAACGCGACCTTCAAACATTGCTATGGATTGCAAAATATCACTATCGTATTACCAAAACAGACCAGCTTGTAACTTTAGGTGTTTTATCAAAAGCCGAATTGCAGATTTTTAAAAAAGCTGATGATTTTTTATGGGCTGTCCGCTGCCATATGCATTTTTTAACGGGTAAAGCGCAAGAGCGGCTGTCATTCGACATACAAAGAGAAATAGCCCATAGGCTTGGCTATACAGCTCACCCCGGCATGGAAGATGTCGAACGGTTTATGAAACACTATTTCCTTGTTGCCAAACAGGTTGGCGATCTGACACGTATCGTTTCCGCGGCATTGGAAGAAGAATATGCTAAACCCGTACCTGGCTTAAATCGTGTATTTTTAACATTTTCGCGCCGCAAGAAAAAGATCCATGGCACGACTGATTTTGTCATTGATACACAACGTATCAACATTGTTGATGATCAAGTTTTCAACCGTGACCCGATCAATCTTATCCGCCTATTTCACCTATCTGATTTGCATGGCCTTGAATGCCACCCATTTGCTGTCCAAGAAGCTTCACGCTCGTTAAAACTTATCACGGCCGACGTTCGTGAGAACAAGGAAGCCAATAAATTATTTCTGGAAATATTGACTTCACCCCGTAATCCTTCGTTGATTTTACGCCGTATGAATGAATCTGGTGTTTTGGGGAAATTTATACCTGACTTTGGAAAAATTGTCGCAATGATGCAATTCAACATGTATCATCATTATACGGTTGATGAGCATCTTTTGAGATGTATTAGCTGTTTAAGCCAAATTGATCATGGTGATGTCTATCACGATCACCCCTTGGCTTCTGCCATTATGCCAACTTTCAAAAAAGAACGCACCGTTCTTTATGTCGCATTATTTCTTCATGATATTGCCAAAGGAAGACCAGAAGATCATTCGATTGCCGGTGCAAAAATAGCGCGCAAACTCTGTCCACGGTTTGGCCTATCAAGAGCAGATACAGAAATTATTGCATGGCTTATCAGTGAGCATCTCACCATGAGCATGACCGCACAATCGCGCGATTTGAATGACCGTAAAACAATCGAGGATTTTGCTGATACTGTGCAAACAATGGATCGGCTAAAACTTCTTTTTATTCTTACCATTTGCGACATTAAAGGGGTCGGTCCCGGTGTTTGGAATGGTTGGAAAGGTCAGTTATTAAGAACATTATACCATGAGACAGAATTGGTATTGACGGGTGGGTTCTCTCAAGTTTCAAGAACAGACCGTATTAATGCTTCCAAACAAAGATTGTCAGATGCTCTTGAAGGGTGGAGTGAGGCTGAAAAACAGCATTATATTGGTCTGCATTACCCCAATTATTGGCTTACCGTTTCATTGGAAGACCAAATTCGTCATGCCAATTTTATCAGGGACGCCGACCAGCAAGAAACAGCGCTTGCAACCATGGCGGAAACACATAATTTCGAAGGTGTCACGCAAATAACGATACTTGCCCCCGATCACCCACGTGTTTTATCCATTGTGACTGGTGCGTGTGCCGCTGGTGGCGGAAATATTGTTGACGCGCAAATTTTTACAACAACAGATGGGCGCGCCTTGGATATTATATTAATTAGTCGAGAATTTGCGCTAGATCATGATGAAAAACGCCGTGCATCACGGGTTGAAAAAATGATTGAAGATACACTAAAAGGAACCATTCGTCTTCCTGAAGTGATAGCAAAACGTGTCAAACCCAAACATGCGGCAAAGGCTTTTGATGTGACACCGCGTGTTGAAATTAACAATGCTTTATCGGATAAGTTCAGTGTCATAGAGATAGAGGGCAGAGATAGATCTTGCTTGCTCTATGATGTAACAAGGACATTATCGGATTTATCTCTCGACATTGCGTCTGCACATATTACAACGTTTGGAGAAAAGGTTATTGACACTTTTTATGTTAGGGATCTTGTTGGCCAAAAGCTTTCGAGCCCACAAAAACAAGCAAATATACGGCGCAAATTATTGCCCCTGATAGAAAGTAATACAATAGAAAATACCGTTAAATCATGAGCCTTATCAAAAAATTCGCAACGGTTGCTTCCGGTACATTGATGAGCCGTGTCTTCGGCTTTGTGCGAGAGATGTTGATGGCGGCTGCCGTCGGTACGGGGCCGGTTGCCGATGCATTCAATGCCGCCTTTCGTTTTCCCAATACGTTTCGACGGTTATTTGCCGAGGGTGCATTTAATTCGGCGTTCGTGCCATTATTTGCAAAACAAATTGACGAAGATGGCTTGGAAAGCGCACGCAAGTTTTCTGAAGAGGTGTTTGGCGTTCTATTTTCTGTCCTTCTTATTTTAACCATCGCCATGGAACTATCCATGCCATTTCTGGTTCGGTACGTTATTGCGCCGGGCTTTGCCAATGATGCGTCAAAATTTGAAGCGACTATCCGCTTTGCCGTTATCATGTTCCCCTATCTTGCTTGTATGTCACTTGCTGCCATGATGGGTGGAATGCTTAATTCACTGCATAGATATTTTGCCGCAGCAATTGCGCCAGTCTTTCTGAATATCATACTCATTGGTGTACTGGCTTATGCATGGTATAAAAATTTGGATCCATGGCATGTTGGTATCGCATTGTCATGGGGTGTCATGGCATCAGGTATTGTGCAACTTTTGATAGTTTGGGTTGCCGTTGCTAATGCGGGTATGAAAATAGGTTTTCGTTTTCCGCATTTTACCAATAATGTTCGTCGCCTTTTGTGGCTTGCCTTACCGGCTGCTATTACCGGTGGCATTACCCAAATCAACCTTTTGATTAATACCAATATAGCATCCAGTGAAGGGGGCGCTGTTTCATCGCTGGTTTATGCCGATAGGCTTTACCAATTGCCACTAGGTGTTGTTGGCATTGCGGTGGCTACTGTTCTCTTGCCTGAATTATCACGCGCTTTACGCGGCGGTGATTTAAAGGAAGCCACCCATTTGCAAAACCGTTCGGTAGAATTTACCTTGCTTTTAACGCTTCCTGCCGCCGCGGCATTTTTAGTCATGTCTGAACCTATTGTGCGTTTACTCTTTGAACGCGGCCATTTTTCAGCGCAATCGACACATATTGTTTCTGGTATTTTAGGAATTTATGGTTTGGGACTACCAGCTTTTGTGCTGATTAAAGCTTTTATTCCGGGCTTTTTTGCGCGTGAAGACACAAAAACCCCGATGATTTTTGCAGCCATATCGGTGGTTATCAACGTTACCCTTGCACTTACGCTTTTTCCGCATCTTTCGGCTCAAGGCATTGCAATTGCGGAAATATCTGCTGGGTGGGTTAATGCAATTTTATTGCTGGTTACCCTTATCAAGCGTGGTCATTGGCAGACAGACAAAGTCTTGTTAACCCGTATACCACGTCTTTTATTAGCATCAATTATCATGGCATTGGTGTTACACTATGCTATTGGCTTTATGGCTTTTCCGCTATCAACCGCGGCACCTCTAGCATATCGGGCCGCTGGCGTGACAGCATTGGTCGTTTGTGCCATTATTGTCTATTTTGGTTTGGCCTTCTTACTTGGTGCAACCAACTTATCGACGTTAACAAGGGGATTGAGACGAAAATAAACTTGTTTTTTCTTGCTTTCAGACACCAGCTTTGACACAACCAATAAAAATAACAATCGATAGGAAACCCGATTATGACCTCTTTCAAGCCACGTGTATTTTCCGGCGTTCAAGCCACAGGAAATCTTCATCTGGGTAATTATCTCGGGGCTATTAAACGTTGGGTAGAGTTACAGAAAAGCTATGAGTGCATCTATTGTGTTGTTGATATGCACGCTTTGACCGTTAATCCTAACCCACATGACCTGATACGTTCCACCCGTGAAGTTACGGCAGCTTTTTTGGCTTCGGGTATCGATCCTAAGCAGCATGTTGTCTTCAATCAATCTCGTGTCTATCAACACGCCGAATTGGCTTGGATTTTTAATTGTGTCGCCCGTATCGGCTGGATGAGCCGAATGACCCAATTTAAAGATAAAGCAGGCAAGGATCGTGAAAATGCATCACTTGGTTTATTTGCCTATCCAAGTTTGATGGCAGCAGACATTCTGGTTTACCGTGCAACACATGTGCCTGTCGGCGAAGACCAGAAACAACATATCGAATTAACACGCGACATTGCGCAAAAATTCAATAATGACTACTCCGATCGTATTGCGGAACTAGGCGTTGGCACAGAAATGAAAGTCGGAGATGAAACAGTCAATGGCTTCTTCCCAATGGCGGAAGCACTTATTGGCGATACGGCAATGCGCATCATGTCACTTCGTGATGGCACGAAAAAAATGTCAAAATCTGATCCTTCTGATCTCTCGCGTATCAATCTTATCGATACAGCTGATGATATATCCAAAAAAATCCGTAAAGCGAAAACAGATCCAGAACCTCTACCGGAAACATTAGATGGTTTAAAAGAGCGTCCCGAAGCCGATAATCTCGTTGGCATTTATGCGGCCCTTGCAGGAACCAACAAACAGGCTGTTATCGACGAGTTTGCTGGTAAACAGTTTTCTGATTTTAAACCTGCACTTGCTGATCTTGCTGTAAGCGTATTGGCGCCAGTAACAGAAGAATTACGCAGACTTAACGCTTCACCGGACTATATTGACAGTGTTTTGCGTGAAGGGGCAGAACGCGCAAGTGTTATTGCTGAAGGGACAATGAAGCACGTTCGCGATATTGTTGGCTTCCTACAAAACTAATTTTTGTAGTTCAGTAAAAATATTCATTTTTGAGGCATTCCGCTTAAACACGGAATGCCTTTTACATTTAAAAATAGTTTTTAGCCGGTTATCATAATATACATTCGCAACACGCCCAAAAATAACAAGTTGTAAAAATATTACCTCTTCCTGTATCTCAACAAGTCTTGAACTTAGCTATTGGCAAATATTATTACTTAATAAGTAAGCGGTATCTTAGTTGAAATTAATAGTGTAACCTCAGTCACTATAAGATGATGAAGAGTATGACTAATGGTATCTAAACGCCTCAGCCACCAAACTGGTCACCGAAGAAAATTTCTGGCTATCATTGATGAAACTCCAGAGTGTCGGCGAGCTGTCGAATATGCATCAAGGCGCGCTAAAAATACAAACGGTGCACTTGTTTTATTATACATTATAGATAGCTCTGAATTTCAAAATTTTCTTGGTGTTGGAGATATTATGCGTGCTGAAGCGCAGGAACGGGCGCATGCAACTCTTGCTCAAATAAAAACTGAAGTTTGCGATATTGTCGGTATAGAGCCTGAAACAATTATCTGCGAAGGGCAAAAAGCTGATCAAATTGCACGTGTCATCAATGATGACCAGGATATTGCCGTGTTGATCCTTGCCGCAGGAGCAAGCATTGATGGACCGGGACCTTTGGTGCAGTCTATCGCCTCTAAGGGAAGTGCTTTTTCCATACCTGTTACAATCATTCCTGATGGGCTTAGTGACGAAGACATCGATTCTGTCACTTAAACGGCATAATTGTGATTTGGTTGGTTAAATATCAGACCATTTGACAAAGAAATAAGATGCATGGAAATAAAATGATTGTTGATTTCCTCTTGAAAAGAGGACTATTTAAATCGCATATTTGAAATAATCGCCAAACGGCACCTTTCATATCCTTGACCATGAAAAGGATTTAATATGTTTATCCAAACAGAAAATACCCCAAATCCGGCAACACTTAAGTTTCTGCCAGGGCGAGTCGTTCTTGAAAACGGCGTTGTTGAATTTCGCGATAAAGAAAGTGCTGTTGATCGCTCACAATTGGCCGCAAAATTATTTGCGATTCCTGGAGTGACTAGTGTCTTCTTTGGATATGATTTTATTACCGTTACCAAGAATGACAGTGAGTGGCGCCATCTGAAACCGGCTATATTGGGTACGATTATGGAGCATTTCATGTCAAATGCACCAGTTATGGACCATCATACCGATGCACCGGATAGCAAAGCGGGAGAAGAGTTTTTCGCTGAAGAAGATAAAGATATTGTCGATACAATAAAGGAACTGATCGAAACCCGTGTAAGACCAGCAGTCGCAAATGATGGCGGTGACATAACTTTTCGTGGTTTTGAAAACGGCGTTGTTTACTTGAATATGCGCGGCGCCTGCTCTGGGTGTCCTTCTTCGACTGCAACCTTGAAACACGGTATTGAAAATCTTCTACGCCATTTTGTTCCTGAAGTTTTAGGCGTCGAGGCAATGCCGCTTTAATAGAAAAATGCTTTAACAGGCAAATGAATACTCAAGTTATAAAGCTTAGCTTAATTGCTTGACTTTGTCCGTTATTGTTTTGTTTGTTTTCGATGAGTATCAGATTGTAGCAAACCTGTGAGAACGGGGGCTGTCCGTTGATCGGATTTATCTATTTGGCTTGGTATATTTAGTCCCCAGATTTTCTCAAGTCTTCAAAACACTCAAGCAACATTCTGCAATTATTAAAAACCCCAACCAATCAATGATTTTGTTGGCAAACTTTTAAAAAAATTGCATGAGAAAATAATATTTTTTCTGCACCAATAAATAAATTATAAAAAAAATCTGTCGCCTCCTTGACATCTAAAGGGTCAATTTTTATCTCTTGTGGTGAGTTAGCACTCTCGGTGTTAGAGTGCTAATAGGGGTTAACCCCCTTAATATTGAGCTTAATTCGTATTGTAATAGTTTAAGGGTTCATAACATGGCTAAGACCAAATTCCGCCCACTTCACGATCGCGTAGTCGTTCGTCGGGTTGAATCAGAAGAAAAAACCGCTGGTGGCATCATTATTCCTGACACAGCAAAAGAGAAGCCGCAAGAAGGCGAAGTTCTCGCTGTTGGCCCAGGTGCTCGCGATGAAAGCGGCAAGCTTGTTGCTCTTGATGTAAAAGCAGGCGACCGCGTGTTGTTTGGTAAATGGTCAGGTACAGAAGTCAAGCTAGACGGCGAAGATGTACTGATTATGAAAGAATCCGATATTATGGGTATTCTCGGCTAATCGCCTTTTTCCCATAAATCCTACCAATCTATTCCGGGATATATCCCAAGGAGAAATTAAATGGCTGCAAAAGAAGTCAAATTTGGCCGCGATGCGCGTGAACGCATGTTGCGTGGTGTTGATATCCTTGCCAATGCTGTAAAAGTAACACTCGGCCCTAAAGGTCGTAATGTTGTTATTGATAAGTCTTTCGGTGCTCCACGCATCACGAAAGACGGTGTATCAGTTGCTAAAGAAATTGAACTTGAAGATAAGTTTGAAAATATGGGCGCACAAATGTTGCGCGAAGTTGCTTCCAAGACCAACGACATCGCTGGTGATGGTACAACAACTGCAACTGTATTAGGTCAAGCAATTGTTCAAGAAGGTGCAAAAGCTGTTGCTGCCGGTATGAATCCAATGGATTTGAAACGCGGTATCGATGCAGCTGTTAACGAAGTTGTTGAAAACCTTCTGAAAAAAGCAAAGAAAATCAAAACTTCTGAAGAAGTTGCTCAAGTTGGTACTATTTCTGCTAATGGCGAAAAAGAAATCGGCACAATGATTGCTGAAGCCATGCAGAAAGTTGGCAACGAAGGTGTTATCACTGTTGAAGAAGCTAAAACTGCTGACACAGAACTCGAAGTTGTTGAAGGTATGCAATTTGACCGCGGTTATCTATCACCTTACTTTGTAACCAATACAGAGAAGATGGTTGCCGATCTTGATGATCCTTACATCCTCATCCATGAGAAGAAGCTTTCTAACCTTCAAGCATTGCTCCCAGTTCTTGAAGCTGTTGTTCAGTCAAGCAAGCCACTCTTGATCATCGCTGAAGATGTTGAAGGTGAAGCTTTGGCAACATTGGTTGTTAACAAGCTCCGTGGTGGTTTGAAGATCGCTGCTGTTAAGGCTCCTGGCTTTGGTGATCGTCGTAAAGCCATGTTGGAAGACATTGCTATTTTGACATCTGGTCAGGTTATTTCCGAAGATCTCGGCATTAAGCTTGAAAATGTAACACTTGATATGCTCGGTCGTGCAAAGAAGGTTACAATTTCTAAGGAAAACACAACTATTGTTGACGGTGCTGGTAAGAAGCCTGAAATCAACGCTCGTGTTAGCCAGATCAAGGCTCAGATCGAAGAAACAACTTCCGATTATGACCGTGAAAAACTTCAAGAACGTTTGGCCAAATTGGCTGGCGGCGTTGCAGTTATCCGTGTAGGTGGCGCAACAGAAGTTGAAGTTAAAGAGAAAAAAGATCGCGTTGACGATGCATTGAACGCAACACGTGCTGCTGTTGAAGAAGGTATCGTTGCAGGTGGTGGTACAGCATTGCTCCGCGCTGCTGCAGACATCACCGTTAAAGGCGCTAACCCAGATCAAGAAGCTGGAATCAACATTGTTCGCCGCGCATTGCAGGCTCCTGCTCGTCAGATTGCAACAAACGCTGGTGACGAAGCTTCTATCGTTGTTGGAAAAATTCTTGAGAACAAGAAAGAAACCTTCGGTTACAACACAGCCAATGGTGAATATGGCGATCTGATTGCTTTGGGTATCGTTGATCCTGTTAAGGTTGTTCGCTCTGCATTGCAGAACGCAGCATCTGTTGCTGGCCTACTAATCACAACTGAAGCTATGATTGCAGAACTCCCTAAGAAAGAGGCTCCTATGCCTCCTATGCCTGGTGGCGGAATGGGTGGTATGGACTTCTAATCAAGTCCTATACAATAATAAATTTAAACGGGCCTTCGGGCCCGTTTTTTTATAACCAGTTTTTGAAATAATACTGTCGTCACTGACCCATAATTAATGCTAACGAGTTGTTTTGATCTTCCAGCATCGCAAATGTTATTTTCAGCATCTTGAATGCCTTCTACAACATCGTTGCGTCTAACAATTAATATATTTTCTGTAATTGAATTTAATGAAAAAAATAAATCACCCAGCAACCTAATTTATTTTGTGCGGGTTATTAAAAGTTATCAATCGGATTCACATCATTAAAGGTTCATCACGATAAAATTATGCCTTAGGCACTTTCATTGATGATAAATAAAGTGATCCGGTCGAAGGGATGTTTTCGACCGGATCTTATAGGCTGTTGTGTTCAAAGTTGCGGGGCCAAAAACTCAACGAGCCTAATCTTTTTATGACCTATTTTTAAAACAACGTCTTTTCCAGTTTCTCGCTTCATTAAATAGGTAGATGTCACCAAATTCATTATTTGAGATGACCTCTCGATAGAGAATTTAGAATTAGGTTCATCAACCAATAAACGCTCACTTTTATCTTCATGAGGTCATTTTGATTGAGGATCTCCTTTATACTTCATGTGAGAAGTATAAGAACTTCCGTGTATCAAACCCTTGTCTCTACCTATTCAACTTCAGCTTTCCCCTGTCTATTTTCCCCAAAATACCGCATATGACCTGCACGCTAAGCAAAAGCGCTAATGTATATGCGGCAATCCATTGTTTCATTTAGAACATCTCATTCCCATGACTAAATCTTGAAAATAGAATGCCCTAATCTTTGTTCTGGATCAGGTCGAAAGATTTAATCTTTCGACCTGACCACTAGGCAACCAAGTTTAGGGTTGCGGGGCCCTAACTCAATTGTCCTATTTGATAAAACAGTTGCACTTGGATGAAGAGCGTCCGTGAATTTTGTTACTAACTTGAACTTTGTCACTAATAGGATAAACACAACTCCATAATGTCACCTATTTATGTAACCAAATATAAAAATGGTTTGCAAAGTTTCGAGCACGATAACCCTCAACGGAAATTCAATTTCCGCTAAATTGCCATATCAATCGTGGAAATGCCTAAAAGTTGTCTTATTCTGACTACTTCAGACGAACTTCCAATTCATTTTATGACCAGTTACGATTTCTGAACACCCAATCAGTCCAAAATTCCCCCTGTCTATTTCCCCAAAATACCGCATATGACCTTTACATTAGACACATTCGCTAATGTAATATGCGGCAATCCATTGTCTCATTTAGAACATCCCATTCCTATGAATAAGTCTTGAAAATAGAATGTCCTAATCTGTGTTCTGGATCAGGTCGAAAGAAAAAATCTTTCGACCTGATCACTAGGCAATCAAGTTTAAGGTTGCGGGGCCCTAACCCAATTGTCCTATTAGATAAACCAGTTTTACGTAGATGAAGAGCGTCCGTGAACTTTCCCATAACAGAATGAACACAACTCCTTAGTGCCACCTATTTATCGAACCAAATATAAAAATGGTTTACAAAGTTCTGAGCATGAAAGCTCAAGCGGAAAGTTCAATTCCATTAAACAGCCATACCAATCGCGGAAATATGTAAAAACCGTCTTGTAAAAACTATTTACAGCAAATTTCCATTCAACTTTATGACTAGTTACGATTTTTGAACGCCCAATCAGTCCAAAATCTCCCTATTCAATATCTCCAAGTGACGGCGAGTGACTATAAATCAAAAAATAACTTGACTTAAATGCCCTCTGAAAGCCCGTTTTAACGAGTCAATTCATCCTCAGCTTACTCAAAAACTTTGCACCTCAAGATCCGACTGGAAAAATACTTCCAACCTGATCGATAGACTAAGAGGTTTAGAGTTGCGGAGTTCTAACCCAACCGTTCTATTTAACAAACATTAATCTTATATGATGGAAGTTCTTTGCAATTTAACATAATGACAAAGCATTTTGAACATCTTTGCGGGATAAACCCCAATGTTAAATACCTGCAAAACAAGAATCAAGGTTCATTATATCACCTTTAAAATCTTGCCAATCACATACAAGCAATAGAAACTGCGTTAACATATCACGTCAAATTAACGCATCTTGTTCCTAAATTAGCTTATAATTTAATATGACTTCCGAACACCCAATCTGTTCGACTCCCCTATTCTAACAAACATTTCGCATCACCATACAAAATGCAAAATTGATATTATATTCCGTTATTTCCACTTTCGTGGCCATATAACGTAACTTGCCGGTTCATACCAATTTATATCTCTCACCATAACTCACAAATTTAACCGATGAATCCCCTTTTTGATAAATCGATTAAACCAAAAAGATAATATGTCTCTCGCCATTTTATCCCTTATTCTCTTTTATATCATTAGCCGTATAATATGTCAGCTTTTTTTTCTAAGATATAAACATATTTTTTTACCGCATTATGCTCCATGTAGACACAGCAAATAACGTATGACTAAAACAGAATACGCACATCTTATCTACAAGCAAACAATTAAAAATACCAATCAAATAAAAACAAAATATCTTATTTCTATAGATGTTTCTTTTATAACAACATAAAAATAAAAATACAAATAAAAAATTAATCGGATAAGAAATTTATATTATATTTTTTATACAAATTTTACTCGATTAATTCTTTTACTCAAAAAAACACTCTTTTAAATATTGTAAGCAAACACAATTATTTATGAAGCCCCACTTATTACAAACTAGACAAAATCACCATTATTTTTGCCTCTATATGCTGTTCATTCATCACCAAACTTCCATAAGGTGCATTTCATATTATGTCACCATCTTTGACGGCTTGTTTTGAATACAATTTGCAGGGTATGATTACCGATAAATACGATTCCACACCCTCGCAATTTGGATGAAAAGCAATATGGCAAATTAATACTGAAACTATCATTCGCTCTTTGCGCCATACCGTAAAGTCATAATAAATACAGCAACATTGGACACATTAAGGCTATGCTAGTCTAGAATCACACGCAACGACACACCGTTCGCGCTTAAAAGTCAGAATAGTGTAACAGTTCTAATGTTGTTTTAGCATTGCACTCTCCTAAATTACCGGATGCTTAAGCTTCCGTTTTTTGAGTGTTTTATTCAACATCTGTCGGTTTTTCTGACAGTCGAAGTACAGTTAAACCAATACTCCTATTTTGTAAATAGGTTTTTTGTGTTTTGAGGTTTTTTATGGCTAGACCGGAAAACGAGGCGAAAACTGCGCTTGGAAATAGACTTAGATCTGTCAGAAAAGCTGTTGGTGATCCAGACCGATCGACATTTGCGAAAAGCATTGGAATTTCAAAAAATTCTTTAGCAGCATATGAACGTGGAGAAAATGAACCTACCGCATCTACTTTGGCTGCCTATGCGTCTAATTATGGTGTTTGTTTGCAATGGCTTATCACTGGTGAAAGTGAAATGTTTTCGTCTGCACAATTTTGTTTACAGGGTGCATGTATTTTAGACAAAGATGTTATGAAAATTGCCATTGAGGCCGTCGAAGAAGGTGTTGGTGAACGTCGTTTTCCGGCGGATAAAAAAGCAAAACTTATTTTATTGGGGTACGATCTTATTTTAAAAGATAAATCAAATCGCACAAATGTTATAGAGTTAGCTCGTTCCGTTTAACCCAAGTCATATTCCTTAAAGCCTTTTAGGGCCCCGTACTTGAGGGAATATATGTATATGAACAATTTTAAATGCCAATGAATGTTTACAATTCTGTTCATATGTTTGCCGGAAAATATCAGACTTATTTTGTATGATATTTATCAAACTTAACTTCCATTCAAACCACTTCGTTTATGTCATAGTGATATGAGTTTGTTTCCTAAAAGCTACAATATGACAACGTTCCGAATGGCTTAGCTTCAAATATGATATGATGAGAAACATGTATGTTGGCCACTGTTGCATAGGAAGCTAATCAGCAAACTTATTGCAATTTTACAGCTTTATATTTTTGTAGCTTATTACCAAACTATTTAAAACATATCATCATTTATCACTGCATGTTTCATATGGATAATTTGAAATTCAGTTAGACGATTTTAGCTTGGTTACATGTCTTTTCTAGTCTTAACAAAAGCCTTCAAGAGAACCTATCGTTTCAATATCGTCGAGCGGCACACTTTTTTCGCATAACTGCATAATTCGCATAACTGTAAAAAAGGTGATCAAATAATTCACTTTCTTGCTATAGGCCTTTTCACTCTACGATTGTTGTTCTATCGTTGCTGCATAGAAGAGGAGTTATAGCATGGCAAATACGCGTACTGAAACAGATACATTTGGTGCAATCGACGTCCCGTCCGATCATTATTGGGGAGCCCAGACAGAACGTTCTTTGCGTAATTTTAAAATTGGTGGTGAAAAACAACCAATTCCATTAATACATGCTTTAGGTATTATTAAAAAAGCTGCAGCTATGGCCAATATGAAAGCTGGTAAACTATCACCAGACCTCGGCAAAGCAATTATCGCAGCAGCCGATGAAGTCATTGATGGTAAGCTTGATGATAACTTTCCTCTGGTTGTTTGGCAGACCGGATCCGGCACGCAAACCAATATGAATGTGAATGAAGTTATCTCTAATCGGGCAATTGAAATGCTTGGTGGAGAAATGGGATCGAAAAAGCCAATTCACCCTAACGACCACGTCAATATGAGCCAGTCTTCCAATGATTCATTTCCGACGGCCATTCACATCGCTGCAGCAATGCAAACAGTAACAAAACTATTTCCGGCAATTGACCACCTAACTGCAGCTTTAAAAGACAAAGAAAAGCAATTTGAAAAAATTATAAAAATTGGTCGTACCCATACACAAGATGCAACGCCAGTTACTCTCGGGCAGGAATTTTCTGGATATCGTGCTGCTTTGGAACATAATCGCGTGCGCATTGAAATGGCGCTACAAGATGTGACCAAGCTAGCACAAGGTGGCACCGCTGTAGGAACCGGCCTTAATGCCCCAATCGGTTTTGATCAAACCTTTGTTGAAGCTGTGACTGACATAACAGGTGTTGCGTTTAAAACTGCTGAAAATAAATTTGAAGCATTGGCTAGCCATGGTGCAATTACAAATTTCCACGGCAGCTTAAATGCGCTTGCGACAGATTTGTTTAAAATAGCAAATGATATTCGCTTTTTAGGCTCAGGCCCAAGATGCGGTCTTGGTGAATTGAGTCTTCCGGAAAATGAACCTGGCTCATCAATCATGCCAGGCAAGGTAAACCCAACGCAATGTGAAGCGATGACGATGGTTGCCTGTCAGGTTTTTGGCAATGAAACAACAGTCACCGTTGCGGCTAGCCAAGGCCATTTCGAGTTAAACGTATATAAGCCGGTGATTGCATATAACGTTCTGCAATCAATCAAGATATTATCTGATTGCATGGTTTCTTTTGCTGACCACTGCGTTGAAGGCATCAAAGCCAATGAAGAGCGTATTCACGATCTTCTAGAAAAATCATTAATGCTTGTTACTGCACTTGCGCCAGCCATTGGTTATGACAAAGCAGCAAAAATTGCCAAAACAGCACATAAAAATGGCACAACATTGCGAGAAGAAGCTTTGAACGCTGGTGTTTCTGAAGAAGATTATAACCGTCTTGTCAGACCGGAAGATATGATCCACCCAAAATAATCTAATTTGTTAGCTTATTCAAAAACTACGCATTGATATAAATGGAAAAGGCTCTGATAGTATTTGCTATCAGAGCCTTTTTATGAAGCCGAATAGTATCAAGCTATCATCTTAATATTAGGTGATAACGCTTGGCTTATCGCGATTTAAGGTTTTCTTGAGATCAACAAGTTCATCTGCTGCAACAATGAGAGCAGCCAGTGCTTCTTGTGTATCGTCATCTTGTTTGAGTGGATCTGCTTCGTAATGTTCCATATAGATTCGCACGGTCGCTCCCGCGGTTCCTGTACCGGACAACCGATAAACTAGTCTTCCACCACCATGGAAAAATATACGTACCCCCTGATGTTCACTTACAGAGCCATCAATCGGGTCATGATAGGCAAAATCATCTGCTTTTTCTATCGTAAGACCAGCGACCTCATGTCCTGACAATTCTGGCAAACGACGGCACAAGTCATCCATAAGCTTTTTGGCGGCAGCCGCATCAACTTCTTCATAGTCATGGCGCGTATAGTAAGATCTACCAAATTGTTGCCAATGCTGTTCAACAATCTCGGCTACACTTTTGCCGGTAACGGCCAGCAGATTGAGCCAAAATAAAACTGCCCACAAGCCATCTTTTTCCCGAACATGGTTGGAACCAGTACCAAAACTTTCTTCTCCGCAGAACGTGACTTTTCCCGCATCCAGAAGATTGCCGAAAAATTTCCAACCCGTTGGCGTTTCATAAATATTGAGAGATAGTTTTTCTGCAACATGATCAGCCGCAGCACTCGTTGGCATAGAGCGGGCAATACCTGAAATACCATTACGGTACCCTTTGATCAGTTTTGCGTTTGCCGCAAGAATAGCCAAAGAATCAGATGGCGTAACAAACTGTTGCCACCCGACGATCATGTTACGATCGCCATCTCCATCAGAGGCCGCACCAAGATCTGGACCATTTTCCGACATCATAAGTTCATAAAGATCATGCGCATGAACCAAATTTGGATCTGGATGCCGCCCGCCGAAATCAGGAAGCGGCGTGCCATTGACAACGGTACCCTTTTTCATTCCTAAGCGATGCTCAAATATTTCATGCGCATAAGGACCAGTGACCGCGTTTAAAGCGTCAAACCGAAATGTTAATCCATTAGCGGTTGCTTGGCGAATTAGATCGAAATCGAACAACTCTTCCATCAGATCCGCATAATCGACAACCGGATCGATTATTTCAACGATCATTGAACCAATTTGGGTTTGTCCCAATTTGTCGAGATCAACATCTGCACAATCTTCGATCTTATAGGAACTTATTGTTTTTGATGTCTCAAAAATAGCCTTTGTAACCTTTTCAGGTGCAGGCCCACCATTACCGATGTTATATTTGATACCAAAATCGCCTGATGGACCACCAGAATTATGACTCGCTGATAAAATGATACCGCCAACAGCGTGGTATTTACGGATAAGATTGGAGGCTGCCGGCGTCGATAAAATGCCACCTAATCCGACCTTTATATGACCTACGCCATTGGCTGCAGCCATTTTAATGACCTTTTGGATCACTTCGCGATTAAAAAACCGTCCATCTCCACCAAGAATCAGCAGTTTTCCAGCAATATCGCCAGCACAATCAAAAATTGATTGAACAAAATTTTCTACATAATTCGGCGTTTGAAAAACTTTGACTTTTTTTCTTAAACCAGACGTACCTGGATTTTGATCTGTAAAGGCTGTTGTAGAGATTGTCTGTATAGCCATGTTCCTCTCCATATGATCATTGTTCCGATCAATTTAAAGCGATTAGTCGCAAATATCGAGTGCTAATTTCACAATCTTCTGTGTGTTGACTTGCAACTATGCGAGCAATCCCTTACGTTGGAGAAGTGAATTCCGGCTCACATCACTGTTGATAAAATAGATATAAGATAAATACAGGAGCAAATAAATGATCGGAAAAAAAGTCCCAGATGTTACATTCCATACGCGCGTTCGTGATGAATCGATTGGCGGTTCAAACCCTTATCGTTGGCAAGAAGTAACAACTGATGAATATTTTAAGGGAAAACGCGTTGTGCTATTTTCCTTGCCAGGTGCTTTCACACCGACTTGCTCGACATTTCAATTGCCGGATTTCGAAAAGCTTTACCCTGAATTCAAAGAACTGGGTATTGACGAAATTTACTGCCTTGCAGTCAATGATGCTTTCGTTATGAATGCATGGGGCAGACATAACAACCTTCAGCACGTAAAGCTCATTCCAGATGGTAATGGTGAATTTACCCGTAAAATGGGCATGCTCGTTGCCAAATATAACCTTGGCTTTGGAATGCGTTCATGGCGTTATGCTGCTGTGGTTAACGACGGTGTTATTGAAAAATGGTTTGAGGAAAAAGGTTTCTCTGATAATTGCGAAACCGATCCATATGGCGAATCTTCACCACAAAACATTTTGAAAGTTTTAAAAGCCTAAGAGTATAGGTTTAGCTCCCTCAATCATGAGGGAGCTATCGTTATTGTGGGGTCTATGATGGAAATTACATTGAATGTTGATGCGGCACTATTGGAAGCTTTGAAAAAGTTTTTACATGACAATCCAACTCTTCATAATGAACAAGAGGCGGCACGTTATCTCATTCATAAATCTTTGCAAAATTTAGGATATATCGCACACCAACCAGGGGTGGGAACCAGTCCAGATAAGTTAAACTCCAGTAATGACGATTAATATTTATGCCCGAACAATCTGATCCTGTTACAGCCGCTAGACATAGCGTCCGTAAGCGTTTTTTTATTCTTCTCGCACTCGCAATTATATTGGTTGGCCTGCTTATTTGGATGACCTTAGCTTTTTTTGATGTAACAGGAATTGACGCGCTCAACGAAATTGTTTGAAATACTATTCAAACAATTTTCCTGAAATATTAAGCTTGCACTTATCTGTTATTTTCCTGATACCGCTTTATTCAATTGCTGGATAATGGTCCCAACTTCAGGATTTTCGCGGCTTTTCTTTGCTGAAACAAGACATGCCTGAGACTTCAGAATGAGCCCATCCTGTAGTATTTTCAGTTTATTGGCTTTTAGCGTAGCACCTGTTGATGTGATATCAACAATCATATCGGCTGAGCCAGCAGCGGGAGCACCTTCTGTGGCTCCAAGACTTTCAACAATTCTATAAACCTGTATACCATGTTTTTGTGAAAAAAATTGCTGGGTTAGCCGCCAGAATTTGGTTGCTATTCGCAATCTTCTACCATGGCGTTGGCGAAATTCAGCCGCGACATCATCAAGATCAGCCATTGTGACAACATCATGCCAAACTTCTGGAACGGCGACAATAACATCTGCATGTCCGAAACCAAGCGGAATTTCCACTGTTACCCTTTCATCAGGATGAGCTAATGTCTCATGGATCAAATCTTGTCCTGTTATTCCAAGATCAATATTGCCATAGCCTAATTCTCTGGCAATTTCAGAGGCAGATAGAAAAAGAATATCAATATTCGGGGCATTATCGACTTTAGCACGATAATGGCGTTCATCATCAGGAAGCACAACTTTGTAACCAGCATTTGCCAGTACATTTAATGTCTTTTCTTTTAATCGTCCTTTTGATGGAAGAGCTAAAGTTACTGTCATTTCAATGCTTCTCCCCGACCGGCAGCGATATCGTCTGTTAATCGATCAAGCCAGATAGAAAATCCAACAGCTGGTATGGATTTTTTAGCCCCCAACATTGTCATAAGTCTGTCATAACGGCCACCACCGACAATAAATCGATTATCACGACGTACTTCATAAACAAGACCGGTATAATAATCCAATGGACGACCGAAAGCAGCATCATACCGAATATCTGAAAGCTTCACCCCTCGTTCGACAAGTGCGCTATTACGCGCTTCAAACAATGTGAGAAAATGATCGATTGGCAAATGATGTTTACGTCCAAAATCGGCCAGTTGTTGTTCTGCTTTATCAAGCGTTATTTGAATGGATAAAAACTCTTCCAATGCTTGCAAGACAGAAGGAATAAGTCGCGCAGATGATAGTTGCTGCTTTTCTAATAAACGTTTGGCAATTTCAGCAGGCGTCCGTCCTGATGAAGGTGACATATCGCCACTCAACATTTCTTCTTCCAGATAATTAATAAGCGCTTGCTCATCTTGAGCCTGCACAAGTATTTTCAATTCATCTGGTAAAAACTGCTCTTTTTTAGGGGCAGACAAGGCTTGCAACAAATTGCGCAACTGCTCCTGATTGCCAAATGCCCTCAAAAGCTTTTTTTGCCAACCGTGGGCAATGCCAAGTTCGGCTAAAATTGCAGCAAAAACAGCTTGATCGCCCAATACTATTGTATCGCCGTCACTTGGTGCTATACGAGCAATCAATTCAAGTGCATCGTAAAGAGTGCGCGCATCAGCCTCTGCTTCATTGCTGTCACCCAAATCCTCAATGCCAGCTTGGAAAAAGCTGTTTCCACCTTCACGCCGTTGACGAAAAACCTCTCCGATATAGGCATAACGATGCGGTGTATGTGTGCCATTTGCAATATGCTGCATGCAAACAGGAATTGTGAATTCCGGTCGCAAACAAAGACTATCTCCATTTTCATTTTCAGTCATGAAAATGTTACGTCTCAAATCCTCACCTGCCATATCCAAAAACGGATCAGCCGGTTGCAATATAGGTACAGCAACCGTTGTAAGTCCCTTTTCAGAGAAAAATCTTTCCGTTTCTGTCGTCATTAGGTCAAGTTTTGTCATATTGTTCGGCTCTATGTTTTACTTAGCCTGCTGAGCAGCAATGATTTCTCGTACAGCATTTACCAATTGGCTCTCATCTACGGTAACCTGTGCAGGACGGCTCTCACGCCATGTCTTATTATCTTCAATCTTTTCTGAAAGCCGAGCACCCTCTACCAGATCTTTAATCTGCACTTTACCTTCAGCTCTTTCTTGAGATCCTTGTATGACAACACATGGAGCATGCCGACGGTCGGCATATTTCATTTGTGCTTTCATACCTGAACCACCGACATAAAGTTCAGCGCGTATCCCGTTATTGCGTAGTTCAGTGACCATGTGCTGATACCGCTGCAATGACTCGCTATCTTTATCCATGACAAGCACAACAACAGGCCCTATCCCGACACTAAGATCCAGCTTTCCAAGATTCTTCAATGCTGTCATCAATCTCGAAACACCGATGGAAAATCCTGTTGCCGGAACCGGCTCATCTCTGAACCGAGAAACAAGACCATCATAACGTCCACCACCACCAACAGAACCAAAGACAACTTTCTGCCCGTCCTCATTGACAACATCGAACAGCAATTCAACTTCAAAAACTGGTCCGGTATAATATTCCAAACCGCGAACAACAGACGGATCGATTTTGACACGTTCTGCATAACCGGCTGCATTAAACAGTGCGAGCATCTCTTGTAGTTCATTGACACCTTCGGTGCCTCTTTCACTACCGTTGACCACACGCGAAAGATTATCAAGCGTGACTGAACTATTTTCTCCGCCGGCGGAAATAAACGCGATAACCTTTTCAACAGCGTCATCTGAAAGCTCGGCACCTTTGGTAAAGTCACCACTTTCGTCCAGACGACCTTTGCCAAGCAAGAGTTTTACACCCTCAACGCCAAACTTATCCAATTTGTCGATTGCGCGCAAAACAGTTAGACGTTTGTCCGTGTATTTATCACCAATAAGGCCGATAAGTTCCAATACACCATCAAGAATTTTTCTATTATTGACGCGTACAACATAATCGCCCCGATCAATGCCAAGCTGTTCCATTGTATCAGCCGCCATCATACAGATTTCAGCATCAGCGGCGACTGTCGGACTGCCTACCGTATCAGCATCAAATTGCATGAATTGACGAAAACGTCCTGGACCCGGTTTTTCATTTCTGAAAACCCAACCAGCGCGATAACTGCGATATGGTTTTGGCAAGGTTTCAAAGTTTTCTGAAAAATACCGCGCTAATGGTGCCGTCAGGTCATACCGTAGAGACATCCACTGTTCATCGTCGTCCTGAATTGAAAATACGCCGGCATTTGGCCTGTCTTGATCCGGCAAGAATTTGCCCAATGCATCAGTATATTCAAAAATAGGTGTTTCGACCGCTTCAAAGCCATAAAGCTCATAGACACCGCGAATAACTGACGTCATTTTTTCAGCAGCATGCAATTCTGCACTTGTACGATCTACAAAACCGCGAGGAACACGTGCTTTTGTTTTTTCTGGCTTGTCAGACATTTCTTCCTACCGCTAACTTTACGCAATAAATTGAATTGCTGCTTTGTAACCTATTGCCACCGAGGCGGCAAGACTTGGTAAAAGGTTCAATTCCCATAATAATTTATGAATATATTCAAATTTAATAAGAAATTTGAAGTGCAACCATATATTTCAAAACAACTTATACTTTTTAAAGCATGAATTCTGGTAACAAAACTAGATTACATCAATAAATTATCGACAAAAGCAGCCTTCTATATGCTCATTGACGATTCCAACAGACTGCATAAAAGCATGACAGGTTGTTGGCCCAACAAAGCTCCATCCCCGCTTTTTCAAATCTTTGGATAGTCTTGTCGATGCGGCAGATATCGGGTTTGCTATCAGTGTCGCATAATCATAGCATTGGAATAATTCTGACGCTGGTGGTTTAAAAGACCAGAAATAATCAGATAAACTTCCTTCACTGTTTACCAATTCAATGGCTCTCAGAGCATTGTTTACCACCGAACAAATTTTGCCTTTATGGCGGACAATCCCTGCATCTGCCACAAGGTCAGCAATTTTTGCTTCATCATAGCGAGCAATTTTTTTGTAATCAAAATTGTCAAAAGCCGCACGAAAGTTTTCTCTTTTGCGCAAAATTGTTATCCACGACAGCCCCGATTGGAAGCCCTCAAGACAGATTTTTTCAAATAATTTATTATCATCATAAATTGGCTTTCCCCATTCATTATCATGATAATTGCAATAGAGAGGATCACTTCCTGGCCAATAACACCTAACCTTGCTATCTTCCCCTAAAATAAGTCCATCCGCTAATTTGCTCAAAATAAATCCCCCTGCTGTCCTGTATCTGGTGTCTGTCTTTTGTTTTTCTTGGTTTGTCTGGTTCCTTGGTGAGATGTTGTTGCATCAACAATATCATCAGCAAATTTTATTTTTATCTGCCCATTCTCCGGTAACTGGTTCGCCCGTTTCACGGGAGTTTTATTGTCATCTAATACTAGCGCAAACCCTCGTTCCAATATTTTTGTATAAGACACCGAGTTCAACAGCCGTTTTGACGTCATGAGGCGTTGTTCGTTTTTTTCCACCAGCTGCAAAAAAGCATTCCTTAAACGCGCATGATAAAACTTGTTTGCTTCTTTATGCTGATCTATCGCATTTATAATCAGACGAGGGCTAAGATTTTTTTGCAACACTTCCAAATATTGGCGCCGTTTATCGGTTACAGCGGTGAAAGCTTGAACAAATCGCTGTGTGATATGCAGTTTTCTTTGCGCATAGCGTTCAGTTAAATTAACAATCAGATGCGGCGACAAACTTCTGGTCAAGACATTGAACATTTGCCGTTTTCGGTCATTATTGACAATTAATGCCCGTTCTAAGCGGCTAGCAACATCATCAAAATGCCGACGCGGCAATGCAAGCAACTGATCAATAGTCGGCAATACACGGCTGATGCCCAGCAATTTTTGCCGCCTGAAATCAAACTGCCGTGAAAGACTACTACGCAATCGTGCGTGCAAAGATGCAAGTTCTGCTTGCAAATCTGCTTTTACCGGCACAGACATTTCTGCTGCACCCGTTGGCGTTGGCGCCCTAACATCTGCTGCATAGTCAACAAGTGTCCAATCTGTTTCATGGCCAACAGCAGAGATAACAGGTATATAGGAATGCGCTACTGCCCTTACGACTTCCTCGTCGTTAAAGCCCCACAAATCCTCCAAGCTTCCGCCACCACGTGCCACAATGATTAAATCAGGTTTCGGAATATCGTCTGTGTCACTTACCGAGTTAAAGCCTCTAACTGCCGCTGCCACCTCTTCCCCACATGTTTCGCCCTGCACGCGCACCGGCCAAACAATAATATGAAGCGGAAAACGATCGGAAATACGATGGATAATATCGCGAATAACGGCACCTGTCGGCGATGTTACAACGCCTATTACACGCGGCATAAAAGGTATAAGTTGTTTATTAGCTTCGTCAAATAAACCTTCAGCCGATAATTTTTGCTTACGTGCTTCCAACAAAGCCATCAAAGCACCAGCGCCTGCTGGTTCAATATTTTCAATGACAATCTGATATTTGGACGTTCCGGGATAGGTTGTCAGTTTTCCGGTTGCGATAACTTCCATGCCTTCTTCAGGAGGAAATTTTAACTTTGCCATTGTGCCACGCCAGATAACAGCTTCCAGTCTGGCCTTGTCATCTTTCAATGCAAAATATGCGTGCCCCGAAGCATGTGGCCCACGATATCCCGATATTTCTCCTCTTACACGCACGTGCCCGAAAGCGTCTTCAACTGTTCTTTTCAACGCTCCCGATATTTCCGATACAGTAAATTCTACCGCATTGGTCGCATTCGTCGTTTCAGTGAAAAAATCCGTCATAGCAAATTATTCTGTCCTTTATTGCGGCTTAAGTTCCGTCTTTTATTACGACAGACACCTTGATGTTGCAGCCTTACCTATGCGCGTTTTTCCTGAACATAGCAAAACTTTTTACTCGATATTTTATGGAACTATCTAGCGAATACAATGTTTTGTTTCAATAAATGAAGGAGAATAAAATGGATAAGATGCCGGTTAACCACGAGCGTGTTTCTGCTACAGCCAAGAAAGTTACCCCTGTTTTAAAAGGGGGAAAATTGCAAGAGGAAGTTGAGAAACAGAAAAAAGGTACCAAATCACATAAAAAATAATCTGAAACGCCTCATAACTGGTTTTATCTTATGGGGAATGTTTCTTTTTAAGATAAATTGGGGAGAAAATTGTTTTTTTAAAAAATTTACGTTACCCGTCTCTGAAGCATTTATACCGTCTATCGGCCGCCAAACTTTGTTCCCATTGAATAAATAATGTCTTTATCTTACTTTGAAGCATCCTTTTGAAGTTTAGGAAACAAATATGTCAAAACCGGTTAATTCGTTGTTGGGTGATACGCCTAGTCGTGTGATCATTAAGCTTGTTGTTTTTTCACTTCTCGTTGGTGTGTTTATGACCTTGTTAGGGTGGACACCGATGGACGTGGTGTGGAAAATATATAATTTTTTCACCTCTCTATGGTCGATGGGCTTTTCTGCATTTTCAAAACTATTTGATGTGATATTGGTTGGTGCTGCAGTTGTTGTTCCTGTATTTATCATCATGCGTATTCTAAGCTGGATCCGCTAAAAATAGCTTTTATGGTAGCGTTAACCGCATATCTGAAAGCCAAGATCCAATAAGCTACAAGCAATGCAATCCTATCGAGGTTCCAGTTAATATGTCTGGGGAGACAGACTTTGGGATATCAACATCGCAATTTCCAGTGCATTGTTTAGAGCTTATCTAATTGGCATATTGTATTACAATGCAAGCAAAACTAGAATTTTAAAACTGGCAAAATTCTTTATTTTTATCAGGTGATATCGTGCTCACACGTAGAAATTTTTTCATTGCATCTGGCGCCTTATTGATAAGTGCTGCTGATATAAATCTGTCTTGGGCTGCTGATGAAGCAACAACATTGCTCAATGCTCTGCGTGCTGAAAATGGGCGTGGTCCTCTTGAGCCTGATAGTCAATTGGAAAAAATGGCGCAAGATCAAGCAAATCGCATGGCGGAGGCTGGAAAAGTTGCCCATACGGTAAGTTTCGGCAATGATTTTGTGACCCGTTTACGGCGGTTTGGTATCCGTGGGGTTGCCGGTGAAAATCTTTGTGCCGGACGTTCCGATATTGCTGCAGCCTATAAAGTATGGATGAATTCTCCCGGACACCGTGAAAATATGCTTTATCCCAATTTTCATCGGTTTGGTTTAGCAAAAGCTACTTCAGCAAAACGGCCGAATTATATCTATTGGGCTATCGAATTCCAACGTTAAACTAATTTTACGCCTATAAAGAATTTCGATTTCAGATCACATAGGCGCGGTCGTTTTATGGGCCTACGATAATGCTTGCAGCTTTCTATCGATACAAATGCAACTATTTTTTATATCTGATGCGCTTCCACTTTCCACGTGTAAAGAGGTTGATGTAACCACCCCATATACCGATTTTTGCCCGTGAACCGATTCGCTTGATTTCTCGATAATATGTTTGAAAAAATGTGCGTTTTTGTTTCTTATTGCTCTTTAATTTAAACCGCTCATCTTCCAAAGTACTCGCAAGATTGGCTTGTCTCACAATAGCTGGATCAATTTGCCATATGCTAAATTTTTCAAAAATACGAAATTTTGGGCTAAATATAAAATGGTCAAACGGCACTGTGGCCTGTTCCATAAGCTCTACCAATTTTTTAGCTGCCGGTTTTGAAATAATATAGGCGGCAGCCATAATATGCCGGCTTTTTAGCGGGGCGACCGAATAGTCATCTTGCAAAGTCACTGGTTTTCCTAGCCAAACCTTTTTGCCATGTGTTTCAATTTTTACAATCTCGGCTGAATGTGGAATCCAGCTATCATCTGACAAAAATTTCTTTGCGTCTGTTGAAAGCTCAACATCATCTTCAAATATAGCGGCATAATTGTCATCGCCTGATGCGATATATTGCAAAGCTAACTTATGGCTTAAAAAACACGCAATTTCACCACGTGTAAGTGGTTCATACCAAAGCCTTTGTTTGGTGAGATTAGCAATGCAGGCGTCATCCAGTGTTCTTCCATCAACGGCTGGAATTCGGGTAAACTGCAAATTAAAAGATGAAAAAATTCCGTCCAAGCGTTGCAATCGCTCTGGCGAACGATCAAGGTTGATCACATATAATTTCATAACTGTTCTCACCGCTCACTTGGCGAATTATATTAGCTTCATTAGATAGGTTTTATAGCGAGCGATCAATGTCTTTTACAACAAAAACCGATACTACCTTTTTACCAGACCAATTCAAAAACTGGTTTTCTAAAAAAGGCTGGCATTTACGGCCCCATCAATTGGCATTGTTAGAACGCACGCAAGCACAACAATCAACACTCCTTATAGCCCCAACAGGTGCGGGTAAAACACTTGCCGGTTTTTTACCATCATTAATTGACATTCATGACAAAAAAACGGCGCATAACCTTCATACTCTTTATATTTCTCCGTTAAAAGCATTAGCAGAAGACATTCATCGTAATCTCGCAACACCTGTAGAAGAGATGGGGTTAAACATAAAAATTGAAACGCGTACCGGCGATACTCCGCAATATAAAAGACAACGGCAAAAAACTAATCCTCCCGATATTTTGTTAACAACGCCTGAGCAACTTTCGCTTATTCTCGCATCTCATGAGGCAGAAACCGTCTTTCAGATGCTTGATACCGTTATTTTTGATGAATTACATGCTTTGGTAACCTCTAAACGAGGACAACTTCTTAGCCTTGCTATGAGCAGGCTCAGAACATTACGACCAGATCTCAAAACAATAGGTCTATCTGCCACAGTTTCCGATCCAGACTCGTTGCGGCGTTGGCTTGTAAGCCAAAACAAACAACGCCCGATGGCGGGCTTGATAACAGTGGAAGGTGGCGCAAAACCAGAAATTACAATTCTGCATAGCTCGGATAATATTCCTTGGGCAGGACATTCTGCCCGCTATGCCATTAAAGACATATTGGCTCTAATCCAAAAAGCTAAAACTGCATTAATCTTCGTGAATACGCGGTCTCAAGCAGAAATGCTTTTTCAAGAATTATGGCACTTGAATGAAGAGAATCTTCCTATTGCATTGCATCATGGTTCATTAGATGTAGGCCAACGCCGCCGCGTGGAAGAAGCAATGGCAAGTAATAAATTGCGTGCTGTTGTCGCAACGTCCACACTTGATTTAGGTATTGACTGGGGCGATATCGATTTGGTCATACATGTGGGTGCACCAAAAGGGGCAAGTCGTTTGGCGCAACGAATTGGGCGCGCCAATCACCGCATGGATGAGCCTAGTCAGGCAGTGCTGGTTCCTGCAAACTGTTTTGAAGTGCTAGAATGCCAAGCGGCACTTAATGCCAATTATATCGGAGCGCAGGATAGCCAACCGTTACAGGACGGAGCCATTGACGTTCTTGCCCAGCATATTTTGGGTATGGCGTGTGCTGCACCATTTGATGCTGACATACTTTATCAAGAAATCTTGAGTGCTGAACCATATTCTACTCTTTCACGCGAAATTTTTGATAGAACACTGGAATTTGTTGCAACCGGTGGTTATGCGCTCAGAGCCTATGACCAATATGCCAAAATCCGTCGTACCAAAGATGGTCTTTGGCGTATCAGCCATCCACGCATTGCCCAGCAATACCGCCTCAATATGGGAACGATTATTGAAGCGGCAGAATTGAATGTTCGGCTTATAAAATCTGGCCGCGCGAAAAGTGCAATTGGCGGGAAAATGCTTGGACGTATTGAGGAAAATTTCTTGGAAAGTCTCACACAAGGCGATACATTCATTTTTGGTGGGCATATCTTATGTTTTGAAGGTATTCGAGAAAACGAATGCTATGTCAGTCTTTCCAATAAAACCGAAGCACGTGTACCCAGTTATATGGGCGGCAGATTTCCTCTATCGACATATCTTGCTTCACAAGTTCGCCAAATTCTGGCGGATCCCAAGCAATGGCATGTATTACCGCAACAGGTTAGAAAATGGCTTGAACAACAAAAACGGTTTTCGCGCTTACCCAAAACCAATGAATTGTTGATCGAAACATTCAATGAAAAAAACCGTTCCTTTTTGGTTGCTTATCCATTTGAAGGAAGGCTTGCGCACCAAACACTTGGAATGTTGTTAACGCGCAGACTTGAGCGCGCCAATATGCACCCTATTGGGTTTGTTGCGACCGATTATTCCATCGGGCTTTGGGCTTTAAACGATATGGGAGAGGCTATTCATAAGGGTCATTTACCTTTACGACAATTATTTGATGAAGATATGCTGGGGGATGATCTCGAAGCATGGTTGGACGAAAGTTATCTTCTTAAACGATCATTCCGAAATTGTGCGATGATTGCCGGGCTGATAGAACGCCGTCATCCAGGAAAAGAAAAAACCGGACGGCAAGTAACTGTATCGACAGACCTTATATTTGATGTTTTGCGCACCCATGAACCTGACCACATTTTATTACAAGCAACACGACAAGACGCAGCCCGCGGATTATTGGATATAAAAAGACTGGGAGATATGTTGGCACGGATAAAAAACCATATTATCCATCAAGCTGTTGATAAAATGTCGCCTCTTGCGCTACCAGTTATGTTAGAGATAGGGAAGGAAATGATTCCCGGCAGTGCAGCTGATCAGGTTTTGTCGGAAGCTGCAGAAGAACTTATTCACACCATGTTGGAAAATTAGGTCACGTGGCACATTTGCATAAAGGAAAAACTGTTGCGCAGTTCCATATTGCTGTTAATGGAGCTGAACTTGTTTGCGACCATAGTGGTGCATTGTATTGGCCTGATGAGCGTCTACTTGTTGTTTCAGATCTACACCTTGAAAAATCGTCATCTTTTGCCCGGCGGGGACAATTACTCCCCCCCTATGACAGTGTCCGCACCTTAAGTCGCCTTTATAATGTTGTAAAAAAATATGAGCCACAAACGATCCTTTCTTTAGGTGACAGTTTTCATGACAACAATGCCGCGTTACGTCTTTCGCATGAAAACAGAGCTTTAATCGATGATATTATCCGCAACCGCCAAATGATTTGGATAGCGGGCAATCATGATGACCAACAAACACATCTCACTGGTTCTTGGCTTGAAGAATGCCAGATAGGATCATTGGTATTTCGTCATGAGCCGCGCATAGATAATGCAAATGGTGAAATCGCTGGCCATTTGCACCCTGCTGCACGAATTGTCAGACGTGGAATGTCTATCCGTCGGTTTTGTTTTGCAACAGATCGAAAAAGAATGATTTTACCAGCCTTTGGGGCTTATGCTGGTGGACTTGAACTCTCGCACAAAGCCTTTAAAAGTCTTTTTGATCCAACAGCGCTTGTTGCGTGTCTTTTAGGTAATGAATGTATTTATCCTATTAATAAAGGGGCTTTTTTTTAACGATAATTCGATCGTCTCATTGCACCATATATTCGCTGTGCTATTGTTCCCCTCTCTTGTTATCACTATCGCAAAGGTCTGAATATTGACAATTATTGCAACTCTTCTACTCGGACTTGTGGGATTATGCCTAGTTCTCCATCTTTTTAGCTTTTTAATTGTGTTGCTACGTAGCTATTGGAAACCTAAAGGATCATTTGGCGATGGGCGCGATCAGAAGGTAACAATTTTACGTCCTGTTTCGAAACTGGAATATGGCCTTGAACGCACATTGGCTTCTACTTTCGAACTTGACCATCCAGTTTATGAAATAATTTTTTGTGTTGCTGATCGTGATGATCCTGCAATACCACTCATCAATGAGCTTATTGCGCGTTATCCGCATATAGAAGCGACGCTGCTTGTCGGTGATGACCCGATTAGCGATAATCCAAAGCTTAACAATCTGGTCAAAGGTTGGAAGAAAGCAAAATATCCTTGGGTTGTTATGACAGATAGCAATGTGTTTATGCCCAAAACATATCTTGCCCGTATATTTGCACGCTGGACAAAAAATACTGGCCTTGTTGCGTCACCACCATTAGGAACCGATCCTGAAAATTTTTATGCGCATTTGGAAGCTGCATTTCTTAATTCCTATCAGGCACGTTGGCAATTAACGTCCGATTCAATTGGAAATGGTTTTGCTCAAGGAAAAACACTTTTCTGGTATCAGGATATTTTAAACAGAGCTGGCGGAATTGAAGCATTAACATGCGAACTTGCAGAAGATGCCGCGGCAACAAAAGTCATTCGCCAACAAGGATTAAAAGTCCATTTGACCGCTATGCCATTTGCCCAACCCTTGGGGAAAAAGACATGGAAAGCGGTTTGGAGCCGGCAAGCACGGTGGGCAAAATTAAGAAGAGATTCTTTTCCGGCATTTTTCTATTTAGAAATTTTATCAGGTGCCGTTTTTCCAGCAATATGTTTGGCACTTGCTTGTTATATTGACGCGATACCATATTCCTTGATGCTATTTTATTTCATCATTTGGTATCTAACCGAATTTTTGGTGACATCTGTTGTTGGTTGGCCATTTTCTTTCAAACAGGCTGTTGCACAAATAGCCCGTGACCTGTTGCTACCAATCTTGTGGTTTTCAGCCTTTTCAAGAACTGGCTATCAATGGCAAGGGCATAAAGTCAATATTAAGAAAAAATAACGTGTGTGATTGGAAACACCGCGTTAATCACGGCGGAAAATAAACCTGCCTAAAAAACCGGTTCCGATTGCCACCAACACAGCAATAACACCATACCAGAAGCTATGAATATGCGCTTCGGTATAAATAGTGTGTGCGATATGTGCTTTTGCTATTTCCAGTTGGGTTGAAACAGTTTCTATAAATTCGCCATCCCGAAAGAGATACGCATGGACGGTATGATGCCCAACTGGCACATTGGTTGGCAATTGAAACTTTGCGGTAAAAAGAGAAGCAGACCCAAATGTTACTGCCCCAATATTCTCGCTATAAAGGTGTTGCGCTGTCTTTAGTTCAATAAGTTGTTTACGGAACTCGTCAACCTGTGCCGCATCAGTTGAATCTGAACGTAATGGCAGATCATTCAAACCCAACCCCAACCGTTTATAAGTCAAAGGATTGGTGATGTCGCGTGTTTGGCGTGTTGTTGCCATTGCATAAAATAAGGGAACATTCGAAAATGTCATGCCTTCGGCGTTTACCCAGACACCTGCTTTCCGTTTTTTCTCACGCATAATCATTGGCTTGATAGGGCCTTCCATCACAACAATAATGTCGTAACGTCCCTGACGCCGTAAATATGGATCGGCGTTTTCTAAAACACCGGCAATATAAAGATCCCGACCAGCAAAATTGGTGTCCACAGTTATCGAGCTGGAGGTAACGATTATCTGGATATTCTCATGCGGTGTCCCATTATCCAGAGTTTCAGCAGATGACGCCGCCAGTGCGAAAAAATACAGGAAAAAAGATATTAAAAACCCTGTTTTCTTCATTGTCAGCTACCAATAACGGTTAAGGAGAACACATCATCTGGGCGAATGAATAATTCGAATGCCAAACGCGCACAAACAAGCAATACCAGTATTGCCAAAAGCATACGTAACTGTTCAGCCTTTAACTTTCTGCCAGCTTTAGTGCCATATTGCGCGCCGATAACACCACCAACCATGAGAAGAAAAGCCAAGACGATATCCACTGATTGGTTGGTTATTGCCTGCAAAACCGTGGTAAATGCAGTTACAAAAGTGATCTGAAAGAGCGACGTTCCTACTACAACATTTGTTGGTACCCGTAAAAGGTAAATGAGCGCGGGTACCATAATAAACCCACCACCAACGCCCATAACCGACGAAAGCAAGCCAATAACAAGACCGATGACAAGCACCGGTATCACACTGACATAAATCATAGAGGCGCGAAAGCGCATTTTCAGTGGGAGACGATGAATCCAATTATGTTGACCAGTGCGCCGCACAAGTGCCGGTTTACCTGCATGGGTGCGCCCTATAGCACGCCAACTTTCTATCGCCATAAGGCTCCCAACGCCACCCAATAAAATAACGTATAATAGAGAAATGATTAGATCGAGCTGCCCCATTTTTCTTAAAAAAGAAAACAGCTCTATCCCCAAACACGAACCTATTAGGCCACCAATGACCAAGAAAATACCAAGTTTGATATCCAATGTGCGCCGTTTTAGGTGGGATAATGCGCCCGTCACTGATGATGCGATAACTTGATTTGCACCGGTACCTACAGCGATTGCAGGTGGAACATTATAAAATATTAAAAGTGGGGTAATTAAAAACCCGCCACCAACACCAAACATACCGGATAGGAAACCAACAGCCGCGCCCATACCAATTAAAATCAGTATGTTCAGTGACATTTCGGCAATTGGCAGATAAATACTCACATTTTCACCTAGTGGCAAACAATCAACTGATGCAATTATGGCTGAATTTTTGATCGACCTTTATATGCATTATGATACGATTATAAAATTCAGCAATATTTAAAATTACAACCTATTATTTTTCTATTCTGATCTTATCCATATCTTTTCTGTGCGACTTTTATAATACACGCGAATAAAACAGATATGCATTCCTAAAATATATCAATTGCCACGCGAGAAAATTTAAAAAGAAAAAATTACTTATATTTTGACTGCAGGTAAAGGCCATAGGACACTGCCATTGCGAGCACCATAGTCATAAAATACAATATTTTCTTTATAAAACCACTTTGGTTTTTAATAGTGTATGCGGTTTCCTGATTTACAGTTTCTCGTGAATTACGAATACCGGAAATCATCTCAGCACATTTTTTTATATCTGGCTGCAAATGGGGATAAAACTTGTTACCCATTGTTTCTGCGTTAACGTTACGCCGCATATAATTGTTAGCCTTAAAGGGGTTTTGTTCCGCCAATTTGCGCAAAAGTGGTCTATGGTTTGATGATGAACCAATTGTTGCGTCGGGCTGGATTTTTGTTCCCATCAGAGATACAGATTGTCTGGCATTACTCTTGTTAGAAACATCTGCGTTTTTGTTTGCTTCCAAAGATGATTGAATTTTTAGAATCTGTTGTTCTAAAGACGCAAGCTGAACAGCAAAACGTGACGTTGATGTTGTTTCCCGCAAATAACGTAACAATTCTTCATTATTTTTTTGGTTATCGCGGCTGATTGTTTTTGCCTGTTGTTCAAGTTCAAGCTTGAAGCGGCTATCCAACTCTTCGGTAATTTTCTGAGTTAGATCTTGGCGGTCATTGGCGATATGACTGTTTTGTATCGCTGCGTTTTGCTCAATCAGATCTTTTATTTCAGATAACTTTTCAATCAGGTTTTGTTCTGATTTTTTTCGCGCATAGTACTCAGCCAATAATGCACGGGCGATATCATTAAGATATTCCCTGTTTGGCTCTACTGCATTAACGGCTGTCTGAACTTCATCTTGAACATTGTTTATTGGGGTTTGTTTTTTCATTTGCGCATGAACCAAGCGCAAACGTTCAGCAATTTCAGAAAGTGTAATTTGTTGAGCTGAAACGTTATGCTCGGCGTAGCCAATGTCACTATCTGCACTTCCAGCATTGGGTACTATAGAAAGACGATTTACAGTCATGGCCTAGCCTTTATACTCAAAACACAATGCCCTCTAAGCCGAGCACCCTACCCTAGTTTACGCGGGAAAATATTATTCCTAGTCAACCATATTCTATATATCGCTGGTTTTGGTAAATTTAGCCTTAACCTGATAGGTCTTGGCGCTAAACCTTATCTGTCTTTGTGCCAGACATCGTTCTCTATGCCGTACAATGCTGATTTGCGCCATTTTTCTCAACGTTGGTCGGGTTGAATGCAGCTTATTTATGCAAATTCATCAGCAATATTATTTCTCTTAATTGATTTATAATTTTCAAAAAATACAATTTTTTATGCTAACCTGAAATTTATCTCTTTAATCTCTCGTCTCATTATGCCAAAGACAACATGCATAAATATTGCTTTTGTATTGTTTAAAAATAATGATTTTGGAAATTTGAATGGCTGAACAAAAAAATACTCTGTTGCAGCAGAATAATACTTGCCCTGCCGTCAAGTTGGATGGTGTGGACGTCGCATTCAATAATTTTACAGCTGTTAAAGATGCCAATTTAAGTGTTCCTGCTGGCCAGTTTCTGGCAATTGTTGGACCAACAGGCTGTGGCAAATCAACTCTGTTGAATGTCGCCGCCGGTCTTTTGCAACCAGCACAGGGGCATTGTGAAATATTTGGTGAAAAACTAGAAGGTATTAACCGGCAAGCAGGTTATCTATTTCAGGCCGATTCATTGATGCCATGGAAAACCGCAATCGACAATATTGCGATAGGTCTGGAAATTCGCGGCGTTGCAAGATCAACTGCATTGGATGAAGCTAAGAAATGGTTGACGCGCGTTGGATTACAAGCCTTTGGTAACCGTTATCCGCATCAACTATCCGGTGGACAGCGCAAACGCATTGGCTTGGCTCAAGTTCTGATCCTCAATCCAAAATTGATCCTGATGGACGAGCCATTTGGACCATTAGATGCCCAAACACGCGTGTTAATGGGTGATCTTCTGTTGGATTTATGGTCGGAAGACCGTAAAGCGGTAATGTTTGTCACACATGATTTAGAGGAAGCGATAACACTGGCCGACCGCGTTATTATCATGTCGGCAGGTCCCGCATCACACGTTAAAGGCGATTACATGATCGACCTTCCTCGACCTCGCGAATTGCAGGAAATCCGCTTAACAAAGGAATTTGCTGAAATTCATCGTACATTATGGAATGATCTGAAAGAAGAAGTCTTGAAAGCTTATCAACAAGGAGACCGAACATGAAACGGACGAAAATTCTTGTTTTGCAGCTTTCTGTCGCGGTTATATTCTTTGCAATTTGGGAATTTGGCACGACGGTACCTCTGATAAATGGCAAAGCCGTTTTCCCTCCATTCTTCTTTTCCACGCCTGTCGATATTTTCCAACGGATCGGATCAGACTTTGCAAGTGGAAAAGTTTGGTATCATTTATGGATAACACTGATCGAAACAGTTCTTGCCTTCGCTACCGGTGCTGGCGGTGGCATTCTCATCGGTTTTTGGTTTGCACAAAAAAAGCTTTTGGCCGCTGTTTTTGATCCCTATATCAAGGCAGCTAACGCCTTGCCGCGTGTGGTACTTGCGCCAATATTCGCGCTTTGGTTTGGCCTTGGGATTTGGTCCAAGGTAGCACTTGGGTTTACATTGGTGTTCTTTGTTGTTTTCTTTAACGTTTATCAAGGTGTTAGAGAAGTTAGCCCAACAATATTAGCAAATGCCCGTATGATTGGCATGAATGAACGCCAATTGTTGCGCCATGTTTACTTGCCTTCGGCCATGACATGGGTTTTCTCTTCGCTGCATACTTCGGTTGGCTTTGCCATGGTTGGTGCTGTTGTTGGCGAATATCTTGGTGCGTCAGCAGGCCTTGGTTATCTTATTTCACAAGCTGAAGGTGTGTTTGATGTCACCGGTGTATTTTCTGGTATGCTGATACTTATGTTCTTCGTTGTTCTCATTGATATCTTGGTCAGCATTATAGAGAAAAAGCTTCTTTCCTGGCGCAATGACCCTCGGGGGCAACAATAATTGTTGGAGTTTAATATGAAACAATTTATCCGTTTAGTTTTATTATTTACAATTATATTGGGTGTGTTGACCGGTCATGTTTTTGCTGGTGACGAGCCTGAAAAAAAAGATATTACATTAAGTGTTGGCGGCGCACCGCTCTTCTATTATTTGCCTTTAACAATCGCCCAACAGAAAGGTTTTTTTGAAGAAGAAGGCCTTCATGTCAAGATTGTTGACCTGAAAGGTGGTTCACAGTCGCTTCAAGCCCTGCTCGGTGGGTCTGCTGATGTTACAACCGGTGCCTACGATCAGGTTATTCGTATGCATTCAAAAGGGCAAGATGTACGCGCCATTCTGGAATTAGACCGTTATCCGGCTATTGTATTGGCTGTTCGCGCTGATCTTAAAGATAAGGTGAAAAAAGTCGGTGACCTGAAAGGCATGAAAATTGGTGTTACGGCACCAGGCTCCTCAACAAACAATTTTATCAATTATCTTCTGGCTCAAGATGGCGTAAAACCTGATGAGGTTTCCATTATTGGCACTGGTGCTGGTGCAACCGCTGTTGCAGCCATGAAACGTGGTGAAATCGATGCAATTGTAAATCTTGATCCGGTGATATCGACATTGGTTCATGACAATTTAGTATTCGTTCTGGTTGATACGCGTACAGAAGCCGATATGGAAAAAGTATTTGGTGTCCGCACCATGTCATCCGGTGTGCTTTACACCAAAAAGGAATTCATTGATAATTACCCCAATACCACACAGCATTTAACCAATGCATTCAAAAAAGCTCTTAAATGGCTACAAACAGCGACACCTGAAGAGGTAGCCCAAACAGTGCCAGCCGAATATATTGGAAATAATCGGGACGTTTATTTGGAAGCAGTCAAAAATTCACTTCCCACCTACTCGCATGATGGTATCATCACGCCTGAAGCCCAAGAAGCAACAATGAAGCTTCTTTCCTACGATCATAGTATTGTTGATGCACATATAGATTTAACAACAACATTCGACGACCGGTTTGTGAAAAAAACTGCAAACTAATTCATAAAAAGGGCGACATACATGACAACATGGATATTGTCGCCCTAAATCCGTCCCAATCCATAATATCTTATAACAATCACGGTTCACGTTAAGCCAGATTGACCTTGAAGGAATAAATGATGTTTGCAGACTGGATTGGTAAAACTGAAACAACGCATGATGTAATCGGATATAGCTTGGCCTGCCGAATGGCGGCAACGCTAGGAATTGATATATCAACTTTGGATAGTCAATTACCGTTACTTTGGCATTGGATTTTTTTCCAACCAAGTGTTCCTTCTGGTCAATTAGGTGAAGATGGACATCCTGTAACTAGCAATTTTTTACCTCCAACTGCCAATCGTAATCGCATGTGGGCAGGCAGCCATTTGCAATTTCTAAACCCACTTATTTTTGACCAACCTGCAACGCGCAAATCCACCATTACAAATATTACTGAAAAACAGGGGCGGAGTGGTGCTTTATTATTTGTAACAATTGAGCATGACTACCAGCAAAATAATAAAAGCTGTATTATAGAGCGGCAAGATATTGTCTATCGCGAAACCGTTCGCTTTATAGGTGGCGCTTCTACACCAGCGCCAGACGTTGAATGGTGTGAACATCATCAAACCAATACAACAACCTTGTTTCGTTATTCTGCGGTTACATTCAACGCGCATCGTATTCATTATGATCAGGACTATGCCACACAATCTGAAGGGTATCCCGGTATCGTTGTGCAAGGGCAATTGCTTGCAACATTAGCACTCAATGCATTCCTGAATTCTAATCCCGATGCAAAAATTACATCATTCAGTTTTCGCAGCCAAAGTCCTATTTTTCATCCTGATAGATTTTTTACTGGTGGAAAGCTCATCAGCGATCATAATGCCGATCTTTGGGTTTATAATGATAAAGGGATTGCACAATTCGGACATGTTGAATTTAATTAAACTATACACTCCGTGGGTTTAAATATACGTCCCAAGAGTGTTGTCCTATTATATAAAATTTCCTTTGTTTTTATCTCTGACAGATGACTGCTAAATCGGTTCGGCAAATTATAAAAATATAACACACTGAAAAATATAAATATTTTTAGTTTTCAATATTCTCAAAAAATCATAAAAATTTTTTATAATTCCCGATAATAAAATTAAATTTTATTATTTAAAATTTTTATACTATATTTAAACCGGTTTAAAGAGGTATGAGATAAGTATGACATTATAATTGATCTCAAACACCCCCTTGAACGTTTGATACGTTAAGTTACTCGATGTTTGAAACACAATATAACGTCACTTTTCACCAAATCCTCTGATCTGGCGCCTTAGATCTAACGACTTCCATTGGTGCACAAGCTTTTCATAGTTTGTGTTGGGAATGTTGTGCACCCTAATTTTAAAACTAGAATAAGGAGTACGCATCGTGGTTACACCTGATGCTGTTTCGCACACAAAGAAATTCCCCATCCCATGGGGCTTGGTATTGGGGTTTGTTGTCCTCATTGGCATTTTGCTTTTGCCGACACCGGCTGGTCTGTCAATTGCTGGTCATCGCATGCTGGCAATTTTGGCTTTTGCTGTCATTGTCTGGTTAACTGAAGCTGTGACCTATGAAGTAAGCTCATTGGCAATTATTGCATTGATTGCATTGCTGGTCGGTCTGGCGCCGACTGTTACACTCGATGCCGCAAAAGGTTTTGTCAGCGAAGATCCTTCAAAGCTTCTGGGCACTGGCAAAGCGATGACAATGGCATTAACTGGGTTTTCCAACAGTGCTTGGGCTCTGGTCGCTGGTGCTACATTCCTAGCTGGAGCCATGACCTATACCGGTTTGGATCGCAGAATAGCTCTTATTACCCTAAACATCATTGGAACAAGTACAAAGCGCATACTTATTGGCGTGATTGTCGTGACAATTATTCTTAGCCTATTTGTTCCAAGTGCAACGGCACGTGTTGCCTGTATCGTTCCAATTATGTCCGGTATCATTGCATCATATGGCGTTGAAAAACGCTCCCGCATTGCCGCTGGAATCATGATTTTGATTGCTCAGGCTACGAGCGTTTGGAATGTCGGTATTCAGACTGCTGCTGTACAGAACTTGTTAACTGCCGGTTTCATGCAGACAAATATTGGTCAGCAGGTTTCATGGGGTCAATGGCTTATCGCTGGCGGTCCATGGTCTGTCTTGATGTCGATTGTCCTTTACTTCGTAATCTTGAAAATGATGCCACCAGAAGCCGACAATGTACCAGGTGGAAAAGAAGCTGTTGCAAAGGAACTTAAAGACCTTGGAAGAATTCCTGGCCCGCAAATACGTCTTTTGACGGTGACATGTATTCTTCTTTTCTTCTGGGCAACTGGCGGCGGTGTTCTACATAAAATTGACACCACGACCAGCACCACAATTGGCCTTGTTATCCTGATGCTTCCGGGTATTGGCGTCATCAGCTGGAAAGAAGTTCAAAAGAGAACACCTTGGGGCACAATTCTGGTTTTCGGTGCAGGCATCTCTCTTGGTACGGCATTGCTCAATACGGGTGCCGGCAAGTGGCTGAGCGATTGGGTTGTTGTTAGTGCGGGATTAGGATCATTAAGTCCATTTATGATCTTTGCCATCCTTGCCGCTTTCCTCATCGTTATCCATCTAGGCTTTGCCAGTGCAGCCGCTTTATGTTCGTTATTTATGCCAATCGTCATTGTTATGTTTCATACGATTGGAACGACAAATGCCAGCATCACACCGCAAATACAGCTTGGTCTCAGTATGCTTCTAGGCTTTGTCGTTAGTTTTGGATTTATTCTTCCGGTTAATGCCCCTCAAAACATGGTTTGTCTGGGCACTGAAACCTTTACTCCAAAAGAATTCTCCAAAACAGGAATCGTTATCACCGTCATTGGTTATCTCTTGATGCTTGTGATGGCTATCTTCTACTGGCCTTTGTTGGGATGGTTATAATGTTGAAAGTAAATGTAAAAGACGCAAGAAAACTTGCATATGATATCCTTTTGGCAAAAGGAATTGACGAAACTGTTGCAGCAAATGTTGCTGACCACCTTATTGCCTCTGACCAGGCTGGCTATGCCAGCCATGGCCTGACAATATTGCCAAACTATGTAAAGGCTCTTGATCAAGGCACACTCAAAGCAAATGCCGCACCGGAACGCTTTAGAAATGATGGCCCATTACTTGGCTATGATGCTCATCTCGGTTTTGGTCAACATGCTGCAAAAGTAGCCTTTTCAGACGCAATCAATGTTGCAAAGAAAAATGGTATTTGCGCCCTGACATTGCGTTATGGACACCATATCGGTCGTATTGGCTATTATGGCGAAATGGCGTGTGAAGCTGGAATGGCATTGCTTACCTTTTGCAATATCATCAAGCGTGTGCCAACGGTTGCGCCATTTGGTGGCATCAAGGCAAAGCTTACCACAAACCCAATGTGTTACGCTTGGCCACTACCTAATGGCAAAGCACCTTTTGTCCTTGACCTAGCAACAGGTGCAATAGCGCTTAACAAGGCACGCGTTCTTGCTGATAGAGGCGAACAAGCACCTGCTGGCAGTCTGATTGATGCAACAGGCAATCCAACGACAGACCCTAGTGTTCTTTTTCAGGATCCTCCGGGAAATCTTCTGACATTTGGCGGACATAAGGGTTATGGCTTAGGCCTTGCTGTGGAACTATTTGCCGGAATACTTTCAGGTGGCGGTACAATACAGGACGAGCATTACGGTAATGGAATGGCCGTCAATAATGTTTTTGCCATCGTGATCGATATATCGAAATTTGTTGCCAAAGAATGGGCTGAAAAAGAAACCGAAGCTTTCTTCAGTTATCTTAAAGATTGCCCTACGCAAGACGGCAAAGGTTCGATTTTATACGCTGGCGAAGTTGAAGGTCAAAACCGGATAAAATATGCCAATGAGATTGTCGTTGATGACAAATCATGGAATACTTTTTCTGAACTGACAAAACAACTGAATGTCAGTTTGCCGATCGCGCACGCCGCGACATAATAAACCGGATCTAGTATTCGTTTCTGTGAAAACAAGCAAAGCCCTGTCGGTATTTATTGCAAAAACCGACAGGGCATTATTTTAAACAATAAAAGATTTATCCGAATAATGTTTCCAGAATCGGACTTCTTCAGTTAAAACCCCCTTATGTTAATGAATTCTCTGGAACTTTTTCCGTTAACATCTGTTAAAATCGGTTTACAGTTGGAGCGTTAGAAATGAACGAACGGGATTGGGAACTTTTAAGAGTTCTATATGAAGTCAAATCTATTACGCGCGCAGCAGATAGACTTTTTATCACCCAACCTGCCCTTTCAATACGCCTTAAAAATATTGAATCCTATTTCAATACAACACTTGTGATCCGGAATAAAAAAGGAATTCAATTCACATCTGAAGGGGAATTTCTTGCAAAAAAAGCGTCATTCATGATCAATGAAATGACCCTGGTTAAAGAACAAATCCAAACCATGAAAGGCACTGTTTCGGGAACAATCCGTATTGGCGCATCAAATTTTATGAGTAAATACGTATTACCTGCGATATTAAGTGATTTTAAAAAAGAATATCCGGATGTCCGGTATCAATTATATTCCGGTTGGAGCCGTGATATATTGCAAATGGTTATCAACAATGATGTCCATATGGGATTTATCAGGGGTGATTATCACTTTACCGGTGAAAGATTGTTACTTTACAGAGATGTAATGTGCTTTGCTAATATAACAAAAGTTTCACCAACAGAATTGAATAACCTTAACCTGATTGATTATCAAAACGACCCATTAAATCAACTCCTGATCAATCGATGGTGGTTGGAAAACTATTCAACACCGCCCCGTATTAGTATGAATGTAGACCGCTTGGATACGTGTCTAGAAATGGTAAGACACGGACTTGGTTATGGTTTTTTGCCTTCAACCGTTATGAAAATGGCGCCTGAATTGTATAGCGAACCATTGATCTATAAAAACGGAAAACGTTGTGAGCGAGATACATGGTTGTTTTATAATAAAGAGGCTTGCGAATTAAGTCTTGTCAATGCGTTTATATCAAAGATCAGCACTCTAAAGCTTGGATAAGCACGATAATATTGTGATAGATTGTAAAAATGTCAGAACGCTGGATTTATGCATAAGGTCACGCCAGCATCATTGAAATGACGCTCCGCAACTTTCAAAATTTGTCATTTTGATAAGTAATGTACCACAATGAGAAAGCCCTTTTATATTGTATTCGCTCATCAAAGCTTAGCCATGTAGTTCAAAAACGGCGATATGTAATTTTCTTACTTTCTATACCGCCCCTATCCATCTAATTTACTGAATTCAATCATGATCGTTACGTTCACACATCATGCTATTTAAGTGAAAATTACCAGTGAGCTTCCAAATACCTTGCCCGTTAATTGAGACAACATCACATATGTCTGCATAGAATGTTTCACCTAGATGCTAATTTGATCAGGGTATATTTCAAGAACGACGAACGGGCTGCAATATAGACCCAAATTGCCTGCACCTGAAAAGCGCCGACGAACTACCATGAAAAACGTTGTCTTTTTCACTTTGTGTGTGAAAAATATTATGAGTAAACCTTGAGACAACTGATCGTAACGCGAGCTAATTTACAGAAATACCGCGAAATTATTCAGAAAATAATCCAGTGAAAATAATTTTGGCTTTTCGGCAAAATACTATTTCAAAACCCGAATGCTAGCGGCACATTCTCTTCCAACGATATTCCTATATTATTTTAGTGGGGGAAGAGATGGGGGAAGAGCTTCACTCGAGAAGAAATAACCGCTTGATTATAAAGGATTTTTTTTAGGAAAATGGCGGAGGGGGTGGGATTCGAACCCACGGTACAGTCTCCTGCACGCCGGTTTTCAAGACCGGTGCCTTAAACCGCTCGGCCACCCCTCCAAAAAAGGTTGTGATTGTCTTTACAAGGTTCTGACAAAAGGTCAATCACCTAATTTAATTTTTTTTGATAATTATTCTAATTTGTGCGTGTTCCACGATAAATATTTACCCCCAAATCCCGTACTTTTTTGCGCAACGTATTCCGGTTGACGCCTAAAAGCTCTGCCGCTTTTATCTGATTGCCTTTGGTTGCCGTCAAACAGGCGAGAATCAATGGATATTCCACTTCAGCCATCACGCGATGGTACAATCCCGATGGTGGCAACTCATCGCCAAATGAAGCGAAGTATTTTTGCATATTCAACTCGACAGCTTCGGCGATCGTCATGGATTCATTATAAGTGACGGTATCTTGATTACCATTATTGCCTATTTCATTTCGCAATTCAATTTCGATAACATCAACGGAAATTTCTTCTTGCGGATATAAAGCCGCTAAGCGACGGATTAGGTTTTCCAACTCTCTGACATTGCCTGGCCATGAATAACGGCGCAACCTTTCCAACCCGTCATTACTTATATGTTTGAATGGCAAACCAGATTCCGCTGCCATTTTAAAGAAATGACGAACAAGATCCGGTATATCGTCAGCGCGTTCACGCAATGCAGGAATACGCAATGGCACAACATTCAATCGATAGTATAAGTCTTCGCGAAATTGCCCCTGATTAATCAGTTGATGCAAATTCTTATTGGTAGCAGCGACAATTCTAACGTCTGTTTTGATGGGTGTCCGCCCCCCAACCGTCATATATTCGCCTTGCTGCAAGACACGAAGCAATCTTGTTTGCGCCTCCATCGGCATATCGCCAATTTCATCCAGAAACAATGTTCCCCCATTGGCTTGTTCAAACCTGCCACTTGAACGCGTATTTGCTCCGGTAAATGCCCCTTTTTCATGTCCAAAAAGTTCGGATTCAATTAGGTCTTTTGGGATAGCGGCCATGTTGATTGCAACAAATGGTCCTTTTTGACGCCGCCCATATTCGTGAAGTGCCCGCGCGACAAGTTCCTTTCCTGTGCCAGATTCTCCGGTAATCATAACTGTTAAATCTGTTTGCATCATTCTTGCCACAACACGATATATTTCCTGCATCGCTTGCGAGCGGCCAACTAGAGGCATAGCATCAGCAGTATCGTCTATTTTATCTTTTTCAATTTTGTGCCGTGGCTCTGCCATCGCCCGACCAACAATGTTAATGAGTTCGGATAAATCAAACGGTTTCGGCAGATAATCGTAAGCACCAGCCTCAGATGCTTTAATTGCCGTCATAAATGTATTTTGCGCACTCATCACAATAACAGGAAGTTCTGGGCGAACTTTCTTAATGCGGGGCAACAAGTCAAATGCGTTTTCGTCTGGCATCACCACATCGGTAATCACCAAATCGCCATCGCCATTAGCAATCCAGCGCCATAATAAAGCAGCATTTGGTGCAACACATACGTCATAACCTGCACGCGATAATGCCTGATTAAGGACAGTGCGAATAGCGGCATCATCGTCCGCGACAAGTATCATGCCTTTGGCCATCATCATTCTCCCATCTGCTTATTATTGGCATCGTCCGGTTGCCACATTGGCAAAAGCACGCGAAACACAGTCTTTCCTGGCTCAGATTCGCATTCCACAACACCACCATGATCGTTCACCAGCTTGGCGACCAGTGCTAGTCCTAAACCCTTGCCATTCTGTTTGGTGGTAATAAAAGGATCAAAGAGGTTTTCCTGTATATCCGCCGGAACACCGACCCCATTATCTTCAACAGTAAACTCCATAGGAAGTGTTACCTTGTCATATCTGCCTGGTACCGAGAGTCGAATCCCTGGTCGATAAGATGATGTTAGTGTAATGGTTGCATTGTCTCGTCCGTTCAAAGCTTCCGTTGCGTTTTTTACAAGATTAAGAAAAATCTGGATCAGTTGATCTCGGTTCGCAAACACCGGAGGAAGTGAAGGATCATATTTCTCGATAAAATGTATGTCTCTGGCAAAACCACTCTTTGCAAGAACCTTCACATGATCTAGCACTGTATGAATATTAACCGGAAAACGTTCGATCGGCCGTTCATCTGAAAACACTTCCATTCGATCAACCAAGGCAACAATTCTATCGGTTTCTTCCGTGATAAGATGGGTTAGTTGCCTATCCTCGTCACTAACAACACCTTCCAATAATTGTGCAGCACCACGAATGCCCGATAATGGATTCTTTATTTCGTGTGCCAGCATAGAAGCTAAACCTGTGACCGAGCGAGCAGACCCACGATGAACCATTTGCCGATCAAGTTTTTCTGCCATGGATTTTTCTTGGAATAGAACAACAATACCGCCTGGTATATCGGCAATTGGCTGTACGAAAATGTCGACAAGTTTTTCATATCCTAACTTAGGTGATGACAAGTCAACATGATATTCATTAACCGGTTTAGGCTTTTCTCTGACCTGATTGATAAGCGACAATAAAGGGCTGCCAAATGGTAAAAAAGTCTCAAGCTTGTTGCGGGAAAGGATCGCAGAACTTGCCCGAAAAAATTGCTCTGCATCGGCATTGGCGTAAGCAATTTTATTATTTTCATCGAGCAGAATGATAGGGTGACGCACAGCATCGAGAACAATTGTTGCGAGATTATTTTGTGAAATGTTGGGTTTATCTGGAACCATCATGCTGCCTCTTCAGGATCAAGAGATTCACGTGAAAAAATATCAGAAAGAAGTGATAGAACATGGATCGGTTGAGTGGACGTCATCAACTCTTGGCGTTCTTTATCTGTATAAACACCATGCGCATGTTTTTTTAAATACCAATCAAGGTGTTTTCTAGCGTGGCGTATGCCTATATGCTCGCCATAATAATCCAGCATTGCCCGATAATGGTCGACAACATACCGTGCAATATCCTTGTCAAATGTATGGCCGGCAATTTCTCCTACCAACCAAGGCGAACCATATGTTGCGCGACCAATCATAACAGCGTCAGCACCAGATCGTCGCATACACTCTTCCGCATCTTTTGTGCTAGCTATGTCACCATTGGCAACCAATGGAATGGATATAACATCACGAACCCTAGCCAATTCATCCCAATTGGCTTTACCGTTATAAAATTGCATTCTTGTACGTCCATGCACGGTAATCATGGCGACACCTGCCTGCTCTGCCAATTTAGCCAATTCAGGAGCATTCATGTTGGTTTCGTCCCAACCAAGACGCATTTTTAATGAAACTGGCACTGTGGCAACTTTTAGCACCGCTTCTATTAGTGACATTGCGAGATCAAGATCGCGCATCAGCGCTGCACCAGAATATCCGCCAATAACTTTCTTAGCGGGACATCCCATATTAATATCAATCATGTCAGCATTACTTTGTTGCACAATTTCTGCTGCTCTTGCCATCCATAAGGCATCTCTACCAGCCAATTGTACAATATGTTGAGGAAGATCACTCCCCTCCATTCGCGTTAAGCTTTCTTCCGCTCCGGAACATAATTCAGCACTGGCTATCATCTCAGACACAACCATACCAGCGCCTGCTTGCCAGCTTCGTTGGCGGAAAGGTAAATCACTAACCCCTGACATCGGTGCTAGAAATACCCGATTGCGCAACTCAATATCGCCGACTTTCAGTGGACTGGTTAATATTGACAATGATTATGCCTCTTAATTGTGCATTTTTAAAACCGCTTAAACAATAAGCACATTTTTTGCAAATGACAATAATACTACGACGTAAAAAGGTCGCAAGCGCCGCAATAAACTTAAATCTCATTGTTATGATTGGAACTCAAGAATGTAATATAATAGTATAATGCCTTGGTATGTCTCTTGAAACATGCAAAAGGCCATGCCATCTTTTCAAAGTATATTGTAATTTTGAGGATACTATAATGAAATTATATTTCTCTCCCGGTGCTTGCTCTCTTTCCCCTCACATCGTTGCCAATGAAGCTGGCATACCAATCCAATTGGAAAAAGTAGATTTATCAACAAAACAAACTGCCAGTGGGAAAAATTTTCTATCTGTAACACCTAAAGGTTACGTTCCGGCATTGGAACTTGATGATGGACGCGTCATTACAGAGGGAGTTGCTATTGTACAATATTTAGCAGATTTAAAACCTGAAAAGAATCTTGCTGAAAAACCAGGAACATATGAACGCGCAAAAGTGCAAGAATGGTTAAACTATATCGCAACCGAATTGCATAAAAATTTTAGTCCTCTTTTTCATCCTTCATCAGAGGACGCGAAAAAAGAAGCAACACAAAAACTAATCAATCGACTAGATCTCGCAGAAAAACAGCTGGAAAAATCAGAATATATCGCAACCAGCCATTTCACTGTTGCTGATGCATATCTTTTCACCGTATTGACATGGTGTCCATTTGTTGGAATTAACTTGGATGATTTGCCTGCTTTAGCAGCTTATAAAGATAAAATTGCCGACCGCGACAGCGTAAAAAAAGCATTAGCAGACGAAAAAGCTGCCTAACCGTATAAAACAATAATTATATTCAATTTATTGAATATAATATTTTAAATATATGATTTTAAATGGCCACTATATTACTATTATAGTGGCTATTTTTTATAATTTATTATTTTTAAAAATAAGATAAATCCAATATTTATAAAAAAACACTTAAAATTACTTTATCTATTAAAATTATAATAAAAAATAGGACTTGCCTCATAATTAATTTTAACACAGTTGGTTTTCATGTATGCAGTTTTTCAGGGAGACTGGGAAAATATTTTTTCTCGTTTATTTTGAATTTTCCGCTTGAACTCGCGACCTTTACCGTTATATTGCAACGGCGCTGGAGAGGTGGCCGAGTGGTTGAAGGCGCACGCCTGGAACGCGTGTATACGGGAGACCGTATCAAGGGTTCGAATCCCTTTCTCTCCGCCATTATCCTTAAAAAAATATTTTATAATCAAGTAGTTATTTCTTTTCGGGTGAATCTCTTCCCCCATTAAAATTTTGCTATAAATCCTGTTGATAAAACCTCGTTATTGTCATTTTTAGTGCAAACCGTACGCGTTATTACCAACGTTTCATTCCTTATTTCGTGTCAAATCGTTGCGTCACTATTTGCGACATCCCTCCCCTCTCTCTTCTCCCACTGGAAATTGGCTATCGGCACCTAAGAACATATTGTTTTGGGTATTATTTCATATGTTAGCCATATGAGATTTGCCAGCCACCCATTATCTCATCTGTATAAAAGTATTAAGTACAACACATGCTTTTTCGGCGTTTGTGATTGCTGTTTGTTGACTGCTAATTTTACCGTAGAATACTCAGCATGTTATTCTAGTAGATATATTTGTGTTTTCTGGTTAAATCATTGTATTTTCTAGCAACCATGTATGTCGGTTTTAAAGTTCTAATTCGATCAGAAATTTTGCAAATTTGGTTGGTTATAAATTTCGTCCACTAGCCCGAAATATTTGTGCAAACCTCTCATATTTGTATGATGAGAACTGGTGAATTTTCTGGATATGTATCACGCAGATACTCACAAAATATTCCAAATCCATGATATTAAAAAGCTTATTGATCTGGATATAGTCTTCAAAACATCGATCTGAAGTTCATCTACATACACAAATCAATCCATGCCTTTGTTGTTCATCAAAATAGATAATATGGCACAGACTTCGCGATAAAGCTGGATACAAAAGACATAAGTTTTTAAATCGGCGTTCTAGTGGTTTAAAAACAATCAAAAATTGCTAAACTTCATGAAGCAATATTTACGCATGTTTTGGTTTAGAGAGATTTTTCCTCTCGATTTAATTTATCTTTGTTCAACTTTTCAGTTTTTGTCTGTTTTGCTGCTACTATCAAATCCTGTTCTTTTAATATTTCCCCAAGTTGTATCTCCGGAAAAATACTTCCAAGCCGCCTTTATACGCCAAAAGCTATTGATCTGCCTATAGCCGAAACACTCGATAACAGCGGCAAGAAATAATTTGAAAATATATTTTGGTTTTCGTAAATGCCCTATGTTTATCTGTTCCAACACAATAGCAATAAGACTGACAAATATCCCATACATAAAAATCATAAAAACAAAGGACAATAGGAATTCTATTGTCATAACCTTAAAATAACATACGATGGGGAGTATAATATAGCTGATAAGCTCCAACACCGGTTCAGCAATATCAATGATAAAAACTATCGGTATGCCGATAAGGCCAATACGTCCATAACGATAATTCAACATAATATCGCGGTGTCGAAAATAGACTTCCAATGCTCCTCTTTGCCAACGTGTTCGTTGTTTAGAAAGCGTGGCTAAATCTTCTGGAGCCTCTGTCCAACATATAGCATCAGGAACAAAACCAATTTTATAATCCCGCTTATTTTCCCGCATATGTCGGTGCAATTTGATAATAACGTCGAAATCCTCACCAACTGAATTTCTGGTATATCCACCAACAGTAATAACATCCTTGCGGTTAAATACGCCAAACGCGCCAGAAATAAGCGTTAGAGTGTTGATATATCCCCATGCAAACCGCGCCATCAGAAAAACACGTGTATATTCCAGTATCTGGAAATAAACTAGAAGTTTGGGGCGTATATCAAAACGTTCCAAATGGCCTTTGTGGATCTTTGATCCATTGGCAACCATGACGCTGCCGCCAACAGCTACAGTGCGTACTGGATCATCAACAAAGGGTTGAACAACGCGAAGCAAACTATCGGGTTCTAATATTGTATCGGCATCAACCATACATATCAGTTTCATACGCGAAATATTAATTCCTGCGTTTTGCGCGTCGGCTTTGCCACCATTTTCCTTATCAACAACAATGAGATTGGCATATTGCTTTGACTGGTAAAGGCCTCGGATTTCTTGATGCGGTAAAATTGCTTCAAATGACCTACTCGTCAATTCAAGCTCGAATTCCTTTATTAACACGGCCAGCATATTATCTTTAGAACCATCATTGACGATGATGATTTCTGACATTGGATATTCTAATGAAATGAGAGAATAAACGGATTCTACAATTGTTTTTTCTTCATTATAGGCTGGAACAATAATTGAAACGGGTGGTGCATTATCTTTATAGCTTTGCCAAAGAAGACCATCTTTTGGAACAGATGCATGATGCAAATAAGCAAACAACGTCAGCAAAAGCTGAACGAGCATGATGACAACCCAGAAACTATAGCTGGTAAAAACAAAAGCAAACGAAACATTGAAAAACCAGACAATGAACGTACCCTTCATCATCTTTCCCCTATTCGCAAGAAAAATGATGCGGCACTACGTGCCTCTATACTTCCGGTTTGTCCTATCGTTACCAAAACCAAATGGCCGCTTGAACCATTTGACAGTAAAGCCCTGCCAGCAGCATAAATGACGGGCAAGTCATATTCGGTGACAAAACGCCCACATAGTTTATTGAACCAATCAACATCGGCAGCTTCCAATGCGGCTATAGGATTATGTGCTCCATTGGGTTTTGTTTGTTCCGCTTCCCAAGCTTGCTGCGCTATAATTCTGGCCCGTTTTTTCGATTTCTTTAATTTTGCATTTTTTCTTTTTTTAGAAAAATATTGTTCATTCTGCTGATGTATAATATTGGCCAGAATATTAATGGCGCCGGAGCGAATTAATGCTGGAATTTCTTGTCGTTGCGCTAGTTGTATAAGCTCATCAACAAACCTATTTTGCAACAAACTCTCATTCGTTGCACGACCATACAAAATTCTATGCCTTTGTTGGTTGATATGAATTTCATGGCTAAGTAAATCGATATCGTTGTTTAAAAGCACCAAAGCCGAAGCGGTACGAACTATTCTGGATTTATCGGCCAAGCCTTCTTCCAATATGTCTTTAACGTGTTTTATAGGAAATATGGCAAGTGCATCAACAATCTGCAGGCGGATAGAACAGGTTGACCAATGAATTCTTCTGCGAAGAGCGTTAACAACACCGACATCTATCAGACAACCAATCGCAAACTGCTGTTTTTCGACATTCTGAATTTTGTTTACATATCTAATAAACTTCAGAATTTCCCGCACATGCGATATTTTTAATTTTATATTCGAATGGTTAGTGTTGTTCCCTTTAATTAAGGTCAGAAATGCCCGTCTATTTTTTATGATGCGCTTACGCCTCATAAACATAAAAAGATAATATCCTGTCATGCAAACCAATACAGACAGTGAGGCCCCGGCATAAAAAAGGCCAATCCAAATTGCTGAAGCTGTCCATGGAATTTGAATAATCATTTAGAAATGCCGTGTCAGACTTAGGTCATATACCATGCGGTTATATGCATTTTCCCGATGGTCTCTATCCAGATTAAGGCCAATGGTGGTTTCATCACTTAAATCAAAACCTATTCCTCCAAAAATAGCTTTTGTCGGAATCATTTCGTCTCCGGATGATTCAAGCGTGTCGGAATAACCGATATTGAAATGTAACGAATTGATTGGGTTTGCATCCGCCCGCAATAGATACCCGCCCGAATGACGGTTCATTTGATCGAAAATATTGATCCATTGAACATATAAAACGAAATCATCGTCCAAAAATGATTGTCGTAAGCCTGGTGTAATAGTTTTCACAACACCATTGTCATACCAATCACTTTTTGCGTCCAATGTGGCTCCCAACATGCCAATATTATCAACTTTGATAACCGGAATACTTCCACCAGCACGAACTGTATAACGTGCAAGAATATCTGCATCTGGTGTTACTGAACCACCAATATACCCCCATACCAATTCCTTGAATTGATGGGCTAATGTCATATCTATTTGCTGATCATCTTTTCCAAAACGACGCGCCAGCCCAATGCGACCAGTAAGAATATTGGTTTCCGACAATCGATAGGATAAGGCGATACCACCTTCACGCCAGTCTTTATAGGGCTTCGTCAATGAACTATAACTACCATCGACATCAAGACGCCAACGCTTGCGTATGGGGGCGGTAAGTCTATTAGCGGCATCGCTCCCTTTCGGATCGATCGTTTGCGCTGTTTTATAAGCAAGAACCGCTTTATGATCTTGCAGCAAACCGCGCTCTGCGTCACCGAGACCTATCCAAAGCGAAGCATTTTTCGGATTGGTTGAAATTTGTTGGTTGAAGGACTTTATCGCCTCCTTGTATCGATGTTCAAAAAGATAAATCTGAGCATTGAGATAAATGAGCCGCTCATCATTTGGATAATGATTTGACGCCTCAAAAATACGGCGGCGTGCAAGGAAATAATCTTTCTGCCAAATGGCACTATTAATCTTGCCGATATAGGCATCTATGCAATTGGGACAAAGCACAAGAACATGATCAAATGTTTGTTCTGCTTGATCGAATTTTCTTTGGAAGAGTTGCACATTGCCAAGTTTTACGATGAGGTCCGTATCGTTGGGAGCCATTTTTATGGCTTTTTGATAAAGACTTTCCGCTTCTGGAAAATCTCTGCCCGATGCTACAATTCTTGAAGCTTTTTCCGTAAGTTGCCCGATCTGCCGGTTATAGTCCAGTGATTTTGATGGATTCTTCTTGTGCTTAATGACTGTCTTCGCTTTTGCGTCAATTGCCTTATCGATATTGCTAGCAAGCGTGGTTAAATCTTCGTCAGACGGTGCTTGCGACAATGCCATTTCAACGAATAGTTTTGCTGTCGCCAAGTCGTTTTGCCAATATGCAATACGTGCTAAACCAGCTCGCGCCTCAGTGTAACTGGGTGCTATCTCCAATGCTTTGGTAAAACTTTGTTTGGCTTCATCAATTTCTCCTAAAGGCAGCAAACTCAAACCAAGTTGCACCAAGATATCCGGATTATCTGGATCCAATTTCAAGGCTTCTTCGAGATAGTTTTTTGCTTGCTTAAAATGGAGAAGTTTCCGCTCTTTATAGCCTTGTTCATATAATTTTGATGCTTGAACTTTACTTATCGATGTTACCAAACCAGCCTGACTGATTGTTTTTTCTTTAACTTCGCCTTGATTGAATTTGACGGCTTTTTCCAACGTCAAAGCCATATTTTTTGCAGATACATTATTGGGAGCAAGCAAAATAAGTTTCTGGACTGTATTTTGTGCTTTTTTAAAATCACCTTCCCAATAATAAACAGACGCCAGCATTAAGCGCCCACGCGACGAGGTTGGATTATAACGAATGGCATCTAAAATATCGTGTTTAGCAACTTGAATATTGCCGCGTAACCATTCGATTGATGCCAATTGAAGCAAGTAATCTTCTTTTTCGAAAGCTAATAAGTAAGTTTTCGTTGAAAAATTAGCTACATAATAACTAGAGATAGTTTTTTTTACATGGTCAGCATTATGTATATTTTGCCTTGTCAGGCTTCCCTTAACCTGGCTGATATTTGATTTTTCATCGGGAACACGCAACGGTGTATATTGCTCAGAAAATAACAATAAAGGCAAAGAAGCAACATTTGCAGCTTCGTGACCTGTTTGTTTGGCCTGTTCTCTTCGTGCTGCAATTAGTTGCTGTTTAAGCTGCTTAGCCTCTTCGCTATCAGGAATATTCGCTAATACGTCATCAATCAGTTTTGATGCTTCCGATAAATTATTATGCGCATAGGCTATTTTTGCGAGATAAAATTTGGCTTCGCTGTCATCAGGAATATGCTCAAGAACACGTTGAAAGTCCTGTTTTGCTTCATCCATCTCACCCAGACTTAAACGGGTTATACCAAGTTCCCTCAAGACATCTGAATTATCAGGCCATAGGTCTGCTGCTTGTTGAAGATTTTTGACTGCTTCTTGATATTGCCCCCCAAGGCGCTGTTTATACCCTTCTTCAAACAGTTTTTTGGGGTCATTATTGTCGCTTTGATTGGAAACTTCTGTAGAGGTATCCTCTTTATCATAAGACACCCCATAGTTATTGGGGTGTCCTGCGGATGCAAATTGTTGATGAAACAGAAAACTATCTGACGTTTGTGCCTGTAGATTTGCGCATAATATCAAACTTAACGTTGATATTATTCCTACTGCCAAGGATCTTATCATAGCCTGTTTCTCGCCCCTCGCAAGCATGACTTTTATACAGATAGCAAATCGTAATCATTTAAATAAAACTTTGAATAATGGGTTGTTATTAGTATGATAATATAACATTGTACCATACAATGATAATTTTATGAATTATAATTTTTATAATATAAAATTAATATTAAAATATACTTAACCATTTCTTATCGTTGAATATCAACGTAACCCATGAACGGCTATACCATTGAAGCTCTGATAAGACCTGAAATAGGGATAAAGTATAGCCAGTGCACTTCGCAAATTAGGTATATTTTTTAAGAAGCTTATACGATTGTTGGGTTGTTCAATATCAAATAGCTTATAAGCTCTCTTTACTGCGCCTTTGTTTGCTCCATCCATTAAGAAAATGCGTGTACTATAATTGTCCAGCTCATCATTTGGGAATGGTGCGAAGAATAAATGTGCCGGACCATCAACGGGGGCATTTTCAACAGCAATGGTTATTTTCGCATCTACGGTATTTCCCCAAATGAGCCATGGCATAGAAATGTCATATATTTCATAAGGATTTGAACGATAAGCCATAATAGTGAATGAGCCCAAATTCTTAACTGCCTGAAGAGCAGTCATGGCCTCGCTTGTATTTTGCAGCCAATACGGAACTACAATATCAATTGGCGCATCCCAAATTTTTTGCATAGCTGTTAATGTTGACGACCAATCAGCCCACATTTTTGTCGGGTTGGCGTTTAATGCCGGTACGGAATACGGCTCAATATCATATTGTATTCCAGCAAGTTTTGCATTTTCTGGCAAGCTGTTCTGGAAGTTCTTTATGATCTGTGTACGACGAAGAGCGCTTTTTTGCCCTTCCCCACTGATCATTTGTGGATCTCCTTCAACGGCAAAAACGTCGATGTTCTTCTTTCTCGCATCAGCAATAAATCTTGCCAGACTTTTTTCATCTGCTATGGCATCGTCTTCAATATCTATTTGTATATAGGCTTTTGTTAATCCTATGCTTTGTGCCCAATCCAACCAACTGTCAGAAAATTGCGTCCAAACCTGTTTGCGCCAAATCCAAGTTGAAAGGGCCTGATGACTGCCGGCATCATCTTTCAATTCAATTTGAATGTCGGTGATATTGAGGCTTGCATTTCCTGACGGACATTGAATAACGATTTGGTCATTGTTTTGCGCATGACTTTCGATACGGAAAGTATCATAGTCTTGGCTATCCTCTGTTCCAGAATATTTAGGCAAATATCCATCATCATTGGATAAAACACCGTTTTTCGGCGATAAACCCATCTTGAATGGTTGGCTAGCGCGGCCATGCACACTAATAACATAATCGCTACCATCGGGAAATTTTCCAAGTGATGGCGTTAAAATTAGTCCAGCTGGACGATTACCTGCCTTACACGTTAAAGAAAAACCATTCTTATCACGATTAAACCGTGAACGTTCTTCTGCTGAATATACTATTTCATTTAACTGATCCATCACACTTGATTTAACAGGAATTAAAGGTTCACCTTCAAAGTCCACATTATCACCATTGGATGATGAAGTATCATTACCAGGCGTTGCTGGGTTATAGTTTAAATATTTATCTTCGATCGAAAATTTATTGCCATAATATGTTCCATCAAGTCGGATCATTGACGGTATACCTTTGGCAGCATCTATCTCGCTCACCCAAGATAGGTATAGACCGGATGCGCTATCCATATTTGGACATTGCGAATCCTTAGTTGAAGAATTTTCATTTATTTGATTATACAAACACAATTTATCAGCTATAGCATTGTTGATAGACATGAATGTTACTGTCACTCCTAAAAATAAAATATTATAAATAAGTTTTGATATTTTCATTTTTTGTATTTCTATTTAATAATAATGAACTATACTTCATAAAATTCTAAGTATTGTATCAAACAATACAATACAAAAAATTTTAAAAAATAAAAAATAACGCTTTCTTTATAGCATATTTTTAATATTATTTCAATATATTTTTAAAAATAATTTAATTTATATAAATTTAATTATCCGTCTAACCTTAACATAAACCATTAAAAATACTATATATTTATAATATTATATTTATATTATACTCTTTTTAAAATTTACCATATATACTCAAAATAGGTATTTTTTTCAACACGTTGAAAACATGATAAAATAATACTTGTAATTTAATCTCATATTTGTTTTATGGTCTTGAGATTGTTATGAATACCTTGATTTATTAACTTTATAACTAAGAATATTTCTAAAAAATATAACCGGTCCATAACAATTTCACGCAATAGCGAGTGGGTATTTGTACCTATATTTTAACAAAAAGTATTATGTGGATTGGATAGTAAAGTGCGCCACCAGATAAACAATTTTCTCTTAAGTGTTTCCAGCATCGCATTATTGTTACTCGTAAATAATAATGCTTCTGCACAAACCTCAAGCCCTGGGGCTCCAATCATATTGGATAAAGTCACTGTTTCAAATGAAACGCCAGCCGACGCAATTCGTAAGCGATTTGATAGCATGTCTGGTGGTGTCAGTGTTATTGATTATCATGAAATGCCATTGTCATCCAATTTGACAATGTCACGCGCTTTGTCGCAAACACCAGGTGTGGTGGTTCAAAATTTCTTCGGCAGTAATGACCAACCCCGTATCCAGATAAGGGGATCAGGATTGCAGCAAAATCCGGTTGAGCGTGGTATTCTCATCATGCAAGATGGCTTACCGTTAAATCGCGCGGATGGTTCTTATATTACCGGATTAGCTAATCCCAAAAATGCCGAGCTTATGGAAGTATATCGCGGTTATATGGCCAACAGAATTGGCGCTACCGTGCTCGGTGGGGCTATTAATAGCGTATCTCCAACGGGGTTAAGTCAACCAGGTGCTACGCTTTGGGGTAGTGGCGGTAGTTTTGGCCAATACAATTACGGCGGACAAGTCGGTTTTGCAAAACAGAATGTCGATGCTTTTATAACTTTTGACCGTATTGGCCGTGACGGCTTCCGCGACTATAACTCTTCTGATCGAACCGGTGTTTCTGGTAATATCGGCTTCAAGATCAATGATGTCGTGACCACACGTTTCTTTGCAGGCTATACTGATCTTGGATTTGATGTTTCCGGTCCGATTAGCAAAGACATGATCAAGAAACATCCTAAAATGAGTTGGTCGGGACCAATAGTTACCCCTAATGGCGTTATAAACCCCGGCCCCAATGTATGGCGTGATCGTCCCCGTCGTGAAGCAACCCAATTCCGTGTTGGAAATCGTACAACAATCGAACTGGATGCTCATACGTTTGATTTGGCGCTTGGCTATACCAGAACAGATGACATGTTCCGTTTCCCTATTCCTTCAGGTGTGAGAAATACACAAGGTGGCGATTTTACCGGTCTCTTTCGCTATGCCTACAGTCCAGATGCGGCAAAGCCATTACCTTTAGTGGAAATTTCAGCACAATATACAAAAGGGTCGATGGATAGGGACTATTATGTCAATCAAAGTGGCAGAAAGGGCGAGAAGTTCGGTGATAATGAACTTGATTCATCAACTTTTTCATTTTCCGCCGGCATGAATATTCCACTATTAGACAAACTAACGCTTTCGCCATCCTTATCCTACGCCCATGCAAATCGGGATAATGATGATAAATGGCATGCACCAACGCGCCCGACAATTGCTTATAATCCTCGTATGCCAAACAAGCTTTTACCAAACGGCGCAGTTCCAACCGATGACACTAGTTACAATCGTTCTTATTCGGGTTGGAGCCCTGCTCTGGGATTAAGCTATAAATTAACGGACACACAAACCATTTATGCTGCCGTAAGCCGTAGCTTTGAACCGCCAACACATGATGATCTTTTGTCGACTATCAATGGTACACCAAACTCCAGTGCAGGAAGACCGAACCCAGCAATGCCTCGCCTAGTGTCAAAAACTTTTGCCACTCCTGATCTTGATGAACAAACAGCAACAACAGTTGAAGGTGGATGGCGTGGTATATTTGATCGTTATTCTTGGGATATTTCCAGTTATTATTCATGGGTTGATAATGAATTATTGAGTTTGCGTGATGTTACAGGTGCCCCACTTGGTGCCGTCAATGCGGATAAAACACATCATTTCGGTATAGAAACAGCATTTGGGCTAAAAATAACTGACCGCTTAACAACACGCATTGCCTATACTTATCAAGAATTCCGTTTTGACGATGATCCAGTGCGTCATAACAATTATCTTGCAGGGGCACCGCGCCATATTGTCAATACTGTTGTGCAATATCAACCTATCGACTCTTGGGTATTGCAAAGTAGCGTTCATTGGATACCAACAAGCACACCTGTTGATAATATGAATACACTTTATTCGGATAGTTATGTGGTAGTTGATTTAAGAAGTGAATATCAACTTAATAAAACCGTCAAAATATTCGGAGAAATTACCAATCTTTTCAATGAAAAGTATGCTTCATCAACAATCATAGCTGATCAGGCAAAACCAAACCAAGCTGCTTTTCTTCCCGGAGAAGGACGAGGATTTTTTGCTGGAATAAAGGCAACCTTTTAACCAATACAATAAAATTTTTAATTGTATTCGTTCAACAAAAGAATAAATTATGCGCTGAAACAGGTTTACTTCATGTCGATTTAGTTTATTCCTGATAGATATAAAAGGTGAATTATGTTTATCTCTACCCGTCGCAGTTTTATTTTAGGTGCATCAAGTATTGCTGTTTCGGCAACTTTTTTAAATAAAGCGCATTCGCAAGAAAAAACACCTATTATCTGGGGGCCTCCAGCAGGCCCTTCGATAATTGCTGCCTATGCGGTGAAAACCGGTATGTTGAATGACATTATACCAGAGTGTCAATTCAAGGTTTGGACAAGCCCTGATCAAATACGTGCCGGTTTTGCGTCGGGTTCAACCACAATGGCTATTTTGCCAAGCTATAGCGGTGCCAATCTTTATAACAAAGGGCTTGGTGTACGATTGGCCAATATACTAACGGACGGGTTGATCTATATTATAGCACCGCAAGCATCCAATATAAAAACTCTGTCAGACCTTGTTGGTAAAAAACTGGCAGTACCTTTCAAAAATGATATGCCCGATTTTGTTATTCAAACAATATTGAAAGCAAATAATATATCTCCGACAGCCGTTGATATACGATATATGGGCAGTATTCCTGAAGCAATGCCGCTATTGATGATGGGCAAAGTTGATGCCACTGTCATGGTTGAACCTGCTTGCTCGGCTATTATTTCCATGAGTGCTGCAACACCAAAAAAGATTGAACGTGTTCTTGATGTGCAGCAATTGTGGAAGAAGGTAGCCAATACAGATGTTATTCCGCAAGCAGGCCTATTTGTCGGTAAAGGTTTTGAAGGTGATGCGGGGCGCGCGAAAATCGAAGCAATGAACAAAGTATTTTCTGCTGCGCTTGATGAAATAAAACAAGATCCTGAAAAAGCTGCTGAAAAAATAGCTGGTGTTTTAGACTTTCCAACACATCTTGTTGCCTCGTCAATAGCATATAGCCATTTGGTGGTTCATAATTCTAAAGAGGTTAAACCGTCTTTGGAAGGATTTTTTAATATCTTGATGCAGCAAAACTCTGCAATTTTAGGTGGGAAACTTCCTGATAACGGATTTTATGCTTAATGTTCAGACAAAAATTACTTTCTCATTTCGTCTGGTTGATACGTTATTTTTGGGGAGGTTTTGCTGGTTTGGCTGGCTGCTTTTGCTTTTTGGCAGTTTGGCAATTAGCATATGAAATTTACGGTAGTTATGTTTTACCGTCACCTCAACAAACATTAGATGCAATGTTGCAGTTATTCCAATCCGATGCGTTTGTTGAAATGGCATCATTAACAGCTGAACGGTCATTTTATGGTTTTATCATCGCTGCAATCGGTGGAACCATTACGGGTGTCTTATGCGGATATTCTTTTGCGGCTATCCGTCTTATGCGTCCAATTATTATTATTTTGTTGGGTGTACCACCGATTGGCTGGATTGTTCTTGCTTTGATATGGTTTGAAAGCGGTAGCGGCTCTGTTGTCATGACAATCGCTGTGGCATCATTTCCATCTATTTTTATCAATGGTTTGCAAGCCATAGCAACGCGTGATCGAAATCTGGATCAAATGGCGCGTGCATTTCATGTCGGCATTTTCAAACGTTTTCGTACAATTACATTTCCACAAATGGTTTCCTATATTTTTCCGGCGTGGTCGCTTGCTGCTGGCAGCGCATGGAAAGTTGCGCTCATGGCAGAACTTCTTAGCTATTCGGGAGGGCTTGGTGGCATTTTAGGACAAGCAAGAAGCACCTTTGACGTACCGCAGGTAACGGCGATTATCATGACCATTGTATGTTTCGCACTTGTGACAGAATTTGGCATTATCTACCCTATTCGGGAATTTTTTGAAAATTGGCGACATGCTGACGAGCCTTGGGGTGTCAGACGATGAAGCTTGAAATGCAAAATGTTTCCTTTTCCTATCTTGGTCGGAACGTCATTCAAAATCTCAGTTTTCATTTAAACGCACATGAAACACTGGTTATTCTGGGGCCTTCCGGAACAGGCAAAACAACAATTTTGCAATTGGCTGCCGGATTGCTTCAACCCAATAAAGGCAAAATTAAACGAGATTACAAATGTCAGTCTGTTGTATTTCAAGAACCAAGATTATTGCCTTGGAAAACGACATATGAAAACATTGGTTATGCACTTGATGCAAACACTTTTGGCAATGCAAAACATAATCAAATTATTCAATGCGCTTTAGATGTTGGTTTAGATTTAAATGATATGGGTAAATTTCCAGCCGCGTTATCGGGCGGTATGCGCCAACGTGTTGCTGTCGCACGCGCACTTGCCGTAAAACCCGATATTATATTTTTCGATGAGCCGTTTTCTGCTGTTGATATCGGGTTGCGCAGAAACTTGCAGGATATCATTATCGAACAGACCAAAGGCCAAGGGTTTTGTTCGTTATTTATAACCCATGATCTGCATGAAGCATTGCGGATAGCCCATCGTATAATTCTTATTGGTGGAGATCCTGCCGAAGTTCGTGCTGAACGACATATAGCAGGCGTTCCTGGTGAACGAACCGAACGTGAAATATTTGAAATGTCAGAATATTATATGCAAGACCCCGATTTTTATAACCTCTTATACTGTGATAAGGAATGAGGTCATGGAGGGTGTTAAAACTTTCAGAAAAGCAATAGATCATAGTCCCTTTTTAAAAGAAGGCCTTTTTTTCTTTTTCCCTGTATCCGCTTGTTACGCGGTCTTAATGCCCCTTATCTGGGTTGGCATTTATCAATTATCCTATCCGGATATTGAATTGATCCCCCCTCAGCAACTGCATTCCCGTGAGATGATCTTTGGATTTTACACCGCCGCTCTTGCTGGTTTTTTATGTTCTGCTGTAGCGGAATGGACAAATACAAAACCTCGAAGAGGAAAACAGTTGATATTGCTGCTATTGCTGTGGTTGCCAGCGCGCTTTATTGGTTTTTGGGGCGCGGATAGTTTTATCCTCATTGGTGGCTTTTTTGATCTTTGTTTTTTAGCGTTGTTACTGTTTTTTGTTGCATCACCCATCATACAAACACGGCGGTGGCGTAGCTTGTCTTTTGCCCTTTGGTTGGCAGTATTGTTGATTTTAGATATTGCTTTGTATTATTCGTGGTGGACAGAAAATATAGAGCTTTCCTCTCGAATATTATGGGCATTTATATGCGTCTATATTATTCTATTTTCATTATCAATTACGCGTATCAACACGGTTGTTGCCAATCTGGCATTAGATCCTACAGGCGAAACCAGCCCTTATAGACCACATCCGGGGCGACGCAATTTGGCGGCTTTTTTAACAGCATTATATGCATTATCCATGTTGGTATTGCCGCAATCACAAATGCAATATTATTTGGCTTTTGCGGCAAGTGCTGGCTTTATGGATAGGGCTGCAGAATGGTTTATTGGCAAGGCTGCATTTAAAACAGAAGTTCTTTGCCTGATGTTGGCCAATATAAGTGCTAGTCTTGGTTTTCTTCTTATTGGATTATCAGGATTTAATAGTGAAATTTCACCATATCTTGGGTTGCATATATTAACAATCGGATCGTTGGGGTTAGCGGTATTGGGAGTATTTACCATCGCTGGCCTACGCCATTCAGGAAGAACCCTGATTACAATACCGTGGCAATCCAAGATGGCTGTTTTACTCATTGTTTTGTCGGCTATGCTAAGAATTGCGCCGGAATTATTCAATAATTTTTCACTCAATGGCTACCACTATCTAATATCCAGCCTGTTATGGAGCTTAGCATTTATATTATGGCTATGGGGATATATTCCGCTGATAAAACATCAACTGAAGTAACAGTAGCAAAACCCATTTTACTGCCGATTATACTTAAAACTATATAGGTGTCTCAAACTGGGAAAAGTTTATGGTGCCGCATGCCGGAATCGAACCAGCGACCCCATCATTACGAATGACGTGCTCTACCAACTGAGCTAATGCGGCACAGACCCTAATAATACTATATCTATAAGAGTCGCTGACGGGGTGATAACCAAAAGCCTTAAGGAAAGCAAGAGTACAATTTACAACTTGATTATTTTTCGTTTTCTACAAACAAATTAATAACATTCAATAATATTAAAGTTTTCATTTTTACGATTGATTTGCCAAATTTGTTTACACTCTTTATTGTAGTGTATTAGCGGATCATACAATGGGAGTGGGACTATTGGCCAGTGCTGAGCAAGCGTTACGAAACGCGCTACTAAAAATCGATGCTCGCAATATGGCGATGCGGCGGCGTGTCTATGAATCTGCATGGAACGCGCATGAACGTGCATTGTTAGCCGATAGATCCCTGAAAGACAGAGATCGCTCAATAAGGCGTGATGCGCTTATGCAGCTTATCCGCTCGATAGAAAGTGAATATAGTGCAGCATTGCCTGAAAATGAAAATCAGGGCAGTGATGCTTCACTGACATCAAATGGCCCGGAGGAGCAGATTAATGTAGAGCTCAACGGTGCATCCAATTTATCGTCGCCTATTTCCCATCATAGAGCAGCAGCACGCAAAAGATCAAAAATATTTCTTATCGTTTTACCGGCAGTTCTTGCCATTATTATGATTTGCGTTTTTACGGCTTGGTCTTTTTTTAACAGCCTATCGGGAAGATCAATTGTAGAGCCTCGTTCCGAAATAACCAAGCAAGAAGCGGCAGCTGAGCGAAAGCTTCCTGTCCGCGCAGAACCTTCCAATGATGAGGGTTGGGTAAATGTTTATTATCCCGGTGATGCAACGGCGGTTAAAACCCAAGGACAGGCTTCATTAAAAATTCTCAATGATGCGGATATTCCCTATTTGCAAATTTTTGCTAACAAAATGCAAGATGCTGCCATCATTGATATTGGTGCGGGTGCAATGCGTGATTTCCGCGGTAAAAAGATTATGCTAGATATAAATGTACGAAGTGATGGCCAACAACCAAGCCAAATGAGTATTACATGTGACTTGGGTAAAGGTCGTAATTGCGGCCGTAGGCGCTTTGAGGTTCCTGTCAATCGTAGTGATATTCTTCTTGATATTGATGTTCCTGCAGATGAAACTGGACCTGCAAAATTATTTATAACAAGTGATCTTCTTGGCGAGGGGCATGCCATCAATATTTATAATATACGTTTAAAGGCAGCGGAATAGAAAATGGCACAAGAACCAATAGCAGTTGACGAGCAATTGATTGAAACCGTGGTGCGCAGTTTTTATAACCGTATCCGGAAAGATTCATTCCTTGGACCAATTTTTAATGAACATATAAAAGACTGGGAACCTCACTTACAAAACATGTTTGCGTTCTGGTCTTCCGTTATGCTGCACACCCGCCAGTATAATGGCCGCCCTATGCCTAAACACGTTGTGTTACCTATTGATGCCAATCATTTTGATCATTGGTTGGAATTGTTTAAAACGACTGTTGAAGAATTATGCCTGCCCGAAGATGCAGAATTATTTATGAAAAAGGCTACCCAAATTGCTCATAGTTTAGAAATGGGCGTGGCGTATAAAAACAATGTCATGTTGAAAGTTGGTGAACGCTATAGAAATAATCACGAGAAAATACATCATGACCAATGAAGATCGTATAACCGAGCTTGAAATTAAGCTTGCTGAACAAGAAAGATTGGTCGAAGAACTTTCCGGTGTCATGACTGACCAATGGAAAACCATTGATCATTTAGAGAAAAAATTGTCTGCACTGACAAAACGTTTTTTGGAACTGGAAGAACAGACACTACCGGATATACCGATAACAAAACCACCGCATTGGTAATATCCAAAACCTTATGGAATGTTGCGAGCTACGTTGCAATAACCGATATTTGACGACAATACCGATCATTAAAAATCTAGCAGATCAAAAACGAGCTGATTAGTTGACCCCAATGGGACAGCTCACCCCTGTTCCTTTTAAACCACAATAACCATTGGGATTCTTTGCCAGATATTGTTGGTGATAGTCTTCGGCAAAATAAAATGGTTTTTCTAAAGAAATTTCTGTGGTGATTTCCCCTAGCCCATGTGTTTTTAACGCGCGTTGAAACTCTTGTTTGCTTGCTAAAGCAATTTCAAGCTCTGTCTTATTAGGCAAATAAAGTGCTGAGCGATAATTGGTTCCAATATCATTACCTTGTTGCATACCTTGCGTTGGATCATGGTATTCCCAGAATATTTTCAATATATCCTGCAAGGAAATAACATTGGCATCATAGACAACCAAAACAGCTTCGGTATGGCCAGTTTGTCCGGTACAAACTTCTTCATATGTCGGATTTTGAGTAAAGCCGCCTGTATAACCGGCAGCCGTAACATAGACGCCGTCTAGTTTCCAAAACAACCGTTCCACGCCCCAAAAACACCCCATAGCAACAATAATGTGGCTCATATTTTCTGGATATGGTCCTTTTAGATTATGCCCATTTACGAAATGCGTTTTTGACGTTTCTATTGGTTGAGAACGGCCTTTGAGGGCTGTATCTTCAGTAGGCATAACCAATTTTTGAGATTTTGAAAAATAATCCATCATAATTATCTCCTACAGACATAATTGTTTCCAACAAAGGCTATTATTTCACAATCTTACCTCGATTGTACCCAATGACATAACAAATCAGGCATACACCTCCCAGAATAATCCATGCTGGTGTCTGTCTAATATAAATAGTTAATGATGATAGTGATGATGACAAGTGCTGCAAGTTTTCTGGGGTGTCGTATAAATTGTTATGACGCAGCAAATAAGACATAAAATCATTGAATGATGTCATTGCAATTGCTGAATTGCCGACCGATCTTGCCGCATCAACGACGCACACAACAGTCATTAAGACAAGAAAAATGTAGCTAAGTAGCCGAAAAGCCCAGCGCAAAATGTTTAATAGCAATATACTATCTCCCATTTCTAAAATTGGTTGATAGACCCTGTTATAAGTTAAATTGGCGACGCTCCCTTTAACAAAACACTATTGGTAAAATAATCAAAAAGGCTCACGCTTATCTATCAATTTATCCGGATGCGCAAAATTGATAAGTTTTTGCCGATCAGTCAACACAATACGCGACCCATTAACATTGATACCATGTTGAGAAACTGTGGCAAAAGCACGGGAAAGATTTTCCGGTGTCATGCCCAACCGATAGGCCAACAACTTTTTCTCATATGGTATGTCGATGTAGTTATCTGTCTGGTTATAATCGGATTCCTGTAATATCCAATTTGCAAGCCGCTCACTACCATTACGCAATTTTTGATTTTTAAGTTCTTTTACTGTTACCCTGTATCTGCGCGATAGTTCACGAACGACAGCATGCATAAACGCATTATCATTATCCATTGCCGTTTTGACGCTAGAAGAAGGTATCATCAAAACTTGGGCTTCAGTCAATGTACGGGCTGATTGCAGGCATACATCATCATTGAGAATTGCTGCCAGAATAAATAAGCCCACAGGCTGAATAATATCGAGTGTTGTTTCCCGACCATAGCTCGTTGCATACATTTCAACTTGCCCCTCTACCAGAATAAAGAGAAAGTCTTGCATTGCATTTTCTTTCACCAGAACAACACCGGGTGGAAAGCTTTGAAAAAAGCCCGGGCCAATGAGAGATTGAAAAGTTTCTTCACGAGCCTGAGAAAATATCTGAAGTTTGCGAATGCGTTCCTGATCTTCTAATCGCATATCATTCCTCTAAAAAAACTATTTATCTACCAGACTTATTATTTATCAATTCTACTCTAATTCGAAATCAATCCTATCCCTCCATTAAATTAAATTCTGCGCTTTTTTAAATTAAATAAAAGCTATTTGATTTAGATCAAAGCGCCCTATTTGACCACTCATTACATACGAAATCGACAACATTAGAAGTATTTTAAAGGGTGCTCAAAATGGAAAAAACGGATACTCCTATCAAGGGCTCATCAGAAGCACTTTGGTTGAGCTCATTGGCATTTACCGTATGTTTTGCGGTATGGACAATTTTCTCAATTATCGGCATCGCAATTCAGAAAAAATTGGGTCTTAGCCAATCAGAGCTTGGTTTACTTATTGCCACACCTGTCCTGACAGGATCATTAGTCCGCATTCCACTTGGCATTTGGACAGAACAAATCGGTGGCCGCATAATATTCGTCTTGTCTATGCTTGCATCGGCATTGTCAACGTTTTTATTGACATACGCCCATACATATACATGGATGTTGATAGCGGCACTTGGCATCGGCGTTGCCGGCGGCACATTTTCTGTTGGTGTGGCTTATGTATCGCGTTGGTTCAGTGCTGAAAAACAAGGCTTGGCTCTTGGTATTTTCGGCGCTGGTAATGTTGGCGCAGCCGTTACAAAGCTTGGTGCGCCATGGGTCATGAGCTGGTGGGGAAGCTGGGAAGGTGTGGCTTATGTCTGGGCACTCGTTCTAGTTATCACTGCTGCAATATTCTGGTTCTTTACCGATGATGACCCAGTGCTTGTAGAGCAGCGTAAGCTTGGTATCAAACCACAAAGCGCATTGTTGGAACTTGCCCCATTAAAGCATATGCAGGTATGGCGCTTTTCCTTCTATTACTTCTTTGTGTTTGGTGGATACATTGCCTTGGCAACGTGGTTGCCGCACTACTTGCAAGATGTTTATTCAATCGATCTATGGCTGGCTGGTGTCATTGCGGCTCTTTATTCGGTACCTGCATCACTGTTCCGTGCCTATGGTGGTTATCTATCCGATAAATATGGTGCAAGACGTGTTATGTATTGGACACTCGGCATGTGCACAATTGCCTGCTTTGTCCTTTCCTATCCGCCAACGCATTATGTGGTTGATACGGCTAAAGGTCCTTTAAGCTTCTCTTTTGCGATAAATCTTGTCGGTTTTGGTGTAATTGTCGCTATTCTTGGTTTCTTCATGGCTCTTGGAAAAGCGGCTGTCTATAAACACATACCCGTATACTATCCCAAAAGTGTTGGCGCAGTCGGCGGTCTCGTCGGCATGATCGGTGGTCTTGGTGGTTTTATTCTACCAATCGTATTTGGTGAAATACTGGACATCACCGGCGTTTATTCAACCTGCTTCATGGTACTTTTCGTCATTTCATTCATTGCACTTTTATGGATGCATATTTCCATCGAACGCATGGAGCACCGCAAAATGATAGCAAACGGGCAAAATTTGCCAGGATCTCAGGAGTAAATTATAATGCTCAATCAAGAAAACAAAGGATATGTCCTTACTGAGTGGAATCCAGAAGACCAAAACTTCTGGAACACCTATGGCCGCAAGATAGCCAATAAGAATTTGTGGCTATCCATACCCGCTTTGCTGCTTGCATTTGCTGTTTGGCAGGTTTGGTCGGTTGTGGTGGCAGAGCTACCCCGCGCAGGCTTCAAATTTAGTTCGACACAACTGTTTTGGCTGACGGCATTGCCGGGTCTTTCAGGCGCCACTTTACGTATATTCTATTCGTTTATGGTGCCAATCTTTGGTGGACGTCGTTGGACAGGATTGACAACAGCTTCGCTTTTAATACCAGCCCTTGGTATCGGTTTTGCCGTACAAGACACCAGCACACCTTATTGGGTTATGGCTTTGCTTGCTCTTCTTTGCGGATTTGGTGGCGGTAATTTCTCGTCTTCAATGTCCAATATCTCCTTTTTCTACCCTAAGGCTGAAAAAGGTAAAGCAAGTGGATTAAATGCCGGCTTAGGTAATCTTGGTGTATCTGTGGTGCAATTTGTTGTTCCACTCGTTATCGCAACCAATGCCTTTGGCTGGTTGGGTGGACACCCATTAACAGTGACACAAGCAGATGGCACAACATCACAATTGTGGTTACAGAATGGTGCATTTGTCTTCGTACCATTTATCGCATTGTCAGCCATTCTTTGCTGGTTTGGTATGAATGACATTGCTGATGCCAAAGCATCTTTTGCGGATCAGGCTGTCATTTTCAAACGTAAAGACAACTGGTTAATGTGTGTTCTTTATATGGGAACATTTGGTTCATTCATTGGTTTTGCTGCTGCATTTCCGTTGCTTATGCGTTTGACCTTTCCAGACGCCAACGTGCTTCATTATGTGTTCCTCGGACCATTGATCTCTGCGCTTGCTCGTGCTGGGTTTGGTGGTGTGAGCGATAAAATTGGTGGTGGCCGTGTTACATTCTGGTCATTTATCTTGATGATGATTGCCCTTGGATGTGCATTGTATTTTGTTGCCAATCCGGGAAATCCAATTGCTTTTCCAGGTTTCTTTGTGTCATTTATGGTTCTGTTCTTTGCAACAGGTGTGGGAAATGCTTCAACATTCCAGATGATCCCTGTGATTATGGCACGCGTTATCGATCAAAAGATGCCTAATGCAACAGAAGAACAAAAACGCCATCAAAGCGACCGTGAATCTGCCGCTATAACGGGCTTTACTGCTGCCATTGCTGCTTATGCCTTTTTCCTTATCCCTGTCAGTTTTGCTTTATCGAAAGATGCAACAGGTGGCCCACAGTCCGCATTATGGGGATTTATGATCTTTTACGTGATTTGCCTTGCTATTACATGGGGTTGCTACATTCGTAAGGGTGCAATTCTCCATATTGAAGGCCGCCAGCGTTAATTATTAGCGCTGTTAACTAAGGAGACTATCCATGAGTCATCTACTCGACCGCCTGAATTTTTTGGCACGAAAAAAAGAACCATTTTCTCACGGACATGGAGTGACAACCAACGAAGACCGGTCATGGGAAGATTCATATCGCAAGCGTTGGCAGTACGACAAAATCGTACGGTCAACCCATGGGGTCAACTGCACGGGGTCTTGCTCGTGGAAAATTTATGTGAAGGGTGGCATTGTCACCTGGGAAACACAACAGACAGATTATCCGCGCACACGCCCCGATCTTCCAAATCATGAACCTCGCGGTTGCCCCCGTGGTGCAAGTTACAGTTGGTATATGTATTCTGCCAATCGGGTAAAATATCCACTCATTCGCTCACGCCTCATTAAGTTGTGGCGCAAGGAACGTGTTTTAAAAACACCGATTGGCGCATGGGCTGCTATCCAAGAAAATCCAGAAAAACGTGCCGAATACCAACGTGTTCGTGGACTTGGTGGCTTTGTCCGTGCGTCATGGGACGAGGTCAATGAAATCATTGCCGCAGCCAATGCCTATACGATCAAAAAGTATGGCCCAGATCGCGTCATTGGTTTTTCGCCAATTCCTGCAATGTCGATGGTGTCTTACGCTGCGGGCTCGCGGTATTTGTCGTTGCTTGGCGGCGTTTGTATGTCATTTTATGATTGGTATTGCGATTTGCCACCTGCATCACCAATGACATGGGGCGAACAAACCGATGTGCCAGAATCAGCTGATTGGTATAATGCTGGTTTCCTTATGTTGTGGGGTTCTAACGTTCCTCAAACACGTACACCTGACGCACATTTCTATTCTGAAGTGCGGTATAAAGGAACAAAATCTGTTGTTGTTTCGCCCGATTACTCTGAAGCAAGCAAATTTGCCGATCTATGGCTGCATCCAAAACAAGGCACCGATGCTGCTTTGGCTATGGCAATGGGGCATGTCATTCTGCGCGAATTCCATTTGGAACGTCAGGCAGAATATTTTGAGGATTATTGCCAGCGTTATACCGACATGCCAATGTTGGTCAAACTTGTTGGTAAAAATGGCCATTATATTCCTGATCGTTTAATGCGCGCATCGGATTTCGCCGGCAATCTGGGTGAAGATAACAATCCGGAATGGAAGACCGTGGCGGTTGATGCCAAGACAGGCGAATATGTCGTACCTGTAGGCTCCTCAGGCTTCCGTTGGGGCGAAAAAGGGAAATGGAACCTTGAATCGAAAGATGGCAAGGGACGTGATGTGACCCTTGAAATGAGCTTTATGCTTGAAGGTGAGCATGACACTGTCGCCGATGTCGATTTCCCTTATTTTGCTAATCATGAACATAGCTACTTTGATGGGACTGACCATGAAAGCATTTTAACGCGCAAGGTTCCTGCCCGTAAGTTGAAACTTCCTGAAGGTGAAGTTGTTGTTGCCACCGTATTTGATCTGTTTGTTGCAAATTATGGTCTTGAACGTGGCTTTAAAGACGAAAATTGTGCATCGTCCTATGATGACGATATTCCATACACACCAGCATGGGCAGAGAAGGTAACGGGCGTTTCACGCGACAAGATTATTACTGTTGCCCGTGAATTTGCGCGTAATGCTGAAATTACAAAAGGCCGTTCCATGGTCATTCTTGGTGCTGGTCTTAACCACTGGTACCATATGGATATGAACTACCGTGGCATTATCAATATGTTGGTCATGTGTGGTTGTATCGGACAATCGGGTGGTGGCTGGAGCCACTATGTCGGACAAGAAAAATTGCGTCCGCAAACTGGTTGGGCACCTTTGGCTTTCGCATTGGATTGGTCAAGACCGCCACGTCATATGAACTCGACATCATTCTTCTATGCCCATACCGATCAGTGGCGCTATGAGACTGTAAAAATCAATGAATTGCTATCTCCAACAGCCCCAGAAGGACCATGGGATGGAGCATTGATTGATTACAATATCCGTGCGGAACGGATGGGCTGGTTGCCCTCTGCCCCACAATTGAAGACCAACCCACTTGATATTGCCAAACAAGCTGAAAAAGCTGGCAAGGATGCAAAGGATTATGTTGTTGAAGGTCTAAAATCTGGCACCTTGACGATGTCCTGCGAAGATCCAGACGATCCAATAAACTGGCCACGCAATATGTTTGTATGGCGGTCTAATATTCTTGGTTCTTCAGGAAAAGGGCATGAATATTTCCTCAAACATCTGCTTGGTACGGCAAATGGCGTACTGGGGAAAGATTTGGGCGAGCAAGGCCGCACAGAAGCGAAAGAGGCCGTCTGGCACGATCAGGCACCTGAAGGCAAGCTTGATTTGTTGGTAACACTAGACTTCCGTATGTCGACGACCTGTGTTTATTCGGATATCGTTTTGCCGACCGCAACGTGGTATGAGAAAAATGATCTTAACACGTCGGATATGCATCCATTTATTCACCCACTATCAAGTGCTGTTGACCCATCTTGGGAAGCAAAATGCGATTGGGATATTTTCAAAGGCATTGCTAAAAAGTTCTCTGAAATTGCACCTGAAGTATTGGGTGTGGAACAGGATGTTGTGCTTTCACCAAGCCAGCATGATACTGCCGGCGAACTTGGCCAAGCAATGGATGTAAAAGACTGGAAGAGAGGTGAAATCGAGCCAATTCCCGGCAAGACGATGCCTTCTATCGCCGTTGTCGAGCGTGATTATCCAAACATTTACAAGCGCTTTACAGCACTCGGTCCATTGATGAAGAAAGTTGGCAATGGTGGCAAGGGTATTGCTTGGAAAACCGAACACGAAGTTGATTTGGTTGGCCGCATAAACGGTATTGTTGAAGATGAAGGCGTAACAAAAGGTATGCCAAGCATCAGCAGCGACATTGATGCTACAGAAGTTATCTTAACACTTGCGCCGGAAACAAACGGAGAAGTTGCGGTTAAAGCTTGGGCTGCATTGGGTGAACATACTGGTCGTGACCATACGCATCTTGCATTACCAAAAGAAGACGAGAAAATCCGTTTTCGTGATATTGTTGCACAACCACGCAAAATTATCTCGTCCCCAACATGGTCTGGTCTAGAATCTGAACATGTTTGCTATAATGCCGGTTACACGAATGTCCACGAACTTATTCCGTGGCGGACAATTACCGGTCGCCAGCAACTATACCAAGATCACTTATGGATGCGTGCATTTGGTGAAGGTTTTTGTGTTTATCGTCCACCTATCGACACGAAAACGATTAATCCAGCAATTGAGGCGAAAGCCGGTGACACGCCGCATCTGGTTTTGAACTTTATTACGCCACACCAAAAATGGGGCATCCACTCCACCTATTCAGAGAACCTGCTTATGTTGACATTAAACAGAGGTGGTCCTGTTGTCTGGATTTCTGAAAATGATGCCAAAAAGGCTGGTATTGTCGATAATGACTGGGTTGAAGCCTACAATGTCAATGGCTCACTTGTTGCTCGTGTTATCGTTTCCCAACGCATGAAAGATGGAACTGTCTTCATGTATCATGCTCAGGAAAAGATCGTGAATGTTCCGGGATCTCCATTAACTGGACAGCGCGGGGGAATTCACAATTCGGTCACGCGCGTTATCACAAAACCAACCCACATGATTGGTGGTTATGTACAGCAATCTTATGGTTTTAACTACTACGGCACTGTCGGCGCCAATCGTGATGAGTTTGTGGTTGTTCGCAAACTTGAACACGTAGATTGGATGGATGGAGAAGCCGATTCAGCATTGAAGGAGGCCGCAGAATGAAAGTCCGCGCTCAAATAGGTATGGTGTTAAATCTCGATAAGTGCATCGGGTGTCACACTTGTTCCATTACCTGTAAAAATGTTTGGACAAACCGCGAAGGCGTTGAATATGCTTGGTTTAATAATGTTGAAACAAAGCCGGGCATTGGTTTTCCTAAGGATTGGGAAAACCAAAAACGCTGGAATGGTGGTTGGGTAAGAAAATCAAACGGCAAAATACGCCCCCGTATGGGAGCCAAATGGCGCGTATTGTCAAAAATATTCGCCAATCCCGATTTGCCGGAAATTGATGATTACTATGAACCATTTGACTTTGATTACGAACATTTGCAAACGGCAAAGGAAAGTAAAACTATGCCGGTTGCACGCCCCAGATCAAAAATCACTGGGCAACGTATGGAAAAGATCAAATGGGGGCCAAACTGGGAAGATGTGCTAGGCGGCGAATTTTCCAAGCGCTCTCAGGATTATAACTTTGCTGGCGTGGAAAAAGAAATCTATGGCGAATTTGAAAATACATTTATGATGTATTTGCCACGTCTATGCGAACATTGCCTTAATCCGACTTGCGTTGCTGCTTGCCCTTCCGGTGCTATCTATAAACGGGAAGATGACGGCATTGTCCTAATCGATCAGGAAAAGTGCCGTGGCTGGCGTATGTGCGTTTCCGGCTGCCCATACAAGAAGATTTATTTCAACTGGTCTTCGGGAAAATCAGAGAAATGTATCTTCTGTTATCCTCGTATTGAAAGTGGCATGCCAACAGTTTGTTCGGAAACCTGTGTCGGTCGTATCCGCTATCTTGGTGTGATGCTTTATGATGCCGATAAGATTTCTAATGCCGCATCGACCACAAACGAGCAGGATCTTTATGAAGAACAATGCAAAATCTTCCTCGATCCGAATGATCCGGCTGTGATTGAACAAGCCCGTAAAGACGGTGTCAGTGAAGAATGGTTGGAGGCGGCACAAAACTCGCCTGTCTATCAAATGGCAATGAAATGGAAAGTTGCATTTCCGCTGCATCCTGAATACCGCACCTTGCCCATGGTTTGGTACATTCCACCGCTTTCACCTCTGCAATCAGCTGCGGAAGCCGGTAAATTGGCTATGGATGACTTTATTCCGAATGTCCGTTCATTGCGCATTCCGGTTCGCTATCTTGCCAATCTGTTGACAGCTGGCAAAGAGCAACCAATCATTTCTGCATTGGAAAGAATGTTGGCAATGCGTGCCTATATGCGTGCGAAGTCTGTTGATGGCGAATATCGTCCAGAGTATGCAGAGAAAGTCGGTTTAACGCCTGAAATGATCGAGCATATGTATCAAGTGATGGCGATTGCAAATTATGAAGATCGTTTTGTTATTCCAACAGCCCATCGTGAAATTAGCGAAGATGCATATGATCTTCGGGGTTCGTGTGGCTTCTCATTTGGTAATGGCTGTTCAGGCGGCACTTCAAAAGCAGATCTGTTTGGTAGCAAACGCAAAAAAGTCGTTGCAACACCAACAGACCTTTTCAAGGAGAGCGCATGATGAATTCCGATTTAAAAATTATCTCGGTTCTTCTATCTTATCCAACTGAAGAGATACAACAGGCCGGTGGATTGTTACGCACAACATTGGAGCAGCCGTCCCATCTCGACAAGGTACAAATTGATGGTCTCAAAACCTTAATCTCGTCCATGACTGACCGTGATATATATGACGTACAGGAAGACTATGTCTTGCTTTTCGATCGTACACGGTCTTTATCCTTGCACCTCTTTGAGCATGTTTACGGTGAGAACCGTGATCGTGGTCAGGCCATGGTTGATTTGAAAACCATGTATGAGGAAGCAGGTTTTGAAATCGATGTGCACGATCTTCCAGACTATTTACCAATGTTTCTGGAATTTTTGTCAACACGTTCCAACGAGGAAGCAAAACATGTGCTTGGTGAAACCTTGCATATCATTTCTGCAATCCGGCAAAGATTGCAGAAGCGCGGTTCACCTTATGCTGCAGCGTTTACAGCCATTGAACAACTGGCCGGCGTAACAGCCGATGAAGCTCTGGTTGCTGAAATTGTCGCCCGCAAAGAAGATGATCCAAACGATTTGGCCGCTTTGGATCGTATTTGGGAAGAAGAAGCCATCACATTTGGCGCCAATCAGGGTGATAATGATTGTGGGCCAGATCGTTTGCAACGACGCATTCGTGCTTCACACCGTGACGCATCAGCACAGATTTGAGGACACGACAAATGACTCATTTTTTTAATACACTTTTCTTCGGGGTTTATCCTTATATTGCTTTAACGGTATTGGCATTGGGGTCTATTATTCGTTATGACCGCGAGCCATATTCATGGCGTGCCGGCTCTAGTCAGCTATTACGCAGACGGCAATTAATGTGGGGATCCGTTCTATTCCATGTGGGCGTATTGTTCATATTTCTAGGACACCTTGTTGGATTGCTTACACCAATTGCTTTCTGGGATGCTTTAGGTGTTAGCCATACATTCAAGCAAATTTTTGCAATGACCGCAGGTGGTATTGCTGGCGCTATGGCCATTATTGGTGCAACTCTGCTTGCTCATCGCCGTCTTTGTGATCCACGTGTACGCGCATCGTCCAGTACTGCTGACACGATGATCATACTCATGTTATGGGCGCAATTGTTCTTGGGCTTGTCTACTATACCTTTCTCCATGCAACATTTGGATGGCCATGAAATGGTTAAGTTCATGGACTGGGCACAAGGAATCTTTACGTTTAATCTAGCAGCATCCAGTTACATTGAAGATGTCGCTTTGGTATTCAAACTCCATCTCTTCCTTGGACTTACGATTCTGTTCGTTTTCCCATTTACACGTTTGGTGCATATGTTAAGCGCACCTATCCGTTATATCTGGCGTCCGGGATATCAGGTTGTCCGTAAAAAAACACCGATGCCTATTCATGTACGCAGCCAAACTGTAGAGTAATGTGTGATGACAACAACAATAAAGGTGTCGCGTGGGGGCACCTCAGCCCATGCACATTCCAATGAAAAACAGCCCTATAGCACAAAGCAGGAAATTGACACGACAATTCCGCCAAAAGCTAAGCCTGTTTTCAATGAAGTCAGTGTTAATGGCGTTGTAATAGCAGAATCAGATATTCTTCAAGAAGCGCAGAATCATCCGGCCAAAAATCCGGGTGATGCGCTTCTGCAAGCAGCAAGAGCCCTTGTTGTGCGCGAATTATTGTGGCAAGAGGCCCAAAATAAAGGTCTTGTACCAGAAGAAGACGTTGCGGGACAAACACAACTCGACGCCGCTATCGCCAATCTACTTGACCAAGAAGTAAATACCCCTGAAGCTCGGGAAGAAGATTGCCGTAGACTTTATGATCGTGATCCTTCCCGCTTTTCCACAGATACTATATGGGAAGTGCGACACATTCTTTTGGCCGCTGATCCAAAAGACAAAAAAGCGTATGAAGATGCGCAGATACAGGCAGAAAAAATCTTAAGCCTGTTAAAAAAACAACCAACCGAATTTTCTGACATTGCTAAAAATATGTCTGCCTGTCCTTCGGCCAAAGAGGGGGGAAATCTCGGTCAGATAACCCGTGGTAGTACGGTTCCTGAATTTGAAGATGCATTAAAAAATGCCCGTGGTTCCGGCTTGTTAGCAAAGCCAGTCGCCACACGTTACGGCTATCATATTATCGATATCGCCCATATCATTCCGGGTGAACCCCTACCCTTTGAAATGGTACATGAAAAAATTGCCGCGTGGCTTGAAGCATCCAGCTGGTCGAAGGCTGTTCAACAATATATAGCAATCTTAGCTGGCAAATCCTATATTACTGGTGTAGAAGTAAAACCTAATGAAGGGCCTCTTGTTCAGTAAGGAGTGTCAGGCGTGGAAAAAACACCAGACCCCAAATTGGTTGATCCGTTCGGAAGAACCATTAATTACTTGCGTTTATCTGTAACAGATCGTTGTGATTTACGTTGTGTTTATTGCATGGCAGAGGACATGACGTTTTTACCCAAAAAAGAGCTTTTAACCATTGAAGAGCTTTATCGCATTTGTGACTGCACGATTGGGCTTGGTGTCAATAAAATTCGTCTTACAGGTGGGGAACCTCTGGTAAGACGGAATATAATGGTTCTCTTTGAAATGCTGACGCGCCATCTTGGTGCTGGCCTTAATGAAATAACATTGACAACCAATGGAACCTTGCTTTCCCGTTATGCCAAGGCATTGGTCGACAATGGTGTCAAGCGAATCAATGTTTCATTAGATAGTTTAGATCCGGTCAGATATGAACAACTGACACGGCGTGGCGATATCAGTCGTGTTTTATCCGGTTTAGACGCAGCTCAAGAAGCCGGTTTAAAGATCAAATTAAATGCTGTTGCCATGCGTGGTGGTTTTCTAAGTGAAGTGGACGATCTTATCCGTTTTGCGCATGGTCGGCAGATGGATCTCACATTCATTGAAGAAATGCCTATGGGATATACTGGGCATGACCGTTATGAGACTTTTCTATCGCTTCGCAGCTTACGGGAAAGCCTTGAACAGCGTTGGACACTTACTCCAGACACCCATTGTTCCGGTGGCCCTGCCCGTTATGTAACGATTGAGGAAACTGGTGGAAGGCTCGGGTTTATTACGCCACTTTCATGTGATTTCTGTGCATCTTGCAATCGCATTCGTGTTGGCTCAACTGGTAAGCTTTACCCATGTATGGGACAATCGGGCATGGTAGAACTAAGAGACGCAATGAGAACTTCAGAAAGTGATGAAGTTTTAAGAGCGCTTATTCTAAAAGCAATTGAACAAAAGCCTAAAGGCCATGAATTTGCTATCGAGAAAAATGGCGTCTGCGGTTTGAGTCGTCATATGTCAGAATTAGGCGGCTAATAGTCATTTGCTGTTGTTGATGCCAATATTTCCGATAAATTGATAATTTATCAATGTGATATTCTGCGCGATATCGAACCGTAAAATACTGGCTAATCTATACGCTGCAGCTTGTCTATAAGATACGGCTTGCTATTCAAATTTTGATCTTTGTTTTTGCTACGCAATATCCTGTAAAACAATTCCGTAACACGATCCTGAAACATAATCGTTATTCTAAAACGAATTCTTTGACCGATTTCCATTCAATGCACATGTCCTTTTATCGTTATTTTTACAAAAAATAACGAATTTCGGACACTTTTTTCAATCGTCTGACATCTCTTTCATTCTTCAGACAAATTTTTCCAGCGTTATTTTCAATTGTTTTGCCTTCGTTGCTGTTGATTGTGCCTAATTATAAAAATTTGCTCAACATTATAAAACTTCAGTCAACAGTGTTTTGCCGGCAAAAAAGACCTCAATGTTATCGACAACGAGTTGAGACATCTTATCGCGTGTTTCAATTGTGCCGCTCCCGTGATGCGGATAAAGCACGACATTTTTAAGATGCGCAAAATTCGGATTAATATTCGGTTCGTTTAAAAATACATCTAATCCTGCACTAGCAAGCATACCATTTTGCAAAGCATCAATGAGTGCTGTTTCATCAACCACCGTGCCACGAGAAATATTGATGAGCGAACCGTGCTTACCCAAAGCAATAATAACGTCTTTTGAAATGAGCTTTTCTGTTTCCTTTCCACCCGTGACGGCAACAACCAATATATCTGCCCATTCTGCCAGCTCAGTGATCGACAAGAAGAACTGGTAGGAAACATCGTCTTTTGGGCTGCGACCATAATAACCGATTTCAAGACCACAGCTTTCGTAACGTTTTGCGATTGCACGGCCAATGCGCCCCAAACCAACAACACCAGCGCGTTTGCCTGCTGTCGTATCAGTCAATGGCATTGAACCTTTCCGTGCCCATTCACCCGATCTAACATAGGCATCACCAATGATAAGTTGTCACCTAGTGGCTAGCATAAGCATCAAGGCAACATCTGCGACATCATCTGTCAAAACATCAGGCGTATTGGTTATATGAATGTTGTTTTGTCTCAATTGATGAATATTCAATTGGTCATAGCCGGCTGTTGCACATGCAACCAATCCCAGATTTGGCATCTTTTTTATAAAATATTGGTCAAAAACAATATTGCCCGTGGTTATAACAACACGACAATCATGCGCGTTTTTATCAACAAAATCATTGAGATTTTCAGCCAAGTCACCACGCAATAAATGATAATGCCTATTTAGATATTCCATTTGGGCTTCACCCAATGGGCTAAAAACCATGATGTCTGGCTTATTCATATTATCCTCCCCTATATGATTGTCGATTGGACGATTATCACCGTGAAAATGATTTGGTACAAGATTAAATCAATCACAAAATCGGATGAGGCGACGTTTCACAATAAGAGGTGACGTTCCGTAACAAATAGCAATAGCTATCATCTTGCTTTATTCAATTTTATAATTTTTTTAGCTGACTAATTTTATGTTTTGATCAATAGCTTATCAAGTTCAGCCATATAAATGACAGGAACATATTGTCCCTTTTCGCTGTAATCCTTGTGGTTTTGAACCTTGTATGAATGTAATCCAAGTTTTTATCGGTTGCTGTAAAACTACTAGACTATTTTTTCACCACCGCACAAAGCGAATAGTAATTTTGGAAAATGCCATGACGCAAACTTACAAAACCCCACACTTATAAAATGTAAAAACCGCAGTCCTAAAAAGCGAGCTTGTAAACAAGCACAAAAAAGGCAAGCCCATAGAAAGCAAACTTATAAAAGTTATGCTATTTAAGAGATACGCTATTTCAGAAATGAAATGATTTTTTAACAAACAAAAAGGCCGGGGGAAAACCCGACCTTCCGTCAAGCGTTTCACTGCCAGTACATCCGTGGTCAGCGTCCGCTGTGTTGTATGTGATATGGGGATGACATCTTGTATTTTCAAGAACTCAAACCCTTATTACCTGAATGGATACCATAACAAAGTTAACAGTTTATTAAAATCAATGGTAAGCCAACTAAAAAACAATGTTAAGCTTGCAATAATATTCGAATAATAGAAAACTTTTTTATGCCTATTAAACAGACCTATGAATAGGTTCTCTTTAAAAAAGCAATTTGTGAGATTATGTAATAAAAATAATTTTTTATCTTAGATTCATCTGATTAAAGTTAGTGACGATATGCCTGAACTACCAGAAGTAGAAACTGTTAAGCGTGGTCTGGAGCCTGTTTTAGAAAATAGTAGAATAACAGATGCAACATTAAATAGACCTGATTTACGTTTTCCTTTTCCGGTAGATTTTGTAAGCCATCTTATCGGACAGCGGATAACGTCAATAACGCGAAGAGCCAAATATTTATTGATCAATTTATCTTCGCAAGAGACAATTATAAGCCATTTAGGCATGTCTGGCTCGTGGCGGATAGAAAACGATGTCTTAGGTTTTGAGTATTATCCAAAAACCAAACTCATGAAACATGACCATTTTATTATGCATGTCGAGACGTCAGACGGAAAGACCTATCGTGTTGTCTATAATGATCCGCGGCGTTTTGGTTTTATGCTTCTTGCCGATACTGCGATGCTTTACCAACACCCCTTACTTATGAAATTGGGTCCTGAACCAACGGGTAATGATCTATCGGGAGACTATTTAAACCATGTCTTTGCTGACAAAAAGACACCGTTAAAATCGGCGTTACTTGACCAGTCGATTATTGCTGGTTTGGGAAATATATATGTTTGTGAAGCACTATGGCGCAGTCATCTTTCTCCCAAACGGCTTGCTTCCACGCTTGGTGCAAAAACCCCTTCGGCGAGAAAAAAAGTTGATATATTGGCTGAAAATATCCGCGCGGTTATCTATGATGCGATTAAGGCCGGCGGTTCATCTCTTCGTGATTACATGCATACAGATGGCTCTCTTGGATATTTCCAACATAGTTTTTCTGTCTATGACAGAGAAGGCCAACCATGCCCACAATGTGGTGAACCAATTTTAAGAATTACCCAATCCGGCCGATCAAGTTTTTATTGCGCGCAATGTCAAAAATGATTCTGCGTGCTTGCAAAACACTGCAAGAAGCTTAAAGTCTTCAGCCAATCTATTAATTACAGGTGTTATCCATGCTTGATAAAGTTTTATCCCGTCTTGATGCCGACCTTAATGTCAGCCTTGAACGTCTTTTCAATTTACTCCGTATAAAATCTATTTCGACTGATCCAGCTTTTGCAAACGATTGCAAAGATGCGGCAGATTGGCTTGTTGAAGACCTCAAAAGCATTGGATTTGAGGCTTCTCGTCGTGACACGACAGGCAATCCTATGGTTGTCGCACACCATCCTGGCCCCACAAAAGATGCACCACATGTATTATTCTATGGACATTATGATGTGCAGCCAGTGGATCCGCTTAATCTTTGGCATGATGAGCCATTTGATCCTAAACTTAAAGATCTTGACGGCGTAAAAGTTATTTCGGCTCGCGGTGCAGGTGACGACAAGGGACAACTTATGACATTTGTCGAAGCATGCCGCGCTTACAAAGAAGAGACCGGAGAACTTCCTATTGCCGTGACAATTCTATTTGAAGGTGAAGAAGAATCAGGTTCCCCTTCATTAAAGCCATTTTTAAATGCCCATGCAGAAGAATTAAAAGCGGATTGTGCGCTGGTATGTGATACATCGATGTGGGATGCAGACACACCATCAATTTCTGTTAGCTTACGCGGTATGTTGGGTGAAGAGGTTATCATAACAGGTGCTGATCGCGACCTACATTCGGGTCATTTTGGCGGGGCAGCTGCAAACCCTATCCATATTTTAGCAAAAATTATAGCAGGACTTCATGATGAAAATGGGCGTGTAACCGTTCCAAACTTCTATGATGGTGTCGAGGAAACACCAGCCGACATTCTAAAATCGTGGAATGCTTTGGGGCGCGATGCCAAAGAATTTTTAGGTTCTGTTGGGCTATCAATACCATCAGGTGAAAAAGGTCGCTCAATCTTAGAATTGACATGGGCGCGACCAACAGCAGAAGTTAATGGTATTAGCGGCGGATATGAAGGTGAAGGCTTCAAGACTGTGATCGCATCAAAAGCCAGCGCAAAAATTTCATTCAGATTGGTTCATAGTCAAGATCCGGAAAAAATCAGAGAGTCGTTCCGCAATTATGTGCGCAGCCTTGTGCCTGCCGACTGCAAGGTGGAATTCATAGAGCATGGTGCATCACCGGCAATACAATTGCCCTATGATTCAGAACTTGTACAATTGGCCAAACAGGCTTTGACTGAAGAGTGGAACAAACCAGCAGTTCTTGCAGCCATGGGTGGATCTATTCCAATTGTTGGAGATTTCCAGTCCTTACTTGGAATGGAATCATTGCTCGTTGGCTTTGGTCTTGATGATGACCGTATCCATTCACCAAATGAAAAATACAACCTGAAATCTTTCCATAAGGGACAAAGATCTTGGGCACGTATCCTGCAAGCATTGGCTAAAAAATAAGGTAACAAGGATATGACAGAAATAAGAGTCCATAAAGGCGATTTACCTGATCTGAAACATTATAATGTCGATCAGGTTGCAATTGATACGGAAACTCTCGGTTTGCAGCCACATCGTGACAGATTATGTGTGGTGCAGATATCGCCGGGCGATGGTACGGCAGATGTTATTCAAATAGCCAAGGGACAAAAAGATGCACCAAATCTGGTCAAGCTTCTTTCAGATCCTAAAATTACCAAAATATTTCATTTTGGGCGTTTTGATCTCGCAGTCCTTGCACTAACATTCGGTGTCATGCCGCGACCGGTATTTTGTACAAAAATAGCCTCAAAACTCACACGTACATATACCGACCGTCATGGGCTAAAGGATCTATGCAGTGAATTGATTGAGGTCAATATCTCGAAACAACAACAATCATCCGATTGGGCGGCTGAGAAGCTTTCTTCCGCACAGGTTGAATATGCAGCAACAGACGTCCTTTACCTGCACCGTTTAAAAGCCATTTTGGAAAAACGTCTGGTTCGCGAAGGACGTGCAGGCATTGCGGAATCATGTTTCAATTTTCTACCTTCAAGAGCCGAACTTGACCTATTAGGTTGGCCAGAAGTAGATATTTTTGCTCATAGTTGATTCGTTCTCCACTATTTCAACGAAAAAAGCGCCGGTTTCCCGGCGTTTTTTAATTCTATGTTTACCATATGAAAGAGCTTATCGGTTTAAAGCACCCAAATAAGGGTCCGATTCATTGGGTGTGTCTTTTTTGCTACAGACATTCCGAATGTGCCAATTATAGTGCCGATAATTGCAGTTAATTTCGCATGGAGTAAACAAATGAATATGAAGTATCTCGCACTTGCTTCAGTTTTGGCATTGGCCTCAACAACCAACACACAAGCAGCTGACGCGGTCATGTATCAAGATGCATCACCTAATATTGCTTCTCCAGCATTTTCTTGGACCGGCTTTTATGTCGGTGGTCAAATTGGTTATGCTTGGTCGGACACAGACTTGAAAGTATCAGGTCATAAGAATGTACCAGGATATGCCGGCTTCGGTAAATCTTTCTCACCTGATCCATCAGGTTTCATGGGCGGTATTTATGCCGGTTACAATTTTGATCTCAATAATAATATTGTGCTTGGCGCTGAAACAGACTTGGCTTGGGTAGACACAGACGATAGCGAAAGCTCTACCTACCTTAGAGGTAGCGCATCGCAATATACCGTTAAAGGCCACATTAAAGAGAAATGGGCTGGCGCAACACGTGTTCGCGTTGGTTATTCAATGGATCGCTTAATGCCATTTGTTGGTGCCGGTGTTGCATATTCCAAGATCGATTCTAACGCCAAATTTTCAAATGCAGCTGGCACAGCATACAGCAAAGTTAGCGGCGACAAAACGCTAACCGGTTATACCTTGGGTGCTGGTGTTGACTACGCGATGACAGACAACGTTATCCTGCGTGCAGAATATCGTTACACAGATTTCGGCGACAAAGATTTTGGTAACAATAATTTCAAATATAACGTAGATTATAAGACTAATGATTTACGTTTGGGTGTCGCTTACAAGTTTTAATTTGTATATATACCACGAAAAAAGCCCTGTGATTTTTTATAGGGCTTTTTTTGAATTAAGCTAATTCTTTCATACTTCGTAAAGGATTAAGATATTAGCTTGTAATATTCTGTATGATGAAAGGCCACTTTCACAAGTCAAATGATCTCCTCACATTTATTTGAGGTAATTCTTTTAGTTTTTGTCTAGTGTGACTTTCGTGCTACAGCATTTATCGTATCAATCATCTATATATAACTAAACAGCAGTTATATTGCATTGGAGAATGAAAATGAAAATTAGATATCTTATTGCTGCATCTGTTGCTGCTCTTACAGCCGCTTCAGCAGCACAAGCTGCAGACGTTGTTGCAGCTCAAGAACCAGCACCTGTTGTAGCAGCTCCTGCTTTCTCATGGACAGGCTTCTACGCTGGTGGTCAAATCGGTGGTTCATGGTCAGACACAGATGTTAAAGGCCATCGTACAGACATCGACTACAGCAAGAGCTTCTCACCAGATCCATCAGGCTTCATCGGTGGTCTTTATGCTGGTTACAACTTTGACATTGGTAACAATGTTGTACTCGGCATCGAAACCGACTGGGTTTGGGGTGACATGGATGAGAACGACAAAGCTACAGTTAATGCAGCTGGCGACGTTATCAGCAGCAAACTTAAAGAAAAATGGGCTGGCGCAACACGTGCTCGTGTAGGTTATGCAATGGATCGTTGGATGCCTTACCTTGCTGGTGGTGTAGCTTACTCTAAAGTTGACTCAAACTACCGCATCAAGAATTCAAAAGGCGATGTATACCCAATGTACTCAGCTAACGGTAGCGACACTCTAACAGGTTGGACAATCGGTGCTGGCGTTGACTACGCAATGACAGATCACGTTATCCTCCGCGCTGAATATCGTTACACAGATTTCGGTGATGAAGACTACAGCAAAAACAACATCAAGTACAATGTTGACTACAAAACCAACGATTTCCGCGTTGGCGTTGCTTACAAGTTCTAATTTTAAAGAACTTTAGTTCTGGAAAGGCTCCGTATTTTACGGGGCCTTTTCTTTTTGTAGTAAAATTCAGTTTTCTTTCTATTTCATCTCATGTTACAGCGTTAAATCATGTGTGCACATTATCCTGATCGCTTTACGGTACGAATTATTCGCCCGATCTTCATCATAGTCTGAACAAGACAGGTGGTTGAAAGGTCGGGTTAAAAGTCTTTTTAAAAAAATCGTAAAACTGTTCTGGAAATTTCAATATGTCGAATCAAAACGAAGCCATGGATTACTCAAAAACTCTTTATCTCCCACAAACTGATTTCCCAATGCGTGCTGGCCTTCCCCAAAAGGAACCAGAACTGGTTAAACGCTGGGAAGAGATGGATCTTTATGCAGAACTGAGAAAACAGTCTGTCGACCGCCCTCTTTATGTTTTGCATGATGGCCCTCCATACGCCAATGGCGATATCCATATCGGTCACGCACTCAATAAAGTTCTGAAAGATGTTATCATCCGTTCTTTCCAGATGCGCGGCTATAATGCCAATTATGTTCCTGGATGGGATTGTCATGGTTTGCCTATCGAATGGAAGATCGAAGAGAAGTACCGCGCAAAAGGCAAAAACAAGGACGACATTCCGATAAACGAATTTAGACAGGAATGCCGCGAATTTGCTAAGCATTGGGTAAGCGTACAATCCGAAGAGTTTAAACGTCTCGGTATCGTTGGAGATTTCAAAAATCCTTACACAACCATGGCTTTTCACTCAGAAGCGCGCATTGCCGGTGAACTTATGAAGTTTGCCATGTCTGGGCAGCTTTACCGTGGTTCTAAACCTGTGATGTGGTCTGTCGTAGAGCGCACTGCTCTTGCAGAGGCTGAAGTCGAATATCATGATGTGGAATCGGATACGATTTGGGTAAAGTTCCCTGTGTTGGAAACGCGTTCGAAAGATCTTGAAGATGCCTATGTCGTCATATGGACGACAACGCCTTGGACAATTCCAGGAAACCGTGCGGTGTCTTATTCGTCACGTATTGCTTATGGACTTTACGAAGTAGAAAGTGCTGAAAATGATTACGGCCCGCAAGCTGGTGAAAAACTGATTTTTGCGGAAGCTTTGGCAGAAGAAAGTGCGAAGAAAGCCAAGCTAACCCTGAAGCGGTTGCGCACAATTGCTGCGGAAGAATTTCAAACATTGGTTCTATCGCATCCTTTAAAGGGATTTGCAGGCGGCTATGAATTCAAGGTGCCGCTACTCGATGGCGATCACGTAACGGCAGATTCAGGTACCGGCTTTGTTCATACAGCACCTAGCCATGGTCGAGAAGACTTTGATATTTGGGTTTCTAGCAAACAGGTAATTGAAAATGCTGGTATTGATTCATCTATACCTTTCCCTGTTGATGATGCTGGTTATTATACAAAAGATGCACCAGGTTTTGGCCCAGACCGCGCCGGTGGCGCATCGCGTGTGATTGACGATAATGGCAAAACTGGCGATGCCAACAAAATCGTTATCGCTACATTAATTGATGCCAATCATTTGTTTGCGCGTGGCCGCATAAAACACGCCTACCCTCATAGTTGGCGTTCCAAAAAACCAGTAATTTTCAGAAATACACCTCAATGGTTTGTCTGGATGGATAAGGATTTGGGTGATGGAACAACGTTACGAAGCCGCGCTCTTAAAGCAGTGCAAGAAACACGTTTTGTACCAGCAGCCGGCCAAAACCGTATTGGCGCGATGATGGAAGATAGACCCGATTGGGTATTGTCACGCCAACGCGCATGGGGCGTCCCTATCGCAATTTTTGTCAATGAAGACGGCGAAATACTCAAAGATGATGCGGTTAATCAACGCATTGTCGATGCATTTGAAAAAGAAGGTGCTGATGCATGGTTCAAAGAAGATTCGCGAGAACGCTTCTTGGCAGAAAGAGCTAGCGAGCCATGGCAACCCGTGCATGACATATTGGACGTCTGGTTTGATTCAGGCTGTACACATGTATTTACCCTTGAAGATCGCCCAGATTTAAAATGGCCTGCTGATCTTTATTTGGAAGGTTCCGACCAACACCGCGGTTGGTTCCACTCTTCCATGCTGGAAAGCTGCGGAACGCGTGGTCGTGCCCCTTATAACACAGTTCTTACCCATGGTTTTACCCTTGATGAACAGGGTAAAAAAATGTCCAAATCCTTGGGCAATACAGTTTCACCGCAAGATGTTATGAACACTTCCGGCGCCGATATTTTACGCCTATGGGTTATGACAACAGATTATTGGGAAGATCAACGATTAGGCAAAAACATTATTCAAACCAATGTCGATTCCTATCGTAAAATACGCAATGTTATTCGTTGGATGCTGGGCACTCTTGCGCATGACGAAGGTGAAAATATTGCATATGACAGTATGCCAGATTTGGAAAAACTGATGTTGCATCGCCTTTATGAGCTTAATAAGTTCATAAATGATGCTTATGATGGATTTGATTTCAAGCGTATTACACGCGCATTGATTGACTTTTCTATTGTTGAGCTTTCAGCATTTTATTTCGATATTAGAAAAGATTCGCTTTACTGCGATGCCCCTTCATCACAAAAACGCAAAGCTGCCCTTCATGTCGTCCGTGAAATATTCGAACATATGGTAACGTGGCTTGCACCAATGCTACCCTTTACGATGGAAGAAGCTTGGCTGGAAAGACATCCTGAAAGCAGATCTGTTCATTTTGAACAATTCCGTCAAACACCAGAAGAATGGCGCAACGATGCTTTGGCTGAACGTTGGAAGAAAATACGGCAAGTAAGAAAAGTTGTAACTGGTGCACTTGAACTTGAGCGTGCCGATAAGCGCATTGGTTCATCGCTTGAAGCAGCACCTGTCGTTTATATTAATGACATGAATTTGCTGGAAGCGGTAGAGGGAATGGATATGGCTGAAATTTGCATTACCAGCGATATTGTCATCACCAATGCACAAGCACCAAGCGATGTCTTTAAACTTGAAGAGGTTTCAGGTGTTGCAGTGCGTTCACAAAAGGCAAATGGCAAAAAATGTGCCCGTTCATGGCGTTATACACAAGATGTTGGTAGCGATCCTGAATACCCTGATGTATCGGCCCGTGATGCTGCTGCACTGCACGAATTGCATGCTTTAGGCCGCATTTAACAACTTATTGGGGGGCGGCATAAGCGTCGTTTTGTGCCACCCTTTCGCTTATGTATAGGTATATCTTTACTTTAGGGGGATTGCCGTCATAGGATATGTCGTGATATGGCACTGTCTTGCGTGTGCCATAAAGAGTGGTGCAGCCAATGTATTAGTTTATCTGCCAGTTGGCGGAAAGAGTAACAGGTGGGCGGCAGAGCCGGGAAAACGGATAAACAGTGAAAAAACGCGACGCAGGAATTATTACCATAAGTATGGTCACAGCTGGTTTTGTACTGTCTGGATGTATTTCCAGTCCGACATATGGAACAGATAAAACAACTGGTCAACAGTTGATTGATGATTTTTCTAATATTGCGTCGATAAAATCCAATACAAATAAAAATCAGGTCGACACACGTCCACGCCCTGAACTTGTTCGCCCTGCCCCAGGCACAAAAGGTGTACTGCCACAACCGCAAGCAAGTGTTGCCAAAGCTGGTTCCCCAGATTGGCCTGAATCGCCAGAACAGCGCCGCCAGCGTCTTCGTGATGAAGCAACCGCAAATCAGAATAATCCTAACTATGTATCACCGATTGTGTCTGATGGCAGCCAAGGTGGCAAAACTGCAGGTTCATCCGAATGGCAGGATGGCATCCACCGTAATGATGGTGCAAGAGGCAATGATAAAGAACAGCGTGCCGAGTATCTTCGTCGCAAAAAAGAAAATGAAGGTGGGTCTGCAACAACACGCAAATATTTGAGCGAACCACCGCTAACATATCGGCAGCCTGCTGCTTCAGCACCCATTGGTGATGAAGGTGAAGATGAGGCTAAAAAAGAGCGTCAAAGAAAGAAAGCTCTGAAAGGTGCTTCCGGTAAAAAAAGCTGGTGGCCTTTCTAATTCCCGCATTGTCTGATTTCAACGTTTAATGCCGAAATTTAGTATCAGCTTTTAATGCTGGAACTCGTTGGTAGTTTAACAATTTAATGTCAGCGCTTGATACCAAAACTCAGTATCAGTGTTTGGTGCTATAATTGAGTGCCGGTATTTAATATCTGAATTCAACATCAGCTTTTTATGTCGCCATTCAATACCAGAATTTGATGTCAGCGTTTAATGCCGGAACTTGGTGTCAGAGTTTGACAGTTTAATATCAGTGCTTGATGGCAGAACTCCGTATCAGCATTTAATGCTAGAATTCGGTGCCGGTAGTTAATATCTGAATTCAATGTCAGTACTTAATACCAGAATTTAGTATCAGTATTTTCAGTATTTAATGACGGAATTAAATATCAGCAGTTAATATCTGAATTCAATGTCAGCGTTTGATGTCGGAACTCGGTGTCAGAGTTTAACAGTTTAATGTCAGCGTTTGATAGCAGAATTCAGTATCAGCATTAAATTCTAGAATTGAGTCTTGGCTGTTAATGCTAGAATTCGGTGTCGACAGTTAATACAAAAATTCAGTGAGAGCGGCTTATAAAACCACTCTCACCAAACAAAGCTGATAATCCCAACCAATATATATAAAATCAAACAATGTTTGATTTTAAATAACCTCCAGCGGCATTTTATGGGTTGGAGGGGTAAAAATTGCGTCCAATTTTTTTAAAATGTCGGGATCAAGTTTCAAATCAAGCGCTTTATAGTTTTCTTTGATATGCTCGATTGAAGATGCTTTTGGAATAGCAATCATCTGCGGTTGCCGTATGACCCATGCCAATGCCAAAACGACCACTGATAAGCCGACACTTTTTGCTAAGTCTTGAAGTTTGGCATTTTTCAAAATACGTCCCTGCTCGATTGGAGAATAAGCCATCAGAGCGATATTCCGTTTCTGACACCAAGGCAAAAGGTCAAACTCAGTACCACGACGCGACAAATTATATAGAATTTGGTTCACAGTTATATGCCCTTGCGACGCTAGATTTTCCAGCTCGGTCATATCTGCAACATCAAAATTGCTGACACCCCACGCTTTGATTTTTCCTTGTTTCATCAATTGTTCAAAGGCCATAACCGTATCTTCTAAAGGATAGCTGCTTGGCCAATGCAAAAGATAAAGATCTATAACATCGGTTTTCAGATTTTTTAGACTGCGCTCACACGCTTCTATTGTGCCATTTGCCGAGGCGTGACTTGGTAAAACCTTCGACACAACAAAAGCGCGATCTCGATTTTTCTGAAGTGCAACACCAACAACTTTTTCTGCGCCTCCATTGGCATACATTTCTGCCGTATCAATAAGCGTTAGTCCTAAATCTAGCCCTTTTTTTAAACAATCGGCTTCAGCATCAATACTATTATGTCCTTCCCCCATTCCCCAAGTTCCCTGACCTAACGCAGGAACCGTGGTACCATTTGAAAATTTTACCGTTTTCATCATCATTCTCTTTTCTTGACAAAGAACTCTCTAAGCAACATAGCCGCATCATTTTCGCCCAAACCGGAATAAACATCCGGTGCATGGTGACAGGTGGGCTGTTTATAGAAACGCACACCGTGCTCGATGGCTCCACCTTTTGGATCATTTGTTGCAAAATAAAGTCTACGGATACGCGCGAATGAAATAGCAGCCGCGCACATTGTGCAAGGTTCAAGGGTCACATAAAGGTCACATTCAGGCAAACGTTCAACTTGTAATGCCTCACAAGCCATGCGGATTGCACGCATTTCTGCGTGCCCCGTGGGATCATTGGCAGCACGGGTATAATTGCCAGCACGTGCGATAATCTTGCCCCCATGAACAATGACTGCTCCCACCGGCACTTCGTCCTGTTCTGCCGCAAATTTGGCCTCTTCAAGAGCTATATCCATGGGTGTTTGTTTCATTTTAAACCTTTACTATACCATTCAATATGACAATTCGATTTTATTTACTGTTTAAGTTTATTATAGCAGCATTAACGGAAAACTCGTTATGAAAGAGATTCCATAAGTCTACAAAATAGTTTAGAGCGTGGATAAATGATAACAGGCGCCAATGAGCGACTAAAGGATAAATACTATGGAAAATAATCGCGGTAACCGAAAACCGCAAACGGATCGGAGAGGCGCACAGAGTAGTGGTACGCCACGCGATAAACGAGCAATGAGAAGCGAACCTGCAAAATTTACCAGCGAAGAAAGCAAAGATGGTAGCGAACGCATTGCTAAAAGATTGGCGCGTGCAGGCATAGCATCAAGGCGTGACGCAGAAACAATGATTGCCGCAGGACGTATTACTGTTAATGGTAAAGTGCTTGAATCGCCAGCATTCAACGTTACACGCACTGATGTTATCACGGTTGATGGCAAGCCATTGCCACCGATAGAAAGAACACGTGTTTGGCTTTATCACAAACGTGCCGGTTTGGTGACAACAAACCGTGACCCTGAGGGACGCCCAACAGTGTTTGACAATTTGCCTGAGGGAATGCCGCGTGTCCTTTCCGTTGGACGACTTGATATTAACACAGAAGGCCTACTTTTATTGACCAATGATGGTGGTCTGGCACGTGTGCTTGAATTGCCTTCCACTGGCTGGGTTCGCAAATATCGCGTTCGTGCCCATGGTAAAATTACCCAGAATGAATTGGATACACTGAAAAATGGTATCGCCATTGATGGCGTGTTTTACGGTTCGGTTGATGCTGTTTTGGAACGCGAACAAGGGTCAAATGTTTGGCTTTCTGTTGCTTTGCGTGAAGGTAAAAATCGAGAAGTTAAAAATATTCTTGGTGCTTTAGGCTTAAGCGTTACGCGGTTGATCCGTGTCTCTTTTGGACCTTTTCAACTTGCTGACCTTGAAGAAGGTGCGGTGCGAGAGCTTAAAGGCCGCACCTTGCGTGATCAGTTGGGCGAACGGTTGATTGAAGAAGCAAATGCTGATTTTGATCTACCTATTATAAAGCCATTTTCAAATTCACCAGTGGTTGCAGCCGAGCCTGCTCGTGGCAATGTACAAAAGTCGGAAGATGGTTGGATTTCGTCTTCACCCAATATGCCGCGTTTCAATAAAAGAGGTAAAAAGGCTGATTTTGCTGAACGTGGCCGTATGCAATTGGCAACGAAACCAGATCGCTGGAATGATAAACGTGGTAACCGTTTTGATGCGGCACCGTCAAACCGTGAAAAACCTTCTGACGAAAAAAGAGAAGCTTCTACGCCGCGCTCACGCAGCACAAATGTTTGGATGGCGCCTGGTGCTCGCCCCCAGACAGCGCGTAAAAAACAATGGAGCAATTATCAAAAAACTGATGAGGCAAGACCAGCACCGTCTGACCGTCATACGCCCCGTCATGTTGATGGTGAACGGCCTAAAAGATTTGACAATGATGGCTTCAAACGGCGTGAAGATAAAAATGCCCAATATGGCCATTCGGATAGGAGACCTTCGATAGCAAATCGTTCGCGACCTAATCGTTCTGACGATGCTACCGGTTATGATAGACCGTTTAGAGAGCCAAACCAATATCACAAGAAATCATATAAATCGGATGAACGTCCGGACAAAAGCGAAAAGCGCTATGCACCACGCCGGTCGCATTATGATGGCAATGATAAACCATTTGAAAACAGACGCGAAGCAGGCAATGCAGAGCGCAAGCGGCAGGGTTTTGCCAAAAAGCGTGACCAGAATTCTTTCCGTGATGGCGATCGGAAACAAAATGGCAATGGTTATGTAAAGAAGAAAAATTTCGGCGAAAAGTCTTCCCATTCGTATAGCGATAGACCAAAAAAGACTTTTAACCGTTCTTCTGACCGAGCAAACAACAATAGACCAGCCGGGGGCTCACGTGCGGATCGTCGGCGGTAAATTTTCGGGGCGCAATCTTGCAACGCCATCAGATCAAGCAATTCGCCCCACCACTGATCGTACGCGGGAAAGTCTTTTTAACATTCTGGCAAGCCGCAAAGATCACTTTTGGGATGGAATGCGTGTTCTTGATCTATTTGCAGGCACTGGTGCGTTAGGCATAGAAGCCTTATCTCGGGGCGCCCGTGCCTGCACATTTGTCGAGCAATCCGTTGAAGGCCGCGGTCTTATTCATAAAAATATTGAAAACTTTGGACTTCAGGGTATCGCAAGAATTTTACGACGTGATGCCACACATCTTGGTCAAGTGGGGACAATGCAACCATTTGACATCGTTTTTGCCGACCCTCCTTATAATCATGGCTTGGGCGAACAGGCTTTTATTGCGGCTGTTGAAGGTGGGTGGGTCAATCCCGATGCTCTTTTTGTTTTGGAAGAAAGTCAGGAAGCAACTATCCATTTACCTGAAATATTTAAACTTGATGACAAACGTCATTATGGCGGCACAATTATTTATATCTATATATTACAGTCGTGATCAAAAACTTCTGAAAGGTTTTTCCAGTGCCTCAATTGATAAAAAAAGCAATATTTAGAATGGCACTTGTTGCTGCCTTATCTTCAACATCCCTAGTTCAGGTTTATGCTGATAATACAGGCGATAAAGCAACAACCGAGCAATCCTCCCCTAATCAAGCTAATTTGCCAAGCATTACGAAGATAGGTCCAACACAAACATTTACGCTTACCAATGGTTTACAGGTTGTTGTCATTGAAGACCATCGTGCCCCTGTTGTCACGCAAATGATTTGGTATCATGTGGGTTCTGCTGATGAACCAATGGGACATACTGGTATTGCTCATTTTCTTGAACACTTGATGTTTAAAGGCACTGCCAACCACCCTGCAGGCGAATTTTCCAAATTTATCGCTAGAATAGGTGGCGAGGAAAACGCTTTTACCTCCTATGATTATACGGGGTACTATCAAAGCGTAGCTTCTGAATATCTTGAAGATGTGATGAAGTTTGAAGCGGATAGAATGGAAAATCTGGTTCTGACTGATGATGTCATTGTACCTGAACGCAATGTCATTATCGAAGAACGCCGTATGCGTACCGACAATAGCCCCGAGGCAATGCTTGCAGAAGAAACACGTGCTACTCTTTTTATGAACAGCCCCTATCACAACCCTGTCATCGGCTGGAAACAGGAAATGCAACAGCTGACACGTGATGATGCAATTAATTTTTATAAAAAGTTCTATACGCCGAATAATGCCACACTGATTATTTCTGGAGATGTAGACGCTAAGAAAGTGCGTGAATTGGCGTTAAACATTTACGGCAAACTTCCAATACGTACTGAAGTTGGCCCGAGAAATCGGCCACAAGAACCTGCCAAAAACACGAGCAGAACAGTAACCATGCGTGATCCGCGTGTAAGTGAGCCGAGCTACCAACAAATGTGGGTTGTGCCTTCTTACCATAACGCCAAGGACAAAAAGGAAGCTGCTGCTCTTGATCTTTTAGGAGAAATTTTAGGTGGTTCGCCAAGAAGTCGTCTATATCAAACCTTGATTGTTAAAAATGGTACGGCTGCATCGGTTGGTTCGGGCTATAATGGCAGTGCTGTAGATGATGGCGTATTTGTTGTTTATGGTATGCCAAGAGCTGGCACGGATCTTGATACCGTGCAACAACAGGTTTTTGAACAAATTGCTGATATACGCAAAAATGGTGTGACAGAAGCTGAACTTAATCAAGCACGCAACCGTTTTATAAAAAATATGATCTATTCGCTTGATAGTCCTGTTGGCCTTGCACAAATCTATGGAAGTTCTTTGGCGATTGGCATGAGCGTGGAAGACATTGCCAATTGGCCAAATCAATTAAAAAGTGTCACAACGGCCGATATTAAAGATGTCGCCAACCGGTATCTTGACCCGCAAAAAAGTGTCAACAGTTATCTATTGCCACCGATAAAACAAATATCGGGCACCCCTGACACAAAAAAGAAAAGCAAATGAGTGCTGCTATGAACAAGATATTTTTCCTTTGTCGTCCTATTCATGTCATTGCAGCGCTCTTTGTATGGGGGATAACCTTAACCATTGCGCCAGCCAATGCCATTGAAATACAAAATGTTGTTTCTGAAAAAGGCATACAAGCTTGGCTTGTTGAAGATCATACTGTGCCGATTGTTGCCATTCAATTTTCAATAGGTGGCGGCAGCTCTCAGGATCCGCAAGACAAAGAAGGTCTTGCAAACCTCATGACAGGCCTTTTTGATGAAGGTGCAGGTGACATTTTGTCAGAAGATTTTCAGGCGCGCCTTGATGATTTAGGGGCGGAAATGGCGTTTTCTGCAAGCAGAGATCGTATGCAAGGCAGTATGCGTGTTCTTGCTGATAATAAACTACCGGCTTTTGATCTTTTGGGACTAGCAATCAGACAGCCAAGATTTGACCAAGAGCCTCTTGATCGGGTTAGAGAACAGCTTATCACCGAGCTAAAGGCCGCTGAAAAAGATCCTAAGACAATTGCACAAAACCGCCTTCTCTCAATGATTTATGGCAAACACCCTTATGGGCGCCGTGCAGAAGGAACGCCAGAAACGCTTATGCATATTACACATGATGATCTTGTTGCAGCACATAAAGCAATGTTTGCACGTGACAATTTGCATATCGGTATTGTCGGGCCTGTCTCAGCGCAAGAAGCTTCGGCGATTATTGATAAGATCTTTGCCGACCTACCTGAAAAAGCGTCGCTCAAGAAAATTGATGAGGTAAAGCTTAATCTTGGTGGTATGGCCAATGTCAATTATGACTTGCCACAAACCTCATTAACCCTCGTCTATCCTGGGGTAAAGCGTAATGATCCCGATTTCTTTGCAGCCTATTTGATGAACTATGTTCTTGGTGGTCCCGGCTTAACATCAAGATTATTTTCGGAAGTTCGTGAAAAACGCGGCTTGGCTTACACCGTTGGTTCAACACTAATCAGCTATGACCATGCTGCCAATTTGGTTGTTTCAACTGGCACACGGTCAAAAGAAGCGCAAAAAACACTGTCGACCATTCGCGATGAAATACGCAAAATGGCAGAAAACGGAATTACCCAACAAGAACTTGATGATGCTAAAAGTTATGTTATCGGGTCTTATGCAGTAAAAAACATGGGGTCGTCGTCTGATATTGCCGGCACACTTGTTGGTTTGCAGGATCAGGGTTTACCAATTGATTATATCTCTAAACGCAAAGCAGAGATTGAAGCAGTCACAACCGATCAGGTCAAAGCTATTGCGCAAAAATTGCTGTCGAAAGAACCAACCCTACTCATTATAGGACCTTCAAAATAGGACCTTCAAAAGGCTGAAATAACTGGGCGGGATCGTTCAAGACACCTAATTGCAGCTTAAACGTGTTAAGCCCAACAGCCGATAACAAACAAAAGCCGCTCAATTCCACTGGAGCGGCTTTTCATAATTCTGCATAGTAGCAATCATGCCGATTATAATGGCTGTTATTGTTCCTCTATTTCAGAAAATTTGCCTTAACCACTGTGATACATGAGAAATATCTCTACCTATCATTTGCCAAATTATCATGATGTCATTTGGCATGAAGTACGATATACCCTCGTGTTAGAATTAGTCGTTTAAAACTCGCACAGAACGGGCAGATTTTACGAAAAGAATTGAGTTTTCGTATTAAGTTTTATAGCTTCAGGGTAGAATTGAAACGGAGGAATCTTCCATGTCTAATGAAAGCCAGATTGATAAAGCTGCGGCCTTGGTGGAAGCAGCCCAAAAAGCTGGAGCAGATGCCGCAGATGCTGTTGTGATCAAGGCACGGTCTGTTAGTGTATCGGTAAGACTGGGTAAAGTTGAAGCAACAGAAGCCTCCGAGAGTGATGATTTCGCGTTACGTGTATTTGTTGGCAAAAGAGTTGCAAGTATCTCTGCAAATCTGTCATCTGATCCAAAAACTTTGGCTGAACGAGCTGTTGCTATGGCTAAAGTTTCGCCAGAAAATCCTTTTGAAGGTTTGGTCGATAAATCTTTGCTCGTAACATCGCCTAAAAATCTCGATCTTTTTGACTCATTTGTTCCTGATAGTAAATTTTTAACAGAACAAGCCCTTAAAACAGAAAATGCCGCCCTTGCTGTTGAAGGTGTTTCAAATTCTGGTGGTGCAGATTGCGGTTACGGCGTTGGTGGCTTGGTCCTGGTAACAAGCGAAGGTTTCTGTGGTGCATATGAATCCAGCCGTTTTTCATGTTCGTGCAGTGCGGTAGCAGGTTCTGGCACAGCAATGGAACGGGACTATGATTACACCACAGCTCTACATTATGAAGATATGGAAGATGCTGAAACCATCGGAAAAAATGCTGGGACAAGAGCCGTTCGACGCCTAGGGGCAAAACAGGCTAATACCGGCACAGTCAATGTAATATTTGAACCGCGTATGGCACGTGGCATAGCAGGTCATATCGCTTCCATGGTCAATGGTTCTGCTGTTGCAAGACATACCAGCCTATTGCAGAACTATATGGGCAAAAAAATCATGGGCGACAAAATAAATGTTACCGATGAGCCACTTAAAATTAGAGGTAATGCTTCTCGTCCCTTTGATGGTGAAGGTGTTGAAGGGCAATCATTAAAAATCATCGAAAATGGTGTCTTGCAAAATTGGTTTTTATCACAATCAGTTGCAAATGAGCTTGGACTAAAAACCAACGGGCATGGCGTGCGCTCGTCATCATCTGTGCAACCTGCAAGCACCAATTTTGCTATCGAACCGGGCGAGATGTCACCAAGTGATATGATCCGGCAAATAGGAACAGGTTTTTACGTAACGGAACTTTTTGGCCATGGTGTCGATTTGATAACTGGACAATATAGCCGCGGTGCTTCGGGTTACTGGATTGAAAATGGTGAGCTTGCCTATCCTGTTAGTGAAGTAACCTTGGGCTCCAATCTTTTACATATGTTGGCGCATTTGACACCGGCCAATGATATAGACCGTCGTTATGGCACCGCTGCTCCGACACTTTTAATAGAGGGGATGACTCTTGCAGGAAAATGACGATATAAATTCTGAAGATCTTCAGCTTATCTTGCAAACCTCTGTTGAAGCGGCAGAGCTTGCGTTAAAATATTTCAAGAACGATCCTCAAGTATGGATGAAACCTGGAAACTCGCCGGTTAGTGAAGCGGATTTAGCAGTTGATAAACTGATAAAAGAACGGCTTTTGTCCGCCCGCCCCCATTATGGCTGGATATCTGAGGAAACAAATGATGACCGGCCTTCATCAAATTATCAAAGATCATTTGTTATTGATCCGATTGACGGAACACGCGGGTTTTTATCTGGGGACGCGTATTGGTGCATTTCTTTGGCCGTTGTTGAACAGGGAATACCACAAGTTGGTGTTTTGAATTGTCCGGTCAATAAAGTTATTTATGCCGCACAAAAAAATAACGGTGCAACGCGAAATGGGCAAAAATTGCCTGTACTTGATAATAACAAAACCATTCAAAATGTTTCGGCAACAAAGTTGATGGAAGAGAAATTACCAAAGGATTTTTCCCAACAGATAAAATTTGCCCATTATCTTCCATCTCTTGCCTATCGCATTGCACTCACTGCGGAAGGAAAGATCGATTTGGTTTTTGTCAAACCGGATAGTCATGATTGGGATATTGCGGCGGCTGACCTTATTTTACGCGAATGTGGCGGAGTTTTGGTTAATTTGGATAAACAGCCAATTACCTATGGAATATCGCCATATTCACACGGATTTTTGATTGCAAGTGTGAATAGTCCGCTTAAGAATGTGATAGATATTGTCCGTTCGAGCAAGTTGGTCTAATCACTTGATACCTTGCCGAGGAGAATTGAAAGTCAGGAGGCTTATATGAGTGCGCATGGTGAGAAGAAACAACTGTTACACCTCGTTTTCGGAGGAGAATTAGCGAGTCTTGACAGTAATGAATTCCGCGATCTTGATAATCTTGATATTGTCGGTATCTTTCCAAATTACAAATCAGCTGAAAATGCTTGGCGTGCAAAAGCGCAAGCCAGTGTAGACAATGCACTTCAGCGTTATTATATTGTACACTTGCATCGTTTACTGGATCCTGACGCATCCGAAGCTGATTAACAGGTTGATAAAGCTGTTGGACGGTAGATTGAAACTGACTTGTGTTTTAAAGAGGTTTATCTTGACCTTATAGAAGGACTATCCAAGTTCCAAAAACAAAATTGGAATATTTTGAATACGCGGTTGCGGGGATTTAATCGATTTTTTTAACAAGAGGGTTGCCATCTACCGTATTTATACGGTCGGTTCGACAATTGAATGACCGAAAATAAGAAAGAAAAAAGATCAGGTTTTTTAAACCGTTTCTGGCGCAAAATTCGTTATCCATTGATGAATGCCAAAATTACGAAAGCTATCATCGTTTCGTTGATGGCTAACTATTTGCGTCTGGTTTACTGGACCAATCCTAAATTAAAATGTTCGGATGATCCGAAAAAGGCACATGCTGCCTATAATCCATTTATCATCACATTTTGGCACGGCCGCCACATTATGGGGCCTTTTTTACGTCCCAAGGGTGAAAAGATCATTGCTATGTTTTCACGTTCTGCCGATGCAGAAATTAATGCGCGAGTAGGTGAAAAGCTTGGCCTTGAAACTGTGCGTGGTTCTGGCGGGCGTAGCAAACGTCAAAACGCCGATAAAGGCGGTGCGCGTGCGCTATTAACACTGAAAAATGCCCTGAAATCTGGTGAAACAGCCGCAATGATAGCCGATATTGCGCATGGAACAGCGCGCGAGGCAGGCAAAGGAATAATTTTATTAGCGAAATTGTCAGGGCGCCCAATTGTGCCTTATATCTATTCGTTTTCTCGTGAAAAGATCCTTGAAAAAACTTGGGACAAAACAGCCATTCCTCTTCCTTTCGGCAGATCGGTGTTTTTGATGGGAGATGCATTTTATGTTCCTAGTGACGCCGATGATGATATGCTTGAACAAAAGCGTATGGAACTTACAGAGATTATGAACCGCCTGACAGAGGACGCGGCCATGCGTCTAAAAGCAGGAAAATAAGGGGGCGTATGATGGGATTAAAAGTTCAAACGGCTTTATACCTTTATCGTTTAGCGGGTAGCTGTCTTAGTCCACTAATCCCTCTTTACCTTTCTGTTCGTGCCGCACGCGGCAAAGAAGACCCCAGCCGAAAAAAAGAACGTATGGGACGTAGCAGCCAGCCGCGTCCGGACGGCCCGCTTGTTTGGCTTCATGCAGCAAGTGTGGGTGAAACATTGGCACTGGTACCACTTATAGACCATATATTATCGCTTAATATTCAAGTGCTGTTAACAACGGGCACGGTTACGTCTGCCAATCTTGTTGAAAATCGATTTGGTAGCCGGATTATTCACCAATATGCCCCACTTGATTTAAAGCCAGCTATTCACAAATTTCTTGATTACTGGAAACCTGATCTGGCTTTGGTTTGCGAGTCTGAAATTTGGCCATTGCGCATTAATGGGTTGGCTCGCCGCCACATTCCACAGGTGATGATCAATGCGCATATGTCGGAAAAGTCATTTAAGTCCTGGCAAAAACGTCCGGCCCTTGCTTCACATATTTTCCGTCAAATAGATGCGGCTATCGGGCAAAGTGAAAATGATGCGGAACAATATCATTCTCTTGGCGTAAAGATGGTTGCTGTTTCAGGCAATTTGAAAGCCGATACCGCCCCGATAAGCAATAAGGAATTATTGACGAAATATCGCTCGGCGATTGGAGACCGTCCTGTTTGGGCTGCTATTTCTACCCATGAGGGGGAAGAAAATATAGCGGCTGAAGTTCATGCCGCTTTAAAAACAAGAATACCCAATTTGCTGACCATTATTATTCCACGGCATCCAGAGCGTGCCGAAGCAATTGCCGAGCAACTTGTTGACAAACAGCTTATTGTAACACGCCGCAGTGACAACACCCTTCCCTCTTATGGAACCGATATTCTGCTTGTGGATAGTATTGGCGAAATGGGAATTTTCTTACGTTTGGCAAAAGTAGCTTTTATCGGCAAGTCGCTGACAGACAAAGGTGGACATAACCCACTTGAACCAGCGCTAATAGGATCTGCTATCATTACTGGCCCCTATATAGAAAATTTCAAAGATACGTTTGCTGCCTTTTTTCAAAACAAAGCTGCCAAAATGGTTGAAGATGCGACACAACTCGCAGTTCAGGTCAACACATTGTTGACACATGAAACTGTACGAGAAGAAATGATAAGAGCCGCTTACGATACAGCGACCAATATGAGTGGCGCCTTGGAAAGGACGCTCAAAGTGTTGCGTCCTTTTATAGAACCGTTGGTTATGCAGGCAAAACTTCATCATCAGGACACCAACCATGGCTGGTGAGGCTCCCCGCTTCTGGTGGAATGAGCAACAAAAATTGGCGCGGCATTTACTGTCACCGCTATCAGCCATTTATAGTTATTTTGCGCGCAAAACGATGGAGCGGAAAGATATCCCATCTGTTGGCTTACCAGTGCTGTGCATTGGCAATTTTACTTTAGGGGGCACTGGCAAAACACCCGTTGCAATAATGTTAGCCAATATTGCAAAATCAATGGGGCTCAAGCCAGGCATTGTATCGCGCGGTTATGGTGGCAAGATTAAACACGCACATATTGTAAACCCCGCATTTGACAAAGCCGATAATGTTGGTGATGAACCAATTTTACTCGCACAACATGCACCTGTTGCCATAGGACGAGATCGCTTTAAGGCTGCTGAACTTTTAAAGCTTGAAGGGTACGACCTTATTTTAATGGATGATGGATTTCAGAGTCGTCGACTTACAATTGATTATTCTCTGGTTGTTGTAGACAGCTTACGAGGTGTTGGAAACGGTGCTGTTTTTCCAGCAGGGCCTTTACGTGCGCCTTTGGAAACACAATTGGCTTATGCCGATAGTATTCTTGTCATTGGTAATGGTGTCAAAAAAGACAATATCATCAACATGGCTGAAAATGCGGATAAGCCATTATGTTTGGCTAAACTTGTTCCTTCTGCCTCACAGCCTGTTGCGGATAAACGCTTTTTAGCTTTTGCAGGAATTGGTAATCCTGAAAAATTTTTCAACTCGATTATTGAAATGAACGGCATAATTGAAGAAAAGCGCATCTATGCCGACCATCATTTTTACACCGAGAATGAATTGGACAGTATCCAAAAAACAACAATTACCAAGAATTTGGTACCTGCGACAACAGCAAAAGACTTTGTTCGTCTCAAAAACAACAAATCGAATAAATTAATTGATGAGCTATGCGTTTTTGATGTCAGCGTCTCATTCGAGAAGCAAGACTTCTGCCGACTTATTATCCAAGAAACACTTGAGCGCTTCAAAAAAAGAAGCACCCTATCGCAATAAGGTGCTACCTGCTTTATTCATAGATGAACTCTGATAACTTAAGTTCACACACTATAACTTTTACGCTTTTGTTGACCCAAGCAATTTACGTAAACGGGGATCACATTCCAACTCTCTTTGATAAGAGATCTCGCAACTTGCATATGCTTCCTGGCGGATAGCATTCCAATATTTCAAATCATCAAGCGGAATTTTCTCGCCTGTTACAGCACATAAAACATATGTACCATGTTTGACGACTTCATAATCTCCACTAAAATAATGAATTTCAGCTTCTCGTTCACCACCAGAAAAAATCATTATTTATACCTTTCGCACTATTCCGCTATTCATCATAACATAGTCAGCAAATATAGTTATAGCAACTTAATTTCTTTCATTGAATTGTCGGTAACGTCAATGTCATGAACCTATGTTGTTTAACCATGCGACGCTTTAATTGCGCAAGATCATCAATAACATTCCACGGCCTATTTTTTCATGACATTAATGGTCATCCACGATAACGCAATGTCATCGACACGCTTGATTTCATAACAAATCGTCCAGTCACAAGCATGAAGAAATATAGAGATCTATCCAGAAAACTGAAGATATATCCAACAAAATGAATGACGGTTGCCAGAGATGAAATACAGTTTTCAGACGACCACGATTTTGATACCAATCATCTCGGAAAACCAATCAACGGCGACCAAATAGCTTTTCAATATCTGTCAGTTTCAGTTCAATATATGTTGGGCGACCATGGTTACAAGTTCCTGAACCTGGTGTTGCTTCCATTTGACGTAATAAAGCATTCATTTCTTCTGCCCGCAAAAGACGCCCCGAACGGACAGAACCATGGCAAGCCATAGTTGCTGCCACATAATCCAAGATTGCTTTTAAGCCATTTGCTGTGTCGCAATCAGCAGCTTCGTCCGCTAGATCTTTTATTAGTCCCTTGGCATCAACTTCTCCCAGCATCGCTGGTGTTTCCCGAACAGCGATAGCACCAGGGCCAAAAGGTTCAATTTTTAAACCAAATTTTTCCAGTGTTTCTGTATGTGTCAGAAGTCTTGTTGCATCCTCTTCCGGCAACTCAACGATTTCTGGAATAAGCAACATTTGTGATGCTAAGGGTTTGGCATATAGCGCTTCTTTTAAAGCTTCATAAACCAAGCGTTCATGTGCGGCATGTTGGTCAACAATGATAAGACTGTCTTCCGTTTGCGAGATAATATAATTCTTATGGATCTGGGCACGTGCCGCACCTAAAGGATAATTCAATTCCTGTGTGGTGGGAATTTCGTTCGATGGACGACTGTCACTTGCCGGTAAATCAAAATCACCTAATATTGCCGAGCCATTATCTTCGTGCAAACTTCCATGAGGTGCCTGATACAGAGGTTTATTAACCATATGCGCAGCTGGCGGCACGGGCTGACGACTGAATGTCGGGTGAGAAAAGCTTGGCGTATAAGACGTTGTAGAACCACTGGTATATGATGTTGAGTTACCACCAAAGGACGATGGCCTTGTTATTGGCGCTCCCTCCGGACGAAATGCCGCGAGCATCGCATCTGTTCCTGTTGATGCTGGTCGAATACCAGCATGGGTCAGTGCTTCTCTTATCCCCCCGACAATAAGACCACGAACCAAACCTTGATCCCGAAACCGCACGTCTGCTTTTGCTGGATGCACATTAACATCGACATCCATTGGTGGAAGGTCAATAAACAGCACACAAACAGAATGGCGATCTCGTGCAATCGTGTCGGCGTAAGCCCCTCTGATTGCGCCCCATATCAACTTATCCTTGACTGGACGCCCGTTGACATAAGCAAATTGATATAAGCTATTTCCACGATTGTATGATGGTATTCCGGCAAAACCACGCAATTGAACGCCTTCTCGCTCAGCATCCAATGCAATGCTATTGGGAGCAAAATCTTTTCCCATAATTTGCGTTATGCGTTGCAACTGTCCGTCCAGCCCCTCCCCTGTTGCTGGCAACTCCAGCATGGAACGGTCACTGCCAGAAAGGGAAAATCTCACTTCAGGAAATGCTAGTGCAATGCGCTTTACAACATCTGTGATTGCTGCTGCTTCAGCCCGATCTGTCTTCATAAATTTTAATCGTGCTGGTGTTACAAAAAACAGATCTTTTACTTCAACAATTGTTCCACGATTTGCAGCCGCAGGCCTTGGCCCTTCAATATGGCCAGCAGCAACAGTAATTTCTGCACCATTTTCCGCGTCTTCTGTACGCGATGTAAGCTTCAACTTGGCAACAGAACCAATGGACGGTAGCGCTTCACCTCTAAACCCAAGCGAGCGGATATCATGGACATTATCGCCCATTTTTGAGGTGCAATGTCGTGATATTGCCAATTCCAATTCATCACTTGGAATACCGCAGCCATTATCACTCACACGGATAAGGCTCTTGCCACCACCTGCCGTGACAATTTCTATACGTGTCGCACCCGCATCAATAGCGTTTTCGACAAGTTCTTTCACAACACTCGCCGGACGTTCAATAACTTCACCGGCGGCAATTTGATTGATAATAGTTTCGCTGAGATGGCGTATTGTCATAACGCGACTATAAATGATTTAACCAGCAACGTATAGAGATGCGGCAAGGCAATGCACAGAACTAATGGTTAAAATCATTTAACATAATTATAGTGATACAATAAGCGTGAGCTTCGTTTAAGCTCACGCTTATATAAAAATTAAATCGCCGCATTCAAAGCGTTGTCAACATCTTCCAAAAGGTCATCGACATCTTCCAACCCAACAGAAAAACGCAACAAACCATCACTGATCCCCAGTTCAGCCCGTGCTTCAGGCCCAATGCTTTGATGCGTTGTTGTTGCTGGATGTGTCATAATTGAACGCGTATCACCCAGATTATTTGAAATTAATGGGATTGTAAGGTGATTACAGAATGAAAATGCTGCTTTTTTGCCGCCTTTCAGTTCAAATGCAATCATAGACGAACCGCCCGTCATCTGCTTTTTTATAATATCGGCTTGTGGGTGGTCAGCACGTCCTGGATATATGCACTTTGCCACTGCTTTATGACCGCTGATAAAGTCGGCAAGTTTTGCTGCCGATGCTGTCATGGCTTCAACGCGCAATGGCAATGTTTCAAGGCTTTTCAACATCAGCCAAGCTGTATGGGGGCTCATGCCGGGGCCTGTATGACGGAAGAAATCCTGTAGGTTTTCTTTCATCCACTCTTCATTTGACAAAATCATGCCACCCAAACATCTTCCGTGCCCATCAATATGTTTGGTCGTCGAATAGACAACAACATCACCACCCAGTTCCAGAGGTTTCTGATAAAGCGGTGTTGCAAAAACATTATCGACAATAACAGTGGCTCCAACCTTATGAGCCAATTCCGACACGGCTTTAATATCAACAATTTCCAAGGTTGGATTTGCCGGTGTCTCGAAAAATATACCACGCGTATTCGGGCGTATGGCTTTTTCCCAATTTTCGATCTTTCGACCGTCTATAATTGAAACTTCAACGCCAAAACGCGGCAATACATGTTCAATAATATAACGACAGGAACCAAACATTGCTCGCGCAGCAACAAAGTGGTCTCCCGCTTTTACAAAACATAAAATTGCATTTGCTACGGCTGCCATGCCAGAGGCCAGCGCACGTGCACTTTCAGCACCTTCCAAAGCACACATTCGTTTTTCAAACATGTCTGTTGTTGGATTGGCATAACGAGAATAAACAAATCCTGGATCTGTTCCGTCGAAGCGACTTTCTGCAGCTTCGGCTGATGGATATGTAAAACCCTGTGTTAAGTAAATTGCTTCACAAACCTCTCCATAAGGAGAGCGAGCAGCCCCCGCATGAACCATTTCAGTAGCTGTCCGGTATTTACGATGAGGATTAAGAGTCATAAGTCACCTACTTTCGTGTAAAACCTTTGCCGCATGGTAAAGATCAAAGAAAAAAGATGCCAAAAAACCGCTTAAGCACACGGCCTTTTAGCATTTTCATTTCAAGCCATTGAAAAACAAAGTTAAAATTGGGCTCTATGCAACAATTTTATCTTGCTTATGTTTTCAATAAACCTAACGTGGCTGCAAGCCGGCCGGCCAAATCACCACGGGATAAACATTCCTTAATCCCTTGTATAGCTTGCGTCAATCCGTGAACTGAGTAAAGAAGAGAGTAGAAATAGTAAGAAGGTAGTAATCATGACACGCTCAAGCGGTATTTTAGCAGATAGCGATATCCATGCATTGTTTCAAAGTGGCGTTTTACAAAGTGAGCGCGCATTGGATCAGGATCAGATACAGCCTGCAAGTCTTGATCTGCGTCTGGGCAAAACAGCCTATCGCGTACGAGCATCATTTCTACCGGGTCCGGGCAAACAGGTTATCGATAAGCTTGAGCAATTCAAGCTTCACGAATTTGATCTGACAGATGGAGCAGTCCTAGAAACAGGTTGCGTTTATATTGTGCCGCTTCTTGAAACCCTGACATTGCCTGATGATCTTTCAGCTTCGGCAAATCCTAAAAGCTCTACAGGGCGGCTTGATATTTTTACACGGGTCATTGCGGATAATGCCCAAGAATTCGACAAGGTTTGTGCCGGCTATAAAGGCCAGCTCTATTTAGAAATCAGTCCACGCACTTTTCCTGTGATTGTCCGGACTGGTTCAAGACTGTCACAAATACGTTTTCGCAAAGGCAAAAGCCAACTTACAGAAAGCGAACTTCACGCACTTCACCAAAAGGAAGTGCTAGTATCGGATGATATCCCAAGCATTACAAGCGGCGGTGTGGGGCTATCCATTGACCTAACCGGCAACGAAAAGGGGCTTGTTGGCTATCGCGGCAAACACCACACCAGTGTTATCGATGTCGACAAACGCGGCGTCGCGGATGTTTTAGACTTTTGGGAACCAATCTACGATCGTGGTTCACATTCACTCATTCTTGATCCTGATGAATTCTACATACTGGTATCGCGTGAAGCCGTGCATGTCCCACCACTTTATGCTGCAGAAATGACGCCTTTTGACCCATTAATCGGTGAATTTCGTGTCCACTATGCCGGATTTTTCGATCCTGGTTTTGGTGATCACGACGCAGGTGGTACTGGCGCACGTGCAGTCTTAGAGGTTCGCAGCCATGAAGTTCCGTTTATTCTCGAACATGGTCAAATTGTTGGGCACTTGGTTTATGAGCATATGCTACATAGACCAAAATCTTTATATGGCCGTGATCTTGGATCAAATTATCAGGCGCAAGGCTTGAAACTATCCAAACATTTTAAGAGCTTTTAATATAAGAGTGCTTGACAACAACCTTAGAAGATTGCATCGCTGTGGTGCTAAACATTGCGCGGGTATGATGTAATGGTAGCCTGTCAGCTTCCCAAGCTGAACGCGCGGGTTCGATTCCCGCTACCCGCTCCAATAAGACAATAGAACCATCAAATTCCCTCTAAAATTTTAGCGACATTATAATGCGTTAGCTTTCATATCAGCTACACATGCTTGGTGGTGGCACTGTTTGGTGGTGGCACTGTTTGGTGGTGGCACTGTTTGGTGGCGGCACTGCTTAATGGTGGCACTGCTTAATGGTGGCACTGCTTAATGGTGGCACTGCTTAATGGTGGCACTG
>CAMLBF010000004.1 GCA_946478235.1 uncultured Bartonella sp.
TCAGGCTCAGGCTCAGGCTCAGGCTCAGGCTCAGGCTCAGGCTCAGGCTCAGGCTCAGGCTGATTTTGTGAGTGTTGTTTTTCTGCTTGTGCGGCCTGATAGGCCTCAAATGGCGAAAGTTTTGCCGTATCTACCTGTTTCGTTCCGGTATCTTCTTCCTCTTCTTTGGCTTTTGAACCGAAAGAGAAAACTTTTTTAAATAACCCTTTAGCCATATGGTTCCCCGGTTAGGTAGCGTTATGTTGGTCTAGCGTAGCAATTAGCTTGTCACCATCTTGGCCTATAATGAGGCCGTTTACGATGGTTCCGGCAAGAGCACCGTCAATTTTTGTTAAAGTGAAATCTTCTGTACGACCGATTCCATCTCGTTCGACAAGAATCATGTGTTTGCTGTTTTGTAAACGCTGAAGATGACTTTGATAGGCTTTTTCTCCTGCCTTACGCAGTTTTTCTGCCCTTTGCTTGACAATATGCCGGTCGACTTGTGGCATACGGGCTGCCGGCGTTCCCTCTCTAGGACTAAAGGGAAATACATGAAGATGGGTCAGTCCACATTCATCAATCAGAGATAGTGTATTTTCAAACATTTCATCTGTCTCTGTCGGAAAACCGGCAATGAGATCGGCACCATAAACCATTTCAGGGCGTTTATTGCGCAATTCATTGCAAAATTCGATTGATTGATCACGTAGGTGGCGCCGTTTCATGCGCTTTAAAATCATATTGTCACCCGCCTGTAGAGAAAGGTGCAGATGCGGCATGAGACGTTTTTCATGAACGAGTAATTCGGCCAATTCCTCATCAACTTCAATTGAATCTATCGAGGAAAGGCGCAAACGTGGTAAGTCCGGTACGCTGCGAAGAATAGAACGAACAAGTTTGCCCAAAGAAGCTTTCCCTGGAAGATCGGGGCCATAACTTGTAAGATCCACGCCTGTCAGGACTACCTCTTGGTAGCCATTTCCATTCAGCCTTTTGATTTGCTCAACAACAGCTCCCATTGGAACTGAGCGTGAGGGGCCACGTCCATAAGGGATAATACAAAAAGTGCAACGATGATCGCAACCATTTTGAACCTGCACAAAGGCACGGGCATGTCCTTCAATAGAGTCAACCATATGAGGCGCGTTTTCCCGCACCTCCATAATATCATTTACTTTTAGTTTTTCGTAATTATTGACGCCGAAATCAGGAAGCTGACGATAGGAATGGGCATGCAATTTTTCTTCATTGCCTAGAACGAGATCAACCTCGTCCATATCAGCAAAATCCTGACCAAGAGTTTGCGCCGCACACCCTGTTACGATGATGCGGGCGAGCGGATTTTCTCTTTTTGCCTTACGAATGGCCTGTTTTGCTTGTCGCACAGCCTCAGCGGTTACGGCGCAAGTATTAAAAATAACTGCACCATTTTCGAGATCATCAAGTCCTGCGGCGGCACTTTCCTTGCGCATAACCTCAGATTCAAAGGCGTTCAGTCGGCAGCCAAAGGTTACGATTTCCGTTGCCATTAGGATAGCTTCCTTTGGTAATTACCGGTAAGGGAATCAAACCATCCTGCAAATTCGAATTCGGTTGGGCCTGTCATGATAATATGATCGTCGTTACGCCATTCTATTTGCAGGTTTCCACCTGGTAATGTCACTGTAACATGGCGTTTGGTCAAATTCCGGCGGTGAGATGCGACAGTCGCAGCACAGGCAGCCGTGCCACATGCGCGGGTTAGCCCTGCACCACGTTCCCACGTCCTTAGCATGAGTGTCTCATCAGAGGTCACGTGTGCAATGGAAATATTGCAGCGTTCTGGAAAAAATGGATCATGTTCCAATTTTGGGCCATATTGATCCAAAGCCACCTGATTAACATCCTCATTTACAAAATAAATGGCATGTGGGTTTCCCATGGATACAAGTGAAGCATCGGTCAATGGACCGTAAGAAACATCGGCATGGTTGGTGTCAGGTATGGCTGTTGCAACTGGTATTTCATTCCAGATAAGGTGTGGTTTGCCCATGTCAACCGAAACAAGGCCATTATCAAGGCGTGTTGCTTCAACTATGCCTGCCGCAGTATCGAGTTTGAAATGGTTACCCAGATTTTGTTTATACAACCATTCCACAACGCAGCGTGTACCATTTCCACAAGCTTGCGCCATCGAGCCATCAGCATTCCATATTTCAATATGGTAGTCGGTACCTGCTTTTTGAGTGTTATGAACAGCCATAATTTGATCAAAAGCGGTCTCTGTTTCTTTTGCCAATGCAATAGCAGCCTGTGGCGTAATATTTTTTTCCGCATTACGCATATCGGCAACGATAATTTCGTTACCCAAGCCATTCATTTTGTAAAAAGGAACCATTCTTTTTATTTACCTTTGAATTTTTACCATAATATGACCGAAAAGTCTTTAAATTGCCAGTTATAGCAATGGAAAGTAAAGGCGAAATTTAAACTGGAATGAGCCAATATACGATTTGATCAAATGATATTCGAAAATATTATGGTATTTCACTCGTTTGGCAGCAAATTTTTTATTCTTTTTCAAACAAGGTAAATGCGATTATAAAACAAACTTATATTTAAAATTATAGTTATTTTTCAATTTCTTATATTGATTTAAGCTTTTTACGGAATGGTAAATTTCATGATAATGATGTGAAATATCCGGCAAAATGATCGTCAGATTAAAAGATTGTTGTCATGTTTTGCTTTTTTTCTGCTGTCTTTTTGTTATTTATAACTACAATTGAATAATATTATGGAAATTGTGCATTTGATGTGCAATCTCTGATGCGCGGTTCATGAATGGTGCGCGTTGCAGCTATGGAGAGTGTAGAATGGCAATCTCGAAAAGTTTAACATTAGGCCTTGCTGTCGTAGCTATGGCGCTTTCTGGTTGTATGTCATCAAGATTGGGGAATGATGGTGGTGGCGATGCTCCGCAAGTTGTCATGCCGGGCCCTGCCAGTTCTGGCGGTATAAGTCAGTCTACATTACCGCCCCCATCAGGAAGCTTTCCTGCAGCACCAAGTAGTAATGTTGCAAGTGCAGATGCAACCGCTCCAGGCCAAACTGTTAGCCAGCAACCACCAAGCAATGCTGCAGATTTGACACCAGCCAGCGTTGCGGGTGTCTGGAAAGCTTCTATTGGAGGCTTGAACTGCCAAATAGCGACACCACAAACAAAGTATGGCCAGGGATATCGTGCTGGTCCTCTGCATTGTCCTGCAGCCTTTACGGGGGTTAGCTCATGGGCAATTAATGGCAAACAGTTGAATTTCTATGATAATTCAGGAAGTCCGATTGCGACACTTTATTCGGCAGGATCAAGCCGCTTTGAAGGGAATACTGTGAATGGTCAGGCCGTTATTTTGAGCCGTTAATCGGCTCAAACATTCGGTTATTAAATATTTCAGGAAGTTTTTTCGATTTCTCGAGTTAAAGGATGTAGCGAATGGGGGTAATGCTGGAGCGTTATGAAACGCTGGTTGAGAATGGAGATATCAATTCCGATCCAGCTCAAATAGCTTTAACGGCTCATTTTGATCGCCTCATTTCAGACCTATCCAATAAACGATTATCGCAAAAAAGTTCGCCGCTTGGTTGGTTATTCGGAAAAAACAAAGATAGCAAAAAACCGGTTCAGGGTCTCTATATCTATGGAGAAGTTGGACGCGGCAAAACAATGCTGATGGATCTGTTTTTTTCCTGTTTGCCGGAAGGGGACAAAAGGCGAGCACATTTTAATGATTTTATGGCTGATGTGCATGATAGGATTAACGAACATCGGCAAGCGTTAACCCGCGGTGAAACAAAACAGAATGATCCTATTCCACCCGTCGCGGATAGTTTGGCCAAACAGGCAAAAGTTTTATGTTTCGATGAATTTACCGTAACAGATATTGCTGACGCTATGGTTCTATCTAGGCTTTTTACAGCTTTGTTTGAACGGAATGTTACATTGATTGCCACTTCCAATGTTGCACCAGATGATCTCTACCGCAATGGTCTGAATCGACAGTTGTTTTTGCCTTTTATTTCTATTTTGAAAGAGCATGTCGAAATTGTTAATCTTGATGCCGAAACCGATTATCGCCTTGAGAAAGCTGATCGTCAGCCGGTGTATATTTCTCCATTAGGGGCTGCGACACTCAATAAAATGGATGCGGCTTGGGAGCTGGTTAAGAATGGTTGTGAGGAACACGCCGTTGATGTGACTGTGCGTGGTCATCCGGTTCACGTTCCCCGTTCGACTGAAAAAGCTGCGCGATTTGAATATGTTGATCTTTGTTCAAAGCCATTAGCTGCGGCGGATTATTTAGCTTTGGCAGAAAAATATCATACATTCTTCATCGATAATGTGCCTATTATGGATGATGAGCATCGTAATGAAACGAAACGTTTCATTCTATTGGTCGATACGCTTTATGACCGTCATGTTCGTTTATTTATTTCAGCTGCCGATACTGCAAATAAACTGTATCAGGGACATTCTCATACAACTGAAACATTTGAGTTTGAACGGACTGCTTCACGGCTTTTTGAAATGCAAAGTGAAGAATATTTGCAGATTTGGGCAGAGAAAAATCAAGCCAGTCTTTGAAAAATCTTACAAGATGTTCAAATTGTGTCAATATGACGCATAATTATGTGTAAATATTGACGTTTACGTAAAGTGATTTCAGTATAAATAATTGAAATTATTGAATTTCGATTATTCTATTGTCTTTTTACCTGATTTGGCCTATCGAAAATATAGATATAAATTTTCGGGTTATTTGGAATTACCAGTCAATTTATACGGGAGTTTTAATCGTTCTGGTTTTTGGGGCGTTATTATGACTTGCTAAAAACCAGATGTTTAGATGGGTTTTGCTGGTTAAGTTACTGAAAATAAATAACTTTTCGGCATTTTTTAGGGAAGAAACCAAAATGGCACGCAATAAAATTGCTCTCATCGGATCAGGTATGATCGGTGGTACTTTAGCACACATGATTGGGTTGAAAGAACTTGGCGATGTTGTCTTGTTCGATATTGCAGAAGGTGTACCTCAAGGAAAAGGTCTTGATATAGCCGAATCTTCGCCAGTTGACGGTTTCGACGCAAAATATACCGGTGCAAATAGTTATGAAGCTATTGAGGGCGCAGACGTCATTATCGTTACGGCGGGTGTTCCTCGTAAACCAGGCATGAGCCGTGATGACCTTTTAGGTATTAACCTGAAAGTTATGGAGCAGGTCGGCTCAGGCATTAAGAAATATGCACCGAATGCTTTTGTTATTTGTATTACCAACCCTCTTGATGCGATGGTTTGGGCATTGCAAAAATTTTCAGGTCTGCCAGCAAATAAAGTTGTTGGTATGGCTGGTGTTCTTGATTCTGCACGCTTCCGTTATTTCCTTGCAGAAGAATTTAAAGTTTCGGTAGATGATGTAACAGCTTTTGTTCTTGGTGGACATGGCGATTCCATGGTGCCTCTCGCACGCTATTCTACTGTTGCGGGTATTCCTCTTCCAGATCTCGTTAAAATGGGTTGGACAACACAGGCCAAACTTGACCAGATTGTTCAGCGCACACGTGATGGTGGAGCAGAAATTGTCGGACTTCTTAAAACAGGTTCAGCATTTTATGCTCCGGCAGCATCCGCTATTTCCATGGCTGAAGCTTATCTTAAAGATAAGAAACGGGTTGTACCGGTTGCTGCTCATCTTTCAGGTCAATATGGCGTGAAAGATATGTATGTCGGTGTTCCAGTTGTATTGGGTGCCGGCGGTGTGGAACGTATTATCGAAATTGAACTCGATAAGGACGAAAAAGCAGCTTTTGAAAAGTCTGTCCACGCAGTCAAAGGCCTCTGTGAGGCTTGTGTAACTATTACACCAAACTTGAAATAAGTGGGGTCAGCCCCACTTTTTCGTTGAATAGAGTCGGATATACCGATTTTCCGGGACCGTCTTTCGGCCCAAAATAGAAAAGGAAAAATGAATGAATATCCATGAATATCAGGCCAAGCGTCTGCTTCATGAATATGGTGCACCTATTGCTAATGGTGTTGCTGTGTATTCAGTCGAGCAGGCAGAGGAATGGGCAAAAAAATTGCCTGGACCGCTTTATGTCGTAAAAAGCCAGATCCATGCTGGTGGTCGCGGCAAAGGCAAGTTCAAGGAACTTGGTCCCGATGCTAAAGGTGGCGTCCGTCTGGCAAAGTCAGTTGATGAAGTTGTAGCCAATGTAAAAGAAATGCTTGGCAAGACACTCGTCACAAAACAGACAGGTCCAGCCGGCAAGCAGGTCAATCGTCTTTATATTGAAGACGGTGCGGATATTGATCGTGAACTTTACCTATCTATTCTTGTCGACCGGACAGTCGGTGAAGTTGCTTTTGTTGTTTCAACAGAAGGTGGTATGGATATCGAAACGGTTGCTCATGACACACCAGAAAAAATCCTTACCCTAGCAATTGATCCTGAAAAAGGCGTAACCGCTGAAGATAGTACAAAGCTTTGCGATGCGTTGAAATTGGATGGCGCTGCCCGTGAAGATGGCATGAAACTATTCCCGATCCTTTATAAGGCTTTCGTGGAAAAAGATATGAGCCTACTTGAGGTTAACCCATTGATCGTCATGAAGAACGGTCATTTGCGTTTGCTCGATTCCAAAGTATCGTTCGACAATAACGCTTTGTTCCGTCATCAGGACATTCTTGAACTGCGTGATACAACAGAAGAAGATCCAAAGGAAATTGAAGCTTCCAAGCATGATCTTGCTTACGTAGCTCTTGAAGGCAACATCGGTTGTATGGTCAACGGTGCTGGTCTTGCAATGGCAACGATGGATATCATCAAGCTTTATGGTGGTGAGCCAGCTAACTTCCTTGATGTTGGTGGTGGTGCTACAAAAGAACGCGTCACAGCAGCTTTCAAGATTATTACGGCCGACCCACATGTAAAAGGCATTCTTATCAATATCTTTGGTGGCATCATGCGTTGTGATGTTATCGCAGAAGGTGTTGTTGCTGCCGTTAAAGAAGTTGGCTTGAAGGTACCTTTGGTGGTTCGTCTTGAAGGAACCAATGTCGATAAAGGCAAAGCCATTATCAACGAAAGTGGCCTCAATGTGATTTCTGCGGATGATCTTGATGACGCCGCTAAGAAAATCGTTGCAGCCGTGAAGGGAGCTTAAATCATGTCGATTCTTATCAACAAAGATACTAAGGTTCTCGTACAGGGCTTGACCGGTAAAACCGGTACATTCCACACGGAACAGGCTTTGGCCTATCATGGCACAAAGATGGTTGGTGGTGTAAACCCTAAAAAAGGTGGCGAAACTTGGCAGGGTGGTAATGGTGAAACATTACCAATTTTCACAAGTGTTGCTGAGGGTAAAGAAAAGACAGGTGCCGATGCTTCTGTTATCTATGTTCCACCAGCAGGTGCTGCAGCTGCAATCATTGAAGCTATTGAAGCTGAAATTGGTTTGATCGTTTGTATCACCGAGGGTATTCCTGTTCTTGACATGGTCAAAGTTAAGGCCAGATTGAACAAGTCAAAATCACGCCTTGTTGGTCCAAACTGTCCAGGTGTTTTGACTCCAGATGAATGCAAGATTGGTATTATGCCAGGCTCTATCTTTAAGAAGGGTTCTGTTGGTGTTGTATCACGCTCAGGTACTTTGACATATGAAGCTGTTTATCAGACTTCAATGGAAGGTTTAGGCCAGACGACAGCTGTCGGTATTGGTGGCGACCCTGTTAAAGGAACAGAGTTTATTGACGTGCTAGAGATGTTCTTGGCCGACGAAGCAACTGAATCAATTGTTATGATTGGTGAAATTGGTGGTTCTGCTGAAGAAGATGCTTCCCAATTCCTGATTGATGAAGCCAAAAAAGGCCGCCATAAACCTGTTGTAGGCTTTATTGCTGGTCGTACAGCACCTCCAGGACGTACAATGGGGCACGCTGGTGCCGTTATTTCTGGTGGTAAAGGTGGTGCGGAAGATAAGATTGCAGCTATGGAAGCTGCAGGTATCCGCGTTTCACCTTCGCCAGCTCAGATTGGCAAAACACTTGTAGACGTTCTTAAAGGCTAAATGCTTGAAAGCCACCCGTTGTAAAATACGGGTGGCTAAATATTCAACAGAAGCAATGGCTTCTTCAACGTAATTCCGTAGGGGATACCCACGGATTTTAAGGAGACGGAACAAACGTTCCGGCAGAAGAAATGGCAAGGCAGGACCAGTCAAACGATCTTTTTGCACAAACTTCATTTCTATATGGCGGCAATGCTGACTATATTGATCAGTTATATGCAGAATACGAAAAAGATCCCGCTAGTGTTGATCCACAATGGCGTGAATTTTTTGAAAATCTTCAGGATAACAAAGAAGACGTGCTTAAAAACGCCGAAGGGGCATCTTGGAAGCGTGATAATTGGCCTTTGAAAGAGAGTGGTGAACTTGTTTCAGCTCTTGACGGGGATTGGCCCACAGTCGAAAAGCATATCGGGGATAAACTTAAAGGTAAAGCAGCTGAAGCAACCGCAAAAGGTTTACCCGCAGCTACTGATGCCGATATCATTCAGGCAACGCGTGACTCTGTCCGCGCAATTATGATGATCCGCGCTTACCGTTCGCGTGGTCACCTTCATGCCAAGCTTGATCCATTGCAGCTTCGTGAAGCGCCTGAAGATTATAACGAATTGTCTCCAGAGACCTATGGTTTCACGGCGGCAGACAATGATCGCAAGATTTTTATTGATAACGTATTAGGACTTGAATACGCTACAATTCCTCAAATGTTGGAAATCCTTAGAAATACATATTGCTCGACAATTGGCGTTGAGTTTATGCATATTTCTGATCCTGCACAAAAAAGCTGGATTCAAGAACGCATTGAGGGTCCACGTAATTGGGTATCTTTTACACCAGAAGGTAAAAAAGCTATCGTTCATAAATTGGTTGAAGCAGAAGGCTTTGAGCAATTCTTGGATACCAAGTATAAAGGAACCAAGCGTTTTGGTCTCGATGGTGGTGAAGCGCTTATCCCAGCTTTGGAACAAATCATTAAGCGCGGCGGTGCATTAGGCGTTGAAGAAATCGTTTTCGGTATGGCGCACCGCGGTCGTTTGAATGTTTTGTCGCAGGTTCTATCTAAGTCACACCGTGCTATTTTCCACGAATTCAAAGGTGGATCATATAAACCTGATGATGTAGAAGGTTCAGGTGACGTTAAGTATCACTTAGGATCATCTTCTGATCGTGAATTTGACGGCAATAAAGTTCACCTGTCACTTTTGCCAAATCCTTCTCATCTTGAAATTGTTGACCCAGTTGTTATGGGTAAAACACGTGCCAAACAGGATCAGCTTGTTGGTCCAACCCGCACAGACCTTATTCCTCTAAGCGAACGCGCTAAGGTTATGCCCGTTCTCATCCATGGTGATGCGGCATTTGCTGGACAAGGCGTTATTCAGGAAACTTTGGGTCTTTCTGGGCTTAAAGGTTATCGTGTTGCTGGTTCAATCCACTTTATCATCAATAACCAGATTGGCTTTACCACCAATCCGCGCTTTTCAAGATCATCGCCATATCCATCAGATATAGCGAAAATGATCGATGCACCGATTTTCCATGTTAATGGAGATGATCCGGAAGCTGTTGTTTATGTTGCTAAGGTTGCAACAGAATTCCGTCAGATTTTCCATAAGCCGGTTGTTATCGACATGTTCTGTTATCGTCGATTTGGTCACAATGAAGGCGATGAACCATCTTTCACTCAACCACTTATGTATAAAGCAATTCGCGGTCATAAAACTACCTTGCAGCTTTATGCAGATCAATTGGAAAAAGAAGGTCATCTCAAGCCAGAAGACTTGCAAGCACAACAGCAAGAATGGCGTGATAAGCTTGAAGCAGAGTTCGAAGCAGCTTCATCTTATAAGCCTAACAAAGCTGATTGGCTCGACGGCACATGGACTGGCTTGAAAGCCGCAGACAATGCAGACGAGCAGCGCCGTGGCGCAACAGGTGTTCCAGTTAAAACACTGAAAGAAATTGGACAGAAATTGGTAGAAATACCGGCAGATTTCCATGTTCATAAAACCATTCAGCGTTTCTTGGACAACCGTGCCAAAATGTTCGAAACCGGTGAAGGTATCGACTGGGCAACGGGTGAGGCTTTGGCATTTGGTTCTCTTTGCCTTGAAGGCGCACCAATCCGCTTGTCTGGTGAAGATGTAGAACGTGGTACATTCAGTCAACGTCACTCTGTTCTTTATGATCAAGAAAATGAAAACCGCTATATCCCATTGAATAACCTTAAAAAGGGACAAGCGATCTATGAACCTGTCAACTCAATGTTGTCTGAAGAAGGCGTATTGGGATTTGAATATGGTTACTCATTGGCTGAGCCACGCGGCTTGACATTATGGGAAGCACAATTTGGTGACTTCGCAAATGGCGCACAAGTTCTGTTCGACCAGTTTATTTCTTCTGGTGAACGCAAATGGTTGCGTATGAGCGGTCTGGTTTGCTTGTTGCCACACGGTTTTGAAGGCCAAGGCCCAGAGCACTCTTCTGCTCGTTTGGAACGTTATTTGCAGCTTTGTGCTGAAGATAATATGCAGGTTGCCAACTGTACAACACCTGCCAATTACTTCCACATTTTGCGTCGTCAAATCAAACGTGACTTCCGTAAGCCACTCATTCTTATGACACCAAAGTCATTGTTGCGTCATAAACGTGCAATTTCTCCATTAAGCGATATGGGTGCAGATACTACATTCCATCGCTTGTTGTTGGACGATGCACAGCAACTGAAGGATCAGGCAATCAAGTTGCAAAAAGACAACAAGATTCGTCGTGTCGTCTTGTGTACCGGTAAAGTTTATTACGATCTTTATGAAGAACGTGAAAAACGCGGCATAGACGATGTCTATCTGTTGCGCGTTGAGCAGCTTTACCCATTCCCGGCAAAAGCTTTGATAACTGTGCTTTCTCGCTTCTTGCAGGCAGAGATTGTCTGGTGTCAGGAAGAGCCGAAAAATATGGGTGCTTGGTCGTTCATCGAACCTTACCTTGAATGGGTGTTGGCACATATTGGAGCAAAATATCCACGTGCCCGTTATGCTGGCCGTCCTGCAAGCGCATCGCCTGCAGCAGGTCTCATGTCACAACACCTTCAACAGCTCGCAGCGTTCCTTGAAGACGCACTGGCTTAATTTACTTATCACTCTGACGTATGGAAAAAAATTATGGCTACTGAAATCCGTGTTCCTACTCTGGGCGAATCCGTTACTGAAGCAACCATTGGAAAATGGTTTAAACAAGTAGGCGATGCTGTCGCTGTGGATGAACCTCTGGTTGAACTTGAAACAGACAAAGTTACTGTTGAAGTGCCTTCACCAGTTGCTGGAAAATTGACAGAGATCGTCGCAAAAGAAGGCGATACTGTTGAAGTGAGCGCATTGCTTGGTTCAATCGCAGAAGGTGCAGCAGGCAATGCTGCTCCGGCAGCAAAGCAACCTGCAACACCAACACCGGCAGCTCAACCGCAACCTGCTGCTGCGGCTCCGGCTTCGGCAGCGATGCAACCAGCTCCATCAGCTGCTAAACTAATGGCTGAAAACAATCTATCTGCTAATCAGGTAGATGGCTCTGGTAAACGTGGACAGGTTCTTAAAGGCGACGTTCTTGATGCTCTTTCTAAAGGCGTATCAACAGCGGCTTCTGCTCCTGCTGCACCACGTGCTGCATCAGCACCACAAGACGCTGCACGTGAAGAACGTGTTCGTATGACAAAATTGCGTCAAACAATCGCTCGTCGTTTGAAAGACGCTCAAAACACATCTGCGATGCTTACAACCTTTAACGAAGTCGATATGACAGCTGTTATGGATTTGCGTAAGCGTTACAAAGACGTTTTCGAGAAAAAGCATGGCGTAAAACTCGGGTTTATGGGCTTTTTCACCAAGGCTGTTTGTCATGCATTGAAAGAAATTCCAGCTGTTAATGCTGAAATTGATGGCACTGACATTATTTACAAAAATTATGTCAATGCAGGTATTGCTGTTGGTACGGCCAAAGGCTTGGTTGTGCCGGTTGTTCGCGATGCCGATCAATTATCGATTGCTGGAATTGAAAAAGAAATCGGCCGTCTTGGACGTCTAGCACGTGATGGCAAGCTTGCTGTTACCGATATGCAAGGTGGTACATTCACGATCACCAATGGTGGTGTTTATGGATCGCTGATGTCAACACCAATTCTCAATGCGCCACAATCAGGCATTTTGGGTATGCATGCTATCAAAGAGCGTGCAATGGTTGTTAACGGTCAAGTTGTTGTACGTCCAATGATGTACTTGGCACTTTCTTATGACCATCGTATCGTTGACGGTCAGGAAGCTGTGACATTCCTCGTTCGTGTTAAGGAATGCTTGGAAGATCCAGAACGTCTTGTTCTTGATCTTTAATAAAAAGGTTTTCGCATGATGAATGCACCAACAGCATTATTGGCCTTCAGTGTCGTTATGTTGTTGGTGCATATTTTTTTGCAGGCTTTTTTAGCGACTAAAGAATTAGGCATGCGCTGGAATGCCAGCGCACGCGATACGAATGAAAGAACGACAACATTGTTTGCCGGTAGGGCAGAACGGGCCAGTGCCAATTTTCGCGAAACCTATCCTGCCTTTCTAGCGCTGATGTTGTTGGCTGAATTTCAACCTGTTGATGTTATGTTGACGGTTGCAGGAGGGACGATCTGGGCTATAGCGCGGGTTATTTATCTACCGCTTTATATGTTCGGCGTACCTTATATCCGTTCGCTTGTCTGGTTGGTATCCATTGCTGGACTTGCGATTATGCTTTTAGCTGCTTTTTGGAGATAGATGATGCATTTCTATCTTGTGGAGTGGTCCTCACTCATGGCGGTTTTCTTGGTTGCCGCAATTACACCAGGTGCTGATTTCGCGCTTGTTGTGCGTCAATCAATCGTTTACGGGCGCGAAAATGCACTCGCTACATCTTTTGGTATCGGTTTGGCGCTTTTCTTTCATGTCAGCTACACCATACTCGGGTTGGGACTGGTTATAGCGAAATCACTTATACTGTTTAATGTCGTAAAATGGCTTGGTGTCGCATATCTGCTTTATATCGGTATCAAAGCCTTATCATCTCGCGGCACTGCTTATGTCAATGCGGATGGGCAGACAGCGGTAAAAATGCAGCAAAGTTGGAAAAAGGCATTTATGGCAGGTTTTGCTGTTAATGCGCTTAATCCTAAAGCTGTATTTTTCTTTCTGTCAATCTTTTCCACTCTGGTTGCAGCGACAACACCAATGAGCGTAAAATTCTTTTACGGCTTGTCGATGTCCATGTTGTTAATCGGGTGGTTTTCAACTGTTAGCATTTTTATGACAGCACCAGCAGTACGGCATAAGTTTTATCGCGCATCGAAGTGGATAGATAAGATTAGTGGTGCGGTTTTTATCGCATTTGGCATTCAACTTATGTTTCGAAAAGCCTCTTGAATTCTGAAAAATGTATAGGTCTGTTTGGCCGTAATGAAAGGGAAAATAATGTCATATGATGTCGTCGTAATCGGTGCAGGTCCTGGTGGATATGTTTCGGCAATCAGGGCAGCACAACTGGGTCTAAAAACCGCTATTATTGAGAAACGTGAAACATTGGGTGGAACATGCCTGAACGTAGGCTGTATTCCTTCCAAAGCGCTTCTTCATGCCTCAGAAGTATTTGCAGAAGCACAACACGGCTTTGAATCTTTGGGTGTTTCTGTATCAAAACCCTCTCTTAATCTCGAAGCTATGATGACACACAAACAAAAGACCGTTGATGGTAATACAAGTGGTGTCGCATTTTTGATGAAGAAAAACAAAATTGATACCATCTATGGATCTGGCAAGATCCTTGCTGCCGGAAAAGTTGAAGTGACAGGCAAAGATGGTGCCAAGCAGACATTGGACACCAAAAATATTATCATTGCTACGGGCTCAGATGTCGCCGGTATACCGGGCTTAAAAATAGAAATAGATGAGAAAGTAATTGTTTCATCAACGGGTGCTTTGGCTCTCGGAAAAGTTCCGCAACGCTTGGTTGTTGTTGGTGCTGGTGTTATTGGATCTGAGCTTGGATCTGTATGGAGCAGACTTGGCGCAAAAGTAACGGTTGTCGAATTTCTTGATAAGGTTTTGGGCCCAATGGATGGTGAAGTATCCAAGCAGTTCCAGAAACTTATGGAAAAACAGGGCATTGAATATAAGCTTGGTGCAAAAGTAACTGGTGTTGAAAAAACAGCTTCTGGCGCAAAAGTAACATTTGAGCCAGTTAAGGGCGGTGACGCTCAAACACTTGAAGCTGACATTGTCCTTGTTGCAACAGGCCGTCGTCCTTACACAGATGGCTTAGGCTTGGCAGAAGCTGGAGTCAAATTGGACGATCGTGGTCGTGTTGATGTTGATGCTCATTGGCAAACCAATGTACCAGGTATTTACGCTATTGGTGACGTGGTTAAGGGACCAATGCTTGCCCATAAGGCAGAAGATGAAGGTGTTGCCCTTGCCGAAGTTCTTGCTGGCCAAAAGGGTCACGTCAATTATGATGTTATACCAAGTGTTGTTTATACAGAACCTGAAGTTGCTTCAGTTGGTAAGACTGAAGAGGAATTGAAGGCTGCTGGTATTGAATATCGCGTTGGTAAATTCCCATTTTCTGCCAATGGTCGCGCTCGCGCCATGCAAAAGACAGATGGTTTTGTGAAAATTTTGGCATGTGCAAAGACAGATAAGGTTTTGGGCGGACATATTCTTGGTTTTGGTGCCGGTGAGATGATTCACGAGATTGCTGTTTTGATGGAGTTTGGTGGTTCTTCGGAAGATTTGGGCCGTACCTGCCATGCACACCCAACAATGTCTGAAGCTATTCGTGAAGCAGCATTGGCAACCTTCTCCAAGCCAATCAATATGTAAATAGTAATAAACCTATTTTATTTAAGAAGGCTGTCTTCGGACAGCCTTTTTTATTTGAAATACGAAATAAAATAAGCCGAAAATAAAATATATGTAGAATGGTAATATTTTTTGTAATTAAAAATATCATTTATTATTATTTTAAATAATAACAGAAAAACTTTATATAAAATTTATAGACTAAGTATATATTTTTATAAGTTTTTTGTTTCAAAGTTATAATTATAAAATCATAATTTTGGCTTGGTTTTATTTGATTGATGAACCAAGAACTTATTTTAACGATCAACAGCTGTTAATATAAAACCTTTTTGCCGTAGTTGTTCAACAAGACCTGTTGAACCTGGAAGATGCCCTGCGCCAACGGCGATAAAACTATTGCCTTGTTCAATAATTTTTTGAGCACGCTCGGCCATTCTATCATTACGCTGGTCCACCAATATTTGATAGAAAATACGTTGGTTTTCAGCGCTCACATTGGATTTGAACATTTTTTCAAGGACGAAAAGCTCACCAATATGACCCTTTTTATATAGCTGCATTTGGGTATAAAAAATATCATTATTAAGATCGGTGTTTTGCACCATGTCCTCAATAGATTCTGCATAAAAACTAATTGGTAAGCCTTTTAAGGCTGATATTTGTTCGTCGACGCTTTCAAGTCCCAATACCGGTTTGTTCTGTTTCTTGGCGTCAAAACCAAGTTGGGTATCCAGTGCGCGATAGCCATATTGTATGCGTTTGGTTTCGCAAGCTGGAATGCTTAGCGTTGTCCAGATTATCCATGGTTTGACGTTCGCCAAGGTATCATAGGGCAAACCATGCTCTTCCAAAGTAGTCTGAAATTTCAAAAACTGTTCTGATGTTAAAAGATCTTTGAAACTTTCACCTGCCTTTGTTGTGATAAAATCCGGATCGAGAATAATTTTTTTTGCGTAGAAATTACGGTCTGTCTCGGCGATTTCACTAAGCTCTAGAACCAATCTGTCAGATTTATCGAAGATATCTTTTTGGCGTTTTGACAAGGTGACAATTTTAGGATCACTGACATGCATTGTTCCTAATAGATAGGAAGGCTTAATACCGCTTTTTTCAATTTTCCAAAATTTTGCATTGCCGTTTATAATCGCCTTCGACTGAGATGCGAATTTTTTCCGGTCATTTTTGGAAAATGTTTTTGTTAAATCTGTTCCACCACAAACTGGCGGTTTAGTGGGTTGTACTTTTTTTACAAAGTTATCAAAGATAGTGTTGCTTTGGGAAAGTGCTTCTTTGGCATGCAATGGCAAGAAGGACATTGATGCAGATATTGCAAGAATGGAAAGCGTTTTTAAATAATAGCGACAATGGCATATCCGATGAAACAGTAGATGTTTGACAGTTGTAATATGTGTTTGAAGCCATTGCCGCATATGTTTATAAATTCCCCGCTAAATGTGATTAGAAATTGAGTTCTTTATCACTTTTTCCTTCTCTTATACGTGTTGGCAATCCCATTTCACCAAGGCGTTTTAAAAACGGTTTGGTTGGCAATTCTTCGATATTTGCCATTGTCTTGATATCCCATTCACCATGGGCAACAAGTAAAGCAGCAGCAACAGCTGGAACGCCAGCCGTATAGGATATGCCTTGTGCGCCAGTTTCATGGTAGGCTTCTTCATGGTCAGCGACGTTGTAAATAAACACCTCACGTGGCTTACCATTTTTTTCGCCTTTTATGAGATCTCCTATACATGTTTTGCCTTTGTAATCGGGCGCAAGAGAAGATGGATCAGGCAATACCGCTTTAACCACTTTCAAAGGAATAACTTCTTGTCCTTCAGCTGTTTTCACTGGCTGTTCGGATAAAAGCCCAAGATTTTTCAAAACATTGAAAACCGTTATATACCGTTCACCAAAGCCCATCCAAAACCGGATATTCGGCACGTCCAAATTCTTTGATAAGGAATGGATTTCGTCATGACCAGTCATATAGGTTTTTTGCTTGCCGACTATAGGCAAATCCCATTCTTGGCCAATTTCAAACATCTTGTTTGAAACCCATTTGCTATTTTGCCAAGACCATACTTGGCCAGTAAACTCACGGAAATTAATTTCCGGATCAAAATTTGTGGCAAACCACCGTCCGTGACTTCCAGCATTGATATCAATGATATCGATATCTGTCATTTTGTCGAAATAATCATGATGTGCCAATGCTGCATATGCATTCACAACACCAGGATCAAAACCTGCACCGAGAATTGCGGTTACACCGGCTTCTTCACATTCTTCCCGACGTGGCCATTCATAATTACCGTACCAAGGCGGTGTTTCACAAATTTTCAACGGGTCTTCATGGATTGCTGTATCAATATAGGCTGCGCCGGTTTCTAAACAGGCTGATAAAACAGACATATTCAAAAAGGCTGATCCAACATTGATAACAATTTGACAACCGGTTTTTCTAATAAGATCTGCCGTTGCTTTTACATTCATGGCGTCAAGGTGATGGGTTTCAAAGACACCTTTCACCTTCATCGATTTCTTTTCTTTTACAGAAGCGATGATAGCCTCGCACTTTTGTAACGTTCGCGAAGCAATATGAAGATCACCGAGAATATCGTTATGTTGGGCACATTTATGGGCAACGACCTGTGCTACACCACCTGCACCAATAATGAGGATATTCTTTTTCATTCCCGGTTTGTCTCCTAATCAGTATAATTTCAAAAAGTGTTACGAAACGGACAGTCTTTTATGAAAGACTATCTTGATAGTCCTTATAACCAAATTCTCGCTGAACGCGAATAGTTCCATCCAATTCTTTTATTGCAATAGATGGCATATTAAGGCCATTGAACCAATTCTTTTTTACCATTGTATATCCAGCGGCATCTTGAAACGATAAGCGATCGCCAACTTTTAGTTTTTCAGGGAAATGGAATGTACCAAATACATCACCTGCCAAACAAGACTTTCCGCAAACCATAATTTCATGTGGGCCGGTATTGGGCGCAATTTTGGCATTTTCCCGATAAATAAGCAAATCCAGCATGTGGGCTTCAATCGAACTGTCCACAATGGCCAATTCCTTGCCGTTAGACAGGGTATCCAATACACTTACTTCCAGTGTTGTGCTGTTCGTAATAGATGCTTCTCCAGGTTCCAGATAAACTGTAACACCATAAAGATCAGAAAATCTCTTCAGTCTGTCTGCAAAAGCTTCTAAGGGATAACCGTTACCGGTAAAGTGGATACCGCCCCCCAAACTAATCCAATCAACATGTTTAAAGAAACTACCGAACTTTTCTTCGATATTGCTTAACATGCTGTCGAAAAGAGAAAAATCACCATTTTCGCAATTATTGTGTATCATGAAACCATTGACTAAAGGCAATACCATTTCAATTTTTTCATTTTCTCTCTCCCCTAAACGACTATAGGGACGTGCAGGATCAGCAAGGTCGAAACTTGAAGAACTTATGCCCGGATTGAGACGTAACCCACGTTTAATATTTTTCGATTGTTGTTCGAATCTCTGAAGTTGTCCAACTGAATTGAAAATAATTTTATCGGCATAAGTGATTGCTTCATCAATTTCATGATCACTCCATGCTACAGAATAAGCGTGTGTTTCTTTGCCAAATTTTTCGCGCCCCAAACGTAGTTCATATAGTGATGAGGATGTTGTCCCATCCATATAATCGGCCATAAAATCAAAAACACCCCATGTGGCAAAGCATTTTAAAGCCAATAACGCCTTTGCACCTGATAAATCCCGCAACCGCGCGATGGTTTCCATATTGCGCAAAAGCTTAGTTTTATCGATAAGATAGTAAGGCGTTTTTATCATCATGTTATCCTGAGTAGCGGGTGTATTGATTATAACGAATCCGTGTTTAACCATATAGAAAGATAACGCTCAAAGTACAAATAAGTTATTGGTTAACCATACAAAAAAGATACCCATTTTCAGTTTATGTGTTTGCTATAATTGGTAGCTATCTCATTCTGGGAAGGATTCTCCATGCTTATCAAGGTTTCTTTGTCTGGTGTTGCTCTTGCTTCAGCTATGTCATTGGTGATGTTTACCTCATCTGGTATTGCAGCGGATCTTTCGGTTGAGGTAGTTGCTGAGGCAAGCCAAACTGGTGCACCGACATCTATCACCAATAAAAGCAGAGGAGAGTGGAACGGTTTTAAAGGCTATCGCCATTATCGTAATGGTTATCGTAAACATACAGATGGTTGGTGGTATCCTGAAGCTGCATTTCAACCAAATGCAAAAGCTGGTGTAGCGAATGAAAGCGTGCAGGCAATTCCTCATAAGCAAAAAGATAGTGAAGAAAAGCCATGGCAGATAAAAAGCCATGTCGATTATTGTTCGTCCAAATACAAGACTTACTCAGCCAGCGATAACACATATCAGCCTTTTGAAGGGGCACGAAAAGCGTGTGTTTCACCCTATTATAAAGGCTGAGCGACCTTCACGAGACGATAAGTCGCATGAGAAGATTTGCTGCTATTATTGAATAGCAAATGCGGCTTTGTTAACAGATAACCAAATTTCTACATTTAGCTTTCAAAAAGGCTTGCACTCTTTGTGACAAGCCGTCCATTATACGAAAATAGGCGTTAGCGATTCAGACTGAACGCCCTATCTAGAATTAAGACTCAAAAAAAAAAACAGGATGGTGTGCGAATAATGACAGTACGGGAAGCAATGTTGATATTGCTGGTTATACTTCCCTTTGTCGGTAGTGCTATTATCGGTTTTTTTCGCTCAACAGCCAAAAATAATGAAGCTTGGTTTGCAGGTGCAGTGGCTCTTTTAGGCCTATTATGCACAATCATGCTTTATCCTGCCATTACGACTGGCAACATAGTTCGCATAGATATTAGCTGGCTACCCCAATGGGGCTTAAATGTCACATTGCGTATGGATGGGTTTGCGTGGTTGTTTGCGCTTCTCATTACAGGCATTGGTTTGCTTGTGGTTGTTTATGCACGCTATTACATGGATCCTGCAGATCCAGTACCCCGCTTCTTTTCGTTTTTATTAGCCTTTATGGGCTCTATGATGGGCATAGTCCTGTCTGGAAATATTGTTCTTCTTGTTATATTTTGGGAATTAACAAGCATATTTTCATTTTTGCTCATTGGCTATTGGTACCATAATGCCAGTGCGCGTGATGGCGCACGTATGGCTTTGACCATTACGGGATTTGGTGGTTTTTGCCTTTTAGTCGGTATGCTTATTATTGGTCATATTGTTGGTAGCTACGACCTAGATATTGTTCTAAAATCCGGCACTATAATTAAAGCAAGTCCGCTTTATCTACCTGCTTTGCTATGCCTATTATTAGGCGCATTGACCAAAAGCGCACAATTTCCATTCCACTTTTGGTTGCCTAATGCCATGGCAGCGCCCACACCGGTTTCTGCCTATTTACATTCTGCCACTATGGTAAAAGCCGGCGTGTTTTTATTGGTGCGGTTTTGGCCGGTTTTTGCTGGTACAGAAGAATGGTTCTGGATCGTGGGCCTAGCTGGTCTGACCACGCTTGTTCTTGGCGCCTATTTTGCAATGTTCCAACAAGACCTGAAAGGTCTGTTGGCTTATTCAACAATTAGCCATCTTGGATTAATTACCACATTGCTTAGTCTTGCAAGTCCTCTTGCTTGTGTTGCTGCAATTTTTCACATGGTCAACCATGCTATTTTTAAAGCATCGCTATTTATGGCAGCCGGCATTATTGATCATGAAAGTGGCACGCGCGATATGCGGAAATTGTCTGGTCTTTTCCGTTATATGCCTTTTACCGGTACATTGGCACTTGTTGCGAGTGCCGCAATGGCTGGTGTTCCACTATTGAATGGCTTTTTATCAAAAGAAATGTTTTTTGCCGAAGCTGTAGAAACAAATATGGAATCGTGGCTTGATTGGGTAACACCTTATCTGGCAACGATAGCAGGGCTTTTCAGCGTTACATATTCCGTCCGGTTTATTCATGGAGTGTTTTTTGGCGGCAAACCACAAGATTTGCCCAAGACCCCGCACGAACCACCGCATTTTATGCGCTTTCCAATAGAACTATTGGTATTTTTATGCCTTTTGATCGGGATATTTCCACATTTCGCAATAGGCCGCATTCTTAAAAATGCAGTTACTGCCGTTTTAGGTGCTGAAACACCACGATATAGTCTCGCTTTATGGCACGGTTTCAATTTACCGCTGATTATGAGCATGATTGCGCTGTTTGGTGGCTTCGTGCTGTATGTTTTTGCAAGAAAATATCTCAAATCATGTGAAGGTGGTCCTCCATTCTTCCGGCATTTGAAAGGCCAACGTATTTTCGAACGTGTTCTTGTGACAATTTCTTGGAAATGGGCGCGTTTTGCCGAGTCATTTCTTTCAACCCGGCGTTTGCAAGTGCAAGTGCGGTGGATTGTATTGGCACCTATAGTTATCATCGGTCTGGTTATTTATAAGTATGGTCTGATCTCGGCAGGATCTTTGCCATTATTTCCTCTTGATCTACCATTTCTCATTATTTGGCTGATTGGCGGGACATGCGCCATAGCAGTTGCCTGGCAAGCAAAATTCCATAGATTGGCTTCTCTTGTATTGTTAGGCGCGACAGGTCTTATGACTTGTGCAACATTTTTGTGGTTATCTGCACCAGATCTTGCCGTGACACAACTTGTTGTCGAAGTTGTAACAACGGTATTGTTATTGCTTGGTTTGCGCTGGTTGCCCAAGCGGTATGAAAGCCCTGATCTTATAGGAACAAATGGTTGGGTATGGTTGCGCCGTAGTCGTGATCTGCTTATTGCAATTATTGGCGGGGGGAGTCTGGCATGGTTATCCTATGCTGTTATGACCCGTCCGCAGGGAGCAACAATATCCGACTATTTTCTGACCCATGCATATTCAGATGCGGGTGGGCGAAATGTTGTCAACGTTTTGTTGGTTGATTTCCGTGGTTTTGACACAATGGGAGAAATTACTGTTCTTGCTATTGTTGCACTAACTGTCTTTGCACTATTGCGCCGTTTCCGTCCGGCGGTTGAAAGTATTGCTGCACCAACGCAACAGCAGATACAAAAGGAATTCGACGAGGCGCAACCTGATCGCGAGATTGGTGATACGGTTTCTGATTATCTCGCGGTGCCACGTATTATCATGCATTGGCTATTTCCGGTTATTATGGCTTTTGCCGTTTATCTTTTCATGCGTGGACATGATCTGCCCGGCGGTGGCTTTGCCGGCGGTGTTACAATGGCAATAGGGTTTATTTTGCAGTATGTCGCTTCCGGTACGCGTTGGGTAGAAAGCCATTTAACTGTTTTGCCATTACGCTGGATGGGATTTGGCATTCTGGCCGCAATGGCAACTGGTATTGGCTCTTGGTTTTTTGGTTATCCGTTTTTAACGTCATATTTCCAATATACCGAAATTCCACTTATTGGAAAAATGCCTACGGCAACGGCTATGTTTTTTGATTTAGGCGTTTTTTCTCTTGTGGTTGGAGCAACGGTGTTGATGTTGATAGCCATAGCGCACCAGTCCATTCGCCATTATCGCGTTGGGAAAAAAGTAATTCGGAAAGAGGGAGAATAATATGGAAATCGTTCTTTCTCTTGCCATAGGTGTTCTTGCCGGAGCAGGAATATGGCTTATTTTGCGTCCAAGAACATTTCAGCTTATTATCGGCCTGTCACTGATTTCCTATGCGGTTAATCTATTCATATTTTCAATGGGGCGCCCACGTTCAAACTCTGCACCTATTGTTGATCCAACAAAGATTATCAATCCGGCAAATTATGTCGATCCGCTTCCTCTAGCGCTTGTGCTTACTGCTATTGTGATTGGATTTGCAACGGCTGCGCTTTTTCTTGTTATTTTGTTGGTATCGCGTGGGCTTACTGGGTCTGACCATGTCGATGGGCGGGAGAAAAAATAGTGGCTAATTTTCTTCATCACCTCATTATTTTCCCTATTTTACTGCCTATCGCAACGGGTGCCTTATTATTGTTTTATGATGAAAGGCATCGCCGGTTAAAATCATCTATCAGCATCATTTCTATTGGCTTGTTGGTCTTAACAGCAATGCTATTGGTTGCACGGGCAATTGAAATATCTCCGCAAGCAGAAGTTTATGCGCTGGGTAATTGGGTTGCACCTTTTGGTATTACTTTGGTTCTTGATCGGCTAAGTGCCTTGATGGTTCTGCTTTCCAGCATTCTGGGTGTTGCATCATTAGTGTTTTCACTTGCCCATTGGTATAAGGTTGGTCCGCATTTCCATTCCCTTATGCAGTTCATGATAGCGGGTGTTAATGGTGCTTTTTTAACCGGTGATTTGTTCAATCTTTTTGTATTTTTTGAGGTTATGCTAACAGCTTCCTATGCTTTGGCATTGCACGGGTCAGGTCAGGCGCGTGTGCGATCTGGCATGCATTATGTTGTCATTAATCTGTTGGCATCATCGTTTTTTCTTATTGGGGCTGCGCTTATTTACGGTGTTGCCGGCACATTGAATATGGCGGATCTTGCAATGAAACTTGCAATATTACCGGTGGAAGATCGCATTATCTTTGAAACGGGAGCAGCAATATTAGGATTGGCTTTTGTTGTCAAAGCAGGTATGTGGCCACTTAATTTCTGGCTTACACCAACTTACAGCGCTGTGGCAGCACCTGTTGGGGCATCTTTTGCCATTTTAAGTAAAGTTGGGATTTATGTTATTTTAAGGCTTACACTGCTGGTATTTGGACCAGAAAGCGGAGCTTTTGCTGGTTTTGGTAATGATGTATTGTTTTACGGTGGACTTGCAACGCTTATTTTTGGTTTTATTGGTGTTCTTGCCAGTCAGGCACTTGGACGCCTCGCCTCATATAGTGTGCTTGTATCGTCCGGCACATTGATGGCTGCAGTCGGCACAGGTAACTCTTCCCTCACAGCGGGGGCTCTTTTTTATATGGTTTCATCAACGCTGTCGCTTGCAGCATTTTTTCTATTGGTCGAGTTGGTCGAACGTAGTCAGGATACAGCGGCCAATGTCTTGGCTGTGACGATGGAAGTTTATGGTGACGATGAAGAAGAAGAAGCCGATGAAGTGGGAACATACATTCCAGCAACTTTGGCAATTTTGGGCGCTTGCTTTGGCATAACCGCAATTCTTATCATCGGAATGCCACCCTTTTCAGGGTTTGTTGCAAAATTTATGATGATTACCGGTGTATTCAATCCAGATGGTCTTGAGGCAAATGGATATATGCCACAACTTCGCGATTGGGTATTTGTTGCGTTTGTCATTTTGTCTGGATTTGCAGCACTTATCGCAATGACACGCACGGGTATACGGACGTTTTGGGCATCGATTGAAGGTAAGATTCCTCGTGTGCAAGTTATCGAATTTGCGCCAGTGGCCGGCTTATTGGCGCTTTGTTTGATTTTGACAATAGGGGCAGGTCCAGTTGCCGATTATATGACAGCTGCGGCCGACGAATTACATAATCCAAAAGATTATATCAAAAGCGTATTGCCTAATGCTGTTGTAAAGAGTGGAGCGAATATTCAATGAAGTATTTGTTGCCTTATCCACTTTTAACGCTTTCTATCCTTATCATGTGGATGGTTCTGAATGGGTTTTCTCTAGGCCAAGGCTTGATAGGTGTGATTGTCGGATTGTTCGGCGGCTTTCTTATGCGCTTATTACAACCGGAAAAAGTGCATATTCATAGTTGGTCAGCAATTGTCCGACTATTCTTTTGTGTTCTTATAGATGTTACGACATCAAATATAACTGTTGCGCGGCATATTCTATTTGGTGGTATAAAGCGGCATAATTCTGGTTTTGTTACCATTCCGTTGACGCTGAAAAATAGAACAGGTCTTGCTGTCTTATCCTGTATTATGACAGCATCTCCTGGCACAGCATGGATTTCCTATAACAGCAAAAATAATGATCTTCTGATTCATGTTCTTGACCTTTCTGATGGTCAAGATTGGGAGAAGTTTATTAAACGCCGTTATGAAACGCTACTTATGGAGATATTCCAATGAGTATAGTCATTCTCTACTGGGGTATTAACTTGTCGCAATTATTGCTGGGGCTAGCGATGATCTTGGCTGTGTTGAGGCTGTTGAAGGGTCCCCGCGCACAAGATCGTGTTGTTGGACTGGACACTCTTTATGCCACAACAATGATGCTGTTTGTGACTTTTGGTATGCGATCGGGTACCACAATTTATTTTGATGCGGCTTTGGTTATTGGGCTTTTAGGCTTTGTGTCGAGTGCAGCGCTTGCAAAATTTCTTATGCGTGGTGAGGTGATAGAATGACAGATGAACTTCCTCTTTGGCTCGCTATCACCATTACAGCATTTTTACTGTGGGGATCAGGCCTGACCTTGATTGGTGCCATTGGTCTTACACGCGGAAAAACCTTTTATGACCGTTTGCATATGCCAACTTTAGGAACAAGCTGGGGCGTTGGTGGAATTATCATTGCATCTATCATTTATTCAACGATGGTTGAACACAGACTGGTTTCACACGAGCTTTTATTAGCTATTTTTCTTATTGTGACGACACCGGTAACATTGATGCTACTTTCACGTGCTGCCATGCAACGCGATCAATCTTCAAATTCGCCTGAAGTGCCAAGCGAGCTGCGTTATCGTGAACTCAATGATAACTTAGTAACAGCGACAAATTTGGAAGAACCAGTCGATACTGTCGCACAAGATCCGAAAGCATAAGAAACTGTAAGAAGCTGATTAGGGAATTCGGAGACGTTATTTTAAAAACAGTTTTTGTTAAAAATAGCAGAAAGCGCACCATTTTTATAAAATGATGCGCTTCATGAAATATCTTATTTTTTCACGTTGTTTACATGTTTACTTGTAACTTGTCGTCCAAAATTTGGAACGTCAACTTCTTGTCCAGCCTCAATAATGCCTCGTCTTACAGCGCGTGTGCGTGTAAACAAATTGAACAATGCTTCACCATCACCCCAACGAATTGCACGTTGCAATGATGCAAGGTCTTCACTGAACCGCCCCAACATTTCAATGATCGCATCCTTATTGTTTAAGCATATATCACGCCACATTGTTGGGTCAGAAGAGGCAAGGCGCGTAAAGTCGCGAAAGCCAGAAGCAGAATAAGCAATCACTTCTGAATTTGTGACTTTTTCTAAGTCACTGGCGGTACCAACAATATTATAAGCAATAAGATGGGGAAGGTGAGAGGTGATCGCCAAGACAAGATCATGATGCTCTGGATCCATTTGATCCACTTTAGCACCACAAGCCTGCCAAAACTGCGTCAACTTTTCCAATGCTTCATCATTTGTGTTGGGGAGAGGCGTCAGAATACACCAACGATTGATAAAAAGATCGGCAAAACCCGCATCTGGTCCTGAACACTCTGTTCCTGCGATTGGGTGCCCAGGGATAAAATGAACCGTACTGGGCAACTCTGGCTTCATCTGGCGAATAACCGAAGCTTTGGTTGAACCAACATCAGTAACAAGCGCACCCGGTTTCAAATGCTGCGAGATTTCTTTGGCAACATAACCCGATGAACCTACCGGAACCGAAACAATGACCAAATCGGCATTTTCAACAGCTTTGCTATTATCTGTTGTATAACTGTCACCCAAATCAAGTTCACGCGCGCGTTCCAGTGTTGTACCGGTTCGCGTTGCAATGGCGATATGGTCGGCCAATTTTTTTTGCCTGATAACACGTGCAAGCGAAGAGCCAATTAAGCCGATACCGATAAGTGCTATTTTATTAAATTTAACGTCTGCCATTTTTTTACTTCAAAAAATCTTTTAATGCAGCGACAAGGCCGCGATTAGCTTCTTCTGGACCAACGGAAATACGCAATGCATTTGGAAATCCGTATCCTGTAACGCGGCGCACGATATAACCTTGCATTTTCAAGTAATCATCTGCACGTGCCGCTGATTGAGCATCGTTATCTGGAAAATGAACCAATAGAAAATTGGTGACCGAAGGTGTGACCTTGAGACCTAGTCCAGCAATTTCTTCTGCAAGCCAATTGCGCCATTTTGTATTAAACGCGATAGCATAGGCTACATATTCCTTGTCTCTGAATGCTACAGCACCAGCAACTTGCGCTGGTACGCTTACGTTAAAAGCACCACGAATGCGGTTTACAGCATCAATGACATGAACGGGAGCATACATCCACCCGATTCGCAAACCAGCCAATCCATATATTTTTGAAAAAGTGCGTGTCATGACAACATTTTCATTGGCTGAAACCAGCTCTATGCCTGCTTCATAATCATTTTCTGTTACAAATTCGGCATAAGCACCATCAAGAACAAGCAAAACATTTTTCGGAAGTCCAGCATGAAGTTCCTTAATTTCAGCGGCAGAAAGATAAGTACCGGTTGGATTGCCAGGATTGGCAATAAAGACAATTTTTGTTTTGTCGGTTACACTTGATAGGATTGCCTGAATATCTATCCGACAATTATTTTCTTTAACGATTACCGGAGTAGCACCCGTACCACGGATCTGTATTTCGTAAACACTGAAACCGTGTTCGGTCATGATACCTTCATCACCGGCACTTAGATAGGTATTTGACAATAATCCTAATAAATCATCAGACCCATTGCCGGCCATTAAATTACTTTTGGAAAGGCCGGTTACTTCAGAAATAGCTTCTAATAATGGTGCTGCGGAACCATCTGGATAAAGCTCCAGATGTGCTGCAGTCTGACGATAGGCATCAATGGCTGCGGGGCAGGGGCCAAGTGGAGATTCATTGGAAGATAATTTGAATATTTTTTTTCCGCTAGCAACCTTGCTTGATCCTGGTACATAAGCGGCGATGTCCAAAATACCTTTTCTAGGTTGTGGGCGACTTGCAGTATTATTTTTTGTCATCGGTATTGATCCGGTCTGTTATTCTATTTGTTTAGGAAATACCCTTGCTTGCAAAACAAGTCGAGAGAAATTCTTGACTTTTGTTAGAATAGACGACTAGCTATTCTTTATTCTTTCAAGACGGTGCAACCGAAATGACCCATAGCCAATCTAATAATACATACGACAATCCGCAAAAATCACAGGCAGATTCGCCCGATAGCAAAATTGCTTTTTTTGATAATGATCAGCCGTTAAAGCTTGATAGCGGGGTTATATTAAGTCCGTTTCAGATAGCTTACCAAGATTACGGTACGCTCAATGATGATAAAAGCAATGCAATATTGATTTGCCATGCTTTAACTGGCGACCAGCATGTGGCCAATACTCACCCCGTAACCGGAAAGCCTGGTTGGTGGGATACATTGGTAGGGCCCGGCAAGATTATCGATACAGAAAAATATTATGTTATTTGTTCGAATGTTTTAGGGGGATGTCTAGGGTCAACGGGGCCTGCTTCGCTTAATCCGGCAACGGGAAAGCCATATGCACTTGATTTTCCAGTAATAACGATTGGGGACATTGTTCGTGCACAGGCAATGCTTGTTGAACGATTGGGAATAGAAACACTTTTTTGTGTTGTCGGTGGATCGATGGGGGGTATGCAAGCTCTACAATGGGCATCGGCATATAAAAGTAAGGTTTTTTCGTCCGTTATTCTAGCAACAGGGGCGCGCCATTCGGCACAGAATATCGCTTTTGACGAGATTGGACGACAAGCTGTAATGGCTGATCCAAACTGGATGGGGGGGCGTTATCTGGAAGTTGGCAAGCGCCCTACGAAAGGTTTGGCAGTTGCAAGAATGACAGCCCATGTTACCTATCTGTCCGAAGCAGCTTTGCATCGAAAATTTGGTCGGAATTTACAAAATCGTGACCAGATAACATTTGGATTTGATGCTGACTTCCAGATTGAAAGTTACCTTCGCCATCAGGGTATGACATTTGTTGAGCGGTTTGACGCAAATAGCTATCTCTATCTGACACGTGCAATGGATTATTTTGACCTAGAGGCAGAACATGGTGGCAGATTATCCAATGCGTTTACAGGTTCTCGGGGACGGTTTTTCGTTGCCTCTTTTTCTAGTGATTGGCTATTTACAACCGCGCAATGCCGCACATTTGTTCATGCACTCAATGCGGTTGGTGCGCGTGTGTCTTTTGTCGAAATAAAAACAGATAAAGGGCATGATGCCTTTTTGCTTGATGAACCGGTGATGTTTTCAGCAATTCATAGTTTTTTGACTGCCGCCGCTGAACAAAGGGGGCTTGTAATATGAGCCAACAAGATGATCTAAAATCAACACTGAAATCCAGAACAGATTTTGATGTTATAGCGAGTTTCATCAGATCAGGCAGCCGTGTGCTCGACGTTGGCTGTGGCGATGGAAGTTTGCTTTGCCTATTGCAATCGCGGCGTTCAGTTGATGGTCGCGGCGTGGAATTGTCACAACAAGGCGTCGACCAATGTTTGGGTAAAGGGTTGTCTGTTATTCAAGGGGATGCAGATAGTGATCTTATCTATTACCCTGATTCAGGTTTTGATTATGTTATCCTATCACAAACACTGCAAGCAACGCGCAATCCTAAAATCGTGTTGGAACAGCTTTTAAGAATAGGTGAAAGAGCCATTATTTCCATACCGAACTTTGGATATTGGCGTGCACGCGCACATCTTTTATTTTTAGGACGTATGCCCGTAACCAAAGAGTTGCCATATAGCTGGTATGATACTCCCAATATCCACTTCTGTACGATAGATGACTTTGTAACTTTGGTAAAAGAAGTTGGTGCTGAAATTGAAGAGGCTGTCGTTCTTAATAGGCAAGGGCAACGTGTTAGCTGGAACCTACCTTGGGGCGCATGGAACCTTTTTGGGCAACAGGCGGTGTTTTTATTACATAGATGATCACTGAAACGTCTGACAATCTTGCTCGTGTTGTTCGGCATAATCTTCCTCAATGGGGATTATCCGAAACAGCTCATATCGAGCTTCTGACAATTTCAGAAAATGCAACATTTCTGGTTCAAGATCATGAAAAGCGAAGAGTCGTAAGAATTTATCGCCCAAATTATCATACCGATGCTGAGATAACTTCAGAGCTTTTGTGGTTACAAGCTATTGAGCAGTCAGCTATTGTTACGGTTTCACATCTGTTTACAACGCTATCTGGTGAATTGTTTATTTCTTCTAACAATTTCAGGCTTGCCTGTTTTTCATTTATGGATGGACATGAACCAAAAATTGATAGCAATCTTGTTCATTGGTTTTTTGAATTAGGAAAAATTTCAGCAGGATTACATCGCCAGTCGTTAAGTTGGCATAAGCCAGACAATTTTGTGAGAAAGCATTGGACTTATGAAACAATGGTGGGGCCCAATGCATATTGGGGAGACTGGCGTTGTGCTTATGGTTTATCGGATGACGACCGTAAAGTGTTGGAGATCTGTGACGCCGCATTAAAGTCAGTCACTGCGCATTTTCCACATGATGATATCAATTATGGCCTTATCCATGGTGATTTGCGTTTGGCTAATCTTCTCGTTAACGAGAATCATCTCACAGCGATAGATTTTGATGATTGTGGCTTTTCTTGGCGCGGACTCGATTTAGCCAATTCACTGAGTTTCATTGAAGATGACCCGTCTGTGCCGGAACTTATTGAAGCATGGTTTCAAGGTTATCAGGAAGTTATGCCGGTAACGCTTTTTATGCGGGAAACAATATCACATTTTATTATGATGCGTCGTATGCAGCTTACCGCGTGGTTGGCTAGTCATGCGAATGTGCCGACCGCTCAAAAGCTGGGAAAAAATTTTGCAAAAGGAACTGTTAAATTGGCTCAGAAATATCTGATGATGTGATAGCATTCTTTTGTTCAATCATCGCGACACCTTTAATTTGAGCATAAACTTTCATACCGTCCTGCAGTCCAAGCTGCTGCCATGAATATTGTGTCAAACGAGAGAGAAAATGTACACCTTTTCCCTCAAATCCAAGTTCCAATTTTGCTAGAACTTCATGTGTGCCTTTTGTGCGTGCGGTTACTATCCGCGCGGGCATAACGTTGAGAATTGAGCTCATTAAGGGTTTTTCAGTTGCCAAACTTACATCATTGGCAGCAATGCGAATGCGCATTTTTTGACCAACTGCTTTTTCATCGGAAGGCGCAACAAATATTCCACCAGCAACATTTATATGAAGTAGCCCAGCTTCTTTATCATAAGAATGTACAACGCCATCCAGGCTAACGGCGGCTTCGCGTGTATTAGCAAGTGGGAGATCAGGGTTAGCTTGAATTTCATCCAATGGACCAGCAGCAATAACCCGTCCCTTATCCATTAATACAAGGTAATCCGCTAGCCTTTCAACTTCATAAATGTCATGGGTTATATATATAATCGGCAAACTTAACCGATCGCGTAATCTGATCAAAAATGGCAAAATTTCATTACGAGAACGCTTGTCGAGTGCAGAAAGCGGTTCGTCCATCATGAGTATGTGGGGCTTTGATAATAATGCCCGACCGATTGCGACGCGTTGGCGTTCTCCGCCAGATAAATTTTGCGGTGCACGATCGATAAGATGAGAAATATTGAGAAATTCAATAACCTCTTCAAAGGATGGTGAAAGATTCTTTATGTTTTTCGGCATGCCGAATATCAGGTTTTTGCGTACCGACAAATGAGGAAAAAGACTTGCTTCCTGAAACACATATCCTAATGGGCGTTTATGGACAGGGACAAATTGATTTTCATCTTGCCAAACATCTGTTCCGATGGAAACTTTTCCATTCAAATGATTTAAACCAGCGATGGCGCGCAATATGCTGGTTTTACCACAACCTGATGGACCATAAAGAGCAGTGACACCATGTGATGGTGCGGTAAAGGAGCAATTAATCGAGAAATTGCCGAGCATACCGTTAAGTGCAATATCAATGCTTCCGCTCATAGCGCTCTTGCTCGCATATATTTTTGTAATAGCGCAACCATAAGAATAATTAGAAAAGAAAATACGACCATTATCAATGATAAAATATTGGCTTCATGCATTTGACCAGCTTCAACATATCCCATAATCGTTGTGGAAATAACGGCCGTTTTGCCCGGCAAATTCCCACCTATCATTTGCACAACACCAAATTCACCCACTGTATGGGCAAATCCTAAAACGGCTGCTGTCATAAAGCCGGGGCTAGCAATAGGTAAAGCAACTTTCCAAAATGATTTCCATGGTGAAGCGCGTAACGTTGCTGCGACTTCCAGGGGACGTTTTCCCATTGCTTCAAAAGAATTGCGGATTGGTTGCACAACAAAGGGAAGTGAATAAATGACCGAGCCAATCACCAGTCCTTCAAATGTAAAAGCAAACTTATCGACGCCAAACCAAGGGCCAATAAAACCTCCCGGACCATTGGGGCCTAATAAAACAAGTAGGTAAAACCCTAAAACTGTCGGGGGCAAAACAAGAGGAATGGATATGAAGGAGGCTACAATTTCTTTAAAGTAAGATTGTGAGCGTGCCAGCCAAAGCGCAATTGGCGTGCCGATAAGCATGAGAAAACATGTCGTAACGGATGCCAATTGTGCTGTTAGCGTAATTGCTGTCCATGTCTGGGCAGAAAGAAGTGTCATGCTTATTGCTTTACCTCGGGCAATGCATAACCGTACTTTTTAATGATTGTAGCTGCTTCAGGACCCTTTAGAAAATCCATAAAGGCTTTTGCTGCTTCATTATTTTCACCGGTCTTCAAAAGCACGGCATCTTGACGGATCGGGTTATAATAATCTTGTGGTACGATCCATTTCGAGCCACCTTTTTCATTAATAATCTGTGACAGAGCAACAAATCCAATTTCTGCATTGCCAGTTTTAACGAATTGATAGGCTTGTGAAATGTTCTGCCCTTCAACAAGTTTATCTTTTACCTTGTCATGAACTTTTAATGCGTCCAGCGTTTCAACAGATGCCTTGCCATAAGGGGCAGCATCAGGGTTGCAATAAGAAATATGGCTAATAGTTGTATCTGTTAATGTTTCCGGTCCTTTAACAAGACCTTCTTTTGTACTCCACAACACAAGTGTGCCAATAGCATAGGTAAATTCGGTTCCTTTTACTGCATATCCCTCTTCAACGGCTTTGGTAGGACGAGCTGTATCAGCCGCTAGGAATACTTCAAAAGGGGCGCCATTTTTGATCTGATTATAAAAGTTTCCAGTAGCACCAAAAGAAAGTGTTGCTGTATGACCTGTCTTGGCTTTGAATTGTTCAGCAATTTCTTTAACAGGTTCGGTAAAGTTGGCAGCAACTGCAACAACAGTTTCTCCAGCTTGTGCCCAAGCAACGCTGGCAAGTAAAATACCGGTTAAAAGTGCAAGTTTCGTTTTCATTGCGACTCTCCCTAGCTGGTGGCAATAATTATGTTTTCAGCATCAAATGATGCAATAACTGGCATATCGGCTTTAAGTTGTTTTACAACGGGGTCATTCGGACGAGCTGTCGCTACCAGTGTTTTGCCGGCATCAATTTCAACCACAAGTTCAACGCTTGCTTCACCCGTGTTGATCGTGCGTAAAACGCCTTCGATATGATTTATTTTGTCAGGTGATTTTTTATCGGTTTTAGGGGTAACTTTAACAAAGGTCGCTTTGATCAATGCCGCAACCTGTCGTTGTTTAACAAGTCCCAATCGCTCAACACTTTTTGCCGTAATTTCAGCCTGAATTGAGACATTATCGGAAATGCGGATATCTACAAAAGCTGCTGGCGATTCGATCGTAATAGCTTGGACATGACCCGAAAGTACATTGCGAGCCGAGGTTTTCATCATAAACCCATGAAGAAGTCCGGTTGAACTTAATCCGATATCGGAAAGATCGTCAGTGGCATTTTCTATCATAGTTGCGAGTCCGGCTTCCAGTTGATGGAAGGTCTCAATAAGCTTCAGCGCCTGAGGCGTTAGGACAGCACCACCGCCGCTCCGTCCTCCAGCTTTTTTCTCCAGCAAGGGTTTTGTAACAAGGTTTTGCATTGCATCAAGTGCATCCCATGCTGCTTTATAGCTTAATCCAACTGCACGTGCAGCTGCCGATATTGATCCCTCTCGGCCAACGGCTTCAAGCAATTTTATCCGTTCACGACCAACAGAACCGATATGTTCCTGGCTTAAAGCAATTGTTGCAGTGACGGCCATATTTCATTTCCTTTATATTATGTAGTTTAACTATATAACGATCGGGTAGAAAGCAAGAATTAATGACATAAAATTTTCTGATCCATCGCCAAGGTGACAGTTGAATTGCACGGCTTGTGTTAAATTTTTTAGCAATTTCATGATTGTTTTCATATCAAGGTAACAGCGGATTATTGACGTATTTTTCCATTTTTCAAAAGAAAATAGCGGTTAAGGAGCGTTAATCCATAATCGATAACTGGTGTTACAAAACAAAGTTATAAAGGCTTTATGTGAACTATTGCTGTGTTTTAAAAACTGCCGTAATTTACAGAGAACTTATTAGGTTATTTTTTGTCGCTGATGCGAGAAATTAAAATAAGACGGATAATAGACAAGAGGTAAAAAACAATGGCACGCACCGTTTATGTCAACGGCGAATGGCTGGACGAAACAGCTGCTAAGATTTCAATTTTTGATCGGTCGGTCATGTTTGCCGATTCAATCTATGAAGTGACATCTTTTTTTGACGAAAAATTTCTAGATTTTGATGGACATATCCAACGATTAAAAAACTCCCTTCATGCGATCAATATCGATTTTAATGTCGATAGAGATGAGTTTTTAACGCTTCACCGCGAACTTATTAAGCGCAATGACCTCAAGGATGGAACGGTTTATCTCCAAGTTTCACGTGGCAGCGGTGATCGTAATTTTGTTTATGATAACAAAGATTATAAACCTATACTTTTTATGTTTACCCAGACAGGTATTGTTAAAAACCTGCACACTATTCCGCAGCTGAAAATGATTTCTGTAAAAGAAGGGCGCTGGTGTCGTCGTGATATCAAAACAACGCAACTTCTATATTCATCACTGACAAAAACACGCGCTCATGATGATGGGGTTAATGATGCTGTATATGTTGAAGATGGCTATCTTACAGAAGCAACGTCTTCAAATTTCTTTATCGTGGACAAAAATGGCACTCTCATTACACGTCAGCTTGACCATGCAATTTTGCCAGGCATAACCCGTGCTACAATACTCGACATAGCACGGAAACATGGCATAGCTGTTGAAGAGCGGTTATTTTCCTTGGAAGAAACTTACGCTGCAAGTGAAGCATTCATTACATCGACTACTAATTTCGCCGCACCTGTTATCAGTCTTGATGGACGGGCAATTGGTGATGGTAAGCCGGGAAAAATAACATTGCGCTTGCGTGAATTATATCTTGAGCACGTTAAGCGGACCTAATTTTAACCACGCTGGCGCTTTGCTATAACAGCAAGTGCCAGCAATGCTTGCCTAATAATTACTTCTGATAATGAAGCATTTTGGCGACTTTCCAGAACTGCTCTCTGCAATCTTTCCATAGCTTGGGAAATCTGTGAAGATGACCAATTGCTAACAGCTTGTTCCATTATTTTTTGACGGCGGAAAAAAATGGGTGGTCGAGCTGAGGCGACAGCAGAAGATGCTGTTTTATTTTCATTCTCAACGAGATTTCTTAAAAGTTGTAATTGTTGGAATTGCCGTTGGGCAGCGCTTAGAATCAAGAATAACGCACTACCTGTGGCAACTTGACGGTCAAAACGGTTATTGAAACCAACCATATCTCCCATCAAAATAGCATCGATAATTTCGTCATAGTTTAACGCACTAACATCACTGACAACTTCCTTGACGTCTTCAATGCTAATTTCACCTTTATGAAGTGCATAAAGACATAATTTTTCCAATTCGCTACGTGATATTAGCCTATCGCCGCCCAGACTATCCCTAAGCCATTTACGGGCATCAAGCGAAATTGTGAGTTTATAATCGCCTAAAACCTGATCGATCAGCCCCTCCAACGCGCGTGCATCATCGGCAAAACATGGCAATGCCATGGCTGTGGGTGCTGTCTCAATGGCTGTGCGCAGACCTGAACCTTTTTTGAGATCTCCGGCTTCAATCAACAGGTAAGCCTGCTCAGGTGGTGCTTTGACCAACTGCCTAATGACATCGACCAAATTTTTCTGGTTTCCAACATTCCGTATCCATATGAGGCGTTCCCCACCAAAAAGTGAGATTGTGTGCGCTTCATCAGCCAAACGAGTAGGGTCGCGGTCAAGTTCACTGGCTTCAAGACGTATATTGGAAAATGGGTCGTCCAATTTAACGCCCGTTAATTTCGCAAATGCAGCTGTCCTTTCAGATACAAGACCTTTATCGGGACCATAAATAAGAATGATAGGGTACTGCTTTTGCAGTCGTCCTAAAAATCCATCAACTTCATGTGCTTTTTTTTGCGCCAATATATTAGTCCATCAGCAATTTGTCATCGTCGAGTGCTTCGCCTCTAACTTTCTGAAACATATCGATAAGATCACCTACATCAAGGCCTCTGCGCTTTTCTGCATGCACATCAAGCACGATTTTGCCGCCATGCAACATGAAAGTGCGTTCTCCATAATCCAATGCCTGCCGCATGGAATGCGTCACCATGAGTGTTGTTAACTTATTTTTTCTGATAACCTTTTCCGTGAGCTTCATCACAAAGTCGGCCATACCAGGGTCGAGGGCTGCCGTGTGTTCATCCAAAAGCAAAACATCAGCATCTGACAATGTTGCCATAACCAGAGATACAGCCTGACGTTGTCCTCCGGATAAACTATCCATGCGATTATGAATACGGTTTTCTAATCCTAGACCCAATTCGGCAATACGGTGTCGAAATATTTCCCGATTCTCGCGTGTAAGTGCAGATGTTAAGCCCCGTCTTTTTCCACGACAAGCAGCCAATGCCAAATTTTCTTCTATGGTAAGAGAGCCGCAACTCCCTGCAAGAGGATCTTGAAACACGCGAGCAATCATTTTCGCCCGATCAGCGGTTGATTTACGCGAAACATCAACACCATTGATAATGACTTTTCCTTCATTTGGTAAAATATCACCAGCAAGAACACCAAGCATTGTCGATTTTCCTGCACCATTTGAACCTATTACGGTAACAAAGCTGCCTCGCTCGATTTTCAGGTTAAGGTCTATCAATGCCTGTTTTTCTAATGGTGTGCCTTGTTTGAAAGTTACCCCGATATGGTCAAGCTCAATCATGTTTTTTCGCCCCAAAATAACGTGGTACAACAAGGGTCAACACGACCAGCAATGCAGTGATAAACTGTAAGTCGGTTGATGTATCAATACCTAAACTGCTACCTTCAAAAGCAAATTGTACTGCAACGCGGTATAGTACCGACCCAATGACGCAGCTTAGAATAATGAAGAACAGATTTCTCGTACGGAATAGTGTTTCACCGATGATGACAGCCGCTAGCCCAAAGACGATCGTACCTGCGCCACCGGTAATATCAGTTGCAATAGCGGTTTGAATATAAAGTGAACCGCCAAGAGCAACTAACCCATTGGATAGGCCCATACCAAAATAAATTAGGCGATCTGTTTTTATGCCTTGCGCTTTGGCCATGCGAGGATTGATACCCGTTGCCCGCATAGCAAGACCTGTTTGGCTTTCAAGAAAACGCCAGATAAGGAATGCAACAATGAGAACAATGACACCAATGAATATGGGGCGTACTGCCATATCAGGTAAATCAAATATACCGTAAAATGGCGTAAGCGCTGTATCTGCAACCCCTAAATTGACATTTGAAACACCCATGATGCCCATAATGCGCAGATTGACTGTGTAAAGGGCAGACATTGTCAAAATAGATGCAAGAAGATTAAGGATACCAAATTTTAGATTTAAGAGTGCTGTAACCAGTCCAGCAAGCATACCAGCACATAGGGCTGATAACATTGCCAACCAAGGATTTACGCCACAAAGTATCATTACACCACAAACGGTGGAGCCTAGAAGAAATGAGCCATCAACGGTCAAATCCGGAAAATCAAGGATTCTGAATGATAAATAAACACCGATAGCAACAAAGGCATAAACCAGCCCAAGCTCAACTGCACCGGTAAAAGCAAACATACTCATCCGGCAAGTGTCCTGTTTGTAACGCTGTGGTTGACAATGATTTTCACTTTTTCATCCCTACTTATCTGATGTTTTGTTTGCACGATCCAAAACTGTTTGAGGAATTGTTATTCCCATTTTTTCAGCAGCCTTTAGGTCAATTTTTATGTTTCTTGCTGGCGGTGTCACAACACTTATATCACCGGCTTTTTCACCTTTAAGAATCCGTACGACCAATTTACCGGTTTCAATGCCTGCATCATAATAATCAATTCCTTGTGCTGCAAAGGCACCCCGTCCAATTGAGCTGGGATCAGCCGTAAAGATAGGTGTTTTTGTTTCTGCTGCAACTTTTGTAGCACCTTCGAGAACTGATATGATTGTATTATCCGTTGGTACATAGATAATATCAACTTTGCCAACCAAAGCGCGTGTAGCAGCTTGAACATCAGAAGACTTTGGTGCTGCTGATGGTATAACTTCGATACCATCTTTTTCTGCCAGTTTCCGTAAAACATTGAGTGTCGAGACGGAATTTGCTTCGGCTGAATTATAAAGGTAACCCAACTTTTTCAAATCAGGTTTGATTTCTTTTAGAAGCTTTATATGGTCTTCAACAGGTGAGCGGTCAGAAACACCAGTTACATTACCACCTGGTTTTTCCATTGTAGGGACAAGCTTTGCCTCTACCGGATCAGATACAGCAGAAAAAACAATAGGAATCTGCTTGGTCGCTGCAAGCATTGTTTGAGCCGATGGTGTCGCTATAGCAACAATGACATCTGGTTTGTCACCTACAAACTGACGGGCAATTTGGGTTGCTGTGGTAATATTGCCTTGCGCCGATTGAAAAGTGAGAATCATGTTCTCACCATTTTTATATCCTTGTTGAGCAAGAACATCTTCAACACCCTTCCGCACCGAATCAAGTGCCGGATGGGCAACAATTTGTGTGATTTCCACTTTCACTTTGTCTGCTGCAAACGAAAGTGAGTTGAATGCAAAAACTGCAACAGCAGCCAAAAACAAACGACGCATAGTTAATTCTCCCCAGAAAAATCTTATAAATCTTTATTGGAGCAGGGGTTGGAAATCAATATTTCCGCGGTTTTTTCGTGAACGAAAAAGAATATTGTAAGAAAGTTATTTTTTATGTTGCAATCGTCTTCGTGTTAGGTCATATAGGCACCACTGAAACAGACAGCTTTCAGTTTGTGAGCGGGTGTAGCTCAGGGGTAGAGCACAACCTTGCCAAGGTTGGGGTCGTGGGTTCGAATCCCATCGCCCGCTCCAGTAAATCATTATAAAATTATGTCTTTATAAAGCGTTTTGGACGCTTTTATTCATGGTGTTGGTAAGCATAGAATCAAATGGTTCAAAGCTGAGCTGGTTGATTTTCTCCGCTACGTTAACATACTATCGCTTCTATTGCGTGTATTAGAGCTTTAGCTACTAAATGACAAATTTGCCATCTAATGAAAAATGTTTCTATAATGTTCTTATCTCATAAATAGTGAATCAGGTGCAGAATGATAGACAAGAATATGGAACCGGTTCATCTTGTTGAAGATGAAAAAAATGGGAGTCGGTTTTTAATCTATGGTACTGATAAAGGATTATGCCTTGATATTCGTTATGAGGGAGACGCACTCTGGATGACGCAAGCTCAGATTGCTGAACTGTTTGGTGTCGATAGATCAGTTATAACCAAACATATAGCGAATATTTTAGCAGAAAATGAACTTGATGAAAATGTGGTCAGTGCAAATTTTGCACATACCACTTTACACGGTGCTATATCAGGGAAAACACAAACCAGATTCGTGAAGCATTATAATCTTGATATGGTAATATCAGTTGGTTACCGTGTATCATCGGCTCAGGCAACAGTATTTAGGCGGTGGGCAACCGGTATCTTAGTTCAGTTTGCTACTAAGGGATTCGTCATTGATTCTCCACGTTTAAAACGGCCTGAAAATTTCGATCGTATTGCTGAACTGCGGGAAATTATTCGTGATATCCGGTCAGATGAAGCTAATGTTTATCGCGAATTAAAAAATATTTGCGCTATGTGCCAAGATTATGATGGTACGATAGAACAATCACGCAATTTTTTTAAGAAGATGCAGGCGAAACTCATATATGCAGTAACATCGCATACGCCAGCTGAGATTATATTTTTCAGAGCTGATAACAAGTGTAAGAATATGGGGTTGCAGACTTGGTCGAAAGACAACATTAGAAAAAGTGATGTTACCATTTCAAAAAATTATTTAGCAGAAGCGGAAATTAAAGAACTAAATCGTTTAACAACTATTTTATTAGATATATTTGAGGATCAACTTGATTTAGGTCGCATTTTAGTCATGCAAGATGCAGCTGACTTGCTTGATAACCAACTCAAAAATCTTGGTAGGTCTGTTCTGACGTCTGGAGGAACAATAAATGCAAAGCAAGCAAAATTAAAGGCAGATTTAGAATATGGCAAATTTGATGAACAGCGAAAGAATGCACAATTTGCGGAGGCTGATGCAAATATAGCAGTTTTAGCGAAAGAGATTAAAAATCTTCCTAAACGTCCTAAAAGATAATTTTTAAAATATAGAATTATTTTAAATATAAAATGTGATTTTTATGTCATGTTGTTATTTTAATTATTTATAATAATCCATTTTTTAATTTTTGTATTTTGATTGGTATATTATTAATCAAATAAATTTTACTTGATGTGTTGTTTTAAGTTATCTAGTTGCCTGCGTATTAAGTAGAGCGGGTGTAAAATGTTTAAACAATTATTCAAAGTAACAGAAAAATCACATCGGCATTATTGGGCAGCAATTGTAGCTGGTGTTGCTGGCGGTATGGTTTCCGGCTTTGTTAAAACCGGTACAGAAGGAATATTTCCACCACGAACACCGGATAGAGCGATTCCACCAGCCGAGGTGCTTCAGACATTCGGCATTAATGTGAATGATATGGTGTATCAATATTCAGACCATATAGTGAATTGGGGGATATCTGGCGTCCATTATCTATTTTCGGTTGTTTTTGCTTTGTTTTATTGCCTTGTGGCGGAGCTTTTGCCGGGTGTCAAATTGTGGCAGGGACTGGCATTCGGTATTGTAGTAACTATAGGTTTCCACGGTGTCGTTATGCCGTTAGGTGGTTGGGCTCCTCCAATTTGGGATTTACCGCGTGACGAGTTGTTTTCTGAAACTGTGGGGCATTTATTGTGGGCTTGGACAATTGAGATCTGCCGTCGTGATATAAGGAATCGGATGACAAAGCTTCCTGATCCTGAATATGCCTAATTTATCCAATAAAGAAGTAACATAATGAGTGGCCTGCAGGCGGTAAGAAACCTGTAGGCTGCTAGTTGTTTCAATTTAGGATAACATTTGCAAATTGTCCATATTACGACCGATTTTCTAACCTAATTTATGGTTAAAAATGGTTTTTTTCTGGTGTGTCTGCTTTCGTACTCTATACTATTCTCGGACAGCTTTCACAAAGGATGTAACCGATGGAATCCATAAGCAAATTAAACCAGAAATTGTCTCAATATGTGCCATTTCGGGTTATACCCGGGATTATCTGTGTTCTCGTTTATTGGGGACTATATCTTACACCCAAGCCTGAAGGGCTAACACCTGAAGCTTGGCATTTTGTTGCAATTTTTGTTGCAGCAATCTTAGGAATTATTCTTAAAGTTATGCCCATCGGCGTTATGTCGATGATTACAATCGCTGTTGTCATGCTTTCTCGTGTGACTTCACCTACCTCTGCCAAAGCTGTGGGTGATGCGCTTGGATCCATGAACAACTCCCTTATTTGGCTTATTGTTATTTCTGTTATCGTATCGCGCGGTCTCATTAAAACAGGATTGGGATCACGCATTGGATATTATTTTATCCGTCTTATGGGTAAAAGAACCATCGGCATCGGTTACGGATTAGCAATCTGTGAGCTATTGTTAGCTCCATTTACACCGAGTAATACAGCAAGATGCGGTGGTATTATCCATCCAATCATGCGTTCAATTGCGGAGGCATACCATTCTGACCCAGAAAAAGGTACAGAAGGTAAAGTTGGTACTTATCTTGCTCTTGTTAATTACCATGCAAATCCGATTAGTTCTGCCATGTTTATTACAGCGACAGCACCAAATCCGCTGGTTGTAAAATACATAGCAGAAGCTACAAACCAAAGCTTTACTCTGTCATGGAGCACATGGGCATTGTGCATGTTGTTGCCAGGTGTTGTAGCCATGTTGCTTATGCCATTTGTTATCTATCTGATTTCACCGCCTGAATTAAAAGTAACACCTAATGCTGTAACTTTTGCTCACGAAGAACTACAAAAGCTTGGTAGAATCAAAGGCCCTGAAGTTGTTATGCTGATTACCTTCATTGTCATGCTGGTGCTTTGGGCTGGTTTACCAGCTGCATTATTGGGACCAACTTTTGCAGTAGATCCAACAGCAGTTGCTTTCGTTGGGCTGGTAATCTTGTTACTTTGCGGAACGCTAAGTTGGGACGATGTTCTTAAAGAGAAAAGCGCATGGGATACATTGGTCTGGTTTGGTGCACTGGTTATGCTCGCCGGACAGCTTAATAAACTTGGCGTTGTTGCATGGTTCTCAGATGGGCTTCGTGTAGCGATTGAATCGAGCGGTATGAGCTGGCCCGCAGCAATGGCTGTGCTGATCCTCACATTCATGTATGCACACTATGTATTTGCAAGTACAACAGCACATATCAGTGCTATGATGTTGGCATTCTTGATGGTTGGTGTTCATCTTATACCAGCTGAATACATCAATCTGTTCATGTTGCTCATGGCAGCTGCATCTACAATTATGATGTGTCTTACTCATTATGCAACAGGAACGTCACCGATCATATTTGGTTCAGGTTTTGTATCACTTGGCCGTTGGTGGGGTGTTGGATTTGTTATGAGCGTCGTAAATCTGCTAGTTTTTGCGATTGTCGGCGGCATCTGGTGGAAAGTTCTTGGCTATTGGTAAGAACAATAAATGTTAGGTTGAGACATCGGTCTAACATTACGCCAGTTTATTACACTGTATAAACTTATATCACTGCACAAAATTATACGATAATGCCGATCCAATCTGGGTCGGCGTTATTTTATCACATATACATTTGTTAGAATCAGTTATGCATTGCTGCTATGATTTTGTTTCCAGAGATTGATAATCTTTTTTCGTGGTTCAAAATCTATTTCACTCAAGATTTGATGCACCAATTTAGCTGGTGCTTTATCTGGTGTACCGCTGTCAAAAGGCGGATGTGGATCATACTGTAACTCAAGCTGTGCTATTTCAGCCTTTTGTTTTCCCAACAATTCAGCGATTAGAAATAATCCAAAATCCAAGCCTGCTGTAATTCCACCGGCTGTGATGATATTACCATCAATAACAACCCGATCCTTACATGGGGTAGCTCCGAACATTGGTAAAAAATCAAGTGCAGTCCAATGTGTTGTCGCCTTTCGTCCCTTCAATAAACCAGCAGCCCCTAAAACCAGTGAGCCAGTGCAAACTGATGTTACATATTTCGCCTTTTGCGCTTGCAAGTTGATAAAATCCAGAACAAGCCTGTTATTGATAAGTTCATTGACACCGTTCCCGCCTGGTATGCATAAAACATCGCATTGGTCGGCGGTCGTGATCGGGCAGGTTGGGGTGATGGGGATTTTATTTGTCGTCATAATTGGTTGCATTGTTTCGCCGATGAGTTGAACATCTATATCGGAAATGCTCTTAAAAGCTTCGTAAGGACCAACCATGTCTAACAATTGCATATTTTCAAATATAAATAAGCCAATATTTATTGTCATATAATTTATCCTTTTTATTACTATCAAAGGAAAAGAATATTGTTATTTGTATTGCAGGTTCCATGACAAAAAGCCCACAAATTACGCCAAAATATAGTGACGATTATCATAACAGTCGCACGATAGTTATTTTTGCATTTGATGATGCCCAGCTGCTCGATATAACAGGACCATTACAAGTATTTGCGACAGCGAATGAACTGAGTGACACGAAACCCTTGCCTTATCGAACAGTAATCGTTGCACAAAAGAAGATTATAAAAACCTCAAGTGGTCTACAATTATGTTGCGAGCCATTATCGGACGTAAACGGCAAAGTTGACACAGTCCTGATTAGTGGAGGGTGTGGCATAGATGCTGTTTGTGCTTTTGAAAATGTGCTTAATTGGGTAAACAATGTGTATCAAAGGACTCGTCGCATTGGCTCTGTATGTAGCGGCGCACTGCTATTGGCGACATTGGGGCTTTTAGATGGCAAAAAAGCTACAACACATTGGCGCAGAATTGCTGAAGTCAAACAGCGTTTTCCTGATGTTTGTTGGCAAAATGATGCCATTTTTGCGAAAGCAGGAAACATATGGACATCGGCCGGAATAACAGCAGGAATTGATATGGCCTTAGCAATGGTGGAGGACGATCTGGGGTTTGCTATTGCAAAATCTGTAGCCCAGCAATTGGTGGTCTATTTACGTCGCCCGGGTGGGCAAAGCCAATTCAGCGAGATGCTTGATCTATTTTGCTCCGATGACCGATTTAATATTCTCAACCAATGGATTATTGAAAATCTCTCAAAGCCAATTTCTGTCAGTATGTTGGCAGACAGATGTGCCATGAGTGAGCGTAATTTTTCACGTCTTTATACACGGGCTACAGGGAGGACGCCGGCAAAAGCGATTAAACTATTGAGGTTGGAAGCCGCAAGACATTATATTGAACAAAATTTGCCGATGAAAACTATTGTACAGAAATCGGGTTTTGGTAGTGAGGAAACACTGAGAAAAGTCTTTCAACGACATCTTGCTGTTTCACCACAAGCCTATCGTGACCGGTTTCGTAATATCAAAGATAAAAATTAAATTCCTTAGGCTATTTCTTGGCATTTCCAGAGTTTATAAAAATGGTTTACTGGGCCATGTCCGTGGCCTACCTGCAATACATCTGATTGGGTGAGTGCTCCTGTCAGATAATTTTTTGCAATTTTTACCGAGTCGATTAAGGGTGTGGTTGGCAGTAACGCTGCAATAGCAGCAGAAATAGTGCATCCAGTGCCATGATCATTTTTGGTGTCTATTCTCGGTGCATCCAATTCAACGACATTGTCTTTATCACAAAAAATGTCAGGGCTAGTTTTACCTGCGAGATGTCCACCTTTAAGCAATACTGAATGACATCCTAGTTCAAGTAGTTTTGGTGCTTGTCGTTGCATTTCAGCCAATGACCATTGTGGCTGCTGATTGAGCAAAACAGATGCTTCGGGCAAATTGGGTGTGATAATTTCAGCCATCGGAACCAGAACCGTGCGAATAATATCGATAGCTTCCTGGTCAAGCAGCAAATCGCCGCTTTTTGCAACCATAACAGGATCCAACACAATGTTTTTAGCACGGTGATAAACTAGTCTTTCGGCAATTGTTTTCGCGATAGCGGCATTTGCCACCATACCGATTTTGACAGCATCAACGCGTACGTCTTCAAAAACAGCATCAATTTGATCGGAAACAAATTGGGCGTCCATTGCCTGAAACGCTCGTACACCAGTTGTGTTTTGTGCAACGACAGCGGTAACGGCACTCATGGCATATGTTTTCATTGCAGAAAAAGTTTTGATATCGGCGTGCATACCTGCACCACCAGATGGATCAGTTCCAGCAATTGATAAAATATGTGGGATGAAAGTGTTACTATCTTGATTAGGTTGTAACGTCATCGCAGCGCTTTCCTCTCCATGGATTGCTTGGAACTTCCAAGTTTGTCCCCCAATAACCATCGAATTTTTCAAACTTATCATCAAATTGAAAGATTACCAAACCTGTACCGTATTTATCTCTCCACATTAATGTCCGAAGCGTACCATTTTCCTTGGTGGGTTCTTCAAGTGTACCTTCGGTTAGTGTATCAACATCGTGATATAGCATTTTGCCTATGAGACGGCCGTCCTTTGTCTCGTTCAATACAACTTCGGCGTTTTCCATCTTGTCGTTTTGAAAGACCGCACCACAGTACCGACCTGATGGTTTTGCAGCAGCAACTTCAGCAAAGTTCGTTTCATTTGCTTGAGTAAAGCCAATTGAAGTGAACACCGATAAAATTAACACACTGAAAAAATTTAGAAAAACTTTATTTGTGGTCATTTTTGTCTCCCCAGCTGAACCACCTATAATTCTAAAATTACCATAGTTACAAATAGAATAATTATAAATTTGAGTAAAAAATGAAGGTTAATCACATTATCGGAGGTCACAACGTATTTAATTACGCTTTGCCATATTTGATGTAACGAGTGGTTCATTCTATTCGTGGAGGTGTTTATGACACGAAAAACTTCAACAATATCGAATCTTTCGATTACACGGCGCGGTTTATTATTGGGTGCTGCAGCCTGTGCTGCCGCCGCTTTGTCAGCCCGCCATGCTATGGCTCAGCCACAGGGACCGGTGCCGCTTGAAAATTATCAACGTGCTTATTTTAATGCAGAGGAATGGGCTTTCGTAATGGCAGCTACTGCCCGAATCATTCCATCTGAAGGAAAAGGCCCTGGTGCTATTGAAGCACGTGTACCGGTGTTTATTGATAAGCAATTGGCAAGCCCATGGGGACAGGGTGACCATTGGTATATGCAGGCTCCACATGATCGGGATGCTCCGCGTTATACCGGTTATCAAGCTGCTCCATCACCAGCAGCGGCATACCGCATTGCAATTCCTAAGATCAACCAATGGTGTAAAGACCAATATGGTGCGATCTTTGCAGAACTACCCGTTGAGAAACAGGATGAAGCACTGAAGCGCATTGAAAAAGACGAAGTGCTGATTGACGAATTGCGTTCAGGCGATTTTTTCACGTTCCTGCTTCAAAACACCAAGGAAGGTTATTTTGCTGATCCACAATATGGCGGCAATTATGACATGGCTGCATGGGTATATATCGGATTTCCGGGTGCTCGTGGCAGCTTTCTTGAATGGGTTGAAAAGGACAACGTACCTTATCGGTTGGGGCCTGTTTCTCTTGCCGGTGAAAGAGCTTAAATCATGACAAAAACAATGAAAAAGAAAGACGTTGTTATTATCGGGCTCGGATGGACCGGTGCTATCAGCGGTATTGAATTGGCTAAAGAAGGCTTGGAAATTCTGGCACTCGAGCGCGGTGAAGATCGCGATACAGTTCCAGATTTTGCCTATCCAAAGCCAGCTGACGAATTGAAGTATGGTGTCCGTCTTGGTACAGCTGTTCGTCCGCGTGATCATACAGTGACAATTCGCAGAAGCCTTAAAGAAACAGCATTGCCTTATCGCCAATTGGGTTCATTCTTGCCTGGTATTGGTGTTGGTGGTGCGGGTGTCCACTGGAATGGTATGACATGGCGCGCCCAACCAGAAGAGTTGCGTGCGCGTTCATATGTGCAAGAAACTTTCGGAAACATTATTCCAGAGAATATGGCGCTTCAAGACTGGGGCGTTACATATGACGAGCTGGAAGAACATTATGATATGTTCGAAAAAGTTGCCGGTGTATCAGGTACTGCTGGTAACTTGAATGGCAAGATACAGGAAGGTGGTGACCCATTTGAGGGACCACGTAAAAATCCTTATCCTATGCCTGCTTTGCCTTATACATATAATGGTCGTATCTTCAGTGAAGTTACCAAGAAGATGGGCTTACACCCATTTCCATGTCCGTCAGCTATAGCTTCTGAAGCTTATACGAATCCTTATGGTATGCAGATGGGGCCATGTAACTATTGTGGTTTCTGTGAACGTTATGGTTGTTTAAACTATTCAAAAGCATCGCCACAGGTCAGCGTATTGGCTGCTTTGAAGCGCTATAAGAACTTTGAATATCGTGTAAAATCGGAAGTGCTCCGTATTGAAAAATCAGCAGATGGTAAAACAGTAACAGGTGTTACCTATGTTGATGAAAATAACGAAGAAATCTTCCAACCAGCTGATCTTGTTATCCTTGGCGGCTTCATGATCAACAATGTGCATCTATTGCTCATTTCGGGTCTTGGACAGCCGTATGATCCAAATACGGGTGAAGGTGTTATCGGTAGAAACTACGCTTATCAAACCGCAATTGGTGGTGGAACACTGTTCTTTAAAGATAAAGTTTTCAATCCATTTGTTGGTACTGGTTGTAACGGTTCCTATCTTGATGACTACAGCTTTAACCAGATCGATTTTGCTAAACAGGGCTTTATCGGTGGTAGCCGTATTTCCACAGGTCAGACAAATGGTCAGCCAATTCGTTCGATGCCATTGCCTGCAGGCACTCCAGCTTGGGGTAGTGGTTGGAAACAGGCTGTTGGTGATTGGTATGGTCACTCTATGTCAATTGGCCAGCATGGCTCGGTTATGTCATATCATGATGCTTATCTTGATCTTGACCCAACATATAAGGACAAATTTGGTCGTCCTTTAATGCGCATGACCTTCAATTGGCATGATAACGAGATCCATATGTCTCAATATATTGCAAGTAAGATTGATAAGATTGCAGAAGCTATTGGGCCAGATCAATATCGTCAAAGTCCTGCAATGAAAGAAGGGCAACAATATGATACCCGTATCTACCAAACAACCCACACGGTTGGTGGTGCTATCATGGGTGTTGATCGTCGCACTTCAGCAATAAATCGTTATCTGCAACATTGGGATTTCCATAATTTGTTTATACCGGGTGCAAGCGCTTTCCCGCAAAACATACAGCATAATCCTACTGGAACAGTTGGTGCTTTGACATATTGGATGCTTGATAAGATCAAATCCGATTATATCAAGAACCCACGGTCTTTGGCATAGGAGAGAACCAGATGAAACGTTTTCTCAAAGTAATTCTTGTTTTGGTTATATTAGCAATCATTGCTATTTTAGCTATTATGTTTGTGCCAATAAAGCGCACCGGACCAACAGAGGCACTTGCACCAGATTTCAAACCGGAGCCGGGGCGTGGTGAATATTTGGCAAAAATGGCCGATTGTGCTGCTTGTCATACAACACAAGGTGGCCAGCCTTATGCTGGTGGTCGCGAAGTTGCTAGTCCATTTGGTATTATCTATTCATCTAATATTACTCCGGATGAAAATGGTATCAAGAATATGACACTTGACCAATTCCGTGATGCTCTGCGTGATGGTATTGGTAAAAATGGTCAATTGCTTTATCCAGCTATGCCATATGAAAATTATCGTAAAATCAGTGAGCCTGATGTGGTTGCTCTTTATAATTATTTCATGCACGAGGTTAAACCGGTTAGTGAAAAAGTTAAGAAAACCAATCTTGCATTTCCATTCAACCAACGCTGGGGAATCCGTTTGTGGAATTGGTTTGCAATTTCAGGGTCAGCTGGCTTCCAACCACGCTTTAATGACGAAAAGCTTGATCGTGGTGCCTATCTGGTAGAAAGCCTCGGACACTGCGGTGCATGTCATACACCACGTGATTTGTTGTTCCGCCAATCTGGTACAAATAGTGACAGCAATAAATTCCTGACTGGTGAAGTTATTGATGGATGGTACGGGCCAAATCTGCGTAATGCCAATTCTTCTTTGGCTATATGGTCTGAAAAGGATATCAAGGATTACTTGCAGACGGCACGTAACGCCCATTCAGCTGCTGTAGGACCAATGAAACTTGTAGCAGATGAATCTATGCAATATGCGACAGATAAGGATTTGGACGCTATTGCTGCCTATTTGAAGCATATTGCTTTGCCGGGTGAAGCCGATAAACCAGTACGCGATCCAAAGAAGACAACTGATATGTTGACTGAAGGTAATCCAGATATGGCACTGGGTGCACGCCTTTACATCGACAATTGTAACGCTTGTCACTTTGTTAATGGTAAAGGTGCCGCTGGCGTTTTCCCAGAGCTTGATGGTGCAAAGATTGTCAATGCAAAAGATCCAACTGGATTGTTGCAGATTATCTTGAAAGGTTCGCGTATGCCATCAACGGCAAATCGCCCAGCAACTCTTGCAATGCCGGGATTTGGCTGGCGCATGAATGATGATGAAGTTGCAGCACTAGCAACATTCCTTCGTTCAAGCTGGACAAATGATGCGCCAAGCGTCAAAGCGTCCGATGTTGCTAAGACCCGCAATAGACCGCAATAATGGTTTATTGAATGATAAATTTTTAAACGGCCTACGGGCCGTTTTTTATTATGGTGTTTTCTGAACCAAATTTGCTTTATAAGCTAAGACTGATTTGAATATTTCAAAACGGAAACATTATGGTGCTTGCTCTTCGATCAATTTTATTTACTGCGGCATTTTATCTGACAACATTGATACAGATGATTATTTATGCGCCGTTCTATTTTTTCCTTCCACGCAAAAAAGCTTGGATTGTGCCAAAAACATGGGCGCGTGTTACGTTGTTTCTGCAGAAATATATTGCGGGAACAAGTTATGAAATTGAAGGATTGGAAAACCTGCCGAAAGGTGCATACATTATTGCCCCCAAACACCAATCTGCATGGGAGACCTTCGGTCTAGTTCCATATCTAGATGATCCATCGCTCATCATGAAGCGTGAGCTAACGTGGATTCCATTGTTTGGCTGGTATATGTTGAAAACAGGGATAATTCCTATTGATCGTGGATCACCATTAAAAGCAATGAAGGCTGTATTAACCGGCGCCAAAGAAAAAACAGAACAAGGTCGGCAGATTTTAATATTTCCTGAAGGAACAAGACGCCAACCGGGCGATGAACCGGATTATAAACCTGGTATTATTGCTATCTATAATGAACTTGGGCTACAAGTTGTACCAATTGCACATAATGCCGGTCTTTATTGGCCTAGGGGTAACTTCCGTCGTTATCCGGGTAAGATACGCGTTCGTGTTTTGCCACCTGTAGAAGGGGGATTGAACAAACGCGAGTTTTTGCCAAAACTTATTGAAGCAACAGAAACAGCGTGTGATGAACTATTGGTAGCAGCTTCCCGTGATGCTAACCCGCCAGCAATGCCGCCGAGTGCCGTTAAACGATTGAAGCAACTTGGTATTGATTGGAACGGGCCAACGCGTGATTAAGACGCGTTCTATCAAAAAGAATATTATAGATTTGTATAATCGCCAATTGATACATAGGGAGCTGATAGGCTGATGATAGAGCTCCAAAATGTCAGTGTTGTTATCGGGAATCACCGTATTCTCGATGACATCAATCTGCAATTATCTGAACAACGCATTGCTGTTATTGGGGCTAATGGTTCAGGTAAAAGTACATTTGCTAGGTTATTGAATGGGCTAAGGCTTCCACAATCTGGCAAAGTACTTGTCGATGATTTGGATACATCGAAAGACGGTAAGAATATTCGTCGCAAGGTTGGTTTTGTTTTCCAAAATCCAGATAATCAGATTGTTATGCCCGTTGTCGAAGAAGACCTCGCTTTTGGTATGAAAAATATCGGTTTGGAAAAAGCGGAAATAATGCGGCGTATCGATGCTGTTCTAGAGCGCTATGATTTACAAAAAACACGTCAGCAATCAATTCAACAATTAAGTGGTGGGCAAAAGCAGCTTATCGCGATTTGCGGTGTGCTTGCCATGGAGCCGACGACAATTGTTTTTGATGAACCCACGACGCAACTTGATCTACGCAATAAGCGCAAAATTACCGAAACTATTTTGGGTTTATCGCAACAGATAATTGTCGTTTCCCATGATTTGGATATGCTTGAAACTTTTGAGCGTATCATTGTATTTGATCATGGTCGGGTTGTATGTGACGATATTCCTCAGAAAGCAATTTCATATTATGTAGATCTGCTGTCATGATAGATTCAACCTACGGAACGTCATTGATTCATCGCTTGTCTGCTGGCGTGAAACTCTGTGCTGTGTTTTTTATCAGCATTCTATTATTCATGGTTCCGCAACTATGGCTATCGTCTATAACACTTTTGTTGGTTTATTCTGGTTACATCATTGCTGGTTTTGGTGTTCTTAAGCCACTGAAACAATTAAAAGCAATCTGGTGGCTATTGATTGCTCTGTTCTTCATTCAGGGGTTAACCACAGGTTGGCTTAATGCCACGATCATATGTGTACGCCTTGCGACACTGGTGCTTCTTGCAGCACTTGTAACTTTGACAACGCCTTTCACAAAAATGATGGATTGCTTTGAAAAGTTATTTTCATTCATTCGGTTTTTTGGCGGTAATCCTGCAAAAATATCGTTGGCTTTGTCGCTCACGTTACGATTCATTCCGGTATTTTCTGACCTCATTAAAGAAGTACGAGATGCTCAGAAAGTAAGAGGTCTAGAAGGAAACTTTTTTGCGTTGATTATGCCGGTGTTAATTCGTAGTTTGAAAATACAGGATGATGTCGCAGCAGCTATCGAAGCGAGAAGTTATGATCCTGATAAACATTTCAACAAAATTTAATTAAAATGGGGACATTATGACTATCCGAGATATAGTATCGGTTGCGTTATTTGCTGCCTTTACAGCTGCATTGGGATTTATCCCGGCTATTCCACTGCCCATTATTCCTGTGCCGATAACGGCGCAGCTTTTGGGGGTTATCCTAGCTGGCGCGGTGTTAGGAGCCAAGCGCGGCTTTTTATCGATGTTATTTTTTCTTATTCTGGTAGCGGCTGGATTACCAATTTTATCAGGTGGACGTGGCGGTATTGCTGCCTTTTTCGCACCCTCTTCTGGCTATCTTATCGGATTTCCATTTACCGCCTGCGTGATCGGGTATTTCTATTCCTTCTGTCGGGAAAAACTGGTTTTCTGGAAAGAAATAGCAATCATGGCGATTGCTGTGTTTGGTATTGATCATGTTCTTGGTATCGTCTGGCTTGTTTGCGTGACAGGTCTAGATTTTACCAAAGCACTTATTGGGGATGTCGTTTTTATACCGGGCGATCTGGTTAAAATTGTTATCGCCTATTTTATTGTTAGCCGTCTGCGCCAGGCTTTACCGGATTTTATGGATAAATAGAATATAAATAAAAAAGCGGGTCCAAGACCCGCTTTAAAAAGAAAGAGATAATCTTGTTATTTAATGACCATAACTGGGCGTTCACTCATTGCTATAACTTCAGATGCCTGACTTCCGAGAATGAGGCGATTAACGCCGCGTCTGCCATGTGAGGCAATGATAATAAGGTCTGCATTATGTTCATTTGCAGCATCAACAATGCCAGCTGCAGCAAGCTGATTTTCAGCGTGAATGCCTTTTGCTTTAATTCCCAATTTTTCAGCTTTATTGAGTGCGCCTTCAAGAATTTTGCGAGCGCCATCTTCCATTTCTTTACGAAACTCGTCAAACGCACCTGGACTTGAAGCCCATTCAGCGCCAACAACAATGCCATAAGATGGCATCAAACTTGTCACAGTTACAACAAACAGTTCACCACCGGTTTTTTTTGCAAGTTCAACGGCGGCATCAACACCACGGTCTGCTAATTCCGATCCATCAGTTGCAACAAGAATTCTCTCATACATAATAGTTTCCTTCCCTCTTCAATTCGATAATCTATTATATCTAACAGATAGAATTGTTAATCCCGACATCAACGCCGTGAAGTCTATGTAAATTATAACATATTTTGTTGTTGGCTGGCACTATATATCTTAATGAAAATAACCAGATTAATGATCATAACTTTTTATGATTATGGGATATGGTATCAATGTTCTTGAACGTCTATTTTTACGTCAGCGTGTTTTTGAATTTGGTTTATAAAAAACAATCTCAGTCATATTTTTTCTCAAAAATTCAGGAAAGTTTTGATTTATGATAAGACTGGTTTAAATAAGATCAGTTTTGATTGAATGAATTCCTTTTGGATCGTAAGAAATGCGTAATTTGGTAAGCTCTATAGCTATTTTATTGACCATATTGTTTGTGACAACTGTTGCTCATGCTAATCCATACATCGTCGTTGATGTTACGAATGGTCGAGTTTTAAATCATAAAGAAGCTTTTGACCGTTGGTATCCTGCATCCTTGACAAAATTGATGACTGCGTATGTGACATTTCGTGCGTTACGTAGTGGGCAAGTTACATTGGATACACGTGTCACAATTAGTGCTGCCGCATCCAAATTGCCACCAAGTCATTCCGGTTATAAGCCAGGCTCAGTTCTTGATCTAAATACAGCTTTATCAATTACCTTGGTTAAATCCACCAACGACCTTGCAACAGCAATCGCTGAAACTGTCGGAGGTTCAGAACAAGCATTTGTGCAACGTATGAATGCCGAGGCACAAAGGTTAGGTATGTTCGGCACACATTTTGCCAATGCAAATGGTTTGCCAAATCCTGATAATTATTCTACCGCGCGCGATCTTGCTGTTCTTGCTACACAAATTCGTCGAGAATTTCCTGAATATGCGCATTATTTCTCTATTCCTGCGATAGATTTTGGTGGCGGACGGAAAATAGAGCAGAATTCAAATAATCTAATCGGTCGTTTTGCCGGTGCCGATGGTATGAAAACAGGTTTTATCTGTGCTTCTGGTTTTAATCTTGTTTCTTCGGCTACGCGCAAAGGTCGTACAATTATAGCTGTCGTTTTAGGCGCAGATCGTATCGATCAACGTGAAGCATTGTCTGCAAAGCTTTTAAATGATGGTTTTTCCAATCAGGGTACATCACAAACAACTTTGGCAACTTTACAGCCATATGGTACCAAGCTTAACCAGATAACAGATATTCAGGATAAAATCTGTAATGACGAGGCATGGAAAATTCGTATGCAACATCGGGACGCTAAAGGTAAAACAATATTCGATTCACCTTATATGACAGCGCAACCAGCTCAAATCCAAGCTATGCCAGTACGCCTGATTTCAGCACCGGCACCAACAAAACCAGGAGAAATACCGGCTTGGAAAATTCCGGTACCGACACCACGTCCAGCATATGAGAACGCTCAATGATTAATACTCATCGACGTATTCCTGTCACCGTTATAACCGGTTTTTTAGGATCAGGTAAAACTACATTATTAAATCGTATCCTCAAAGAACCTACATTGAAGGATACGGCGGTTATTGTTAATGAATTTGGTGAAGTTGGTATAGATCATCTTCTTGTTGAGCAAGCGGATGATGGCGTTATAGAATTATCTAATGGCTGTCTTTGTTGTACGATGCGTGGCCAATTGATTGATAGTTTGGCCAGTCTTATTGATCGTTTACAAACAGGGCGTATTGCGAAGCTTAGTCGTGTTATCATTGAAACAACAGGTCTTGCTGATCCAGCACCTATTCTGCAGGCTATTATAGGGCATCCTGCCATGTTGCAGTCTTTTGCAATCGACGGTGTTATTACAACCGTGGATGCAGTTAATGGTTATGATACGCTCGTAAAGCAAAAAGAAGCCCGAAAACAGGTTGCCTTTGCCGACAAGATTATTTTGACAAAAACAGATCTTGTAACCGATGACGATAAATTGGCATCGCTTGTTGATGACTTAAAGTCGCTTAATGCAACGGCAACGATTATTTCCTCTCATGATCCGATGTATCAGCCCTTAGAGCTAGTAGATATTGGTGTATTTGATTTGGATAGCAAAACAGACACTGTCAAAAATTGGCTTTCCAGTGAAGTTGACGTGCATCATCACCACCATCATCATGATGTTAACCGGCATAGTGATACAATACGTGCGTTTGCTTTAACGCATGACGAACCAATACCCTATTCGGCATTGGATGCTTTTATCGAACTTTTTTGCGCAACACATGGTAACAAGATACTGCGCATGAAAGGTATTGTCTGTTTGGCGGAAGATCCATCACATCCTATCATTATTCATGGCGTGCAAACTCTATTCCATCCACCTATAAGGTTGAAAGAATGGCCGGATATAAGCCATGAAACGCGGCTGGTTATCATTACTGATGGTTTGGAAGAGACATTGGTAAGAGAAATGTTCAATGCATTTTTAAGTAAGCCCGCTATCGATACCGCTGATCGTTTGGCACTTACAGAAAATCCATTGGCAATTCCGGGTTTCAAATTTTGATATCGTATTGATCGGATATTTCATCATCATATTGGATAACACGGTTATAGTATTATCCACACATGGTTATGATATCGATAAGTGACAAATTCCGTCATCAAACCACTTGGCAAAGAGGAAGTGATTTTGTTGGCAGTAATGCGCTAAATCCAATGGTGCCAAAGGATCATCGCTCAATATAATGAGGCTGGTATTGGCCGGTAATTCAGCTTTCTTTTTCTGTGCTTTTAATAAGACGAGTGGGCATCGCAGCCCACGCAGATCATATAAAAACGTATCTTTAGTCACCAAATACTTTCCAAAACGGCTTTTTGTCATTTTTAACGTCAGGCGTTGTATTTTCAACAGTGACGGGCGCGCCACTTGTTTGTGCTTCTTCTTCAGCTAAAGACTGCCCAGTTGGTGTTTTTTGTTTGGCTTTTGCTGTATTCGCAGCCACATCGCTATTTGTAGAAGCTTTCGTAACAGCGGACTTTTCTGGTGTGATATCCGGTGCACCCGGTTTCTCACTTGAAGCTGGAGTTAGTGAGGGAGGTTCACGCGATACTTTTGCTCCAGCAGCTCTTTTACGACTCCAATCAGCAACAAGGGATGCTTCTTGAACACCCTGAATAGTTGGTGATGGGGCTTTCATTTTTTTCTCTGTTGCTGAAGAGAAGGATTCATCATATTTTTTCTGATAGGAAGCGAACGCTGTTTGCATTGAGGGACTAGTAGACGCTGCAGGACAAGCGCCGGCAGGCGATAATGTTTTCCCGTTTGTATCGCGATTGAAAACGTACCGTTTTTCACAAACATCTACTTTAGGGGGAACACGTGTGACTTCAAAAATATCATATCCCTCTTTCAACATTGTCCAGAACTTATAATTGGGATCATTGTGATAACGCGCCATATTAGCTGCGGTCATGCGGAACGGAAAAGCCTGCAATTGAAATTCGCGTTGACCACCCTTGAAAGAATCCCTACCAAAAGCATAGATTTGAGCAATATTTTCATCACTCATTGAATAGCAACCCGATGAAGAACAGGCGCCATGTACCATAAGATGCTGTCCTGTTCGGCCATTAACCTGATCATAGGCATTAGGGAAGCCAATGTTAAAAGCAAGATAATAGTTGGAATTCGGGTTCATTTGGCTTGGGCGAATGGTATAGAAACCTTCTGGTGCCTGCCTATCACCTTCCATATATTTAGGGCCAAGTTTGCCTGACCATTTGCAAATATCGTATGACGCTATAAGATCATATTTACCGCTGCGGGTTTGTTTCCAGATTTCAACAACGCTTTCTTCTTTAAAAACACGCACAAGAATGGGCGAATATTTTTCCATATTTTTCGCAACCATCTTGTCTTGTAATTTTTTTGGCAATTCTTGCGTAGCTTTGCCAATTTGTGGCAAAGTTGCTGTTTCCTGACAACCACTTATAAAGGTTGTGGTAACAAGGAAAGAAGCCATAAGCGCGGTACTTAATTTCATTCATAATGCTCCGATAAACGGCAATTAATTGAATTATAACCCCAAATTTGGAAAATTTTATAACCACCCAAAACAATAAATATTATAGTTAATAATATCATACCGTAAAAAAGATTAAACTTCTCCTAAAGTGAATAATCACCGTCATGGTTTTACCGTTGTTAACTTATAGCAACGTTATTTATTAGCCAAAAGAGACGCCCCATCAACTTGAAAGATCTTGGTGGCTTTGACCTCGGCATCTTCAATCGCTGTTGACGTGGCAATGTGATAACATGCTTTTTCTACCATTTTATCATGTGGCACATAGGCTCGACCCGGATCTCCAGCTAGTATCTTTGCTCCTTGCTGTGATAATTTATAAAACCACTCCATTATGGTTTCAGCCATCGCTTTTTCGTAAAAAATATCACCGGCAAGAACAACGTCCCATAAATTGTCGCTATCAACAATGTTATTTCCTAAGGTTTCAATGATAACGTTGTTTAAAGCTGCATTAAGTTTAACGGCTTCAATGGCTAATGGATCTATGTCATTTGCAATGACTGAATGAGCACCAGCTTTTTTTGCTGCAATGGCCACAAGTCCAGAACCTGAGGCGAAATCCAATACATTTTTTCCCAGTACCTCATGAGGGTTTTCTAAAATATAGCGAGCAAGACCTTCGCCTCCAGCCCATGGAAATGCCCAAAAAGGGGGTGCCATGCCCAGCAAGTCCATTTCATCTTGGGTTTTATGCCAAAGTTCATGCACCTCGTTGGTTTGATAGAGTTTTATATCAGTAAGATTGAGGCATGATTTGGGGCTGGTATTTGCAAGGATAAACTCTTTTGGATTCATAGAGTTGCTGGATTTAGGCCGCCCATTCGGCAAACTTCAATCCATGCCGCTTCTGAAACTGGTTGCACTGATAACCGCATAGATGTCACGAGTGACATGTTTTGCAAATCAGGATTAGCTTTTACATCTTTTAAAGTTACCGGTTTTGGCATGTCGCAGATCGCACGAATGTCTACACATTCCCATCTTGGGTCATCAGTCGTTGTGTCATGATGGGCAAGTGCACAAACTTCAACAATACCTACAATTTCCAAACCTTCATTTGAATGATAAAAAAAGCCTTTATCATGAAGTTTCATAGCACGCATATTATTGCGTGCCTGGTAATTGCGTACGCCATCCCATTGCTCTCCTTCATCGCCTTTGGCTTTTTGCATTTGCCATGACCATTTGAAGGGTTCAGATTTAAATAGCCAATATGCCATGTCTTTACACCGCATCAGGATTGTTAACGACCCAATTCCAAGGACGTATTTCAATATCAGCGAAAAGTCCGGCTTTTGCGTATGGGTCGTTTGCCGCAGCACGTTCAACTTCTTCTTTTGACTGCGCTTCCACAACCATCATTGTTCCATTAGGTTTGCCATCTTCATTCAAAAACGGTCCGGCAAATTTCAGTTTGTTTCCAAGGCTTTTCAAATATTCAAGATGCGTCGGCCGTGTATCAATCCGTAATTGGCTGTGGTCTTTTTTGTCATTTCTTATAACAGCATATAGCATTGATTAATCCTCTGATTTTAAGGGTCTCGTAATGAGCGCTGTAACAGCTTGATCAATTGTCAGGCTTCCGTCAAGTAAATGTGCGACGGCATCGATAATAGGAGCATCAATTTTTTTCTGATGAAAAAGTTGGGCAGCAATTGGTGCTGTCGCTACACCCTCTGCCAATTTCAGGCCAGTTGTTGGTTTGCTGGCTCCCATAGCAAAGCCATAGGAAAAATTACGTGATTGTGGTGATGAACACGTCAAAATGAGGTCACCTAATACAGATAAACCCGACATGGTTTCGGTTTTAGCACCCATGGCTTTACCTATGCGTCTTAATTCAGCAAAACCACGCGTGACAAGAGCAGCTTGGGCACTAGCCCCCAACCCCCTTCCACAGGCGGCACCTGCGGCAAGTGCCAAGACATTTTTGAGTGCCCCTCCCAATTCAACGCCCATTAAGTCATCGCTTGAATAACAACGAAAAACAGTACCAGAAAGAATTTTGGAAATTTGATGTGCCAATCCGAGGTTGCGGGCAGCAATTGTTACCGCTGTGGGCAAACCACGCGCAACGTCTTGGGCAAAGCTTGGTCCTGATAAAGCTGCAATGGCGTGATTTGGCAAAATATCTTCAGCAATGTCAGACATAAAACGTCCAGTCTTTTGCTCAATTCCTTTTGCACACAATACAAGAGGAGCGTTTTTCGGTATATAACTAGCAAAGTCGCTAAGAGCCGTGCTGAAAGATTGCGCTGGTATAACACAAAGAACCAGATCAGCATTGTCTAGTGCTTGAGCAGGGTTTGTTGTTGCTTTGATATCCTTGGGCAATACAATATCAGGCAGATATTGTTCATTTGTGTGATGGTTGTTGATAGCATCAATAATGTTTTGGTTGCGGCCAAAAAGAGTAACATCATGTCCTAGCTGACAAGACATTACTGACAGCGCAGTTCCCCATGCACCGCTTCCCATGACAGCAATTTTTCTTTTTGACATCATTACGCCTTTGCTCCTCTGCGTCCGGCACCAATTAACGGCGCTGATTTTTCATCCAGTGGCCAACGTGAACGTGGCGCTATGTCAAGTGACGATGTCTCGCCTTGTAAAAAATGCTCTAATCCCGCATATGCAATCATTGCTGCATTATCTGTACATAGCGACATTGGAGGAGCAATAAATGCAAACTCGTGTATATCGCATAATTTTTGTAGTTCACTACGGATAGCTTGATTAGCGGCAACACCACCAGCGACCACCAGTGCGGCTTTAGCATCTGGATAAAGTTGTTTGAAAAGACCTAGGCTTCGTTCAATTCTGTCACTCAAAGTGTCTGTAACGGCCAATTGGAATGCGGCTGCAATATCTGCAATATCTTGCTCGGTTAAAGGTTGCATTTCTATAGCAGCTTGCCTGACAGCAGTTTTGAGACCAGAAAAGGAAAAATCTAACCGTTTTTCACCTTTTAATGGACGAGGTAATTCAATTCGATGGCTATTACCAGAGCGGGCCAATTTTTCTATAGCTGGTCCACCTGGATACGGTAATCCTAATAATTTAGCTGTTTTATCAAATGCTTCACCAAGGGCGTCATCTATTGTTGTGCCTAAGCGCTGATAATCGCCAAGTCCTTTCACCAAAACAACTTGTGTGTGACCACCAGATACCAGCAATAATAGATATGGGTAGGAAAGATTGTTTGTGAGTTTTGCTGTTAATGCGTGACCTTCCAAATGGTTTACTGCGATAAATGGTTTGTCTGCTGCTAATGCCAAAGCTTTCGCGGTCATTAAACCAACAAGAAGTCCCCCAACCAATCCCGGACCACCAGTAGCAGCAATAGCATCAATATGGTGAAGTTTTGTGTTTGCCTCATCAAGCGCCTGTTTGACAAGTCCGTCAAGGATTTCAACATGAGCACGAGCTGCAATTTCCGGAACGACACCGCCATAGGGGACGTGATCTTCAATTTGACTCCATATTACATTGGACAGGATTTTTATCTTACCATTTTCATCCCGTTCAACGATAGCAGCGGCAGTTTCGTCGCAACTTGTTTCTATTCCCAAAACGCGCATGTCACGCAAGATCCCTTATTTGTCAAATGTCTCTTTTTCGGTATCATGTAAAGATCGACTTGCAAACCAATTCTGTAAAATAGATTGTGGTTGTGGCGAAGGTTAGGTGATAATGAATAAATTAATTTCAATATAGCGATAAGCGGAGTTCTAACGGTATGGCAATTCTTGTAACACGTCCAGAACCGGGAGCAACACGCACAGCAAATCGCTTACGTGCACTGCATTTTTCACCTTTCATTTTACCTTTGTCAAAAACATATAATTTGCCGGTTAATGAAAATCGGTTGATCTGTGATGTTGTTATAGCAACAAGTGAAGCTGTTTTTTTACATAGTGAAAAGAAGTTGTTGAATCAGCTATGTGAAAAGGTTTTGTACTGCGTCGGCACACGCACGGCGGAGGCTGCACAAATGGCTGGCTTTAAAAATATTGCTTATATAGCCAGAGATATATTTGATCTTGTTCAATCGCTTGATTGTGATGCAAATACCAGGCTTCTTTATCTTGCTGGACGGATACGGCGTCCAGACCTAGAAAACATGCTTGAGACGAAGTTTCCAAATATCAATATCCTGGAAGTGTATGATACCAAACCGATTATTCTTAACGAACAGCAAAAAGCGCAGCTACCGGACAAAATTGAAGCTGTTATGCTCTATTCTGCAATGGCTGCAACTGGTCTTACACAAATTGAACAATATATGAATGAATCAACAGTGCTTCTGTGTCTTTCTAGCAGAATTGCCAATGCAATCCCGAAAGCTATTTTGAGTGTACCTGTTATCGCATATGAACCAAATGAAGAAGCAATGTTAAACGGCTTGAAAGTAATATTGGGCTAAATGTATTGCTAAGTTTAATTATATTATTTTAAACTATTCCTTCATTTCGTGCTGTTATTTGTTAACTTGAGGACAATGAAAGCGAGGAGCAATGGCACAATCTGTGAAACCACCAGCTAAATCACAGCATGCGGGCAAAAGTCGCAAACCAATAACTATCGATCATGTGCCTTTGCAAAAATCGACACCACAAGCAGAGCCTATTGCTATTGACGAAAAACAGGAAACTCCAATGTCTCAAACAGGGCATGATAAAACGACAACAGCTTCATCAAATTCTCAATCTAGGCAAGATAATAAGCGTCCGTTGGAGAATGATAAACGTGATGACGCAAGGCAAGCTGCGATAAGTAATTCATCTAAAAGAGGTACAGGTAGCCTTTTTGTTGCAGGATTATCGGGTGGTGTTGTCGCGCTTATCTTGGGTGCTGGATTACAGTGGTTAGGTCTTTTACCGTTTACGTCTTCCGATTCTACGGTTCAAAACAAAGTATCAGAACTGGAAGAACAATTCGGTAATTTTAAACAGCAAATTGCTGATGGTGTTGCTTCAACGGCGCAGTTGTCGGGTGAAGATCGTAAAGCTATTGATGATGTCGTTGCGGCTGTTGAAACATTAAACGCGAAAACCAATGATATTGGTCAGCAATTAGCCAGCACGAATAACAGTGTTGCAACTCTTAACAATACTGTAAATTCGATAGCGGCACAGAATGGTGATCCCCAAGCATTAGATGCGTTGTCAAAAAAGTTTGATAGTGTTGATCAGAAATTGTCCGCCATTGATGATGTGGTGCAAAAAACGGGAAAAGCCTTAGCACTCAGTACTAAAAACTCTGATGACATAAAAGTTTTAACACAGCAGATGGACGATATGAAATCGCAATTATCTAACCCTGTTCAAGGGAAAGAAATTGCAATTATCACAGCGGTTAATTCATTAAAAAGCGCGGTTGATCGTGGTGGATCATATGTCAACGAGCTGCAAATTTTGCGCAGCGTTGTGCCTAGTTTAAAAGGGCTCGATGAGCTTCAAGCAAATGCAATAAAAGGGTTACCTAACCAAGCAGAACTTGCCGCAGAATTTTCGCATATAGCAGATAAAATTGCAGCAACCGAGAATCAGGCTGCGGAAGATGCTGGTATTGGTGAACAATTGTGGGCAGGTGCCAAGGGACTTGTTTCATCACGACCGATTGGTGACGTTGAAGGTGATAATCCGGCAGCTATTGCGGCAAGAATGGAAGTATCCATTAGAAATGGCGATTATGAAAAAGCACTTGCTGAATGGCAGAATTTGCCACAAAATGCTAAGGATGTTTCTGCAGATTTCATGCAGAAATTGACATTGAAACGCAATACTGATGCGCTTTTATCAGAAGCATTGACGACCATTATGCAGCCTTCTACAACAAAAGACCAACATTAAAGGGGTATATGACATGGTTCGGGTACTTCTTTATATTCTTATAGTCGTCGTTATTGGAGCTGGTTTCGCTTGGTTAGCGAATAATCCAGGCGACCTAGTGATGACATTTGGTGCAACACGTGTGACAGTGTCATTTTTTACAGCTGTTATACTGTTTGTTGTATTGCTGGTTGTCGCTTTACTCATCATCTGGTTATTGCGGGTATTGTTTACTGCACCGCGAAACGTATCAAAGCACTTTGCACAGAAAAGACAAAAAAAGGGTCAGGAAGCGTTATCGAGTGGACTATTGGCGGTTTTGTCGGGAGATTTGGATACAGCGCGGCGAATGAATAAACGCGTAACTAGGTATATCGACAGTGACCATGAACCGCTAGTCAAGCTTATGGAAGCCCAAACTTTATTGCTTGAAAACGATATACCAAATGCAATTCGTGTTTACGAAGAAATGAGCAAAAATCCTAAGACACGCTTAATAGGTTTAAATGGTCTTTTTCGGGAAGCTATGAAATCAGGCGCTTATGAAGCCGCTGGGCAATATGCCGAACAGGCTACCCTTATTTCGCCAACTGTTAAATGGGCAAATCGTGCTATGCTCAATCGTTTGAGTGCAGAAGGTGATTGGGATAAGGCGATTGAACTTTTCGATAGGGAAATAAAGGCTTTGCCGCGTTTTGAACGGACAGACAAACCGCATAATCACCAGCGTGTTGTTTTGTTGACCGGTCAAGCAATGGAAAAGTTCGAGAATTATCCCGATGATGCGCGAAAAATAGCACTTAAAGCGCAAAAATTGGAGCCAGATTTTGTCCCAACTACAATTGTTGCTGCGGATATATTATATAAGCTTCATGAAGTGCGGAAAGCTGATAAACTTATTGAAGCATTATGGAGAAAGTCGCCTCATCCGGATTTGGCAGATGTTTATTTGATGGGGCAGGAGCGTGCGGTTGACCGGTTGAAAAAAGCAAGAAAACTTGCAAACAATAACCCCAATCAATTTGAATCTTGCATGGTTTTAGCACGTGCAGCTTTTGATGCTGGAGAATTGCCTTTTGCGCGTGAACAAGCTGAAAAGGCTGTTGAAATAAGCCCACGTGAAAGCGCATACTTATTGTTGGCTGATATAGAAGAAGTTCAAAGTGGTGATCAGGGCAAAGTTCGGCAATGGTTATCCAATGCAGTACGTGCACAACGTGATCCGGTATGGATGGCAGATGGGGTTGCTTTCGAAAAATGGCAACCTGTTTCGCCTTTGACTGGTAAACTTGATGCTTTTGAGTGGAAAGTACCAGCACAGTCTTTAGCGGGTAATATGACCAGAAATGAGTCTCATGCTCCAGTATTGGATGTCAAAACTATCAAAGATTCTGGTATTGATGACTTTCTGCAGCAGAAATCAGATATTAAGCCAGCAGACAGTGATTTTTCAACTAAGGAGAAGACATTAGCGGCAGAACCAGTATTGGTTGTTGATGCTATTGATCCATCAAAACCTGATGCTGCTGAAAATATGACCCGTATCAATGTTGATGATCCTGGTGTTTATAAGGGCTAATATTTGCTCTAATCGCAAGGCCTAAAATAAGCTTAATAAAACGGAGTTTTATCATAGGCCTGATAGGAATTTCGTTTGCCAGTTATATATTATTTGTGATTGAGCCTATAAATTAGAGTTTGAAGAGGATTAGCATTTGTTTTTGCAACGTTTGACAGATTTTTTTCAAACACTTGGGAAAAATAAAGACGAATTTGATCAAGATGATCCTAGAGTGGCGGCGGTCGCTTTACTTTTTTATATCGCTTATGCAGATGGTGTAGAGCAGAGCGTTGAAAAAGAAACTTTAAAAAATATTGTCTCGCGTGAATATGAAATTTGTGGTGAAGATTTAAAGAAACTTATTGATGCGGGGCGTAATGCTCACCAAAGTTGTCTTGACCCATTGGAATTTGCGTCGATACTAAAACGCCATCTTACGCCTCAACAATGCATGGCATTTATTGGTCTCTTATGGGAAATAGCATATGCAGACGGATATGTTTATGAATTGGAAGATACTTTGATTTGGCGGGTAGCAGATCTAATTGGTGTTAATCGTGATGATCGTCTGGAATTGAAAAAACAAATTGAAGAAAAATATAAGCGCAGTCAAAACAATGAATAGGTCAATACGATAAGATGTCTGTGGCAGAAGGCAAATTCGATCAATCGCCAAGAATTTCAAAATCAAAAATAGCCATTATATTGCATCGTGCGACATCGAGCTCCGGTCGTATAGGGCATATATTACAAAAAAATGGGTTTGAATTGGATATTTTTCGTCCAGTATTGGGTGATGATTTGCCTAAAACACTGAATGATTATGCAGGGGCTGTTATTTTTGGTGGCCCGATGAGCGTTAATGATAATGATGATTATATTCGTAGGGAAACGGATTGGATTTCCGTTGTACTGAAAGAGAATAAACCTTTTCTCGGTGTTTGCTTAGGCGCGCAAATGTTGGCGCGTAATTTAGGCGGAAAGGTAAAACCTCATCATGATGGCGCTGTTGAAATTGGATGGTATCCAATCAAAGCAACCCGTAAGGGCAACGACGTAATGGATTGGCCAGAAATGGTTTATCATTTTCACAATGAGGGTATTTACGATTTGCCGTCCAGTGTAGATTTGCTTGCTGAAGGTTCTGTTTATCCGACGCAAGCTTTCCGATATGGAGAAAATGCTTGGGCATTACAGTTTCATGCCGAATTGACACGCGTCATGATGCATCGATGGGTTGTACACGGAGCAGCCCGTTTGCAGGAAAAAGGTGCGCAATGTGCACAGACGCAATTGGATGGACGTTTTCTTTACGATCCAGCATTGCGTAATTGGCTTGAAAAAGCTTTAGAGAAAATTTTTGGCACAACGCAAACAGCATGATTATTTTTTAGATATTCAGAGCAAAATGCCGTTGTTGTATGTTTTGCCCTATACTATTGGGGTGAGGTATGTAGCAAGTTTTTCCAGTTGTGTGTCTTGGATGCCTTTCTCACGCAGCATGTCGATAGTATTAAGGACGTAATCGCTGTTTGTGCCAGCGATACCGCTGCTTCTGCGTACAATTTCTACCATTTCTTTGAGACCGAGTTTACCGGCATATTGTTCGTGCGTTTCATCTGCGACAAAAAATAGACCTTTTACAATACTTTTATCTTGTAAGTAGATTGATCGTTGTTTTTCAATATATACGCTATTTACCTGTTCTCGCTCGATAAGGTACTCATAAGTTTTCTTTGCGTTCTGTTCGGTGACATGAAAAGCCAAACCGTCGCAACAACCACCACGATTTAACCCTAATACAAGGCCGGGAAATTCAGGAGTGCCGCGATAATGATGAGAATAGATGCATAATGAACGGTGATAGCCGTAAATGCGCCCAGGCATGACATGATCATAGATGAAGCCGGGGTTCCACATAAGAGAACCATACCCAAATACCCAAAAATCGTTCATTATTATCAACTTCCCCTATGACCGAAGAATATTCGACTTTTAAATGGTTTGTGGATCAAAAAAACAATAAAAGTCTATGGCGATATAGCATGATATTATCTATTATCTTAAAACTAATTGCAGTCCTAGGTTAGGAAAAATTTGCTTATGCCGTCACCTGAATTATCGCTTTTTCGCGAGCAAAAACGCCGTTCACATTCGAAGGCCATAATTTTTATCATTATCTCGATTATTGTTATCTATACAATAGTTTGGTTTTTTCTTGCCAATATGGTTGAAAATAAAGTTGCAGAACAAGTGCAGCGTTACAATAATCATGGTTTTGACGTATTGTGTGAAAATATGCACAAAACTGGTTATCCTTTACGGATAGGGGTTACTTGCGACACTATTAATTTGCAACAACCGATGAAGGGTTTTGCCTTTTCAAGTGAAAAATTGGCAGCTGGTGTAGCTATTTATACGCCGCGCTGGTTGGAGCTGACGATAGCGCCGCCTGTTTCAATTGAAGTGCCGGGACTTGTGCCAATGCTGGCCAAATGGAACAGCCTCAAATTGGAAACAGATGTTAGTCAACCAATACCGGATCATATCATTTTGACGTCAGAGAATTTTGAAGTTGGTGCCAAAGCTGAAGCCGGTGCATTAACAGATAAGGCAACAGGGCAATTTCTGCGTTTTGAAGCAAAAGGTTTGAATAGTAATTTATTGGTCAATTTCAATTTTGATAAGTTAAATCTTCCTATTGTTATCCCTCGTGAAAATACAGTTTTGCCGGAGATAAGTGGTGACATAAAATGGAGTTTGGAAAATTCAGTAACATTGCTTGAAGATGATGGTGAAAGTGACTGGGTTGGACGGTTACGCGATCATAAAGGCGAACTTAACGCAGCACATATAGATTTTTCAAGTGGCGGTAAGGTTGCGATATCGGGACCCTTTGCCTTTGATGAAGATGGGTATCTTGACGCCAATTTTGAGATAGCTATTTCAGATCAGAATGAGTTATTGCGTACAATACAGACATTGTTCCCATCACAGTCAGATAATTTGAAAACCGTTTTCTTTGCCATAAATGCTATGCCAAAAAACAAAGATGGTAGTCCAGTGATTATGTTGACGGTAGATCACGGGGAAGCTCGATTAGGCTTTTTTAAAATAGGCAGAATTGATCCTATTTGATGCCTGCAGCATTCTGTATATTTGAATGAGACAGTGCAAAATGAAAAAGGGAGAGTTTAACTCTCCCTTTTTTAATCCTATTGTGACCGTTTATTTATTGATAGCGAGATTTGCCATCATACCGGCAGCAAAGATAAAGCGTGATAGATTGAGTTCTCCATCAATAAGAGCACTCATTCGGTCAATAACATCATTGACTTTCGTACCTTCTTCATCGAGCCAGGCTTGCAATGGATTAGGGGTATTTCCGTAAGATTTAAGAACTTTTGTAACAATACCTCTTAAACTTTCAGCAATTGTATCATTGGCCTGCGATAATGCCATGCCGTCATAATAATCAACCACCGGTATAGCGTGGCTTGCCTCTTCAATCCGATTGATGCGGAATATTTCGATAAATGAGAAATAGAGTTCTGCTGTTTTACCCAACTCCTCTTTTGTTTGTTTGGCAATTAAGGCGATATCCGGGATCATGGTCGCAACATCAAGTAAAGCCAAACGATTTGCCAAATCTTCAGGCGCACCCTTATTACAATATTCTGAAGCGATATTTGTTAAATGGTTTTGCATATGAGCAGGCATTAGCGTGCTAATTTGCTGCTCAATAACCTTGCGGGCATTTTTTATCGTTTGCACTAAATCGGACAAAGGAATCGTTAGATCAATGTTTCTTAATACCCAACCTGTTGTGGCAAATAACATATGGGTTACCGTAGCATAGAACCGATTTTGTACTTGTCCTGCTATAATATTGTCTAGCTTATCCAGCTCCTGATAAAGGCTAGGAACTGCAAAACCATCACGTACAGCAATATAAGCACGCACAACATTTTCTATTGTTTGACCGCACTTGTCTTGCAAACGGTTAACGAAAGTTGGTCCACCACGGTTAATAATGTCATTGGAAACGATCGTTGCAATGATATCGCGACGCAAAGGATGGTTTTCAATATCGCTTGCAAACGCCTCTTGCATTTGAATTGGGAAATAGTTTTGTAGAGTTTTTTTGAAGTAATCGTCATTAGACAAATTACTTTTTGTAATTTCTTCTTCCAAAGTGAGTTTGGCATAAGCCATAACAACTGATAACTCGGGTCTCGTTAGACCTTGGCCTTTCGCGAGCCTGTCTCGTAAAATTTGATCAGTTGGGAGGATTTCAACCTTACGATCAAGCAATTTGCGGCGTTCCAAATCATTTATGAAACGCATTTGATAGGGTAGGTCGAGCGTTCCGCGGTTTTCAGCTAATGACAAGGTTAAAGGCTGCAGATAGTTGTTGCACAAAACCAAACGCGATACTTCAGGTGTCATTTCCTTCAGTAACTTGTCACGTGCCTCACGCGTCAGTTTGTTGGCTTGCATAGCAGATGCAAGAGCAATTTTGATATTAACTTCAATATCAGAGCAGTTAACACCCGCCGAATTATCAATGGCATCAGTATCACAACGGCCATTATGCATCGAGTATTCAATACGTCCCCGTTGTGTCATACCTAGATTGGCGCCTTCTCCAACAACTTTGGCACGTAATTCATTACCTGAAATGCGGATTGCATCATTGGCACGATCACCAACTTCGGAATTGGTTTCGAAGGACGCCTTTACATAGGTTCCAATGCCTCCGAACCATAACAGGTCGACATCTGCCTTGAGAATAGCATTGATAACTTCAAAGGGTGTGGCAGCTTCTTTATCTAAGCCGATAGCTTTTGCAGCCTCTGGTGTTAATGTGATTGTTTTTAACGACCGAGAAAAAACACCACCACCTTTTGATATTTTACTTCTATCGTAATCCTGCCAACTAGATCTTGGTAGATTGAATAAACGGTTTCTTTCTTCAAAAGATTGGTCACAATCTGGTGTTGGATCAATGAAGATGTCGCGGTGGTCAAAAGCGGCAATAAGCTTCGTCTTTTTTGATAACAGCATACCATTACCAAAAACATCGCCAGACATATCGCCTACACCAACACATGTGAACGGCGTTACTTGGATATCTTTATCAAATAATTCACGGAAATGACGCTTAACCGCTTCCCAGGCACCTTTTGCGGTAATACCCATTTCTTTATGGTCGTAACCGGCAGAACCACCGGAAGCAAACGCATCATCAAGCCAATATCCGTAGGATTCGCTAATAGCATTTGCTGTGTCGGAGAATGTTGCTGTCCCTTTATCTGCAGCGACAACAAAATATGGATCATCTCCATCATGGCGAATGATACCGTCTGGCGCTACAACTTTCCGATCTACCAAATTATCCGTTATCGATAACATAGCAGAAATATACAAAATGTAGGCTTGTCTTGCCGATTCATTAATTTCTGCCCGATCCGAACTTTGCGGAAGGCGATGTGGGTAAAATCCACCTTTAGAACCAACAGGCACAATAACTGCATTTTTAACTTGTTGTGCTTTTACAAGGCCTAACACTTCAGTCCGGTAGTCCAATGCACGATCAGACCATCTTATTCCGCCGCGCGCGACAGGGCCAAACCGTAGGTGGACACCCTCTACTTCAGGTCCATAAACGAAGATTTCGCGATAAGGTCTAGGTTCTGGTAATCCATCAATTTTTCTTGGCTCTAGTTTTGTTGCTAGAATTCGCCGTGGGGAACCATCTTTTTGTGGTGTAAATGCATTGGTACGGACACTTGCTTCTATTAAATTACGGTAACGCCGTATGATTGTATCATCATCCAAGCTTGGTACCGTTTGTAATTCTTGTTCAATGCGATTTTGAATGGCTTGTTCATTGTTCTGATTATCTTTGGATTTTTTTGTTGGATCAAATTTCAAACAGAATAAAGCATATAGATCACGAGCTATTGTAGGATAGTCATTGAGCGTTTTTGCCAAACGTTCTTGTGAATAAGGAATACCAGCTTGCTGTAGATAACGTCCATAGTGGCGCAAAACCACGATTTCTCGCCAATTTAATTTTGCAGTTTGGGTCAATGCATTGAAGGCGTCATCGTCTGCATTTTCATACCAAATGGCTTCAAAGGCTTCTGCAAGGCGGTTTCCATTATCGCTTAAATCAACAGCTGAATGATATGCGTTTTGTATTTGCATATCATGAAGATAAACTTTAGCGCCGTTAAGGTCTTCCAGCTCTATTGTTTGTTCAGCAATAACTTTAAATCCCATGTTTTCCAATAAAGGAACACGTTCCGATAATGCCAATGCAACACCGTGGTGGAATAGTTTTAAAGAAACACCATCTTCTGCATCTGTCTCATGATGATAGAAGACAACTTTGAGCGGATTTTTCTCACTCAAAGTTAAAATATCATTGGCATCTTTGAGCGCTGTTTGGGCGTTGAACAATTCGCGGTAGGAGTCTGGAAATTTTTTTGCAAGCGCAACGCGGTCACGAGATGAATTGGTTTGGCTTGCAGCATATTCCACGCTGTCATCCCAATTGCGTGTAATATTTTCTACATTTTCTTCAAGAGTTTGACGGGCAATAACAGGTGCCGCTTCACGACCTATACGATGAACAATATAATAAACTCTAGTAAGTGCGCCTTCGATAAAGAGTGGTTGGGATTCGAAAAAATCCCCATCATAAGCTGCTACATAATAGGAACCGATTTTTTCGCGGATAGTCGTGTCATAGCGATCACGTGGGATAAAGGTGAGAATTGAAACAAAACGGCCAAATGGATCGGCATTGGCAAGAACGCGTAAGCGTGGATGTTCGCCAAGTTCTAAGATGAGACCAACATTTTTTGTTAGAGTATCGACATCACAACGGAACATTTCATCACGCGGGTAGCTTTCAAGAACATTGATTGCTCCCTTGCCCGAATGGTCTTTAGGGTTATAGCCAAGACGTTTGATAACCTCTTCAGCTTTATCTTTTAAAAATGGAATGCGCGTTACAGAACTTGTATAAGCGGTGGATGTAAAAAGGCCGACAATACGTAATTCCCCAGTTAAAGCGCCGCTTTCGTTAAATAATTTGACACCAATATAATCCAGCCAAACAGGCCGATGTACCATGGACCGGCTATTTGCTTTTGTGACGATAAGAAGCTCGTCGCTTTCCATAAATGAAAGTATTTCGCGGGGAGCTTCTTCAACGCGGGAATCGCTTAAAATATGGACGGAAGAATTGGCAAGAATACCTAATTCTGTACCATGAGCAGTAAAAGCATTTGCCGGATCTTTATCTTTCTTAAAATCATAAGCACGCATACCAAGAAAGGTAAAATTGTTGTCACTTAACCATTTAAGAAATTCGATGGCCTTTGATGCCCTATTTCCATAATGTACTGGAACAGTTTTTTCATAAGAGTTTATGATTTTACCAACTTCATCCAACATTGGCTGCCAGTCACGAACAGCAGCGGTAACCTGGTCAAGAACGATCAATATATCTTCGGACAGTTTTTTAACTTCATCTTTGGTGAGATTTTGTAGATGAATTTGAATGACACTGACACGACGCGCATTTTGCGTTGGTGTATCCGATGTTGTGTCGGCCATAATCGTCAATTGATGATTATCATCTTCTGTGACACCTAAAATTGGATGAGCGACGAGATAAATGGTGTTGTTCAATTCGTTAATGACATTCATTACAGAATCAAACAGAAAGGGCTTATTGTCATTGATTATTGTAAGAGCCGTAACAGGATGGCCGTTACGGGTTACAGCATCTTCATCGATTGAGAATGAAAATTTTGTTGGCTTTTGGTCAAGTAAAGCTAAGCCAGCCAGTGCTGCTGCTTTTTTAAGTTCACCATCCTGATAAATTGCTAAATCTTCATTTGCGGTATGGGCAAAAAGTAACGGCTCTAATATACCTTTTTCGGCCGTTGCCATCGACAGCTTGATTTCTGTCGAAGATTTATGAGTGTTTTCCGATTTTGCAGACATACCGCCTCTCCCTAGATTACCGTTCTATGAACGTGCTCGCCATTAGTGCAGATTGCTAAAAAAAACGTCAACTAATTTTGTAAGCCTTGTCAATCTCTTTTTAAAAAGTCTACTGAGTATATCATGTTTTTATAAAATGCTTCATTTGAAGACGGTAAACATACGTTACTAAAAATAAATCTCGTAAAAAGATACTAAATGAACATAATGGGTTGTACAATCTATCATGATGGGTCTTAGTTGCCGCTAAGCTATCAGATATCGTTCATGGTTTAACTTTGACAATTCACCAAGCTATTTCAAAAAACTACAATAGCAAAAATATAAAATTATCCAACTAAATAAAAATACGGGTAGAAGGACTAACCATGTCAACACTAAAGTTTAATTTTTCAGACTTGTCGTCGCTATCGGTGCGTTTTAAATAAGGGAATATTTTATTAGGCGTAATTTCATGGAAACTCTTCAAAAATCTGTTCTTGTTATTTCAAGTCACGTTATCCGCGGTTCAGTAGGAACGCGCGTAACCGTTAATGCACTAGAACAAATGGGATATCCGGTGTGGGATATGCTGACGGTAACAATGACTTGGCAACCACGTCATGGCATTTCTCACCGCCTTATTGTGCCAACACCAGATTTTACGGCGTGGGCTGACGATATCTTACGCTCACCATGGGCTGGTGAAATTTCAGCACTTATGACTGGATATTTTGGCAGTGCCGATCAAGTTGTTGTCACTGCTCATTTGATTGAAGAACTCAAGAAGAAAAATCCGGATCTTATTTTCTTTTGTGATCCTGTTGTAGGTGATGAAGCCGGCCTTTACGTCGGTGAAGATATTGCACAAAATATTGTAAAATATCTTTTGCCTCTTGCCGATATATTAAAGCCCAATCGTTCAGAACTTGAATGGATGGTCGGTAGAGAATTGCCAGATAATCATGCTATTATTGGTGCGATCCGGGAATTGGGATGTAAGACAACATTAGTAACATCGGCTTGGCCTTTGTTGAAAAAGTCTACGGGCAATTTATTGGTTGATGGACAGACGATTCTTTTAGCGGAACATCCATTTGTCGAGAATCCGGTAAATGGGCTTGGTGATATGACTGGAGCACTATTTTTAGCGCGATTGTTGGCAGGTGAGAATGAGGAAAATGCGTTAAAATTTGCCACAAGTTCAGTCTATGCGTTGCTTATGGAAACAACAAGACATAATGGTTATGAGCTTATGTTGGAAAGAGGAGTGCTTGATCTCAGACCAATGGCAAATCGTGTAACTTTAAGACATCTTAAAGACAGTGAAAAATTAGCGGAAGTGAAAGTGAAATCATTATGATGGATCTGCCAGAACAACTATTAAATGGATATCGCAATTTTATGGGAAATCGCTTTTCCAATGAGCGAGATCGCTATAAACAATTGGCACGTGAAGGTCAAAAACCAGATACCATGGTTATAGCATGTTGTGATTCTCGAACTGCTCCTGAAACAATTTTTGATTCAGAACCAGGCGAGATATTCGTGATGAGAAATGTCGCTAATCTGATTCCGCCATTTCATCCTGATAGAGAGTATCACGCAACTTCTGCAGCATTGGAATTTGCAGTTCAATCACTCAAAGTAAAACATATTGTCGTGCTTGGGCACGCATGTTGCGGTGGTATTCGCAATGCTCTTGATCTGGAAAGTGAGCCACTTTCGTCGGACGACTTCATTGGTAAATGGATGGGTTTGTTAACGCCAGCTGCTGAGGTTGTAGCAGCAAATACGATGATGACATCAATCGAACGTCGTACGGCACTGGAACGCATATCGATTCGTTATTCAATTAGTAATTTGCGGTCATTTCCGTGGTTAAAGCAGCGTGAAGACGCAGGCCAGTTAACGCTTCACGGAGCATGGTTTGATATTGAAAGCGGCGAATTGTGGGTTATGGATAAGCAGACAGGGGATTTTTCCCGTGCTGAATATAATTTTGAAAAAGAAAGTTAAAAAAAAGCCTGCGAAAGCAGGCTTTTTGTTCAACTTATAGGAATATATTCTTAATTGGCGTCGATTTGTTTACCCATAATGGCGATTGATTGTTGGTAAACGCTTGCTGCATTCCACCCTTGTATGGCAACAAAATTTGGTTCTCCGGGTTGATAACCGGCACCAGTCTTCCATCCATGGTTACGCAAGAAATTGAAAGTTGATGCGAGAGCATCAGCTTTAGAATGGATCATGTCGATATGACCATCGCCATCACCATCAGCACCATAAAGCAGAACATTTTTCGGTAGGAATTGTGTTTGTCCTATTTCACCGTGCATTGCACCAACAGAATTAGGATCAAAATCACCCCTATCAATGAGCTTTAGCGCCGCGTATAATTGGTCTGTAAAGAAATCACTTCGGCGGCAGTCATAAGCAAGTGTTGCAACAGCAGACAGTGTGTGCTGTTTTCCCATAAATGAACCGAAACTGGTTTCCATACCCCAAATGGCAATAACAGGACCAGATGCTACACCATATTTGGCTTCTAGTTTGGCAAATAAAGCAGCATTTTGCTTTTTCATAGTTTTGCCACGGGCAACAATTGTAGATGAACCGCGCTTTTGCATGAATTGTTGTAAACTTAATTTAAAACTCTTCTGTCCGCGGTCAGCATTGATTGTTGCTTGCGCATAATGAACATTATTGAGTGCATTGAGAGCCCGTTTACCAACACCTTTTGCAGCTGCTTCTTGTTTTGTGGCTTCCAACCAAGTTTCAAAACCGGCTGATGTATTCCCACATTTAGGAGCTGCGATTGCTGTGCTGGTGATAGCTGCAAATGTTAAACCGACAAGGCTAGCCTTTATAGCTGCTTTATAAGACATCAAATTTTCCCTTCTCCAGAACCCGTTGGCGCGGGCCAAATAATGTATTCGCCATATAACAACTTCGGTTGGAAACCAAGCTTAAGATCAAACTTTTCGTACAGAATGTACTTAAACCATTGACAATGACAAGGTTTTGCTGTTTTAAAGTAGCAAAAATCTGCGACAGGCTTAAGACTTGAAGCCACTGACCGGGACCCTTTGATTGGTATAAATAGATCCCGGAGGTCAACATCCGACAGCGCGATGCGCCCTCGGGTGCATTTGTTTTTTGTTTGTCGATTAGGCACGAGGTAGACAATGTTTGAGTCTTTACAGGAGCGGTTAGGTTCCATTCTGAATAATCTGACTGGGCGAGGTGCCTTGTCAGAGCAGGATGTATCTGCTGCACTTCGTGAGGTTCGTCGTGCATTGATCGAAGCCGATGTTGCATTGGACGTGGTTCGTTCTTTTACCGATCGTGTTCGTGAAAAGGCTGTTGGTGCCAATATCCTGAAATCCATCAAACCGGGACAGATGGTTGTTAAGATCGTCCACGATGAATTGGTGGAAATGTTGGGAACAGAAGGTGTCACGATAGACCTTAATGCTCCTGCGCCAGTTGTTATTATGATGGTTGGCTTGCAAGGGTCGGGTAAAACGACCACTTCAGCAAAAATTGCCAAGCGACTGGTAGAAAAACAAAATAAAAAAGTTTTAATGGCTTCGTTGGATACACGTCGTCCAGCCGCCCAGGAACAATTGCGTCAACTTGGTGAACAGATTCATGTTCCAACCCTACCAATCATTGCGGGACAGACACCTGTAGATATTGCTGCTCGTGCCGTTCAGGCTGCGAAACTGGGTGGTCAGGATGTGGTTATTCTCGATACAGCAGGACGTACGCATATTGATGAGCCACTTATGGTCGAGATGGCTGAAATCAAGGCTAATTCGACACCGCATGAAATATTGCTTGTTGCTGATAGCTTAACTGGGCAGGATGCGGTTAATCTGGCACGGTCGTTTGATGAACGTGTTGGTATTACAGGTATTGTCCTCACACGTATGGACGGTGATGGGCGTGGTGGTGCAGCACTTTCTATGCGTGCTGTTACGGGAAAGCCTATCAAGGCGATTGCAACCGGCGAAAAAATGGAGGCGTTGGAAGAGTTCTATCCGCGTCGTATTGCCGATCGTATTCTTGGCATGGGTGATATTGTTTCTCTGGTGGAAAAAGCTGCAGAAACAATTGATCAGGAAAAAGCTGCCGCCCTTGCTAAAAAAATGCAAAAAGGCAAGTTTGACTTGAGCGACTTGGCTGAGCAGCTTAAACAAATGAAAAAGCTTGGTGGTATGGGCGGTATCATGGGAATGTTGCCCGGTATCGGTAAGATGAAAGACCAGATAGCCGCTGCTGGACTTGACGATAATCTCTTCGATCGACAATTGGCAATTATATCGTCGATGACTAAAGCCGAGCGTGAGAATCCAGATATCTTAAAGCACAGCCGCAAACAGCGCATTGCCAAAGGTTCAGGCACAAATGCGGCTGAAATCAACAAGTTGTTAAAAATGCATCGCCAAATGGCCGACATGATGAAAATGATGGGCGGTAAGAGCAAAGGTGGCTTGATGCAGAAAATGATGGGGGGCTTGGGTTCTAAGTTAGGATTGGGCGGTTTCGGTGGTGGTATGCCGGATTTGTCATCTATGGATCCAAAGCAACTGGAAAAGTTACAAAAACAGGCAGAAAATGCGGGTCTAGCAGACAAGCTTCCGGGACTTGGAGGAGGGGCACTTCCAGGACTTCCTAATAGTGCGCCAAAACTTCCCGGTCTGCCTGGTTTACCTAAGAAAAGATAATAGAATGACGGATACGAAGATTCCAGACGAACTTTTGCGCTTGCGTGCCTCAATCGATAATTTTGATGCAGCTTTGATTCATATCCTTGCTGAGAGATTTCGTTGCACAAAGGCAGTTGGGGTGTTGAAAGCGCAGTTTAACCTTCCACCAGCAGATCCTGCCCGTGAAGAACGTCAAGTAGCGCGTTTGCGCAAACTTGCGGAAGAGAGTCATCTTGATCCTGATTTTGCGGAAAAATTTCTTAATTTCATTGTTAAAGAAGTTATCCGTCATCACGAAGATACAGCCGCTAGAATACAAAATAAGTAGGATAAAATCACCCGAACATGTGTTTTTAGCAAAAAGTTATTTAACCAATTGGTAAAGCCAAAACCGACAATAGGAGATATAATATGTCATTGAAAATTCGCCTGTCACGTGCAGGTTCTAAAAAGCGCCCTTACTATCATATTGTTATTGCTGATGTTCGCAGCCCTCGTGACGGCCGTTTTATTGAACGTGTTGGCGCTTGGAACCCAATGTTGCCAAGTGACGGTGAACGCGTAAAGCTTAACGTTGAACGCATTCAATATTGGTTGGGACATGGTGCTTTGCCGACAGATCGTGTGTTGCGTTTTCTTGATAGCGCAGGTCTTGCTACGCGCAAAACACGCAATAACCCAAATAAAGCTGTTCCAGGTAAAAAAGCTCAAGAACGTTTAGCTGCTGCTAAACAGGCTGAAGAAGAAGCTAAGGCAGCAGCTGCTGCTCCTGCTGAAGAGGCTGCAGCACCAACAGAATAAGATATTCACAGGGCCGATAGGTTCGTGTTTATCAATATAAATTTTAAAAAACGGGCAAAATATTGTCCGTTTTTTATTTGCAACATTGTCTAAATAAGAACTATTGATCTATAGATTTTTATATCAAGTACCGGTGTTTTAGCCTTCGATTTAAAAATCGATTGCACGCCCTTTGATTTCCCAATCGCCATATCGTGATGGGTCGCTACCACCGCGACCACCAATTTCCTTTGGCTGATTATTTTCATGTGCTTTTTGACGCCGTTCAGCAGCTTCTGCCAAAGCGCGAAGAGCTGCGGCAGGTAGCGCCTGTTTTTCGGTTTCAGTTTTCTTTTCGTTTGTTTTGTTATCGGTCATTTTTTACCTTGTTTTCCATTGCACAAAAGGAAAATGTTCACCATCATATAGAAACAAATATGCGTTATATTGGAGTTGTTGACAATGAATTTTATGCGAACCGCTATATTACTGGCGTTTATGACTGCGCTATTTATGGGGGTTGGTTACCTGATTGGCGGCGGCAATGGCATGATTATAGCGCTGTTAATGGCCGCAGGTATGAATCTGTTTTCTTATTGGAATTCAGATAAAATGGTTTTGAGTATGTATGGTGCGCGACAGGTTGATGCACATTCAGCTCCCGAATATTATAGAATTGTTAGCGATCTTGCGCGCAAAGCAGGATTACCTCAGCCAAAAATTTTCATTATTGATAATCCGCAACCAAACGCTTTTGCAACGGGGCGCAATCCGGATAATGCTTCAGTAGCGGCAACAACGGGTTTGCTGGAAATTTTAAGTCCGGAAGAACTCTCAGGCGTCATGGCACACGAACTATCGCATGTACAAAATCGTGATACATTGACAATGACGATAACAGCAACAATTGCTGGTGCAATTTCTATGCTCGGTAATTTTGCGTTATTTATGGGAAGTGGAAACCGCGACTCCAACGGTAATTCTCATCCTCTCGGCATGCTTGGAACCATTATTGCTATGGTTATTGCGCCATTTGCGGCTATGCTTGTACAAATGGCAATTAGCCGAACGCGAGAATACGCGGCAGATAAACGTGGCGGACAAATATGTGGCAATCCACTTTGGTTAGCATCAGCATTGAATAAAATTGCTCGGGGCGTTCATGCTGTTGAAAATGAAGAAGCAGAACACCATCCTGCTACAGCACATATGTTCATCATTAATCCACTGAATGGGAGTGGCGCTGATAATCTCTTTTCTACTCACCCAGCGACAGAAAACAGAATAGCAGCTTTACGCAAGCAGGCTGAAGAGATGAATATTCATATGACAAGTGGAAGCCCACGTGAAACTATGCGCCGCACAGTTGAACGTCCAAGCTGGATGCGCAATAACACACCAAAAGGTCCATGGTCATAAAGGTTTCATATTGAAAAAGTTAGTTAAAGGGCAAATGTCCCAATCAAACGTACCGGGACTTGCTGTTAGGCAAGTTGCGGCACGTCTTCTAAGCGCTGTTATCGATAAAAAGACGTCGTTGGATGGGCTAATCGATAACGAACATGGGCACCCACAATATTTGGCATTAGAAGGTCGTGATAGAGCTCTATGTCGGGCGATTCTAGGTGCGGCTTTGCGTCATAGATCTGTTATTTCAGCTGCTTTGGATCGTTTTCTTGACAGGTCGTTGCCTCAAAACGCTTTATCTTTAGCGCATCTTCTTCATGTTGGAGCAGCTCAGGTTCTTTATCTTGATGTTCCAGATCATGCTGCAATAGACTTGGCTGTAACAGCAGCGAAATGTGATCCTCGTAATAAAAGGTTTTCCGGATTGGTTAATGCATTGCTTCGCAAAATTGCGCAGCATGCTGATGCCATCAGGTTGCAACCAGAATCATCCAAGAATATTCCAGATTGGTTTTTATCTTTGCTGACGCAGAATTATGGTAAAGAAAAAGCAGAGGCGATTATTGGTGCACAAGAGATTGAACCGCCCATCGATATTACAGTGAAAGATAATCCTGCTGTTTGGGCTCAGAAACTGAATGGTACACTTCTGCCAAATGGCTCAGTAAGGCTGGGCGATTTTACCGGATCTTTAACCGAACTTGAGGGCTATGCGGAAGGGGCATGGTGGGTGCAAGATGTGGCAGCATCATTGCCGGCACGTTTGTTTGGAAACATTAAAGGTAAACGTGTTGGTGATCTTTGTGCGGCACCTGGAGGGAAAACTGCAGAACTTGCTCTTCAAGGGGCGCAGGTAACAGCAATAGATCTATCAGAAAATCGTTTAAGACGTTTAAGAAAAAACATGGAACGGCTGGGACTGCAGGTCGAAACATGGGCAGGAAATTTAAAAGACTATCATCCTGAAAAGCTTTTTGATGCTGTTCTTCTTGATGCGCCATGTTCATCCACTGGCACAATCCGGCGCCACCCCGATATTTTATGGACAAAAAATTACAGCGATATCGTCAAATTGGCAGGTTTACAATTCGAGTTATTGAATGCTGCTATTGAGCTTGTCGAAAAAAATGGAATTATTGTTTTTGCCAATTGTTCGTTAGCGCGTGAAGAAGGTGAAGAAATGATAGAAAAAGTACTTTCTGCACGCAAGGATATAGAGCTGATCCCTATTACGGCTGATGAAGTAGGTGGTATGGACGACATTTTGACAGAGAATGGAACATTGCGAACAACGCCAGCAAATTTGCAAGGTGAAATACCTGAAATGTCGGGTATGGATGGATTTTTCGCAGCGCGGTTTTGTAAATTATTATGAATTGGGTGTGGTATTTTCTAAATAATGTTTGTTTTCTATAGAATTCAAACATCGATCATAACCAATTTTGTCTATATTCAGGATATGTTTGTAATTGCTAATAGCTATAGCCAGATTTGATTATGGGCTTTGTTATGACCGCACATTAACCAAACATTCACCTTAATCATAGAAAATATCCATAGTGCAAAACTATGGAGATCAAATCGTGTCCATCGCAATTGGAGGCAATCAGCAATTAAAGAGATCACCGGCGGCATACGCTGTGGTGAAATTGTTGCGTCGTTTGCGTGTTGGCCCATTGTTTCGTTGGCGGTTTTCAGGTTTTCGGCCACAACGTATTTTGGCTGAACCTGTCGATCTTCATTTAGCTGATCCAGAAATGGCACATGAGTTTTATCATGGTCGCTTTGCGCTTGCTGGACGTATTGTTCAAACAGGCGCTATATCTCCTTTTGCAGTAGAACCACCAACATATGAGTGGGAAGCAGCATTAAATGATTTTAGCTGGCTGCGGCATATGGATGCTGCATGCACGCCTTTGGCCAATGCCCATGCGCGTTCATTGTTGAATGATTGGCTAGAACAGTCAGGAAAGCGTGTAAAAGGTACAGCATGGCAAACCGATATTGCAGCACGCCGGCTCATCGCATGGCTTTGTCATGCTCGTATGTTGTTGGATGGAGCAAGTGAGAACTTTGAAAAACGGTTTCTTCGTTCGCTCGGGTTTCATGTCCGCTATTTACGTACGGCAATCCATAGTATGGAAGAAGATGAAAATCGTCTTCAAGCAGCAGCAGCGTTATGCTTTGCATCGCTTTCTTTACCGGTATCGCCATCAATCAAGAAAACAGCGCAATCGCAACTTGTGCAATCTTTGACACGTCAAATTCTACCAGATGGGGGACATATATCCCGTAATCCATCGGTACTATTGTCTTTGCTCACTGATTTTATTGCTTTGCGACATCTTTATGTGCACAGCAAAGAAGCGGCACCTCGACTTTTGCTCGATTCTATTGAACGTATGCTGCCTGCATTACGATTTTTTATCCATCAAGATCAAACACTTGCACATTTTAATGGTGTTGGGCCAATTTTACCTGAGCGTCTGGCTGTTGTTCTTGGTTTAGATGAGACAGTTGGAAGTCCATTTTCACATACACCTTATTCAGGGTATCAGCGGTTGTGGGCTAACAACACAACTATTATCGCCGATACCGGAACGACCCCAGCGCGTCAAAATTCATATCAGTCTGCGGCTGGGTGCCTATCGTTTGAAATGTCATCGGGGATCAATCGCTTTATTATTAATGCCGGTATAGACCCCTATGGACCACCGGATTACAGCTTTTTAGCGCGAGCAACTGCAGCTCATTCAACGGCTACATTAAATGACACATCATCTGGAAAATTTCAAAAAAGAAATGGACAGAAGAAAGTTGCTTTGTTGAATGGCCCAACGGAGATCAATATCCAGAGGATAGAAAGCGCTGACCGCATGGGATTTGTGGCAAGTCATAATGGTTATGTTTCAACATTCAACCTGCTGCATGAACGTGGCCTTGTCTTATCTGCTGATGGACACGTTATTGATGGCTTTGATAAGTTTGTTCCTTCTAACGGTGCCACGGTAAAAGCCGATGGTCGTGATAATGTTGCAGTAAGATTCCACCTTCATCCGCACGTAGAGGTAAGCCATGATGGAAATAGTCTGCGTCTTGAAGTCATGGGTGGAGATGCATGGAGCTTCATGTCACCAGATGCTGATATACAATTGGAAGATTCAATAGATTTTGCTGATCTTAATGGTCCAAAGCGCACGCGCCAAATTGTTTTGAACTTCCGTCCAGCATTAACAGAGAAGATTCGTTGGCGGTTTACCCGTATTACGCAAGCAAATCAGTAAACTTACTTTGAGTTTTATGATGAGATTTAATTGATTACAGACTAAAGTTATTTGAGCTTTATTTATTTTATCTCACGGTGTTATTTTTAAAGCTCTTGTGATAATGGATACGAATACATTCTCCTATCCATTATCAGGAAATTTATTATGTCTGTGATATCTAAACACATTCCTGCTCCCGATCTTCATCGGGTTCGTCGTGCACTTCTGTCTGTATCTGATAAAACCGGTTTGGTAGACTTTGCTAAAGATCTGCACCGTCTGGGAGTGGAACTTATATCCACAGGTGGTACTTCTAAGGCGTTAGCGCAGGCAGGTTTGCCTGTTAAAGATGTGTCAGAGGTTACAGGTTTTCCAGAAATTATGGATGGTCGTGTTAAGACACTCCACCCAGCCATTCATGGTGGGTTGTTGGCAGTGCGTAACGACCCTGAACATGAAGCAGCCATGAAGGAACACGGGATCACTGGAATAGACCTTGTTGTTGTTAATCTCTATCCTTTTGAAGAAACGCGATTGTCTGGGGCTGATCGGGATACAATTGTTGAAAATATCGATATCGGCGGCCCAGCAATGATTCGTGCAGCGGCCAAGAATCATGGTTACACTGCTGTTATTACTGATCCTGAAGATTATGCGCTGGTTCTTGCTGAACTTGATAAATATGAAGGCAGCTTGAGTTTGGCATTCCGTCGTGTTTTGGCGTCACGCGCTTTTGCACGTACAGCTGCCTATGATGCGGCTATTTCCAATTGGTTTGCCGAAGATCTCAAGATTGAGACACCAAAATGGCGTGCATTGGCGGGTAAACTAGAATCAGTCATGCGCTATGGTGAAAATCCACATCAACAAGCTGGTTTTTATCTCACAGGAGAAAAAAGATACGGCGTGTCTACGGCACAAGTTATACAGGGTAAACAACTCTCATATAACAATATCAATGACACTGATGCAGCATTTGAATTGGTCGCAGAGTTTGAGCCACAGAAAAGTGCAGCAGTAGCAATTATCAAACATGCTAACCCATGTGGTGTAGCTAAAGGGCTAACACTTAAAGATGCCTATCTGCGTGCTCTTGCTTGTGATCCGGTGTCGGCATTTGGAGGCATTATTGCGCTAAACCGTCCTCTTGATGAGGAATGTGCATCGGAAATCGTCAAAATCTTTACCGAAGTAATTATTGCGCCAGACGCAACACCAGAGGCAAGGAAAATTGTTGCAGCTAAGAAAAATTTGCGTCTGTTGGTTACGCGCGGACTGCCTGATCCTCGTGCTGCTGGATTGACAGCGAGAACAGTTGCTGGTGGGCTTCTTGTACAATCTCGTGATAATGGCGTTATCGATGATCTTGATTTGAAGGTTGTTACAAAACGCCAGCCAAGTGAACAGGAAATGATAGATTTAAAATTTGCTTTTCAAGTTGCAAAGCATGTTAAATCAAATGCAATTGTTTATGTTAAGGATAATGCAACCGTCGGGATTGGTGCTGGACAAATGAGCCGTGTCGATTCTGCACGTATAGCAGCACGTAAGGCATTGGATGCTGCCGAGGCTGCTGGTCACCATGAATCATTGACGAAAGGTTCTGTTGTTGCGTCAGATGCCTTTTTCCCATTTGCCGATGGTTTATTATCTGCAGTAGAAGCTGGTGCTACGGCTGTTATCCAACCGGGTGGTTCAATGCGCGATAATGAAGTCATTGAAGCAGCAGATGCTAATAATATTGCTATGGTGTTTACAGGAATGCGCCATTTCCGCCATTAACACAGCAATTTAACGACAGTTTTTCTATCATGAAAATCCACCATTAGTCCCTAATGGTGGATTTTTATTAAGGCGATGCCTATTGAACTTAATAGACTGGTTTGTTGAGGGCAACGAGTCAGGTCAGATTTGTTTACGTTTTAAATTAATCTGTACGTTTTATGTATATCTTGGATAGAATTCTGCCACTTTGTTCCCAATTGAGAAGGCGATGTGGCAATTAAGGCAAAATTGCAGCAATTATTAATGAATTATGAATAAAAAATGCTCAATTGGCTGATGGCTTGCACATCAGCTATGCAATCTTATGACTCCTCATGGTATATTAGCATCACTATATCGAGGCCAACAAATCAAACAGTATATAGTTTTTAGGTGTGTGTTATGAATCTTCTCCGTTCTTTCACGAGATGGCGTCGTTATCGTTCAACAGTGAATGAGTTGAGCCGACTCTCTACTCATGAATTAAATGATTTGGGTATTACCCGTGCAGAAATTACCGCAATTGCGCGTCGCGCTGTTCGGTAAGTGTTTTTTTTGAGGCTTCCATCTTCCGAGCCTCACATAGGAAAACCTATCCTTCCCTTTGGTTTTCCTTTCTATAGCGCCTGTTGTTCCTCCCACAACAGGCGTTTTATTTTTTTGTTTTCGATTTTGAAAATTTGTTTTGTGACAGCAACCTAAATTTCGTTTGCTCTGAATAACGTTTTTCTTCACGCAGAAATGTCAGTAGACTTGATGCCATAATCAAGATAATCCCAATAATCATTGGTAAATCCAAATGATCGTGGAAAATAAAATAACCAAATAAAATGGCCCAAATCATTTGGCTATATTGTGGTGTTGCAATAGCGATAGCTGGTACACGTCTAGCCGCAGCCATAGTAAAAATGGCTCCTAATGCTGCCAGCAAACCGTAACCCAAAAGGTAAATCCATTCGATGTTTTGAGGTTTAACATATGTTGGAATGCTCAACGTTCCACAAATGATTATGGAGCCTATGATGCCGCTTGCGTAAAGTGAGATACGTTTTTCTTTCCCTCCCATAATACGCAGAATTATGATGGAAATTGCACCACTTAATCCAGCGAATACTGCTCCGATATGGCCTATATTTAAAGAGCGGAATCCTGGGCGAAGGACGATAATGACGCCAAGAAAACCAATAATAATAGCTAACCAACGACGCCAGCCGATGGGTTCTTTCAGAAAAAACATTGAAAGAATACTGACAAAAAGCGGCTGAAGAAAAATAAGTGTAAAAGCCTCGGCCATGGATAAATGGGTAAATGCTGTAACGCTGCCGATAACACCAATAGCAGCGGATACTGTTCGCAATAACCACATTTTCCAGTTTTGTGAACGGATAATGTCAAACCACGAGTCTTCCGAGCGTTTGACAAATGGAATGACAATCAAACCAAATACAGCTCCGTAAAACGCTGTTTCATAAGGTGGTAAAGCACCATTGATAAATTTTACACATGCATCACTGACGGCATAGGCGGCATAAGATGCAAATGAAAGAAAAACACCGTAAAACATGATTTGGCCTTGTATAAAAGAGGCAATAAACACCACAGTGAAGTAAGATAGTAAGATTATAAAAAAGAATATGAATTTGATATAAAAAAAGAAAAGGGTAGTTTGAAGAGAAAACAATTCATATTGCAGCTATATTAGATATAGCTGAGAAATAATCAGGTATAGATAACAATAAATATTCTATAGATGTTGCGTAAAATATGTATCACTCATTGAGTTGGCATTAATCACGGACTGTCGTTATTTTTGCACGAAAAATGAGATTTTTTGATGCTAAGATTGCACCGCCGGTAATGAAAATACAGGCAATGAGAAGGCGCCATGTTGGCTCTGCAAGTCCAGTGACGACCATCAACAAAGTTGAGAGAAGTGGTGCGCTATAGCTTGCAACACCTAATAACTGAATGTTTCCGCGTTTAACGCCGTAATCCCAACAATAAAACGCTAGCCCAACAGGCATTAAACCTAGCAGACCAACAGCAATCCACTGTCCGATATTGGTTGGCAATATATTGGGTTCATGAACTATAAAATGCGTTATTAATGCCAATAACGATGTTATCAGACAAAATGCAGCAACAACACTTGTTGGGACTTTCGCTAAACGGCGCGATAAAAGTGAGTATGTAGCCCATGCAAAGGCACCGCATAGAGCAGTGATGTAACCAAAGCTGTTTTTGGCATCGAGTGAAAAACCATTATTTCCACTAACGACCAACACCATACCAAAGAAACCCAGTAGTGCTCCGGCAACATGAAACCAGCGAAGTTTTTCATTTGGCATGAGTGCTGAACCAAGCACAATGAAAAGTGGCCAAAGATAATTTATTAAAGCGGCCTCTACGGGAGGTGCATTCCGCATGGCTGTAAAATATAAAAAATGATAACCGAACAGACCAAAAATGCCGACACACCAAACAGCTATAGGCTGTTTAAGATCTTTCAATGTTTCGGGATTTTTTATCCAGAGATAAACGCCGGGTAGGGCGCCAATGAAAAAAGTCATTGCGGTAAGTAATAATGAGGGGACTTCACCGCTAAATGCAGTGAGTGTCGCCATGATTGACCACATTAAAATGGCAAGAAAGCCAATTATCGTTGCTTTATTCATTGGATATACCGCGCCGCCGCTTTCTTTCGGTAAGAATTAGAAAAATAGAAGCTCCAAACACTCCAGTTGCTAATGTGAACCAAGTGATAGCATAACTAAGATGGTTGTTTGGAAATGTAACAACTGTAAGACCACCAATCGGTAGTCCGCCGGCATTAGGTGTTTTATCAGCATCAATAAAATATGGGGCGACATCTGTGAGGCCAAGTTTTTGAGCCATCGCAGGTAACTGCCGTGTATACCATTTGTTGTCTTGCGGATTGTTTTTACGAGGATAGAAACCACCACCTTCACTCATTCTTAATAAACCGGTGACGGTTGTGTTACCCTCAATATTTCCCATCTCTCTTGCGCTGATATCATGTTTGTCCATGGGGACAAAGCCACGGTTTATAAATGTTATAGAACCATCATCCGTTTCAAGTGGCGTCAGAACCCAATATCCTGTCGTCTCGTCCGCAACTGCCGTTACAAGAATTTCTTTATCGTTAAGGAATTTGCCGGTAATTTTTACAGGTCTATATTCATCCTTATCATAGGTGACATTTTGCCAATCATTTTTTGCAGGTGCCGTGACCGGTGCCAGATGAATACGCTCATTGGCATTGCGTATCAGGTTTTCTTTCCATCCGAGTCGTTCTACCTGCCATGTTCCAAGGGCACAAAAGGCACAGAAAAAGAATAGGCAAAGAAAACCGAATATACCTAAAAATATAGGCGAACGGGCACCTGCGTTATTTCGTTTTATTTTGGTTTCTGTCATCATAATTTAACTCTTAGCATAGCTTTGCATGAAAAAAAGCAGCTTTCTGACGTTTTGCTAGTAACGAAGATGGGAAAACCCTTGACCTTTTTATTAGAGACCCGTATAGAAACCCAACTTTCCAATTTTGGCCGGTCAGCGGCTGTGCGCGTTTATTCATTTATATAGCGTGCGTAAGAGTTGACAGGTTGTACTAGAGTTTAAAGGTGAAGCCTATGTCCCGCGCCTGCGAATTGACCGGAAAATCGGTCCAATATGGCAATAACGTCAGCCACGCAAACAACAAAACGCGTCGTCGCTTTTTGCCGAATCTTTGCAATGTTACTTTGATTTCTGAAGCTCTTGAGCAAAGTTATCGTTTGCGTATCTCTGCTGAAGCATTACGTTCAGTTGAGCATCGTGGTGGTCTTGATGCTTTTCTCGTTAAGGCTAATGAAAAAGAATTATCGCAACGTGCACGTTTGCTAAAGCGTCAAATTGCAAAAAAGTTGGCTGAAAAAGCTGCTTAATTTTTCATTGAAATTATTATGTTAAACGGCCGGTTTAACCGGCCTTTTTTCTGGTTCCATCACCCAGGTAAAAAAAATGACAAAGTCACATCACTTACTTTTAGCTGTTTTTGCTATGTGTGTTGCGGTTACTGCATCTAATGTTCTTGTGCAGTATCCGTTTCATTGGTTCGGTTTTGAACACCTTTTGACATATGGTGCTTTTACCTATCCATTTGCATTTCTCATTAATGATCTAACGAATCGCCGTTATGGTCCACAAGCAGCACGCCGGATCGTTTATGCGGGTTTTGTATCAGGACTTGTGGTTTCGTGGATATTGGCCAGTCCGCGTATAGCGATTGCTTCAGGAACGGCATTTTTATTTGCTCAATTACTGGATATAACGGTTTTCAATCCGCTTCGTCGTAAGACTTGGTGGATAGCACCACTTGCTGCTGCAATTACCGGTTCTGCTTTAGATACAGTTTGGTTCTTTGGTGTAGCTTTCTCAAGCCACTTTTCATTTATTGATACATTGACTGGCTATAGCGATGGTTCAAACACCACGATGACCAATTTCTTAGGGTTGGATATTCCAGTCTGGCTGTCACTTTCTTTTGGTGATTTTGGTGTGAAATTGGTTATGGGAATATTTATGTTGCTACCTTATGGTGCAATTTTAGCGATATTCATGCCCGATATCTATAACGGAAAAACGGATCCAAAGAACAATCAAGCTGCTTGATATGATTCAACAAAGCGTAGCATTTAAATGCTGCGCTTCATTATATTAGTTTTCTAATTTTATATGAAGCTAATCTGGCTTTTAATTGATGAATTAAAAGTCAGATGTTTGTATATTCTATATTTGAGCTTCTATTGGAATTAACAACAATCGCGATTAAATAATTATAGAATGATATTTAGAAACACGATTTGGTTGTATGTGGCGACATTTCCGCGCTACCCATTGAAATGCGTAGATTAGACTTATCGTGTTAATTTGATTTCTTTTCATCAAACAAGCTTGCAAGCTGTTCGGTCATCGCTCCAGCCAATTCCTCAGCATCGACAATTGTCACCGCGCGCCTATAATAACGTGTGACATCGTGGCCAATACCAATAGCGATGAGCTCAATAGGCGAACGTGTTTCGATTTCCTGAATGACAGCGCGTAGATGTTTTTCAAGATAGTTGCCTGGATTTACAGAAAGTGTCGAATCATCAACTGGCGCGCCATCAGAAATCATCATCAAAATCCGACGATGTTCACGTCTAGCCAATAAACGTTGATGCGCCCAAATAAGTGCTTCACCATCAATATTTTCTTTCAATAGACCTTCGCGCATCATGAGGCCAAGATTACGGCGAGCACGCCGCCATGGCGTATCAGCACTCTTATAAATAATGTGACGCAAATCATTTAGCCGACCGGGGTTTGCAGGTTTGCCATGTGCCAACCATGTTTCGCGAGATTGGCCACCCTTCCAGGCTTTTGTTGTGAAACCTAAAATTTCAACTTTTACTCCGCAGCGCTCCAACGTTCTCGCCAGAATATCAACACATGTTGCTGCAACGGTGATAGGTCTACCTCTCATTGAACCAGAATTATCAATAACAAGAGAAACAACAGTATCACGAAAGTCCGTGTCACGTTCTTGTTTGAATGATAGCGGTTGTGTCGGATCTATAATGACACGAGGCAAACGTGCTGAATCCAAATAGCCTTCTTCTAGATCAAAGTTCCATGATCTATTTTGTTGGGCCATAAGTCGCCTTTGTAAGCGATTCGCTAATCTGCCGACGACGCCTTGCAAATTGCTAAGTTGTTTATCAAGAAAAGCACGCAGCTTTTCTAGTTCTGCAATATCACAGAGATCAGGTGCTTCGACTTCTTCATCAAATTCGCGCGTATAAACCTTATAATCGCCTAAGCCATCCATATCAGAGAATGGTTGCGGAGGGCGTGTCGTTTGGCCGGGTGTCTGCTCGGTATCAATTTCTTCAGAATCACCACCATCATCTTCAGCAGCTTCAGCGGCTTGCATTTCGCCGTCTTCCGCATCATCACCAGCTTCATCTGATGGTTCACTATCAGATTTATCAGAACCTTCTTGCTCTTGAGAATTCTGCTCGTCATCTTGCTGATCAACATTTTGTTGATCATCTTCTTCATCATCAGCAAGAGAATTTTCTTCAATGCTTTCAGCCATTTCCATCGAAACAAGCATATCTCGCACGATGCGAGCAAATTTTTTCTGATTTTCGATGTTCTCTGCCAATGCAGATAAATCTCTACCCGCTTTTTCTTCTATCCATGAACGCCAGAGATCCAATACAGGGCCAGCTTCTTCTGGCGGTTTGCGACCAGTTATTTTTTCTCTAACAAGAAGGGCAATAGCTTCTTCAAGGGGGGCTTCTTGTTGACTGGTGATAGCGGCATAATTGGCTCGGCTGTATTTGTCTGCCAGCATAGCATCAAGATTATTTGCCATACCTTCCATTGCTAATGTGCCAATTGCTTCGATACGCGCTTGTTCTACCGCGTCAAAAATAGCACGTGCTTCCGCCCCCTGCGGTGCCAAACTTGCATGAATTTCTGTATCATGGCGTGCGCGCCTTAAGGCCATAGAATCACCAAGGCCACGCGTTACAGCAAAATTTTGCTGTGTCGGGTGGCGTGGTAAATCAGGGAGTCTGGCATGATCACCAACAATCGAAGGACGATCGTCACTGAAAACGACTTCTAAGTCGCGTACACCACAGACAGCACGCATACAGGCGCTAACCGCTCTTTTAAACGGTTCGCTATCAACCAAGCCGGATGGGCGTTCACGGCTATTATCACCTGTCTCTGCGGTCATAAGCGTCTTTCATTAGGAAAAAACGGTGTTAACAACTGATTCGGGAAGTTCTTTTCCAAAAGCTCGTTGGTAAAATTCTGCAACAGTCGGGCGCTCAAGCTCGTCACATTTGTTCAAGAAAGTGAGCCTGAACGCAAAACCAATGTCTTTAAAGATTTCAGCGTTTTCAGCCCATGTAATTACGGTACGTGGACTCATCACCGTTGATAGGTCACCATTGATGAATGCTTGTCTCGTCATATCGGCAACTCGTACCATCTGCGATACAGTTTCTCGACCTTCTTTGGTTTGAAAATGCTTTGCTTTCGCTAGAACTATATCAACCTCATTGTCATGCGGCAGATAGTTTAGTGTAGTAACAATTGACCAACGATCCATCTGTGCCTGATTAATCTGCTGTGTGCCGTGATAAAGGCCTGTTGTATCGCCAAGGCCAACAGTATTAGCCGTTGCAAACAGGCGGAAAGCTGGATGCGGGGCAATAACACGGCTTTGATCAAGCAAAGTCAGACGACCAGAAGATTCAAGAACACGTTGGATAACAAACATAACATCAGGGCGACCTGCATCATATTCATCAAATACCAAGGCAACGTTTTTCTGATAGGCCCATGGTAAAATACCGTCTTTGAACTCAGTAATTTGCATGCCATCCTTGACGACAATGGCATCTTTACCAACAAGATCGATACGACTGACGTGACTATCGAGATTGACACGTACGCACGGCCAATTCAAACGAGCAGCAACCTGTTCGATGTGTGTGGATTTACCGGTACCGTGGTATCCTGAAACCATAACACGTCGGTTGAACGCAAAACCGGATAAAATGGCTAATGTCGTATTACGATCAAAAAGATAATCAGGGTCAAGTTCTGGAACATAGGGATCACTTTTACTGAATGCAGGAACCTGCATATCCGTATCAATGCCAAATACATCATGTGCCGAAACTGTTATATCCGGCATATTCTCTATGCCCAGATCATCTTTAGTCATCATGCCTCCACACGGGTAAATATCCGCTGTCTGAATTAATTTATCACACGTAAGGTGTGTATTCTACCTCTGCCACAAAGTTGACAGATCTTTGTATTGTTATCAGACTGTTGAGAAAGAATTTCAATGGTCTTCGCAAAGAAATATTTCTAAGATTTAAAATATTTCAGCAAAAACCAGCATTCTTTAGCAAATTATAAGCTTGCAGAACCTCACGCAGTCTTTCTTCAGATGAACGATCGCCGCCATTTGCATCAGGATGGTGTATTTTTACCAATGCTTTATATTTTGCTTTGATATCGTCACTTGTTGCACTTGCTTCAAGTCCCAGTGTTACAAAGGCTTTTGCTTCAAGTGTTTTAAGTTTACGTGGTGCTTGGGTATTGCGTTGCTGACCAAACATATGGAGAGCATCATTTACCCGATTTTGATAGGCTGCTGACCCCGAGCGAATCCGTGAAAAATCCGCCGATGTTTTCTTTGCAGAGGCATTCACGCCAGCCTTCCACGTGGGGCGATGACCGGTCAAAGCATCTTTCTGGAATTTTGCGATATCTTCATTCGATAATCCAGAAAAATAATTGAAGTTCTTATTGTATTCACGCACATGATCAATACAAAAATGAAGATATTGTCCTTCATGGTTGCGGCCAGCAGGCGCACGATGGGTTCCAGGCTTTTCACAGCCTGCCCATTGGCATTGCGGCACCTCAGGTTCAACTTTCTTTTTTTTGTTTGAACTGATGCGAATAGAGTCAAATAGTTTCGATGTGGTTGTCATGGTTCCGACTTACGCAAAACAGGAATGTTTGACAAGAATTGACATTAGGAAATTTTATTCCCACAATCTTGATGCCCAATCTTTACGGAAAAGAATCGGGCTTGGTTTGTCGATCACATATGGGATTAAAAGTATAAAATGTCCAGCACAGTTGCAGAAACAATCGAGAAAAAGCTTCAAGCGGCATTTTCCCCTACAGTCTTAGAAGTTATTAATGAAAGTCATCTTCATGCAGGCCATCAACACGCTGACGGTGTTTCTTTTGACGGCACAGGTGAAACACATTTTCGTGTTAAGATAACTGCATCAGCATTTAATGGTTTAAAGCGTGTTGATATTCACCGTGCAATTAATCATGTTCTTAAACATGAGCTTGATAGTGGTGTGCACGCCTTGGCGATCGAGGCGAAAGCCAATTGAATTTTGTTATTTAACATAGGCATTTATTATAATTTCGCGCAAACTTCGAATTCTTTATAAAAGAAATTATGCGCGTGGATGAGCCTTTTTATAAATTTCTAAAAGGTGGTCTGTGTCCACGCCAGTATATATTTGCGTTGTGGAAAGACTTGAATGCCCGAGCAGTTCCTGAATTGTACGTAAATCGCCACCACGTGATAAAAGATGGGTAGCAAAAGAATGGCGTAATGCATGGGGCGTTACTGTATCAGGAAGGCCAAGGCATGCGCGTAAGTGTTGGACAGAGCGTTGGATAATTGCTGGCTGTAATATTCCACCCTTTGCCCCTCGAAACATTGGTTGATCGGATACCAGTATGTATGGGCAGCGATTGATGTAATCAGCAACGGCCTCATGAACGGCGGCAATCACTGGTACAAGCCGAGTTTTTCCACCTTTTCCCTTGACGTAAATACTTGTTGCTGTGTTGTCAGAAAAATCTTCTGGAGTTAAAGCCAGTGCTTCGGATATTCGTAAACCACACCCATAAAGTAATGTAAGCACAGCAGCGTTACGGGCAGCGATCCACGGTTCCTCATCTGGTTGTGTTGCCTTATCGACGAGATGGACAGCATCAGCAACACTTAATGGCTTTGGTAGGGATTTTGGTTGCTTTGGTGTCCGTATGATACGAGCAGCAGGGACATCTGCCAGACCTTGTGTAGATAAAAACCGCAAAAAAGATCGTATACCCGCAAGACCTCGGCCAAGAGAACGTGCGCCAATGCCCTCACTTCTACGGTATGCAAGATATGATCGTAAATCTGCGACACGAAGATTATTTAGATCTTTGAAACAAGGTTGATGACCAATGTGCTGGCAAAGAAAAGTTAAAAATTGTCGGCTGTCTCGTTCATAAGCTTCTATTGTATAATCCGCCATTCGGCGCGTTTTTTGAAGCTGATCAAGCCAAGTTTTACGCGCTTCTAATAGTTCGATTGACGCGTCAAGTAGAAGCTCTTTGGTTAGAGTTGTCTCTGTCATGATAAAATTTTATCATGACAGAGTTTAATATCTGGTTTCTAATGTAAGACACCACACTATTTAGTTTTTTTGGAAGATGATGTCTTCCGCTTATTGTCTGTTTTTTTATTGTCTGATGAGGACGCTTTTGTGCTATCTGTTAAAGCGTTGGAATTATCCCTTAATTCATTGGCGGTTCTTAAATTTAATAACAATGGTAAATTGTTTAATGACATTAAATGGGCAAATATCCAGCCGAGGTGATGTTCTTTATGCAGCTTTCCTAGCTGATCAGCTGACAACGTATTAAATTTTTCTGTGTCGATGATCCAGAAATTGGTAAGTCGTGCTGTTTGTCCAACATTGTTGCGAATATCAATAGACTGTTTCTTTAACAAATCCATTTTTGATAGTGTGTCAACAAATTTGGCTGTTTGCTCCATACTGTTTTTAAAGCCGTTCAATAAATTGATCCGGTTTTCCATAAAGGGAGATACGCTGCCATCGCTGTTGAATAGATCGATACCTTCAAGCTCATTAAACATTCCTGATTCAGAATCGAAGCAGATAGTAAGTTCTTTCTGATCTGGTGTTCCAGCTAAAACAAATGGATAACGTCGAATAAACGCGGGAATATATGTATCTGCTTTCCATTTGTTTTCTGCGTCCAGAAAGTCATTTTTCCCATTGGAGAGGCCTAGCATTACAACAGGAGTATAAGAGATTTTACCATCGGGTGTTTCAGCCCCCATAAAAAGAATGGGATAGTTGAGGGCTGCTTGATAAAATTCGTCGCCGGCAACGGGTACCCAATGGGTATTGGCGGCGAAAGTCATATCTTTATTATCATTAAATTTTAGTTTTTTATGGGTTTCTCGCGAAATGGGAACAATATTTTTATAAAAAAGCATAACTGTTGTCATAATAGGTATCCTTTTAGACTCTCCAGTAAATATTATGGCTAAGTGATTGCAATTTTAGTGGCCCCCCCAAAAAAACCGCTAGGTTTAATGTTATGAAACTACCCTTTGTAGTTGCATTCTTTCTTTATTGCACTGAATGTGTCAAAAAATGCTTACCAAGTCGAGAACTATAGTTTTCTATAACTTGGAACAGTGTTCTGCTTAATAGTTAGATGGAATTTGAAAATGATCGGTCACCCAGTTCAGCTTGCCACAATTGGAGCAGCCCATGGGACAAAAGGCGAAGTCAAAGTGAAAACCTTTACCGCTGCTCCTTTAGATCTCGCCTCATATGGTAGTCTTTATGACAAGAATGGGAAACAATTTGAAATAGAAGATATTCGCATACAAAAAAACGTAGTAATCGTCAGGTTTTTAGGTGTTAGTGATCGTAATACGGCAGAATCTCTTAAAGGTACCGAGTTATATGTTGAGCGGGATCAACTACCCGATGACCTTGATGACGATGAATTTTATCATACCGATTTAATAGGTCTTACAGTCAAAAATGAACTGGGGCAAAAAATCGGCACAGTTCATGCTCTATTTGACTTTGGTGGCGGAGATCTTTTGGAATTAAAGCTTATGAAACAGAAAATGGTTCTTATTCCTTTTTCTAAAGCTGCCGTGCCTGAGATAAAAATAGAAGAGGGATTTATTGTTATTGATTCTATCGCTGCGGGTCTTAAAGAAGATCAAGACACGGAGAATGATGACGAGGAAAAGAAATGAGCTTTCACGCATGTGTCTTGACGCTATATCCTGAAATGTTTCCTGGCTTTTTAGGTCACTCAATGGCAGGAAGAGCACTTGAAAACGGTTTATGGTCGCTCGATACGGTGCAGATTAGAGACTTTGCAAAAGATCGCCATCATAGTGTTGATGACACGCCATCTGGTGGCGGAGCAGGGATGGTTATGAAACCAGACGTTCTGGCCGCTGCTATTGATAGTGTGGATAACAATGTACCGCGCTTACTAATGAGCCCAAGAGGTAAACCTTTTAATCAAAAAATGGCTAGAGAATTCGCTAGTGGCAATGGTGTTACTCTGATCTGTGGGCGGTTTGAAGGAATTGATGAACGGGTCATAGAAGCAAGAGAGCTTATAGAAGTTTCAATTGGTGATTATATTTTATCAGGTGGTGAAACTGCTGCATTGGTTATACTCGACAGTATTATTCGACTGTTGCCTGGTGTTATGGGTAATAGCGAATCGGGTGAGCAGGAAAGTTTTGAAACCGGATTGTTGGAATACCCACATTATACGCGGCCTCAAATTTTTGAAGGAAGAACGATTCCGGAAGTTTTAACTTCGGGAAATCATCAGGCAATAAAGAATTGGCGAAAATTACAGTCAGAACAAATTACAAGAGAACGGCGTCCGGATCTTTATGCACTTTACGAGAAAAATAAAGGCAAAGCTTGATTCACTTGATATGATAGTGTAATGGCAAGCTACGTTTTCAGGTGAACTATCATCTGCATCCGGAAAACAATGGATGGTGAATCCGCTCCTGCCGTAAGGCATAGCTTATGGAACGCAGATTTTCAGAGGCAAGTGTTGAGCGCTCTGACTGTTCGAGAAGAACATGAAGGATTGATACGATGAATATTATAGAACAGCTCAATGCAGAGCAGTGCGCAAAAATTGAAGAAAAGCGCAAACTTCCAATGTTTTATGCTGGTGATACACTTCGCGTTTTGGTGCGCGTTACTGAAGGTACACGTACTCGTGTTCAGGCTTATGAAGGTGTATGTATCGCACGTTCAGGCGGTGGCTTGAATGAGACATTTACTGTTCGTAAAATTTCTTATGGTGAAGGTGTAGAACGTGTGTTCCCTGTCTATTCACCACTTGTTGAAGGTGTTGAAGTTGTTCGTCGCGGTAACGTTCGCCGTGCAAAACTCTATTACCTTCGCGGTCTTACAGGTAAAGCGGCACGTATTTCTGAAAAGAAAGACTATCGTAAGAAGAATCTTGACGTGCCAAGCACAGGTGCCGCTGAAGCTGTTACAGCAGATACAGTTGCAGCACCTCTTCCTGCTTCGGAAGCAAAATCCGAGTAAAAGCCGAATAATAATTTACAAAGAAAAGCGGCTTTTAGCCGCTTTTTTATTGTCAATATGAAGCTGTTATCAGTCACCAAGTAAACTTTTTTGGACTTAGTGAGTGTGAATTGACTTTTTAATTCTTCAGCGAATAATGAAGCATTTATTATTGAATGTTTCAGATCTTCTGTACAAATATTTGAGGATAAAAAAATGAGTGCCCCGCGTACGCTTTATGACAAGATTTTTGAAGACCATATTGTTGACCGTCAGGAAGATGGAACATGCCTTCTTTACATCGATCGTCATCTCGTACACGAAGTGACAAGTCCTCAGGCATTTGAGGGATTGCGATTGGCTCATCGTCAGGTGCGTCATCCTGAAAAGACATTGGCTGTGGTTGATCATAATATTCCAACATCACCAGATCGTTCGCAAATAATAAAAAATGAACAAAGCCGGATACAAGTTGAGGCATTGGCCAAAAATACAGCGGAATTTGGCATCGAATATTTTAACCAGAATGATAAACGGCAAGGGATTGTTCATATAATAGGGCCAGAGCAAGGTTTTACTCTGCCAGGCATGACAATTGTGTGTGGCGATAGTCATACGTCGACTCATGGTGCATTTGGTGCATTGGCACATGGAATTGGCACATCAGAAGTTGAACATGTGCTTGCTACACAGACGCTTATTCAGAAAAAATCCAAAAACATGCTGATCGAAGTCAAAGGCAAATTGCCTGATGGCGTGACAGCGAAGGATCTTGTTCTTGCTATTATCGGCAAAATTGGAACAGCAGGTGGAACAGGACATGTCATTGAGTTTGCAGGAGAAGCAATACGCGACCTATCAATGGAAGGGCGTATGACTGTCTGTAATATGACAATTGAAGCTGGTGCTCGTGCAGGTTTGATTGCGCCTGATGAAACCACTTTTGATTATATACGTAGTCGTCCGCGTGCGCCAAAAGGTGTTTTGCTGGATCAAGCAATTGCATATTGGAAGACTCTGAAATCTGATGAAGGGGCTGTCTATGACACCGTGGTTACGATTGACGCAGCAGAATTGGTGCCCTCTGTCACGTGGGGGTCATCCCCAGAAGACGTTGTTCCGGTAACGGGTGTTGTGCCTGATCCTGAAACTATTGAGGATGAAACAAAAAGAGCATCGAAAATACGCGCTCTTGAATATATGGGATTAAAAGCAGGAACTAAAATAACAGATATCAAGATTGATCGGGTATTTATTGGCTCGTGTACGAATGGGCGTATTGAAGATATGCGTGCAGCCGCATCAATGATTGCAGGCAAGAAAGTGGCTCCAAATGTATCAGCTATGGTGGTGCCTGGGTCTGGATTAGTCAAAGAACAGGCGGAAAAAGAAGGTCTCGATAAAATCTTTCGTGATGCTGGGTTTGATTGGAGAGAGCCTGGATGTTCCATGTGTCTGGCAATGAATGATGACCGTTTGGAACCGGGTGAACGATGTGCTTCAACTTCAAACCGTAATTTTGAAAGTAGACAAGGCTATAAGGGCCGGACACATTTGGTGTCACCTGCTATGGCGGCAGCTGCTGCTATTGCCGGTCATTTCGTTGATGTAAGAGATTGGAAATAATAAGTCACAATAAACACGAATACACTCTATTTCTTTCTCTTTACGTCTTGGTTGTAACAAACTAAGAATAAGAAAGTTTAGATGCGGAAAAAGGGAGTTCGTGCATTATGGACGAGAAGAATGACACGCAACATGCAGTTGCAATTAGTCTTTTACACTTGAAGGACGCGCGAGTTCTCGCCCCACTTCTTGCGAGTTACACACAAGCTTTGAAACGTGGCGCCCCACGCAGGCCGGACGAATTTTATGCTGAGCAGCTATTGCAAGATCGTACGGCTGAAGTTTTGGGCGCTCACATTGATGGTGAACTTGTTGGCTTTGTGATTTTTTATGATCTTCCTGAACCCGTTTCAGGTTTACGCGCTGGTCAAGTTGATCATATTCATGTGCATCATGCCTATCAGGGCAAAGGTATTGCTAAAGCGATGATTGATCTTCTTTGCGATAAAGCAGAGGAGCGCGGTTGGACAAAGCTAATTCTGAATGCTCCACGTGTTCCGGAAGATGGTAGAAAACTCTATGAACAGATAGCAGTCAAAGGCGATTGGTCTGGTTTTATCATTCGTTTTGATTAAGCGGACAGGTTTATTACGATCTAATTTTATTATTGATTGAATATTATTTCTTATTAAGCAGAATGGTTAGCGATCTTCGGATCACGATAACCATTCTGCTTTTATTATAAGGGTATTTTATAAATTCTACTTGAGAATCACTTTTGTCAAAGTGCTACTGTTTTTGTTCAATTTGAAATAGATAATATTATGATTTTAATAGTCATATTTTTTAAACGATTGAAACGCTCAACTTAAGAAAAACTGACTGTAATCTCGATGATTTGATGACGAGAATCCACTTTACTGCTTTGACGTGAGACTAAATCCGCATTAGAAGAAGACATGTTTTTTAGCATTATACTAAAAAGCTTCGGTTGTTTTTGGGCGAGACCTTTAATCCGCCAACTCAAATGGCCGGCCTGAAGCATTGGAAAGGTGATTGCTTTTCTAATGTGTGAGTGATTTTCCAATCCGTTTGTCGTGCTGGCAAGGCTAAACAAGCGGGGGGAGAGTGTCAGGTAATGATTTATTACCTGCGGTCAAAACCAGGTCAGGAAAGCCTATGACAGATACGACAACAACAAAAACGCGTCCTCTTTCACCTCATGTCAGCATTTATCGCTGGCCAATTACTATGGCAATGTCGATAGCGCACCGTATTACAGGCGGTGCCCTTTATGTAGGAACATTGTTTCTTGCGGCATGGCTTATAGCAGCGGCTTGTGGTGCTGATGCATTTGAAACAGTCAACGGTCTATTCAATTCATTTATCGGTCGTTGTATTTTGTTTCTATATACATTGGCGCTCGTTCATCACCTTGTAGGTGGTGTAAGGCACTTTTTCTGGGATACAAGAACATATCTTCTTGAAAAGCATGTTGCGACGAAAACAGCATGGGCCACAGTCTTTATTTCCATCATTGCGACGCTTCTTATTTGGATCGTCGGCTATATCGTCCGCTAATAGCTGGAGAGATATTTATGAAAAAAGATTTTAGAACAGAACTCGGAAAAGTTCGTGGGTGGGGCGCATCCCATACAGGTACACGGCATTTTTGGATGCAACGCTTAACAGCATTCGCCAATGTTCCTTTATTTATTTTCTTTATTGTGATCGTTGTTTCACTTGTTGGTAAAGACTATGCAACTGTTCATGCAACACTAGCTAATCCCATTGTTACGGTTGTCATGGGCTTGATGATTCTTTCCGGCATTTATCATATGAAACTAGGCATGCAGGTTATCATTGAGGATTACCTTCCCAATGAGGCGGCACGCGTTCTAGTACTGACCTTTAACATTTTCTTTTGTTATCTGGTTGGTGCAGCTTTGCTGCTTGCACTTTTAAAAATTTCATTGGGAGGTTGATCTCGATGGTCTCCACTACTTCAAATACTTCCGCCAAGCGGGGGGATAAAGCCTATCACTTTGTTGATCATAAATTTGATGTGGTCGTCATTGGTGCTGGTGGCTCAGGTTTGCGTGCAACTTTAGGTATGGCAGAACAAGGCTTAAGAACAGCCTGTATTACCAAAGTTTTTCCAACGCGTTCCCATACTGTCGCCGCACAAGGCGGTATTGCAGCATCTCTATCCAATATGGGACCAGATAATTGGCAATGGCATATGTATGATACAATCAAGGGTTCTGATTGGTTGGGTGATATGGACGCCATGGAATATTTGGTGCGCAATGCACCAGATGCTGTTTATGAACTTGAACATTATGGTGTTCCATTTTCTCGTACAGAAGAAGGCAAAATTTATCAGAGACCTTTTGGTGGTCATACCACGGATTTTGGTGAAGGCCCTCCTGTTCAGCGTACTTGTGCAGCAGCCGATCGTACGGGTCATGCGATTTTACATACGCTATATGGTCAGAGCTTAAAACATAATGCGCAATTCTTTGTTGAGTATTATGCACTTGACCTGATTATGACTGATGGCGTGTGCACCGGCGTTGTCGCATGGAATTTGGATGACGGTTCAATTCATCGGTTTTCTGCCAAGATGGTTGTTTTGGCTACTGGTGGTTATGGACGTGCTTATTTCTCTGCAACATCTGCTCACACATGTACTGGTGACGGCGGTGGTATGATTGCCCGCGCTGGGTTGCCACTTCAGGACATGGAGTTTGTCCAGTTCCACCCAACAGGTATCTATGGTTCAGGTTGTCTGATTACCGAAGGTGCTCGTGGTGAAGGTGGTTATCTTATCAATTCGGAAGGTGAACGTTTCATGGAACGTTATGCTCCTTCCTTTAAAGATCTAGCTTCGCGAGATGTTGTGTCACGCTGTATGACAATCGAAATTCGTGAAGGACGTGGTGTTGGTCCGAAAAAAGATCATATATTCCTCGTTCTCAGTCATATTGATCCAGCTATTTTGCACGAGCGTCTACCAGGTATCTCTGAATCTGCGCGCATCTTTGCTGGTGTTGATCTTACCAAGGATCCAATTCCAGTTATTCCTACGGTGCATTACAATATGGGTGGTATACCAACCAATTATTTTGGTGAAGTTTTAAACCCAACGGCTGACGATCCGGATCGTGTTCAACCAGGCCTTATGGCTGTGGGCGAAGCAGGATGTGCTTCTGTTCATGGTGCAAATCGCCTTGGTTCAAATTCATTGATTGATCTTGTCGTATTTGGACGTGCCGCTGCTATTCGTGCCGGTCAAGTTATCGATCGTAAATCAGAAATTCCGCCGATTAACGAGGCTGCAGTTGATAAAATCATGGATCGGTTTGATCGCATCCGGTATGCTAGTGGCTCGACACCTACAGCTGAACTTCGTGAAAAAATGCAACGTGCTATGCAAGAAGATGCAGCGGTGTTCCGGACGGCAGAATCCTTGCAGCAAGGCTGTAAGCGTATTTCCGCAATCTGGAATGAGTTGCCTGATGTAAAAGTCAGTGACCGCTCGCTGATTTGGAATTCTGATTTGATGGAAACATTAGAATTGGAAAACCTCATGGCTAATGCAATTTCAACAGTTTATTCTGCTGAGGCTCGTCATGAAAGCCGTGGTGCTCATGCTCGTGAGGATTTTCCAGATCGTGATGATATTAACTGGCGTAAGCACACAATTTCTCATTTGTCTGATGACGGAAAAGTAACACTTTCCTATAGAGGTGTTCATCTTAATCCACTCACCAGTGAAGCAGATGGTGGTATTTCACTTAAGAAAATAGCGCCTAAGAAGCGCGTTTACTAAGGGGAGATAAAGCAATGGTTCAGATGGCACTTCCCAAGAATTCACGTGTACAAAAAGGTAAGGTTTGGCCTAAGCCTGCTGATACCTCAAAGTTGACTGAATTCAATATATATCGCTGGTCACCTGATGATGATCAAAATCCGCGCCTCGACACTTATTATGTCGACCGTAATGCATGCGGACCAATGATTCTTGATGGATTATTATATATCAAGAATCATATTGATCCGACTTTGACATTACGCCGTTCATGTCGTGAAGGGATATGCGGCTCGTGCGCAATGAATATTGATGGTTCCAATACGCTAGCCTGTATTACAGGTATGGATGAGGTACATCACCCGATTAAGATATATCCATTACCATCAATGCCGGTTGTGAAAGATTTGGTACCAGATCTTAATAGATTCTATGCGCAGCATCGTTCAATTGAACCTTGGTTACAAACTGTTTCTCCAGAACCTCAAAAAGAATGGCTACAAAGCCATGAAGATCGTCAAAAGCTGGATGGTCTTTATGAGTGTATTTTATGCGCTTGTTGCCAAACTTCTTGCCCAAGTTATTGGTGGAATGGTGATCGTTATCTAGGACCGGCTGTTTTGCTTCAAGCATATCGTTGGATTTCGGATTCGCGTGATGAAGCAAAAGGTGAACGCTTAGACAATCTGGAAGATCCTTTCCGGCTTTATCGTTGTCACACAATTATGAATTGTGCTCAAACTTGTCCTAAAGGATTAAATCCAGCAAAAGCTATCGCTGAAATCAAGAAATTAATGATTGAGCGGCGCGTATAAAACAACGCAGTTTATGTAATAAAGAAGCCACGTGAAATCTTCACGTGGCTTTTTGTTTAATTAATTTAAAATTGCAACAACAGTTATAGAAGACCAAATCTATCCATATTCGGAAGATGTTCCGACAATATTTTATCGCGCCACAAATAGGCTAAGACGACAGTTTCGATAATTGTTGTCTTCGATGTCAAAATTCTTGTTAGAATGGCACTTCGTTAAACTAGATTACCAATTTAGATTGATAGTAAATTGTATATCTAGCTTTTATAAAGCTTCACCCAGCAATAATTTTGGTGATCCCTTTGTTAAACCGGCAGCTTCTTGAATGAAATATTTTTTTACTTTTGGCATACGATCAACAATACCAAGACCGACGTCACGTAATAACCGTATAGGAGAAATGTCATTGGAAAATAGTCGGTTGAGAATGTCAGTTGTGACACCCATACGAACGGTTTCGAATCTGCGCCAACTTTGATAACGCTCCAATACCGCCATTGAACCAATATCAAGTCCAAGCCGCGCAGTTTCAACGACTATTTCAGCCAAAGCGGCAACGTCACGGAAGCCGAGGTTAAGGCCTTGACCAGAAATTGGGTGGATACCGTGTGCGGCATCGCCTGCGAGAGCAAAACGAGGTTTTACAAAATTACGTGCGAGCGTTAGGCCGAAAGGAAAAGCGCGTCGTTCGCCAACGAGTTTCAGTGCACCAAGGTGATGACCAAACCGTGCTTCCAGTTCTTTTTCAAATACGAGATTATCAGCTGCCATAATACGCTTCGCATTGTCGTCACGTTCATTCCACACAAGAGAAGAACGGTTGCCTTTTAATGGAAGTATGGCAAATGGGCCTGCAGGAAGAAAATGTTCTTCAGCGCAACCATTATGAGGGCGTTCATGCTCGACGGTACAAACAATACCCATTTGTCCGTATGGCCAATAAACGGTTTTTATCCCAGCTATATCTCTTAGTTTTGAGCGAACACCATCCGATGCAACGAGTAATCGGGTAGTGAGAGAAGCACCATTACTTAATTCGACATGGACTTTTTCACTATCGTGCGTAAAGTTTGTAACGCGAACTGATTCAATAAAAGGAATTTCCAGTTCTGCTGCACGCCGATGTAACGCAGCGTTGAGATATTTGTTTTCAACCATGTAAGCAAAAGGTTCACCAGGTTCAACATCACCTGTAAAGGTTAGAAATACTGGTCTAACGGGATCACTATTGCGCGAATCAGTAATGATCATGTCATTAATTGGTTGCGATAAGGATTCTATTTCATCCCAGCAATCGAGTTGTTTTAACATGCGGATTGCGGCGGCTGCTATTGCAGAAGCACGAGGATCATTTTGCCAGCTATCTTTTGGACCCGCATCAATAACTGAAATTTTTAAGAAAGGTGCAGCCTGTTTTATAGCAACCGCCAAAGAAAGGCCAACATATGCCCCTCCCGCAATAACTAAATCCAATGCTTCATCAGTCGGTGTTGCTAAGACAGACATCTTGCTTCCTTTCGTATTATCTAAAAGTCTATTGGTTCTTGACAATATGCCTTGATATGGTTGACCTTGATTGCCCAGAGTTCAATATAAAGTGAATATATTTCATGACTAACCCACTTCAACATCTTTTATCTATACTAGATTTAGAAAAAATTGACCAGAACCTGTTCCGTGGCGAGAGTGGCAACTCCAAATGGCAGCGTGTTTTTGGTGGTCATGTGATTGCGCAAGCACTGGTTGCAGCTCAACGTAGTGTAACAGCTGATCGTTTTATTCATTCGCTTCATGCCTATTTTATAAGGCCTGGGGATCCTAATCATCCGATTATATATGAAGTTGAACCTTTGCGTGATGGACGTAGTTTTTCTACGCGAAGGGTGGTTGCAAAACAAAATGGAGCCGCCATTTTATCGTTTTCTGCATCTTTTCAAATTGACGAACCTGGACTTGATTATCAACGCCCTATGCCGACCGGACTCCTCCAACCAGAGGATTTAGATGGTGATGATAGAATCAATCAGGCTTTTGTTGATACAGCGCCGGAGATTGTGCGCAATTATTGGAATTTGCATCGACCATTTATCATAAGGCCTATTGATCGGGAAGATTATCTCAAGCGTGATAAGCATTCACCATTCCAACGTTGTTGGTTTAAGCTTAGTGGTGCGGTTGACGGTACACGTAATCTCAATACAGCTTTGTTAGCTTATTTGTCCGATATGACGCTTCTGGATACGTCTCTTCTTGTTCATGGACTTTCCCTTTTTTCTCCCGATGTCATTCCTGCAAGCCTCGATCATTCCATGTGGTTTCATCGACCTTTTTATATTGACGAATGGTTGCTTTATGACATTGAGACACCGGATACTTATGGTGCTCGTGGATTAAGTAATGGTTTTATTTATAGTCGTGAAGGTAAACTGATAGCCAGCGTAGCGCAGGAAGGGTTAATGCGTCTTGCAAGACCTAAAATTTAGATAATTTGTATGGATGAAATATTATCTGCTAAACCGGCACTTAATGCAGCTCTGACCTAGAAGAATATGCCCACTTGAGCATAGAACAATATGCAATTGCATGCCAAAACAACATTAAGCCGTTTTTTTGCATAAAAAGTAGGCATATTAGTTTAACTGATTAACTAATAATCTTTTTTGTATCCCCACTTTATCATAAAAAACGGCTTTCTTTAAATTGGCATGAAACTTGTTAGGTAAGATTATGGGTGAGCGTTATGCCCATTCTATTTCCTAATGGAGAGGTTTGATGTTGCGTTTAAAAAAAATAATTCCAATGACATTGGGAGCGTTCACACTGATGGGCGTAAATTTGGGGATTGCACAAGAAGTGGAGACGGTAACTGAAGTTGTAACCGAATTACCAGCCAAGTTGGATTCCGGGGATACAGCATGGATGCTCGTTTCTTCCGCTCTTGTTCTTTTAATGACAATACCAGGACTAGCCCTGTTTTATGGGGGTATGGTGCGAAAGAAGAACGTGTTGGCAACCATGATGCAGAGTTTTGCAATCTGTTGCCTAATCAGCGTTTTATGGTTTGCAATTGGCTATTCTTTGGCGTTTTCCGGAGAAAATCCATATTATGGAAGTTTCTCTCATCTCTTTTTAAAAGGCATTTCAATTGATGATCTAAATGGAACATTTCCGACTTATCTCTGGGTTATGTTCCAAATGGCGTTTGCTGTTATTACACCAGCGTTAATTACAGGTGCGTTTGCTGAACGAATGAAGTTTTCGGCAATGCTATGGTTTATGGGATTGTGGTCGCTGCTCGTTTATGCACCAATTTGCCATTGGGTGTGGGGCGGCGGTTTCCTTGGTAAAGATGGTGTTCTCGATTTTGCTGGAGGCACAGTTATTCATGTTAATGCAGGTGTTGCTGGCTTAGTGACCGCTATTATCCTAGGACGCAGACATGGCTATCGTAGTGTGAATATGGCACCGCACAATCTTACTTTATCTATGATTGGTGCATCATTGTTATGGATCGGCTGGTTTGGCTTTAATGCTGGATCCGCAGGCGCTGCAAATAAAGTGGCAGCCATTGCTATGTTAAATACACAAATTGCAACAGCCGCTGGGGCATTATGCTGGATGATTGTGGAATGGTGTATATCCAAAAAACCTTCGGTTCTAGGAATTATATCTGGTGCAGTAGCAGGCTTGGTTGCAATTACACCGGCAGCAGGGTTCGTTGAACCTGTTGGTGCCTTGATCATAGGTATTGTTGCTGGTCCTATATGCTATTTTGCTGCTGTCGTATTGAAAAGAACCATCGGATATGATGACTCATTGGATGCTTTTGGTGTTCATGGGGTAGGTGGTATTATTGGTGCTTTATTAACCGGATATTTCGCATCGGACATCTTCTTTACGGATAAAGATGCTTATGCGCAGGTATCTGTTTTAAATCAAGCTTATGGTCTTGCGGCATCGATTGTCTATTCGGCGGTTGTTACAGCAATCATACTTTATGTTATTAAAGCAATTATTGGTTTGAGACCAACGAAACAGCAAGAAGTCGAAGGACTTGATATTTCGCTCCATGGTGAAACAATCCAATAAATTTTAAATTAGGATGGAAAAAAGCCCGCCTTGACAGCGGGCTTTTTCACAACTGTGAATGGTTTTTCATACTTGTGAAAGTCCGCGATGGTTAATAGCCCGTTAACTCTCTCACCGTATAGTACTCCGGATATGGAATTGAGCTATCGTCTTTTATCCGGGTTTAGTCATGCGTCAGGATTCATCATCTTATGATATAACTACAGACAGCGCGTATCAAAGCCCGCGTCTTGTAGAGATGTTTTCCAGACAGATAGGCTCGTTCATTGGTATCGGCATTCTTGTACTTATTGCGCTTGCAGGCGCTGCTTTGGCAACGTGGAATGTAGCAGATCCTTGTTTAAGCTATGCCAATAGTAATCCTGTTACCAATATCATGGGATGGCCGGGTGCTGTTTTTGCTGATATTGCAATGCAATTTTTTGGTTTGGCAAGTGTAGCTGCTTTATTGCCTCCTTTCTTTTGGGCAATACTTTTGATCGCACAAAAAGATATTGGTAGACTGATCTATAGAATTTTCTTCTGGCTTATTTCGGCATTTTGCTTTGCAGGTTTAATTGCTTTGATTCCGCCGTTTGCCCATTGGCCAATGCCTATTGGGCTAGGTGGAGTTTTTGGAGACAAAATTTTATCATTTGCCAATAGTTTTTCATCCTCCGTGCCACCTGTGGCTATAGCGACAATTATTATCGTTGTATTAGGACCATTGGCATTTTGGTCAGCGGCTGTGGCTGGTGGTGTTGTCGGGCGTAATAAAGCCAAACGGGTTTCTAAACCTAAACGCAAAGTTCGTTACCAAGAAGATGTTGACGATGAGGAAGAACAACCCGCTCGGGCTGGGCTTATTGTAACTATACTTGGCGGTACCATGCACTTTTTCTATTTGTTGCGGGCAGAGTATTGCCGGATATTTCGTCGTCCGCCACCAGATTTCTCTCCACGTTCATATGACTATGCGGATAGTTATTTAAGCGGTCGCAGAGCAGAACCAGGCTTTTCATCGCAACAGGAACCAAGCAATGAGATACCTTGGGTGGAAGAGGAAGAAGAGGCACCACTGCGTCAAGTGTCACAGAAGAAATCTACAAGGTTTCAAAGCAGCGGTTTTCAACTGCCCAGCCTTGATCTTTTAGCACAGCCACTGGTCATAGAAAAAAATCCATCTATGGCACCCGAAATTTTAAAAGAACACGCGGTACAATTGGAAAGCGTGCTGGAAGATTTTGGTGTTAAAGGACAAGTTATTAATGCCCGACCGGGACCAGTTGTTACATTATATGAATTTGAGCCTGCTCCCGGAATTAAGTCTTCTCGTATCATCGGACTAGCGGATGATATAGCCCGTTCCATGAGTGCAATTTCAGCACGTGTCGCAGTGATACCTGGGCGAAATGTTATTGGAATAGAACTTCCTAATCCGACTCGGGAAGTTGTTTACTTGCGTGAAATCATGCAAACGCGCGACTTTTATGAAAGTAAAGCTAAGCTTGGCCTTGCACTTGGCAAAACAATTGGTGGTGAACCTGTGATCGCAGATTTGGCAAAAATGCCGCATTTGTTGGTTGCCGGTACAACCGGATCAGGTAAATCTGTCGCTATTAATACGATGATCTTGTCATTGCTTTACCGTATGACCCCGGAGCAATGTAGGCTCATTATGGTTGATCCGAAAATGCTTGAATTATCTATATATGACGGGATCCCGCATCTTTTGACGCCTGTTGTCACAGATCCTAAAAAAGCTGTGGTTGCTCTGAAATGGGCTGTTCGCGAAATGGAAGAACGCTACCGCAAAATGGCAAAAGTGGGTGTTCGTAACATTGATGGTTTTAACGAACGGGTTAAAGAAGCAGAAAGAAAAGGCGAAGCTCTTTCGCGTACTGTGCAGACGGGTTTTGATCGTGATACTGGTGAACCTGTTTATGAAACAGAAACTATCGAAATAGCCGCAATGCCATATATTGTCGTTATTATAGACGAAATGGCAGATCTGATGATGGTCGCCGGAAAAGATATTGAAGGTGCTGTACAGCGTTTGGCGCAAATGGCTCGTGCCGCTGGTATCCATGTTATTATGGCGACACAACGCCCATCTGTTGATGTTATTACCGGAACAATTAAAGCAAACTTTCCTACGCGTATTTCTTTTCAGGTCACTTCGAAAATCGATAGTCGTACAATCCTTGGAGAGCAAGGTGCGGAACATCTGCTCGGGCAAGGTGATATGTTGTTCATGATGGGAGGCGGGCGTATTCAGCGTGTACATGGCCCATTTGTAGGTGATGAAGAGGTTGAACAAATTGTTCAACATCTGAAAACGCAAGGCGTACCTAATTATCTTGATTCTGTTACAGAAGAAGATGAACCAGATGATGGGGATACTATTTCAGGTGCAGCAAGCCATTTTGAAGAGTCCCAAGACCCCTATGATCAAGCTGTCGCCGTTATATTACGAGACCGCAAAGTATCAACATCATATATACAGCGCCGTTTAGGTATTGGATATAATCGTGCCGCTTCAATAGTCGAGCGCATGGAAGAAGAGGGGCTTATTAGTCCTGCTAATCATGCTGGAAAACGTGAAATTCTCGTCCCAGAGGACGATACTCCGTTTTAGCCGATATTGGATTAAAAATTTTTCGTATAAATCAGGCATGTAAAGCCTCAAAGCCATAGTAATGCCATAGCAAACTGCGATAATGAGAGCAGGAGTGATAACGATGAGATATAACATGAAATTTGCTTTTAAAGCATTATTTTTCGCTGGAGCATTGGTTACAACGAATCTGGCATTTTCTGTTGTTTTGCCAACGCATGTTATGGCTCAAAACGCAGCGGCTCATGCACAAGATATTGCTAATCACTTTTCAGCAATTCAAACAATGACGGGTGATTTTGTTCAGTTTAGCCCGAAAGGTGAAATGACAGAGGGTACTTTTTATCTTGAACGGCCAGGTAAAATCCGTTTCAGTTATAAAAATTCTCCAGTTCGTGTCATAACCGATGGGAAATCTGTTGCGATTAACAATCGTAAACTTGATACATGGTCTCTCTATCAATTATCGCAAACGCCAATGAAAATGCTGCTAGATACCAAAATAGATCTATCGGATGGCAAACTGTTGGGCGTTACAGAGGATAACGGCGCAACCACGATTATTTTGGCCGATAAAAGTTTAGGTAAAGGCCAGATCCGCATGATCTTTGATTCAAAAACTTATGATCTGCGACAATGGACAATTGTTGATCAGCAAAATTTGGAAACAACAGTTCAAGTTACCAATGTTCGTGTTGGCGTAAGATTTGCTCAAGGAATGTTTGATATACCTTATCAACGGATTGCCATGAAAAGAAACCGCAACTAGGCATTTTTAATATCGTCGAAAATCTCTATCAAAGTCAGGGTATCCTGATTTCGATGTATGCGGTAGATTTGTATTTTTTAGTTATGCTGTTTTTGTCCTACATGAACCACAGTGTGAAAAAAATAAAAGGCTCAATTAAGCAGCTATAAGCATTCTGTCAGTTATATTTTGCCGTATTTGGGTGCGAAAGCGCTCAACTTATTTATTAATATGCGATGATTGAGGATATGATAGAAGGCCTTTCTATATCCAGTGATATACACCATATCATCGCTAAAAACCTCGTTTAGAGATATCCCACATTGTTGCTAAAAGTGAATTAAGCTGGGGTTACTGGATTTTACCTTCATTTGCGACTATGAGAAGATAGGCTATCATTTCCTATTGAAGGTTGTCGTTGGATGAGTTTTTCAGTTGCTACTTGGAATATTAATTCTGTTCGTTTGCGTTTACCGATCGTCCTCGATTTTTTACAAGAAGCAAAACCTGAGATATTATGTTTGCAAGAAACCAAATGTCCTGATGATAAATTTCCGTTTAAAGCGTTACAGGCAATTGGTTATGAACATATCGCTGTAAATGGACAAAAGGGTTATCACGGTGTGGCTACGTTATCCCGGCGTCCGTTCACATCAGTTAATAAAACCAATTTTTGTGGTAAAGAAGATTGCCGACATGTTGCCGTAACTGTTCATGCAGGGGAAAAGATAATCAGGGTTCATAATTTTTATGTACCAGCTGGCGGTGACGAACCTGATCCGGAAATCAATCCGAAATTTCAGCATAAACTTGATTTTTTGGAAGAAATGAAAGCCATAAAAGCTGATATGGGAGATGGATATTCTTCAATATTGGTTGGTGATCTCAATATTGCACCATTTGAAAATGACGTGTGGTCACATAAGCAATTGCTAAAAATAGTCAGCCATACACCAATTGAGACCGATACATTGAAGGCCTTATGCGCTGAAGGTGGTTGGGTTGACTTAATGCGAAAAAAGATACCAGAACCAGAAAAGATCTTTACTTGGTGGAGTTACCGCGCCAAGGATTGGGAAACGTCAAATCGTGGGCGCCGTTTAGATCATATTTGGTCATCGCCTGATCTTTCTCATCATATTAAAGAGCTGGAAATAATGACGAAAGCAAGAGGGTGGGAAAAGCCTTCAGACCATGTGCCAGTTATTATGCGATTTGATATTGCATAAAGATAAATAGCTTTTCATTGTACGATTGATCTTGATTTTTCCGTAACATGAACAAAATTTCACAAGATTTCTGAACGCGATTATGAAATATAAGGCGCGATAAAAGCATATCATGTTCGGTAAACGGCATGATATCCAAAGACGTGCAGGAGAAATAATGCAGAACCATTATAAAAAGAATGCTGGTAAACTGCCATTATGCGTTTCTGTATTTTCATGCTTATTAGCACTATCGGGGTGCCTCGTTGGACCGGATTATCAGAAGCCAATATTCAATGTAGCATCCAAATGGAACACCGATTCACGTGAAACCCCTTCCACACCGCCGGAATTGGCTGGCTGGTGGCGACGCTTGAATGACCCTATACTTAATAAAATTATAACAGATGCAATTGCGGGGAACACCGATGTTGCATCAGCAAAGGCAAGAGTAAGAGAGGCACGTGCAAGTCTTTCGCAAGTAACTGGGACACTCTATCCGAGTCTTGATGGTTCGGCATCGGGTAATCGTAATAAATCGGCAGGTGGACTAGAACGAAGCCAATATCGTGGCGGTTTGGATTCCAGCTGGGAGATAGACTTATTTGGTGCGAATCGCCGCTCTGTGGAAGCAGCGAAGTATGGATTGGATGGTGCGAAAGAAGACATGCGCGCCACTATGCTTACACTTATTGGCGATGTTGCCACTAATTATACTGAAATGCGTGGTTTGCAGCAGAAAATCGCACTTGCAAAACGGACTGCAGCATCACAAAGACGTACGGCACAGCTAACAAAAGATAAATTTGCGGCAGGAGCTGTTTCGCAGTTGGATGTGTCAAATGCTGAAGGTCAAGCAGCTAGCACCGAAGCTGGCATTCCGCAAATGGAAGCTAATTTGGCCACGACAATACATCGTTTGTCAGTTTTGACAGGTCAAAGTCCAACAGCGTTAAATGATATACTGATGAAGACTGGCAATATTCCGCAGCCTAAATGGCCAATTCCTGCCGGTGTACCTGCAGATATTCTTTTAACACGTCCAGATGTGCGCTTGGCTGAGAGGCAATATGCCCAAGCTACAGCGCGTATCGGACAAAAAGAAGCAGACCGTTATCCATCGGTTACTTTAACGGGAAATATTTCTACCGCTGCGACGCAACCCGGACAGTTGGGAAAAAGTTCAACAATCAGTTGGTCATTTGGTCCAGGTATAAGTGTGCCAATTTTCCACGGAGGGCAACGTATAGCGGCTGTAGAAGTGGCAAAGGCTCAACGAGATCAATCCTTTATTGCTTATCGTAGTGCTGTTCTTAGTGCGTTGGAAGATGTTGAGAATGCGTTGGTTTCAGTGAAAAAAGAAAAGCAGCGTTCTATAAAATTGGCAGAATCAGCGAATGCATATTCAAAGGCACTCGCATTATCGCGTTCACTTTATCAAAATGGAAACACAAGTTTTCTTGAATTGTTGAATGCCGAACGTTCACATTATTCGTCAGAACAATCACTGATCGAAAGTAAAGTTGCCATTACAACCGACTATATTGCTTTAATGAAAGCATTAGGGGGTGGCTGGGATGGAGCCATAGATGTTTCACATCCTGAAATAGTCGATGGTTATACAGGCCCTCATATAAAAACCGTTCAAGCAGAGAGTAAAACACGATGATAAAGAAAAAACCGGTTACAATTATTATAGTTGTGATTGCCCTTATCGTGCTTTTTTGGTGGTTGCGCTCTGCATTTTTTTCATCTGTTCAACCAACTTATATGACCTCTAAAGTTAAACGTGGGGATATTGAAGTCAGTGTGTTGGCGAATGGAACAATCAAACCTCACCGACTGGTTGCCGTTGGTGCGCGTGCTACGGGTAGAATTATCTCGTTGAAGGTTCAGCCGGGTAGTGTCGTAAAAGAAGGTGATTTATTAGCAGAAATTGACCCGACGACTCAGCAAAATGAATTAAAAAGTAAGCAGGCAGCACTCGCAAATTACAAAGGTAAACTTGCAGAGCAAGAAGCCCAACTGGTTTTGGCAAAACAGAATATGGCTCGTCAGCAAAATATGATTTCCACACATGCTATTTCTCGTGCTGATTTTGATGATGCGGATGCTCAAGTTAAGGTACGTGAAGCACAAATTGACCAGTTAAAGGCTCAAATTGTTCAGGCAGAAGTTGATGTGCAGACTGCTGAAGTCAATTTAGGATATACGCGTGTTACCGCGCCATCAGATGGTACAGTGCTAGCAACTGTTGTGCAGGAAGGGCAAAACGTAAACGCCGTACAATCCGCACCAACTATTGTTATTCTTGGTGATTTGTCTGTTATGACAGTGAGAGCTGAAATATCGGAAGCTGATGTTATCAATGTCAAGCCGCAGCAAGAGCTTTATTTTAACGTTCTTGGTAATCGAACCAGACGTTATGAAAGCCATTTGGAGAAGATAGAACCAGCGCCCGAATCCATTCGTAACGATATTAGTTTTAATTCTTCTGCAAGTGCATCGTCCAGTTCATCAACTTCATCGGCAATTTATTATAACGGAACCTTTAATGTTCCGAATGATGATGGCGTTTTAAGAACGTATATGACAGCTGAGGTTCATATAGTTTTAGGCCGAGCTAAGAATGCATTGCTGATTCCGACAGACGCGTTAAACAATGTGTCTGGGAAAAATGCGGTTGTGCAAGTTCTTGGTAAAGACGGTAATTTACAGTCACGTAATGTCGAAACCGGACTGAACAACAAAGTCATGGTTGAGATTTTATCTGGTCTTAAAGAAGGTGAAACAGTTGTAACTGGTATCAGTAATGGCGTGATCGTGCCGACCGGTGCTCCTTCTGGTAATCGTCATCGCGTAGGACCGTTTTAAAACATGGAAAACAATCAAGACGAAGCCGTTATTGTTCTGCAAGACGTTATCCGTGAGTTTCCAGCAGGTGAATCGACAGTACGAATCTTAAAAGGTATAAACCTGACCATAAAACGCGGTGAAATGGTCGCCATTGTTGGCGCTTCTGGCTCGGGTAAATCCACATTAATGAATATATTGGGATGCCTTGATAGACCAAGTGCAGGAAGTTATCGCGTTTCAGGGAAAGAAACCTCTCAACTCAATGCTGATCAACTTTCAAGTTTGAGAAGAGATCATTTCGGATTTATTTTTCAACGCTATCACTTGCTTAGCGAATTGACTGCACTGGATAATGTTGAAATTCCGGCCATTTATGCAGGACGCTCTCCATTAGAACGTGAAAAGCGCGCCGCAGCGCTTCTGCAACGATTGGGTATAGGAGAGCGTATCCATCATAGACCTGGACAGCTTTCAGGAGGTCAACAGCAACGCGTATCGATTGCCCGTGCGCTCATGAATAATGCTGAAGTAATTTTGGCAGATGAACCTACTGGTGCGCTTGATCGTAGTAGTGGTGAGGAAGTTTTACGAATACTCGAAGAAATTCACGCCGAAGGTCGTACGATTATCATTGTCACACATGATATGTCCGTTGCGCAAAAAGCGGAACGAATTATTGAAATCAGTGATGGTGAGATTTTATCAGATAGACCAAATAAGCCAACAGAGTCGGCAACGGGGCGCGCAGATGATGTTGCAACAGAAGTCTTTAGTACGAGAAAAATTGGGATAATCCGCTCTTTTTTAGATCGTTTTCATGAAGCTTTCCGCATGGCCTTGTTGTCCATGAATGCGCACCGTATGAGAACTTTTTTGACCATGCTTGGCGTTATTATTGGCATTGCTGCAGTGGTTTCCATGGTGGCCCTTGGTAACGGAACGCAAAAACAAATATTGGAAAACATCAATAGCTTAGGCAGCAATACACTCAATATATATGCAGGCAAAAGCTTTGCAGATATGCGATCCGGTAAAGTAACGACATTGGTTGATTCCGATGCAGTGGCACTTTCCCAACAACCATATGCCGATGGTGTAACTCCAACTGTAACAACGTCTACAACTGTTCGTTATGGTTCATTGGAATCGAATGTTACTGTTTATGGTGTGAGTGACCAATATTTTGCGGCACAAGGTGCTAAACTTGTTGAGGGAAAATTTTTTGACGCCGAAAGCGTTTTGGCACGAACAACAGAGTTGGTAATTGAAAAACAGGCTGTTACAACATTATTTCCTGATACACATGATAGTCCTATTGGCCAGGTCGTTCTAGTAGGAAAGGTACCGACACGCATAGTGGGTGTCATCGAGCTGCAACAGATGGGGCCGAAATCTGATACATTGCAATTTTATCTGCCCTATACAACAGTACAAACTAGGTTTTTAGGCAACAACACAGTGCGTTCAATCACCTTGAAAGTTGCCGATAATGTCGATTCTCGGTTAGCAGAGGAAGCAGTTAAACGCTTTCTCATTATGCGCCATGGTGCTGAAGATTTCTTCATTCGTAATTCAGATGAATTTCGTGAGCAAGTTATGGCAAGTACACGCGTATTGACGGTGCTTGTCGCATCAATTGCCTTTATCTCGCTTTTGGTCGGTGGTATTGGCGTAATGAATATTATGCTTGTCACTGTTTCAGAGCGTATCAATGAAATTGGTGTCCGTATGGCTGTTGGTGCAAGGCAGAGCGATATATTGCAACAGTTTCTCATTGAATCCATATTGGTGTGCCTCATCGGTGGGGCATTGGGAATTTTAGTTGGTTTATCGGTTGGTTGGATTTTTGCGGTTAGTGGAGCACCATTTGAACTTGTCTATTCTACAGGTTCTATTATGATCGCATTCATATTTTCTACGCTTATCGGTATTGGCTTCGGCTTTCTTCCGGCACGAAATGCTTCAAAGCTTGATCCTGTTGCTGCTTTGTCGAGAGATTAGTCCATACACCAAGAAATGCAGCCATTTTTGATGTCAAAGTATTTGCTAGAGACTTCAAAGGAAATTGAAATTGTCGAAAACCACACCAGCTACTTCCTTTTTGGATCATAATCATATTGCCTACGAATTTATTACTTATAATTATGATCCACATGCTGATCGTGCAGGACTTCAAGCTGCAGAGGCAGTTGGTGCAGATCCTGCAACTGTTTTCAAAACACTCATGGTCAATGTTGACGGTAAACCACATGTTGCGGTGCTACCGTCAGACCAAGAAGCAAATATGAAGAAGTTGGCGGCTGCATTTGGTAGCAAACATGCAGAAATGTTGTCTGTTGAAGAGGCAGAAAAGCTGACGGGTTACAAAGTTGGTGGTATTTCACCTTTTGGTCAAAGGAGACATCTTCCGATTGTTTTCGAAGAAACAGCAGAGCTTTTTGACGCAATATATATTAATGGTGGTGGACGCGGATATCAGGTTAAACTTTCACCTCAAGATGCAATAAAGATACTTTCTGCAAAAGTTGCTGACTTTAAACGCTGAAACAGTGTGCGATATGGCTTAAATATTCATGGGTAGTAGGGAACAGATAGTGTCTTTATCGCTATTCATGCAAATATCAAAAATTGCTCCTAATGGTATTAAATCCATGAGCGGATTTCTGCGCCGATATATTTGATATATTCTGTTCCAATTAATCTCAGTTGATTGAATTGCCTCACCCAACTTTGATCTTCGTTGCCATCACTAATGGGGTAAGCAATAAAGGTAGTATTGGGTAACAAACGCTCCAGCTCACGTAGAGATCTGGGCATGTGATAATCGTTGGTTACAATATAAACGCTACGATAATGCTTTTGTTTGATCCAATTTGTGCTTTCTTCGGCATTGCCTATTGTATTGGTTGCGTCATGGCCAAGATCAACACAACAGTCGAATAATTTCGGATCAGCATGGGTTACACGAATTAAAGTGTGACTATTTGTTGAAGGATTAACACCGCTAATAAGCAGGCGTTCTCCCTTACCTTTGGCAAGCAGTTCCAATCCAGCTGCTACGCGTTTTTCACCTCCGGTTAAAACAATGATAGCATCTGCTTTCGGCAATGGATTAGGTGGAACTGTTCGGGATATTTTTTCACTAAAGTAAAAAAATCCTGCGCTAAAAATTATAATGCAAAGCAGTATTATAATTGTGACTGGAGGTAGATGTTTGAAAAAACGCTTTTTCCACCGCAGCAAAGTTAATTTCCGCATCCGTTTGTGGCGGATGTTAGGATTTGCCAGCTCTGCAATTAAAGCACAATCACTCATAATTTTAGAACAAATCGCTTTCACTACGGTCTATAAATCTCAATTGATTGAGAATGGTTAAACGACTGGTCACCATCGTCAATATTGATACGCAACATATTAATATGAAAATCTTTAAATAACTTAACCAATCGATCGAAAAATTGCCGAACAATGCAGAAGCTTGGTCGGCTTCGGGCATACCGATATTGTGGCTTGCCCAAAATGAAAAAGCGACAAACACGAAGATTGCAGCAACACCTCCATAAAATGATCCTTTAAGACCAGTTTTCAAAAAATGGAAATCGAATTGTCGTGCAATAAATTTCGACTCAGCACCAATGAAATGGAGTACTTCGACAATATGAGCGTTACCAGAGAGAGCACTTCTTGTTGCAAAAATAATTGTCAAAATGAGTGATGCTATCACTAAACATAGAATTACTAAGCCGATGATAATTGTTGCATGTGCCATGAGAACAAGTCGATCAATTGCATTGTGATGATTATCAAAACTTCCACCCGGTATTTGAGTGGAAATGGCATCACTTATCATACCAAAATCGGGTTGCTTGTCATTGTCGAGGGTTACAATAACCAGTCTTGGAACTGGCAGCTCCTTTAACTCCAACCCAGTACCAAGCCATGGCTCTAAAAGACGTTCGGTTGCTGCACGATCAACAATTTGAGCGTCTTTAACCCCTTGAAATCCTTTCACCAAGTCAACAGCGTAACGAAGTGTTTTTTCAATATCGAGGCCGTCAGTTGGACGAATTTGAATAGTTGCTTCTCTAGAGATTTCACTTTCCCAATTGCGTGCTGAATGACTGATAAGGTCAACGCCACCAATTGCTAGAGATGCGAGGAATGTCATGATAGCAATGACAACCACCAAGGCTTGACCGGTAACATCATGTCCGGGAACAATAGAGGAAAGGCCGTCGCTTTGTCTCTTTCCAAAAAAGCGTTTTTTGGTGTTTAATGATGATAGCTTAGTCATATATATCAAGCCTTCCATCATTAAGAATCATGCGCCGTGCATCAACTTGATCCATCAAACCGATATCGTGTGTTGCGATAATGACTGCTGTTCCTGACCGGTTAAGCTCGATGAAAAGCCGTAAAAGACGGCGTGCCAATGTTGGATCAACATTACCGGTAGGTTCATCGGCAAGAAGAATTTCTGGTTGATCTATGAGTGCACGTGCTATCGCCGCACGTTGCTTTTCTCCGCCAGAAAGAACAGGAGGTAAGACATCCATACGTTCACCCAAACCGACCCATTGCAGCAATTCTTCTACTTCAGCGCGGTAGGTTATCTCTTCTCGCCCTTTGATTCGTAGCGGTAAAGAAACATTTTCATATGTGGTCATATGGTCAAGTAAACGAAAATCCTGAAATACGATTCCAATACGTTGTCTTAATGCCGACATGTCACGGCGTTTTAAAAGAGCTGTATCCGTACCAAATATATTAATCAGGCCACGTGTTGGCTTTAATGCAAGAAACATTAAGCGTAATAATGAGGTTTTTCCCGCACCTGATGGGCCTGTTAAAAATTGAAATGATCCGCGTGGAATATGAAAGCTTACATCGCGAAGCACTTCAGGACCCATTCCATAGCGTAATCCAACATTTTCAAAACGAATCACAGTGCGTGTACCTACATTTCAGCTTTGCTATTTTACTTAATTTATGAATAGGAAAGCTGGCATTTTAACGGCTTACCTATTATCATTTGCGTTGAATCATCTGGCTGAATTCATTTTTAGCCCATATTCTCCTATATCCTTGTGGAATATGGTTAAGTCACGGTTAAAATTTATTGTTGATCGGTGCTTTCTTCGGAAAGCCGTCTGTGTTAGGCATCGGCAGAAATTTGTTACATGGATATCGAAATGCCCATTATAGATGGAAAGACAATAGACGTCTTATTTTCTGCAGAAGAAATTGCAAAACGTAATCAAGTTATTGCGCAAGAAATTGCTGAGAAAAAACCAGATAAATTGCTAATTTTGCCGGTGTTAAAGGGCTCATTTATTTTTGCCGCCGATCTCATCAGGGCTTTACACAGTGTAGGTGTTGTTTCCACTGTAGAATTTATTACAGTATCGAGTTACGGTGCGGGTAAAGAAAGTGGTGATATCAAGCTTCTTCACGATGTCGATAGCGATGTGACAGGGCGAGATATTTTATTGGTTGATGATATTCTGGAATCAGGAAAAACATTAAAATTTGTACGGGATTTATTAAAATCACGTGGAGCAAAACGCATTTTTGTTGCTGCACTTCTTGATAAGGCTATGAGGCGGCAAGCAAATATTGAAGCAGACTTTGTCGGGTTTTCGTGCCCTGATAATTTTGTCGTAGGATATGGTATGGATGCAGGTCACGCATTCCGCCAACTACCTTTTGTCGGTGTTGTTCGCGATTAATATATTGCAAAAGCGATATAAAACAGTTGTCTGATATTGGTTGAAGAGTATCGAGCCACATTTGTTGGTTTATTGATGAGCAATAGTTTTGCCAAGCGGAGTTATTAATATCCGTTATAACTGGGCTGGCAATCCATAATAGGTTTCAGCGCGGACAGATGGTCAACTTTGATTGTAGGGAAAATTATTAAGAGTGTCAGGCGCCAATAATTCAAAGGACACCCCTTTAGCATCATAATTTAAATTTGCTCTTCCATTAAAACTAACGGGAAGAAGACGCTCGATTAATTTTGAACCAAAACCTTTCTGTTTAGGTTTAGACACTTTGGGGCCTCCGGATTCGTTCCAATAGAAACGAAAGCACTCATTATCTATCGACCAAAAGATTTTTACCTTTCCCCTTTTATTCGATAATGCGCCATATTTGATAGCATTTGTACTTAATTCATGCAGCGCTAATGCCATTGATAATGCTGCTTGCGGTGAAAGTGGTATATCCGCACCTTCAATAATAAAACGATCTTTGTTGCAGCTGTGAATGCTAATCGTGCTTTCAAGGATTTGTTTTAGGCTGGCACTATTTGATACACCTTTTGTTAGAATATCTTGGGCGCGTGCTAGTGCCTTTAATCTTATCGATAAATCTTGTGATGCTGTTTCAAGGGATGAAGCCTTAGACAGAGTTTGATTAGCAATGCTCTGTACAATGGCTAAAATATTTTTGACCCTATGAACAAGCTCGCCAGATAATATTTCCTGCTTTTCCTGCGCTTTATGATGCTCTGTCACATCTTGCAATACGCCAAGAATACGCTCTCTTACGGTTGAGCCGCTATCCCGAGGAGCGATTTCAGACCAATATCCCATCCAGCGTAGCTGATTATCGTTTGCTCGTCTTATTTGGAATTCTAAATGGGTTATAGAATTGGTACCATGTTTTGTTTCCAATATTTTGTGTACGATCGTTCCTTGATCATCTATCAATACACTGAAAAACTGATCGAGCGACAGTTCTGGTGCTTCAGGAAAACCCAATAGTCTAAGAAATTGTGGAGTTGCTTCTATGACGCGGCGGTCTTGATCAATTTCAAAGGCACCTATACCCGCTGCTTGCTGGGCAAGTCGAACCCGTTCTTCACTGAGCCGCAATGATTCAGAGTTACGTCTTTCTTCTGTACGGTCACGGACAATTTTTAAAAAACCTTTTTGTTTGCCATCATCGCCGTAAAAAGCTTGTAAATCGCCTGAAGCCCAAAACGTTGTTCCATCCTTACGTATGTGATAGCGCTCTACAGCATCAATACGATGGAGACTTGCCATCTCTCGACGCAGCTTTGGTAATCCAGTCTCACGATCTTCGTTAGTGAATAGAATATCTAAAGGTTGACCAATTGCTTCTTCTGGGGTCCAGCCAAACAATTTTTGTGCGCCGAAACTCCAAGTGACAATTCGCCCTTTCATGTCAGCAGTCAATATTGCATAGTCCAATGCATTATCGAGAATAAGCTGATTGCGCCATCCTTGTTTTTCAACACGCTTCATTACCTTTATTCAAACTCCATTCAGTAAAAGCTCACAAAGACTAAAAGTTCAAGCGTATCATTTCTGATGATATAGCCTAAAAACGTTTTAAATTTAACACTTTATATAGAGTTTGTTAATCGTTTAACTAAAATAAATTATATTTAATATTAATTTTATTGTATTTTTAAAAATTTTATAAATTTTTAGTTCTGAAAGAACGTGCGTATTTAACGAATATGTAAAAAAATTTTAATTATTCTATTATTTAGAATAATGATTATTTGGATATATTATTTTATGTTTAATTTTAATATATCCAGAAATCTCTATAACGTAATATTGATATTATTTAACCTGATAAAAAATATATCGAAATATAAATTGAATGTATTGATTGCTATTATCAATATAATATTTGTTGGTTCATCAGCCTTAACAGATGAGGAGTATTCAACGTGTTAACAAAACATGGTCGCTATGATTCTTATCTTAAGCAGGCACATGATCAGCCACCGATTAAGACTGCAATTGTTCATCCTTGTTCATCAGAAGCGATATTGGCAGCAATAGAGGCTTGGCAGGAAAAATTTCTAGAACCTATACTTGTTGGACCTGTAGCAAAAATAAAAAAAGCAGCGGATGACGCTAAAGTTACTCTGGATAGTATCCAGATTGTTGATACGGAACACAGTCATGCAGCTGCAAAACAGGCTGTTAAAATGGCGGCTGATGGACAAGTGCAAGCGTTGATGAAGGGCTCATTACACACTGATGAATTGCTGAGTGCAGTTGTCAGTGCGGAATCAGGTTTGCGAACAGAACGAAGAATTAGCCATGTCTATGCTATGGACATACCAGCATATTCCAAAGCACTTTTTATAACTGATGCAGCGATTAATATATGCCCTGATCTAGATGATAAGCGTGATATTATTCAAAATGCAGTTGATTTGATGCATATTTTAGGGGTTGAGAAGCCTTTGGTGGCGGTGTTGGCTGCTGTTGAAACTGTTAATTCAAAAATGCAAGCGACACTTGATGCAGCTGCTCTCACGGTTATGTCTATGCGCGGACAAATTACGGGGGCGGTGGTTGATGGACCTTTAGCATTTGACAACGCTATCAATCTAAAAGCTGCAGAAATTAAAGGTATTGTTTCTCCTGTTGCTGGTCAGGCAGATATTTTGCTTGTTCCAGATCTCGAGGCAGGAAATATGTTAGCTAAGCAGTTAATGTATTTTGCTGATGCCGGGGCTGCTGGATTGGTTCTTGGTGCGCGTGTACCAATTATCTTAACAAGTCGATCTGATAAAGTTGCTGTGCGATTGGCATCAGCCGCACTTGCCAAGATAATGGTTGAACGTAAGTTTAAATTGGATCAAAAACATCATGAATGATCGTATTCTTACATTCAATTCGGGGTCTTCATCACTAAAAATCGGCCTTTATGAGACTGATAATGGTTGTGCAAAAAGAATAGGAAAAGGCTCTATTGATCTTAGACGAAATTGTTTTTCATTTCGTATCGAAGGTGGGAAACAAATAGTCACAGCACCATTACATGAAAATGCAGATGATAAGATGAGATTGAAGGAAGTCTTCAGCTGGATTTCGAAAGCAGTGGAGATTGGTTCTATCAAAGTGGTTGGTCATAGGGTAGTACATGGGGCTGATATTTTTAAAGAGGCTTGTACCGTTACAGACAAAACTCTCGATTATATGGAATCATTAATTCCGCTCGATCCGTTACATCAACCAGCCAATTTAAAATTGATTTATCTTGTACGTAAATTGTATCCATCATTACAGCAAACGGCTTCTTTTGATACATCATTTCACCAAGAGCAATCGGATAAAGTAAGGCGATTTGCTTTGCCGCGCTTATTACATGACCAAGGTGTAAAGCGGTACGGTTTTCACGGACTTTCTTACCGATACATTTCTAGCAAATTAAAGACACTGCCTGAAAACGTAAAAACTGAAAATGTCATTGTTGCCCATCTTGGTAGTGGTGCGAGTCTTTGTGCGATGAAGAACGGGAAAAGTGTGGAAACAACTATGGGGTTTTCAACGTTGGATGGTATCCCTATGGCATCGCGTTGCGGAGCATTAGATGCTGGTGTCCTGATTTATCTATTGCGGGATAATAAACACAGTGTCAGTGATATTGAATATATGCTTTATCATTCCAGTGGCTTATTAGGAATATCTGGTATTAGCGCTGATGCACGTGATCTAATTGAATCAAAACTTAGTCAGGCGAGACAGGCGCTTGATGTTTTTAACTTTCGGGTAGCAGGTGAAATAGCGCGTTTAGCGGTTGCGTTGAATGGTCTTGATAGTATCATTTTTACGGGTGGAATTGGTGAACATCAGCCGGAAATTAGAGCCGCAATTTTAGAACAACTTCGTTGGCTTGGTTTCAATATTGACTATAAAGCAAATGATGTGAATGCTTTGCAAATAACCACACAAGACAGCCGATTGGCGGCATGTGTTATCGCGACGGATGAAGAACAATGCATTGCAGATGATGCAGCCTATCTGATGAGGCATTAAGATTGTTTATATTTTAAAATTTGTAATGATAACAGTGTGATAAAAATATTATTCAAATCATAAAGTATCAGGAATTATAATCATCATATTCTCGCAATTAAATCTATTACTAAAACGGATATAGAAATATATTTGTCTGAATTTTAGTAAAAGATTCTAATAGATAGTTCATTTTTTTATTTTTCAACCTAAATAAATAATAAAAAATATAATTTCTTCTATAGATATAGAGAAGCCCTGCTGTAGTTAATTATAAGTAAAGAACATGCAGTTCGAGACAATTAATTAAATATAGAAGGATATCTCGATGTCAGACGAAAAAAATAAAAATGCTCATCATGGTCATGAAGCAAACTCGAATAATCAATGTTGTTCGCAGCCAAATCCATTAAATGCCCTTCGTAATCCTTTAGATGCTTACCCTAAACCTCCATATCATACTGAAAAACAAACCGTGCCAGGATTGGTTTCAAAAATGAATCCATTACCGGATCACGGTGAAAAAACGTATAAAGGTTCAGGCAAACTTATTGGTAGAAAAGCTCTCATTACCGGTGGCGATAGTGGTATTGGCCGTGCAGTTGCAATAGCCTTTGCGCGTGAGGGCGCTGATGTGGCAATTAACTATTTGCCGGCAGAAGAATCAGATGCAAAAGAGGTTATCAATCTCATTAAGGAAGCGGGGCGTAAGGGGATCGCCATTCCAGGTGATTTAACCAATCGTGATTTTTGCAGCGAGCTTGTTAATAAAGCTGTTAAGGAGTTGGGTGGCTTAGATATTTTGGTGAATAATGCAGGGCGCCAGCAAGCTGTTGAGTCTCTTGCTGATTTGACCGATGAGTCATTTGACGCAACGATGAAAACCAATATTTATGCTCCATATCGTGTAACAAAAGCAGCCCTTAGCCACATTCCTGCTGGCGGTGCAATTATCATTACATCGTCTATACAAGCGTTCGACCCATCAGCTACATTATTTGATTATGCACAAACAAAAGCGGCAAATGTTGCTTTCGCAAAATCATTGGCCAAACAACTTGCTCCAAAAGGAATTCGTGTCAATGCCGTTGCTCCAGGGCCATTCTGGACACCGCTTCAACCTGCCGGTGGGCAATTGATGGAAGCGATGCCACAATTTGGTAGCGAGTCACCGTTAAAACGCGCTGGTCAACCAGTGGAAATTGCACCTCTTTATGTGCTTTTGGCCAGCGGTGAGGCAAGTTACTGTTCAGGACAGGTTTTTGGTGCAGCAGGTGGCTTGGGGATGGATAGTTAATCAAGTATGTGGCTTGGCTCGGTGTCCAAAAATAGCTGAGCCAACTCGTACACTCGTTGCTCCAAACATAATTGCTGTTTCATAATCAGCAGACATACCCATGGATAACTTTGAAACCCCAGCCTCTTTTGCTAGTTTTTGTAACAATGCAAAGTAGGGGCCGGGGTTTTCTCCAACAGGAGGAATACACATTAACCCGACAATGTTTAGATTGTATTCTTGTTGGCATTTTTTGACGAAATTGACGGTGTCTAAAGGGGCAATACCTGCTTTTTGTGATTCAAGCCCGATGTTAACTTGCACATAACAAGGTAAGATACGCTTTTGTTGGTGCATTTCCTGGCTAAGTAAATTTGCAATTTTATCTCGGTCAACGGTTTCGATGACATCAAATAAAGATACGGCTTCGGCCGTTTTATTTGACTGTAACGGACCGATGAGGTGAAGTTCTATACTATCGTATTCCTGACGCAATTGTGGCCATTTATTGCTTGCTTCTTGCACTCTGTTTTCAGCAAAAACGCGTTGTCCAGCATTAAGTACTGGGCGAATTTCGTCGCAATCAAAGGTTTTAGATACGGCAATAAGTTGTACCGAGTCAGGAGATCTCCCCGAATCATGACATGATTTTTCGATCTCTTGTTTGATTTTTTGCCAATTTTCAACGGCTACAGTCATGATCAATCCTCTTTCATCGTTGATTGAATGGATAAAAACGCATAGAAGTGGTTGACGCTTGCGTTAATCCGTGGTGAAGCACCTATTGAGTTTTTTGACTTCATTTTGCAAGAGTATAATGGCGATGGCAACTGAACGCTATAATCCGCGTGCTACAGAACAAAAATGGCAATCAGTCTGGGAAGAAAAGCAAATTTTCAAAACAGACAATAATGATCCGCGTGAAAAATATTACGTACTAGAAATGTTTCCCTACCCATCAGGGCGAATTCACATGGGGCATGTGCGTAATTACGCAATGGGCGATGTTGTAGCAAGATATAAACGGGCTAAGGGCTATAATGTACTTCATCCAATGGGATGGGATGCATTTGGTATGCCTGCTGAAAATGCTGCCATGCAGCATAAGGTACACCCGAAAGAGTGGACTTATCAGAATATTGCGACAATGAAAAAGCAGTTAAAGTCCATGGGACTTTCACTTGATTGGTCGCGTGAATTTGCTACTTGTGATGTCAATTATTATCATCGCCAACAAATGCTTTTTCTTGATATGTTTGAAAAAGGTTTGGTTGACCGTAAGACTTCAAAGGTCAATTGGGATCCTGTCGATCATACTGTATTGGCAAATGAACAGGTTGTTGATGGTCGTGGCTGGCGTTCTGGCGCACTTGTTGAACAGCGTGAACTGACCCAGTGGTTTTTCAAAATTACAAATTTCAGCGAAGAATTGTTGGATGGTCTGGAAGGGCTTGACCATTGGCCGGAAAAAGTCCGCGTTATGCAGAAAAACTGGATCGGCAAGTCGGAAGGTGTCTTACTGCGTTGGGAATTGGTAGAAAATAACCCTCTTAACGGAATTAATGAAGTTGAATGTTATTCGACACGTCCAGATACATTATTTGGCGCTTCTTTTATTGCCATAGCAGCCGATCATCCAATTGCCCGCCAGTTAGCAAAAACTAACAGCGAATTACAGGCATTTGTTGAAGAATGTCATCGTAAAGGAACATCGACAGCAGAATTGGAAACAGCAGAAAAGCAGGGGTTTAACACTGGATTAAAAGTGTACCATCCCTTTGATAAGAACTGGGAAATACCAGTTTATGTCGCCAATTTTGTCTTAATGGAATATGGTACCGGTGCGGTTTTCGGTTGCCCAGCACATGACCAACGTGACTTGGATTTTGCTAATAAATACGAGCTTCCTGTGCGCCCTGTTGTGTTGCCGGAAGGAGTAGATCCAGACAGTTTTGTTGTGACTGAAAAAGCGCATACAGATGATGGTATGTTAATCAATTCACTTTTTTTGGATGGGTTAAAGCCTAAAGTCGCATTTGAAGAGGTTGTAAAACGTCTCGAGAAGCAAACTTTGCATGGACGGCCTCAAGCTGAAAGAAAAGTGCAGTTCAGGCTACGTGATTGGGGTATATCGCGCCAGAGATACTGGGGATGTCCAATTCCGGTTATCCATTGTGATGATTGTGGTGTTGTACCTGTTCCAAAAGCTGATTTGCCTGTAAAGCTTCCAGATGATGTTACATTTGATAAGCCAGGCAATCCACTTGATCGGCATACTGCTTGGAAACAGGTTAAGTGTCCTAAATGTGGTAAACCTGCTCGGCGTGAGACAGATACTATGGATACTTTCGTAGATTCTTCATGGTATTATGCGCGCTTTACCGCACCATGGGAAAACGAACCAACAGATAAAAAGGCAGCAGCAGAATGGCTGCCAGTTGATCAATATATTGGTGGTATTGAACACGCCATTTTGCATTTGCTTTATTCACGCTTTTTTACGCGAGCAATGAAAATGACTGGCCATGTCAGTGTTGATGAGCCTTTCAAGGGCTTGTTTACGCAGGGCATGGTTGTTCACGAAACCTATCGTAATGCGCAAGGTTGGGTCTCTCCTGCAGATATTCGTATCGATGAAAAAGATGGCGTGCGTCAGGCTACATTGCTTGCAGATGGCAGCCCGGTAGAGATCGGCTCGATTGAAAAAATGTCGAAATCAAAAAAGAATGTTGTCGATCCAGACGATATTATTTCGTCTTATGGAGCGGATACGGCGCGTCTATTCATGTTATCCGACTCGCCGCCTGAACGTGATGTGATATGGACAGAAGCTGGGGCCGAAGGTGCTCATCGGTTTGTTCAACGTGTTTGGCGGTTAATTTCAACCGGTGCGGATTTTTTACAAGGAGTACAGGCAAAAGCTGCAACGCAAGGTGATGCATTGGAAATATCCAAGGCAGCTCATCGTGCCTTGGCAATTGTTGCAGATGATATTGAAAAGCTAGCCTTTAACCGCGCCGTTGCGCGTCTGTATGAGCTTGTTAATACAATAGCTCCAGCGCTACAATCGGTCGAAACTGCAGATGCGGAAATGAAAGCTGCTTTACGTCAGGCATTGGAGTTTTTCGTAATCATGATTTCTCCGATGATGCCGCATTTGGCTGAAGAATGTTATGCAGCGCTAGGTGGCAATGGATTAGTTGCTCAACTTACGTGGCCTGAATATGACCCTTCATTAATTGTTGATAATGATGTTGTTTTACCTGTGCAAATAAACGGTAAAAAACGCGGTGATTTGACAATTGCACGCGATGCAGATCAAGCAACCATTGAAAAGGCTGTTTTATCGCTCGATTTTGTGCAATTACATTTAGCAGGTAAAATGCCTAAGAAAATTATTGTTGTTCCACAAAGGATCGTCAATGTTGTTGCCTAAATATATATTACGCAGAATTAGACCCTTGGCAGCTATGGCTGTATTGGGAACATCGGTTGCTCTATCAGCTTGTACAGTCCAGCCTCTCTATAAAGGTGATAGCCAAGGCGGGTCACAAATCAATGTTGCATCAGCTATAAGGACAAAACTGTCTGGTATTGTCATTGAACAACCAACAGACCGTTTTAACCAGATGGTTCGCAATCGGTTGATCTTTTTGCTTAGCGGTGGTGCTGGTGAGCCAGCAACTCCAACTTACCAATTGTCTTTGGGAACAGGTTTCTCTGTCCGTTCAGCTGTTCAGATGGATATAGGTGATACAACCGATCGTACGGGTCGTGCTTCTGCTGGTACTGTAGATGGTCGATCGAATTATGTTTTGAAAGACATGGAAAACAAGGTTTTGGCAAAGCGGACACGCACTGTAAGTGCTTCATTTGACCGGCCTCGTCAGGAATATGCAAACTTGCAAGCAGAAGAAGATGCAAAAAAACGTGCAGCTAACGAACTTGCAGAACAGATTTATTTATCCTTGGCACAAGATTTGTCGAAGCAAAAATAACAATATCTTTACCAATTATCACAGTGGATAAATTTAAACTATCGCGTTACCAACCTAGGCATTTATCAATAAGTGCCTAGGTTTTTTATGCTTCTCAATATAAGAATTATCGGCTTATTTGAGACTTAAGCAGTTGTAACTTATTGTTTTAACTCCATTGCCTTAAAGAGCTTTTTCAAATTCTTATATTTGGGAGCAGGATTTCCCTTTATCAGGCTTTACTGCTCAGACATATACGAAGTAGGCGCGCCGCGTTGTGATCAAAATCTATTTAATGAATATCTTGCCCAGTTTTGGCCCAATCTTTTAAAAAAATATCCAGTCCTTTATCGGTGAGAGGATGTTTAACCAGTATTTTCATAATTGATGGTGGTATTGTTGCTACATCTGCACCAATTAAAGCAGCTTCTTTGACATGGTTGACAGTACGTATAGAGGCAGCAAGAATTTTTGTAGTAAAATCGTAATTATCGAAAATTGTTCGAATTTCACCTATCAGGTCAATTCCATTCAGTCCTATGTCATCTAAGCGTCCAATAAATGGAGAAACATAAGTGGCACCTGCTTTTGCAGCTAGCAAAGCCTGATTTGCAGAAAAACACAAAGTTAGATTGGTCTTTATCCCATTTTTTGTCAGCGCTTTACAGGCTTTTAATCCGTCCCAGGTCAATGGAAGTTTGACGCAAATATTTTCAGCAATTTTAGAAAGTATATCGGCTTGTCGCATCATGCTGTCAAAATCATTGGCAGTTACTTCAGCAGAAACTGGACCATCCACCAATGAACATATTTCTTTTGTTACATCGATAATATCGCGGCCTGATTTCAGGATAAGAGAAGGATTCGTTGTAACACCGTCAACGAGCCCAAGGTCGTTTAGTTCACGAATTTCTTCAGTAATAGCAGTATCAACAAAAAATTTCATAATTAAGCTCCTAAAGCTTGCTTTCAGAAATGGACATTGATTACGGTTTTATTGTTATGAGGCATTGCTTTATTTAAAAGCAAGCTCAACTATGGCAAGGATTATGAAAAAAGCCGAATCAAATCCGCGAAAAGTTATTTCTGTTTTGGTGCCTTTGCCGTCAGAGCGCCCCTATAGCTATGTAGTTCCAGATGGAATGAATGTGAAGGTAGGCTCTATTGTGCGAGTGCCATTGGGTGCTCGTGAGGTGGCCGGACTGGTTACCAATGAAGCATCAGATGATGTCCCTACCAATAAATTGCGGGCAGTAACGCATGTTTTTGATTGCCCAGAAATAACTGCTGATATGTTGGAGTTTATCCATTTCGTATCCAGTTATACACTTTCTCCTCCAGGAATGGTTGCGCGTATGGCTTTGCGTGTGCCAGCAGCATTCGATCCAGAACCAACTTTGACAGGATTGCGTTATTGCGGTGGAACAGTTGAAAAACTCACATCTGCTCGAAAACGTGTTCTGGAATTAGCACAAGATGGGTTGTCGTGGACCAGAACGGGGTTAGCTCATGCTGCTGGAACTTCTGTCAGTGTTGTTGATGGGTTAAAAAATCAGGGAATTTTTATCGAAGTCGAGGTGCCAGCTCCTCCAGTTGTTGCTGCCCCGGATCCAGCATATGCACCTCCGATATTAGAAGGGGCACAGATTGAAGCAGCCGAAGCTATAAAAAAAGTAGTCGATGAAAACAGCTTTAAAGTTCTACTTTTAGATGGTGTTACTGGTTCGGGAAAAACTGAAGTTTATTTTGAAGCTGTTGCTAAAGCGATTGAACGAGGCAAACAGGTGCTTATTCTTTTGCCGGAAATCGCTTTGACACAACAGTTTTTAGACCGTTTTGAAACGCGTTTCGGCGCACCACCAGCTGAATGGCATTCTGATCTTACATCCAAACAACGTGAACGTGTTTGGAGACAAGTTGCGGAGGGACGTGTTAGAGTTGTTGCTGGTGCTCGATCGGCTTTGTTTTTGCCTTTTGAAAATCTTGGTTTGATCATTGTCGATGAAGAACATGATTCAGCCTATAAACAAGAAGATCGAGTCTTTTACAATGCGCGAGACATGGCTGTAGCGCGGGGATCTTTTGGTCATTTTCCTGTTATTTTGTCGTCAGCTACCCCGTCGATAGAGAGTAGGGTGAATGCGCTACAAGGTCGTTATCAGGCTCTTCATCTACCGTCTCGGTTCAAAGCAGTGGCAATGCCGAATTTGCGTGCCATTGATATGCGAAAAAATCAACCCACGTCAGGCAGATTTATTTCACCTCCACTTGAATTGGCAATCAGGCAAACACTGGAGAAAAGTGAACAATCGCTGATTTTTCTTAATAGACGTGGTTATGCCCCATTAACATTATGTCGTGTTTGTGGACACCGATTCCAATGTCCTAATTGTTCAAGCTGGTTAGTTGAGCATCGCTTTCGCGGACAATTAATGTGTCATCACTGTGGGTATCATGAACCAGTACCTGAGGCATGCCCTGAATGTGGCGCCTTGGATCATTTGGTGGCATGTGGTCCGGGTGTTGAACGTATAGCAGAAGAAACATTGCAGCTTTTTCCTGAAGCTCGCATTTTAGTTTTATCAACAGACTTAGTGGGTGGCATCAAACGATTACGACGGGAATTAGAGGCAATTTCTAAAGGTGATGTCGATATTGTAATCGGCACGCAATTGGTTGCCAAAGGGCATCACTTTCCAGGTATATCTCTTGTTGGAGTTGTGGACGCCGATTTGGGACTTGCAAACGGTGACCCACGAGCTGCAGAGAGAACATTTCAACTTTTGTCACAGGTTACAGGTCGTGCCGGCCGTACTGGGCTAAAAAGCCATGGATTAATTCAAACCTACCAACCAGAACATCCTGTGATGCAAGCGATCATTTCCGGTGATATTGAAGCTTTTTATACCCGTGAAATCGATGAACGTGCGCGCCATCAATTGCCACCTTTTGGTCGCCTAGCGGCTATAATTGTTTCAGCGGAAGTGAGAAGTGATGCGGAAGTTCATGCTCGCGGGTTGAGGCAGGCTGCGCCGATTGCCGATGAAATAAATGTATTGGGACCAGCAGAGGCGCCATTGGCTTTAGTAAGAGGAAGATATCGTTTTCGATTGCTTATACAAAGCAGTAGGCGTGCAGATGTCCAAGCTTATATTAAAGCGATGATTGCGGCAGGCCCAAAAATACAACGGACTATACGTGTGCAGATTGACATTGATCCACAAAGCTTCATTTAACTGAGGCCATATTATTTATGTGCCCTGATAAAATGTTATTTATTGATTAAAAGATTATCCGTGGGGAAGTGGAATGTTACGTATCATAGCTATTTCATGTATTATGATATTAGCAACGAACATTGCACATTCTCAGTCTATTGCGGATACTATTAATCAAGATAAAAAATATAATTCGCAAAGCGCAGATGTAACAGTATTTGCTTTTGCTTATAGCCTATTGAAAGAGACCGATAAAGTACTGTTACCTATGATGGATGATCCATCAGCTTCTATGGGCAAAACCTGCAAAATAATAAAATTTCAGGCCCGTCAATGGATTTATATGAATATCGTTATTCAATACAATCATATTCTTTCCAACATAAAAACATTAGAAAAAAAATTAAGTCTTAGTGGTCGAGCTGAAGTTGGTCCGGTGACGAGTAGGTTGATTGAAGCTTTAGAATATAGGCGGGGCATCATAGAAAATGCGCGCTTGCTTGATTTATCTGCCGAGATCGTGAGAGAGCGCCTTGAAGATAATGATGCTTCTATCGATAAAGCATTGATTGGCGCGGGCGACACTGTTGCTTCATCTGCCTTTGAGACTTTTCATGAAGCAAATACCGCGAAAATTAAATCCGTTGCCAAAGATATAGAGAATTCGTTACAGCAAAATTGTCAGAAAAGCCCGACGGAGAAAGAAAGTTATATAGACACATTGGTTGAATAGTTAATATTCAATATTGTCATACAATGTGAATGCCTTATTATGAAAGCATTCTTAACACAACGCGCGATAAGTGAATATACTTTTCACTTGAGCCTTTTATTGGTCAGTTATTATGATTGCATTATATTTTCCTCAGAGCCTTGGTGAATGGATGGTGTGGCTCGTTGCATGGGGATTTGTTTTCGTTGGTTTATTTTACATGATTTGGCCAAAAGTTGCGATGCGCATGTTTTGGACATATCCACAGCAGGAGTCAAAAGTACTTTTAGCAGCGGTACGAGGAAATATGGGGGGGATACCGATAGGATTAGGTCTTAGCTATCTTCTATTTGCTCAACCATTTTTAGCAATGACTTTGTTTATTGCTGTATTTTGTGCGCTTATTGGGCGAGTCGTTTCTTTTTTTGTTGATAAAAGTTTTTCAGGTTTCAATTTTTTCGCTTGTATAGTTGAATTTATATTTGCAATTGCAAGTTTTCTATATGCATTCGAGTATGTTGCGTAATTATTTATAAAAAAATAGGCATTGTTTTCAAAAGCTGGTAGGTGCGGTGTTGCGAGTCCGGTTTGTGTATGCTAGATGCCTATCAACTTTTGGTATTTAAATAAGATATTTATATGCCAAAAAAGCGATAAAGTTATGAAGCACATTGGGTGGGTAGCTATTTGGGTGCCGACTCATCGCTAAGGGGAAAGAGACGGGATAGAGTGTCAAAGTCGTCTTCGTTTACATCGGCAGTATCTGAACGTTACGCAACGTCATTGTTTGAATTGGCGCGTGATGCTAAAAGTATTGATGCTGTAGAAAAAGAACTTAGTTCCTGCCTTTCATCAATTGAATCCAATGATGATCTTAAACGGCTAGTATTTAGTCCGGTTTTTTCAGCTGAGCAGCAAGTAAAAGCCGTTTCCACAGTGTGTGAAAAATCTGGCATAACAAAAAATAATGTCGGACGGCTTGTGGCGAATTTTTTATGCGTTGTTGCAGCCAACCGTCGGCTATTTTTATTGCCAACCATTGTAGATAAATTTCATCACTATGCAGAACAATCGCGTGGTGAGATATCTGCCGAAGTTATTTCGGCTAGTGCGCTGACGCCAGCGCAAGAAAAAGAATTGAAAGCGACCTTGAAAGACGTTGCGGGTAAAGATGTTCGTTTGCACGCTAGCGTTGATCCAGATATTCTGGGTGGACTTATTGTTAGACTCGGTTCACGACAGATTGATACGTCGCTTGCAACAAAATTGTCTTCGCTTAAGCTTGTACTGAAAGAGGTCGGCTGATGGATATTAAACCGTCGGAAATTTCAAAAATCCTGAAAGAGCAAATTAAGAATTTCGGTCAAGAGGCTGAAGTTTCTGAAGTTGGTCAGGTGCTATCTGTGGGTGATGGTATTGCCCGTGTTTATGGTCTTGATAACGTTCGAGCCGGTGAAATGGTCGAATTTCCAGGTGGTGTGCGTGGAATGGCACTAAACCTTGAAGCCGACAATGTGGGTGTTGTTATATTTGGCTCTGATCGTGATATTGGAGAAGGTGACCCCGTAAAGCGTACGCAATCTATTGTTGATGTGCCAGTAGGTCCAGAACTTTTAGGTCGTGTTGTTGATGCTCTTGGTAATCCGATTGACGGTAAAGGCCCAATCAATGCCAAGGAACGTCGCCGCGTAGATGTCAAAGCTCCCGGCATTATTCCTCGTAAATCGGTTCATGAGCCGATGTCTACTGGGCTTAAAGCTGTTGATGCGCTTATTCCGATTGGTCGTGGTCAGCGTGAGTTGGTGATTGGTGATCGCCAGACCGGTAAGACTGCTATTCTCTTGGACACATTTTTAAATCAAAAGCCGATACATGATAATGGACCTGAAAAGGATAAATTATACTGTGTTTATGTTGCTGTTGGACAGAAGCGTTCAACTGTTGCTCAGTTTGTTAAGGCTTTGGAAGAGCGTGGTGCTCTAGAATATTCTATCATTGTTGCAGCAACGGCATCTGAGCCTGCTCCAATGCAATTTATTGCTCCATTTGCTGCTTGTGCAATGGGTGAATATTTCCGTGATAATGGTAAGCATGCATTGATTGGGTATGATGATTTGTCGAAACAAGCTGTAGCTTATCGTCAAATGTCCTTGCTCCTTCGTCGTCCTCCTGGGCGTGAAGCTTATCCAGGTGACGTGTTCTATCTCCATTCACGTTTGTTAGAACGTGCCGCGAAAATGAATGAAGAGCATGGCTTAGGTTCTTTAACAGCTTTACCTGTTATTGAAACACAGGCTAATGATGTTTCCGCATATATTCCGACTAACGTAATTTCTATTACAGATGGTCAGATTTTCTTGGAAACCAATTTGTTCTATCAAGGCATCAGACCAGCTGTTAATGTTGGACTTTCTGTTTCGCGCGTTGGTTCAGCTGCACAAATTAAAGCGATGAAGCAGGTGGCAGGATCAATTAAAGGTGAGCTTGCCCAGTATCGTGAAATGGCGTCGTTCGCTCAATTCGGGTCAGATCTTGATGCTTCAACGCAGCGGTTACTCAATCGTGGTGCGCGTTTGACAGAATTGTTGAAACAGCCACAGTTCTCTCCGCTGAAGACGGAAGAACAAGTTGCAGTGATCTTTGCAGGCGTAAATGGTTATCTTGATAAACTCGCCGTCAATCAGGTTGGTAAATTTGAACAAGGTTTGCTGGCTGCGTTGCGTACAAACCACAAGGATATTCTTGATGGTATTCGTGATGAGCAAAAATTGACCGACGAATTGAAAAATAAGTTGACTAATGTGCTTGAAACTTACGCCAAGAATTTTTCTTGACCAATTGACGGAACGGTTTAATGGCTTCGCTTAAGGATCTTAGAGATCGTATCGCCTCGGTTAAGGCGACGCAGAAAATTACCAAAGCGATGCAGATGGTCGCTGCGGCCAAGCTGCGTCGCGCGCAGGAAGCTGCTGAATCAGCACGTCCATACGCACAGCGTATGGCAACGGTATTATCTGATCTCAATAGCCAGATTGGTTCAGATGATGCGCCAAAATTGATGATAGGAACGGGAAAAGATGATGTTCATCTTCTCGTTGTTTGTACTGCTGAACGTGGGCTTTGTGGTGGGTTTAATTCGCAGATTGCTCGTCATGCCCGCGATCATATCCGTGTTCTGAAAGAACAGGGAAAAACAGTAAAAATTCTCACTATCGGAAAAAAAGGAGCTGATATTCTTCAACGTGAATTTAGTTCCTCGATGATTGATCACATCAGCTTGCGTGAAGTTAAGCATTTAGGTTTTAATAATGCGAAAGATATTGCGCAAAAAATTGTTGATTTATTCGAACGCGGCGAATTTGACGTTTGTACAGTTTTTTATTCTGAATTTGTATCGGTAATCAATCAGCGTCCAACATCATTGCAATTAATTCCAGCGTCAACTGGAAATGTTGTTGATGGTGAGGAAGCGACTAAAACATCGGTTATTTATGATTATGAACCGGATGCGGCCTCTATCTTACAGACGCTGATTCCTCGTAATTTAAGTGTTCAGATGTACCGCGCATTGTTAGAAAATGCTGCCGGTGAAATGGGCGCGAAAATGAGTGCAATGGATAATGCAACGCGTAACGCAGGCGACATGATAACAAAGTTGTCAATTACGTATAATCGCCAGCGCCAAGCGCAGATTACAACAGAATTGATCGAAATTATTGCGGGCGCAGAAGCGCTCTAAGGTGGAAGGTAAGGATCGATGGCTAAAGCAGCGACCCCAAAGACAGCAGCGTCAAAAACTGCTGAGAAAAAAGGCACGGTAAAGTCGGCTGCCAAATCGGCAGCAACCAAAACTGCGGCTAAAACAGCAGCTCCAAAAGTGGCTGCATCGGCTAAAGTAGCATCCGCATCTGTAAAGTCAGAAAAAGCTGCAGCAACTGGTAGCTTCAAGTTAGATACAACAAAGGGTGTTGTTGGTAAAATCAAGCAAGTTATCGGCGCTGTTGTTGACGTACAGTTTGATGGGCATTTGCCTAAGATTTTGAATGCTCTTGAAACTGAAAATCTTGGTCACCGTCTTATTCTTGAAGTGGCTCAACACCTCGGCGAAAATACCGTTCGTACAATAGCTATGGACTCGACCGACGGTTTGGTTCGTGGCCAAGATGTTGTTGATACTGGTGCTCCTATTGCTGTTCCAGTTGGTGAAGCAACACTGGGTCGCATTATGAACGTTATTGGTGAGCCAGTTGATGAAGTTGGTCCTATCAAGTCAGATAAGGTACGTGCAATTCACCAGCCTGCGCCTGCATATGTAGAGCAATCGACAGAATCAGAAATTCTGGTAACAGGTATTAAGGTTGTTGATCTACTCGCCCCTTACGCTAAGGGCGGTAAGGTTGGTCTGTTCGGTGGTGCCGGTGTTGGTAAAACTGTTTTAATTATGGAATTGATTAACAACATTGCTAAGGCGCATGGTGGATATTCTGTTTTCGCTGGTGTGGGTGAACGTACCCGTGAAGGTAATGACCTTTACCACGAAATGATTGAAAGCCACGTGAATGTTGACCCAAGAGAGAACAATGGTTCGGCTAAGGGATCAAAATGTGCTCTGGTTTATGGCCAGATGAATGAATCTCCGGGTGCTCGTGCTCGTGTTGCTCTTTCTGGTTTGACTGTTGCAGAAAGCTTCCGTGATGATGGTCAAGATGTTTTGTTCTTCGTGGATAATATCTTCCGTTTCACACAGGCTGGTTCGGAAGTGTCCGCCCTTCTTGGACGTATCCCTTCAGCTGTTGGTTATCAACCAACGTTGGCAACGGATATGGGTGCATTGCAGGAACGTATTACAACGACAACTAAGGGGTCTATTACGTCCGTTCAGGCTATTTATGTTCCTGCCGACGACTTGACCGACCCTGCACCTGCAACATCGTTTGCCCACTTGGACGCAACAACTGTTTTGTCACGTTCTATTGCTGAAAAAGGTATTTATCCTGCTGTTGATCCATTGGATTCATCTTCACGTATGTTGGATCCTTTGATTGTCGGTGAAGAACATTATGCTGTTGCTCGGCAAGTTCAAACAATTCTACAGCGTTATAAATCATTGCAAGATATTATTGCAATTTTGGGTATGGATGAGCTTTCTGAAGAGGATAAATTGACAGTGGCTCGCGCTCGTAAAATTGAACGTTTTCTATCCCAACCTTTCCATGTTGCAGAAGTTTTCACAGGTTCTCCTGGTAAGTTGGTTGCATTGCAAGATACAATTAAAGGCTTCAAGGGACTTTGTGCTGGTGAATATGATTATTTACCAGAGGCGGCTTTCTATATGGTTGGTTCAATTGAAGAAGCAATTGAGAAAGCACAACGTTTAGCTGCTGAGGCTGCTTAATATAATTAAACTCTGCCGGAAAAACCGGCAGAGTTTTACGATATTTTACGATATATGGCTAAAAGCCTCCACGAATAATGACTGGTAATAGTTGTATCGGCAATGTTGAAGTTCTTGGAAGCTTTGTGTCTTTAATACAATTAGGTAATCAGTTTGAAGAGTTAAGGTGATTAAGGATATGGCTGGGACTTTTTTGTTTGAACTGGTTTCCCCTGAAAAACTGTTGCTTTCAGAGCAGGTGTATGAAGTTATATTGCCCGGTAGTGAGGGATATATAACAGTTTTACCTAATCATTCTCCTTTGATGACTGCTGTGATTCCGGGTGTCATTAAGGTGAAAGTCGATAATGGTGAAATGTCATTTGTGGTTTATGGTGGCTTTGCAGATGTTACACCAGAAAGATGTTCTTTATTGGCAGAAGCAGCAGTATCAGTTGAAGACTTTACCCAACATGATCTCGATCAACGGATTGAAGCAGCAAAAGATGTATTCAAAGTTGCGGAAAATGACGAAGATAGAAATAAGGCTGAAGACTTCTTACACCAGCTCACTATTATTCCGGATATTATATCAAAGTCTTAAAATAAGTTATTGTGGGCTATAAATACAGTTAAAGCTTTGTTGTTTGTATTTATTTGGTAATTTAAAAGCATTTTTTTTGTGGTGTTCATGGTTCAACGAACATTAATTTGTTGTAACAACAAGGTTTTGTAAGCTTTTAAAGTGTATGTTTACCAAGCGTAGATTTGTTTGCAAAAATTTGTAAATGTCTGAATAACTGGACATTATGATCAAGAAATATCGCACTAACAGAGATTTTAATTAGAATAGCTATATTATATAACAGCGATGTGAATTGTCTCCCAAATAATTTGGTAATATATGTCGTACCAAAATGATTAGCATGCTAAATAAAAATTGTTATGGGCGACGTTATGAATGACACCATAGACTCGGCGCAATTTGTTGATGTTTTGTTAAAGGTTAGCCGGAAATTGCGCAATTTGTTTGATGCGCGGATTCGTTGTCAAGGTTTAACTCTTGCCCGCGCACTAACTCTTAAAGCGTTAAAATATAACAATGGTTTTTATCAAAAAAATTTGGCTGAAGAGCTCGGTATTGAAAGTGCAACGCTTGTTCGCATTATTGATGCTTTAGAAGCTCAAGGGTTAGTTGCGAGAGATATTTCGACAGGTGACCGACGTGCAAGGTATATTACCTTAACGCCTAAGGGGCGCGAAATAGTCGACGTAATTGAGTCATATGCCGCCGAGCTCAGTGATGATGTTATATACGGTATAAAAAGCCAAGATATTGGCAGAGCATTTTGTGTCTTAAATCAAATGGCTGAAACGATAGAAGTTGAGGGGCGGGTATGAACAACGGTGTTTTACCAATCCCCGAGGACGAGCAAAAACCGCCATTTACCACACCAGGTAAAATCTTTGCTGGACCTATTCACAAGTGTTTTATTTATATTTTTGCTTCATGTATTTTGCAGTGGGCTTACGGCCTCGGCGCAAATATGGTACAAACAAATATCAACCAACTGACGGGATATTTTCACGCTACCACTATTGAGACCACATGGTTGGTTGGTGCTTATATGGCTCCGAACGTTAGTTTGGGTTTTTTTCTAATAAAAATTCGTAACCAGTTTGGTTTACGTGTTTATGCCGAACTTTCTATCATCTGTTTTCTTGCAACTTGTACATTGCATTTGTTCGTTACTGATTTGCAGTCTGCCATTATTGTAAGGTTTTTTGCTGGTATGGCAGCAGCACCAATGTCATCTTTGGGATTTTTCTATATGATTGAAGCCTTTGCACCTGCAAAGAAGCGAACGGTAGGTTTAAGTCTCAATCTGATGAATATTGCACTGGCCGTACCATTATCACGTTTAGTATCACCATCGTTAATTGATCATGCCGGATTTCATGGCTTGTATGCTTTAGAGATGGGGCTAGCTCTTATCGGTTTTGGCTGTATTTTTTCATTACCATTGACGCCTATAAAGAGAGCGAAAGTTATCGAGAAAATAGATTTTCTTAGTTATGGGCTTATTGCTGTCGGTCTTGGTATTAATGCAGCAATTATGCCTGTTGGGAAGTTTTATTGGTGGCGAGAAGTAGGATGGATGGGATGGTGGCTAGCTTTTGCAGCATTATGCCTGTTAGTTGCAGTTGTTATTGAGCTAAATCGTAAGAATCCTCTGATAGACTTGCGGTGGCTTTTCAGTAAGGAAATGCTACATATTGCAATTGTACTTTTGCTGTTTCGGATATTGTTATCAGAGCAAGCAACTTTGGCTTCTAACTTCTTTAATCTGTTTGGTTTGCTTAACCGCGAAATGGAAACAATGCACTGGGCTGTGGTCGGTGGAACTGTTCTAGGTGGTTTTACATGTGCAGCGTTTTTTAAGCCCGGACGAGAAGATTTATTTCATGTTATTGCATTGTTATTATTGGCTACAGGTTCATTTCTAGATAGCCATGCTACAAACCTTACTAGACCTGAGCAAATGATGTTTAGTCAAGGTATTATCGGTATAGGATATGCACTCTTCTTGCCACCGTCTATGTCAAAAGGGTTAGCGACAGCAATTGCAAGAGGACCACAATATATTTTAAGTTTTATTGCGGTGTTTCTGTTTACACAAAATACCGGAGGTGTCATGAGTTCTGCGTTTTTTGGAAGTATGCAGATAATATTTGAAAAATATCATTCTAACATATTAACGCAGCAACTTGTTTTAAGCGATCCGATTGTTGCAGCAGATGTTAAACAGCTTTCTGCCTCTTATTCACACGTCCTTAATGACCCTGTACTACTGAATAGTGAAGGTTTAGCAGCATTGGGTCGTAAAGCCACGTTAGAAGCAAATGTATTGGCTTATAATGATGTCTTCCGACTTTATTCCTGCATTGCGCTTTTAGGGTTGGTGGTGTTGCTTATCCTGATGGGATTAAGAGGTTACCGTAATTATCGTGATAAACAACAGGCACAAGTTTTACCACAAGTTGCCTGACAATATGATTTAAGTGATTAAAACGCGGATAAGAGAAAATGATCAAATTTTTGCGCTCAAAAGCAACAGCCGTCTCGATTATAGCGGGTATTTGCGGAGTTTTGCTTATATTATGGGCGTGGGAATTACCTCCTTTCATCAGCAGTACTGAAACAACAGATAATGCTTACGTCAAAGGCTTTGTAACGATGATTAGCCCACAGGTTGCCGGTAATGTTTCCGATGTAAAGGTCAAAGATTATGAGCGTGTTAAGCAGGGGCAACTCTTAATCCAAATTGACGATCATATTTTTAAGCAAAAATTGGATCAGGCTAAAGCCACATTGGATACGAAGAAAGCAGCGCTCGCTAGCTCTTTTCAGCAGGAAGAATCAGCAAAAGCTGATATTCGATCGGCAGAAGCGGCTTTAACAAAATCACAATTGAATTGGAAGCGAGTTGAACCTTTGACGCAACGCGGTGTTTCTTCGCAAAGTACGGAAGATTCGGCACGCGCTGATCTTGATCAAGCTATTGCGGCTCTTGATGTAAAACAACAAACGCTAAAAAAAATTCTCGTCGACCGTGAAGGTTTGAAAGCTGATGTTGAAAGTTCAGAAGCTGCTGTTGAATTGGCACAGATTGACCTTGATCATACACGGATTTATTCCCCACGCGATGGTCGTGTGGGCGAAGTTGGTGCAAAACTTGGTCAATATGTCTCTGCCGGAACGCAATTATTGGCTGTGGTGCCCGATGAAATTTGGATTGTAGCAAATTATAAAGAGACACAATGTGCCAATATGAAAATTGGGCAACCAGTGGTATTTTCAGTTGATGCATTAAATGGTCGTAAAATGAAAGGTCATGTTGTTCGTTTTTCACCTGCTGCGGGCTCGGAATTTGCTGTTCTGAAGCCTGATAATGCGACGGGAAATTTCACCAAAGTGGCACAGCGTATACCGGTTCGCATTGAAGTTGATCCCGGGCAAAAAGATATTGATCGGCTTATTCCTGGTATGTCCGTCATTACCCATGTGGATACATCGAAAGAACGAAATGAAGTTGGCCGTGATGCCGGCATTTGAAATTAAGGGTGTTCCATTATTTGTACAAAATAATCGAACATTTCAAAAAATGACTTAAGAAATATAAGTTTATTGCTTTTACGCGTAAAAATTCATTGCTTTCACGGAAGCAGTTGATAGTTTGGTGCAAATTGCAGAAACAATAACGTAGTGGACGCTTACTCGATGGATTATTTTTTTCAGCAACTCATCAATGGAGTGGCATTGGGTGCCATTTATGGTTTGATTGCTATTGGTTATACCATGGTTTACGGCATCTTGGGCATGATCAACTTCGCTCATGGCGATGTTTTCATGATTGGTGCTTTCATTGCTATGATCGTTTTTATGATGCTGCTAACTTTGCCTGCAGCGGTGCCGATTGCTTTAGCTCTACTTATTATGATGATCATATCAATGGTTTTCACGTCAGTATGGGCGTGGGTTATTGAACGTGTGGCATATCGACCTTTGCGTGGGTCTTTTCGGTTGGCTCCATTAATCACTGCAATTGGTATGTCTTTTGTATTGCGCAATTTTGTACAAGTTGAACAAAGTCCAAGAAATAAACCTATTCCAGAAATGGTAAGTGGTGGGTTTACTATACCTGGTACAGATATTTTCATTCTTAACAAGCAACTATTGGTGGTCATTGTTACTGCTATTTTACTTGTTATTTTTTCGCATATTGTCAATAAAACCCCATTGGGACGCGCTCAGCGTGCCGTTGAACAAGATGGAAAAATGGCAGCTCTTTTAGGGATTAATGTTGATCGTACCATTGCGATTACATTTATTATGGGGGCTTCATTAGCCGCTATTGCAGGTACGCTTTATCTCATAAATTATGGACAAATCCATTTTGCAGATGGGTTTATTCCTGGGATTAAAGCGTTTACTGCAGCTGTTCTTGGTGGCATAGGGTCATTACCTGGGGCTGTGCTTGGTGGTTTGTTAATTGGTTTGACTGAAGCATTATGGCAAACCTATTTCCCTCCAGAATATAAAGATGTGGCAGTGTTTTCGATATTAGCGATTGTGCTCATATTCATGCCGTCAGGTATTCTTGGTCGTCCAGAAGTTGAAAAGGTTTAAGCCGTGGCTAATGTTAATGTACAATCCCATTCGGATCGTATGGCAGGTAATCTTGGAATTGCAATTCGGGAAGGTGTTATAACTGCGGTCATTGCCTTTCTGCTATTTCTATTCATCGTTGGTTTTCGTGCTGATCTTAATCTCAAAAATGAGATGACTTTGACGCCACAAATTGGCTATCTCATGAATTATGTTTTGATAGCCGGTATTGGTAGATTTACGTGGTGCTTATTTGGTGGTGGTGTTCGTGGTGGCATCATGGCACTATTTCCCTCGGCAATCCTATTTGTAGCATATCGGGCATGGATTTATTATGAAGTAAATTCAGATCAGTCTGGATACAGTTCTGCCGAACAATTGCATCAGCTTTTAATTGCGGCAGGGGTATTAGCTGTCATTTTAGTGCTCGCCCTTATATTTCTTTATGCTCGAGGTTTACGACAATCAATTAAGTCAACATCAGCTGTTTTGTTGCCTAAAGTTCAAAAGTATGCACCAGGATTTATCTTGGCAGCCTTATTGCTTTATCCATTTTTTATTACGACATTTGTCGTTGATAATTTGGCTCAATCACAAAAATGGATAGATAACTACGCTATTCAAATACTTATTTATGTCATGCTGGCATGGGGATTGAATATCGTTGTTGGTCTCGCTGGTTTGCTTGATCTGGGTTATGTCGGGTTTTATGCCGTAGGTGCCTATACGGTTGCCTTATTAGGCAATCACTTTGGATTTTCTTTTTGGTTATGTTTACCACTTGCTGGTATTTTTGCTGCGCTATGGGGAATTATGCTTGGTTTTCCGGTGTTGCGATTGCGTGGCGATTATCTTGCAATTGTAACCTTGGCATTTGGGGAAATTATTCGCACGGTATTACAGAATTGGACACCTGTTACAGGCGGCGCTGCAGGATTGTCTGTTCAAAAAGCAACCTTTTTTGGTGTACCATTTGTTCGCGGGGACGGTGGCTTTGCAGCAATGTTTGGACTGAACTTCCAGGCAGCGCATTACAAGATTTTCCTTTATTATGTCATTCTGGTTATGGTGGTTATCACTGCTTGGGTTGTTGTTCGGTTGCGACGGTTGCCGATTGGGCGTGCCTGGGAAGCTTTGCGTGAAGATGAAATTGCCTGCCGTTCTCTTGGTATTAATACAGTTACAACAAAATTAACTGCTTTTTCTATTGGGGCTATGTTTGGTGGATTTGCCGGTGCGTTCTTTGCAGCCAGACAAGGGCGTGCCGATTACACGAGTTTTATATTTGATGAATCCGCCATTATTCTCGCAATTGTCGTTCTAGGCGGTATGGGTTCACTCGGTGGAATTGCAATTGCTGCTGTGGTTATGATTGGCGGAATGGAAATTTTACGTGATGTTCCTGCACTGCAAATGATATTTGGCCCTGATTTTGACCCTCAACAATATCGAATGCTGTGGTTCGGATTAGCAATGGTATTTGTTATGGTTTGGAAACCACGTGGCTTTGTTGGTACTCGCCAACCAAGTGCTTTTCTTAAAATACGTAAAGCTGTTTCTGGCGATTTTACCAAAGAAGGAAATGGCTAATGTTAGAGAAAGATACCCTTCTTAATATTCAACATTTGCGTATGGAATTTGGTGGTCTTGTTGCCGTTGATGATCTTAGCTTCGATGTTGAGCGCGGAAAGATTACCGCATTGATAGGTCCTAATGGTGCCGGTAAAACAACTGTATTTAATTGTATCACAGGGTTTTATCGCCCAACAGGTGGAATGCTTTCACTACATACAAAACATGAGAAAACATTTTTGTTAGAGCGACTTTCTGACTATGAAATTACTAAAAAAGCAAAAGTTGCCAGAACATTTCAAAACATCCGGTTGTTTACTGGTTTAACTGTTTTGGAAAATCTGCTTGTTGCCCAACATAACGACTTGATGCGGGCATCTGGTATGACCATATTTGGTCTTCTAGGATTGCCGTCCTATAAGCATGCAGCTGCTAAAGCAATTGATAAAGCACGTTTATGGCTTGAAAAAATTAATCTTATTGATCGGGCAGATGATCCAGCTGGAGATCTTCCTTATGGTGATCAAAGGCGTCTTGAAATTGCCCGTGCAATGTGTACCGGGCCTGAATTATTATGCTTGGATGAACCAGCAGCAGGACTGAATCCCAAAGAATCATTGGAACTCAATGAGTTGCTTTTGCATATTCGTGATGTTGAATATACATCTGTTCTTCTTATTGAACATGATATGTCTGTTGTTATGGAAATATCAGATCACGTCGTTGTTCTAGAATATGGCTCAAAGATTTCTGACGGTACACCTGAAATGGTGAAAAATGATCCGAAAGTTATTGCCGCATATCTTGGTGTTGAAGATGACGATGCTTCAACTGTTTCCGAAAATAACCAGAGCGTTAAAGACAAGGGTACCGTAGATCCTCAACATAATAATATGGCAGCAACAAAGGAAGGACAATGATGTCTGAACAAAGGCAAGCCCTTCTCAAGATTGAAGATGTAGAAACATATTATGGCGCAATACAAGCTTTGCGCGGTGTGAATGTTGAAGTACGCCAAGGCGAGATTGTTACACTTATTGGTGCCAATGGTGCTGGAAAATCAACGCTGATGATGACAGTCTTCGGCAAGCCGCGTGCTAGAAATGGCCGAATTGTTTTTGATGGGCAAGATATTACCAATATGGATACCCATGAAATTGCTAGACTTCGTATCGCACAATCCCCTGAAGGACGAAGAATTTTCCCTCGGATGACGGTGATGGAAAATTTACAGATGGGCGCAAGCCTCGATAATCTGAAATATTTCGACGAAGATGTCGAAAAAATGTTCACTTTATTTCCTCGGCTAAAAGAAAGAATTCATCAAAGGGGTGGCACACTTTCTGGTGGTGAGCAACAAATGTTGGCAATAGCACGTGCTCTTATGGCGCGTCCTCGCTTACTTATGCTGGATGAACCCTCTTTAGGATTGGCTCCTTTAATCGTAAAACAGATATTTGAAGCTATTGATATCCTAAATAAAGAAACTGGTTTGACCGTTTTTCTTGTCGAACAAAATGCTTTTGGTGCATTAAAATTAGCGCATCGTGGATATGTTCTTGTAAATGGTCAGGTAACAATGAGTGGAAGTGGTCAAGAGCTCTTGGCTGATCCAAAAGTTCGAGCCGCGTATCTGGAAGGCGGTAGACATTGATGATGGCAAATGCACTTTGTGCCTTTTATTTTATCAATGCTTAAGGAGTGAATAAGGCTATGCAAGGCATTATTTATGAAGAATCGTCTTTTTATGTTTTTATTCTCGTTACATGTATTTTAGGCGGTTGGGCTGCATGGATGACAGGTCGTGCTTGTGCGTTGACATGGAAAAAATTGGCAATGGCTATTGTTTACATGGTTCCGCTTGCTGCAGCCATTCGATTTATCCATTATATTCCGCCATTTAATGGCACATTGCTTTCGCTACAGTTTTACTTGGTCGATCTTATAGTATTAATTATTTTTTCCTGTCTGGGCTTTCAATATACGCGAACGAAACAAATGGTAAGACAATATAGTTGGATATATAAAAAGTCTTCTCCATTTACTTGGCGTCATAAATAAATACATGATACATAAAGTAATCTATTAAAAGCTTTCATAATGAATATAAAGCGACCAAAGGAGAGGGAAGATGTTTAATCGATTGCTTGTGACTGTTGCGTCAATAGGCATGTTATCATGTTGTTCAACTGCTTGGGCAGACATAAAAATTGGAGTGGCTATTCCCGTAACAGGACCTAGTGCTGCTATCGGTGCCCAAATTCAGCATGGCGCTGAAATGGCCGTTAAAAATATTAATGATAAAGGTGGTATCAACGGCGAAAAGCTTGTTCTTGATATCGTGGACGATGCATCTGATCCTAAGCAAGCCGTATCTGGTGCAAATAAACTCGCTGGAGAAGGTGTCCAGTTTGTTGTTGCACATTATAATTCCGGTGCAGCGCTACCTGCTGCAAGTGTATATGATGAAAATGGTATGTTGGCCATGTCTCCGGGGGTCACCAATCCCAAGTTAACGGAAAGTGGTTATCCGCTACAATTTCGCGTTTGTGGTCGTGATGACACTCAAGGAGCTTTTGCTGCTGAATATATAAAAAAGCATTATCCTGATCCGAAAGTTATGATTATTCATGACAAAACAGCTTATGGAATGGGATTGGCTGAAGAAGTTGAGAAAACTCTCAACAAACTTGGAATAAAAGAACTCAGTTTTGACGGAGTCAATGTAGAAGATAGAGATTTTTCTGCGATAGTTGCCAAAATTAAGCAAAGTGAAGCGAATGTCGTTTATTTTGGTGGTCTCTACACTCCGGCTGGTTTGCTTTTGCGTCAAATGGCCGAACAGAAAATAAAACCGCAGTTTATTAGTGGTGATGCCATTACGAGTAATGAGCTGGCAGCAACTGCACAGGATGGTGTGATTGGTGTACTGAATACATTTAATGCTGACCCACGCGTAAATCCTGATAACGCAGAACTTGTAAAGGACTTCCGGGACAGTGGTTTTGAACCTGAAGCTTTCACTCTATATGCCTATGCCGTCGTGCAGCTTTTTTCATATGGCATTGCTGAAGAAGGAAATGACCCTCAAAAAGTTGCGGAATATCTGAAAACAAAGGGACCATTTAAAACGGTTTTAGGTAATATCGAGTTCAATGATAAAGGGGATCCGAAAGAAGGCGGTTTTGTCATGAACCGTTGGTATAAAACTTCTGAAGGCAGTTATAATTATAGCGAAGCTAAAGACTAAATTAGTGAAAGAGCACTCTGAAATTAGAGTGCTCTTTTAATTTAATTCGTTAGCTGTAGATTATAATTTTCGTAATAACAAATACGCAGCCAAGCTAAGGCCAATAACTACAGCAAGTGATGTTTTTGGATTTTCTTTTGCTTTTTCCTTCACATTGCTCGCATGTTCACTAACGCAATCAAGCGCCTGGTGGCCTTTTTCTTTGATCGTATCAGTTATGTCAGCCATATCAATGTCGGACCAGCTCGTTTTTCCGGTTAATGATGCAAGCTCGGCTTTTAATTCAGCAATACGTTTATGCGCTTTAGAACTAATGTCAGAATCACTTTGAAATAACGCCATTTTTTTTCCTCTTGCCAACGGTCTCATTGATATAAAATAAGGCCAATATTTTCTGATATGTTCTTAACGTCTGATCGAACAATTAGTTCCTTATTCAATTGCTAAGAAGCTCCGATAACGGAGAAAATATCATCGTGGATAATGAAAACTGGCAAGATTGATATAGATTTTATAAATGATGAGACTATGAGTTATTTGTTTAATAAGAGCAGGAAACCGCTACACAGATGTTAAATATAATAAAATGCGACATGACCATGAAATAACGATTGGGAAAATCTATTTAAATTGATTATAAATTATCAAAACGTTTGTTGAGATTTTTAAGTGAAGATGAATAAGCAATCCTATTTATCCGCCCCTTTTCCTCGTCGGCAATCTATTGCCGTTAATGTCGGTGGCGTTATGGTCGGGGGAGATAATCCTGTAGTTGTTCAATCAATGACCAACACAGATACTGCAGATGTGGATTCAACAGTTGCTCAAGTTGCAGCCCTTGCAAAAGCAGGCTCGGAGCTTGTGCGCATAACAGTTGATCGCGATGAATCAGCAATAGGCGTGCCAAAGATCAGAGAACGTCTTGATAGACTTGGAATTAATGTTCCATTGATTGGAGATTTTCACTACATAGGCCATAAATTATTGGCAGAGCACCCCGATTGTGCAAAAGCTCTTGCGAAATATCGAATTAATCCAGGAAATGTAGGGTTTCGCGATAAGAGAGATAAACAATTCAGTGAGATTATTGAATTGGCTATTCGATATAATAAACCTGTCCGCATTGGAGTTAACTGGGGATCTCTTGATCAGGAATTATTAACGCGATTGATGGATGAAAATTCTGCTAAGGGCGGTCCGTTGTCTGCTGAGCAGGTCATGCATGAGGCAGTTGTGCAATCAGCACTTATTTCAGCGCATCTTGCCGAAGATATTGGGCTTACCCGAGATAAGATTATTTTGTCGGCAAAAGTAAGTCAGGTTCAAGATTTGATTTCTGTCTATACAATGCTTGCCGAACGTGGCGATTATGCTTTGCATTTAGGATTGACCGAAGCAGGTATGGGGACAAAAGGAATTGTTGCATCGTCTGCGGCTTTGGGAATTTTATTGCAACAGGGCATTGGTGATACAATTCGTATTTCATTAACTCCTGAGCCAGGAGGTGATAGAAGTAGAGAAGTGCAAGTGGCACAGGAATTACTGCAAGTTATGGGCTTTAGGCAATTTATTCCCATCGTTGCAGCTTGTCCCGGATGTGGACGTACAACGTCGACAGTTTTCCAAGAATTAGCCCAAAAAATTCAAAGTGATATACGCAGAAATATGCCTGTCTGGCGTGAAAAATATCCCGGTGTTGAGCAATTGAATGTCGCTGTTATGGGATGCATAGTGAATGGACCCGGTGAATCTAAGCACGCAGATATTGGTATTTCTCTTCCTGGTACAGGAGAAACACCGGCTGCACCTGTCTTTATTGATGGTGAGAAAGTTAAAACTTTAAGAGGCAAAAATATAGCTGAAGAGTTTGAACAGATGGTAGCCGAGTATATTGAAAATCGATTTAAGCGTACAGAGTAATTGAGGAGTTGGGCTTACCTATCTGGGGAATAGTATTTATTAGCCGTGCGTTATTACGTATAACAATGCGGTGGTAGTCGTTATTTGTGATACATAAATACCTGTTGCTATTTCGTAGATATATCATTTTCGTCATCGGTATGTATGGCTATTTTTCCACTACTCTTGTCTGTTAACCAAGAAACAAAATCATCCACTTGTGCTGCAGGCAATGTGAGAGAAAATAAGCAACCTTTGTCATCAAAAATTTGGTTTTCAATGGATGATTGGAAATTTTTTAATTCGTTCTGCACAATAGGGATAAGATGAAAGGGGCAATGGAAGTTTATAGTTTTCCATTCGATAAGTTCAACTAGTTGTGCCTCTTGCAATGTTCTCGATGCACTTCCACCATATGCACGTACAAGACCACCAGTACCAAGTTTTACACCGCCAAACCATCGTGTCACAATTACAAGTACACGATCGCAATTGCGGCCTTCTATAGCACTTAATATTGGCTTACCCGCAGTGCCGGTTGGTTCACCATCATCACTGAATTTATAATTTTGTCCGTATTTCCAAGCGAAACAATGATGAGTGGCCATTTCAGCACGAATGGAATTGATAATTGCCTCTGCATTTTCAATAGATGTGATGGGAAAAGCACGACACAGAAAACGGCTTTTTTTAATCTCTTCAGTAGTTTCAATTGGCGTAGCAAGTGTGAATGGCATTGATATTTCTTAACGGCCAGTGCGTCTCAATAAGTTAGTAAGCGTATCGCATTTATCAACCAAATCAAAGTGAACTAAAATTTTTATGAGGCGATCCTTGGTAATAATCCCTTTACGCAAAATCAGTGTGTAGCAATTGCTAAAGGAACAAATGCCAAAAAATTAGAATGTTGAATAGTTGGGTATGCGTACAAAAACAATTAATGTATTATCTGCAAAGCTTCGCCATCACTAATACTCCAGTATTTCGTATTAATTTGTTATCGTGACTATTTCCACATTTCAATTTTTTCTATTTGCAACAAATTCAGCTGTTTTACGCAAAATGTCTGCTTTTTTACCAAATGGTTGCAACAATGTTTCAGCTTGATCAATTAACCCAGCCAATTGACTTTTAGCCCAATCTATCCCGTGCAAAGCAACTAGCGTAGCTTTATCTGCAGTAATATCTTTGCCTGCTGTTTTACCTAATGAAGCAGTATCCGCCGTGATATCAAGGATGTCGTCAGCTAGCTGGAAGGCTAGTCCAATAGCCGCTCCAAACGAACTGAGCCTCTCACGATCCTCGGCAGTTGCATTACTAATAATAGCGCCCGCTTCGCATGCGTAACGAATGAGCGCACCAGTCTTCATTGCCTGTAGGGTAATAATTCCATGCTCGTCTGGTTTTTGAGTTTCTGCTTGTAGATCAAGAGCCTGTCCTCCGACCATGCCTCCAATACCAGAAGCACGCGCTAAATCTCCTATGAGTGTCAGACGTGTTTTTTCGCTTAGTTCTGTTTTTTCATCAGCAAGAATATCAAATGCTAAAGTCAACAATCCGTCACCAGCCAATATGGCGGTGGCTTCATCAAACGCTTTATGGACTGTTGGTTTGCCCCGCCGTAGATCATCATTATCCATAGCGGGCAAGTCATCATGAATAAGTGAATAACAATGGATACATTCAAGAGCGGCACCAACACGTTGGGCGGTTTGATAATTTGCGTCAAAAAGAGCGGCAGTTTGAATAACTAAAAAAGGACGTAAGCGTTTCCCACCGTTAAGAACACCATGACGCATTGCCGCAAGAAGACGTCCAGGACGGCTAATTTCACCTGCTTCAACATGTTCGCTTAAAAGCGTGTTTAACAATTCGCCAATTTGTCGTGCATTTTCTGACAATATATTACTAAAATCTTCCATTCAGTATTCCCTTTATCTTTGATAGATGGCATGAACCAATCGATCGGTATCGTCAACACTTTGTATTAGATGGCGAAAACACGAGGGGTTTTATTGTTGACAGAAATCAATAAACAGATGAACTCATGTTCAGTTAATTGGCGATCAACGATTCGCTATATTTTATATTTTTTATTGTTTCTTGCCCTCTTTCCAATTTTCATGATGATAGTCTACGGTCTTCCGTTCGTTCATCCAGTATCAACTTTAATGGTCAAAGATATCGTTACATTGAACACTTATAAGCGGGAATGGGTTGATATTGAAGATATTTCGCCCAATTTGATATACGCGGTGGTTATGTCAGAAGATGGCCAGTTTTGTGCGCATAACGGTGTTGATTGGTATGCTTTAAAAGCTGTTTTAACACAAGATGGTGGTCCAACACGCGGTGCATCGACGATTACGATGCAAACAGTCAAGAACCTTTTCCTTTGGCACGATCGCTCTTACTTACGTAAAGGGCTTGAAATTCCGTATGCTGTAACCGCAGATCTAATTTTATCAAAAAAGCGTATTCTTGAAATATATCTTAATATGGCAGAGTGGGGCCCCGGTATTTATGGTGTCGAAGCGGCATCACAGTATTTTTTTAAAAAATCAGCAAAAAATTTAACACGCCGGCAAGCGGCGTATTTAGCGATTACATTGCCGAGCCCTAAAATACGTAAGCCGAACCGTCCGACTAATAATTTGGTGTTATTGGCACAACTGATCGAAAAACGTGTCCGTCAATCTGTGCCTTATACACAGTGTCTGCGTTAAAACGCTGATTGGTATATCGAAATAGAACTGATTTTCAGTCTACTAGATATAATTTGCTTAAAAAAATATCGTTGAAGACTGGTCAAAAGCTCATAAGCAGTGTATAGGCTCACCAAACCTTCTATAATTTTGTCTGTTAAAATAACTTGATGGTTATGCTGACAGACGTTTTAAAAGCGAATTTGGAGTTTAATTCCATGGCTGTACCTAAACGAAAAACATCTCCGTCAAAGCGCGGTATGCGTCGTTCGGCTGATGCTCTCAAGTCACCGACATATATCGAGGACAAGAACTCAGGTGAACTTCGTCGTCCACACCATATCGATTTGAAAACCGGTATGTATCGTGGTCGTCAGGTTTTGACACCAAAAGACTAATTCAGATATTAGTTTAATATCAAAGACCGGCTTTATGCCGGTTTTTTTGTATACTCATTGTTCTGCATTGGTGTATTTATTCTAAAAAGTAGTCAGGCTTACCTTATAACGCTTCTGAAGGCTCTTTTGTGTTGCTGCTATTCTAACGACAGTGGTTGAATATTACATCGATAAATCGGGTAATTGTAATTTAATTGAAGACGGTAATACTCTCTATGATTGTTATAGTGAGCGATCGTTTCAATGATGAGCTGATACTTTATGTGCAAAATTAGTGTGAAAATAATTCGAAGATGATTCGTTTTGTTATGATATTTGTACGATTACTATATCCTCACTTACACACCCATTGATCGTTGGCATGAAAAATCACTTTGAGGTGCATTTCTTGATGGCAATTTTATGCAAAATCCATTTCAAGCAAAAGCATTAACGCAATGTTTCACTGCAACATTAAATGACAAGAATTTTTGTTTGAGTTGTACATTTAGTTCCTAAATGTGACGGTTACAGCTCAATGAAACAACTAAATGTAGTAAGAACATAAAAAGAACATATTGATGTCAGCGATTCGTCGCTGATTCGTTCCGTTGCTGTTCTAAAGGTTAATCTTTATAGTTAATTTCTTGTGAATGAAAGAACTTGTACGTTTTTCTATAAGGAACTAATCCATAATAAAGGTACGAAACTATAATGTGTAATTTGGACTTACAGATACTTTTACTTGGAGTAAGTGATGGGAAAAGACCCTCTCGTACTGTCAGGACGTGATGTAACGGCGGTTTTGGGGCCTACAAATACGGGTAAAACCTATTTGGCAATAGAACGCATGCTGGCACACGATAGCGGTATGATTGGGTTGCCGTTACGGCTTTTGGCACGTGAAGTTTATAATCGTATCTGTGAAAAAGTTGGTCCTCATCAGGTTTCACTGATCACTGGTGAAGAAAAAATAATGCCAATTGGTGCGCGATATGCAGTTTGCACCGTAGAAGCATTACCGAGAGAAACGAATGTGTCATTCGTTGCTATTGATGAAGTCCAACTTGCTGGTGATCTTGAGCGGGGACATATTTTTACCGATAGAATTCTACATTTGCGTGGTAAACAAGAAACAATGCTTCTTGGTGCTGCAACAATGCAGGGCATATTGCAAAAACTATTGCGGGGGTTAACTGTTGTTAGTCGCCCTCGTTTTTCTCAATTATTTTATGCTGGTTCAAAGAAAATAACACGTTTACCGAGTCGTTCTGCTATTGTGGCTTTTTCTGCAGATGAAGTTTATGCAATTGCTGAGTTGATAAAAAGACAACGTGGTGGTGCTGTTGTGGTTATGGGAGCGTTATCGCCACGTACACGAAATGCGCAAGTAGCGCTTTATCAGTCTGGTGACGTTGATTTCCTTGTAGCGACAGACGCTATTGGTATGGGACTCAACTTAGATGTTGATCACGTTGCTTTTGCCCAGACTAGGAAATTTGATGGATATCATTTTCGTGATCTTACGCCAGCTGAAATGGCTCAAATAGCTGGTCGTGCTGGACGACATATGCGTGATGGGACGTTTGGAGTAACAGGGCGCGTCGAACAGCTTGATAAAGATCTGGTAGAGCGAATCGAATCGCATAACTTTGATTCGGTTAAAGTTTTGCAGTGGCGTACCGCCAATTTGGATTTTTCTTCACTTGATAGGTTGAGTAGATCACTTGAAACAGCATCTCCGGTGGAAGGACTTGTCCGCGCATTACCGGCAGTGGATGCACAAGCATTGGATTTTCTATCGCATGACAGTCATATTGCGCGTCTTGCTGATTGCCCTGAACGCGTTTCTCTTCTATGGGATACGTGTGCATTACCTGATTACAGGAGAATAGCGCCTGCTCAACACGCTGATATTATCGCCAGTATCTACCGTGATCTCGTAAAACGAGGGGCTGTTAATGAAAACTACATGGCGGAACAGGTTTCTCAGGCTGATCGCATTGATGGGGATATTGACACATTATCGCATCGTATTGCACAGATTCGGACGTGGACTTTTGTGTCGCATAGACCAGGATGGCTTACCGATCCGCAACACTGGCAAGAAAAGACGCGAGAAATTGAAGATAGATTGTCGGATGCGTTACATGAGAGGTTGACGAAACGATTTGTAGACCGCAGAACAAGCGTACTAATGAGGCGGCTGAGAGAGAATGTGATGATGGATGCCGAAATATCTCAAAATGGTGATGTTCTTGTTGAAGGACACCATGTTGGAAAATTAGATGGATTTCGTTTTATCGCCGATATCGTCGGTGAAGGAGCAGATGCAAAAGCATTGCGGGCGGCGGCGGCGAAGATTCTGACTATGGAATTTGAAAAGCGCGCTGATCGTCTGGCTGCTTCGGCTAATGGCGATTTTGCTATTGGTTCCGATGGTGTTGTTCGGTGGGTTGGTCAACCTTTGGCGAGTTTAACTGCAACTGATGATATTTTAAGGCCACGGGCTGTGCTGTTGGCTGATGAACAGCTGACAGGTCCGGCACGGGACAAGGTCGCAGAACGTGTAGACCGGTTTGTAACATATCATTTTGAAACAGTTTTGAAACCGTTATTCGATCTCGTAAATGCCGATGCGCTTGTTGGTATTACACGTGGCCTCGCTTATCAGTTAGTCGAACACCTTGGTGTTTTACCGAGACGTGATGTTGCTGATGATGTCAAAAATCTAGATCAGATATCTAGAGCTGCTTTGCGCCGTTTGGGAACACGATTTGGAGCATTCCATATCTTTTTACCTATGATGTTGAAACCTGCACCGGCGCAGGCTGTAACTTTGTTATGGGCACTGAAGAATCACGGTAAAGATCTGCCGGGTTACGGTGATGTTATCCAGATACTTGCTGCAGGACGCACATCCGTGGTTGTAGATCCGTCTTATGCACCAACATTTTATCAACTTGCTGGTTACCGAATTTTGGGACGTAGAGCTGTACGTGTTGATATATTGGAGCGGTTAGCCGATCTCATCCGAACTGCAGTTAATTGGAAGCCGGATAATGCTTCACGCCCAGATGGAGCCTTTGATGGTCGCCAATTTTTTGTAACACCGGCAATGATGTCCATTCTAGGCGCTACAGCTGATGATATGGAAGAGATATTAAAGAGCCTTGGCTATCGTGCTGAGCCAATAGATAGTTCAACATTGGCAGAGAAATTGGCTGGTTTTGACGTCGCTAATGAGCAAAGTACCACGACTGATCAGATAGAAACACATTCTGCAGAGTTTGTAGGCGACGGTTGGAGTAGTTCTTCGGCTGAACGTGTTGAAGTGATTCAAGAGGCCGAACCTGTGGGATCCGCTGCTGGCGAAAAAGTTGAGACCAATGAAGTAAAAACAATTTTGCTTTGGCATTATCAACCGCGCCATGAACAACACAATAAACGCGCTAACGGAGCAAAGAAAAATCGGTTTGATAACCGTCAAGGACAATCAAAACAGCGAGATGGAAATCAAGAACCACAAAATCGAGATAGGCCACGGTTTAATAAAAATAGAAAAAATGATTCGGATTCTAAACGTGTGAAGGCAAAACCTGCACCAAAACCGTTGGATCCGGATTCGCCTTTTGCAAAATTAGCCGCTTTGCGTGACCAGCTGAAAAAATGAGTGAAATTGAGAGCGAAAAACAACGACTGGATAAGTGGTTGTTTTTCGCACGTGTTTATAAAACACGTAGTCTTGCTGCCAATATGGTTGTTGCGAGTCATATACGAGTTAACAAACAAAAAGTTGTCAAACCTGCTACTTTCGTAAAAATTGGCGATATATTGACCATTCGAATGGATAAACGCGTCATTATTTACAAAGTGCTTGCTTTTGGAAAACGCCGAGGACCGGCAAATGAAGCACGCGAGCTTTTTGAAGATATGACTCCTGTGGTGGATCCTATACAGTCTATGGAAGTTATTTCTCATGGGCCAAGGCCGACTAAACGGGATAGACGTGTTCTGCAAAATTTTTTGGATCGGCAAATGTGATCAAGTTGGTACTGTATACTTGAAACTAGCTGTTAAAAACGCTAACTCAAGAGTGTTATCGATTCATTTCCGTTTAAAAGTGTGACAGGCTTTTGTCGGAATGCGCTTGACGTGAGCACTGGAGATTTAAATATGACCTATGTTGTGACCGACAATTGCATTCGCTGCAAATATACCGATTGCGTTGAGGTTTGCCCTGTTGATTGTTTTTATGAAGGTGAAAACATGCTTGTTATTCACCCTGATGAATGCATCGATTGTGGCGTATGTGAACCGGAATGTCCGGCAGAAGCTATTAAACCTGATACAGAACCAGGTTTGGATAAATGGCTTGAGCTTAATATGGAATATGCCGCAAAATGGCCAAACCTTACGGTCAAAAAGGATCAATTACCTGAAGCATCAGAAATGGATGGCGTAACAGGTAAATTGGAAAAATACTTTTCACCGAAACCTGGCACAGGCGATTAATTGATAAATAAGGCGCTTAACGTGCTAGATTATTGATTTATGACGATTTTTGTGTTATTGAGCTTAAGTTAAGCCGATAGCTAGGTATTTTGACGTTATTTATCATTCGCTGAAAGGTAATTGTAATCCTGCATAAATCCTTTGCTGTGCTGAATGGTTTCATTGGGTTTCTTTTGGTTTATGCCGGTTTGAAAGTATGGTTGCGACATTTGGTTAACAAATGTTGAGTGCAGTCTTTTGCCACTGTGATGCGATTACGTTTTAAATAATTCTAGACGGATATGGCTCTTAGGGAGCCTTCAACCTGTGTTTGCCGGCAAAATTGCCGGGCACAAAGGGAGTAAGTGAGAATATGTCATCCCAACCGAAAAAGTCCTCTAATCGTCATGGCTTCAAAGCGCTAGAATATATTGTCTATCCGGCGCATGGGGTGGGGCAAATTATTGCGATAGAGGAACAAGAAGTCGCTGGCCTTAAACTTGAGTTGTTTGTCATCCACTTTGAAAAAGACAAAATGCACGTAAAAGTGCCTGTCGCTAAAGCTATTTCCATTGGAATGCGTAAGTTATGTGAGACAGATTTTGTTGATCGTGCTTTAAAAGTCTTACAGGGACGTGCCCGTATAAAACGTACGATGTGGTCACGACGCGCTCAAGAATATGATGCAAAAATTAATTCTGGTGATCTGATAGCAATTGCAGAAGTTGTTCGTGATCTTTTCAGAGCTGAAAATCAGCCAGAACAGTCTTATTCGGAACGTCAATTGTATGAAGCTGCGCTGGATCGCATGGCACGTGAGATTGCTGTGGTAACCAAGGTTTCAGAAACAGAAGCTGTTCGCACTATTGAAATTAACTTGGCTAAAAGCCCAAAGCGTGGTGCAAAGAGTGACGTGGATTTGGATCTCGATGGTGATGATGGAGAAATTGTTGCCGCTTGATCGTAAGCATCTAAAACCTAGTAAAGTTTTATTTTAAAACCCGTCAATTTGGCGGGTTTTTTTGTAGCTATTTTCGGAAATTTTTCTGTCTTTTTTAAATAATTTTAAAAATACACTTAAAAGTTGTAAAAACTATATATTACGTTAGAATGGAACCAATGAACGACATCGGCGTTTAAGCGGGGAATGGCAGTGATTGCCGTTCTAAGAAAATTAACATCCACCTTTTTTATCAAAGAGGCTGTCATGAGTAATGTTTCCCCAGCCGTTCATGTTTCAACGGATTTTTATGCAGGTACTGATAATACATTAGGTCGTAATATGGTGCGTTCCGCTATGAACGCTCCTTATCTGGAAAGACAAAACGAACATGTTTTGGCTTTACGGTGGAAAGATCAACATGACAGCAAGGCTATGCACCAGATAGCTGTTGCTCATATGCGGCTTGTGATTTCAATTGCAGGAAGATTTAAGCACTTTAAATTGCCACTTGGTGATCTTGTTCAGGAAGGATATGTTGGGCTTTTAGAAGCAGCTGCACGTTTCGAACCAAACAGAGAAGTTAGATTTTCAACATATGCGACATGGTGGATAAGGGCATCGATTCAAGACTATATTTTACGTAATTGGTCAATTGTACGTGGTGGTACAAGTTCAGCCCAGAAAGCTCTTTTTTTCAATTTAAGACGTTTACGTACAAAACTTGCGCTTGAAGACCGGACATTAAGTAAGCAGGATATTTACAAAAGCATATCCGAAAAGCTGGGTGTTTCTGTGTCTGATGTTGAAACTATGGATTTTCGGTTTTCTACCACTGACAATTCTTTGAGTGCTCCCATGATAGGAGATGACGAAAGTTCTGGTAGTAAAGTGGATGCACTTGTTGATGATCATCCATTACAAGACCAAATTATAGAAGAAGAAATTGACGGAGAGCGGCGGTCTCAATGGTTGCACCAAGCATTGCAAGTTCTTAACGAAAGAGAACTAGAAATCATACGTACACGTCGTCTTAATGATGATGGCGCCACATTGGAATCATTGGGAGCAAGTATGGGAATTTCTAAAGAGAGAGTGCGCCAGATTGAAGCAAGGGCGCTCCAGAAATTGCGGCATTTTCTTTTGTCGGTCAACAATGCAGAGACCTACGAGGTTTAAAACAAACCTTTAAAGGTTGTAATTTCATTAACTTTGATATGCGTTATAGCGTCAGAGTTATGGAGTTTGGCATTGTATACTTATGATGAAAACGCTTTTGCCGAGCAAAAGGTGTTAAAATATTCGATAGCGGCAACCATAATGCTCTCTATCGCAGGTGTGGTGACGGGTATTGTAACAGGCTCGTCATCTATCATCTTTGACGGCATGTATTCCTCAATTGATTGTTTGTTTAGTTTGGCTGCGTTGCTTGTTGTGCGGTTGATACATATCGATGTTAACCGTCGAAAACGAAAAGCACCAAAGTTTATGGAACGATTTCAGTTCGGTTTTTGGCACTTGGAGCCGATGCTCTTAGCAATTAATGGATTGGCTTTATTGATTGCGGTTTTTTACGCTCTGTCAGAGGTGTTTAGCACTATTTTAAATGGAGGTCATACGCCTAACTTAGGATACGCGGCGTGGTTTACGCTTTTTGCTGTCGTTTTATGTTTTGGCATGGCGATTTATGAACATCAAAAAAATAAAAAAATTGGATCGGCTTTTATTACGATTGATGTGAAAAGTTGGATTGTCTCAGGTGCAATTAGTTTCGCTTTATTATGCACGTTCATACTCGCCCACTTTGTTCAAAACACATCATACCATTGGTTACTTCCGTTTTTTGATCCTGTTGCATTAGCTTTCATAGCTATTTGTATGTTCCCAATGCCTGTTAAGACAGTAGTAAAGGCCTTACGCGATATTTTGATGATTACGCCTGAAAAGTTGGATGACCATGTCAACAATATCGTTGATAGTATTGTTGAAAAATATAATTTTGTTGGCTCACAAAACTATGTCGCGTGTGTCGGGCGGTCTACAATGATTGAAATTCACCTTATCTTACCTGAAAATTATCAGATTGGTTGTGTTGAAACACTCGATAAAATTCGCTCTGAAATAGGTGATATGATTGGCGAGGCTAGTCCTGATCGGTGGTTGACTGTGTCCTTCACAGCGGAACCAAAGTGGGCCTATTAAATATCTCTGTGGAATAGATCGGGTAAAAGTGTAAATCAGTTATTCCGATATAATTTTTACTCGATCACCATTCGATAGTGTAGATGTCGGGGAAAGCGCGTTTATAATGCGAAATAACTTTTCTTTATCGGATGTTCCTGTCATTCTCCCAGCAAGTGACGAAACAGTATCGTTAGTACGTACGGTTACCACATGAATTCGCAGTGGCTTCAAAGAAGATATTTCGTGCGACGACAAGGATCTAAAGGTTGATGTCGTCGCTGACGCTATAGAGTTAAGAGATGTTGAAGATTTCGGTGCGGCGGTTAAAAATCGATATACACGATTTTTTACGATAATAACGACAACATCAAATTGCCAGCGATCATTAACAGCACGAGCACGTGCTGCTGATAATCCATTTATTGTGATTGATTGCATAGATGATGGATCCAAACCATTGACCCAACCATTTTGCATATATGCTGTTGCCGAAAGTCCATTGGGTAAACTAACCCAATCAAAGCGGATTGCTAAATCGTTGGGACCATTGGCAATAACTGCGGATGACGAATTATCAATTGTGAAACCTTGAGGAACCGTAAAACTTATTCCCAGTTTAGGGTGAATAAATTGGTTACCACGGATATACCCTTGCTCTGCGGTATCGCCGAAAATCATGCCATCTATGCCGTTAAGAAAGTCATTACGATCAGTTGTTCCAACGCCGGGCGCACCAACTTTTCTCGCCTGTTCTGTAGCTAATTGAATACGTTGTGGAGTCGATGGATGACCTGCTAGGAAATCGAGTGTTGCATCTGTTGCTCCTGATACATCACGGAATGCAGTATATGCTTCCATGGATTGTAAAAATCGCGGCGATGCAAATGGATCATATCCAGCATCACCAAGCATTTTTATGCCAATCGTATCGGCTTGTAATTCTTGATTGCGCGAAAACTGCGCCATGCGTAATTTGCCACGAATTGCAGTTTCTCGTTCCGTAGATTGATCTTGCAAAATTTCTGTCGCAACTTGATTGGTTAGTTCTACTTCTGCTTCTTTTTGTTGTCTCAATATACCATGATTTGCGGTAACATGTGCCATTTCATGAGCCAAAACAGCAGCAACTTCAGACGAATCATTGGCTAGTGATAAAAGACCTCGTGTGACATAAACATATCCGCCGGGTAGGGCAAAGGCATTGATGTTTGGTGAATTTAAAATCGTAATTCGATATGTTTGATTAGGATTCTGTGAAACAGCCGTTAATTTTCCGACAATTTTGGCAACCATTCGTTCAAGTTTAGGGTCACTATATTCTCCACCATAAGTTTGTAGAATACGAGGGTGCTGTGCTGCACCAAGTTTTGCCTGTGAATCGCCTTTTGTTACTCTATCAACTGTAACAGGTGTTCCAGAAGGTATTAGCCCCCCATCGGGTTTGTCATAATCAATAGCTTGGCAGCTAGAGAGGCCTATAAAAGTTAAACTCAATAGAAAGGTATTAAAGGGAGTTTTTAAATTCCCTCGATCTTTGTGCGGTAAAGAACGCCAGTTTATTTTTAAAAAATCGTTCATGGTATCCGATTGCCGCCCTTATTGACCTTTATATAATAAGAATACTTAATTTACTCTCAGAGGTTAGAAACTGATTCTCATTACAGTGTTTTCAACGATGTTGAAAAGTTTATCGGAGAATTTCAACAGTTGTAACGTATTCAATAATGATAAGCTGAATGATAAGGGAAGAATAGGGTGTTATGACGAGTTATACTATTCTTTTAGATGGAGATCTCTACATCACAGAACGTTTATTGCGTTTTGTGCAAGGTGGTGCGGTTATTGCAGCTGATGGTGCTATCAGGTTTGCAGATGCTTTAAGTGTTACACCAGCGTTATGGATAGGTGATTTTGATTCGTCAGATTCAGTTCTTAAAGATAAATATAAACACATTAAACATATAAAATATCCTGTCGCCAAGGATAAAACGGATGGTGAGTTGGCGGTTGAGACAGCGCTTGATATGGGAGCGGATCGCATAATACTGTGTGGTGCATTAGGCGGCAGAAGAACCGATCATGCATTGTTTCATATGACATATGCTCTTTCACTTGCAGAAAAAGGTGTTGAGGTTATCTTAACAAGTGGTCGTGAGGAAGCATATCCCATCTTATCTGGAGCATATAGTTTTGATTTGCCGATTGATTCAATATTCAGTATCATTGGGCTAACAGAATTGAAGGCTTTGACCCTCAGAGGCTGTGATTGGCCACTTGAGAACAAAGATGTTGAATTTGGTTCGTCATTAACGCTTTCCAATCGCGTTTGTGGAACATTTCAACTCAATTTAGGTTGTGGTAAAGCAATGTTATTGGCATCATTACCAGTGAAATCATGATTTCAATAAGTATTGCTTGGTAAAGACACGTTAATAATCGTATGTTTAAACATCATAGGAATGATGTTATTTATATCATTATTAACAGCGCTTTACCTTTGTGCATAGGCACATGGTGTAATATTTTTAAAGAGAGAGTTTTGCTATGTTAAAACGAATTTCAATGATTGCTATGGTATCAGCTTTCGGTTTTGCAATGGTTGCTTGTACGCAAAATGAACAACGTACAGCTGGTTATGGTGTAGGTGGTGCTGCATTGGGTGCACTTGCTGGCGGTGCAATTAAGGGCAATGGTAAAGGTGCATTGGCTGGTGCTGCAATTGGCGCAGCAGCCGGTACAGTCGTTGGCGCAGCCACAACCCGTAATGGTGTTCAATATTGTAACTATCGCGATCCTTACGGTCGTATGTACCAAGCACCTTGCAACTAATCTTGGTTGAATATAGCATAAAGGGAGGGTCGGTTTAACTGACCCTTTTTTATTATTCTTTGCGAATCAAATAGAAATATCTTTTCTTTGATACGTAACAAACACTGGTATGATAATGGCACCACCTCTTCTTCGGCTTGATAATATATTTGTTACGTTCGGGGGCACACCTTTGCTCAGCGATGCGTCTTTGTCTGTATCGGAAGGAGACCGCATTGCGTTGGTCGGTCGAAATGGTTCTGGAAAATCGACTTTATTAAAAATAGCTGCGGGTCTTGTAGAGCCAACTGGCGGAGAGATATTTCGTCATCCATCAAGTACAATACGTTATTTACCACAAACTCCAGATATGGATGGCTTTAAATCTGTACGTGACTATGTTGCGGCTGGTCTAGGACCTGCAGATGATATCCATCGCGTGGCCTATATGCTTGATCATTTAGGTTTAACAGGCGACGAAGATCCTAAAAATTTATCAGGGGGAGAGGCAAGAAGAGCGGCCCTTGCAAGAGTAATAGCTCCACAGCCAGATATTTTGCTGCTTGATGAACCAACAAACCATCTTGATTTGACAACCATTGAATGGTTGGAAGGGGAACTCAATCAGATACGTTCTGCAATAGTATTGATTTCTCACGACCGTCGGTTTCTTGAAAATGTAAGCCGTTCGACTGTGTGGCTTGATCGCGGAGAAACAAAGCGGTTAGGCAAAGGATTTGGATCTTTTGAGGAATGGCGTGACAAACTTTTGGAAGAAGAAGAACGTCAGCAACAGAAACTTGGCCGCCAGATTGAACGGGAAGAACATTGGTTACGTTATGGTGTTACAGCGAGGCGTAAAAGAAATGTGCGTCGCCTTGATGATTTACAAAAATTACGACAACAATATCGCGGCTATCGTGGGCCACAAGGCAATGTTGTTTTAGAAACAAGTGATTCTCAAGAATCTGGAAAATTAGTTATAGAAGCTAAAAATATCAGCAAGGCTTATAATGGACGAACACTTGTTGACAATTTTTCAACACGTATTCAACGCGGTGATCGTATCGGGCTTGTTGGACCTAATGGCGTTGGAAAAACAACCTTGCTATCTATGTTGAACGGGCTTTTGCCGCCGGATACGGGAACTGTAAAACTCGGTCAGAATTTAGAAATTGCTACGTTGGACCAGAAGCGTTCGCTTGATGAGACGGAGACTTTAGCGCATTATTTGACAGATGGGCGTGGGGATAGCGTCATTGTTAATGGCGAACAACGTCATGTTGTATCTTATATGAAAGATTTCTTATTTCAGCCAGAACAAGCGCGCACTCCTATTAAAGAACTATCTGGGGGTGAACGGGCGCGTCTTATGTTGGCGCGTGTCTTATCACGTCCGGCTAACTTGCTGATCCTTGACGAACCTACCAATGATCTCGATATGGAAACATTAGATCTTCTTCAAGAATTAGTGGCAGGTTTTTCGGGAACCGTCATATTAGTTAGCCATGATCGAGACTTTCTCGATAGAACAGTGACAACTGTGCTGGCGCCTGAAGGCAATGGGCGTTGGTTGCAGTACGCAGGTGGCTATAGCGATATGATCGCACAACGCAAGGGTGTTGAGGTTACCAAAAATAAAACAGAAAAAACGGTATCTTCGTCTGTCTCACCAGAGCCGCAACGGGAAAAGCGTACGGAAAAACAAAAATTATCCTATAAGCAGAAATTTGCGTTAGAAAAATTGCCTTTAGAGATAGATGAGCTTCATAAACTTATAGGGTCCTTGGAAAAAGAATTTTCTGATCCACAGCTATATATGAAAGATGAAAAACGGTTTCATGAATTATCTCAATTGTTGGATAAAAAGCGAACCGAGCTTTCAAAAAAAGAAGAAGAATGGTTGGAACTGGAAATGTTAAGAGAAGAGATTGAAAACGCATAATCGAAAGGATATTCGCTGCTTTTAATTCGTTCCAATAAGCATACTCGGATAATCTGAACGGGATTTCAACAGCTATAAATATAATCGATAAAAGCCTTCTTTTTCAGGAGAAGGCTTTTTATTTTCATAATTTATGAATTTTAATTCATCCCGAGAGCATCTTTATAAAGCTGTATCATTGCTTCTTCCTCTTGACGCTCATGGTCTTCTTTCTTTCGTAGACGGATTATTGTGCGTACGGCTTTGCTATCAAAACCGCTGCCTTTTAATTCGGCATAAACTTCTTTGATATCGTCAGATATTGTTTTCTTTTCTTCTTCTAAACGTTCAATTCGTTCGATGAACGACCGTAACTGTCCAACAGCTACAGCTTGTGTTTCGTCTGTTACGTCACTCATGGAAAATGTCTCCAGATAATTTTATTATTTGAGCCGGGAAATTGATTGCCTTTGCATGCACGAGTCTATTATGCAGAGTCAAGCTTGAAACACTTTTTAAAACAAATAGTACGGCATCTAAATTTTTAACCGCACCGTGATGGAAAATACTGTTTCATGTGAATCATTGGTAGCTGGTTAATTTTTTGCATGATTGGTGATAGGTAATTAGCCCAACTGGTAATACCCTCTTCGTCAGAAATAAGGTCTTGGCGAATTTCTATCAAAATATGCGCTATCCCGTTTTGGGTACAATGACGGTACATTGTGTCGCCTTTTAACGCCCCATCATAAGGTTCATTATCTCCGATCAAGATATCTTCTCTCTGTTTTAACTCTTGGTAAAGATGGGTAAAAACACGAGGGTCACTATCCCATAATAATCCGATATGCCAAGGACGTGGTTTTCCACGCCAAATTGGTGTGAAAGAATGAATAGAAAAAATAAGTGGACTTTTTCCACATGCATTTTCTACTTTTTCGATGAGATTTCTGATTGCGGCGTCATAGGGGCGATAATAACGTTCAATGCGATTTTTTCTTTCATCTTCTTCGAGAGGATAATTACCTGGAATTACTGATCCATCGGATAATTGCATAATCAAAGTAGGATCAAGTTCTCCTCGATTGGGATCAATCAAAAGTCTTGAAAAATTGCTTAAAATAGCGGGAGCGTCCAGTTGCTTCGCTAACAGTTTTGTTAGTTCCTCAACTCCAATATCGTATGCAATATGTCTGTTGAATTCGGATTGCGGCAATCCTAGAGTCCCATAATTATCAGGAATTTTATTGCTCGCATGATCGGCTATTAAAACAATGCCAGATTTTGCATTTCCTTCAATTTCAGTAAATGGTTTAAAGCCTTGAGTCTGTTTTAAATTTTTAATCATTTGTGATATGTCCTTAATTTAAGAACCAGCAAACGATTGACAATTCCACCGAAACTAAAGAAAACACAATATTAGAGAATGGAAAAATGCTGTGAAATAATTATTTTGCAGCCCAAGGTGCCAATAATGTTATTTAAAAAAATTCAGGTAATTCTCTTTAGTGTGTTTGCTATATCGATCACGGGTGGGGGGGCGTATGCCGATTTCCGTGTATGTAACACGACTCAAGAGATTATTGGTGTTTCCATTGGCTATCGGGCGCAAGCTGGCTGGGTAAGTGAGGGCTGGTGGGTTGTGGGGCCAACGCGCTGTAAAACAATTATTGATGGGCCGTTATCTTCCCGTTTTTACTATCTCCATGCTGAAGATGCCAAAAATCATGGGCGTTGGGAGGGACCGGTCAATATGTGCGTCAAAGATAGTGAATTCAAGATCGATGGCGTTAAGGACTGTTTTGCACGTGGTTTTCAAAAAGCTGGGTTCCAGGAAATTGATACTGGAACACAGACAAGCTGGATGGTCCAGCTGACAGAACCTACATTGAATAACCCGGCATTGAATACGCCGGTGATTACAGGAGCTCCCAATAAATGAAACGTGATCGTAAAGTTAAAATTGTTGCCACTTTAGGACCAGCATCATCTGATAAGGCTGTCATAAAGAAGCTATTTTTGGCTGGTGTCGACGTTTTTCGCATCAATATGAGCCATGCAGATCATGATATGATGCGTGCTCTTGTGAAAAGTATTCGTGAAATTGAAACAGAACTTGGGCGGCCAATTGGCATATTGGCAGATTTGCAGGGGCCAAAACTGCGTGTTGGTGAATTTAAAAATAACAAAGTGGAATTGGTTGTTGGGCAAACATTTACTTTGGATAATAAGGAAATTCCAGGTGATGATACCCGTGTTCTTCTGCCTCATCCCGAAATTTTTGATGCTGTAAAGCCGGGTGATCGTTTGTTGATTGATGATGGCAAATTGCAGTTGCTTGCACAAAAATGCGAACACCATTCCATCGAATGTAAAGTTGTTGCCGGAACATCAATTTCCAATCGCAAGGGTGTTAGCTTGCCGGATACAACATTGGGTGTTGGTGCAATGACTGAAAAAGATCATAAAGATCTGCGCGCAGTGCTTGAACAACCAATTGATTGGATTGCATTGTCATTTATCCAGCGACCAGAAGATATTGCAGAAGCACGCAAGATTACAAAAGGTAAAGTTGCAATTCTATCTAAGATCGAGAAGCCCCAAGCTGTTCAACGCATTGAAGAAATTATCGATATGTCGGACGCAGTTATGGTGGCGCGTGGTGATCTTGGTGTGGAAATGCCATTGGAAGCAGTGCCAGGCATTCAAATGGATATTATTAAACTGTGCCGACGTGCGGGTAAGCCAGTTGTTGTTGCCACCCAAATGCTTGAATCTATGATAAATGCACCAGTTCCTACCCGTGCCGAGGTTTCAGATGTTGCAACAGCTGTATATGAAGGTGCTGATGCAATTATGCTCTCAGCAGAATCGGCTTCTGGTAAATATCCTGAAGAAGCAGTGCGTACAATGGATCAGATTGCCAGCAAAATAGAGCTTGATTCAAACTACGAACCAATGATTAATGCGCAACATCCTGAGCCTGAACCAACATGTGCCGATGCAATTTCCCTAGCGGCGCGTCAAATTGCAGAAACATTGAAACTTCCTGCCATCGTTGCTTATACAGCTTCTGGGGCAACAGGTTTACGTGCTTCACGGGAACGTCCAAATACGTCTATTATTGCTCTTTCTCCAATCCCTGAAACTGCAAGACGCTTGGCGATAGTTTGGGGGTTGCATTGCGTTGTGACAGAAGATGCACATGACCTTGATGATATGGTTGAGCGTGCTGCAGCAATAGCTTGCCAGGAAGGATATTGTGTGCCGGGAGATAGGGTCATTGTAACAGCAGGTGTTCCACTTCGTACACCGGGGGCTACCAATATGCTACGTATAGCTTATGTTACTAAAGATAATAAGGTAAAAGTATAATTCTATTATGCAGACTATTGGTCTTATCGGGGGGATGAGTTGGGAAAGTTCAGCCGAATATTATAGGTTGATCAATCAATTCACACAAAAGAAACTTGGCGGAGCAAACTCCGCCAAAAGCTTGATGATCTCTGTTAATTTTGGTGAAATAGAAAAGTTGCAGCACCAAGGCCATTGGAATGTCTTGGAGCAGAATATGGTCGATGCTGCTCGTCAATTACAAGCAGGTGGTGCAAATTTTATTGTTTTATGTACCAATACAATGCATCGATTTGCAGAAGCAATTGAAACAGCAGTCAATATTCCTTTTTTGCATATTGCAGATGCAACAGCTAAGCAAATCAAAACTTGTGATATAAAAAATGTCGGTCTTCTAGGAACGCGTTTTACTATGGAGCAGGATTTTTATAAACAGCGATTAATCGATGTTTATGGGCTGAACGTTATAATTCCTAACGAACAAGACAGAAATGCAATTCATCGTATAATATATGATGAACTTGTAAAGGGAATTATCCGCGAGGAATCTCGGATAATCTATCGTGAAATAATAGCGTGTTTGATTGATGACGGTGCCGAAGCAATTATTCTAGGCTGTACTGAAATTATGCTTCTTGTTGAACAAAGCGATAGCGCCGTACCTGTCTTCGATACGACTGCGATTCATGCACATGCTGCTGTTGAGAAGGCTCTTCAATCTGACGATTAAAGTTAATTACAAAGATATATATTTATGTTGTAATATTATATGCTGGTGTAGCAATACCTCCGCTATACGTCGTAGTGTAAATTGAAAAATTCCAGCATGGACTTATGAACGGTTTGCCAATAAACGACCGGCAAGAATTTCGATATGACTGGATGCTTTGTCTATGGCCTTTGCTGCAACAGTTTCATATCGGTCACAAGCATTGGATAGCGTTGCAGCTTGTTGCTTTAGTGTATCATTCTCTTGCTGCAATTCTGCTAATTTATTTTTTGCTTCTACAAGCTCATCCATGACCATAATTCCTGCCATGACTGATAAACGATGATCGCCTATTTCACCAAAGCTCGATTTTAAGTGGCTGATGTAATGATCAAGTTGCTGGGCGAGGCTTGTGAGATGTTGCTCTTGCCCCTCATCACAAGCCATACGGTAGGTTTTTCCATCAATTGTAACCGAAACAGTTGCCATGTTTCTTCTACCCTTTACCGGTCAACGACAGCGCGAATAGTTTCCATCGCTGTTATAAGACGCCGTGATACCTCTTTATTAGCTTGTTCAAGTCGTTCAGCACGTGATTCCGATGTGTCTAGTTCCTGTGCAAGGCGACTTCTATCAGCATTCATTTGCTGTATTTCTTCTTCCAGTTCACTATTATCATAGGATCTGTCAGTACCATTGCCAACAGCCTCTTCAAGGGTTTTAAGAGCACTTTCAAGACGGTCAATAGCTTGGTCGAGAATTGATGTGTCTTGCCGCATCCTGTTTTAAATCCTCTATGTTAGCAATATAGAAACAAGCGAATCACTGTCGCATTTCTTTTGTGATTTTGTCTATTCTTAGATGCGTCTGCGGTTTGATGCAAGAAATCCACTATATCGGAGCTGTTGAAAGCGGGATTTAATTGACTCAGGCGTCGCAAGTGATATGTGTCAGATAGAGCGCAAGACCAAATTTTCATCGAGCAAAGAGTAACTGGACCCCATGAAAAATACAGACAAGCAGAACCAGATGGCCAACGCTATCCGTTTCCTTTCTATTGATGCTATTGAAAAAGCCAATTCAGGACATCCTGGTCTCCCAATGGGCGCTGCCGATATTGCGACTGTCCTTTATACAAAGTTCCTTGCCCATGATCCGAAAAATCCGAAATGGCCCAACCGCGATCGATTTATTTTGTCGGCAGGACATGGCTCGATGCTTCTATATTCGGCAATGTACCTTTCTGGATATGAAGATATTACGATTGATGAAATCAAGAATTTCCGTCAATTGGGCGCAAAAACTGCCGGTCACCCTGAATATGGCCACGTGAATGGTATTGAAACGACCACTGGTCCATTAGGACAGGGGATTGCAAATGCTGTCGGAATGGCATTGGGCGAACGTTTAATGCATGCACGCTGGGGCGATCTTTTCGATCATTATACCTATGTATTAGCCGGTGATGGCTGTTTGATGGAAGGCATTTCGCAAGAAGCGATTGCATTTGCTGGACACATGAAGCTGAATAAGTTGATTGTCCTATGGGATGACAATCATATTTCGATTGATGGTGCCATTGAAATTTCTGATAATACCGATCAATGTGCTCGCTTTGAAGCTTGTCATTGGAATACAATCAAAGTCGATGGTCATGATCAGGATGCAATTGCTAAAGCAATTAAAAAAGCTCATAGCTCAGATAAGCCTACTTTAATAGCGTGCAAGACAACCATTGGTTTCGGTTCACCTCACAAGGCAGGTACGAATAAGGTTCACGGTTCTCCTTTGGGACAAGAAGAAGTTGTTGAAACACGTAAAGCGCTCGGTTGGACGAGTGAACCCTTTGTTATTCCTGCCGATATTCTCGATAGTTGGCGTCTAGCAGGCTTGAACTCTGCCAAAAAACGGCAAGAGTGGGAAAAGAAACTTGATGCGCTGGATGCAAATCAACGTGCAGAGTTTGATCGTTTAATGCGTGGTGATTTGCCTGGAAATTTTGATGCTGTTATCAACGAATATAAAAAGCATCTTGCTGCTGAGCAACCAAAAGTGGCGACGCGTAAAGCATCTGAAATGGCACTGGAAGTTATTAACGGTGCTGTTTTCGAGACGATTGGCGGGTCTGCTGATTTGACCGGTTCAAATAATACTAAGACGAGTCAAACAAAAAGTATTGTTCCTGAAGACTTTTCTGGTCGTTATATCCACTATGGTATTCGCGAACATGCAATGGGCGCGATCATGAATGGTTTGTCGCTCTATGGTGGTATTATTCCTTATTCAGGCACATTTTTATGTTTTTCTGATTATGCACGCCCAGCAATGCGATTGTCATCTTTAATGGGAATTCGTGTTGTCTATGTAATGACACACGATTCTATTGGGTTGGGAGAAGACGGGCCAACGCATCAACCGGTTGAACATTTGGCAAGTTTGCGGGCAATCCCCAATCATCTTGTGTTTAGACCAGCAGATGTCGTTGAAACAGCAGAATGTTGGCAATTAGCATTAAAATCGCACAAAACGCCGTCCACTTTGGTTTTAACACGACAAGGTTTGCCTACGCTTCGCAAAAATTATGAAGAAGACAATCTTTGTGCTCTTGGGGCTTATGAACTGTTAACGGCTAGTGATGAAGCAAAAGTCACTATTTTTGCTTCTGGTTCAGAAGTGGAAATAGCTGTTAATGCTCGAAATGCACTTGAAAATAAGGGAATTCCAACACGTGTTGTATCTGTTCCTTGTTTTGAATTATTTGAGCAACAAGTAGAATCATATCAAACAGCATTGATCGGTAATGCGCCTGTTAAAATTGCGATAGAAGCGGCTATTCGTCAGGGGTGGGATCGATTTATTGGGAGTGATGGTGTCTTTATTGGTATGCATGGTTTTGGAGCCAGTGGTCCAATTGATGCACTTTACACACATTTCGGTATTACAGCCGAAGCAGTTGTCGCGGCAGCTGAAGCAAAACTCTAGTATTGGGTCTTTTCAACCAAGGGAGAAAAAATATGGCAGTACGAGTAGCAATTAACGGTTTTGGACGTATTGGACGCAATGTCCTTCGTGCAATTATTGAAAGTGGCCGTACCGACATTGATGTCGTTGCTATTAACGATTTAGGGCCAGTTGAAACAAACGCTCATCTGTTGCGCTATGATTCAGTTCATGGACGTTTTCCGCATGAAGTTACAGTTTCAGGCGATACAATTGACGCAGGACGTGGACCCATTAAGGTAACTGCTGTGCGCGATCCAAAGGAATTGCCTTGGAAAGAGCTTAACATTGATATTGCAATGGAATGTACAGGCATTTTCACAAGCCGCGAAAAGGCTGCAGCACACTTAGATGCAGGTGCTAAGCGTGTAATTGTTTCTGCACCATCGGCTGGCGCTGATTTGACAGTTGTTTACGGTGTAAACCATGACAAACTGACAAAAGATCATAAAGTCATTTCTAATGCATCTTGTACAACAAATTGTTTGGCTCCTGTTGCTCATGTCCTTAATGAAGTTATCGGTATTGAAAAAGGTTTTATGACAACGATCCACTCGTATACAGGTGATCAACCTACTTTGGATACTTTGCATAAAGATCTTTATCGTGCTCGCGCTGCTGCATTATCCATGATTCCTACATCTACTGGTGCCGCAAAAGCTGTCGGTCTTGTTTTGCCTGAACTTAAAGGACTTTTGGATGGTGTAGCTATCCGTGTTCCGACGCCAAATGTTTCAGTTGTTGACTTTACATTTATTGCAAAGCGTTCGACCACAGTTGAGGAAATCAATGATGCAATCCGCGCTGCGTCAAACGGCCGGCTGAAAGGTATCCTTGGATACACAGACGAAAAATTGGTTAGTCATGATTTCAACCATGATTCACATTCGTCTGTTTTCCATACAGAACAAACAAGAGTTATGGATGATACATTCTGCCGTATTCTTTCTTGGTACGATAATGAATGGGGTTTTTCAAATCGTATGGGCGATACGGCCGTTGCATTTGCTAAAACTATTTAACTTGACGATGGGGGCTAAAGCCCCCATTTTTCTTTCAGGAAGGAAATGAAGTTATTTTTCTTCAAACCTTTCCTTATAAAGGCGTTAGCCTTCATACCCAAATTTTTTATAGCTATATCTTATAAATCTGGAGAAAAATATGGCTTTTCGTACTCTTGACAACGCAGACGTAAAATCAAAACGTGTTTTGGTGCGTGTTGATCTCAATGTACCAGTGGCAGACGGAAAAGTTACCGATTCAACACGTATAGAACGTGTTAAACCAACAATAATGGAACTTCGCAGAAAAGACGCCAAAGTTATTTTGCTTGCTCATTTCGGTCGTCCAAAAGGTCAAGTTGTTCAAGAGTTTTCATTGCGTCAAATTGTCAAAACTACTGAAGATGTGCTTGGCTGCCCTGTTACATTTGCTGAAGATTGTGTTGGTGAAAAAGCAAAGGCAGTCATTGATGCCATGAATGATGGAGATATTGTTCTGCTTGAAAATACTCGTTTTCATGCAGGAGAGGAAAAGAACGATCCAGAATTTGTAAAAGCATTAGCCGCCAATGGCGATATTTATGTCAATGATGCCTTTTCCGCAGCGCATCGCGCTCATGCTTCGACAGAAGGGTTGGCTCATGTTCTACCAGCATATGCTGGCCGGTCTATGCAGATGGAACTTGAAGCTTTGGAAAAAGGTTTAGGAAAGCCTGCCCATCCGGTTATTGCGATAGTAGGCGGAGCAAAAGTATCAACGAAAATTGACCTTTTAAATAATCTTGTCGAGAAAGTTGATGCTCTGATTATCGGCGGTGGTATGGCCAATACTTTTTTAGCCGCACAAGGGTTGAGCGTTGGTAAATCGCTTTGCGAACATGAGCTTGGTGAAACTGCACGAACAATTATGACGAAGGCAAAAGCGGAAAACTGTTCTATTATTTTACCAGTAGATGCTGTTGTCGCCACACGGTTTGAAGCCAATGCGTCAAACCATAGATATGGTATAGAAGCTATACCTGTCGACGGAATGATACTTGATATTGGTGAAAATTCAATCGAACGCATTAATGGTGCGATTGATGATGCGGCAACAATTGTATGGAATGGCCCACTTGGAGCTTTCGAGATGCACCCTTTTGATCAGGGAACAGTTGCGGTAGCCAAACTTGTTGCTGAACGCACTAAACAGAAGAAACTGGTATCTATCGCTGGAGGTGGAGATACAGTATCTGCTCTTAACCATGCCGGTGTCGCACAAGATTTTACGTATATATCAACAGCAGGTGGTGCATTTCTTGAATGGATGGAAGGAAAACCGCTTCCAGGTGTTATTGCTTTAGAAGAATAGAACCAAATTGGGACAGATTACCTTATTTTTATCGTAATGGAAAATAAGATGTATTCTTCCCAATTTAATCGATTTTATTTCATGGCTTAACTATTTAGTTTTATAAGCAGTTTTGATATTGCTAAGATCGTAAGAAAAGAGGAGCCACCCATGAGTGAACGTATTGAAGATATTGCAGTAGCAATGACAGCAGCAGGTAAAGGTTTGCTTGCAGCTGATGAAAGCACAAGCACAATTAAAAAACGTTTCGACACAATTCATCTGGAATCAACAGAGGAAAGTCGTCGTGACTACCGTGAAATGCTGTTTACCGCTAAAGAAGCGATGGAAAAATACATCTCTGGTGTCATTCTTTATGACGAGACAATTCGTCAGAAAGCGTCAGATGGCCGTATGCTGACCGATTTGATCAAAGCAGCTGGCTCTATTCCTGGTATCAAGGTTGATGCTGGTGCCAAACCTCTTGCTGGCTTTGAAAATGAATCAATTACTGAAGGGCTTGACGGTTTACGCGATCGGTTAAAAGAATATTATGAATTAGGTGCCCGTTTTGCTAAATGGCGTGGTGTTATTGCTATAGACAGCAACACTTTGCCAACATGGGGTGCTGTGCGTCAGAACGCCCAAGCTTTGGCTCGTTATGCGGCTTTATGCCAAGAAGCCAAGATTGTACCGATTGTTGAGCCAGAGATTTTGATGGACGGCAAGCCAGGGGATCATTCGATTGATCGCTGCTATGAAGTAACCGAACATGTTTTGAGAACTGTTTTTGATGAGTTATTTGCTGCTCGCGTAAAAATGGAAGGCATGGTTTTGAAGCCTAACATGGTTATTGATGGTAAAAATGCTCGTAAGGCATCAGTCGAAGAAGTTGCTGAAAAAACAGTTAAGGTTTTGAAAACAACTGTTCCATCAACAGTGCCTGGTATTGCATTCTTATCTGGTGGACAATCAGATGAAGAGGCAACAGCGCATTTGTCTGCAATCAATGCTATTGGCAATCTTCCATGGAATGTAACATTCTCATATGGCCGTGCATTGCAGGCAGCTGCAATACAGGCATGGGGCGGTAAAAAGGAAAATGTGGCTGCTGGACAGCAGGCATTTACGCATCGTGCAAAAATGAATTATCTTGCAGCCTTGGGTAAATGGTCAAAGCAGGAAGAAAAAGTGGCCTAGTTATCTTCAGATAAAGTAATATTAGAACGCCCGATATATAGTATTTCGGGCGTTTTATTTATTTGGTGTCTCATTTATGTGACAGCATAGTTATAAAAAGTATTTTAAAATAAATGCTTGGAATAAATAACTTGACTGATAAAATCAAGTATATAAAAATCTTCTTATCATTGTTCGCTTGTTGATTTGGGTAAAAATAACGGGTGATTTTAGTAATACATGTCTTGTCGGTTTTTCGGCTTATACAAATTTCGCTAATATAGAATTGGGATAATTATGAACAAACTCACGCAGGTATTCTTAGTAACTTCAGCCGTTATTGGCGTTCAGACATTGCAATCAAAAGCAGCGGATGCGGTGCTTCCTGAAGCGGAACCCGTTGAATATGTACGTGTTTGTGATGCGTTTGGCGAAGGCTATTTTTATTTGCCAGGCACAGATACCTGTATGAAACTCGGTGGCTATCTTTATGCTCAGGCTAAGGGTGGTGATGATGTTTACGCCCGTAACGCAAAAGACCGCGATGGTGGTAGAACATGGCGCACTGAAACACGTGCCCATGTGTTAGTGGCCACAGCTTCTGAAACAGAATTAGGAACATTGCGTTCGCATATTGAACTGCGTTCTGATTATGATGATGGACATGATTCCGCTACATCAGAACTGCGTTTTGGCTATATTGAATTAGGTGGCCTGCATGTAGGTGTTGATGAATCATCTATCAATACATTTTTTGATTACTACGGTAACTTTATTAACGATGATGTGACCTTGGGTGGTGCGTATCGCACCAATATGATCCAATATAAATACGCAGCAAGCAATGGTCTAACTGCGATGGTGTCTATTGAACAAGGTGGTGACGAAGATACTGATTACAACGGTAAGATCAAAGATTATACACCAGATGTTGTTGTTGGTTTGAAATATGAACAAGGTTGGGGATCAATCACTGGTGCAGCTGCATATGATGCAGTCAACGAAGCATGGGTTGGTAAAGCTAAAGTAAGTTTGAATGTTACCGATCGTTTCAACATCTGGGTAATGGGTGCATATAAAGATATGAGCGATACCTATTACGACGTTGATAGCCAAGATGATATCGATAGAAACGATATTTCATCTATTATCAGAGATGGACGCAAGGGCGTTCGTGCTATCGACAGCTTCTATGGCACATGGGGTGGACATTGGGTTGGATGGCTCGGTGCATCGTATAAATTTACACCAAAGCTAACAAGCAATTTCCAACTTTCTTATGAAGGTGTTGGAAACACCTATACGGTTGCAAACTTTGCTTATGAGTTGGTTCCTGGACTTACTGTAATGCCAGAAGTGAATTATCGTAAATGGAATGATGTTCATTCTGTATTAAATGATAAAGATGCCATCGGCGGAGCAATCCGTATACAACGCGACTTCTAATTTTTTGACAAAACGATATAAAAAAATTTGATATGAAAGCCTCCTTTGTGGAGGCTTTTTTATAATTCTCAAGCTAAGAGAACATCTTTGATAAAAGAGAAATTAATAATAAGGCGGAATTGGGTGCCGCTGTGTTTCATTGTGTTCGGATTCAGTTTGATGATGTGAATGAAAAATTTACTATCAAATGATCCATTTATTTCCCAAAATAGAGGGAATTATTTTATATAAGTCACTGTACAATATTTTTAAAAACAAAAGCCGCGAAAAACGCGGCTTATAAAATCAAGATAATTTTATTTAAAATTATTTATCTTCGTCATCATGACTTTCTTTTAAAGACGAAAGTTTAGCAAAAACCTTATCAGCGTCGAACTCTTCTTCTGTGTTATCAATGTCCAAGTTTTCTGTTGCCGATGCTGGAAGCAAAGTGCCATCTTCAGGAACTATAGCAGGACGATTCTTCGCTGCACGTTCTACTTCAATATCAAGGTCGATTTGAGAGCATAGCCCTAAAGTAACCGGATCAAGCGGAGTTAGATTTGCAGAATTCCAGTGAGTGCGCTCACGAATTTGTTCAATTGTAGATTTTGTAGTTCCGATCAAACGGGCGATCTGAGCATCTTTCAACTCCGGATGATTACGAACCAACCACAAAATAGCGTTTGGACGATCTTGGCGCTTAGATAGTGGCGTATAACGAGGACCTTTCCTTTTTCCTTCTGGGATATGAACTTTAGGCTCCGAAATTTTCAATTTGTAATTACTATCATTTTCTGCACGTGCAATTTCATCGCGTGTTAATTGACCAGTAATAATAGGATCAAGTCCTTTTATACCTTGGGCAGATTCGCCGTCGGCTATCGCTTTAACTTCCAGTGGATGAAGTTTACAAAAAGTGGCAATCTGATCAAAAGAAAGCGCTGTGTTGTCAACCAACCAAACGGCGGTGGCTTTGGGCATCAAAAGTTGCGTTGCCATAAAATTATCCTCTTGTTCGCCCGCTCCGGTGAGGCGGGACGTGGATTAGACCACAATTTCCGGGAATTCTCTCCGCTTATAGCGTGAAATTTACCAAACGACAAGACATGCGGTCTTATTAAGCAATTAATCAATCAATTTTAAGCATTATTTTGCCTATATGATTGCTTGATTCCATTAATTTGTGAGCATCTATAACATCTGTGAGTGGAAAGACCTTGTCGATAACAGGAGCAATTTTTTTCTGTTCTAATAGAGGCCAAACTTTTTCATAAAGCTTTTTGGCAATAGCAGATTTAAATTCTGTGTCCCGTGCTCTTAATGTCGAACCGGTATGAATTAATCGTTTAACGAGTATGTAGTTCAAATTGACTGTTGAAATATGGCCATTCAAAAATGCAATTTGTACGATACGGCCATCTACAGCCGCTATTTTATAGTTTTTATTGGTGTAATCGCCACCAATCATATCTAATATAACGTCTACGCCTCTTTTCCCAGTGAACATTTTGACTTCTTCAACAAAGTCTTTTTCTTTGTAATTAATAGCAAGATCTGCACCTAATTTTACACAGGCAGCACATTTTTCCGTTGACCCTGCGGTGGCAATAACTTTAGCGCCAAAAGCTTTTGCAAGTTGAATTGCTGTCGTACCAATTCCCGAAGTGCCGCCATGGACAAGAAATATTTCTCCTGCTTTTAACAATCCACGATCAAAAACATTGCTCCATACAGTAAAGAATGTTTCTGGTAGTGCTGCTGCTTGGATGAAGTCAAATCCTGCAGGTATTGGCAAGGCATTATCAGCGTCAACTGCAGCATATTGTGCATAACCGCCACCAGCAATCAATGCGGTGACTTTATCGCCAATTTTGAATTGTTTAACTCGTTTTCCTAATTTCACAATTTCCCCTGCGACTTCCAGTCCGGGTAAAGGAGATGCGCCAGGTGGAGGCGGATATATTCCTTGTCTTTGTGCGACATCAGGTCGGTTTACCCCAGCAGCATGAACGCGAATTAAAATTTCATGATCAGATACATCTGGAACCTTGGTTTCGATAAGCTTGAGCACTTCTGGCCCACCAGTTCCTTCAATCGCAATTGCCTGCATTTTATTAGGGATTGTTGGCATTATAAGAGCTTCCATTTGTTTTAGTGAACTTATCGTTGCTTCAATTATGATGATCAATATAGCTTTCTGTTAGCAGGAGGCTATCATGGATCATGATAAAGGGGCAAAAAATACAAACTATTTAAATCTATCTTTTAATCGGCTTATTCGTTTAATAGACATTAACAACACATAACCCTGCACGGTAATGAGTCACAGAGGGCAAACGACACGTGAAATATAATCAGTTATTGAACTGAAATGAATTAATCTAATTCGCTTTTAAGTTTTTCTATTTCATCCTTGAGCGCTAATTTCTGGCGTTTAAGATTTGTAATAACGAAATCATCGGCGGATGGGGTAGACATTTCTCTGCTAATTTCTTTTTCAAGCTCATTATGTTTACGTTCCAATGAAGCTAAATGTGCTTTTGTATTCATAACATTCTCCTTACCCGCTTTTGATAGATCTATTGGGACCGCTCGTAATTTTTAGGGCGTCCCAATAATGAGTTTGTAACTTATAAAACTATTTGTCGATATTTATTTTTGATGCCGCAATATGATGATTAACCATTTCCTCGAAAACCCAAACTGTGGTATAGGCGCAAGTAATATTGGCAGTATATTTGAAATGCTGTCATCTCAGAATAAAACGGCTTGATATGACAGCGTAAGGCGGCACAAAATGTCTGAACAAGAACAGGTTGATATAAAATTAGCAGTAGCTAAATTGAAACAAGAACATGCCGATTATGACGCTGCGATTGAAGCGATGATCAAAACAGGATGCGATCAATTGCAAATTCAGCGCATGAAAAAAAAGAAGCTGGTGTTGAAAGATCAACTACAAAAACTTGAAGACAAAATTATACCCGATATTATTGCGTAAAATAGGGGTTAGGCATGGCTAAAACACTGCACGATGTTGCTATTATTATGGGAAGCCAGTCAGATTGGGAAACCATGCGACATTCGGCGGATATATTGAACGAACTTGATATCCCTTATGAGGCAAGAATAATATCAGCTCATCGTACGCCTGATAGATTGGTTAGTTTTGCAAAGAGCGCAAAGTCCGAAGGCTTTAAAGTAATTATTGCGGGGGCTGGCGGTGCTGCCCATTTGCCAGGTATGACTGCTGCAATGACGCCGTTGCCAGTTTTGGGGGTTCCGGTACAATCACGTGCTTTATCGGGAAAGGATTCCTTATTGTCGATAGTCCAGATGCCTGCTGGAATACCGGTTGGTACTTTGGCTATTGGTAAAGCTGGTGCTATAAATGCCGCCTTATTGGCTGCCGCAATGTTGGCTGTTCATGATCAAGCTTTGGCTGGTCGTCTAGAAAAATGGCGTGCTAAACGAACGGAAAGTGTAGCAGAATTTCCTATTGACGAGGTTTAAAATGTTGCATCTTGAGCCAGGCGATACAATTGGTTTAATTGGTGGCGGGCAACTTGCCCGTATGTTGGCAATTGCTGCTTCTCGCCTTGGATTTCATACGATTGTTCTAGAACCACAACCTGATTGTCCGGCATCACAGACAGCAAATGAACAAATTGTCGCGGCTTATGATGATGTAATGGCACTGGATAAGTTGGCCAAACGTTGCCGTGTTGTTACATACGAATTTGAAAATGTTCCAGCACAGGCTTTAGATCGATTGGCGCAGAAAACAATCATCAGCCCACAACCAGCAGCATTGGAAATATCGCAGGATCGTTTTACCGAAAAAAGGTTTTTAAATGACAGTGGCATTAAAACCGCACCTTGGCATCTTGTCGATGATCGCCAAACATTAATCGCTGCATTGGGGAATGTCGGCGGAAAAGGTATTTTGAAAACACGTCGACTGGGTTATGACGGTAAAGGACAAGTAAAATTAGAAGATCCTACAGAGCAGCAGATTGATGAGGCATTGGACAATATAAAGCATGCGCCTGCAATTTTGGAAGGCTTCGTGTCGTTTACCAAAGAGATATCGGTTATTGCTGCGCGCAACTATAATGGTCAGGTCGCTTTCTATGATTGTCCAGAAAATGTCCATCGAAATGGTATATTAAGAACCTCAACTGTTCCGGCAAATATCAGTCAAGACACAAGCGACGCGGCTAAACACGCAACAAAAGTTATTCTTCATGAATTGAATTATGTTGGTGTTATAGGGGTTGAGTTTTTTGTTCTCGAAGATGGTTCTGTAATTGCAAATGAATTGGCGCCTAGAGTTCATAATTCTGGGCACTGGACAGAAGCAGCTTGTTTGATTTCGCAATTTGAACAACATATTCGGGCAATAGCTGGTTTACCTTTAGGTAGTCCAAATCGCCATAGTGATTGTGTTATGGAAAATTTAATTGGTCATGATCTTATGCAATTGCCGGAGCTTTTAAACCAACCGGATACATTGATCCATCTTTATGGAAAGGCAGAGGTTCGCGATGGACGCAAAATGGGGCATTATACAAAGCTTGTTCACAGGGCTTAAGATAAAATATATTGCCATCAAATTTTTCGACTAACCGTAAAAACGACAATTTTTGAATCATTTAGAGTTGACAAACTTATTGAGGTCAGGCTATTTGACCTACAGATTTTAAGCCTTGTTAGAAGGCTTTGTTCATTTACCCGGCGACGGGTTATATAAACGGTGATTGAAATGAAGATAAAAAATTCGCTTAAAGCGCTTAAGGCTCGTCACCGCGACAACCGTTTGGTTCGCCGCAAGGGTCGTATTTACATTATCAATAAATCCAATCCGCGCTTTAAAGCTCGGCAGGGTTGATCATAACAAAGTAAGGCTCCTTTTCAGGAGCCTTTTTTGTTTTAGCTTTAATAAAAGCTAGTATAGCAAATGTTGCTTCATGCTAAACGTCATTCTATATTGATCAATACACCAATATTCGAGGGATGATGTTGCTTACATTGCAAAAACACATTTTTATCGTTTTTATGGCTTGTTGTTTTGCAGCTATTCCTATTGCTGGATTTGCACAAGAATTACCTAAGTTACCGCAACAAGAAGATCCTGATTCACCAGCCTTATCACCCGACGCTATGATACCCGAAAAGCCTTTAGCTGATGAGGCATTGCCTGATTTGGGTAAAGACCAAGATGCTATGCAACGCAGGCAGGCAGAACTTGATCGTTTGCTAGGTCTTTTGAAGCATACATCCAACGCAAAAGAAGCAGGAAAAATTAGCCGTCAGATACAGGGGTTATGGGCTCAGTCTGGGAGTGATACCATTGACCTTCTTATGCAATGGGCAGAAGATGGTATAAACTCTAAAAATTATGCTCTAGCATTAGATTTTTTGGATAATGTTGTTGCTCTTAAGCCAGATTATGCAGAAGGATGGATGCGCCGCGCAGCGGTTCATATGCAATTAAATGATTTAAAGCTAGCAATGTTCGATCTACATGAAGCACTAAAGTTAGAACCAAGGAATTATAATGCATTGGCACTTGTTGGTTCAATCATGGAAATGACAGGGCGTAAAGAGTTAGCGTTAAAAGCTTATGAAGATGCTCTTGTTTACTATCCTCAAATGCGCCGTGCGCAAGAGCGCGTGGGTGAACTTCTTGATGCTGAGACAGGAAGTGCAATTTAAACGTTTTCTTGTACTGGCGAAAATACTTTAATTAGCATATATTACTAATGCGTTCTGCGCTTCTCGACAGGAATAACTGCATCCCCGGGGCCTTATTGATCTCTAAGGGAGCCGTCCCTGATTAGGCTCGTGGGCCTTTTCATATGGCGCCCACCTACGTTGTAGGTTCCCGGGATCAAAACCTTTCCATCGGTCGCCGTGGATCGCTCCTATTTAATAGTGTGATATTAAATTAAGGTACCTTTGTTTTTTTATGGAAACTTACTTGAATTTTATCGTTTTTACATTTTGCGTCCATAGGTTGCGAACGTATTTTTCATTTTAGGGACGTGAAGTAATATCTTTTAAAACTAATGAAATATACATGATCGTAGTGATTTAAAATAAAGCGATCACATTAAATTACTGTTTTGCGCCGGTAACAAAACGATATATCACATTGTAAAGTTCAAATTATTTCAATGAGTTTTGAGCATTGGCAACGAAAGATAAAAAATCAATACGTTTAGAAGCGCTTTCTCGCCGAGACAGTCTTACACCGGCAGTCCGATCGATCATTGCCCAAAAAATAATAGACTATATTGATGTTTTAATAGCGCAAATTTCAGGAAATATAATCGCAGGATTTTGGCCGATTCGCTCTGAAATTGATCCGCGGCCACTCATGAATGCATTGAGAAATAAAGGCTATTCATTGGCCTTACCCGCGATAATTGATAAAGAAGAGATGATTTTTCGCACATTTAATGATGAAGCGGATCTCATAGAGATGGGATTTGGAACGCGTGGCCCATCTGCTCATTGTTCTGTAGTTGAGCCATCAGCTTTATTGGTACCGCTAGTTGCTTTTGACAATTGCGGCAATAGGATTGGTTATGGAGCTGGATATTATGACAGGGCAATACATAAAATGATTGCTCGTGGTAACAAACCTGACTTAATAGGTCTTGGCTTTGACTGTCAACAAGTTCAATCAATACCAGCAGAACCACACGATCAACCTTTAGCTATGATATTAACGGAAAGTGGTTTGCGGAATTTTTAAAAATATGATTAGAACGAAATATGAGATTTTTGTTTTTAGGCGATATTGTTGGTAAAACTGGACGCACGGCAGTTTATAATAAGCTACCGGGTCTGATAGAAGATTTGCGTTTAGATTTTGTGGTCATCAATGGTGAAAATGCAGCATCTGGTTTTGGTATTACTGAGCGGATTTATAACGAAATATTAGATGCTGGTGCAGACGTTGTTACAACAGGGAACCATGCTTTTGATCAAAAGGAAACGCTCAACTATGCAAATCATTCTGATCGGTTTTTAAGACCAGCTAATTTCCCTCGTGGAACGGCAGGTAAAGGCTCAGGAATATATATCGCTAAAAATGGTGCACGCGTACTTGTTGCAAATGTTATGGGGCGTGTTTTTATGCATCCCGATCTTGATGATCCATTCGAGGCAGCCGAGAAAATTGTTGGAGATTGTCCTTTGGGCGAACAAGCTGACGCTATAATTTTCGATTTTCATGCCGAAGCAACAAGTGAAAAACAATGTTTTGGCCATTTCTTGGATGGTCGTGCCAGTGTTGTGGTGGGAACGCATACCCATGTACCTACGGCAGATGCTCACATTCTTAATAATGGCACCGCCTACATGTCTGATGCTGGTATGTGCGGTGATTATGATTCGTCACTTGGAATGGATAAGGAAGAACCACTCAATCGTTTTGTGACAAAGGTACCACGTGGGCGATATGAACCAGCCCATGGGCCAGCGACAATATGCGGATTAGCGGTCGAGATTTCTGATCGAACGGGTTTGGCTGAAAAGGTATCGCCCTTACGTCTTGGCCCATTGTTGCAAGAAATTACGCCAGATTTTTGGTGAGTTTTAGCGCATCTCTTTACCTTTTAGCCAGTTTTCCGTATAAGACGTTCATTCTGATTTTTTTGAAATGCTTTCCGATAAGGGTATGCAGGTATGCGTTGCCGTTATCGAACAACCTCGAAAGGTGAGCCATGGCAGGCCATTCACAATTTAAGAACATTATGCATCGTAAAGGTCGTCAAGATGCCGTCCGTTCAAAGATGTTTTCTAAACTTGCTCGCGAAATTACTGTTGCTGCCAAGCAAGGAACACCTGATCCTGCAATGAATCCACGTTTAAGATTGGCTGTTCAAAATGCTAGAGCCCAGTCTATGCCTAAAGATAATATCGAGCGGGCTATCAAAAAAGCTTCAGGTGGAGATTCTGAGAACTATGAAGAAGTACGTTATGAAGGCTACGGCCCAGCAGGTGTAGCCGTTATTGTTGAGGCTTTAACCGATAATAGAAATCGTACGGCTTCAAATGTTCGTGCTGCATTTACAAAATCTGGTGGTGCTTTAGGTGAAACCGGTTCTGTAGGCTTTATGTTCAACCGCGTTGGTGAAATTGTCTACAAGTTAGAAGTTGGTGATGCTGACAAGGTAATGGAAGCAGCTATTGAAGCTGGTGCTGATGATGTTCAATCTGATGATGAAGAACATGTCATTATCTGTGCTTTTGAAAATATTGGTGAAGTTTCAAAGGCATTGGAAGCATCTTTGGGTGAGGCCGAATCAGTTAAAACTGTTTGGAAGCCGACGACTGGTACACCGGTTGATCAGGAAAAAGCAGAATCTGTTTTGCGGTTGATTTCAACGCTTGAAGACGATGATGATGTACAGAACGTTTACGCAAACTTGGAAGTAAGCGATGAAGTTCTAGCAAAGCTATCAGACGAATAGATTTGATATCTTTTGGGTAATTTCAGTATTTAAAGCCGGTTCTTATGGAACCGGCTTTTTTATTGCCATTCATTTTTTGTTTTAATCAAAGGATATAAAAGACTGAAGCTAACTTTTATAGATATTCAGCACCATGAACTGCTTAATTAAGCATCTTAAATCATAATCCTTGATAGATGATAATAAAAAACCCGCCTAAAGGCGGGTTTTAAACTAAATTTTGAATAATCTTATAAGCCGAGATTACCAAAGCGGTTTTTGAATTTGGATACGCGACCACCACGGTCAACAAGAGTCTGAGATCCACCAGTCCATGCTGGATGTGTCGTTGGATCGATATCAAGATTCATTGTATCACCTTCTTTACCCCATGTTGAACGGGTAAAGTATTCGGTACCATCTGTCATCACAACCTTAATAGTGTGGTAATCTGGATGAATATCAGCTTTCATAACGCAAACTTCCTGCTTTTAACTGTAACGAACGGCTGTTTGATGCATTTTCATGATGCGATCCGTTCATCTATTTGATAAACAAAGCCCGGTATTAGCCGGAATTCGACAAAAATCTGGTTTTGCCTATACATCAGCATGAACAATAGTACAAGGGTACAATCGAATATGGATAAGCATAGCGGTACGGAAAATGTCAGAAAAATGCCATCTGAACAGCCGAAACGCAATTTACGTCCTTTATCAGCGTTACAACCATATATATTTCGGTATAAAAAATTGGCGTTAGCAGCGGCTATATCACTCATTGTTGCTGCTCTGGTGATGTTGGCACTACCTATTGCTATTCGCCGTATGCTTGATCATGGTTTTACCGCCAGTGATGGCGCAATGATCAATTCCTATTTTGGTGTATTATTTCTTCTCGCGGGAATTTTAGCGGTTGCTTCGGCAGGGCGTTATTATTCAGTGATTACTCTTGGCGAGCATGTTGTTGCAGATCTTCGACGTGATGTATTTGCTCATATTATTAGTTTATCGCCAGAGTTTTTTGATAAATCACGGTCAGGTGAAATTATTTCACGCTTATCTGCTGATACAACGCAGGTTAAATCAGCTGTTGGTGCGACTGCGTCTGTTGCTTTGCGTAATATCATAATGGCTGTCGGTGCTGTCATTATGATGATATTTACCAGCCCGAAGCTATCGGCAATGGTTCTTGTCGCTATCCCTATTGTTGTTATACCGCTTATTGTATTTGGTCGTAAGGTCCGTGCACGTACCCGACAAGCCCAGGATCGTCTTGCTGATGCAACAGCATTAGCTTCTGAACAGGTTGGGGCAATTCGTACAATACAAGCGTTTACGGCTGAGAAAATTGTTAATGATCGATTCTCTTTTTTAATAGAACGTGCGTTTCAATCTGCCAGAGGATCTATTTTATCGCGTGCAGGATTGACAGCTTTTGCGATATTTCTTGTTTTCGGTAGTGTTGTTGCTGTTTTGTGGATTGGTTCCAACGATGTTTTAGATAAAACCATGACAGCAGGTACATTAGGACAATTTGTTCTTTACGCTGTTTTTGGTGCAAGCGCTTTTGGCCAACTATCTGAAGTTGGTGCAGAATTAGCGCAGGCTGCTGGTGCAGCTGAAAGGTTGGCAGAACTTCTCTTGGAAAAAACAACCATTAGTGTTCCTGCTTTACCTAAGAATATGCCAATTCCAGCAAAAGGAGCTGTTGCTTTTAATCACATTGATTTCGCATACCCTACACGTCTGTCACAACCAGTCTTGCATGATCTAAGTTTTACTGTAAATCCTGGAGAGACAGTCGCGTTTGTAGGGCCATCGGGCGCTGGTAAAAGCACAATATTTTCTCTTTTATTGCGGTTTTATGATCCTCAAAAAGGAACAATCTGTTTTGATGATGTTCCAGTTTCACAGGTTGATCTCCATGAATTGCGTTCTCGTATAGCGTATGTGCCTCAAGATGTAGCTATTTTTGATGGCTCGTTACGAGATAATATTGCTTTTGGAAATACGAATGTTGACGATGCCAAAATTGAAGCAGCCGCGCAGGCAGCTCATGCATTGGATTTCATTCATGCTTTAAAAGATGGCTTTGATACTCAAGTTGGTGAACGTGGTGTAACACTATCTGGTGGGCAGAAACAGCGTGTCGCTATCGCACGGGCAATTTTACGCGATGCACCTCTCTTGCTTCTTGACGAAGCAACATCTGCACTTGATGCGGAAAGTGAAATGCTGGTTCAAAAAGCACTCGAACGTTTGATGGAAAATCGTACAACGTTGGTTATTGCACATAGATTGGCAACAGTTTTGAAGGCTGATCGCATCATTGTTCTGGATAAAGGGATGATAGCAGAAGAAGGGACACATGATGAACTTGTGGCACGAGATGGATTATATGCGCGTCTCGCTAAATTGCAGTTTTCGAATTAAACATTTAAATGGATAAATTTAAAATGGCTCGTATACATCAAGTGCCGCGTATAGACGGCGCATCTGGGTGGTATAAAACGGCACCGGATCACAATGCCAAACTTGGTGATCCACTAATTGGCGAAAAAGAATTTGATTTCCTAATCATTGGCGCCGGATTTATAGGGTTATCCTTGGCGCATAGATTAGCTGAACGCCTACCAGACGTAACAATTGCAATATTAGATGCTTTAAAGGTTGGCCAAGGCACATCTGGTCGTAACGCTGGTTTTATTATCGATGTACCACATAATGTTGATGGTGGTAAAACCGAACCAGAGCATGATCAAAAATTATTCAAATTAAACAATTTTGCTATTCAACATTTGTCAGACTTTAAAGATAGATTTAGCATATCATGTGATTGGCAAAATGCTGGCAAATATATGGCAGCGCATGAAACGAAAAATCTCAAGGGGCTTGATCATTTTGTAAAACAACTCACTGCAGATGGGTTTGAATATGAGGATATTTGTGGAGAGACGTTAAATAAAAGACTAGGAACGTCTTATTACCAACGAGCTATTTATACGAAGGGCAATATCTTAGTTAATCCCGCTGCTTTGATACGCGGAATTGCGAAAGCTCTTCCTCCATCTGTTTCGCTCTATGAAAATAGTGCAGTCACAGAGATCAATTATAGCTCTAAACATACAATCAAAACTTCCAACGGCGTTATAAAAGCTAAATTTGTCATTCAGGCAGGCAATATATTTAATAGTGAATTTGGATATTTGAAAAATCGTTTGGCGCCTGTTTATACATATGCCAGCCTCACTAAGCCGTTGAGTGAGAAAGAGGTACAACAATATTTTTCTGATGTCGTCCCTTGGGGAATCACATCGGCTCATCCTGCAGGTACTACGGTGCGTTATACGTTGGATAAACGGATATTTGTTCGCAATATATTGCGTTTTGCTCCGTCATTGACAACAAACGAAATGGATTTGAAATTAGCATTCAATCAACACCGGAAGTCTTTTGAAAACCGGTTTCCGCAGCTTTCTCATATTGAATTTGATTATACTTGGGGTGGAATGATTGCTGTTACTCTTAATCAGCATTCTGTTTTTAAACAACCAGCTGACAATATTCTTATATTGAACGGTTGTAATGGTGTTGGTCTCGCTAAGGGAACTTATCTCGGATATTACGCTGCAGACTGTATCTGCGGTGATGATAATGAAAATATTCGTTTTATTAAAGAAAATAGCCATCCTAGCTTTATCGTTCCTGATCCTATTCGGTCAATGGTTGCGCGATATAGATTAAGGAAGGAACAGCAAATGGCAGGTGGGGATATTTAGTTACAATGTATTAAGCTTTCCGAATGATTAATCCGGAAAGCTTTCATATTCATTGTTCGTGACTAATATTGAAGAGGTCAATTTGCCTTAAATGGGTTTTTTAACCGTTTTCATCAATGCGCCGTGAACAAACTCATTACCTGCTATGATATTTTTCTTTGCGAAAATATCCTGCCCACCGTCTTTATCAGAAACAAAACCGCCGGCTTCACGCACCATTAATAGCCCAGCGGCCATATCCCAAGGTTGTAGATTATCTTCCCAGAAACCATCGAGACGGCCAGCGGCAACATAAGCGAGGTCTATAGCAGCTGCTCCCATGCGTCTAATGCCTGCGACTTCAGCCATTACATTGCGTAATTCAACAAGGTATTGTCCATGATGCCCACGCCCTAGATGTGGTATACCTGTACCGATTACACAATCTTCAAGCTTGCGTCGGTTGGCTACGCGCATGCGTCGGTCGTTTAGAAATACACCGCCGCCACGTTCAGCCGTGAACAATTCATCAAGGGCGGGGTTATAGATCACGCCTGCAACGATTTGTCCTTGTCTCTCCATTGCAATGGAAACACCAAAAAAAGGTATTCCATGGAGAAAATTGGTTGTTCCATCAAGTGGGTCGACAATAAAACGGTGTTGAGCATCGCTACCGATAATCTCGCCAGATTCTTCCATGAGAAAGCCGTAATCAGGGCGAGCTTTCATCAGTTCATTCTTGACAATATCTTCGGCTTTACGATCAGCCTGGCTGACATAGTCAGCAGGACCCTTCAAAGAAACTTGCAGATTTTGTACTTCGCCATAGTCACGGGCAAGGGAGCGGCCAGCTTTCATAGCCGCTTGCACCATGACATTCATTATCGCAGAACGCGCCATTAATTTAACCTTTTAATCTGCACGACGCAGATAAATGAGTTCATTTGTGTCAACCACAACCCGTTCACCTGAAGAAATAAATGGCGGAACGAGTATGCGGATACCATTTTCTAAAACAGCAGGTTTATATGAGGATGCTGCTGTTTGTCCTTTAACAACTGGATCGGCTTCAGTTATTGTTAGAGTTACCTGATCCGGTAGATCTATACCAATTGGCTTTTCTTCATAAAGTTCAACTGTTACAGTCATGCCATCTTGTAGAAAAGCAGCACGTTCACCAACAAAATCTTTTTGCAGCTCGAGTTGTGCAAACGTTTCTGAATCCATGAAAACCAGTGTGTCACCTTGTTCATATAGGAACGTATAATCCTTTTGTTCAAGTCTGACTTTTTCAACTGTTTCGGCTGCACGGAAGCGTTCGTTAAGTTTAGTGCCATCAAGAAGGTTTTTCAGTTCAACCTGATTGAAGGCGCCACCTTTTCCAGGCTTAACAGCATTGCATTTAACAGCTACCCAAAGGCTACCGTTGTGTTCGATAACATTACCCGGGCGGATTTCATTACCATTAATCTTCATATTTCTGATCCAATATTTGATTATTTCTGGATAAGGACATCGGCAGGACGTCCTGCATTAGCGTTTCAAGACCATAAAAATCGTCCAGAAGCAAGGGGATACGTAAAATTTAAAGTGTTGGTATGAGTTGAGCAGCCTTTTTACGTGCCTCGTCTAATTGTTCGTCAGACATGCCTTCCAACATCGATTCTAGATCTGGAGCTTCCATGTTTGCTTGTTTTGCAACCATATACCATGCCGCGGCCATCACCGTATCGCCATCCGTTCCGATTCCATCCCGATAAAGTCTTGCTAAATTAATCTGTGCTGGAGCTATCATTTTACTGGCATCAAACCGTAAAAGGTTGAATGCTCCTTGATAATCCCGAGGTCCACCTCGTCCTTCTATCATCCATTTAGCAAGCATAATTTGCGCTGGTACATGGTCTTTTGCCGACGCTGCTTCTAATAATTTTCTCGCACTATTATCATCTTTGGGACGTTTTGGTGTCCCATGTGCTAATATTTGGCTAGCAGCAAATGCAGCATCCGGATCCCCCAACGCTGCACCTTTTAAGAAATAGGCCAATCCAATTTCCAAAGCGTCATCGCCGCGTGTTTTGTTCATAACAAGTTGACCATAGTAAAAGAATGCCTCGGGCACTTTGGCCTCCATGGCTTTCCTCACATACTCTTCACCTTCCGCTTGATCTTTTTTGACATAGTTGCCATTAAAAACCATAAGGCCGTACCGTAACTCGGCTTGTGGGTCACCTTGTTTTGCTGCGCGTCCAAACCATAATGCAGCTCTCGCACCATCAAGTGTTACGGCATAACCCTCTGTATACATACGCCCAAGCAAAGTTTGTGCTGTAGGATCACCACTTTCAGCTCTTTTTAAAGCCTCAAGAAATGCCGTCATGTAATTACCAGCGTTATAATTATCATATGCGCTGTCATAATCGCCAGGCTTTAGGAAGTCATTCTTGCCATCTTGTTGTGTTGTTGTTGGTTTGGAACTTCTTTCAGAAGCTTTTTGGGAAGCATCATTTGCAGCATAAGTTGATAACGGAATAAACAGTGAAAAAGATAAGGCGATACTTGCAATGACTTTCATTCATGTCGCTCCATCTCAATACTATCATTTTCATCTATGATATTAATGAGCTGATTGGTGATCTCTATAGGCGTCGACGAATTGAAAAGAACATCTTCAACAGAAATAAAATCAGCACCAGTATCCAACGTTTGTTTAAAAGTTTCTACGCTAGCACCGGCTTGAACTATCGCAGGGATTTCCATCACTTCGGCCCACCAAGTGCCGAGTAATATATTACGTGGGTGTGGTTCTGGCTTTTTATCTGCTCCCAACTTTCCAAACATTAGATAATCAGGTTCAAATTCACCACTAACCATTGCACTATGTTTATCACGAAGATTACCATAACCAACAATCATCGAATCACGACGCTTCCTAAGCGCTGTTTGTAAATCTTCAACTTTTCCTTCAAGATGAATACCATCAGCTTGAATGCGACCAGCGATACGACTGTCATTTGCAATCAGAAAAGCAATACCGTTGGATTGAATGGGTTCGATTAGAAGTTCAGAAACTTTCTGCAAATTGGCTTCATCATTTTCCGAATCATACATAATGATACTGGCAAAATGACCAAGAATTAGTGCATCAACTAGCTGATTTTTATCTATTACACGGCGCGTATCGAGCGTCATAATCAGTTTTGGTTTAATACGGTTTATTTGTTCATTCATGCTTCAATCTTACGTATACAAAAAGGACGAATTAGGGCAAATTATCATGCCAGTCCTAACCATTTCTTACAATGATTTCAGTGTGGAAAAAAATGTGATCGCCACTAAATGCAATTTCGACTCCATTTTTGATATAGATAAGACTAATAGACAAAGAAAGAATTTATTAACGAATTGCATACGCCGAATGAGGGCTGGTGAAACATGAACCAAATGATGATGTCCAAACGGGATACCCGTATTGATGTTTTCCGCGCTCTAGCATTGCTAACAATTTTTATAAACCATATTCCTGGGACAATTTATGAGTGGTTTACTCATAAACATTTCGGTTTTTCTGATTCTGCGGAAGCATTTGTTCTTATATCAGGTATTGCTGTTGGGCTGGCTTATGGAAGTAAATTTATTGGAGAGAATCGTTTAGCTATCTCGTTAAAGCTTTTGCGGCGTTCTGTAACGTTATATTCTGCGCATATATTGACTACTCTTATTAGTTTGGCAATTTTTATCGCTGCGGCAACATTTCTCCATCATCCAGAGTTTTTGCGCGTTAATAATATTCCACCTTTATTAAAAGATCCTGCCCAATCAATATTAGGTTTGGTAACCCTTGGGCATCAGCTTGGCTACAATAATATCCTCTCGCTTTATTTGGTATTGATGATTGGGGCGCCAGCCATGCTATACCTTGCAAATAAATCGATGAAAACTTTGTTGGTGATATCCGTTGTGCTTTATATCGTTGCAGGATATTACGGATTAGCACCTCATAATTATCCGACAGAAGGTGTGTGGTTTCTTAACCCACTTTCATGGCAATTACTTTTTGTTATTGGAATTGTTGCGACAATTCATGTCAAAAAGGGCGGCAAATTGCCTTCCCACCCATTGTTGTTGGTTTTCGCGATTGGCTATCTCGTTGTTTCCTTATTCTGGGTGCGTTTCAATCTTTGGTGGATTGACCCGACGATGGGACTACCAACCACGTTAACAGGTTTTAATAAGACTTTTTTATCCTTGCCCCGTTTGCTGCATATTTTGGCTTTGGCATATGTTGTCGTGATGATACCGCAAATAAATCGCTTGGCACATCTCTCCCTTATGCATCCACTTGCCATTCTGGGAAAACATAGCTTACCTGTTTTTATCACTGGTACTTTGCTTGCAATGGTGGGACAGGTTTTGAAAGCAGTGAATGCGGGTGGTCTTTATTATGATACGTTATTGATGACTACTGGCATCGTTATCCAATTTGCCGTTGCCTACTATTTTGAATGGGTGAAAATTGCTTCTAAACCTGTTGCTACACCAGCAACACTAGAAAATAAAAGTTATGAAGCAGTACATGCACCTCGGAAGCTTAAAGCTCGTGTTGCTGATGGGGGCTTACAAAAAGCATAATCATTCAAAACAGTATTCTTTTGCAACGTTAACCTTGGACTTAGGATTATATTGCGCAACCCTATTTGATTATGCAATTTACTATCTGCGAGATACAAACGGTTATCGGGAACCTTGAGTGACCGGTAATCGTTTGTTTCGTAAATAAAGCGAGTTGGAGTAAAACGGGTGAATCCGCAAGGGTTTTATAGTGATAACACAATCGTCATGTTTGAGCATGAAGCCTTCGATAATGTTTTTACACGTCTTTATGACGAGGGAATGACATTAATAGAAGAGACAGCTTCTTATATCGATGGTGATGGAAAGATTGCTTCACGCAAACTTTCAGGAGAAGCGTCATCCCTTTACGCCAGCGAAGCTATGAGAATGAGTACCCGATTAATGCAAGTTGCATCATGGTTGCTACTCTTCCGCGCTGCACGAGACAAAGAAATGTCTCATGAACAGATTAATCAAGAAAAAGCCAAAGTATGCTTGAGTACGCCATCCCTTGGTGAACATAACGCTCACTGGAATGAACTACCAGATGCATTTCGCCAATTAGTAGGTTTGTCTTTGCGTTTGGAAGAACGTGTTCGCCATATGGATCGAGACATCGAAAAAGCTTCATTTTCTGACGATAATAACAAAAATTCAGTGAGTGAACAAATGGAGCGGTTAAAGGCCGCTTTTTCGAACGATTAACTTAATATTTATTTTGTTTCTCTTTTGTTCACATTTTGCTATTCAGTGATACTGAAAACCTTTATGCTCAACCCATGGCAGAAGCGATTCGTATAATAGGGATAGACCCAGGTTTGAGACACACCGGTTGGGGTGTCATCGAGACATTAGGCAATAATTTGAAATTTATTGCTGCCGGCACGGTTCGATCTAATGATAAATGTGATCTGGCATCAAGACTTTCACAACTCTATGACGGACTTTGTGGGGTACTCCATCAATTTATGCCGGCTGAAGCTGCAGTTGAACAGACATTTGTCAATAAGGATGCCACGGCAACCTTGAAGCTCGGTCAAGCACGTGGAATTGCTTTGTTGGCACCAGCCCAAGCAGGTCTACCTGTTGCTGAGTATGCGCCAAACTCGATCAAAAAAGCGGTTATTGGTGTTGGTCATGGGGAAAAGCAACAAATTCATATGATGGTAAAAGTATTAATGCCGCGTGCAAGTTTTGATACAAGTGATGCAGCTGATGCGTTGGCTATTGCTATTTGCCATGCACATAACCGAAATAGTCTTTCTCTTCGTTTAAAGGCTTTGGCATGATTGGAAAATTAAAAGGTATAATTGACGAGATTGATGATGATCATATGATCATTGATGTCAATGGGGTTGGGTACGTTGTATTTGCTTCACTGCGCGTTCTAGGCTCTTTACCAGCAGTAGGTGAAGGCATTGTCCTTCATATTGAAACTCAAGTTCGCGATGATGCTATAAAGTTCTTTGGTTTTACCACGAAAATTGAGCAAGAGTGGTTTCGGCTTTTACAGAATGTTCAGGGCGTTGGTGCTAAAGTTGCATTGGCATTATTAGGTACTTTGTCACCATCGGAATTAGCAAACGCAATTGCACTGCGTGATGTTGCTATGATCAGTCGTGCTCCAGGTATTGGCAAAAAAGTTGCTGAGCGTATTGTCACAGAATTGAAAAACAAAGCACCTGCATCAGGTGTTTCTACCGATAGTACAATCCAGTTCAAACAAGAGCTGGGTGATGGACTTGCTTCTCAGGCGATTACTGATGCAATTTCGGCATTATCAAATTTGGGTTATTCGCGTGATCATGCAGCAAATGCAGTGGCCGCAGCGTTGCGCTTGGCCGGTAATGATGCAAATTCTGCAACACTTATTCGATTTGGCTTAAAAGAACTTTCAAGGTAATTTGGCGCTATGGATGAAAAAATACGCCTTCTATCAGCGGAAAAACGTGTTGAAGATATTGAAACGTCGTTGCGCCCACAACGTCTCGATGACTTTGTAGGACAAGAGGCAGTTCGTGCGAATTTAAAAGTTTTTATTGAAGCTGCAAAAAATCGCAATGAAGCTTTGGATCATGTTCTGTTTGTTGGACCACCGGGATTGGGTAAAACGACACTAGCCCAAATCATGGCAAAGGAACTTGGTGTAAATTTTCATTCAACATCAGGACCAGTAATAGCTAAAGCAGGCGATCTTGCAGCATTACTAACAAATCTCGAAGAACGCGATGTTCTTTTTATTGATGAAATTCATCGATTAAGTCCTGCTGTTGAAGAAATTCTTTATCCCGCAATGGAAGATTTCCAACTCGATTTGATTATTGGAGAAGGGCCTGCTGCCCGATCAGTTAAGATAGATTTGGCAAAATTTACTCTTGTGGCTGCAACAACAAGGCTTGGCCTTTTAACAACACCTTTACGTGATAGATTTGGTATTCCAGTCCGCCTTAATTTTTATACCGTTGAAGAACTTGAATATATCATTCGTCGTGGTGCGCATATACTTCATATGCCAATTGCACCAGATGGAGCTCGTGAAATAGCCAGACGTGCGAGAGGCACACCACGTATTGCTGGACGTTTATTACGTAGAGTGAGAGATTTTGCATCAGTTGCAGGCACTGATACGATAGATAGAAAAATTGCAGATGAGGCGTTATCTCGGCTTGAGGTTGATAATCTAGGATTAGATCAACTGGATAGAAGATATCTCGGTATGATAGCCGAAAATTTTGGAGGTGGACCTGTTGGTATCGAGACTATAGCAGCAGGTCTTTCTGAACCACGCGATGCGATTGAAGATATTATTGAACCCTATCTCATCCAACAAGGTTTCATACAAAGGACACCGCGTGGGCGTGTGATGACGGCTAAAGCATGGAGTCATATGGGGTTAACACCACCACAAACAAAAGTAGATCAACAGTTTGGTCTTTTTGGAGAGCAAGATGATTGATAAAGTGCCGTTTTGTGGTGAGATTGATAATGGTGTTCACCGTTTGATTGCTCGTGTATATTTTGCGGATACAGACTTTTCTGGCGTTGTTTATCACGGGCGATATTTAGAGTTTTTAGAACGTGGAAGAACCGAATTTTTACGAGTTAGTGGCATCCATCACGCAGAGTTAGCTTCTGGATTAAGCGGCGAAAAATTAGCTTGGGTTGTGCGTAAAATGCAGATTGAGTTTCTCAAGCCCGCTCATATTGATGATATCCTATTTATTGATACACAGATCGAAAAAATTGGTGGTGCACGCATTTTAATGAAGCAAACTATTCAATGTGATGTAAAATTGCTTATCTCAGCAAATGTTGAAGCTGCGTTAATAAACAATGAAGGACGTCCAAGGCGTTTTCCGGCAAGTTTTATAAAAAAATGGCATAATGTTTCTGAATAGAGAAATAAAACGCCAGCTACTTTTCATTTGTTAAAAACTAAATGAAACAAATTTAAAAATGATTTTGAACAAAACTTACTGTTTTAGAATTTTGCGATATTAATAAGCCAAAGCTTGTTTTGTTAATGTTTTTATAAAGAATTTTTCAATGATTACTAAAAATTAACTATGGAACTCTAAAGATCATAGGGAATCAAAAGCATCAGGATTCAAGTTCTAGCCTTTGTTTCACCAAATTTAAATGTCATAAAGTTATTGTAAAGATAGAAGCTTTGTAACTTCATCAGCGTGGCTTTAAGTGTTTTATATTGAATAAAGTTTCGCATAAGACCGCCCGGTTAGCTACCGGGCGTTTGGATTCAGGGATGAATAAACTATGCCGGAAGTAGCGTCAGTAGGAATCTGGAGCCTGTTTATGCAGGCTAATTGGGTGGTAAAAGCGGTTATGATTGGCTTGTTGTTGGCCTCTGTATGGAGTTGGGCCATTATCATCGATAAGTTAATTTCATACGCAAGAATCAGACATGCTATGAACCGTTTCGAGCAAGTGTTCTGGTCAGGACAGTCTTTGGAAGAACTCTACCGCACTTTAAATGATCGTCGCGTATATGGAATGGGGGCTATTTTTATCGCCGCTATGCGTGAATGGAAAAAATCGCTTGAAAAAGGTGCTAGATCCCCATTGGGGCTACAAAGTAGAATAGATAAAGCTATGGATGTGGCACTGGCGCGTGAAAGTGAGCGAATGGAAGCTCGTTTGGGCTTTTTGGCAACTGTTGGATCTGCTGGTCCGTTTATCGGTCTATTTGGAACAGTTGTTGGTATTATGAGTTCTTTCCAATCAATTGCCGCTTCCAAAAACACGTCGCTTGCTGTTGTAGCACCAGGTATCGCAGAGGCATTGCTTGCCACATCAATAGGCCTTCTTGCAGCTATTCCAGCAGTTATAGCATTTAACAAACTTTCAGGTGATGCTGGTAAAATAACAGCACGTATGGAAGGTTTTGCTGACGAATTTTCAGCTATTCTTTCACGTCAGATCGATGAAAAGCTGACACAAAGACAGTCACTCTAAGGAGACCTGCGATGGGTATGGCTTTGGGCTCAGGTGGTTCATCGAGGCGTCGAGGACGTCGTTCAGGAGGTTCACGTCGTGGTTTGATGAGTGATATTAACGTAACACCATTTGTTGACGTGATGCTTGTGCTGCTTATCATATTTATGGTTTCAGCTCCGTTGCTTGTTAATGGTGTGCCGCTCGATTTGCCGAAGACACAGGCAGGCCCAGTCAATACAGATACAAAACCGTTAACAGTTTCAATTGACGATCAAGGGCGATTGGCTGTTAATGAAGAGTATTACAATAGTGCTGATGAAGTTATAGCAAAACTAAAAGCTGTAACAGACACGGGTGGCGATGCATCGAAACAACGTATTTTTGTACGGGGTGCAAAGACTGTAGAATATCAAAAAATTCTAGATCTTTTGGCAACAATACAAAAAGCAGGCTTTACCAATGTTGCATTGGCAAGTCTGCCACAACAGTAACGGCGATAGACTGTGTTATGAAAGTAGGTCTGGCAACATCAATAGCAGCACATGCTTTGGTCTTAACGTGGGGATTGATCAGTCTTTCCTCGCCGACCAAATTCGATGCTGAGCTAACTGAGGCTTTGCCAGTATCTTTGGCGCCTATTGCCGATGAAACATCTATTCAAAAAGGCGATTTAACTGCACCTAAAGCTGAGAAAGCTGCGCCGAAACCAACTACAAAACCAGTGGAAAAGCCGGATGCACAAATTGTTGGTGATGGCAAAGTTGATACTGACGCTCCATTGAAACCAAAAGAAAAAGATCGCGAGGTTGATTCAACACCAGTCCCGTCTGGAGATCCTAAAGCTGATCCTATACCTGTTCCGCCAACAAAAACACCGGAAACAAAACCACAAGATCTTCCTAAACCGGAAGAAAAGCCGAAAGTAGAAGAGCCTAAAAAACAAGAGGAAACAAAAAAAGAGGATAAGGCTGAGCCTAAACCGGCGGAAAATCCAGATGCAACAGAACCGGCTGAACAGCCGAAAAAGGATCCTTTGCCGGCTCTTCCTGATAAGGCTCCGCTTCCGACAGCCAAACCAAAACCTACTGAAGCAAAACCAGCAACAAAGCCAAAAGGCGAAGAAAGTATCGATGACGTTTTGGCAATGAACCAAAAAGCGCTTATCGATAAAACGCGTACTTCAGGTGGAGGTGCTGCACGCTCAACGGGGCCAGCTGCTTTTGGCGGCAAAAAGAACATTGGTAATGGTCAAGACGTAACACAAACACTCGTTAACGTTGCAACGAGTTGCATTACCAAAAACCTTAAACTTGCCGCTCTTGGTGGCGGTGTTGCTGGCGAAAACCCTGTTGCTGAAGCAAAGTTTAAACTTAATGAACAGGGGATGGTTGTGGGTGATCCGGTCGTTACGGGTGTTAGCGGTAATCCGAATAAATTGGAACTTCTCATAAATCAGACACGGGCTGCAGTTTATGCCTGTCAACCATATGAAGATTTGCCACGTGATCAATTCGACAAATGGGGGCAGGGATTTGACTTGCTAATTAACCCGTTTAACAACTAAAAAATTCGAGTTAGTAATTTTATTGTAGTGTTACAATAAAATTATAATAAAAACTGCCGAAGGCGATGGAAAGAAAATGGTTTTTCCTATGTTTGAGAACAAGAAACGACTTTATATACTTGTGTTTATATCAATGATGGCATCATTGATATTTGGACAGAGTGCTTATGCCCAATTAAAGGGTACAGTAACATCAGCTGACTTTAATCCTATCCCTATTGCTGTGACAGATTTTCTCTCTGGCGATCAGATGGGACAACAAATTTCTGCGGTGGTAACAGCTGATCTAGAGCGTTCAGGTCTGTTTAAGCCAATTGACAAATCATCTTTTTTAGAACGTATTTCCAATCCTGACGTTCAGCCACGTTTTAATGATTGGCAACAAATTGGAGCACAAGGTTTAGCTACAGGACGCGTTACGAAAGAGGGCGATGGTCGTTTACGCGTTGAATTTCGCCTGTGGGATGTATATGGCGGAAAACAGTTAGAGGGACGTCAATTTTATGCCACACCTCAAACATGGCGGCGTATAGCTCACATCATTGCTGACGCTATTTATACAAAAATGACTGGTGAAAAAGGTTATTTTGATACGCGCATCGTTTTTGTTGATGAAACAGGGCCTGCCAATGCAAGAGTTAAACGCCTCGCCATCATGGATCAAGATGGAGCAAATCTAACCTACCTATCCAATGGCCGTGAGTTGGTTTTAACGCCACGTTTTTCTCCCAGCAAGCAAGAAATTACCTATATGGCGTACTCTGGGAATAATGTTCCGAAAGTTTATTTGCAGCAAATCGAAATGGGTCAACGCGAGTTGGTCGGAACTTTCCCAAATATGACAATTGCGCCGCGATTTTCACCTGATGGGCAAAAAGTTATCATGAGTTTGCTGCAAGATAATGGTAGTGCAAATCTATATACCATGGATTTAAGATCTCGCGCTACAACACGCCTTACAACGACCTCAGCAATCGATACGTCTGCATCATTTTCACCGGATGGAACGCAAATCGTTTTTGAATCCGACCGTGGTGGTAAACCACAGATTTATGTGATGAACACGGATGGTAGCAATCAGCATCGTATCTCATTCGGTGATGGCAGCTATTCTACACCAGTATGGTCCCCACGCGGTGATTACATTGCATTTACCAAACAATCACAAGGTCAGTTTTCTATTGGTGTTATGAAACCTGATGGTCAAGGAGAACGTCTATTAACATCAGGCTTCCATAACGAAGGACCAACTTGGGCGCCAAATGGTCGTGTTATTATGTTTTTCCGGCAAAATCAGGGACAGGCGCCTAAACTCTACACAATTGACATTACCGGTCGCAATGAACGTCAATTGCCAACTCCAAATGGTGCTTCTGATCCTGCATGGTCACCATTGCTTGACTAGTTTTTGCATTGGTACATTTTTTGATTTTTAAATATCTAGAAAGTAAGAAGATATTGGATATTTAAACAATAAATATACAAATGCTTTCAACAAAAATATAAAAAGCGGCTTTATTGCCGCTTTTTTGCTATTAGAATACGTTTAGTTATTGGACATCAAATGGATTTCGGTTTAATTTGAATGAGTTCTGCCGTTTTTCCGCCATTATAAGCGAGCAACCGGCAGTTTATAATTTCTTCAAAAGAAGTAATAGGTAATGAAAAATTAACTATGCGTGTTGAGAGCCTATTAATCAAAATGGATTAAAAGCACCTCCATCAAACGCTAACTTTAAGGAGTCTCGGCACATGGGCCGTATCCAGAAACTTGCTCGCAATCCGCTTGCTATAGCACTCGTCCTTTCGCTAACTCTCGCTGGCTGCTCGAATAAACACGGCCTGAACGACCCGAATGCGTTGGGACTTAACAATGCAAAACCTGGTTCACCACAAGATTTCACTGTAAATGTTGGTGATCGTGTATTCTTTGATCTTGATTCATCAAGTATTCGTGCTGATGCTCAACAAACATTGGCTCGTCAAGCACAATGGTTGAATCGTTATTCACAGTATACTATCACGGTTGAAGGTCATGCTGACGAACGTGGTACACGCGAATACAATATCGCGCTTGGTCAACGTCGTGCAGTTGCTGCTCGTGATTATCTTGTATCTCAAGGTGTTGCAGCTAACCGTATGAGAACTATTTCTTATGGTAAGGAACGTCCTGTTGCAGTTTGCGATGCACCGCAATGTTGGAACCAAAATCGTCGTGCTGTGACTGTGCTTAACAACGCACAGTAATCGACTTCCCAGTTTTTAAAACGGCCCTTATGGGCCGTTTTTTTTGTGACAAATTTCTGCCGAAGTCTGTCGTTAAGGCGGAATTTTAGCATCAATATAAGGATACTGTCATGCATCTTGCTATACGCTCTCATTTTACTATGCGTTATTTAAAACGCACTTTGATTGCTGCCGTTATGATGCCGTCTCTTTGCGTTGGTATATCAATACCTTCCCATAGTGCACCGACAGATCAAGGTGGTTCTGGATTCTTAGGAAATTTATTTCCTCACGACAGCAATAAGTCTGTAAAGATAGAGAAGGTTCAACTTGCAGCGGGTGCCGATAGCCGTGTGACTGACCTTCAACAACAGGTGCGTGAATTAACCGGAAAAGTAGAAGAGCTTAACTTTATGGTTCTGCAAATGCAGGAGCAAATACGACAATTGCAGGGCGCCGCCGGTAATTCTTCACAACAATCTGCACAATCTGAACCAGTTTCTCAACCTAAACAACAAACCTCGTCATTTCCATCATCTTCTGAAACAAATACAGAAACCAAAGGTATAGGCGCAGCATCTATGCCTTCATCTGTGGCAGAAGAGGGGAATGGATCGAACAATGTAAAAAACGGAATTGATCAGAAAGAAGCACCAAAAGACTTAGGATCAATAAGTTTCGATAAAAATGGAAATGTGTTGAACGGTTCTGTTAATGCTGGCGCAGAGCAAGGTTCAGCTAATTCAAACGTATCACCCACAGAAGTTCCGAAAACAGCAACCTCTGCTGAGCTTTATAATCTTGGATATAAAGATATTTTATCTGGTAATTATAGTGCTGCAGAGTCAATTTTCCGAGCATTCCAAGAAAGATATCCTAAAGATCCGCAGATTGCAGACGCAACTTTCTGGCTCGGAGAATCACTTTTTGGACAAAAGCGTTATCGCGAAGCCGCTCAAGTTTATATAGATGTTCAGCGTAATTATAAAGATTCACCACGTGGTCCAGAAAACCTGTTGAAGCTCGGAATGAGCATGTCTCGCCTTGATGAGCAGAAAGTGGCTTGCGCAACTTTTGCGGAAGTGACAAAACGCTACAAAACTGTAGATCCTGCAGTCCTGAAACGAGTAAAAGACGAGCAAAGCCGTAACAAGTGTCAACAGTAAATTCTGAAGAACTTTTTAACAAAACAGACTTCTCTGATTGTAAAGTCGTCATAGCTGCTGTCTCTGGCGGCGGCGATTCATTGGCGTTATTATTTTTACTGCGTGATTATCTGAGTAAATTAGAAAATGCGCCTAAACTTTTAGTGGTAACGGTTGATCATCAACTAAGACCGGAATCTGCAGCGGAAGCAGAAAAAGTTTCTGCATTATGTGATAAGTTTGGAATTGATCATAAAACTGTTTGCTGGGCTGATTCTAAACCACAGACAGCCCTTTCTCATGAAGCTCGTATTGCGCGCTATGGATTGTTGATTTCACAAGCAGAACGAATTGGCGCAACTGTTATTATGACAGGTCATACGTTAAATGATCAGGCAGAAACATATGAAATGCGTTTATCTCGTGGCAGCCGCAGAGGTTTGGCGTGTATGCCACGCGAATCACTATTGATGCGCAAAATACAGCTAATTCGTCCATTGTTAAAAGTGAAGCGTGAAGAGTTACGCGAATATTTGCGTTCAATTGGACAAGAATGGATCGATGATCCAACAAATGAGAATATGCATTATGAACGTGTGCGTATACGGAAGCGACTAAAAGATGAAGATATTGATGTCATAGAACACAAAGTTGAACAGGCAGCACTTCAACGGCGCACACAATCAAAATCGGCTGCACAACTCGTGCAACAACTCAATATCTCAATGCAACACGCGCTCTGTACAGTGAAAGAACCGTCGAAGGAGTTAATAAATCATCCTGATTATGCTTTCACTATAGGTGCCTTTGCTGCAATTATTGGTGGGGCTCAAACTCTAGCTACCGATAAGCAGGTTGATTACCTTAAAGAACAATTATTGAAGCCTCATGCTGCACTTTACCGTTTTACTTTATTAGGTGCAGTCATTGAAAAGAGTGGCAAAAATATTAGGCTTTGGCGTGAAGCACGAAATCAAACATGCAGCGTGATTGCTCCTCATTTATCAAATATATGGGATGGTCGTTACCGAATTGACAATCATTCAGAAAATGCAGTGCGTGTGGGAGTTCCTTCAATTAGTGATATTAAATCACTGGCAGAAACTGCAGGACTTGATCAAAAAAAGATACATTTTCTTTCATTACAAACAGCTTTGGCTATTTTCAGCAGATCAGGCGTTGATATTCCTGCGTTAACCGGAAAACTAATCTATGCAGAAAATACTGCATGTCGTCGTTTCATGCGTCCTTTCGGTTGGTTGGTTTCATCTGATGACTATCCATTTTTTGATGTCTTATCTCCATTTTTTGAAGCTTTTTTATCAACCGATAAAAGCGAAAATGAAAAAACCTAACAGAATTACGATGAAAATCTGTCATGATGCCTTGGCAAGGGCAAAGCAAGCACATATGTTACAGCTGAATTTGTTTAAGCAAGCGTAATTGATCGAATGGACCTAATATGAATCCGAATTATCGTTCCTTCATCGTGTGGGGGATCATCGCATTATTGCTGATTACCTTATTCTCTCTTTTTAATGGTAGCAGCCCACAAGGTGGTACAGGCGAAGTATCCTATTCTGATTTTTTAAGGCGAATAGATAACAATGATATAAAAACTGTTACTATTCAGGGACAACGATTAACCGGTATTACAGGGGATAATAAGACAGTATTATCTTATGCCCCTGAAGATCCAGGTCTTGTCGCACGTCTTGAAAGCAAGAATGTGAATGTTAAAGCGCAGCCCGAAAGCACGGGCAACAGCACATTCATGAATCTACTGTTTTCTCTCTTGCCTGTTGTTATTCTTATTGGTGTATGGATATTTTTTATGCGCCAGATGCAGGGTGGCTCACGCGGGGCTATGGGGTTTGGAAAATCAAAAGCCAAATTGCTCACAGAAGCACATGGGCGTGTAACGTTCCAAGATGTTGCTGGTGTTGACGAAGCTAAACAAGATTTGCAAGAAATCGTTGAATTTCTACGTGAACCACAAAAATTTCAACGGCTTGGCGGTCGTATTCCTCGTGGTGTGCTTCTTGTTGGCCCTCCAGGAACAGGTAAAACGCTGCTTGCACGTTCTGTTGCCGGCGAAGCAAATGTACCATTCTTTACTATATCTGGTTCTGACTTCGTAGAAATGTTTGTTGGTGTTGGTGCTAGCCGTGTTCGTGATATGTTTGAACAGGCTAAAAAAAATGCACCATGTATCATTTTCATTGATGAAATAGATGCTGTAGGTCGTCATCGTGGTGCTGGCTTTGGTGGTGGTAACGATGAACGCGAGCAAACGCTCAACCAGCTGTTGGTTGAAATGGATGGTTTTGAACCGAATGAAAGCATTATTTTAATTGCAGCAACAAACCGTCCAGACGTATTAGACCCAGCACTTTTGCGTCCTGGTCGCTTTGACAGACAGGTTGTTGTGCCAAATCCCGATGTTGCAGGCCGTGAGCAGATCTTAAAAGTACATGTCCGCAATGTTCCGCTTGCTCCAAATGTTGATCTTAAGGTTGTTGCAAGGGGCACACCAGGGTTCTCTGGTGCTGATTTGATGAATCTTGTCAATGAAGCCGCGTTGATGGCTGCACGACGTGACAAACGTCTAGTTACAATGCAAGAATTTGAGGACGCAAAAGATAAAGTTATGATGGGGGCAGAGCGCCGTTCATCAGCCATGACCCAACAGGAAAAGGAACTGACGGCTTTCCACGAGGCTGGGCATGCTATTATTGCTATCAATGTGCCTGCTGCTGATCCAGTGCACAAGGCTACTATTGTTCCACGTGGACGTGCATTGGGTATGGTTATGCAATTGCCAGAGGGTGATCGTTATTCCATAAGTTATCGTTATATGATTTCACGTTTGGCAATTATGATGGGTGGACGTGTAGCCGAAGAGCTCAAATACGGTAAAGATAACATCACCGCCGGTGCATCATCAGATATAGAGCAGGCAACGAAACTCGCTCGTGCCATGGTTACACGGTGGGGCTTTTCCGACGCATTGGGTAAAGTCACTTACGGTGAAAATCAGGAAGATTCCTATCAAGGCGGTGGACAAGGACAACCAGTATCTGAAGAGACGGCACGTGTTATTGATGCGGAAATCCGTCGTTTGACAGACGAGGCTTATAAGACTGCCAAACAGATTATCACAAGTAAAAAGAAACAATGGACGGCGTTGGCCGAAGGTCTCCTTGAATATGAGACTTTAACGGGTGCTGAAATTCAGGAAGTTATCGCCGGTAAAGCACCGTCAAGAGATATGGGGAGCGATTCGGCTACCCCTCATGTTTCGAGTGTTCCAAAAACCGGTCGTTCATCTTCCAAAACGAGAACATCGTCAAAATTGGCTGATAATGTGAAAGTCGCCAAAACTGACAATGATATAACAAAAGTTGAAGATACTGGTGATAAGTCTGAAACAAAAACGGTCAAGGCATCACCTAAAGTTAAAAAATCGACAACAAAAATTACGAAATCAGAAAATGATGAATCTGATGGTGATTCTAAAAAGGGTGCCTAGTATTCTTTTTTAGATTAAAAATAAGGCGGCCTGTTAACCAAGGCCGCTTTTTTTGTGACAATAAGGTTGACCTTTGTATTTTGAAATGCGCATTCACCAAATACATTTATAATGAGTTGTCTTATTAATTGATCTTTTGTTTAAACATCAAATAATTAGGTATGCTGTCTGTCGTCAGCTGGGATATAACTAAGGCATTGTTAAAAAGGGAAAACAAATGGTGCGAAAATATTTTGGGACAGATGGAATCAGAGGAAAAGCCAATACGTTCCCTATGACTGCGGAAATAGCAATGAAAGTTGGTATGGCTGTTGGTATTCTTTTTCGTAACCAAGGAAGACGGGGAAGAGTTGTAATAGGTAAAGATACACGCTTATCGGGATATATGATTGAAAACGCAATGGTTGCTGGTTTTACTGCGGCTGGTATGGAAGTTTTTCTTCTGGGGCCTATTCCTACGCCGGCTGTTGCAATGCTTTGTCGGTCATTGCGTGCTGATGTTGGTGTTATGATATCGGCTTCCCATAATCCCTTTTATGATAATGGTATTAAGCTATTTGGACCAGATGGATTTAAGCTCTCCGATGATATCGAACAAAAAATAGAAAAATTGGTTGATTCGGATATGTCTGGAGAATTAGCGAGACAGTCCGAAGTTGGTCGAGCAAAACGTGTTGAAGGCGATATCTATCGATATATTGAGTTTGCTAAAAGAACATTGCCTCGTGATGTTCGGTTGGATGGTATGCGCATTGTTATCGACTGCGCAAATGGAGCAGCCTATAAAGCGGCGCCTTTAGCCCTATGGGAACTCGGTGCAGAAGTGATCACAATCAATGATACACCAAGTGGAACTAACATTAATGAAGATTGTGGGTCTACGCATCCTGTATCACTCATGCGAAAGGTTCATGAAGTGCGTGCTGATGCGGGTATCGCACTCGATGGTGATGGTGACAGGGTTGTTATGGTGGACGAGACAGGAACGGTTATCGATGGAGACCAATTGATGGCTGTTGTTGCGGATCAATGGCATGAAAGTGGGCGTCTTCGCGGCGGTGGAATTGTTGCGACAGTCATGTCAAATCTTGGCTTGGAAAGATTTCTTGCCAAAAAGGGACTGACTATGGCGAGAACCAAGGTGGGCGACCGTTATGTCGTTGAATATATGCGTCAGCATGGATTTAATGTAGGTGGTGAGCAATCAGGACATATTGTGCTTTCAGATTATGGTACAACAGGTGATGGTCTGGTGTCTGCACTACAGATACTAGGATGCGCAAAAGAAACACAATTACCAATGAGTGAATTGTGCCACCGTTTTGAACCTGTGCCACAATTGCTTAAAAATGTTCGTATATCCGGCGGAAAACCACTTGAAGATGCTCATGTGAAAGATGTGATCAAAAACGCCGAGAAGCAATTAGGTAAAACAGGGCGGCTCGTCATTAGACCATCTGGAACAGAGCCATTGATTCGAGTCATGGCAGAAGGTGATGACCCACGTCTTATCGAGAAACTTGTTGATGAAATAGTCGATTCGATCGTTCAAGTTCGTGATGCCATTTAAACAATAAAGACATTGCGCAATGAGCAGCCATTAGTTGGCTGCTTTTTTTGTAGCAAATATATAGTTAAAAAATATGGTTAAGAACGTCTTAACCAATAGCGATTAGAGAAGGTCTCATAAGACATATGGCATTGATGCTATAATTTTGATGAGGCTATTATGAAATCGCATTTAGGGCTTACTATCATTGCCTTGTTACTATCTGTTGATGTAACAATAGCTTCAGATATTGACCTTGATAAAGTGCCAGAGGTTGCTGTTACAACCCAAAACAATACAGCCTATCTTAAGGCTTATGTGGGCGGGGCAATTGCAGATTTCGATAAGCTTAAAACATCGGATGATGCAGACATAACTTCTTCATATCGTTGGAAAAGCAAGAGTAATCTTGATAACGCTTTTTTGGGTGGAATAGGCTTAGGATATCATTTGAATGATCTGTTGCGCTTCGATGGAACAGTTGAATATCGCTCAAAAAACACGTTAACCGGCTGGCAAACAAATGCCTTAGAGCAGCGTAAATATCAAGGTGACGTCTCTTCATTCGTTATGATGGGAAACGCTTATATTGATCTAATGACTGTACGCAATGTGACACCCTATATTGGTGCAGGTATTGGTGCTTCGGCAAATCGTGTTTCCAATTTTCGAATGAATTCATCAACACAATATTATAATGTTGCATCAAATACGAATTGGGATTTTGCCTGGTCGGTCCATGCAGGTGTAGGAGTTAAACTTACCCAAAAACTTATTCTTGATGTTGGGTATAGTTATTCTGATTTGGGAGATGCAAAATCAGGAAAGACGCTAGAAAACCAAAGTCCTATCAATGTTAATCATTTAACATCTCATGATATTAAAGTCGGTTTACGCTATTCATTTAAATAAACTAGGATCATAAAAAAGCCGGTTTTGATTCCGGCTTTTTTATCTTATTTCTGGGGTTCTAGGAGTCTTGTTTTTTGTGATCAGCTTTACGAAGTATCAAAGCAGCGATACCTATCAGTGGTAAAGCTAAGCCTAAGATCTTTTTATTTCCGAGAATAGCAGGAACAGCAGCGACAGCTGACGCTACCAACAAATTGCTGCGTTCATCATTCATTTGCTTTTTGTAGACTCTACGTCGTCTGTTGGCAATTAATCTGCCAATGAGCAAAGCCAATAAAGCGACAATAAACCAGAACCCGCAAATTATAGATGCAGCCCAAACGGGTGGCGTTATCCACGTCAGCATTATAAAAGCAATGATGCATAGAAAAACTAATGCGAAAAATAAAGCAATGCCAACAATAGCATAACAGATTGCCTGATCACGTGTAGACTTGACAGCTGTTTTGACGCTGCCATTTGCTATACCACCAATGAGAGGCGCCAGAAGCCGCAGCATTTTTTAACGCCGAATTAACATGGCGAGAAGAAAACCAACGCCTGCTGCAACAGCAAGACTTGCGACAGGTTTTTCGCGTAGGCAATCATTAATCTGACTGCCCATGTCATTGAATTTTTCTTTAGCTTGAGAAATCACTTCTTCCCCATTAGCCTTGGCTGATGCGTAAAGCTGCTCTGCTTGTCCTTTAGCTTGCGCCATTTTTTCTGAACTAAAATTGCTTAATTGGTCTGTTACACTTGAAAGTTCTTTTTTTAATTCTTGAATTTGTGCTTCTAGGTCTTTTTCTGTAGCTGTTGGGGTTTCCTTGGCCATTGAATTATCTCCTGCTAAATATTTAAAAGTGCAAAGCTTTATTTTACTTTGACCTAATATTTACATAGGAATACAAAATTTTTTTTCCAGCGTTGCGATAAGTCAAATGATAAATCTGATATGGCAATAAAAAATTATGTTATCCTTTTAAGGAGAATATATTTGATAAACTTTGATAAACGTCAGTTTTTACTGCAACTTTTTAATGAGGCTGTTAAGGCCGCCGATCCTATTTCAAAAATGCGGCAATATCTTCCACTTCGTCCTAAAGGTCGCACTATCGTTGTAGGAGCGGGTAAAGGTGTAGCTCAGATGGCAGTGACACTTGAACACCTTTGGGATGAAGCCGGATATGGCGAGTTACAAGGTGCCGTTGTGACCCGATATGGGTATGGTGTAAAAACAACATCAATAGAGGTTTTTGAGGCATCGCATCCAATACCAGATCAAAATGGACTTAAAGGTGCATTGCGGTTGATGGAATTATTGAAAGATCTCAGAGAAGACGATCTAGTCATTGCTCTTATTTGTGGTGGCGGATCCGCGTTATTGCCTGCACCACTTGACGGACTGACATTGTATGACGAAATTTCGCTTAATGAGGCTTTATTAAAAAGCGGTGCTCCTATAGGAGCCATGAATACAATTAGGAAACACTTGTCTCGTATCAAAGGTGGCCGTTTAGCCGCAATGGCTGCTCCAGCCCGGGTCATTAGTTTTATTGTTTCAGATATACCGGGTGATATAATTTCTCAGGTGGCATCAGGTCCTACTGTTCCAGATAAATCTACTCGGTTTCACGCATTAGATTATATTCGCCAATATAATATCGTCCTACCACCAAATATTATAAATATACTGAACAGTTCTGTTGCCAATGCGCCGTTGCCAGAAGATCCAGTCTTTAAAAATAACGAGGTTTATGTCGTTGCGTCTGCAGCACAATCGCTTGAAGCATCCGCTCGTTATGCTCGTTCTCAAGGCGTTAATGCTGTAATTTTATCTGATAGTATCGAGGGGGAAGCAAAAGACATAGCTATGATGCATGCAGCGATTGCTCGCCATACATCTCATATGAACGAACCTTTTAAAAAACCTGTCGTCATTCTTTCGGGAGGAGAAACCACAGTCACAATAAAAGAATTATGCGGTAAAGGTGGACGCAACAGCGAATTTTTGTTGTCTTTCGCGATCGCTATCAATGGAGAAGAAAATATTTGCGCTTTAGCTGCTGACACAGACGGTATTGATGGTAGTGAAAGTAATGCTGGTGCGTTTTGTGATGGTAACACATTTATGGCTATGAAAGCTAAAGGCTACGACCCAATGAGTTTTTTGATGAAACATGATGCGTGGGCGGCCTTTCATGGCATTGATAGTCTTTTTGTCACTGGCCCCACAGGTACAAATATTAATGATTTCCGAGCAATATTTGTCGAATGAATGTAAAAACATTGATTTTGTATAAAATAAGCAGTTTGTTATAAAACATGACTTGATTAATCATATTAAAATTTGTTAATAAAACCCAATTGATTAAAGTTTGGAAGGCAGGGCAATGTTACGATTTTCCCAGAAACTCGCAGTCAGTTTGGTTTTAATGACAACCTCAGGTCGATATGCCTTGGCTCAGGCAAATGCACCTCAGGGTGATGGACAAGCTGCAGCACAGGCAATCAATTCTGGCGCAGAGGTAACAGCTCAAACTGTTTCAACAGCTGCCACTACAGCATCCAGTGCAGCAGAAAAGGTTATGGCATCAATACCTCATGACCTATCACCAATTGGCATGTTTCTTTCAGCTGATTGGGTCGTAAAAGCTGTTATGATGGGATTGGCGTTAGCGTCTGTTGCAACATGGACAATTTTTATCGTGAAAATGATAGAGATTTCAACTGCAAAGCGCCGAGCACGTGCAGCTTTAAGAGCCGTAAACCAAGCCGGAAGCCTTTCAGAACTTGAACTTGCTATGAAAACCGAGAAAGGTACGGGACCTCTTCTTGTGGATGCTGCTGTTATTGAGGTGCAAGCATCAATATCTGCTATTGATGCAGCAGGAAATGAAGGGTTAAAGGAACGCTTGAACTCAGTTCTATCTCGTATTGTTTCGGCAGCTGGACGTCGTATCGCTTTTGGTACTGGTCCTCTTGCGACAATAGGCGCAATTGGCCCATTTGTTGGGCTATTCGGCACCGTGTGGGGAATTATGAACTCCTTTATTGGTATCTCTCAAGCGCAAACAACAAATCTTGCTGTTGTCGCGCCTGGTATTGCTGAAGCCTTGCTTGCAACAGCGATTGGTCTCGTCGCCGCGGTTCCTGCCGTTATTATTTACAATGTGTTTGCACGACTGATAACAGGCTATCGTCAACAGTTGGTAGACGTTTCTTCGGGCATAGAACGGCTTGTTAGTCGTGACCTTGATTTCCGTAAGGTTAGCCGTCAAGCGACTGCACGTCCTAACTTATCGATTGCTGCGGAGTAAATCTAATGGCTGCCAAACTCGGCGATATCGATAATGAAGAGCTTGATGTCAATCACGACATAAATGTTACACCATTTATCGATGTTATTCTTGTTCTTCTAATAATTTTTATGGTGGCTGCACCTTTGGCAACGAGTGATATACCGGTGCAATTGCCTACATCTGCAACACCAGCGCAACCCAAGCCTGATAAACCGGTTTATGTGACCTTACAAAAAGACCAATCTCTTTATGTGGGGGAAGATAAAATCTCAATGGATAGTCTGAAAGGTACACTTGATAGGCTGACTTCTGGTAACCACGATACGAAAATTTTTATTCGTGGTGATGAGGGGGTTGAATATAGCGGAATTATGAAACTGCTTAATGAATTGCGTGCGTCTGGTTATGTCAAAATAGGTCTTGTAGGACTCGAAAAAACACCTGTTGCACAATAACATTGTGTTTTTATTCATGTAGTGTTGGATAAGCTCTATTTTCTGGTTATAGATAACCAGTATCTCAATGGAGTTTATCTACGGCATGCCACGTAATAAAAAGTTTGAAGGTGATATGACCGAAGTCGGTCATATGCGTACACCACCATTTGTTAAGCTTCCTGATATCAATATGTTATTTGAGGAGCGGAGCAAAAGATTCGGTGAATTAGCACCAACTAGCCCTGTTAAAGAATATATTGATTTTTTAGTTAATTTTACTGAAGCACAACAATTTATTTGTAATCGTTTTTCTGACAGTGACTTACCTGTTTTTGATCAGGAAAAAGCATCAAATTTTTCAATGCCTCCATTGGATAGACAAACAATTATTGCCCAGCCAATTTTTGAAGAAATTATCAAAGAATTTTTGAATGAGCTTAGTCGACGGAAATTGACTGAAGCAAGTTTAATAGCTCTTGAAGAAGCGCGAGCAAATCGTTCATCTTGGCAAGATTGGGCTACAAATGTTGTAAGACAAACATTGCCGCAAGAGAGTCTTGCACAACATATCTATATAACTGGAGCGTTACAAATTATAATGACGCTTGCTTCAGCCAAACTTGAGGCAAAAAAGCTCAAGCCGTTAGATGGCAATCTATGTCCTGCATGTGGTGGCACGCATTCTAGTACTATTGTGGTTGGTTGGCCTTCTTCTGAAGGAATAAGATTTTGTTCCTGTCTTTATTGCGGTACACTGTGGCGTTATGTACGAATTAAATGCACATTTTGTGAGTCAACAGGTGGGATCACTTTTCGCGAAATAGACGGGGGACCAGGTACAATATTGGCTGAGACGTGCCAATCATGCCACCGATATTGTAAACAAATGGATCATCAAAAAGACAGCCATTTTGATGTTTTTTCAGATGATATCGGTTCGCTGGCATTGGATCTTCTTATGCAAGAAGACGGTTCATTTAAACGAGGTGCTTTTAACCCCTTCTTGATAGGTTATTAACCGTGATAGATTTCTCCATACTTCCATCAGTCGATTCTATTTTACATGAAAAAGCTGCAAGTGAAGCTGAAGTTATATTTGGGCATAGTGCTACCATTGACGCGATACGGGCAACATTGGCAGATGAAAGAATACTATTAAAAACCGGTCATATTGCGCGTAGTGGAGAAACATTGGCAATGATCGCATTAGAGCGCTTGCGGTCTGACGCTATTTCATCATTACGTCCGGTATTTAATTTAACGGGAACGATATTACACACCAATTTTGGGCGGGCACAACTTCCTGAAGCTTCAATTATGGCGGCAACCAACGCTATGCGAAATGCAGTTTCGCTTGAATATGACTTAGAAATTGGAGAACGCGGAGAACGAGACGATCATCTTCGTGCTTTGATTTGCGAGTTGACCGGTGCTGAAGATGCAACTTTAGTCAATAATAATGCTGCGGCAGTTCTTCTCGTGTTAAACACCCTTGGTGGTAGTGGTAGGTCCAGCGTAATTTCTCGTGGTGAGCTAATTGAGATTGGGGGTGCTTTCCGTATGCCCGATATTATGGAAGCCGCTGGCTGCCGATTGGTTGAAGTTGGCACTACAAATCGCACCCATTTAAAGGATTATGAAAAAGCGATCGATGATGAAACCGCTTTATTGTTGAAAGTTCATACTTCAAATTATCGAATAGAAGGTTTCACTAGTTCTGTTACGACCCATGAATTATCTGATCTTGCTCATAGAAATGGTGTGTTGTTGGTTGAAGATTTAGGCTCAGGTACATTATTGAATTTGGAAAATTACGGACTACCACATGAGCCGACCGTACAGGAGGTTATTAAAGCGGGGGCTGATATAGTAACATTCTCAGGAGATAAGTTGCTGGGTGGTGTGCAAGCTGGTTTTATCATCGGTAATGCTGATATCATTTCGTCTATCAACCGGAATCCAATGAAACGCAGTTTACGTGTTGATAAAATAAGGCTCGCTGCGTTGGATGCTGTATTAAGGTTGTATCGAAATGAAGAAAAGCGCAACCAGACAATACCGACGTTATATTACCTATCCCGTACACAAAGTGATATTGCACAACAGGCTGCGGATTTATGTAGCAAAATCAATCGTATTTTTGCACCTGATTACCATGTGGAGATTTGTCCTTGTGTTAGTCAGGTTGGTTCAGGAGCAGTACCAGCAGAAACATTGCCAAGTTATGGTATAGCAATAAGTTCGGTTAATCCTTCGATATCACTAACAGCACTTGCTTATCAGCTACGGCAGCTTCCTAAACCAGTGATCGGACGTATCCATGGAAATCGCTTAGTCTTTGATCTTCGGTGCCTTACTGAAAACGATGACTTTATTCATAATCTTGATAGACTTTCATTATGATTATAGGAACAGCTGGACATATTGATCACGGCAAGACAACTCTCGTCAGAGTATTGACGGGGGTGGATACCGATCGATTACCTCAGGAAAAGCAACGCGGTATCACGATAGAATTGGGGTTTGCCTACCAAACATTAAAAAATGGTCAGCGAATAGGCTTTGTTGATGTGCCGGGCCATGAGAAACTTATTCATACCATGCTTACGGGCGTTGGTAGCATTGATTATGTTATGCTGGTTGTCGCCGCTGATGATGGAATTATGCCGCAAACGAGAGAACATCTTGATATCTTGAAGTTGCTCAATGTTCGTCATGGCTTGGTCGTTATTACGCGTATTGATCTCGTTGATAATGACCGTCTCAACGCATTAGAAGATGAGTTAAAATATTTTCTAAAAGGTTCCTTTTTGGAAAATGCTCCAATATATCGTGTTTCCGGTTTAACTGGAGAAGGTATTTCAGCGTTAAAAGATGAAATTGAACATGCTGCTGAAACTTCCGAAAAACGTGTTTCAAATGGTCGTTTTCGTCATGCAATAGATCGAAGTTTTATAATTGCGGGTGCAGGAACCGTCGTGACTGGCACAGTCATGTCAGGAAAAGCTGCAAAAAATACAGTTATGACTGTTGCTCCCAACCATTTAACAATGCGATTGCGCACAATTCATGTGCAGGATGAAGATGCTCAAGTGGCACATACCGGTGATCGCGCTGCGTTAAATATTGTTGGTGATGGCATAGGCAAAGATACCATCAAGCGTGGTATGATGGTTATCGATCCTTTTTTGGATAAGCCTACGCAACGCTTTGACGTTGAGCTCTCTGTGTTGTCGAGTGAGATTAAACCTCTTAAACAGTGGTTTCCAGTTCACTTTCATCATGGTTCTCAAGAAACCAATGCTAGGCTTGTATTTCTTACGCAAGAAGTCATGAAAGCTGGTGATAAAGCATTTGTGCAGATAGTTTCTGATAAACCAATTATAGCTGTCACAGGTGATCATTTTATAATTCGTGATACTTCTGCTAGTCGAACAATTGGTGGCGGAATTATTATTGACCCACAAGCACCAGAGCGACATCGAAGAAGTGCTGAGCGATTGAAATTTCTGCAGGCAATGCAGAAGAGAGATCATCATTCGGCACTATCGGATCTATTAGATATTCCGCCCTATGGGATTGATTGGTTGTCTTTTTGTCGGGCGCGAAATCTTACTGAAAAAGAGGCTGAAACTCTTCTTAGAGAGGGAAATTTTTCCGTTTTACATAATGGGAAAAACCATTTCGTAATGCGATTGGCAGAGCAACAACGTTTGCAGAAATCAGTTATCGAATATTTGGAGAAATTTCATTTATCAGATCCAGATCTTTATGGGGTAGGTCTAGAAAAACTTAGACGTGACATTGCACCTGATATTCGCGCACCATATTTTCGTGACCTGTTACAGTATGAAATTAATGCTGGACTGTTAAAAATCAGAGGTGCATGGGTTGGATTAGCAGCACATGAAGCTAAGCTCTCTGATGCTGATGAGAAGATTTGGCAGCTCGCCTATGAAAATTTGATTGGCGAAGAACGATTTCGTCCACCCCGTACACGTGATTTTGCGAATAAATTTTCGATCGATGAAGGATATATGCGCCAAATCTTGAAGTCTTCAGCAAGGATGGGGCGGGTGTACGAGGTTGCACAGGATTATTTTTTCCCTCGTGAAGTTTTAGCCGAAGTTATAGATGTTATGAAAAAAATAGCTTCGACCAAAACAAATGGTGAATTCGTAGCAGCTGACTTACGCGATCATCTGGATAATGGACGAAAAGTTGCAATTTTGATGTTGGAATTTTTTGATCGCCATGGTGTTACAATTCGTAAAGGGGACATACGCCGTCTTAATCCCCACAGACTTGATTTGTTTAGTGATAGTTAAGCTTGCAGTTTTCTATTAAAAGTCTCATAAGAAAATTGGAAGGGCTATTCATCCGGTGATGAATGCGGCCTTCAAAGCCGTAAGGGGCCGTGAGACGGTCTTTCATGGGTTCGACTCCCATGCTCTTCCGCCAGTCGATCATTTTTGTGATGCTTATTTCCCGACTATTCGTAATATATTATCTGAAAACAATTCTAAACGTATAGTCTACGAACACATTACCATAAAAAAACGGGCTTTCGCCCGTTCAAAATCAATCTCTTACATAGAACAAAAACAACGAAACTTAAGCTTCTTCCTCAGCAGTTTTTTCTATCTTTGGCTTTACTGTTCGGCGCCGACGAGGCTTTTTTTCTGTCGCGTCTGCTGAATGTTCATCATCTGTTTGGTGATTTTCAGTTATTGCTTCCTCGGCTGAATTATTTGCTTCATCTGTTTCACTATTATCAGCTTCTGCAGCATTAGTATTTGTATTTGATGTCATACGACGACGAGGTACGCGACGCGCCCGTCTTGGCTCACGTGGTTCCTCTGAGGTCACACCATTATCAACAAGCGCGATTTCTGCTGGTACACCATCAATCTCGGGTTGTGGTCCGTTACCATTGATGTCTTGTTCATCATTTGGTTCCGACATTTCAATAGCAGAATTTTCATCATCTTCATCAGTAAACTCATCACGTTGGACAGGTTGAGGCATTTGTGCCTGTGCAGCCAAAATGATGCGTACATAATGTTCAGCATGTTGAAGATAGTTTTCAGCCATAACACGGTCACCAGAGGCCTGAGCATCACGTGCTAAAGCGGTATATTTATCGGCTATATGTTGTGCGTTGCCACGAATTTTGACCTCTGGACCATTGCTTTCATAATTACGGGAAAGTGGATTGGGGCCGCGACGATTGTTATTATTGTTATTACGTCCGCGAATGCGCCTATTTTGTTGTGGCCTCATAATATTCTCTTTTGGATATGTTGTTTTGTTATGTTTAATGAATATCCGGTTTATTTCCAGATAAAGGATAAGCCGGCCCGCAACGCCGTTATCCAACTTTTGATCATGCCTGTTGATATCCCATCAAGCTCAAATCAATTTTTTTGAAAATCGTAACAGTAGACGGAAAGGGTATAAAACCAATGCTCCGTAGAAAACCTACCGACGCCGCTGAATCTAAACATGTTCGCTTGAAATGCCAAGCTTTTTTTTAAAAAAAAGCATTATAAATTCAAGAAAAAACATATTTTTTAAAAAATACGATCATATGGGCATTTTTGTTGTATTCGGGCAGATTGGTCATCTGATTATCTGCCCAGTTCAACATTAAAACAAAACTACATAGTTTGCTGGTATGATAAAAACCGAATCAGTCTTCAACAATAACTTTAGGTTTCCCTTGTCTAACTTCTCCAATAATGGTCGATAACGGATAGCCATTTTCTCTAGCATATTGAACTATATCTTTCGCATCTTCAGGAATAACAGAAAGAAGCAAGCCACCTGACGTTTGAGGATCCGTTAAAAGATTACGTTTATAATCAGGAAAATTGTTAGGTAGAACAATATGTTTACCGTAACTATCCCAATTTCTATGTGATGCGCCTGTAAAATAACCTTCTTTTGCAAGTGTTTCGGCATTCTTTAGAAATGGTAGCTTTGAGTAGTGGATAACAATTTCCGAGTTTGATCCTTGAGCCATTTCAAGCCCGTGGCCAAGAATACCAAATCCAGTGACATCTGTCATAGCATGTACATTATCATTATTTCCAAAATCTGTGCCGATCTTATTAAGAAGCGTCATTGACGAAACCATTTCCTGATAGGCAGCGGGTGAAAGCTTATCTTTCTTAAAAGCATGGGAATAAACACCTATGCCAAGTCCTTTAAGCAGTATCAATTTGTCACCGTTACGTGCTTTGGCATTCAAGCGAATCTGTTGCTTTTTGCATATACCTATGACTGCAAGTCCATAAACAGGTTCAGGATTATCAATGGAGTGCCCACCTGCTACAGCGATGCCAGCTTCCGCAGCCTTTTCTCTACCACCTTTCAAAATTTCACCAACAATGGCAGGGTCGATTTTATCTATAGGTATACCAAGTATCGCGAGTGCCATAATCGGTTTCCCGCCCATGGCATAAATATCTGAAATGGCATTTGTCGCGGCTATACGTCCAAAAGTGTTTGGGTCATCTACCATGGGCATAAAAAAATCGGTTGTTGCAATAACACACGTATCATTGTCCAGTTCATAAACTGCAGCATCATCACTCGTTTCAGTGCCCACTAATAAATGCTCGAATGGGCCGAAATCTGGCTGGTTTTTGAGCATTTTTTGTAAAACGGAGGGTGCTAGTTTGCAACCGCATCCCCCACCGTGAGCAAGACTTGTCAACCGGAAGGGTGTCATCAGAATTTCCTTTAGTTGTTATTCAAATAATTTTACTAATATTAGACGACTTTATTAGTCATCAAATTGTGACCACAAATAATGCAAGATTCACCCTCTAGGGGATTGCTTTATGTTGATTTGCAATACATAACGCCCACGATCGCAGAAATTTATGATCAAATCAACAGGCTGCACTAAATAATAAAGCGTAGCTTGGCTGTCATTGCAGACAGATATGTTGTAAAATGAGATATGATGTTTTGATAAATAGCTGATGACGAAAACTATTTTCAAACCGCATAATCATGAAATATTAGAGGAATGCTTTATGAATATCGAGATCTCGCGTCGTACCTTTCTGAAGGGTGCCGGAGCGGGTTTAGGCGTAACAGCGTTGGGAGCGCTTGGTTTTGGTTCGGCTGAGGCAGCTGTTGCTTCGGCAATAAAACCATTCAAGCTTGCATCCACAATTCAAACGCGACAAACCTGTACCTATTGTTCCGTTGCATGCGGTATTATCCTTTATTCAAAAGGAAAACTTGAAGACGGTAGTGCTAAAGTTGTTCATGTCGAAGGGGACGTTGATCACCCGACCAATCATGGTACTTTGTGTCCGAAGGGCGCAGCACTACTTGATACAATCCACGCGAAAACACGGTTAACCAAACCAAAGGTTCGTAGACCAGGTTCAGATCATTTCCAAGAAACGACGTGGGATGAAGCACTCGATAAGATTGCTCGGTACATGAAAGATGATCGCGATGCCAATTTCATCCAAAAAAATGAAAAGGGGCAAACCGTTAATCGTTGGTTAACGACAGGATTTCTTGCTGCATCTGCCGCAACAAATGAAACCGCTTTTGCAACGTACAAGGTTGTGCGTTCAAGCGGTATGTTGATATTCGACAACCAAGCGCGTGTCTGACACGGCCCTACGGTGTCCAGTCTGGGCCCAACATTTGGTCGTGGTGCAATGACAAACCCTTGGACAGATATCCGTGCAACGGATCTGGCCATTATTATGGGTGGGAATGCAGCAGAAGCGCATCCTTGCGGTTTTAAATGGGTAACACATGCTAAAGAGCATCGTGGTGCAAAGCTGATTGTTGTTGATCCTCGGTTTACGAGATCGGCATCAGTAGCGGATTTTTATGCACCAATTCGTCAAGGTTCTGATATTGCGTTTTTATCTGGCGTTATCAATTACTGTATTAGCCATGACAAGGTACAATTTGACTATGTAAAACACTTTACCAATGCTGGTTTGATCGTCAATGAAGGCTTTGAGTTCAAAGATGGTTTATTTACCGGTTATGATGAAGCAAAACGCGATTATGATCGTTCAACATGGACTTACCAAATTGGTGAGGACGGCTATGCTTTGTCTGACGAAACATTGCAGCATCCACGTTGTGTATGGCAGCTTTTGAAAAAACATGTATCGGTTTACACGCCAGAGCTTGTTGAAAAAATCTGTGGTACACCAAAGGAGAAATTCCTTAAAATATGCGAGATGATTGCGGAGTGTTCCAGTCCTACCAAGAATATGACATCAATGTATGCTCTAGGTTGGACACAGCACTCTAAAGGCGCTCAAAATATTCGTACTATGTGTATGCTACAGCTCATTTTGGGTAATGTCGGTGTGCGTGGAGGCGGTATCAATGCGCTCCGTGGACACTCAAACATTCAGGGGCTTACAGATATCGGTTTGATGTCTAATCTTGTGCCTGGTTACATGAATATTCCGATGGAAAATGAGACAGATCTGAATACTTATCTGTCAAGTCGCAAATTTAAACCAATGCGACCTAATCAGGTTAGTTATTGGCAAAATTACGATAAATTCTTCATCTCATTCATGAAATCGATGTGGGGTAAGGCTGCGACTAAAGAAAATGATTTCGCTTACGATTATCTACCAAAGCTAGACATAGCAAATTACGACATTTTAAAAGCCATTGATTTGATGGATCATAATAAGATGACAGGGTATTTCTGTCAGGGCTTCAATCCAGTTTTGGCGTTTCCAAATCGTAAAAAAGTCCAACGTGGCTTAGGAAAGCTGAAATATCTGGTTGTTATGGATCCTTTGGAGACAGAAACAGCTCATTTCTGGGAAAATCATGGCGATTTTAATGATGTAGATCCATCAACAATTCAAACTGAAGTTTTCCAACTGCCAACGAGCTGTTTTGCTGAAGATGAAGGCGCAGTTGTTAATTCTGGTAGATGGTTGCAATGGCACTGGGCGGGTCAAAATCCGCCGGGTGAAGCAAAACATGACACATGGATTATGGCTCAAATTTGGTTGAGATTGAAGAGGCTATACGAGAAAGAAGGTGGCGTATTCCCTGATCCTATTGTGAACTTGCATTGGCCATATGAGGATGAAAACGAACCTGAGCCTGATGAGCTTGCAAAAGAAATGAACGGTTATGTGCTTGAGGATGTATATGATCTAAAAGACCCAACCAAGAAAATTCTTGAAAAAGGTAAGCAGATTTCAGGGTTTGCAGCTTTGCGGAATGACGGCACTACAGCCGCTGGTTGCTGGATCTATGCAGGTAGCTTTACGGAAGAAGGCAATATCATGGCACGGCGAGATAACACCGACTATGATGAAAGTGGTCTTTATCCTAAATGGACGTTTGCATGGCCTGCAAATCGCCGTATTCTTTATAACCGTGCGTCAGCAGATCTTGATGGTAAAGCATGGGACGCAAATCGTAAGATTATCGAGTGGGATGGAACTAAGTGGACAGGTTTTGATATTCCAGACATTCCGCCGGCTTCAAAACCACGTGATGTTGGTCCGTTTATTATGAATGCTGAAGGAACAGGAAGACTCTTCTCTTTGGCAGGACTTCGTGATGGGCCGTTCCCAACCCATTATGAGCCATTTGAATCGCCAATCGTTAATCCGATTGCGCCTCATATACGGGGCAATCCAGTTGCACGAATTTTTGCGGAAGATCTTGCCCAGTTAGGGAATAGTGATGAATATCCTTATGCTGCGACATCATATCGACTAACTGAGCACTTCCATTATTGGACGAAAAACAACCGGATTAATGCAGCATTGCAGCCGCAGTTTTTTGTTGAAATATCGGAAGAGTTAGCTGCTGAAAAAGGTGTCGTGAAAGGTGATTGGGTGAAAGTTTGGAATAAGCGTGGTCTGGTTTATGCCAAAGCGCTTGTTACAAAGCGCATTCGTCCGTTAATCTGTGATGGAAAACCGGTTCATGTGATTGGAATTCCATTGCATTGGGGTTTTATTGGCGCAGCCAAGAAAGGTTTTGGACCTAATTCCTTAACGCCTTTTGTTGGTGACGCTAATTCGCAAACGCCTGAATTCAAAGCATTTTTGGTGAATATGGAAAAATCCGAGGCACCGGTTGATGCTGAAGGGAGGCCAGAAGCTTAATGATTAATGTTAACCCTCCGACACAAGATAAGGTAGAACCGCAGATTGGTCCGGATGATTACATTCGGGCCTCTGCCTCTCAATTGCCAGAACCTAAGCGTAAATTGGAAGAAGTTGCAAAACTCATTGATGTTTCACGTTGTATTGGTTGTAAAGCTTGCCAATCTGCTTGCTCGGAATGGAACGAATTGAGTCCAACAATTGGTGACAATGTTGGTGTTTATGATAACCCCCATGATTTGTCGCCAGATGCGTTTACAGTCATGCGTTTTACGGAATGGGTTAACCCTGAAAACGATACGTTTGAATGGTTAATTCGTAAAGATGGCTGTATGCACTGCTCGGAGCCTGGATGTTTGGCATCATGCCCATCACCGGGAGCAATCGTTCAGTATTCTAATGGCGTTGTTGATTTTGTTCATGATAAGTGCATCGGTTGTGGGTACTGTATTAAAGGCTGTCCTTTTAATATTCCACGTGTTTCACAAGTTACACATAAAGCTTATAAATGCACGTTATGTTCAGATCGTATCGCTGTGGGGCAAAAACCAGCATGTGCTAAGACCTGTCCAACAGAAGCCATTATGTTTGGCACAAAAGCAGAGTTGAAAGAACACGCAAAAGATCGCATCGAAGACCTAAAAAATCGTGGTTATAAAGATGCGGGACTTTATGATCCGCAAGGTGTCGGTGGTACCCATGTTATGTATGTGTTACATCATGCTGATAAACCGAGTATTTATGCCAACTTGCCAGATAATCCACGGATATCGCCAATTGTGAAAACGTGGAAGGGTGTTTCAAAATATTTGGGACTTGGTGCAATCGCGGCTGCTATCGCTGGAACAGCTGCTCATGCGCTGTTTATTGGCCAAGCCAAAGTGACAAAACATGACGAAGAAAGAGCTGAGGAAAGCTTGGAGGATATTGAAAATGGCTCGTAAGCTTTACGAAAAAGGCGATCTTGTTCATAAAGGTGAGCCTATCATTGTTGATCGTTATACCACAGGTGCGCGTATCAATCATTGGATCGGTGCCATATCGATGATACTTTTGGCTTTTACTGGTCTTATTATGTATTGGCCTCCACTTTTTCCTCTCGCTAACCTCATTGGCGGTGGGCAGGTGGTCCGAACAATCCATCCTTATCTTGGCGTGGTCATGTTTGTCAGTTTTTTTGGATTATTTTTCCGCTTTTGGCGATTAAATATCTGGGAAAACTCGGATCTTAAATGGATATTGGAAATCAAAGATGTCCTTAAAGGTGAAGAAGAAAATCTATCAATGATCGGAAAATATAATTTTGGTCAAAAATGTATTTTTTGGTCAATGTCCATTGGGCTTATTATTCTCATTGTAACAGGCTTTATGGTTTGGCAGGCATATTTTGCGCCTTTTGTACCTATCCAATGGCAACGCTACGCTTTATTAGCGCATTCAGTTGTTGCAGCCTATCTTATCGCTGTTTGGTTGTTCCATGTTTACGCTGTTTACTGGATTGGCGGTTCAATGAGAGCAATGATTAAAGGTAAAGTAACAGGTGGCTTTGCATGGGCTCATCACCGTAAATGGTACATTGCCATGCTTAAAGCTAAGCGGGTTAAAGATCGCTAATCATATATATGATAGTGATTTTAATGATGATAAAAATTAAGAAGCCGTAATACTATTACAGTATTGCGGCTTTTGTTATTTATAGAATATTCAAATTTAGACTTGATGTAACCGTATAGTGGTTGCAACAAAGCGTTAACAAACTCTGAGTATCACTGCTATCTGTGAATGACAAAAATTACGTATGTTTGTAAGCAAGTGGATATGTCATCTTATAAGATATTTGATCAATGATGGCCGGTCGAACCAAAACCTTTTATACCGCGAATTGTTTCTGTCACGTTTTCTGTTTCGATAATTTGAACTTGAGGAGCAGGAGCGATAACAGCCTGAGCTATTCTCATTCCTCGAGTGATATGAAATGGTTCTTCTCCAAGATTAATCAATAAAACCTTTATTTCTCCGCGGTAGTCGCTATCAATTGTACCGGGGGTGTTGAGACATGTTATGCCATGTTTAAATGCTAAACCTGATCGTGGACGAATTTGCGCTTCATATCCTTCTGGTAATTCAAAAATCAATCCGGTGGGTACCAAGAGGCGCTGTCTCGGTTTCAGTACCATTTCTTCACCCTCTGCTAACGCCGCTCTTAAATCCATACCAGCGGAACCAGCAGTTTCATATGCTGGTAGAGCAAGTCCAATAGAATGTTCGAGACGTCGAATGGCAAGTTGCGGAATTGCAGGAAAACCGGACATAAGTGACCCTTTATACATAAAATTTATTAATATTAGGCGCTTTCATAATGGCGCAAAGACAAAGTGGCAAGGGTTACTATGTACTTTCAAAGTATCATGCGCTTCCAATAAGAATGCCTGTTGCAAAAACTAGAGCACCGCCGACCACAACCTGTAATGCTGCTCGCCAAAAAGGTGTTTCCATATATTTGTTTTGGATCCATGCAATGGCCCACAATTCGAAAAATACGACAATAAAAGCAATTGCTACAGCAATGTGAAAATTTGTGATAAGAAATGGCAAAGCATGGCCAAGTCCGCCTAGAGAGGTCATGACACCATTAGCGATGCCTCTTTTTAACGGTGAGCCTCGCCCAGTTAACCGGCCATCATCGTGTGCAGCTTCGGTAAACCCCATAGAAATGCCTGCGCCTAAGGATGCCGATAGGCCGACAAGAAACGTTTGTCGAGTATCGCCAGTTGCAAAGGCTGCCGCAAAAATAGGTGCGAGTGTTGATACAGAACCGTCCATTAAACCCGCGAGCCCGGGTTGTATCCATGTTAATAACGTCTGTTTATGTTGGCGGGCGCGTTCCTGTTCAATCACAGATTGTGGCGTGTATTGTTTTTCCAGGGATGCTGCAATATTTTCATGTTGTTTTTCTTCTAATGCTAAGTCACCTAAGAGTTTTCTGGTTTCAGCATCACGTGCTCTTTCTGTTGCTCTCTCATAAAAAGAAGCTGACTGATCTTCCATTTGGGCAACACATTCACGTACCTTGTCAATTCCCAAAGGACGTATAAGCCAATCGGGCTTTCGTTCATAGAATCCACTAACGTGTTCTCTCCGTACCAGCGGTATGTGTTTTCCAAAACGTTTTTCGAAAAGGTTGATAAGTCTGTCCCGATGACGATGCTCTTCTTCAGCCATTTTCTCAAAGATTTTGGCTGTATCGGGAAAATCTTCTTTGAGCCCATCAGCATAGTTGAGATAAATGCGTTCATCATCTTCTTCAGATGAAATCGCGAGTGCCAGAATTTCTTTTTCACTTAATGATGAAAATGGTTTGCGATAGGAATATGGAAAAAGTTTAGAGAACATCTGTAGCCCTTATTTTAGAATTATTCTAAATTAAATCTAAGTTGAATAATGTCAATTAATAATTGGGACAATTTTCCATAAATAATAGATTAAATAGTATAAAATATTTCCTTTGATATCAACTTTTATGGGGCAAATAGGCCTCTAGTGTCGAAAAGCATATTGCTCTGCCTTTCGAGCAATATAAATTAATTAGACGATATCAATATACGTTATCCGATATTTAAAGAATTATCGGAAGCAAGTTGTAGGATCTTATTTTACAGAACTACTATTAATTATTTTATCTCGAACATTTACGCTGAAATACAATGAAATATTGAAATATGAACTAAGAATCTTCACAAAATTTATATTGGCGTTACCCAATATAATCGAGTTATACTTTATATTCGAAGGATTGTGTTAACGAAGTATCCGTTGCATCATGACGAGGTCAAGCCATTGACCTTTCTTAATACCAACTTCTGGCATATGGCCCGTTATTGTAAAACCAAAAGCCTTATGAAGTGCTATGGATGCTTTGTTGCCAGATTCAATGCCTGCGATAAGAACATGTATATTGTTAGACTCGGCATGATTGATCAACGCACCAAGAAGCTTTCTTCCGATACCTTTTCCACGCTCAGTTTTTTCAATATATATCGAAATTTCAGCCGAAAAGCGATATCCTTCAAAAGGTCTAAAAGGTCCATAGCTGGCATAACCACAAACCTTATTATTATCTACCGCTACAAGAACAGGGTAACCCATTTCTTCTCTTGTTTTAAGCCAATCGCGGCGATTGTTTATATCAACCGTTTTTTCATTCCAGATGGCAAGCGTATTTAATACTGCATCATTATAAATATCGGTTATGGCTTGTAAATCACGCTCGTCAGCGTTTCTGATGTTTATCATTTTATATTTCCACATGAAAAATTATTTATAGTGTAATACTTTTTTTAAACTTTAAAAGAGGAAGAAATAAATCACTATATATTATATTTTAGCAAAATATTATGAATATCTTCGACAGTAACGCCTTTTTTACGTAATGAACGTAAACTTGTGTCATGATTGCTTTTAGAAAGCTTATTACCATCACTATTACATATAAGATTATGATGATGATAAACTGGTGTTGGATAACCTAAAATTTTTTGCAAAAGACAATGGATTGACGTTGCTTCAAATAGATCTTTGCCGCGTATAACATGCGTTATATTTTGCAATGCATCATCAACAACTACAGATAGATGATAGCTGGTGTGGATATCTTTGCGGGCTATCAAAATATCGCCCCAAAGTTCGGGATGAGCTTCGATTGTCTTTGTCGTGTTATTATCGATCTCTAACCAATATAAATCTCGCCCGTAATTTTTCATCGCTAAATCCATATTAAGGCGCCAAGCGAATTGACCGTTTTTATCCGGAGAATCTGGAAAAAGTTGAAGATAACGTTCATTTGTCGGGTATAAAGGAGTACCATCAGGATCTACTGGCCAGTTATCGCTGTTAGTGGATATTATTGCTTTCACCTCTCCACGGCTCATTCGAGTTGGATAGACCAACCCAAGTGAAATGAGTTTTTCTAAAGCATTTTGATATATAGAAAAATGCTCGGATTGCTTACGAAAGGGCGTTTCAAATGAGATTTCCAACCATTGAAGATCTTCGATAATTGCTTTTTCATAAGCTTCTGTACAGCGTAGGCGATCGATGTCCTCTATTCGTAATAGTAATTTTCCATTAAGCTTTTGAGAAAAATGAGCATTAACCAACGCTGAATAAGCGTGCCCCAAATGCAGATAACCATTAGGGCTAGGAGCAAAACGTAAACGGGGTTGTGTGAAATTCAACATGCTTATTTATGTTTTGGAATAAAGGCTCCTACAAAACCTAAAATCATTAAGAGGAAACAACAAACAGCGTTCCAACCAGCGAATGACAATCCTAAAAAATATCCAGCAGCAGTGTCACAGCTGGGTGGCTTCTTGGAATTGAGATTTGCTAATAAGTTATTTGCATCGACTGTTATTGCTGTTGCCGTTGCAGAACAATCCGTTGGTCCAGACCAGAATTTATATTCCGCACCAGCGTGATATATCGATAAACCCAGATTATACAACATAAGCAAGGCAACGATAACGAAAATTAGCCTAACAGTTAGTCCTGAGATATGGCGCGCCAATAATGCGACCAAAAATATAGTAATTGGGATACCAATATAGTAGGCTATACGTTCTTTTAAGCATAATTTACAGGGCATATACCCGCCAATTATTTCAAATCCCAATGCTGTTAATATGGCAAAAACCATGACGAACAAAATCAATATACCGATCAAAGTCTGGATTTTTTCAGTCGGTGCTTTTCTCAGTGCATTGGTAACCATCGGGCACAACCTTACAATATGAGTTTATATGCTACATAAACCACGATTATAATGATACAACCAATCCCTACAAACCATTTCAGTCTTGGTAAGACATATTCCAGCACTGTATTTCCATATTTTCTTATAAGCCAGGCCAAAAGATAGAAGCGGGCGCTACGAGCGATTATGGCTGAAAGAATAAATACCCATATATTCATTCCAACGACGCCGGCGAGAATAGTGACAACCTTTATAGGTGGTAAATGTGAAATGCCGGACGTAATCAATAAAAGGAGGATAATTTCCATGCTTGTATTGCTACGGAGCGCTTCAAAAGTTTCATATTTGCCATAAAATTCTAAGACTGGCTTTGCAATTGCCTCATAAGCAAAATGTCCTATCAGCCAGCCAGCGATGCCACCTAACACTGAAAATAATGAGGCAATAAAAGCGTAACGATAGGTTTTTTCTCGCTTGATAAGCGACATTGGGATAAAAAGCACATCAGCAGGGACAAGAAATACAGAGCTTTCGACAAAAGCAATGAGTGCTAGCCAATATTCGGCTGATTTCCTCCCCGCCAAAGAAATAGTCCAAGCACCTAATCTTTTAAGCATCATCAAATCCCTTGTTTTTGTTGTGTTTAACGGTGGAAAGCCGCTTTATCCAGTGAATTGTATTTTTTTTAAGATTTTTTTTTTAATATTGCTACGAAAAGGTTGACGAGAGGCTTTATATTAATATAGTTCAGCAAATCCTGACACATAGTTTGTGTCCTCACTTCATCTATGCGGGTGTGGTGGAACTGGTAGACGCGCCAGACTCAAAATCTGGTTCCGAGAGGAGTGTCGGTTCGAGTCCGACCACCCGCACCAAAATCCGGTAATTGGGTTTATTAATTCACTGCTGCATGCAGTTAGTTCGTTATGGGGATTGTTATGTCGGCGTTGGATATCATTATTTATCATAATCCCCGTTGCACTACATCTCGCAATGTTGTGGGATTAGTTCGTGCTATGGGATATGAACCACACATTATCGAATATCTAAAAACCCCACCAACAGCTGAAATGCTTTTGTTGCTTGCTAATCGTGCAGGGGGTTCGATTCGTGAATTTGTTCGGGCAAAAGAACCGAGTTACGAATCAGAAGGTCTCGCCGATGAAACATTATCGGACGAAGTAATTGCAAAAAAAATGCATGAGCATCCTGAATTGATCAATCGTCCGATAGTGGTTTGCTCAAATGGGGTTGCGTTGTGTCGTCCGGCCGAAAAGGTAACAGAATTACTAATTTTACAAAAATAATAGAATTTCGAGGCACTCTTTGCGGTTTATAACGGAAAAGCCAATAGGTAATAGTCGGTAGATGTCGATGTTACGTAAACTTTTCGTTGTTTTAAAAGTAAAGTTTTCGAAACCTAGAACCTCTTCAAGTGAAGTGGATCGCAAAACCGAATCAGTTATTTTTTTACCTGATATTGCTTATGAAAAAACCGATGGAACGATTATAGCTGGTATACAGGCTTGGGTATACCAAACTGGAAAACGGCGTTTTCTAGAACATATTTTAAAGTTTTTTTTGAAAATTGACAAAAAAGCATTAACCGCTTCACAACAAGAACAACTTGAAGCGCGTATGAGACTATTTGGTGTAAACTCAGCAAGCGGAAAAAAGCTCGTAATTACCAATGAAACCGGTCATGTTCTTCAGATGCCGGAAACTGGAAAAAATGGACGAAGTGAGATGCTGGCGGCTATCCAGCTCTCAGATAAAGAACATATTTCAAATATTAATTTCCAAGTGGCTGGTGACGATATATGTTGTGACGATGCTAATGTTACGGCAATCTATGCACCGTCAAAAGGCTGGTCCATTATTTCAGATATTGATGATACAATTAAAGTTTCGTCCGTGGGAAATAAGAAAAAACTTCTCATCAATACATTTTTAGAAGATTTTGTTGCGGTTGAAAATATGGCCGCATTTTATTCTCATATGAATCGAGCAGGCGATATCGCATATCACTACGTTTCATCATCACCTGTTGAACTATATCCTTTACTGAAAGAGTTCTTAATTTCAACTGGTTACCCGCTTGGCTCAATACATTTGAGAGAGGCAACAAATTGGAAAAACATTATATCATTTTCGAAAATATCTAAGAAACATAAATACACGAGCATTAAAAGAATATTGCAAGCCTACCCCAAGAGAAGCTTTTTATTGATCGGCGATTCAAGTGAAAATGACGCAGAAATCTATGCGGACTTTAAGCAGAATTTTCCGAATCAAGTTGTTGCAATCATTATTCGTAATGTCACACCTGATATCCCAGTCGCCGAAATCTGTCGTCCATTTTCCAACTTAGATAAAAGCGATTGGATTGTTACCCATTCCGTTGATGAAATGAAAAAATTTGTTGCTGCTATCAATTAACTATATCTGGTCAGTAGCAATAATTGCTGAAAATTTATAGTTCTCCTAGAATTAATTTATCAACCAATTCTGGAACAGTTCTGCTAGCAGGGCCATTAATGGCATGATCAAAAATACCTGAGCTAGCGGTATTACAGGTTAGATTAAGTTCAAAACATTTGGCGCCTGCAGCGTGCGCTAGTGAAACAAAACCAGCGGCAGGATATACTGTTCCAGAAGTACCAATTGATATAAAAATATCGGCTTTGTGGAGCGCTTGTTCTATTTCATTGATATGGTAAGGCATTTCACCAAACCAAACGATATCAGGTCGAAGATGTCCTATCTGATTACAGTTCGGGCATACGCTTTCACTGGTTACATCATCACACCAAAAGCTTGTTTGCTGACACACAAGACAGATAACGTGATTCAATGTCCCATGCATATGAACCAGTTTCTTTGATCCAGCTCGTTCATGTAAATTATCGACATTCTGTGTTATAAGAAGAAAATCTCCACACCAGTGTTTCTCTAATTTAGCCAAAGCACTATGTGCTGTATTGGGAACGGCTTTAGCAGCATCTTTTCTTCTTTCATTATAAAAAGAATTCACTAAGTCAGGATTTTTGGCAAAGCCTTCCGGCGTTGCAACATCTTCTATCTGGTATTTGTTCCAAGTCCCATCACTTCCACGAAATGTTTCAAGTCCTGACTCGGCAGAGATGCCAGCGCCCGTCAAAATAGCGATATTGTTTAATTTGCTCATTTATTACTCACCGCTTATAAGTTAGTTTTTCTTTTGCCAGAAATGTTTATTTTATGCATCGTTTATTTTGAAAAAAGGAATAGGTTGCTTGTCTCTGGATAGTGAAAGCAAAAAATCGCTTCGGCAGAAGGTCGAAGATGCGGACTTGGCATTGGCACTAAAGAAACGTGCTGATAACGATACGACATGGGCAGATGCCCAAATAGAATTGTCTGATGCACTGTTGGAATTGGCAGATGCTGAAGATAGTGATGAAAATGCCCTTGAATACTATAAGCAAGCAGCAAACGGTTTTAAAAAAGCATTGGAAGTTTATACATGCAAAACTGATTTCGCCCGTTGGGGAGGGATAACAGTTTCATGTGTACGTTGCTTACGCAACTTATCTATTCGTGAAAATACGGCAATATCTGTTTTACGTCTTAAACATTGTCTGGCAATGTTAGATGATGTGTATCAGGCATTACCTGATGACAATAGTGCAATTGATCGTGCGCTGGTATTAACTGAGAAAGGACATGTTCACCGTGTTCTAGCTGACATAGATTTAATAAGAGAACGGCATAAAAACCTAGAATGTGCATTAAATGCATTTGATAGTTCAGCCAGTATTTTGCGTCAAAAAGAAAACTTTCATTTTTGGTCGCTTGCGATTTCTGCCTCTGCATTTGTGTCAAGTGAACTTGCCCGTATGGAAACGGCAGATAAACTGCAAGATAGTCTTAAAAGTGCGGTTAAGCGGTTTGAGACTGCACTGGCTTATTTTCCAGATAATGAGCAACCGCAAGACCTTTCTTATCTTTACTTTGAATTGGGAAGAGTCTTAACGCAACTTGCTACAATTGCCGAAAAGGGTGAGCAAAGACCGCTTTTGGAAAAAGCAATTGATGCTTTTGGAAAAGCTCGTTCGGCGTTGAATGACGACATGAATGATAATGTATTTGTTCGACTACAAAATGAAACGGCGATGGCTCTCTCGCTTCTTGCACAACAAAAAACTGACGCTGAGGCAATCGCACTATTGGAGAAGTCTGTCGCACTCTACAGGAATAATATCGAACGTATAGGTGAAGACGGAGATCCCGTTATTAAAGCGGTTCTCTTTGGAAATCTGGGTAAAGATCTGACACAGATCGCAAATCTCATATCCGTTCCGTCCCGGAGTTTAGAAAAAAGATATCAAGCAATTAACGCTTTGCGACACGCTATAGGTCGAGAGGTAAAAAATGTTCGTATACTTGATTGGCTTTCTTATTTTGTAGAGTTGGGTGCAGCTCTTCAAGCTGCTGGTAATTTAGAAGCAGGTGAGAAGCGTAATGATATTTTTAGAGAAGCGATAAAATTATATACTGAAGCACTACAAGAAATTCCACAACCGCATAAAGGTGAACTTGTTATAAAGCTCTTACAATGGCGCGCGCTAGCACGCGCTAATCTTGGGGAAAAGGACCACACCCAAGACGGTATGATACTTTTAAAACAAGCTGAACTTGATTTTCGTATGGCATTAGCGAAGCTTGACCAGAATGAAAATAAGCCTGATCTTTTTAGGTTGTATGTCAATCTTGCGCATTTGCTTTACACAATGGCACGCCGTACAGATTCAGAAAAACCAGAGGTTTTATTGCAATCAGCAAATGATGCCGTTCTTGCTGCGCTTTCTATAAAAGGCGACGACTTTGACCAAACAGATGATGAACATCTTGCTGCTATTAGTCATCGCGCTCTAGTTTTGTGGCGATTAGGAAATATAAGTGGAGATAAGACACACTTTCTCATCGCGCAAAATATTTACGAAGAACTTATGAAAGCTCCACTGTTACATGACAATTCAGAAAATTTGATGCGTGTCAAAAATAACTATGCTCATTTTCTCATGGATTGGTCGGATAAATTGTCTACAGTAGAAGCCAAACTATGTTTAGAAAAAGTAACAAAGTTGCTGGATGAGCTTCGAAATTTTGTTCAAGCTGAACAAGACGATGAAGCATTGAGCGAATACAATGATATGCTTTTACAGGTCAAGGATAAGCAAAGTCGTTTAGCGCGTAAATGGTGGCATAAGTTATGGCCGTTTAATAAGTATGGAAAGGCTGCATAGATTTGCAGCCTTTAAAAAATGTCACCTATAATTATTCTAATCCGTAAATTGCACAACAACACCTGGTTTTACAATTTTGGCCAATTCCTGTGCATCCCAATTTGTTAACCGAATACAACCGTGACTTGATGTTTTCCCGATTCGTGAAGGGTCAGGTGTGCCGTGAATGCCATAAGTCGGTTTTGATAATGCTATCCATACAGTTCCAACCGGACCATTGGGGCCAGGTGGAATTGTTAAGATTTGATCATTGCTACCCTGTTTGAAATTGATCTTCGGGTTGTAGGTATAATTCGGATTTAATGCTATGCGTTCCACTTGTACTGTGCCCGATGGCGAAGGATTATCGGTTGATCCTATTGTCGCAGGATAAGCAACAATCAACCGGCCTTCAGCATTATAGCCGCGTACCTGTTTTCGCGCTTTATCCGCTATTATTCGAGCAACATTGCCTCGTTTGGGAAGTTTCAAATTCGGAACTTTGATTGTTTCTCCAGCATGGGAAAAGTGTGCTCCTGGATTTAGTTGCTGTAGAAATGCTTCATCTATGTGAAATCTTTCGGCCAACATTTCTCGCACAGAGGTATAGGCCATAGCCGGCATTTGCGCTTTTTGAGCATAATCCGACGGAATTGATGGAGCATAATATTGGTTGATATCACTTTCTGTAATTGTGTATTGCGTAAAAGCTGGTCCACCGGTTGCTTCCAGTGCTGCATCGAGCCGTGCCTTGTCATTAGGGTCAATGAAGCGTCCACTAATTTCACTTGCAGCTGCAGATGCTTTGTCGAAATTACTTCCAACTAATCCATCGATTGCCCCAGGAGAGGATCCAATGCGATCCATCAGAATTTGAACTGCGGCAACGGTCTCTTTAGCCTGAGGAAGGCGAATAGCTGGTGCATTATCATTAGGTGTTCCATTTGATTGATAAGCAGGTGCATTAGGCGCCTCTGGGACGTCACGATCATAGGGATAACCGCTATCCATGGGACCTTGATTCATTGCTCCTAACGGCGGTGGAGTTTCACCTTGTGGATAACTTGACGGTTCTTCGACGCGAACAATATTTCCTCTCTCATCAACAACAATGCGGCGTCCATATTGATCTTGATAAACATGTACTTGGTTATGATTTTGCGGCATTTCACTCGGATCATAAAGTTGAGCCAATTCTATAGGGTGATGCCCGTCTTTGCTTTCGTGTGCCTGAACGAGATCGATAGAGGTTGTTGTGAGCGTTATTGTTACCGTGGAACAAAGAATGAGACGTGACATAGATAACCGTTACAAAACTGTTTTGAATAAAGGATGCTTAATACAATAGTAAGAACCAGTATAGCAGCTAAAAGGCAGAAAAATGGTATATCAGGACTATCTTTTTATTATTATCAATTGACTACTTGTTTCTTAAAAAAATCATAAAACTATACGTGTCAAAATTTTGAAAATTCAAGATATCCTTAATAACAATGAGGGAACCCAATTTTATACCTAAATTGAATAGGAACCTTGATTGGTGATTCTTTTCCCTATGGTGATCCGGTGCCAAATAATTTTAAAAAGCATCTTACCACGGCTCTTTTGATAAAAGCTGTTTTTGTAAAATAATCAGGGATTGCAATATCTATGGTGCTGCGAGAGAGGATTGAACTCTCGACCTCTCCCTTACCAAGGGAGTGCTCTACCACTGAGCTACCGCAGCTAGAAAATCATTTTCGGGGCGGGTTTTGCCACATTGTTTAAAAATTGGCAAGAAGGCAATTGTATTTACACGAAGAAAAATAGCATAGTTTTCATATGTCTGGAATTTTTTCCATGTTAGTGGTAAGCAAAAATTTCATCTTTAGTAATTTATAGGTTTGCGTCATGTCAGATACGACAGCTCAACAGCGCCGCAAGGAACGACTTGCCAAACAATTACGCACTAATCTTGTGCGCCGCAAACAACAGGCGCGCGAGAGAGAAGAAGTCGGTTTTTTAAACGAACAACAGCAGAATACTGAAGAACAACCAGAAAAAACGTCAACATAAGTTCAATTGTGGTTTGATAATGTATTCCTATTTATAATTTTGAGAAAAACTATCAAACTAAATAAACGCCGATTATTGTTGTCGGCAATGAAAATGACAGAAAGGCTTTAAGAGATGGATCGTATCAAGATAGTTGGAGGGAATAGGTTAAATGGCATCATTCCAATTTCGGGTGCCAAAAACGCCGCCTTGCCACTCATGATAGCCTCTCTATTAACGGATGATACGCTAACTTTAGATAATGTTCCTCACCTTGCTGATGTTGAACAACTTATCAGAATATTAAGCAATCATGGTGTTGATTATTCTGTAAACGGTCGGCGGCAACATCAGGATGGCGCTTATTCCCGTACAGTGCATTTTACAGCTCGTAATATTGTAACAACACGTGCGCCTTATGAACTTGTGTCAAAAATGCGGGCAAGCTTTTGGGTTATTGGTCCGCTTATCGCGCGTATGGGACAGGCTTGTGTCTCACTTCCTGGTGGTTGTGCAATTGGTACGCGACCAGTTGATTTTATTTTACAAGGCTTGGAAGCTCTTGGTACGGAACTAAATATAGAAAATGGTTATGTCCATGCGCGCGCACCAAAAGGTTTGCAAGGGGCGGAGTATACTTTTCCCAAAGTAACGGTTGGTGGTACCCATGTAATGTTAATGGCTGCAAGTTTGGCCAAGGGGCAAACGATATTGCATAATTCTGCATGTGAGCCTGAGGTTGTAAATCTCGCTGAATGCCTTAATGAAATGGGAGCAAAAATCAAAGGCGCTGGTACTCCAACAATTTATATCGAAGGTGTAGATAGTTTGTCTGGAGCACGTGTCAAAGTTATTTCTGACAGAATAGAAACTGGAACTTATGCCATGGCTGTTGCAATGACGGGTGGCGATGTGTTGTTAAAAGATGCGCGTCCAGATTATTTGCGTTCTGTGTTGGATACTCTGTCCCAAACGGGTCTTGAGATTAAAGAAAGTGAAGAGGGAATTCGGGTTTCAAGAGATGGTCTGGATATTGTGCCAGTTGATATTGAAACACAACCATTCCCGGGATTTCCGACAGATTTGCAAGCCCAATTTATGGGGTTAATGACGCGTGCTAAAGGCACCTCTCATATCACAGAAACAATTTTTGAAAATCGTTTTATGCATGTACAAGAACTTGCACGATTGGGAGCGCATATTTCATTATCTGGTCAGACTGCAACTATTGAAGGTGTCGATGAATTACAAGGCGCGCAAGTTATGGCGACAGACTTGCGAGCATCTGTCTCTTTGGTAATAGCAGCTTTGGCTGCTCGGGGAGAAACCACAGTCAATCGTGTATATCACCTTGATCGTGGATTTGAACGACTGGAAGAAAAGCTTTCAAATTGTGGTGCACAGATTGAACGTATTAGTGGTTAATGGCACTATAGGCGAATACCACTATAATATATAATGGTTGTTGCATGTAATTTGTTTACAACATCAGAATGGGGTGGGGCGATGCCGCTTTTAAAACTAATTGCTATGGATGACGAAGATCTTGAGATTTTTTCTGAGCATCTACAAGATTCAGTTGTAAAAGTTAGTGATTTCGATTGGCGGTGTCGGGAAAATCGTTTCATCGCTCTGATGAATCGTTTTGCATGGGAAGAACAATTAAGTGGCGGTCTGGTTTCAAGACAAAAAGCTGGAGAACGTCGTCGATCGGCATTACGGTTTGATCGTGTTTTATCGGTAAAAACCCGTGGTTTTGACTTAAAAAAGAAAGATGATGTTTTATCACTGTTAACGATTCAATTTTTGCCCACAACGGCTCCAGCTGGAATCTTGACACTTATTTTTTCAGGGGAAGCTGCAATTCGTTTGGAAGTTGAATGTATTGAAGCGCAATTGACGGATCTTGGTCCTGTTTGGCAGGCTAAGGCCAATCCAAAACACAAATAGATATTTATTGGGTGAGAAAATAATTATGGTTCAAGTTCTTCGTCAATCTGCAGATAATTTTGAAACAGAATTTAAAGCTTTTCTGGGATCAAAACGAGAAGTTTCGCAAAGTGTGGATGATACTGTACGGGCTATAATTCATAAAGTGCGAGAAGATGGCGATAAAGCACTTATCGATTATTCTATGAAATTTGATAGGGTTGATCTTTCTTCTATAGGTATTCAAGTAACAGAACAGGAAATTGAAGAAGCTATAAGCAAAGTTGAAGCGAAAACATTGGAAGCTCTACAACTCGCTCATGACCGTATTTCTTTATATCACAAGAAACAATTGCCCCAAAATGAGAGTTTTACGGATCCTCTTGGTGTTGAACTTGGCTGGCGTTGGACAGCGGTACAATCGGTTGGACTTTATGTTCCAGGAGGAACAGCAAGTTATCCTAGCTCAGTATTAATGAATGCTGTGCCGGCAAAGGTGGCAGGTGTTGAACGCATTGTAATGGTTGTTCCCGCACCAGATGGAAAAATAAATCCTCTTGTGCTGGCTGCAGCAAAATTAGGTGGTGTTAACGAAATATACCGAGTAGGGGGAGCACAGGCAATCGCTGCACTTGCTTATGGAACAGAGACGATTGATCCTGTTGTTAAAATCGTCGGTCCAGGAAATGCTTATGTGGCTGCTGCCAAAAGACAAGTTTTTGGTAAAGTCGGTATTGACATGATAGCGGGTCCATCAGAAGTTTTAGTGTTAGCAGATAAATACAATGACGCGGATTGGATTGCTGCTGATTTGCTAGCTCAAGCAGAACATGACACTGCAGCCCAATCAATCTTGATGACAGATGATGAAGCTTTCGCTAACGCTGTTATGAATGCGGTCGACACACAGTTAAAAACTTTGTTACGGGGGCAAACGGCAGCTGCGAGTTGGCGCGATTTCGGGGCAGTTATTCTTGTTGATGATTTCCAATCTGCTTTGCCTTTGGCCAATCGAATAGCTCCAGAACATATGGAACTTGCGGTCGAAAATCCTGAAGTATTGCTATCGAATATTAAAAATGCTGGTGCTATTTTTATAGGTCGTTATACGCCGGAAGTTATTGGTGATTATGTTGGTGGATCAAATCATGTATTGCCGACAGCTCGTTCTGCCCGTTTTTCATCTGGTTTATCGGTATTGGATTATATGAAGCGCAGCTCCATCTTAAAACTTGGGGCTGAGCAATTGCGTGTACTTGGTCCTGCAGCAATAGAACTTGCAAATGCTGAAGGCCTGCAAGCACATGGTCGATCCGTTGCAGTTCGGTTAAACCTTTAGGGGTAAAAATTTGCAAAATAGGCGACTGATTGATGTTGAACTAGATGAGACAATTGGGCGCTCTACGCCTGAAATTGAACATGAGCGCGCAGTCGCAATTTTTGACCTTATTGAAGAGAATAGTTTTGTACCCGTCGGTGATACGGGAGATGGCCCTTACCGTTTGAAGTTGTCTCTCGTCGAAAAGCGCCTTGTATTTGATATTTTTCGAGAAGATGGAAAATGGGTGACAACCCATATTCTTTCTCTCACTCCATTCCGTAGGATCGTTAAGGATTACTACATGATTTGTGATAGTTATTACGAAGCTATTCGTTCTGCAACGCCAACAAAAATTGAAGCCATTGATATGGGTCGGCGGGGCTTGCATAATGATGGATCAAATACATTGCGCGAACGATTACATGGTAAAATTGATATAGATTTTAAAACCGCACGTCGGTTATTTACGTTACTTTGTGTTTTATATTGGAAGGGATGAAATTGGTCGATTCTGAATATTCGGGCACCTATCGTCCACAATCGGTACTTTATGTTTGCGGTAAAAATTCCATCCGTTCTCCTATAGCAGAAGCTTTAACACGAAAGATGTTTCCAGATATTTATGTTGCTTCCGCTGGGGTTGTCAAAGGCGAACGCGATCCCTTTGCAGCTTTTGTGATTTCAGAAGATGGATTGTCTCTCGAAGAGCATAATCCACGTGGTTTGGAAGAATTGTCTGACGGTTTTTTTGACCTTGTAATTACATTGACACCTCAAGCACATCATGCAGTTTTGGATGAAATGCGTAGTTTTTCAGTTAATGTTGAATATTGGCCTACGCCTGATCCGGCGCTTACGATGGGATCCCGTGAGCAGATATTGGATGCATATCGTAATATTAGAGAAACCTTGAAACAAAGAATTTTTGAACGATTTAATCGTTAAATGCATTAAATATAGTCTTGTTTGTCAATCAGATGTTCACAAATGACTTAGAATGCGGTAGGTTCCGCCCCAATTCAACAAATGACGAAACACTCATTTGTTATATTTTGATCAAAATAAACAGTCTAGAAAATAGGTAATTTATGGCCAAAGAAGAAGTTTTGGAATTTTCCGGTGTTATTACGGAGCTTTTGCCCAATGCAATGTTTCGCGTAAAACTTGATAATGATCATGAAATAATTGCTCATACTGCAGGGCGCATGCGTAAAAATCGCATCCGTGTTCTCGCTGGAGATAAGGTCATGGTTGAAATGACCCCATATGATTTGACTAAAGGTAGGATTACTTATCGTTACAAATAAATCAGAAGATTAGGTACCTAACATGCCAAACGAAAACAAAACGGCTAAGCCCAAGCTTATATTAGCTTCTGCTTCTCCGCGACGTTTGGCATTGCTACATCAGATAGGTGTTGATCCCGATCATTTGCATCCCGCTGATATCGATGAAACGCCAAAGTTGCTTGAGCATCCTCGCTCTTTGGCGAAAAGATTATCAATCAGCAAGGCCGAGAAAACGGCCAAGGTGATGCAGGATATTAATGAATTTCAGCAAGCTTTAATTCTAGCAGCTGATACTGTTGTTGCTGTCGGACGTACTATACTGCCTAAGCCAATTGATGAAAATGAAGCAAAAGAGTGTTTACGCCTTTTATCAGGACGTACTCATAAAGTTTATACAGGAATTTGCCTTATTAATGCTAAAGGCAGAAAACATCATAAATTAGTCGAGACCCGCGTTAGATTTGATCGGTTGAATTCTAAGGTTATAGATGCGTATCTGGCTTCAAATGAGTGGCAAGGGAAAGCAGGTGGCTACGCCATACAGGGGCGTGCTGGCAGCTTTGTGTTGCAAATTGCGGGATCATACACCAGTGTTGTAGGGTTGCCCCTAGCAGAAACAGTTGAATTATTAACGTCGCAAAATTATCCTGTTTATGAATATTGGTCTGAAGGTAAAATTTGATTATGGGAAATTCGAACGATATTCCTCCAGAACAAACAGCAAAAATTTATCCCTTACGTTCGGCTCGACCTTGTCCTGAGTGTGGCAAACCTTCAACAAGGGAGTTTTACCCATTTTGTTCGCCGCGTTGTCGTGCCATTGATCTTAACCGATGGCTTTCAGGCAGCTATGTCTTGCCTGGCAAACCATTTGATAATGCGGACGAAGAAGAATGAAAACAGTAAAGCCGGTCGCTATTTTTGATGCGGGTATCGGTTCTTATGCCATCGTGGATCTTTTGCATAAGAAACAACCCAAACGTGACATTATTTATTTCGCTGACCGAGCGCATTTCCCTTATGGAAAAAAGTCTCCAGATGAGCTTGCCAACATCATGCGTATGACGATTAATCGTCTTATGGCGTATGATCCATCTGCAATTATTATTGCATCGAATGCACCGTCTATTATGGTTTTTGATCGTATAAAAAATGATTGCCCTGTCCCTCTTTATGGGGTGTTCCCCCCCTTAAAAGAAGCTGAAATGAAAAGCCATACGGGATCAGTTGCTATTATGGGTGTCGCGTCAATGGTTGAAAGCGCGATGGCGAGAGAATTTGTTGAAAAAAATAGTCGCACGCCCGAAAATGTAGCTTTAGTCAATGCGTCCCCTATGGTTGAGTTAGTAGAAAATGGCTCCTTTTTGTTTGATCCAGAAAAAACGCAAACAGCTGTTAATGAATTTATGGCTTTGTTATTGAAGAAATATCCCCAAGTGGATGTTTGCACATTATCAAGTACGCATTTGCCGTGGTTAAAGGCTTATTACGAAAAGGCTGCACCGCAATGTCTTTTTCTCGATCCTGCGGAAAGTATTATTTCTGCACTCGATGAAGGGCAATTGGGGAGTGGTTTTATACAAGGATTGGTCAGTGAAAGTGCTGAATATCAATTGGATGATTTTCACAAAATGCTCGATAAGCTCGGCGTTACAATCCCATTAGAAGTTATTTGAAATTAAAATAGTTTTTAATTTTCACGTATTTGTGTTTAGTGAATAATGACTACACAAATATTTAATCCCGTTCTCCTTTATCATTGATCTTGTGTTTTGTTTATTAAGCACCATATCAATTGCGGAACATGGCTTGCCTCATTGGGAGCCTGTGACTTCACAGCCTGTAATGCCATTTGGATTACGGGAAAAGGAGACATAAATGAATATAGAAAAATATACTGAACGGGTGCAAGGTTTTATACAATCCGCCCAAAATTATGCTTTATCATCAGATAATCAACAATTTGTTCCCGAACATCTTTTAAAAGTATTGCTCGACGACAATGAAGGATTGTGTGCGTCGCTTATCCAAAAGGCAGGTGGCGATGTTAAAGATGCAAAAACAGCGTTGCAATCAGCGCTTTCGTCGTTACCAAAAGTTAGCGGTGGCAACGGCCAACTTTATATGTCGCAACCCTTAGCAAAAGTTTTTACTAAAGCAGAAGAATTGGCTGAAAAAGCTGGCGACAGTTTTGTAACAGTCGAACGTTTGTTGCAGGCTTTGGCAATGGAGCCAACGGCAAAAACATCGGAGATTCTGTCTAAAAGTGGTCTTACGCCAACAGCGCTAAACAAGGCAATCAATGAAATGAGAAAAGGCAGAACAGCTGATTCGGCTAATGCTGAAGCGCAATATGACGCTCTTAAAAAATATGCTCGCGATCTTACTAAAGACGCACGTGAAGGCAAACTTGATCCTGTTATTGGACGGGATGAAGAGATCAGACGAACTATTCAAGTTCTTTCCAGACGTACAAAAAATAATCCGGTTCTTATAGGAGAACCAGGAGTTGGTAAAACAGCGATTGTTGAAGGTCTGGCGCTTCGCATTATCAATGGAGACGTACCAGAGACATTACGGGATAAGTCGCTTTTAGCGTTGGATATGGGTGCATTGATTGCAGGTGCAAAATATCGCGGCGAGTTTGAAGAGCGACTGAAAGCTGTTTTAACAGAAGTCCAAACAGCTAATGGTGAAATTATACTTTTCATCGATGAAATGCATACGCTTGTAGGAGCCGGTAAGTCGGATGGTGCGATGGATGCATCAAACTTATTGAAGCCAGCGCTCGCCCGCGGTGAATTGCATTGTGTTGGTGCGACGACGCTTGAAGAATACAGGAAATACGTTGAAAAAGATGCAGCACTTGCCCGTCGTTTTCAACCGGTATTCGTTGATGAACCGACAGTTGAAGACACCATTTCTATTTTACGTGGAATTAAGGAAAAATATGAACAACACCATAAAGTTCGTATCTCTGATTCTGCGCTTGTTGCTGCTGCAACTCTGTCCAACCGGTATATAACGGATAGATTTTTGCCTGATAAAGCAATTGACCTCATTGATGAATCTGCATCGCGTTTACGTATGCAGGTTGATTCAAAGCCCGAAGAGCTTGATGAAATTGACCGTCGTATTATGCAATTAAAAATAGAGCGTGAAGCTCTTAAAGCAGAGACGGATCCTGCATCAAAAGATCGTTTGGAAAAGTTGGAAAACGAGCTGGTTGAACTTGAGGAGCAGTCCAACGAAATTACTGCAAAATGGCAGGCAGAAAAACAAAAACTGGGTCATGCAGCAGAATTGAAGAAGCAATTGGAAGCTGCTCGTAACAATTTGGCAATTGCTCAGCGGAATGGTGAATATCAAAAAGCTGGTGAACTCTCCTACAGTATCATTCCACAATTGGAAAAGCAGTTGAGTGATTCTGAAAGTCAAGAAAACCATGGTTCAATCTTGGAGGAAACAGTTACTCCAGACCATGTTGCTCAAGTCGTTTCACGTTGGACCGGAATACCTGTTGATAGCATGTTGGAAGGCGAGCGGGAAAAACTGCTGAGGATGGAAGATGAACTTGCTAAACGTGTGATTGGGCAAGGTGAGGCAATTCAAGCCGTTTCGCGTGCTGTTCGGCGTGCACGTGCTGGTTTGCAAGACCCGAATCGGCCTATCGGATCGTTCATTTTTCTGGGGCCAACGGGTGTTGGTAAAACGGAGCTGACCAAAGCACTGGCATCATTCCTATTTCAGGATGAAACCGCAATGGTACGTCTGGATATGTCAGAATATATGGAAAAGCATTCAGTTGCTCGTCTAATAGGTGCCCCTCCTGGTTATGTCGGTTATGAAGAGGGAGGTGCTTTGACCGAAGCAGTTCGGCGGCGTCCATACCAAGTCATCTTATTTGATGAAATCGAAAAAGCACATCCCGATGTATTCAATGTTTTACTGCAAGTTCTTGATGACGGACGTTTGACTGATGGGCAAGGACGTACAGTGGATTTCCGCAATACATTAATTATCATGACATCAAATTTAGGGGCGGAATACCTAACCGCTCTTGATGATAATGATGAAGCGGAAAAAGCTCGTGATGATGTTATGGCGGTGGTGAAAGCTGCTTTTAGACCAGAATTTCTTAATCGTGTGGATGAAATCATACTGTTCCATCGTCTGCATAGAAAAGAGATGGGTGCGATTGTCGATATTCAGTTGCATCGTTTACAGTCTTTACTGTCAGATAGAAAAATCAGACTTTCTATTGATGATCAGGCTCGTGAATTTTTGGCAGATAAGGGATATGATCCGGCTTATGGAGCACGACCATTAAAGCGTGTAATCCAGAGAGAAGTTCAAGATCCTTTAGCCGAAAGACTGCTTTTAGGTGATATATTGGATGGTTCTACGGTTAATATTTCTAGGAGTTCTGATAGGTTGGTCTTTACACCAACACCTATTCATCCAGTGGACGAAGCAATAGGTGAGCTGACAGACCATAAAGAAACCGACAAGAAAAATAATAAAAATAAATAATAAAAAGGCCGCTTTAAGCGGCCTTTTTTTCGTTTATCTGCTTATCATTGTTGCTTTACAGCAGTGTCTTTTGCTGTTTCTTCAACAGGTTGTTTTGCATCAGGAGATGTATCGACCGTTATGCCTGCTATCAAATGACCTTTACGATAATCATAAATTACGAGCTCGGTATTTCCTTCAGGTGTCAAAGTTTCTAAAGCAATCATATCATTTGATAGACTTTGCGATAGTATACGCGTTCCTTGAGGCAGTGCTATCGAGCGTTTAATAAATTCTGGTACTGCAGGCTCTGGCTTTGCTTGTTCTGCATTCGCATTTGGTACGGGCGTCGCTTGGGCAGATTGTGTCTGCTCTGCAGGTGCTTTGTTAGATGATGTCGTAACCTTGTAAATTACAGCAGCTAACACAGCCAAAATAAGTACTATGGTGATACCAATTGATATAACCATCAACCGCATGAGTTTGCGTCTTACCCCTTCAACAGCGGGATCTAATGGTTGTTCTTGATAAGCCGGTTGTTGATTATAAGGATCTTGATATTCCAGATTTTCATAACCTGACTGATAATCATCGCGCATCACGAATTCTCCATTGATATTGGAACGCATTTACGTGTTTCACGACAATGTTTCAATAAGAAATAATTTTTTTGCTTAGTGGTGAATCTTTTGTTACCAAATTCATATTTTCAAATGAAAATATAAAAATTACAAAACAGAATAAATATCTAGAATAGATCGAAATAAGTGTCGGGAAATGATAGGTTGTAAATTACTCCATCAGGAAAAATAATAAGGTTTGCTTTTCCATTTACAGCAACAGGTACGATCTTTTCCAAGACTGTTCTTCCAAAGCATGCTTCCCCGACATTGTATATATTCTCTCTTGGAATGAAGTGTTCATTCCAGGAAATAACTAAATTTGTATTTCCGCTTTCATTAAAAATAATTTTACTAGATACAGTAATCTTTCCACTCGACTGAGACAAAGCTCCATAGTTCATCGAATTTGAAATAAGTTCGTGTAAGGCTAAACCTATATGAAGCGCTGCATTTGGGAAAAGATAAGGATCAGCACCAACGATACGAAAGTTTTCGCTGTCTTTGCCCAAGTGGCCAGATGCTTGTGTTAATACAAGCTCTCGGAATTGGGCTCCTCGCCAATCTGAATCTGTCACCAAATCTTGCGAGTGTGAAATCGATTGGATCCGTCCCTGAAATTTTTTTAAAAATGTAATAATCGAATCAGCATGGCGTGCAGTCTGGCTAGCAATGCTTTGTATTATTGCTAATAGATTTTTTGATCTGTGACTGACTTCCCGTAATAAAATTTTCAACATTTGTTCACGACGGTGTAACTCCGATATATTTATGCCTGTGGTGATTAAGCCAATTATTTTCCCCTTATTATCGCGATGACAGTCAATAGACAGCTTATACCAAACTCCCTTATTCGAATCATGCTCCAAGCGTGTTTCAACAATTTGAGTTTTTCCAGTTGTGAGCGCGTTCGATTTGATCGATTTCATACTCTCGACTAAGCTGCCAGAGAAAAAGTCACTATCTGTGCATCCTAGATGCCATTTGTTCTGCAATATCTTGGGTAAATTTTCAGCCCATTGGTAAATGAGATCCGTTGTCTGATATAATATGAAAATATCTGCCCCATGGATTGCTTGTAACAATGCACTTAATCGCGATTGATCAAAACAGTCGGCAGCTTGAGAACCCGCTACCATAATACACCAGCAACCCTTCTTTATGCAGCTTTTACTGCATTTTCTTGAAAAAATAATGCTTGTGAAATAAGTGCTTTAACCATGTCCGGGTTAAAAGGTTTGGTGACGAGAAATGTCGGCTCAGGACGTTCGCCGGTTAACAAGCGTTCTGGAAATGCGGTAATGAATATTACAGGAACAGTGGAAGTTTTTAAAATGTCATTTACTGCATCGATACCCGAACTGTTATCCGCGAGTTGGATGTCAGCCAAAATCATGCCTGGTTTTTCTTGATTAAAAGTTGTTACAGCTTCATTTCGTGTACGAGCTATACCAACAACTTGATGACCCAAACTCTCTACCATTTGTTCTATATCTAAAGCGATTAACGGCTCATCTTCAATTATAAGGATCCTTGTTGCTACCTGTTCTGAAATATCCCGAGAAGCTTCATTCAACAGCTCTCTGAACTTTTGTGCGCTCAAATTCATTACTTCCATGGCTTCCTGATCGGTGAAACCTTCCACTGCAATGAGTAAAAAACATTGGCGTGCCTTCGGGGTAAGATATGATAGCTTGGCTTTAGTCGTTTGTTCGATACCCAATTGGGGCATAGGATCGGCAATATTAGGTGTTGTCTGGTCAAATAACATACAAAATAATCGATAAACACTTATCCGATCATTTGATAGGTTGGGATAAATCGAAATATCTGCAATGAGTGCTTCAAGCATTGCCGCAACGTATGCATCACCAGAAATTTGTGAACCTGTAACAGCGCGAGCAAAGCGCCTCAAATACGGAAGGTGAGGCGCAATACGTGTAGATAATGACATAAAAAACTCCTTTTGCCCCTTAAAGTGCGTCAATCGATGTATTAATCTTTCAGCGACAAAGAAGTTCCATTGATAAGGAACTTTTTATTCTTTTATTCATTAACTAAAAACAGGTAATAAACTTGATCATTCGATACGAAACGATTAAATAGATAATAATAAGGGGCTAAAAATGGACGATAGCACTGAAAAACACTGTGCCCTAACAGTCGATTCAGATGATGATCTGCTTGGTTCCAATAGTGAAATAGCGGTTAAATTAAAACAGTTTTATGCAGCTATTCAAGAAGAGAAACTGCCGGATACTATTTTAGATCTTCTTGAAAAACTGGATGAAGCTGAGCAAGAAAGCCAAGACCCGAATGGGAAGGGTATAACCGCTCATGAACGAAAGCCATCTAGATTTTAAATGTGAACTTTTATCGGTTTTACCGGCTTTACGAGCTTTTGCCGTTTCTTTATCTGGGCAACATGATAGAGCCGATGATCTGGTGCAGGATACAATTATGAAAGCTTGGGCCAAGCAAGATAGTTTTCAGCTTGGTACAAATATGAAAGCTTGGCTCTTTACCATTTTGCGTAATGAATTTTACAGCCAAATGCGAAAGAGGGGTAGGGAAGTACAAGATACGGACGGTGTGTTTGCAGAAAATATGGCTGTTCATCCCTCGCAATACGGTTCTCTTGATCTGCAAGATTTCAAAAAGGCTCTTGATGTTTTACCTCCAGATCAGAGAGAAGCTATTATTCTTATTGGTGCTTCCGGTTTTTCTTATGAAGATACAGCTGAAATTTGTGGCTGTGCAGTTGGTACGGTTAAGAGCCGTGTGAGTCGGGCGAGAAACCGCCTACAAGAGTTACTCGGTGTCAAAGGTGAATCAGATTACGGACCAGATTTGTATTCTGCCGGTGCAACTATGCGTTCATTCAATCTTTAATTAAAGAATCAAACAAACATCATAAAGGATTTAAGTAATTAAGTACCTTTATCTGGTTGTGGCGATACTGCAGCTAATTTTTGATCGCCTTGGCCACTCAACAAAGAGTTTATCCTGTCACGGTCACGTTTAAATGCTTCAAGGTCTTTACCGTGTAAGCCTTTGCTATCAGGAAGCCGAATACGCATTGGATCCACCTTTGTACCATTGACACTTACTTCAAAATGGCAGTGAGGACCTGTTGCAAGTCCACTTGAACCAACATAGCCAATAACTTGTCCTTGGTGCACTTTCGCACCAGTTTTAATTCCAGAAGCAAATCCACTTTGGTGAGCGTAAGATGTTACATAACCATTTGCATGACGAATTTCGATTTGGTTACCATAACCACGTACTAGTCCAGCTTTTGTAACAACACCATCGCCAACGGCGATGATAGGAGAACCTCTCGGTGCGCTCCAATCTACTCCTGTATGCATCCTTACATAACCAAGAACGGGATGTTTTCGTGGACCAAAGGGTGAGCGGAATAAACCATTAGGTACGGGTTTGCGGAGAAGAAATTGTTTTGAGCTTCGTCCTTCCGAATCATAATAATCAACTGTGCCATCACCCGAGCGGAAGCGGTAATATTTCCGTGTAACACCGTTAAAAGTGGCACTTACAAAACGAATTTCCGGTTCTGTTGTATCTTTTCCATCTTTATCAGGTATGGCATAAAACACTTCTAAAGTGTCATTCGGTGTTACTTTACCTTGTAAATCAAGATCGTTTGCAAATACACGGATCAACTGTTGGGCTGTTTCGATCGGCATATCGTAACTGAGTACTGATCGATATATTGCATCATAAATCGTTGGGAGATTAGATGTATTAACGTGTGTAACCGGAACTCCACCTTCAAAGGCCGTCTTTAAAACAGGTGTCATTTCTGGTTCTGTGCTTTTTATGAATTCGTTTTTGTCATTCAAGGCAATCGAAAGTACATGGCGCATACCATGGTAAATACTTGCCCTCACTAAATGATCACCACTTGGTGTTTTTGATTCAATACCGATTCTTAAAACACTACCACTGTTTAAACTGTCAGAGCCACTAAATCTTGTTAAAGCAGCAGCTAGTTTTTCAGCATCATCGCCACCGTAATTAGTTTCTTCAAGAGCATCAATAATTTTCTCGGTTTTCCTGAATGGTATGATATCCTCAGCATATCCTTCCGAACCGTCATCGGTAGTTATCCGTGGTGAAATGCTAACGTTTTCTTGGGTAATGCGGACATCTGGAAGTTCAGAAAATTTTACTGATCCGAAATGTCCAAATTGTGCAGGATCAATATAATGTAGAGCAGCGACACGTGTAATATTATCACCTAAAACGAAACCAGCTGTTCGGATATTTTTTTCAGCCTCATCTGCGGAAATAGCATCAGTGTCATCATACTTCATCAAGGTGGTAGAAAAAACGACATTGTGTAGTGTGATCTCTGTTTCAACCTTTGTGCCGTATATTTGTAAACTCGTTTCAGTCGTATCGTCTTGTTTGATAGGCTGATTAGCAAAAATAGTTAAAGCATTAAATGGCGGATATTTTATATTGGTTTGACGATCTTCAGCCAAAGCTATTCGAGCCAATTCAAATGGTTGTGTCCGAATAACTTCTTTTTCACCTTGCTTTTGCATGATGGATAAATCAAATCGTTGTCGTGCATCAAAATTCTTTCGCGGCACGACTTGGGCTATACGATCCCCTTTTTTTCCATCTGATTCTTCTGCTTCTACGGATGGTAGCTCGTTATTACCTAAAAGCTGAGGTGGCGTGGCGAGCTGTTCGCGTCCGTTCAAGGCTACAAACAAAGCCACACCCATTAATGTGCAAGACGTTACAGCAGTTAATATAGTGCCAGCCAGCCAACGCGCGGAAATTTGTCGACGATCTGGAGGTCTACGCCCCTCTGCTAACAGAGGAGGTTCATCTCCTAAATCTATAATCAGATGTTGGTCGTCTCGCATTAGCCTTGTAACTACTATTTTAAGTTAAACGAAAATCACATTTATAAAGTTAAATGCGCATGTCGGTAAAAACTACAAACGGAATGCAGTTGTCACAAACGGAATTTGCCATAGGAAAGCCAAAAAGAAAAGCGTCTCGCACTTATATCTAATATGCTTATCAATGATCTTATATCAGATAAACGCGCATTGCGGCCTGTTTATGTCGAATATGAACACGTAGAACATTGGTCATCTAAAAACACCCTTCAGAATTTTTTTTAGAAAAAGTGCAATTTTTTTTAGAAAGGGTGTTGACTCTTTTGTTGGGGTGGGTCTATATAGCGCC
>CAMLBF010000005.1 GCA_946478235.1 uncultured Bartonella sp.
AGGCTTTGAGGCTTTGAGGCTTTGAGGCTTTGAGGCTTTGAGGCTTTGAGGCTTTCATAATCACTGTAAAATAAATGTCATTATTTTTTTCTAAATTATTTAAACTATTTTGCAGTAAGTGCGTTTTTACTGTGCTATATTTCATTTAATAGAAGTTTTTTGGAGGCTAACATGAAAAAACTTTGCTCTTTACTAATAGTATCAGTATTCGCCTTTTCAACGGTCGCATGTACACAAACAGAAAAAGAAGTATCAAAATGGGGTGCCGGTGGTGCCGCTGTTGGTGCTCTTGGTGGCGCAGCATTTGGACATGGTGGTAGAGCTGTAGCCGCAGGTGCTGCAATTGGTGCAGTTGCTGGCGGTCTTATCGGTTATTCACGGACAAAAAATAACGTTCGTTATTGTCATTATCGCGACAGTCATGGCCGTGTATTTGAAGCACGTTGCAGATAATTATTTTTCTTCAACGAAACATAAAACATGGGGCTTACACGCCCCATGTTTTTTTATATCCATTTGTTTTAGTCAACGGATTTAAATTTTCCGGCCACACAGCGTATCAACCAAAAGGCAAATGACAAACAGACCGATACCTTACAAACAACAGTGATGCACATCATGGCGATGTAAGCTATCCCAGCATTATCATCACCAAAATCGTAATACGTGTCATCCATTATCACGTCTAACGCACATGAAGAAAAGACAAGTGCAAAAAATCCGAAGACACAACTTGTTATCAACGCACAGTTGGTAAACCGCGTCATCTCCAGTGAAGGCTTACACCACAATTTGAAAAATGTATAAAAGAACAGAACTATCGCAGTTATGATTGCAACAATGCAATAAATGTTAACTCCAAAATTATCCGCACTATCTATAAAGAATGAACTATCATTCACATAGTCTTTTATCGCATCAGCATGATATGTGCCTAACCGCACCGTCACAAATAACAACAGCAATATGAAAATTGCTGCTATAACAAGAATGCCGACATTAAAAAGAAAAGCAAAAAGAAATTTCTTGTCAGTTTTTTCGAGCGAAATACCTATATTATAGCTTTTGATGTCGACAAATAGTTTTGTTAGCCACCAATCAATAGCGATGACACAAAATGGAATAAAAGTGTATACAGATACAGCACCTGTCATCGATATTTCATTATTCTGGTCAAGCCAAGCATAACCAATAATCGCATAAGAGATAATGCCAGCCAATATACCAAATGCGGGATGAATTTTCTCGAACCATACCCATGATATTGTTGCCAAAAGACTGCAAATTACGCAACAGATCACGACCAATAAAAGCATTTTTATTTCAAAAGGATGTTCGGAGAATATTCCCGACATACATTCATTTAAAATTGTTTTGAAATCTATCGTAAAAAATGCCAACCAAATAAAAAATGCACTTAATGCCAGTTGGCAGATCAAATTTATTAAAAAAATAACGCTGACGCGAACAAACATGAGTAGAACCTATTAATTGTCGAATGAAATAGTTAATTTACATAATGGTCGACTAGAGAAGAAGCTTACCATTAGCAACGATGAAAATGAGCCAACGAGACATAATCCAACAGTAATTTCAGTAAATGGCTGGGATAAGATGATTTATCCGTAAACTATAAGTTTTATATAGCAGTATTGCACAAAATCGCGGCGATAACGTCATTACATATTCTAAAACAACGTTTTTTCTCAAACAATGGTTATTTTTCGTTATTACTGAATTTAGTCATACCTGTTATGGCTTATTGACGCCCATGTTCTTCGCCCACCGATTTAAATGACCCAGCCATGCAACGCGTAAGCCAAAATGAAAGAGATAGTCCAATACCTATCTCTAACCAATTGGAAATAAAAAACAGTACAGAATACGGCAAAACACGGCTAAACTCATATTGCTCAATATAGTTGTTTAATGGCTGATAAGTTGTAGCAAAGCTAAACACAAGAACCTGGACAATGAAAGTGACGATAACAACCATACGTGTATAGGTTCGCATTTTCAAAGAGCCCTTATACCTTAGGTGATAAAAGGCATAGGCCACTGCAATAACGGCTACAATTGCTGCTATCAGACTATATAAAATTACAAAAAACATATCCCTATTATCCAAGGAATGATGTTCCGGGTTATAAGTCGTAGCGATTATTAAAGATGCATAAAAAATAGCAAATACAATATATAGCAAAAGAATATACATACTAAACTGAAGGGAATACCTGATTTTTCTGCCCCTAGATGGAACAGCTATCGAGATATCAAAACCTTTTGTGTCATAAAGTGGTTTAAGGATCCACCATGTAAAGCAGATTGCATAAGTTTCAAAAAGACCTGCTACAAAACCTGAAAACAGGATATTCGTAATATTAAAAGTAGGCCCAACGCCAATAGATAATATAATGCCTCCGATAATGCTTCCTATAACAGCCGCACCAAGACACGCCAGAATGGCAAAAAGAGGATGAAGCCGCCCTAATAGTTTCAATGAAATTGCACCAAGAATACCAGAGCTAAAGCAACTTAAGATCGCCGTAATAATCCAAGATCTCGTTGCTAAATTATCCGAGAAAACTTCGTTTTTTGCCGCAAGCAATATTTCCATCGCACTTAATGGATATTGCACGCATGCTTCAATAATGAGTAAAAGTAAGAGATTAAAGATCAGGCAAGTTATAAATATAACACTTGTGCGAACAACCATAAACGGTACCTTATCGATTACCTGACAAATAAATTTATCATTCCGAGCTAACGAAGAACCTTATTTTTGGCAAGAAGTGTATTGGCAGGATTACGATTTTTCAAAAACATATTTATTATCAATATGAATTGTTAAAACGGCGGACGCCAATGAAGCAAATACGAAACCTATGCAGCGCCGTTTCAAGTGGCGAAAACACTATTGAGCAGACATCACCGTAAGCTTTAGTTTCAACGCACTATGTAGGAATTTATAAGCGTCGGATCTCATGCTTATATATTTGCCTCGTCATATGTTTTGAATTTTCCTGTAAGGAAGCGTGCAAGCCAAAATGATAAAGAAGACAGGATGCCAAAAAAACATAAATTCATACCGACGAAAAAAACACAAATCGTCAAGGGGAATATCGTGTCCAAATGTCCCGCATGTTTCTCACTCATTTCTTTACCAATCGAGTGAAAAACAAATGATAAAATTGCGGTCCATAGTAAAAGCTGCATAACAGTCGTAAATATTATAGTTACACGCGTGTATTGTTTCATCTTTAAACCGGTCTTGAAACTCAGCCTATAAAAAGCATAAATGGTGGAAAAAATGACCGTTATGATTATTAGCCAATCATATAGCATTATTAAAAAATTACCTATACCTACCAGATATTCAGCCGCATTATTGACATCAGGTTCGTCGAAAAATGGCATAACAAGAAGTGGACTGATTGGCAATATGAGTACAATGCTTATCAGAAAAATATAGAAGCTGAATAGAAACGCATATTTCGCTTTTTCATCAGTACTTTTAAGAGAAATTCCTATCTCACGACCTTTGGTATCGCAGAAATTCTTGGCAATCCACCACGTAAAACAAATAAACCCTGTTTCATACATAAAGATTATAACAGCAAAGGTAGAAGCTATACCACTTGCCGCATTATGTAGTTCAGCGTCATAAAAAAAGTCAAAACTGACATCATAAACGCCAATGGTAATAAAAGGCACACAAAGGCACGCTAAAATACCAAAGCATGGATGGAGGCGCCCAGAAATTTTCCAAGAAACAGCCCCTAAAATACTGAAAACAACACCACATATAATTTTAATAGAACATATTAAAATCAATAAGATAACCAATGACCTATCCATATCGAGACTCAAAACACTCGTATAGATTTTTTCTGGTAATGATATGATTGACCCATAACCCGATAATGAAATTCGCCGGTCATGATGGCAAAGATCAATGATGAACTGCGGTACAAATATGATGAATAGCGATACAAGATTACATATAAGGTAGGTAAGAAATATGACACTTGCACGAAAAACCATCAACGATACCTTAAGGCTTGGATAAAACTTATTTTATTTGATATTGGTTAGAAAATATCACTCGTCTTAACAAGTTTGATATTAAAGTACCACCAATAAGACAGCCATATATTACAAAGACCTGAAATATATGGTCACCTGAAAGGCGATCACTGCAAATTTTTAGTACTATATTGCCATTTATAATGTTAACACCCTTAACTTAACTGGTAGTCAGTCGGGCATTTTTCTTAATGCACTATGCTTATATTTAAAGAATATAATTTGCTTCATACTTATACATTTGCCTCGTCATATGTTTTGAATTTTCCTGCAAAACAGCGTGCAAGCCAAAATGCGAAAGATGGTATTACCGATAAGTGGCATAAATTCCAAACAAAGAGAAACATGAAGCCTAATATTGGAACCAAATTCCTAATATCTCTCATAAAATCATCTGCCATTAAATTGGCAGCAAAATAGTTTATAAAGGCGAATATCATCATTATGACATTGAAGATAAACACAATGGCTATGACCGAACGGGTATAATTCTTCATCTTCAAGACGTAAGTATATTGCAACCGGTAAAAAGCGTAAATTATTGAAAAGACGACTGTTATAAGTGTCAAAAAATCATACAGCGTAATGAGAAAATCAAAGTCTGGAAACGAACTTGGCAAAATCAAAAGTTGGCGGATAGGCAATAAGAGTATGCTTTCTATACACAAAATACCGGCACAAATAAAAAAAGAATATTTGAATCTTTTATCAGTATTTGTGAGAGAAATTCCAATTTCTCGACCTTTGGTGTCACAAAACTGTTTAGCAAGCCACCATGTGCAGCAAATTACATTTGTTTCTAATGCACTAACGAGAACCGTAATAAAATCTAGTTCATTTATTGGTATAAAACTCTTTTCTTTCGTTGCCCAAAATTCTGCTCCACTGTAAAAAAAAATGATATAAAAAATAGCGGGTCCCAATATACAGGCCAAAATGCCAAAACAAGGGTGAATTCGCCCCATTAATCTCCAAGAAAACGCTCCTAAAATACCGAAAATAGCGCTGGAAATCGTAATTGTAAGCGTTATCAATCTCATATTTCGGTCGTAGAAAAACAGATAGGCTTCTTGCCGGACTATGTCTATCAGGCTTAATTCTGAAAAGTTTTCCGAATGAAAGACGGCAAAAAGTAGAAATGCCGGTAGAAAATTTAATATAAAAGACACTAAAAATATAAAACTTGCGCGAACAACCATATGTGGTGCCTTGTAACCTAACCAATAAAATAATCATTATTTATTGACTCAGGGATAAAGAACATACCGAGGATTATCAAGGCGGATATTGGCAGGCCACAATCCGTGAAATCGTGCATCGGATATTGGCCTTATATTCAAGTAATCATAAATTATTGTTGTATAAAATAACAATGATACAATTATATTCTATTTATTTTATAATATTTATTGCGAAATATATTATAAGTAATATTTTAATTTATGAATTTTAAAACAAACAATAATATAAAAAAGGGGCATTCATAAATGCCCCTTTTATTCATTGGTTTAAATTTACCATCATTTGTAAAGCGTGAATGGCGTAATTAACCGCGCAATGTACCGCCAGTAGATTTCGTCACATTCTCAATGATCTTATTGGCCAGATTTTCCAAATCTTCGTCGGTCAAAGTCCGTTCAATTGGTTGAATTGAAACCTCGATCGCCATTGATTTTTTATCTTCACCAAGGCTTGCACCTTCAAAGAGGTCAAACACTTGCACAGATTGTATAAGTTTTTTATCTGCGCCGCTTGCCGCTCTTATAACGGTGGCCGCAGTGACTGTTTTATCCATAACGAAAGCGAAATCTCTTTTCACCATCTGGAAAGGTGAAAGTGTCAATGCTGAGCGTGTTTTGGTTGCTTTTTTACGTGGCTCTGGCACCTTATCCAAGAAAATTTCAAAACCACACAATGGGCCACTGGCGTCCAATTCTTCCAATGTATCAGGATGGAATTCACCAAAAGTACCCAAAATAACCTTCGGCCCTAATTTTATAACGCCAGAACGACCTGGATGATACCAATCTGGTGCGCCGCTTTCAATCTGCACTTTGGAAACGTCAAGTCCACATGCTTCCAAGACACAAAGCGCATCAGCTTTAGCGTCAAACACATCAACCGTTTTTGCAGCACCGGACCAGAAACGCCCTGCCCCTTCAAGCTTATATGTGCCACGGCGTATACCACCAGCTACACGACGTTGCATGTCTGGCGTATTGCCTTCAAATGTACCAGATATTTCAAAAAGCCCTAGATCAGGATAGCCACGATCAGCATTGCGTTGTGCAGCTGTAATGAGTCCAGGTAAAAGCGATGGCCGCATATCGGACATATCGGCTGCAATTGGATTGGCAAGTTTCAGTTCACTCTTTCCACCACCAAAAGCTTTGGCTTGTTTTTCTGAAATGAAAGACCATGTGATCGCCTCCAACAAACCACGACAGGCCAAAGCACGGCGTGCATTGCGCTGGCGTATTTGGATTGTTGTTAGGATTTCCTTGCAGACATTTGCTGGTCTTTCCAAAGGTTGCGGAACAATATTGTTCAAACCGTGAATGCGCATCACCTCTTCAACAATATCGGCTTTGCCATCAACGTCTGGGCGCCACGTAGGCACCTTAACATCAACAATGTCACCTTGACCTTCAACACCAAAACCGAGATGTTGCAAAATCTTTGTTGCATCCTGATGACTTAATTCCAAACCAGTCAGGCGTTTGATTTCAGAAAATGGAAATTTAATAACTTTGGTGTCTACGGCTATTTTGCCAATTGTTTGCGCTTTTGTTGGAACACCGCCACATAATTTTATGGCCATTTCTGTTGCAAAAGCCAACCCTGCTTCCATAAATTCTGGATCAACACCCCGTTCAAACCGGTAGCGGGCATCGGAAACAATACCTAATGACCGACCAGTCGTTGCCACATTACGAGGATCCCATAAAGCGGATTCTATAATGACATTTTTGGTGTTTTCATCACAGCCCGTGGCTTCACCGCCCATAATGCCGCCAATGGATTGCACACCAGCGTCATCACAGATGACACAATTGTCTGATCCAAGCTTGTAATCCTTGCCATTAAGCGCCAATATCGTTTCGCCATTATGCGCGCGGCGAACAGTTAAATTGCCTTTGACCTTATCCGCATCATAAACATGCAGCGGACGGCCCAAATCAAATGTGATATAATTGGTCATATCAACCAAGGCGTTTATTGGGCGCAAGCCAATGGCATTAAGGCGCAATTGCATCCATCTTGGTGATTGCCCATTTTGAACATTCTTCACTTCACGCCAAGAAAACCCCAAACATAATGGCGCGGTATCACCAAATTCAAGTGCGACATTAACGGATGGTTCACCCTCGCCTGAAATGTCAGGCGTTGTTAATGGTTTTAATTGACCGATACCACTTGCTGCCAAGTCACGTGCAATACCACGAACACCTGTACAATCAGGACGGTTAGGTGTTAACCCCACATCAATGACTGGATCGTTTAAACCGCAATATTGCGCAAAAGCTGTTCCAACAGCTGCATCTTCCGGTAATTCAATAATACCGTTATGCTCGTTTGATAATTCGAGTTCGCGCTCGGAACACATCATACCAAAACTTTCAACACCACGGATTTTTCCTACAGCCAAGGTTATATCAAGACCGGGAACATAAGCACCCGGAGGTGCAAATACACCGATTAAACCAGCGCGCGCATTGGGCGCACCGCAAACAACTTGAACCGGCTTGTCCGCACCAGTATCCACACTCAAAAGCTGCAAATGATCGGAATCTGGATGTTTTTCCGCCGTTAGGATCTTTGCAATAACAAATGCGTCAAAACTTTTGCGGTCATCAACGCTATCAACTTCCAAACCGATATCTGTTAAACGGTCACAAATCTCGCCAAGTGATGCGTCCGTCTCCAGATGATCCTTCAACCAGGACAAAGTAAACTTCATTGTTCAAAACCTCTTTTAAAAACGCAAGACAAGCGTGATTTATGAATTGCTTAAACCGCCAAAAAGCGTTGGAACATCGAGCGGGCGGAACCCATAATGGTCAATCCAGCGAATATCTGCATCAAAGAATGCTCTTAAGTCCGGCATACCATATTTTAACATAGCGATACGGTCGATGCCCATTCCCCATGCAAAACCTTGATATTCATCAGGATCCAAACCAACATTTTTCAAAACATTGGGGTGCACCATGCCACAACCCAAAATTTCCAACCAATCGTTTCCTTCACCGAATTTTACTTCTGTACCGGAACGGTCGCACTGGATATCAACTTCCATTGATGGCTCAGTAAATGGGAAGAATGAAGGTCTAAAGCGCATTTTTAATGATGGCACTTCAAAGAAAGCCTTACAGAATTCTTCATGAATCCACATAATATTGCCGATGGTGGATTTTTTATCGATAACAAGCCCTTCCACCTGATGAAACATTGGTGAATGGGTGGCGTCGGAATCCATACGGTATGTTTTGCCTGGAATAACAATACGAATAGGTGGTGTTTGTTTTTCCATTGTCCGCACTTGCACAGGCGAAGTGTGCGTGCGCAAAAGCCGTCTTTCACCATTTTCATCAGGATTGAAGAAAAACGTATCATGCATTTCCCGCGCAGGATGCCCTATTGGGAAGTTTAATGCGGTAAAATTGTAATAATCCGTTTCGATATCCGGCCCTTCAGCAATTGAGAAACCCATATCAGCATAAATTGCTGTTATTTCATCAATGACTTGTGAAATTGGATGGATTCTGCCGCGATCTGCCGGAGACGTGCGGACAGGCAGTGTGACATCTACGGTTTCACTTGCAAGACGGGCTGCGGTGGCTGCCCGTTTCAAGATGTTCCGTTTCTCTGCCAAAAGCTCCATAACACGGTTTTTCAAACCATTGATAACCGGCCCTGCTATTTGCCGTTCTTCGGCACTCATTGCGCCCAAACCTTTGAGCTTTTCAGATATGGTGCCCTTTTTACCGAGCGCGCTAACACGCACCGCTTCCAAGGCCTGCTCATCTTGTGCAGCTTCAATTGCCGCGCAAACTTGCTGTTCCAGACTTTCAATCTCGTTCATGTTTCTGCCTGTTCTTTAAATTGGATGAGAGAAACTCCATGGCGCTTAACATACGCTTGCCATCGCCACCAAGGTAAATTGGTTTTGCCAACTTTAATGGAGTTATAAAAATAGAAAAAAAGCGAACTATCTTTCGAAGTTCTCGAAGTGTTTCTGCCGAAACACATGCTTTCCATGCTGCAAAAGCTGCATTTTGCGTCATGTCTTTATCAATTGCTTGCGACGAAATTTGGAAAAAAAGCAACCATGCATCACGTGCTTGCGCATCAGACAAAGGCATAACGGCTTCCGGCTCTTCCTCAAAATCAAAAAAGCCAAGACCATCTTTGCTCATAAACATATCGCGTGGATGTGGCCGACCATGAACAAGCCCGCTTTTATGAACTTTTCCCAAAGCATGCGCACATTCAATCAGTAGCGCATCATGCTTCTTCGTGTCACTCTTGCGCAATTCATTCAACCGTTTTTGTACTGTCTGCCCTACATCTGAAATCATGATAGCAGGACCATCAATGGCTAAAATCTGCGGCACTGGAATATGTGCCGCCTGAAAGGCCTTAATTTTCCGCTCTTCCTGCAGGTTCATTTCAATAGCATTACGCACCGGTGAAGCCCGCATAAAAGCAGCCGGCAATAAAAACGATAAACTCGCGTGAAGCCTTTTACCAAATGGTCTGCGCTCAATACCCTGACGCTTGACCCATGCTTTTTCGCCTTGCCGCATTACGCAAGCGATGCGTTTAGTCGCACAACTTGCGATAAGCTGCTTATCGTCATTGCTGCATTGCACCTGATTTATCGCACAAGACTGGTCCATAATGCCTCAAAAAATAAAACCCGCAACCGGCTAAAGCCAGCGCGGGTTCCGAAATTGTGTTTTGTTTGAAAGGAACGCGACCGGCTTACTTGACGGCGCCTTCAAAAGCATTCGGAGTTGTGTTTTTCAGATATTCAAGTGCTTTCTTGGCAGCAGCAACAAGCTGTGAGAATGTTGCTGGTTCATGAATAGCAATATCTGAAAGAACCTTACGATCAATTTCAATACCTGCTTTTGCAAGACCGTCGATAAAGCGACCATAAGTCAAGCCTTCTGTACGGACAGCAGCGTTGATACGCTGAATCCACAATGCACGGAAGCTACGCTTACGATTTTTACGATCGCGATAAGCATATTGCTTTGAACGGTCAACAGCAGCTTTTGCTGCACGGATAGTATTTTTACGACGACCGTAAAAACCTTCAGCCTGTTTAAGAACTTTTTTGTGTTTGGCGTGTGCTGTTACGCCGCGTTTTACGCGTGCCATGTCATAATCTCCTTAAGACGTAGGTTAAAGGCCGTTCGGCAAATAGTTTTTGACGATTTTTTTAGCATCTGGTTCAGCAAGAACCATAGTGCCACGTGCATCACGCAAAAACTTGTTTGAACGTTTGATCATGCCATGCTGCTTGCCTGCGGCAGCCGCCTTAATTTTGCCTGTAGCGGTAACTTTAAACCGCTTTTTGGCAGCCGATTTGGTCTTCATTTTGGGCATTTTGCTTCTCCATCGTTATTATTAATGATCAAGCTGACCAAAGCTTGACCAAGCATAAAAGTCGTCACGGCATGCCCTGCCGGACGGCTTGAATGGTTTTCTCATAAAACAGCAATTTAAAAATAGCAAGCAGACTCTTTAACTGAAGTATTTTTTTTCATGGCGTAGCAACCAATCCTTGCGCCATAATCCACCAGCATAGCCCGTTAACGAACCATCTGCGCCGATGACCCTGTGGCAGGGAATAATAATAGCAATTTGGTTTTGACCATTAGCGCGGGCAACAGCGCGCATAGCGGTTGGCTTATCAAGGTCTGCGGCGAGTTGGCTATATGAGCGTATTTCTCCTGCTGGAATTTGCCTTAATGCTTGCCAAACAGATGCTGTAAAACCACCACAAAGCTTGGCTAACGGTACTTTAAAATCACAAGACTTTCCAGCATAGTAGTCTGCAAGTTCTGCTTCTACGATATCAATAACCTTGCTTCGTGAAAAGATAATTGATGATCCGGCCCTGGTCTGCAATTTTCGTAATTCAGCAGGCAATCCTTTGCGATCAAAGAATTCAAGCAGATGCAACACATGCTCGTCACTGACTGCCAACATTTGCCCGATTGGTGTGTCAATCCATGATGCCTTTAAAAGCTGGCGCCCTTTTAATTCTTTCGGTGGATTACCAATCAGATTTATAATGGCCTCCCGAAAGCCACTACCCGATTCATAGCCGGCGGTTAATTGCGCCTCAATAACCGATTGTCCTTCGGACAACGCTTCCGCACCCAGACTTTTCCGTTTCAATCGCGCCATTTCCAGAAATGTCATGCCGATTTGACGTTTAAAAACCCGCCGAACGGTTGAAGGATCAAAGCCATAACGCACCAGATCATCTTCTGACCAAACCCGATGTGGTTGTGCTTCAAGCCGCGCCATTAAATCTGAATAAATTGGATCGATATGGCTACCAGCTTCCAAGGGGCGGCATTTGTAACAAGGTCTATACCCCTGCTCCAAACACTCTGCTACACTTTCACAGAAAAATACGTTTTCTCGTTTTGGCTTGCGTGCGCTACATGAAAGCCGACAAAATATACCCGTTGTTGTTACGCAAACAAAGACATGCCCGTCATAAGAGCGGTCTTTATTTAAAAGTGCTTCATAAAGCGCATCAGAATTATTAAGAATGAGTGTCATAGCGCTCTTTATAGACTAAAAATTGGCTTTGTGCGCCTGAAATCGGGCATGCATTTTTTTGCACCTATACGTGGACTATACCATAAATGTTACCTTTCACGGTGTTGACATTTATACCCTTGTCAAAGCACCTATTCATTAAAACCAAGCTTAATTTTTAAACTTGAATTTAACAGAAAAAAGCCAACTCAAACACTAAAACCAATATGATTTTTCAATCCAATAATATTCTCTTCAATGACGCACATTTTAAATCATGTTGTTTATGAATAGCATTGCTTCTGCCTTTCCCGTAAGACTTAAGCCCATACCAACAGAGGGTTGGTTAAAGTGCGCTGAAATGCACTTTTATAAAATAACAGGGGCTGTTTTTTGTGAAAACCAAATGGGCAGATCATCAGATAAATAGCATCTGACCACTACTCAAAAGATTGGTGAATGCCCGACAACTCTTGTGCGAATGGTGCATGATATATTTGATAAATTCGTGGTGGTTAGAGAGGTTATTCCGTTTATCGTACTACTATTCTTTGCCAGTTTTTATATCGATACTTTATGGAAATATCCGGACTTAGTTACCCAACACGACCAAAGATAATTTCCTATATTTAAACTGGTATTGGAGCACCATTACCGCGCACTTCCACCAATGGTGCCGGTATTGCATTGGTTTTAATGGCTGCCTTACACAAGTCAGCAAGAATGCATTGTGTACAATCCGGTTTTCTCGCCTTACAAATATAACGTCCATGCAAAATCAACCAATGATGCGCATGGCGCATATATTGCGCGGGAATAATTTTGATAAGCTTGTTTTCAACATCTTCCGGTGTTTTTCCCGGAGCCAATTCCATACGATTACAGATACGGAAAATATGCGTATCCACGGCCATGGTTGGTTGATTAAAAGCAACATTCAACACAACATTAGCTGTTTTACGTCCAACACCCGGCAATGCCATCAGCGCCTCACGCGTATTGGGCACTTGTCCGCCATATTTTTCAAGAAGCATGTTACATAAGGCATAAACATTTTTTGCCTTTGCACGCCATAAGCCTATTGTGCGGATATAATTTGCAATACCTTCTTCTCCCAATTCGATCATTTTTTGTGGTGTATCGGCGACCGCAAAGAGTGGTTCAGTTGCTTTGTTAACACTGGCATCTGTTGCTTGTGCCGACAGAACCACCGCGACAAGCAAGGTAAAAGGGCTTTTGTAGATAAGGTCACTTTTCGGGCTAGGACGCTGCACAGAAAAACGGCGGAAAATTTCTTCAATTTCGGCTTTTGTATAAAGCGTTCCTGATACTTTCTGTTTTTTCACTTTATCGTTCATAATAGTGGCGTTAACTTCATTCCGGCGCCATTACAGAACTATTCCTAAGCACCATAAAACATGAAAAAATATTATTTAGCGCAGCTTATAACAAGCTTAATCCAATTGATAAAGCTCTGGACGGCGTTGCGACAAACATGGCAATTTCTTACGAATGGATTGTATTTTTTCACAATCGATCTCGGAAAAAATCAACCCTTCTTCATCACCACAACTGGCCATTGTTATGCCCATTGGATTAAAGATAACACTACGACCTGAATATACATTTCCTGTTTGATCGGCCACACATAAATAAACAGTATTTTCCAAAGCGCGGCTTTTAGCCATTGCCTGAATATGTTCTTCCTTCATTGGCCCTGCAACCCATGCGGTTGGCACCAATAAAATTTCTGCACCTTTCAGTGCCAATGTTCGGCTAATTTCTGGAAATCGCAATTCATAGCAAACCATGACACCCAATTTGCCAAATTTGGTTTCAACAATTTCAAACCCATTATCACCGGGAATAATATTGTCTGACTCGCAGTAGGAAAAAGCATCATATAGGTGCGTTTTACGATAGCTATGAATAAGTTTCCCCTGATCATCGATGACAACAACCGTATTGTAACAGCGTTTCATATCCTCTGGGTGGTTTTCATATATGCCGCAAACAACGTAAATGCCATTATGTTGGGCAGCCTGTGATAAAGCCGTTACAAAGGGGCCATCAAGCGGCTCTGCAATGTCTGCCCGAACAATTGGCGCCTTTTCTGGCACATAGGCCATGAAGGTTTCAGGTAAAACGATAAGATCAGCCTTTTGCACTTTTGCCTTGGCGATAATATCAAGCGCTTTTTTCAAATTTTCTTGCTTGTCCGTGCTGGCAACCAGTTGTGCAACCGCAATCTTCATCGTCGCTATCCCTTTTATAATCTTACAAATGATGAATTGAACGAACAATGCATACGACGTTTTTCATGATCTGTTTCGATATGGCCTTTATGATACCATACAATCAGTGAAAAACGATCATATATTGCGCAAGCAACAATTATAATTATTTTAAATATTTAACGCCTCAGTCTGCTTGTTTTCTTTGAATTGTTGCTTATGTTTTAATGAGGACAGAAATTATCAACAATTTAGAAAATTATAAACATTATGAAATTGCGAAGAAAAAAGTACCCCCAGAGTTTTTATCAGTGTTGATCCGCTTCCAACAACAATAAAAACCAATCGATTGATACTTTTAAAAGCATTAAGCTTTTAATTGCCACTAGTAACGTGGTTCCCAATATGAAATAAAAATTTCTGCCACAGCTATAGTATGCAATCGAACACCAACCGAGAGACCTTTCTGGGGGCAAATTTATACATGGAAGCAATCCAAATATTCCATGTATGCACAGCGTATATCACTGGTTTTATAAAATGTAAACAGAATCTAACAGTTTTGAACAAACAATAAAATTCGGTGCATAACTATATTCAGGTAATTAGTATTTTATGCCAAAATCATCATCACAAATAATGTTATTTTTTGTAAAATACATCTTTGTAAAGTTTCCAATGTTTCTTTCTATGCAAAAAACACTTAATATACATTCGGGTTATGGGGGTGTTGTTGCATGAATAAACCAGCAAATGAACGTGTCTACCAATATGTTCGTGACAAAATAGTCACTGGCAAAGTTGCCGGCGGAACTTTTATTGAAGAGCAAGATATTTCTGAACAAACGGGCGTTTCAAGAACACCCGTGCGTGAGGCTTTTTTACGACTGGAAGCGGAACATTTTTTGGAACTTATCCCGCGCCGTGGTGCTTTGGTGCGCCAGATTACAGCTGACGAGTTGAAGAATGTCTATGAAGCACGCCAGTTGATTGAGGTTCATGCTGCTTTACGCATTTGTGAAGACCCATCCATTAAGGTGCCTGACGATATGGACGAACTTCTCGCCAAAATGGATCAAGCTGCCGAAAATGATGATTATATCCAATATATCATGACGGATTTGGAGTTTCACCGGCGCATTGTGGCAACAACACATAATAATGTGCTGTTGGAAATGTATGATAGCCTACAAGGGCGGAAATTGCGCGTTACAAATGCGGCATTGAATGTTTACAGGAAAAGAAGCCCAATGGTAAAAATCGAGCATTTGGCACTGCTGGACGCTTTAACGAAGCGTAACGCAGAACTGGCTGAGAAAACACTCAAAAACCATCTAAGACCACTTTTTGAAATCATTTCAACGGCTACGATATTCTAAAATTCGATATGCTAAAATAGATGATAAGCTGTTCTTGATTTACGGAAATCAAATTGCCATATACAGGCAATGATGAGAACGCCTTTTCAGGGTTTTCTGTCATATGGTCGCTTTGAAGAGGACTATCTTATGACACGTATAACACCATTTTCCAATCCGTTGCTATTAGGCTTCGAAACAATGGAAAAAACACTCGATCGCTTGGGCAACAAGTCTGGCGATGGATATCCTCCTTACAATATTGAACGGCTGCTCACAGAAGATCAAAATGATCGGCTGCGCATTACGTTGGCGGTTGCAGGTTTTTCTGCAAATGAATTGGATGTCATGGTTGAAGACAATCAGCTTGTCATTCGAGGACAGCAGGCAGCAGACACTGAAGAGCGTGAATTTTTGCATCGTGGTATCGCATCACGTCAGTTCCAGCGCACATTTGTGTTGGCAGATGGCATGCGGGTTATTGCGGCAGACCTGAAAAATGGTTTACTCTCCATTGAATTAGAACGTCCTGAGCCTGAAAAGCGCGTAAAACGCATTGCCATTAAAGAAAGTGATGACGATTGATGCGTGAGGAGAAAAAAATGAAAACAGGAAAACAATCGCTATCCCTCAAGGAGTTTGCCCGTTTGGGAGAAGGTGAGATTGCATATTTGCGCCAAATCCGTAGTGAAGAATTGGCTAAAAAATTTCCGAATATGCCACCAATGGAACCAGGACTATCCTTATGGGCGTTGTTTGGTGCAGGTGGCGAACCTATTATTCTATCCGATGTTCGTGCCAAAGCACTTGAAGGCGCAAACGATCAGGACCTTACAACTGTGACATTGCACTAAGCCTATAGCGTGACGTTGCTTTAAGCCTATAGATACTTAAAAACTATAGCGACTTCAAAACTATCTTGTTGTTGCCCTGCTTCTAACACACTTGGAAGCAGGGTATTTTTATGCATAACGTACTATTTGCAAACAGCACAAAGGCACATTACTACCCTGTTAGGCTTAATTATCGCTGTTTGGCCTATTGCCACTTTGTTTGGCTGATAATAATTTCTGTTATGAAAATTATTTTTATACTATTTTATCTACTATATGCACTGAACCTATCGCGTAACAGAAATTAACAACCATATATGTGTTATACTTATTTAAATTTATACATTTGATGCAACTAAAAACCATCTTATCAATTCTATAATACAATTTATAGTTGTATTATTTCGATTTATGTATTAATTAATACTTATATAACGTGCGTCATGCATAGATATATTCGGGGTTTCAATGAAACATATGTCCGTTTTCTCGGCATTTGTTTATATTTGATAACGTGGTCGGTATTTTGACCAGGGGGTCACGTGATAAAAAGAACAGTCACCACATTTTTCATCTTTTCACTATTCGGTGGTTTTGCGTTAGTGATTGGCAGGGTTATATCAAGCTATATACTCTCGCAACGCTTCAATAATGAGCGTTTTCTTGTTGAAATAATGGGTAATTTCCAAGATATAACGAGTTCATTGATTTTTTATATCATTAATTGTGCAAGTGCCTGTGCTATCGCGATTGTGCCATGCGTTTACTTATATCAGGCTCGACGGTTACCAACTTCTTTCATGGCATCATATTCGCTTGCGGTTTTTTTAATCAGTGCAATATGTGCAGCATTTTACATTAACTTCGTAAGGCTGACATTGCCACTAGGCGCATTAAGCATCTACATTATCGTTCTTCCATTTATCTGTACAATCTTTCCCATTTGGTTTGCTTATGGTGTTTACCGTATTTATTGGCTTGCGAAGCAATAAATGACCTTTTAAAAGTCATACATTATTGCGTGGCTTGGAATTGATATGACACAACACAACAAAAAACCGCTTTATAGCTATCCGATGCGCGGTTTCGGTATTATTACGATATTTCTATTATTGGGGCCGGCTGTCCAAACAATTGCTGGAACATATCTTTTTCACCACTGGGTGGGTGGTAAAAATTTATTGGTCGAAATCTTCGACGTGCTAACCCAACAGGCATGGCCGCGTATTTTACCGGGCTATTCATATTATATGCCATCTGTGTTTCTCAGTGGTGTCTTATGCTCCTTACCACCATCACGGGGTGAAGGGCTTTCTCTATCTGGTTCTATCGGGCGGACGATATTTGTCAGTCTCTGTATCCAGATTTTTTATTTCATTGTGGCGCGCCCTTATATGGATCAGATTTCCAGTGAAGATATTCTGCGCAATCTTACATTTGGCTTTGTCCAGTGGATTGCAACAGGGTGGATATGTTGGATTTTGGCAACTGGCTTCAGGCTTGATAAACCAGTTAATGATGCTCAATAACAAACGGGGAGAGAACGAAATGCATTGGCTATTTTGGGCGATGCTATAGGTTTCTACATTTGTTGGCGCTGTAAGTCTCTATATCTAACTATGTTATAAGCCTTCACAGTCGGCTATGTTATAAGCTTCTATATCCAACTATGCTGTCAGTCTCTAAGTCCAACCAAGCTGTAAGCGTTTACAGTTGGTCATGTTATAAGCCTCTACGTCAGACTATGTGTTAAATCTATACTTTGGGCTGTACTGTAAGTTGCTACTTTTAACTATACTTCCAAATCTATAGAGAAAATAAACGCTGTTTCTTATGGATTTTCCTGCCGCTTGCATAAGTACAGCAAGAGATATGTTGCGTTTAGGACTTTTCATTTATCAAAAGCCTATGGTACATTTAATATCATAATAACGGCAATGGAGCGTGAGGCATCCTGATGGACAAACAAATGGATACCAATATTGCTCAATCCGGTTTCTGGAAAACACGGTTTCTGCAAGCTTTACTTGTTGCCGCGGCTGCCATTATCATGTTGCCAAGTTGCTGGTCATTCTTTTTTCTTGCCTATGGTGGCTGGCTGAAAACACTTGGGTTTTCTCTTTCAATAGCGTTTTTTCGCCCCTATCAGATCTATCCACCAAGTTTTGTAACCGCATGTTTCATGGCGATTGTCATCGCGTTAAGAAGTATGAGTTGGGGCAGTGTTTCACTTCGCTATACCCTTATTGCCGCATTTGTTGTTTCGATGCTTATCGACCTTCTATTGCGGGTTACAACACATTTTTGTCCGGAAGAAATGGCAAAACTCGGCCTTGCCAATGAAGCGCTATTTTATTGGGTTGCGGCATGGGTTAGTGCAAGCCTAGTCTTTTGGGTTATCCTTAATCTCAGTGGTTTAACACGCCGCTATAAAATATCAGAACGTCCACGGCTTTATGATGCCGCCAAGCTTGCGCTAGTTTACGCTATTTTCGGACCAATTCTTTATGCAATTATTACCTTGTGGGTCATGGTTGGTGACAATCTGGTGTTCATGGCGGCACGTGGGCGTGTGTCAGGTGAAATTAACACGTCCGGTCTTATGTTAATCAGTCTTGCGACATTCTGTGGTGTAAGGAAACTGCGGCTTAATGGAAGTCTTGCATGGCGCTGGTTATTGCTTGTTAATTTTACAATTGCGTTGTGTTTCTGGATTGTTGACAGCATTTTTGTCAACAAGGTGGATTGGCAACAAACGGGTCTTCAATTACTTGCCGTCTATAGCTTAACGGCAATTGTCCTTACTGCTATTGGTGGCGGGCTTTTGTGCCTCATGGGAGTGGCATTTAACGGTAATAGATTCCGCTCAACAATTTATCCGTCAGTTCAATACCACCGCGGTCAACCAACTATGTTCGCGCTTTTCGTGCTAGCCATATTTGTTATTGTTGCCCCACCCGTTTGGCAATGCGGCACATTAATGTGGCGTGGCCTATTATTTTCTCTTCCACCAGCTTCATTTTTTACGGCAAATCTTTCAAGTGCCTATCTCAATGCCGGGCTGGTTTTCAGCGGAAGTGTTGCGCTTATTGCCTATTACAAAAAAGCTATCGATTTTAATTTGATAATCTTGGCCAGTTTGTTTTCTGCATGTTGCAGTCTTTTTCTCCCCATGAGCTATCTGGGTGTTGATTTCGGTATTTTTTACAATTTCATAGGATGGTCAATGCTCTTATTGGCACCTGCTGCCGTCCTTGCTTGGTACATTTTATCGTGTTGCAAACAAGTTCGTGTCACACATTAATCCTAAAAGACGCCAATTGCATATTTTATCGTAAAATTATTGGCGCTCACCAAGATCTTACGCAATGATAAACTGTTGATACATTGCGCAATATTTGCGGCAGTGTTAAGATTTAAAGATAATTGGATTTTTTCAGGCGGTGTATATCTTATGAAACCGATATTCGTTGCACTACTATTGTGCTTATCCCTATCATCTGTTTCTTTTGCTGAAGAAAATATTACAACAGAAAATACCTCTGCCAATGCTGTTGATACAACAAAGATCGATACGACCAAAACCGATACGGATAACGCCAGCGCAACAGTTACGCAAACACCGCCACCAGATGGTGATATGGAATTTGCCCTTCATGAAGAAAAGGGCGGACAATGCCCTTATTGTCGGTGGATTAGTGCAGAAGGTAATATTACACCCGATACGCCAGCCCGTTTTACGCAATTTTTAACGGACAACAAGCTTGATAATCCATCAGCTTATCCAAATGGATTATTGCTTTCTTTTCATTCCAATGGGGGTGATTTATTAGCTTCTATCGCTCTTGGACGCGAAATTCGTAAAGGTAATATTGATACCACAGTTGCGCAAACATTGATTACACCTGCTGCTGATAATAAAACCGATGTCAAACGTGTAAATGGTGTATGTTTTGAAAGCTGCTTGTGGGCTTTTTTAGGTGGAAGAAGCCGCACAGCTCCTGAAGGCACGATAGCATTGCGTACTTTTCGCCCACCATTGGACGGTGCCGGTACGACATCCGGGCAGGAAGTGGATGTCCGCAAACAACAACTAACTGACATTGCCTATATTGCCGACTATGCGCAGGAAATGGGATTTGATCCGGAAATTGCATTTATCAATTGGGACAATGCCAATCCTCATGTTTATACAACAGATGAAATAATCGATTATCGTCTGACCTATTCACCAGATCTCATTGGAAAGTGGCATCTTGTTGGATCTGAAAACACAATATCGGCCATTGCATTTAGTGCAGACCAACAAACCACCGCTCGGCTTTATTGTGATAATCAAAAAACACCTTTCCTCGAAATATATGGACCGACGCATTTCAAATTGGAAAATTTTGAAGCTTACCGGCAAGCCGTTTCAACACTTGAAATATGGGGTATGGATATCGCTATAGATGATTTACAGGCCAACCTACTCGATGGGCAAGTTGTATATACTCTAAAATTACCCAAAAATCCTTTGCAGGATTGGCATGTCGACTCCCCTTATCTCAGCGGGAAAAATGCCCCTGATGGGTTGGTTAATATATTGAATTTTGAATTTGCGGATATGTCTGGTCTAAAGCAGGCTTCAAAATTTGTTATGGCAAATTGTCCAAGCAACACACACTAACTTACGGTTTTTCAATCACGCTTGGGGCGCAGCCGCAAGATGCCTGCTGGTAAGACAAGTGCCAGTATAAAAAAGGCTATTGAGGCAGCCACACTGTCGCATATTATCAAAAACCAAGATGAGCGAAGCTCCTCTTCAATTGTCATTCCAACCATTTCAACTAGGCTAGTCATCGTGCCATTCCCTGTTTCCAGATAGTTGATAAGGTCATAAACTCCATAAAGTGTCGCAACTACTAATAAAGGTGCGCACATAATAAAAGCGCTAAAAAATATAATATTTTCCTGTCTATCCATATTTTCTTTTGCACGTTTTTTTTCATTGCCTGCAAAAGGGTTTTCGCGGTGACTTTTTAGGGATAGATCCAGTTTAAACATGCTTACTCCTCACAAAATTTCACCGTCCTTTAAGCAATGAAACTTGTGCGAAGATTGTCCACTCATACAAAAGCGGGTCACATCAGATGATGCAACCCGCTTTTCAAGCTTATTTAGCTTTATAAAAACACTGTTTTAGGTGAAGAACTCACCTAAATTGCGTGTTCTTATTTGCTGTTTTTGTGGTGATGAGCAGCTGTTTTGTGTGCTGCTTTGTGTGTTGTTTTATGAGCTTTTTTGTGGTGAGAAGCCTTTTTATGGGCTTTCTTATGATGTGTGGTAGCGTGCTTTGTTGGCTCTGCAGATGTCAAAGTCATCTTTGTTACGCCAAGAGCAAGGTTTGCACCTTGGTGAACGTCAACGCTCAATGCCTGCAATGTCAAGCCGTTTGCTGGGCCTGCACCGAGGAGCTGGCTACCAGCACCAGCGGCAACACTAACGCTTGAACCTACACCACGGTATGTACCAGCAAGAGCACCTGGTGTGTAAGCATTAGGTGCAGCAGCAAGAACTGACCAAACCATCTTTGTCTTGCCTGTTACGCCAAGATCAAGGCCGTAGTTTTCAATATGGCCTGTGTAACGGTCAGCAGGTGTTTTTGTATCTGCTGGCTTAAATTCACAAACTAAAGATTTCTTTGAAGTAATAATTTGTCCAATGCTGCCTTCGCTTTCGCAGGTAAGTGTACCTGAAACAAGGCTGCCAGCATTTGCTGAACCCTGCATTGAAAAAACTGCTGTAGCGGCAAAAGCCAATGAAGTTAAAAGTGTCTTAGTATATTTCATAACCATCTTCCTTTTCTTTACGCAGAAACTCATTAAAAACAAGAAAGTTCCTGAATGATGTTCAGCGATAATATAGGGCATAAACAGCGGAAGTTAAATCTATTTAATGTAAAATAACAAGCCGATATACTCTCAATTTTTTGTACCACACAGATTTCATAGATAAAAAACCCCAGAAATGCCTGGGGTTAGTAACTTTTATCCATATAACGTACATAAAAAGTGAACGTTTTACATGAGTTATTGTTGTGGCTCAGCGTCTGGTTCTGGAGCGTCTGGCCCCTTTGTAGCGTCTGGCTCACCCTTAGGACCGTGGTGTGGAAGGGCGTAATCTTCCATCTTTTTGAGCTGATCTTGGTCTAATACTTTACGCAAATCTTCGGCAGCAGCTTTAAAAGCCTTGGCTTTTTCTGCACGATCAAGCGCTCTATCGGCTATTGGTTCACCATAGATTGGTTTTGCTTTAGCTGCATCTGCATTAGGTTTTTCTTTTGGTTCTGGTGCCTTGTTTTCCACCATATCAACAAGGCTTGATGTATATTTGCGCCATGCATCTAACTGGTTTGAGCGAATGCCAATTGCGGTTTCCATTGTCGAAAGTTTATTTGCCATATGCAATCCGGCACGTGGCCCATGATGACCTTTATGATGCTTAGGCCCTTTATCATCTGAGCCTTTATCTTCTGGCCCCTTATGGTGATGTGGTTCAGCTTTACCATCTACTTTCGCAGGCGGAGGTGTTGGCTCTGCAAATGCCGTTGAAATGGCTACCGGAGCGAGCATAGATGACGCTAATACCGAAGCAAGAATAAGTTTTTTCATGTGTAGAACTCCCGATAAACAATACCGATGTTGGTGTCAAAATCCGCACCGCAGCAAAGTAGTTTGCATGCGTTCAATGTGCCCATAGAAAAAGGCCGCATTGTGGTAAAAAGACAGCAACAATGCGACGTTTGATTAAATCTTCGCAATGTTTCTGTCATGTTTATTACAATGCATTCAATATAAAATATGCTTTATTGTTTTATTTTGGCAATGTCTTCTGGGTGAATTTTGCTTCCCACAACCTGTTTACGGTGGAATATAAATAGTCCGGCAACAATAATAATGGCAGCCCCTATAATAATGTAAGGATCGGGATAATTATTGAAGAATATGATGCCAAAAATAATGCCCCATAAAAGAAGAGTATATTGTAACGGCGCCAGAACTGACGCTGGTGCCAATTTCAAAGACCGGGCAATCAGTAAATGACCACAGCACGACACAATGCCTAATAGTGCCATAGCACCCCATTGCATTAATGTTGGGTCAACCCAATGATAAATGGTTAGAACCAGCCCCACAACCAAAGCACCAAATGTTTGCCATGTAACCAGAACAGTATCACTAATATCTTTAAGCACGCGGCTAAAAACGATAACCAAAGAAAAGCCAACACTGCCCAAAAGCGCAAAAACCGATGGCCAAGACAGCATGGCTGATGATGGGCGCAGTGCAATGATAACACCAACAAAACCAATCATAATGGCCAACCACCGACGCCAACCAATGCGCTCTTTAAGAAAAAAGTGTGAAACGGCCGCAACGTAAATTGGCCCCGCCATATAAAATGTTACAACGTCAGCTAAAGGCAAATATGCAACGGCGGCATAAAACAAACCAGTATCCATTGTTGCGAAGACAACGCGGAGAAAAATTAATAGCGGCTTTTTCGGCCTAAAAAAATCATGTGCATTGACCGTCGTTAACATAGGCCCCAGAACAACAAACGCACCAACAGATCGTAATAATAGAACCTGCCCTACCGAAAAAGATGCAACCATCCACTTGCCCAAGGCATCATTGGCGGCGAACATAAAGTCGCCCAACAACATAAGAAAAATGCCGAGCAATACAGCCTGATCAGACATCTTTATCGCTTTAAACCAATTCATTGCAGCACATCTCACAAAATCATTACGTCGGTGAATCACGCTATTTTTGCGTAAGAACTGCCAGATAGGTTAAGCCTTGTCCAATAGTTTTGGTACCAATTTATGAGACATAATCTCATAGGTAACATGGAATTGTTCAAGTCGACCAACGGCAGAAGGATCAATATCTTCATAAAATGGTGACACGTTTAAAAAAAGACAGATGGCTTTTTATTGTATACGTCATTTGGCTATATGGGCTATATGGGGTTCATAGGCTTGCAGCTTGCCATATACATTTCACTATCAACAAATAATTTAGCCCAAGTTTTTCTCGCAATCAGAATTTCATAGCAAAACGCATATTTTTATAATAACGCACAGTTACTTATTAGATTTTAATGACACTGATAACTTTACTAGTGTGTTTTTCTTAAAAACACTCTTAATGGGGAGACAAAATGGCAAACAATAGCGCGAGACGAAATCATTCTATAAGCCTGCCAGAAGATCAACAAAAGTTACTTGAATTGGCAAATTCGGTTAATCAAGACATCGACATAATGGAGAAAAGCACGCTCGTAATTGTTGCACTCAGTTTTTCAGCCATAATATTTTGTCTTGTCAATATTGCTCAATATTTCTCCCCTGAACCAGATATCCCATTTTTAGTTCGAGTCATTGTGGCGTGCATGCCGGTAATTATTCTATATATAATTTATCGAAATTTTTCGTCACGCCGTATACCGTTATTTACCTTGAAGCCTGAAGGGCTGCAAACTTCCTTCTTTAAGACACCTGTGCCATGGGAAGGTATACTAGATTTCAAAGAAAGAGCATCTGTTTTACATCAAGCCTTCAACATAGGAACAGTCATTACGTTTAACATCAATCCTGATTATATGCCGGAAAAAAGTGGTAAACCGCGCTACCGTTCCAGTTTTGTAAGACTAAGCAAATCATTAGGAAACAATGCACTTACTATTGCTGGTTCCGGTTTTCGTAACACGACACACGATACGGTACTTGCGCAAATTGAGGCTTATTGGACTGCGGCTTTGGCGCGGAAAAAATTACAAGATATGGCTTAAATAATTTTCTAACACTCAACAAGCACGGCCCCTTATAATCAAAATGAAACGCAATTGGTTACAACAATAAAATGTCTGTTGTGTTGATTACGGAACTTGTGAAGTGTAAACGAAAATTGGATTACCTGACCTGTATTTCTGACCCGTATTAAAATAATCCCTTCATAAAATAATAAATAGATAGTTTTTCAATATGTTTAGGAGACCCAATTGATTGTAAATGAATTAAATAATGCTTTGTCTGAATATGACAGTATGAACGACACAGAAAAAGCCAACTATAAAAAAGAGCTGTCTGCGGTCGTCAATTCAACGCGAGATCCGATCGTGGTTAAAGAAGGCTTTGGTATAACACTTTTCAGTCTTTTTGGCCTTGGTGTGCTTTTCATTGTTATGGTGTGCGCGCGATATCCCAAAGGAGAGATTACCGGTAACGAAGCAATAGGTTGGATAATTGCCGCATTATTATCGCTGTTGTTTGCTTTACGCATTTACAGCGCATTGCACATACCACTATTTACCTTAAGACCAGAAGGGCTGGAAACGAGTGTATTCAAAACCCCGATACCGTGGATAGGTATAGAAAATTTTGACGGCAGCACCGTGACATGTAAAGGACTAATAACGGTGGCCGAGGCATTTTCATTTGTTCTCGATGAAAAATACGTGCCTGAGCAAAATGCTAAATCAAGGTTTCGTTGCGCTTATATAAAGAAAACAAAAACACTGGCCATCTCTTGTGTTACCCTACGCTGGACAAATACGGAAAAAATCTTAAACAAGCTTGAACTTTACCATTATGCTGCCTTTGCACGTGAAATATTGAAAGAAATTGCAAAACGCGAAGCGACATACAATAACTAATTGCATTTATTGTGTTTGAGAAATCAAAGCGTGTTGTGCCTTAACAACACGCTTTGATATTGCGTTTTTATATTGCGCTTTCACAATGCTTGAATATTATTTTCTAGCTAATCTTGCAATGAACTCTCGTTTATCAGTCAACAAACGGATGATCCCCTTTTTATTTATCATAAAGCAATAATAGACCTGCTCATTTTATAAAATTGGTTTCTCTTGACCATTATTTCATGCAAGTGAAAATTTTTCATTATATAAGGTGCAATATAGCGTGTAACCAATAACACTTTAACAAGATTGGCAGCTACCGGTTTGTTTCCTGAAATAGGCGTTCTGAAAATTAAAATGACAGACAATAATCCCCCAAAAGACCGCTCTATAAGCAATGAAACGTTACCAGAAGACCGACAAGAATTAATAAAGTTGGCAAACTCTGTCGATCAAAGTATTGAAGTGAGAGAAAACACCGCAGCTTGGGTTATTATTACCAGCATAGCATCTGCGATAACCATTGCGCTGGCAATTTTTATATTTATGGATTCTAATTTCGCGATTTTACTTAAAGCCTTTATTATAGCCGTTGCATTGTTTTGGTTATATCTTCTTTTTAATATCATAAAATCGCGCCAAACACCGCTGTTAGTCATAAAGCCTGAAGGTTTGGAAACTTCGGTCTTTAAAACACCTGTGCCGTGGGACGCTATATTGGATTTTAACGATAAAGCATCCTTTATCCATAAAGATCTAAACATGGGGGCAGCACTTATTTTCCATCTGGATGAGAATTATATTCCTGAAATAAATCCGAAACCGCGTTTTCAATCTACCTATTATAAAAAGAACCAAATGTATGGAGATAATGTGCTTGTGATTAATGGTTGTGGTATTCTTAATTCTGATGCCACTATTGTTCTTGGACAAGTGGCTGATTATCGTAAGGCTGCTTTGGCACGTAAAAAATTGCAACGTATGGAATAACCAGTTCCTTAACCCATAATAAGCCGAGCCATTATATCTAAACAGCAAAGCACTTTGTCATGCTGATAAAGTGCTTTTGTAATTGGATTAGGCAACTTGCTATGTTTGAGATTAGACCACTCGTTACGTTTTAGAGAAGCGTGAATAATAAAGTATCAGAGGTAATTCTCCTGACAATGCAATAATGTGCTTTTCTTTAGTATCGCAAGCATACGATATTCGAAGATGAAATTTCTGGTCATAAAACAATCAGTAAAATAACGACCGAGCTTTCAATGCTTTCGTTGCATGACGCATTTATATCAATTTGCTCATATCACTGTTTATTTTTAAACCTGAAAGGTTTGCAATTCAGAACCAATATATTGATCCCTTTAATACATTATGGATATTCCAAAATTTGATGTCACGACGATGACATGGAATGAAATAATATCGGTCATCGAGATATTTCGTTGATCCTTGATAAAACACCTAATGGCATGAAATATCAAATCACGTTCCCCTCATAAGTTGTATGAGAAAAACAAAGCATTGGTCACATCTTTGGTTACCTCACGCCATATAATAATAAAATAGTTATAGAATGGTCTGAACCTTTCCAATACACAGCCTTTGAATGTAATTGAACGAGAGGGTTTATTAAAAAAGATTCAAAGTATTAAAAGACGTATTGGTGCTTCCTACTGTAATTGATTAAATTTAACATACTGCATTAAAGAGCTTTGTTGCGTTAACAAGACGTTCTCGACTTTTTGAATATGCGCGTCAACCAATAGTCAAATGCGCCAACCTTTATCTCTCTTAAAATAGCTAAAGCCCCTTTATTTATTGTTAGACAACAATAGAAAATAACAATAGACACACCTATAATATGAATAATGTATAAGGTGAAATTCACTGCAACATCCTACAGGCGTAGATAGTGTTTTCTCTATGCAGTTTGGAGAGGAAAATGGCCGACAATAAGTTAGAAGAAACCCATTTGATTGGTGATGTCAAATTGCCTAATGACCGCAGAAAATTGGAAAAAATGGTCAAAGAGGTTAATGGCAATATTGTTGTTCAAGAAGGTGGCGTTTTTATACCGGCAGCTTTTTTAATCCTTGGTATAGCCTTACTGGGAACAGCCTACCAAAATTTCCAAATCGGCAAAATGATGACCGTGGCAATATTAACCGCTTTGGCAATTCTTTTATTGTTCATTTTGCTGCGCATAATGCTAAGAAGACGAACACCCATGATGGTTCTAACACCCGAAGGATTACAAACAACGGTGTTTAAAACAGTCGTTCCATGGCGTGGTATTGAAGATTTTCTTATCAATTCATCAAAAAGCAATTCCATGAACATTGCGATTGGTATGGAATTTGTCATCGCCGACCGTTTTTTGCCAGAAGAAAACGAAAAATGCCGCGCCGGTTCCTATTATGACAAACAAAAGAAAAAATTGATGATTTCAGGCGTTAATTTTCGTCTCGATACCAATCGAGATACGATTATCCAAGAAATCAATACTTATCGTAATGCTGCATTGGCACGCCATAAATTGGAAATGAATAAATTCCGTTGAAGCAATGTTAAATCAGTGCATCAACCGAACACATGACCGATTAGCCAACTTTTTGATTATGCCCTATTGCCAAAGCAGGATTATTCCTAATTGCCAAAACAAAATTATTTCCAAATGTTAAAACACATGGCTATCACGCCATGTGTTTCGTATTTTAGTTAAGCTATGTGTTTTGGTTAAACGCCACGTCACAATTATAGCTCATTAACCAGCGCTTAAAATATATTAACCACTCAAATTACATTAACGCCGGCCACAGCTACGCAATTGTTGGTCATAACGTCGTGCCATTCTGTCGGTACGTTCGGCACTTGCCATAATAGCACTACTTGCCCTACCACCAGTACGGGCATAGGCAGAATGCCCCATATAGTAGTTAAGATAAAGCGCATAAGCATTATTAGGATTAATGCCGTTACGTCTTACGCTTTCACGGTGATACCAGCCAATAAAATCCGCAGCATCTGCGAAATTTGTACGCTTGGCCCGGCGATTGCCTGTCGCTCTCACATAATGGTTCCATGTGCCATTTAGTGCTTGCGAATAGCCGTAAGCGGTTGAACGCCTTTTCCATGGTATAAAACCAAACAACTTTGTTCTTGGTGGGCGGGCATTATGCCTGTAACTCGACTCAGTATTCATCGTTGCCATGATAATCGGCATCGGAATACCATAGCGAGCCTCGGCCCTTTTGGCGTCCTTTTCCCAATTATTAAAAAAACCATTCTTTTGGTCGAACACGGCGCAGACATTATTTGTGTGTGTTGGAGGCTTTGTTGCACAACCACCCAGCATCACCACAAGCGCCACGAAAAACACTATGCGCTTCATTGTAAATACCTCTGTTATATGGCTAAGATATAATGTGCCTCTTAACAGATTATTAATAGTTCCGTTAACCATATCTCGAAGTTTTCGGTCTTGATGGCGCTGTTTCACCGCTCTAGCAACCTTTTATTTAGGAATTATCAAGCACATATGCCTTGTTTATTTTCAATGCGAGGGATGTCAATGAACGGCGTAAATATTAAAGGTCGCACGAACTGGTTGAGTGCGACAGCGCTAGCGGGGGGTCTTGGTGTCGTATTACTTACATGCATAGCACCAGAACCAACTCTTGCTAAATCAATCTACCTTTCTGGTGGCGGTGGCGGCGGTGGCACGCAAAATGGTATCGGAGGTAGCGGCTCTGGTGCTTTAATCGATAGTCAAAAACCACAAACAATCAATCGGGGTGAAACTGGTGCAGGTGCTGCGGGTGGCATCGGTGGCATCGGTGGATCCGGCAAAGTTAAAGGACAAAACAACCTATCAAATGAGGTTGTATCTGTGCCGGATGACGATGCGGTTCTTCCTCCTGATGATACGCTAACTTCTTCAATTGGTGATGGCATCACCGATATCGAAAAAAGCAGCAATGGTGGCAAAGGTGGTGATGTAACCGTTAATGTAACCAAAGCGACAACTTTTGACGATATCATTCTTGAAGGCGGTAATGGCGGTGACGCCAGTCATGCCCAAGAAGGCGTAACTGGCAAGATTGGTGTTGGCGGTCAAGGTGGCGATGCAAAGCTAAATGGTTCAGGACAAACAATTACATTTAACAACAGTTTAAGTTTAACCAGCGGTAAAGTTGGTGATACTGAAACAGTAAAGAGCGAAGGCGGTAAAGTTGCCTTTTCTGCAAGAAAATTGATCGTCGGCGAAGGCAAAGATACAACGATCAACCTGACGCGCAATGATGGCGACTTGATGTTCAAAACCGAACAGTTTGATGCATCCAAGGGCGATGTGACAATCAGTTTGAACAACACGCAAGCATGGACCAACAACAACGACAAGGGCGTTACTTTTGGTGACATGATGATCGGCATGGGTCGTCAGGTAACAATTGAAGGTAATGGTCATTACGGTGTTGGTTCAATAACGGTTGGCGTGCCTGGACAGGTTGATCTTACACCTGCAAAGTTTTCAACTGACACAGACCTGAAAATGGATTCAAAATCCAAACTGGTTTTTTATCTGCCTGAAGAGGTGCAAAATGGTGCTTCCCTGATAAGAAATACAGGCAAGGGAAATATCATTGTTGACGATGTACAAGTTGATCTTCGTCTGGCTGGAACAGATTTAAAGAACCTGAAAGCGGGTGACAATGTCCGACTGATTGAAGGTCAAGTTGTTGGAAACACCGCAACAACAGAACAGACGCTTTCTTATGGTGCAAAAAACTGGAATTTCGATATTGCAACAGAAAATGCAAATCTGACTGCATCATTGAAAGCTCCTAAGGTTGAAACACCTGCCCTCAGTGATACGAACAAGGGCGAGACTAACACAGATCAAACACCGATTATGCCTCCTGCTGATGATAAGGAAGAAAATAACACGTCGAGTGGGGATACGAACCAACCAAACACTGACAAGGAAGCCAATAACAATCCTTCTAGTGAGAATGCATCGAATGATGCAGCAAACAATGCTGGTTCGGATAGCAATGCAAAACCTGCAAACGATAATGCTCCGGCTCAGAATGCACCTGCAAATAATGCTGATGCGAATAGCAACGCAAAATCTGCAAGTGACAACGCCTCAAATCAAAAAGCAGCACCGAAAGACGATGCCAATAAAAGCGAAGCAAAAGGTGACACCAACAAAAATACTGGTACGCCTGCAAGCAATAACAATGGCTCTAAAAACAGTATCGTCGGAAAAGATGATGGAAAAGGCAACATCTACACCGATGACTATGGTGCTATTACCATCAATCGCGCCAAAGCAAATGCCTATTTCCAGAGTAATGCCGCGGCACTTAATGCTCTGAATTATGGTGCTGATCAAGTATCCACCATTGATGACTATGTGTTGCCAATGGATCCGAAACAAACCAACCAACCTATTGAGGGTGTAGTGTTCCTACAAGGCAGTGGTTTTAACCAAAAGGTTGAAACCGGAAGCCATATTAGAAACAATGGTTACCACATTATGGGTGGTGGCGGTGTCCGCCTTCATCAGGATCAAGGCAATTTGCTGATAACTGCGTTTGTTGAACATGGTGATGGCGATTTACGCACCCGTCATGAAGGTATTCATGGCAAAGGCGACTTCAGCTACACCGGTGTCGGTTTATATAGCAAACAAACTTGGGATAACGGCTGGTTTATTGATGGTTCTGGACGTATTGGTCGTGTGAAACGCGACTTTAGAAGTTCCAGCATGGTAGATGGTGGCTTCAACGATAAGAGTTCCAATTATTACGGCTTCCATATTGGCGGCGGTAAGGAAATCGAGCTTTCACCAGATGACAAAGTTACCATCAGAGGTAAATTGTTGTGGACCGAAACTGGCGATTTCTCAACAACATCAAAAGCTGATGAACGACTTCACTTCGATAGTGCGCGTTCTGTACGGACACATGTCGGCACACAGATTGACCACCGTGTAACCTCGGAAGTCAAGGTTTATGCCGGTGCTGCTTGGGAACAAGAACTTGATGGCGAAGTAAAAGGCAAGCTTGACGGTTATCGTGTTGACAAGCCGGACTTCAGTGGCGCAAGTGCGGTATTTGAAGTTGGTGGTAAATACGAGCAAATCCCTGGTATGCAAGGCTGGGTTGCCAATGCAGGCTTGAAGGGTGTTGCCGGTACACGCCAAGAATTTTCTGGTAAATTGGGTGTCGGTTACCGCTGGTAACCAATCCCACGTTTAACGGATTTAATCTCTTATATTTAATCCCAATTGTGGCGCATCGTCATCCAGCGATGCGCCATTTTGTTGCGGCGCTTTTAAATCCAAACTTTCTATACGATTGCCGCGCCGTTTCACTTTTCCAGTGGTAATCAGGATATCATCAATATCTTTTGACGTTTGCATGAAGTGGCTTTGCAATTTGCGAACCCTGTCATCAAGGCGAACAACATCTTCCATCAAATGGCCAACTTCCGATTGAATAAGATGGGCTTGTTCACGCATACGGGCATCTTTCATAATGGCCTGCACCACTTGAATTGACAGCATGAGAAGCGATGGTGAAACAATGATAACACGTGCGCGGTTAGCTTTTTGAACTACAGCTTCAAAATCTTCATGAATTGTTGCAAAAATGGATTCTGAAGGGACAAACATGAAAGCCGTGTCTTGTGTTTCCCCAGATATAAGATATTTGCCCGCTATTGCTTTGATATGGGTATCCATATCACTTTGAAACTGTCGCTCCGCCAATTGCTTTTGATCTGGGGTGGCGGCTTCACGCATTGCATTCCATGCTTCAAGTGGAAATTTAGCATCTATAACAAGTGATGGTGCATGATTAGGCATAAAAACCAGACAATCAGGACGCGTTCCGTTGGAAAGCGTTGCCTGAAAAGCATAAGCATTTTTGGGCAATCCGTCCGCAATAATGGCTTCCATACGACCTTGCCCGAAAGCACCGCGTGTTTGTTTGTTACTTAAAATAGCCTGCAATTGCACTACTTGACCGGCAAGTGACTGGATATTGTTTTGCGCGGTATCAATCACCGCCAAACGTTCTTGCAAGCGGGCAAGGTTTTCATGGGTTGATTTTGTTTGCGCATTGATGGTTTGCCCCAAACTATTTGTCATGCCATTTAACTGGTCGCGGATAGACTGGTTGAGCTCTGCTTGTCTGCGCCCAAAAATTTCTGCCATTGTTTGCATACGCCCTTGCATTTCTGCTTGGGTTTTTAACAGCGCATTCATGTGCATTTCTGTGTCTCTTGCCCGTTCCGCCACTTGCGTATCAAGGACTGCACGGCGACGATTACCGCCCATGATAAAAAATATCACAGCGATAAGAAACACAATAAGAACGAGCAAAAAGCCATTCATCAAGTTGAAAGGCACACCCGCAATGGTGAATAAAATTTGAGAAGACGAATCAGACATATGGTTAACTTAGCGTTTTTCCGTTCACAATGCGATCATAACAAGAACAAAAACTATAATTCCACATTGACGTATGAATGCCGATTGATTAACTCATCTTTATGTCGATAAAACCTTTAATTATTCTACCTGATCCCGTTTTGCGCAAGATTTCCACACCAATCGAGCGCGTAGATGCCAATTTGCAAAAATTGGCCGATGATATGTTGGAAACAATGTATCAAGCACCAGGAATTGGTTTGGCCGCGATTCAAGTGGGCGAACCGCTACGTCTTCTTGTTATTGATGTTGCTGGCAAAGATGAGCCAAAGGCACCGCAGGTTTTCATCAATCCTGAAATTCTATGGAAATCAGACGAACCCAATGTCTATGAAGAGGGATGCTTATCTATTCCTGATTATTATGCAGAGGTAGAGCGTCCAAAACGTATACGTGTCAGTTATCTTGATAGAGATGGTAAAAAGCAGGAATGTGAGGCCGATGGATTATTGGCAACCTGTTTGCAGCACGAAATAGACCACCTTGATGGTGTGCTCTTTATCGATCATATCTCGAAACTCAAACGGGACATGGTCATTCGCAAATTCAAGAAAATTGCCAAAGAAAATGCCAAAAACGGAGCCGTTCTATAATGGCATTACGAATTGCGTTTATGGGCACGCCCGAATTTTCGGTACCTGTTTTACGTGCCTTGCATGATGCTGGACACAATGTGGTTGCTGTTTATAGTCAACCACCGCGGCCGGCAGGTCGCCGTGGTTTGGAACTCACACCTTCTCCGGTTGAACAAGCGGCTCGTTCGCTTGGGTTGCCTGTCCATACGCCAAAAAGCTTGAAAAGCGCTGAAGAACAACAGCGATTTGTTGATCTGGATTTGGATGTTGCCGTTGTTGTTGCCTATGGTCTTTTGCTACCAAAGGCTATTCTTGATGCGCCGCGTTATGGTTGTTTTAACGGGCATGCATCGCTATTGCCCCGTTGGCGTGGTGCAGCGCCCATTCAACGCGCTATTATGGCTGGTGATAAAACCACCGGCATGATGGTGATGAAAATGGATGAAGGTCTGGACACAGGCCCCATTGCCCTTACAAAAACAATTGCTATTGAACCTGAAATGACCGCAGGAGAATTGCATGATGCACTTTCTCAACTTGCTGCACCATTAATGGTCGATGCAATGGAACAATTAGAAAAAGGCACACTGCAACTGACACCACAGTCGGAACAAGGTGTTTTATATGCGTCAAAAATCAGCAAAGATGAAGCACGGATAGATTGGTCAAAACCAGCTTTAGAATTGCAAAAAACAATTTGTGGGCTTTCTCCCTTTCCTGGCAGCTGGTGCGAAATGGAAATTGCCGGAAAGCGCGAACGTGTCAAACTGCTTGGTGCAAAATATATCGACAATCAATCGCTAGGCGTTGGTCATATCGAACCAGATAGCTTAATCATTCATTGCATAGATGGGCGCTTGCAAATTACCCGTTTGCAAAAATCTGGCGGCAAAGCACTTGATAGCAAAACGTTTCTACATGGTTTTCATGTAAGTGCAGTTTATTGATATGGCACGATATAAACTCACAATTGAATATGACGGCACAAATTATGCCGGTTGGCAAAGGCAAGATGGGCTAAAAACCATTCAGGCCGCTATAGAAACTGCCATTCATGCGTTTTCTGGTGAAATTGTCACCCTTTCAGGTGCCGGACGGACAGACGCCGGTGTTCACGCTTCTGGGCAGGTGGCGCATGTTGATCTGACCAAAAATTGGCGCGCCGATCAGGTACGCGATGCACTCAACGCCCATCTTGTGATGAATGAAGATAATGTTGCAATTCTTCATGCGGAAAAAGTAACCGACGATTTTGATGCCCGCTTTTCGGCAACAAAACGTCATTATCATTTTATTATTCTTAACCGCCGTTCTCCAGCCGTTCTTCAAAATAACCGCGTTTGGTGGGTGCCGAAAAAACTTGATGCAACCGCAATGCATGATGCAGCGCAACGTCTACTCGGCAAACACGACTTTACAACATTCCGTTCCAGCCAATGCCAAGCGAAAAGCCCAATTCGCACACTGGATCGGCTAGATGTGATACGCAATGGTGACCACATTGATATCTATGCCAGTGCAAGGTCATTTTTGCATAATCAAATTCGGTCGTTTGCTGGTAGCCTGATGGAAGTTGGCTCAGGCCGCTGGACAGCCGATGATCTTACCAGTGCATTGGAGGCAAAAGACCGAAAACGCTGTGGCGTTGTTGCGCCGCCATCGGGATTGTATTTGACACAGGTTGATTACTAAAACCTAACCGTGCCGTTTTAAAATATTGCTATGCCATGCATTGTGGGTGGATAGGCAATAAAGTAACGCCCAATTGCCACTGGTGGACATTGCCTATCTTATTTTATTTCAAAAACTATCTCACCCACCTTAAGAACAGTGAAAATTCCCCAAAAAACAAAAAAATACTTATGAAATTCAGCAAAAAACAACTTTTTAAATAGCAAACACGATATTTTTGCTATTTTTATTAGGCGTTAAAAAGAAAATACATTTTCTTTTTCTTAGTTAGTTTTATAATCAGTATATCTATCGTCATGTTTTCGATAAATTGGGACATGGATTTGAAGATAAATTTATACTTTTTTGATACACGATAAAACAGATTTCTTTTCATTTAAATTTGTCCAAGTGTTTATTTAAAGTGAACAAATAATTGATAAGGGAATGATTGTGGCTGCAAAATCGAAAAAAAACGAACCTGAAAAACAGGACAAACAAGAAACCGGCATTAAACTGACGATCGGCGACAAAAAACGCGTCTTCAATATTGGTGAACCAAAGCTTCCAGAATGGATTGAGAAAAACGCTTTGACTTCGGGTAATTACCCTTATGAAAAGAAAATGGGGCGCAAAGAATATGAAACAACACTTGAAGCGCTACAGATTGAACTGGTAAAATTACAATCCTGGCTCTTGGAAACTGGCGAAAGAGTTGTTGCCTTATTTGAAGGGCGTGATGCCGCGGGTAAAGGCGGCACAATCTTTACATTACGCCAATATATGAATCCTCGTACCGCACGCAATGTTGCTCTGCCAAAACCTGATGAGACAGAAAGTGGCCAGTGGTATTTCCAACGTTATGTTCGCCATTTTCCAACACGGGGAGAATTTGTTACATTTGACCGTTCTTGGTACAATCGTGCCGGTGTGGAATCTGTTATGAAATTCGCCTCTCCTGCACAGGTTGAGACGTTTCTGGCAGAAGCCCCTACATTTGAAAAACTGATTGTTTCGGACGGAATACGGTTTTTCAAAATCTGGCTTGATATCGGACAAGAAATGCAATTGAAACGGTTCCATGAGCGCCGCCATAGTGCTTTAAAGCACTGGAAATTCTCGGCAATGGATGAAGCCGGCATTACGCTGTGGGATGAATATGGCAAAGCAGCAGACAGAATGATCGAGCGTACCCATTCCGCCATGGCACCATGGACGATTGTCAAATCCAATGACAAACGTCGTGCCCGTCTTGCGGTTATCCGTCGTGTCTTGCTGTCAATACCTTATGCCGACCGTAACATTGCGGCTATCGGCCCAGAAGATGAAAAAATCATTGGCGTTGGGCCAGAATTTTTGCGCAACGGTCGTTAAGGTTCTTGGTAATTTAGACAATCACTGAAAAAAGCAGAGTATAGTTACTTTGCTTTTTTCGGTTTTTGTGGCATTTAGACATTCCGGTTAAGCGGATAGGAACATGCTGCATAACAAGAACTCCATTGCTATATGTATCGCCCTTTTTCTAATGTTTTTCGTGGCACAAAACGGCTATACACAAACCGTTCCAACCACCAATTTGCCGCACTTTTTTGATAGTCAGGAACGGTTAAGCCATCCTAATCTTGGCACAGTAACAAGATTAAGATTTTTAACGACGGTCGATTTCCCACCTTTTAACTTTATCGATCAAACGGGACGCCTTTCAGGTTACAATATTGATCTGTTACGTGCCATTTGTGCCGAGCTGAAACTTGAAAATGTTTGCCAGGTGGAAGCTGTTCCATGGGACGAGTTGATACCCCATTTTAAAGATAATGGTGGGGAAGCCATCATTGCCGGATTAAATGAAACACCGACCACAACCAAGGATCTCATTTTTACACAAAGCTATTTGCGCTTTCCTGCACGCTTTGTGAGCTCAGAAAATATCAATCTTACTGACCCCGTTACAGACAGTTTGCGTCGATTGAAAATTGGAATCGTCAAGAATACCTTGCATGAAAAGATATTTGCGGCCTATTTCCCTGATGTCAAATGGCAAGCGTTTGAAAATGAAGATACGCTCCATGATGCTGTAAAAAACAAAACCATAGATTTGGCCTTTGGTGATGGAATGGGCTTTGCTCAATGGTTAAATAATCCGGTTTCAGAAAGCTGCTGCCACTTTGTTGGCGGCGCTTATCTTGCTCCAGAATTTCTTCACAATGGTATGCGAATTGCGGTGGCAAAAGATAACCCACAGCTTAAAACTGCCCTCAATTATGCCCTCAAATCACTAGAACGTAAGGGTAAGCTGACAGAGCTTTATCTGCGCTATTTCCCAATAGGGTTTTATTGATAGAAATTATAACAAAATATCTCGGAACTAGCAGCGTTACCAATAGCCATATTACTATAATCAACGTCCCATAATAGGCATTGTTGTTCTGTTATATTTATTATTTTCTATTTTGGTCGATTGGGTGTTTTTAACGTTACTGGCGGAAGATTTATCTGATAATGCATTGAAATTATCCGTATGGCACAACAGGTTCCAATGGCCGCCCATATCGCATATGTCGGGTTTATCAGATGTGTTGATCCCAACAATGCCACACCAGAACCAACAATTGCCGCACTTGCATAAATTTCTTTGCGGAAAATTACCGGTGTGCGTCCTGTTAAAATGTCGCGCATACAACCACCACCGGCTGCACTAACACACCCCAAAATAACTGCTATCTGGATATTGCCGGTCATTTGATAGGTTTTATCGGCACCAAATGCAGCAAAGAACCCCAACCCTACAGCATCAAGCCATAAGGTTGGCTTTTCCATTCTAACAATCAGTCCCTGACAATAGACACCAATGACAACAGCGCCAATAATGGCATAAAAATATTCTATATTTGTTAGCCCCACGGGTGGGGTATCACCAAGGCAGACATCGCGAATAATTCCACCGCCAATAGCCGTGGCCATGGAAACAACAAAAACCCCTAAAAAATCAAAACCCCGTCTTATCCCAGCACTCGTTCCACTCAAGGCAAAAACAAAAGTTCCTATAACATCAATCCAATGAAGCAGCATAATATTTCCTAAAATACCGGCAGTGCCGTGTATTTTGCCAAATTTCTTATATTTCACCAAATTTAATATTTCACATATTTTGTCAAATTTAATGAAGAAAGTTGATAGCGGCAAATCACGTTATTGATGCCACCATGATTATACAATAAGCGGAAACAGCATAAAAATTCATATTGTTAGAGGAAGGCTGTCACATAATCATAGGTCCTACAGCCAAATTTTCGCCCCATAACCAAACTTACGTCCTGCAGTTAAACTTTCGCCCTACAGCCAAACTTTTGCCCTACAGCTAAACTTTGTAAGAACACTATAACGTATTTATAGAAACGGTAATTTTTAAGTATTCGAACACGTCAAAAGAATGCGGTATTCATGGGAAAAGCAAAATTAATGAGGTAATTCAACTGTCAATAAATTCAAGCACTTATAACTTATAGCAAGTGCTTATAACAAGTACTTATGAAATGTGTATTGAAAAGAATAATTATGCTTAACTGAAGCATTAGGCATCAGCAGGCTCAGCACGAAGTATAGCATGACAAGCAATGAGTATTAGGACTCCTCGCCGAATTTATTATTAATCAGCTCTTCAAGTGCATCCAGTACATCGACCGCTTGCAAACCACTTGCGCGAACTGTCACACTAGACCCTGTTGATGCGGCAAGCATCATTAAGCCCATAATTGACGTACCGCCAACTTTTTGTCCGTCTTTTTCAACTTCCACCGCAGCATCATATTTATCAACCGTTTGGACAAATTTTGCCGAAGCGCGTGCGTGCAAACCACGTTTGTTACAAATAACCAATTCTCGCGTTAAAGGATTAACGCCAATTTCCTGAGCGCATTTAGTCATTTACTCTTCCGATAATATCATGCTTGGCACATTGATATATTTTCGTCCCGCGTCCTGAGCTGCCTTTAACGCATCAACCAATGAAATATCAGGGCACTGACGCACCGATGTCAATTTAATCAACATTGGCAGGTTAACACCCGCTATAACTTCTATTCGGCCTTCCTGCATAACAGAAATAGCCATATTGGATGGCGTACCACCAAACATATCTGTTAGTATAATAACGCCATTACCATCATCAACCAAAGCAACTGCGGCGAGAATATCTTTACGACGTTGATCCATATCATCGTCAGGGCCGATACACACCGTGGCAAAATTAGTCTGTGGGCCTACAACATGCTCAACCGCACGTTGAAACTCCTCAGCCAATCTACCGTGCGTCACAAGCACGAGTCCGATCATTCAAAAAAGCTCCTGTCATTAAAGACCCGACCATCTTGACCCATAGCAGCCGGCAGCGAATGTTGTATTTTGTCAGGGGATTCCATAAGTGCCAAGAACAAAATGCAATTCTCGGCATAATTTATCAAAATTTGTTACAATCTGTTTAATTATTGGTGGTTTGTCCAGAGCTTTTTAAAACAAATCGCCTCTATTGCCTGACAAATTGCTGTGCAATCGGCCTGACCAAGCGCTGGAAGGCGATAAAGTGGCACGGATATCCCAAAATAAGTCATTTTTTGCCCCGACGGAAAACGCTCATAATCATTTCCGAGTTCAACAATGAAATCTACGGCAACTTCCGATAGAAATGGCATTTGATAGAGACCCGCACCTCTTATTTCGATGCCGCCACGCAAAGTTTCAGGACACTGCCCGTAAAGCTTGTCATTTTTACTTGTTAGATCTGTGTAATCATCACTAACGAGGATACTATCCCTTTGTGCCCAATGTGCCCGCTCCAGAAGTGAAAGTGTCAAAACCGACTTTCCACTGCCTGATGGCCCAGTCAGAATTATACCTTTGTTGCCAATCTTCAGGCAATTTGCATGAATGGTTTTTACTGTCGACACTATCGTTTTTCCTATTTTTCAAGAGGCAAAACAATGGTGAAACGGGCGCCAAGCTTTTTGTCTGGGTCATTTGGTGCCGTTATGTTTTCAGCGTTTAATGTGCCATTATGGGCTTCAATAATTTGCCGACTAATAGAAAGACCGAGACCGGAATTTTGTCCGAATGATTCCGCCCCCGGACGATCGGTATAAAAGCGTTCAAAAATACGATCTATGTTTTCTGCTCGAATTCCCGGTCCATTATCTTCGACAGTAATAATAACTTTTGCCCCAACGCTGCGCATTGCAACGCGAATTTCACCATTTTCAGGGGGAATAAATGACCGTGCATTTTCAATAAGATTAGAAACAACCTGCCCTAACCGCAAATCATGCCCAGCAACGATATAGGGTTTTCCGCCATTACGCGGAGAAATATCCAATGCGATATTGGCTGCAGTTTTATTGCGCCGCACTTCTCTCGACGCACGAACAATACTTTCCAAAAGTGGTGTTAAATCAACCTTGTCGGAGTTTTCCCTCGCCAGCTCGGCATCAAGCCGTGAAGCGTCTGAAATATCGGTTATCAAACGATCAAGGCGGCGCACATCATGCTGTATAATATCAAACAGGCGTTTACGTGCGTCATCTGTCTTTGCCAAAGGCAATGTTTCCACGGCACTGCGCAAGGATGTTAACGGGTTTTTCAATTCATGGCTGACATCAGCAGCAAACCGTTCGATCGCCTCAATACGCGTATAGAGTGCATCTGTCATATCGCGAATTGACGTTGACAAATGCCCAACCTCATCCTGTCTATCCGAGAAATTCGGAATTTCAACACGCTTGTTTGTTCCGTGCCGAACACGATCGGCTGCTGCAGATAATTTTCGTAATGGATTGGCTATTGTGTAGGCAAGGAATAACGACAAGACCAGCAGAACCGCGGCAACAACAGCAAAAACCTTAAAAATTGCCAATCTTTCAGCCCGTACGATATTGTCAATATCAGAGCCGACAGTTGACAACAACAACACGCCTACCACCGCATGATAACGTTGTACCGGCACAGCAACAGAAACAACCAGTTCACCCTGTGCATTGCGTCTTTGTGCTGTTGCAAGAAGTCCATTAACCGCCTTGACCACTTCTGGATAAACAGCGCCATTGCCATTTGGCTGGTCATTATCCATGACAATATCACTGCCATAGATTGTGTTTGTAAACCAATTGCGAAAGCGTTCAAAAAAACCAGGCTTATCTTCCACAATTGGTGGAAGATTATAGCTCAGCACCTGCCCACTGGAATAAAGCACCCGAGAATCGAGCAAAAGATTGGCATCACGGTCATAGATACGGGCGCGTGTTGTCTGCGGTGAAATAACACGCCGCAAGAGTGGTGCCACTCTTACCGGATTAATGGGAAAATCCCAATTATCGGTGGATTCCGCTTTAGGGGTAATGCTTTGTCCAGCCTGCAACTCCATCAGTTTTTCAGGATCAATCAGAATGGATGTTGTATCAACCGTGGCTGAAGCGGCAATTGCACCAGCAATAATTTTTCCCTGTGTTCGCAAGGAGTCAATTTTTGCATCGATCAACCCGTCACGAAACTGGTTAAGATACATAATGCCGGCAACCAGAACACATAGTGCGGCCAAATTGAGAATGACAATACGCCGTGTCAAACTGGAAAAGAACAATTGCTCAAAAAGGCGGTGTCCGCGCATCCATAAACGCTGCGGACGCGATTGTTTTCGGGATTGCTTAAGCTTTTCGCTGTTACTTTCCCTTTCGGCTTGTTGTTCTTTATTGACCATCGAGCCGTTAAGACCTTCTTTCGCAACCAACTAATTTACAAACCGGTTTAACACCGTGATAGGTTTATTGGATTATACTTCCCGAAAACGATATCCCACCCCATAAAGGGTTTCAATCATCTCGAAGTCATCATCAACCTGTTTGAATTTCTTACGCAGTCTCTTGATATGGCTGTCTATTGTACGATCATCGACATAAACCTGATCGTCATAGGCTGCATCCATCAACGCATCACGACTTTTGACAACACCGGGGCGTTGCGCCAAAGCCTGCAAAATCAGAAATTCTGTAACAGTCAGAATAACCGGATCACCTTTCCACGTACATGTATGGCGTTCCTGATCCATAACCAAATTGCCACGTTCCAATGAGGTAGAAGTTTGAGCCCCCGGTTTGACTGGCTCTCCGCGCGCAGCAGCCCTGCGCAACACAGCCTTGACACGTTCAACCAGCAGACGTTGCGAGAATGGCTTGGTGATAAAATCATCGGCGCCCATCTTCAAACCAAATAACTCGTCAATCTCGTCATCTTTCGATGTCAGGAAAATGACGGGCAAGTCAGATTTCTGGCGCAAGCGGCGCAATAGCTCCATACCGTCCATACGTGGCATTTTAATATCGAAAATAGCTAAATTTGGGGGTCTTGCTATTAATCCCTCTAATGCGGAAGCGCCATCAGTATATGTTTCAACCTTATAACCTTCCGACTCAAGGGCAATCGATACCGATGCCAGAATGTTGCGATCATCATCGACAAGAGCGATTGTCTGTGTCGTTGTTGCAATATCTTTCATGTTCCTCGGCCCTTTCTATTGGCTTTACGAGCAAATACGCCAACCAACCAATATACATGTCATGTTTATTATATGGTTGGGTTTATGCTTTTTGCAAAACAAATGTGGTACAAATTGTGGCATTGGCGCTAAAACGTATTGATAATACAAAGAAAATTCAAAATTTTTGCAATGAATGCTTGGCGATAGCAACTTATTGTTCAATTCCTTTCCACAGAATTTAAACTTTTAAAATTTTATTTCAATCGATTAAATATTTGATTTTAAAATATTTTTCTGTTTCATATCTTATCGAGTGCCCACATGTCTGTGGGCGCATTTTTTTTGGGAGGTATAGCAGAGCTATTATGAAAGAAATTGGCATATTTAATCCTGCAGCATCATTAACGCATTTTGGTTTTAAAGATCTTGGAAATGTCTATTATAATTTGACAGCACCATTGCTTTATGAAGAAGCAATTCGCCGCAATGAAGCAAAATTGACAGCACAAGGTGCACTTGTCGCCTATACTGGGCAGCATACTGGACGTTCAGCAAAGGACAAATTCATTGTACGCACGGCTGAAACAGAACCCAATATATGGTGGGACAATAATAGCCCAATAAGCCAGCAGAATTTTGACCAATTATTTGCTGATTTTGTTGAGCATGCAAAGGGTCGTGATCTTTTTGTTGAAGATCTGATTGGTGGTGCCGACCACGATAATTCGTTGCGCGCCCGCGTTGTTTCGGAATATGCGTGGCATGCCACTTTCATTCGCAATCTTCTAATCCGACCAGATGAAAAAGATCTAAAAAGCTATGTCCCGCAAATGACCATTATTAATCTGCCTTCTTTCAGGGCAGATCCAAAACGTCATGGTGTTCGGTCAGAAACTGTTATTGCTTGCGATTTGACCCGTTTAATTGTGTTGATCGGTGGCACATCTTATGCTGGCGAAATGAAAAAGTCTGTCTTTACAGCGCTAAACTATCTCTTGCCAGTTAAAGGCGTTATGCCAATGCACTCTTCTGCCAATGAAGGTGCAAAAGGCGACACAGCTGTTTTCTTTGGTCTTTCGGGAACAGGCAAAACAACGCTTTCTGCTGATGCCAGCCGCACACTGATTGGTGATGACGAACATGGCTGGGGCAATGAGGGCGTTTTCAACTTTGAGGGTGGCTGTTACGCAAAAGTTATCCGCCTTTCACAGGAAGCAGAGCCAGTTATTTATTCGACAACGCAACGCTTTGGCACAATATTGGAAAATGTTGTTATTGACGAGCACCGCCAGCCGGATTTTGATGATGGTTCACTTACTGAAAATACCCGTGCTGCTTATCCGATAGATTATGTTGATAATGCCAGCAAAACAGGAAAAGGTGGCCAGCCAAAAAACATCATTATGCTAACGGCTGATGCTTTTGGTGTTATTCCACCAATTGCCAAATTGACGCCAGCACAGGCAATGTATCATTTTCTATCTGGTTACACAGCAAAAGTTGCGGGTACAGAAAAAGGTGTTACTGACCCTGAAGCAACTTTTTCTACCTGCTTTGGCGCACCATTCATGCCAAGACACCCTTCTGTTTACGGTAATTTGCTACGCCAGAAAATTGCAGACCATAAAGTAGACTGCTGGCTTATCAACACCGGTTGGACAGGTGGCCCCTATGGTGTTGGTCGTCGTATGCCAATTAAGGCAACACGTGCCCTTCTTGCGGCAGCACTTGATGGTTCGCTTAAAAATGTAGAATTCCGTGAAGATGAAAATTTTGGATTTATGGTTCCAAAAGCTGTCGAAGGTGTTGATACTGGTATTCTTGACCCACGTTCAACATGGCAAGATAAAGCGGCCTATGATGCTCAGGCTAAAAAACTTGCACAAATGTTTATCAAAAATTTTGATAAATTTGTCGCTCATGTTGACGATGATGTTAAAAACGCTGGTCCTAAAGCGTAATAGCAAATTTTCATGTTCTAGAAGCCCGCTATATTCAGCGGGCTTTTTTATTGTTTAAAACGCCCCTATAATAACCTCATGACTGATGAGACCCGAGACCTTTATATCAATGAAAATATCCGCATACGCGAAAGCGATTTAGCGGAGAGTTTCATTCGCGCATCAGGTCCGGGTGGTCAAAACATCAATAAAGTTGCAACAGCAGTTCAACTTCGCTTCTCAGCCTATCGTGCTGGTTTAGAGCACGATATTTATGCGCGCCTGATAAAATTGGCTGGCAAGAAAGCAACAAAAGAAGGCGAAATCGTTATTGAAGCGTCCCGTTTTCGTTTACAAGAAAGAAATCGTCAGGATGCGCGTGACCGGCTTGTCGCCCTACTCAGCAAAGCTGCCGAACCGCCGCCACCCAAACGTGTTAAAACCAAGCCAACAAAGAGTTCTATTGAGCGCCGTTTAAAAGCAAAAACAATCCGATCGGAAATCAAGAAGACTCGTTCGAAAATATCCGAGGATTGAAATAAAAATTCTTGCCCTATCTCACATAATAGAAGGTGGAGCGTGCGCATCCGCTTAATGTGCCACTATACTGATAATTCATTTTCAGCGATTGCATCAGTGGGCGCATTTTCTTGAAAGGAGAATGCAATGGGACTTTTTAATTTCGTAAAATCTGTTGGTGAAAAACTGGGACTTGGAGATGATCATGCGCCAGATGCACAAAGCATTAAAACTGCGCTTGATGGTTTAAATCTCGGCACAGAAAATGTGAATGTTGCGGTTGAAAATGGGAAAGCCGTTTTGACAGGTCTCGTTAAAGATCAAGCAACATTGGAAAAGGCTATCCTTGCTGTTGGTAATTTGCACAACATCGAGTCCGTCAATACAGATAATTTACACGTACAGAATTCTGCGCAAGCTGCAAATAATCAAACTGCAAACACGCCTCAAGCTAATCAAACGGCTCAAGCAACCTCTACCCCATCAAACACGTCCACAAGCAATGGTGGACAGACACAAGAACCGCATTTTTATGAAGTTAAAAAAGGCGACACACTTTGGAAAATTGCTGAAGAAGTTTACGGCAAAGGACATGGCGACAAAAATAACATTATTTTTGAAGCAAACAAACCAATGCTTAAATCACCAGATAAAATTTTCCCTGGGCAAAAGCTTCGTATTCCAGAGCTTAATCAGGCTTAATTCTTATAGCAAAATCTAGCACTTCGGTGATTGCTTTATCACTTTCTCGCGCATCTAAAATTTCTGAAAATGTTGTTTCATAGATGCGCGAGTACCAAACGTTGTTGGATTATATCGGTCATAAACGAATAAAATAACAGGCAATATTTGTTGTTGTCACATTTATTGTTGCCACCTTGCAATGGCATAAAAACTCTTTTGTTGTGATAGTAGAAACTACATTGCGCACCACAGCCAAGCTATAGAACCGATGTTTCTATTCTGCCTTTATATCTTGTGTGATCTCATGTTTCCATTCGGTCAGTCTGTGTCTTTGTGTGAAGAAATTGATGTGGTTTTGTTGTGATAAAGACAAAACAATTTTATTATAAACGGCATGGATATTTACGGATTCGACTATTTTCCAAACTATTATAGCCGGCTTGAGCAAGAAGATTTGCTTAACGATATAAGGCATATTGTCAAAGAAGCGCCGCTTATTACGCCTATCATGCCAAAAACCGGAAAAGAAATGAGCGTGCGGCAGACCAATTGTGGTGAACTTGGTTGGGTCACGGATAAAGAGCAAGGTTATCGTTATCAAAAAAACCACCCAATCACAGGAAAAGCTTGGCCAGATATTCCGCCATCGTTACAAAACCTTTGGCAAAAATTATCTGGCTTTCCGCAACCAGCTGAAGCTTGTCTTATCAATTTTTATGCCCCGCAAGCACGCATGGGCATGCATCAAGATAAAGATGAAATCGAATTGAATGCACCAGTTATTTCTATTTCATTGGGTGATAGCTGTCTTTTCCGCATAGGAACCACCGAAAAACAAGGTAAAACACATTCAATACGTTTAAACAGTGGCGATGTTATTATGTTTGGTGGCAAGGCACGTCTTGCTTACCACGGCGTTGATAAAATTTATCCCAATACCTCTTAAAGGTACCTCACCGCGTTAATCTTACTTTGCGTCGTATTTCATCTATTTCCAACTGATAACGGCTATCTGCAAGATGCAAAACACTTCGTGTCAAGCAACAGATATTTCCCTATTCAATAGCTAATGTTACATTAAAATAATTATTGTCCCACAACTGGGTAGACTTAAAAAATCGTATCTTTATTGCGATACAACTTGTCTTATCAATTTTTATGCAATGCAAGCACGCACGAGCATGCATCAGGACAAAGATGAAATGGAATTGAACGCACCAGTTATTTCTATTTCATTGGGTGATAACTGTCTTTTCCGCATAGGAACCACCGAAAAACAAGGTAAAACACATTCATTACGTTTAAACAGTGGCGATGTTATTATGTTTGGTGGCGAAGCACGTCTTGCTTACCACGGCGTTGATAGAATTTATCCCAATACGTCTACACTATTAAAGGTACCTGGCCGCGTTAATCTCACTTTGCGTCGTATTTCATCTATTTCCAACTGATAATGGCTATCTGCAAGACGCAAAACACTTCGCATCAAGCAACAGATATTTCCCTATCCAATAGCTATTGTCGCGTTAAAATAGTTGTTGTCCCTCAACTGGGTAGACTTAAAAATCGTATCTCTATTACGATACAACTTGTCTTATTAATTTGTATGTACTGCAAGTGCGCACGGGCATGCATCAGGAAAAAGATGAAAGGAATTGAAAGCACCAGTTATTTCTATTTCATTGGGTGATAGCTGTCTTTTCCACATAGGAACCACTGAAAAACAAGGTAAAACTCATTCAATACGTTTAAACAGTGGCGATGTTTTATGTTTGGTGGCAAGGCACGTCTTGCTTACCACGGCGTTGATAAAATTTATCCCAATACCTCTTAAAGGTACCTCACCGCGTTAATCTTACTTTGCGTCGTATTTCATCTATTTCCAACTGATAACAGCTATCTGCAAGAGGCAAAACACTTCGCGTCAAGCAACAGATATTTCCCTATTCGATAGCTATCGTTACATTAAAATAATTATTGTCCCACAACTGGGTAGACTTAAAAATCGTATCTTTACTGCGATACAAATAACTTAAAAATTCACGCCATAAAATGCTTATAAATATACTTACAAATTAGTGTAGGCGAATATCACTCGGTATATTCGCCTAACTTATCAGGCTCAATCTAGTGATTGTGCATTTCATTTTGCATGGGCTTAGCGTCGTGGTTTCGGGCTCCCATAGCCTTCACATGAAAGACCACATCGACACTTCCTGCTTTTTCAAAAACGAGTTTACTTTTTATTTCATCACCTTCTTTTAAAGGCTTTGAAATATCCATAAACATGACGTGCATTTTGTCAGGACTTAAAACAACTTGTCCACCTACCGGAATTTGAACACCATCTACAACCGGACGCATTTCCATAACTTTACCATCAACGCGCATAACATGGATTTCTGTTTTATTGGAAAGTTCTGACGATACGGAAACAAGGCGGTCTTGCGTTTTGCCATTATTGATAATCGTTAGATAACCACCTGCCACTTTGGCACTACCCGGTGTTGCACGTGACCATGGGTCTGCAACCTCAATATCACCAATTTTATAACTTTGTGCAAAAGCAGCGTTGATTTGTGAGAAAAATACCATTGATGCCAAAGCCATTAAAGTTGCAACAAACAGCTTGTAACCCGACAATCCTTTTAACGAAACATACGACATAGGACGCTCCAATATCTATCTGAAAAAAGCTACTAAAGTTAAAATAATTTTTCAGATCATTTGATGAATAATGATTAAATCAGATGAATTTATACACTGATTCAACTTACCAATGAAAGTTTATTTCGCTTGGGCGGTGCGCGCGCATCCTGATTGACCGTATATTGGCTGTTCCATCGATCAATAACAGTTATCAACTGCAATGCAGAGCTTTTCCGCATTGAAAGAACAATAAATGCACCATTTGGTTGGTAATTGGCGGCAACTGCCGTTAAAATACAGCCACCAACACAACATATTGGTAAATCATCCTGATTAGAACGGGGATAGTGTTGATATTTGGAACAAATATCACTGCCGTAAATGTCATAGTCAACTTGATGGGTTACAGGCTGCGCCGCAGACATAACCATGGCTTGTAATACAATAGCCACAGCCAGCATAAACCGTGCCAAAATATGACCTATTTTATACCGCCGGTTATTGTACACAGCCCCCATCATAGCAATCAAATCGTATGATTTAGAAAGCCGTGAATGTTAATGTGGTTAAAGACCGTGTAATGCCGGGAATATCCAAAATATTATCATTAATGAATTTGCCAATATCTTTACCTTCTTCAATATAGATCTTGGCTAAAAGCTCAAACTCACCGCTGGTAGAATACAATTCTGAAACAATCTCGCGTTCATAAAGTGTGTTTGCAACATTATAGGCTGTGCCCGGAGCACACTGTAATTGGATAAAGATTGGCTTCATATTAAGTCTCCTTTACACACACCAACGCATGAACCGACAAAGAAATCAACACCTTTGAAAATAGGGTGTATCAAGATTGCGGCTATATCATCATTTTTCATACGGGTGGTTATATTCTCATATTTGTGGCTATATCACCATTTCTCATTTTTATAGACAATAGAAATCGCAATATTGTTGATATCTTGGCAATTTGATTGCCGATCCATTGGAAAAAGACGCTTTCAAACATGTCCGATTGTCGATAAAATGAGCAAAAATGTTTTCAAAAGGACATCTCTTTGCCGTTACTCAATGGAAAAACTTGTTATCCTGATCAAATAAATACGCCGATTTTTGGTGTTACGGTTTTATCTGACACGGTAATAGAGCAACCATTGACCAAAGAACGGCACATACTCATTTATTCGCCCAGAGGGGTGGTTAAGCTCAATTTTTCTGACCGTATTGTGATTTGTCTTCCGCAACACTGCATTCTTGTTCCCTGTGGTGTTCCGTACCAACTTGAGTTTATCGGAACAAAAGAATGTCGTTTTCTTTATTTCAAAACAGATTTGTTTAAAACACTGGATCAAGAAAAAACGTTTACGGTTAATCCGCTTTTGCGAGCGCTGATCGAACGGATAGCCTTGTTACCCTTCAACCATGGATTAACGCAAAATAACCATTTGCTTGGCTTAATTATGGAAGAATTATCCGTTCTTCCGACCACACCCATTTCTTTGCAATTACCCAAAAATATCAAAATTAAAGCAGCGCTTGATCATTATAAAAATATTGAACAAATACCGAGTCTGGAAGAAATTGCTCAATATTGTTCTTATAATGTGAAGACTGTAACACGAAATTTTTCTAAGGAAACCGGGCTTACCTATCGACAATGGATGCAGCAGATGTTTTTTATTTATGCTGTTGAGGCATTGGCTAATGGTTGTGCTATCCGCAAAATTACTGAAAAATTGCCCTTTGCCAATGATAGTGCATTTAGCTATTTCTTTCGTTCTTTTAACGGTCTATCCCCAAAACAATTCCAGCACAATTTGAACAATTCATCAATTTAGCCATCTATTAGAGCAACGAAAAAAATACAATAACAATAATATTTTATAAAAATAAATTTTTATCCTAAAATTAATTCGATAAATTATTAAGATATTAAGTAAAAATAATAAATATTAATCAGTAAATAATTTTATTAATAAAAATATATTTTATTTTTTATATTTATTGTGGCGCTGGAGCTTTTTTAATTAGCTTTAAAAAATATCCAATGAATATAATATAAATTTTAAAATCACCGTATATTTTTCAGCCCTTTTTATAATCTTTTTAGCCTTTTCGATAACGGATCCGCGCGGAACGTTCTATTGCTGCAACGGTGAGATTTTCCAATTCCCAACGATCAGCAAGTAATTGCAGAAAAACCAATTCTTCCTGTTTGACATCCAAGCCACAGGCTGCCACTTCAACAGCCAAAGCATAGGCTGTGTCTTGTAATTTTTCTGATAAAGCTGCTTGGGTGATATTTAGGATATGTTCAATACCATTGGCATTTTCCAGATAAGTACAACATTCGGCAACCAAGGCATCAAGGCGTTCTATATCAAAGCCATCAAAAACGGGCAGCCGCGAAACGATATCGCTAATCAACTGCAATTCCCGACTGCTAATGGTTTCATCAGCGGCCGATGTCACAACCATAATATAAATTAGAGCTTCTTGAGCTGTTAGCTTTGCCATTTTTGCCTTATTGCCTATTTGATTAACGTTTTTTTTGCGCTTTTCGCATGCAATTATTGACGAAATGCTGTTACAACCATAGAGCTTTCTTAAACGATTCAAGTTCAGGATAAAACCCCATGGCAACAGACAATTTCGCGGCCCATAACCTCACTCCAGAATTATTGGAAGCTGCTGCAGACTCCAGAGCATGGCCTTTTGAAGAGGCGCGCAAAATCGTCAAACGTTATGAAAAAAGCGGTTTTCCCGAAACTGTTTTGTTTGAGACGGGTTATGGCCCATCAGGCTTGCCACATATTGGAACTTTTGGTGAAGTTGCCCGCACAACGATGGTGCGCCACGCTTTCCATGTCTTGACCGAAAACAAGGTAAAATCAAAGCTATTATGCTTTTCTGATGATATGGATGGTCTACGCAAAGTACCAGAAAATGTTCCAAACCGCGAATTGATGGAAACTTATATTGGCATGCCATTAACCCGTGTGCCTGATCCATTTTCTAACGAATACCCATCTTTTGGCTCGGCCAACAATGCGCGTTTAAGAGCTTTTCTGGATCGCTTTGGCTTTGATTATGAGTTTGCTAGTGCAACGGACTATTACACATCAGGCCGCTTTGACGAGACATTGTTAAAAATGCTTGCTGCCTATGACAAGATTATGTCCATCATCTTGCCAACATTGGGCGAAGAACGCCGTGCAACCTATTCGCCTTTTCTGCCAATATCCCCGATTACTGGCAAAGTACTGCAAGTTGCTATGATTGCACGTGACGCCAAAAAGGGAACTGTTACCTATATTGAGCCTGAAACAGGTGAAAAAATAGAAACAGAAGTAACGGGCGGCAAAGTAAAATGCCAATGGAAAGCCGATTGGGCAATGCGCTGGACGGCTTTGGGCATTGATTATGAAATGGCCGGAAAAGACCTGATTGACTCAGTAACGCTTTCTTCAAAAATTTGCCGCACCTTAGGTGGCACCCCACCAGAAGGTTTTAACTACGAACTTTTCCTTGACGATAAGGGACAGAAAATTTCTAAATCCAAAGGAAACGGGCTGACGATTGACGAATGGCTGACATATGCGCCAACAACCAGTTTGGGGCTTTATATGTACCAAAAGCCTAAAACGGCTAAGCGGCTTTATTTTGATGTTATCCCAAAAGCGGTTGATGAATATTATACATATCTTTCAGCATATCCACGCCAGACATGGAAAGATCGGTTGAATAATCCTGTTTGGCATATGCACAATGGTAACCCGCCGGCTGTCGATTTGCCGGTACCATTTGCAATGTTATTGAACCTTGTCAGTGCGTCCAATGCTGAAAATGCCGATGTTCTGTGGGGCTTTATTTCGCGTTATGCCAAGGGTGCTTCACCAGAAACACAACCGGAATTGGATAGCCTCGTTGGATTTGCCATTCGCTATTTTAATGATTTTGTTAAGCCGACTAAAAAATTCCGCGCACCAGATGATGTTGAACGTGAAACACTGGAAAAGATAGATCAGAAATTGGCTGATTTACCGATGGATGCGGATGCCCATACCCTGCAAAATGCACTTCTGGATGTTGGGCGTTTTACCGAGCGTTATCAAGACCATACAAAGAAAAGCCCTGAAGGGGGCCCAGGTGTTGCTGTTTCATTTTTCCAAATGCTGTATGAGGTTCTAATCGGGCAAGAACGTGGGCCACGTTTTGGATCCTTTATTGCGCTTTATGGCATAACGGAAACAAGAAAACTCATAGCTGATGCTTTGGCTGGAAAACTTGTCCATTAACAAGAAAAACAAAAGTATAAAAAATGGGGGGAAATTTCTCCCCTCATTACAAGGGTTTTAAAAACTGTTTTGTCATGACGTAATGACTGTATTAAACTTAAAAATCCATGATATTTCTTGCGTTTTTGGCAATGAACCCCAAGCAAAAAAGACACTGACAAGATACAATCGTGAATGCAACAGATAAAACACGGCGGTCTTGTAGGACGGTCTTGTAGAATGTACTGACAGGAGACAACCATGAATGAGGCTCAAGAGGTCGCGCGCCGCCGGACGTTTGCAATTATCGCGCACCCGGATGCCGGTAAAACCACACTGACAGAAAAACTGCTTTTGTTTGGTGGTGCAATTCAGCTTGCCGGTGAAGTAAAAGCCAAAAAAGACCGTATTCAAACGCGTTCTGACTGGATGAAGATTGAGCGTGAGCGTGGTATTTCGGTTGTAACATCAGTTATGACTTTTGAATATGATGACCACATATTCAACCTGCTTGATACACCAGGTCACGAAGATTTTGCCGATGATACCTATCGGACATTAACAGCGGTGGACAGTGCGGTTATGGTTCTTGATGGGGCTCGTGGTATTGAGCCACGAACTTTGAAATTATTTGAAGTTTGCCGCATGCGCGATATCCCCATTGTTACCTTTGTTAACAAAATGGATCGTGAAGCGCGTGATCCTTTGGAAATATTGGACGAGATTGAAGATAAGCTTGCGCTTGATACAGCGCCTGTGACTTGGCCAATAGGTTCTGGAAAAAGCTTTGCGGGCAGTTTTGATTTGCACAATAATTCTGTGCGGCAAAAAGATGAAGAGTTGAAACCCCGCCCAGTAAAAGGTCCGGAAGAAGCGGCCCTTTTATTGCCCGAAAACGAACGTGATGCCTTTGTTGATGGCGTTGTGCTGGCGCGTGATGCCTGCAAAAAGTTTGATATAGAAGCTTTTCGTGAAGGACATATGACGCCTGTCTATTTCGGTTCAGCTTTAAGAAATTACGGCGTGCGAGATCTGATTGATGCTTTGGTTGCTTTTGGCCCCAAGCCGCGCAACCAAGTTGCTGATACACGTATGGTTGATGCAACGGAACCTAAAATGACTGGTTTTGTTTTCAAAATTCAGGCCAATATGGATCCCAACCACCGCGATAGAATAGCTTTTTTACGTGTTTGCTCGGGTGTTTTATCTCGCGGCATGAAAGCGAAGCTTGTAAGAACAGGCAAAGCCTTGACGCTTTCAGCACCACAATTTTTCTTTGCCCGCTCTCGCCAGATAGCCGATGAAGCCTATGCCGGTGATGTTGTTGGTATTCCCAACCATGGCACGCTACGCATTGGTGATACCCTGACAGAGGGTGAAGACATATTGTTTAAAGGTGTGCCCAACTTCGCACCGGAGATATTACGGCGTGTTCGTTTGGGTGACCCGATGAAGGCCAAAAAACTGAAAGAAGCCTTGCAACAAATGGCTGAAGAAGGCGTCGTACAGTTGTTTATGCCAGATGATGGCTCGCCATCTATTGTTGGTGTGATTGGGGCGTTGCAAATTGATGTTCTAACCGAGCGATTGAAAGTTGAATATTCTTTGCCCGTTGGGTTTGAACCGGCACGGTTTACCGTTTGTCGTTGGATTTCTGCTGAAGATAAAGACGATCTGCAAAAATTTATTGCCAGCCACCGTGCCGCCATTGCATCTGATCTTGATGGTGATCCGGTATTTTTGGCTGAAAATGGATTTTCTTTGAATTATGAGGCGGAAAGAGCGCCGAAAATAAAGTTTGCGACATTTAAAGATTATCAGATACGGAATGTTTGATCACCGTTACCAGACGGTGCAAATCTTGGGAAAACCATTTGATAAGCGGCGATAAATCACTTTTTATCGCCGCCTGCTATAACAAGCTTTAAACGTAAATGATCATTGCTTCGGATTTTTTAAAACCGATAGTGCCCATAAAATCCAGATGTAATTGCTTGAGCCAATATCCATCAATAGTCTATTGGAATTGAATGGGGCTCCACTCCATACCACGAAAGAAATCGGTAAAGTCAACGCCCAAAAAGTCAAGCAAAGTTAAAAGGCGTGAAAAAGATATGCGATCCAATCCCTTTTCATATTTTTGTATCTGCTGAAAACTAATGCCTGCAGCCGCAGCCAATTCTATTTGTGTTATTCCGTTTTGATTACGGAAATAACGCAAAAGCGCACCAAGCTTCAAGTCGCAATTCTTTTCATGTTCACGCAGTGCACCAATATAGGTATATTGGCGTGTCTTAGATAAAGCTTGACCCGCTTTTTCTTTACTTGACATAAAACCACCCCCGCTAAGGTTGAGTACGCGCGTCCACGCTAACCATCTGTTTCAAGAGACCGGGGGTTGCAACAGCTAATCCATGAATAGCCTTAGGCTTTTGGTTCCATGAAACTTGGACATAACCCAAGCCCCCGGTCCCAAAACCGATGGTCAACACTTATCCAGTGCTTGACATATTCCATAGATCGGGGTTGCAATCCCGATTCAACCACCGTCATGGTTGAACAATTTTGTTCTTAGCAAGTGCAACATACATTGAAAAGAGGGGAGAACACCTGTCCAAAGTTTATAATGACAAGCATTTTTTGAAACGTAAATTTTTCAAATCATATGACATATCAAGGGGTTGAATTTTACCCTATAAAATCAACAAAAAATGAAATTAGTGAAAGCTTTTGAGACATGCGGCAAACATAACAAAACCAAATTATCTGTTGTGGCCAATTAATGCTTGTATAAATACCCTTATGAAAAAATAAAAAACGTATTCTCAAAATAATAGAATGTTATCACGAACCATTAAAACAATATCGCAACACAATCTTTAGTTGTGTATTCTGACCTTTTCATAGAACAGTCTGTTTGAAAATTATTCTTATATTTCTGCTTAATATTGTTCACAAAAAAACGGTGGCTGTCATTCTCGCCACCGTTTAAAATCATCAATATTAGCGTTTAATTACTTAACGCCTTCCTTGATCCAATCAGCCAAACGGCTTTTTGGAGCTGCGCCAACCATATTTGACACAACTTCACCATTATTGAACATCAACAATGTTGGTATGGAACGAACACCAAACTGGGTAGCCAGTTCTGGGTTTTCGTCAATATTAATTTTGGCAATTTTAACTTTGTCCTGCAATTCAGCGGCTATTTCATCTAGTGATGGTGCTATCATTTTACATGGACCACACCATTCCGCCCAAAAATCCACAACAACAGGTGTTGATGATTGTAACACATCACTTTCAAAATTGTTTGTATCGACTTTTACAGTGCTCATGGATTTATCCTTTTTGATTCTTATTTCTGTAAATTTGGCGTGCCCAACTGTATCCGTCAAGTGCAAGCCGTTTGATCTCATATTAGCTATGTAAATTGTTGCTTTCTTTATAGAGCATATTATCCAATTTTTCGGCATCCAGTTCAAAGACTTTTGGCCCATCGCTATAAATTAAAAGGGTTTTCATCATTTTTTCCGGATGAATTGCCTTTAACAAATTGCGATAAAGTGCCATTTGCAGCAGATAACTTGTTGGTATTTGCTCTTCGCTACTTGGTACCCGACCGGTTTTAAAATCTCCTAGAATGATTGTTTCACCGGCATCATTTAATCGGTCGATCTGGCCGGAAACAGCATATTTTTTTCCTTTTATCTCAACGATACCCATTAATGCAACTTCCGCACGTGATTCTGGTACAAATAATGGTTGTAAAGTTGCGTCATCCATAACTTTAAACACTTGGTCAAACGCATCTTTCCGCTGGTTATCGGTCCAGTCCAATGCTGTCTTTTCCAAGTATTTCAGTGCCAGTTCTCGCCGCTCTGTTTCTTTACATTGTGGCAGATATTGTAGTAAACGGTGAATGACATTACCACGCTCGATAGCAAATAACGCATTTTCGGGCTTTTCCCCTAACACCGGCGATATATTGAGCTGTTTTTGGTCGGCTGGAATATCATCATCAATATCTAAAGTAGCACCAGATGGTGTCAAAGGCTTTGGCAATTCCGCTTCTGCTGCAACATGGCGTTGAAAGTATGAAGGCAAAACCGGTAATGCATCTGCAGATTCGTCTACTCTATCGGTCAAGTCGCGCGGCTTTTTCACATTATCAGCGTAAAAACACCAAGCGGCTATTTCTGGTGATGGCCCCGAAATTTCTTGTGAAACCGGCTTTAAAGCTTTACTGACAAGATCACTCCAAGTCCCATCAACTTTATGTTGCCCACGATACCCACAGACAATCAATCTATCTTCCGCGCGTGTCATGCCAACATATAATAAGCGCCGATATTCCTCATTAGCCTTTTCTTTAAGCGTATTTATGTAATTTTCAGCCAATGATATTTTATAGTCTTTGCTTGGTTGCCAGAAAAATCCAATATGATTGTTGTCACCTATTTGTAAAAGCTTTGGCTCATGTTGCACGTTCCATACACGGGAACCGGAATCGACCAAAAACACAACCGCGCTTTCCAAACCTTTCGCGGCATGAACCGTCATTATGCGAACCTCTTCGCGATTTTGATCAAGCTCACGCTTAATTTCCGGGTCAGAAATTGTCAGTGTTTCCAAAAAAGCTTGCAGCCCCGGCAAACCTGTTTTCTGTATGGAAAGCGTGTAATCCATAAATGCATCCAGCACGTCACTTGCTTCTGAACCAAGGCGAGCAAGAATTCTGGCACGGCCCTTGTCATCACTCAAAACATGGCTATAAAACTCGAACACTGGGGTTTTGTCAGCGATATTGCGATATTTTGTCAGCAGAGTGACAACATCGTTGTAACTTGCCTTATCGGCAGCATGGCTTTTCAAACTCTGATAAAGCGAGCCTTCACGACCATAGGCAATATGGTACAGGTCTTCTTCATTCAAATTAAACAATGGACTTTTTAATACCGCAGCCAAAGACAAATCATCTTGTGGCTGCAACACAAAACGTGCAAGCGCCATCAAGTCACGCACGGCAATATGACTTGTCAAATGCAACCTATCTGCCCCTGCCACCGGAACATTATAGTTTTTTAATGCTTTGGCCAATGCTGGCACAAACTGGTCGCGTTTTCTCACCAGAACCATAATGTCACTGGCTTTTATCATACGCCCTTGTCCAGGCAGGATTTCACCCTGTTTAAGCCATTGTGTAATTGTTTTGGCAATTTCATCAGCCAACCGTACAGCTGGTGCATGCAGTTGATCCACCGGTTGGCGCCAATCTTCCGGTTCGTCCACACTAGATGGTGTCAATGTATCCCAGATGATGATTTCACCTGGATCATTTGCACGAACTGGTTGGTGCACAGTTTTGATGTTTTCAGCCGACAATCCCTTGTAATTTTCCGGCGTGCTAAACACAAGATCAACGCCTTGCAAGACATCTGCCGTTGACCGAAAAGAAAAATTTAGCCTGATACGATTGAAAACGCGATTGGCAGCCTTTGCCTTTTTTTCAATAATGCGGCCATTATAGTCAAAATCTTCTGGCACCGCACCCTGAAAAGAATAGATTGATTGCTTTTCATCGCCCACTGCAAAGACCGTGCGATCAACTTCGCGTTGTCCTTCTCCGGCATAAAATTCTTGTGCCAAAAGCTGGATAATTTTCCATTGAGCCGGACTTGTATCCTGTGCTTCATCTACTAGAATATGATCAATACCGCGATCAAGCTTATATTGCACCCAAAGGCCTGCCCCATCACGCTGCAAAAGATTTAATGTCCGTTCTATCAGATCATCAAAATCAAGTAGGCCATCTGCTTTTTTTAGTTTCTCATAGCGCTGCAACAATTGATAACACAATAAAAATGCAGCCTCATTCAAAGGCAGCAAACGTATACGGCGTATTTTATCGGTAAAATATTGCAGTTTAACCTGACGGTCGGTCAAATTATTCTCAAGGTCTGGCCATTTAGCCAACAGTGCCTTGGACGCAAGATTTGAAATGGACCTCGGTTTGTCTTTTGTAAAATATGCATCGACAATTGTGTCAACAATATCGTCGTTTTGTGCCTGTTGAACAGACAATAATTTTTCTACAAACTTCTGGCTGTAACTATGTCCATGTTGCTGAAATTGTTCAATTTCATCAGCTGAAAAGAATGCCGCTTCCCGAATTTTTACGAGAATATCTTGTTCCGTATCTGCATCATTCAATTGTAGAAGTCTTTTAAGATACTGGCTTCCTTCCTTGCTTATGACCATAGGCAAAAAATGATTGAGTGCTTGTCTTTTTTCGATCGCCTCGGATAACAAATTATCAAGGCCGGTTTCCCCAACGGTTTTTAAAACAAGCATTAAAGCGTCGGATAACGCCCTATCGGTTCGCAAATAAGCCTTTTCCAACACATAACGGCGCGCACTTTGCAACAATTCATCACGTTGCAAATCGTCCATCAACTCGAAATGGCCTGCAATGTTTGCTTCCAAAGGAAACTGGTGTAGCAGGCTTTCACAAAAAGCATGAATGGTTTGTATTTTTAAACCACCGGGCGTTTCAAGTGCGCGGGCAAAAAGGCGACGAGCTTCAGCCAATTGTTTTTGCTGTGGCCTTTTCCCTTCCAAACGTAAAAGCTCTTTGGAAAGTGTTTCATCATCAAACTCTGTCCAGCCAGACAAGGTTTTGAATATACGCGTTTGCATAACTGCAGCCGCAGCCTTGGTATAAGTTAGGCATAAAATACGGGAAGGTTCCGTGCCATTGAGCAAAAGCCTGATAACGCGTTCTGTCAAAACATGGGTTTTGCCTGAACCTGCATTGGCAGAAACCCATACACTATTTGATGGATGGGCTGCCTTACCTTGTGCATCGGTTGCATCTTTAGGAATAATCAAAGCGCTCATTCGTCACCTGCTGCTTCTATCCCCGATGACCACTCCATGACCCGTGCCAAATGGTCGTAATCCCCTTCATAATTGGTCAATGGCGGCATTGCCCGCGATAAATATCCCACCTTCGGATCTTTATAATAATTCATAAGCTCAACCAATCTTGCCCATGCTTCCTCGGAAAGTTGCTGAACCGAATCTTTAATCATTTTATCGAGTGATTGTTCGATCACTTCGCCTTTTGATGTCAGGCGGATATAAGCCAATTTTGTCGGAACTACATTTTTACAACCTTCAAAAGCATTACGCGTCAATAGGGCCGCTTCAAGTGCAAGTTGCGGCGCCATAAGTGTTGCTGCCTGTTTTGGTGAAGGTGTACTGCCTGTTTTGAAATCCAATATTTCGGCGTTTTTTCCATCAAGAATATCAATCCTATCTGCCCGTCCAGATAAGGTAACACTGGTATCATCAATTTGTGTCGCACGTGCCGAGATTTCTACAAAGCTTTCGTGTTTTGCCAATCCCCTTTCCCAATCAATAATCGAGGGTGCCAAACTTTCAAAGCGCGGCCACCATATAGCTTCCACCTCGATTGGTAATTGCATACGGTCAAATTCTGCGCGTGCAAATTCCAGCAACTGTGCTAAGGCCGCTGGTGACGCCGGATTGATATTCTGCTCGACCAAACCAGCCACGATCGCATGATATAACGTTCCACGTTCAGCAACAGAGGGGTCATGGATTAAGTCGTCCAACGGCTTTAACCGTAAAACCTTCTTTGCATAAATGGCGTATGGGTCACGTCGCAATGTTTCAATTTCAGTAACCGAAAAATGTTTCGGACGCGCGGCAAGGGGTGGCTTGGGGCAAGGTTGCGTAACAAAATCAACCGTGTTTAAGTGATCAAGCTCACGTGCCCAATGGACATATGTTTGTCCACGATGCCGCATATGCTTCGTTATTTTTTGCCCCACCACTGTTTCAAGCCGTTGTAACCAACGGGACGGAACCGATGGCGCATTATCTGCCCGTAATGAGCGGCTCATAATAACCTGATTTGCGCCCATAGCCATTTGAAAATCATGTGCGGCAAGACCAGTGCGACGCTCGGGTGGATCCAAGGTCAATGTCATTTTCATTGGGCGCGACATGAAAGGATCATTGCGCGTTGAGGCTGGCCATGAGCCTTCATTCAACCCACCGATGACCATAGTATCAACCGTTTGCAAGCGTGATTCCAAAGCACCCCAAATAAACAATCTCGGGTGTCCACCTGCGGCCGGACTTACCGAGCGGACAGCCATTAATGCTTGAAAAATTGCTGGCCATTCTGAAATATCAAAAGTTAATCCCGATTTATCTGCAACAAGGTCACGCAAAAAAGCCGCCATGGCTTTGCCGCTCTCTCCTGCATATAATGCAGCAACGGACGCATCTTCATCACGACCAAAATTTTCAAAAATTTCTGTCGTAACCCGTGCCGCTTCATTGATTGATACCGGCTTTGTTTGTTGCATAAGCGCTATCATGGGCGATACGGACTGAACAAGACTAGCAGCAAGATCACGCGATGCTTCAATAGTCTGCTGGTTTATTGTCACATAATCATCATTGCTTGTTAAAAGGCTCAAAATACGGGCTTCAACAAATTGGTCACATAAAGACAGATTAACCCTGCCTGTGCCGCCACGAAGTGCAAAAAGCTCGAAATGTTCAGCCCATTGTCGCAACTGACCACGTGGCATACCAAGTGATGTAAGCGGATGTTTCAAAAGCGATAAAAACGCCATTGGATCGCCAGGGTGAAATAAGCTTTCCAGAATAAGCCGCAATAATGTGGCTGGCTGCACTTCTGTCAGCGGAACACCACCGGAATCGTTTGCTTCAATGCCAAAACGGTTAAGTTCTGCAACAACACGGCGTGCCAGATTACGGTCACCCGTGACAAGTGCAGCGGTTTTTTCAGGGTTTTCAATTGCGTGGCGCAAACTAACAGCAATAGCCAAAGCTTCTTCACGTTCATTTGCCGCTTCTATCAAGGTAAGATCGACAAAAACTTCGTCATATCCCTCGCGTGAAAGGTCTGACCAGTTATCGGTTGTGGCTGCAGGGCGGAGTGCCTCAGACAGGATTTGCGCACGTTTGGCTTTCTTTTTATCAAGTTTTCCAAGCTCAACAACATTGCTGCGCTTGACTTGCAATCTTTGTAGAAGTTTTTTCAGACTATATTGCGGATGCCCGAAAATGGATGGATCTTCATGGGTTTTTTCCAATGTTTCCCATTGCTTATCGTCCATTGTCAGATCAAGCCCAGGCAATACAACAGCGCCATTTGGTAAGCGGCTGATAACTTTTAACAGATCGGCAATTGCCGGTATGGAACCGGTTGATCCTGCCACAATAATAGGTCGTTTTGGTTGATTACGCAAAAGCCGGTCGGCCTCAATACGCATTGCCTGATTGCGCCATTCAGCTGGGTTTTCTTTTTCTCTTTCATGAAGAATTATCGGCCAATTCTTGGTGACAATTTCTAAAAAATCCAGTGTTACCTGCCACCATTCTGCCACCATATCTTGCGCAATTTCGTTCAATTTGGACCAATCAGCCGATTCCGTTTCCACTTCATCCATCAGCCGCACCAAATCTTGCGAAAGCCAGATAGCATCAGTCGTATTGGCTGGAATGAGCACATCTTCACTGCCAAACATCGCGCGGATATGGTCCGGCAATTTTTCACGCCATGGCCGGATTAACTGTGAAAGAAGCAATATACGCTCTAAATCACCTATTCTTGGATTGAGGGTTAAAGCATCGGCACCACTATCGAGAAAAAAGGCGGCATCTTCGTCGACATCACCAAGTGGCCTGATTGTTGGCAAAAAACTGGAATGATTTTTGCTCATTTCAACAAAACACGAGCGCAATGCACGCGCAGCACGGCGCGTTGGAACATAAATTAATGTATCAGCCAAAACAGATTGCACATCTTCGGTGTTCCGATAACTTTCTACCAAACGACCAGAAAGAAGGGCATCAACAAAAGTAGGAAGGAAGGGAGCGCCTGTTGTGATGGAAAATATATTTGCTTTTTCTATCACGCTTCTTCACCCCGCTCACGAAGCAGATCTTCGACCCTTCCAATCATATCCATTGTACCGACGGTATACCAGTTACCATGAAGCGGAAAACCAAATAGACGCCGCTCAGCAATGGCTTTGTCAAAATAGACGTTGAGCGACTGCGGTTCGATTGTTGCATCTTTAAAAATATTTGGATGCACAATAAGCGCCCCACCGTAAATAACTGCCTCTGGTATATTTGCCGGCGCACGCTTGAGCCTACCATCTTGAGATATAAGAAAATCGCCTCTTTCCGGTGCTGCCGCCTGCTGTCTTTCAACCGTCAATAACAACATATCCATTGTATCAGAATTGAAGTGATCTGCCATGGCTTGAAGATTGGATTGCCCACGATCAATCCAGAATGTATCTGCATTAAGAATATAAAATGGTTTATCACCAAGGCGTGGCAAAGCCTTGATGACGCCTCCAGCAGAATCCAGCAATTGCGACCGTTCATCTGAAATTTCTATATGAAGATCCGAACGACTTTTTAAATGGTCTTCCACCGCATCTGCAAGATGGTGGACATTGACAATCACAGTCTCAACACCAGCATTTTTCAAACTATCCAAGGCGCGGTCCAACAAGCAACGCCCAGCTATTTCAACAAGTGGCTTAGGGGTTGTTAATGTCAATGGCCGCATACGTGTTCCAAGACCTGCGGCAAGAACCATGGCGCTCTTGATATTTATCTGATCACTCATCTAACAATCCAGTTTCTAAATAGAATTGTTGCAAAGGCTTTAATGATGGATGTTGCAAATTGCGTTTTAGATAATCACGCATATGTGGCAAATGTTTTAGATAGCCAGGTTTTCCATCACGCTTATCAAGCCGCACAAAAATACCCAGTATTTTTGATACGCGTTGTGCGCCCGCTATGGCATAGATCATGCGGAATTTTGCTTCATCAAATGGGCGTTTCATCTGTTTGCGACTGGTGCAATAAGCGTCAATAATTGTTGCTTCAAGGTCGCTTGAAATAGCAACCCGCGCATCTTGTGCCAGTGAAGCAACATCATAGGCTGTAGGGCCAATTTGACCATCCTGAAAATCCAACAGACCAATTTTATTGGAACCAATTTCATTTTCCCGCCAGATAATATTAGGCGAATGGTAATCGCGCATGACAAAGGTTTGCTCGGCTGTTTCAAATAAATCACAAAAGGGTTGCCAAATTTTATAAAATTCTTTGCCTTTTGCTTCATCAAGCGGCTGCGTTTTTATGTAAGGCAAATACCAATCCAGCAATAAAGATAGTTCGGCTTGTAAAACGCCATTGTCATAATGGGGAATATTCAACGTAAAATCATCAAACTTATGCTGTTCCGGCCAATTTTTCTGATGAAAATCTGCTAGCAGTTTCGCGGCCTCAACATAGCGTTCAGCAATCGGTTTTCCGTTACTATCCAATATACCATTACGCCCCAAATCTTCTAACAATAGAAGACCATTTGCCGGATCACCAGCCAAAATTTGGGGGGCAACAAAACCATTTTGTAAAATAAGCCGATCAATGCCAATAAATTGTCTTATATCTGTTCCTAAATGGGCAATTTCCGCATATGATTGCCCTTTACTGTCGGGCATTTCCATTTGCGGCGCATTCATCAACACTTCCCGTACCCCATGATCCTCTATCAGTTCATAAGAGCGTGCCGATGCATCACCAGTAAAATACTGCCGATAACTGTCACCCCGTCCATGTTTTTCTAAAAATGACCGGATAGCAAGTGATCTTTCTAAGCGTTCCGCCGCGTTACCCGATGCTTCTATTGTAATACGACGACCTTCCCCTTCATGGTCGAGTGTCACAGCAAAATCGGCTTGCCCAAGATCACCTTCGGCTTTTTCTGGCCATTCAACAACAACAATTCCGTTTTCTCTTGCTTCTTCAAAACCAAGCTCATCTATCTCTTCTGGTGAACCGATACGATAAAGATCCGCATGGATAATGGAAAACCGTTTGGCCTCATAAACTTGAACCAATGTAAAAGTTGGGCTTGGTACTTCCATATCCGCATCATTGACAAGTGTTCGAACCATGGCACGCGCCAGCGAAGTTTTACCGGCACCAAGGTCACCTTGCAGCGTAACCAGATCCCCTTTGACAAGAGACAGTGCAAAATCTTCAGCAAAGCGTTTCGTGGATTCTTCATTTGCAAGAAAGTAACTAAACGTCATTCTATATCCTTGACTATGACTTATGATGCGACTGGTGTCCTTGAAATAGGAAAGGAACACAACACTGTTGTTCCCTGACCTTCTCCTGTTTTTATAGCAACCGTGCCACCATGTAGTTCTACAAAACTTTTAACGATAGAAAGCCCTAAGCCAGCGCCTGCACGCGAACCGTGGTGGGCGTGCGATGAAAACCGTTTGAATACGGTATCCAATATATCTTCAGGAATACCGCAGCCATGATCGTGAACGCTGAAAACAACTTCATTTCCCTGCTTTTGGGCAACAAATTCAATCACGCTATGATCTGGCGCAAAATTGGCTGCATTGCTAAGCACGCTGACGAATATCTGGCGCAAGCGCAACGGATCTGCCGAAAATGCTGTTAAACCGGGATCTATCTTTTCTTCGATAATTACCGGACGCTCACCCAGCCGCTCTTTTGTCCGCTCGGTTGCATAATTCATGGCATCAGCAATGTCGACTTGTTGGATATCAAGCTCCATAATGCCAGCATCAAGCTTGGCAAGATCGAGAATATCATTAACAATATTCAACAGTGCATCCGACTCTGTACTGATATGTTCAAGATATTCATGCTGACGTGGATTAAGCGGCCCATAAAGTTCGTTGCGCAATACGTCTGAAAATCCCATAATATTGGTCAGTGGCGTCCGCAATTCATATGATACGTGACGCACAAATTCGCTTCTTAACCGGTCAGCGCTTGTTAATGCCTCATTCTTTTCTTGCAGGGCGCGCGTGACATTAACCGTGTCGGTAACATTCACAAATGTCATCATTGTCTGGCTATTGGGTAATGGTACCAACGCATAATCCAGAACAATACCGTTTAATAAATCCATTCTGCCAGAAATAGCATCGCGTGTTTCTGTAAAGCCAGTGATAAACGCGCTAAATGTGCTCCATGCATCACTTTTTGTTTGTGGGGCGCATTCGGCTTGTAGTTTTGCTATATGCGTCCCCTCAACCATCAATTCTTGCGGCAGCGACCAAAGCCTTGCAAGAGCTGGGTTAGACAAACGAACACGCCCATCAGGACCGAAAACGGCAACACCTTCCGACAAATGATCCAGTGTTTCCCCTTGCATTTCAATCAGCGTATTGTAGCGCCGTTCCAGATTAATTTTTTCGGTCAGGTTTTCAAACAGCCATGTTACACCACCTTGTGGGTGTGGGCTTGCCAACACACGCAAAGTGCGACCGTCCGGTAAATTCCATATTTGTTGACTGGGCTCACCAGAGCGATATGCCGAAAACAATTCGTCTTTCCAACCGCGCCAGTCAGGTTTTTCGGCAATAATCCCTTCTTCTCTCAAACGGTCGAGCAGCAGGGTGTGACTTGGTTCGCTTTCTAAGAAAACCGTATCTAGCGGCCACAACATGGCAAAGGCCTGATTGGCAAATTTCAGCTTTTGATCGGCACCAAAAATCGCCACCGCTGTTGAAATCTGATCCAGTGTTTCAGAATGCGCCCGCATCATGCGTTTCATTTCGTCTGATAGATTTTCAAGGGCACTCACATCATGCGCAAATGTCGCCTCACCTTTATCTGTTGTTATTTGGGTAACGTCGAATAAGCGCCTTTCGCCTTGCGCAATCGCATAGGCCGGACCTTTAAAAAGTGGCTTGCTATCTGCCAGTCTTGCGCGCGTTGCTTCATTAAAAAAGGACGCATTGTCTGGCTTTTCTGGCTCATAACCGCTGGCATCGTGAAAAGCTTGGTTGGCATATATAATCCTACCTTCATGATTGGTTAGCCATACAGGCTCTGCCAAGGCATTCAACAAGGTGTTTCGCAACTCCAACATATCACGCATAGCCGCCGTATCTTTTTGGATACGGGCTGTTTGTTGTTCGCGCTCCGACAAATCCTGAAAGCGGACAATTGCAGCTGTGCCCGCAATAACGCCATTTACCTCAATCAAAGCACCTGTTTGGGTTTCAAGATAAAGTTCAAAACCCCGTGCTTCCTGCCTTAGATCAGTGATCGCGTCATCAAGAATACGCAATTCATTTTCATGCAGCCATTGTCCAAACCGCAAAACATTTTGGCTACCAACACCCATATTATCTAGCACTGTCAGGCGGCCAACGATAATGGGTTGCGCAAGAGGTGTATTCCAAATAACAGCACATTGACCGGTATGCGCCAGCAATCTTTCATAATTGCCAATCTGTTGAAGAATAGCGCTTTGCCCATTGTCATACGCATATGGTGAAAAGCGTATCATGCGCCGAATGAGAAAAAAGCAGACAATAGCTGCGCTGATAACAATACCGCCACAAACAGCTAGGCCAAGCCATATATGGCTATTTAAGCGGGTAATGCCAAATGATGCCGAAAAGCCATTATTAACCGAACCGAAAAAGCACAATAAAAGGGCAGCGCCATAATAAAATGCCGTTTTTAAATGCCGATTATTTATAGCTTTTAACTGCAACGTTTTCTCGATGATTTCAGGTGTCGAATCAATGTTACATTATATTGTGCGATATGTAACGTGAAGTACATCTATAACAAAAAGGCCGAACATATAACTGTTCAGCCTTTTGAATTCGATAGATATATAAAAGGGATATCTAAACCTTTTAGTAGCGATACCGGTCCGGTTTGAATGGGCCTTCTGGTGTTACACCAATATAGGCGGCCTGCTCTTCTGAAAGTTTACTGAGTTTAACGCCCAAACGATCAAGATGCAGCTTGGCAACTTTTTCATCCAGATGTTTTGGCAGTACATAAACTTCGTTCTTATACTGGTCACCACGCGTAAACAATTCAATCTGTGCCAATGTCTGGTTTGTAAAGGACGCAGACATAACAAAAGATGGATGCCCTGTTGCATTGCCAAGATTGAGCAAGCGGCCTTCCGAAAGAAGGATAATTCTTTTTCCATCAGGGAAAGTAATCATATCCACTTGCGGCTTGATATTGGTCCATTTGAGGTTTTTCAATGAAGCAACCTGGATCTCATTATCAAAGTGACCGATATTTCCGATGATACACATATCCTTTACGGCACGCATATGCTCAAGACGAACAATATCGCGGTTTCCTGTTGCTGTAATAATCATATCAGCCGATGGCGCAGCCTCTTCCAGCGTTACCACTTCGTAACCGTCCATCGCAGCTTGTAACGCGCAAATTGGGTCAACTTCCGTTACTTTTACACGTGCACCGGCACCTGAAAGCGATGCAGCACACCCTTTACCAACGTCACCATAACCACATACAACTGCTGTTTTACCAGCCATCATAACGTCAGTTCCGCGACGGATACCGTCCACCAACGATTCTTTACAGCCATAGCGATTATCGAATTTTGACTTGGTAACACTGTCGTTTACATTAATCGCAGGAAATGGCAGCAATCCTTGCTCTTGCAAATGATATAGACGATGAACACCCGTGGTTGTTTCTTCCGTAACACCTTTTATAGCATCACGTTGACGCGTGAAAAATCCCGGCGTTGCAGCCATACGTTTCTTGATCTGGGCAAAAAAGATCGCTTCTTCTTCTGACTCTGGATTTGACAATACATCTTCCCCTGCTTCTGCACGGGCACCTGTCAGAATATAAGCCGTGGCGTCACCACCATCATCAAGGATCATATTGGATGGTTCACCATCTGGCCATTGGAAAATAGCATCTGTATAAGTCCAATATTCTTCCAATGTTTCGCCTTTGACAGCAAAAACCGGTGTACCACCGGCGGCAATAGCAGCTGCTGCATGATCTTGCGTTGAAAAAATATTACATGATGCCCAACGGACATCAGCACCAATCATTTTCAGTGTTTCAATTAAAACCGCTGTTTGAATGGTCATATGCAGCGAACCGGAAATACGAGCGCCGCGCAACGGCTGAGATGAACCGAATTCTTCACGACAGGCCATCAGGCCCGGCATCTCTGTTTCAGCAATATCAAGTTCTCTACGGCCATATTCAGCAAGACCAATATCTCTGATTATGTATTCATTCGCAGCCATTGTGCACTCCTTAAAGATTTCCGCCTGTGTCGATTTATCAGATATGCCGAATAATCGCAACCACGACATAAAGATTACTTTATATCACCAATATAAGGCAGTCTTCACTGATATGACTTTTTTTTTCGTGATAAATTTTAAAATTGGAAATCTATTTAAGTAAAATTGGAAATTAATTTAAGCGTGTTGGCCGTTAATCAGATGCCATGACCATAATGCACACCAGCAACAATGGCGTCATTTTGCTTTAACAATGGTGTCATTTTGCCTTTTGTGAGGCGCACGGGCTAGAGATTACTATTATGTTTCAAAAATAAAAAGTGGCCATGACAAGAGTATCATGACCACATGGGAAATCGTCAAAAATTATGGTATATTATCGCCAGCAAAAGCCGTGGTTTAACTGTTTTTCTTGAAAAACAAATTTTCGCCTTTTAGCGGTAATTCCGTAAATCTACCTTTCAGAGCATTACGAACCATCGCTTCCGAATTTGGTTTGAAACGATCATGTGTTTCAATAATAATCAAGCCAACTTTATCCAGCCAGCTTTCATAACCTTTTTCAAAAAGCTCGTATTCTGCCCCTTCAATATCCACTTTCAGAATATCAATATAATTTATTGAAGACTGCTTCATAAGCGTTGGAATGCTAATGGCACTTACTGAACCTTCAGCCCCCTCGGTCAAGGTTTCTGTTCGATACCCCCAAGCGCCTAAACCTTCATTGCTTTCATCATGTTCCACCAAAGATACTTCACCATCCGAAGGCCATATGGCGGCGTTTAAAAGCGTAACATGACTGGAATAATCCTCGAGATTTCTTTTCATAATCTCAAAATTTATGGCATCTGGTTCCACAGCTATAATACGTGCATCCGGATATTTTTTCATGAAAAATAGTGCAGACAACCCAATATTAGCTCCCAGATCGACTATAGTGTCGACCACTTTAGGAAGATTTAAACTATCATATTCATTGTCTACGAATATCTGCTTGAAAACACGGATATCTGAATCATCTATCCGCATGGACAAATTGCTTCCCAAAAATTTCATATCCAAGCTAATATCACTAGCACGTTCGTCTTTAATAAGATTTTTTAATATCTCAAGCCTGTCATCGTTAATAATATAGTCTTTTTTACTGACATTATTATTTAACGTTAGCAGGTTGTTATATATTGTGTCCAACTTGCTATAAACGCCTACAAGATCTTTATTGCCTAGCCCCCCGCCAAACAATTCACCATTTTGTAAATTTTTCTTTATGAAATGGATTTCTTCAGCAGTACCCCGCAAACGTTCATTGTTTTCTTGTACAAGATTATGGTTTTCTTGTACAAGATTATTGACTGCCAAAACATGATTATTGGTTGTATCGCAACTTGTTTTATAATTGCTATCCAACAAATCAATTTTATTTTGTATGTCTCTAATGTTTTCGTGATTTAAATCGTCCGACTGGCTTAACGAGTCAATTTTCTCACTGATCCCTTTGAGGTCAGTTTCAACACCATTCAGATTATTTTCATCCAACTTCTTGTCTAGCGATTTCAGTTTCGCAAACAATTGATTAATTTTTAAATACTGACGTAACCCCATAATTCCTTCCAGACCAAATGCCAATGAGTCTAAATGCTTGCAATCTTTAATAATATTAGATTATGACAAACCAAAGTCTCAATTTGCTTTTATAAACTATCCCCGCTGTCAATGGGTAATTTTCAATAGTAGAATATAAATTCATATTGATCTTAAATAGCAAAAAATATGCTCATTTTCAAGATTGTAACCTTTTCTATAAACCGGCTATCATTTTTAATTTTATTGGTTATTTTATTGCAATATTCTTTTCCTTATCGCTTCAATATTATTATCTAAATATATGAATTTCAATATGATTAAGCAAAACAATCCATACAATGTATAATTATAATTAACTTAGTGTTTTATGTAATTAAAAATTTTCAAATTACAAAATACAAATTATATATTTTATTTCAAATAAATTTTATTTTAATAAAAAAATAATATATAAGTATGCTTTATCTGGATATTTTTGTATTTATTATGTATTTATTTTTAATAAAAAATTTTTATGCCACTTGAAATAAATATTAATTTAATTAAAAAATAAAATTTCAAAATAAAACATTTTTATATTTTAGCATTTTTTTACATTGTTATCGATATAAAATTCGAGACGGATATATAGCTAGAGTAAAATTTGACAAAATTTCTTTTTATAGTATCTAGAAGGCGCCTGATTCGTTCGAGGGGCAACGCACCGTTAGGTGTGTGGTATCGGCAACTTACTTAGTTTGGAATTTGCCAATTGCTCGAAAAAATGGGGTTTATATGGTCAAAATAATGGCCATTGTTAGTAAGTGTTTCTCAGTACATTAATTATTTTCCGCCAAGCTTTTATTATTTAATTTTTTACATATTAATTTAGCTGGCTTAAAGATAATTAATATTATGTCAATGTAAACCGAGTATAAATATTATTTAGTCATCAATTATTACATAAAGCTTTCGCATGAGAAGCAATGTTGGTAATTGACAGGTAGGGATCTACTTTATTTAGTGAGACAAAATGATAAAAGTTTCTGTAATCGTACCAGTTTATAATGTAGAAAATTTTGTCGAAAAGACCCTAACCTCTGTTTGCAATCAGACATATCGGGATACTGAAATTATCGTCATAAACGATGGTAGTACGGATAATTCTGGCGCTATTTGTGATAAATTTGCCAAAACAGACGCTCGAATACGTGTTATCCATCAACAAAATCAGGGAATCACCAAAACAAGAAACCGTGGCATGAATGAAGCCAAAGGCGAGTTTCTTTGCTTTGTTGACTCTGACGATTGGCTAACACCAAATTTTATTCATGCTTTGGTCAATGCGTGTGAAACCGAAGACGCGGATATAGCCTTTACCAATCATGCTATTGTTAATGATAATACCGTCACCAATAGAGATGATTATCATCAAACAATTTACACCAAGCCTGACGAAAAGAATGCTCTTTTATGCCAGATTATTTTTCCGGCTGTGCATGGAAAAATATACCGTCGCACGTCACTTCAAAATGCAAAGGTAAAATTCTTGGAGCAAGATGGATACCATGGTTTTGCCGAGGATATCCTATTTAATTTTCAGGCCATCAATAGTGCCAAGAAAATCGTCTTTGTGCCCAACGAATATTACTTTTATAATCGCGATAATCCTAATTCTGTTTGCGCTCTTCCGTCCAAGCAGGAAGAAAATAACGATGATCGCTTAACAGTTTTAGCGAAAATATTCTCACTAGCGTCCCAAATGCCTTATCGGCATGAAATATCGCCAACTTTGCGGGAAATCTCCATGCAACATATTCAATGGGGTAAAGAGGATATGGCTCGGAAATTTATAAAGTCCCCTTTTGCTGGCTTGGAAAAAGCAGAGCGCGCGTATCTTCTAGACATAGCCCACGGAATTGTTGGCACGAAAAGAAGTTGGTTATCCCGTTTGTTTAATTTGAAACATTAGTTAAGTAGACATTATCATGGAAAATATACCGCAGATTCCTAAGCGCCTATTTTACGTCTGGTTTGGTAATGATATGCCAGCTGATGTGCATGCTTGCATCCAGACATGGAAACTTGCGATGCCAGACTATGAAATTATAAAAGTCGGCGAAGAAAAAACGGAATGGTTTGATTTTCAAGCCGTCCTTAAGGAATGTGATTGGCTAAAAGCTGTCTATGAGCGCAAATTATGGGCATATGTATCTGATTATGTCCGTATAAAAATTCTACATGATCATGGCGGCATATATTTGGATACCGATGTAACAGCATCACAGAGCTTTGAGCCATTGCGCAAGCGGACCATGTTCATGGGCTATCAATGCGAGACTGAGGTTAATGGCGCGGTAATCGGTAGTGTAAAACATCATCCATTTTTGCGGGCAATGTTGGATTATTATGAAAATGGTTCCATTTTCAAAACCTCGCGTTACCTCTTGCCAGAAATCATTACCCATATTCTAGAAAAAGATTATGGTATGGTGCCTTTTGACAGCCGCTTAACACCAAAGATAACAGAGCTAAAGAATGGTATCACCATATATCCTGAACAAGCTTTTTATCCATTTCGTTATAGAGAAAAATATACTGATGCCTGTGTCACGCCAAACACCTATAGTGTGCATTGGTGGAAAGCCAGCTGGCATTCGGAAGAAGACATTGCCTGGTTACAAAAAGGCCGTTTAACGCATCTTGATGACAGGAATAAAGCTGCTAACCAGAAAGAGCAAGCTAACTCTGGAAGTTGTCAGGCGGAACAGCAAACATGCGGACATAATCCCGATGTTTCCACAAATGCCGAACAGAAAAAATCTTCGGGTTTGAAATGGTTATATCACGTAAAACGCCGGAGTCACGGGACAAAATACTTTATTTTGGGTATTCCTTTTTTGGTCGTGAGAAAACCACACCATAGGGAATATGTTTATTTATTTAACACCATACCGATATATGGCAAATAAGAATGATACCTTCTATCTCTGTTATTGTACCCGTTTACAACGTTGCCCCGTGGCTAAAAGAATGTTTAGATAGCGTATTAAACCAAACGTTCCGTGATATGGAAATTATCATTGTTGATGATGGTAGTACGGATTCAAGTCCGGAAATTATCAAGGAATATGCAGAGAAAGACGACAGAGTTATTGCCATTCGCAAGGAAAACGGTGGCTTGGGGTCAGCGCGCAACGTTGCACTTAACGTCGCCAAGGGTGAATATATAGCATTTCTTGATTCAGATGATAAAATTCATCCGGACGCCTATACAAAGCTTTATGAAAAGGCAAAAAAATACGATTGCGACATTGTTTTTTGTCAAACTGCTTATCTCGATGATTTAACTGGTAATATCACAGAAGAGAAAAACCAGACGGCATTACCGCTGTTTGAGAAATATCGCGATAACACAGATCTCATCACACTCGATCAAATGGATCCATTTGATATATTTTCATACGATTCATTTGTGGTCGCTTGGAATAAAATCATCAAACGGTCTCTCATTGAAAAAACCAATGCCCGTTTTCCAGAGCGTCTGATATTTGAAGATATGCCGTTTTACTTCAACACTTTGCTGAATGCGCATAATCTGGCAATCGTCTGGGAGCGTTTGATCTATTACCGCATCAATCGCAAAAATTCTATCATGAGCAGTCGGAAAAAAGAGGGCGATATTGTTCAAATCCTGCTAACCATTGCCGATGATCTTGTAAAAACCAAAAAGAGAACTGGTCATGATTATAAAGCAGCTTTGAGCCCCTTTGCATTTCAGGAATTGTGCTACAAATTTGATAATATTGATAAATCAAAGCTTACACGTAGTGTTCTGGATAAGCTGCTTGTTAAAGAAGATAGAATACGCTTTGAAACTGAGAAATTACCAAAGATATCTTTTCTAACCCGCTTAAAAAACAAGCTATTCAAATAGTTGGTGACTTTCTTATTCGTCAAAATGCAACGATAAAGAATTGCACTGTTGTTCTTAATAACAGTCAAGTTGGAACTATTGAAAGGCATAGAATATATTATTTTACGCATGATACGTAAAAGCAATCTATCAAATCATTGATGCTTCAAAACAACTCTGGCTGTGTTCCATTAAGAGACCAACTATCTTCTATAATATAGGGACCACCGCCGACAGATTCCCGCGATGACATCATGACAAATCGCGTGATGGGAAAATAATCTGATGAAAAATTACCTCGAGATGACAGGTAATGCAGAAGATCTTCAAGCTTCACCTGCTTAAGACGCGCTATTGTAACATGCGGTACAAATTTTGCTTTATCTGGATTAATTCCAAGACGATTGGCTATTCTAACAATATCACTTTGGAGCTGTGTCAATTCTTCACAAGGCTCAACGCGCGCATAAAGCGAATGTGGTTTTTTAGAACCAAAAACATCTATTCCCGACAAGCGAATTTTAAATGGCTGTTTTTTTATACGATCCAGAGCATTTAAAAGCTCATCGGCCATTTCATTCGATATGTCACCAAAAAAACGAAGTGTGATATGATAGTCTTCCGCTTCTACCCAATGCGCACCAGGCAAGCCACCGCGTAATAGCGAAAGTGATAATGCCGCATCACGCGGTATTTCTAATGCTGTAAACAAACGAGGCATTATGAGTCCCTTCCACCTGTTTATTGCATTACTGAAAATTTAAAAGCCACAATAAATCGTCAACTACAGATGGTGCGATTATCAATAATCTTTTTCGTAATAGACACCAACGCTTGAATCCCCTTCTGCACCTAAGGCACCCTTGGCTTTCAAGTCTTTGGTAATATCAAGATTAACTGTTCCCTTGGTATTTCCACCAGAACCCGCTTCAACACCCAAATATATATTATCACGTATATACCGACCGGCTTTCACCCCTGTGTTGCCCTGTTTGTCGGTGACAACATCAAGATCATCAAGCCCAGTGGATGCCCGAAGAGACCCTAAGAGGGACGTATTGGTAACACCGGCAAGTTCAGCCGCGGCAGAGGCAAGCTGCGCTATTTGGAATGGTGACAATTCACTAATTGAGCGGTTGAATATCAACCGTGCCAAGACTTCATCTTGCGGTAAAGTTGGCGTGGACGAAAACGCAACAACCAATGCGTCAACAGTGCCACTAACGGTAACAGTAACTGTAATGTCACTTCCTTCCGTTGTGGCAACAAAGTTTACTTCTGGGTTGAGATTACCAACCAAGGTTACCCGACCTTCACTGAAGGTCAAACGCTGCGAAAGAATTTCAAACCGACCTCTTAACATCTGGAAGCCACCAACAGGACGGATATTGTTGACGGGTCCGAAAATTCCAATCTCGCCACCCAATTCAACATCAAGCCCCATACCACGAACAAAGATCTGGTTTGGTGCGCGGATACGCATTTTTACTTGCGCAATGGCTGGTTTATTTGGTGTTGCGGCTCCCTTTTTCGGGCGTGTTTCAATTTTTGCCCGATCAAGCGTTGTCTGAACATTCTTTGATAAATGCTTATGCTTAACATCGATCAAAGATGAGCCACCAAACCGGTCAGGTACGGTAATTTCTGCCTTTTCAAGGGTAAGATCACCGCCAATAACCGGATTGCGCAACAGAGGACCTGTTATAGTCACCGTACCATCAACAGTGGCAATAACCATTTCACCATCGCTATAGCGCGTATGATTAAGCTTAATTGCAATATCAGCTGGCATACCGGCTGAAAAATCTGTCGAAATACTACCACTTGCGGCTATTGAACCGCCAGCAGATGACGCTGCATTGACATGATTGATAACAAGGCGATCTCCTGTCAGACTGCCTTGTACGTCAATTCCATTCAATCGCAAATTGGTTTGTGAATCGATAAAGCTACCATTTGAAAGAGCAAAACTGCCCCCCAGCTGTGGTTTAGCAAAAGATCCTTTTACGCTGGCATCAACCGTTGCCGTTCCAGTTATTTGTGCGCCTCTTTCAGCCAAAAACTGATTGGCAATGCCCAACGGAGCCTTGCCTTTGACTTGTAAATCAAGCCCATTTCCAAGAAGAGGAATATGACCAGACGCTGCAATATTGAGACCTTGTGGTCCATTTGCGTTTAACCGTTCTAAATTTAGCGCAGAATTCTGATAGCTTCCCTGCATAGCAAGGCTAATTGGTGCCAAGCCATTTTTTGCCAAAAGATCGGCGGTCAATCCCTGTCCAGATAGATTAAACTCGGCTGATGGATTTTTTAAATTACCACCTATATGCGCACGTCCCTTAATGTCACCACCTAAATGCTGACCAGTGGCAAAACCATTGGCCAATGCAACAGGTATATTTTTTAATTCGACATTAAGATCGAGATTGCCATTACCAAGCGGAACTTTACCATTAGCATTAACATCAAGTCCTCCTCCGGAAATGACCGCATTAACGCCAAGCATTTTACCATCTGTGTTACCTTTCGCGGTGAAGCTCATCGGCGCAACATTTTTTTCCTTCAAGGTCGCAACGGTTAGGCCTTCACCTTTCAGATCAAAATGAATGTCAGGATTATCACTTTTTCCCTTAACAACCGCCTGCCCCGTTAAAAAGCCGGACGCACCAAGATCGCGTTTTACCACATTTGCCAGCGAAACTGGCAAGCGATCCAGAACAAGTTGTAAGTCTAGCTGATTGCCAACATTACCGGCGGCAGTTAAATTTCCGCCATCAACATTCAATACAAAGGAATTAATCCGAACATTTCCGTCAGATAACGCAATGGATGCTGGCTTTGCGAGTTTTGCATGCACGTTATCCTGCATAACATTGAGCGTATCCAAATTGATAGCCAATCTGTCATTATCCGGTAAATTCGCATAAACCAACGCGCCGGCCATCTCTGCCTTCGTATTGTTTTGAACTTCAGCTGTCAGATTGAAATCCGTTTGACCATTCAACCCTTTTGCTGTGGCCTTTATACTATTTACAACCAAGGCCGAGGTTTGAATGTCACGTGCATTGACATAACCATCAATACGGAAAGCGCCTTTTGGATCACTCAAAGCGGCTTTCATGTCTAGACTTTCAACATGATTGCCACCAAAAACAAGTTTGTCGATATGGGCTTGTAAATTTGCATTCTGTTTGCCGTCATCACTGGCAAATGCAAATTTACCTGTCATGCTGCCTTGCCCCTCTGTTAAGGCCAAGGCAGAAAGCGTAGAAATATCGGGTGCATTAATCTGCAAATTGCCGTCAATAAGACCATTAATATTCTGGGCAATATCGCCAGATATCTTAGCGCCACCAATGGTAATATTTAAGCCATTCAGGCTTTTACCATGATCGTTATTTGAAAAATCGCCGGCCAATTCAAGTTTTTGTCCGGCAAAGCTTCCATTACCAGATATTGAACCACTGATATAGGATGATATTGGTGACGTATTATCAAGGATAGCATTGATAAAAATAGCCGTATTTTGCATCTTTTTGCCTGAAAGCGTTGCTTCAGGAATTTTTGCACCAAGGCTGAATGCGACAAGCCGGTTATGACCACGCGCGGCTCCTTTTAACGCTATCGGCCCTTGCATGCGCGGGTTGAGAAGAGCAAGATCGGCAAGATCTACCTGAAAGTCCATATTGGCTTCTTCACTTGAAAATTGGCCATTTGCCAAAAGTTTTAAATGATCATTGCCCAATATAAAGTTGCGTGTTGTTATGCCGTTCTGGTCACGTTTTATACCACCAGACAATTTGGCATCACCACTTAACAAGCGGTCAGCGGCATCATTGCCTGTTTTGACTTCCGAAGTTTTACCAGAAAGATCAAGGTCAAAAGTGCCCCCTATTAGGCCTATTGTACCATTTGCCTCGATATCTGCCGCCCCTGAAAGAGGTTTGCCTGTCAACATAGCCAAGGGTTGCAGAGTATCAGCCTTGATACCCAAATTACCCTTGAAAACCATTTTTTCGATTTCGCCCTTCAACCCAAGTGTCAGGCCATTGGCTGTTAAGCTTAAAGTCCGAACATCAATTGGTCGATTGGCTAAAATATCAGTATCAATTTTCAAATTGATTGAATTGCCAAGTGCTGCCGACAGTTTGCTGCCGCGCGTCAACATGCCGTTAATGCCACCCGTAACCTGTATACTGACATGGCGATTTTGTGGGTCATCCAGATTTTGGCTGTCACCCCCCATATCGAATGTCATGTCATGGGCACTAAAATTCTCATTGGTAAAATTATTGACAGTAAATTGCCCATTCCACATATCGGCATTGTTTGCACCGTAATCGATATTAAGTGCTATACGGTCTGCTTTGGTTTGCCCACCAGCAACCGGCAAAACAAGTGCGCCACCCGATTGTGCTGCGATCGTTGCATTTACCTTTAACCGTCTTAAAAAGCCATCCGGCAATGTCTCGGCATTTGCGGCAATATGGATTCCTTCACCATTGAGGGATAGTCCATCCAACCGGAAACCACCGCCCTTTTTCACCATGGCATTAAATTGCAATGCAGTTTTAGAACCAAAAAAAGCGTGGTATTCATCAGGCATCAAAAAAGCTATGGGACCAGAAAGATTCCCTGCAATAATTTTTCCATTCTCATCGGCTTTGAGCTCAAATGCACCACTCAATACTGGTTCTTGCCCAGCCTGCATTGCCAAATTCAAATGGAAATTGTCCAAGCGACCATCACCTTTAATTGTAAGGTCTACCGGTGGCTTGTTTTTAATTTTTAATGCATTGGCAACAATGCCATTTTCAGGCTCTGAAACAGCAATATCGATTTTTGCTTTGTTTTTGCTGTTTGATATATCTGTAAAGACATCGAAATGGCCTGCTGCATCAAGGCGTTGCATATTGAGCTTTGTTTCAAGATCACCATTTGCAAGCGAGATAGCGCCCTTTAACGACACTTGAGAGGAAAGGCCGAATATTGGTTCACCAAAAACAAGTGCCTTGGCTTCAATTGCTTTTACGCTGACGGCCACCGGCAATTGAGGAATAGAAAAACCTTTTGATTCCGGTGAAGGTACTGAAGGTTCTGGCAGGGGTTTGCGCAAAAATTCGATCTTTTCAGCGGCCAATTCATTGATAGAAACTTGGCCACGCAACAAGGCCATACGGTTCCAGTCCATTTTGGCATTGGTTATCTTTAGCCAAACGCCTTGACGATCCGCAATTGTAATAGAGCCAATCGTCGCACTTGAAGACAAAGCGCCCTGTATATTGGAGATTCTAATTTGTCTATTGGGCGATGAAATCTTGCTTTCAATAAATGACAACATCCAAGACTTATCAGCCTCATTGGCGGAATTATCTTGTGCTGAACCATCTGCAGCGTGAACAAACCCTAAGCCGAGAACAAAGAAAATAGCGATGATAAAAGCTGGAAAGGATATTTTTTTCATCATCAGAATGCCTGCCCTATACCAATGTAGAACCCTAAATCAGGATCACCACTTTCTTTATCCAACGGTACAGCTACATCGAACCGCAAAGGTCCCAAGCCAGTCATATAACGGACACCCAAACCAGCACCAATTTTAGTATTTTCAGAAAAATCAGGATAGGAATCCTCGCCAACCACACCGGCATCAACAAAGCCAACAAACCCCAACGTGTCTGTCATCATTGTGCGCAACTCTGCTGAACCTTCAACCAGTGAACGCCCACCAATTGTATCACCTGTGTTGGTTTTAATACCAATGTTACGATAACCATAACCACGAACGGAACCACCACCACCGGCGAAGAAAAGCATATCCGATGGAATTTCCTTGGCGTCTGGCCCTGTGATTGAGCCAACCTTTCCACGCAATGCAATGACATAACGATCTTTCGCATCTATTGCGAAATAAGACCGTCCTTCAAGCGTCATCTTTCCGATGAAGTTGCCATATTGAATTTCATAAACCGGCTCTAAGACAACCTCGCCATAAACGCCATGTTTCGGATTATTTTTGTTATCGCGATTGTCGTATAATAACCCACCAAGGAAGCCGACTGTTGTGAAATCGCGATTACCAAAATAGTCATCTTCAGACTTTGTTTGTGCCGCGTTGAAATAGATACGCCCTGACAATTCGTCCGAGAAATTATGGGTTAACCCGACCTGACCAGTCACACCTGTTGTGGTGTAGTTATCCAGAACCTCGCGTTGCCCTTTTAAGCTTGCTACAAAATCCGTATCAGGTGTTATAACACCGGGACGGGTAAAGGTGGAGCCAAGCAAATAGCTGAAATTTTTCGGGTTATACGAATCGTCCTGTTGCCCACCAATGCCACTAATGCGGGCATCAAAGCGTAACCGTTCAGCATGACCAAACAAATTGCGCTGCATCCAATAGGCTTCAAGCCCTGCACCATCAAGCGTTGAATAGCTACCACCAACGCCAAACCGATGCGGAGGTCGCTCTTGAACAACCAGATTAAGCGGCAAACTTCCGTCAGGATTGATTTTTTCCGCTTCTCTTACATTGGCAGCACGGAAAACATCAAGCTTTGCCAACCGTTTATTGGCCTTGGTAATATCATCAGGGTCATATTCTGCCCCCTGCTGAATCCCTGTCATCCAAGCCACATAAGCCGAATCCATTTGTGGCTTTTTACTGACATTTTTTACGGTCAATTGGCCAAAAGTGGCTTTTCTACCCGGATCAACCTGAATATTCGAATCAACGATATGGGTTGCATGATCGGCAACAACATCATGCCCCTTAACAGTGGCTTTTGCGTAACCCTGCTGACGCCACCCTTCGACTGCAAGTTGTTCTGCCTTGAATACAGCACCTGATTTTGCAACATCACCTGTTGCATAGCCCGAATCTTGTGGCAACGGCACTTTATCTTTTTTGTCATCTGTCGGTGGCGCAAGCGTGTTTATATTTGCTTGACCAAAATGATATTCAGGCCCTTGATCGATTGTGATAACAATCTCTGATTTTTCTGGCAATTCAGCATCGGGGCGAATATTGGCTGCTTCCTGACCATTGACCGTGATGCTGATTGTGCCGCCATAATGGCCTTGCGCGTAAAGAGCAGCCAGAATCTTACGGTAATCACCACGAGCCTTTGCCAAGAGACCAGCAGACCCTGAAGCCGGCTTTTTATGGTCTTCTACCAATGAGGATGCGGATTTTGCAAGTTTAACGCCAGCCTTTTCGGCACCGGGTGCAGCCACAACATCAACAGTATAATATTTGGGCACACCGATGACATCTTTCGCATCGTCCTGTTTTTTCTTGCCCCATAAATGCACACCAAAAAGATCAAACGCCATAGCAGTTTGCGGAACAGAAATAGCCAAAGCAAAGCCGCTAAGAAGAGCTATTACAGCACTTCCTGTTTTTAATAGCGATTTTCCCCGTAAAACTATCAAATCCGTTACTCTTGCACTGTTCCCGTTTCTCAATTTGTCAATTTTTTCTGATAAAAGACCGATGCACTGTTAGCAATTAAAGTGATTAGAAAGCACCCGTTCCGTTTTCAGAATAGCGTTTATTTTGACTGCCAATCTTTTTTACCCTCATTACCATAACTACACATCGAATAATATACATAGGGTAGTAAATTTGCTCTATCTTCGTCAAAGAAGTGTTAAGTTTGATAAATTTTCAACAATGAATAACTCTAATTTATAAATTATATGTTCTTGTATTGTTCTTGATTTTTTTTAAAATTCATGATTGTCTCTTATCAAGCAATATTTTAGCGAGGGGACAGAGATATGGTAGCGCGGGTTACAACCGTTGCTTTTAACGGGATTGAAGCTTTACCAGTTGATGTGCAAGTTATGATTGCACCTGGTAAAATGGGAATGTCGATTGTTGGCCTTGCCGATAAAGCGGTGGCCGAAAGCCGTGAACGGGTACAAGCTGCCCTTCATGCCTGTGGCCTTTCTATGCCAGTCAAGCGTGTCACGGTTAATCTTGCACCAGCAGATTTGCCTAAGGAAGGCTCCCATTACGATTTACCAATTGCTGTTGGTCTTATGGTTGCGATGGGACTTCTGCCAGAAGACGTGGGGCAAGATTATATTATTCTCGGCGAATTATCGCTTGATGGTTCAATTGCCGCAGTCAATGGTGTGCTTCCGGCGGCAATGGCGGCCGTTGCTTTGGATAAGGGGTTGATTTGTCCGGAAAAATGCGGCCCTGAAGCCGCTTGGGCAGGAACGGATATTGAAATTCTAGCGCCGTCCAATCTACTGGCCTTGGTCAACCATTTCAAAGGCACACAAATATTATCACGACCCACGCCCCGCCAATATGTCATTCAAGACAATTTGCCTGATCTTGCCGATATAAAGGGACAAGAAGTCGCAAAACGCGCATTGGAAGTCGCGGCGGCCGGCTGCCATAACCTGCTTTTTGTTGGCCCACCAGGGGCTGGCAAATCTATGCTGGCACAGCGGCTACCATCTATTTTGCCACCGTTAGATGCGCGTGAATTGCTCGATGTGGCCTTAATTGCTTCTATTGCCGGCGAAACAACAAATGGCTCTGTTTCAGTGCATCGCCCATTTCGTGCGCCGCACCATTCCGCTTCCATGGCTGCCATGGTTGGTGGTGGTTTGAGGGCGCGCCCGGGCGAAGTTTCATTGGCGCATAATGGCGTATTGTTTTTAGATGAATTTCCGGAATTTTCGCCACAGGTTCTCGACTCATTACGGCAACCCTTGGAAAGTGGCGAATGTGTTGTTGCCCGTGCCAACCATCATGTCAGCTATCCAGCACATATCCAATTGGTTGCGGCAATGAACCCATGTCGTTGTGGTATGGCCGGTGAACCAGGGCATGTCTGTGCCAAAGGGCCACGTTGTCAGGCTGATTATCAAGCACGCATTTCTGGCCCTTTGCTTGATCGTATTGATTTGCGCATTGATGTGCCGGCTTTATCGGCATTGGATTTGATGAAACCAGCAAAAGCCGAACCAAGCCATGTTGTTGCGGCAAGAGTTGCCAAAGCACGTTTGATACAATCAAACCGGTTTTCTGCTTTAGGGTTACCAAACATTCGCACCAATGGTGAGTGTCCAGCAAATATTATTGAACAAATAGCCGTTTGCGACGCTGGCGCGACAGCATTGTTGCGTGACGTTAGTGAAAAAATGCGCCTTTCCGCACGTGCTTATCATAGAGTGCTTAAAGTGGCTCGCACGATTGCCGATCTTGCCGGTGCAAAACGTTTAAATCGACACCATCTTGCTGAAGCTATTTCCTATCGTTTAGGAAATGAACGCCTTGTTGCCGTTGCGTAAATAACGGCGCTTGTTGGCGTTGCGTAAATTTAGCAATGTTTTGCACGTGTCCATTTGATATTGGTCTAAACTTTTAAACGTATTGAACCTTATAACTGCAAGGATTTTAATATGTCTCGAAACTTTAACATCGGCGATAGAGAGAGAAGGCAAACTCAGCAACATATATCACCATCATCATGCGCAATTGATAGGTTTTTTCAGTCATCGGCATTTGTACCTATAAAACATTTTTCTCAACAACCGTCATTTGATGGGCGGTAAATTTTGTTTCAATAATCTTAATAAAAATCACGCAGAACCTAGTGGAAATCACGCGATTTAGGCAAAGCACGGAATTGGCGCGGATGACGTGCAACAGGCTCATTTTCTATTTTTGAAAATTGCTCTGGAATATCACTTAATGCGATAAGATCATAACTTTTATCTTCTATAGAATTGGCAACAAGATGTGTAACACCAGACGTATCCCGCTGGACTTTTCCAGTAATGGACAATAATTTTCCGCCCATTACCTCACGGCGAAACCTTTCCATAATTTTTGGCCAAACAACTATATTGGCAATGCCACTTTCATCTTCCATTGTTAAAAAGACTACACCTTTAGCACTACCCGGTTTTTGCCGCACCGTTATTATACCGGCTATTGTTACAGTGGCACCACCTGCCACGTCCATTGCATCACGGCAAGTTAGAACACCGCGTGTTTTTAACGTTTTGCGTAAAAAACTCATTGGGTGTGCTTTTAATGACAAGCGTGTTGTTTCATAATCATGAATAACATGTTCACTCGCTTTCATAGAGGGTAGAACCAACTGTTCTTCTTCAGCAAGTTCTGTTTGTTGCGCTGCGGCAAATAATGGCAAAGTTTCGGTATTGGGTAGCCGCCGCACCGCCCATAACGCCGCACGACGTTCTATGTTGAGGCTACGAAAACAATCAGCATCGGCTAAAAGCTGGAACGCACGCTGCGGCAATGCAACCCTTCTGTGCAAATCTTCGATTGACGCAAAACACCCATCCATGCGTGCTTCTACAATTTTCTCGCTCCAGTCTTTTGAAAAACCGTTAATTTGGCGAAACCCCAAGCGTAAGGCCAAATGTTGATTGGTTTTTTCTAAACAATGGTCATAACCACTCATATTCACATCAACGGGTAAAACCGTGACACCATGATTGCGAACATCTTGCACGATTTGTGCCGGTGCATAAAATCCCATAGGCTGGGAATTCAATAAAGCCGTAGCAAAAACTTCAGGGTGAAGACATTTCAGCCATGCCGAAACATAAACCAAATGGGCAAAACTTGCCGCATGGCTTTCTGGAAAACCATATTCGCCGAAACCTTCAATCTGTTTAAAACAGTTTTCAGCAAAATGCCGCTCATAGCCGCGTTTTACCATTCCCTCTATCATTTTGGTGCGCATTGTATGAATTGTGCCCACACGCCGAAACGTAGCCATAGCACGCCGCAGAAGATTGGCTTCATCTGGTGTGAATTTAGCCGCTTCAATAGCAATACGCATTGCCTGTTCTTGAAACAGCGGCACACCTAGTGTTTTCCCTAAAACGCGTTTCAATTCATCTGGTGGGCCATATTCCGGTGAAGGCGACGGATAAATCGTTTCTTCTTCATGATTACGCCGACGTAAATAGGGGTGAACCATATCCCCCTGTATCGGTCCTGGGCGGACAATGGCAACCTCGATAACCAGATCATAAAATTCTTTTGGTTTTAGTCGTGGCAGCATATTCATTTGTGCCCGACTTTCCACTTGAAAAACACCTATGGAATCGCCGTTTGACAGCATTTCATAGACTTTTTTATCGTCTGTTGGCACATCATGCAGGCCATAGTTGATGGCCTTATGTTTTTTTAACAGGTCAAAGGCTTTGCGGATACATGTCAACATACCAAGAGACAAAACATCCACTTTCATCAATTTGACACTATCAATATCATCCTTATCCCATTCTATAAAACTGCGCCCCTGCATAGCAGCAGGCCCAATCGGCACTGTTTCATCAAGGCGACTTTGTGTAAGGACAAAACCACCAACATGTTGCGATAAATGGCGTGGGAACCCCAAAATTTCCTGTGCCAAATGCACGGTCAAACCAATCATGGGATTTTTAGGATCAAGCCCTGCTTGCCTGATTTGCTCGTCGCTTATGCCCTTGCCGGACGTTCCCCACACAGTGCCGGCAATAGCACCGGTGATATCTTCACTAAGACCTAATGCTTTGCCAACATCCCGTATTGCACTGCGTGAGCGATAGCGAATGACAGTGGCGACGATAGCAGCCCGCTTACGACCATAACGGCGGTAAATATATTGCATAACCTCTTCACGCCGTTCATGTTCAAAATCAACGTCAATGTCGGGGGGCTCTTTGCGTTCTTCCGAAATAAATCTTTCAAAGAGAAGCTCTATCTTCTCAGGGTTGACATTTGTTATTCCCAAACAATAACAAACCGCCGAATTTGCTGCAGAACCGCGCCCCTGACATAAAATTTTCTGCTCTTTTGCAAAACGCACAATATCATAAACCGTCAAGAAATATGGCGCATAATCAAGCTTCTTGATAAGTGCCAATTCCTTTTGCAAAAGTGGTTTTATCTTATCGTAAGCTGATGGTGAAAACCGTTCTACCATTCCTGCCCATGATAATTCTTCCAAGTAAGACTGGGGTGTCTTTCCTTCCGGCACTGGTTCTTTAGGGTATGAATAAGAAAGATCATCCAATGAAAAGGTAATGGGATCTGTAAAAGCTTTATGAGCCAATAATGCTTCGGGATAATGATGATACAGGCGTTTTATTTCTTGAATGGGTTTTAAATATTTTTCGCCATTCGCTTCCAAGGCAAAACCTGCTGTTTCGATGGTTTTATGAAGGCGAATGCAGGTTAATACATCCTGCAACACTTTTCTTTTTTTGCTATGGTAAAGAATATCTCCTGCTGCAATAAGACCAATATGACAGGCTTTTGCTATATCGGCCAATTTTTCTGCGCGGCGTGCATCTTTACCAGAATAATCCATTGGTAAAGCTAGCCATATCTGACCTTTGGCAAAAGTTTGTAATTGCTGCAACACAACTTCGGTATTTTGCCCAATTGTGACAATGATCTGGAAACCCCGTGCCCGAAATAGAAAATCACTGAATTTCAATACACAGGCACCTTTTTCACCCGCTGTTGTTTTTCCTTCGCTCAACATTCGGCACAACATTCCGTAAGCTGCCCTATCACGCGGATACACAATCAGATCAGGTGTTCCATCACTAAAAACCAACCGACAACCAACAAGATAACGGAATGTTTTTTGCTGCTTGATAATTTCTCGCGCCATTGCAAAACCGCGAACGACACCTGCCAATGTATTTTCATCTGCAAGTCCAATACCAGCATAACCAAGCTTTGCTGCGCGTTCGACAAGTTCTTCGGGGTGCGAAGCGCCTTTCAAAAACGAAAAATTGCTTCTAACAGATAAAGCAAACATAATGGACAAGCCGTTCTATAACAATTTGAGTAAGCGCCCAATCACCACTGATGTATGTCTTGGGCTTATGATACGTATTTCTATTGAGAGGCATAATGTTTTGGGTCGTGTCATTTTGTGCAAATGACCCATGCAAAATTCATGCAAACAAACCATGCAAAAACCATTTTAGATTTGTGTATGGCCCATGACGAAATATCCAGAAACGTTGACCATTTTCGTCCTCTACGCGGTAATAATCCCGATCACCACCTGAATTTTTCCACCATTCCGCACTTATTCTTTCAGGCCCTTCTGCAAGGCGGACTTTATGAACAACGCGCCGCCAACGAAAAGACGCAGGTGGGTCATCTGGCAATGCTGCAATGACATCAATCGGTTGCGGTGGACAGAAAAGCCGCAATGGACGTTCTGGCGGATTTTTTCCAAGGGGAACCAATCCTTGCGCAATCAGCTCAGCAGATATTGTTTTTGCCGCAGTATTTGGAGATATTCGTGGCATATTCTGTTGCGCCACCCCCCAAAAAGCAGCAACTTCAGGCAAATGGCTTTCTTTACTTTGAGCCACCAGAATATAATCGGCTCCAAGGCGGGTTGATAAACGATCAACCAGCTGCCCGATATGCGGTTTATCACCATCATCTATCAGGCCGGTTTGAATAGGATTAAGTGGTATACAACGACTAACAGCCAAGGTTAATGTGTCAAAACCGTAACCGGCATCAAGTGGTGTCGCAAGATTTTGAAGCCGTTCTTTTAATAAGCGTTGAAAAATAATTGGATCATTTAAAGGCTGTCCGGTTTCAATAACAAGTTTTTCAATATGCCCATCAACGCGGAATAAGCCCACTTGTAATAAGAGACTCCCCAAACCAAGTTTTTCAAGACGTTTGAAAAAAGCTTGTGCCAATTTTACAAACTGATTTTCAATCATGACTTGATCAATAATGGGCTCTTCAAGACGTAAATTCTGATAAAGCGATGGAAGAGGATTAATGAAAGAAAGAGGCTCATTCCTCTTGCCATAAAGAGCATCGAGACGTGCTGGCAAAACTGCACCAAATCTGGCAGCCAAGGCCTTGGCCGGCACATGTCTGACATCGTGCAAATTATTAAAACCGGCGCGTCTTAGTCCCATTTGGCTTGCAGGCATTGCTTCAAGTGCCGGAAGTTTTAGCCTATCCAATTCAAAAACAAGCTCTTGTTCTGTAACAAAACGATTGACCCCAAAACGAGCAAAAGCACGCGCCGCTGCCGGATTGGTACTCAATGCTGACAAGGTTTCAAAACCAAGCCGCTGAAAATAAGAAGTCACGTTCTGCAACATTGTTTTTGGCCCACCAAAAAGATGGTCGCAACCGGTTACATCAAGCATCAAACCATGCGGAAGGCTATAGGCAACAAGAGGTGTGAAACGCTCACTATTCCTTGCCAGATATTGTAAACAGGTTTGATCTGCATTTTCATCCTGATATGCCGTTTCAATTCTTTCACAAAGGCTGCGGGCATGAACCAGCGATAACCCCGGATAAAGCCCAGCACGCGCCGCTGCCTGATTGACACAAGTAAGCTCTAACCCATGGGCAACACGCGCGATGATTGCAAAAGGTTCTTCTAAAGTGGGTGCCTGCTCAGGCGGCAAATCCACTTTGAGACGGTCTATTGGCAGACGAGGAAAAGTGAGTGCCAGATAAAGACGCTCTTGCGGTTTTTTGTATTTGAAGTTCTTTGAAGATCTGCTCATTGAAATCCCATTGCATCAACCAATGTCCGATATTTCCGGCTCTATTACGCAAAAGTGTAACGTCAAAAGCTGCCAAACCCGGTGACCTTGCTCCAAAGCTTTGTGACGGTGCAGCCGCTATCTGCCAACGTGTAGCGGCATTGCTTGTTTTAAGAACCTTTTTTGCAAGCAAAAGAATAGTCGGACAATGTGCCTTTTCTGCCAATAGATGCAAGCGCCGTGTGGCAGTAAAATCGAGTGCCTTACTAGAACCTGACAAACTTATTACCACACCGGCAACACCTTTTTCAGAAAGGGCATCCACACTTGCTTTCAAGACATCAACTGCAGATTTGCAGCGCACAAAAACAAATCGCGTGGGTTCTAGCCCAAAAGCGGCTATTCCTGATGGATAGGGCATACCATATTCAAATGCTATATTTTCATCTTCTAACCAGATAAAAAAGCCCTTTTTCGTTTGGCTTCGAGCCAAAATTCCAAGAGAAAACCCCGTTGCAACATTCATTGCTGTGGGCGCCGCCATAATTTCATGCAAGGCATAGGAAGAAAATGGGCCAGTTGCATCATCAACTTCTTTATATCCAAAACAAAAAAATCCATCAGCATGGGCCGATGCTTTTGTTGCAGGGTTCAAGTCATTATGCGCAACAAGTGGCGAAATAATTTTTCCTTCCATGCGGGCAACAAGGTGGCGCAATTGTGCTATATTCTTCATAAGAGACTCAAATATGTTCTTGTTTTGTTCTATTATGGAATCTATTTCAAATGAGAGTCAAGCCGGTATTTTAAGGCGTGCAGCGATATTGGTAAAAACAGGTTTTAAAAACTGGAACTTGTAAAAAATATCTGTGTTCCTATTTCTATTCCAACAGTTCCTATTTCTATTTCAATAAAGGTTCTTTGGGATATGTGCCCGAACGGAAATTCTAAGATGGACAAAACAGCAATCGATAAAATTCTGCAACCTGGCTCAAAAAAGGAGCAAGCAAGTCGGGCAGCCCGTATAAGGGCTGGTTTTTGGAAAACTGTTCGCAAGGCAGCAGCCCATATTCCTTTTATGGAAGATGTTGTTGCAGCTTATTTTTGTGCATTTGATCCTGCGACACCTGCACGGGTGCGCGGTATTTTATTAGCAGCCCTTGCTTATTTCGTTATGCCATTTGATTTTATACCCGATATGCTGGCTGTTATAGGTTTTTCTGATGATATTGCCGTTTTAACAATAGCAATTGCGGCGGTACGTTCGCATATTACAGAAGCCCATCGTCTTGCTGCCCGTGAGGCTTTATCTGGTGAAGAAAAAACAGAAGACAAAATCGTATAATAGTTTTTTGTCATTTGATAAAATTTAACTGAAATTTCACCTTTTGGTAACCATAAACAAGTCAAAATTACATGAAACACTGTTTGCATATCCGGCAAGTGGTATGCTGGTTTGATATAATTTAGCAGTTTAAAGCCAAATGGCTTTGCAATGGAAAACAAGAAGTGAGCTGAGTATATGATGTTTGGAAAAACTTTTGTTGCTGCGTCTGTTATGGTAATGGCTATTGCTGGTACCGCTTCGGCACAAACACCAACCCGCATCAATCAATTTGACGCTTGGGGTGCCTATTCCTACAAATCAGGTAACAGCACAGTTTGTTATGTGTTATCAGCACCAGTAACGTCAGAACCTAAATCTGTCACACATGGTGATAATTATTTTCTTATCAGTAAACGGGCGGGTGCTACCGTATCCTATGAACCGCAGTTTATGGCAGGATATACCTTGAAGGATAAGGTTACAGTTTCTGTTGATGGCAAGAATTTTGAATTCTTCACTAAGGATTCTTCAGCATGGGCCACAACACCTGCCATTGAAACTCAATTGATTACCGCAATGAAGAGTGGATCGAAACTGTCAATTAATGCTGTTTCACAACGTGGCACAAAAACCAGCTACACCTATTCCCTAAAAGGGGTCAAGGCTGCACTTGCCGCTGCGCAAAAGTGTAAATAACTTCTCACAAAATATATTTTAACCCATTTAAGCACCGTATCATGGTATTGCCATGTTGCGGTGCTTATTTTGTAAAGTATAAGTTTGGTGACGTTGGCGGGTTTTTGTGTTAAATGCGCCAGACGAATTGTAACAAACAACCGGAAGACCATGAGCGTATCCTACGACCTCAGACCTATTGGTGCAAATGCTGCCTTGCGCCCTGCTATGACCGATGAACAAATGCCATCCCTCATTGGCTTGTCACGGGATGAAATGGGTGATGCACTTAGAAAAATAGGCGTCAATGACCGCCAGATAAAGATGCGGGTAAGCCAGCTATGGCATTGGCTTTATGTGCGTGGTGTTTCCAGTTTTGATGATATGTTCAACATCTCCAAAGAAATGCGCGAGACGTTGAAAAAGCATTTTTCCATTGCGCGGCCTGAAATTGTCGAAGAACAGGTATCCAATGATGGTACGCGTAAATGGTTGTTGCGTTTTCCACCACGTGGCGCAGGCAAGCCTGTCGAAGTGGAAATGGTTTATATTCCAGAAGAAGGGCGCGGCACTTTGTGTATGTCATCACAAGTTGGCTGTACATTGACATGCTCTTTCTGTCATACTGGCACACAAAAGCTTGTCCGCAACCTCACTGCCGAAGAAATTTTGGGTCAGTTGCTTATTGCTCGTGATCGGTTGGGCGATTTTCCAGAAAAAGACACTCCAGACGGTGCAATTGTGCCTGCGGAAGGGCGCAAAATCACCAATATTGTCATGATGGGCATGGGGGAACCGCTTTACAATTTTGAATCGGTGAAAAAAGCCTTGTTAATCGCGTCCGATGGCGATGGATTATCGCTTTCCAAACGACGCATTACTTTATCAACGTCTGGTGTTGTGCCTGGCATTATTCGTACCGGTGAAGAAATTGGTGTGATGTTGGCAATTTCTCTTCATGCTGTGCGTGATGAATTACGGGATATGCTTGTGCCAATTAACAAGAAATATCCTTTGGAAGAGCTGATTGCTGCCTGCAAGGCATATCCTGGTCTTTCCAATGCAAAGCGTATTACATTTGAATATGTCATGTTGAAAGACGTTAACGACAGTCTTGATGATGCAAAATGTCTCATAAAATTATTACAAGGAATTCCGGCAAAAATAAATCTTATCCCTTTCAACCCATGGCCGGGTAGCAATTACCAATGCTCGGATTGGGAACAGATTGAACGATTTGCAGATGCGATCAATCAGGCTGGATATGCTTCGCCTATCCGCACACCACGCGGACGAGATATTCTTGCTGCTTGTGGGCAACTAAAATCGGAATCGGAACGTTTACGTAAGTCCGAGAGATTGAAACTTGAAGCCATGATGATTGCCGGACACGGCGAGTAAAAATATGGCTGGAACAGGAAACAATATGAAGAATATGACAGCTTTTCACATTACATGGATTTTGGTCGGCTGCATTTTTGCCGAAGCTGCTTTCATGATTGTCCAAATAGCCCTTACGATAGCGTGTTCAGGACAAAGTGTTAGCTTGCATGATATGTTGTCACCCGATAATCCGCTTTATGCTATTCCGCCGCATTTTCTGATTGTTGGTGTTGTTTTTCTTGCAGCCATTATTTTTGGCGAATACAAGCAGATTTATAACATTGGCTACTATATTGTTGCGGCCGTTATTGCTGCCATACTATATTTTATTTCTCTTTGGCTGAGCGATTTTACCTTATTGTTCAAGGATATTGTGATTAATCTTGTTGCCGCTGTTATTTCTGGCGCAATCTATTGGGTAATCACGCCGCGCCGTTACAACCGCCGCTCATTATCTACTTTCAACTAAGTCTACTTGAAACTAGGATATATTGATTTCTATCAGTAATAACAAAGCCGAAACGCTCTGCTTTTCGGCTTTTTATATACAATGAACGATTAAAACTGATAGCCTTTTGCTACCAGATTTTTATGACGTTCTGTGAGACGCTCTGTCATTTTGCCGTCTTTTACCATTTGGCGTAGTTTTTCCATATGTTTCCGACGCAATTTTGGTGAACCCCGACGCACCATTGGCCACAATATCCACGGCAACGCAAAAATATGAAACATGGCAAATACAATGACCGTCGCCACTTTTGATGCCATAATATAATGCCCACCTGCACGCAAAATACGATAGGGAATAGTGGCGCAAATAGCGACAAATACCGCCCATAATGCCGGAATAAGAAGTGCAGCCAGCAAAATTCCGAAACCACCAAGATTAAGAAAAAATTTTAAATCCCACGCATGGATAAGCCAATTGGCAACACCCAAAAGTCCAACCAGAAGCGCGCCATAAATAAACACAACAAACATAATCAAAAAAGTGAGTGGCGCGGCAATGCCAGGTTCACGAAATCGATCGTCTTGAACATGAGCCAATGAGGTCATTTTATTTCCTGTCATCAAAAACAATAGCATAATGCTATTTCACTGAAACCTAACAGCCGTTTCCCCCAAAGGTCAACAGTTGTGATAAGCAAAATCCATCTACATGGTTCGTTAGATGACTTAAAACATAGCTATAATATATGCCGCACCATCAATTTGGCTGTTAGGCTCTGCCATCAGGCAGCATTAGTTGCTGCCTGTGTTTGCGTTAAAAAAGTATGCAGTGCCTGTGCCTCATGGGTATTGCGTAATTTTTGCACCATATCAGGATCACGCAATACGCGCGCTATTTTTGACAAGGCTTTCAAATGGTCAGCTCCAGCACTTTCCGGTGCCAATAGTAAAAACACCAGATCAACAGGCTCATCATCAAGCGCTTCAAAATCAACTGGTGTATCAAGGCGGGCAAACACACCCACAATATTATCGAGCTGGGCAAGTTTACCGTGTGGAATGGCAATTCCATTACCAACACCGGTAGAACCGAGCTTTTCGCGCTGTAAGATGGTATCCAGCACAACTCTTTCTTCCAATCCTGTGAGATCGGCTGCCTTTTCCGCCATAATCTGCAAAACCTGCTTTTTAGAATTGGCCTTAAGAGCCGGTATTATGGCCTGCGGTGCGACTAAATCACTAAGATCCATATAACATTTCCTTATTTCGCGACCGATTTTTGCTAATATATTTAAAAGCTATTAGCCATAAAGATCACGGATTTTACAGTATTGATTGCCAAATTAAATCAGACAATCCAATGATTTTCCCGTTCAAGCTTGGTTTTTAACAGTTGAGGGGTCTATCCAACCGATATTTCCATCAGCACGGCGATAAACGATATTGATTTTATTATCAACTGCATTGCGGAAGACGAGAACCGGATTATCCATAAGATCAAGTTCAACAACAGCATCAGCAACAGACATATCTCTTAAAGACATAGATGTTTCAGCCACGATTGTTGGTGCATAATCAACCGGTAAACCGTCCTCGACATCAGGAACAGGTTCCATAATATGATAGGCATATTCTGCCATAGCCGTGTTGTCATTTTGCAGGTTACTGCGTGATTTTAAACGGCGTTTATAACGACGAAGGCGCGTTTCAATACGCTCGGCTGCCACATCAAAGGCAGCTTGTGGGTCTTGCGCCTGACCAGTGGTTTGTAAAACTGCACCGCTACTCAAATGCAGTACACAGTCGGCTGAAAAGCGTGAACCGGATTTAACGACAGTTACATGACCTGTGACACTTCCACCGAAATATTTGGAAACAGCATCATTAATGCGCTCCTCTATCCGCGTGCGGAAAGAATCACCAATGTCCATATGTTTCCCCGAAATGCGCAAGCTCATTATAAACCTCGTTCATAATTCGTGACTGGGTTAGTTTAGCGGCATCTGCCATCGGAAGCAACCGTAAGCACACCCCTCATGGTCAAAGGCCATTACCCTTTTTTAGCGGCTTCTATTAATTAAGCCTGCTGATGTCAATTATATTTTCAACTACTGGTTGTATTTTGTTTGGCCTTCTTTTCTCTTCGGCGAGCAACAGAAGATGGAATATTCATGAGTTCTCTATACTTTGCGACCGTGCGACGGGCGATATCGATGTTTTCTTTCTGCAAGAGTTGGACAAGTGTATCATCGGATAGAATATGATCGGCATCTTCATTATCAACCAGTTCACGAATGCGAAAACGAACCGCATCAGCAGCATGGCTCTCCTCACCCGAGGTTGATTGCAAAGAGGCTGAAAAAAAACTGCGCATCTCGAAAGTGCCACGTGGAGTCGCCACATATTTGTTGGCAGTAACGCGGCTTATTGTTGATTCATGCATGCCCACCGCTTCCGCGACCGTTGCCAATGTCAGAGGTTTAAGAAAACCAACGCCGTGACGCAAGAAATCCTGCTGAAATCGGACAATTTCAGCGGTTACTTTCAACAAAGTTGTGGCGCGTTGATCGAGCGCACGCAATAACCAATTGGCATTTTGCAAGCATTCATTGATAAAATGGCGTTCGGCAGTATCGCGACCTATTTTTAGGGCGTAATCCCGATGGATTATCAATCTTGGTAGAATTGCCTGATTTAATTCAACCAAAAATTCTCCATTGCCTGAAGCACGAATAATCACATCCGGCACAACAAAGCCTAATGGATCCTGACTGAATGCCAAACCGGGTTTAGGATTAAGTCGGCGGATTTCCTGCAAAATATCCAGAAGCTCACTTTGATCGAGGTTAGATATTTTCGACAAATAGGCAAAATCGCGTTTTGCCAAAGCAGGCAGATTATCCAGCACAGCCGCAATTGCCGGATCAAGTCGATTTACACGTTCTAGTTGTAATGCGAGACATTCTTTTAATGACCGACAAAAGACACCGGCGGGATCAAATTGTTGTAAACGCGCAAAAATTGAATCTATTTCTTTAATGTCTATGGCAAATTTTTCTGATGTCTCGCTCAAGGAGCCCACAAAATAGCCCGCTTCATTAAGCTGATCGGCAAGATAGCGGGCAATATCTCTTTCCTTTTGACTGGCGAATGCCAAAGCAATCTGTTCTGCAATAAAGGACTGTAAACTCGGCTTATCAGCAACCGTTTCTGCGATATTTGTCATCTCGAGAGGAAGCGGTTTTAACGATATTTCGTTCCAATCTGTTGGCCTATCGCAATTATAAGTCAACTCCGCCTGATTTTCGTGCGAATGATTGGGGGACTCTTCACTATCGAATATATTTTGCAAAGCTTCCGCCGAAGAAAACTCTGGAATCAGCTTCTCCGCACTATCATCAGATGCTAAATTCAAATGCTCATTATTTTCTTCAGGGCTATCGACTGAAGGTTCAACATTATCAGTGCTATTGGTTGCGTCTACACGTTCCAGCAATGGATTTTTTTCCAGCACGTCATTCAAATATTGCTCGAGTTCCAGTGCCGCCATTTGCAACAGCTTGATAGATTGCATCAATTGTGGAGTCATGGTGAGTGATTGCGCTTGATGCATATCAAGCGATGGTGAAAGCGCCATTACAAATCCCTCCCCACTTTTAAAACAGAGACATCAGAATGCTTTTTGGCATACTGATATGATGATCTACCAATGCTGTTTTTAACTATGAAAACTGGTATGAACCTTGCTTGTCAATATAAAATTTTATTATGCTGGCTTACAATCACGCTTCTTTTTTAGTTCATCTTGTGGCGCACTGTCAGTTTGTAGTGTTGCTTACTGTCAGTTCATAATGTTGCACACTAAATAACCCTCTTTCTACATATCTCGCCTGATTATGTGCGACCAATCATTGTTGTCAGTGTTTTGCGATAGCGCTGTTTGACAATGTTATATTGGATATCAAATGAGAATAATGCATGATTTTTATAGCTAATGGCGCATATGGAAGACTTTAAAATACTGTTCCCTCATAACTGTCCCACATGACTGTTCTCCATAACGCTACATTCCATTACACGCGTACTACCAGCTATAACAGGCATACCAGAAGTCTGGTTAAATCCCTCAACACCACATCATTGGGGTCTAAGCTTATTATGCGTAAGCTGTCACTTTTTATCTCTATTTCTCTCAATTTATGCCAATCAATCCGGCGATAGATCTGAATAAAGATAGCTATCATTATTGCTGGGTATCAATCATCGCAACCATAGATAAATTGTATCTGTCTTCTCTCGAATAATGATCGAAAGTCAGGCGCTTGATTGCATTAAATAGCCCACACATATTGGGTAAACTTGCAGTATTTATAACGTCGTTTCAATAGACTTTTATAAACTTTTCCTCATAGACTTTGTGACAATGGCATTCAAAAACTATCAATATTTCAGCAATCAAATAGCCACTGGTGACTTTTGGCGGTACTTCTGACGCTGATGATAACACGATATGCCAACGCTCATAATGGTTGGCACGACAGCCCATAACTGGCTACGCTTTAGTTGATTGGAAATCGTAAGCTAATTGGAAATTGTATTACTGCTGGGAATTGATCGCGTTGTTGCTGGTCTGGAACGATACAACGGCTTGAAATCAATCACGCAGTAGTTGGTTTGGAACTGCACAACAGATTGCAATTAATCACCTGTCACTGGTTAGAAATTGCAGCACAGCTGGCAATGGATTGTGCTGCTATTCGCCTTTGGTCGTGTTGCAGTTGATGACCGTTTGCTTTGTTCAAATGCGTGTTGATGACCAATTATTTTCAACAAAACCATTTAATATCAAATACAAAATTGAATCTTATTGACAAAACGCCACAGCTAATCGGCACAAGATGCCAAAGTGTGTTTGATACAAATTCGTTCTTTATATATAGCAGCAGCCAAATATATAGCGGCAGCCAAAATCAGAGTGAAAACTGATCGCCAAGATAGAGTCTGCGAACGTCCGCATTGGTGACAATATCATCTGGCTTGCCATGCGTAAGAACCTGACCATTATGGATAATATAGGCTCTGTCGACGAGACCCAATGTTTCACGCACATTATGATCGGTAATCAACACACCAATGCCACGGCTGGTCAAATGCCGTACGAGTTGCTGGATATCTGCAATAGCGATCGGATCGATACCTGCAAATGGTTCGTCCAGCAGCATAAAATTTGGCCGTGAAGCCAATGCTCGCGCAATTTCTAGACGCCGACGTTCACCACCAGAAAGTGACAGTGATGGGCTCTTTCTTAAGTGCGCAATTTTGAATTCTTCCAGCAGCGCGTCAAGTTCTTCAGCACGTTTGTGGCGATCTTTTTCGACGACTTCCAGAACAGCTTTAATATTATTCTCAACCGACAGACCACGGAAAATTGAGGCTTCTTGTGGCAAATAGCCAATGCCTAAGCGCGAGCGCCGATACATTGGCATATCTGTTACGTCAAAACCGTCAATCTCAATACTGCCGCTATCCACTTCGACAAGACCGGTTACCATATAGAAACAAGTGGTTTTACCAGCGCCGTTAGGCCCCAATATACCAACAGCTTCACCAGCACGAACACCAAAAGAAACGCCTTTGACAACCTGACGCCCACGATAGGTCTTTGTTAAATCATGGGCGACGAGCGTGCCTTTCAGCCGCTCTTTTAAAGCGTCACTTGAACTGTCTTCATATGCGATTTTCTCGAAAGCTGCTTGAGAATTACTTTGTGACATTCAGGATTATTTCCCGTTCTGCTCATTACGGTTCATAATAATGGAGACACGCCCATTATTTCCATTTTTTCCAGATGACTTACAGCTTTCCATAAAAGCTTTTCCCGTATCCATATGGGCCGTCAGTTTACAACCTGTTGCGATATTATCACCGTCTGCCAAGATAACACGTTGGCCAGTCAGCACCATAATGTTTGATTTACCGTCAAAAATACCTTGGTCACCGGTGGCAACCTGTGTTGCCGTTTTAATGTAAACCTTACCCGAGGCTTCCATTTTTTCTACACCTGTTGAGCCAAGCCCCCCAATACCACTTGTTGGAACGGCTTTGCCTGTTTTACCAGTAGATTTCTTGTCCGACTTGGCTGTGCCTTTTGCACCTGTGTCATCGTCAGGTTTTGTATAATGGACAATCAATTTAGATGTGCGCATGATGCGATCACCTTGAACAACAGAAACATTGCCGGTGAAAATAGCGACGCCATCTTTGTCACGCATTTCTAAATTGTCAGCATTTAACTGAACAGGCTCTTTTCCGCCAGAAAGATTGATGCCAAAGTCGGCTTGCTGGGCAGATGCCGGCAAATTGCCAATGCCTGATACTGCAATCCCCATAGCCATTATCGCCCATGTCTTACGCGAAAACTGTTTTAACAGCTTCATTCTATCACCCTCAATTAAACGCCACATCGGCGAAAAAGCATAGTCTTTCAAACTCTATTGCCCATTTGTGTTGTCAATGACAAGACTGACACCACCACGAAAAAATAAAACTTGGCCATTTTCACGAATTTGTAATCCGTTTGCCTTCAAATGTTGTCCACCGCGAAGGATATCAACAGCCTTATCTGTATTAAGCTGACTCGTCGACAAATTGACATCTGCCGATTGGAGCTTGGCAACCATGCCATCATCTGTCTTTATTTCGAATGGTTTATCAAACTGCAAACGACCATTAATATTATCATAATATGCGCCAATGGCGGCAACTGCGGCCTGCCCACGTTCACCCAAGGGCAGTGCAGCGGTAATGTTTTCCAACTCGATCATACCGGGACGGGCTGGATCCTGAACCGCTTTTCCCGCTTTTAGGGAATATGGCTTGTTTGCAGCTGTATAACCTTCAAGTTTTGGGTCGGTCATGGTCAAACGGCCATCCGAATTCTGGTCATCATTAAGCACAACAAGATCAGCAGAGCTTGGGGCTGCAAAAAATGTAAACCAAGAGAATACAAACGCAATAAAAATAGCAAAAGCCGGCAGGAGAACCTTTAATAATCGTACACGCGTTGAATGGTGTCGTGCCGCATTAAATACAGCATCGGACTTATTACTAGCCGAAAATATCTCGGAACTATTCTTCATTCTGCTTCCTGGCGCTTACCCTTTTTGACAACGAAACCGCTTCAACCCCTCATCACCCTTGGATTGATTTATGGCTTTTGTCTCATTTATTCAATACTGCTTTCTTTATTCAACACTGCTTTCACTATGCAGTTTTAAAAAAAACAAAACAACATACAATTAAATAATTCTTTTGCCCGCTTTCTTCCTATCTGCAACATTTTTTATCAAACAGCGTTGACGAAATGCCTATTCCAGTCAATAAACTATAGTTTAACGACGATATCTTAAGGAACAATTGTCAACATCGGCAGTTTGTGGTTAGAAATGGTTGTTATAGCTTTATTATGAGGCTGTCAAAATAGTAAAATTTAGGACTGGCGACTCATAATAGGAATTGATTTATTATTGTTGTTTCATATGGAGATCATTGTGATCAAGTCAGAACTCGTGCAGATTATAGCCAATCGCAACCCCCATTTGTTTCAGCGCGATGTAGAAAATATCGTTAGTGCAATTTTTGATGAAATTTCCACGGCTCTTGCTGAAGGAAATCGTGTTGAGCTCCGCGGTTTTGGTGCTTTTTCTGTAAAGAACCGTCCAGCACGTTCAGGTCGCAATCCTCGTACAGGTGAAACTGTTTCCGTTGATGAAAAATGGGTACCATTTTTTAAAACAGGCAAGGAATTGCGTGACCGTTTGAATAATGGATAAAATGATGACAGCGAAACGGATTTCTTCTCTCATTATCTTGATACCGGTAGCGCTTATTCTGATTGCATTTATCATTGCCAATCGGGAAACAGTTGCTTTATCTCTTAATCCGTTTCAGTCTCAATCTGGCAATTTGATTTTTCATGCGCCATTATTTGTATGGCTTTTTCTATTCCTTGTTATTGGCATTGTCATTGGTGGCATTACGGTGTGGTTTACCCAACACCGTTTTCGCAAAGCGTTAAAAGACGCACAGACTGAATTGCAGGGATTGAAAATGCAGTTGCCCAATAAGGATAATCTTCCAGTCGAAAACCATTAATCCTGCGCTTTCTAGCGGATTAATCCAAATCTTTTCTCGTATTCCTGATTAAGATGGCTTGCTGCGATAGAGCCATATAAATATTTAGCATCTTTTGATAAAGATGCATTATATGTATGGAATCATTACGATAACCACCGGAAAAATCGAGCAGTGAAACCGTCTTTCAAAAACAAAGAAAAAAGAACATCGCGGGTATCACGCGATAATGCCCCGAAAAAAGCACGGACGCAAAAGCCGGCTCTAACAGCTGCATCTGGTGACAGCAAATTTCACGTGAAACCGAGGCGCGCGCCATCTCACATTTTAGACGAGACTGTAAAAGATAAAGCGCCTAAGGAAACCATTAACACGCCCAGCACCGATACGCTCAAATTTTTCCAACCGCGACCAACAGGTATGCGACCACAAGAACGTCTACCCATTATAATGGAAACGACTGCCAGTGCCGATTATGCCCTGATTGATAGTGGAAATGGGCGAAAGCTGGAACGTTATGGCGCTTTGCGTATCATTCGCCCAGAGGGACAAGCCTTGTGGCAACCTGCCTTAAGTGAAAAAGAGTGGGAAAATGTCGATGCAATTTTCACCGGTAATACCGATGAGGAAGGTATGGGGCGTTGGAATTTTCCCAAGCAACCACTGGGTGAGACTTGGCCACTTGAATGGAATGGAATGCCATTTCTTGGCCGTTTTACATCATTTCGTCATGTGGGTGTTTTCCCTGAACAGGATGCCCATTGGCGCTATATGGAAGGTTTGATTAAATCGGCAAAATGCCCAGTCAAAGTATTAAACCTGTTTGGATATACGGGGCTTGCTTCACTCATTGCGGCTCGTGCGGGTGCAGAAGTGACCCATGTTGATGCTTCCAAAAAAGCTATTCTTTGGGCTAAGGAAAATCAGGAAATGGCTGGACTGACTGATCGCCCTATTCGCTGGATTTGTGATGATGCGGTCAAGTTTGTCGAACGTGAAAAACGGCGTGAAAAAAGCTATGACATTATTTTGCTCGATCCACCAGCCTATGGACGTGGGCCACATGGCGAGGTCTGGCAACTTTTTGACCACTTGCCAGATATGGTAAAAAGCTGTCGGGCTATTCTGTCGGACACACCCTTAGCTGTTATCCTGACTGCCTACTCTATTCGTGCTTCATTTTATGCCATTCATGAATTGATGCGTGATGAATTTACTGGCCTTGGCGGCACAGTCGAGTCTGGTGAATTGATTTTGCGTGAAGAACAGGCACACCGCGCCTTATCAACCTCTTTGTTTAGCCGTTGGATTGCTTAAAATGACACAAAAACATATGGGCCAAGTTAAAGAAATTACTTCACTTGCCAATCCTATTATTAAGGACATGAAAGCCTTAAGCCTCAAGAAAAACCGTGATCGTGAAGGTGTTTTCATGGCAGAGGGTCTGAAACTTGTTATTGATGCATTAGACCTTGGCTGGACCATTCGTACATTTTTGTTTTCCAAAGCCGGTCTTGGCAATCCTATTATTGAGAAAACCGCAGCTCGCACCAAAGCAGCCGGTGGTTTGATTATTGAAGCCTCACAAAAGGTCATGGAATCTGTCACACGTCGTGATAACCCACAAATGGTTGTTGGCGTGTTCGAGCAGCGTTGGCTACCCATTGAAACTTTGCAGGCAAAAGGCGATGATGTTTACATTGCCCTTGACCGGGTTAGAGATCCTGGCAATCTTGGCACGATAATTCGCACCGCAGATGCTGTTGGTGCCAAAGGATTAATTCTTGTTGGGGATACGACAGATCCGTTTTCATTAGAAACGGTCAGAGCCACAATGGGGTCAATTTTTGCTATGCCCTTATATCGCTTGAGTGCCGATGCATTTTTACAATGGCGCAAAAATTTCAAAGGAACGATTATCGGTACGCATTTGAAAGGCTCTGTCGATTATCGCACAATAGATTATAGCAAAGGTCCAACCATATTGTTTATGGGAAATGAACAACAAGGATTGCCAGATAATCTTGCCGATAGTTGCGATACATTGGCTCGCATTCCTCAAGCTGGACGCGCCGATTCCCTTAATCTTGCTGTTGCAACAGGTGTGATGCTTTATGAAATCCGCCGCAATACAATAGCGCTTGACCCACGTGAGGCGCGGTCATGACACGAAAATCCGCAGCGTTACTCATTTTGGGTCTTTTGATCACAGTTGGGCTGGATCAGGCAATTAAATCTTGGGTCATTCATACGCTCGCCGTTGGCGACGAAATTGTGTTGCTGCCGTTTCTTTCGCTTTATCATGCAAGAAATACCGGCATCGCTTTTTCCATGCTGTCTTCTTTCTCTGATTGGGGACTTATTGCACTGACGATTGTTATCATCGGATTTGTCATCTGGTTATGGAAAAACGCTGGCCCAGAAAAGTCATTATCCCGATTTGGTTTTTTACTGGTCATTGGTGGGGCGATTGGCAATTTGATAGATCGTGTACGCTTTCATTATGTGATAGACTACATTTCATTCCACATTGATGGTGTCTTTTCCTTCGCCATTTTTAATCTGGCAGATGCATTCATTACGGTTGGTGCGTGCTTTATAATCCTTGACGAAATCATCATCTGGTTGAAATCCCGATAAGCCAAAATACCCCTATCGGGAACAAAATAGCACTTTGTGCCGTTATATGCTTCGTTGGTGTTACCAAAGGCATGATGATCGTTTTCTCTTCTATTGGAAGCATCATCAATATTTAATGGTAAATACTGGCAATATCTGTGGTGAATACTGGTCATAACCGTTAACCTTTGTCTGGCGAGATTAATACTTCATTAATCATCAATTTGTGCTTTTGTGCACTGCCATAAAAAAGTCACTTTCCGGTCATTGTCGTGCAACATCAAAGGTCTAAATCGGTGTTTGTAAAATAACGGTAATACCCGTTTATTCATCTGTTTTATTGGCTAATTGCCTAAAGGAGCATTGAAATGACTGCCTATGCACGGACACTTCTTAAGCAGTCTCATTATGAGACTCGTGAAGGAACAGATTCGGCAATTCTTGCAACTCTTGGATCATTGGAAGCTCGTGTTGTTGATGCTTCAAACTTGTTGAATGAAACCAGTTGTCAATTGGCTGTCCAAAATGACGTGGATGCTCAATCGGAATTTTTTATTGTTATTACAGAAAAACAAACGCCTACCGAGATCATGGCGCTATGCCGCATGACTCTTGCCGGGCATATGCATTCGAATAAAAAACTGAAAGCTATTGGTCTTAGTGAACAGCTGGAAATTGAATTTGGTCAGGCTGCGCCGCGTTTGCTAACAATTGCCCCCTTTGAATTTACCGACAAAAATAAAGCACATCGTGCGCAAGGGCTTTTATGGCAGGCAATTGCAAGATTTTGCACCTTGAAAAATGTCGATTATGTCATTGGCAGTTTAGCGTTTAATAGTCGCTATCCAGCGGCCCATGCATTGGAGCTATCTTATCTTTATCATTTTTGCCGCTCACAATCGGGCGTGCTGGTTAAAGCCAATCATGGGGTCACGATGGATATTATGCCAGAAGAAGCAATACGCCCCAATGAAGCCTTTTCATCCTTGCCACCAATGCTGCGCTATTGTTTACGTATTGGTGCCAAAGTGGGTGAAAATGCTATCGTTGACCACTTAAAAAACCAAACGCGTGTTTTGTTGCTTTTCTCTGCCCGCTCTATTTATGCCAGAAAATAACAACAATCACCGTACTCTCTACTTTACAAAGCTACTTTGATTGTTCGTTTATGAAAAATGCCGGCATTGAACTACCGGCATTTTTGTCATAAACATCACAAAATCATAGCTTTATGCCTGTCTTTTAAAAATCAAACCACGGCCATTTATAATCGCTATCAATTCAACCATTTCTCGGCAAATACGTGATATTCACTGCTCATTGTGGATCGTAACCAGTTATCGACATAACGTTTCCATGTGGCGTCGCCTTTCGGCAACATATAACCGCGCTCGCCATAAGCTAATATTGGCCCCTTTCCCTTATTCATAAGGCAAATTGTATTGGTTGGATCGTAAAAGTTTGCCAATTCATCTGTAATTACAACATCGGCTTTTTCATCCATAATATTCTGGCGAATGACATTAATATTATCGAACACTTGCCGTTGCGCATTCGGTAATTGTTTCCGCGCAAAAGCGTCATTTGCATCACCATCAATCTCGTTTACCCGAACATTTTTGTTATTAAGATCATTAAGCGACCGATACTTATCCGTATCTTTGCAACGGATATAAGCAACCTTGCGATCCATCAACATTGCTTCTGTCATATAAACCTGTTGTTGCCGTTCTAATGTTATGGAAATGCCACCCACCGCTATATCGCATTTATTGGCAATAAATTCTGATACCAGACTTTTCCAACTTATCTGTTTAAATTCGATTTTTGCATCCAAAGATTCGGCCAATGATTGTGCCATCGAGATATCAAGCCCCTCAAATGTACCGTGCTCTTTGCGCATGGTATAGGGGCTATAATTGCCGGTTGTGCAAACACGTAGTGTTTTGCTTTCCAACACCTTGTCCAATGTCGAGGGTTCCGCATAAGCGTTGCCAATCATACAAATAAGTCCAAAGCTCAAGAGAAATAATTTTTTCATATTCGGCACACTCTATGGGAAAAATGGTTTTATAAAATTTTATGCAATTCTTTTCGTTTACGACACAAATGATAAAAATCCACCAGCTGATCTATTCCAGACTTAAGGATATTTACGCAATATAATCTGCATGCTTAAAAGATTTCATCATGAATAATAAAGCTCGGTTGTATTCTATCCAAAGTGATGATTGCTTCCAGCATATTGAATGTTACTGCAACCATTGTTGTTGAATTTTGTAATAAGCACCGGTTTTCTTGGTAATTCTCAACCATTGGTCAACATATAATTTCCAAGTGTCATCGCCTTTAGGAAGCATATAACTTTGTTCGCTGGCAAAAAATTCCGTTGAACACAAGCTAGGATAATTGCGCAGCTCATATTCTGCTTGTGTCATGTCGGTAATCATTACATCAGCTTTTTTCTCGACGAGATTTTGAAAAATCACATGAACATCATCAAAAGCTTCAATTTTTACACCTTCAGGAGCGGATTTACGGACAATGGCTTCGTTGGTGTCATTTGCATGAACATTGACTCGGATCTTATCTGGATCCTTGACCGGCTCTTCGTCATAAAACAGCATTTCGTATTTTTCTTTATCTTCACAACGCCCGATTTGTGATAAACCTTTCATATCCGTTGCATCAGAAACATAAACTTTTCTTTGCCGCTCAAGTGTTGATGTAATTCCGCCTACGGCAATATCACATTTGCTTGCCACAAAATCTTCAACCAAGGTTTTCCAGCTTATTGGAACAAATTCTATTTTTGCATCAAGAGATTGCGCCAAAGACTCCACCATGGCAATGTCTATGCCCTCATAAGTGCCATCTGCCTTTTTAAAGCTATAAGGTTTATAATCACCCGTAGTGCAAACATGCAAAGTTTTACTCTGCAAAACCTTATCCAAGGTTGATGTTTCAGCATAAGCAATTTTGCTGAAAGACATAAAAATAAGCGTTATAAAAAACAGTTTTTTCATCATATCTCTAAAAGTGGTATAAATATTTCATCGTATAAACACACAATTCATAAGAGATGAGTTTTCCATTGAATTGGTGTTCTTCTCAAAATACTTCATTTTTTTGCTATTTTTCACTTAAAACAGCAAGAATGTTTCCTTTATCAATGTTTGACAATTTCTTGTGAAACAAAGTTTATAATCAATCTCTGTGCATCATAATTGCCAAACTGAAATAGCTATACGAATTTGCAACCCGACGGGCTATCACTTGAGCCATTCGGCTTGGATAAGATTATACTCGCCATTTTTCTTGGTTAGCCGCAACCATTGGTCGACATAAAATTTCCAAGTTAGATCACCTTTCGGAAGCATATAAGCCTTTTCCAAAAATAGTAACGGCACATCTGGATTGACGACACATAAGGTTGGGTAATAGCGTTTTTGATAGCGTGCCTCTGATGCATCGGTAATCATTACATCGGCTTTCATATCAACAAGATTTTGGAAAATAATCGTGTTGTCATGAAAAAGCTCAAGCTGCGCTTGCGGCATAAATTTATGCACGAATGCTTCATTTGTGCCGCCAGCAGGTTCTATAGCACGAACGTCCTTCTGGTTCAGTTTTTCTATCGTATCGTATTTGTCCTTATCTTCACAACGAACAAATGGAACTTTTCCGTCGACGTCCAGAGGCTCAGACATATAAGCTTTTTGTTGTCGAGCCAGTGAAATTGAAATACCGCCCATGGCAATATCACATTTATCGGCTAGAAAATCGTCCATCAATGTTTTCCACGTTGTTGGAACGAACGTGACTTTCACATTCAATGTCGCAGCAAGTGAATTGGCCATCGAAATATCAATGCCCTCATAGGTGCCATCCGATTTACGAAATGTGTATGGTTTATAATCGCCTGTGGTACAAACACGCAAATTTTTGCTTTCCAATACCTTATCCAGTTTGGAAGGCTCGGCATAAGCGTGTCCCCCTATCATGGAAAAAACTGCCATAAACAGAAATAACTTTTTCATAATATCCCCGACTTGAAACATAACCTCAATGTTGGCCTATGATTGTTCAGAAAAGCCAAAAATAATCCAACCGCTGTCAGTATCATTTCAAAAAATGCTGTAACCGACTCTTCAAAAACCTTTTTATAAAAGAAAATTATCAATTCTGGCTTAACAAACCGACAATAGCGCGAGATTAATTCGGCCTCAAATATACTTATCCCGTTTTGCGCTATATTGAAGCGCTGGCGCTTTTTTAGCGACTGGAACAATATTTTTAGTGACTGGAACAATAATTGCTTTGTTTTGAACATATGAAACCAGCGTTTAAAACGTCTGAAACTAGCGTTTAAGATGTACAAAGTCTTTTGATTGACCAGACGTAAATTACCTATTGAGCGATATTGACCCGATTAAGCAATGTTGACCCTGCTGAGCAGTGTTAGCCCTGTTAAACGACCACAAGATTTAAGTTCAGTCGAGAGTATCGTACATAGTTTGATACCAACGATATATTTGTGCTTATCACACCTTTGTATAAGCATAATTATTTTATATCAGCCGTTTGTTTATGATTTATAATATGCTGCAGTTTTGCTTACATTTGCGACAACTTTAGCACATGAAACGAATTTGGCATATGCAACAGCTTTGGCACATCGTGTAATTATCTTGAGATATAAAATGCTTAACAGGTTTCAAACACTTTTCTATCGTTATGCTCCAGGCATCATATTATGCTGTATCATATCGCTGATCGCCATCTTATTAGAAAGGTTGGAACTGTTTTTGTTTGGCCAAGCTTGGTTGGAAAGTTTGGTGCTCGCCATACTTATTGGCGCAATTTTTCGAACAGCAAAAACATTACCCAAACAATATGCTGAGGGGATAGGTTTTTCTGCCAAAATACTTTTAGAAATAGCCGTTGCACTGCTCGGAGCCAGTATCAGCGTTCATGCGGTATTATCAGCGGGTCTAGGTCTTATTGCAGGGATAGCGGCAATTGTATTTTGTGTTATTGTTATAACCTATACGATCGGCCGGCTTATGGGGCTGACACGGCATCTTGCTATTCTTGTTGCATGTGGCAATTCTATATGTGGTAACTCGGCCATTGCGGCTGTTGCGCCTGTTATCAAGGCAAATGCGTCTGATGTTGCTGCATCAATTGCTTTTACTGCCGTTCTGGGCATTTTTGTTATCCTAGTTTTACCATTTGCTGTACCAGCCCTTGGTCTATCCTTTAGCCAATATGGAATATTGTCCGGCATGACGGTTTATGCCGTACCGCAAGTTCTCGCGGCAGCAGCACCCGTTTCATTGGTAAGCGTACAAATGGCAACTTTGGTCAAGCTGGTTCGGGTATTGATGCTAGGACCTGTCATTTTTATCATCGGACTGATTGCAGGTGCCGGAAGTCATAATAGACCGAGTTTTGGCAAACTTGTGCCTTGGTTCATCATCGGCTTTGTTGTGTTATTATTAGCCAATTCTGCCAATATCATTCCAGAATCTGCCTTAAAAGTCATGGCGGCGGCAACCAAGATATTAACAGTCATTTCCATGGCTGCATTAGGGTTGGGCGTTGATGTTTATGCGCTTAAAAAATCCGGCATCAAAGTTATATCAACAGCTGTTATTTCCATCATTATTCTGGCGCTATCCGCCCTAATAATGATCTTTACCTTGAATATTGCGTAAGCACCAAAAAGAAACAGCCCAATTGGGCTGTTCCGATTGTCTTATCAAAAGTGCAATTGTTATTTTTACCCAACGGGCAAAAATCATACCGATTTGCTATAGATTTTTTCTAAAGAATAAAGCGTGACAAATCGGTATTAGATGCAAGGTCGCCAACTGCTTTTTTGACGTAATCAGCATCAACGGTAAATGTCGTACCAGCCTTATCAGGAGCCGTAAACGAAATTTCGTCCAGAACTCTTTCCATGACGGTTTGCAAACGACGCGCACCGATATTCTCAACTGTTGAATTGAGATCAACCGCTATATCTGCCAATGCATCAATTGCATCATCTGTGATTTCCAACGTAACATTTTCGGTCGCCATAAGCGCAATATATTGCTTGATAAGGCTAACCTCTGTTTCTGTTAAGATACGGCGCAAATCTTCGCGTGACAACGCGTTCAATTCTACACGTATCGGTAAACGCCCCTGAAGTTCAGGAAGAAGATCAGAAGGCTTTGAAACGTGGAATGCGCCAGATGCAATGAATAGAATATGGTCTGTTTTAATTTGGCCATATTTGGTAGCAACCGTGGTTCCTTCAACAAGAGGTAACAGATCACGTTGGACACCTTCACGTGACACACCAGCGCCCATGCCACCTTCGCGTGCAGCAATCTTGTCAATCTCGTCGATAAAAACAATGCCATCGTTTTCGGCAGCGCGTAGAGCTTCCTGAACAATCTGATCCTGATCGAGAAGTTTGTCCGACTCATCATCAATTAAAGGCTTGAATGCATCTTTGACCGTTGTTTTACGGGTCTTGGTGCGTCCACCCATTTTGCCAAAAATATCGGATAAATTCATAATGCCCATTTGAGCACCCGGCATACCAGGAATATCAAATGTCGGGGCGCCATTATTGCTATTATCAGCAACCTCAATTTCGATTTCACGATCATCAAGCTCGCCCTCACGCAATTTTTTGCGGAAACTATCCCGCGTTGCAGGGCTTGCAGTTTTACCAACCAACGCATCAAGAACGCGTTCTTCTGCATTAAGATGTGCCTTGGCTTCAACTTCTTCGCGTTTTTTCTCACGAACAAGATTAATGGCAATATCAACAAGATCACGAATAATCTGCTCGACATCACGACCAACATAACCGACTTCGGTAAACTTGGTTGCTTCTACCTTTACAAAGGGTGAGCCAGCCAGTTTTGCCAAACGACGAGCAATTTCTGTTTTACCAACACCTGTCGGTCCTATCATCAGAATATTTTTTGGCATAACCTCATCACGCATCTGGCCATCCAGCTGCTGACGACGCCAACGATTGCGTAATGCGATAGCAACAGCGCGCTTGGCATCATTTTGACCAATGATGAAACGGTCAAGCTCGGAGACAATCTCGCGGGGGGAAAATACAGAACTCATCTAAAGTGCTTTCTCTTTCATACTTCCAGTGTCCATACTATGCATGGAAGGCTGTTTTACAAACTATTCAGCCTATTCAGCATCAAGCGTTTCAACAATAAAATTGCTGTTGGTATAAACGCATATATCCGAAGCAATTGTCATTGCTTTACGTGCAATTGTTTCAGCATCAAGGTCCATATCAATTAATGCACGCGCCGCTGAAAGGGCAAAGTTACCGCCTGAGCCGATAGCCATAACACCATCTTCCGGTTCAAGGACATCACCAAGGCCAGTTAATGCTAAAGTCACATTCTTATCAGCCACCAGCATCATTGCTTCCAACTTACGTAAATACCGGTCTGTCCGCCAATCTTTTGCAAGTTCGACACAAGCACGCATCAACTGATCTGGATATTGTTCCAATTTGGTTTCAAGGCGTTCAAGCAACGTAAATGCGTCTGCTGTCGCTCCGGCAAATCCGGCAATAACAGAGCCGGTCTTGCCAATACGCCGCACCTTACGTGCATTGCCTTTCATGATTGTCTGGCCCAAAGTCACTTGCCCATCACCGGCAATGACAACCTTATTGCCTTTGCGTACTGTAATGATGGTTGTACCATAGATTGTATCGGGCTTATGTTCTATCACAAGAAAACTCCTTTTATCTACACGCTTTATCCTATTTCAAGCAATAAAAGCGGTCATATGCATGCATATTTAGGAACTGACAGCGAAAAACTCAACCACAATAAAAAAGAGTTTTTAACAGTCACATTATTATTAGGATAAAACAACACTGATTGGCGGATAGAGGAATTGGTGTTAAATGCGCATTCTGTCCCACTTGATTTGTTGTAACAAAGTATAGTTCAAGGAAGAAATTATGCCAGCCCTACCTAAAATTGCCATTGGTGCCCTTGGTGGAACAATTGCTATGGTTGCCTCTGACAGTGGTGGGGTTCAACCAACGCTGACAGCAGACATGCTGGTTAAAAGTGTGCCAGCACTTGCAGACATTGCTGAAATTAATGCTACGACACTAGCCCAATTACCAAGTGGTTCTTTATCTTTTGAGGTTTTGTTTCAGGCACTTCAATGGGCAAAACAACAAATCGATGATGGTGCAACCGGCGTTATTTTGACCCAAGGAACCGATACACTTGAAGAAGTGGCATTTTTACTGTCGCTTTATTGGGATAGGCCACAACCACTTATCTTTACGGGTGCCATGCGTGCACCGCTTGCTGCAGGGGCTGATGGCCCAGCCAATCTTTTAGCCTCAGCACAAGTTATCGCCGACAAAGAAAGTCTGGGGCGCGGTGTTATGGTTGTGCTTAACGACACAATCCATTCGCCTTATTGGGTGAAAAAAAGCAACACACTGCAAGTGCAAACATTTCACTCTGGTTTTGCAGGACCATTGGGAACAATCATTGAAAGCAAGCCCATCTATTTTAGCGCTTCGCATAATTTTGCCGCGCCAATGGTCATGCCAAAAGCGATAAATACAAAAGTTGCGCTGATAGAAGCCTGCCTATCTTCGGGAGACGACCTGCTAAAACTTGTGTTTGAAAGTGGCATTTATCAGGGTGTTGTTATTGCTGGTTTCGGATCGGGACATGTCAGTTATGCAGAAGCAGATATTATTCGGCAATATGCCCAAACCATTCCTGTTGTGATTGCCACACGGGCTTATAGCGGCTCAACAAGTCAAAATACTTATGGCTATAAAGGTGGTGAAATTGACTTGTTACAATGTGGCGCCGTAATGGGTGGCTGGCTTTCTCCTTTAAAAGCCCGATTGGTTTTATGGTCATTATTAGCGTCTGGCATGGATAGGCAGCAAATCCTTTCCAATTGGCAGATCTGGCAAAAGTATTAACCAATATGGTCGTTCTTTATGCCTATTTTCAATGAAAGGATTTGGTTATTATTTCGAGATGTTTTAAATAATCAGTCTATAATATGGGCAATTAATAGAAGTTACTTGTAGAGCGCGCGTAAATACAATTTACTCTTCAAGGAAAATCTTTAAGCATGCTTAGGAGCAATTGATACGTTCATTCTGGAAATGCTCTTAACACTCGAGAAATGGGATAGATATGGTTCGCATAGCTGACATAAAACGTAAAACCAATGAAACAGACATTTCCGTTGCAGTTAATCTCGATGGAACTGGAAAGTTCACGATTGATACCGGCGTTGGCTTCTTCAATCATATGCTTGAACAACTTTCACGACATTCCCTGATCGACATCAATATCAAAGCCATTGGTGACACCTATATTGATGACCATCACACGGTTGAAGACTGCGGCATTGCTCTTGGTGATGCCATTAATAAAGCCTTAGGCGAGCGGCGCGGCATTACACGATATTCGTCCCTTGATTTGGTTATGGATGAAACATGTACAAAAGCGGCGGTTGATGTATCGGGCAGACCTTTTCTAGTTTGGAACGTCAATTTTTCCCACGCAAAAATTGGTACCTTCGATACCGAATTGGTACGGGAGTTTTTTCAAGCCCTGTCACAGCACGCTGGCATTACATTGCATGTTACCAATCATTATGGTGTCAACAATCACCATATTGCAGAAACGTGCTTTAAAGCAGTTGCACGTGTGTTACGTCATGCTATTGAAATAGACCCTAGACAAAAAGATGCTGTTCCTTCTACCAAGGGCTCTTTGAAAGGCTAAAATAATGCGGGTAGCCATTATCGATTATGGGTCGGGTAATCTGCGTTCTGCGGTCAAAGCCTTCGAACGGGCAAGTCACGACCACAATATTGCTGCAGAAATCATTTTGACGAATAAGGCTGATGATGTTCGTCACGCCGACCGCATTGTGCTGCCGGGTGTGGGGGCTTATGCCGATTGTCGCTCTGGACTCAATAGTGTTGCAGGTATGGTAGAAGCCTTAGAAGAAACTGTTATCCACGCTGCCCGTCCCTTTTTAGGCATTTGTGTGGGTATGCAGCTTATGTCATCACGCGGCATGGAAAAGACAGTTACACAAGGGCTCAACTGGATTAAAGGCGATGTCACTTTGATGGAACCGAAGGCAGCACATCTCAAGGTTCCACAAATTGGTTGGAATACGTTGAACCTTAAACGTGACCACCCATTGTTTAAAAATATTCCGACGGGTGAAAAAGGTCTCCATGCTTATTTTGTGCATTCCTACCACCTTGTTTGCGCCCACAATGACAATCTTCTGGCAACAACAGATTATGGCGGTGAAATGACGGCGGCGGTTATCCGTGATAATATGATTGGTACACAATTTCACCCTGAAAAAAGCCAACGCCTTGGTTTGACACTGATTGCCAATTTTTTGGAATGGAAGCCATGATTCTTTATCCTGCAATTGATTTAAAAGATGGCGTATGTGTGCGTCTAAAACTCGGTGATATGGATAAGGCAACTGTCTATAATGCTGATCCGGCGGCACAAGCACAGCAATTTCAAGCACAAGGTTTTAAATGGCTGCATGTTGTTGACCTTAATGGTGCATTTGAAGGTGAGTCGGTCAATGGCCAAGCTGTTGAGGCTATTTTAAAGGCGACGTCTAACCCTGTTCAGCTTGGTGGCGGCATCAGAACACTTGGCCATATCGAAAACTGGCTTGAAAAAGGTTTGGCACGTGTCATTCTTGGCACAGTTGCTGTGCGTAATCCGCAATTGGTTTATGAAGCCTGCAAACTTTTCCCCAGTAAGGTTGCCGTTGGTATTGACGCCCGTGGCGGCAAGGTAGCCGTTGAAGGCTGGGCGGAAGAATCTGAGCTATCTGTTCTTGATTTGGCAAAACGCTTTGAAGGTGCTGGTGTTGCGGCTATTATCTATACAGATATTGACCGCGATGGCATTTTAACTGGTATCAATTGGCAATCAACCTTGGAGCTAGCACGTTCGGTTTCCATACCGGTTATTGCTTCAGGTGGTTTGGCTTCCATGGAAGACATTAAAAGGCTAACAGAAGATGATGCCGCTATTCTTAATGGCGCCATTACTGGACGCGCCCTTTATGATGGCCGCATTGATGCAAAAGCAGCACTTGATCTTCTGGAAAAAAGCAAAAGGGGAGCTATGGCATGACCCTTAAAGCCCGCATTATACCATGTCTTGATGTCAAAGATGGACGTGTTGTTAAAGGTGTAAATTTTGTGGATCTGATTGATGCTGGTGATCCTGTTGAAGTTGCCAAGGCATATGATGCTGCCGGCGCTGACGAATTATGCTTTTTAGACATTACTGCCAGCAGCGATAATCGGGATACGCTTTTTGATGTTGTGGCACGCACTGCAGATCAGTGTTTCATGCCGGTTACGGTCGGCGGTGGTGTGCGCAGTGTGGCTGATATCCGTAAATTGTTATTAGCAGGCGCAGACAAGGTTTCCATCAATACAGCCGCTGTAAAAAGTCCTGATTTTGTAGCAGAAGCCGCGGATAAATTTGGCGACCAATGTATTGTTGTTGCGATTGATGCCAAAGAAGTCCCCACTGAGGGAAACGAACGCCGTTGGGAAATATTTACACATGGTGGCCGTCAACCAACAGGCATTGATGCTGTGTCATTTGCCCGTCTTGTTGTTGAAAAAGGTGCAGGCGAAATATTATTAACCTCGATGAATCGTGATGGAACAAAAGAAGGTTATGATATTGCACTGACACGTGCCATTGCCGATGCCGTGCATGTACCAGTCATTGCATCTGGTGGTGTTGGCACACTCGACCATCTGGTTGAAGGGGTTCGTGATGGCCACGCAACAGCCGTTTTAGCTGCTTCTATTTTCCATTTTGGAACATATACCATTGGAGAGGCAAAACGCTACATGGCACAGTCTGGTATTCCAGTGCGTCTGGATGAATTTAGAGAGAATTGATTTATGGACCAATTTGACTTGCATAAACTTGAAAAAATCATTGCTGAACGTGCTTTGGTGCAAGATGGCAGCTCTTATACAGCGAGTCTGGTTTCCAAAGGCATGGGACGTGCGGGCAAAAAAATGGGCGAAGAAGCGGTTGAAACAGTTATCGCGGCTTTAACCGAAGATAAGCAACATTTTATTAGTGAAAGTGCAGATCTTCTTTACCACCTTCTGGTTATGTGGAATATAGGTGGCATTAAGTTGGATGAAGTTCTAACAGAGTTACAAAGAAGAACAACCCAAACGGGTCTTGAGGAAAAGGCGTCCCGCAAACATGGTTGATGCAAAGCGGCATACCGAGCACGCTAATGAGCCGAGTGATTTTGTTTTTGGTAAATATTCGCCCTATAGCATATTTACCGCTCATGAATGGTCGGTATTTCGTGCCGATACACCCCTGACATTAACATTTGACGAAGTTAAACGCCTAAGATCAATCGGCGACCCGATTGATCTTGAGGAAGTGCAACGTATCTATCTTTCTTTATCTCGTTTATTGTCCACGCATGTTGAAGCTATCCAAGGGCTTTTCCAGCAAAGAAAACGGTTTTTGCGCACACAACATACCGCAAAAACACCATTTCTTATCAGTATTGCTGGTTCGGTTGCTGTTGGCAAATCCACAACAGCGCGCATTTTGCAAGAATTGTTAAAACGGTGGCCATCAAGCCCAAAAGTGGATCTTATTACCACGGACGGTTTTCTATATCCCAATGCTGTTTTGAAAGAAGAAAACCGCATGGATAGAAAAGGCTTTCCCGACTCTTATGATGTCGGCAAATTGCTGCGTTTTCTTTCGGCAATAAAAGCTGGAATGGGTGATGTCAAAGCACCAATTTATTCCCACTCGGCTTATGATGTCTTACCAAACGAGCATATTGTCATTGATAGGCCGGATATTCTTATTGTCGAAGGTGTAAATGTATTACAGGTTCGCGATTTGCCATGTGATGGCAAAGCTGTTCCATTTGTTTCCGATTTTTTTGATTTTTCCATTTATATTGATGCAAAAACCGATATTATCCGTAATTGGTATATGGAAAGATTCCGTCGTTTTCGACTAACAGCATTCCAAAATCCACAATCATTCTTTCATCGTTATGCAATTATGACGGAGGAAGAGGCCATGGCAGTGGCTGCCGATTTATGGAATAATATCAATTTGAAGAATTTGCAGGAAAACATATTGCCAACCAGACCACGTGCTGATCTCATCTTGCGAAAAGGCAGCACCCACCGTGTTGAATATGTGGCACTGCGCAAATTATAGGTGACACATGTCCGCAAAAATTTCTTCCTATACAACCTGCCCTATTGAATTTACCACCGAGCAGGCAAATGATAGCCGCGCAATCTGGCTGGTTGCAGAAGGCAATACCAAACTCTTTGCCAACGATCCTTTTTTGGAGCAATGGGTAAAGATCAATACCTTTAGCGGCAAAGCCGGTGAATTTGTCGTAGTGCCCAATACACATGGACAGGTTGATAAAATTTTGTTTGGTATCGGTGATGGTAGCGATCCCTTTATCAGTGGAAATTTGTTTAAAGCATTACCGCAAGGGCACTGGCATTTTGAAAATCTAACTGAAAATGCCTTTGCAATATTTCTTGCGCTTGGATTAGGCAGTTATAAATTCCGCCATTATCTCAAGACAAAAAATGATAAGAAGCTGACATTTTTTGTTCCTGCAAATGTTGATATCCATGAATTACGCCGCACAATTGAAACCACGTTTATAGTGCGCGACCTTATTAATACGCCAACAAATGATATGGAGCCGGACACAATTGAACTGGCTGTGCGTCAACTTGGTATGACCTATCACGCCGACGTAACCAGCATCTGTGGTGATGACCTACTTGATAAAAACTTTCCGATGATTCATGCGGTTGGTCGTGCTGGCGCAATAGCACCTCGGCTTATCGACTTGCGGTGGGGACAAAAAGATCACCCGACAGTAACACTTGTCGGTAAAGGTGTGGCGTTTGACACTGGCGGGCTTGATATAAAATCAGCCGGCAATATGTTGTTGATGAAGAAAGATATGGGGGGTGCGGCCAATGTCATTGGTCTTGCACGCCTTATCATGGATGCAAAACTACCCATCTGTCTGCGTCTTATTATTCCTGCCGTGGAAAATTCCATTGCAGGCAATGCTTTCCGCCCAGGCGATGTGCTTAAAAGCAGAAAAGGGCTAAGTGTCGAAGTTGGAAATACCGATGCTGAGGGCAGACTTATTTTGGCAGATGCCCTTTGTTATGGCGACGAGGAAAAACCGCAATATCTGTTTGATATGGCAACTTTGACAGGTGCGGCACGTGTTGCTTTAGGACCTGATTTGCCGCCTTTCTACTGCGATAACCAAGCGCTTGCTGACAAAATTGCCAAAACATCTATGCAAATACATGATCCATTATGGCAAATGCCGCTTTGGACTCCTTATCAATCCAAGCTTTTTTCACGCATTGCCGATGTCAACAATGTCACCACTGATGGATTTGCCGGTTCAATTACAGCAGCATTATTTTTACGCAAATTTGTCGATAAAGCCGCCCATTGGGGTCATTTCGATATTTACGGCTGGACCCCTGCGGAAAAACCCGGTTTCCCTGTTGGTGGAGAAGCGCAAGGTATCCGTACACTGTACACTGTGTTGAAAGACCTTTGATGGATAATCTCGACCAACGTCTTAACGCTTATCGGCCAGATCTGGCTGATGAGCGCTTACGAGGAATAATAGACGCACCGCGCTATGTCACAGGTAAGCTTATGCGGGTTATAGCACCAGTGGCTGCGCTTTATAAAATTCCGGATAGAAAGTCGGAAAGACAGAGTGAATGTCTTTTTGGTGAAGATGTATTGGTTTTTGATATAGCTGATAAATTTTGCTGGGTTCAATCTTTACAAGATGGCTATGTGGGATATGTCGAACAGGTAAATTTGGGTGATTTTCAGTCAACGCCTACACATATTGTTATTGCGCCACGAAGCTTTCAATATGAAAACGCAGACTTAAGAAGCCCTATGGTGTCTGCTTTATCCATAGGCAGCAAAGTGACAATCGTTGGTGAAAGTGAAACGCGAGCAACACTTTATGCCAAACTTGATAATGGCAATTATGTAATTGCCGATCATCTTGTTCCAGTAGCACACATAAGTCCAGACTATGTTAGCACCGCGGAAAATCTCATTCACACACCTTATCTTTGGGGCGGCAAAAGTGGTCTTGGAATTGATTGTTCAGGCTTGGTGCAACTCTCCATGATGATGGCAGGCAAACGGGTACTGCGTGACACCGATATGCAGATAAACACAATTGGTACCGACATTGACCCGTCTGATGGCCTACAGCGTGGCGACCTCGTATTCTGGAAAGGTCATGTCGCTATTATGGTCGACCATCAAAATATCATTCATGCCAATGGTGCTTCCATGAATGTGAAGATAGAACCGTTAGAACAAGCTATTGCCCGTATAGCTCGTCATTATGCGCAACCAACCTGTTATCGCCGTCCGGACTAAAGGAAACTATTATGCTTGTGGTGTGGCTAAAAGATTTTTTGGAATTGGCCCGCACCCGTAGTTTTACCAAAGCAGCGGAAAATCGTCATGTTACCCATCCAGCTTTTGGGCGGCGCATCAAACTGCTGGAGGAATGGGCTGGCGTTCCGCTTGTCGAGCGAACAAAGCCGGTAGAGCTTACAGCAGACGGTATCATTGTTCTTGAAGCTGCCACGGATATATTGGAAACAATGCGCCTCCTGCAAGAGCGTTTGGCTGCCCGAAAAGATGATGCACAACCCGATCTTAGAATAGCAACAGGTGTTGCCTTATCCGTCACGTTCTTTCCGCAGTGGTACAAGGAAATGAACGAAAATGTTGCGACATTTCAAACGCGCATTATCGCGGGCAGCAATGAAAGTGCAATTGCAACACTCGCAAACAATGAAGCAGACCTTTTATTGGCATATTCAAGCTATCATACGCGATTGCGCATTAATCCGGCACAGTTTAACTGGTTGACAATTGCCCATGAAACGCTTGTCCCCATCAGTGCCGCGGACGAAAACCGGCAACCAATTTTTACTGGAATGACAGAACAGTCTGACCCATTTCTGGCTTTTTTACCAACAACGGCACTCAAAACTATTATAACCCGCCACCTTGCTACACTTGAGAATAAGCCGAATTTGCACGTTGTGCATGAAACAGACTCTTTTAGTTCTATCGTTGAATTGGTGGCTGGCGGTTTAGGGTTGGCTTGGTTGCCTTATCAGCTTTGTAAACCAGCCATAGACAGTGGGCGTGTGGTGCAAATTGAAAAACCAGAATGGCTTATGCCGGTTGACATAGCGCTTTATCGCAAGAAATTTTCTAGCCACCCTATCGTTGATAAGATATGGGGCTACTATACTAATGGCCGTTTAAAATAAGCACAGACTTGTGCAAAATAAGCACGGGTATTTTGCCCTCTCCCTAGTTTAGAATTTACCAAAACTGGTTGATTGCCAACGGTCGTGAACACCCTTCACGACACGGAAACTGCAATAGACCGGATAAATAACGGTTTTCATAAATAAAATTACAAAAATTTAAAAACCTAAAATTGGTAGAGGGAAACATGGGACAAGAAACAAGGGGAAGTAAACCGTCAATCCGACAAAGTATTAGGCAACACTGGCGCGAATTTGCTGCCGCAAGTGCAGGAAATGCTCTGGAATTCTATGATATTCTGATTTACGGCTATTTTGCTATTACAATTGGGCATTTATTCTTTCCAAATAAAGACAGTACCGTATCATTACTCATCTCGGTTGGAACATTTGGCATATCATTCATTACCAGACCACTAGGTTCAATCGTCTTGGGCAGTTATGCCGATAAGGCTGGACGTAAAGCGTCTATGTCACTTTCTATCACCTTGATGGTGGTTGGCACAGCGTTGATAACATTTTGCCCGACATATGAAACGATCGGCTTTTGGGCACCGCTCATCATCATTATTGCGCGAATGCTGCAGGGCTTTTCAACGGGTGGAGAATTTGGCTCCTCTGTTGCCTTTCTCGTAGAACATGCTGGCATTGACAGACGTGGCTTTTTTGCCAGTTTCCAAATGTCGACGCAAGGATTAGCAACTGTATTTGCAGCCGGTTTCAGCGCATTATTATTTGCGGTACTGACGCCAGAACAACTGAATAATTGGGGCTGGCGCATAGCCTTTGCTTTCGGGCTGCTGATTGGTCCCATTGGTTGGTACATACGCCGCAGCGTATCTGAAACGGCCGATTTTGAAAATATAAAGACAATTCGTCCTAAAAACACACCTTTACATGACCTGATTAAATATAATTGGCGTAATATTCTATTATGTATTGGTGTTGTCGCTGCAGCCACGGCATTCAACTATGTTCATAAAATTTACATGCCAACCTATGCCATCAAGCAACTCCATTTGCCTGAAACCTTCTCCTTTATCGGCGCGATGATTACTGGATTTATGCTACTTATTGTTTCGCCAATGGTTGGGGCAGTATCCGACCGGTTTGGACGTATCCGGATTGTTGGTGTTTCGCTGTTGTTTCTTGGTATCACGTCATGGCCGCTATTCTACATTCTCAATGCAATGCCGATACCGGCTGTGTTGTTTGCTGTACAGGCCTTCGTTGGTTTTCTTTTGGCTTGTAGCTTGGCGGCAATGCCTGCACTCATTGCCGAAATTTTTCCGACCAATGTGCGCAGTACAGGGCTTGCTGTCAGCTATAACGTGTCTGTGACGATTTTTGGTGGCTTTGCACCATTGATAGCAACCTGGCTTATCCAAACGACCAAAAACAATATGTCACCCAGCTTTTATGTCATGTTTACAGTTTTACTCAGTCTCATATCAATTTTCCTTTTAGCACGCCGCCATCACACGACAGCGGTGGAGTAAAAGATTACAGGGAACAATCATGAAGAATCATCTTAAACAATATCCGATAGAATTGCCTTTTCCCGATATAACACCGTGGAGAGACGGAAATTGCGGCGTTGAATATGTCTATCAATTCAAGTCCGAAAAACCTGGTAAACATGCCATGATAATGTCTTTGATTCATGGCAATGAGATTAGTGGTGCATTGGTGGTTGACCGTTTGTTACGAGACAACTTCAAGCCCAAACGGGGTACACTGACTTTGGCCTTTGCCAATGTTGCCGCCTATGAGGCTTTTTCACCAGACGCCCCTGATGCAACCAGATTTCTTGATGAAGATATGAACCGCGTATGGAACGAGGAAGCACTTGATGGACCGCGTGAAACAAAAGAGCTACTTAGAGCGCGTGCCTTGCGCCCTATTGTAGACCAAGTAGACCTATTGCTGGATCTTCATTCTATGCATGAAGCGGACCCAGCAATTATGATGGGTGGATACCTGAAAAAGGGCGAAGAACTTGCCCGTGCAATTGGTGTCCCCGACTATATTGTCATGGATAAGGGGCATAAAGCGGGGAAACGGTTACGCGATTATGCCGGTTTTGGTGATCCTGAAAGTGAGAAGGCAGCGGTTCTATTTGAATCTGGCCATCACTTTGAAAAGCAAGCCTATCCAGCTGCACTTGATGTCGCTGCGAGATTTTTAATGGTTGCCGGTATTGCTGATAAAGAAGATATTGAAAATTACCTGCTACCGACAAAAGAACTGCAACAAAAACTGGTTGATATTACAAATGCTGTTACGATTAAAACCGACCAGTTTCGCTTTGCAAATGATTTTGAGGGTATGCAGCAGATTGATAAGGCAGGCACTGTTATTGCTTATGACGGTACCGAAGAAATCAAGACACCGTATGACAATTGCATCCTTGTGCAACCGACAATGCGCCATGCCCGTAAAGGAACAACAGCCGTACGTCTTGGGCGCTTGTTGTAACTATCCCATTAGGATAGAGGTTAACTCTACCAACATATGAGTTTTATGGCGGCAATATTGCCGCCATTCATTTAGAAATTTTCAATGACAAGTTTGCCAACAGAGCGTTGTGTTTCGATTAAACGGTGTGCCTCACGCAGATTTTCGGCATTAATTGGTGACATAACTTTTGAAAGTGTCGGGACAATCTTTTTCTCATCAATCAATTGCGCAACATGCCGCAATATTTCACCTTGGCGCGAAATATCATCTGTAACAAACATTGAACGGGTAAACATCGATTCCCAATGCACCGAAATGCTCTTCATTTTCAGAGGATTTATATCAAAAACCTTGGGGCCATCTATCAATCCCAAGCGGCCTTGTGGACTGATGATTTGTGCATATTGAGGAAGATAACCATCAGAGTTTGCAGTCGAAAAAATAAAGGCAGGATTGGGAAAACCGATTTTTTCCAGTTGTGGCTGAAAGGGCTGGCTATGATCAATGACATGATGCGCACCCATTTTTAACGCCCATTCGCGCGATTGTGGGCGAGAAGCTGTTGCAATAATCTCAACATCGGAAAGATGCCTTGCCAATTGGATAGCTATAGAGCCGACACCGCCTGCTCCGCCAATCATCAAAAATGCATTTTTGCCATAGTAAACGGGTTTTGAAATATTGATACGATCAAACAACATCTCATATGCAGTTAAAGACGTTAACGGCATGGCAGCCGCTGTTTTGAAATCAATACTTTTAGGTTTTAGCGCAACAATCCGGCTATCAATAGCTTGATATTCACTGTTGGAACCTTGCCGATTAATAGCGCCAGCATAAAAGACCTCATCATCTGCATTGAAGTCCTTTACATTCTTACCCTTTTTCACCACGACACCGGCAGCATCAAAACCCAAAATACGTGGTTTGCCATCTGTCGGTCTAGCGCTTTGGCGCGTTTTTACATCTATCGGATTAACTGAAATCGCTTTTACTTCAACAAGAAGATCATAGTCGCCAATATCTGGCGTATCAAGGTTGAGATCTTGAAGCGCCCTATCGTCTGTTATAGGTAGATTCTCAAAATAGCCCACAGCTTTCATCGATCATTCTCCTTATAAGGGCTCTCCAAAATAGAGCATTGCACAGCACCAACTTACGAAAAAGCTGATGCGAATATATTTATAAGGGAGAGGTTACGCCAATCAAGTGACCGGTTCAATCGAATTGAACCGGTCGGTAAAAGTGTCTTATGATTGTATTGAATTATCAGCGTCTGACAGATCACTTGCTGGCATCATGCTTCACAAGTTCATCGACCTCATCAAAATCAGGATCTCGGAACTGTAAATCGTGAAGATGCTTATAAAGGCCGTCTTCAATTCTCAACAATTCAGGTTGTGTTCCTTGTTCGGCAATTTCACCATCTTTCATAACAACAATTTTGTCAGCACGTGAAATTGTTGACAGACGGTGGGCAATAACAATTGTTGTCCGATTGGTTGTAAGACGTGCCAAAGCTTCCTTAATCAAGGCTTCCGATTCAGAATCAAGCGCACTGGTTGCTTCGTCCAATATCAATATCTCGCTGTTGCGCAACATGGCACGTGCAATTGCAACACGTTGTTTTTGACCACCAGACAAGTGATTGCCATTATCACCGACATCTGTGTCATAACCATTTGGTAATCCAAGAATAAAGTCATGGGCATTGGCCGCTTTTGCAGCTTCGATAATTTCTTCGTCCGTGGCACCTTCGCGCCCGAGCCCGATATTATATTTCACAGACCCCTGAAATAGAAATGTATCTTGTCCAACATAAGACATAAGCTGACGCAGCGATTTGAATGACACATTCCGAATGTCTTGCCCATCAATCATGATGCGCCCCTCTACCGGATCATAAAGGCGCATAATCAAGTTAATCATGGTTGATTTACCTGAACCAGACGGACCAACCAAAGCGGTCATTTTACCGGCAGGAATATCCAGATTGATATTATGGAGAACCATGTGATCTTCGATATAGGAAAAACCAACATTCTCAAAGCGGACATTACCTTTAGATTTTTCAAGGTCAACTGCGTCCTCATGTTCCATAATGGTAATCGGGTGATCGAGAATCTCAAACATCATACGAACACCGATCATACCGGATTCAATCTTGACGCGAACATTGGCCAGTCTTTTGGCCGGTTCATAGGCCAGAAGAAGCGCAACAATAAAAGACATCAACTCGCCTTGGACACCAGCACGTTGTGTTGCCATATAGCCTGAAAAACAAATGACGATAGCAATTGCTATACCAGCCAATGTTTCCATAATTGGGCTTGTTGCGGCTTCCAATGTGGCAATGCCGTTGGCACGCATTTCAACATCGGTAATGGCTTTGTTCATTCTGCGTTTCATAAGCCCTTCAAGAGAAAAAGCTTTCACAACGCGGATACCGATAGATGTTTCCTGCATCACCTGGATAATTTCAGCAATGGAAGATAATTCTTTTTCCATTAGACTTTTGATACGCTTTACCACTTGCCGAACAGCAAAAAATGCCAAAGGCCCTACAGTCAAAGCTATGATGCTCAACATAAAGTTCTGCATCAACATAACAGCCAGCAAACTCAATACCGAAAAGAGATCGCGCACGAATGTTGTTACAATAATATCAATGATACTACGGGCGGAATTCGCATTGTGTGTCACACGAACAAGAAGGTCTGATGATGCATTGTTTTGGTAGAATGCAACCCCTTGCTGCATCAATCGGTCGTAAATACGGCGTTGTTGCTCAGCAACAATACTATTACCGGCTTTGCTCAAATAATATGTCTGGGCAAAGGTCGCAAAACCTTTAACGATAAAGATTGCGGCTACACCGGCAGATACCCAAGCAATTATGGTAAAATCATTTGCTTCAATAATGTGGTTAACCACATCACGCATAATCCATGCACTGGCAGCCGTCGTGCCTGATATGGCAAACATTGCTATGATCGCACAAATGTACCAGAGGGCATGTTTACGAAAATTATCACGCAATAAACGTAGAATTAACCGCTTATCAGATGCCGAAATACGCTTTTTTTCCGCCATAAAGATTTCAACCTTTTTAAATCACCGGCTTTAATTACCAGAATAGCTCAAACCATTCATCTATTGGTTATTGATAATCACCAACGATTTAAACTTTCATATTTTGTTAAGAGATTTAACTACCTTGTCTTACCGCAAGATGCAAGATGACCGTCATAAGATGCAAGTTAAGCGTGTAGTGGCATATAATGCATCAATTAGACTATAAAACGCCTGTCTTAAATAGGCTCTATTGAGCAATAACCAATAGGAGGTTTCAAACCTGATATAACCTTAACAAATTTCTTATAGTATATTGATATATAACAATTAAATTAAGCACTTATTTTATTATTAATCTTATTTTATATTTATTTTTATTTTAAAAAAATCTGTGTAAATATTTTAAATATCTATAGAGTAAATTCAAAAAAACTTAACATAAAATAATTATCAAAACCGTATTTCATACTGTTTAGCTAATTGCGACAGTTAACTATAAGAAAATTATTTCTGCCGTTTTTCCGCCACTGCTTTGTCCTGTTTTGATGACCCCAACAACGAAATTTAAAAAGATAAATATTCGCAAAAGAACCCAACAGAGCTGCAGAACAACAAATAATGACCTTTTATTTTTTACTATAAGTGCGTCATTCAAATTTTCCGATATTTTATAGTGAAGTTTATTATTTTTCATCCGAAATAAGGTTTATTTCTACTGATGTCTTACATAACAAGCAATTATCTTACATGATAAGCGATCGTATTATTTCCATGTCTTTTAGTTTATAAAATAGACAGTCTAACTAATACCAATTTTCAAAAATTCTGCTTATAGGTTTTATTGAGTTGGCCTTATTCGTTCGCGTTAATGTCGTTGATAAAATGGTGGCAAGCTGCATTGCCCAACACAAATAAAGCCTTATGATTGGGATATGTAGCAAACATTAGAAATATATCAGCATTGTTACGCTTTATCGGATGAGCGTCTCCAACTCTCTCTCACCAGCGCTTTATTCAGCAGTGTTTGACTGACTTTCTTGCTCATTCCGTAAGGCAACGCTGTTGGCTGTTTGTTCAATCTGGGTATTATAAGCAGCCAATTTGCCTTTTTCACCGGTTGCATGCAAAAACATTGGACGCCCATCATTTCCTATCGCAGCGTAGATTATAAGATCCACCGGTTTATCTTTCATCCTAGCTGTTGCCTGAAGACGAAGACCATCGTGACCAGCAAATTTAACCGGTGTTGTTTGGCGATTTTCAATATTGTTAACCGTTCCATCGAGGGATTTAAGATAGGTTTCAACAACATTATCAAGCGGTTGCCCTTTAACGTTTTCAAGCCCTTTTGAGAGGATAATGTCGGGACGCCCTGCATCATCCTTTTCATAGGCTGGAATCGTCAACATTGCAGAACTATTCATTATTGAACCAACAAATTCAAAAGGTAATTGAACCGCAAATGTGAAAGGCAATGCGCGTAACTGATCGTCTGGCTGATTATCATTGGAAACAGATAATGAGTTGAAAATCGACATTGCTGTTGTATCAGAAAATGATATTTTTTCTGGCGCCTGAATGGTTACAACATAGGTTGCATTAGACGCAAAGATCATTGTTGACCATTTATCATAAACGACAGAAGCCGCCTCCTGCCTGCCCTGATATATAGCCAACAAAAAACCATCTCGTGTTTTGCTAAACGTTTGACGATTGATGATATAATGCTGCGATACCATCTGCGCTTTGAACCGTTTTTCGTCATTAAAAAGTGACTGCATTTCAGAGCTGGCAGGTGGCATGGTAGCGACAAGAATTGTCGCCCCTGTTTTTGTGTCAATAAACCCACTGAATTGATCGGTAAGCTGAAAACCTTCTGGCGCACTCACATAAACGGCTGTGCCGGGTACTTTTGTATAAACAGCCGCATGAGCAACTGTTATTAAGCTGAGGCCCAAAATACCAATAACAGTATAAATCAGTTTTACAAACTTATCCACTTTTGGGCCTCCGATATTGTGGGGTTTTACAAATTTTATGCTCTTAATTTATCGCGATGTATAAAGGATAAATCGCGATAAAAGCAAAAAAATGTCTTACCCCAAGCAATATCACTCGCCTTGATCAACAATCGCTTTACCGCGCGCGATGTTGCTTTTGCGGAAGCCGTAACAGAAATAAACCAAAATACCTATAATATTCCAGATCATGAAATAGAACTGTGTTTTTCCTGGTAGGCTGAAAAATAGGTAGATACAACCGAAAGCGCTCAATGGACCAATGATCCAGACATAGGGAGCTTTGAATTTGCGTGGTGCATCTGCGGCTGTTTTACGCAATACAATGAGACAGATGCCTACCGATGTGAAGGCAATCAGCGTACCGGCATTGGCCAAAGCAGCTATTTCGTCCAGACGGAAAAATCCAGCAACGGCGGCAATGATAATTGCGGTAAATACGGTAGTTGTGACCGGTGTTCCAGTTTTTGCATGAACACGCGATAGAAAACCAGGAAGCGTACCGTCGCGCCCCATAACAAAGAATATTCGCGTTTGGCCATAGAAGAAAGCCAGCAAAACCGTAGGGAGAGCCACAACGGCTGCAATACCGATAATTGCTGCAATATTGCCTGACCCTAAACTGCGTAGAATATGAGCAAGAGGTTCTTCACTATGAGCAAATTCTGTATAGTGCAGAGCACCAACAGCACCAAGCCCAACAAGGACATAAATGATGATACAAGCAATCAAAGAACCAACAATACCTATTGATAGATCTCTGCGAGGATTCTTTGTTTCTTCAGCGGCTGTTGCAATCGTATCAAAACCATAAAATGCAAAAAAGATAATAGCGGCAGCAGCCATAACACCACGTTCAACACCATCTGGTGACATGACTTTTGAAAAGCCGTTTGGCATAAACGGATGAAAGTTTTCTGCATTGAAATGCGGAAGTGTCACAGCGATAAAGAGTATCAATGCAGCCATTTTAATGACGACCAACACCATGTTTAGCGTGGCGCTTGCTTTAGTACCGACAATCAACATACCAGCAACGACACACACGATGAAGACAGCTGGAAGATTTATCAACCCATGTTGCCCCGTTGATGGGTCAATAGCACTATAGCCTGCAGTTAACCAGAAAGGTAAATGCACCCCTACGCCATGCAAGAAGCCGGTCGCATAAGCAGACCACCCCACGGCGACAGTACTCACAACAAGCGAATATTCTAAAATCAAGCTCCAACCCACAACCCAAGCGATAAATTCGCCAAGAGCTGCGTAAGAATAGGTATAAGCGCCACCGGCAACTGGAATTAATGTTGCCAATTCAGCATAAGCAAAAGCCGCACAGGCGCAAACAACACCAGCAATTACAAAAGATAAAAGCACGGCAGGGCCCGCCCTATCCGCACCAATACCAATCAATGTATAAATACCTGTACCGACAATTCCGCCGACACCCAAGGCAATAAGATGTTGCCACCCCAATGTTGGGGTTAGTTTTGTCTCACTAGCCGCCCTCTCATGAGCGACAGGCTTACGCCTGAGCCATTCTGACATTATTATTCTCCCTTTTTCCCTCTTTTATTTCAAAATCTAATTTAAATAGATATTCCCCGTGCGATGCCACACTTATTTCATTTTTATTTTATGACATAAAGAATTGCAAAAGCCAAACTTGCAGGTATTTGTCCACTTAGCAAGTCAATTAATGTTCATTATCTCAGCAGTTAAATAAAGAACTAGATAATAAAAAAGCACCACATTGTGGTGCTTTTCGATATTCATTAACTTTTTGGTGCAATGACCATCATCATCTGTCGCCCTTCAAGCTTGGGCTCCGCTTCGACCTTGGAAATACTGGTAGTATCTTCTTTCACTCGCTCTAAAAGCTTCATGCCAAGCTCTTGGTGCGCCATTTCACGCCCGCGAAACCGAAGGGTAATTTTTACCTTATCGCCATCTTCCAGAAAACGTGCGATAGCCTTCATTTTGACCCCATAATCATGAGTATCAATATTAGGCCTCATTTTGATTTCTTTAATTTCTACGGTTTTTTGCTTTTTACGCGCTTCAGATGCTTTTTTCTGATTCTGATACTTCAGTTTGCCGAGATCAATAATCTTACAAACTGGCGGCTCGGCATTGGGTACGATCTCGACAAGGTCAAGACCAGCTTCAGCTGCCATAGCCAAGGCATCTTGTGTTAAAACAATACCATGATTGCTTCCCTCATGATCGATAAGCTGAATACGTGGGATGCGGATATCTTCATTAGAACGCGGCCCATCCTTAGGGGTTGGCGTTGTTTTGATTGGTCGGCGAATGGTCGATTCTCCCTCAAATAGTTAATTAAATCGTTTTATGACACAATTTCTGTCCAACAAGATATAAAGCTTTTAAGCTATCTCAAAGTGCAAATATTTCTACTGGCACTCTATCTGTTGTTGAACAGGCGTATCCATATAATCCTAATATACAAAATAACCACTAAAAACAACCGTTTCTGGGGTTTTTTATTCGATACAGGCAGGAAAAGCAGCCCGTATAATGCGAATAACAGTATTTTCATTATCAGGTAATATATAACCCATACATCATTTAAAGGAGTTTTTCATGGCAAAGGGTGAACTGGAATATTCAATCGTTGACCAAACAAAATTGGCTGTAAGATTTTCGAACGGCCATAAAAAACCAGGAATTATGTGGTTGCCCGGCTACCTGTCCCATATGTTGGGGAGTAAAGCGGTAGCATTAAATGCATTTGCCGAGGAAAACGATTATCCCTTTTTGCGGTTTGATTATTCTGGCAATGGGGAATCCGAAGGTGACTTTTACCAAGGAAGCATTTCACGCTGGCTAGATGAAAGCCTGACAATATTTGAAAGATTTAGCGAAGGACCACAAATTCTTGCAGGCTCTTCAATGGGGGGATGGATTGCGCTGCGTATGGCGCAAGAATTGCGTAAAAGAAATATCCCTCTTGCGGGCATTTTACTCATTGCACCAGCGCCGGATTTTACCCGTGATTTGGTACGCCCGCTTATGACAGACGATCAACGCCAGACCTTGGAAAAAGATGGGCTATTTAAAGTCAAGTATGAGCATGAACCAGAAGCGGTGCCTTTTACCAAAATTTTTCTTGATGATGGCGACAGAAATTCGGTGATGGACGGGCTTATTGATATTCAATGTCCTGTACAAATTGTTCAGGGAATGAATGATAAAGATGTTCCTTATGAGCACACCTTGAAACTTGTCGAACATTTGCCTTTTGACAATGTTTCACTAACGCTCATTCGTGATGGAGAACATCATCTTTCCCGTCCACAAGACATTTCCTGTATTATAAAAGCACTGACCATGCTTATTGAACAGAGTGGGTGTTGAGAAGCGCTGTTAACAAGCGATTGATAAAGATATTGGTGTATTGATGTTCTTATTAATACACCTTCAATTCGCCCCAATTTATCCTTAGATTACAGCTCACTTCCACTTTGTATCTGCCATATCCCTGTTACGGATGATTGCTCAACACAATCCTGCCAATCCGCTTACCAAATATGGTCGTTTGATATATTGCAAATTCGGCGCATAATAACCAAGTACGGATCATGTTTTTTTCTCGTCCCGCCAATAGAATACCGTCAAACCAGCCTTTGGTATTAACCTTCGCATTATCCGATCGTAATCTGCCTCTTACAATCTGCGAAAATAATCGTGCCAAACGCCTAACATTGAGAATTGAGACAGGCGGCAAAGGCATTAAAGTTACGGTTCCGCCGGCAACGAATAAAAGTGAAGTGATGCGTTTTGTAGAACGTTATCGCGGCTGGATTGAAAGTCGTGTTCAACGGTTGCCGCCGCCACAAGAAACACCAATGCTGAGAGCTGGTGCATCTATCCCGATTTTCGGCATTCCCCATGAAATCATTCATAGTGAAGGTCGGGGAACTGTCGAAATTCATACAGACCAAACAAGTAAAAAGGGTAAGATAATTGTATATGGCGAAAAAGCCCATTTGCCGCGCCGCATCTCCGACGCGTTAAAAAAGCTGGCAGAACGGACAATTGCACCGCTGGTGACAGAATATACGACAATAGTTGGCAGAAAACCAATATCCATTCGCTATAAGGATACGAAAAGTCGCTGGGGATCATGCTCTGCTGAAGGGAATCTTTCTTTTTCATGGCGTATCATCATGGCTCCCCATAGCGTTATACGCTATCTTGTTGCGCATGAAACCGCCCATCTTATAGAAATGAACCATAGTGCAAGGTTTTGGGCATTATGTGAAAAACTCTGCCCTGATACAAAGCGTTGTAGAGCTTGGCTCAAACGCAATGGACAAGCGCTCCATGCTATAGAATTCAAATAACAAAACCTTTTATACTGTGTGAGCTATTTGCCTAATACTTGATGGAACTTTCAGTTAGCTATTATCTTTATAGACACTACTTTTACATTGTCGTTGTTTAATTTGTTGCGCCTAAAGCAGGACGATACGTCATAAAGCTTATTTTATCGGGTTAGATTTATCGGTCGAACTTATCTTGTGCGTAGGCTTATCCTGTGGGTAGGCTCGCATATTGTCGGTAAAGCATAATGTTTTTGACATTTATAATTATGCAATAAGATCCACGCCACACACCTTCATGAATTACAAAAGAATATGGCTGGCATTTTAAAAGACTTGAGGATGAAAAAGCGCCGATCAGTCATTCAAAAGCGGCTGATGAGGCAACTGATTGTAGTGTCTGGCACCGAGACCGAGACCGAGACCGAGACCGAGAAAAGTAAAGCTGTTTCCGCTCTCTTGTAAAGCCCAATATGCAAAGGATCGGCCAATTAAAGCCGATCGCTATTTGTAAAATAGTGCTTTGTAGCCTTATTCAGGACAAAGAAACCAATTGGAAAATTGGCAATCCCGAACCAACTTTTCAGGAACTACTTTTCGTCTGTTATGATATATTTGGTTCCACGCGTTAAAAGAGTTGCTATGCCCAAAATAATAGCACCTCCCACCCAGAAGAAAATAATTATTCCCATGCCAATGGAAGCGCCAATTGCTGTGCCAGCTCTCTCTGCATCACTTGCAGCCATATTATATTGATCACCAACAGAACTCATTCCGGCGATAAGCCAGACCAGCATCAATATATTAAAAATTATAAAAAGCCATTTGATGATTTTACCGAATAAGCTGCGTTTATAAACTTCTCTTTGTATTGCCGCCATTTCTTTCCACTCGTTATTAAATTAATTCTGATTAGGGTTATAAGTTGAGATTGATGAAAATTTAAAAATATATTCGGGCTCTTCCATGCTGCCCGCCAAAGACACACTCGCCTCGTGATAGCAGTCTGTCTTGTTATGATCCTTTGTGAATTGTCCAGAAAACTTAATCTTATCTCCCTTTTTTAATTGAGAGAGTATTTTGAATACACTTGAATCGGGGTCGATAAGTGTTTTGTCAAACACATCAGATACGGCGTTATTCCACGTTTTGACTGATATATTATCGGATAATTGTACAGAAAGTACGCCCAAGCCATCGCCATTCGTTGTTAGCTCGGTAATTGTCCCGATCCAATCCTTAATGCTAGGGGATGGTATTGCCATACATACAGCTTTTGCCCGCTCTCTTCTGGTACCGCCCTTTGCAAGATCATTTGTTGCGTTGGCAAAGCTTTCCGATGCGGATTGTACGGCCTTGATGAAAGCTGTTTCATCCGATGGAATTGTGTAGAAGAGTTCTTCCGCCTGTTTCGCCGCCTGCTCTTTTTGCTTTTGTTCTTCTTGTGCGGCTAATTCTTTTTGTTTCTTTTCAGCATCTTTTGCCAAAAGATCGGTTTTCTGACTATTCCATTGCGCCGGATCACTTATACCATGGCTGAGCGCCAAATTTTTATCTTCTGCGTTAGCAAAGCCAGCTTCACGTGCTGCATCATCCGGATTGGGCAATAAAATGATAGCAATAACAGTTAAAACAATGCCGCCGATAAAAATACGTAATCCATTTTTACGCCATGTCTTTTTGAAAAGCATGACAATGCCAACAAAAAAGCCAATAATTCCTAAAAAACCGATAAAACCCAATAAAGTTTGCATAATTTTTCTCTAACGCAATGATATTATTAAAATAAAACACCATTATACTTATAAAATAATATAGATGCTATATTATGATTACGTCAATCAATATTTTTAGCGTAATATAATAAAGCGGGATAAAAACGTAAGCTCATACAGTGTAAATTTGATATTTTTCGTTACCTATATTTAAGATAAGAATGAAACAATTTTTGCGATTTATTTTCAAAAATATGTGTCAGTTTATCAAAAAAATAACACCAAAATCACATATTTCACAGCACTTTATTGAAATATTGCGGCTTATCCCGTAACCATATATTTCGCGCGTTTTTTTATAAAAGAAGTTTGATAAAATTATCTTCGAATACTTTTCATGTGTCACTATAAACTGGCTAATGACAATACTTCATAAGGTTTTAATATATTATCCAGCCAATGCCATTTGCCAGAACTCAATTTCAAGACGTGTTGCCGTTGTGAAAATATCCGCCAATCTTTCAAACCGTGCTGCACTATCATCTTCTCCACCTAATCTATTCAGCATATGGATAGATGCTTGCACGCCTTGATAATATTCTTCACTCTCATAGTTCTTTATCCATTCGGCATATGGATTACCGTCAAATACTGTATTTTTTGACGAGGCCAGCCGTATTCCTATTTCTGCATAACCGGCAACACAAGGCATGAGTGCAGCCATAAGATCCAACCTGTCGCCGATCTGCCCGATATCGAGAACAAACCTTGTATAGGCTATCGTTTGTGTTGCTTCTATTTCGTTTTCCAAATCCTTTTCAGATATGCCCCATTTTGCGCAATAACCAACGTGCAACGGCATTTCTTCGGTAATGCTTTTTAAACCAGCAAGCGCATCCTTTATATCGTTAAGGCGCACTGATTTAGCCGCAAGCAAAGCATAAGCACGTGAAAAATGAATGAGAAACAAATAATCTTGTGTGAGAAAACGTTTAAAGCACACTTCTGGTAAAGTTCCATTTGCCAGTTGCTCTAAAAATGGATGATGTGTGTAATTAACCCAAGTTGCACCGGCGTGTTTACGCAATTTACCGAATAATCCACTTTCAAAAATCGATTGCATACCCACTCCTCAACAGCTGTGACGGCCAATGGCAACCAATATGTTTTATAATTGGTACTGTGTAAATACTGTTGATCAACCACAGCAAGATCGATCAGGATTATCCGAACTGTTAGATTTATCTGAAAATTAAATTTTATCATGTGCCACCATTTTAAATGGCAATGCGACAAGCAATAATCATGGAACCGATCTACAAATCATGAATATAGGGACTACAAAAAATAACGCTTACCCAAATGTGTGATTGTCCGTGCAAAAGACATAATAATCAGTTGTAGAGTGGCGACCAATCATAGAGTGGCTTAATCTGGCCACTGCTAACCACTGATATTTTTGCGATATATTTTTGGAACTTTGTACGATTTCAATCGTTTAATGTTTGCCGAGCCCGGAACTGCTTGGCAAACTGGGGACCCGGTATTATGCCCCCGCTTGATTTACTGGGTACCCCTTTTTTATTTTCAGACACGCATCAACCAACAACAATCGGTGTGCCAATAGGAACACGATTATAAAGATCAATGATATCCTGATTCATCAAACGGATACATCCAGAAGACATAGACTGGCCAATAGACCACCATTCTGGTGAACCATGAATACGATAACCGGTGTCCCGACCATTCTGGAAAATATACATGGCACGCGCGCCAAGTGGATTCATCGGGCCAGGATCCATACCATTACGATATTGAACAAGCTCCGGCTTACGTTTTATCATTTCTGCAGGTGGTGTCCAACGTGGCCATTCGCGTTTGAACTGGACATTTGCACGCCCTGACCATTCAAAGCCAGCTGCACCAATACCGACACCATAACGCAGCGCATCGCCGTCTGGTTGAATAAAATATAAAAAGTGTTCTTTTAAGCTAACGACAATTGTTCCCGGTCTTTCACCTGTTGGATTTGGTACAATTTGCCGCCAAAACTGTTTTGGAACCTTCTTGTAAGGAATCGCAGTCAATGTATAAGGGCCTTCATGAACTGCAGCATACATTTTATCAGGTGCTGTAAAGCCCTTATCAATACCGATAGGGGGACGCATAACGCCACCACTCATACCGCCAAATCCCATACCAACGCCGGAACAACCGCCTAAAGTGCCCAAAGCCATCGTGCCAGAGCCTAATAAAAATGCACGACGGGAACATTTAATATCGGAAGTTGTCATAAAACACCTAAAGTCGCTGTCAGTTATTGTCTTGCCTTAGATCATGCATGACGACGGTTGCAGAAATGTTAATTTCATGCCGATTATCATCGACATATTGCGTTCAACATGGCTTTAAGCCGTTTTATCAATAGGTGTCGTTGGTGCGATGCTATAATCATTTCATAAAGTTCATGCCGCGGCCATTATCTTCAAGGCGTAAAAGCTTGTTTTAAAACGCTTAATGTCCTGTGTAAGAAATGCGTATTTGACCGCGTTTTTGACTTTTAACGATAACCGCAACAACAGATGTCGCTTCAGTTTCACAAGATCAAATGTTGGTGATCTTTTGGGTATTTTCACCCAAAAAAGCAAAATGGATTTTTATGCTTTATCCTATGCGGCCAATACAAAAACACTGTCATATGCTCGGGTCAGAGATATTGTTTTATCCCTCAAGACGCATAGGCTTTCCTATTTATCCATAATAACGATTTTTAAAATAGCGATTTTTAAATCTCTATTCCGGCTTGCAAGTAAAATATAGATGAAGAATTAAAGCCAGATATAGGAAAGCCTCCTTTTTTGAGGAGGCTTTCTTTGAAAACAACAAAGATTGGTAAAACCAAAAATCTTTATTTCATGATGCTTATGATGGGGTTTTAAGCTTTAGCGAGATATTCCTCAACAATAGCGCCCCATAAACTTGCGCCAATAGCAATGCCATTGTCATTGAAGTTATAATGCGGATTGTGCAAACCAGCGCTATCACCATTACCCATAATGATATAGGCACCCGGAACCTTTTCCAACATATATGAAAAATCTTCACTCGGTGTCAAAGGCTCAGCATTTTCAACAACATTGCCTTCACCGACAACCTTTTTGGCAACACCAACAGCAAAATCAATTGCTGTCGCATCATTAACCGTTACAGGGTATCCAAGTTCATAATTGATAATGGCTTCCGCACCATAACTCTCTGCTTGTGCCTTTACCAATTTGCAGATGCGTTCTTCAAGCAGCTTGCGCACTTCGGCCGAGAAAGACCGGATCGTTACTTCCATCTTCACTTCATCTGGAATAACATTCGACACAGCGCCGCCTTTAAACATTCCAACAGTTATAAGGGCTGCTTCCAATGGTGGTACATTACGCGATACAATTGTTTGCAAGGCCATAACAATTGATGAGGCTGCCACGATAGGATCAATTGTTGTTTCCGGACGGGCACCATGACCGCCTTTACCACGAACAGTGATATAGGCAGTATCAACCGAGGCCATCATAGGTCCCTTGGTAAAGCGGAATGTTCCTGAAGGAAAGCCCGGCCAATTATGCAAACCGTAAATCCTGTCACATGGGAATTTTTCAAACAGACCGTCGTCGATCATTTCCTTACCGCCGGCAAGACTTTCTTCAGCTGGCTGGAAAATAACACGAACAGTACCATCAAAATTCTTGGTTTCTGCCAGATAACGCGCTGCTGTTAGCAGTGTGGTTGTGTGTCCATCATGACCGCAAGCATGCATAATACCGGCATTTTTACTCGAATAAGGCAAATTCGTTTGCTCTTCTATCGGAAGCGCGTCCATATCGGCCCGTATACCGATTACCTTTGTGCCATTACCGACTTTTAATGTGCCAACAATACCGGTTTTACCGACACCACGTGCAACGTCAAAGCCCCAGCTTTCAAGCAGGCTTGCAACTTTATCGCCAGTTTTATGCTCATTAAAGCCCAATTCAGGGTTTTCATGAATTTGGTGGCGGATAGCCACCATTTCATCAATCGTTTTATCAATATGCTCGCGAATATGTTTCATAGATCTAAGTCCTATATCCTACATTCTTCGAGAATGTAGCCTTCAAAAGTCATTTCAAATATGTTTCAGCCAATGAAACCCAATAACAACCACCAAGAGGGAGCAACTCATCGTTGAAATTATAATTGGGACTATGCAAAGGCGCACTCTCACCATTTCCAATGACAACATAGGACCCTGGCACTTTTTCCAACATAAAGGCAAAATCTTCACTGCCTGATGGTTTTGTCATATTGTCATCAACATTGGTGGCACCAAAAACTTTTGCCGCAACATCAACAGCAAATGCCGTTTCTGCTTCATGGTTGACCAGCACTGGATAGGAACGTTGATAATCAACTTCAGCCGTTGCACCAAAACTTTCAGCCTGCAACTTTGCCAGACTTTCTATCCGCGATTGCAGCAAATCTCTTACGTCTGGATTAAAGCAACGGACGGTGAGCAACATTTCTGCACTATCGGGAATAACATTTGCGGCAAACCCTGCATGAAAGCTACCAACGGTTACAACAGCTGTTTCAAGCGGTGGCACGTTTCGCGAGACTACCGTTTGCAGGCTTGAAATGATCGCAGCACTTGCCGCTATCGGATCAATTGCCTTATCCGGAACAGCACCATGACCGCCCTTACCAATCACTTTGATCTTGACGGTGTCGCTTGAAGGCATGAAAGCCCCCGTATTAACGGATATTTTGCCGGTTGGAGACCCTGGCCAATTGTGCATACCAAAAACGGCATCACATGGGAATTTTTCAAAAAGGCCATCGTCAATCATTGCTTTTGCACCAGCAAAACCTTCTTCTGCTGGTTGGAAAATGAGATTGAGAGTGCCATTGAAATTCTTTGTTTCGGCAAAATAGCGAGCGGCTGTTAACAACATGGTTGTGTGGCCATCATGACCACAAGCGTGCATTTTGCCTTCATGACAACTCGAATATTCAAGATTTGTCATTTCTGTAATCGGTAAAGCATCAAAATCGGCACGCAAACCAATGGATTTTTTGCCATCGCCAACTTTCAAACGTCCAACAACGCCGGTTTTACCAATGCCTGTTGTAACTTCATAACCCCATTTTTTCAAAAGGTCGGCAATAACTTTTGCCGTTCTATGCTCTTCATAAGCTATCTCAGGATGTGCGTGCAAATCGTGGCGCACTGCTTCCATTTCTGGCACATAGGCTGCCATGGTTTGAAGAATCTTTTTTGCTTCTTGCGAGAGGTGTTCATTACTCATCCGAATTCCCCTATTTTCTATAATTAAATTTCATGACGCTGTTCGTCGAAAGCCAGATACGCCGCCACACCAAAGACGATAGCGACACCAAGATACCAAAATGGCGCCATAATATTGCGGTCGGATATTTTAAGAAGGAATGTTACAATCATTTGTGCTGTACCGCCAAAAATTGAAACACCAAATGCATAAATAACCGCCGTTGCTGTTGCGCGAATTCTTTTCTCAAATGCTTCCATAATGAAAAGAACTGATAAGGTTAGCATAATCCCCATGCAAATCACTGAAACGGTGTAAAAAGCTAGGAAAACATGCATATTTTGTACAAAATGGAATGCAAAATAGGATGAAATAAAGGTGACGACAAGAACTGCAATTGCTGCGCCTTTACGCCGTTCCAACCGATCGCAAAAAAAGCCTGCGAAAACAGTCACAACGATAACAATGACACTTGCATAACTCGATACAAGGAACGATTCCGAGCTTCCAATTTCCGTTACCGTTTTCAAGTAGTTTGGCATGAAGAATACCAAGATATACATCATGACGGTTGTTGGGAAAACCACAAGAATACCGATGATCGTCTGTTTCGTATGCTGGCTGATAAGCTCTTTGAATGGATGTTTTTCGTGTGCTTCAACAGTTGGTGCCTTATATGTTTCCTTGATATGGGCGCGGATATAAAGCCCAACAGGAATAATAAGGAGTGAAAAGATAAATGGTACGCGCCAACCCCAGCTTTCCATGGCTTCGGGGGAAAGACAAGCCATTAATAAGGCGGCAAGCAGTGAACCGGTTAAAGTACTCAAGCCTTGTCCAAAAAACTGCCAACTAACGAAAAATCCACGCGTGTTACGCTCGGCCGATTCCATAAGAAGCGTTGTAGCCGCGCCAACTTCTCCACCCGCTGAAAATCCTTGAAAGAGACGCCCCATAACAATCATCAATGGCGCAAAAACACCAATTGCTTCATAAGGTGGTGCAAATCCTATCAAGGCACTGCCAATGGCCATTAATATAATTGTCAGCAACATTGCTGCTTTACGCCCATGGCGGTCGGCATAGGCACCGATAATAATACTGCCTAATGGACGCATGACAAAGCCTACGCCAAAAACCGATACCGATATCAGCAATGAAATCAGCTTATCTTCAGAATTAAAAAAGACATGTCCGATAATAGCGGCAAAAAAACTATAAACCGTGAAATCGAACATTTCGAGAAAATTGCCGACACCTGCTCCGACAATCAATTTCGTTTTTTCGCCAGCCGTTTTGAGGCCCATATTATCCTCATCAACGTCCACCTGTTCCGCTTGTTGCGTCATAATGTTGTCCCTCTGTATTATTTATTTTTTTAAATGATATTTATTTTCTTCAAAAAGTTCTAACATATTTTTTCTGCAGGTGGGCAAAACAATAATAATATTTATTTCTTTTATTTTCCTCTGAAGTAGATAATATTTCCTCACAACCAAAAATGAAGGAATAAGCCTATGCAATCGCTCAAGGATCCTGTCTTACTTGCCCAAGCCCTGATCCGTTGTCCATCTGTTACGCCGCATGAAAATGGCGTCTTAACGCAAGTTCAAACATGGGCGAAAAGCCTTGGTTTTTCTGTTGAACGACCCATTTTTACAGATAAAAACACACCCGACATTGAAAACCTTTATGCGCGCGTGGGGAAGAATGGACCGCATCTTGCTTTTGCCGGTCATACCGATGTTGTGCCGGTTGGCGACGAAAAAGCATGGCACTTTCCGCCATTTGAAGGTGCTATAAAAGACGATAAACTTTATGGCCGTGGCGCTGTTGATATGAAAGGCGGAATTGCCTGTTTTATTGCGGCGGTTGCCCGTTATTTAGAAAAAAATCCGCTTAAAGGCTCGCTCAGCCTATTGATAACAAATGACGAAGAAGGCCCCGGTATTAATGGCACAATAAAGCTTTTGAAATGGGCAAGCGACAAAGGCGAAACTTGGGATGCCACAATTGTTGGGGAACCAACCAATCCCAACACTTTAGGCGACATGATTAAAATTGGTCGGCGTGGCTCGCTGTCAGGCGTTATCACAGTGCAAGGAAAGCAAGGGCATGTTGCTTATCCTGACCGTGCTGCCAATCCACTTTATTTAACTACCAAACTGTGTGACGCTTTAAAAAATACACCTCTTGATGAAGGTTCAAGTAATTTTCAACCAAGCAATCTTGAAATTACCGCGATAGACACCGGCAATCCAACAACCAATGTTATTCCAGCACAAAGCACGATCCGCTTTAACATTCGGTATAATGACAATTGGAATGTCGACACTCTAAAACAAGAAATTGAAAATCGTTTAGCTGCAGTAAAATTGCAGCATGGCAGTGCATCTTCGGCAAGTTACCAACTTGACTGGATGGTAAGCCCAGGTGGTGTATTTTTGACAAAAAATGAACGGCTGGTCAGTCGTTTGAGTGCCGCAATTGAAGCTGTGACAGGGCGTACACCAGAATTATCCACCTCTGGTGGAACATCCGACGCACGGTTTATCAAAGATTATTGCCCTGTTGTAGAATTTGGTCTGGTCGGGCAAACCATGCATATGATCGACGAATGTGTTTCCATTAACGATCTTGAACAACTCACACAAATATATGAAAAATTTCTAGAACTTTTCTTTGCCGATGACAGCAATGAATAAATAACGGTGTTGCCCACCAATATTCAATATCCGATTTCTTTGCTGGAAATGAGATTATCGCCAATAATCAAAAAGGCAGAACAAATAACCAAAAGGGCGGAATGTCTTTCCGCCCTTTGTATTTTTCTAACCGGTCACGCATAACGTTACGATAGTATGAGCCACTTGTTAGTTTTTACTATTATCGCTATTACTGCCGCCAATACCTTCAAAAAATTCCTTCATTCGTGCGAAGAAACCATGTGATTGCGGTGAATTTTCTTCGACCGATAGTTTTTCGAACTCTTCCAGCAATTCACGTTGTTTTTTGCTTAGTTTCTGCGGCGTCTCTATTGTCACCTGAATATAAAGATCACCAACAGCCTGCTGGCGCAAAACCGGCATACCTTTGCCTTTTAAACGGAATTGACGGCCATTTTGCGTGCCTTCAGGAACTTTTACACGTGTTTTCATGCCATCAAGTGTGGAAACTTCAAACTCACCACCAAGAGCTGCCGTGGTCATGGAAATAGGCACGCGGCAATAAAGATCAGCTCCATCCCGTTGGAAAAATTCATGCGGTTTAACAGCTAGGAAGATGTATAAGTCACCTGCTGGGCCACCGCGGCTTCCTGCTTCTCCTTCGCCAGCCAAACGAATTCTGGTACCATCTTCAATACCAGCTGGAATGTTGACCGTTAATGTACGCTCTTCTTCGATGCGTCCCTGACCATGACATTTCGGGCATGGATCCTTGATAATCTCACCGCGACCATGACATGCCGGACATGGACGTTCAATTGAGAAAAAGCCTTGTGCCGCACGCACACGTCCAGACCCATTACAAGTTGCACAGGTTTGCGGTTTTGTGCCGGTTTTAGCCCCCGACCCTTCACACGCATCGCAAGTTATTGAACCGGGAACACGAATTTGTGCCGTTTTTCCATGGAATGCTTCTTCCAACGTTACTTCCATATTGTAACTTAGATCTGCACCCCGTTCACGGCCATCGGAACGTTTACGGCGACCACCACCCATCATCTCGCCAAAGAAATCTTCAAAAATATCGGCAAATCCACCAGAACCACCAAAACCAGAACGGCCAAAAGGTCCACTGCCAGCACCACCATTTTCAAAAGCCGCATGGCCAAAACGGTCATAAGCCGCACGCTTTTGCGGATCTTTTAAAACCTCATAAGCTTCGCCAATTTCTTTAAATTTCTGTTCAGCTTCCTTATCCCCTGGGTTTTTGTCGGGGTGATAACGCATCGCAAGTTTACGAAATGCCGATTTCAACGTTTTGTCATCGCATTCCCGTGTTACACCTAGCATTTCGTAATAATCAATTTTCATCGTTTATTCTCGCAGACTATCTGTCGCCCAAACCAGCACGACACTGCCCTTTTGTTGTCTGTGTTACTATATTGCTTTGCTAAAAGAAGAGCAATTGCTTCATACTTTCAAACTTTTAGAACACTTTGCCTATAAAATAAAAGCTCGACCTTTGCAAAAAAAGGCCGAGCTTTGTCTCTTTACAACACAACAGTTCTAATTATTTCTGGTCGTTCTTGGTGTCGTCGATTTCTTCAAAATCAGCATCAACAACATCATCGTCCCGGCGTGCATCCTTAGCGGCGTCGGCTGCTGCATCTGCTTCAGCCTGTGCTTTTGAAGATTCATACATTGCTTCACCCAACTTCATGCTGGCTTCAGCCAATGCCTTTGTCTTGGCAGAAATATCGTCAGTGTTGTCACTTTCAACTGCCTTCTTCAAATCAGCCACAGCTGTTTCGATTGCAGCTTTGTCGTCTGCAGAAACCTTATCACCATAATCGGCAAGCGATTTTTCAGTTGTATGAATAAGAGCTTCTGCCTGATTTTTGGCTTCAACACCTTCACGACGCTTCTTGTCATCTGCTGCGTGAGCTTCAGCATCTTGAACCATCTTCTCGATGTCGGCATCACTCAAACCACCAGAAGCCTGAATGCGGATCTGATGCTCTTTGCCTGTTCCTTTATCCTTTGCAGAAACATTAACAATACCGTTAGCATCAATATCGAATGTCACTTCAATCTGTGGAACACCACGTGGTGCAGGTGGAATACCAACAAGGTCAAACTGTCCAAGCAACTTGTTGTCTGCTGCCATTTCACGCTCACCTTGGAAAACGCGAATTGTAACAGCGCTCTGATTATCATCAGCCGTCGAGAACGTTTGTGACTTCTTGGTTGGAATTGTTGTATTGCGTTCAATCAAGCGTGTGAAAACACCGCCCAATGTTTCAATACCCAATGAAAGTGGTGTAACGTCAAGCAAAAGAACATCCTTGACATCGCCCTGTAAAACACCGCCCTGAATTGCTGCACCCATAGCAACAACTTCATCAGGGTTAACACCCTTGTGCGGATCCTTGCCGAAGAAAGTCTTAACAACTTCCTGAATCTTCGGCATACGGGTCATACCACCAACCAAAACAACTTCGTCAATTTCACCAGCTGTCAAGCCAGCATCTTTCAATGCAGCCTTACACGGATTGATTGTACGTTGAACAAGATCATCAACCAATGACTCGAATTTTGCGCGGGTCAATTTCATGGTCAAGTGCTTTGGACCAGACTGATCTGCGGTGATAAATGGAAGATTGATCTCGGTCTGCTGTGAAGAAGAAAGCTCAATTTTGGCTTTTTCTGAAGCTTCTTTCAAGCGCTGCAAAGCAAGCTTATCTTTTGTCAGATCAATGCCATTTTCTTTTTTGAATTCGTCAGCCAAATATGAGACCAAACGCATATCAAAGTCTTCACCACCAAGGAATGTATCACCATTGGTTGATTTAACTTCAAAAACGCCATCGCCAATTTCAAGAACTGAAATATCGAATGTACCACCACCAAGGTCATAAACAGCAATTGTTTTGCCGTCTTTTTTATCAAGACCATAAGCCAAAGCAGCTGCCGTTGGCTCGTTAATGATACGCAATACTTCAAGACCAGCAATTTTACCTGCGTCTTTGGTTGCTTGACGTTGAGCATCGTTGAAGTAGGCAGGAACTGTGATAACAGCCTGTTCAACTTTTTCACCAAGATAAGCCTCAGCCGTTTCTTTCATTTTCTGCAAAACCATAGCAGAAACTTGAGACGGTGAATATTTCTTACCTTCTACTTCTACCCATGCATCGCCGTTTTCGCCTTTAACGATTTTGTATGGAACAAGCTCTTTATCCTTGCTTACCATTGGATCATCAAAACGACGACCAATTAAACGCTTAACAGCGAAAATTGTACCTTCAGGATTGGTTACCGCCTGACGCTTGGCTGGCTGACCAACAAGGCGTTCTCCCCCATCTGAAAAAGCTACAATAGAAGGTGTTGTACGTGCACCCTCAGAATTCTCAATAACCTTTGCGTTTTTGCCATCCATGACAGCAACGCAAGAATTGGTCGTACCCAAGTCAATACCGATTACTTTTGCCATATCTACTCTCCATCCAGCAAGCCGTCTGAACCTCTAACGAGCATTTCTATAAGACAGCTCCTTAATCATATGAAAAGCCCGTAACAGATGTTTAATTTCAACACCCATAACGAACTTCGTTGTGGCGTATATAAGGGCGGCTTTTTACACGTGCAAGGGATACAAGCAAGATTAAGTGACGAAACCGCGATTTTGCCTATTTTTATTTGTTTTTAGGGTGTTTTTCAGAGGCAAAACTTTAAAAAAGCGTTAATTTTGATGGCAAAGCGCATCGTCTTTGGCCTTTGCGAGGTAAAAATCGCTTAAAAAAACAGCCTTCAATGACTATTCACGCACTTGAAGGTGACGACATGAAACTTTGGATTTATGTTTTAAATAAACTGAGCAACCAAATATAACCAATATTCAATGTAACAAATGATTGATGCCTTTTAAATAATTTTACCACTCTACACAATTTCGTGAATAGAATCATTTGTCTATAATTACTATATATTGAGTGTTATTTTCTAATATTATTTTAAAACCTAATTTGAACGATGACAATGAAGCAAACTGGGAACAAACTGGTTAAAATAATGTGGTTTGCTTCACAAACAGGAGAAAAAATATGAAAAAGATTCTTGCAGTATCTTTGGTAAGCTTAATGGCAGCTACCTCTTATGTATTGACAGCTGAAGCTCGCAACGCTTCTGGCGATGGCTCTGTTGAAGACAGCTATGTACAGGGCCAAAAGGCAAAGGCACCTGTTGAAAAAACTGATGAAACACAAAAAGATGGCCGCCACTTCGGTGATGGTTCTCCTGAAGATAGCTATGTTCAAGGACAGAAAAAAAATTCTCCTTTGAGCAAAACAACAATCAAGGATGACGAAAAAGGTGAATCCGACGACGGTACACCAAGAAAATAATCCTCTCTTTATTAGAGAATAAGGCGGGTAATACCCGCCTTTTTTATTGTTCGCTGTTCAAATGTTGAAATTGATATGTACCATTAAAAATATTTGACCGAGATATTATCGTTACTGCATCTCTTTCCCCATATTGCCGGCCATATGATTCATATTGCTGATCAGGTGTTGTATTCATAAGGTGATGCGAAACTTTCTAGCCAATTTCAGATTATGCGTCTCTTGTGGCTTGAATATAGGCATTGGGATAACGGATACTCTGCATCATGCTGCGTCTGCTTTTCATATAACCAAGCGTTAAAATATATGTTTCGGATAGGGACTAACACTCAATCTAACAAGTTTCGGCTGAAATTCCCTATATGGCAATGAGGCAGGCTTATCGTGTCCTGACTCTTTTATTGTTTACTCTGTAAACAGCATAAAAAATGAAATTCGACCGAATGAAGCGAAAACACGCGTCCTCTTTTTTGTTATGGGGGCAATCTCAAAACATTATAACTGGAAGATTGTACGCGGTGGAATATTACGTATTGGAATATAGGGGAAAATTGTCTGGCGTTATTTTTCGGCAGGCAATTTTTCGTAAGCTGACATAAACAGTGCTCACTGGCAAATATTTCGAACTTCGTGCCCGTTTTAAGTACTAATCTGCCATGGGCTAATCTGCCATGGGCTAATCTGCCATGGGCTAATCTGCCATGGGCTAATCTGCC
>CAMLBF010000006.1 GCA_946478235.1 uncultured Bartonella sp.
GGCGCTATATAGACCCACCCCAACAAAAGAGTCAACACCCTTTCTAAAAAAAATTACACTTTTTTCGATTTTTTTTCTAAACCCTCGTCTATGAGCGAGATAACTGGGGTTAGACGGTGCTGAACACATAACCAGCATCATGAGATCTAAAGTGTGCGGTGTTTTAAACGACATTGTCCGCGTATTTTGGGCATTAAATTACGTGTGGCCATTCTTATTGGCAGAATGGACGTTGTGCCTATAAACAGTGAAACGGCAAATTATGAATGTTAAACACCGATCGACATATAGTCGTTGTGTGTTGCCACCCATTATATCGGTTTATCACTTTGAGGATAAACACTGAACCAAGTTATCACGTAATGAACTTAACAACTGGATATAAAGATCTGGTCCTTCTGGCAAAGACATCCCTAATGGATCGAGCGTACCTGTTTTGGCTTTTGTGTTCTCGACAACAACATTGATAAGTTTATTAGGAAATTGTGGTTCGCTGAATACGCAAACAATATTCTTATCGAGAATCAATTGATGGATAGCGCTGATTCTTTTTGCTCCTGGCTGACGTTCAGGATCCAGCGCAATGGAACCAGCAGCGTGAATATCAAAACGCTCCTCAAAATAGTGGTAAGCATCATGAAAAACAATAAAGTTAGATTGTTTCACTTGTGAAACAGATGACTGTATATCTTGTGTAAGCTCGTCCAGCCGCCGATTATAACTAACAGCATTATTGTGGTAGATGTCCGCATGAGCCTTATCCTGCTTTGATAAAGTATCGGCAATATATAACACAATCTTTTTAGCATTCTCTGGATCAAGCCAGAAATGATAATCAACGGCGTAGTGATGCGAATGGTCGCCATGATCTTGGTCTTCAACATGATCATGTTCTTCAAAAAGACCCCCTTCTCGAATCGGCAACAGAGTAAGGCCTGGCGTTTGTGACAGAATGATAACGTGATTCTTGCTGCTTAGATTTTCGATAGGCTTATTTAAAAATAACTCCATATTGGGATCAGCAATAAATATAACATCAGCCTGCGCGATCATTTGAGCATCTGAAGGCTTTAAAGCGTACCCATGTTCAGAACCGGCCTGTTTCACAATCAACCCTGGTTTGCCTAAATCACCTAAAACTGCGGAAACAAGAGAATGTAATGGCTTAATAGACACAACAACCTTTGGAACCGTTGTGTCTGCAAACGATCCAGAAATGCCGGAAACAAAAGTTAATAGCAGGGTGGATATGAATATATAAAGACGGAACAAGTTTCACCTAACAAATGTTACTTTATTACATAACATATATGTTTTATTTTTTTCGGTCTCAAGCTACAAATAAAATATAGAGCAGCGAAGGGTGTATCAAAATGCATGGAGAATGGTTGTTATCGCTTAAAAAAGCAGGCGTTAAACGCGATAACCGATGGCTTGTCCACGATATTGACCTTGATATCCACCGCGGCGAAATTGTTACACTGATAGGCCCTAACGGTTCTGGAAAGTCTACCACGGCAAAAATGGCTTTAGGTATTTTACCCCCTACCGTTGGAGAAGTGCGCCATAAGGCAGGGCTTAAGGTTGGATATGTGCCACAACGCCTGATGCTTGATCCTTCACTGCCATTAACGGTTCATCGTTTGATGACATTAACAGCCAAGCTGGATAAAGAGACTGTGAGATCTGTTCTTTCCCAAACGGGCATGGAATATTCTGAAAAATTTAACGTAACGAATCTATCTGGTGGAGAATTGCAACGTGTATTATTGGCGCGGGCAATTGCACGAAAACCCGACCTTTTAGTGCTCGATGAACCGCTACAAGGTGTCGATTATAATGGAGAAGCCGAACTTTATTCGCTGATAGGAAGCCTCAGAAAAAAACTTAATTGCGGTATTCTATTAATTTCCCATGACTTGCACATCGTTATGGCAGAAACTGATCGTGTAATATGCCTTAATGGACATATTTGTTGTAGTGGTGCGCCATCTGATGTTGTTCAAAGCGAAGCTTACAACCGTCTTATAGGCGAAATGCCGGGTAATCGTTTGGCTCTCTATCATCACCATCACAATCATAAACATGATTTACATGGTGATATCGTTTCGTCCGCGCAGCAGAAGGATACAAGCCTGTCGAACTCATATGGAACAGATCACCATGTTTGATGATTACATTATACGTGCCTTAATTGCAGGTATTGGCATTGCGCTAATGGCAGGCCCTTTGGGATGTTTTATCGTTTGGCAGAAACTGGCATATTTTGGTGATACAATGGCGCACTCCGCTTTATTGGGGGTCGCATTTGCTTTATTGTTGAATATAAATACCATTGTCGGGGTTTTCTTTGTAGCGGTTATCATTTCATTGGCTCTTCTTTTGTTGCAAACAAAAGAAAAACTATCCGGCGATTCGCTCCTTGGAATTTTGTCCCATGCAACGCTTGCTATCGGGCTTGTTCTTATAGGATTCATGACGTGGACCAATATTGATATAAACAGTTATCTGTTTGGTGATATATTGGCTGTTTCACGTTCCGATTTGATAACAATCTGGTGTGGTTGCTGTGTCATTTTGATAGCCTTGTATTTTCTTTGGCACCTACTCCTTGCTTTAACAATTAATGTAGACATCGCAAAAGCTGAAAACATGAAGCCAGAGCGTACCCGCTTTATCTTTATGTTGCTTTTAGCTGTCGTTATAGCAGTGGCTATCAATATCATTGGCATTCTATTGATTACGGCTCTTTTGATAATACCAGCTGCAACAGCAAGGCGTTTTTCATCGACACCCGAACAAATGGCCATTATTTCTGCAATGATTGGTATTATTGGCATGATTCTCGGGATTTATTCTTCAATCATATTTGATAGTCGTTCTGGCCCCAGCGTGGTTGTTGCACTCTTTCTGTTATTTATTGCAACCCGCCTTATTGGGGCTCTGTTCAAAAAAGTTTCACAATGACAACCAAATTGACACGCAATCAAGCACTGGTTCTCAATGTTCTTAAGAAAGCACGGTCACCACTAAGTGCTTACCAGATATTAGCGCAGTTACACGATGACGGTGTGCATGCTCCGCTGCAAGTATACCGAGCACTGGAAAAACTGATCGCATGTAAAAAAGTTCATAGGCTTGAAAGCGTAAATGCTTTTATGGCATGTTCTCATCCTGAACATGATGCCCATAATTTGACAGCATTCGTAATTTGCGATCAATGCGGTAAAGTTTATGAGCTTGAAAATATCAGTTTGGAAAAAACCTTAAACCACATGACTGCGGAAATAGGTTTTTCTTCTCGCCTTACAACCATTGAAATTAAAGGAATGTGTACCAACTGCAAAAGCAAATAAGCACAGACGGATTTTAATCTGTTGTTTAATTGACGTTTTGCGAGTTTTTAGATTAAGTACGCATTTTTCAAAACGAGAGTTGCTAATGATGTCAGACATAGCCAAAAGCGAACAGCAATCAACGTCGGGGCAAAAGCCTTTGCATAAGAAACTTGGAACAATTGCTATTATCATTATAGCACTTGTAGCAGTATGGTTGGGATATCGATGGCTGACAGATTGGCGTTTTCTGGTCACAACGGATGACGCTTATGTTCAAGGTGACATCGCAACAATCGCACCAAAAGTAAACGGCTATGTAAAAGAAATACCGGTTGAAACAAACCACCCCGTTAAAAAGGGCGATATTCTGTTTCAATTGGATGATGGTGATTATAAAATTGCTTATGACCAAGCGGAAGCCAAATTAGCAACACAAAACCGCACATTGGAACGTATTGAGGCACAAATTACAGCTTCTAAAACATCCCTTGACGAAGCCAATGCGCAAAAAGATGCTGCCAATGCTGTGGCTGTTAATGCGGATATTACATTAAAACGCGCAAAACAATTGAATGCCGACAGCTTTGTTGCAAAATCGTCAGTTGATAATGCGCAGTCATCATACGATCAAGCCATTGCGAATGTCACAAAAGCAGAGGCGCAAATAGCTGCAGCCCAAGCCAATATTAATGTGTTAGAAGCACAAAAAGAAGAGACGAAAAGCGAAACACGCAGCCTTGAACTTGCCCGTGATAAAGCAAAGCGCGACTTGGATTTTACCGTATTACGCGCTCCTTTTGATGGTGTGATTGGTAATTTGTCTGCAAAAAAAGGTGACTATGTCATAAATGGACAGCGTTTGGCCGCGCTTGTGCCGATAAATGCCCTTTATATCGATGCAAATTATAAAGAAACACAACTTCCTCTAATCTATGGCGGTGAAAAAGTTCGCATATCAGTCGATGGGCTTGATGGCGAAACTTTTGAAGGCACTGTGCTTTCTTTGTCTCCTGCGTCAGGTGCTGTTTTTTCTTTGCTACCACCACAAAATGCCACCGGTAATTTTACAAAAATTGTCCAACGTGTGCCTGTGCGTATTTCCATACCTGAAGACGTTCTTTCCACCGGAAGAATTCGTGCAGGCATGAGTGTTATTGTCAGTGTTGACACACGAACAAAACCCGAAGGTGCAACTCCCTTAAAGCAGAAGTGAGCGAGTAATGACCGGCTCTATCGATGCTCCTATTGGTGAACATATAGAACTGCGCAAAGTCGTGGCATTTATCGCCATGGTTTTCGGTATGTTTATGGCAATCCTTGATATCCAGATTGTTTCTGCCTCTTTATCAGAAATTCAAGCTGGATTATCGGCAAGTTCTGATGAAATTTCATGGGTGCAAACATCCTATTTGATTGCCGAAGTCATTATGATTCCTTTATCGGGATTTTTAGGACGGCTGCTATCAACACGCGTGTTGTTTACGCTTTCTGCCGCAGGATTTACCATTGCTTCCGCATTATGCGCCACAGCAAGCTCGATAGAACAAATGATAGCCTACCGCGCGCTACAAGGGTTTATTGGCGGCGGTATGATTCCAAGTGTATTTGCGGCTGCTTTTACAATTTTTCCGCCGTCCAAACAGCCAATTGTGTCACCAATCATTGGTTTGGTTGCAACGCTTGCTCCCACGATTGGTCCAACAGTTGGTGGATATCTTAGTCATGCATTTTCTTGGCACTGGTTATTTTTAGTCAATGTTCCTTTTGGCATTATTGTTACCATTGCATCATGGAAACTGATTGACTTTGATAAAGGTGATTCTTCCCTATTCCAAAAATTTGACTGGTGGGGGCTCTTTACCATGGCGACCTTCTTAGGCTCGATGGAATATGTACTGGAAGAAGGCCCCCGTAACGACTGGATGGAAGATGAGCTAATCCGTAACTTCACTGTTGTGATGGTGATTGCTGGCGTACTTTTCTTCTGGCGGGTGTTTAGCGCAAAGAGCCCGATTGTCGATCTGCGAGCATTCATAAACCTCAACTTCTCACTCGGATCATTGTTTTCATTTGTAATGGGTATTGGCCTTTATGGGCTAACCTATCTTTATCCATTATATTTGGGACAAATACGCGGATATGACGCTTTAATGATTGGTGAGACCATGTTTGTGTCTGGTCTTACCATGTTCTTTTCGGCACCATTGGCCGGATTTCTTTCAACCAAAATTGACCCACGACTCATGATGGCGTTGGGCTTTGCTGGCTTTGGTTGGGGAACATGGTTGGTAACGGGGTTAACAGCCGATTGGGATTTTTGGGAATTGTTTTGGCCACAAATTTTACGCGGTGTGTCGCTCATATTTTGTATGGTGCCTATCAACAATATTGCATTGGGCACCCTGCCCGCACAACAACTGAAAAACGCATCAGGTCTATTCAACCTCACCAGAAATCTTGGTGGCGCCGTTGGTCTTGCGGTAATAAATACCATTATTATGCGCCGCACCGATTTTCATTATGAAAGATTGGCTGAAAGCGTCCAATGGGGCAATCATCAGGTAATGGATCTCTTGGCAGCATTGGAAAACCAATTGGGTTCCGCTGGCATCAGTGCCAAAAAAGGGGCATTGCTACAGCTTTACAATATTGTCCATCAAGAAGCGACGGTCATGGCGTTCATCGACGCATTTTTTATTTTAACAATGCTTTTCCTTGTACTAACATTACTTGTGTGGGCAGTTAAAAAACCAAAAATAATGTCTGGTAGCGCAACAGGTGGTCACTAAACGATAAATTACTAAGTGTTTTATTGTTAAATTCTTGCTTTTAAGCTCTTTTCGCTTATAGCTAAAATTATGAATACAATGACATTGACCGCCGATTGGACATTTCCGACAAATATTTTACTGGGTAATAAACGTTTGAGTGCTTTGGAGAATCATCTTCAAAACGCCAGTATCACGTCTGTCATGATTATTACCGATAGAGGATTGAGTTCTTCTACACCGTTGAAAAAATTATTGCGGCGGGTCGATAAATCGCAATGTGCATTTGGTGTATTTTCTGCTCTTGACGGTGTACCCGATAAAAAAACGTTAGGTCTTGCCATTCGACTTTATCGTAGTGGCGGTTTTAATGGCATATTGGCGTTTGGTGGCGGTTCAACAATAGATCTTGCGAAATTGGTTTCCCTTTTCAGCCAGAGCAACTCTGAAGAGCTTATAATTCCACCCAAAGATGCGCTTCTGCCTCCAGTGATCGCTATACCAACATTGGCTGGTAGCGGAGCTGAAGTTGATGAAAGTGCCTATTTTGCTGAGTCGGCTGATAAAAATGGGCATACCGTTTATGATAAACGCCTTTGCCCAACATTGGTTATTGGCGATCCACAATTGATGGCCTCAGCAACGCCTGAACTTATAGCTGGCGCAGGCATGAATGCACTTGTCCATGCAATAGACAGTTGGTGCTCACCGTTCTTTAACCCTGTTGCAGATGCTTTGGCTGTCGAAACAATAAAATGCATATTTGCCAATTTACCGAAAGCAGTTGCACAACCTACTGATGAAAATGCCCAAATAGCACTTCTAACAGCATCAATATCGGGTGCATTGGCAGCAACAAAGGGGTTGGGTGCAACCACTGCACTTGCCAATTCTATATGTAACCGCTACCGCACCCATTTTGGAATGACTGCAGGCGTCCTATTACCTTATGTTTTGGCATCGAATCAGTCTGTTATTAATAACCGAATCGATATTTTGGCCGATAGGCTCAATATCAAAGGTGGTTTTAACGGATTTGCCCGTGAAATCCTTAATTTACGAAAAGCCGTTGGTGTGCCTACAAAACTGTCTGGTTTAATCAAGGATCAAAAGGTTAAAGCAAAAGACAAAGCCCTTATTGATAGTTTGGCGATTGAAGACCCAGCAGCAGATGAAAATCCGGTAAGATTTACCAAAAAGATAGCACTATCCATTTTGAATGCTGCTATTGTCGGAAAAATGAACCGTAAAAAATAACGGTAAAACGTTCACTCGATACTGATACGTTGAAAAGAGCATAGCTTATCAACATAATGTATCGTGAATTATCACTTTCAGATTCATTACCAAATAAAAATAAAGGCTCACAATCATAATATGTGAGCCTTTGTCATTTTATAAATTGTTTTCTATATCAGATGACATAAGAACGGATAGGTTCAAAACCATTAAATGCTACTGATGCATATGTTGTTGTGTAAGCACCAGTGCCATGGATTAGGAGTTCATCACCAACTGTCAACGATAATGGTAGCGGGTACGGTGTTTTCTCATACATAACGTCAGCAGAATCACATGTAGGACCAGCAAGTACACAGGGACCCATTTCGTCATGGTCGTGTGGCGTTTCAATTGGATAACGGATAGCTTCATCCATTGTTTCGGCTAAACCGTTAAATTTTCCAACATCAAGATAAACCCAACGCAATTGGTCGTCCTCTGATTTTTTAGATATCAACACAACTTCAGTGCGGATAACACCAGCATTACCAACCATTCCCCTACCCGGTTCAATGATTGTTTCTGGTAGATGATTGCCGAAATGCTTACTCAAAGAATCAAAAATCGCTAAGCCATAAGCTTGGGCTGAAGGAACATCTTTCAAATACCGTGTTGGAAAACCACCACCCATATTAACAAGCTTAAGAATAATGCCTTCCTTAGCCAATGTTTGAAACACTTGTGAAGCGTCGGCCAAAGCTCTATCCCACGCTGCCAGATCTGTTTGTTGTGAGCCAACGTGAAATGATACGCCATAAGCATTTAACCCAAGTTCATGCGCACGGCGCAAAACATTAACAGCCATATCAGGGACACAGCCAAATTTACGAGAAAGAGGCCACTCTGCACCTTCTCCGTCTGTTAATACACGGCAAAAAACGCGTGCACCTGGTGCTGCTCTTGCGATTTTTTCTACTTCTTCCACGCTATCAACGGCATATAACATAATGCCAAGCTCGTAGGCACGTGCAATATCACGTTCTTTCTTAATGGTATTACCAAAAGAAATACGGTCAGGCGTTGCTCCGGCATTCAGTGCCATTTCTATTTCGGCCACTGTTGCCGTATCAAATGACGAACCAAGAGATACCAGTAAACGCAAAATTTCCGGTGCCGGATTTGCCTTTACAGCATAAAAAATACGCGATTGAGGAAGTGCTTTTTCAAAGCCTTCATAATTTTCCCGCACAACATCAAGATCTAAAATCATGCATGGCCCTTCTGGGCGGCGTGTTGCCAGAAAATCACGAATACGTTGTGTTGCCATTACGGTTCTCCTTGGGAAACTATTTCCCGCATCTTCGCCTGTCATGACCATTGCGTCATGATAAGCCCAGGGACAAAGTGCAAATTCAACCTTCATTTTATCCGGTTATTGGAGGTGCCGGAAAAACTCTGCAAAACTTGCGGCTATAGAACAGCGCGCTAACGCATTGCTCCGCTTTGTCTGCCTTTTGATTGGAAATACGAAAACCGCATCCGCACGGAAGGCAATGAGGTGTGCCTCTTCAGTAATTTCAACTTTTGGACAGTTGAAAGACACCAGAAAGGCCCGCACCGTCGTTGCTTCAAGATGTCCCCATTCTTTCGGTTGGCCGTAAGAATGACTGGAGCGGTTAGATCCAGGTACCGTACCGGTTATCTCACCATTCGAGAACCGGCGGACACCCACAGGCACGTGCGACTTTGGGCAAGAGGGATATAAGCACAACTGTATTTGCTTTCAATATTTTTTTTACCCTCCCAACATTTTTATTTCTATATTATTCAATAATGGGCAAAACATATAAGCCATAATATTTTGCCAATTGTGAAAGGACTAAGTCTTTGGGTCTTTTAACGCGCATGCGCGCTTTTGTTGAGGTCGTTGAAGCTGAAGGTTTTTCTGCAGCCGGACGCAAAATCAACCAATCAAAAGCATTGTTATCCAAACAGGTTCGTGATTTGGAAGATGAGCTTGGCGTTTTATTGCTCAATCGCACCACGCGCCAGTTGTCCCTCACAGAAGCCGGTCATAACTATTATTTACAAGCCTTGGAAATCCTTAAACAGCTTGATGATCTCAATGATAATATTAGTCAATCCAATGACAAACCGCATGGGAAAATAAAGATTAGTGCATCGCGTACATTTGCTGATGCGCCTATTGGAAAATCACTTGTTGATTTTCTAAAATTTCATCCGCAAATTCACTTAGACGTTCATCTTGATGACCGCTTTGTTGATCTGGTTAATGAGGGTTTTGACTTGGCAATCAGGATTACTCATCTGGAAGATTCATCCCTCATTGCCCGTAAACTAACAAATATTTCGTCTGTCATTGTTGCGTCGCCTGAGTTACTGGAAAAAGTTGGTATACCCAATAAACCGCAAGATTTACGCCATTTGCCTTGCCTTGTTGATCGCAATAACCGTAGTTTTAATCATTGGACATTTATTGATAGCAACAACCGAATCATCAGTGTTCCCATTTCTGGTCCAATGGAAGCCAACGGCCCCATTATTACCAGAACAGCCGCAATTGCTGGAATTGGCTTTGCCAAAATGCCCCACTTTATCGCCGCAGAAGAGTTGAAAACAGGCAAACTGCAATCTGTTCTCGATGAATTTACCCTAAAGAACAGCGGAATTTATGCAGTTTACCCCCACCGTCGTTACCTTCCGGCAAAGGTAAGGCTACTTGTCGACTATCTGGTCGAATGGTTTAAAGCTTATGACAAAACTAAAACGCTCTAACACACCATCACGCATCACCTAACACTTCCAGTTGACCTTCAATTGATGATCTGACGTTTCAAATGGATGGCTATTTGAGTGAGATTTTAAGATGCATCCGATACTGGAGAAATCTCAAGCAGCAAAGCACAGGCTACTTAGCTGACCTGTTCTTTGATAGCGTTTTCAATGTGCCGTTTTAGTGAATCCGGCAAATTAAGTTTCGCTAAAAGGTTATCCAGATATTCACGGTTCTTTGGTTTATTAGGATCGAGCGTCATACGCGATGCTACATAGATTTCCGTTTTCTGTTCATCTGTATTTACGTTGCTAAGCAGAGCGTCAATATCAACTGGCTTTTCCAATTCCTCCATCAAAAATTCTGCTGTTTTTTGATCGATTCCTGACTCGTTAATTTTATTGCCGATCAATTTGCGTTCTTTATCATCAACATGGCCATCTGCTTTAGCAGCCTGTATCATAGCGCGCACGAGAGTGAGAGCAAAATCACCATTATGATCAGAACCTGTTTGCCCCAAATCTGTTAAATCCATTTTTTTGTTTGCAGATTCATCCTGATTCTGAAAATTCTTGATGGCATTAAAAGCAACACTGGCTACAGCCGCCAAACCACCGCCTTTAATCAGCCCTTCTAAAATATTGCCCTTTTCATTTCCACCGAATAAACCTCCTAGAAGATCCCCAACAGAAAAATTGGTGGTTGAAGGTTTTGCTGCATTTGCATTTTGACTATCAGTCTCACTGGTATTGTGCGATTGAAAAAGGTTGGTCAATATTTTCTTAGCATCAAGCATTTTCATTTCCTCTATTGCTGCCCGCCTCTTGATTTCAACTAGCGCATCGAAGATGTTTTACAAGCTATTGATGTCAAGTGATGTTGATCCAAAAACCTATTTTCAAACGATCAAACGGTGAAGATATTGGATAGATATTGACCGATATCGTGCTTACGACTGCTCATGGAAAAATTTCAAACTACGTGAAAAATATCGATATTTTTAATGCTCTTTTCTGTTGCCAGAGAAAAGTTTATAGTAAAAATGACTTATCTGGAGATATGATTATGGCTCAAAAAACCGAACATCTGTTGCCTATTTTACTCGGGCAAAACGTCATACCAGTCTTGGTAATTGAAAAATTATCCGATGCCGTACCTCTTGCTCGTGCACTGGTAGATGGTGGTTTGAAGGCGCTTGAAATTACGCTCCGGACACCTGTTGCCCTAGACGCAATTCAAGCCATATCGGAAGATGTTCCTAACGCAATTGTTGGGGCTGGAACCATATTGAATGGTGAGCATTTTGAGGCTGCCGAAACAGCAGGTGCAAAATTTATCGTAAGCCCAGGTTTGACGGGCGAATTAATTGATGTTGCAGAAGAAAGCAAAATACCGCTTTTACCAGGTGCAATAACCCCCAGCGAACTAATGGGCGCGTTAGAAGAAGGCTACGAATATTTGAAGTTTTTTCCTGCAGAAGCGGCCGGTGGCATCAACTTTGTTAAGTCGCTAGCGTCCCCCTTTGCCAATATCAAATTTTGCCCCACTGGTGGCATTACACAGCAAACAGCAAAACAATGGTTAGATCTACCAAATGTTGTTTGCATTGGCGGTTCGTGGCTTGCTCCCAAAAACCTTGTCCAATCGCATCAATGGGAAGCAATTACAGCCTTAGCGCAGCAAGCAACCCAATTAACAGCATAAGTAATAAATTTTCGTAGAAAATTAAATCGCGCTTTTCTGCCTGTTGTTTTGCCTAAAAGATAATTTTGGCTGCCAAAAGCTATTAGACAGCCAAAATTCAACTTGATCTTGTGTGCATTAATCAACGAATGCGCGCTCAACCACATAGGTTGCTGGTGCATTATTGGCACCTTCGACAAGACCAAATTCTTCGCACATGGCCGCACAATCTTTCAGCATCGCCATGGAACCACAGATCATAACCCGATCGGTTTCCGAATTAATCCGAGGTAAGCCTGTTCTTTCAAAAAAATCACCGCTACGCATCGTATCTGTAATACGCCCCATATGGGCTGATTGCTCGCGCGTTGTCATTGGATAAAACTGTAATTGTTCAGAAAATTCTCCAATAAGCGGATCTGCTTTTAAATTCTCAACCAATTCACGCGCATAGTTCAATTCGTTGACCTCACGCGTTGTTTGGATAAGAACAACATCTTCAAACTTTTCGTATGTTTCCGGATCACGAATTAAGCTGGCAAATGGTGCCACACCAGTTCCCGTTGATAGCAAATAAAGTCGCTTGCCTGGCAACAGAGCATCAAGAACCAATGTACCGGTGGATTTCTTCCGCATAAGGACAGTGTCACCCACTTTGATTTTCTGTAGATGTTCTGTCAAAGGACCATTTGGTACCTTAATGGAAAAGAATTCCAACTCTTCATCCCAAAACGGGCTTGCTATTGAATAGGCTCTGAATACTGGTTTTTCTGCATTCGGCAGGCCGATCATGACAAATTCACCCGAACGGAAACGGAAACTTTCCGGACGGTTGAGGCGAAAGCGAAAAAGCCTGTCAGTATAATGTTTTACTTCTTGCACCGTAAGTGCAAAGACATTTGGCGGAATGGGAAAAGATGATGACTCGGTAGATGCATTTGAGGATGCATTATCGTCAGGCACACTCATTGAAATTTTCCTTAATAAATAGACGGCAGATAAATCTTGATAATTTGAGACATGATATAATCCATTTCTGGGCTATCTGCCAATATTTTCCAATACGTATTTGGTTTATTTATAATGACAATTTTGTTTTCGTCAAATCTGTGTCGAAGATAACTTGTATACTGTCTAAAAAATAACTAGCTTTCAGGGTAACTCAGCATAAAGCGCAATATCCGTTTCAGGACTACCGATTATATTTCAGGATTATCGATTATTATGACAACAAATGTAAAATTTGGCACCAGTGGCTTACGTGGGCTTGTTGACGAGCTATCCAATGATATTTGCAAAAAATATACGATCGGTTTTCTTAATTATCTCATTGCAAACGACGTAATTTCCAATACCTCAACATTATTAGTCGGGTTGGATTTACGTTCAAGTAGCCCAAGAATTGCACAAGCTGTGATAGAAGCTGCCAAATCAATTGGCATTTCTGTTATCAATGCAGGTGTGTTGCCAACACCGGCATTGGCGCTCGCTGCCCAAAGCCAAAAATTGCCAGCTATAATGGTAACAGGAAGTCATATTCCGGAAGACCGCAATGGTTTGAAATTTTATAGACCTGAAGGTGAAATTACCAAACTTGACGAATTGGGAATTATAAACCATCTGCCAGAAATTGTAGAAGCTTCGACAGAGACAGCGAATTCAAAAGTTGAATTGCCGCCAGTTGATTCAACAATATTATCAGCTTACCGCGACAGATGCCTCAATATACTTCCGCCAAATGCTTTAGAAGATTTGAGAATTGGTGTGTACCAACATAGCTCTGTAGCCCGTGATTTGATTGTGGATGTTTTAAAGCAATTAGGAGCTGACGTTGTCACCATTGAAAGAGCTAATCATTTTGTGCCAGTTGATACGGAAGCCCTGCGAGATATTGACCGTGAAATTGCATTAAATGCGACAATCCAGAATGATCTTTATGCGCTGGTTTCAACTGATGGCGACGCTGACCGCCCCTTGATCGCAGGCTCTGATGGTGTGTTTCTAAAAGGTGATGTTGTTGGTCTACTGACAGCAAAATACCTGTCGGCTGATGCTGTTGTTACCCCTGTTACATCAACATCTGCGGTTGAAACATGTCAATTATTCGAGCATGTCTATCGCTGTTCTGTTGGTTCACCCTATGTTATCGAGGCAATGAAACAGGCAAATGCCGACGGATATAGTTCTGTTGTGGGGTTTGAAGCCAATGGCGGCGTTCTATTAGGCAATGATCTGGTAACAGATCGTGGTGTACTTCAAAAATTGCCAACGCGTGATGCAATGTTACCAATTTTGTGTTTGTTGGGTTTTGCAGAGCTTAATGGCAACACAGTGCAGGGCTTGTCAGCCAACCTGCCGCAGCGCTTTACGGCAAGTAATCGGTTACAAAATATCGATGTTGCAAAAGCTCAACACATTCTCAAACAACTGGAAGATGGTGCCACACGCGTTCACTTTTTTCATCCTCTTGGCAATATTACCCATTGGGATGTTATTGATGGTTTACGTGTCATTTTTGATAATGGCGACATTATACATTTCCGACTTTCTGGCAATGCGCCAGAATTGCGGTGCTATAGTGAAGCGGCTTCGCAACAACAAGCAAACAAACTTCTCGACTGGGGGCTTGGCTCAATTCAAGAATCTATGGAGAAAAACGGATGATCAAGATTGTAGCGCATTTTTTTATCAAACCTGATTTCGTCAATAAGACTGATGCTTTATTTTCGGAAATCGTTGAAAAATCTCGTAAGGAAAATGGTTGTATTTCTTACGAATTATTTTCCGTTGATAATGAGATAGGCCATTTTGTATTCATTGAAACGTGGAAAGACAAAACGGCGCTTGATGCTCATAACAAATCCGAGCATTTCACGCGAATAATTGCCGAATTGACAAAGATGTCACAAAAGGATGCTCTCATTGCCGTTATGAAGCAAGTACTCTAACAGTATTTTTAAAAAACATAAAAAAACAATCGGCATTTTACGAATATAAAATGCCGATTGTTTTTAAATAAAATAATAGATAACAAATGTATTTTATGCCGCTACTATAAATGTTTCATTGGTTTGTTGAACATATACAGCGCGCGCCTTCACTCTGAAAATTGAACTTAATTCTGCTCGGTTTCCGGTAATAAAAGATTAAGTACAATTGCCGTTATGCCTCCAGCAGCAAGTCCTGATTTCATAATATCAGCAATCCAGACTGGAAGATGGCTTACAAAAGCAGGCACTTGTGGCACACCTACCCCAACGGCAAGCGCAATTGCAATGATAAGCAATGCACGGCGATCAAGTTTGATTGCTGATAGAATGTTAATGCCCGAAGCAGCAACAGAACCAAACATAATCATGGCAGCACCACCCAAAACAGGTTCTGGCATAGCTTGAATGAGCGCTGCAATCTTTGGAAAAAGACCAACAACAATTAATATACCCGCTATCCAGAGCCCTATGTAACGACTGGCTATTCCTGTTAGCTGAATAATCCCGTTATTTTGCGCAAAAACAGAGCTTGGAAATGTGTTGAAAAAACCAGCGAGTAGCGAATTGGCACCATTAACCAACACGCCGCCTTTTATGCGCTTCATCCATACGGGACCAGACACAGCTTGTCCGGAAATTTTACTGGTTGCAGTAATATCTCCTACTGCTTCCAACGATGTTACGAGATAAATAATAATCAGTGGGATAAACAGCGACCATGAAAAAGATAACCCAAAGTGCATAGGACTTGGCAGCGAGAAAAAAGACGAGTGTTCAAAGCCGGAAAAATCAAGCCGTCCCATCATGCCAGCCATAATATAGCCAACAGCAAGAGCAAGAATAATTGCACTGGATTTAACCCATGTAATACTTACACGATTAAAAATAATAATCAGTGCAAATACAGTGCATGACAAAGCCAAGTTCTGCAGGCTAGCAAAATCGCCATTAGGACCCATAGATCCATAACCGCCGCCCATACTGATAAGGCCTTCTTTTATAAGTGTAAGACCAATCAATAAAACCACAATTCCAGTCACAAGCGGTGTAATCATACGGCTGATAAATGGCAGAATTCTGGAAACAGACATTTCAATAAATGACCCCACCATTACAACACCAAAAATAGCCGCCATGACCTCCTGTGGTGGAACTCCGCTTGCAACCATTGCCGCAGAGCCGGCAGACAATGGCCCTACAAAATTGAAGCTTGTTCCCTGAACAATTAATAGCCCTGCCCCAAATGGTCCAATTTTCTTGCATTGGACAAATGTTGCAATTCCTGAAATCACCAGAGACATGGATAAAACCATAGCCATATCTTCGGGCTTAACACCTGCCGCACTACAAATAATAAATCCCGGGGTTATGATCGGAACGATAATTGCAAGCAAATGCTGCAAGGCCGCCAAAAAGGCGATTAACGGCCTTGGGTGGGAATTGATCTCATAAACCAGATCATCCGATTTGCTCGGTGACGGTGTCGTTGTCATTGGCGGTCTCCGGTCTGTAGGCTGATAAATGAAAAGGGATAAGGCATATTTATTGATGTGTTTAGTTGAGTACCACTGAAGAAAGGTCAAGTATGTTTCCATTACTTCACGCCTTATCCACCAAACAATATCAGATTATGGCATTTGAACCGCACTTTACCGACATTTGCCATCATCTATCACATTCTCTCAATGCAATTTCACAGATGTTTATTGACGCTTATTATAAAACTCACTTATTCATGGAGAACGCATCGTTCAAAATGATGAAGTATCAGGATATTGCAAATGAATATCGGTGAAGCAGCGAAAGAAACCGGACTAACAGCCAAAATGATCCGGCATTATGAAGAAATTGGTTTAACCAAACCCGCCCACCGTAGCGACAGCGGATACCGCTTATATAGCGCAGACGATATTGCAACACTTCATTTTATCAAACGGTCTCGGGTTCTCGGGTTTTCGATTGATGATATCCGCTTATTGCTAGAATTATGGAAAGATCACGGACGAGCATCAAGCGAAGTTAAGAAACTGGCAATTTCCCATATAAAAATTTTACAAGATAAAATGGCCTCACTGCAAATTATGGTTGATACACTCAACCATCTGGTTCAACATTGCCATGGTGATGATAGACCAGATTGTCCTATTCTTGAAGATTTAGCAAAATGTAACCATTGCCAGAATTAAAACAAATAATTTTATACGAATTGAGAATTATTTTAATTATATAAATCCCTGAATTATCAGGATAATTTGGTAACATTTTCGTACAATACAAACAAAACGCTTTTTATTATTACAATAGGATACTACACAATTACATATTACAGCATTTTATGAGGCAAGATATGTCGAAGATACTTGAGATCAATGATCTTAAAAAGATTGCCAAAAGACGTGTACCAAAAATGTTTTTTGATTATGCGGATTCTGGAGCATGGACAGAAGGCACCTACCACGCCAATGAAGAAGACTTCAAAAAAATAAAATTACGCCAGCGTGTCTTGGTCGATATGACCAACAGATCGCTTGAAAGTGAAATGATTGGCCAGAAAGTTGCTATGCCTGTTGCTTTGTCACCAACAGGTCTAACTGGTATGCAACACGCTAATGGTGAGATGCTGGCTGCTCAAGCCGCGGAAGAGTTTGGTGTTCCATTTACGCTTTCAACAATGAGTATTTGCTCTATTGAAGATGTTGCATCTGTCACCAAAAAACCATTCTGGTTTCAACTTTATGTCATGAAAGATCGTGATTTTATCGCTGATCTAATCAATCGTGCCAAAGCCGCCAAATGTGGTGCGTTAGTACTGACACTTGACCTACAAATTTTGGGACAAAGACATAAAGATCTTCGCAATAATTTATCCGCCCCACCAAAGTTTACCTTGAAAAATTTATGGCAAATGATGACCTGCCCATTGTGGTGTATGCAAATGTTGCAAACCAACAGACGGACATTTCGTAATATTGCCGGTCACGCAAAAAATGTTACAGATCTGTCGTCCTTAAGCCTATGGACTGCTTCCCAGTTTGACCCGAAACTAAATTGGGACGATGTGGAATGGATCAAGAAAATTTGGGGTGGCAAGCTGATCCTCAAGGGTATTCTTGATGTTGAAGATGCCAAAATGGCAACCAAAACGGGTGCCGATGCTATCATCGTATCCAATCATGGTGGGCGACAACTCGACGGCGCGCCTTCAACAATTTCTGTTCTGCCAGAAATTGTTGATGCCGTGGGAGACAAGATCGAGATACATTTGGACAGTGGCATACGCTCTGGTCAAGATGTTTTAAAAGCACTGGCTTTAGGTGCCAAGGGTACATTTATTGGTCGCCCATTTCTTTATGGTTTAGGTGCCATGGGAAAACCTGGTGTCACTAAGGCACTTGAAATTATTCGGCAGGAACTGGATACAACAATGGCACTATGCGGAAAACGTAAGATCTCAGAACTTACGCACGATGTGCTATATGATTATAGACCATTTAAGCCAAAACGGTAGAATTCAGATTGGGTTATTGGGAAGAACTATATATCTCCTGATAACCCAAAACTATATCATATTTTATTCTTATAAAGTTTTCAGATATCTATAATATAGAATTTAAATATTTTAATAATGAATAATATCACACAAAAACAAACAATATATTATTCTATATTTTCAATAAGTTCCCAAGAATATCGAAAAATTATATTATATAACTTTTCTAGGGCGTCACTATCGCAACATTATAGTGAGTGATTAAAATACTGCACATAATGTATCTATAGCCTCATTAAGACATATAAACACGAAAATACGCATCATCTGATATAATCAATTCAACACAAAATTTGCATATCTTCCCTTTTTAAGAGTAGTGATAACTTTTACAGCAAACTATAAGAACTACGCATATGTCTGGCGTACAAACAGGATAAAGACATGAATATTTCAGAACTATCAAATTCGATAGACGCTTTAACCTATAGTGGAATTTTAACAATTGATCTCGACGCAATTGCCGAGAATTACAAAACTCTGGCAAACTTTGTAAAACCAACGAAATGTGCTGCCGTTATAAAGGCTGATGCATATGGTTTGGGAGGAAATAAAATATGCCAAACACTTTATGAGGCTGGTTGTCGGTTTTATTTTGCGGCGCAACTTATTGAAGCGTTGGCGCTAAAAAAAGTTGTGCCATCAGATGCCAATATTGCAGTGTTGAACGGCATTCAAACAGGAACTGAAAAACTAGCAGCAGAAGCTGGAATTATACCTGTTCTTAATTCTTGGGAAGCTATCTGTCATTGGAAATCAGTTTGTCAAGAAAAATCCCAACGTTTTCCGGCAATAATCCAAATTGACACGGGAATGTGCCGCCTCGGTCTTGACCAAGATGAGCTTGAAAAACTCATTGCTGATCCCTCTATTTTCAAAATCGCAAACATAGAATTAATTATCAGCCATCTTGCTCTCAGTGACGAGCAGTCGAGTGCTGCAAATGCTTCACAATTAAATCGTTTACAGAATGCTTTGGCTAAACTTCCCTCTTGTGAAGTTGCAATTTCTGCATCTGGTGGAATTTTTCTCGGTCATAGTTTTCATTTGGATATGGTGCGGCCAGGAATTGCTCTTTATGGCGTTGCGCCTCATGACAATATCTCTCCTACCTTAATTAAACCGGTAATGACGCTTGATGCCCGTGTCATTCAAACGCGCCATGTAAAAGCCGGTTCTGCAGTAGGGTATGGTGGTTCATTTATCACCAACCGTCCAAGCATTATAACAACCATTTCTGTCGGCTATGCTGATGGTTTACATCGTTCATTAGGGAATAAAGGTTCGGTGTATTTTAACAATCACCGTTTGCCCATTGTTGGACGTGTCTCAATGGATTCAATCACCATTGATGCAACTGATCTTGCTGAAAACGCACCAAAATCAGGGGATTTGATTGAAATTATCGGAAAAAATCAGTCTCTTGACGATATTGCTCGAGATGCAAACACAATAGCGTATGAAATTCTGACATCTCTTGGCCACCGTTATAAACGTATCTATCTACGAAATGGCAAACCGATTGATTGTTAGATTCATGAAATTTATGTCAGTTGAAACAGCAAACAAAAATAAAGACCGGCTTTCGCCGGTCTCTTTATCTTATAAAATCTAACGATAATTCGAAAGTGGTGGGCATGAACAGATCAAGTTTCTGTCCCCGCTCACATTGTCAATTCTCGATACTGGCGGCCAATATTTGTTTGCAGGATCCTGTTGCGGATCAGGCAGTGCCGCAATTTGTCTTGAATATGCATGAGCCCAAGCATCATTTAACGTATCTGCCAATGTGTGTGGTGCATTGACCAGCGGATTATCATCCTTAGGCCATACACCATTTCCTACTTTTTCTGCCTCTTCAGCAATTGAAAGTAAAGCGTCACACAAACGATCAATCTCGGATTTAGGCTCCGACTCGGTCGGCTCGATCATCAATGTTCCTGGAACAGGAAATGACATGGTCGGAGCATGGAAACCGTAATCAATCAACCGTTTAGCAATATCATCAACCGTGATACCAAATTTATCCTTCAGCACGCGTGTATCAACAATACACTCATGTGCAACGCGTCCTTTTTTACCCTTATAGAGAATTGGATATGCTTGCGACAAACGCTGTGCGATATAGTTCGCATTCAATATGGCATTTTCTGTTGCCAATTTCAGGCCATCTGGCCCCATCATGCGAATATACATCCAAGTAATAACCAGAATGGACGCACTTCCATATGGTGCAGCAGAAACAGCATGACTTGTTGAGAAAATATTATGTCCCGGTACAAATGGCTGCAAATGCTTGGCGACACCTATCGGCCCAACACCCGGGCCACCACCACCATGAGGAATAGCAAATGTTTTGTGTAGGTTCATATGGCAAACATCGGCCCCGACATCTGCCGGACGTGCCAAAGCCACAAGCGCGTTTAGATTGGCACCATCAAAATAAACCTGCCCACCATTTGCATGGATAATATCACATATCTCTTTGATGCTTTCTTCATACACACCATGGGTAGAAGGATATGTAATCATCAAAGCGGCCAAATGGTCTTTATGCTGCTCGGCTTTAGCTTTCAGATCGGCAACATCAACATCGCCATCACCAAGACAATTGACAACGACAACTTCCATACCTGCCATATGCGCTGAAGCAGGATTGGTTCCATGTGCCGAGGCAGGAATAAGGCAAATATTACGATGTTTCTGTCCTTTTGACTCATGATACCGACGAATTGCCAAAAGCCCAGTATATTCACCTTGCGCGCCTGAATTAGGCTGGAAAGAAACAGCACTAAATCCAGTGATTTCACAAAGCCAATCATGCAACTGATGAATCATTTCATGATAGCCAGCACTGTAACTTGCAGGCGCAAAAGGATGCATATTGGCAACTTTTGGCCAGCTTAATGGCATCATCTCGGCTGCTGCATTCAATTTCATTGTACAGGAACCAAGTGGTATCATTGCTCTATCAAGCGCCAGATCCTTATCAGCCAAACGGCGCAAGAAGCGCATCATCTCTGTTTCGGAGTGTACAGCATGGAAAAATGGCTGACTAAGGAATGATGCATCACGACCATTGCCAAGAAGTTTTGTTGTTGCCTTACTTATAAGTTTGGCACCAAACAGTGCAGCAAGAGCACTGGCATCTTCTTCGGTTGATAACTCGTCAAAGTTGATGGATAAAGTATTATCATCGATCACCCGAATGAAACGGCCACCCTTTTCAGCTTCTTGAGCAATTTGTTGCGCATTTCCTTTAACGGTTACAGTAACACAATCAAAATAGTTCTCACCCGTCAGCGAAAACCCAGCTTCTTTAACGCTATCCCCAAAGCGACAAGCCAAATCATGAACGCGGTTAGCTATGGCCTGCAAACCCTGAGGGCCATGCCAAATTGCAAAAGCTGTCGACATATTGGCAAGCAAAGCTTGCGCTGTACAAATATTGGATGTTGCTTTGTCGCGGCGTATGTGCTGCTCACGCGTTTGCAATGCCAAACGAAAACTAACACGACCATGTGTATCAATGGATTGTCCAACAATACGACCTGGAATGAGGCGTGTCAGGGCTTCACTTGCGGCAAGATAACCGGCATGAGGACCACCAAAGCCCATGGGAACACCATAGCGTTGCATGGAACCAACAACCATATCCGCACCCCATTTTGCAGGTGCTTCCATAATTGTTAAAGCAAGTGGATCAGCAACGACGATTACCAGCGCACCAACAGCTTTTGCCTGCTTAATAGCGTCACTATGATCGATAAATCTTCCTTGTGTATCTGGCCATGGTAACACAATTGCTGCTGTGTCTGTTGTAATGTCTTTATTGACTTCAACTTGAAAACCTTGCGTTTCAGCACGTGTCAATGCAACAGATAGTGTCTGCGGATGGAGCTCTCCAATAATGGAGATTGCTAGTTTTTTATTACGGGCAAACCGCACCGCAACCGCATTTGCTTCAGCCAATGCTGTCGCTTCATCAAGAAGAGAAGCCGCCGCAACTGGCAAACCTGTCAATTCCGCAACCAAGGTTTGGAAATTGAAAAGCATTTCCAACCGACCTTGACTGATTTCCGCCTGATAAGGTGTGTAAGCGGTATACCATGCCGGATTTTCAAACATATTCCGCAAGATAACCGATGGAACAAAAGTTCCATGGTACCCCTGCCCAATAAAGCTTTTGCGAACACGGTTCTGCTCAATTATCTGGTGTAATTCGTGCAGTGCGACCGCTTCTGTTGCAGCCGCTGGCAAATTCAGAGCCCGATTAAGACGAATTGATTGTGGCACCGCCTCGTCAACCAAAGCTTCCAATGAAGCTACATTCAATGCGTGGAGCATTTCCTTGGCCTCATCAGGGCGTGCTCCAATATGACGTGATGAAAACGGAAGTTCCTGCATATATTTTATCCAATCATGGCTTTATAATCAGCGGCAGACATTAATCCGTCGAGTTGGCTGGCGTCAGAAAGTTTCATTTTCCAGAGCCAACCTTCTTTTTCTGCTTTCTGGTTAACCATAGCAGGATCAGAAGTAAGTGCTTCGTTCACTTCTGTTATAGTTCCATCAACTGGAGAATAGACGTCAGAAGCCGCTTTAACAGATTCCACAACCGCCGCAGCATCACCTTTAGCAACTGTGCTGCCAACTTCAGGCAATTCCACAAATACGAGATCGCCAAGCTGTTCTTGAGCATGATTGGTAATACCAACCGTTGCAACATCACCATCGAGGCTGATCCACTCGTGATCTTCAGTAAAATACAATTTAGTCATATGAATTATCCTTTAAAATAACGATGTTCAACAAATGGCAGAGAATGCACGGTAAGATCGATCTTTTTCCCACGCACTTCTGTTATGAGTTTTGTTCCAGGTTGTGCCAAGTCCATTGCAACATATCCCATGGCAACGGGACCATCAAAAGAAGGACCAAATCCACCTGACGTAACTTTGCCAACCAACTTGCCTTGCTCATCAAAAATGTCGGCACCCGCACGCACAGGCTGGCGTGTTTCTGGCTTTAATCCGACACGGCGCCTACTTACGCCATTTTTTAAGCAATCCAATAAGGCTTTGGCGCCAATAAAATCTGCTTTTTCCCTAACCGATTTTGTTACCGCCCACGTAATGGCTGCTTCTACCGGATTGGTATCAACCGTAATATCGTTTCCATGCAAGCAAAGACCTGCTTCCAAACGCAAGCTATCGCGTGCTGCAAGTCCAATCCAGCTAACACGGGGATCGCTTAAAAGCTTCGTTGCCAGTGCTTCTGCATCTTCAACAGGAACAGCAATTTCAAATCCATCTTCACCAGTATATCCCGAGCGTGTCATGAACCAATTTTCTTTTGGTTCAAAACCATGCATGAATTTTAAGTCGCTACCGGCAAGACCGGCTTTTGCAACAACATCGACAGCTTCTGGCCCCTGCAATGCAAAAAAGACACGATCAAGCGGCTCAAGTGTACAATTGAAGCCCTGCATTCTGTTTTTGAGTTCTGCAATGTCTGCAACGGCATTTCCGGCATTGGCAACCACCATAAACCGCGCCTCACCCAGTCGTGTCACAATAAGGTCATCAAGAATACCAGCATTTTCATTCAATAAATAATTGTAGCGGCTTTGCCCAATATTGAGTGCATAGGCATCAAGTGGCAGAGCTTTGGATAGAAATTCGCCAGCTTGAACACCTTCCACCAAAATGAGTTTCATATGTGAAATATCAAAAAGACCGGCATGTGCACGTGTATGCAAATGTTCTTTCATAACCCCTAATGGATAGGTAAGAGGCATATTCCAACCAGCAAACCCGCCAAATTTAGCGCCTGCTTTTTCATGCATATGATAGAGGGGAAGAGTTTTTAAATTTTCAGAAGAGCTGCCCATAATAACTCCGAGGTTGCGTCAATAGAAGCACTATGCATCTATCTCACACCCCTCTGTCTAAAGCCTGAGAGACTCGTAGGAATACTATCTTCCCACTTACACCTTCGGCGCGGGGTGTTCCCCGACTTTCCAGAGCTGCCATATTTTTTTACGGTTCTTTGTGCCTGAGAGATTACGGGCAGTTTTCCCCTTCGGCGGCCAAAACACGGTAGATTGTGTTTTCACACTCTCCCGCAAAAAAACGGAAAGTACATATATTGTTCCTCCCTGACATAAGAGCTGTTCTAACTTATCTTGAAAATGAAGTCATCTGCTAAATGTGTTCGCTAACAAGCAATTTATTTTTTATCTATTATCGTACTGACGACGTTTATATTTGTGTTCAATTTTTGCGCAACATAAAAACCGATAGCCGTGGCGCAAAGACATAATGTAACAGACAATAGAATATTCAATAATGACTGTGCAATCGCACCTTTTCGCAAGAGTTCGAAAGTTTGCAGACTGAACGACGAAAAAGTAGTAAATCCACCACAAAGACCAACCATAATGAAAATGCGGATATTCTCGGAAAGTGGATAGCGTGCATGAGACACACTAATCATGCCAACAAGCGCAATGATAAATGATCCCAACACATTAATTGTAATTGTACCCCATGGGAAATTTCGACTGATACAGGCCAGCGCAAGCCCTAGCCAATAGCGGGCAACACTGCCTATTGCACCGCCTAATGCCACCCATAGAGTTGTTGTCATGATACAAAGTCCTTATTAGAAGTTATAATCATGGAATATTATACAATGGAAGACAACGCATTGAGGAAGAAATGCAAGCTGGAAAACAACAATTACTGGAATTTTTGGATAATTTGGGAATTAGCGTAGAAACTTTTACGCATAAAGCCGTGTTCCATGTGGAAGAAGGTCGGGATATAAAAGAAAATATTCCGGGCGCGCATACAAAAAATCTATTTTTGAAAGATAAAAAGGGACATTATTTTCTAGTCACTTTGGGGTCATATGCTATCCTTGATTTAAAACATCTCCATGAAAAAATTGCTGCATCGGGACGACTTTCTTTTGGTAGTCCTGAAAAGCTTGCCGAATATCTCGGGCTTTATCCTGGAGCAGTCAGTGTCTTCGGTCTTCTTAACGATACTGAGCAGCATGTCACAATGATATTGGATAAAGCTTTGATGGAAAACTCCATTATAAATTGTCACCCTATGACCAATGAAGCAACAACATCGATTAACCGCGATGATCTTATCAAGTTTGTTCGCGCAACCAACCATGAACCTCACATTATTCAGGTTTCAGAGGTTGAGGCTTGAAATCGGATAAGAAAAATACGACTGTTATGCCAATAAATAACCAATTTCGCCGAGATAGGACTTCATTATTATGAGCGATAATCCATTTGCTGCGTCACCCAATCAGACCAATCTTGATCCTAACAGTCAAAATGCTGCAGGTGCCGTTATAAAAGATACAACGACAGCCGACTTTCAAAAGGATGTTTTGCTAGAGTCGAAAAAACAGCCTGTTTTGGTGGATTTTTGGGCGACATGGTGTGGCCCATGCAAACAACTCGGCCCCGTTCTTGAAAAAGTTGTTACAGCCGCCAAAGGCGCTGTAAAACTTGTGAAAATGGATATTGATAAACATCCGGCAATTCCTGGTCAATTAGGGATTAGATCCGTTCCTGCGGTTATCGCCTTTGTTGATGGGCGACCAGTTGATGGCTTCATGGGCGCACAGCCTGAAAGCGAAGTTAAAAAGTTTGTTGCCAAACTAACTGGTGGCGAAAAAGAGGTAGCCATTGAAGAGGCTCTCGAAACAGCCAAGCAATTGCGAGATAGCGGTGATGTTACAGGGGCTGCAAACCTTTATGCACAAGTGCTACAAGAAGCACCCGATAATATCGCGGCAATTGCCGGTTTTGCCGATCTTATGCTGGCAAATGGTGAAATCGAGCAAGCCAAGGCAATTTTGGCAACAGCACCTGATGGCAAAAAGGATGACCCACTTTTACGAAAAATAGAAGCGCAAATTACCTTAAAAGAAGAAACCGCAAAATTGGGGGATCCGCTAGCACTTGCCAAACGTATTCAAGACAATCCGAAAGATTATCAGGCACAATTCGATTTGGCTTTGATCCGCAATGCAGAGGGCAAACGGGATGAGGCTGCCGATTTGCTTCTTGCAATTATGAAAGCCGATCGTGCATGGAATGACGATGGTGCAAGAAAACAATTATTGCAATTCTTCGATGCTTGGGGCGCAATGGATCCTGCCACACAAGCATCACGTCGTAAATTATCGTCTTTACTATTTTCTTGAAGAAAAAGTTGAGCTTATTTCGTGAAGCGTTAATTATTCCGTTAACGCTTCATGTTTCTTATGGATAAAAATGATGAAAGCCGGAAATGCACATTACACTAAATTAACGGACTTGCCAGGTGAGGTTGCATTGTTTCCGCTTGAAGGTGTCCTACTATTGCCAAATGGTTATCTGCCACTCAATGTATTTGAGGAGCGTTACCTAGAAATGGTTGAAGACACAATGAAGGGTAATCGTATTATCGGCATTATACAGCCTCTCCCTGAGGCTCAGGGTGATAAAAAACCTGAATTGTTCAAAATTGGCTGCTTGGGACGTATAACAAATTATAGTGAAACGGGTGATGGCAGGCTTACGATAGGACTGCAAGGCATATGTCGTTTTACATTTGTCGAAGAATGCGCCACAGATAAGCCTTATCGTATCGCAAAAATACAGCCCTTTGAAAAAGATCTTGTTGCACAAAAAGACGATGGTCGCGTCGATCGTGAAAGTCTGCTCAATACTTTTGAGAGTTTTCTTGAAGCCCATGAAATGGAAGCTGATTGGGGAAGCATTATGCAAGCTCCAACCACAACACTTGTTAATGCTCTTTCTATCGTCGCCCCCTTTGGCATCGCGGAAAAACAGGCTTTGCTTGAAGCCGAAGATACGTTCACACGCGCACAAACATTAATTGCTCTGACAGAACGTGCGCTAATGTTTGCCGATAATGAAGAAAAGCCATCCTTGAATTAATAAGGCACCAATTATGGTCAAATATGCCACCGATCCCAAAATGTTGGAACTGTTGGTCTGCCCCGTTACTGGTGGCCCCTTGCGTTATGATGAAATGCATCAAGAACTAATATCTGAAAAAGCACAATTGGCTTTTCCTATCCGTGATGGCATTCCTATTATGTTGGCGTCAGAAGCCCGACAACTGGATACAAACGAAATATAATTTTAATATTGAGTGTTTCGCTTTACGAATAGCGTGCTATAACGCATTTATGATCGCAATTATTCCAATATGGAAAGCGATTGTTTTTCTCATGTGAGCGTTTCAATAAAATAGATAAAACGAACACTCACACTATTTATACAGAGGGCGGAATAGTTATGGCGTCAAGAAAACTCTTTCTTCTCCCCGGTGATGGCATCGGTGTAGAAGCAATGGCAGAAGTGCGGAAGCTAATTTCTTATATGAACAAAGAACTCGGACTCGACTTTGAATGCGAGGAAGGGCTTGTCGGCGGAGCTGCCTATGATGCATATGGTAAAGCAATTTCAGACGACGATATGGCCAGAGCCATGGCTGCAGACGCAGTACTTTTCGGCGCCGTTGGTGGTCCTAAATGGGCAAATGTTCCATATGAAGTCAGACCAGAAGCCGGATTATTGAGGTTGCGCAAGGACTTAGGGCTTTTTGCCAATCTCCGTCCTGCAATTTGTTATTCTTCCCTAGCATCAGCATCTTCATTGAAGCCAGAACTGGTAGAAGGTCTTGATATTCTTATCGTACGCGAATTGACTGGTGGCATCTATTTTGGTGAACCTAAAGAAATCATCGATTTAGACAATGGGCAAAAACGCGCTATTGATACACAAATCTATGATACTTATGAAATTCAACGGATAGCAGAGGTTGCATTCGATCTCGCACGGACACGTAATAATAAGGTTACGTCATTTGAAAAGCATAATGTGATGAAGACTGGCATTCTATGGAATGAGGTTGTCACAAAAGTGCATGACAAAAGCTATTCCGATGTCACATTGGAACATATGCTCGCTGATTCTGGTGGTATGCAACTTGTTCGGGCGCCAAAACAATTCGATGTTATAGTGACCGATAATCTGTTCGGCGATATTTTCTCTGATATTGCAGCAATGCTTACTGGTTCGCTTGGAATGTTGCCATCAGCCTCGCTTGGCGCAGAAGATCGTAAAACAGGTAAACGTCGCGCCTTGTATGAACCTGTCCATGGTTCCGCCCCAGACATTGCTGGTAAAGGCATTGCAAACCCAATCGCAATGATTGCTTCATTAGCAATGTGCTTGCGCTATTCGTTCTTGATGTCTGCTGAAGCAGACCGCTTAGAAAAAGCCATTGCCGGTGTCTTGGATGACGGAATTCGTACAGCTGATATTTATTCCGATGGTATGAAAAAAGTTTCTACCAGCGAAATGGGCGATGCAATTTTAGAAAAATTAAAGAGAACAGCTATCTAACATTTCACACAACCAATAATTTTTATGAAAAGCGATGTTCTATAAAACACCGCTTTTTTGTTTTGTGAAACGTACCGATTTGAGCTTTTAACAAACAACGCAACTGCAGTGTTTTACTAGCGCAACAAATGATTTTTCGTGTCAACAATACTTTATTTGTTCATTTGTGTGGTGTTTCTTGACAGTAGTGTAAAATACGGTAAAACAATCCTATTCAAGGAGTGTATAATGGATATTCATTCATTTTCAGTGCAAAGGTTATGCCGTCACGACAGTGACTATAATTTTGCACGCCTATCCTTGACAATTATTGGCCACAAAAAAACGACAAAGAAAATTATCTGATGTCCCTTGGCCAACCTGCTCTCTCCCGGGTACGGCCCGGGGAAGAAAGCCTGACGGCCGCCGGGCTTCTTCAATAACTGGAGAGAGACAGGAGTTACATAAATGGGTTTTAAGGTTGCTGTTGCAGGTGCCACTGGTAATGTCGGCCGTGAGATGCTGAACATTCTTGAAGAACGTGGTTTTCCTGCTGATGAAGTTGTTCCTCTCGCATCACGCCGTTCTTTGGGAACTGAAGTTTCCTATGGCGATAAGACACTCAAAGTCAAAGTTCTTGATAATTACGATTTCTCAGACACAGATATTTGCCTTATGTCGGCAGGTGGTAGTGTTGCAAAAGAGTGGGCACCCAAAATCGGTGCTGCCGGTTGCGTGGTCATTGATAACTCGTCCGCTTGGCGTTACGATGCTGATGTCCCTCTTATCGTTCCAGAAGTTAATCCTGATGCAATTACAGGATTTAAGCAACGCAACATTATTGCCAATCCTAATTGTTCTACAGCACAGCTGCTTGTTGCTTTAAAGCCTTTACATGACGCAGCAACGATCAAGCGGGTTGTAGTTTCAACATATCAATCTGTATCTGGCGCCGGTAAAGCTGGCATGGATGAACTGTTTGAACAATCGCGGGCTGTTTTCGTAGCAGACCCTATTTCTATCAAGAAATTCACCAAAAGAATTGCCTTTAATGTCATTCCTCATATCGATGTTTTCATGGAAGACGGCTACACCAAAGAAGAATGGAAAATGGTTGCCGAAACCAAGAAAATGCTTGATCCAAAAATCAAATTATCAGCAACAGCTGTTCGTGTTCCTGTTTTCATTGGTCATGGTGAAGCTGTAAACGTGGAATTTGAAAAACCAATCACGGCCGATGAAGCGCGTGAAATTTTGCGCAATGCACCTGGTTGCCAAGTTGTCGATAAGCATGAAGACGGCGGCTATATGACACCGTACGAATGTGCTGGTGAAGATGATACTTTCGTCAGCCGTATCCGTGAAGACATTACAGTCGAAAATGGTTTGGCATTTTGGGTTGTTGCTGACAATCTTCGTAAAGGTGCTGCGCTCAATGCTGTTCAGATTGCAGAACTTCTTATTGCACGTAATCTGATTTCGCCACGCGCAAACAAAGCATAATCGATAACAGTCTGTTATATTTCATAACAACTTCTAGCTATTAAACCTCCGAGAAATCGGGGGTTTTTATTTGATATCGTGAAATATATTGGCGGGACATATTCTGAGTATTTGGATATTTTATTTATACGCCAATAAAACAACTATTCCCCACCGCTAAGCCAAAAAACTTATCACAAGTTAAGCAACTGATTCTCGCATTTCAGTGCATTCCAAAACATCTATCTCTATTTTTTGCCTATTTTAGTAATTCCTAGGCGCGAACAAATGTCGCAGCCATCATTTTATTGCTGATAGCTAAAATTGAACAAGTGCATTCGTGCAAAAAGCCTAGAGCCATAATCAAATTATATGAGCAGCATCTCCAACTGCGTTTTTTTGCATGAGGCAGCTTCGGAAAAGACAAAATCAGATAAATGACGTTTCTGCTTCTGTAAAAAGTGGAATTTTAAATGTCTGAAAAACATAAATTTTTCAAAAATTGTCGACAAAAGGACATACTATCAAACGCTGATAACGGTTTTTAGATGTCAATTATATTCAAAATCATCATATTGGAGAATGTGAATTTATATAGCCTGAAGAATTTTTGTCATGCAGCTTAATCTCGTCTCAACATCATAACGCTATCAAAAAATCTCTTCCAAATTCAATAAAGCTATTCAACTATTAGTTGTAAATATATTTTTGATGTTTGCAATGCGAGTAATAATATATAAAGTTGTTCTAAGTTAACCTGAATGGTACCGCAAACATATTTGCGGTAGTAATTGGAGGCAAAAATGTTACGTGCGGTTGCGCAGGCTATTCTTGATTGCGCGGGATTTATCGCTGCTTTTTTCTTTCCACAAGATTCAACCAATTTTGATTTCATCCGCATGGGTGTTGCACTCATGATGATTATCATTTTTGCTCTCATTGTTTGGCTCATACCGCAAATATTTCATAGGGGTAATACACCCCACTGAAATTATTAGAAAATTTTTCCTACAAAATACAAATATTAGAAACATTCATCATAATGAAACTATAAATTGTATTGAAAATTTTCCTTGGTTTTTATACCACGTCCGATAAAACTAACTGGAAATTTACTTGAAAGACTTTAATAAATATAAGGCTTTCATATTAACTTGGTTCAACAGAATTCACCTTTTCAGCCTATGTTTTGAGACGAAGCATTCTGAAAATAAAAATTGAGGATTTACATAATGTTTCTCGAAAAAATCAAAAGACGTACAGCCCTAGGACTCATTGCTTCATTTGCAGCATGGGTAAGCCTTGCGCCATTGGCACATGCCGAAGACAAAACAACAATCAAACTTGGCACAATGGAAGGTGAAGAAAGTGATGTTTGGAAAGTAGCCGCTGAACAGGCGAAAAAAGAAGGTCTGAACGTCGAGCTTGTCTATTTTTCTGATTACGCTTTACCCAATGAAGCCGTCAATTCGGGAGATATTGATGCCAATTCATTTCAACATAAACCGTATCTCGATGCACAAATTGAACAACGCGGCTATAAGCTTTCTATCGTAGGATATACTGTTTTGTTCCCGATGGGCGTATATTCTCATAAAATCAAAGATATGAAAGATTTGCGTGATGGCGCCATTGTTGGTGTGCCAAACGATCCATCCAATGGCGGACGTGCATTGCGCCTGTTGAATGATATGGGGCTGATAAAGTTGAAAGACCCTAATAATGTTCTCGCTTCAAAATTGGACATTGTTGAAAATCCGAAAAAATTGGAGATTCGCGAGCTTGATGCAGGAATGCTTGGCCGAGCAATTGATGATTTCGACATTGCCATCGTAAACACCAATTGGGCTTTAACAACGGGCTTGAAACCGGATAAAGATGCGATAGCATGGGAAAAGGTTGAAAATAATCCTTACAACAACATCATTGTTGTAAAAACAGCCGACAAAGATCAACCTTGGGTAAAAAAATTGGTAAGTGCCTATAATTCAGAACCAGTTAGAGCCAAGATTAAAGAAGTATTCGGTGTAACAGCCAAAACTGCATGGTAAGTTTATAATGGTGGCAACTTCGCAACCAATCATTTCATTGAAAAATATTAGCCGCCGTTTCAACCAAACGGCGGCTGTTGACGATTTATCTCTTGATATCCAAGCTGGTGAAATTTTAGGAATTATCGGACGTAGTGGTGCCGGCAAATCAACCCTTATACGTTGCCTGAATGGTCTTGAAACCATCGATGAAGGCAAGATTTTTTTTGAAGGTCATGATGTTTCCCATTTGACGGAAACACAATGGGCGCCCTATCGTCAGCGCATTGGTATGATATTTCAACACTTTAACCTGTTGTCGTCCAAGCGTGTTATCGACAATATTGCATTGCCGCTAAAATTGGCTGGTGTTGCGAAAGAAAAGCGCAGACAACGCGCTTTGGAATTAATTGAGCTTGTTGGACTAAATGGTAAAGAGCAACATTTCCCAGCAGAACTTTCAGGTGGTCAAAAACAACGTGTCGGAATAGCCCGTGCGCTCGCTGCCAATCCGAAAGTGTTACTATCTGACGAGGCCACCTCTGCACTCGATCCGGAAACCACACAATCCATTCTTGAACTATTAGCCGATATTAATAAGCGACTTAATTTAACAATTGTCTTGATTACGCATGAAATGGAAGTTGTTAGTACAATAGCGGATCGGGTTGTTGTTCTCAATCGCGGACGTATTGTTGAAGAAGGGTCTGTTAAAGATATTTTTGCCTCCCCACAGGAAGACACAACAATTGCTATGCTGCGGATTGTTACACCACAATTACCAGCCGAGTTTGCCAAGAGGTTAAAACCTCAAGGTCAAGAAGCTGTTGTTGAATTAAACATTGCTGGCGAGGTCGCACGAAAACCCTTCCTGCATCTGATTGAACAGGAAAGCGGTTTAATCCCACGTATTCTTCATGGTGGAATTGATACGATACAGGGAGAGCCTGTTGGACGTTTCTTTTTAGGTTTGCCGGCAGACGATAAAGAAAAGCTGGATAAGGCAGTTGTCTGGCTTACACAAAATGGTCGTTATTGCGAGGTTCTTGGCTATGTATAGTGTCATTTCGAAAGAACTCCCACAAGCCATTCTTGATACTATTATCATGACAGTAAGCTCGTCTCTTTTGGCGCTTATTATTGGTTTGCCAATCGGGCTTATTCTTTATACGACAGCACGGGGTAGCCTATTTCCCAATGCGATTATTAATCGGCTGCTGAGTGGAATTGTCAATTGTGTCAGAGCAATTCCATTTATCATTCTTGCTTTCTATCTTCTTCCAGTAACACGCGTTGTTGTTGGCACGGGTGTCGGTATAAAGTCTGTTATCTTTGTGCTCACCATTTCAGCCATTCCCTTTTATGCACGTATGGCGGAACTGTCTTTTCGTGGTGTGGACAAGGGGCTTGTTGAAGCCATTCGCTCAATGGGCGCATCGAGAATGCAAATTGTTACCAATGTCGTTGTACCGGAATCGTTTTCAAGCCTTGTCACTGGCTTTACCGTGATGGTTATTTCAATTATCAGCGCAACATCACTTGCTGGTTTTCTTGGTGGTGGTGGATTGGGGGATATGGCTATCCGCTATGGTTACCAGCGCTATAATACCGAAGTTATGACAATGGTTATCATTGTACTCGTCATCATGAATGTTTTGGTACAATGGTGCGGTGATTGGATTTCGCAAAAACTCGATCGCACCAATCGATAACGTCAGAATTATTTATATAAGTTTATAAAATGCCGCATAAATTTCATTCCAATAAATGCGGCATTTTACGCGATTAAACCAATCGTACGACACCTAAAGACATGAGAAACATGTATTCAATGTCGGTTTTAATCTAGCTACCATATGTTTGAACCGTATTTTTAAGAAGTGATACACTGACATACCGATAATTTTCAAATGCGGTATGTAACACCTGTATCATGCGCAATGTAACGCAATAGTTTTGCCAGATATTATATCGGACTGACCAGCATTATTGTTTATGAAATTATTGGACATGGCATTTTATGGCTTTGGAATGTAAGAGAAATGCCTAGGGCATAATAAAAGGCCAAGAATGGCCTTTTATGTTGTTTCCATGCGCAACAAGTGGCAGTTAAATGCGACTGACCGTTAAAAATCCTACTTAGCGATTTTTACGCAATGCATCAGCCAAAGCAGAACCAAAACTTCCATGTTGCGATGATGATGCTTTTGATTGAGTCGTTTGATGGGACGAGGTTTTACGTGGTGTTGAAACCGGATCTGCGTTCTTACGCATTGTAAGTGATATTCGCTTCCGCGCGGCATCAACCTCAATGACGGTAACCTTCACAATATCACCTGCTTTTACCACGTCATGGGGATCACTGACATAACGATCTGCCAATTGCGAAATATGCACAAGCCCATCCTGATGAACCCCAATATCAACAAAAGCACCAAAAGCGGCAACATTTGTCACGGTTCCTTCAAGTTCCATTCCAGCCTTAAGATCACTAATTTCATTTATGCCATCAGCAAAAGTGGCCGTTTTAAATTCTGGTCTAGGATCCCGCCCGGGTTTTTCCAATTCATTGATAATGTCTTTAACCGTCGGCAAGCCAAAACGCTCATCGATAAATTGACGCGGATCAAGTTTTTTCAGCGTAGCGGTATCACCCATCAATGTACGCAGATCTCTTCCACATGCACTGACAATTTTGCGTGCCACACTATAAGCCTCAGGGTGTACGGACGAAGCATCCAATGGCTCATCACCATTTCTAATACGCAAAAAGCCGGCACATTGTTCAAATGTTTTTGCACCAAGCCGTGGTACCGATTTCAGCATATCACGATTTTTAAATGGTCCATTAGCATCACGATAAGCAACAATAGCTTGCGCTAAAGATGAGCCAACGCCCGAAACCCGTGCCAATAGTGAAGATGATGCTGTGTTCAAATCTACACCAACCGCGTTAACAGCATCTTCGACCACACCGTCCAATGCCCGTGCAAGCTGGAATTGATCCACATCATGTTGGTATTGCCCGACACCAATTGACTTTGGTTCAATCTTAACCAATTCAGCCAGCGGATCCTGCAGGCGTCTTGCAATGGAAACAGCCCCACGTAATGATACGTCAATATCGGGAAATTCAGCAGCTGCAAGCTCGGAAGCAGAATAGACCGAAGCACCTGCTTCAGAAACAATAACTTTGGTGGGTTTAGGTGCCGGAATGAGGCTTAGTAAATCCCCTACCAATTTTTCTGTTTCACGACTTGCCGTTCCATTGCCAATTGCAATCAAATCAACCTTGTGTTTCGCAATAAGAGCAGCAAGAACCGCTTGTGAACCATGCATATCGCTACGTGGTGGAAATGGGTAAATTGTTGCTGTTTCTAATAGCTTTCCCGTTTTATCAACCACCGCAACCTTGACGCCTGTACGAATTCCAGGATCGAGCCCCATTGTTGCACGTGTTCCGGCGGGGGCCGCCAATAAGAGCGCTTTCAGGTTACGTGCAAATACGGTTATTGCTTCCTCATCGGCACGCTCATGTAACTCGCGCATCAAATCCAGTGATAGATGAAGTGACAGTTTAACGCGCCATGCCCAAACCGCGACATCAGACAGAAATATGTCTCCTGGCAATTTATTGCCAATTTGATAGAGACCTTTGATAATCTGTACAACTGGCTTGTCTATATGCGGAAGCTCTTCATCAACCTCGATATTGACACTCAGAACTTCTTCATTTCGACCTCTAAACATTGCAAGCGCACGGTGGCTTGGAACATTTGCCCATTTTTCAGAATGGTCAAAATAATCAGAAAATTTTGCGCCAACTTGTTCTTTGCCTTCAATGACTTTTGCATGCAAAATTGCGTTCGCTTGCATATAGTGACGAAGTTTGCCGACAAGTTCGGCATTTTCGGCCATTTCTTCCGAAATAATATCACGAGCACCCTCTAATGCACTTTTGATATCGGCCACTTTGTCATTAATATAATCCTTGGCAAGCTCTTGTGGTTCTTGATCGCGCTTGGATAAAATTGCTTCCGCAAGAGGTGCTAGACCATTTTCACGTGCAATTTGTGCGCGTGTACGGCGTTTCGGTTTATAAGGTAAATAGAGATCTTCCAATTCAGATTTTGATGACGCAGCAACCAAAGATTGTTCAAGCTCTGGGGTAAGCTTACCTTGCTCGCGAATTGACTGGATAATTGCTTCACGTCGGCTTTCCATCTCACGGAGATAGACAAGACGCTCTGAAAGTAATCGCAGTTGGCTGTCGTCCAATCCGCCTGTCACCTCTTTTCTATAGCGCGCAATAAAGGGAATTGTTGCGCCCTCATCAATTAACGCTACAGCTGCGGCAACCTGTTGGGTAGACGCTTTAATTTCCAAAGCAATAATTTGTGAGATAGACTGCATTACTTGTGTCATTATATTCACCAGATTCGAAATTTCGACTGACCTTACGGATCATAATCGATAAGGCAACCTTAATTCAGTCGATATACAAAATTTAAATTTCATACCTTTGTAATCGTCACAACTGTACCTATGTTAAGAATAACAGTGCCGCAAATTCAGGAGACTTTTTCATGACATCACTTTTTGATCCGATTAAGGCAGGCGATCTTGTTCTTGAAAATCGTATCGCTATGGCGCCTTTAACGCGCGCACGTGCATTGAATGCAATTCCAGATGATTTGACCGCCCTTTACTATAAACAACGCGCGACAGCTGGTCTCATTGTCTCGGAAGGAACCGCCATTTCCCAACAGGGGCAAGGTAACATTGATGTGCCTGGGCTTTATGAAAAAGAACAATTGGAAGGTTGGAAAAAAGTAACCGATACAGTTCATAATGCAGGTGGTAAAATAGTAGCACAACTTTGGCATACGGGACGTATTTCGCACAGTTCTTTACAACCAAATGGAGGAGCACCCGTTGCTCCATCAGCAATTCAAGCCAAAGCCAGAACCTACATTAAAGATGATGAGGGCAAAGGTATATTCGTAGAAACATCGCTTCCACGCGCATTGGAAGCAGCAGAGATCCCCGGAATTATAGAAGACTACTGCAAAGCCGCAGACAATGCTGTTAATATTGCAGGTTTTGACGGTGTGGAAATTCACGCTGCGAATGGGTATTTGTTAGATCAGTTCCTACGTTCAAATTCCAACCATAGAACCGATGAATTTGGTGGATCTATTGAAAACCGAGCACGGTTTCCGCTCCTTGTTGCCGAAGCTGTGGCAAAAAAAATAGGTGCTGGGCGCACTGGCATTAGAATTTCACCCGTAACACCAGCCAATGACGCGCATGACCCAGATCCGCAACCATTGTTTGACTTTTTTGTTGATGCCTTGGCAGCCTATGAATTGGCCTTTATCCATCTCATTGAAGGATCAACAGGTGGTGACAGAAATTATAATGAAGCCAAATATCCATTTGACTATCAACGCTTGAAACATGTCTATCGCGACGCCGGCGGTAATGGTGCATGGATGGTGAATAATGGCTACACAGCCGATATGGCAGAACAGGCTGTCAAATCTGGTTATGCCGACATTGTTTCTTTTGGGCGCCCATTTATTGCCAATCCTGATCTTGTACGTCGTATCAAAGAACACGCAAAATGGAATGCGTTGGATCAAACCACTTTATATGGTGGTCATGAAAAAGGTTACACGGATTATCCAACCTTGTCTTAAATAATATATCAATAAAAAAGCCTCCAATTTCTGGAGGCTTTTTTTGTAAATATGATTGGCTCGTAAAAATATGGTTATATTGAACTATATCTTTCCAATTTAAGCCGTAATATCGATAATTCCAGCTTCTCCACTTTCACTTCCAAAAGCCAGCCGATAGCCTTGCTCGTCCCACGTCATGGTAGAAATCGCACCTTTTCCTGGGCGGCGCAATAACACCTCTTTCGCGTCACTAAAGCGGATAAACAAAATCATTCCATCATTGAAGCCTGCTGCAACCATGTCTTCTTCAGGGTGACAACAAACACATGTAACCATCGCATCAGCGCGTGTGCCAAGTTCCAAGGGTGCTTTCCCCATGGGGCCATCTTTTGTCAAAAATGGCCATACGATAGCTGCTGCCGCACCAGATGTGGCAAGCCATTTTCCCTTGGCACTCCATGACCAACTTTTTACTTTTGTCGGATATCCGCTCATACGTAAATGTTGTTCATCATTCAATCGCCAACCATGCAATGCATTTTCCTGCATTGATGAAATAACGTAACGATTGTCCGGTGAAAATGTAACCGCAAAATGGGCACCTTTCCAGCTAAGTTCAGTTGGTGTTGAATCTGCACCCAACCAGTGTAATGTCACACCATTATAACGTGCGACAGCCAACCGTAATCCTTTTGGTGCAAATGCCAACCCTTCCACACTTCTTTCATGGTCAAATTCGCGCAAACCATCACCTGCATCTGCCCATGCCTTGCGTGATGATGCAAAGCTATAGGCACCATTAGGTCCAGCAGCTATCGATGTGATCCATTTATGAGATTGTTTTGCTCGCTCAACACAAATAGCATCAGCTGTCGTTTGGCAAATTCTGCCATCTTCACCGCCAGTCAAAACAGACTTGTTATCTTTCGATACCACAGCAGAAGCTATGCCGTCGTTAGCCTCAACAACCTTCTGCTTTTCTCCCAGCAATGTAATTTTCCCATCTGCCGTGACAAATACCGGCTGATTATCGATAAAACCAGCAAGTAAGCAATGAGCATCAAGGTCACAATGTGCTATAGTTGGCATAACAACTCCGTTTTAAGCGCAATTTTCAAAACCAGCCTTTAGCTTGTCTTCCTCAAGCTCACGACCGATAAACACTAAACGACTTTCACGTTTCTCGCCCTGCTTCCACGGACGCTGATGATCGCCTTCCAAAATCATGTGTACGCCCTGAACAACGTACCGGTCGTCATCACCTTTAAAAGCGATAATACCTTTCAACCGCAAAATATTAGGCCCTTGCTGTTGCGTTAATTGTTGAATCCAAGGGAAAAACTTTGCCGGATCCAACTCACCAGAGCGCAGTGAAACAGATTTCACCGTAACGTCATGAAGGGCTGCACCGTGAACATGCTCATGGTCGTGCTCATGATGATGGTCACCATCTTCATGGTCATGGTGGTGATGATGTTCATGGTCATGATCATGGTCATGATCATGGTCATGATCATGGTGGTGATGGTGTTCATGATCGCAATCTGGCCCACACACATGGTCATCTTCTTCATCAATCTCCAGAAAATGCGGATCATTATCCAAAGCGCGTTGAAGATCGAAAGATCCCCGATCAAGAATTTTGCTTAAATCGACATCTGCGCGTTTTGTGCGGTAAATGACTGCACCTGGATTAATGGCGCGCACTGTCGCTTCAACATCGGCAAGTTCCTGAGCTGTCACTAAGTCTGTTTTGTTTAAAAGCACAACATCGGCAAAAGCTATCTGATCTTCTGCTTCTCTACTATCTTTCAAGCGTAAAGGTAGGTGTTTTGCGTCAACAAGAGCAATCACAGCATCAAGTTGCGATTTCGCTCTTACATCGTCATCCATAAAAAATGTCTGCGCCACAGGAACCGGATCAGCTAATCCCGTTGTCTCTACGATAATTCCGTCAAATCGACCAGGACGGCGCATCAATCCCTCAACGACACGGATAAGATCGCCACGCACGGTACAGCAGATACAGCCGTTATTCATTTCATAGATTTCTTCGTCGGATTCAACGATCAAATCATTATCAATACCAATTTCACCAAATTCATTCACAATCACTGCATAGCGCTTGCCATGATTTTCCGTTAAAATGCGGTTAAGCAGCGTAGTTTTACCCGCGCCAAGATAACCTGTAAGAACAGTAACCGGTATTTTGTGTGATGGTTTTTCAGTCTCGCTCATAGCACGACCTTTCCACGAATAGGATTTTTAAATATTCTTCGATATAAGCAATAAAGGCTATTTTTTCCAGCTTTCTGCAAAACACTTTATTCTTCGAATTGATCGAGATTAAAGCATGCCATGTCAGCAAGCAATCCTGTTAGTCCTTGCATTGTGTGATTGAATATCAATTCACCAGCCTTTACATTGGCTTTTGCAGCATTACCGGCAGCGCCTTTGGGATTAAGATCACGCATCTTCCACCCAAAAGCGAAAGGCCCATAAGCCCGTAAATATTTATATTTATTGATAAATTCTTCCTGCTTATTGGAAAAGTTCTCTGCCTTTTCCATGTTGACTTTTTCTTGAGCCAAATAAAGCATAAGTGATGTTTCTATAAAGCCCGCATGAATATCAAATTGCTTTTCTTCTTTTGACAGAAGCCCTTCTGACAACCCAAATCGCCCCCAACTCGTTGCCACCGCCAACATAGGATATCGGCAACGTAATTCTGTAATAACAATATTCATAAGAGGCGAATTGCCACCATGGGCATTCAGCAACAATAACTTCCTGATACCTTTTTGATAACAATCCGTGCCAATGGCAATCCAGCGCTCTATGGCCTCATCAAATGAAAGTGTCTGCGTTACCGAACGTTCTGCATGTTCAATGGAATATCCAACTTTTTCAACCGGCAATGCAAGTATTTTATGATTTTCCAAAACTTGAGTTGCCAATCGTTGTGCAAAAGCGTTAGCAATTATAGCATCTGTTTCGGCTGGCAAATGACATCCATGATATTCATGGGCACCAAGTGGAAGAATAGCGATTGTTTTGCTTTGTTGTAATCTTGTTAGTTCCATTGGGTTAACTTTCACAACATTGGTTATTCACAACTTTTATATTTCTTAGCTACCACAATAAAAGCAATGTTTTGCGCCAACCATGAGAATCAGTTTGATAATCTATTTAAGAGAATCAAAAAACTCTTACAACGTCTTCGGGGAGACTTTACAGATATGTTTGAACACAAACAAATGCCGACGCTGGATGTTATCCAGTCTACGGCCAGAATGATGAAAACTCTATTAGCGCACCGTCTTTATGAATACGGCTTATATGCTGGGCAAGACAGAATTATTCTTTCTCTTGCTTCAGATGACGGTCAAACACCAGGTTTTTTAGCCAAACAACTAGGTGTAAAACCTCCAACAATCACAAAAACCATCTCAAGATTACAAGAACAGGGTTTTGTCACTAAGCGTGGTTCTGAGAAAGACCAGCGCCAACTGCATATATTTCTTACCAAAGATGGCAAGAAAGTTGTTGAACTAATTGAAAAGGCAATTGCAGATACTGAAAAAGATGCTTTAGCTGTTTTAAATGAAGAAGAACATTTAACGCTTATCCATTTATTAACGCGCATTAAAGCCAGTCTTATTGAACAACAGATTTTATCTTCAAATTTTGCATCTGATGCAAAAGCAGAAATTTTCTAAAGAATTCCGTTCAATATCAAAATTATCACAATAAATGAAATTGGCCTCGCGTTTTATCCATAGTTTAAATTGTTTTATACTTGCGAGGCCAATTTTTATAAAATAAACAAGTATTTTAGATTTTTAAAATAATAAACACTAATAAAATTGTGATCGTTTAAAATAATTTGAAATATTATAAAATTTTAAGTGATTATAACGATAGAACAATTCTATATCTCGGGAGGGTAAAGTTAATTGGCACAAAAAATCAAACTTTCTACTATTGCCGATGCACTTGGCGTATCAACAGCGACAGTTTCTTTGGCGCTTCGGGACAGCTCTCTCGTTGCAGATGACACACGCAACAATATTAAACAATATGCCCAACAAATTGGGTACATCTATAACCGTCGGGCTGCAAGTTTACGTACGTCACGTTCGGGCATAGTTGGGGTGGTTGTGCACGATATTATGAACCCGTTTTTTGCGGAAATACTACGGTCGATCGAAACCGAACTTGACCGCTCCCGTCAAACCTTCATTCTTTCCAATCATTATGACCAATTGGATAAACAGCGAAATTTTATTGAAACATTGCTGCAATTAGGCGCAGATGGTGTCATTATGTCGCCAGCCATTGGTACGCCGGAAAGAGATATCCGGCTTGCGGAAGATAACGGGCTACCGGTGGTTTTTGTTGCTAGGCATGTTGATAATGTCGACGCTCCGGTTTTTCGGGGAGATGATACCTATGGTATCTCATTAGCAACCAACCATCTCATATCATTGGGTCATAAATGTATCGCCATGATAGGCGGTACAGATTATACCTCTACAGGACGCGATCGTTATGAGGGATATCGTCATGCAATGCAGCTTGCCGGACTTGAGGTTAAGCCTGAATGGCGCATTGAAGGGCCCCGAACAAAACAAGCAGGCTTTGAAGTTGCACCACAATTTCTCGCATTAAAAGATAAGCCAACGGCTGCTGTTTGCTTTAATGATTTGACCGCAATTGGATTAATGAATGGCATTGCACGTGCAGGTCTCGTTGCAGGACAAGATATCTCTGTGACCGGATATGACGATCTTGAAGAGGCAGCCATCGCTACACCGGCCTTAACTACGGTTTGGAATGGTCAAAGAGAAGTTGGTAGACGTGCTGCCCGTGCTCTTCTTGATCTTCTTAATGGTGTTGAAGTTCAAAATGGACATGACCTTATCAAACCGGAATTACACATTCGCCAATCAACCGGACGTGTAAAACATCGTTAAAGATAACCCTGCCCTAAAGTGTAAAACATTATATCACTATAGCGACAGCACAACATGCTGATAATTTGCGGAGCGCCTCAATGGATAGCATCCAAAGCGCCTCCGCAAATATTCGTCAATTCTATTTGTGAAACACCTATTTGTTACGCGCATCGCGGTGTTTATAAACAGCGTCACCAAATGCTTTAAATATTTTCTGTGATGGTTCATCTGTTTTTGCCCAATATTCGGGGTGCCATTGCACACCAATCGCAAATGTCTGGGCATTTTTGACACTCACCCCTTCAATCGTACCATCGGGCGCTGTTGCTTCCATGACAAGACGTGGTGCCAGTGTTTCAATGCCTTGTTGATGGACAGAATTGACCAAAATGTCACTCTTTCCAATGATAGCAGCAAGGCATGTATTATCATGGATATGAACAGGTTGGTGAATTGCAAATTTTCGGTCATTACCTTCTGTCTCTACCGCACGATGATCATTCCGCCCTGGAATTTTTTGCAATGCAGGTGAGAGTGTGCCTCCAAGGGCAACATTAAGTTCTTGTATTCCCCGACATATGGTTAAAAGCGGTAATCCCATTTCGATTGCTGCACGTATAAGATAAAGCGATGCTGTGTCCCGCGCCCTATCAAACGGTTCATATTCTTCTGTTGCTTTTTTTCCATATAAATGCGGTTCGACATTTGATTTTGCACCAGTTATCAAAACACCGTCAACCACAGCAAGAATGGATTTGAGATCACTTTCATGGCCTAAAGAAGGAACAATAATGGGCGTAACCATTGCAACATCAGAAGCCGCTTTCAAATATTGCTCAGGTGCGCCATGCCAAACATAACCATCAAAAACAGGGCAATCTGATGGTACGGCAATTAAAGGTTTCTCAGTTGATGCCATTTTCTATTTCTCTTTTAAAATTTGTCTTAAAAACCCATATATATTTGACCAATTCCGGCCGGAAAACACCTTTTATATCCTAATGCCTTCAAGCACAGTTTAACAGTGCGCGCAGTCGGCATGTTGGGGTAGAAACAAAATTTTAAACAATAAGACTAGAAAAAAGGCATCTTTATCGGTAACAATAATGTGTTTTAAAATTTAAAAACGTTATCCGGCATTGTATGTAGATAAGGGAAACACTGTTTTAAAAATAAGCTTCCTGAATGAAAAAGGAGACAACACTTGGGCCAAACAATATTTGTTGCCAAAGAAACAGCCAAAGGAGAAACACGCGTTGCAGCTTCTCCTGAAACTGTAAAAAAACTTATTAATCTCGGTTATACGGTGCTGGTCGAAAAAGGAGCCGGTCTCAACTCTCTCATTAGCGATGAGGATTATGTTGAAGCTGGAGCATCTTCTGTCCAAAGCAATGAAGCGAAAAAAGCAGACATTATTTTAAAATTACGCCGCCCAACAGCCGCAGAAATTGCGCTGTATAAAAAAGGCGCAATTTTAATGGGTATACTTGATCCTTATGGGCATGAAGGTGAGATCGCTTCCATCGCAAAAGCTGGACTAACTGCTTTTACAATGGAGTTTATGCCGCGTATCACACGCGCACAGGCTATGGATGTTTTATCCTCTCAAGCCAATCTTGCCGGTTATCAAGCCGTTATTGATGCGGCCGAATATTATGACCGTGCCTTGCCAATGATGATGACAGCTGCCGGAACTGTTCCTGCTGCCAAGGTCTTTGTTATGGGGGCCGGTGTGGCAGGTTTGCAGGCAATTGCAACAGCACGCAGACTAGGCGCATCTGTAACCGCCAATGACGTGCGCCCAGCTGCAAAAGAACAGGTTGCCTCATTGGGCGCCAAATTCATAGCGGTAGAGGATGAAGAATTTAAAGCTGCTGAAACAGCTGGTGGCTATGCGAAAGAAATGTCGAAAGACTATCAGAAAAAACAAGCAGAACTCACAGCAGACCATATATCCAAACAGGATATTGTCATTACCACTGCGCTTATTCCAGGGCGTCCCGCTCCGCGTTTGGTAACAAAATCCATGCTGAAATCCATGCGCCCAGGTTCTGTCATTGTTGACCTTGCTGTAGAGCGTGGTGGCAATGTTGAAGGTGCTGTTGCCGATCAAGTGGTGGAAGTTGAAGGTGTTAAAATTGTCGGCTTCACCAATGTTGCAGGTCGTATTGCAGCGACTGCATCGCAACTTTATGCCCGAAATCTGTATGCTTTTGTTGATATTCTGACGGACAAGGAAACAAAACAATTTACTGTTGATCTTAATGATGAGTTGGTAAAAGCAACATTGTTGACCAATGATGGAACAATTGTGCATCCAGCTTTTGCCGATTTGAAACCAGCGAAAAGCGATACTACAGCAACCAAAAAGAAAGTTGCATCAAAAGCAGCTAATACGCAAAAAGCTGAAACCGCTGCAAAGATTAGTAAATCAAACACAAATAAAGGAGCCAAATAATGGCAAACGAGGCTCTTAACAAAGCCCTTGACGGCTTAGATCAAGCCGTTGCCGCTGTCCATGAGGCAAGTGGCCAATTAAGTGAAACGACCGCTCAAGTCGTGCATGCTGCCAGTGGTGGTGTAATCGACCCATTTATTTTTCAACTGGCAATATTCGTTTTGGCAATATTTGTTGGTTATTATGTTGTTTGGGCTGTTACTCCTGCGCTTCATACGCCATTAATGGCCGTAACAAACGCTATCTCTTCCGTTATCGTAGTAGGTGCATTACTTGCTGTCGGGCTTTCTGCCTCTGGACTAGCAGGTACATTCGGTTTTATTGCGCTTATTCTCGCTAGTGTAAATATTTTTGGCGGCTTTCTTGTAACGCAACGTATGCTTGCCATGTATAAGAAAAAAGAAAAGTAAGGATGTAAGACATGAGTGTAAATTTTGCAGCCTTTCTTTATCTCGTCTCTGGTGTCATGTTCATCATGGCATTACGTGGGCTTTCTCACCCGACAACAAGCCGCAAAGGCAATACCTATGGCATGATCGGTATGGCTATCGCCATTATTACGACTTTGCTTTTGGCAAAGCCTAGTTTTGGCGGCCTTGTCATGATTATAATTGGCCTCGCCATTGGTGGTGCTATTGGCGCTGTGGTTGCGCGTCGCATTGCAATGACAGCAATGCCGCAACTTGTTGCCTTCTTCCATTCCCTTGTGGGTCTTGCCGCAGTCATGGTGGCAGCCGGTGCGCTTTATTCACCACATTCTTTCGGAATTGGTGAAGTTGGTTCTATTCATGGTCGTGCGCTTGTTGAAATGGCATTAGGCGTTGCTATCGGTGCTATTACCTTTACTGGTTCCATTATCGCCTTTTTGAAACTTGATGGACGTATGTCTGGCAAACCAATTATTCTGCCAAACCGCCATCTAATCAACATAGCATTAGGTGCAGCAATCATTGTTTTGATTGCTATTTTGGTTGGAACAGAAAGCCATTTTGTTTTCTGGCTTATTGTCCTTCTGTCGCTTGTTATTGGTGTTACGCTTATTGTACCAATTGGCGGTGCCGATATGCCAGTTGTGGTATCAATGCTCAATTCCTATTCTGGTTGGGCAGCGGCAGGTATCGGTTTTACGCTAGGCAATATGGCACTTATCATTACCGGTGCTCTTGTTGGTTCTTCTGGTGCTATTCTTTCCTACATCATGTGTAAAGGCATGAACCGGTCGTTCATTTCTGTCATTCTTGGTGGCTTTGGTGGCGATAGCGCCGTTGCAGCAGCCCATAATGAAGTTGAGCGCCGCCCCGTCAAACAGGGTTCGGCAGATGATGCAGCATTTATTATGAAAAATGCTAATAAAGTTATCATCGTTCCTGGTTACGGTATGGCAGTTGCACAAGCTCAACATGCGCTACGTGAAATGGCCGATAAACTTAAGGAAAATGGTGTTGAAATCAAATATGCGATTCATCCGGTAGCAGGTCGTATGCCAGGGCATATGAATGTTTTATTGGCGGAAGCTAATGTGCCTTATGATGAGGTTTTTGAACTTGATGACATCAATTCAGAGTTTTCGACTGCCGATGTAGCTTTTGTGATTGGTGCGAATGACGTTACCAATCCTGCTGCTAAAACAGATCCATCTTCGCCAATTTTTGGTATGCCTATTCTAGATGTATCCAAGGCAGGCACTGTGCTGTTTCTCAAGCGTGGTATGGGAACAGGCTATTCAGGTGTCGAAAACGAACTGTTTTTCCATGACAACACAATGATGCTTTTTGGCGATGCCAAAAAGATGGTTGAGAGTATTGTCAAAGCAATGGAATAAATTAAGATGCCGCCTTCTAGGCGGCATTTTTTTAAAAGGTGAAGCATGGCAACATCAGCACAACAAATGAGATCGTGGCAAGGTCCTGCATTGCTAAGTTATGGTTATAGACCATTTTTCCTTTTTGCTAGCATCTGGGCTGTTTTTAGCATCATTGCATGGGTAATGACATTTACCGGACATGAAACATTGGCCATCGCAATTGATCCTTTTTCATGGCATGCTCATAGTTTTTTGTTTGGTTATCTTTGGGCAGTTATTGCTGGTTTTCTCATGACTGCGGTTCCAAACTGGACAGGCCGCTTACCGATTGTTGGTTGGCCACTCGCAACACTGGTTGCACTCTGGTTAATCGGGCGCATTGCAATGACTTTTTCCTATTATTTACCGATTGGCGTAACCATTGCATGTGATCTTCTATTTCCATTAGCTTTCACATTTGCCATTGGGCGTGAAATTATAATGGGCAAGAACTGGCGTAATTTAAAAATCCTAATTTTGCTTGTTATGCTTTTTTGTGCCAATTGCTTATTTGATGGTGAAGCATTTTCACAAGTTTACGCGGCCGATAGCTATGGTGCACGATGTGCATTGGCAATTGCCGTGTTTCTAATTGCTATTATCGGCGGCAGAATTATCCCAAGCTTCACACGCAATTGGATGGTAAAACAATCTATTACCAATTTACCAGCGCCCCATAATAAAATTGATCAAGCCATTATGATTTTTACCGCAATATGTCTGGTTTTTTGGGTTATTTGGCCTGATGCAATCTTCACTGCCATTATCGGTGGCATCTGCGGATTAGCCAATTTCTATCGTCTCATTCGCTGGCATGGTTGGCTTACCAAAAAAGAACCATTGGTATGGGTTTTACACCTAGGGTTCCTATTCATACCGCTTGGTTTTATAGCCTTAACACTAAGCACCTTTGATATTCTGCATGGTGGAAGAGCACCTGTTCAACATCTCTGGATGGCTGGTGGCATTGGCTTAATGACCATTGCCGTTATGACACGTGCAAGCTTAGGCCATGCTGGACGACCACTGACTGTCTCGTGGCCAGTCGTTTTGGTGTATTGTGGTTTATTCTGTTCTGTCGTTTTACGCGTGATCGCTGGCATTGCAGATAATGATCTAACAATGCTGAATATATCCGGCACTTTATGGATTTTGGCGTTTTTTGGTTTTGTGGTTCTTTATTGGAATATTCTGACCAAACCACGTCAGCCAAGAACACCAAATTAAAATTTTAAACAAATAAAAAGAGCGGAAAACATCTCCGCTCTTTTGATCGTTGAATATTATATTTTATAAAACACCAACAAAATTCACACAGATTTTACAGTCGGTTTAAACTTGACCATAAATTAGGCGATCCTGTTCTTTACGCAACTTAGCAATCCATTGAGACTCATTAATCGCAACATTTTTTGCAGTAATAAGTTCATTCTTTTTAATTGGCGCGGTTACAGTCGCGCCTTCTAAAAGGCCACATGGTATAGCTTGCGCATGACGTGCTTCTTCTACTCGCATATTCCAAGCGCGATAGGTGTAAAGACCGATAAAATCAAGTTTATCACCAGGTTGCATATCCTTTTTTGCAACGGCACAAACTTCAGCCACTGGGCGATCAAGCGGCACCATATCCGGTTTGCCATAAAGCATGACACGTGCGCATGTTAGAGGAACTTCCATTGCCGTCAAATGGTATGGGCGATGGAACGTGAAATATGGCCCCTCACCTATTTTTAAATCTTCCATACGCTCCCAAACACGCGGATGCCGCATTTCTGCAACAACAAACACACCCGGTGAAACTCCCCGACCAATTGAATAATCAACCACACCGGACCGGCTTAATACGCCACCATCCTTTTGTGGAATAAGTACCTTATTCAGTTGGTCAATATCCGCTTTGGGACCATGCATACCAGCGCAATCCGGTACTAACCCCGTTGCATTGGCAATGGCTGTCATTTCTACCATTGTTTTTGAGCCGTCAATAAATTCGACAAGCATACGCACATTCATGTTGCGGCGCTGCGCTTCTTCTTCATAGTCATCAGGAACTGCATCAAAAACAAGCGGATTATTTTTTCCCTTGCCAGCAGCGACCACTTTATGCCCCAAAGCTGAAACAAATTCGATAAGTTCCATACAGGAAGATGGTTCGTCACCAGCACCTAATGTATAAATCAGTCCTCTTTTATCCGCCTCATGCTTTAAATAAGGACCAATTGTTACATCAGCCTCAACATTCATCATAACCAGATGCTTGTTATTCTGTAACGTTTTATAGCCAATTTCGGCACCAGCTTCAGGATAGCCGGTAGCGTCAACAACAATATCAACCAATTCATTTTTCAATAAAAGATCAAGATCACCTGTTGCGGCAATCTTTCCCTCTTCAATTGCGGCTGTCATAGCTGAAGCATTTTCAACTTCTTTCGCATGTTCACTTTCACCATAGGCAATTTCTGCTGCTTCAATTACACGTGATGGTGTGCGAGTGGAAACTGCTGCAACCTCTATACCGTCCATATGCGCAACACCGGTTAAAAGATCAGTTCCCATTTCACCGCAGCCAACCAGCCCTATACGTATAGGTTTGCCAGTTTCACCGCGCTTTTTCAAATCGCGTGCCAAACCAAGAAGGGCTACATTGCTTGTCATTTTTATTCTCCAGACTTTTGGACTACAAAAATGGAATGCACCAAATTGTGGTGCTTTGTTTGTGATAAACGCTCGTCCAATAGTGCTTATTCTAAATCAACTGTCTAATAATAAGCATGAACAATTGCAAGGTTTCACGTTAAACCAAGCAAATAGTGTTGAAACGTAAAAGCGGCAAACAATATTACAGAACAAAAATTTGCGTGATGCCGCCAACACAGATATAAGTCCTACAAAATTAATCAGTATTGTGGCAGTTGAGTGCTATCTACACTGCCGATTAGCGATAGGGAGACTAAGTATGCCTGGTAAAGTCACGGTTGATGACATTCCTGCGTCAATTGGCAAAGAAGTGGGTGTTTCAAATTGGCGGCTTGTTACACAAGAGATGATCAATTTGTTTGCCGATGCCACTGATGATCATCAATGGATCCATGTTGACGAAGAAAAAGCGAAGGAGACACCTTTCGGGGGTACAATTGCCCACGGTTTTTTAACCCTATCCTTATTGTCCACCCTTGCTTATGAAGCCCTGCCAGAACTTGAAGGTACCACCATGGGTATCAATTATGGTTTTGACAAAGTAAGACTTATGAGCCCAGTTAAAACTGGCTCTAAAGTACGGGCAAGATTTGTTTTGAGCGATGCAGAAATTCGCCCATCAGGCCGAGTTGTTTTTCACTATGAAGTTACATTAGAAATAGAAAATGTAAAAAAACCAGCTCTTGTTGCCAATTGGATTACTATAGCAATGGTACCCCCTAAGAGCGCCTAACTCTTTATTAGCGTGACATCATCATATATATTTTCATGGTGGTGTCACGAACTCACAAAAAATAGCTAAGATATGCTTTTCAACGTGTAACGTTTTAATATGCTGCATATAAAGTTTGGGTGAAGGCACACATATTCAAATTGCCTTACATGTGAGTGACAAAGACGACTCATTTGTCCATCGAGCGCGCAATCTTTTCAAACACCTCATAAAAACAAATAAGATAGGTGCTGAAATATAAGAGTGAGTCTTATTTCACTTTATAAAAACGCCAATTCATTACGCCTCAACCCATCTTTATCAATAAATAGAACCGTGATTTTTCAAGAATCTGTTGTATTTTAAACAAATAGGTGTCTTATTTTACCAAAAATAGCAGCTTTTATAAAAGCAATGTAGACAAAGCCTTATGGAATGTGGTATTCGCCACACAATAATTTATTGTCCTACCATGACGGTAGGGATTATGGGGTGTACCCATTTAACGTAGACATTGAAACAAAGCAGGATTAAACGTGCAAGTACTCGTTCGCGATAATAATGTTGATCAGGCGCTACGTGCGCTGAAAAAGAAAATGCAACGTGAAGGCATCTTCCGTGAAATGAAGATGCGTGGTCATTACGAAAAGCCGTCGGAAAAGCGCGCTCGTGAAAAGGCTGAAGCTGTACGTCGTGCTCGCAAGTTGGCTCGTAAACGTGCCCAGCGTGAAGGATTGGTTAGTGGCCGCGCTGCTGCCCACTAATATTGCAAAATATTAAAAACAATCTGCGAACCGTAAAACAGATACCTTTGCTATAGGATTTATTTTGCAGAATTTGTGGAATGTTTTTTGAGTTATCTAGATATTAGAGTGGAGATGCATTTGGCATTTCCACTTTTTTGTTAAAAAACCTATTCTATTTTAATATTAGATATTTCCACTTGCCCTGAAACAGGATTGGGTCCGATGAAAAAATTGAAACTATCCACTTTTTTTCTTTTAGGTGCTATTACCTTAGCAGGCTGTACATCAAACAATACCGTACTTGATCCGGAAGATGTCGCCCAGGGCTCACGAGAAAATATTTCTTCGCTTACCGCTGTTATTAAAAGCAACCCACGCGATCCATCAGGTTATAATGTTCGTGGTTCTGCTTATGGTAAAGCTGGCCGTTATAAAGAAGCTATTGCTGATTTTACTACAGCAATCCAGCTTAACCCGAATTTTTATAATGCCTATGCAAATAGAGCATTAATTTACCGCAATATGGGCAACTATAATGCTGCATTGGCAGATTATAACAAAGCACTACAGCTTAACCCAAGCTATGATGTTGCCCTTATTGGACGTGGTAATGTTTACCGCATGAGTGGCAAACTCGATCTTGCCTATAATGATTTTAACCAAGCCATTCAATTAGGCACAACAGATGGTCGCGCATGGCATAACCGTGCACTGATTGAACAAGCACGCGGTGACCAACAAGCCGCTATTGCCGATTTTGGATTGGCTTTATCACGCCAGCCAAATGCCCCTGCCCCTTATAACGGGCGTGGATTATCTTATGTTGCTTTGGGCGATTGGGATAATGCTTTTGACGATTTCAATGCCGCGATACGACTAGACAGTAATGTTGCTGAAAGCTGGTCAAATCAGGCAATGGTTTATGAACATCGCGGTGACAAGAAACGTGCCTACAATTCTTATACAAAGGCTGTTTCTTTAGATCCAAATTTCAAACCAGCCAAAGAAGGGCTTAAACGCACACGTGGCGGTTGGTAAGAATAAGATTGAAGTTTAAAAAGCCCGGAAAAGATAATTTTCCGGGCTTTTATTTTGTATATTTAAAATATCCTATCAAATATACGCATTGTCACTTTTATCAAAAATAACAAACTACATTCTGAAACGGAATATTGCTGCCAATGATTGATTATGCGGTATATCGCTCCGACGAACGGCAAGCACGCGGCCACCATTAGCAAGAACACGACTCGCAATTTCATCAACGACATTGTAAGTTTTAGGTCCCTCTTCGCCAAATTTTACAGCACCCGTTTCTTCGTCGATAGTTCCGTGTACCATTTCGTCCATATCAGCAAGCAAAGTATCAATTTGCCCCACAGTGGCAGCGCGTGCGGCTAAAGCGATATCTGTTGTTGTTCGCCCTTCGGCTGTGAGATGATCAAAGCGACTGCGAATGTCGGCGATTTGTCTTTCATAATAGCGATCGAGTACCGGCCGTGCGAGATCGGCAACTTCTGTCGGATTTGCGTGATCGAGACTGGCATTTGCTACTTCGCCAATGAGATTGTTTCCGCTGTAAATCGGGCGGAAAGCATTGACCACAACCTCACTTCCGGCAATGATAAAGGGAATATCCGAATTTCTTAAATAATGACGCAACGCTGTATCAATAGCGCGACAATATTGAGTAATTCTTGTATTGGTAATAGAACTAATTTTCTCATTACCTTTGCCCAACACACTTGCCATATCTTTCGGCATATCAGGCACTTTCACTTCATATGGTTCAACGTCGCTTGTTAGTTCAATAAGCCTTGCTGTATTTTCTGAAATAACAGCAACATGGGCTGTATGGGCAAATGTAAGCGAGCGAAGCAACGGGCTAAGCATAAATCTATCGGCAACTTCGACAAAAGATTTCAGCCGGTTAGCTAATCGAAATGTCCAAATACGATCTGGTGTTGCCAGCACAGCAAGGCTGCGCGATTGTTTTAACCAGAATTCGTCATAATCCAATAAGCCATTTAACAAGGTTTCCATCTCTGCCAAACGCCGTTTATCAGTTAACGACCGTGACTGCGATAAAGCCTCTTTCACCTGATTAGCATATTCAATTTTGCATGCATTCACTTCCGACGTGATCGGTGTTGTTGGCAAATAAATGGAAACACATGCATCCGCTCTTATCTCACGCAATTTATTGAAATCTGACATAGATGGAATATCAACATGTTGCATGGCAATTCCCTTTCCTTTTATATCTATCATATTAGGATATGGGCATTGCCGTTCAGCGATAACAGGGGTTTGAGCCACTTATCATAAAATAAAAATGCCAATATATTTCTATTTTTAAAAATAAAAAAAGACGAATATTATTATGTATAATAAACTCTGTTTTGTTATATTATGCATAAGCAATTTTTATTTTAATTTTAAATTTTTCAATAAGCGTATTCCAGAAATATAGGATCGACTGAATGTCCCCAAACAGTTTGATAATTTGTCAATAAACGCTCAGAATCGCATTGTCCGGTGGCAATAACTGCTTTTAAAGGTTCGATAAATAAGGTTTCGTCATCACCTTCAACATTCAAACAATGACGATTTCTCAACCCTTGTTGAGAAATATCTAAAACCTGCTTCGCCAATTCCAAGATATTTGTCTGTCTGAATGTTGTCTTTAATCCCTCGCGTGGAACACGATTTCTCATGTCCAATACTTCCTGATAGGTCCAGTCTTTTGTCATCGCTTCAGCATCAGAAAGTGACTGCTCATCATAAAGAAGCCCAACCCAAAAAGCAGGTAGCGCGCAAATCCTTCGCCATGGACCACCATCAGCACCCCGCATTTCAAGAAAGCGTTTAAGGCGCACTTCAGGAAACAATGTTGAAAGATGGTTGACCCAATCTCCCATATTCGCCGCATAATCAGCAACTTCACCTTTCAAGGCACCATTCATAAATTGCCTGAAAGTGATATGGGTGCAATCGTGGTAGTGGCCATCGCGTACAACAAAATACATTGGTATATCCAATGCCCACTCCACATAATCTGCAAATCCAAAATTCTCTGAAAATACAAATGGCAAAACACCTGAACGTTGATTATCGGTGTCGCGCCAAATCTCTGAACGCCATGACATGAAACCATTAGGCTTCGATTCGGTAAATGGCGAAGTTGCAAATAATGCCGTTGCGATTGACTGCAGTTTCATGGAAACTTGCATCTTGCGCCGCATATCTGCTTCTGATGAAAAATCCAGATTAACTTGGATTGTTGATGTTCTATACATCATATCAAGCCCAGATTTTCCAACTTTAGGCATATAATTGGTCATGATATGATAGCGGGATTTGGGCATTTGTGGCGTTTCAGAAAGGCGCCATTTAGGACTTCCTCCAATGCCAAGGAAACCTATTCCTAAGGGTGTTGCAATCTCTTTTACTTGTGCAAGATGGGCATTAACTTCCCGACATGTTTGATGGATCGTTTTTTGCAGTGCACCAGAAAGCTCAAACTGCCCTCCAGGTTCCAGTGAGATAGCTCCTTCACCCGTTGGGCCGGTAAGACCTATTATATTTCCCTCGTCCATGATTGGTTCCCAGCCAAGCATGGCCTGCATACCGTCTAATAGCGCACGAATACCCCGATCGCCGTCATAAGGCACAGGTCTATTTCCATCTGTATAAAACGGAAATTTCTCATGTTCTGTGCCAATACGCCATTTATCTGCTGGTTTTGCGCCTTGTTGCAGATAGGCTATCAAGTCGGAAAAATCATTTATAACTGTTTGATCTGTAATATCGTGTGCCATCGATTATTTTTCCTAAAACACTTGTTTGTTTGATAATTGACTGTTTCTAGCAATCTTTCAAGTAATAGATTAGTCGCGCCAATCCCCCAACACGGCATTTACAACGGCAAGTGCTGCAACAGCTGCGGTATCAGCACGCAAAATTCTTGGACCAAGAGGAATGGTTATTACAAATGGTGCTTCACGCAACATCGAGCGTTCTTTATCACTGAAACCACCTTCGGGGCCAATGAGAACCGCCAGTGGTGCCGTTTGCACATGCTTCAAAACTTCGATAGGATTTTGTGTATCAGAGGCTTCATCACAAAAAATAAGGCGTCTTTCAGGCTCCCACGTGTCTAACAATTTTTCTAAAGAGACAGGTTCTTTATATTTTGCAAGTGATAGAATTCCGCATTGTTCAGCAGCTTCAATGATATTTGCCTCTATTCTATCCCCATTAATGCGCGACACTTGTGTGTATTGGGTTAAAACCGGTTGCAAAACCGAAGCTCCCATTTCGACAGCTTTTTGCACCATATAATCAAGACGGGCGTGCTTTAATGGCGCAAAACAATACATAAGGTCATAAGGTTGAGGTTGTTGTCTTTCCTGATGGATAGTTTTCAGCGTTACTTGTTTTTTCCTTATCTCTGTAATTTCCGCTAACCATTCCCCATCACAACCATTGAAAAGTAAAACCTTGTCGCCTTGCTTCATGCGCAAAACATTTGAAAGATAATGGGATTGGCGGTCGTCCAGATTGACCAACGACTCGACAATAAGAGGATGATTTAAAAATAATCTTTGCAGTTTGTAATTAGCGCGCATCACAACAAGTTTCCCTAAGATCCATGGGTATATGTTGCATTAGGAGACACAAATATTTTGAATTTGTCAAAAATCTTAGCAGCTTTTTACAAAAAGGTGATTGGATATTATCATAAAACGAAATTATTAAGTGTCCGATAGACTACTCCTCCACACGCTTGATATATGGTGTTTTTGTTGGAAAGCAGCTTAACTTTTGTCCCGGGCGAAAGGATGATCTCTTTTGCCCGTTTGTTTGTTTTTTGATGACTCTCGATGACGAATAATGGTGAACAATTAACAGTTTGGAGCGTGGTTTTTTCTTTAAAAACTTTTGCTGCAGCTGCGTTGGCTCTTTATATTGCTTTTTTATGCGACCTACCAAACCCATATTGGGCAATGACGGCCGTCTATATTGTTGCGCATCCATTATCTGGTGCATTGACTTCCAAAGCTTTTTATCGATTGCTCGGAACAGCAATTGGTGGCTTGGCAACAGTCGTCATGCTTCCCAAACTTATACCATCCCCAGAATTAACAACACTTGGGTTAGCTTTATGGCTCGGCTCCTGCTTGTTTTTAAGCTTGCTGGATCGCACCCCGCGTGCCTATGTAGCAATGTTGGCTGGATATACGGCCGGCATTATCGCCTTCATGATCGTCGATACCCCTGAAAAGGTTTTTGAATACGCATCAAACCGTGTTGAAGAAATAAGTGTTGGCATCATTTGTGCCGCCCTTGTGGGGCGCCTTGTATTTCCGCGTCATGCAGGCCCAATATTGGCCACGCGTATCGACAAGTGGCTTAAAAACAGTGCCAACCTTGCCATTATGTGCATAGAAGGAAAAGGCAATACGCTTGAAGCCTTAAAAAGCCGGCAAGAACTTGCCATGGACGCCGTGGATCTACGCAGTTTTACCACGCATGTTACCTATGATACCTCGACGTTAAGAACCACTGTTAATGCAATGCGTATCCTACAGAGCCGTATGGTTGCTTTATTGCCAATGGTTGCCAGTTGTAATGACCTTATTAATCAGCGCACAAAGTTGATTAAAGAACAGCTTGGTGGCGTCAGCAACAACGAAAAACTCGATATGTTAATCAAGGAAACAATAAGCTGGCTTTCCACCAACAAACCGATGAAGCCAGATGACCTAATCCGCATAAGAACGCTGCGTGAGTCGATATTGAACGATATTTCGCAATCAAAAGAATGGGTTGATCTTGTTTCGCGCAATCTAACGGTGCGTCTGGTTGACATCATGCAAATCTATTCGGATTGCTTGCATCTGCGTAACGACATTGTTAATGGCACCAAACATAAATTACATTGGCACCGTTTTGACTTTCTTGGAAAAATTCGATCAATTCATTACGATTTCGGTATTGCCTTTCTATCGGCCTTTTCGGCTATATTGGCGGTCTTCATCACTGTTACACTTTGGCGACTGACGGAATGGACACAAGGCGGAACAGCCGCCATGATGACAGGCATTTTTAGTAGTCTATTTGCCACTAAAGATGACCCAGTGCCTGCTATCCGTGGAATGCTGAAACAGATTTTTATCGTTCTCATTGTCGCCTTTGTTTTAGAATTTGCCTTATTTCCAATCATCGATGGTTTTATACCACTGATGCTTTGTCTTGGATTGGTTCTCATTCCCGCCGGAATTATGATGGCTATTCCGTCAAAATTTGCCATGGGCATGACATTGACGGTTAATCTTCCCAATTTGTTATTGTTACAATCGAAGTTGAACAGCGATTTTTACAGTTTCATCAATATTAACACGGCAATGATATTGGGAATTATCATTGCAGCTGCAACCACAAGTATTGTCAGATCTGTGGGAGCAGAATGGAGTGCATTTCGGCTTATCCGTTCTGGCTGGTCCGATATTCTTAATGTTGCAAAGAAACAAACCAATTCAACAAAGCATAGCCAATTTTTGCATCGTATGCTTGATCGTTACGGGTTGATTGCGCCTCGCTATGCGCTCATACCACCGCATTCCGATGTTAGAAAATTCGATATTCTCAAAGATGTACGCGTTGGTCTTGATACGCTTGAATTGCAGCACCTGAAAGATCACCAAGGACCAACGAGCCGAAGAAATATCAATGAAGTCCTTGACGAGTTGGCTTTTTATTATCGCGTAAAAGCAAAAAGTACCGATGAACCTGACGGTGAAGAGCTACTGGGCGCTATTGATAGGGCAATTAACTGGATAATCTCGATTCCAGATAGTGAAAGCCATCAGCGAATATCATTTGCATTAACTGGCTTGCGACAAAATCTATTTGGGAATGCTGAACCTTTCAAGGTTGTTCCCCCTAAATTTAACAGAAGGCATATGTGATGAATCCCGAAGTCGATATTTACGGCGTATATATCCCGACACTTGGTGTTCTTGCACTGGTGAGTTACTTTTTGAATGTAGGGTTACAAAAACTAATCACACATCTGCGGTTCCAACGCTTTATCTGGCACCATGCTTTATTCGCTGCTGCCACTTATTTCATCATATTAAGTATTCTTTCGATTATTGTAACACGGGTTTAACGGATATGAATAAACTTATCGCCAACTCCGGTCGTATATTTTTTACCGTTGTCATGGTTGCGATTGCCAGTCTTCTTCTTTGGCATTTATGGGATTATTACATGAACGATCCATGGACGAGAGATGGCAAAATAAGTGCGGACGTTGTGCGCGTCGCACCTGACGTTTCGGGACTCGTCACGGAAGTTGATGTTGTCGACAACCAAATGGTAAGAAAAGGCGATATTATTTTCAAAATTGACCCACAGCGTTTTGAACTAGCATTGGAAGATGCAAAAGCACAAATAGACAATGCTAAAGCTGCCCATGACCAGGCTAAACGTGATCTGGAGCGTTATCGCAAACTTGATGATGCGACTGTCACACGGCAACAACTGGAAACAGCCGAAATGCAAGAGCTGCAAACGGCAGCAGCATACAGAAAAGCGCAAGTGCAACTGGATACCGCAAAGCTTGATCTTGCAAGGTCTACAGTGCGCGCAAGCGTCAATGGAAAAATGACCAATTTCTCTCTTCAGCCTGGTGAATATGTAACGCGTGGACAACCCGTGACAGCATTGGTTGATACCGACTCTTATTATGCTTCAGGATATTTTGAAGAAAATAAACTTGATCGAATCCATATTGGTAATCGCGTTACAATCCACATTATGGGTTCCGATACCGTTTTAACCGGTGTTGTTGAAGGTTTTGCAGCAGGTATTGAAGATCGTGAGAGGTCCGAATCGTCAAGTTTGCTTGCCAATGTAGCACCTACATTCAATTGGGTACGGTTGGCACAACGTGTACCGGTAAGAATTAAGCTCGATCCGGTTCCTGATAATATCCATCTTGTTGCTGGTCGTACAATCAGTGTCGCTATCAAGGAAGATCGTAAAGCCCATTAATGCAGTGACCGTGATGCAACATATTTAACTTTTTTTTACTCTAACGCAAAAAAGCTGCGAAATATGCTTCTCATGCATTGTCGAAAAAAAAAGTTAGCTATATGACTTCATGAAATTCACTGATTGCATTTCAAAACAGCACTTCTGATTGGAGATATAATATGTCTGCAAAGAGAGCCACTTTGGTGACTGTCGCTGCGCTTTTCACCTTTATACTTGTGGCTGCCGGTATCGGCTCAGTAGGTGCAAGCGACAAACAGTTTATCACCAACGATGGATATGGTATTCATGCATCTTCCCGTTGATAATTATCAACGTAATGGATGATAAACTTAAGGGGCTCAATTGAGCCCCTTCTTTTTGTCTTTTAAATGTTTTTATGATCGATCATAGAGCAATCAGGTTCATCAGCCTAAGAACTCATCAGGGTTAGGACCCATACGCCCGTCAATTTTATCCAATGACGCGATTTTATCATGGTCGGCAGCTGTTAGCTTGAAGTCAAATATATCGAAATTCTCGGCCATACGCACTGCTGATTGTGACTTCGGAATAGCAATTGTTCCCAATTCCATATGCCAACGAAGAACGATTTGCGCCACTGTTTTGCTATGTTCTTCAGCAATGGATTGTAACAATGGATCATCAAAAAAAAGTCCCCGCCCCAATGGAGCCCAAGCTTCCGTCAAAATATTATTTTTCTCGTGAAATATACGTAGTTCTTTTTGCTGGAATTGAGGGTGCAACTCAACCTGATTAACAGCTGGTGCAACACCTGTTTCCTTTATCAAGCGTTCGAGATCTGCAATTCGGAAATTACATACACCTATAGAGCGAACGCGGTTTTCTTGACGCAATCTTATCAGTGCTTTCCATGTCTCAACAAATTTATCGCGCACAGGCATAGGCCAATGTATCAAATACATATCAATTGTCTTTACGCCCAATCGTTTTGCACTTTCATCAAAGGCTTTAAGCGTTTCATCATAGCCCTGATCGCTATTCCAAACCTTGGTTGTAATAAAGATTTTTTCTCGAGCAATATCAGATGCTGCTATGCCACGTCCCACACCGCCTTCATTATTATAGATCTTAGCGGTATCAATATGTCGGTATCCGGTTTTTAATGCCTGAAGAACGGAACCTTCTGCATCTTCATCAGAAATTTTCCAAACACCATAACCTAATTGCGGAATAGTGTTGCCATCATTCATTTTTAGAACAGGTACACTCATTTATCTACTTTCCATATATTAAACCAGTACCATTCTACTCCATCAAATTGCCCTATACAACAAGTTGCGAGAACGTAAAATAATACTTAAAATTATTATATAGAATTTTCCGCGTAAAAACCTTATAGATATATTAAAATTTAGATATACTTTAGTTAATTATTTTAAATGAATTACAGTTTGAGTAAAATTTATAAAATATATTTTTTATAAATTCATAATATTTTAAATTTCAAAAGAAATACCAAATTCAATCAAGTCTTATGCCCCATTCAGCCGCTTTGACCAATCTTCAATTGAATGACTTGCTAGTCTTTTTTCTGCCAGTTTCCGCCAACTTGGGGCAAGCAGATCAAGGTTCGCTATCTTCGAAAGTTCTTCCACATCGTTTCGTGTGACATATAAAGCTCGCCATAAACGATAAATCGTCCATTCTTCACACTTTCTTTCGATACGTTTTAGCTCATCAGATAGTTTTACGTGCCCTTCCTGTAATACTCGATAATACCACCCTGTTCTGCCACTATTTTGCACTCTTAAGGCCATATCAGGTGTAGAAAACCTTAAATTAAGTTTGAAGCAAGGTTGCCGTCCCTGCGATACTTCAATGATGGCACCACCCAAACGAAAAACATCGCCAATGGCAATATCTTTTTCAGTCATTCCTACAGTAGAGAGATTTTCTCCAAAAGCTCCAGGAGCATCAAAAACAGCACAATTCTCTAATTCTGTTTTCCAGAAAGCATAATGACCATAATCATAATGATGAATCGCTTTTTCTACACCACCATGGTGTTTTTTATCTGCCTGATCATCACCAATAAAACCGGTCTTGGTCAACATAACCTCACCCTGTATCGCGGCCTTATTGATACCACTCAAAACACCTTCATTCCCAAGAGGGGCAATTCTGCCAATTCTAAGTGACAAGAGTTCAACCATTATTTTTCTCTCATATTAAGACTTTGAGCAAATTGTTTACAATATAGATGCAGTTACAACTATTTGAAAAATTTATAAAAATTTTATGAATACCCAGTCAATTTAAATATCGAAACGTTGGTTATTGGAATGACTTTTTAATGTTCAATATCCAATGGATACTGCTTTATATTGATATTTCCTTTAGGAAAATCTGTCCCATTCATTGAAAAACTATGTGGCTTTTGCAAACTATTTCTCAAACATGTTACGTCACCGCAATTTCCGTCGGAACGGGGAGTTTTTTCTAAAACTGATTGCAAAGCAATAGTGTAATCCTTGATATCCGTCGCCTCTGTTTGCAACTTGGCGCTACCTTTTGTTGATAAAACCCAATTGCCCATATGCATAACTGATTTATTAATATCAAGATTTCTGTTTTTGATAGAGGCTTGAATGTCCCAACGATCAAAACTTGTCTTTGCATTTTCCGAGTTCGATAAAACAAAAGCGTCCTTGTTACCAAGCATTGAACGCAGATTATCGATACTATATCCCTTCAACCGTCCCGACTGGATATTCAACGTTAATTGCCCGTCCATTTTTGCAGCCAGTTCTGACCACCGGCTGAATGGTGCATGCATTAATAATATAAAGCCGGTCTTCGCCTCTATGATTGATGGTTTATCGAGAAATTTCGCCAATGTTTTAACATCGACATTGCTTCCTGAAATACGCCCTTCCAAATAGGCATTGCCGTCAATTCTATTAATTTGGATATTGCATTGTATGGAGCCACCAAATGCATTTGCATTTCCAAGGTCAAATATTCCATGACCATTCCGAATCTGAATTGCTGCTGCCAGATTATTGAGAGTAACACTGCCAAATGTTGCCTCTGGTGCAGAAACGCGAAGATCAAGGTCAATCTTATCCAGCACCGTTAAATCAAGTTTCTCATTCCTATCCTCATCAGGAAAAACGGCAGAAATCAATGTGTCGAGATCAAGGCCATCAAAAGCAAGTGAACCCGTGGTAACAGGTTGACCATTTTGAACATTTACCTCCAATGCACCACGTGCATTATCATTGCCCAACTTTAAAAACACATCATTCAATTGGACATGGCCAGATTGGGCTTGCAAATGGGATTCCCAGACAAGCGGTACTTTCACGCCCTGCCCTAAAAACTGATTGTATCCAATCCAATTAAGTGTTTGGTTCCAGCCTGGAGACCGCGCTGCTAAATGTCCATCGAAAAAAAAGTTATCGGAAAGTCTACCCTTTCCTTCAAATGTTATGCCACCGCGCCGCGAATTAAAACTGGCCTTGATCTGGCTTTGTCCACCTGACAAAAATAATAATGCTTGTGCAGCATCAATATTAAGTTCTGTCAATTGTCCATGCCAACGTGCATTGGAGTGGAAATATGCAGCACGCGTTGTTTCTGGCCATTCCATAACAGCATTTAGATCGGTAATTTTTTCTGAATTACTGTCAAGAGTTTCACGATAGATCAACTCACCATTTTCAATAACAATGCGCCCAAAAGGCTGGCTCAGCAAACGCGTTGTGTCGGGATTGTTAGGATTTTTAGCAACGATTTCACGCGCTTCACGCACTGCTGATCCAAAGGTACCTTGAGAGCGTGAAAGGGTACCAAAAAAATCGGATACTGTCTTTACCGGCTCTTCCATGACAAAGCGTGGATGAATGATGCGTGTCTGCGAAAATGATATGCGCCCTAACAAGGCGTCTATTAGCGACAAATCAACCTCTATCCGTTCAGCTTCCATCAGTGGCACACTATCATCTGTCATTGATGTTAGGGTAACACCTGAAAGTGACGCTCTCGGATAAGGAAAAAGATTGAGGCGAGGTGCTTCTCGCAATTGAACATTATAACCTGTCCAAGCACTAAGATCTTGCGCAAGACGAACACGAATAGCATCGGTAGAAACAAGCGCTGGTAATGCTAGCGCAATTGCTACAATAGCCAGCACTAAGACAACAATCACACCAATAACAATTCTCGTTGCTCTATTGCGCACCATTACCCTTTACTCTCTGTTAACCATAACAGAGTAGAACCGGATTACATTTCGGCTTCCAGTGAAAACTTGTTCTGAAATGCCCTTGTTTAAATTTTATTACCGGGCTTTTTAGCCCGGATTTTTTTAATCGAATTTTGCGCTTTCGACAATGGGCATCACCAATGAATATCCCTATTTTGTTTAACGGCATAGGCACTTAGCTAGAAAATGTAATATAGTGTCATTCCTACGGATACTATGACGTGGCAATTCATAATCATTTTCACTACCACGAGCGCGCCCTTTTTGTGTTGTGACAGCAAACTTATAGCCAGCTTTTGCAACCAACTGGCGAACAATGCCATTTTCATCACCATAAGGATAGGCAAACGAATGGATTGTCTTGCCTAATGCGTCTTCTATCATTGTTTTTGATAGAATTATTTCACGCTCCGCTTGTTCAGGAGAAATTTCTGTCAGATGTGGATGGGTTAGTGTATGGCTGCCAACTTCATGACCATGTTGTGCCCAGACACGCATTTCATCAAAGGTCATAATTTTATCACGTTGCGCTTTGACGTTGTCCCAAGCGTTATCAAGCCCCATACGTTCAGCAACAAAAAAATTGGTAGCGGTAAATCCCAGCCTATCGAGTATAGGCATCGCATATTGATAAACAGATAAAAATCCATCGTCAAAAGTGATAATCGCTATCTTGCCTGCTTTTTCACCGCGCAAATAGGGCATCCCTTCTTTAAGGGATACACCTTTAAAACCAAGCCTGTTTAACCACATCATCTGTTTTTCGAAATTTTGTGGTGTAACATAATTGGAACGCCCTGGTATTCCTGATGATGGTGGAGTGCCAATATGATGATAAAGAAGAATTGGAACAGGCATTTCAACCATCCTTACGTTGAGAAAGAACTTTTATCTTATGGCGATATAATGGGCGTGCAACTTCACGATAGAGTCGCGATAAAAAGCCACGTGGTTTCTTAATTGTTGAGCCACCAAGATCTCTGGATATTTCCTCGACAACTGGTGGCAAAACAACAAGCGGATGCACACCGGTTTGCCAATACATTTGCATGGTTGTGTCAACCGGCCTATCAAAATGCGCTGTCGCATCAAGTAAATGCTGGGCAGCATTTTTTCCGATCAATTGTGCAACTTGACCAAGTCCAACTTGCGATGGTTTGATGAGCTTTATTGCGCCATGTTCGGCTATAATCTTTCCCTGTTCGCGCACACGAAATGGAAAACGAATAAAACTATCCTGACTGACGTGTTGTAGTGAAAACTCCAACACATCGCGAAATCCGTCATGCAGCTTTACATCATCTTCAAGTACAAAACCCGCATCAAGATTATCATCAACAATTTTCTGCCAAGCGGCACGATGCGATAAAAAACATGCTATTTCATTTTTTGAAAGACGAAACGGATAATATGGACGATAAAGCTTTCGTTGATAAAATTGTTGAACCACATCATCAGCCAACGAAGCGCTATCGACTGCTACAATTGTTTCCGTCGCACAAGGCAAAGATTGAGAGAGTCGCTTGACCTGCTTTAAACGGTCAACAGCTCTATCAAGATGGATGATGAGTGCTTTAACATTAATCATGACACAAAATTAACCGTTTGCTCTGCACATTCAATTCAATATTCTTATGCTTATTATCATGATCATAAAAACATACTTAGCACGAATTAAAGGAATTTTATAAAAACTTGCATTTCCCTTCATCAACACGTGCGCGAACCCACTGTTCTTCAACGCTCCAATTGTGCCATTTCCACCCTTTCCAAGTAAACCCGCACAAATAGATGTCCCACACGGTTAAATCAAAACGCCTCAAACAATCCCATATTCCCAAATAACCAGTAGATGGGAAATATTTTTTCAACAAACTTCCAGTGATATTAATTTCAGCACACGCCTCGAGATAAAATTGCGGTGATTTTATCACAATATCTTTTCCCAATCGTCCTAAAATTTCAATGGCTTGCTTTGTCCAATCTACGCGCCTTCCTTTAAATATACGCGATAAAATTTTAGGTTGAGCAAAATAAGTACGCATAATATCCGGATGATAAACCAAAGTAATCTGCTGGGTTTTTCTAAAGAAACTAGATTCAAGAAAATCATTATTCCATAACTTCAATTGCATTGGTTTACCGGAATTGCACATCATAAGACTGTCGATCCTAGTGCCGCTCCAACCATTGAGCTCACGTGGTTCATTAAATCGCAAGACAAAATCCGCTGCATCAATCTGTTCCGAATAATCCTTCGGCAAATCGGCATTACCAACGATCACAAGTTTTTTTCGTGTGGGTTCCATACTATATCGCCTTCTCATTAAGCTCGAATTATTCGAAAAATACAATTCTGCTAACAACTTTATAAACTTATAAAAATCGCGACAGTAATGATTGGAACAATCAAGATGTCTCGGCTAGTAGTTTATCACTATGTCATATTAGTATAATAAAATATTACTTTTCATGATATTGACGCGATAAACGCAACCACTCGCGTGCAGCATAAGACAAATGACTCGTTTGCCGCCAAATAAGTGCCATATGCCACTCAATAATTGTATCTGCTATTTCAACAACACGCACGTTTTTTACATTACGTTTTTCAGCAATCATTCTCGGTAAAAAGCCAACCCCCATGCCTGCAGCGACAAGGCCAAATAAAAAATCAATCTGGCTGGATTTTGCAGTTATGATTGGCTCTAATCCTTTAGTTCGAAATGCCGCAAGAACAATCGGTGTCAAAGCAAACTGGCTTTCAAATAATACAAAGGGATATTTCGCCAGTTCATTGACTGTAAGGCTCTCTTTATCGCCGGCAAGTGCTTCCGGCATAAGTGCAACAACAGGCTCATTTCTTACATCTTGATATTCTAGCCCTTCAGCCACTGGAATAAGGGAAGCGGCAAGCTCTATTTCACCTGATCTAACCAATTCTTCCAGTTTTTTGCTGCCATGTTCAACAATGCTGATATCAATTTGCGGATATGAAGATGTATAACGCGCCAAAACTTGCGCGAAGAGTTCAGAACTACCAATCGGCGGCAGACCAATTTTTAATGAGCCTCTCTTCAATCCCTTTAATTCGGCAATCTCTCGTTCCAGAGTATTTTCTTCGGCGATAACATGAAGAGCATGACGATAGACATATTCTCCTGCTGTGGTCAGCTGTAATTTCCCTCTGGAGCGATTAATCAATTTCGTTCCATAATGGTTTTCTAACTGTGCCAATGACTTGCTAATTGTGGACTGAGTGGAATTTAAAACTTTTGCTGCTGCAGAAAATCCATTCTGACGTATAATTTCAATAAAGGCTTCCAGTGTACGTATTTGCATAAATATTCTATATAGGAATAATAAGAATGAAATCAATTCATTTTACGAATGACTAATATTAACTTATCTAACGCTCCACTAGGAGTCTCAAAATGCGCCGTCGTATCAAAGTTCAAACACGTCATTTCGTGCATCATAATATTTTCGCCCAAATGGGATTGCTTGCTGTTTTCTGGATCATAGGAGAACTTATTTCCAGATTTTTGCATCTGCCAATTCCAGGTGCAATCATTGGCATGTGTTTGGTGCTCATTCTTTTGGCAACAGGTAAATTAAGCACATTTAGCATGAAACGCGGTGCAGACTGGCTTATTGCAGAAATGCTATTATTCTTCGTTCCTGCAGTTCTTGCCTTATTAAATCATAAGGAATTTTTCGGTCTACTTGGCCTGAAAATTCTGGTTGTCATTTTAGGAGGGACATTCGTGGTCATGAGCATTACCGCTCTAACCATTGACCTTTGTTATCTCTGGATGTCGCGACATGTCAAACGCTAACTTTTATACAAATCCAATCGTTCAAACAGTTTTTTGGTCTCTCGTTACCATTCTCTTTTATTTGGTTGCTAAAGCATTTTATAGACGGTTTACCTATTGGTGGCTCACACCATTGGCGGTTACGCCACTTTTGTTAATGATCGTGGTTGTTTCTCTCAATGGCGATTATGCGCATTATATTAGCGCAACACACTGGCTTGTTGCTGTTCTTGGACCGGTAACTGTCGCCTTTGCAATTCCTATATGGCAACAGCGTGAAATCATAGCAAAAAACTGGTTTATTTTAACGATTGGTATTGTTGTCGGCTCTGTAACCTCAATGCTATCAGCTTGGGGATTGGCAACACTGTTGCAACTAGATGATACCTTGCGTCTCAGTTTGATGCCTAGATCTATAAGCACCCCATTTGCCATGACGGTATCGGGCGATATAGGCGGTGTACCTGATCTAACGGCTGTTTTTGTTGTGTTAACTGGCGTTCTCGGTGCCGCCTTAGGTGAATATATTGTAAAATATATGCCGCTTCACTCTTCTCTGGCACGTGGCGCCTTATTGGGCATGGGCGCTCATGGTGCAGGCGTTGCCCAAGCTCATAAAATAGGCCATGAAGAAGGCTCTATTGCCGGCCTTGTTATGGTGATGGTGGGTATTGTTAATGTATTGCTAGCACCAGTCTTGGGGTGGCTTTTAAGATAAGCTGGCGTTTTTGCTTAAAAACGCCAGATAAAACGCGATCCTCAATATAGTCAGTTATTGGCTAACTCTTTTGAGCGTTCCGTTGCTGCCTTAACTGTTTCTGTTATTTGCCGTTCAAATGTGCCGTCTTTCATCAACACAGCAAGACCTGCGGCTGTTGTTCCATTTGGGCTAGTTACGCGTTGTCGTAAAACTTCCGGCGTTACATCGTCATTTTCACAGGCTAGCATACCAGCCCCTTTAACAGTCTGCTTGGCAAGCAGGGTCGCTGTCTTTTCTGATAAGCCACAACTGACACCTGCTTTTGTCAACGCTTCAATCATATAAAAAACATATGCTGGTCCTGATCCCGAAAGACCTGTTACTGCATGCATTTGTGTTTCATCATTAATAGAGCTTACAACACCATTGGCGGTCAATAATTTCTCTATAAAGGCATAACTTTCAGTGCTAACATTTTTATTAGCATAGGTTACTAACACGCCTTGGCCAATAGCCGCCGGAGTATTGGGCATACAACGCACAATTGCTGCATCACTTCCAAAAATATCTTCGAAAAATTTGACAGATAAGCCTGCCGCTATCGTCAAAAAAGTCGTTTTTGAACTATATTTTGAGTAAGCTGGAGCAACTTCGGCCATGTGTTGCGGCTTCACCGCTAAAATCACAAGATCAGGATTAAAATGTTCTGGAATCTCAGAATGATCTTTTATTCCATGAACGCCTAAATCAACAGCACGTTTAAGATTAGCATCTGTTGGTTCAACAACATAAACCGATGTTTTGGCAATAATAGCTTTATCAATCCACCCTTTAAGAAGCGCGTATCCCATATTTCCGCACCCCACGAGTAACACTGTTTTATTCATTTCCCACTCCGTTTCTTTATATAAAACAATAATATTTGTAATAATCTATTATCTTTATATCAGAACTATATTGTCAGCGGTGCAAATATTGCCATAAAGGGATGTTTTCTTGTCAGCAAATGCGTTAAAAAATAGAAATTCTATTGAAAGGAATTTTCATGGCAAACATTATTGACGGAAAAAAGCTATCTGAAAAAATCCTTATAAAGGTAAAGGCAGACACGGAAGATCTATACCGAAAACATGGTGTAAAACCTGGCATTGCTGTCGTTATCGTGGGGGAAGATCCCGCCAGTCAGGTTTATGTTGCTTCAAAAGAAAAGCGCGCTGAAGAGTGTGGCTTTCTCTCAAAAAAATACGCTCTTGCAGCAACAACAAGCGAAGAAGAGTTGCTATCTTTAATAAAAGAATTGAATGAAGATTCGACGCTTCATGGAATTCTTGTACAATTGCCATTGCCTAAACACATCAATGCCGATCGGGTTATACAAACCATTTCTCCTAATAAAGATGTCGACGGTTTCCATTATATAAATGCTGGAAAACTGATGACGGGTGCAATTGATGATGCTTTTGTGCCATGCACACCAGCCGGAGCCATGTTGATGATAGAACAAGCTTTGGGCAAAGATTTATCCGGCAAAGATGCCGTCGTGGTTGGCCGATCAAACATTGTTGGAAAACCAATGGCTGCACTTTTATTGGCATCAAATGCGACAGTGACCATTGCGCACAGCCGGACAAGCAAAATTGATGAAGTTTGCCGTAGTGCCGATATTCTTGTTGCTGCAGTTGGCAAACCACACATGATTAAAGGCGACTGGATTAAGCCCGGTGCTACAGTCATCGATGTGGGGATAAATCGTATCCCTGCCCCTGAAAAAGGTGAAGGCAAAACAAGACTGGTTGGTGATGTTGATTATATTCCAGCTGAAAAAGTGGCCGATTTTATCACCCCTGTACCTGGTGGTGTTGGTCCTATGACCATTGCAATGCTGATGGTCAATACATTAAAGGCTGCATGTCTTGCCAATAAATTGCCTATACCGAAATTTTAAATCCATATTTTTAAGACAATAAATAAAGCCATTTTATCGAGAGATAAAATGGCTTTAAATTATGACGTCACTTAACTTTTAAAACTTATTTCGTATTATGACCAACCACCACGCTTGCCCCTTGATCTGCACGACCGACGCACTGTCTGAAGGCATGAAATAATTCTCGACCAATACCAAATTCATTGGCTGACAAGTCAGGATGCGTAATTTGACGTTGATTGAATTCTTTCTCATCAACCATAATCGTCAACGTTCCATGCCCCGCATCGAGCCGCACAATATCGCCATCTCTCAATCGTGCAATCGGTCCATCATCCAAAGCTTCTGGTGTAACATGGATTGCTGCTGGTATTTTGCCAGATGCCCCAGACATACGCCCATCTGTAACCAAAGCAATTTTCTGTCCCCGATCTTGTAAAATACCAAGAATAGTGGTCAATTTGTGTAGTTCTGGCATACCATTCGCTTTTGGTCCCTGATAACGAATAACCGCAACGAAATCCTTGCCGTCAAGTTCGCCAGATTTGAAAGCTTCCTGTAATCCAGCTTGATCATTAAAAACCCGAACGGGCGCTTCTATAAACCAATGTTCAGGCGCTACCGCGGAAACTTTGATAATTGCAGCCCCCATATTGCCGGATAAAACCCTTATGCCACCGTCAGGTTGAAATGGTTTTTTCCAGCCTGCTAAAACTTTTTCATCACCACTAACATCTGGTGCTGGTTCACGGATCACACTACCATCAGAACCAAGTTTTGGTTCACTTGCATAAGCTTCTAACCCTTCACCAAAAACAGTATGCACATCGTCATGCACCAGCCCTGCTTCTAGTAATTGGCGGATAAGAAATCCCATACCACCGGCGGCATGGAAATAATTAACATCTGCCAAGCCATTTGGATAAACACGCGCCAAAAGAGGAACTGCAGCAGAGATTTCTGCTATATCATGCCATGTCAGTGTAATACCTGCCGCCTGAGCCATTGCAATGAGATGGATTGTATGATTGGTCGATCCGCCCGTGGCGTTTAAGCCAACAATTGCATTCACAAATGAGCGTTCATCAATCATAGCACCTACTGGCATATAAGAATTACCCAGTGAGGTTATTTGTAATGCACGCTTTGTCGCTTCTATCGTTAATGCATCGCGCAAAGGCGTATTTGGATTGATGAATGATGCCCCAGGCATATGCAATCCCATTATTTCCATCATCATTTGATTGGAATTGGCAGTCCCATAAAACGTACATGTGCCTGGTCCATGATAAGATGTCGATTCAGACTCGAGCAAAGCCCGCCTATCCACCTTACCTTCTGCATATAACTGGCGGATCTTGGCTTTTTTATCGTTTCCTTGACCTGTTGTCATTGGACCAGCCGGAACAAAGATTGCTGGTATATGCCCAAATGTCAGTGCTGCAATAACGAGACCAGGAACAATTTTATCACAAATGCCAAGATATAACGCCGCATCAAACACATCATGCGAAAGACCTACTGCCGCAGCCATAGCGATCACATCACGTGAAAACAAGGACAGCTCCATACCCGGATAACCTTGCGTGACACCGTCACACATCGCTGGCACGCCGCTGGCAACTTCAGCAACACCACCAGCTTCTCTTGCTGCTTTTTTGATAAGTTCAGGAAAAGTTTCAAATGGCTGATGTGCTGACAGCATATCATTATAGGCTGTTATAATACCTATATTTCCAACAACATCATCTTTCAGCCGTTCTTTATCCAATGGGCCACACGCTGCAAAACTATGCGCTTGATTGGCACATGCAAAAAAACTTCTTCTCGGACGATTTGTTGCCGCTTTCTCTATACGATCAAGATATATCTCGCGCTTTGCTTTGGATCTTTCACGAATACGATCCGTAATGTCCGCAATTGTACGAGAAAGAGCCATTATCCTAATCTCCGTTATACCGATATTGTATCAAAAAGCGCGTTATTGCCTACCACGTCCCGTTTATCTTCTTCATTAGGTGCCCAATAAACCTGAATTGGATGAAGCGAGTGTCTTAAAACAGCTCTGATTGGCAATTCTTTTTCCGGACCATCTTGTAAAGCCTGTTCAAAGACTTCCAATTTTTCACGGCCTTCGAGATGTAGCGCGATAAAACGTGACTGTGCAATAATTGGCAATGTCAATGTTAATCGTGCTTCAGTCAATCCTTTTGCATGAATTGGCAGTACCAAAGCGCGACAATGCGGATCAATAGCCTGTTTCAACCGGTCTCCTCCTGGAAAGAACGAAGCTGTATGCCCATCAGAACCCATACCAAGCACAACAACATCAAAAGGCTGCGGCAAACCGTTTATACGACTAGCTGCAGAAAATGCACCAAGCTCAGCGGTAATGGAAGGGTGATAAAGACCATAAAACCGCGCTTTTGATGCAAAGTTTTGCAACAAAGTACTGCGCACGAGGCGTTCATTGGATCGCTCGTCAGTAACAGGAACAAAACGCTCGTCCACTAAGGTAATAAGTATATTCTTCCAGTCAATATCTGCCTTAGCTAGATAATGGAAAAAAAGTTCAGGCGTTTTTCCCCCTGAAACAGCCATGACAGCCTGTTTGCGCTCAACAACTGCTACACTCAATTCTGCCGCCACACGATCAGCCAATGCGGAAGCAAGTGCGGCTGGTGTATCGAAATTCAGCCGGTTAGTGTCCATTAAACTCATTGTAATACCCTAAACTGTATCATTCCAAGTACGACCATCACGTTCTATCAATGCGATAGATTTGGATGGTCCCCATGTACCTGCTGTATAACCTTGAACCGGTAATTTTGTTGCATCCCAACCTTCTTCAATCGGATCAACAAATCCCCATGCTGCTTCTACTTCATCCCGACGCATGAATAATGTCTGATTGCCACGGACAGCATCCATCAACAACCGCTCATATGCATCCGGATTACGCACTGAAAATGAATCAGCAAAAGTCATATCAAGAGGAATATGACGTAACCGCATACCCCCTGGCCCTGGATCTTTAATCATCAGCCATTGTTTTACACCTTCATCCGGCTGCAATCTGATAACCAAACGATTAGGCACAATTTCCCCTGCATCCTCACCAAAAATATTGTGCGGAATAGGTTTAAAAGTAACGACAATTTCTGACATTCTGGTGGCCATGCGTTTACCTGTACGCAAGTAGAATGGTGTACCAGCCCAACGCCAATTATTGACATCAACTTTTAAAGCAACAAATGTTTCTGTATTGCTTTTATCCTGCTTCAAATCGTCTAAGTAAGAACCTACAGGGCCACTTGTTGAAGCACCGGCAAGATACTGCCCCCTAACTGTATGCGTCATAACATTATGCGCATCGATACGACCGAGCGAATGAAGTACTTTTAATTTCTCATCACGAACAACATTGGCGGTGTTAGCTGATGGGGGTTCCATAGCAACCAGACAGAGAAGCTGTAACATATGGTTTTGCACCATATCACGTAAAGCTCCTGCATTATCGTAATACCCACCACGTCCTTCAACGCCGACCGATTCCGCAACCGTAATTTGAACGTGATCAATATGGCTTGAATTCCATAACGGCTCATAAAGTGCATTTGCAAACCGCAATGCCATCAAATTTTGAACTGTTTCCTTACCGAGATAATGGTCAATACGGAAAATCTGATTTTCGTTAAATACACGTGCTAATGTATCATTGAGTTGTTTTGCTGTTTCCCTATCGCGGCCAATTGGCTTTTCAACGATAATACGTGTCTGATCTGTAACGAGACCATTTTTACCCAATCGTTCTGCTATGCCACCAAATAATGTCGGGCTCACAGCCATATAGAATGCGCGTATTTCGGCAGGCGACGTGTTGATTTTCTGTTTTAACTCAGCCCAGCCTTTATCTGAGGTAGCGTCCACCGAAACATAGCTTAATCGTTTTAAAAAACGATCCAATTCATCTTTATCAATATCACCGGCAACAACGTGCTTTTCAATCGCTTGACGCGCGAATTTTCTGTATTCATCGTCCGTCATCTCCGAACGTGAAGTACCAATAATACGCGTTGGTTCACTATATTGTCCGGTACATTGGCGGTGGTAAAGTGCAGGGAAGAGTTTTCTTTCCGCAAGGTCGCCTGCTCCACCAAATACGATACAATCAAAAGGAGGTATCGGAATTATTTTGCTTACCATGGAAGTGTCCGTTGTTAGGAACAGCTTTTTGCAGCCGTAAACCATATTAATATGTTAGCATATAAGCAGAAAGGTACTGAATAAGCTGTTAATTTTCGCGTTTTTCTTCGGATAAAATAAACATTCCAGTTTGATGAGCACAACAATGAGCGTTCAACACGAACGACAAGAGCCTATCAAATATGTACTCTATAGTGAAACGCCAATTCCTGAAATTCAGTCTGTATTAAAAGCGATCCATTAACGCAAACCATTGCATAGCAAGAAAAAGCAATGGCCTTCGCAACCAGCTTCCACCTGGGAACGCTGAAATATGTAAATCTTTTAAGAGATTGATCCGATTTGACTTTCCACAAACAGATTCGGCATATAATTTTCCAACGAATGGTGCCATCATCACACCATGTCCCGAATAGCCCCCACAATAAGTCACACCCGGCATAATATCCCTTATAAAAGGCATTCTCTCTACCGTAATGGCAACGGTACCCCCCCAATAATGACTTAATGCAATCTGCTTTAGTTTTGGAAACACTTCACTTATTTGCCGGCGAATACGAATTTCAAGATCATTAGGAACCTGACGATCATAACTTTCTGCTCCGCCAAAAAGTAAACGATTGTCTGCACTTTTACGGAAATACCGTACAACGAAGCGAGAATCGTCAACAGATTCGCCACCGCGTAATATTTCACTATCAATAGAGAGCGGAGATGTTGCACCAATATAAGAGCGTATTGGAACGATGTATTTTTCAACACCAGAGCGGAACCCTAAATGATAACCATTACTCGCCAGCAAAACCCGATCAGCCTTAATCTGCGCTTTGGACGTTGTTAAAACACATTTCCCTTCACTGCGCTCTAACGCAGTAACAAGCGTATTTTCATAAAGTAAGGCACCAGCCTTATCGGCTGTTTTTGCAAGAGCAATAACAAATTTTAATGGATTGATATGTCCCGTTCCGACATCGCGAATACCGGCATGATAAAAATCCGATCCTAGACGATCTGCCGTCTCCGCCTTATCCATAAATGTTAAATGGTTATATCCATAGCGGCACATAGTTTCGACATGTGCTTGATACGCTTTTACTTCACGTTTTTTGTGAACCAGAGACAAATGTCCCGGCACATAGTCAATATCAACATCACCTATACGGCAAAACTGTAAAATATCGTTTTTGGCTTCTTCTGTCAGATCAAATAAAACTTTTGTCCGCTCATATCCGTAATGTTTTTCAAGCGTTTCTACCCATTGTCTTTGGCCTGTTCCTAATTGACCGCCATTGCGCCCTGAAGCACCATCCCCAAAACGGGCTGCATCAAGCAAAACAACCTTCAATCCTGATTTTGCTAAGTTCAATGCTGCTGAAAGGCCAGTAAATCCACCGCCCACAATTGCAATATCGCACACTATATTATCGGTCAAAATAGGATAGGCTGGCCTATCAACAACGCTATATTCATACCATGATGAGCCAGGCGATATGCTATTTTGACGGAACATTGAGGTGTTTCCTAAACATTCAACAAAAGATATTCGCGCTCCCATGGACTAATCACTTCCATGAAAGTTTCAAATTCTTGTCTTTTTATCGCAGCATAAGTTGTTACAAACGCATCGCCTAACACTGCACGTAAGCGTTTGTCATCTTCAAACAAAGCAACCGCTTCCACCAATCCGCGTGGCAATTCTATGTGATTAAGATTGACAGTATCGGTCGCTGGTTCATCTGGTCTAATCTTATCCTGCAAACCTATCAAACCACATGCCAATGAGGCGGCCAAAGCAAGATAGGGATTTGCATCTGAAGATGGAAGACGGTTTTCCACGCGTCTTGATTGCGGATCGGAACGTGGGACGCGAAAAGCGGTGGTGCGATTATCATAACCCCAGCGCAAATTGACGGGTGCCGACACATCTGGCACAAGCCGCCGATAGGAATTGACATAAGGCGCCAACATAACCAGCGCATTCGCCATGTGTTTTTGTAAACCACCGATAAAATGATAAAATGCTTCACTTTCACTGTTATCGGCGTTGGTAAAAATGTTATTTCCAGTTTTTATATCAACAATAGACTGGTGTATATGCATTGCCGAACCGGGCTGTCCCTGAATAGGTTTTGCCATGAAAGTTGCATACATATCATGCTTTAATGCGGCTTCACGAATGGTACGTTTAAATAAAAACACCTGATCGGCAAGCTCAACAGGATCACCATGGCGCAAGTTGATTTCCAACTGTCCTGCACCTTCTTCATGAATCAGTGTATCAATTTCTAAACCTTGTGCTTCAGAAAAATGATACATATCATCAATCAGTTCATCAAATTCATTGACGCCTGCAATGGAATAGCCCTGTCCTCCACCAATAGCACGCCCCGAACGGCCAACCGGAGATGTCAGAGGGTAATCCGGATCGGGATTATTTTGTACAAGATAAAATTCAATTTCCGGTGCAACAACCGGCTTTAAACCTAAATTTGTATAAGCCTCAACAATGCTACGTAAGACATTTCGCGGCGTAAATTCTACGCGTGAGCCATTTTGGTAAACGATATCACAAATGACCTGTGCTGTTGGATCATCTTCCCATGGAACAACACTTAATGTTGCAAGATCCGGTTCCAGTCGCAAATCACCATCGTTTTCTGGATATTGGAAGCCATTACCATTTTCCGGATAATCACCTGTAATGGTTGCCATGAACACAGCAGATGGCAGCGCCAAAGATGTGTTTGAGGTAAATTTCTTTGATGGCATCATTTTGCCGCGCGCTACACCCGCCTGATCTGGTGTAATACATTCAATATCCTCGATACCACGCAAGGCTAGCCATTCGGACGCTTCGCGCCAATTGCCTACCCCAAATATGTTTTTCAAATAGGAAGAAGTGTCTGATTCGGTATTGTTTGTTGTTGAGTCGTTATCAGTTGTCATGAAACACCAAGTTGAACAATGAAGAAGGCTCTCTCATTTAACATTATTTTATTGCAACCCTTTTGGTAAAACCATGTTTTTTTTGCCAATAACCAACGTTATTATCGTCTCTATAACGCCAGAACATCAGGTCAGTTCATTTTTGTTGCAATATTTGATTATTCCATTCTGATTGCACATCAAAAAACATTTCGAAAGAGTACTCAAACAAGCCGTCTCGATGCAATCAAAGACTGTCAAACAAAGGATTGCTATAGCTTGCGCTCCATGATGCCGATCATTGGAGCCTTAGTCGCCATCTTTAAAAACTCATCAAAAATGACAAATACACCATGCTGTTACATGATACTATATTTAAACAAGCAATGATGAAAATGATGGTACGGTTGGTAGGAGTTGAACCTACGACCTCTGGTGCCACAAACCAGCGCTCTAACCAACTGAGCTACAACCGCATAATCAGAACAATCGTTCCACTCGGTGACATACGGAAGATCGAACAATTTTGCAAGTGCTTTAGCAAATTTCTTGCCAATTTTTCCGCAGTAAAAATCACCTTATGCTGGTATATCGCGTTTCGCCCACTCTTTCGTCGTTTGATCGCGATAATCCAAGATTGAATTAATGCCATCCTTTTGCATGGTTTTGACAGTTGCTTTTAGAATATCCGACGCAAGTGTCGTACCTTCATAAACCAAAGCACTATAGAGCTGTACAAGATCGGCACCAGCTTTAATCTTTTCAATTGCAGTTTCACAATCCCGAACGCCACCGACGCCTATTATCGGCATATTTTTGCCCAATCTTTCACGCATTTTTGCAAGGACAATGGTTGAGCGTTCAAACAGAGGCTTACCTGAAAGCCCCCCTGCTTCATTCACAAAAGACGTATTTTGCAAACCTGTACGCGATAATGTCGTGTTGGAAACGATAACACCATCAAGGTCGGAAGCCAAAATTTGATCGGCAATGTCATCCAAACCTGTTTCACTTAAGTCAGGTGCAATTTTCAAAAAAACAGGCACAAGACTATTCCCTCTTGCTTTTTCAGCAGCTCTCGCTTCGCTGATTGCAGATAGCAGTTCCTTCAAACTATCTTTTGCCTGAAGATTACGTAACCCCGGTGTATTGGGCGAAGATATATTGACAACAAAATAATCTGCCACATCATAAAATTGCTTAATGCCTAGGGAATAGTCGTTAATTCTATCAGCAGAATCCTTATTGGCACCAATATTAACGCCAACAATTCCCTGACGCTTTCGAGCATTTAAACGATGATATGCCGAATCGTGTCCCTGATTGTTAAATCCCATTCTGTTAATAACAGCTTCGTCTTCAACCAATCTAAACAATCTTGGTTTCGGATTACCTGCTTGTGGCTTCGGTGTGATTGTACCAACTTCGGTAAAACCAAATCCTAACCGCAATATCGCATCAGGTATTTCAGCATTTTTATCAAAACCAGCTGCCAGTCCTAAAAAATTGGGAAATTCAAGGCCTGCTACTTTAACAGCAAGGCGTTTGTCACTTATTTGTTGGCCAATTCCCAACCCTGTTTTCAAAGCAGCTATTGCCATACCATGCCCAAATTCAGGTGAAAATTGAAAAATTATAGGTCTCATGAAGGTATGAAAGAAATTCATGACATAACCTCCGAAAAACTGAAAAGCCCCTGCTCATCCGCCTCAAATTTTGCAACACCAACAACGCTATCAAGCGCAAGTGCCCCATAAAGATGCGGGAACAGATCTCCCCCTCTTGATATCTCATATTTCAACGCATCAGAGTCCAATAAGTCTTCATCAACGGTAATAAGCAACAGATTTGATAAGCCCTTAAAGTGCTTGTTTGCTGTTTCCGCCACCTGATCTGCAGTGGAAAAATGAATAAATCCATCCTTCACATCAACGGGTGACCCCGTAAACACACCAGTCTTCTCTGCTGCGTCCCACTCAATTTGAGGAACTATTTTATAAATTAGAGCCATATCAAAATTAGCCTATGCCGCATTTTTGTCGTTTATTCAGAATTTATTCGAATAACACCCTATATAAGGGAAGTATGTTTTTGAACCAAGGAATAAAAATGACCAAATCTTTCTTTGAAAAAGTTCTGTTAATCGCAGCCCTCTCGTTACTCGCTGTACCAACATTGTCTCAAGCCCAAGCTTCCGAAAATCGCTTTCAATTTCAAAAAACGGACAATGGAATTTTGCGGTTTGATGGTGAAACAGGAAGTATCGACAAATGTAGCGAAAAAGACGGCACCATTAATTGCACATTGTCCAATGATGATCGCGCGCATTATGAACAAGAGATAAAAGCATTAAAGGAAAAAATTGCAACGCTTGAACAGAACAAGCAAGAGAACAAGTCCAATTTGCCAACAAAGCAGGATTTAGATCAAGCTTATGGCATTATGAAGTATTTTTTCGATAAATTTCATGATGATGTCAATAAAGATCGCTCAACCCCTGATTATAAGGACAATTCTCTTTAATTTTTCTACCAATTCTACTCAATTAAAACGTTAGGTAAGCCTTTTCTTTCAAGTTTAGTACGATATCCTATTTTGTATTCGTGTCTATATACACACAATAAAATTATCGTTTAGCTTGTCTGAAAGTAGAAAAATGCTTAAAGAATTCAAAGAATTTGCTCTCAAAGGCAACATGGTTGATCTGGCAATCGGTGTAATCATCGGTGGTGCATTTGGTGGTCTCGTCAATTCGATTGTCAACGATCTTTTGATGCCAGTTATTGGATTGATTACTGGTGGTATTGACTTCTCCAATATGTTTATTCAGCTTGCTGGCGAAAAGCAGACAACGTTAGATGCAGCGAGAAAAGCTGGAGCCACGATTGCTTATGGGCATTTCATCACCCTTCTCATTAATTTTCTGATTATTGCATGGGTACTGTTTGTTATCGTAAAGGCATTGAACGCTATGCACCGCAAACAAGAAGCGGCCCCTAAAACACAAGAGCCTCCTCGTGATGAGCAGCTTCTTACCGAAATTCGCGATCTATTAGCCAATAAAACCAAATGAGTTTGGTCAAATCTGTTTCAGAAACGCGACCTTTAAAATATTCAAATCAACCTTGCACAACGGGAAAAAATAACTCAACCGTTGTGCCTTGATTAGGTTTTGACAATAGAAGAAAGCGACCACCATTTTTTTCAACAAGACTTTTTGTAGTGGGTAGTCCAAGCCCTGTACCAATAAAGACAGCATCACCTTGCCGACTATCCCTACGATTAATCTGCCCATATGGCTCTAATGCTCTGGCCATCTCTTCCTCACTCATACCAATACCATTATCACTAATAGATATTTTTATGAAATTGGCTCCTGTATATGCCAGATGCACAACGATTTGCCCACCTGACGCAGTAAACCGAATAGAATTTGAAAGAATATTCCAGATAATTTGACGAAATTCCTGCGCATCAATTGTGATGGACGGCACTTTGGGAGGCATAACAACACGAATGATAATACCATTCTCATTGGCCTGATTTTCAAGCAGAGAAACAGATTTTCTTAATTGTGTAACAACATCAAAATGTTGATTATCAACACTCTGAGGAGATTTTTCTTTATCATCATGTCTTGATTTGGCTTTATCCAAGAACCTGTTGACGAGTGTCAAAATATGTTTACCAGATGAAACAATATCACGCAGATACCCACGATAACGCTCATTATCTATCTTACCAAATCTTTCCTCGCGCATGATATCGGCAAAGCCTATCATAGCATTCAATGGTGTTCGAATTTCATGGATTGTTTCTGCAAGTGCCTCATTATCAAATTGTTCCTGTGCTGGCTGGGCGACATTGGTCATATCACGCAATAAAGCAGCATATCCCTCCTCCGACGATAGAGGCACAAGAGTAACCAACACTTTGATAATTGTTTGATCTTTTGTATTAAGCTCGGCTTTTTCGCCACGGTTAAAAAGGCGTTCAGCACCTGATACATCAAGGCTTTTTAGATATTTTTTTATGCTGACGCTTGTTGAAACGCTAAACAAGGTTGAAAAATCGTGTTGCAAAATATCTTCATTATCATAACCAGTTAAAGCCGATGCAGCGTCACTCAGCGCCTGAATATTACCATTTTTATTTAACCAGATAACACCATCTGTCGCCGTATCGAGAAGGTTTAGTATTGCAGACCGTTTCGGCAAAAATGCCGCCTGCTCATTTTCTTGATGAGACAATGCTGTAGGTATTGGTGAAGGTTTTATTGCATCATGCTGAACATCAGGAATAGACAAGTGAAGTTCACTTTTTAGCCTTTCTGCAATTTCCCGAAAAGCTGAACGTTCCGATGAGGAAAGGCCACCTGTTGGCATTTCATCATCGACGACTGGCACATCACTAACTGTTAATTTCTGTGGTAGAACAGTTAGAGTACCAAAACCGCGAAATCCCTGTAATGTTTCATTAAGATCAAAAATTGGTACTCCCGACAGAGTTATTAAGAGTATTTGCCCCGTTTCATGATCGTTTAATCGAAGCTCTATATTATCCCATGATTGGGACTTTGCGATATTTTCTGAAATATCTAAAAAGCCTGTTTCATGAAAATCTGTTGCCAAAGCTTCTAATTGAAGATTGAGCAATCTTTCAGTTGCAATATAATGCTGATTTAACAGTGTTTCAGAAAATTCTTTAAAAGTACCATCTGCCGCCATTTTCCATGTGAACCGCAAATTTTCTTTGGAATCTTCATTGCCAATGTTTGCCTCATCTTTTTGTGGTAAAAGGTTCGATACATTTACAGATAAAACGAGATATTGGGCTGGATTATCTCTCAAGCGTATTGCACTAACCTGAACAGACATATCCTTTTGTTTTACAACGGTTTTAACTGGCATATCATTGTCAATGGATTGCAACAGAATTCGTGTAGCGTCGCCATCATTTTTATAATTGTCGCTAGAAGCAATAATATTACCGTCTTCATCTAATATGGCAGCAGAAATATCCTTATCTGCCAAGCCTGTAATAAGTGAAGTCGGTTCATTTGAATTGTTTGTCTTGTTTTCTTGAGCAAGAATAACGGATCCGACCCCAGAAACATTTGTTTTTGACAGGATAAAGGACTTCGCTTGAGGCTTACCACGCAAAAGAACAGAACGGCCGCTGGTTAATCCGTTTTCTATTTGGCGGTTAATAGTAATATCGAAAAATGGTTCATGTTCCAGTGCTTCAGAAAGTGTCGAGAACCCAAAAAACTTTGCCGCTTTGCCATCAAGCCATAAAAGATTGTGTTGACCTTCGCTTAAAACAAAAGCCATACGCCCACTTACAAAAGCGTCTTTTATCTCTTTGCATGCCAAAAAGTCTAAGAATGCCAAAGGTTTCTCCATGCATCATCACAAGCTATCCAATATTTATAGAATAGGTTGTAAGCAAGCAAAAGAGAAAACCTCAAAGAGTAAACAACGAAATACGGATAACGCGACCAGTCAATTGCGACACATACCAGCAAAAAAGCGCAAACCAAATGATTTGCGCTTCTTATCAATTTACATGGTTATTGACCGTATTTTAAAAACTATCGCGGCCATGATTAAGAAGAATTTCTCGTTTACCAACATGGTTGGCTGGCCCAACAATGCCTTCTTCTTCCATACGTTCAACCAACGATGCGGCTTTGTTATAACCGATAGCCAAACGGCGCTGTATATACGATGTTGAACATTTCTTATCACGCATAACAACTTTAACAGCTTGTAAGTACAACTCTTCCGCGTTTTCACCGGCATTACCAGCAGCAACAATATCTGCAATAGAATCGGCATCTTCTATTGTTTCTTCTTCATCTTCACCGTCAGTTACTGTTGCAAGATAATCAGGCGTACCTTGTGTTTTAAGATGCGCTACAACATGTTCGACTTCTTCATCGGAAACAAATGGACCATGAACACGAACAATGCGTCCGCCGCCCACCATATGCAACATATCACCCTGCCCAAGCAGCGTTTCTGCACCTTGTTCGCCAAGAATGGTACGGCTATCAATCTTGGAGGTAACCTGAAATGATATACGCGTCGGGAAGTTCGCTTTGATCGTCCCTGTAATAACGTCTACCGATGGTCGCTGTGTTGCCATGATAAGATGGATACCTGCAGCACGCGCCATTTGTGCCAAACGTTGTATTGCACCTTCAATCTCTTTACCGGCAACCATCATAAGATCCGCCATTTCGTCAACAATGACAACAATATATGGCAATTTTGACAAGTCCATCGCCTCTTCATGATAGAGCATTTCGCCCGTTTCTTTATCAAAGCCGGATTGCACTGTGCAGGTGATGGTTTCTCCTCTTTCAACGGCCGTCGTTACACGTGCGTTGAAACCATCAATATTACGGACGCCAAGTTTCGCCATTTTGCGATAACGATCTTCCATTTCACGTACAGCCCATTTCAGTGCTGTTACAGCTTTCTTAGGATCGGTTACCACTGGTGTCAAAAGATGTGGAATTCCGTCATAAATTGATAATTCCAGCATTTTCGGATCAACCATAATAAGGCGGCATTGTTCTGGCTTTAGCCGATATAGGAGTGATAAAATCATTGCGTTAATGGCAACTGATTTACCCGAACCTGTTGTGCCTGCAACCAAAAGATGCGGCATCTTAGCCAATTCGGCAATTACAGGTTCTCCACCAATGTTTTTGCCCAATGCTAATGGTAATTTAAAATTGCTGTCTTGAAACGCCTTGGATTGAATCAATTCCCGTAAATAAACTGTTTCACGAACCTTGTTCGGTAGTTCGATACCAATCACATTCCGTCCAGGAATAACAGCAACGCGCGCTGAAATCGCAGACATTGAACGAGCAATGTCATCTGAAAGACCGATAACACGGGATGATTTGACGCCTGCTGCAGGCTCAAACTCGTACATTGTTACGACAGGACCTGGGCGAACATGAATAATTTCACCCTTGATACCAAAATCTTCTAGCACACTTTCCAACAGACCGGCACTGCGTTCCAATGTTTCCTGTGATATGATAGCACCATCCTGATAGACTGGCTGCTGCAACAGATCAATTGATGGAAAAACATAAGAACCATCATGATCGGCCTTAGGACTTGGAATGAAAGCCGGATTTAATGTACGAAATGGCGCGGAAATTTTTGCCATCGTTGGCGCCGCACGATGACTTTCATGCGGTATTGGAGCAACAGCTTGTTGTTCAACTGTTTGATGAATTTCAGAAACGACATTGGATGTCTCTATATTGTCAACGATGACAGGCTTTACATCTTCAGCAACGTGTTGGACAGGAGCTTGAATTTCAGGTTCAGCAATTGTCTCATTTGATTGGTTTAATGTATCGTTCTCTACTGTTTCATTGACCGGATCAGAAACCGACGTGTCATGAACACTAACAGTCACAACATTGTCATGTTGCACAACATCATGAACATTTGCACTATTCTGATCTGTTATTTGTTCAAGCACTTGCGAAGAGTTTTGTGGAACAGTTTGAATAGGCGCAGTTACGCTCGTTTCAACTTGGTCGCTATCTGTCGATACCAATGGCTCATCGACAATATTGCTCTGAGATTCTTGCTGATGTCTATTCTTTGAAAATCGGCATTCAAGAACCCGATACAAATCGGTGATCGAGCTATGATTATCTACCTTAACATCTGTATGAGGCTGTATATTACCTGCCTGAGCCGATGAATTTTTCTCAAGCGAATGCAATTGGCCGGCTTGCGATGCGTCCGAGTGAATATTGTCGAATAAAAATGGTCCAACTTCAAAAAAAGCAGAATCTGAAAGGTAAAGAGGTTTATTGGTATGAGCTAAAGTTGGAGCGGTATTATCCGTCACTGAATCACTATCCTCGAAAATTTCGGCGAGAATATCCGATTCTTCTGGCTCCAACATTGGCACAGCACTATTTGAGTCGGCCTCGCTGATAGGTTCAACAGCCTTTTCAGAAATTGGATCAGAAGCAACACTCTTTGTCTGCTGCTGTTCAATAATTTCCATTGAATTACGCGAAGCATTTTCCCGACGCCGCTTTTGTTCGTCCGCAAAAGCTTTCATTTTTTCGGCGAAGCCCGGATCGTTTTCAATGCGCTTACGCAAAAGTTCAACTTCAGGTGTGCGTGTAAAACGCACATTTTGTCCTAATGAGAAAGCCTTTTTCCATATTGTTGGATAAGCCGGTACAATAGCCTGATCCGCTTCTGTTGCCGCTTTTTTTGAATTAGATGGTTCTGCACGATTAGCCGATGGACGAGCAGATACAGGATTTGTTTTCAGATTACGCATGACACTCAAACTAGATTGCGGCAATCCCAATGATTGCCTCATACCAAAACTCAATAGCCAGACGTTAAATTGTGAAAGTTAATAACCTTTTGCCAAATTTGATAAGAGTCACAAAAAAGCCACCCGAAGATGAACGAGTGGCTTTTATATGGTTAAAAAATTCTGACGAGATGATTGATAATATCAACCAATCGCCATTAATCTTGCATTTCCACCAGCTGCAGCGGTGTTAATTGATGTTGACACTTCTTCAACCATAAAATTCAAATTATAAGGGACATCATCTGCCACCAAAGCCTCACTTAAAGCCGCTTGCGTCAATACAAGTGGACCAGCGATTCTTATAATTATTGATTGAAGTTTTTTAACGCGTTCTACATCGCCTTCTATCAAGCATCCTGCATAAGGACCATCGGCATCATAGTTTTCTGTCCAGATCAATCGTGAGGAGATGATCTCTGGCAAGTTTGACAATGACTTTTGCAACATAGATGACGCGTCAATAACACCGATATTTCCCGTCGCCAAAACACATGCTATCTGCCGATATAGGCCTGTCTCTGTAGATGGGAACAGAAGAATACGTCCGCGTGGGTGAAAGGCGTAATGATTATCTTCGCCAACAGGACCTGGAAGTTCAACATCTGTCCCCACCAAAGATTGAACCGCAATGTTCCTAGCAAATGAAGCATCATCAGATTTGCCTTCATTTGATAACCATTTGGAAAATTCCATAAGTACGTTATTTGGGGTGTCGGAATGTGGCAGATTGAGTTTTGGCTTACCATGGATCAAGCGACTAAGGTAAAGTGATCCACCAGCTTTTGGTCCCGTACCCGACAAACCGCGACCGCCAAAAGGCTGCGATCCAACGACAGCACCAATAATATTACGGTTTACATAGATGTTACCCACCTTGATACGCTTAGTAACATGGTCAACAACATTATCAAGCCGTGTGTGTAAACCAAATGTCAGTCCATATCCAGAAGTATTGATATCATCTATGAGCTGATCGAGTTCTTCTCTTTTGAAGCGAACAACATGCAATACTGGACCAAAGACTTCGCGCTTTAATTGCTTGACATTTTCAAGCTCGATAATTGTCGGAGCAACAAATGTACCGTTTTCAGTCCCTTCTCCCAATGGAAGTTGGGTTACTTTATGCCCCATAGCATGCATTGTTTCGATATGGGTGTCGATATTGTCTTTTGCTTCTTGGGTAATAACGGCACCGACATCGGTACCGATAAAATCTGTGCGTCCTAGTCGTAGCTCACGAATTGCACCTTTTAACATCTCAAGTGTACGATCCGCGACATCTTCCTGCAAGCACAATACTCTTAATGCGGAACATCTTTGCCCTGCACTATCAAAAGCCGATGCAATAACATCTCCCACAACCTGTTCTGCCAAAGCTGACGAGTCTACGATCATGGCATTTTGACCACCTGTTTCCGCAATAAGTGGAATTGGCTTACCCTCGGATGTTACGCGTTTTGCAAGCTCTGCTTGAATAAGCCGCGCGACATCTGTTGAGCCAGTAAACATAACGCCTGATGTCTCTTTTGCCGCAATAAGAGCGGCACCAATTTTTCCGTCACCCGGCACAAGCTGTAACACATCTTGTGGTATGCCTGCTTCGTGAAGGATACGAACACCTTCAGCAGCAATTAGTGGTGTTTCTTCAGCAGGTTTGGCAAGAACCGTATTTCCAGCAACCAGCGCTGCTGAAACTTGTCCTATAAAAATGGACAATGGGAAGTTCCATGGGCTGATACAAACCACTGGTCCCAGTGGTGTTTCGTTTCCTTTGAATGTTTCACGAACTTCCGCGGCATAAAATCTCAAGAAATCAATAGCTTCACGAACTTCCGCAATAGAATTCGGTATTGATTTTCCTGCCTCACGTGCAGCCAAGGCAAGCAATGTCGGCATACGAGACTGCATAATGTCTGCAGCCTTATCCAATATATCAGCCCGTTTTGAAGGTTGAACTTTAGCCCATGCGGCACAAGCCTTAGCAGCCGAAGCTACCATTTGTTCCGCATCTTTTTCTGTTACTTCGATAACTTCCCCAACCACATCAAGGTGATCGCCAGGATTAACGACAGGACGCCCTTTTTGTCCCTTTTTAGCACTGGCAGGCGCTGACACCCATTTTACATCAGAACTTTTCTGGAATTCTTCCGAAAGGTGCGCCAAAACAGTTTCATTTGATAGATCATAACCGCTAGAATTAGGGCGTTTTTCGCCAAACATATCCTTAGGTGCTGCAATTTTTTCATGTTGCTCGCCAATAACGGGCATCGCACGGACAACATCTACCGGATCAACAATCATTTCTTCAACAGAAATGGATTTATCGGAAATCCGATTAACGAAGGAAGAGTTTGCACCATTTTCAAGCAATCGACGCACAAGATAAGCAAGTAAGGTTTCATGTGTGCCACAAGGCGCATAAATGCGAGCAGGACGCTGCATTTTGTCTTGACCCACAACTTCATCGTAAAGCGGTTCACCCATACCGTGTAGGCACTGGAATTCAAATTGCTCAACTTTGTAGTTATCTGGTCCTGCCAGATGATAGATTGTTGACATTGTTTGCGCATTATGCGTTGCAAATTGCGGAAATACAGCATCCTGTGCTGCAAGTAATTTACGCGCATTTGCCACATAAGACACATCCGTATAGACTTTGCGCGTATAGACTGGAAACCCTTCTAATCCATCAATTTGTGCGCGTTTGATTTCTGCGTCCCAATAGGCACCTTTAACCAAACGAACCATCAAGCGGTGGTGGCTCCGGCGTGCAAGATCAATCAAATAATCAAGAACAAATGGACAACGCCGGCCATAGGCCTGAACAACAAATCCAATACCATTCCAACCTTCAAGGTCTTTGTCAAAACAAAGACTATCCATAATATCAAGCGACAGTTCCAACCTGTCGGCTTCTTCCGCATCAATATTGAGACCAATATTGTAGTTTTTACAAAGCACAGCCAATTGTTTGACGCGCGGCATTAATTCGCCCATCACCCGATCGGCTTGCGAGCGGAAATAACGCGGATGCAATGCTGATAATTTAATGGAAATTCCCGGCCCTTCGTAAACACCACGACCATTGGAAGCTTTACCAATCGCATGAATTGCATTTTCATAATCGCGATAATAACGGTCAGCATCTTCCGCTGTCGTTGCAGCTTCACCAAGCATATCATAGGAATAACGAAAACCTCGTTCTTCCAACGGTTTGGAACGCTGTATTGCTTCCTCTATGGTTTCCCCACGTACAAACTGTTCGCCCATCATACGCATGGCCATATCCACGCCCTTACGAATGACTGGCTCTCCACACCGTGCAATAAGTTTACCCAACGCGGAAGATAGTTCATCAGGGTTGAATTTTTTTGTAAATTTTCCCGTAATAACGAGACCCCAAGTTGCGGCATTTACAAAAAGAGATTTTCCACCCCCCAAATGGGAGTTCCAATCACCGCCTGCTACCTTATCGCGGATAAGCGCATCTCTGGTGGGCTTATCTGGTATGCGCAATAATGCTTCTGCAAGGCACATAAGCGCAATGCCTTCATGAGACGATAAGGAATATTCATGCACCAATCCTTCTACGCCATTACCTTTATATTTAGCACGCATGGTTTCAATAAGACGACGCGCTGTATCGGCGATCTTTCTTTTTGTAGCGTCATCAATTGTTGCTGCCTCTAACAACGGTTTGAGACATTCCGTTTCTGGACGGCGATAGGCTGCCGTAATTTTTTGGCGTAATTCGCTCTGTTTAGAGATTGGAGGGGCAAATTCAGCAAAAGGCTTTGATGCTCTGGTCATAATTATCTTTCCACTCTGGATGGCTAATGCACATTCGCAACCTAAAGGCTGCATAGATTGACAATCATATCACCGCGAATAGTTTACATCTCGCAGAAAAATAGATATTTATTAGGTAATTTCCTCGTATTTTTATACTGTTTTAGGATTTTTTATATAAATGTCGAGTTCTAATAGTGAAATTGACCGAATAGATAATCGCATTATTGATGCTTTGGTTGAAAATGGCCGTATATCCATAACCGAGCTATCAGAAAAAGTTGGATTATCTAAAACACCATGCCAATTGCGACTGAAAAGACTTATCAATGACGGGTATATTACTGGTTTTCGCGCAGTTCTTAATCCCGCCAAAATGGGAATGGATCATATAGCATTTGCTGAAGTAAAACTTTCTGACACGCGTGAAGAAGCTTTAACCGCATTTAATACAGCCGTTAAAAAAATCCGCGAAGTCGAAGAATGCCATATGATTGCCAGCTCATTTGATTATTTGTTGAAAGTTAGAACCAGCGATATAAAACGCTATCGCATTGTTTTGGGAGAAAAAATTTCTACTCTCCCTTATGTTGCAAGTACGTCAACTTTTGTCGTCATGCAAAATGTTGTTGATGCTGGCTTCAGGCGCTAAAAGAGAAAACACCTGAAGCCTTTGCGGTTGCTAGTTTAATTTCGGATGTTGATCTACAAGATTTTGTCTTTGTTCTTCCAAGTCAGATATTTGCTCTTCAATAGCATTGACCTGATCTTCGATATTATCAAAATGTTCTTGTAAAACTTCTTTCGCTTCAGACCGTGAAGATGCAACCGGCGTTGCATCTTTCAAAGGTTTATTCGCTGTTTCAGGAACGCTAATTGCTGCTATTAAGCCAAAAACAGCGACAATGATAAGATAATATGCCGGCATGTATAAGGAATGAAACGTTTCGACCAACCAGGCAGCAATTGGCGGTGTGAGCCCAGCTATTAAAACAGCGATATTAAAGCAGATAGCTAAGGTTCTAAATCGAACCTCAGTAGGAAAGAGTGCTGGAAGAATAGATGCCATTACACCGGTAAAACAACAAAGAGTTATAGCTAGAATTGCAATACCCACTGTTATGAAAATGATATTGGAATGCCCAATCATATAAAAAGCAGGAATTGCCAAAGCGAGAAGCGCAATTGATCCCAAATATAGAAAAGGCTTGCGCCCTATCCTATCACTTAAAAAACCAATAAATGGCTGCAAAAAAAGCATAAAAACCATAACAACAATAATAATCAACACACCATGATCATAACTGTAACCAAGATTTACAGAGAGATAGTTGGGCATATAGGTTAAAAGCATATAATAGGTAGAATTGGTTGCTATTACCAACAAACAACTAACTAATATGCCTTTAAGATTTTCGTGAAAAATCGCACCCATTGAAATTGTAGGTTCCAACTCGCTTTCACTGTTGTTTTGAGCTTCGTAAGTTGGCGATTCATCCAACGATTTTCTTAAATAAAGCCCCACCAATCCGAGTGGTAAAGATACAAAAAACGGAATGCGCCATCCCCATTCGTTCATCAATTCTTGCCCTAAAACAAATGAAATCAATGAAACAACAATAGCGCCCACAAGAAAACCAGCGATGGAACCAAAATCCAACCAGCTTGCCAAAAAACCACGTTTACGATCAGGCGAATATTCACTAACGAAAACCACCGCTCCCGCATATTCTCCACCGACCGATAAACCTTGAATAATTTTTGCCAATAATAACAGTATAGGAGCCAACACACCTATTGTGTCGTATGATGGAATAAGACCGATAAAAAATGTACTCGCCGACATAAGAATAATAGTAAATGACAATATATTCTTACGTCCGTATTTATCTCCCAAACAACCGAAGACTGCTCCTCCCAAAGGACGGAATAAGAACGGGATAGAAAATGTTGCGAGTGATGCAATAAGCTGTACTGATGATGGTGCTGAAGCAAAAAATGTCTGCCCTATTACAACAGCTAAAAAGCCATAGACACTAAAATCAAACCATTCGATAGCATTGCCTAAACCGGAAGCACAAATAACTTTGCGTAACTCCTGATTGCCAACAATCGGAATATCTTTAACTGTAAGTGGTTGCTGTGTCGCATCGGACATATGGTCTTCCTTCCTCTCAAATACATTATGCAAAATATATTTTTCCTGAACGCGGATAGAGAACCTATTGGGATCAAGATTTTTCATGCCAAACGACAACACCCTTTCTGTCGGATAACATTTGTTTCCATTCAAAAATCAAATTCACATGGTCGAATTGGCCCTGATATGAATTCAACTCTTAGAAACAAGCGGCAAAAATAGCGTACTCAAGACTGGCGATAACGCTTTTGAAGTAGGGCAAATAGCCCCATCGTCAACAATTTCGATGTCATAAAATGGCGATCTTTACCGGCAGCTTTTCACGGTCACTGATAATTTCATATATCAATTTTTATAAGCCGGATAATTATCTTTTCTTTGCAAAATTAGGCAATATATTTCATCTCATTAGGTTTACAAAACGGAAGCCCCATGGAAGAACTGATCTACATTTTGCCTTTTGATGAATATGGGACAGCCATTTCCGTGTCCCTTATTATTATTGCGCTCATCATATTTTCATTCATCATGCGCATTCTCAAAATACCGCAAAAGCTAATGGTTATCTTCACAGGCGCATTAGCAATGATGGCTTTATATGCATTTCAAAGCGATAGTGTGAGTCCAATTCAACCCTTCATTGATTTGGCAAAAAGGCAAAAGCAAATCGATCAGCAGCTTAAAAATGCTCCCATACAATTGGAAGGTAGCAAGCTAACACAGGCAAAAGTTCGGCAAAATTCAATTACATTATATGTCGTTATGGATGATAATTCTGCTAAAAATACAAATGGAGGAGATAAAGAAAATGCTGCAACCCAATATATATCAAGTCATCTAGTGCAATATTGCAAAATTCTTGATTTGGAAAATGATCTACCCTACAGAAAAAAATACAAAGACTATATTGATATGAGAGTTCTTCATTACATAATATTTTTACAAATCGGTAATGATAATTATCAGATAGAAATACCGTCTTCCGCTTGTAGAAATAAATAACTCTAAAAATAAATAATTTTTCTTGTTAAATTAATTTTATTACGTGTTAGAGATACACGTATATTTTATATGAAATTGTGTCGATATATGCTAAATTGAATACTAATGGTATTTAATTATAATTATTACGTATCTTGAATGGGAACCATTCTTTTTCGGCTGATAGATAACGTTATAAAATCGTTTCCATATTGTTTTTTCAAAACAATTTTCTAAACTTCCTGCATATTTGTTAAGGAGCTTATTATGCGCAATACACGCAAATTTTATATTGATGGTGCCTGGGTTGATCCAATTGATGGCATTAATCTGGATGTAATTGATCCATCAACGGAAGAAGTATGTGCGACAATTAGTAATGGCGGGGCAAAAGATGCAGATCGCGCGGTATCTGCTGCGAAAGCGGCATTTGCAGGTTGGAAAAATACCTCACCTGAAAAACGTCTGGCTTATGTAGAAAAAATACTGGCCTTATATAAAGCTCGTTCAGAAGAAATCGCCATGACCATTTCCATTGAAATGGGTGCGCCAATAGATATGGCCCTAGAACATCAAACCGCTGCCGGCACAGAAAATATTGAAATATTCATTGAGAGTTTTCGTAAATTTGCATTCCAAACCAATCTTGTATCCGGTGATAACGAGGCCTCATTAGAATATGACCCTATTGGTGTTGTGGGCTTGATCACACCATGGAACTGGCCAATGAACCAAATGACGTTAAAGGTTATTCCTGCCTTGCTGGCCGGTTGTACATTGGTTCTCAAACCTTCAGAAATTGCACCACTCTCCTGCTTGATTTTTGCCGAAATTATCGATGAGGTTGGTTTACCCGCCGGTGTCTTCAATTTGGTAAATGGCGATGGTGCAAGAGTCGGTAGCCATTTATCGGCACATCCTGATATTGAAATGATAAGCTTTACAGGTTCTACAAGGGCTGGAAAAGCAATATCGAAAAATGCTGCCGATACTTTAAAGCGCGTATGTCTTGAATTAGGAGGCAAAGGAGCCAACCTGGTTTTTGCCGATGCTGACGAACAAGCGGTAGAACGTGGTGTGCGTTATTGTTACAGTAATAGTGGGCAGAGTTGTAAAGCACCAACACGTATGTTTGTGGAGCGTTCATTCTATAAAAAAGCAATGGAAATCGCCAAAAATGTCGCGAATAGTATAGAATTGGCACCCGCAAATAAATATGGCAGTCATCTGGGACCAGTCGTTTCAAAAACGCAATTTGATAAGATTCAAGATTTAATCCAATCGGGTATCGATCAAGGTGCTACATTGCTGGCTGGTGGCACAGGTTTACCAACCGGAATAAACAAAGGGTATTTCGTGCGTCCAACAGTATTTGCTGATGTTACACCTGAAATGCGCATTTTCCGGGAAGAAATTTTTGGCCCTGTTCTATCAATGATCCCTTTTGATAGTGAGGAAGAAGCCATAGCAATGGCTAATGACACAAATTATGGACTAACCAACTATATTCAATCGCAAGATATGAAAAGATGCCAACGTTTAACGAAGGCTCTTCGTGCCGGTATGATAGAAATAAATGGCCATGGCTTACCAAATGGAAGTTATTTTGGTGGTGTCAAATCTTCCGGCCGTGCACGTGAAGGTGGTCTTTGGGGAATTAAAGAATTTCTTGATACAAAGGCTGTATCAAGATTCTAGATATAATTAGATTTTCCGACAATAGACATATATCTGTTGTCGGAAATTTATCGTACTTATCATCTCTTTAGCCATACAGGATATGCCTTGATAGAATTAATTACTGACGAAACAGCAATTGGACAAAGAATAGATCATTGGCTTGCAAAAACATGTGAAGCCGATCTATCACGTTCCCGCATTCAAGCACTTATCCGCGACGGACATGTTAAAGTTGGAAATGCAAAAATACGTGAACCCAAAACAAAACTGCGCGGTGGAGAAAAAATTGTTCTGGAACTTCCAGAACCCGTAGCTGCTAAACCATTGGGTGAGGCAATTCCATTAGATATTCTTTATGAAGATGACGATGTCATTGTGATTAATAAACCCTCTGGCCTCGTCGTCCATCCTGGCAATGGTAACTGGACGGGAACATTGGTCAATGCACTTGTCTATCACTGTGGTGATACACTGTCGGGTATTGGGGGGGTAAGACGACCAGGTATTGTGCACCGTTTGGACAAAGATACGACCGGTGTAATGGTCGTGGCAAAAAACGATAATGCCCATAAATCTCTATGCGAACAATTTGCTGATCACGGTAGAACAGGTGCATTGGAACGTACCTACCAAGCATTTGTCTGGGGAACTCCAGACCGGAACACTGGTGTGATTGACACGTATTTAGGACGCTCATCACGAGATAGAACAAAAAGAACTGTGGTTTCGCCTGAACAGCTCGATGCTCGCCATGCTATAACGCATTTTACCTTATTGAATAAATATGGCGCATCAGAAGATAGTTCTGCTATTGCGAGTTTAATTGAATGTCGCCTTGAAACAGGAAGAACCCACCAAATTCGCGTTCATATGGCGCATATTGGGCATCCTTTAATTGGCGATATGGAATATGGAAGTGCCTACAAAACAAAAGCAAATCGCCTACCTGAACAGGTAAAAACTGTCGTAGAACATTTTTCTCGCCAAGCCCTTCATGCAGCAAGTCTCACATTTGAACACCCATCAAATGGAAAAATTATGAACTTCAAGAGCGCGTTACCCGACGATATGGCACAGTTGCAGGCCGCATTGCATCGGCTCTCTTGAAACTTTTTCGATAATTAAATGTTTGAAAATTAAGGAAGTGAAAAAAACAAATAGTTTTATTTAAAATCGTCATATTACTATTTAAATTTCATGCGACACTTCCTATCTAATAAATCAATTTGCGTTTTTGCCTTTAAAAGGGAATGCGCGCTAAAGGAGGGTGCTTCATGGCCCAAACAACTTTACCTTCTATAACGACCGGTGACGGGGGACTCACGCGCTATCTTGAAGAGATACGTCGTTTTCCTATGTTGGAGCCACAAGAAGAGTATATGCTTGCCAAGCGTTACCGCGAACATAACGACCCGAAAGCGGCCCACCGCCTTGTTACCAGCCATCTTCGCTTGGTTGCAAAAATTGCCATGGGATATCGTGGTTATGGGTTACCGATTGGTGAAGTTATATCTGAAGGCAATGTCGGTCTTATGCAGGCAGTAAAACGCTTTGAGCCTGAAAGAGGCTTTAGACTAGCAACATATGCCATGTGGTGGATTAAAGCATCTATACAAGAATATGTTCTGCGCTCGTGGAGCTTAGTAAAAATGGGCACCACCGCGAGCCAAAAGAGACTGTTCTTCAATCTTCGTAAAGTAAAAAGCAAAATTCAAGCGCTGGATGATGGCGACTTAAACCCTGAACAGGTAAAGGAAATAGCCTCGCGTCTTAATGTAAGCGAAGAAGATGTTATTTCAATGAATCGACGCCTTTCGGGCGACACCTCACTCAATGCGCCAATACGTGCTAGCGAGGGAGAAAGTGGCGAATGGCAAGATTGGCTTGTTGATGAATCGAATAGTCAAGAACAAAACCTTATAGAACAAGATGAATTGGAAAACCGGCGTTTAATGTTGGAACATGCAATGGACGGATTAAATGACCGTGAAAAGCGTATTTTTACGGCACGTCGTCTGTCCGATGATCCAATTACATTGGAAGAGCTATCAAGTGAATTTGGTATAAGTCGCGAACGTGTCCGTCAAATCGAAGTTAGGGCATTTGAAAAAGTACAAAATGCTGTAAAATCTGCTGCTATAGCGCAAAAACAGGCACTTTTACCAACAACGCATGCAATTGATTCCAAATAAACCTTATTCTGAATAAGTATTATTCCAGACAATCGTAAAATGCCGTTTATCTGGTCAAAATAAAGCTTAAAAATGAAAAAGAGGCGGTATACCGCCTCTTTTTTTAATTTAAATTGCTTGTTTTACATTAACAGAATTATTCCACATCTTCCTTACTAAGGTCTGGCTGTTGTTGTCCGTCACCAGCCGGCGTTTGCTCGTTAGCATCACTGGCTGGAGTTTGTGGATTCTCGTCAGATGTCGATTGTGTTTCATTTCCATCTGCTGATTGCGAAGCATTGGATGTTTCATTGTTTTGTTCAGATGGAGCTGTGTTTCCTTCACCTGTTGCCTCACTTGGCTGATCCGTGTCGGCTTGTTCGTTCTGCTTATTTTGATCATAAAGTGTTGGTTTCTTAGAAGCACTCATCCATTGGTCTATAACTTGCCGAAAGATTTTCTCACCATTGGCTCCCTTAGAAAAAGTAAGCTCTGAAACACGTTTGTTTTTATCCGTTATGACTACTCTTATCCAATTCAACTGTTTCATAAGTTGCAAATTACGATCATGGAACGGATTGGCACCACTTAGTGCAAAAAGGAAGAAGTCATCATCGATTTTAGCTTCTATTGTTCCAGCAAGTTGTTGCCCTAGCGATTGTTCGCTATCTTTAAAAGTCAGCTCATGAACATTATCAATAGCCTTACCTTCAAAATTATCTGGAACAATGAATATCATTTCCAACAAATAAGCTGCCGGTAACGAAGCATCGGTATTCCGACGTAAAGTCATCCGTAAAGACAATTTTTCATCAGGAATTGTAACAGTACCGCGTATAGCCAATTCACCTGCATGATCAGAATTTGCGTCCTCTTTAACAAGAGACCATTCTACATTACCCGTTACAACTTTTTCCGGTTTATCATCTGTTCTTGCTTGATAGAAAACCGCTTCACCAGGTTGTTCATCAGGTGCTTTTGCTGGTGTACCTGCAGCTGTTGAAGTTCCTTCCTCGGTTGTTTTAGTGTTCCCTTGTGCTGGTCCCACATCAACCTCGCTCCCATCTGGCATCAAACGCTGGGTTAGTTTTTCTACCGTTTGTTCAGCACTATCCGTTGCTGCAGCAGGCACTGGTGTTTCATTGCGATGATCTCTGCTGGAAAGAAAATGCCAAGCCGAAAACAAAACAGCAAACACGACAAGAGCAACGACAGTTAGTACGCCAGCTATTATAAGCGCTTTTTTCCTCGCAGCTTTACGCTCTGTCCGCTTGGCCGCTTGAACAAAAATGTCCGATACAATATCATAATCATTACCTTGGTTCGGTGAAGCCAATACTTTTGTGGCTTGCGCCTCCTTGCTTCTTTGATCTCTGGCAAATTGGTGCTCAGCTTCAAGAATACTATCCATGTTAACCGGTTCTGCATCAGGTACGTTTTTGACTGATACAGTTCCTTGATGAGATCCATAGGATTTTTGGTCAACTTTATTGGATTGCGATAATGACGATGCATTTTTTGCATCAGGCATTTGAGACGGTTTGATAGACTGTGCCGCACCCGCTGCTTGTTTATTTGGTGATGCAATTTGGCTATCAAATTGACGGCTTGTTACCGATTGATTTTTATTAATTTGACTTTGCGATGACCTTAATGGGTCATATTTTTCTTCCTGCATTTCCGGTTGGCGGTTTACCGGTGACTGATTTGCAGCGTTTCTTCCAGTATTATCACCTAGCCCTGCAGCATTAGAATTTTGCGCACTGATTGTCGAAAGCAAGGAATGTTCTGTTGTGAGATATTCTGCTTCTACAGATTTTATTGCATCTTCTAAGGCTTGTAATTGTTCATGAACGACTGTTTGTGGCACGGCGGTGGCAGCCAACTTGCGTTCAACGGTTTCTCGTGCACGAGCATAAACGCGTTCACGCAATTGCGGCGTTGGATTTGTTTGTGCCTCTATAGCTTTCTTTAATAATCCTGCGAAATCCGCCATGGGTTTCTTCGCTCTCTCAAATCTAACACGAAAGGGTATGATACAATTCCATCAACAGAACCATCATATTCTTTCGTTTTTCTTATAATTTTATATAATGCTGCCTTTCTTCTAAGAAAGGCAACATATAATGCACTTTCTGCCCTTATCAGAAATAACGTCAACGCCGTGAGAAATATTCGTTTCCGTTTTATCAATCTTCAAAAGGGTCTGTAACAAGAATTGTATCTTCACGCTCCGGACTGGTCGACAACAGCGCAACAGGAGCGCCGATCAGCTCTTCGATATAACGCACATACTTAACGGCCTTTGCCGGTAATGCCGCCCAGCTACGTGCACCTGCGGTTGTTTCTTTCCAACCTTCAAGTGTTTCATAAACCGGTTTAACGCGTGATTGGGCTCCCATAGATGCTGGCATATAATCAATTTTCTTGCCATCAAGTTCATATGCAACACAAACCTTGATTTCATCTAGCCCATCAAGAACATCTAGTTTCGTCAGTGCAATTCCATTAATGCCACAAACCGCAATCATCTGGCGCAGTAACACTGCATCAAACCAACCACAGCGACGTTTGCGCCCTGTTACCACACCGAATTCATGCCCATTGACACCAAGAAATTCTCCAATTTCATTTTTCTGTTCGGTAGGAAATGGACCTTCTCCCACACGGGTCGTGTAGGCTTTGGCAATTCCCAAAACATAATTGATTGCTCCAGGCCCCATCCCTGAACCGGTAGCAGCCTGACCGGCAATAGTGTTAGAAGACGTTACATATGGGTATGTTCCAAAATCATTATCCAATAGCGCACCTTGTGCGCCTTCAAACAGAATACGTGCTCCTGTACGGCGACGTTCATCCAGTAGACGCCAAGTACGTCCCATAAAGGGTAGAATATCTGAAGCAACTTCCATAAGCTCATCATAAATAGATTGAGCTTTAATTTCCTCTTCTCCCATACCGCGCCGTAACGCATTATGATGAGCCAAAAGCCGTTCAATCTTTTGCATTAACTTATCAGGCTCTGCCAAATCCATTAAACGAATGGAACGTCTGCCGACTTTATCTTCGTAAGCAGGTCCTATTCCACGTTTTGTCGTACCGATCTTAAGGCCTGAAGTTGCATTTTCCCGCGCGGCATCAAGGTCACGGTGTAGAGAAAGAATAAGAGGTGCATTCTCAGCAATACGCAAATTCTCGGGCGTAATTGTAATGCCCTGATCACGTAACTTTTTTAACTCTTGGACAAAATGATGCGGATCAACAACAACACCATTTCCGATAACAGATAATTTGCCACGCACAAGACCTGATGGCAATAAAGATAGTTTATAACTGACGCCATCAATAACCAGTGTATGACCTGCATTATGACCACCCTGATAACGCACCACAACATCAGCGCGTTCAGACAACCAATCTACAATTTTGCCTTTTCCTTCATCGCCCCATTGCGCCCCAACAACCACTACATTGGCCATAATTTTCTCCGTCACATTTGAAGAGTCTAAGACCTTCTTTAAGATTTTTACGTGTTCTTATACCGAAGTCTTAAGCCAAGTGCGACTCTCTTTTCACCTTTTCCGCTTAAAAAGCGACAAAGTGCTTCATTCAAAAATAAAGAAATTAATGATGTTGGAAATCCAAAAGACAGAGATAATTTTTATATCTCTTATATATGAATGCATATTTCCAATATTTTTCAATTTAACAATCGTCGTCGTATAAAGACAGAAATCACATATGTGTTTTTAAAATATATTATATCAAATCAATGTGTTGCAAAATAAATCGATATCGAAATTGAAATAATTACCGATACAATTAACACAGCTAAACGCACAAAATTCCAGAACATAGATTTTCAGCTTTTAATCAAACAGCCTAACAATTACGCGATCACACTACATTTTGGCACATATAACAAGCATCAGCACTGTAGGTTAGTAACTTTTTGGCTATTAGCTCTGTCGGCTCAATAATATGAAACCCTTGCTTTTGCCAAAATGGCGTTGAACCATTTACCGCAACCAACGATAATGTCTGCAGTTGCTTGTCTTTAGCACAGCTTAGCACCGCTTGGACGGCTTTTGTACCAACGCCCGTTTGTCGTGTGTTTGGTAAAACAGCAAGATCATGAACATATAATGTATCGCTTTTTGAGGGTAACGTTCCGAGCAATTCATTAAGGGGTGGTATATTTCCCAATGTATAAGGATGAGCCAAGAGATATCCGTTGACTAGTTCCCCTATGTCCCAAACAAAACATGTATCGGGAGATAGCGTTAGCTTTTCATGCAACACCGCATCATCTTCAGGAAAATTAGGGTGACATATAGCAGCGATCTGGCAAACATCTGCCAGATCGCTTTGTTTCATAGAACGCCATATACCAGTCATAAGTTGACCATTATACGATATCAAATTCCAAAGGTTGCGTATGGTTTATACCTTTAATTTTGCGCAACTCATCCAAGACTTTGTCTGGAATACGGGCATCAAGATAAAGCAACGCGATAGCATCTCCACCAGGTTCGTTACGACCTAAAGCAAAATTAGCAATATTAACGCCGTTACTTCCACAAATAGTACCTATTGTACCGATGATACCCGGAGTATCTGTATTTGTGATATAAAGCATATATGGACCAACTTCAGCATCAAGATTGATGCCTTTAATTTGGATAAAGCGAGGCTTACCGTCAACAAAACATGTTCCTGCAATGGAGCGCGTACGCTTAGACGTTTTTACCGTAAGTTTGATATAACCATCAAAAATACCGGATTTATCTCTCTTAACCTCAGATAAAATAATTCCACGTTCTTTTACTAAAACTGGAGCAGAAACCATATTGACGTCTGCAAGCTGCGGACGGATCAATCCAGCAAGTGCTGCACTCATCAATGCCTGAGTATTCATAGTTGCAGTTGCGCCATCAAAAAGAATTTCAACTTCCTGAATATCCTCGTCCGTTGATTGCCCAACAAATGCGCCCAAAACTTCCGCCAATTTGACAAATGGTTTCAAGCGCGGTGCTTCTTCTGCTGTAATAGAAGGCATATTGATAGCGTTACTCACAGCACCATTCACCAGATAGTCTGACATCTGTTCGGCCACTTGCACGGCAACATTTTCCTGAGCTTCTTTCGTCGATGCTCCCAAATGTGGTGTACAAACTACATTATCCAATGAAAAAAGTGGATTATCAGCTGCAGGCGGTTCCACCTCAAACACATCAACGGCAGCACCAGCGATTTTGCCTGATTTTAATGCTGCAACAAGATCATTTTCGACAATGAGACCACCGCGCGCGCAATTTATAATACGAACACCATTTTTCATTTTCGCGATAGCTTCCGCGTCAATGATATGTCGTGTTTTATCCGTCAACGGCGTATGCAATGTAATAAAATCCGCACGTTTTAGCAAATCATCAAGCTCGACTTTCTCGACACCCAATTCTTTAGCTCTCGCGTCTGAAAGAAATGGATCATATGCTATAACTTTCATCTTTAGACCAACACCACGGGTTGCCACAATCGATCCAATATTGCCACAACCAACAATACCCAGAGTCTTGCCAGTGATTTCAACACCCATAAAACGGTTTTTCTCCCACTTTCCCGCTTTGGTTGATTCATCAGCGGTTGGAAGTTCGCGTGCAATAGCGAACATCAATGCAATTGCATGTTCTGCAGTTGTAATGGAATTTCCAAATGGCGTATTCATTACAATAATACCGCGACGTGAAGCAGCTGGAATATCGACATTGTCAACGCCAATACCAGCGCGGCCGATAACTTTCAAATTTTTGGCAGCCGCAATAAGTTTTTCTGTAACTTTTGTTGCAGAGCGAATTGCCAATCCATCATATTGGCCGATAACTTCTGCTAATTTTTCTTTGTCTTTACCCAAATCGGGTAGATAATCGACTTCTACACCGCGATCTTTGAAAATTTGTACAGCGGTTGGTGATAATTTATCAGATACAAGTACACGAGGTGCCATCAAGGCCTCCTAAAAAATAATAAGGGAAAATAGCGGCGAGAAAGAGCCGCTTCCAGATCAATTACAATGCGGCTTTTTCAACTTGAAAAGCCCATTCAAGCCATTCGATTAAAGCCTGTAAATCGGATTTTTCTACCGTTGCACCGGCCCATATTCTTAAACCAGATGGGGCATCACGGTAAGCACCAATATCATAGGCTACTCCAGCTTTATCCAAACGGTTCACAATCGCTTTAGCAAAGGCCGCTTGTTTTTCTGGCTCAAGTGCAACCACAACAGGATCAACAATTCTTAAACATACTGATGTATTGGAACGTGTTTCTGGAACTTTTGCCAGATTTTCCAACCAAGGTGCTTGACCAACAAATTGATCCAACACAGCAAAATTATCATTAGCACGTTTCATTAATGCGCTTAGGCCACCTATGGATTTAGCCCATTGCAAGGCATCAAGATAATCTTCAACGCACAACATAGAAGGTGTATTAATCGTTGCACCTTCAAAGATACCTCCAATGAGCTTGCCACCTTTTGTCATTCGGAAAATTTTTGGCAATGGCCATTGTGGCGTATATGTCTCTAAACGCTCCACAGCGCGAGGTCCTAGAATAAGAACACCATGCGCGCCCTCGCCTCCTAGCACTTTTTGCCAAGAAAAAGTTACGACATCAAGTTTAGAAAAATCGAGTTTCTGAGCGAAGGCTGCCGATGTTGCATCGCATATTGTCAAGCCTTTACGCGTTTCTGGAATGAAATCTGCATTCGGAACACGAACACCAGATGTTGTGCCATTCCATGTGAAAACGACATCGCGATCAAAATCAACTTTTGTTAAATCCGGCAATTCACCATAAGGTGCTTCAAGTTTTCTAACATCTGCCAATTTGAGTTGCTTTACAACGTCTGTAACCCAACCAGAACCAAAACTTTCCCAAGCAAGCATATCGACGCCACGCGCACCAAGCAGCGACCATAACGCCATTTCAACAGCACCGGTATCGGAAGCCGGAACAATACCGATACGATAATCTGCGGGAACTTCTAAAACTTCACGCGTAAGCTCGATAGCTTGTGCTAGTTTTGACTTACCTATCTTGGCACGATGCGAACGTCCAACGGGCGCATTTGAAAGCGCCTCAACCGTCCAACCGGGACGTTTTGCACAAGGACCAGAAGAAAAATTGGGATTATTCGGGCGAACGCCCGGCTCATTAAATGTTGTCATAATATCCTACCCTTTCAGATAGCACGCCTCTCGTTGGGGAGAGGTGGCCCACTGATTTCATTACCGGAAAGTTTCGAACGATACAAGCAGGAAAATTATATATTTTAAAAATATTTCACTATTACTTTATTCTAACTCCATAAATGCTATAAAATAAAATATTATTTAAATTTTTATATAAGTATATTACAAATTTTAATTTTACTGCATCTACATTCATTTAATTACTTAAAATTTTAAAATCGGACATATTAACGCCATTTAAAATCCAAGCAAAAAATGAAGTGAGATGATTATTGTATAAATGATATGATAAAATAACGTTGTCCTAAAAATGGAATTTATTATGCGACAATCTCTCTTCAAAAAATATTCAGCATTGATGCTGGTACCACTATTATTTTTTGTCGGCTGCCAATCCATGCCTAAGCTCACACAACCTGACAATGTCTATGAGTTCGATACACGTTTAACAAACGATAGTGATGTACCAAACGACGTATTAAAACGTGCTGCATTTACTACTCAGCGACGTGGGTATCGATATTTTACTTTAACCAACACTGCAGCTGGTTCAGACGCAAGTAACAGGCCGACAATTGGTTTCAACTATGGACGAAACCCTTATGGCTTTTCAGATGCCGGCAATCAAACCAATGGTGACATTTCAATGGATATCCCTACACAATCACATCGTATCCATTGGGTTGTAACTATGTTTCACACCACTCAAGGCGATACAGCAAAAGTATACGACGTTTCAGAAGTCATACGAAAATAACAATTCGGTGCTTGTATGTACTTGAATATAATAAGGTGAACCAGATTAATGGTACGCCTAAGGGGAATCGAACCCCTGTTTCCGCCGTGAGAGGGCGGCGTCCTGACCGCTAGACGATAGGCGCACGGTGTAAAGCCGCTAATAAGCCTTGTTTACTCAAAGAGCAATGCCAAATTCCCAAAAAAATGAACTTAACAGGGCAAATTTTGAATATTTTTGTTTTGAAGGCTAGACACTCGAAATTTTAATGTTATAAACCCAACCGCTCCGGTTAAAAAATCGGACGTGCCCAGATAGCTCAGTTGGTAGAGCAGCGGACTGAAAATCCGCGTGTCCGTGGTTCGATCCCGCGTCTGGGCACCACTAAAATTAAGCCAACATATTGTTTTTATTGAATTTTTCTTTTTTAGAAAACTGGGTTATTAATTTTTTCCGGAAAATTGTCACACAAAATGAGGCGCAAATTGTCACACGTAGCGTCATTTACTAATGTGGATACACCGGTGAATAAAACAGAACAAGACAGGCATTTAATCAAACGCAATAAGCGATATTATTACAGACGACGGGTACCAAAAGCAGCAGAAGTGTTAGATGACCGCACGCCATCTTTATGGGCTTCGGCCCTAACTCGTTGGCAATAGTATGCTCATCGTAACCTAATTCAGCAATAATTGTCGCTACGATGTGTCTCAACCCTTTCAGTACAAGACCGCTTTCTATTTCCTCACTATTTTTTAATTTTTCACGAATCTATCGCCATGATGCTCTACTAATATTCGCCATCCCATAAAATTTATATTCTTTCTTAGTGTTTAGGTTTAGCAGCTGCATTTAACTACATATGCCATATGAGATTTTATAGTATCGGTGTGAAAACTTTAATACAACAGTAACAATTAGACTTGTAAAGTCTCAAGAGTGATTCGTTTTGCGTAATGTCACTCATATTTCATAGGTTTAATAATTTAACATTGGGATTTGGCGGATATAATGAAGCTAACATACCTTACGACTTTGCTCGTGCTGTTCCAAGGTGTGCAAGTTGGCCACGCCACTAATTTTGCAGATGACGGTAATTCCAATACTGCAAATTGGCAATCTATTGTTGGCCGTTTAAAAGGTTCTATCAACCATTTTGATTATGAGGGCGCATCAATTACAAGTAGTAATGTCCCATTACCTTTGAAAGATTCTTTGACTGACAAACAGGCAGAAGAAAATCTCAACACAGATTCTTTTTATACTGGCTCAATAACAAAGACATCTCCATTAAAAAGCCAAAATAAAAATACCAGAAAATCGGGTGTTAGTCTTTCTCAAGCAATAGAATTGGCTTTAGGATTCCATCCTGACGTTTCTTCTGCAAAGGCTAATTATCGTCGGTCACAAGCAAACACTGCATCATCACAAACAAGTTGGTATCCAAAAGTATCATTTGATGGCAGCGGCGGATATAGTGAAAGCGGTAAAAGTAGCAATGGATCATCTAATGTTGGTGTATCGGCTAACCAATTAATTTATGACTTTGGGAAGACACCTAGCGAAATTCAGTATTCCAAAAATAAAGAAAACCAAAATTTTATAAATGTTGATGCTTCTATGGAAGATATCGCTGCTAGAGTTGCTGAAGCATTTGTAACGGTAAACAGAGCGGAACAATCTTTAGATGCCGCTGATGAATATATTACTGCACTGGAACGTATCCGTGGAATGATAACCTTACGTAATTCTGCGGGCATTTCAGATAGTGCAGATATGATTTTATCACAAGTACGTTTGGATGGTGTAAAAAGCGACCGTTTAGCAAGCGAAGCAAATTTAATAACCGCAAGATCTACACTTTCCAATTTAACTGGAACACAAGTTGATAATGTTATCATATCAGATAAAGAAAGAACGACGTTAGGCACCGATACCAAACTATCTGACATTGATAGTCATCCGTCGATAAAAGCAGCGCAATTTGCCTATACAGCAGCACAAGAACAAACAAAATATGCGAAAGCTCAATCCTACCCTAGTTTAGGCGTTCGTGGTAATTACAGCTATGATCCAATAAAGAACAAAGAAACTAGCTCGCTGATGTTAAATGTTTCTGGCAACCTATCTCTGGCGGGTGAAAATAAAGCGCGCATTTCAGCAGCGTATGAAGATGAGCAGGCTGCACGTTTACAAATAGAGTCCTTACGTATTACGCAAAAAACCCGTTTTATGTCTGCAGATGAAAATGAAAAAAGCGCAATGATGCGGTTATCAATTCTCAAGGAACAGCTAATAAAAGCAAGAGAAGCAAGAGATCTTTATACTCTACAATATCAATTAGGAAAAAGACCTCTATTTGAGCTGTTGGATGCCGAACAACAAGTTTATTCTGCAAATCTATCAATCGTCGCTGCAACAAACGACCTGTTACAAGCTAAAGTAGAGAAAGCGCAGTCAACAGGGTCAATATTGAAAAACCTGAATATTATCACTCAATAAAAGATCATCTTTCTCTTAATGCTTCATGCATCTTATTAAGTGGCTTCGTTAAGTACTGAAATAGAGTCTTTGCGCCAGTTCTAATCTCAACAGAGGCTATCATTCCAGGTATAATTGGATGTTTTACGTCGTCCTTTGTTGTCAGGTAAGATTGTTCAGTTTTAACATAAACGCGATAATAGACTTGACGTTTATCCGTTTCTTCCAAAAGTGTATCAGGAGAGATTGTTTCAACAACGCCGTCCAAGCTGCCATATATTGATGAATCGTAGGCGGTAAGTTTCACCGAAGCCTTTAATCCCGGACGCACAAATGCGATATCACGAGGGTTAATATGAGTTTCAATCAATAATTGATCTTCTAATGGCACAATTTCCATCACATTACCGCCTGGCTGAACAACGCCACCAATCGTAGTAACTTCAATATTTTTAACAATGCCACGTACCGGCGCCGATAAGACAGTTCTTTCCAACTGGTCTTTTCTGCCAGCATTTAAATTTTCCAACGAATCCAATTCAGCCATTGTTTTTGAATAGTTCTCTTTGGCTGTTACAAGATATTGATCTTTGACTTCACGTTTTTTGCGGCTGAGCTCAGTTACTTGTTGTTCGAGCTTCAAGACTTCGACTTCACTAGCAGCACCTTTTTGAACAAGCGGTTTTGTTAAATTTAATTCCTTACTCGATAATGTAAGAGATTGATTCAAGCTCGCCAATGAGGATTCATAAGCTTCTTTCTGTGAAATATACAAAGTCCGTTCACGATCCATCAGATCTTTGTCATTTTGCACCGATTCAGGAAATTGCAATGGTGTATCATTCATCTGCGCATATAATCGTGCAGCGGTCGCTGTTAAAGCTCTTATTTTCGCGTCAGTTTCACCATATTGGGAACGGAACCTTTTATCGTCCAAAGTCGCCAGTCTTTGACCTGCCTCAACAATTTGGCCCTCTGTAACGTTCATTTCAGCAAGAATCCCACCTTCAAGGCTCTGGATATTTTGCGCTTTAGACATAGGAATAACTTTCCCCTGCCCGACTGTAACCTCATCCAATACGGCGAAGTAAGACCAAGTTATCAATCCACAGATAACCGCAAAACTTAACCAGATAATGAAGGACGTTCCACGAATAGATTGCTTTTTTCTACGTGAAGGAAGCCAATTCCAAATACTTGCTGCCAAAGACATATATTTTACACCAGATCCTTTTTAAGCTTTTAAAGTTTTCAGAACTTCGTCTTTTGCTCCATCTAGAACAATGCGACCTTGATCAACCACAATAACTCTATCAACCAAATCCAACAGAGCATAGCGATGCGTTGATAAAATTAGAGTCCGATCACCAAGCCAACTTTTCATATTATTGATGAAATTTCTTTCGGACACATCATCCATTGAGGCTGTAGGTTCATCAAGTGCTAGAATATTAGGATTTCTCAACAAAGTACGCGCTAGAATAATCGATTGTCGTTGACCACCTGATAAACCGATACCACCTTCGAGGATAACAAGATCCATACCTCGCGATTGCTTATTGATAAGCGAAATAGCACCACTGACTTTTAACGCAGAAATCAACTGTTCTTGTGTTGCAAGAGGTGCACCAAGCATAAGATTTTCACGTAAAGAACCATGAAAAAGTCGGCTATCCTGCGACAAATATCCGATACTTCTGCGTAAATCTGAAGGATTGATCATGGTCATATCAACACCATCAAGAGACAGCACGCCATTTGTTGGTGGAAGAGAACCCGACAGAACACGCAATAGCGAAGATTTACCCGCCCCTACTTTACCGATGAGCCCTATCTTTTCACCGGCTTTGATATTTAATTCATTGACATAAAGAACTGAAGCACTTTCAGGGTCATATTTGAGTTCCAACCTTGAAACCGAGTAATCACCTAACAATGATGGTTTGCGAATGAATTCCTTATCACTTGCATGATCGAGGGGCTTTTTGAGAAGATCATCCAAGCCTTTCCTTGCATTACGCGCATGCTGCCATTTGGTGAAAATTTGTGCCAACTGAGCAAAAGGTGCAATCGCACGACTGGATAATATACTACATCCGATAACAGCACCCGTTGTTAATTCATGTGACAAAACAAGATAGGCCCCTGTCAATATCACACTAACATACGTAATCTGTTGAACACTCGAAATCCAATAAACATAACTCGAAACGAAATGACGCTGCTCAACGGATGCATCAGAACTAGCTTTTGTATAGCGATCCCATGTTTTTTGGAAATAGGCCTCTGCCTGCAATGACTTTATGTCTTCAATACCTTCAATAGACTCAACCAAAATTGCATGGCGTAATGCACTCTCTTTGGAAGCTCTACTAGATAATTTTGATAACGGAATTTGTAGCAACAAACCTGGAATGATAATCAAAGGTAATGCCATCAACACAACCAGTCCCAACGGCCCGCCAATAATCCCGATAATAAATATAAAGACAAGAGCAAAAGGAATGTCTGTGGCTGCTGTAAATGTTGTGGAGGTTAGCAGTTCTCTTATTTGCTCCATCTCTTTAATTTGCGAGATGAAAGAACCAGTCGATTTTGGACGAGCGTCATTTCGAATATCCAATGCACGTCCAAAGAACATACCTGATATTAGGAGGTCGGCTTGCTTTCCCATATAATCCGAAACTTTTACCCGCGATATTCTGAGAAACCATTCGAAAAAGATTGCTAATATCGTGCCAATAGCCAATACCCATAAAGTCGGGGTTGATTGCGCCGGTACCACGCGATCCCAAACCTGCATGGAAAACAGAGAGCCGCCCAGCGCCAATAAATTGGCGACAATTGACGCCACCATAATCTCGAAATGATAACGTTTTTCCTTGAAGATGATTGACCAGAACCAAGAAGGATTGTGTGGGGCATGGTAATCCCCCAAGCGCGTATCCTTTATCTTTTCAAATGGTTTTAAAAGAGCAATTCTACCGGTAATCTGTTCGGCGAATTTTTCGTTCGATATCTTCGTATCAATCGTTTGGCTAACTTCCGGAAACAAAACCGAGACATACTCATCACCGGTTGCAGTAACAACAACCACTTTGCCAGTTTTCAGTTCAGCAATTGCGGGTAACAAAATCGAAGGTAGTTCGAAAATATTCTCATTCACTAAATCGACGGTCAAGCCCATTCTATGACCAGCGCGACCGATATGCTCTTCTAGAGTTGTTCCTCCAGACCAAGCAAATGAATGTTTCAAAAAATCTTGCGAAACGTTTAGATTGTTAAGCTTACCAACAAGAGCTAACCCCTCAATCCAACTATCAACATTTGGCGTCATAAGCGTTACTCTTTAAGGTTAATTTCTATTCTTGTTGTTGCGGGAGTAATGTTTCAACACTTTCGTTGGCTTTTTCATCGACAACCTGTGGTCTCCATATCGAAAGCAAAGCCTGTGCACGCTCTCTCTGAGATGTGTCTAAACCTTCCAACAAATTGTCACGCATTTTTATAGAATCAGGATCTTGCTTCAAACTTGCGAGAGAAAACCAAATGAAAGCTTCTTCCAAATCCTTCTTCGCACCAACGCCTTCCGATAGAGCTAACCCCAAATTATATTGCGCCGGAACCAAACCATAATTTGCAGCTTTTCTTAACCACAATACACCTTCTATCCAATTTGAATGATCAGAATCTTTTAACAATAAAACACCCAAATTATACATTGCAGCAACATTGCCACCTTGAGCAGCTCTTTCATACCAATATCTTGCTGATGCGTTTGCTTCAGGTGTATTTTGTTGCTCATATTGGTGACCTAATGCAAACGCTGCTGTCGGATTATTCGCTTCTGCTAACTTTTCATACTCAGCAATTAGTGGATCTTCAGGTTGTGGATCTTCAGGGGCGGCGTTATCAACGTTCTGAGTATCAACATCTGTAACTGCTGGATCCTCGACTTTCTCTGTAGATGCCGGATCCTCGACTTTTTCTGTAACTGATGGATCCTCGACTTTTGTAACGATTGGATGTTGTATGTCTGTTGTTTCTGCCGAGACAACAGCCTCTGCATTATTGTTCTTGACGGAGTCGACAAAGTTTACGACGGCTTCTGGTACCTTTGATATAACTTCCTGAACTTTTTTAGCCGCAACGTCACGGGAAGCACCTGTTACGACACTGTCAGTTTCATCCAGCGAACTATTTGTTTTGTTTTGTACGACTGAACTTTTAAATTGGTTTTCCGCTACAGACACACCACTATACTTGTACAGCAAAAAACCGCAAAACAGCACAACAAAAAAGAGCAATAAACTTACATACAAACCAGATGAAATAAATCTATCTTTATTCTTTTCTAATTTATTTTTATTGGTATCAAGCGGCACTTTGGGAAATGTTTTATTCCGATTATCATTATTACTTAAAAAGTCTGGAATTTTTATGTCATCTTTTTGCATAGAGCGAATGATATTCAACATCTTAAAGCATATATCTTTACCATTCATAGCGATACTACGTCTATGAAGTATAATAAGAGAATCGATAAAATATCTCTTATCCAAATCACTCCATTTTGAAAAACCCTTAACAAACAATCTAGCAAAAGCAAAAAAAGATGTAATCTTTTGGGTCTCTTGTTGTTTGCTGTTTTGTGATGCTATTCTTTCTATTTTATTAATAATATTGAGGGTGTTATAAAAACCCGCTCCTTCATTAGAAGGAACACCCTGCATATTAATATCTTTTTCTTTGAACGCTATCACCGAGTTTCACTTTGTCTATTTATAGTTATGTGTTACAATGGTGTGTCGCCAGGACGTCTCCCGACGACACGTCGAAGTAGCCGCAGTGTGGGTCTTGTGGGGTCTATTTGGGAACCCACCCTGTGCTACTGCCGACTTTCTTGAAACTGAGATTTAACCAACATAAATATGACCCAAAAAAAATAACAAAAAAAACACCACAACATCTTTCGAATGTAGCGTCAGATATTTATGGGAATTTTTAAAATTATAGACCGCAATATTTGCTAAAGCTTAGCAAACCCCAAATTCGTTTCTGCCCCTAATAAATAGAAACGTTAAAACTTTAAAACAATCCCGCTTTTTCTAATGCTCTCACCCAAAGAATCGCTTGGAGTATTCTATCGCATTTTTTTAACTTGACTGCAAATAACATTTACACATTTTTGTGTATTTTTGAAAAAAATATTAGTTGGGTAAATCTCATTTATAGTCGTTATATGTCTTATTTATACTGGTTGATGATCTATTTAGATTTTGAGAATTTTTCCCATAACTGTTTATAAATTATAGTCAAATTTTCAGCAAATAACTTACTATCATATAACTTACTGGTGGTTCTTGCGTCATCTAAACGACTTTTAAGATTATCTAACTCAGGCTTATTAGTCGCATAATGATGAGCAATTTTAAAATATTCGTCATAGTCATGCGCGATAAGATTATCGAAACCATGCGTTGTTAAAAGACTAGCGGCCACCCTGCTGGCAAAGCAATCGCCAATTAAGGTCACTAACGGCACACCACACCACAGCGCATCACTCGCGGTTGTGTGGGAATTATAGGAAAAAGTATCCAGTGCCATATCCGCGCATTTCAACCTTCTGAAATGCTCTCTAATTGGTTTTTTGTCAGCAAAGATTAAAGCTTTTTCATCAACGCCATTTTTTATCAATTCGCGTTTTAGGTTTTGCTTGGCTAATGGACTTTTAGGCTCGAGTTGCCATAAATAACTGCCCGGAACTTCTTTCAAAAGCCGACACCAAATAGCGAATGTTTCAGGATTAATTTTGCTAACCTGATTAAAGCTACAGAAAACAAAACCTTCTTCAGGTAATCCAGCTTCCTGTCGTGTCATTGGCGGATCGTTTGGAGCATCACTATCATTAGGCTGGTAACAGTGAGGCATCATAACAATATCTTCACTAAAGTGATGCGCATGTTCAAGCGGCGTCACAATTGGATCACCAAGGATATAGTCGGCAAGTCCCCTATGTCCTAGCGTGCCCGGATATCCAAGCCAGCTAAGCGTTATGGGAGCAGGCTTCAGGGCCGTAATTCCTAAACGGTTGTTTTGTGTGTAACCTTTAAGGTCTACTAATATTTGGATACCGAGGCGATTGATAAATTGCGCTGCTTCCAAATCTGTTAAAGCATTGATGTCATGTACCTGCAAAGGTAATCTTTGCAAAAATGCATTTATAGTTTCATCTTCAATAGGACCATGCTTAAAAATATGAACATCAAGTTCATCTGGATTGTGCAGTGACAACACCTTACCAAATAAACGCATTGTTGCATGACTATGAAAGTCAGAAGAAAGGTATCCTATTTTAAGCTTACCGTTATACTTTTGCTCCGGATATATAACCTTACGTTCTAAATTATTAAATGATGTTACAGCATGATCATGTGCTATAACGCGCTGGGTTTCGGCAGAAACATGAGGCATATTCAGGGCAGATAATGGATCACCATTATTTTTGTAAGCTTGCGTGTTTAAGTAAGCTTCATCTACCTTAGCCAAATCGTCCCAAGTTGCCGTATCCCGCAAAACGCGCGCGAGTGGCCCCCAAATCTGACCAGCCTTATACATTTCTATTGCTTGTTCACTTTGCCCAGTTTTTTCATAAACCTCGCCTAAACCATATTTAGGTTGAAACGCATCTGGGAACAAAGAATGGGCTTTTTGCAATAAAGGCAATGCATCAGTATAATTTTGAACTTTGACATAAAGAGATGCAAGATTGACCAAAACTTCAAGATAATCTGGCTTCTTAGCCAATGCCTGTTTGTAATAGTTAATTGCATCATCTTGCCTATCAGTCTGCGAACAAAGATACCCCAAGTTGAAGAGACTGCTAAGATAATCAGGATGAAGTTTCAAACATGTTGAATAGAGCTGTTCGGCTTTTTGGAAATCTCCCATCTTAAAATAAAAAGTCGCCGCTGAATCGAAATAATCGGGATGTTTCCCAAACTGCAGCGTCTTTTTATAACAATCCTTAGCGTCTTGTGTAAGGCCACTATTAGCACTGGCAATTGCACGCAAATACCACGCATGAGCATTGGTGGCATCAGTGCGAATAGCTTTTTTGCAAAGTTTTATAGCTTCTGCGTTATCACCTTTTTTTAAGGCATCACTCGCGCCTGTCAAAAGCTTGGCAGACACTGGTGACATTGAAAAATTATTACTAAACGTTGCAGCCATATTCTCTTTCCAAAAATAAAGAGTGCGGCTTCTAAAAACCGCACTCTCCTAACCTTTTATCCCGCTACCTGAGACTGCTGAAGATGCAGCAGATGTTCAAGATCTGAGTTCTTCATCTCAGTGTTGGTTGCAGAAGTATGGCTTGTTGAACCAGTGTTTGCAACTTTCAAATCAAGAACTTGCAGATTTAACTCGTCAAGTTTTGGTGAAGTTTCAGTTTGTTTTATTGTGCTATCCAATCCCTTATTGGTTTCAGCATCAGCATTATCTGCATGCTTAGCCGCATCTTTCTCGGTTAAGTTAGCAATTTTATCCAAATTGATTTCACCTTTTGACCCTTCAAACAAGTTAGAACGATCAAGCTCAACTTTCATGGCCTTGTCATCTGCGCGACCATCAGTAGCGTTTTCAGCCATCCGACTAAGTGCGGTATTTGAGAACAAGTTGTTCAGACTGTATCCCTGTTCTGAATCTTCATGTTTCGGTGCACTTTCCTCAGACTTAGCATGATATTGCTCATCCGATTGCGTATCAACAATATGATCGGCACTATGATCATCATCTGCTTCCGCTGAACGTAGAAGTTTCGGAGCGTTTTGATCAATCTTAAAGTTAACCGGTTCAGATCTGTCACTAATATTACCAGCCTTATCGGTCACACTAAACGATATGAAGTGTTCACGCACCTCCATTAGCTTGTTTGGCGTAAACGACCAAGTACCACCAACAACTTCGGTTGCACCGAGAATAGTATCACCATCATAAATAGTGATCTTTTCACCGTCTCTCCCTGTACCCTTAAACGTTGGTTTCATATCTGCCGTTGCATGCCCCCAACCAATAGACTTGTCATTGTCATCATAGATGCCAAACTGATTTCCATCTGGTTTGCTTGGCGGAGTAATATCAACATGAACCACAAATTTGGCATCAACAAGATGATTAACATTACCGGCTTTGTCTGTTTGACTTACTTTAATAGTGTGGGTTCCTTCAGACAGTTTCATATTATCTGGCAATCTAAATGTCCAACTATTATCCCAACCACTCGTCACTGTGGTACCCAACACCTTCTCTGTGCCATCAGCTAATATTTCAATAAAAGTTATAACTGTATCCTTCTCTCCTTTACCACGAAACATAGGTGTTTGATCATTGATATAACCATTATTTTCAACTTCACGCCCTTCACTGTTGGTAACATGTTCAATCGTTGGACCTTCAGGCGCTATTGTATCAAGTGTCGCGTAAATGTAATTTCCATAGCTGACATTGCCGGCTTTATCCATTGCTTGAATTATAACTGTATTTGAACCTTCCGTCAAAGGAACACTTAATTTAATTGACCAATTTGTTTGGTTCTCTGCTAGCTGATATCTGCCAGCTTCAATTTTCACACCATCTCTCGAGATATAAATGATAACCAAACTTCCAGCTTCAGCAGTGCCTTTAAACTCCGGCGTTTTATCATCAGTAACTGGTTTGGTAATGGATAATGGGCCCTGAACATCTCCTGCATGATCTATTATCTCAGTAACTACCGGGTTGTCTGGTGGACTTTGATCAATCTGCACGTTAAAGGCTGGACCTGGCTCACTTTTGAACCCTTCGATGTCAACCTGTCTAGCAGTAAAGTGAAAATTCCAACCGCTCCTATTATTCCTCATAAAAGTTGTTAGGTCAAATACCCAAGTTCCATCTTCCTTAGCTACCGTCTTTCCTACCAAAGTTAAGTTACCATACACTTCATTATATATTTCGATTGTAGCATATCGGCTCGCTTTACCACTTAGCATAGGATCTGATTTTTTATTGGTAACTACACTACTTCCATTATAGTCTGTATGAGGCCAGCCTTGCCTTTCACTAGCACTATAAGTATCGATGGCAATTGGAGGTGGATTATCAGCTAGATAAGTATAATACCATGGATCCGACAACGCACTTTTACTACCATCGTCTGCTACATATTGAATTTGCACTCTATGCTCACCAGGTGTATTCGCATACGCAACTTTTGGTATCACAAGAAGCTTGGCGTTCCGTGGCCACATGCCGGTGTTAAAATAATCAAACGTGAAACCAGAAATTTCTACACCATCGATATATACTTTAAAATTCTTAAGGTAGCCTGGTTTAGCCAAAACCACCATCTGCATATCAGTCACCCCATGGGTAACCACGTGGTCATAGTTAAGGAAACCTTCTGGTCTGATGCTATCAGAAACTTCGGGATAAGATCTAATAGCATTAGCTTTAACCATTGTCACAAGAGGCTTAAATGCCGGATCATCAGACCACATATAGTAATCACCATATGATTTGCCAACCAAGCCTGCTGGACGCATATCAGCTGCACCTATACCTTTAGTGACTTTACCTAACTCATTAGCAAATCCAAATGTGTACTTATGCCATACATTGGGGGCGGATGGCGGGATGATAAGCTCGAAATTTCCGTTAGCATCCGTATCTGCTGACGCTATAAGCTTATCATCTTCATAAACAAGAATTTTGCCATTTGGTACTTTAAACGCTAAATCTGTTTGGTTTAATATTACAGATTCATTCGCACCGTACACGCCTTCCTTCGAGGCTTTCCAAGCATCTTTAGGAACCGTTAGACCATCTGGTTCGATGTAAATATTCCATGAACTATCCGATGCCGGCCCCACATTTCCATATTCATTTACCTGCTTAGCAGTAATTTGTAGGTTCTGGTAATAATAATACCTATCCTCGTTTCCTAGCAATATTTGCCCTGACCAATTTCCATCATCGCCAACTCTTGCCGATCCTACATGATTTCCGTTAGCATATATATAAATTAATGATCCAGCTACACCCTTTCCTCTGACAGTCGGAGTTTTGTCATCAGTATGTCCGCCGTTAGCTATAGTCCCGGTTATAAGCCCTGAACCGTCATAAACCTCCGTAATAGTCGGTTTATCTGCCGGATCCAATGAATAATGGTAAGTAACTGGATCAGACATTGGGCTGATATTACCAGCTTGGTCACGTACCGCCACTTGGAATTTATGAGTACCTGTAGTCATTACTTTTGGCAGGCCCCAACTCCAACCCCAGAAAGATTCAGTGTCTGTAATCCAGTATTGGTGAGCTGACGCTTGACCAATTTCCACACCATTATCGTAAATAATTATGGTTGCGAATTGCTCTGCCTTTCCATACAGTTTTTGGTCTTCCATACTATTTATATATAGATCTTCCGTGAAGCGTTCCTGGCAATATTGATCTTTGTAAATCTGTGTTAGTTCAGGTATTTTTGTATCAACTGTGAGATAAAACGTGGCCGGATTGCGGCACTCAGCCCCCGTAGCATTATTGACTGATACAAATTTAACATCGTGTTCGCCATCTATAAAAGCCGTAGAAGGTTGCCAAGACCAAGTATAATGATCTCCTGCATCAGTTATTATAACTTGGTCGGTTATTTCTACGTCGTCAACATAAATCTTAATTGTTGACCCTTTAGCAAGCGTACCAGCAAATATTGGACGATTATCATTCGTATATGAACCATCTCGCAAAAATCCGGTAACTGGTTCCTTATTATCTGTTACTGATGTGATAACGGGTGCATCCGGCACTGTGAAGTCAACATCAAATGCCCATGGTTTTGAGACCGTTTCATTACCAGCTTTATCAACAGCCTTAATATAGAACGAGTGTGTGCCCTGCGGTAAATTTCCTGATGGTTGCCAACTCCACACGCCAGTCGAAGGAACTGGATCAATCACAGCAACGGGAACATCTGGATTTTCTCCATAGGTGTCATAAATATAAAGTTTTGTTCCAGCTTCAGCTGTTCCAGAAAATTCTGGTCGTGGATCATTGGTCGAACCGTTACTTGGAATATTTCCGTCGAAAATACCACCTTCTACATTATCCCAAACTTGCAAAATTGCGACATTGGTTGGGGGAATTGTATCAATATGGAGAATGAACTCACCTTTTGAGAAGTCTGTCCAGTTTCCTACGTCATCAACAGCCTTAATTTTAAAGGCTGCAATACCTTCTGGAAGTGGTGTACCATCGGGAAGAACTGATGGCACAAAAAATTTCCAGTTACCAGCAGCATCTGACATAACATGGCCGATATCGATCCATGTTGTACCATCTGACGACAATAAATAGATATGAACTTCAGTATTGTAATCGGTAGTGCCAAAGAGTTCCGGCGTTTTTTGGTTGATATAATCACCACTATTTATAACATCGTCATCTGCTTTTAAGTTTTCATCATGCCCATTAGGGTTTTTAGTCTTTCTGGCACCTGTAATGGCTGTAATAAGTTGTGGTGGTGTTGTATCGACAATAAATTCAAATGAACCACTATTCTCGATATTTGTTTTATTACCTGCAGCATCAATACCTACAGTTTTTATCGTATGCTGCCCATCATTGAGTAAGCTATTAATCTTGTATGACCAGCTTGGTGGCTCAGTTGTATAATCTATCGTTGCCGTACCGTGGAATACACCATCGACATAAACGTGAACGTATTTCGTTCCATCACCTTTAGCAATTGTACCACGAACTTCCGGTGACTTATCATTAATCTTCTTACCATTTTCTGTAACAAGACCAACAAAGTCGGGGACATTATCTACAATACCCGTAATCGCCGGAGCAGCTGGCGGTGTATAATCCAAATTAATCAGGTATGCTTCCGATAACTCGCTGATATTGCCATACTCGTCAATGTAGCGCACTTGGAAAGTGTTTTTACCTTCACCAATAAGGTTTGGACCAACCTGATAGCTCCATCTGCCGTTTTCACCTGCAATAACAGTTGCAACAGGTACAGTACTTCCATTGATGTAAATAGATACTTTGTAACCTTGTATTGCCGTGCCCCTTAACAGTGGCGTACGATCATTCGTTAGACCACCATCAACATTGCTATCAATTACGCCTGTCTTATCGACTACACCGTCACCTACCTGATCGATAATTTCAGCAATAACTGGTTTCATAACTTCACCGTTATAAATATCCAGCTCAAATTTTGCGCCAGTTTCCATTCTATTGCCATAAGCATCTTCTGCTATGGCAGTAAAGGTATGTTTACCGTTAGGAAGTTTCTTCGTAATCTGAATTTGCCAGTAACCAAGCGCAACCTTGCCTACGCCTATTTCATTATTATTTTCATCATATATGTGAATTATGTTGCCATTTTCACCTTTGCCACTGAACATCGGCGTGTTGTCGTTGGTTTTACGACCAGTGCCAAGGGTATCAATATTGCCATTTTCATTAACAAAAGCAGAATCGAACGTAACAAGAGATGGCGGTATCGTATTGATATCAACATTGAATGATTTTGATTTATCACTTTCAAAGCCGCTTTCACCAACACCCGATACGGAAATGTTATTGATACCATCTTCCAACGACTTGTTGTGCGCAGCAAAATCATATCTCCACTTACCATTTACGACTGGCACCTCGGCAAAAACGTCAGAACTATTGTTGAGGTAAATTCTGACGGCCTTTATGCCCGCTGGAGCAGTACCTTCAAGTATCGGAGTCTTATCATTAGTTTTGCCGTTATTCAGGATCTCTTTACTTCCCGCCGTGCCATCTGGATTAAACTCTTTATAATCGTCAATGTACTTATCAATCGTTGGTATAGGTAGAACACTATTATCAACGATTACAGTCCGCGTTGGCAAATTCTTATCCGATGTAATGTTCATAGCTTCGTCAACGGCACGGACGGTAAATACGTGTGAGCCATTGCCTAAACCATCTACGGTATATGACCATCGTCCATCGATAACTTTGGCTTCGCCAACTTTTACTGGTGTACCCGAAATTGAATCGTAGATGTAGACAGTTGAACCAGTTTCGCCTTCACCTGACAATCTCAAAGAACTGTTTCTTGTCGGCTTGCCATCTGCAATATCAGCCTCAACTTTACTATCATAAACATGCGATAATGTTGGTTGCGCAGGCGGGGTTGTATCAACAGTAAACTTATAGCCCGATGACAGCAAACTCGTATTACCGGCTGAGTTAGTAATTGTAGCAAAGAACTCATACGTCTTGCCATTAACGAGATGGTATCCTGGTTCACCAGGAATTTGGAAACTCCATTCACCCTTCTCACCAGCAGTCGTAACCCCAACAACCACATTATTACTATCGTAAATAGTGACAGTTGAATTTCTTGCTGCGCCAGAACCACGAATAGTAGGCTTTACATCATCCGTAAAGGAATCGGTGCCTGTATCGTTGGCATTTAAGATCTTACCCTTCTTCAAACCATAGTTATCGTCAATACTGTCAATTCTCGGCGCAGTTGGAGCCGTCAAATTAACTTCCAGAACTTTTACGCTGGATTTTTCACTAACGTTACCAGCTGCATCTGTCGCAGTAATCTGGAAGTTATATCTACGTCCTTCCAATGGGTTAGATGCTGGAACATCGTAATACCAAGTACCATCTGGGCCAGCCTGAACTGTACCAAGAATATTTGCACCATCATAGATAGTAATTATACTATTCTTTTCCGCTTTACCTGATAGACGTGGCGTTGAATCATTCGTCAATCCATTTTCAATATCAGTTATAGTCGCATTCGCGCCACTACCAATCGTATTTTGGAACGACGTAATAGTTGGAGCATCCGGTGCGGTTGTATCAAGCTTGATTGTATAATCATTAGACCCAACAGCTTCATTACCGGCTTCATCTGCCGCTCTAGCTTGATAGGTATAATCTCTGTCGTCAGATAGCCGCGCTACGGTATAACTCCAATGGCCTCTATCATCAGCTATCGTGCTACCGATATAATCGTAACCACCATTCGCATTCTTGACATAAATACGCACAATACCATTGGATTCAGCATTGCTACCAACAAGTGTTGGCGTCCGGTCATTGGTATAACCATTATTATTGACTGTACCAATTTTGGGTTCCTGATCGTCCAATACACGATCAATAGTCACCTTGTTTGATGGAGGTGTCAGATCAACCGTAACTTCAAACGGCGAGGATTCAGCACTTGTATTATTAGCAGCGTCGGTTGATGTCACCGTAAACTGATGGGTTCCCTCACGCAATGTGACAGTGGTTCCTGGTTTACGGCAATCAAACTCCCATGAACCGTCACTTTTGGCTATTGTTGTACCAAGAACAGTTTTCTGTCCATTATAGATATCGTAAATCGTAACGACAGACCCTGCTTCAGCGCCTTGCCCCTTCAGAACTGGTTGTGTTTCGTCTGTAGTTTTGTGATTTAAAACTTCACCAGTGATCTTTCCGTGATTATCAAGATACTTTGTAAAGCTTGGTTGGTTTGGCGCAACAGTGTCAACCTGAACATCATAATTGTTAGAAAGCGCACTTTCATTGCCTGCAGCATCAACTGTCTTGGCTGTAAAGGAGTGCTTCTGACCAACCAAAGGATCAGTTGTAAAGCTCCATGTGCCGTCTTGAGATAATACCTCACCAATCAGTTTACCATTGTCATAGATGCGGACGAGCTTACCTTTGATAGCACCCGTACCCTTAATGGTTACTACATCCTTATTCAACCAGTTTACGCCTTCAGCAACCTTTGGCTCATCACCTTGGCTACTGACAATCTTGGATATCGTTGGAACCTGATTATTGCTCGTCTTTACATCAAATCCGAATTCCGCAGACTTGTTACTTTCATTGCCAGCTTGGTCAACAACTGAAGCTCTATAGCCATAATGACCATCTGGAAGATCTCTATCTGGTTTCCATCTCCACTGACCACCAGCATCAGCCTTAATTGTTGCAACAACATTGCCTGACGCATCATAGATCTTCACCGTACTATAAGGCTCTGCTCCTTCACCACGAAGTGTCGGACGTTTGTCATTGATCGTAGCTCCATTATCAAAGTCATCAACAACTGGCGCTGCGGTATCACGACCTGTCGTAAATGTCGGTGCTTCCGGTGGTGTATGATCAACGTTAATAATCCATGGTTTCGATGGATTACTTTCCTGATCACTACTATTAACAACACGTGCGGTGAATGTATGGGTTTGGTTATCTTCTAACGGATTGCTTGCTGGAACCTTGAATGTCCACGATCCATTTGAGTTATTATCAGCCGTTGTCGTACCAATCAATGTTGATCCGTCATAAATATAGATAACGGAGCCCGGTTTTGCCGTTCCATGTAAGACTGGTGTACGATCTGTCGTGTATTTGTTGCTTTCGATTAGAACTTCGGTTCCTGTATGATCATCATAGACACCCGTAATACTAGGGGAATCAGGATAAGATGTCATAACAGTAACGGTACGCGTTGTCGGTATTGGACTCCTATTGCCTGCTTGGTCAACGGCATAAACTTGGAATTGATACGTCCCCTGATCTAAGCCAGGAACACGGAAACTCCACTTGCCTTGACTATCAACCTTGACAATACCAATCGGCTCTGTCTGTCCTTTGATATAGATCAGAACCTGACTGTTCTTTTCTGCCTCACCCGTAATAAATGGGGCAGAGTCATTTGTCGTACCATTTTCAGCAATAGAACCAGGTTTTGGCGGTATCGTACTGCGAATTTCGGTAATTTTTGGTTGTGATGGCGGCGTAAAGTCAAGATTGACACTATATTCTGTCTCGTCACTGATATTACCAGCAGCATCTTTTGCCTTCACAGCAAATTTATATAGTCCATCCAATGTATTAGATGGCGTCTGGAATTCCCAATAACCATTTTCATTTGCTTTGACTGTACCCAATAATACTGGCTTATCACTACCAGGCAAAGTACAATAAATCATAACCTCCGAGAATTTCTCGGCTCGTCCATAAAGTTTCGGTGTACGACTATTGGTATAGCCGCCATTGACGACTGTTTCATGGTTACTGTCTTCTATACGGCTAACTATCGGCTGATTTGGTGCAACCGTATCAACTTTGATAGCATGTCCCGCTGACTCCAAGCTTTCATTACCAGCTGCATCAACTGTCTTAGCTGTAAAGTTATGATTTCGTCCAACGAGAGGATCAGTTGCAAAACTCCATGAACCATCAGGTCCGGCTTTAACCTCACCAATCAGTTTACCATTGTCATAGATGCGAACAACACCATTCTTGATGGCACCTGTTCCTCGAAGGATCAGCATGTCATCATTCATCCAGTCTACACCTTCAGATGTAATCGCAGCAACACCCTTGCTGTTTGTGACACTAGAGATCGCTGGAACCTGATCGTTGCTTGTTTTTACATCAAATCCAAATACATTCGACTTATCACTTTCATTGCCAGCCTCATCAACAACTGTAGCTGTATAGCTATAATGTCCATCTTTAAGCTCTGTACTTGATGTCCATTTCCACTGACCTGTTACATCAGCCTTAACTGTCGCTACAACATTGCCTGACGCATCATAGATCTTCACCGTACTATAAGGCTCTGCTCCTTCACCTCGAAGTGTCGGATATTTGTCATTGATCGTAGCGCCATTTTCAAATTCATCAACAATAGGTGCTGCTGTATCACGACCACCTATTATTTTCGGTGCATCAGGAGCTGTATAGTCAACATTAACAACCCATGGTTGTGATGGGTTGCCTGCTTGCCCTGCGTCATTAACAACATGGGCTGTCAAACTATGCGTCTGGTTGTTCCCTAACGGATTGTTTGTTGGAACCTTGAACGACCATGATCCACTTGAGTCATTACCGGCGGTTGTTGTACCAAGCAATACTGTTCCGTCATAAATATAGACAACTGAACCAGGTTTTGCTGTTCCGCGTATGACCGGTGTACTATCTGACGTATATTTGTTGTTGTCGATTAGAACTTCGGATCCTGACTGGTCATTATAAACACCAGTAATAGTAGGCGTTTCAGGGAACGACGTTAAAATCGTAACTGTCCGCGTTGCTGGGGACGCGCTCTTATTGCCTGCCTGGTCAACGGAATAGACCAAGAACTCATACGTACCCTCATCCAAGCCCGGAATACGGAAACTCCACTTGCCCTGACCATCTGCCTTGACTACCCCGATTGGCTCTGTCTGACCCTTAATATAGATCAGAACCTGACTATTCCCCTCCGCTAAACCACTAATCAATGGTGCCGGATCATTTGTCGTGCCTTTATCAGAAACTACCCCTGGTTTTGGCAAGACAGCACTGCGAATTTCGGTAACAGTTGGTTGTGCTGGTGGTGTAAAGTCAAGATTGGCGCTGTAATCACTTGGATCACTGACATTGCCCGCAGCATTCGTTGCCGTGACGATGAACTTATAAAGACCATCTTTATCATAATACGATGTCTGGAATTCCCAATAACCATCTGAATTGACAACAACAGTACCAAGAACAATCGCTGTATCACTGCCAGGTAATTTGACACTAATGGTAACTTCTGTTCCAGCTTCACCACGACCATAGAGTTTCGGTGTATGGTCATTGGTATAACCATTATTTTCAACCGTCTTCTGTGCGTCATCTTCTATACGACTAATCGTTGGCGTTGTCGGTTTCTGCAGACTGATCTCAAATGGGAAGTGAGCCGATTGGCCACTCACATTACCTGCAGCATCCGTTGCCGTCACATAAAGATTATGCATGCCTGTTGACATCTGTGATGTCGGCGTAAATGACCATGCACCTTGACCATCAGCTTTTGTCGAGCCTATCCAGCCACCATTAACATCATAAATATTGATGATCGCATCTTTTTCCGATGTACCACTAATCGTTGGCGTGGTTGTATTGGTTTGCGTACCTTGCGATATCTCGTCACCAGCAGACTTCGCTACCTTGATAATTGAAGGAATAACCGGCGCCAATGTATCAAGATTAACTGTAAAGCCATCTGATCCAACAGCTTCATTACCGGCTTCATCTGTTGCACGTGCCTGATAGGTATAGCTACCATCCCTAGGCAGGGTTGGTGCCGTAAAACTCCAATTGCCTTGACTATCTGCCTTGGTCTCACCAACATAGGTATAATTACCATTCGCATTCTTGATATAGATGCGCACAATACCATTGGACTCAGCATTGCTGCCGACAAGTGTTGGCGTCCGATCATTGGTATAACCATTATTATTGACTTTACCAATTTGTGGTTCCTGATCGTCAGACACATAATTGATAATAACTTTGTTTGATGGAGGTGTCAGATCAACCGTAACATCAAATGCTGCAGATTCAATACTTGCATTATTAGCAGCATCGGTTGAGGTTACCGTTATCTTATGGGCTCCCTCACGCAATGTAACTGGAACACTCTGCGCTCTGCAGTCAAATTCCCATGAACCATCATCTTTGGCTATTGTTGTGCCAAGAACAGTTTTCTGTCCATTATAAGTATCGTAAATCGTAACAACAGATCCTGCTTCAGCTCCATGGCCTCGCAAAATTGGATGTTGTTCATCCGTACTATGCCTATTGGCCACCTCACCTTTTACACTTCCTGTATTATCAATATACTGGTCAAACACTGGCTGACTTGGGGCACTCGTGTCAATCTTGACGTCATAAATATTGGAAAGCGCACTTTCATTGCCTGCAGCATCAACTGTCTTGGCTGTAAAGGAGTGCTTCTGACCAACCAAAGGATCAGTTGTAAAGCTCCATGTGCCGTCTTGAGATAATACCTCACCAATCAGTTTACCATTGTCATAGATGCGGACGAGCTTACCTTTGATAGCACCCGTACCCTTAATGGTTACTACATCCTTATTCAACCAGTTTACGCCTTCAGCAACCTTTGGCTCATCACCTTGGCTACTGACAATCTTGGATATCGTTGGAACCTGATTATTGCTCGTCTTTACATCAAATCCGAATTCCGCAGACTTGTTACTTTCATTGCCAGCTTGGTCAACAACTGAAGCTCTATAGCCATAATGACCATCTGGAAGATCTCTATCTGGTTTCCATCTCCACTGACCACCAGCATCAGCCTTAATTGTTGCAACAACATTGCCTGACGCATCATAGATCTTCACCGTACTATAAGGCTCTGCTCCTTCACCACGAAGTGTCGGACGTTTGTCATTGATCGTAGCTCCATTATCAAAGTCATCAACAACTGGCGCTGCGGTATCACGACCTGTCGTAAATGTCGGTGCTTCCGGTGGTGTATGATCAACGTTAATAATCCATGGTTTCGATGGATTACTTTCCTGATCACTACTATTAACAACACGTGCGGTGAATGTATGGGTTTGGTTATCTTCTAACGGATTGCTTGCTGGAACCTTGAATGTCCATGATCCATTTGAGTCATTATCAGCCGTTGTCGTACCAATCAATGTTGATCCGTCATAAATATAGATAAGGGAGCCCGGTTTTGCCGTTCCATGCAAGACTGGTGTACGATCTGTCGTGTATTTGTTGCTTTCGATTAGAACTTCGCTTCCTGTATGATCATCATAGACACCCGTAATAGTAGGGGAATCTGGATAAGATGTCATAACAGTAACGGTACGCGTTGCCGGTATTGGACTCCTATTGCCTGCTTGGTCAACGGCATAAACTTCAAAACTATAGCTACCCTCGTTCAAGCCAGGAACACGGAAACTCCACTTGCCTTGACTATCAACCTTGACAATACCAATCGGCTCTGTCTGTCCTTTGATATAGATCAGAACCTGACTGTTCTTTTCTGCCTCACCCGTAATAAATGGGGCAGAGTCATTTGTCGTACCATTTTCAGCAATAGAACCAGGTTTTGGCGGTATCGTACTGCGAATTTCGGTAATTTTTGGTTGTGATGGCGGCGTAAAGTCAAGATTGACACTATATTCTGTCTCGTCACTGATATTACCAGCAGCATCTTTTGCCTTCACAGCAAATTTATATAGTCCATCCAATGTATTAGATGGCGTCTGGAATTCCCAATAACCATTTTCATTTGCTTTGACTGTACCCAATAATACTGGCTTATCACTACCAGGCAAAGTACAATAAATCATAACCTCCGAGAATTTCTCGGCTCGTCCATAAAGTTTCGGTGTACGACTATTGGTATAGCCGCCATTGACGACTGTTTCATGGTTACTGTCTTCTATACGGCTAACTATCGGCTGATTTGGTGCAACCGTATCAACTTTGATAGCATGTCCCGCTGACTCCAAGCTTTCATTACCAGCTGCATCAACTGTCTTAGCTGTAAAGTTATGATTTCGTCCAACGAGAGGATCAGTTGCAAAACTCCATGAACCATCAGGTCCGGCTTTAACCTCACCAATCAGTTTACCATTGTCATAGATGCGAACAACACCATTCTTGATGGCACCTGTTCCTCGAAGGATCAGCATGTCATCATTCATCCAGTCTACACCTTCAGATGTAATCGCAGCAACACCCTTGCTGTTTGTGACACTAGAGATCGCTGGAACCTGATCGTTGCTTGTTTTTACATCAAATCCAAATACATTCGACTTATCACTTTCATTGCCAGCCTCATCAACAACTGTAGCTGTATAGCTATAATGTCCATCTTTAAGCTCTGTACTTGATGTCCATTTCCACTGACCTGTTACATCAGCCTTAACTGTCGCTACAACATTGCCTGACGCATCATAGATCTTCACCGTACTATAAGGCTCTGCTCCTTCACCTCGAAGTGTCGGATATTTGTCATTGATCGTAGCGCCATTTTCAAATTCATCAACAATAGGTGCTGCTGTATCACGACCACCTATTATTTTCGGTGCATCAGGAGCTGTATAGTCAACATTAACAACCCATGGTTGTGATGGGTTGCCTGCTTGCCCTGCGTCATTAACAACATGGGCTGTCAAACTATGCGTCTGGTTGTTCCCTAACGGATTGTTTGTTGGAACCTTGAACGACCATGATCCACTTGAGTCATTACCGGCGGTTGTTGTACCAAGCAATACTGTTCCGTCATAAATATAGACAACTGAACCAGGTTTTGCTGTTCCGCGTATGACCGGTGTACTATCTGACGTATATTTGTTGTTGTCGATTAGAACTTCGGATCCTGACTGGTCATTATAAACACCAGTAATAGTAGGCGTTTCAGGGAACGACGTTAAAATCGTAACTGTCCGCGTTGCTGGGGACGCGCTCTTATTGCCTGCCTGGTCAACGGAATAGACCAAGAACTCATACGTACCCTCATCCAAGCCCGGAATACGGAAACTCCACTTGCCCTGACCATCTGCCTTGACTACCCCGATTGGCTCTGTCTGACCCTTAATATAGATCAGAACCTGACTATTCCCCTCCGCTAAACCACTAATCAATGGTGCCGGATCATTTGTCGTGCCTTTATCAGAAACTACCCCTGGTTTTGGCAAGACAGCACTGCGAATTTCGGTAACAGTTGGTTGTGCTGGTGGTGTAAAGTCAAGATTGGCGCTGTAATCACTTGGATCACTGACATTGCCCGCAGCATTCGTTGCCGTGACGATGAACTTATAAAGACCATCTTTATCATAATACGATGTCTGGAATTCCCAATAACCATCTGAATTGACAACAACAGTACCAAGAACAATCGCTGTATCACTGCCAGGTAATTTGACACTAATGGTAACTTCTGTTCCAGCTTCACCACGACCATAGAGTTTCGGTGTATGGTCATTGGTATAACCATTATTTTCAACCGTCTTCTGTGCGTCATCTTCTATACGACTAATCGTTGGCGTTGTCGGTTTCTGCAGACTGATCTCAAATGGGAAGTGAGCCGATTGGCCACTCACATTACCTGCAGCATCCGTTGCCGTCACATAAAGATTATGCATGCCTGTTGACATCTGTGATGTCGGCGTAAATGACCATGCACCTTGACCATCAGCTTTTGTCGAGCCTATCCAGCCACCATTAACATCATAAATATTGATGATCGCATCTTTTTCCGATGTACCACTAATCGTTGGCGTGGTTGTATTGGTTTGCGTACCTTGCGATATCTCGTCACCAGCAGACTTCGCTACCTTGATAATTGAAGGAATAACCGGCGCCAATGTATCAAGATTAACTGTAAAGCCATCTGATCCAACAGCTTCATTACCGGCTTCATCTGTTGCACGTGCCTGATAGGTATAGCTACCATCCCTAGGCAGGGTTGGTGCCGTAAAACTCCAATTGCCTTCACTATCTGCCTTGGTCTCACCAACATAGGTATAATTACCATTCGCAGTCTTTACATAAATGCGCACAACACCATAAGCTTCGGCGTTACTGCCGACAAGTGTCGGCGTCCGGTCATTGGTATCCCCATTATCGCTAATCGTACCAACATTTGGTTCCTGATTATCCAACGCATGATCAATAATAACTTTGTTTGATGGAGGCGTTAGATCAACCGTAACGTCAAATGATTTAGATTCACTACTTGTATTACCAGCAGCATCGGTTGAAGTTGCCGTAATCTTATGGACACCCTCATCCAATGCAACGGGAACGCTCTGCGCTCTGCAGTCAAATTCCCATGAACCATCAGCTTTGGCTATTGTTGTGCCAAGAACAGTTTTCTGTCCATTATAAGTATCGTAAATCGTAACAACAGATCCTGCTTCAGCACCATGGCCTCGCAAAATTGGATGTTGTTCATCCGTACTATGCCTATGGGCCACCTCGCCTGTTACACTTCCTGTATTATCAATATACTGGTCAATAATTGGTGCGTCTGGTGGTGTTGTACTAATTTGAATAACAACGCCATCTGAAATTTTCCCTACATTTCCAGCCTTATCAACAAGATTGGCTGTAAAAGTATAAGTATCATCTTTCAAATCTACCGAAGGAACAAAACTCCACTTTCCATCAGGTCCAGCAACGGTTGTTCCTAAAAGTTTTCTTTCTCCATCACTTGATTGTGCGTAGATATAAATTACGCCTTCTGCATCTGCGCCAGAACCTTCAATTGTCGGTCTCTTTTTATGAATCATTTCTCGGGATGTTGGACCATTCGGCTGATCATTATCCACACCATGAACACGATCGATTGTAACTGCTTTTGGTTGTACCGTTAGAATAGTGAATTCGAATTCATTTGATAATTCACTTTCATTGCCGGCTTTATCGACAACTTTAACCCTAATTTGATATAAACCGTCGCCAAGATCTGCCTCACATTTCCAAGTCCAGTTACCATTTGCATCCGCATATGTCGTGCCAAGTAATGTTGTACCAGTGTAAATACGAATGATAGAATGTGGTTCAGCTCCACTGCCGTAAATTTCAGGTCTCGGATCGTTAATATAGTCATGATTTTTAAATTCACCGACAACAGGTTCCTGATTATCTTTACCACCCAAAATTTTCGCAGCATTCGGTTTCACGTCATCAACATACGAAGAAATCGTAGCTAAACTATTTTTCCCGTGAGAATCAGTTACAACAGCTGAACCTTGTCCTGAATCTTGTACATTATGTGATGTTGCTCGATAATTGCCTTGCTTATCAGCGACTACAACCTGAGTTGTTCCATCCGGGAACGTAACACGTACTTGACCATTAGCTATAGTTCTACCCGATGCAACAACTGTTCCATCCGGATTTGATTTAAACGATAAAGTTGGCGCATCTGGAACTGCTGTATCGTTAGTATTTGTTCCGTTATTGTCTTTATTGTTATTCTTATCATTGCCATTATTATTCTTATCATTGCCACTATTCGTGGTGCTATTACCATTGCCACTGGTGTTAGTGTTGCCAGTTCCACTATTGGCACCATTATCGCCTAATCCAGTTGAATTACTTCCATCAGAACTACTATGACTGTGTCGGTGCCCATGATTTGTAGCAGCAGCAACTGTGCCAATTGTCGTAGCAGCAAAAGCCGCCATACCTACAGCTTTTAAACCCGTAGCGTTGTGATCATCATTTTCAACTGGTTTAAACAGGACTTCATCGCCTGTTGGATCATCAAGAGGAATAGTTGATGGAACGGCGGCCATTTTCAATTCACCACCATTATAATCAAAAACAAGCTCTAGTTGTTGTTTATCACCGTCACCAAAAAAGCCCCGAATACGAATAACTTTACCATTTGCTTGATGAATAACCAGATCATTACCAGAACGAACATATTTCGATACAGTTTGAGGATCGATGTTAACATGAACCACATGATCTGTAATTCTGACTGGTGATGATTTTTTTTCTGCTTTATTTTTAATTGTCTTTGATGAACGTGACATGGTTTAATCCTGAAATGAAATTCTAAAATCGCGTTAAGCTATAAGGGCGCGTCTCAGGCAAAATCTGAACAGCGGAGCGTAACTTACAGATGAGAGAAGAGCTAATCGATGACACTTAGTGACGCGACAGCACGTGTAACGCCCCAGCAATCCTAAGAAATACTAAGTTTAACTCTGAGCAATTTTTAAACACAAAAAAACAGCCGTTAAGAACAGCCCATGGGAAACGGTTAGCTGACATAGCAACTCACTCTGCAAGACGACCCCTTCTCGTTCCCGCGCATCGGAAATCCCAATGATAGAAAATAACAAAAAAAAATGAAAAATCAATTAATTTGTTATACGACTACCAATATTGGTGGCGTTTGAACATGCAGCTGTTGCTTTTTTCAATTATATTGTAATTTTGAATGCTTCTAAAATTTAATTCAATCTCATTGAACTCTTCAAAAAGCACCATGGAATGTTCCATGTATAGAATTATCAATTAAATTATCAGCGTCATAAAACTCCAGTGACTTTTGCTCAAAATGCTATCATTCAAATTGCATTAGCAAATTCATTTTAATATTAAAAAAACGTACTCCAAAGATTAGTAATACGGTTTTCCGTTATGTTATCTCGCAAGCATCTGCGTAGAACAACATTACTCCACACAGAACTTTTGAAGTAACCTTAAATGGTATTCGATTTTCAAGCCATTGCCGCCTTGACGTTGACTAATAAAACCTTAACTCGAAATACTACTACTCAATAATTCACTCGTACTGATCCGCTTAAATATAACACCTGACCGAATATGCCTGCATCTCCTTAAAGTTGCGGTTTGCCGAGTTTCAAACCATACATATGAGTGCAACACCTCTATGACATTCATGCTCATGAGCAATGCCAATTATGGAACACACCTTCTACTTTAAAGCCCCCACCGCAGGGCGGATAAATATATTCAATTTGAGTGATAATCATACCTTAAAAAATAATTCAAGTTTAAATTAAAATTCAACTTAATTATTAACAAAAATAACGAAATTATTAACTCGAATTTGGCTATTTAAATGCTCTTAAAATATCTGTTGGTATTTTCTGCCGATCATATAATTTTTTGTTCCGGCCCCAACTACGTTGGAAAATTCATTTCAAAATGAAAAAATAAAACCGCATTTCTTAAGTTAGAAATGCGGTTTTCTATTATGTTATCTTGTTAGTGTCTGCGTGGAATAACA
>CAMLBF010000007.1 GCA_946478235.1 uncultured Bartonella sp.
GGTCGATCAAAGCGATAATAGGCAAAACAGCGCCATTTCTTTTTGCTTCATCAAGGCAAATACCCAAATTTTTGCGCATCCAGTCAACAGCAAAACCAAAATCGAATTTATCGCCAAGCATGGTCTGACCACGATTTTCCATTTGCCATGATCCGGTAGCACCTTTGGAAATAACCTCTAAGAATACTAGCTCATCGTAATGTTATTTAACCAATTATTATTCGATTGTCATATTGTCCATTCAACTGTCATATTGTTCATTCGACAAAGCGTTTTTTTCACTCACAATGAAGCGCATTCTTTAACGTAAACGCTTAATCAAACTGGATGTATCCCAATGTCCACCGCCAATATTCTGCACATCGCCGTAAAATTGGTCGATCAAAGCGATAATAGGCAAAACAGCGCCATTTCTTTTTGCTTCATCAAGACAAATCCCCAAATCTTTGCGCATCCAGTCAACAGCAAAACCAAAATCGAATTTATCGTCAAGCATGGTCTGACCACGATTTTCCATTTGCCACGATCCGGCAGCACCTTTGGAAATAACCTCTAAGACAGCTTTCATATCCAATCCGGCTTTACGACCAAATGCCAGCCCTTCAGCCAATCCTTGAACGACACCAGCAAGGCATATCTGATTGACCATTTTGCACAATTGGCCGCTTCCGCTTTCTCCCAATAAGCGAACAGAAACAGCGTAAGCCGAAATAATATCAGCAATACGATCATAAATTTCTTTCCGACCACCGCACATAATAGTCAATTTGCCGTTTTCAGCCCCTGCCTGTCCACCAGATACCGGAGCATCAACAAAGCCAAGGTCTTTTTCTTCAGCAATCTTAAACAGCTCTCTAGCAACTTGCGCAGAATCCGTTGTGTGATCGACAAAAATGGCATTTTTTTTCATTGATTTGAATGCACCTTGGTCACCAATGGTAACCTGTCGCAAATCATCATCATTACCAACACAGGCTATAACAACATCTTGGTCTTTTGCTGCCTCTTCTGGCGTATCGGCAAACTGGCCACCATATTGCTTGACCCACTTTTCAGCTTTCGCTTTTGTCCGATTATAAACAGTAACATCATGCCCAGCATTTTTCAGATGCCCAGCCATTGGAAACCCCATAACGCCCAAACCAATAAATGCTATTTTTGCCATTTTGTTCTCCTCTCGAATGCCATGATAGCGATAAACTGCAGATAACCGCTGAAAATGCATTCAAGCAATTTTTCAAGTGATTTTTTATGAAAAAAATTCATAACCACATGCCATCTAATGCATTTTATAAAGTAATATTACCATAATATACATAAAAACCAATTTGTTATGAAGTATTCCTTTGGAAAATCACAAACAAAACCCGTCTCAATAGAATTCTCATAACGATCATTGTCACAAAATTTAATTCTAATGACCCGTTATTAGCTCAGATCAGTAGATCCAATATACAGAAAGGATTTTTCTCAATGTTCACTTGTGAAGCATTTGCCGTTAACGGCTCTGATGAAAGTTTCAAGCCATTTACCTTTGAGCGTCGTGATCCTCTGCCTTACGATATCGATATTGATATTCTTTACTGCGGAGTATGCCATTCCGATTTGCATACAGCACGTGGTGAATGGGGCGGCACAATGTATCCATGTGTGCCAGGCCATGAAATTGTAGGAACAGTACGGCGCATTGGCGATAAAGTAACAAAATTCAAACTGGGTGACAAAGTTGGCGTAGGTTGTATGGTAAACTCGTGTGGCCAATGTAGTTCTTGCCAGCAAGGTCTTGAACAATACTGCCTGAATGGCAATACTTTGACATATAACAGCCCAGACCCTGAAACCGGTAAAGATCGTCATACATTTGGTGGATATTCCAAACGTATCGTTGTTAACGAAAATTTCGTTTTAAAAATTCCAGATAATCTTGACTTGGCGGCCGCAGCACCACTCCTTTGCGCTGGTATTACCACCTATTCACCATTACGCCACTGGAATGCTGGTAAAGGCAAAAGAGTGGGTGTCGCAGGCTTGGGAGGTTTGGGGCATATGGCTGTTAAACTTGCCCATGCCATGGAAAGCGAGGTTACAATGCTGACAACTTCGCCGTCAAAGGCAAATGATGCCCGTCGCTTAGGTGCGGATCATATTGTGCTGACCCGTGACAAAAATGAATTGGAAAAAGCCGCTAATTCGCTTGATCTGATAATAGATACGATAGCCGCTGAACATGACATTAACATTTATCTCAATCTGCTAGCACTTGACGGTGTTATTGCGCAAGTTGGCGCACCAACAAAACCACTGCCGGTGGAAGTGTTCAACCTTATATTGAAGCGCCGCACCTTTGCAGGATCGACAATTGGCAGCATAGCAGAGACACAAGAGATGCTAGATTTTTGCGGTGCCCACAATATTACAGCCGATATCGAAATGATTAAAGCACAAGACATTGATCACGCTTATGAACGCATGGTGAAGAGCGATGTCAAATACCGCTTCGTCATTGATATGGCATCATTTTAAAGGAGATAGGATGATGGAAATAAAGCGCAGTGGGTGCAGACCATCGGGCAAAGTACCGTCAGACTATTTTACTGGAACGGTACGATTGGATCCAGCAATTGATCCGCATGAAGGTTCCAACCTATTGGCAGGGCATGTTACCTTTGAACCCGGCGCCCGAACACATTGGCATACGCATCCAAAAGGCCAATCAATCATCATCACATTTGGACGGGGCTGGATTCAACGTGAAGGTGGCCCCGTTGAAGAAGTATATGCTGGCGATATCGTATGGTTTGAACCAAACGAAAAACATTGGCATGGGGCGGCACCTGATTCGGCAATGTCGCATTATGCAATTCAAGAGACGGTTGATGGCAAAAGTGCCGATTGGCTTGAGCCTGTCAGCGATAGCCAATATAAACGAACCAGTAGATGAGCATTCTAATAATGAATTAAATTAAGAAACGGCGTGCCAACGCCGTTTTTTTTTCCACACGCTATCATATTATTTTTCTTAAATTTTTTGTAATTTTTCGAATTGTTCTAAAAAGTAGAATATTGACAGCCCGTATTAATAACTTTTTAAATAATACAAATTTTGTCAAGTTATTAATAGAGAGTTCAACAATGGCCGAAAAAAGCGGTATAGGTCGTCGCATCATAAACAATCGTTTTATGTTGCTCGTCGCCAGCAGTGTGTGTTCAACAACATTGCTTCTTCCTATGACTGATGTGCTTGCACAATCTGTCGAAAAAACAGAAGAAGGCAGTTCCAAGCAGACCAGCAAAAGAAAAACTAACGATAAGCAAGCGGTGGCTCAATCGGACAATACCTCTAACAATGCCAATGACGGTCAGGTAGCAAGTGCTGCTGAAGGAACATTGTTAAAGCAGGTTGTTGTGAGTGCGACTGGCTTTGAACAGAACCTTAAGGATGCGCCTGCGAGTATTTCGGTCATTCCGCGTGAAGAAATAGAAAAAAATTCATTCCGTGACCTGACAGACGCTTTACGCACCGTGCAAGGTGTTGCTGTTACAGGGACTGCAGATAAACAGGATATATTTATCCGTGGTTTACCTGGCGCTTACACGCTTATTCTGGTTGACGGAAAACGTCAGAGCACACGTGAAGCCAGAACAAACGGAAATTCCGGTTTTGAACAAAGCTTCATACCACCAGCTTCGGCTATTGAACGGATTGAAGTTGTGCGTGGTCCGATGTCTTCATTATATGGTTCTGATGCGATGGGTGGTGTTATCAACATCATTACGCGTAAGGTTCCTGAAAAATGGACAGGAAGTTTTACCCTTGATGGCACCGCAAACCAGCATAGTGAATATGGTAATACGGCTCAAGGCAGCTATTATGTTGGTGGACCTATTGCACCCAATGTTGTGGGAATGCAATTATGGGGACGTGGTCTTGGACGTGAAGAAGACGATATTATTTCCGGTACGCCAAAGAAAAAAGAAGCCGATATTACCGGTAAAGTCACAGTTACCCCAAATGAAAACCACGACCTGACATTTGAGGCTGGCCACACAAAATTACGCCGTTACAGCACGGTGGGGCATAATATTGAACGCACGGAAAATATGAGCCGCAGACCGGTTGATACCTATAACTCAAATGACCGTGACCACTGGTCGATTGGTTATACAGGTCGCTTTGGCTGGACAACAGGCGAATTTGCTTTGCAGCAAGAAACGGCACAACGCACCAACTATACTTGGGACGATGCGACACATGATTATACTGCAAATTTAAGATCACCGGAAATACGCAACACTGTTTTTGATGGTAAATTTACCACGCCTTTCGAATTCTTTGGCAACCATACTCTGGTAACAGGCGGACAGTTTAACAAAGGCGTATTGACCGATCAAAACCCCGGTATGAGAACAGGACTTGACGAGAAGTTTTCTATCGAGCAATGGGCTGGCTTTGCCGAAGATGAATGGTGGATTACCGACACATTCTCGCTTACAGGTGGTGTGCGTATGGACCATCACCAGATTTATGGCGAACATTGGAGCCCACGTGGTTATGCCGTTTGGCATGCAACGGATAACTTGGTTTTCAAAGGTGGTGTTTCTACCGGTTTCAAAGCGCCTGAAATCAGAGAAATTGCCCCTGGTTATGCCTACACAACGGGTGGCGGAAACTGTTTTTATGGTAAAAACGCTCCAAAGGGCAGAAACCGCTGCGGTGTTATCATTGGTGCCGACAATCTTGAAGCTGAAAAAAGTACCTCTTACGAATTCAGTATTTTATGGGATAACCAAGATTCATTACAGTTAGGCGCAACCTATTTTTATACCGACTTCAAGGATAAGGTTACTGACCGCCAAGTTATAGACAGCAATGGTAAACAGGTTGAATGGTCTGTTGATCCAAATTACGTTCTATATGAAAACCTGAATATTGATAATGCTGTTATGCAAGGCGTTGAATTAACGGGTACATGGGTTGCAACAGAAACCATTAGCCTGCGTGGAAATTATACCTATACCGATTCAGATCAGAAATCTGGTGATTATGAAGGACTGCCATTGGCTAGAACACCGAAGCATATGGCTAATTTGCGTGCAGATTGGAAAACACCTATCGACAAATTGGAAAGCTTTGCTGCTGCAAATTACCACGGCAAAGAAACCAACGCTGGGTTTAGAACAGGAACAGCCGGTAAAGCCGTGTATAAAGATGGTAAAATCGTAGGGCGTGAATATGATGATTACTTCACGTTTGACATCGGTGCGTCCTATACATTCAGCGAAAATGTCAAAATGAATGCTGCCATTTATAACATCTTTGACAAGCGTGTTGGTGTCGATCAATTCAATGATGTTGTTGAAGGTCGTCGCCTATGGTTGAGTATGACATCGCAATTCTAAACGGTTCAATTCTGAACGGATTAATGAAAATGGCAAAAGCTGATGGTATTAAGTGTTGGGTAAAGCGCATTTCGTGTTTCACATTGGGCTTGGCTCTTCTGTTGATGCCAAAAGTAGTTGTCGCAAATGATGCCCCATCAACAAATGCAATGAGCACGTCACAAATAGAGATTAAAGGCAATAATGAATTGCCTTATCTCGTGCTGATCGCAAAACCACAAAAAGCCGCCCCCAAAAAGGGGTGGCCTGTTGTGATTTTATTGGATGGCAACAAAACGCTGCCTATTGCCAAGGATTTTGCACCCAATGCGCTCTTGGTCGGCGTTGGTTACCCCACCAACAAGCCTGAGGATATTGTTACTCGGCGCTATTATGATCTGACGCCCCATGCACCGGCTGATAAGATCCCCTTCAAAGCAGGCGAGAAGGCACCCGATACAGGTGGCGAAGTTGCTTTTCGCAATTTGATAATGAAAACAATTCTGCCACGCATAAAAAAAGACTACCCCGTTGACGACAAGCAAATAACGCTCTTTGGCCATTCACTGGGTGGACTATTTGTGATGAACACATTGATCTCTAATGATCGTACAACATTCAATACATTTTGCGCTGCAGATCCATCAATATGGTGGAATGGCCATCAATTCATGACGGATTTAAAAGCATTCCGTCATTTCGATACCATGCGCACACGCCTGCTTATTGAGGTTTCAGGACAACGGACTGTTCACAAAGATATTGACGACGCACAAAAAAAACGGATCAATGATTTAAGATCTGGTCCAAATGGTAAGGACGTATCTGTTTTTCTTCAAAAAAATACACAAATAGAAACAACATTCCATCGCTTCGAGGACAAAAATCACGGAACGATGATTGCTCCTTCAGTTAAAGACTGTCTAAGTTTTTCTTTGAATAAATAATTTGAGCCCCATCATTCCAACTAACGAGGACACTATGATTACTAGACGCAATACAATCGCAGCGCTTGTTCTAGGCGCTTTGGCATCGGCTATTTCTTTTACCACGCCAAGCTTGGCAGATGTTACAATCAAGCACGCATCGGGCGAAACATCGATACCTGACCATCCGAAAAAAGTCGTTGTATTCGATCTTGCAACACTTGATAATCTCAACCGCTTAGGCGTAACCGACATTGTTGGTGTTCCTGAAGGTATTAAGCCTAAATATCTGCAACAATATAATGATGCCAAATACACAAAAGTTGGTACTTTATTTGAACCGAATTATGAGGTTGTGGCTAGTTTGAAACCAGACCTCATTATCATTGCTGGGCGTTCACAACCAAAATATAAGGATTTATCCAAAATTGCGCCAACGATCGACTTGACAGTCAACAACAACCATTATTTGGCCGATGTTGACCACAATGTAACGCTTCTTGGACAAATTTTTGATAAAAAAGATCAGGCTAAATCAGAGATTGATGCCCTCAACAAGAAATTGACGGAAACACGCAAAGCTGCAGAAGATAAAGGGACAGGTCTTTTGATCCTGACAACAGGCGGCAAAATGAGCGCTTTCGGTCCAGGCTCTAGATTTGGACTTCTTCATTCTGGCTTTGGTGTAAAGCCTGCCAATGACAAGTTGGAAGTTAACAAGCATGGTCAAATGATTTCACCAGAATTCATTCTTGAAACAAATCCGGATTGGTTGTTCGTTATTGACCGCGACGCCGCTATCGGTAGCGAAGGCCAATCTGCTGCACAACTTTTGGATAATGAACTCGTTAAAAAGACAAAGGCTGCCCAGAATAACCATATCGTATATCTCGATCCTCAAAATTGGTATCTGATTGGTGGTGGTCTATCTGGCCTTAATGAAACAGCTGACCAGTTGATGGATGCTTTTTCAAAAACAAAATAAAATTAACGCACCTTCTTGACAAAAAACGTCAAGAAATTGGTTGATTGTCTAACGAATACACGGTTAAACACCAGAGTGATTAATTCAATAACACACTCTGGTGTTTTCTATTCAGGTAATAAGTTACGTGCGATATTACGTATTTGGTATCACAGTTATAGGTTTGCTAGCTGTCATCAGCGTTTTCCTAGGGTTTTCTGATGTCACGCTAACCAGTTTAATAAATGGTGATGCCAATGCATGGCTCGTTTTTTGGCAAACCCGTATTCCACGCACAATATCCTTAATTCTAGCGGGTATGTCGCTCGCATTATCTGGCATGATTATGCAAATATTAACGCGTAATCGTTTTGTTGAACCATCAACCGCCGGCACTGTTGAAGCAGCTTCTCTTGGTATCCTTTTCATTATGATGTTTACACCGGGAATTCCTGTTCTAGGAAAAATGGCTATTTCAACAATGTTTGCCTTTGCTGGTTCCTTGATTTTTATGTTTTTGTTGCGGCAAATTCCATTGCGATCTGTTCTGATTGTGCCATTAACTGGCATTATGTTGGGCTATGTCATTGGCGCGATTACAAATGGTATTGCCGACCAACAAATGCTTTTGCCGTCATTGCAAGCCTATTTGTTTGGCAGCTTTTCCATGGTTATTGATGGAAAATACGAATTATTATGGCTCGCTGTTCCATTATGTTTGATAGCGTTTTTTGCCGCTGATAAATTTACCGTTGCAGGCTTTGGCGAAGATTTTTCAAGCAATCTCGGTTTAAATTACCGCAATGTTATGTTGTTGGGATTGTTAATCGTCTCGATGATTACAGCGTGTGTCATCTGCACTGTCGGACGTATTCCCTTCATCGGTCTTGTGGTTCCCAACATCGTATCAATCGTAATAGGTGATAATATGCGTCGCAGTGCGCCTTGGGTGGCTATTACCGGCGCAGGTCTTGTTCTTTTTTGTGACATTCTTGGGCGCGTTATTAATAAGTCGGCAGAAATACCGGTAGGAACAATGATGGGCGTTATTGGCAGTATACTCTTTATCGCGCTTCTTCTACGGTGGAGGAAACGCCTTGGATAAAACAAAATCCTATAAATCAATATTTATAATTCTTATCTTATCCGCAGTAGCAGTTGTTGCGCTTTATCTATCATGGAATATTACCGCAACGATCCTGCCTTTTCGTCTCAATAAATTGATATCCTTGATATTGATTGCTTATACAATCGCGGTATCGACAATATTATTTCAAACCGTATCCAACAACCGTATTCTAACACCGTCCATTATGGGCTTTGATCAGCTTTATATTCTTATTCAAACTGTTATTGTTTATTTTATCGGCACAACGCACATACCCGGAGTAAGTGAAGAACTACAATTCATTGTTGTTTCCTTGATATTGATTTTATTTTCGACTGTTTTGTTCAGTTGGCTTTTTTCTGGAAGTATCAAAGGGCTTCATATGACACTGCTTATCGGTGTCGTTTTCGGTGGTTTATTTTTTAGTTTGCGTATGCTGATGCAATTGCAATTAAATCCCGATGAGGCGGTCAATCTTACCGATGTTATGTTCGCCAATTTCAACCGCTTTAACACGGGCTTGATCGGTATTTCATCAATCATTGTTATTGTCGTTTCGCTGATTGGTTGGCGAATGCGGTATCTTTTTGATGTGTTATCTCTTGGGCGGGACACAGCAATCAACCTTGGCGTAGACTATCGTACAAAAGTAACACGCATTCTGATTATGATTTCGATACTTGTTTCGATTTCGACAGCCTTAGTTGGCCCAGTTACATTTTTTGGCTTGCTGGTGGCAAGCCTTGCCTATCAATTTGCTCCCAATGGCAAACATATAACCGTTATACCGGTCGCAGTATTATTGTCGATAATATTTCTCGTCGGTGGTCAATTTGTTCTCGAACAATTATTCAATATGGCTGGCCGCTTGAGTTTTATCATAGAATTTTTAGGCGGACTTGTCTTTTTAACCTTATTGATGAAGGGAAAACTAAGGTGATCGAAATTGGTCATGTTTCCAAAAGTTACGATGAAAATATTATCATCGAGGATCTTTCCTTATCAATTCCCAAAGGTGGAATAGTTTCGATTATTGGTGCCAATGGTGCCGGAAAATCCACACTTCTAACAATGATAAGTCGCCTTATCCCCATTGATAGCGGTTTAATAACAGTTGATGGCATGGACGTAACCAAAACACCAGGTGAGGTATTTGCAAAGCGTTTATCCATTTTACGACAAGATAATAATCTAACCGCCAGATTAACAGTTGAGGATCTTGTCAGCTTTGGCCGCTACCCCTACTCGCATGGTCGGTTAAACAAAAATGATCGCCAATATATTGATAGTGCAATCCGCTATCTTGGGCTTGATGATTTCAGGACACGGTTTTTAGATGAGTTATCTGGTGGACAAAGACAACGTGCCTTTGTCGCCATGGTTATTTGTCAGGATACCGATTATGTGCTGCTCGACGAACCACTGAACAATCTTGATATGACACATTCTGTGTCAATGATGAAACAGTTACGCAAAGCCGCTGACGAACTCGGTAAAACCATCGTTCTGGTGATGCATGATATCAATTTTGCATCATGCTATTCCGACCTCATTATCGCATTGAAAAATGGAAAACTGGTCTATGCTGCACCACCAGCTGAAATTATGAAACCAGATGTTCTTAAAGAAATTTATGACATGGATATTAATGTCAAAGAGATCGATGGCAAGCAGATAGCTGTTTATTACATGTAGATAAAAACAGTTGAGATCACTGCCTGTAACCTCAGTTCATAAACGGATATTCGCTTTATAATATCCCAAGTGCCTAGGCATAAAAGTGGCTTAAGCATAAAGCGATTGCAACATTTTCTAGCGAGACTACCCACTTTGATGATTGGGTTGAAATGAACTCAAACGAGCGCCGGTGCAAAATCTCCATTAAATGAGAAGCGCTCATTATGCACCGGTAAGATGCCCCAACAATCGACCGTAACAGCTTCATTAACCGCGATGATGCGACATCTACAGATCAATGATGCAATATCTATCGATCGATAGTGCAAAGCTCATTAACTGCTGGTAAAACGTGTTTCCAACAGGTCAACTTCTCTAATAAATTTGGTTGTTGCTTCCTCAGACAATTGGTGACGCCGTCCAAAAGCAAAATAGGTTTGCCGTTCTGCTTTCAATGCTTCCAAACGCAATTTGCGTTCAATTTCTGCAATATTACGAGCAAGGTCTGCATCGGCATCCGTAACATTTTGTGAAACCAAACGTTCACGATAAGTCGCCATAACGCGTGCCGCGGCCGTTGTATAAAGGTCGGCGTCACTGCGCCCCTCACCCAAATTATGCACAGCCTGCTCCACTGCTTTAATTGCCGCCTCAGCAGCAGCAACACGTGCGCGCTCTTCTTCCTTTTGATGCGAAGGTTCTGGCGGTAATTCTAAGCCTTTCAACAGATATGGCAATGAGACACTGGCCGTAATAAGCGAGATTAAAATAACACCCGTTGCCAAGAATATTGCCAAATCACGCGCGGGAAATGGCGTACCGTCTGGTAAAAACAGTGGAAGCGTCAAGACACCTGCTAGCGTAACCGTTCCGCGAACACCTGCCAATGAGGTTGCTGCAACCAAACGCCAGCTTGGGACAAATGGTGTTTGACCTTTTCTAGAGGCCTTGGCTAAGGTAAACCTCAAGGATACCCATACCCATATAAAACGCAGTACAGCCAACGTGATATTGATGGCAAGAACATAAACAATCAACCAGAGTGGGTCATGATGTCCGGTTTCCTGCACAACAACAGCAGCGCTGCTGATAATATGAGGCAGCTGCTCACCAAGGATAACGAAAATAACACCATTGGCGACAAATTGCACCGTATCCCATACAGCTAAACGGCGAATACGTGTTAATGCCAAATTGCGTAAACCATCTTCCGTATAGCTCATGGAAACACCGGCTGCTACAGCGGCTAAAATGCCGGATGCATCAACATGCTCTGCGGCAAGATATGCCGCAAAAGGTATCAAGATGCTGATAACAATGTGGGATCCGGTTTCTTCACCAAATTTAGTGTTCCAGAAATTGCTGATCCATGTGACACAGAACGTGGTTGCCGCACCAATAAAAAGGCCGGCAATTGCAGTCCATAAAAATGTGCCAAACGCTGCCAATAGAGAAAAACTACCCGTCATTGCCGCGGCAACAGCAAAGCGCATACTGACCAAGCCTGACGCATCATTCAAAAGGGATTCCCCCTCCAAAATGTGCATAAGCCGTTTAGGAATTGGAACACGTTTGGCAATTGCTGATACGGCGACAGGGTCTGTTGGGGACACGATAGCGGCAAGCGCAAACGCTACAGCCAACGGCATGGTCGGAATGATCCAATAGGTAAAGAAGCCAACACCCAACACGGTGAAAACAACAAGTCCAAGTGCCATTTCCAACACGGTCCAGCGATCACGCTTCAACCCGTCTTTTGGTATGCGCCAGCCATCAAGAAATAGTAATGGCGGTAGGAATAATAGGAAAAAAAGTTCTGGACGAAGTTTAACGCCCATATCGCCAGCTGAAGAGACGACGACACCCACCGCAATCTGGATAAGAGGAAGTGGAATAGGAAGCGGTAGAGCCCGCGAAATTGCCCCACTTATGATCACAGCGACCAGCAAGATCAATATGACAACGACGGATTCCACTTCTGATAACACCTTTCCATTAGACTGCTTTGACCGCATTAAAACCGCGAACAGTTTCTATAAGATAAATAAAATTCAAATAGCTTTAATTTTCATAAATTTTTATAAATGTAATGGTGTAAAAAAATGGTAATAAATAGACAGTTTTATCCACTTTAACGCCAAAAAATAAAAAGTATGGAAAAATATTTCTCATTTTTTGAAAACGAACAGCGATATTCGCTAAAATGGCCTGTATTATAGAATCAAAATCACGAGCCTTAAAACCTGATTAGCCTAAAAAATGATTCAATAAAAATGACGGCGTAATTTTCTGAACGAAATGATTGCTTAACCGAATAATATTTCTCCTCTTAAATAATAAAATTTCTTCCTGTTTTAACAAAGTGGCATGCAAGCAGTCCCTGTCATAATTTGTGCGGAATAACCCCAAAATATAACCTACGGTCTATCTGATTTTTACAAAATAGTAGGAACAGAATTTTTAAAATCGGCGTTCAGCTATCGCTAGAGACCAACAGGTTCATGAAACAACTGTTGAAATAAAAACACTGTAGCAATTTTTACCAAGACAATTTGTATTGTTAGGTACTTGATATGTTCTATTATCAAGTGTTTGATATGTTTTATTATCAAGCGTTTGGTATGTTTTATCGTCAGGCGTTTGGCATATTTTATGGTCACGCTTTCGACATGGGGCAACAATCCCATTAAAATTCCTAGCATCTTGAATAGTGATTTTTATCCGCTAGTTGCAACATAGCCGGACAGTTAGTTTGTAGACGAGTTTGTCTTTGTCTCATGACTTTTTAATTACAAAAATTGACCAAAGCGCATAAGTCAGCTGAGAGAGTAGCTATACAACTTGATACCGGTAATTTTATTAGTTCACTATGTTAAACTGAATTTTGTAATGTATTATAATAACTTATAATGTGTTATTGTAAAAAGCATGAGCATAGGGTTGTGTTTCACTAGACATTCGCTTTATTATCGTAGATAAGCGAACAACACTTGGATATCTAACTTGCTTTCGCAAAGTCTTTTCCTTTGAATAATAAGAAGAAATGATCAATAGAAGAAACTTTCTAAAAACAACACTTGCTGTTGGTACAAGTACGATTTTGCCGTCATTTGCTTGGGCAGAGCAGAATTTTACAAGAGTAGCCTTATGGAAAGGAACACCGCCAGGTGGTGGTGGCCCTAAAGGTGCAATGCATGTTAACTTATGGGGTAGCGTACGTAATATTATTACCCCGATGATAGATCTTTATCTACCAGCAGGTACCCCCAAAGCTGCAATGCTTGTCGCGGCCGGTGGCGGTTACACCCAAATCTCAATAAAAAGGGAAGCTGTTACTGCTGCCAATTGGCTGACAGCACGCGGTATTGCCGCGGCAGTGCTTTATTACCGCTTACCAAAAGAAAATTGGAATGCCGGTGCACTTGCACCATTGCAAGATGCACAACGTGCATTGCGTATGCTAAATAGTGGTAAACTTGTACCTGGTATCGCAAAGAAGCACATTGGTGTGCTGGGGTTTTCGGCAGGTGGTCACCTCATGGCGATGGCATCGGTCTGTCCAACATTTAAATCCTATCCAGCAGAAGATGCGATTGACAATATTGTTCCTCAAGCCGCATTCAGCGCATTGGCTTATCCGGTTATTACCGTTGAGCCCCCTTATGATAATACGTCCACAAAAAAGGTACTTGTAGGCAAAACGCCAACACCACAACAAAGTGCATTTTGGTCTGTTCAAACGCATGTGACAAAAAGTTGCCCGCCAACCTTTCTTGTACACGCACTCAACGATCCAATATCAAACCAACAAAATACTGCGATTATGGAAGCTGCCTGTAAAAAAGTGGGCGTGCCAGTGGAACGCCATGTTTTTCCGTCTGGTGGCCATGGCTTTAGCATGGGGCAACCAAACTCACCAACAGCCAACTGGCCGTTATTGTTGGAAAAGTGGCTTAAACGTAATAGCATTATATAATGCTATGATGAGATATTGGATATTTCCACATATCATCTGAAGCGAAGCATAATGAGGCGCATTCTTGCGCAATAAAATTATCTGCCTTAGGCAAATAAAACAAACGCCTTAATAATGATAATTTTCGTTTTTTAAAGAGACAAAACAATTGGGCAGCTTGCAGGAAAAAACTTCAAAACGTTGTGGTTTTTGGCGGTACTGGTCGGAGTGAAAGGATTTGAACCTTCGACCCCCTCGTCCCGAACGAGGTGCGCTACCAGTCTGCGCTACACTCCGATAATTTAATGGCTGGTTTATACAATTGCGCCAATACCATCGCAAGTGTTTTTTGTAAAAAACACTTTTCGTATTTCATTGGTAAAGTTAAACCTTGAAAAGCGTCCATAACAAATCTATCCATCGTAAGATGAAGAGTTTAGGAATAGACATATGACTGAAAAAATTATCAGTTTTATTATGAGTGGCGGTGTTGGTACGCGCCTCTGGCCTCTATCAAGAGAAGACTTTCCTAAACAATTCCATGACTTGTCTGGCAAAGGGTCAATGGTATCGCGCACAGTAAAACGTTTAAATTCACGTTACAATGTCGCTGATCCCATTTATCTTATTTCGTCGGAAAACCATGAATATCGGTTACGTCAGGATATAGCAGGATTGCCGCTTAATGGTGGTTGTCCAGTTTTTGAACCAATTGGCCGCAACACGGCCGCAGCAGTTGCCTTGGCAACACAAATTACACTCGCAGACTATGGTGATGCACTTATATTGGTGGTTCCATCAGACCATGAAATTTCAACAGACACAGATTTTTGGAATACTGTTGAAGCAGGCATGGCAGCCGCTCGTGCTGGGCGCATTGTGGTATTTGGTGTTCCGCCAACAAAACCCGAAACGGGTTATGGATATGTTGAAATAGGCCAACAGAACAATGATGTTTATGACGTTATCCGCTTCGTTGAAAAACCGGACACAAAAACAGCCGTAAAATATCTCGAATCCGGTCGTTTTCTATGGAACTCTGGCATTTTTCTGTTTTCAGCCTCGACAATGGAAAAGGCATTTAAGACATTTCAACCTGAAATATGGGACAAAACACACGCGGCGCTCAATACCGCCCATACTGATGTTTCCGGCAAGTGGCTGGACTATGATCTCTATTCGGCAATTCCATCCAATTCTGTCGATTATGCAATTATGGAGCATATTAAGGATATTGCTCTTGTTCCCGCGCGGTTTCATTGGAACGATCTAGGCTCGTGGCAATCATTGCTAGATCAACAATCCAGTTTGACACCTGCCGATAAAGACGGCAACGTCATTATGGGTGATGTTGTCGCCATAAATTGCAAAGGCAGCTATCTACGCTCAGAAACGGGCTTGCTTTCTGCCGTAGGGTTAAACAACATGGCTGTTGTGGCAACGACAGATGCAACCTTTGTTGCACCCGTTAAAGAAAGCCAGAATGTCCGCGAGGTTGTTGCTACACTCGAAAAAGCGGGTCGGCTGGAAACAAAATTTACACCAGCCGCCGACAAGATACCGCGCAGTGGCGCCTATCTTACACGTGTTGAACATTGGTTGTTTTCTGAAGCCTTGCCATTATGGTCAACGCGTGGCGTTGACGATCAAGGAGGGTTTTATGAAGCATTGAAATTCGATGCCATGCCCGTATTGCGTCATAAACGCATGCGCACAATGGCAAGGCAGATTTATGCCTTTGCCATGGCTGGAGAAATGGGGTGGGATGGTCCTTATACCGATCTGATAGATCATGGTTTGCATTTCATCACCCGTTCAGGGCGGACTGATAATGGTGGTTGGGCTTCGGTTCTTGGGCGCGATGGCTCTATCATTGATAAAACAGAAGATTGTTACGATCAGGCTTGTGTACTGCTTGCTTTGGCACATGCACACCGCATAGGCAATAAACAGGCACTTCCATTGGCAATAGAAACATTTGCTTTTCTTGACAATTATTTGGCAGACAAGCACGGCAGAGGCTTTATAGAAAGCACTCAAACGGATCCGACATATCGCTACCGCCGTTCTAATCCGCATATGCATCTATTGGAAAGCTTTTTGGCATGGTACGATGTCACTGGTGACAAAGACTATCTGCAACGCGCCTCCCATATTGTCGAATTATTCAAACAACATTTTTTTGATGACGATACATGGACTCTTGCGGAATATTATGAAACCGATTGGCAAAGAGCCAAAAACGCTGAAGGAGATATTTGTGAACCTGGCCATCATTTTGAATGGTCATCTCTGCTTATTGATTTTTCTAACAAAACAAATGACCGAAGTGTTATAAAACTAGCCAAAAAACTATATGCATCAACCATTGCCAATGGTTTGAACAGGGCAACTGGCCTTGCTTATAATACAATATCAAGGCACGGTTTGCCGATAAATACCAATTCTAGAAGTTGGCCACAAACAGAAGCAATCAAGGCTGCATTGGCACTTGATGGCAATGATGGTCCTGACTTGAAACCCGAAATTGAAGCACGTGTCGGCAGGCTCTTTCGCTGGCATATCGAAGCAGCCCCAAAAGGTTTATGGATTGATCTTATTTCAGAAAATGGTCGTGCTATTGCCGAAGATGTTCCAGCATCAATATTTTATCATATGATAACGGCACTTACCCAATATTGGAAATTTGCCCAGCAATGCAAAAATAAATAGTCGGGCCAAAACAAACAATCAGGCAAAGCAAATAATTGGATAGGTTCATGACCTCATAGGCTTATGCTTCAAAACCGATAAAAGGCAATTAGTCTTAAATTTTGAATACTGATACAAGCGATCGCTAATTTATCAATTTGGTATTTCTGATCTTACAATTCATCACACATAAAAAATGCCTGCATCTTTTGTGAAGCAGGCATTTTATTTTACCGAAAATCAAATACTCTTAACGCCAGTAACGATAATATCTCGGTTGTGGGCGATGATGCCAGTAGCGTGGATCATGATATGGTCTATAACGCGGTGGCGGTGGTGGTGGTGGACCACGGAAATGATGTCTTGGACCACGATAATCAGGTCTCGGAGGTGGCATCGGCCTATCTCTACGGTGATCATAGTGCCGATCGTGACCAGCACTTAATATTACACCGGGATAAGGCTCAGCATTTGCTGTAAGAGCACCACAGAGAGGAATGAATAGTGCAAGGCTTACAAAAAAAGCTAACATTTTTTTCATAACAGAAATATCCTTCTCTTAATGAGCCCATTTTACCTTTTGATAAATGAACTCTTCCTGAATAACCTGTTTATTTTCCGTTCATATTCAATTTTATAAACAATATAATAAATTGGCTAACAGGTAGATATTTCTACTTTTATCCCGTTTGGTCGCTATATTCAATGACAATATATGCTTAAATCCATATATAGGCTTAATCGCGTATATAGGCTCAAAAAAGTTCAATATCATTCAAACCCATCAAGCTTTAATAAACGCTCCAGCGTTTTCGTCTCAACATTCATTTCCATAATATCATTTTTTAAAAGATTAGAATGTTCCACCGCAAAGGCAGCTTCAAGCTTTTTCAAGATAGCAAGATTTTGTTCATTAATCCCGACAATCGCCTCGTCATTCGGTTTCTGGTCAAGGAAGGCAATATGTTTTTGTCCAATCGTTATAATGATTGGTAAATAGCGATTAAGAAAACGCGAACCACGGGCAACATCATTGGGATCGGAGCTCATACAATTGATAATTCTATCAGCCAATATGCTTAGACTGTTAAAGAGATCAGCGTAGTTTTTTGGAAGCTGTTCAGCCAATCCGTTGATGATAGATATGTTATTTCTAAAAACTTGATCGTCAAAACCATCGGTGGAAATTGCTGTTTCACTCTGTTCAGTCGATATTGCACTAGATTTAGAGTTCTGTTGGAATAAGCCATAAATCCCGTCGATGGCAGCACCTATTTTACGCGCGTTAAATTCAAAATCTTGAGCAACCGTAATTGTTTTTATTTGGCTTGATGATCTTAAAAGGTCTTCCACCTTAAAAGAAATATCGAAAAAAGGACGTAATTCCACAGCGTTAAAACTCACGGATGGGAGTTTTTTTGCTTGTTCATCCATTTCTTGCAATAATGTTTGTTGTTTTTGGAACGTATCCTGTCCAAAACTTCCTAATATGTCGGATATTTTTTCCAAATCCTGTGAAATGGCCTTGAAAACCCTTAAGTGAAGAAAGCTGGTGGCGTATAAAGCCGCAAATATAAAAACAGGGATAACGCTCAGTGATGCCAAGTAAGCATGGCGATCCAATTCAGCAAAAAAACAAAGGATTAACAGTACTAAAGAAATCCATTCCGTTTTTGCGACCACTTTACGTCTGTAACAACGCAGTGAAACCCGTTCATAAAGTGTAACAAGCCAGGCTAAAGCGCCTCCTATCAGAAGTGCAGAGAAAAAATCGGCCCCTAACAATGAAGCAATGGCAACTTCGATAAGTCCAAATATTGCCGGAATCCACCCACCAAATCGATTATTCAATTGACGGCCGAAAATACAAATGAGCCCGATATAGCCTATCAGCGCGTAGTCATCTTTAACAGTGTTTTCTTCGTGTAAATTCGATGCAATTATTAAAGACACTGTCAGACATATGACGTGAACAATGATACGGTAAAACAGCGAGAGATAAATTTTCACCTGTTTGGCCTTAAATTATTGAAATTGACTTTACTTTTGTTCTGTACCATTCGCCGCAATACGGCTTTCAACAGCTTTATCGATACTGGCATTATGCGCTGCAGCAATACTCGACAACTTATTGAACAACTCCCCTTCCATTTTTTTCAGTTCTTGCTCGATCACTTGTCTATTCCGTCTTCCTTCCTGAGAAATCTTTAGTGTTTCCTCAATGGAATGTAACAAACGGTTTTGCACATTCTTCAAAGTTTCGATATCAACGATTGGACGCTCCACTTCACGCGCCGTTTCTATTGATGTTGTTTCAAGCAATTCTGCATTTTTAACAAGCAACTTATTTGTCGTATCCGTTACCTGTTTCTGAAGTTTGGCAGCATTCTGTTGTCGTTGCAGCGCTATTGCCAGAACAAATTGGTTTTTCCAAACTGGTATTGTCGTTAAAATACCGGTCTGTATTTTCTCTGCCAAAGCCTGATTATTGCTCTGCACCAAACGCACTTGAGGTGCCGTTTGTAATGTTATCGTGCGCGATAACTCCAAATCACTCAATCTTTTTTCAAAACGATCGGTCATATCGTTAAAATCGCGAAGCTTTTGCGCAACCATAGGATCACCGCTCTCATCGGCAGCCTTTTTTAATGCCGGAAGTTCGGTGCGTCTCACCTCATCCAACTTTAGTTTTCCTGCCGCGATATAATTTGTCATATTATGGTGCAGTTGCATATTTTTTGTATAAAATTGGTCAAGCATTTCCACATCACGAATGAGGCTTGACATACAACGGTCAAGCTTGTCCGAAATCTGGTTAACTTGGTCGGCAACAGTATCAAACTGCCGAATAAATTGTTTGGCTGTATCAAAAACTTGACCCACTAGTGGCAATTTGGCCAAAATACCTTTTTTTCGTATTAATACACTGACATCCAGATCACGGACTTTGTCCAGCATATTGGAAAGTAGCTCATATATAGGTGCTGCATCTTTACCACGAACTTCGCTCAGAAAAGAATCTGCAAAATTTGAAATATCCTGCATTGTATCTGCGCCATATGATACTGCAAGATTAGGATCTGACAAATTGATACGTTCAGCAAGTTGGGCAATCTTTTCGTTATCACTCGGTGTGACATTCAAATTAGTTACTTGTGTGATACTCATATCTATATCCCCTCTCGCTGTGGTCTTGTTGTTCCTATACCCCAAACAACAAGCTATTATAAACCATTAATTTTGCCAATTAGCTGTTCTGAGCCATCTATCAAGACATTATTTCTGCTATAGATAATAAAAATCTTTGATACCAACCCATTTGTATCTTTTGGTGTAAAATATCCCAGTCTAAATTTATTGTGAATTGGCTAATATCTTTTCAATATTTCGCGTCTCGGCGGCCTAGCATTTTGTCGACTTAACGTTTCAGGGGGCCCCATTTAGGTGGTCTCTGGTTTCGGTGACTTCTCGTTTCTGCAGCTTCTATTTTCGGCGGCTTAACGTTTCACCAGTTCCTCATTTCAGTGACCTTCGGTTTCGGTGACTTTTCGCTTCGACAGCTTCTGGTTACGCAAGTTTCTGATTTCGGCAACAACGTTAAAATAGATCAGGTTAAGAGACTTTACCATTTGCTTTCCTTCAAGCCACTTAAACCACATCATAATGCAATTGATATTGCCCGTTACCAATATCGCCCACTAATGAGCTATATCAAATAATGGGCAACGTTAAATAGTGAGCGCCATTAAAAATATTCTGAAACAATTTTAAAACGGCACCACATATTTGAAGCCTATTTTTCGGACAGTTGTCCAGCAACCAATGTGAATTGCCTTCACGCCTTTAGCAATGACCTTCAAGATCAGCGAATTTTTCATACGCGCGAGCTTTCCCCACAAAGGCCATTGGCTTTGAACGTCTGTAACTTCTCCCGAGTGCTAAATCTGTCACTTTTTCGAAGTATTTAAGATGACTGTCGATGCGTTCAATTGCCTTTAAAGCCTGTTTTTCCGACAGCTATCTGGCAAGCGATGTGAATTGCTTTCACGCCTTTAGCAATGGCCTTCAACATCTAAGAATTTTTCATACCCGTGAGCTTTCCCCACAAAGACCATTGGCTTTGAACGTCTGTCACTTCTCCCGAGTGCTAAATCTGCTACTCTTCCCAAGTATTTAAGATGACTGTCGAAGCGCTTAATTGCCTTTGATACGTTTGAATGCTTCATCAAGACCGCCGGTCAATGCTTCTTTGCCACCATGATCGGTAAAATAGAGCGAGACTAGCTCATTCGTACCTTTTTTGGTGGAATATTCGGCTTTCAAAGCGGTAAAATCTGGCATTTTTGCTTGCCGTGCCACATCGGCCAAATTGCCATACATGGACGCAAGAAACGGTGCCGACTGGCTTTCATCAAGACCGTTTTTCTGTAGCCACTGATTTGCCGTTTCAACGATATTAAAATAGACGCCCATGAGAGAACCCGCCGTCATCATCACTGCAAACTGGTTTTCGTCCTTGACGGCAATTGCGCCACCCATGGCATCAAAAATTTCCTTTAGTTTCGGATGATCGGGATAAATCGCTGTAACGCTTTTGGCTTCTTCTACAAAGGGAAGCGGCACTGCGCGATAAACTTTTTTACCAATCCATTTTTCCAATTGGCTTGCCGTTGCCATGGCAATAACCGAAACAACCATTTCCGTTTTAGAAAAATCGAGTTTCGTTAATTCTTCTTCGGCAATCTCACTTCTTAAACAAATGAAAACATCGTCGCTCTGGTCAATCACATCCTGATTGTCTTTACCAATTGTCACCTTTTCATAAAGTTTAGCAAGGCGTGCCGCATATTCGGCATTTCTTGGTGAAACGGTAATTTGTTCAACGGCAAGTTTGCTCTTCATCAAACCTTCCACCATTGATGTAGCAATTGTACCCGTACCGATAAAACCTATTTTCATTTTTGTGGCTCCACAGAATAATTTAGAATTGGCCCAAGCCAATGTTCAACTTCACGAATATCCATCGACTTGCGTTCCGCATAATCAGCCACCTGATCGCGTTCGACCTTGGCAACGCCGAAATAATAGCTGTCGGGATGGGAAAAATACAGTCCGGCGACTGATGAGCCTGGCCACATAGCGTAACTTTCAGTAAGTTTAACACCTGTATTTTTCGTTGCATCAAGGAGCTTAAATAATGTGCCTTTTTCAGTATGATCTGGTTGCGCAGGATAGCCGGGGGCTGGGCGTATTCCGCGATATTTTTCTGCTATCAAATCTTCTTTTGTAGCGTGTTCATCGGCTGCATACCCCCAATAGGATTTGCGTACATATTCATGAAGACATTCTGCAAGTGCTTCAGCAAAACGATCGGATAATGCTTTTACCAAAATAGCCGAATAATCGTCATTGGCGCGCTCAAACCGCTCAGCAATTGCTTGTTCACCAAAGCCAGCCGTGACCACAAAACCACCTAGATAATCAGCTGTCCCCACTGGCGCTACAAAATCAGCCAATGCCAAATTAGGTTTTCCATCACGTTTTCTAAGCTGTTGACGCAATGTATAGAATGTATCAAGCTCTGTTTGGCGCGTATCATCGTGATAAAGCCTTATATCGTCGCCAACACGGTTTGCTGGCCAAAATGCAATCACGGCTTTCGGATCAAACCATTTTTCATCAATAATTTTCTTTAGCATATTCTGCGCATCATTAAAAAGCTGACGCGCGGTTTCACCCTGTTTTTCGTCGTCCAAAATAGCAGGATAACGTCCGCGCAATTCCCAACTTTGAAAAAATGGTGTCCAATCAATATAGGTTGCCAGTTCCGCCAAATCCCAATGATCCAATACCTTGGTACCTAAGAAGGACGGTTTTGGTGGCTGATAATGTGTGAAATCAAGTTGCAAGGCATTATCACGTGCCTCTTTTAAAGAAAGACGTTTTTTCGCTGCTTCGCCCTTTTCATGGGCAGCCGCAACTTGGGCATATTCTTCCCGTAATTTGTGAATTGTTTCATCTTTTGTTTCAGTAGACAAAAGGGAAGATACAACCCCAACCGCCCTACTGGCATCAAGCACATAAACACTCTGACCGCGGTGATAATGGGGGTGAATTTTTACCGCTGTATGAACACGGCTGGTTGTCGCGCCACCAATAAGAAGAGGGATATCAAAACCTTGATTTTCCATCTCGCTTGCAACATTGACCATTTCATCAAGCGACGGGGTAATGAGACCAGATAAACCAATAGCATCAGCTTTTTGAGCCCTTGCCGCATCGAGTATTTTTTGCGCTGGCACCATAACGCCAAGATCAATAATTTCATAATTGTTACAGGCAAGAACGACACCGACAATATTTTTGCCGATATCATGCACATCGCCCTTCACTGTTGCCAAAACAATCTTTCCTGCAGTTTGGCGGCCTTCACCACCATTTTTGCGTTTTTCCTCTTCCATATAGGGAAGTAAAACCGCGACAGCCTGTTTCATCACACGTGCAGACTTGACGACTTGCGGCAAAAACATCTTTCCTGAACCAAAAAGATCGCCCACCACATTCATTCCAGCCATTAATGGCCCTTCAATGACATCCAATGGACGTTTGGCTTTAACACGAGCTTCTTCTGTATCCGCATCAATAAATTCTGTGATACCGTTTACCAGCGCATGTTCAAGGCGTTTTTCAACTGGCAATTCCCGCCAGCTTAAATCTTTTTCTTTTTGTGGACCGGCTGCCTGTCCGCGATAATTTTCCGCTAAGGCCAAAAGACGCTCTGTCGCGCCTTTATCACGATTAAGGATAACATCTTCACAGGCGTCTCGTAATTTGGGTTCTATCGATTCATAAATCGCAAGCTGTCCGGCATTAACAATGCCCATATCCATACCGGCAGCAATGGCACGATACAGAAATACCGAGTGCATCGCTTCACGCACTGGTTCATTGCCTCGGAAAGAAAATGAAAGATTGGAAACCCCACCCGATATATGGCAATAGGGCAAAGTCTTACGAATTTCCTTTGTTGCCTCAATAAAATCAACGCCATAATTGTTATGTTCATCAATACCCGTGGCGACTGCAAAAATATTCGGATCAAAAATAATATCCTGTGGTGGAAAATTTAATTGCTCGGTCAATATTTTATAAGCACGTTGACAGATGGAAACCTTACGCTCTTTTGTATCAGCTTGGCCATTTTCATCAAATGCCATGACAACAATTGCAGCCCCATAAGCCTGAGCCAGTCGGGCATGATGAATAAATTTTTCTTCACCTTCTTTGAGTGAAATTGAGTTTACAACCGATTTTCCCTGAACACATTTCAAACCCGTTTCGATCACTTCCCATTTGGAAGAGTCGATCATGATAGGCACACGTGCAATATCGGGTTCAGCTGCAAGCAAGTTTAAAAAATCCCGCATGGCTGCTTCTGAATCGATAAGCCCCTCATCCATATTAATATCAATGATCTGCGCGCCATTTTCCACCTGATTACGCGCAACATCAAGTGCGGCGGCATAATCATTATTGGTAATAAGCTTACGAAACTTTGCTGAACCGGTAACATTTGTCCGCTCCCCCACATTCACAAACGGTATGTCATCCGTCAGCGTAAAAGGCTCAAGCCCAGAAAGACGTAATCTTTTCTCGATCTTCGGCGCCGAACGCGGCGTAAATTCTTTTACAATTTCTGCAATAGCCTGAATATGTTCCGGCGTTGTACCGCAACAACCGCCAACAATATTGATAAGACCCTCTCTTGCAAACTGCTCGATCTGGGCTGCCATATAATCTGGCGTCTCGTCATATTCTCCAAATGCATTGGGCAACCCTGCATTAGGATATACACAAATAAGGTGCTCGGTTTTTTCTGCCATTTCCTTAATCAAAGGCAACATTGCTTTGGCACCCAAGGCACAATTAAGCCCAACGGAAAACGGATTGGCATGCGAAATGGAATAAAGAAAAGCCGTTGGCGTTTGCCCAGAAAGGGTTCGCCCCGACATATCGGTAATTGTACCTGATATCATAATTGGCAGTTCAATTTTCTTTTCGGCAAAAACCTGTTTTGCTGCAAAAATGGCTGCCTTTGCATTCAAAGTATCAAATATCGTCTCGATTAATAAAAGGTCTGCACCACCATCAATTAAACCGCGTATCTGATCTCCGTAAGCAATGCGCAATTCATCAAATGTAACCGCGCGAAAACCAGGATTGTTGACATCTGGCGAAATAGAAGCCGTGCGATTTGTTGGGCCAATTGAACCTGCAACAAAACGCATTTTGCCATCAATCTTTTCAGCACGTTCAGCAGCACGCCGTGCTAATCTTGCACCATCACGATTAAGCTCATAAACCATGTCTTCCATGCCATAATCTGCCTGAGCAATGGTGGTGGAAGAAAAAGTATTGGTTTCAAGAATATCTGCCCCAGCCATAGCATATCGAAAGTGGATTTCTTCAATTGCATTGGGTTGCGTCAGCGTTAAAAGATCATTATTGCCCTGCAAAGCACAGCTGCAAGATATAAATCTTTCTCCACGAAAATGTTTTTCATCAAAATGCAGTTCTTGTATTTGGGTGCCCATAGCACCATCAAGAATTAAGATGCGTTCAAGCGCACTTTTTCTTAAACACTCGATACGATCTTTCGAAGGTTCAATATTTCCAAATAGACTGCTGACTGGATGAGACATAGAAAAACCTTTCATATCAACTGCCTACCCGTGACATAAAGGTTTCTTTATGTCAATAAAATCATCTGTGTTTAAAGCAAAAAAAACGCCGGAAAACCGGCGTTGTAAAATAATAATGATAGTAAAAACTTAACGAACATATATGCCTATAGAAAAACCGACACAAACTATAGCCAAAATAATCAGCCAAAGATAAATTTTTGGCTTATCAAATATGATAGCAAATGACGAAAACCATCCTAATACGCCAGCTCCAAGAGCAAAAAGAAAGCCCGGTCTGTTCATCGCAACAATATGCACTGTCATTAAACCACCAATAATCAATGCACCAAAAATAATTAAAAGAGCAGTTGCGAACTTCTCATAATCGTTCATGATCAATCCTCATACGACAAGTCGTCTTGTCAATCTGTTTCGTTCCCTTCTATCTCATCATAGAAAAAAAACGAAATGTTTTTTTTCGCATTTTTAACCAATACATTGCGATAAACGCATATTAGTGCTTTTTCTCTAATGGTGTTGCTTATTGGTTATTAAGCTTTCCAACACGGTAAATTGGATATTTTTCATCAAAAAATATAGGATAAGCAAACGAATATGTACGGCTATGTAATGCCAAAGGCATTTCTTTAATAAAATAGTTGCCCTCAACTGAATTCAAATATCCATTCCTATTCATAGCAATCATCACGGTTAAGCCAGTGATGTTTTTATCGCATTTTTCAACGCAGTTCTTAATTGATGCGTCTCAAAGCCGATGCCATGAAATAGCCCAAAGCAGGCCTAGTTCTGGTTGCTTGACTGAAAAAAGGCCGGAAAATGCTTTGGTAAATGATAGGGTAAAATTGCTATCATATCAAAACGCACATAAAGCTTTTCTCTATCCGGTTGGTTCGCCAACCACAAATCTGCCGCAGCCTCTATGCGTTTTGCGCTCAACCGTGTCACCGCATCCATGGCTTCAACAAGTGTTGGGCGGGCTTTAACCTCCACAATAGCGATACAATTGCCCCTTCTCGCTATGAGATCAATTTCTCCTAGATGGGTTTTGTATCTGTGCGCCGCTATATGATACCCTTTTAGACGCAACCACCATGCCGCAATTTTTTCAGCACGAATTCCCCGCCAAAAAGCTTTTATTTTAGCCCGATTAGAAGCCATCTTTAGTTTTCAAGGCTATAAGCCGTTGAAACAGATCCTGCTTTTTACGCCCTGTGATTTTTGCTGCTTCCGAAGCAGCTTTTGACGCTGGATATTCACCAGCCAATTGTAAAAGCAGTCTGTCGACATCTTCATCAGACATCAGATCTGTATTTGTTATTGCCGGCTCAACCACAATAACGATTTCACCTCTTATGCGTTCTTGTTGGGCATAGCGATTTGCAAGATCATCCAATGTCGAAACATCAATGGTTTCGAATTTTTTTGTCAATTCCCGACAAACTGCTGCGCGCCGTTCGCCACCCAATATGTCAACCATATCGTTTAGCGTATCAACAACGCGGTGTGGCGATTCATAGATAATCAAAGACCCTGATATTGCTCGTAATTCTTCCAAACGAGTCTTTCTTTGGCTACTTTTTGTGCTGAGAAATCCCACAAAATAAAAACTATCCGTTGGTAAACCCGTCGCAATTAATGCGGTTAATGATGCTGAAGCTCCCGGGATTGGTACAATTTTAATGCCTGCCTCCCGTGCTGCTTCTACCAACTTAAAACCTGGATCAGAAATAAGCGGCATACCGGCATCAGAAACAAGCGCAACAGACTTTCCTGCTTCTAACGCTTCAATAAGGCGGGGACCCGCCTCTTTTACATTATGTTCTTGATAAACAATCGGGCGCTGGTGAATTGCATAACGGTCCAGCAAAATCCGCGTCACCCGTGTATCTTCACATGCCAATACATCAGCGGCTGCGAGCACTTCAAGTGCCCGCAGTGTTATATCGCCAAGATTGCCTATTGGTGTTGCAACCAGATAAAGTGCTGGCTCTAATGCAGCAGCTGTAAATGCGTTGGCACCAATAATGTATTTTCCTTCCGGCACGGAATTTTCCTATAACATTGACCCTGTTTCCGCGAGACTTCTATGCCAGGAAAATGCTTCTTCCAATATATGCGGTGTCTGCCCCTGACGGAGTTTACAAGCACGATCGAAATAATCCTGCAATTTATCGCGGTAATCCGGATGCACACAATTCTTGATAATTGTCGCCGCACGCTCACGTGGTGCCAATCCACGCAGATCGGCAAATCCCAACTCTGTCACCAGAATATCGACGTCATGTTCTGTATGATCGACATGGGGAACCATCGGAACAACGGATGAAATCTTCCCGTCCTTGGCTATCGATTTGGTCACAAAAACAGCAATATGGGCATTACGGGCAAAGTCACCCGATCCACCAATACCGTTCATCATATGCGTGCCGCCAACATGCGTTGAATTGACATTGCCATATATGTCAAATTCCAAAGCGGTATTGATAGCAATAAGTCCCAAACGACGGATAATTTCAGGATGGTTGGATATTTCTTGCGGACGCAAAACCAACCGATCCTTATATTTTTCAATATTCGGGAAAACACGTTCAGCACATGCTTGACTAAGGGTAATCGATGATGCAGACGCAAAATCCAGTTTTCCGGCATCAAACAAATCAAAAGTAGAGTCTTGCAAGACTTCACTATACATCTTCAAATTATGGAATGGACTATCAACGAATCCTGTCAATACAGCATTTGCAATTGTACCAATGCCGGCTTGCAAAGGATTCAACGACATACCAAGATTGCCTTTCTTGACTTCACCCTTAAAGAACTCAGTCAAATGTCCTGCAATGGCTTGTGTTGCATCATCAGCTGGCAAAATCAGCGATGCGCTATCTGCCAAGTCGGTAATAACAATTGCCGCAATTTTCTCTTTGTCAATTTTGATGCTTTGTGAACCAATGCGCGTATCACATGCAATCACTGGAATTGGTTGGCGGTTTGGCCGTTCCGTTGGAATATAGATATCATGCAGGCCTTCAAGCGCTGGATTGCAGCTCATATTGACTTCAACGATGACCTTATCTGCCTGCATGGCAAAAGTCGCCGAATTACCAATTGACGACGTAGGAATGATGCTACCATCTTCTTTAATAGCCACAGCTTCAATAATAGCCACATCAACCGGCTTTAATTGGTGGGCGCGTAATTGCTCAACCGGATCAGAAAGATGTTCATCAATAAACATGACTTCACCACGATTGATTGCATGGCGCAATGTTGTATCCACCTGAAATGGCATACGACGTTCAAGCACACCAGCTTCGCATAAAATCTTATCGGTATCGTGCCCTAATGAAGCACCCGTCAATAAAGTAATTTTAAATGGGTTGCTTTTTGCACGTTTCGCCATTGCATGAGGAACAAGTTTGGCATCTCCCGCGCGGGTAAAACCGCTCATACCAATAACCATTCCATCCTTGATGATGCTTGCAGCTTCATCTGCTGAAACTATTTTAGTTCTTAAATCCGCACTCCGGATACGATCCTCATACATCTACTTCTCCCATTTAAACGATATTGCATTACATTTTCTAAAAGATTTTATCATGAGCGTGCTTGCTCCATTTCTGATAAAATCGCTTGTGCTGCTGCCAACGGATCTTCCGCTTTTACAATAGGTCGACCAACAACAAGGTGACTGGCTCCAGCCTCTATGGCATCTTTCGGTGTCATAACGCGTTTCTGGTCACCTTTATCACTTCCTGCTGGACGGATACCGGGTGTCACAAGTGCCATATCTGGCCCAATAACCTTTCGTAATGCAGAAGCTTCCGCCGCCGAAGCAACAATACCTCCCATGTGACATTCATATGCTTGCGCTGCGCGCTTTAAAACAAGTTTTTCTGGTGAGTCATGATAGCCTGCTTCTTTTAGGTCTTCTTCATCCATAGATGTGAGAACCGTAACGCCCAACAGACAAAGATCACTTCCCTTTGCAGCCGATACCGCAGCACGCATAGCTTTTGGATAGGCATGAAGGGTGAGCATATCAACACCCAATTTTACGATATTTTCTACAGCATGCGCCACTGTATTATCGATATCCAGCAGCTTCATATCCAGAAATACTTTTTTTTGAGAACGAATAAGCTCAGTGGCAAATTCCAAACCACCGGCAAATAATAATTGATAACCAATTTTGTAAAAGTTTACCGTATCCCCTAACTGGTCAACCAATTTTTCTGCTTGACCAATATCAGCGACATCTAACCCGACGATCAGTCGATCGCGCATAGCACTTGCCATAAATGTTCCTCCATTTCGCACAGTGAATCCGCAAAATGATAAACACAATAGAAACCCCCTATTATGTTTGCCGCGCTAATGTGAAACAGATTTTAAATCGATTCAAGTATAAATCAGGTTCCACTATTTTTAAAAACAGGAATTGGAACATTCACGGTACCATTACCGGTACTTGCATTTGTTTTTGGAGCAGTTACCTTCTCAATAGTATACTCTGCATCATCAGATACACCGGTATCTTTTAAGCCGGTTGCTCCCAAAAGACCTTTTGCTTTCGCGTCATAATAGTAGCCACGGCTATATAGCCGGACGGCTTGGGATTCGTCACCATCCGCTACCTTATAGGCACCAGCAAGATACTTTACAGCAAAACGCAAATTCGTTTCTGCATCCAGCAAGCCTTTTGGATCGCCAGAATATCCCATACCTTTTGCAGTCGGATGGCTAATCTGCATCAAACCAATGTAAGGCCCGTTGCGAACGGCTGGATTACCATTACTTTCGCGTTTAACAACCCGACGTACCAAGCGTTCCGGAACATTATAAGCCAAAGAATATTTAGAAATTAGCTGATCAACTTCAGGTGTTGCATGCGGCAATGATATATGCGTTGACCCTGTTGTGATCGTATCCTTGGCAGCCAAAGCCGCCGGATTGGACGTTTTGCCAGTATATGCAAATTCTTTAACAGATGGAACAGGTATCTTATTATCAATCAGATAGCCGTATGATAGTGGCGTTGTCATTGTGCCAACACGCACAATTGCAGACGATGCATCGGTCAACTGAGTTGTCGGCTTCGTATCATTTTTCTGAGCACAACCGGCCAATAGGCTGGTTAAAACTATAATACTCCCGCTGACAATCTTTCGTTGTTTAGTCATGCACCACCCGTTAACGAATCAATAACCTTATGATCGCATTTTAAAGCAGCCATAAAGCTTTTTGTCAAAGGCACCTGCGGCACATGCCCTTCAAGAAGCCTTGTTTTCAGCCATTTTTAAAAACAGTTTGTGGCAATCCCGTGTCAAAATCGTGACTTTACCCAAGATTACTACAAAAAATTCACTATTTTTAAACACATTTGTGTCTATTGGCCTGCAAATCAAGGTATCATATGGTCATTGCCCGCGCCAAAACACGGTTTGTAAACGAGTGAAACATTTTATGAAAAGCATTGCACGATCACATTACAGATCATGAAAGGCTTTGCATAAGTTGATCGGCCACTTCTGAATAGCGCTGTGCTTGTGGGCTATCAGGCTTGGCGATAAAAATTGGCGTGCCAGCATCTGACATTTCGCGAACATTGGGATCCAGCGGTATTTCACCCAAGAAAGGTACTTGCCGTCTTTTTGCTTCTGCCTGCGCGCCACCATGACCGAAAATATCGTAACGCACGCCAGTATCGGGCGCAATAAAATAGCTCATATTCTCTATAACACCCAAAATTGGCACACCAACTTTGGTAAACATCTCAATTCCCTTACGGGCATCGACAAGCGCCAAATCCTGTGGTGTCGAGACAATAACCGCGCCGGTTAATGGCACCTGTTGCGCCAATGTTAATTGTGCATCACCCGTTCCTGGAGGCATATCAACCACAAGAACATCCAATGGAGCCCACAATACATCACGCAAGAATTGCGTAACCGCTGACATCACCATGGGACCGCGCCAAACCATTGGGCGATCTTCATCCACGAGAAACCCCATGGACATGAGTTTTAAGCCAAATTTTTCAAGTGTTTCCAGTTTTTTACCGTCAACAGCATGTGGCTTCTGATTAATAAGCCCCGTTAAACGCGGCAAAGATGGACCATAAATATCGGCATCCATAACACCCGTTCTAAGCCCCTTGGCACTTAAGGCGAGAGCCAGATTAATAGCTGTTGTCGACTTGCCAACCCCACCCTTACCCGATGCAACAGCGATAATATGCTTAACACCTTCAATGGGTGTTTTGGCAGAAACGCCTGTTCGTTCATGACTTGGGCCTGACTCGGCCACAATTTGCTTTTTTTGTGGTGCTGCAGAACTATCTGCTTTTTTTTCAGCTGTTAATGTGACGATGGCAGCTTTTACCCCCTCCATAGCCATAACAACTTTTTCTGCCGCCAGTCTTAAAGGTTCAAGCTCACGAGCCCGTTCATCTGGCACTGTAATCGAGAAAAACACTTTTCCATCGGCAATAAAAATCTCGGAAACCAAGCCCAGAGAAACAATATCGCTTTCAAAATCTGGTCCTTTGACCTTGCGCAACTGTTCGATAACGTCATGACTTTGTATATTGGACACTATCATTCCTTCCTGCATAGCCTGCTGGATACCTAATCTCTTCTATCGCTTACCAGAGCAAAAGGTCAACAAGCCAAAATTTGCTTAAAATTTCAAAATCCTAACTGGATGGTTTGATTAATTCTTATGAATTTTCCAACTTTTATGTATCTAACCTTTGAGCATTTAACTCTAACCTTTAGGTACCTAACCCTTTAGTATCTGGCCCCTCGGTGCCTAACTCCTAGGTTCTTAACCCCTCTGTGCTTAACCCCTTGTTACTTAACCATTGCCGAACAACTTTAATATCTTCCGCACCGATCATATGATCCGTATTAACAACACAATGCTTGATGTCCGCACCATTGCTTTTTAAACAATCTGATAAGGTCGGGGCGAAGCCCGAATAAAGGCTATCTTTTTCACCAGATACAAGCAACACATGGGTGCGGCTTAAATTATTCTGCGGCACATTGTCCAAAACCATCATCGAGCGTAATAGAATTGCACGTATTATCAAGTCAGGATATTTCAACAAGAGAATGGCCAGAAGATTAGCACCGTTGGAATAGCCTAAAAAAGTAACATTGGATCCATTACACCCAATGTGGGAAAACAAGTCAGGTAAGAACTTGGCAAAGGCATCAGCTTCTTTAATTGCATCGACCTGATCGAATTTTGTTGGTGTTATTTTCTTAAACCATCTCACTTCACCATTCTGTACCACGCGCCCGCGAACGCCGATGAGCGTTGCATGCGGCCAGATGGAACGGGCAAAATCTATTAGCGTATCTTCATTGCCCCCCGACCCATGAAGCAAAATGACAAATTCATCAGAAGAGCCATCCCCCTTATCAACGCGATAATGAAATTGGTCATTATGAATACATTGTTCTGTGTCGTCTGATTGCATTTGCGTGACCGCTCCGTGAGCATTGCTATCAAGTCGAATTTAAAAAAACATATTATAAATGGTGTTTAACTTATCCATGACAGATTGTGCCATGTTTTCCATCATGGTTCAAACCAACATATATTAATATCGTATTGTTCAGATCATTATACGGCGTCAAATAACGGACGCGTGAACACTTGAGTAGAAGTGCGAAATTCTAGAAGAAAGACCACTGGAAATTGTCAGCCGTCCCTAGTCCACTTTTCCAAAATACAAAATCATACCAAATCGTATCGCCTCGGAACAAAGACGTTGACGTAAAAGATCGTCACAAATATGAACGTTCTTATGCATTCTCTTAAAATTGTTCAAAGCGGTTTCAACTTGGAAAATCCGGTTCACACTCTTACCCAACATAATATTTTGTGATGAAACATAATCACGAATTGCAAAGACAACACTTCGCGTTATCGTGTAATTATCGTTTGTCATTACAAAAACCTTATGATCCAACTTAAAGATATTACAACTATAAGTAGAAAATCTTTTTAATTCAACAAACATATTGTCGCATGGTTATTACGAATAGAACTTACAAAAAAACCTTTTTCCGTTTCTTATCAACGTCCTTACGCATCATCTGGCTTATTATCGCTGCAGTGCTGATAGTGCTTGGTCTATTGGCATTTTATTATCAGCTACCCGACAGCAAGTTATTTTTCTATATCATTTCGGTTGCTTGGTGTGTCCTTGGCATATTCGGTTTATTGAAGGAATGGCAACGGCCATTTCTTTCCCGTTGTCTTCTTATCATCATGTTTGCTGTATTTGCTGTTTGGTGGTCTACCATTAAACCATCATTGGATCGTGATTGGGCGCCTGAATTGTCACGGGGTGTTTCAGCCAATTTCGATGAGACACAGAAAAACATTGTTCACATTCACAATATCCGTGATTCTGAATGGATAACCCCTGACAAAGCCAATAATGTTTGGAAAGATGAAACATATAATATCGATGATATCATCGGTCTTGATGTATATTTGTCCTATTGGATGGGACCATATATCGCGCATACCTTGGTGGGTTTCGATTTTGCCGATGGTCGCCATCTTGTATTTTCAGCAGAAATTCGCCGCGAAAAGAATGAAAACTTTTCTGCAATTGGTGGCTTTTTCAAAGAATTTGAGCTGATTATGATTGCGGCAACAGAAGAAGACGTTATCAAATTGCGGACAGATATCCGCCGCGAAGATGTTTATCGTTATGCAATAAAAGTCCCTCAGGAAAAAATGCGCGAGCTATTCTTGCGGTATCTCGACACCGCAAATTCGCTTGATAAAAAAGCACGCTTTTATAACACGGTTACCGCGAACTGCACCACTGTGGTATTTGATATGGCTCATATCATTGCCCCAAGCATAACGCTTGATTGGAGAGTTCTTCTTTCTGGACAGTTACCAGCATATCTTTACGACCATAAGGTTATAAACACCCAACAACCGTTAAGCGAAATTATTGAACAGGCGCATCTTAAACCACAAAATAATGTGCCAAGACGTGAATATTCACGTGCAATAAGGCTTCAGGAAACAACCGAGAGCAATTGACTCAAAGCGTGCTAACCCGTATAAGCGCAAAAATATCCATAAATATGGGAAATATAAATTGTTCAATCAGCGGGTAACCGCTCTATAGAACCAAGAAGGGCCGCACGCCGCGGTATGTTAAATAAATGAAACGTACATATCAACCATCTAAACTCGTTCGTAAACGCCGTCACGGATTTCGTGCACGCATGGCAACCATTGGTGGGCGCAAGGTAATTGCAGCACGCCGTGCTCGTGGCCGTAAGCGTCTTTCTGCTTAATTTTTTGGCAGCATAATTTTCTTGCAAAAACCGGAGAATGATTAAATCTTTTTTGAAATGTTCTCCGGTTATAAGCTTGTAGGATTACCTGCTTTTATGAATACTAACACCCGTTCTAATAAGCAAAGTTTTTCTGATGAATGAGAAACCACCTCTCCGCCTTCGAAAAAGAGCGGAGTTTTTGGCTTTACGCACGGGTGAAAAACGATATGGTTCGTTCTTCCTGTTAGAAGTTAAAAAACGGGATCTTCCATTGGAAGTCATGGAACAAACACCCCCCCGCATTGGTTTTACAGTAACACGTAAAAATGGTAATGCGGTAAAAAGGAACCGTATCAAAAGGCGTCTTCGTGAAGCTTTGCGTGTCGGATTGACATGCAGCATGGATGCTGGAACCGATTATGTAATTGTGGCGCGTCCTGATGCACTGAACGCGTCTTTCGAGCGTCTGGTCCGTGAAATGAACCGCAGGATTAGGCAAACACCACAAAATTCAAAATTGCAACAGGATGGCTGCTAATGGAATATAACCGCAATTTTTTCATCGCCATTGGATTGTCACTGCTCATTATATTGGCTTGGCAATTTTTTTATGTTGCGCCAAAGAATGCCGATCAACAAAAAGCGCAAGAAATTGCCCATCAGCTTGAACAAAATCAGCCATCGCAGGGACAAGCTGTTCCTAGCGCTGATAATGGTTCAACCACACCGCCACAGTCAAAAGAAGCTGAAAACGTAGCAGCAATTGATATGACACGTGAAGCGCGTGAAGCGGCAGTCAACAAAACAAAGCGCGTGGAAATTGATACACCGGAGTTAAAAGGTTCAATCAACCTTGTTGGTGCACAATTTGACGATCTTTTCTTGAAAAATTATCGGTTATCAGTCGAAAAGAATTCACCTGAAATTGCTCTTCTCAATCCAGCTGGTTTTTCTACCACTTACCTTGCAGAATTTGGTTTTACTGGCAAGGGATTACCAGCCGGTGCCTTACCGCAATTCAACACAGAATGGCAGGTTGAAGGAAGCAACACAAAGTTGACACCGCAAAGTCCGGTGACATTGGTCTTTAACAACGGACAAGGGCAAGTCTTCCGCCGCACAATCTCGGTTGATGAACATTATATGTTCACAATTCAGGATAGTGTAACAAATGACGGCAAAGATGCGGTCAATATTCTTCCCTATGCGCGCGTTGCCCGCGCTGCACCACCAGAACATGCAAGTGCAACCTATCTTCTTCATGAAGGTATGATTGGCGTTGCTGGTGATGAAGGTATGCAAGAAGAAAAATACGCTGCCCTTAAAGATCTCAAGCCAGATGCTGCTAATGAAAAGAAAATGCTTTTCAGCAATGTCAAAGGCGGATGGATTGGTATAACAGACAAATATTGGGCTGTTGCTGCAATTCCTCCTCAAGATGAGGAATATACCAGTCGCTTTATCTATTTTGATCGTCTAAGCACACATTATCAATCCGATTTGACTGGTAAGTCCATGACAATCGCTAGCGGTGCAACACAAACAATCACCAATCATCTGTTTGCTGGTGCAAAGCGTGTTGAGACAATCAACAAATATCAGGATTCGCTAAAGATCTTGAAATTCGAATTGTTGATTGATTGGGGCTGGTTCTCGATCATCACCAAGCCAATGTTTGCTTTGATCGATATTCTTTATAAACTCACCAATAATTTTGGTGTCGCAATTCTGCTTGTAACCGTTATCTTAAAAGCCATCTTGTTCCCACTTGCCAACAAGTCCTACAAGTCTATGGCAAGAATGAAAGTTGTTCAGCCAGCAATGCTCGAAATTCGTGCAAAATATGCCGATGACAAGGTTAAACAACAACAAGCAATCATGGAATTATATCGAACAGAGAAGATCAATCCTCTTGCAGGTTGCTGGCCATTGCTCGTGCAATTTCCGATATTTTTCGCTCTTTATAAGGTGTTGTATATCACCATTGAAATGCGTCATGCGCCGTTCTTTGGCTGGATACAGGATTTGGCAGCACCAGATCCAACATCCTTGTTCAATCTGTTTGGTTTGTTGCCTTACAATGTACCCGCATTTCTGATGATTGGCGCTTGGCCGGTCATTATGGGGATCACAATGTTCTTGCAAATGCGCATGAACCCAACCCCACCGGATCCAACACAGGCTATAATTTTCACATGGATGCCTGTTGTATTTACCTTCATGTTGGCATCATTCCCTGCAGGGCTTGTTATTTACTGGGCTTGGAACAATACTCTGTCAATCGCACAACAAGCGCTTATCATGAAAAGCCAAGGCGCTAAGATAGAGCTGTGGGATAATTTGAAATCCACATTCAAAAAGAAACCTAATAAGGGGGCAAATTAACGTGACAACGAGTCCTACATCTGTGGGACTTTTTGCCCGCAATTGGGTTTTTATACGCGGTGTTCCTGCAATGAAATTTTTGCCTCCTGAAGGACCGGCAGAAATAGCCTTTGCAGGACGCTCCAACGTTGGCAAATCGTCTTTAATCAATGCGCTTGTTGGCCAAAAAGGGTTGGCAAGAACGTCAAACACACCTGGACGCACACAGGAACTCAATTATTTTGTTCCTGATGGTTATAGCGGCCAACTGGATGATTTGCCGCCTATGGCATTGGTTGATATGCCCGGATATGGATTTGCAGAAGCCCCAAAAGCACAGGTTGATGCATGGACAAAACTTGTTTTTGATTATTTACGTGGACGCACAACGCTGAAACGGGTCTATGTTTTGATAGATTCTCGCCACGGTATAAAAAAGAATGATGCTGAAGTATTAAACTTGCTTGATAAGGCCGCAGTTTCTTATCAGATTGTGCTGACCAAAGGCGATAAAATCAAGCCCGCACAACTTGAAAAGCTAATAAACGCAACCCACACCGCTATCGCCCGTCGACCAGCCGCTTATCCAGAGATTATGGCAACCTCATCAGAAAAATCTTTTGGTATAGAAGAATTGCGAGAAGCAATTATCAAAGCCACCAACCCATAATTGCTTGTTTGATAATAAAATTTCCCACCTATCTCACAATAGGCTTGTTTGCCTGTTTAATGATAGATTTGCTTGCCTGTTCAGTAGTAAGGCTTGTTTACCTGTTTAACAATAGGCTCCCTTGTCCGCTTAGCAGTTGGCTTGCTTCTCCGTTTACCAAGAAAAGCCATATCATTTTAAAATGCGCCAACATTGACAATGGATTATCGTCAATAGTGCAGTAAGTTGCCGCTATTGCATTGGCTATTTTAATTACAATAATCCATTGGTAAAGCATTGTTTTGATTGGATATGTTTATCAAAATTAGCGCACAACACAAAGATATCCATTACCGATAAAAAACGTTACAGCATTAAATGCCGTTCATTTAAAAAACGACTAGTGGGTTTAAAAATTTTTACGCTTGGAACAAGCATTTTAGTCGCATAATTAACGTCTAATTAAGCATGGCTTATTCAACTTCGCTTAAAACGGGTTCCTTTTCTTGTTCTATAAGACAAGGCGGACTATAAGAACCGCAATTCCTAATTTTCGATATTTGAGTAACCATGCTGACGCTTTTTCATCATCCAATGTCATCTGCCTCGCGTTTTACGCGATTAATTCTGAATGAATATGGCATTGCCACCAATCTTATCGAAGAGCATGAGTGGGCAAGACGTCGCGAATTTCTAGTTCTTAATCCAGCAGGCAGTATACCTGTTCTTCTCGCAGAGCGTGAAATACCGCTATGTGGCCCTTATGTGATTTATGAATATCTTGATGAAACAAGAGGTAGCTTGCGGCGAGACCAGCGCTTTTTTCCAGAAAATCCATTAGAGCGCGCGGAAGTAAGACGCCTAACAGAATGGTTTTTAGGAAAATTTGAAAGTGAAGCCACGCGCCATATCGTCCGCGAGCGAATTTACAAACGCGAAATACCGCTGGCAATGGGCGGAGGAGCTCCTGATTCGCAAACGCTACGCAATGCACGCGCAAATATTCGCCCGCATATGAAATATCTGGAATGGCTTGCCGCATCGCGCGACTGGTTGGCCGGCATATCCATTTCTTATGCCGATCTTGCGGCTGCTGCATCATTATCGGTTTTAGATTTTATGGGCGAGATAGACTGGACGCCATTCCCTGCGACACGTGATTGGTATATGAGAATAAAATCAAGACCATCATTCAGACCATTGTTAAATGATCGTATCCGAGGACTAGCGCCTAGTACCCATTATGCCGATCTCGACTTCTGACCATAAGCAGAAACTGAAGAATTTTTTGATAAAAGAGGCTTTTGCCCAAGGCTTTGATGCTTTGGCAATTACCGATAAGCATAATAAAACCGCCCGCTTCAGATTATTACAAGCCTTAGATCAGGGTTATCTCGGCACCATGGAATGGATGAGCGAGACAGCCGAACGGCGAATGGAACCGCTAAAATTATGGCCAGAAGTTCAATCGGTCATTATGCTTGCAATGAATTATGGACCAGAGGCGGATCAATTCAACACAAAGATTGCTCCCAATTGCGGAAACATATCCTATTATGCCCGTCATCGTGATTATCATGACATTATCAAAGGGCGTTTAAAACAGATAGCATCACGTTTTGCCGCCCGTTTCAGCAGTGATGTAAAAGTGTTTGTTGATACTGCCCCCGTCATGGAAAAACCATTAGCGCAAGCAGCCGGTATTGGCTGGCAAGGCAAACATACAAATCTAGTAAGCCGCGAATTCGGCTCTTGGTTATTTCTTGGTTCAATATTCACAAACATCGAACTTCCTTATGACACTGCGGAATACGATCATTGTGGTTCATGTCATGCCTGCCTATCAGCATGCCCAACACATGCCTTCCCTGCCCCGTATCAACTTGATGCAAGACGTTGCATCTCCTATCTGACAATCGAATTGAAAGACCAGATACCTTTGGAATTTCGTAAATCTATTGGTAATCGTATTTACGGTTGCGACGATTGTTTATCCGCTTGTCCTTGGAATAAGTTTGCACAACAAACTCACGAGATGAAACTCAAAGCGCGCGAGGATCTTATCGCACCTCCTCTCGTTCAATTGCTTGCTCTTAATGACGAAGCATTTAGGCAGTTTTTCACGGCGTCACCAGTCAAAAGAATTGGGCGTAATCGATTTGTCAGAAATTGTCTGATAGCAGCAGGAAATAGTGGTGACACCGCACTGATTGAACCTGTTAAACGACTTCTAGACGACAACGATCCTTATATTGCTGGTATGGCTGTCTGGGCATTGAAACAATTGCTTGATGACAGCCATTTTAATCAACTACGCCAACACTATATGACCATTCATAAAGATCCACTTATTATGACTGAATGGACGGATACACCATGCGTTTCCTAATTTTCGGTGCTGGCTACAGTGCTCAAGCTTTCGCCCAACACTATCAATCCGATATTTATGGCACCACACGTAACAAAGACCGTTTTGTTACATTGGAAAAAGCTGGGATCAAGCCATTACTGTTTCCCAATGACGAAGAAAACCGCACATTAAAAGAAAAATTGTATGACACGACCCACCTTGTTATTTCCATTGCTCCTGACGCGGATGGCGATATTATCCTCAAATCTCAGGGGCTACTTGATAGTATGCCGCATTTGCAATGGATTGGCTATCTTTCTACAATCGGTGTTTATGGCGATCATCAAGGCAAGTGGATTGATGAAACTGCAACCTGTAATCCCAGTTTGAAGCGCAACTTCATGCGGCTACAAGCAGAAGCGGCATGGAAACAACTGGCCGAGCATTACAATATACCGATTGCAGTTTTACGATTGGGAGGCATTTATGGGCCACACCGTAATGTATTCGTAAAACTACAGAATGGTAAAGCACAACGCATTGTTAAACCTAATCAGGTGTTCAATCGTATTCATGTTGATGACATAGCGGGCGTCATTCATACTTTTGCAAATAGCAAACAAGATGGCCTGTTCAATATAGTCGATAATGAACCTGCACCACCGCAAGATGTTATTGCCTATGCCGCAGATCTTATGGGCATTGAAGCTCCACCTGAAATACCATTTGAAAAAGCAGATATGTCAGAAATGGCACGCACATTTTATGGTGACAATAAAAGAATATTAAATCAAAAGTTACTTGAAACCGGATATATACTGAAACAACCAGACTATCGCACGGCATTGAAATCCATGTGGCAGTCAGGCGATTGGTAGAAGATACAAGGGGGCTTTAAATGGCGGCCAAGTTAACGTCACTATGCCGGTTGTTCGGCACAATTTTAACCTCAATTCTTATTGCGGCATCTGTAGCAAAAGCTGATGAACCTGCGAAGCAAGCTTTTGGTGGCGTTAAATTACCTTCATCTGGTTCTGCCCAATCTATCGGTTTTTATTCCAAAGGTTGTTTGGCAGGCGCAAAACAGCTTCCCATTGACGGTCCTAATTGGCAAGTCATGCGGCTTTCGCGTAACCGCAATTGGGGACATCCTGCAACCATACGGTTTATTGAGCAGCTCTCCCGAGATGCAGCCAAAGATGGTTGGTCGGGATTGTTGATTGGCGACATCTCGCAACCCCGCGGTGGACCCATGCTCAATGGGCATGCATCGCACCAGATTGGGCTTGATGCGGATATCTGGTTAACACCAATGCCCAACCACCGTATGACACGCGAAGAACGAGAAACAATGCAAGGTGTTTCCATGCTAAAGCCAGACTCGCTTTATGCCGACCCGAAAAAATGGACACCAGAAAGAACAGCCCTTATTCGCAACGCCGCAATTAATCCGCAAGTTGAACGGATATTTGTTCACCCCGGCATAAAAAAACAACTCTGCGATACGGTAAAAGGTGACAGAAGTTGGCTTGCAAAAGTTCGTCCCTATTGGGGACATTTTTGGCATTTTCACGTGCGCCTAAAATGTCAAGCAGGGTCAGAAAACTGTAAACCGCAACAGCCGATTGGAACTGGCGATGGTTGTGACAAATCATTGGCATGGTGGTTTACTGATGAGCCATGGGCGCCTAAAAAACCTAAAAAAACACCACCAAAACCGACGACACCAGCAAAGCCAAGGGTAATGATGGTGTCAGACTTGCCACCAGCCTGTGCTGCAGTACTTTCTGCACCTGAGCAGCAACAACAGTAATTTTAAAGGTAAAATATGCCAACATCACTTATGGAATATCCAATTCTAATTGGTGATGTTGGCGGAACAAATGTTCGGTTCTCTATCATTCACCAACCGAACCAAGCCTCTTTGCCCGTGATATTGAAAGTTGAGGATTTCCATACTCTCGACGAAGCTATTGTTGAGTATCTTGCAATATCTGGAACTATAAACTTAAAATCGATCTTCTTGGCAATTGCTGGTCCTGTAACTAAGGGCAGCATGAAGCTTACAAATTCCAATTGGATTTTAACGCCTGAAAAGCTCGCAAAAACATTCAATGTTGCCAATGTCCATATTATTAATGATTTTGAAGCACAAGCTTTGGCCGCGGCAACCTTACCAGAAAAATATTTGCATCACATCGGCACAATGACACCCTGTCCGCAAGGCAACAGAGTTGTTATGGGGGCTGGCACAGGCTTAGGGGTTGCTGGACTTTTAAATATCAACAATCAATATATCCCCATTGCAGGCGAAGGTGGTCACATTGATTATGCTCCACAAACCCCTACTGATTTAGCAATTTTGCCTTATCTTAAAAGTTTATCAGACCGAATTAGCGCAGAAGATTTGTTAAGTGGCAACGGTCTAGTCAATATTTACCGCGCAATTTGTTTGTCGCGCAATTTGAATCCGGTTTTCAACACACCAGAAGACTTAACAAATTCACTTGGTGCTCACTGCGATGCCGAAATCCATGACACGATTCAGTTCTTTCTAGATTATTTGGCTCGTTTTGCCGGTGATATGGCATTGATATATAATGCGTCGGGAGGCGTTTATATTGGTGGCGGGATTGTGCCAAAACTCATGCCCTATATCGACACAAAAAGGTTTCGCGCACATTTTGAGAATAAAGCGCCGCATTGCCAATTGATGCAAAATATTGCCACCGTTATCATGCTGCATCCCAATAGCGCCTTATTCGGCATGGAAAATTATATATATAATCAGGGAAATTTTCTTATTCGTTCGCCATAAAGGTTTGTTGGTCGATAATATTCAGACCATTTCTTTTGGATTTCCTGACTTTTATTAGATAAAATGCAAATTGAATGTTACATGTTGAATTGACATTTTTAGGTAAGGAAAAATTATGCGGCTAGCTGTTGTAGGTGCAAATGGAAAAATGGGACGCGAGCTAATCGCGGCTATTCAACATATAGATGGTGTTGAGCTGTCGGCTGCTATTGTGCGTGCGGGTTCACCATTTGTAGGACAAGATGCACATTCGCTTATCAATGGCAAACCTTGTGGCGTCGTTATTTCTGATGATCCGCTACCCGCATTTGCAAAGGTTGATGGCGTTATTGATTTTACCCTGCCTGAAGCAAGCGTGACTTATGCCGGCTATGCCGCACAAGCACGTATCGTGCATATTATTGGCACAACGGGCTTCACTCCCGAACAGGAAGAAAAAATTAAAGTAGCATCAGCGCACGCTACCATTGTTAAATCTGGCAATATGAGCCTTGGGGTAAATTTATTGGCTGGACTGGTTCAAAAAGCGGCAAAGGCACTCGATGCTGCGCAATATGACATTGAAATCTCTGAAATGCACCATAGAAGAAAGGTCGATGCCCCTTCAGGCACTGCATTATTGTTGGGTAAAGCGGCCGCTGATGGGCGCAATGTCAACTTGGATGATGTGAGCATACGCGGACGTGATGGCCATACTGGTGCGCGAAAAACAGGCGCGATTGGCTTTTCTTCTTTGCGCGGTGGTACTGTTGTCGGTGATCATTCGGTTATTTTTGCCGGCGATAACGAAAGAGTTGTTTTATCGCACTTTGCACAAGAACGTTCTATTTTTGCAGATGGCGCTGTCAAAGCAGCACTGTGGGCAGAAAATCAGAAACCCGGCCTTTATACAATGCTCGATGTTTTAGGTCTCAACAACTAACTAGATCCAAACTTTAATACTGATGAGGAGAAGTGAATGTCACGAACACTAGTCTTGGTACGACACGGTCAGAGTGAGTGGAACCTCAAAAACCTTTTTACAGGCTGGAAAAATCCAGACTTGTCCGAAAAAGGTCATGAAGAGGCCATTGCCGCCGGTAAAAAGCTTAAAGAAACCGGCCTGAAATTTGATATTGCTTACACATCAGCATTGAAACGCGCTCAAATCACTTGCCAACACATCTTGGACGAAATGGGCGAACCAGATTTGGAAACGATCAAGAATGAAGCACTCAATGAGCGTGATTATGGTGATCTTTCCGGTTTAAATAAAGACGATGCCCGTCAAAAATGGGGTGAAGAACAGGTTCACATCTGGCGTCGGTCATATGATGTTCCACCACCAGGAGGCGAAAGCTTACGCGATACGGGTGCAAGAGTTTGGCCATATTATATGTATAATATCCAACCGCATGTTTTGCGTGGCGAAACCGTTTTAGTGGCAGCCCATGGAAACTCTCTACGCGCTTTAATCATGGCTTTAGAGGGTTTAAGCGGCGAAGAAATTGTAAAACAAGAACTCGCGACAGGCGTACCGATAATCTACGAACTCAACGCCGATTCAACGATCGCGTCCAAAAAAGTTCTTTAAATTTTTTAGCAAACGCCAATGTTTTTTAACATTGGCGTTTATATGTTGTTGCTACAATTTTATAAATTCAGTTGACAGTTTCGCTCTGTCAGCTTAAGTGAAATCCGTTGCCCAAATGGCGGAATTGGTAGACGCGCAGGTTTCAGGTATCTGTGCCGCAAGGCGTGGAGGTTCGAGTCCTCTTTTGGGCACCAAAGTATCCCTAAAAATAACGCAAAAACAATAAGTTAAAAAAATATATTTTCTTTCAGTCCACCCCACAGCCCACCTTTCGACGGGCGCTTATAATACGTGGAATAAGTAAACTAGGTATATTAAAGTGATTTTTATGTCATGAATTGCCTGAGATCGCTTCTTTAAAATGACACTTTGAACAGAAGTTATGCACTTTGATTGTATCAGATGTCTTTCTCGTTACCTTTCCCTTACTGTAGTCAATTCTAATCATGACTTTCACTAAAAGATCATTGCCGGCATAATTGCTAACTCTAATCAGTTCCTTCCTAAAGCAGGTTAAAACTCATCTGTATACCACGATTCTGGAAACACTATTACTATAGGTGACATGATGATAATTTTTTTACGAGCGTCATAATGCTTCATAAAAAAAAGTCCCGCAAATTTTCTTCGTCTCCCATGGAAATCTTGATTTGCAGTGCGTGAACAAATAAATCTCGGATCGTAAGGACAAATGATCTTAAATTCTCCGTGTTTTATATAGATATAAGGGCTTTTTTTGATATCAAATTTTTCAATCAAAGATTGATCGAAATTGCTTAGGTCTTTAGCTCCATTTTTTGTATAAAACATTTCATTTATAGAAAACGTTGTTCCAATTAAGTCATCTGAAAATTTTATAGATTCATTATACGGAGCAGAAACAATATCTAAACTTTTTATTATTTTATCAATACCATCATCTTCTTCAAGTGATCTATCGTCTAGAGGATGTTTATTAAGATTATTAAGAGATTCATCATCTTTGTCTTTTTTTACATATGCGCGCAACCGGTCTAAGTTCACATACTGAACATAGCCCATTTTTTTAAAAAAACTGGGCGTCTCCCTATGGATATTACTTTTTTCCAGCGCATTTGCGGCGCGCTGTTCAGCACGTTTTTTCCAATTTTGTAATTCTTCTACCTTATAAACATTGATATTTTTATCGATTTTACGTGCACAATCTTGGCATAGCCAAATACCGTTATCAATCGAAGATCTTTCTTCAGGCGTTTGTTTACTATCGTATCTCGGTCCTCTAGGAGAGGCTGCAGCTATATGCGCAGCTATACCAACGGATCGACTTTTATCTTTCGTGCGTTCTTCCGGGCCAATAGTTGGCCGAGCACAAGAAGTATTTGAACATAAATAACCAACTCGCTCTGCAAGAGTACGCTTCACTTGTGCTGAAAAATCGTCTCTTCGGTTGCTCATATTTAAATATCCAGTTTTGGTAGATTGCGAACAATCTTCATCGTTTCGAGTGAAACTGTGATAACTCTTAATAATAGTTCCAGCGGATAGGCAGGGTTATGCATGGTCTCTATTGCCCAGTCATTAGCATCATTAACAATACCGCTGGCTTTATCTGTCTTGACTGCCTGACGCTCTACCACCCAATCAATGGCCGATTTTCCATTGACGATATAGTCATAAGCTTCCAATGGAATATCTTTGATGGTAATCTTGTTATTATAGATAATGGTGGAAAGATCCGTACCCTCATCATTTTTACCATATTTCATTTTTTGAACGTAATAGTCAGAATCTTTCAAATTTTTATTTTTGGTGACAAGAGTGGCGGGATATTGCTCAATAGTTTCATAATTCAAATGTAGATTGGCCAAAGCGCGTCCCGCCTGTGAAAATGCCTTGAAGTCATCAAGCTTTTTAACCGCTGGTATACGCGGCAATTCTTTCATCAGATTATCAGCAAAGCGGGTGCGGTAATCCTCAGAATGCAGCAGCCCATAAATATAATAAAAAAGGTCTTCCTTGCTGATGGTATTGTCTTGATAGGCTTTTTGGAAATGTTGCAAACCCGCATCTGTTATCACATCGCGGCGCTTTAATTTTGGCTTTTCAATATTGGCAAATAAACCTTCTCCCATCTGCTCCTGTTCATAAAGATAAAGCGGAAAACACTGGCTGTCTCCATTACTATGAAGATCTGGTACATAATCGCTTATGAAAGCAATCATGCCGTGACCTTTATAACTTTGGTTTACAGAGATAACTACATTCCTCGATGCTGCCTCAGGGAAAATGCGCGGCATTTGATAGACCATTTCATTGACGCGACGATCATAATAAAGCCATTGTAATGTGAATGGACGATAATTCGATTTAATTAAACATCCAGAGCTATAATCTATATGTTTCGAGCGCACCAAATCATGTTTTAAAGCGCGCGTCCAACTTATTTTGGTAGTGTCGTTATTGACAAAAATGTCAACTTTTTTATTTCGTTGTTTACTATCTAATAATGGTGATTTCTGCTTAAAACGTTCAACTTCCTGATTATAAAAAGCGATCATATTTCGCATATTTTTCGATAATTTTTGTGCTGACGAATTGTAGCACCAAGCATCACGTTGTGTTTTCAAGCCAGATGAATAATTCTTAAAAATAGTGCGACTGTTTTTCTCCTTTTTATCTCCCATGCTGATAAATTCATTAAAGCTATCATCGCGCTGGTTAAGCCAGTCATTATGAGCATCGGGAGTAATAGTCTGCCATTGGTCTTTTAAGCCTTCAATGGAAGTAAGCTCAGCGATTTTTTCAAGCTTTTGTTCGGTGGTGAGATAGTCACCAATATCATGAAAGAAAATCTTTCCGTGCTGCTTGGCAGCAGGTTTTTTCACTAGTACAGAAATGGCGATTGGCGCGCGGGAACCTGAACCAAAGATTTTACCACCTTCTTTGCGGGAACGCTCACCAGATGTACGCTGGTTACCACGTAAATGAAAAATATAAATATTGGAAAACTCTTCTGCCAAGCATTTTCGCAAGCCATCTGCCGATGAAGATTCAATATAACCGGCATTGGTCACAAAACCGATGACACCAGCTTTGCCAATCCGATCTGACGCCCAACGGATTGCACGAATATAGCTGTCATAAAGGGAATTTTTATTGGTTGCGGTCGAATAGGCCGCATAGGTTTCCTCTATGCGCTTATCAAGTTTTGGATATTTAATATTCTGGTTATTATCATTGGCATTATCCTGTCCAGATGAATAAGGCGGATTGCCGACAATAACTTTGATATCCAAGGCCATCTGGTCTTTGCGGCGCTGGCTATTGTCTACCAAAATGTTGTCAATCGAGTCGCCCTTTTCGCTCATCTGGAGTGTATCGGTGAGCAGAATGCCGGGGAAAGGTTCATAATCCCCCTCGACAAGGCCATGATAGGTCGATTCAATATTGATGGCGGCAATATAATAAGCAAGCAGCACCAGTTCATTGGCATGAAGTTGGTGTTTATAAACGCGCGGCAAATCTTGCTTGGCTATCAAACCACTTTGCATCAGCCTTGTAATAAAAGTTCCGGTGCCAGTGAAAGGATCCAGAATGTGCACGTCCTCACTGCCTAAGCTCTGGTTGAATTCAGTCTTCAACACGTCATTAACGCTGTGTAGGATAAAGTCCACCACCTCGACCGGCGTATAAACGATACCCAGTCGCTCGGTCATTTTTGGGAACGCGTTACGGAAAAACTTGTCATAAAGTTCGACAACCAATTTCTGGCGGCCTTCTGCCGAATTGACACCCTCGGCACGCATGGCAACACTGTGATAAAATTTATCAAGGCTTGTCGATTCTTTATTAATGTTGAATTCATCAAGCACATCCAAAACTTTCTGGATCGCTTGTGACATCGGGTTATGAGCTGCAAAGCTATAGTCCGAAAATAAAGCATCAAAAACTGGTTTGGTGATGAGATGTTGAGCCAGCATCTCGATGATCTCGTCATCGGTAAGAGCATCATTCAAATCATCTTTCAATTCGGCGGAAAATTCCTTGAATGTAGCAATAGCCTTGGTATTTTCGGGATTTTCTAAAATGGCCTTGATGCGGTCAATATGAGTGCGGGCTATTTTTGCAATGTCATTGGCCCATTCTTCCCAATGATGCCGATTGCCTACCTTTTCAACCACTTTGGCTATGATAGCCCGTTCAAACTCCGTTACCTCTAAAACAAGTTCACCTTGAGGTTCCTGAGCTCTACCTGAAGCGGGTTGGGCTTTACCTAAATTATATTGGCGCTTCGCAAGACCTGTTGCTTCTTTCATTACTTTTTTACGTCTCTTACCAAGATCGGTAATAGCAATGACTTCCATTTTTTGTGGATCAGAACCATTTAAATCTATTTTATTGATCATCGCATCGAATCGATCATCATGCGAACGCAGCGCCTGCAAAACCTGCCAGACAACCTTGTAAGTCTTGTTATTGTTTAGGGCCTCATGGGGCTTTACCCCCGAAGGGATAACTACCGGCAGGACGATATAACCACGGGTTTTACCTGGCGCATTACGCATAACACGCCCGACCGACTGCACAACATCAATCTGACTGTTGCGTGCGGTTAAAAACAAAACCGCATCAAGAGCCGGCACATCCACGCCTTCAGACAGGCAGCGTACATTTGACAGAATGCGGCACGTGTCTTTCGGGGCCGGTGATTTAAGCCATTGGATTTTTTCTTCCTTTTCACTGGCATTCATGCCGCCATCAACATGGCGCGCCTCACAATGCAACTTGATGGACATTTCTTCCTCATCAGTTGCAGTGCGCTGGTATTCTTCCACCACCGCTTGAAACATGCTCGCAATCTGGAGTGAGCCAACCTTATTGCTTTTTTTTCGGTCAATCACCTGGCAAAAGGCAACCGCGCGTTGCATCGGACTGACGTTACCTTCAAGACTCTCACTCAAATCCTGCTTTGACAACGCTTTCCAACAACCGATAATCTTAGCGGCATCGTCCACCAGCAACTCGTTATTCTCGTCTTTAAGAAGATTTTGCATGCGGCGGTTGATCCGGCTTTCTTCAACTGTCAATACAATTACCTTGTAATCAACCAAAAGTCCGCGTTCTACCGCTTCGGAAAAGGTCAAAACATGCAGGTCTTTACCATAGATCTCCTCATCATCCATAGAATATAGGGCAACATCACTATCCTCGGCTTTAAGCTTGGCATCATCACGATAGATGCGCGGTGTAGCGGTCATATAAAGGCGTTTGGCGGCATTGATAAAATCATTGTTATGAACGCGAACAAAAGCACTTTCTTCGTCACCTTCATAGGTCTGTCCAGTGGTTCGGTGCGCTTCGTCGCAGATGACAAGATCGAAAGCAGGCAAGTTATAATTTTTTTGCGCTTGAGAAATGACATCAATAGAGTGATAGGTTGAGAAAATCACACTCATGGCATTGTCTTCATGCCAAGCAATCATCTCTTCTGCCAGTTTTTCGGCATTGGTTGTGGCAGGATATTGCAACTCATGTACAAAGGTCTGCACACTGTCATCATCTTTTTTATCGCGCTTTTTACCAACTTCGGCATCAGAACAGACAGCAAAGCTGTGCAGTTTGGTTTCGCTTTGTTGCGTCCATTCGGTCAGTGTCTGACTCAATAAAGCTAGGCTTGGCACAAGAAACAAGACACATTTACCTTCACCAACCTGTGCCTCTGCAATTTTAAGACTGGTGAAAGTTTTACCCGTACCACAAGCCATAATAAGCTTGCCACGATCGGCCATCTCCAAACCTTTTAGCACATTTTTTACAGCTGTTTCCTGATGCGGCCTCAGCTTTTTCTTAGCATGAATAACAAGCGCTTTATCTGGTGCATATTTTTCCCAATCGATGACGCTTTGCTCAAGAGCAGCCAGATCAATCTTGCTCACCGGAATTTGCTGGTTTTCCAGCATCGCCTCGGCATTATTGCTCCAATGATTGGTCGTGCAAACGATAAAGCGATTGACAAATGGTCTTTGGCCAGATGCAGACATAAAACTGTCTATATCTTTTTTCTCAATTTTATGATCCGGCGCATGAAATTTGCACTGTATAGCATGGAGTTCACCCTTTTTGGTCTGAGCAACAAGATCAATACCCTTGTCTTTGCCATCTTTACCATGTGCCAATGCCCAATCTTTAAACATCCATACTTGTGAATAAAGATCAGCATAAAAGGGTTCATGTTTGAGATACGCAACAATCAACTCTTCAAAATAAGTGCCTTTTTCACGCTCGGATACCGCAGCATCGCGAAAACGGGTCAAAACTTTTTCAAGTGATGTCTGTTCCAGTATCTCGCTCATGCTATTGCCTCCGCTTAATGTATGCTGCCTTTGACCGATTTATATGTTAAAGTCATACTTAAAACGTCGGAAATGAAAAGACACTTTCATTAAAATAGTGTTTTTAAGTGTACGAAAATTCATAAAGCTATCATCAAATAAAATTATTACATTTTATCGAAAGGAAAGTCGGGCACTGTTACCTCTTGATCAAAGAATAGTACCTCTTGATACCCTTGCCATAAGTGCGATAAAAATCCAAATAACTGAACATCAATAAAAAAGATACATAAGCCTTACGGCGGTTTCAGTTCCCCACGAGGTTAGACTTTAACAGGCCCATGTTTTTATCTTTACTAGCAATCTCTTTTAATAGGACTGTAAAGATATCCTCACAATTTAAAGCTACATTTCCTCACCTTCAGCCTTAGAAAAACCACCGCAAAAATCGGAAACTGTTATTTCCATATTATCTTTTGTTGACAGCTGAAAGTTTACAACTACCCTTTTTGATAGATTATCGCTTCAGATTTTCTCACATTTTTCCCCTTTTATATTTTAAAACTTTACAGTTCTAAGCCACTTCAGCCTTACCTTTGCATTAAAAATTACGCTTTCCATTTTGTGCAAACAGTCTACTGTATTGGCTACAGTAGTAGCGCCCTAGCCGAAAGAACACAGACCGCCCCTTTATTTCGGTAAGTTAGTCAGCATTATTAAAATGAAAACAAACATTGTTTTTTCGGTTTTATCTATATTCAGAACCACCAAAACCATCAAAACCCCCTTTTAGATAGTTTTGAGGGTTTTGAATGGTTGGAATTTTCCAGTTTTTGATATTTTTTAGAAAGAACAGCTACTTATTCATTGTCCAAACCTCATTATTTAAAACGGGATTAAATTTATATTTAACCGTCGGTCTTCCACCATTTGTTGTGGTATCTTTTGGAATCTCTCGACAATGGTTTGTATTGGTCAAGATTTCCATTGCAGACAATATCGCTTCACGATCTGCTAGCTTTGCCCATCGCTTTTGATGAATATCCCTAACTGTAAATAATCTAGGCAATTCATTGCGCCGTTCTATGATGAGTCGTGCCCCGTCTTGAGCCATTGTCTGACCTGCCGAATATAATCGCTTTGCATGGCTTGCTAGATATTTAGCCCATACTAAGGCCATGCCCATTGCCATGTCACCAATGTTAAACCGCCCACCTTCCACAAGTTCAAAAATTAAAGCCAGAGATGCAATGGTTTTGGGCATCTTCAACAAATGGGATTCCATAACACTGGAAACATTGCCGCTTCTGGCTTCCGCCTGTATGTCTTCCATCCAGTCACGAAACATCAATTGCGCAGATGGTGAGAAACGCATCACTAATGGATTTTCTGGACTCCCCAACGGATTATCATGAAGGTTTCTAAATACAGCCTCATAAGCCTGCTTTGCTTCTGTGTCTGGGTAACTGTCAGTCCATTGCCAATCATGCAAGTCATCCGGCCAAACAGTCAATTGCAAACGCTGCACGAAACCATCACCCCCCTCACCAGTCATAGTGTTGTTAACAATCGGAGCTATTCGTGATGGCTGTATGCCTCCTATCATGGAAATAGTGGCGTTCTGGATATGCACAGTGCCGCGCCCAATGCGGTCATAAGTGAATTGCCCATCACCATTGAAGGCTTCCAAATAGAACGCCCTATCGGACTGATAGTCATCCCCTTCCATCTTGGACAGAAAGCCAGCTAATTCATCACGTATCAACAAAAGGCCACGTTGGTTTTCGTTTAATAGCTCTCCCAGCTTTTCCACTGTCACATCATTAACCACGAGGCGCGGGCATGGGATTTTTTCCTCCCCATATGCAACACTATCAGCCAATAACGCGCGAGCGGCTTCTCTATCACCTACTTTAAACGCTTGTACTGCTTTTTTCTTTTTATCCTTTTCATCCAAGGCATTAAGAACGTCATCAATGGTAGCCTGCTTTTGACTTTGCTGCCAGTCCTTACGCATATCGTCTTGAATACCGTAAATGGGGGCAAGTGCCGATTGCATGGCTGGGGACTTCATGGCTGAGGGGCGCCCTATAATCGCTCCCCATAAATTAGGCACAATCTGCCAATCATCATGCTGTTTGGGTGACACTCTCACACTATTGCCAACCATCGCCGCTAGGCCACATAGACAAGAAACAGCGACAAAATCAATAGGCGATTGCTGACGGTCTGCCACGTCATTAACATAGGCGCTCAGAACGTCAGGCAACATGATATCCTTGAAAGGCTCTACAGCCGGTAAGCTCGAAACAATCGGTTTCACCTTTCCCCATCCGCGCTCCACATTATCATTAAAAGGCAGTTCCGATAAATTAACGGCTTCGTTCATGTTGCACCGCCTGTCCGATATTCAACCAACAAATTATCAAAGCCATAATTATCCGGCACTGAAATTCCTTGACCATCCAACATTGCGCCTTGGTATCCATTCCTAGTGCCTTGCCTCCTAACTGCCCAGCACGATTATCATCAAGGGCAATCGTCAACTGTTCTACCTGTTTTGCCAATCTCAATTCTTTAATACTGCGGATGGATAATGCCGCCCATATGTTCGAAGGTTCAAGCAATAGACCGCGCGCAAGTGAAATACCTGTTTCAATGCCTTCACAAATAACCAGCCTGTCACAAGTGCAAGCCGTTAAATGTAAACCAACACCCCAAACACTATCGAGCACGGCCCTAGCTGACTCTGTGGTGACTTTTCTTCGATCTGGTAAAACATAGGTTCTAAGAAGTGCAAAGACATTACATCTATCTAACTTGGCAATCATGACAAAAAACCACCCGCCTCTTAGGTGCCTACAATCTTCATGAAAGCGCAGACTATCAGGCAAGGCGCAGTCAATATTATCATCATGAAAGTAACAGTCGGCACGCGTGCCATCTATCGGCCAGGCTACATTCCAAAGTTTATGCGTCACTTCTGCCTTTACTAGGTTGTTATTATTTGCCAGACTTGAAGTTTTCTTCACCAGCGCGCGAGTTCTGAACCCTTTTTGACTTTTATATCCTATCAGGCTCTGACCAAAGTAACGACCATTGCCCTCTATAAGTTCTATAGAACGCAGCTCGTGAATAATATTATCAAAACAGCATCCGGCATAACAGCGTGCCAATGCACGGCTAAACTTATCGTTTGATAATAATAGGCCCTGATTGTTGTCCTGATAGAACAGGTAGCGCTCCACGCCATAGCTTCCAAACCATTGCCCATGAATTGCGGAGGTAATTTTTCGTGCTTTATTTTCATTGAATGACATTGTTTCACGTCTCCATGACATTGCGCCATGTGACAGGGTCTGCTATTCTTTCCGTCTGGATTGAAAAAGCCCTGTCCCGTCTCTCTATGGTGGGGTTTTTCTTTAATGGGCATCGACATTGCGTTGCGCCTTGGCTTTCTCGATAACTCCAAGAATGTCAGATTGTTGCCATTTAGACAAACCCCCGATTTTTATGGCAGGCGGCACCGTACCATCCGCAACACGTCGCCAAAATGTCGGTATGCTGACTTGAAGAATTTTGGCACATTCACGAGCACTTAAAAGGGCATCAATGATATTCATTGTTTTCATCTTTCAATCTGTTGAACACAAATGAAAGATGGATTATACTGCTAATGAAAAATAGCAGGGTAGGTTAAGAAAACTTAACCATCAATTAAGAAGGACTTCCCCTTAATTCCTATAAGATTTCTGAAAAATTATTCCTAAAATAAAAATAATATTATTAAATCAATATGTTATAATATAGGATAAATTGTTATAAACCTACTTAAAATGACACCTCTCAAGGATCTTCATAGAGATTTTATATAGCCTTTTCACTGAAAAATTTCTGTATTTTTATCTTCTACAATTTCATTTGAACGAGTCTTTGGTGCACCTCCACTAGGTTCCCAATTAGCAATTCCTGCTAATTCCTGTATTAATTTTTCTCTTGGTCTGCCATCTTCACCCAAAAGCTCATATTTAGTTGCATTTATATTTAACCACTTTGCAAGTGTTTGTTTAACAGTCTTGTTTGGTTCTGCTTCTTTAACAGCTTCCCATGCACCTACGACGGCAGCCAGTTTTGCGACATAACGTGGATGATTAGGATCCTTAAACTCGTGAACTTCTAAGTCAGGAAAGAAAACTTTTGGTCTAAAACCACGCGAATCAATCCATTTCTTTAGATCTTCAACACATACAACTGAATTAGGCTCATCAATATTCTGTTTATCCTGCTTGGTCGGATCACGATAAGACCAATTGATTTTTAATTTTCCAGAATATGCCGCGGATAGAATTGAACAATAAACCGCTCTAAAACTAGCTGTTGGTAGACAAGTATCTTCTCCAAATTTGATTTCACTTTTTGTAGGCTCTTCCGAATTATATAATAAAACCTTGGCCGGATTTATACCAACTGCCAACAAAGCCGCTTGAGTAACAGTCAAAGTATCGGCTAATCGCCAAAATAGGATGTCATCATCATTTTCCATTTTCTTTATTTCCTTTTGAAATAAGAATACTATCATTGTTGCCACTAACATGCTGGGCCCATCGTTCCATTAAAGTACGACGTTGATCTATAAAATCGGTACGTCTATAGGCACGCTCGACACTACCGCCCACAACATGCCCTAAAATTGTTTCAGCAACATCATGGGGGGCGTTCATGACCTCTGCCAGCCAGTCTCTTAAACTTGATCTAAACCCGTGAGGACGGGCTTCCAATCCAGCCCGCTTCATATACTTAGCCATCGCCATATCAGAAATAACCCCACGGCGAACACCCACAAATAAAAAGCCGTCCTTTGATATACGCCGCGCCTCGTCAATCACTTTTAAAGCTTCTTTAGATAACGGAACACGAAAAGCACTAGTCGCGTCCTTGCGTCCCTTCATAGCCTCGGCTGGCACGGTCCACACGTCACCATCAATCTGATCTTCATGAATATGCCGTAAAGGATTAGACCTAACACCCGTCAAGATTAAAAGCTTCAATGCTAAATGCGTTGCGCTCCCATCATTAAGGCTTGCATAAAAAGCCGGTACTTCTCGCCAATTCATAGCAGGTATATTTTGGGGCTTGTGTCTGGTCTTCCCCAATAGCGCCTTTGCTTTCATCGTGGCTTGTAAATCCACATCAAGCCCCAGTGCTGCGGCGTGCTTTAAACAAATATTCAAGCGGTTCATAGCCTTCCGAGCAGTATCGGCTTTATCGTGCCAGATAGGTGCCAGTGTGTCACGTATATCTGTTTGATCTATATCGATAACAGGAACATTGCCGAGCCTCGGTAAAACGTGAAGTTCAAGAGGAGTAAACCAGCGTCCCGCCTTGCCATCACCTTTCAATTCAGCTTTACGACTTTCAAAAGCATCAAGAGCAATGTCTTTCAATAAGTGAAGATTGCGGGCGGCCTCACGTTTTTCTTTTTCGCGCTGTTTAATCGGATCATTGCCGTTCCGCAATTGTGCACGCCATCGCTCAGCTGTCTGTCTCACCTCTTTCAATGATACATAATGAATAGAGCCAAGCCCCATTTCTCGCCGTCGCCCGTGTATTGTATAACGCAGAACCCACTTGCCACTGTCAGTATCGGATTTAACAAGCCATAAACCAGCACCATCATTATATTTACCCGCTCCCAACGCAGATACAGCCTTTGCATTCAAACGATTCATTGCCCGCATGACCTAATCCACCTCTAAAGACGCTTTTGGTCCACCCCGCAGTCCCCCTTTCGGCTTGCGTTAGGATGAAATTCGATGATGAAACATGATACTGAACAAAACAAAAACATAAAGCAATATCATTTTTTTGATACGAGCAGATAATTAATGATTTATCCTGACATATCAATAACTGGCCTCTTTTGGGCACCAATATCATACAATTAACATATTGATTTTATTGGTTTTTTACTTTTAAAAAAACTGGTTTATTGACTTTTCCCCGAAAATTGTCACACAAAATGAGATACCAATTGCCACACATGATAACTTTGGCAACGACAAACACACATTTGTATAAATATCTTAAATCAAAATAAGACATATAGTTAAGCACAGGCATCAATGATGTTGCATATCAAGGTTAATTTCTTAGGTGATAATAATTTACTTATCTATAAATTTTACACAAAGAATATTTAAATTATTAATTGTAAAGATACAAAAAAATTATTTATTACAAACAATATAACTAATTATAAATTAGTTATATATGATAATTCATCAAATCATTTGATATAAAAATTACTATTTTTAATGTTTTTCTTCTAAAGAAACATGATTTGTCAACATCTATGTCATGTAAAATATAAGGTACGCGTCTCCATATATTGAATGCCCGACACGCACCAAAAATTTAAAGTCAGCTTGATTAAAACTAGTCCATAAATAGCTAATGACATGATGACATCAACACTTAAACCAACAACTTTTAACTCAGTTCGGCAAAACATTATAACTTGGCTATTTAGCAATAGTTTTTATAGAAAGCTTATCGCATCTAACCTTATTCAATACCGTCATTAGCGGCTAACTTGATGGCTTCCACAACAATTTTACCTTCTTCTGACCTTCTTACTATAAACCTAACCAAGTCAATATCACGAAGAGGAAAAGATTCTACATCTAAGCCAGCATGTCGGCCATACTTAGGCTCACCTGTCGAACCTTTCTCTTTATAGACGTTTGAAGCAGGATAAGGCTCCTTTTCAATGCCACTTACATAAGCGGCAACTTTCATTGGACACCATATATTTACTTGTGTTGAAAGGTTTTTTTCAAAAGCAAAACATAATCCAGAGCCTTCGATGGCATACCGATTAAGTTTATCAGGTTGATGCCCTACGAAATGCTCCACAGCAAATGTATCAAATACCGCGAATAATTCTTTCTTTAGTTTTTCTATCTCTGGTTTAACTGTAGCCATATTATATTACCTTAAAACGAAAAATTATTAAGAATATAATATTTTATCTAATAATTTTCAAAAGGATAATATAGGATTATGAAGGTTACATTAGGTCGGTATCTTCCTCATTCATATCCAAATCTTTAAGATTACGAATTCTATTACGAAAAGCATGATCAAATGCTTCGATATATTGGATCAACCAATCTTGATATTCATTCCAACGTGCACGATCCATAGGATCTACATCGTGCCAATATAGGATTATGCGTGTAGCATTTTTCGTTGGCAATTCCTTCCATATAAGCTCATGACCAATCTCTGCTTCAATTTCACCTTTCTGCGCATAAAGTTGATTGTAAAAATGTTTGGAGTTTTGGTGTTTGATATAAAGTTCAACGCCAATGCATTTATCTCGCGTATTATGAAGCCCGTTTAAATGGAAACCAGAACGTCCGATACTGTACATAGCCCAATGTTGTGGCTTAGGTTTTTGTAGACGAAGATGTGACGTTGCCTTTAGTTTATCTGCAAATTTTGTCCAAAATTCCAATTGTGTAGCTTTTATATCTGTCAATGCACCCGTTTCTATCTGGCGTGCAGCACGTCCGACAGAACGCGACCAGTCATTTGGCTTGGATACAATGTTGAATTTCGGTGCAACAGAACTATCACCAATCCGCCATAACTCTACTTCGAGACCAAAAAAATTAATGCTATCATCTGTGATATTATTAAGCCAATCGAGCGCTGAACGATGTTCTTCGGTGAATTGTGTAGCAACCCATATGATCGTCACTGTTTTAAGACCGGACGCATAAGTCATTAATTGTCCAAGATGGGTATGATCGGTACGCTCCAACTGATTTTCAATCAATACCCAACTATTATCAACCGTATCTTTGCAAAGAATATCAGCGCGAAAGGGACCAACATTTTTCTCTTGAGCTTCAATTTCAAGCTCCATGTCCAAAGCTTCAGCTAATACGTCCAAATTCTGCGCTAACCATGGCGTGAAATGTTGCGCTTCTGTCTGCCAGATGTCGCGTACATTAACTTTTTTCAAAAAGCCAAGTGATGGCACGTTCATGGAGCACCCCCAATTTTCTTTTTAGGTCATCAATGGATATTTAAACCTAAATTTACCTCAACAATAATAAATTATATATTCTCATGAGTATATAGGTTTTACTCAATATAAAATTAAATGCTTTGAGAAAATGAATAACACACTCGATAAGCAATATAAGCAAAAAATAATGTCACATTGTCCGTTAAATTATATGGAGGTTTAATCACTCCCCAAATAGGATTACCACGACAGTTAAGTATGCCTTATTGAACATAGTATGTAACTATGGCTCACCTATAATTATTCGCTATTAGTCTGAAATATTTCGAAACAAAAATATAGGATACAGGTACCACTTTTAACGCTTTTTAATTTACGAAATTCGTTTGTCGACACACGAATATTCATGACCTTGTCAGTCTTTTGAATGAACCTTGTACCGCTCATAAAGCAACATCAAGCAAGGTAGAAGTTAACTTGATCTTTAGTTTTCTACTATTGTAAGCTAATTCAATAATTCTTCTCTCAAAATAGTTTTTCTTCATAAAAATATGTGATCACCCTTTTATGACTGCCTGCCACGATATCTATCAGAACTTAGGTCAATGGCATTGAGCTCAGCTTCTTTGATACCATCACGATAGATGATAGCAATCGTATCTAAAAATAATACTATATTTCTGTTTTTTATTTTAATGAGAATGATCTGAAATATTTTTCTACTTTTACAAATATCATTATAAAATTTGATAAGTCATAATTTTACAAGTTATTCCTTTTATCAACAGCAATAATCTAGTTTATAATAGTTCTAAGAAATGCCATTTAAGACAAGTTCTATTGTCATTGGACTTCATTACATTATAGGAATTCTAATATTAACTATGAAATCATATGTAAAAGTTACAATTTTTTTAGAATTAATCAGAATCACAGTTGACGTTTGAAACAAAAACTGATTGTTTCCCTCAAGTTTTTATTTTGACCAGGAAATGAGGGGATATGTGATGCCGCGAAGATTAAACCATACATCGGCTTTTCTTCAGTCGTACAAAAGGGCGTTATTGACTGGAGTTGTTAGTATTTCTTTAACCGCCCTTTCAGCGGGGCAATCCTTTGCTGAGGAAGAAAATAAAAGTGATACGAATACGGTGTTGAAACCGGTTATCGTTAGCGGCGAAAAAGTCAGTCGTTCTTTACAGAGAACTGCGGGGTCCGTTTCTGTTATTAGTGCTGAAGATTTGGCAAATAAGCCAACAGCATCGACCATTGTAGATGCCTTACAAGGCACACCAAACGTTTTATACACCAGCACAACAGATGCGCCAATTATACGTGGTGTTGATACCAAGGGTCCTCTTGTTAAAGGTAATGCATTTCTGGCAAATCCTGTACCGCGCGCAACCATGAGTATGGATGGCCGCTATCTCACAGCGAGTGAGTTAGGATTGGGATCAGCAACGGTATGGGATGTGAAATCTATCGAAGTATTCCGTGGCCCACAAACAACCACACAGGGTGCAAATTCTATTGCTGGTGCTGTGGTTATCAATACCAATGACCCAACATTTACGCCTGAGGTTATCGGTCAAGTTATGTATGGTAGCCGCAATTCTAAGCGCACATCATTTGTTGCCAACGGTCCCCTTTCGGATCAATTGGCAGCGCGTGTTGCTATTGATTATAGTGGTCGAGACACATTCATAAAATATGACAATCCTAATTTCATGGATTATGGTATGAACCATGATCCTGACAATTTGACAGGTCGGGTCAAGTTTTTACTACAACCAGACGCTATTCCAGGCTTGGAAGCAAAACTTACACTTTCGCATCTTGATGTAAAAAGACCAGCGTTTGAAGCTGCGTCAAAGCCATATGATGATTTTAAAGACAGAAGCCCAAGCACAGACAATAGTGAAACGAAAACAGATTCTGGTATTTTCGACTTAAGCTATGACTTAGGCAACAACATAAAGCTCACCAACCAATTTCAATATTCCGAAGGAAAGTATGATTACAACTTCGGTAAGTCATTTAATGGTACAGCTTCAAAAAATTACAGCAACATTTCTAACGAATCCCGTGTAAACTTTGGTGATGAGGAATCAACCTGGAGTGGTGTTGCCGGATTATACTATTCCTACAATAAATCGAATAATGACCTACACCATGACTTTGCATCAACAGACTTTCTTGTAAATCAAAGAAGTGTAGGACTATTTTCTGAAGTAACCTATCGCTTTGCTGAAAGATGGGCATTAACCGGTGGGCTACGTTATCAATATGATAAAATGGGTCATGATGGTGACGCAAGTTATGTACCGGGTGTTCATTACACCTATGATGAGAGCTTTGATGACGTTCTGCCAAAAATTTCATTATCATATGATTTGACTGATGACGTGACCGTTGGTGTCTTGGCAAGCAAAGGTTATTTGCCGGGCGGTACAGGCCTGAACTTCTCAGGAAAACGCTACTACACATTTGATAAAGAAACAGCGTGGAATTATGAGTTGTTCTCACGTGCGAACGTGCTTGATACACGTATGTCTATTACCACGAACATTTTCTATACCAAATATAGCGATGCACAAAGATCGGTTACTGATTACCTCAATGGACGTCCTTTTGGTTCTATCATTGTCAACAGTGACGAAGCTGAAAGTTACGGTGCAGAGCTAGGACTAGAATATCAGGTTCTTGATAATTTAGGTCTGCGTGGCGGTTTGGGATTATTGCACACTGAAACAAGTAGCTTTGGCGATTATCGCGGTGAAGTATTTAATGGCAAGAAATTTGCCAAGGCACCAGGCTACATGTTCAATGTTGGTGCAGACTGGAACATCACATCACAATTCAAATTATCCGGTGATGTCCGTCATACAGACGATTACTTCTCGACTGATGATAATGATCCGGCATTGCGTGTTGGTGCTTTCACGGTTGCCAACATGCATCTGTCATATAATCCGACAGAAAACTTTGAAATATTCGCATATGCCAATAACATCTTTGATGAACGCGTTCCTGTTGAAAAATATAGTGACCGTGCAACAGGTGGTATTCAGGCCTATATGCTGCAACCACGTGAATTTGGTGTTGGTATGAAAGCCAAGTTCTAATTAACAAATATATAAAGAGTTCATTCTCTGAGGCGATCACATTATTTAAATGTGGTCGCCTTTTATTTTAAGCGAATGCTCTCGTTATTTTAAGCGAATGCTCTCGAAGTTTTTCGCTGATGACTAACTGACTGTCAGTCTGACTCTATAGCCGATTGAATTATACTGCCTATAAGTCTCAGCTACTATCTTAAGCATTATGTGTTTTAAGGATCACAAAAACAAATACACACGCGCGCATTGGGCAATCATTCGCGTTCATCGACTTTAACCCAACTTTCGTCAACTTTCATTGCCACTCATAGACGTTCATCGGCGTCCACAGGCGATCATGAGCAATCTTGAGTGATCTTGGGTGATCTCGGGTGATCTCGGGTGATCGTTCTCTCTAACGGCACGGCAACCATAGGCTTTCATTTCCTCAAGCGAAAAAATAAAAAGCGGTGAAACTATGTTCACCGCTTAAAAGGTCGAGATAAAATAACAGGTCAATCTTTCTATTGTTATTTCACCTTTGACAATTCACCGTCAATTCAACCGATTAATCATCAGAGGATATATTTTCCAATAGAAATTATTTTGCCTGCTTTGCCCAATCATTCAAGGCATCCAACATATATTCGGCGCTGGCAAATGACGGTGTTAACACTTGAGCGGCATCAACAAAAACAACACGCTTTTCTTTCGCCGGTTGCATATATTGTTGCCAACCAGGAACAACCTTATCCAAAGCGGCACGTGCAGCGTCTGCACCGCGGTCCTTATTGCCCCAGCCATTTACCACAACTAAAACATCCGGATTAACGGTACCAAAACTTTCTGCATTGAGTTGCAACAAAAGTTTTTGGGCATCATTATCTTTAGCGTTATTAGCACCAAATTGGTATCTCTTGTAACCAACGTCTTCTAGCGCTTGTGTTACACCGGTACTTGCACCAATGACATTGAGTTTATCTGAAACCATAACAGCAAGATATGTTTTTTTAGACGTATCGTCTTTTATCAGTGCCTTTGTTTCCTCAACACGCTTGTTATAAGTATCTTTCAACTGTTGAAAAGCCGTTTCACGGCCAGTCAGCTTAGCAAGATCCTGCGCTATGCTGAAATCATGATTTGATGTATCGAGAAACTTCATCAAATAGACAGGTGCAACTGTCGAAAGTTGGTCGGCTTTATCAATGTCAAATTCAATGCCAATGATAATATCAGGCTTTAAAGCGTGGAGCTTTTCGAGATCCGTTTGAGCACCGAGCCCTATTCCTTTAGGTTTCTGGTGTCCTGGTCCTAAAACAGTATCAACAAAATCCGCACCCAGTTGATAAGTGCCATCATCTGCTCTGCCATAACTACCGACAGGCTGTACACCAAGTTCCATTAATGGAATGCCTACAGCCGGCTCACTCATTACAACAATACGCTTAAGTTCATCTGGAATAGTTATGTGACGCCCCATTGAATCGACAACTTCCCGACTTTCGGCGGTTGATATCGATACAGATAGGATAAATGTCATGAGTACAAATATAAAACGCATGAGATCCCTTTCTATTTTCATGATGTATTCCCCTACCCTTAAGGCTCTCATCATTACGTATAAGCGATAATGATCGATGCGTTTAACGCTGAATTCAATCAGAAGCGCGATAACGTAATGTTCTAAGTCTTAGAGCAAAAATAAATAACGGTACCCCCAAAAGGGTAAAACTTAAGCCCAGCGGCAAACCTTGTGAACCAAATCCAATTTTGGTGACAATATCAGCAAGGATAACAACATTACCGCCAATCAGGGCAGAAAGGAAAAGGCGGGCACAACCAGTAGCAGATGACAAGAATGACGCGAGCTGTGGTGCCAATATACTTAAAAACATGATTGGCCCTACTGCTGTGACTGATGATGCGCTTAAGAACACCGAAAAGAACATCAAAGCAGGCCGCGAATATTTTACGGATTCTCCCAATGCCATTGCAACTTCATTGCCCAGTTCATATCGCTGCAAAGAGCGTCCAGACATGAATATTCCAATGACACTGATGAGAAACAATGGCGCAAAAGCCGCTATTGCGTCCCAATTGGCATTAAATAGCGTGCCGGCAAGCCATGTCGAAAGATTATAAGAAAGATCGGGTGGTAAATATAAAATAAGAAACGAATTGATCGATGCAAGCACAGTTGCCAAAGCAACACCCATCAATAAAATGGCAAGACCACTCGATTTTTCATTGCCAACCAGCCAAATGAGCAAAAATGCAACCACAAGCCCACCGGCAATAGCACATATAACAATTAATATCTTTGGCGCTGCCGGAACAAAAGCGAGCAATAAAATAATGCTCGTCATTGCCCCATGATTTATTCCAAATAAACCCGGGTCAGCCAATGGATTACGTGCTATTGGTTGCAATATAGCACCTGCCAACGCCAAACACCAACCAACCAAAAAGCCTAATATAATGTGGGGCAGCCGCACCATAACAATTGCATATGTTTTTTCATCACTTAATTGCAGACCACAGATAATATGCCAAAAATCGACAAAACTAGCGTTGGCAACACCGACATTCAACGAAATGAATGCTAACAAAAAAGCTATGAGAATGAGGCAGATACCAATATAGATATCCACCACACGCATACTAAAACCATTGGAAAAACAGATAATCGCTTTTCCATCTGTTGCTTTATCTCTCTTCATGATAACCGCGTAACAGATGAGGAAATATAGAATTTTCTAATCATAAAAATAAACACAAGTCCCCCCATAAGATCCAGTAATACGCCAGTATTGATGACATAAGGTTGGAAAGCGACACGCGCGCAAAGGTCTGCAAGTGCGCAAACTGAGGCGCCAACCAAAGCGCTTGCTGTCAAGCCAACTGCAAAATTCTGCCCGACCAATGGTCTTACCATATGCGGCACAACCAAACCGACAAAACTAATAGGACCACAAATTGCTACAGCAGAACTCGATGCAACAATTGCTGTTGCCATGGCAATACGTGAAACCCATATTGCATTAACGCCCATAGAGGTGGCTTTTTCCTTGCCCAAAAGGCCTAATGTCAATGGTTTGGACAAGCTGAGAAGAATAACAAATGCCACCCCACCCAACCAACAAAACTTGTAGAAACGGTCAATATAGACGTGGTTGATATTACCAGCTATCCAAGCCAGAAAATCGGTACGCTGCGACGGATTGGCCAAAAGAATTGCATTGGCACCACCAAGATAAAGCATTGTAATCAAGGTTCCCGCTAAGATTAGCAACAAACCGCGCGGAGCACCGTTGAGGCCGGCAAGCCGTGCAACAAAAAGGCAAGATAGAAAGCCGAATATACCGCCTAAAAGTGCCAATATTCCTTGTGCTGCAAGAGAAAAATTGAACAGAATGGCACCGCCAACCACAAATAATGTTGCCCCTGCATTTACCCCCAATGTTGAAGAAGATGATAGAGGATTTTGTATCAGCCCTTGAAAAACAAGACCCGAATACGCCATGACAGCCCCAACATAAAGGGCGATAAGAACGCGTGGAAAACGTTGATATAAAATTGTTGCCTGCTCGAAATCGTGGGCTGTCATGCCAGCAAATGTCGCGTAAACTTTTGCCGGCGAAGAAATCCCGTTACCAAGCATAACACTTAAAGCAAAAATAATAATAACGGATAAGGTTGCTAATATAAAAAAAAGCTTTTTCAACATTCAGCTCCCATATCATTTTTTGTTAGAAGCATGGTTGGAAATGGTAAACAGACCTTACGGCCATTATGATCGAATATATCGGTTGGAATATCGAATACCTGCTTGATATGTCCGGGTGTCATTGTTTCTTCTACAGAACCTGCTGTAATGACTCGTCCCTCTTTCATCATCACAACGTCATCAGCAAAGATCGTGGTGAGGTTAATGTCGTGCAGAACGGTTACAATTGTTTTTCCGTGTTGTAACGACAAATTACGCACCAGTTCCAAAACCGTGTATTGGTATTTTATATCCAGATGATTAACCGGCTCATCCAGCAAAACAATATCTGTGTCCTGAGCCAACACCATGGCAACCCAAGCACGCTGGCGTTGCCCACCCGATAACGAGTTGACCTGTGCAGAGGCAAAATCGGAAAGCCCAACAATATCAAGCGCGTTGCGAAAGAGTTCCCGATCACGTTCTGATGGCCCACCAAACAAAGGGTTGCGGGCATAGCCTGCCAATTCGACAAGCTCGCCTAAAGTCATATAATCTGGACAGCGTGACTCCTGCGGTAAATAGGCAATTTTTTTGGCTAGTTCTTTTCGACTAAATCCATCAATGGGACGATTTTCTAGCAGAATATTACCAGCACTATGCGGAACAAACCCCATAACGGTTTTCAACAGAGTAGACTTTCCACAACCGTTGGGACCAACCAACGCAGTGAACCGGCCAGCGGCAATGTTTACAGAAAGATCATGCAAAATCTTCTTTTTACCATAGCCCGCAGTAATATTCTGTATACAGAGTGCCAACCACGCTATCCTTAAACTATATAAAATTTATCAAGTTTTTTCTATTTTGGGTATTACATTTGATAAACTAAATCGTCAAGTATACATAAATTTTACCGCGTCAGTATTAACGCCACCGTAATAGATTTTTTTGTAAATATTAGAATTATTATAATTATAAATAATGCCCTATAGAACTCTTCTTTTTATTATCGCATCTATAATTTGGAGTGAACTCAAGTAAGCTAGAGTAAGACGCATCAAAAAATAATCATGACAATGATGCTATATAAGTTTTGAATTCTAACAGGACTTTACAGGTTGGAGAGTTATGCTTTTGCGCAATAAATGTTAATCAGGCATGCTAAGACAGATAGAACCATATGAGGTCTCGCAATTTCGATTATTACAGAGATTGGTAATGTCACACCAGCGTAACCCCGCTATTTTTAACAGAACAATTAAAATAAAGAAGATATTTAAAATATTGTGATGTTAACTGGCTACCAAAAGTGACGGTTATTGCTTTTTGGTGTTGAACTTAATGGGACGTAACGCTCAACTTATTGGTTTTTGAGGGTGAATTTGTTGGGTTTTGGGTTACAGACAAATTAACTTTAGCGATAAGTTAGCCAAATCAACGCTGTCACCTATTTGTGAAAACAAAAATAATCAGAAAAATGGTTGGATTGAAACGTTTCACCTTCTATACAATCTTTATATAAGCGAATAAAAACCGTCACGATTAAGCAAATTGTCAGCGGTTTAAGCAAAGGATAGAGCCGATGAAATTATTGGTAGCTGTAAAACGTGTGATTGACTACAACATCAAGGCACGCGTCAAGAGTGATGGCACAGGCGTGGAACTTGCCAATGTCAAAATGTCAATGAACCCATTTGATGAGATTGCGCTCGAACAGGCTATCAGAGAGAAAGAAAAAGGTACGGTTAGTGAAGTTGTTGCTGTCAGTGTTGGCCCACAAGCAGCGCAAGACACATTGCGCACCGCTTTGGCAATGGGTGCTGATCGTGCAATTTTAATCAAGGAAGATAATGCCGTTGAACCGCTAACGGTTGCAAAAGCTCTAAAAGCTGTCGTTGATAGCGAAAAACCAGATATGGTTTTTCTTGGCAAACAAGCAATTGATGATGATTGCAACCAGACTGGTCAGATGCTGGCAGCCTTGTTGAACTGGGGGCAAGCAACGTTTGCTTCTAAACTCGAAATCAAGGACAATGAAGCGCACATAACACGTGAAGTTGACCAAGGATTACAGACCATTACAGTCAAATTGCCGGCGGTGATGACCGTTGATCTGCGTTTGAATGAGCCGCGTTATGCATCACTGGCTAATATTATGAAAGCGCGTAAAAAACCTATAGAACAAAAAACCTTGGAAGATTATGGCATTATAAACAAGCCGCGTTTGACCGTGCTCAAAGTTGAAGAACCGGCAGCGCGTAAAGCTGGTATAAAAGTTGGCAGTGTTGCCGAACTTGTCACAAAACTGAAACAAGATGCCGGTGTACTCTGAGCGTAAGGGAAGGATTTTTCGATGACCATTCTTTTATTGGCCGAACATAACAACAAAGCCCTATCGGACCAGACAGCCAAAGCTCTTGCTGCTGCCCATCAAATTGGCGGTGATGTAGACATTCTTGTGTGCGGAAAAAATGCCATGGCCGTTGCCGAACAAGCCGCCAAATTGCATAATGTGCGCAAAGTCTTATTGGCTGAAGCGGATTATCTTGAGCATCAATTGGCAGAACCAGTTGCCGCAACACTTAATCAACAAAGTGCCGAATATGATGTGATTATGGCAGCAGCAACCGCAGTTGGAAAAAACATAATGCCACGGGTTGCCGCCCTTCTTGATGTTATGCAGATTTCAGACGTTATAGAAATTGTTTCCGATAATACATTCAAGCGTCCCATCTATGCTGGAAACGCTATTGAAACAGTTCAAACCGCTGATCCGAAAAAAGTGATAACCGTGCGTACGGCATCACTTAAAGCAGCAGCTTGCGACGGAAATGCAAAAATTGAACAAATAGATGCAGCCGCTGATCCTCATTTATCGCACTATGTTGATGAAACGGTGGAAACAACAGAAAGACCAGACTTAACGGCTGCAAAAATAGTTGTTTCGGGTGGCCGCGGCCTTGGATCGGAAGAAAACTTCAATACCCTGCTTTTACCCCTTGCGGATAAACTTGGTGCTGCCATCGGTGCAAGTCGCGCCGCTGTAGAAGCTGGCTATGCACCCAATGATTGGCAGGTTGGGCAGACAGGCAAAGTTGTTGCACCAGAGCTTTATATTGCAGTGGCTATTTCCGGTGCTATTCAGCATTTGGCTGGAATGAAGGATTCCAAGATAATCGTTGCCATTAATAAGGACGAAGATGCGCCTATTATGCATATTGCAGATTATGCGCTTGTAGCGGATCTTTTTGACGTTATTCCTGAACTGGAAAAGGCTCTATAATATGAGTGAAATGCCTGCCCGCGAAAGTATGGAATTTGATGTGGTTATTGTTGGTGCGGGGCCTTCTGGGCTTTCCGCTGCCATTCGGTTAAAACAGATTAACCCTGATATATCCGTCGTTGTTCTTGAAAAAGGCATAGAGGTAGGCGCTCATATTTTATCCGGTGCAGTTGTTGATACAATTGGCATTGATACTTTATTGCCCGATTGGAAAAATGACAAAAATCACCCCTTCAAAACAGAAGTTAAAAAAGATGATCTATTGATCTTGAACGAAAAATCGGCAAAGCGCTTTCCAAATGCTTTGATGCCTGGTTTTTTATCCAATCATGGAAATTATATTGTATCACTGGGCAATGTCTGCCGCTGGTTGTCCGCAAAAGCAGAAGAACTTGGTGTTGAAATCTATCCAGGATTTGCCGCTACAGAAATTCTGTATAATGAGGCAGGCGCTGTAATCGGCGTTGCAACGGGTGATATGGGCATTACCAAAGATGGCAGTTGTGGTGCCAATTTCATGCGCGGTATGGAATTATTGGGCAAATACGTTCTTATTGCCGAAGGGGCGCGTGGTTCACTTGCCAAAGGGCTTATTAAGAAATTTGAACTTGATAAGGATCGTTGCCCACAAAAATTTGGTATCGGTATCAAGGAATTGTGGGAAGTTGACCCAGCAAAACATCAGGCTGGATTGGTGCAACACACACTTGGCTGGCCGTTAGATAACCAGACTGGTGGCGGCTCCTTCATCTATCACTTGGAAAACAATCAAGTTGCTGTAGGCTTCATTGTTCATCTCAATTATAAAAATCCGTATCTGTCACCTTTTGAAGAGTTTCAACGTTTCAAAACACATCCGTCAATCAAACCACTGTTTGAAGGAGGCAAACGCATTTCTTATGGTGCGCGTGCCCTTACCGAAGGTGGTTGGCAATCTGTTCCCAAATTGACGTTTCCGGGTGGTGCACTTATTGGCTGTTCGGCTGGTTTCATGAATGTGCCACGTATCAAGGGCTCACATAATGCTGTTCTTTCCGGTATTTATGCCGCAAATGCAGTTGCCAAAGCTATTTCCAATGACCGTAGCCATGATGAAATTACAGAAATTGAAGAGACTTGGCGACAAAGTGCAATAGGCAAAGACCTTTATCCTGTACGCAATGTAAAACCGCTATTAAGCAAATATGGCACGAACCTTGGTGTCAAACTCGGTGGCTTTGATATGTGGTGCCAAAGTCTGTTGCATTTTTCTTTCTTTGGCACATTAAAACACGGCATGCCTGATTATGCTTGTCTGGAACCCGCGCAAAAACACAAACCCATTGATTATCCAAAACCGGATGGCATTATCAGCTTTGATAAACTTTCAAGCGTCTTTCTTTCCAATACCAATCATGAGGAAGACCAGCCTTCACATTTGAAAGTCATTTCCATGGACGTGCAGGAAAAATCAGAACTTGATGTTTTTTCTGGTCCCTCTACCCGCTATTGCCCTGCGGGTGTTTATGAGTGGGTAGAACAAGATGGACGTGAGACATATGTCATTAATGCGCAAAACTGCGTCCATTGTAAAACCTGTGATATTAAGGATCCTAATCAGAATATCATCTGGACGTGCCCACAAGGCGGCGAAGGTCCGGTTTATCCCAATATGTAATTTGCCTAATTTGGCGGTGCCCAATATATAAAATATAGACTATGGGGTGAAATATCACTTAATCACCCTATGGCTGCCTTATGTTTTTACTGTAGTTGCAACAAAGTGCAAAACTCTGAACAATAGCCTCAAGCAATTTGTCTAAAAATACAACTTGTCTGAAAATACAACCAATCAATTCCTCCATTGATGTTTGATAGCAGCGGATAAACAATTTTCTGATACTTTTGTTACAATCACTCTGTTACAGACATTGTTGCTATGACAAATAAAAGGCCGATATGAATTAGCATCGCCCCCATAAAAAACACCACATTGTCTGGGCTTTGGGTGAAAAAATCATTTTGTAGTTTTCGCCCGACATGAAATTCAGATGTCGTCGTACCTTTTGTTACTAAAGCGAAACATAAAAACAACAGCCCTATATTTTGATCGCTCTTAAATGTGTACCAACGACAATTTTGGAGAGCAAATATGGCTAAACCAGAAAAAATGACAAAAAATGATGCCGAAGCGTTTGAAGCGCAACTGCTCACAGATGAAGCAAAATATTGCTCATTCGGTGACACGGTTCATTATGTAAACCCACCGAAAGTTTTCGCCGGTTGCGAAGGATCCTATATGTATGATCTGGAAGGCACACCTTACCTTGATCTTCAAATGTGGTATTCTGCGGTTAACTTCGGTTATGCCAATCCGCGTCTTGATAATGTATTAAAGCAACAGATTGATACATTACCTCAGGTTGCCAGCCAGTATTTGCACCCGACAAAAATCGAATTGGCAAAAACCATTGCCGAAGACATGAAAAAGAAATTCGGTCTTGATGGGCGTATCCATTTTAACGTTGGTGGCTCACAATGTATCGAGGACTCGTTAAAAGTTGTTCGTAATGCCAAAGCTGGCAAAAGCCTTATGTTTGCTTTTGAAGGTGGCTATCATGGTAGAACATTGGGTGCTTCTTCCATTACCTCAAGCTACCGTTACCGCCGCCGTTATGGGCATTTTGGTGAAAGAGCCATGTTTATGCCTTTCCCATATCCTTTCCGTCGCCCGAAAGGTATGACAGTTGAAGAATATGGTGAGCATTGCGTCAATGAATTCGCTCGCCTCTTTGAGACAGAATATAATGGTGTTTGGGATCCAAGAGCCAATGAAACCGAATATGCAGCATTTTATATTGAACCGCTGCAAGGTACAGGTGGTTATGTTATTCCTCCATTAAACTTCTTTAAAGGTATCAAGAAGGTTCTTGACGAACACGGTATTCTTCTTGTTGTTGATGAAATTCAAATGGGTTTCTATCGCACAGGTAAATTGTGGTCGATTGAACATTTTGGCGTCACACCAGACGTTCTTGTTTTTGCTAAATCACTCACCAATGGACTTAATCCATTAGGTGGCCTTTGGGCGCGCGAAGAGTTAATCAATCCAAAGATTTTTCCTCCAGGATCAACACATTCAACATTTGCATCAAACCCACTTGGCACCGCACTCGGTATGGAAGTGTTCCGTATGTTTGCTGAAACAGATTATGAAGCAATGGTTATGGCCAAAGGCAAACATTTCCTTGAAGGGTTGCAGGATCTCCAGAAACGTCACCCAGAAATTGGTGATGTCGATGGTCTTGGTTTGGCACTCCGTGCAGAAATCTGTACCGAAGATGGATTTACCCCGAATAAAGCCCTGCTCGACCGCATGGTGGATATCGGCCTTTCTGGTGATCTGGATTGGAATGGTAAAAAGACCGGTCTGGTGCTTGACGTTGGCGGTTATTACAAGAACGTTATTACTTTGGCACCATCATTGCACATTTCAACAGAAGAAATTGACCAAGCAATTTCCTTGTTGGATCAATTGTTAACGCGTGCAAAAAAAGAACAATAACTATAAAGCCGAGTGGGTGCAAACCCACTCGGCGAAATTGATTGATATGGCTTTAACATATAATGCTAAAGCTGTTTAAAGCCCTATAAAGACTGTCAATTTCCTCTGTAAATGCGGGATATGCAAAACATATTGGCCGCATGATTTATCCTAATTTGAAAATTGGTAGACAATGGCTTTGCAAGAAAAAATCTCGACAGTAGTTGGCACTTGGGTCAATAAATTGGAACCCGACTTCCTCTATGCTGATTTTTTACAAAATCCCCCTATTGGATTTGAAGCTTTGCTGTCGCCCAATGGTTTGCCAACTTTTGCTGCCAATTTCGACTTGATGACGACAATGGATGATGAAGATAGGAAACGCTTAACTTCATTACCGTTTTACCGGATCTGGTCACGGTTTCTACGTTTTAAAACGTTATTTGTTGGCACAACCGTGTCAGAGTTTACCCCTCTGCCCAATGCACTTAATGGGCAGGATACAGCTCGATATCTCAAAGAAAAATCCAAAGAAGGTTATTCGCTGGTTATTGTAAAGGATCTTCCGCAACATTCGCCGCTGCTACCAGACAGCGACACACAAAAAACAGCCGAATTTCTCGATGCTTTACAGAAAAATGGTTTTATAACTGTTGAAGGGCAAGCCTTGGCCTATGTCCCTATCACACATACGTCGATTGACGATTATCTTGCAAATTTTTCGAAAAATCGTCGCAAAGATTTCCGCCGTAAATTACGCTCACTGGATAATCTAGCTATAGACGTATTGGAAAGCGGTGATCCACTCTTTCATGACGAAGATACACTTGAATATTTTTATAAGCTTTACATTCAGGTTTTTAATCAGAGTGAAATAAAGTTCGACCATTTGAGCAAAGATTTCTTCCGCGATCTCTTGCAGACAGATGATAAAAATTTACGCGTAATGCTTTATCGAGATAAAAGTGGATCCATTATCGGGTATAATATTTGCTTCATAGTCGATGATATGTTGGTTGATAAGTATATTGGGCTGAATTATCCCGATGCAACGAACAATAATCTCTACTTTATTAGTTGGTTCTATAATCTGGAATATGCCCGTAAACACGGACTTAAATATTATATTGCTGGTTGGACAGATCCAAAAATAAAGGCCTATCTTGGTGCAAAATTTGTTTATACGCGCCATGCAGTCTTCATTAAAAACCCTGTTCTAAGGTGGATATTGAAACGTTTTCAGCATCATTTTGAAAGTGATGCTCATCTGCAACTTCAAGGAGGCGAAAATCAATGACAAGACCAGTTATCCTGAATTTTGATAACAGTGTCGGCAGCTTTGACAAGTCGCTCACGCTTGATCTTGCAAGTTGGCAGGATTCTATACGGTTTTCCACCAAATGGCGGGATTTTCACAACCTTGAAACCTTGTTGCAAGACCAATTACCGGAAAGTTACGGCCCCGTATTTCTCGGCAGTGGTGACTATCACCATGTTAGCCACCTGTTGATTAAGCACAAACACAATATAACAAAAACCCAAAATCTGACTGTTATTGTTATCGATAATCACCCTGACAATATGCGTTATCCATTTGGCATTCATTGTGGATCATGGATTAGTCATGCAGCCTCTTTACCATTTGTCGATCATGTCCATGTTGTCGGTATCACATCAAGCGATATCAGCATCAAACATGCGGTTGAAAACCGACTAAAACCACTCATATCGAATAAGCTGACATATTGGTCAACACATGTGAACGTACAATGGGCTCATTTTTTGGGATTGAAAGCCGCATTTAGATCATTTGCAAATGTTGATGATATGATGTCTGCTTTCATAAGCAGCGTTTATAAGGGAAACTATCCCGTTTATCTTTCCATCGACAAAGATGCCTTATCACCCAAATTCATTCATACAAACTGGGATCAAGGGGAGATGGAAGTTCGCCATTTGACTGATCTTATAACCAATCTTGGAAAAAAGATTATTGGTTGTGATGTTACGGGCGAAGTTTCTAATTATACATATAAAAACTTCTGGAAACGCCTTATGAGCAAATTGGATGGACAGACGACTATCCCCGAAGCATCTTTAGTGGCATGGCAACAAGAACAGCATGAATTAAACAGTAAACTGATTGATAGTTTACGCCCCTATTTATAAAATAGCTTTGCCGTTCTTATCATTAAATACCAAATTTTATAACAAAACGGGCTCCACCCAGTGGGCTTGATAATACAAATGCCGAACCATGGTGTAACTCCGCAATAGCACGAACAAAGGCTAGCCCCACACCATAACCATCATTTGAGCCAGATTTTTCATTATCCAATCGGAAAAATGGTGAGAAAATTTCTTCCCGGGATTTTTCTTGAACGCCCGGTCCATCATCATCAAACTCGAAAATCAGGTTATCGTCTTGTTTATAAATATGAATATAGACTTTTGAATGCGCATATTTAAATGCGTTAAGAATAATATTGCGAAAAGCCATAGCCGCCAATTCAGGGTCTATTACACTATCAACATTGGCAATATCATAACTTACTTCAAAACCGGCAGGTTTTAACAATGTTAGATTATCAATAATATTTTCCGCCCAACGTTTGATATGAACAGATTGTAGCTTTGTTGGCATATTTTTATTGTTCATACGGAAATAGTCGAGCGAAATTTTTATCAGCTGTTCGAGTTCCTGAATGTCCTTTTCTATACCGTCATATAATTTGGATTTTTCTGCCGGATCGGAGTCTTCCAGCATACTCAGTTCAAACCGCAATCGCGCCAATGGTGTGCGAAATTCATGAGCCATAGCGTGCATCATTGTGCGGCTATGCCCAACAAGAAGCTCAAGCCGCGTTGCCATGTCATTAATAACGTGGCCAATCATTTTCAGTGGCTCACTATGAATTCTGGGAACCCGTGCTTCCAGATTACCTTCACCTAACTGGTTGGCAATCAATCGAATAGAACGCGCTTCGCGCCACAAAGTTGAAAAAGCAAAATAAAGAATTGCAAAGAACAATACCGCATTAACAATCGTCAACAACGCCAATAATATGAAAATTGCGCTGGCATTGGCATCATTAATATCGGTAGAAACCAATGGCCCGAGTTTCAAATATCCACCCTTGCTAAGCTTGCCATAGATGCGATCATCTTCATCGTCATATGCCAGCGTATGGGACTTTAACTGCTCCTTAACATCGTCAGAAAAATGGTTTGCATTTTCAACATAGTTTAACCGGAAATGGAAATAGGGTTGCAATTCGACCAGTACTTGTTGCACTGTTTTTGTCGGTTCATTCTCTATTGCTTTGTCTATCATATAGACGGTGCCTTGATGCGCATCCCTTTCAATATCGGCATCATCAACAATACCCGTCCATGTTGCTGGCAATGATAAAAAAAGCTGCAAAGTGCCATATGCAACGCCCCCTTGCAGGAAGAATAAGACAACAAGAACACTGATTGCCCTCAACAGCGCCCAACGACGTCGGTTTTTATGCAATCCATCTGAATCGTCATTCATGATTGTTCTTCCCATTGCAGGAACAGATACCCTTTGGCGCGAACGGTTTTGATGAAACGCGGATTTTCCAAATCATCTCCCAAACGTCTGCGCAATCTTGAAATTCTCGCATCAATCGAGCGATCCAGCCCATCAAATTCAATGCCGCGTAACGCATTCAAAATATCGTCGCGTGATAATATCTGACCTGCATGGCTGGCAAGCAACCATAGCAAATCAAATTCAGCAGTCGTAAAATCAACTGGTTTATCATTAATCAAAACTGCCCGATTGTCGGCATCGATGACAAGATTGCCAAAAACCAGTTTCGCGCGCGATAATGCCGCGTTTTGATTATCTGTCCGGTTATCCTCAACCACTTCATTTTCTTTTCTGCGCAATAATGCCCGAATATGCGCAAGCAAACGCCTTGGTTCAACCGGTTTTGACATATAATCATCGGCGCCAAGCTCCAAGCCGATAATTTCATCAATATCATCTTCACTTGCCGTCATAATCAGAATTGCCCCGCTAAAAAACGGGCGAACATCGCGACAAACATCAAACCCTGATTTTCCTGGCAACATGACATCCAATATGACAAGGTCGGGTTCCAGCGATTTTATTGTAGCTTCTGCTGTATCTCCGCGTGGGTGAACAGTTACATCATATCCCTGCCGCAATAAATAATTGGATACCAGCTCGGCGAGACGCGTATCATCTTCCACGATAAGAATTTTTTTGTTCATGACAATGTATCTTTTCTGGTTACAGAATTGCAACAAAGAACGCATATTCCTATTCACTGTTTATAGGTAAAAGACGGTTACGTATCAAGCTAACCTCTTATCCTATTGATAGATTGACAACGGAGACCGAGCGAATATGACAAAAACGTTCCAAAATGCCTTCCCGGTATTTAGCGCTCCTGTTTTTTCAAAGGTATTTATCGATTTTGATGGCACAATAGCCGACAATGACGTGACAGACGTCCTGCTGGAACGGTTTGCCGCACCACAATGGGAAAGCCTTGAAGAGGAATGGTTGGCTGGCAAGATCGGTGCGCGTGAGTGCATGGCCGAGCAGATTGCCTTAATCAAAGCATCACCAGAGGAATTGAATGAATGTTTGGGCGAAATGCAGATTGACCCTGCTTTTCCCGATTTTATCCATATGCTTGCCCAAGATAATGTGGATGTTGCCATTCTAAGCGATGGGCTTGATTATAGTATAAAATCTATTTTGCACCGTTATAAGCTTGATGATGTCAAGGTTGTTGCCAATCGTTTAATTTATAAGGGTGATGATCGTTGGCAGTTACAATTTCCTTACAAAAACACCGCCTGCCCGGCAGGAAACTGCAAATGTAAGCATTTCAACAATATACAAAAAGGCTTTACGCTCTATATTGGTGATGGAACATCGGATTTTTGTGCATGCGGAAGAGCCGATCTTGTTTTGGCGAAAGGCAAGCTTGCCGATTATTGCTCTGTCAATGCAATCGATCATGTCAGGGTTGAGAATTTTTCTGACATCATGTCGATTTGGCATCAGCTACAGCGCCCTGCAAAAGTTCGCAAACGGGTAGCATCATGATTACAGACGTCAGTTTTTTTTTCAAAGGTGGTCGCGCCGGCGTTTTGCTCATTCATGGTTTGACCGGCACACCTGCCGAGATGCAAATTTTAGGCAAAGGTCTGCATAAAGCGGGTTTCACAGTCTATGGCATGCAGCTGGCTGGTCATTGTGGCGATGAAGATGACCTGTTAGCCACCAATTGGCATGATTGGTACGACAGTGTTAATCGCGCTGCAGACAGGCTTTTGCAGCATGTCGATACATTGTTTGTCGGTGGCCTTTCCATGGGAGCAGTCTTATCACTCAAACTTGCGGCTGATCGGCCTGATGACGTTAAGGGTGTGGGCGTATATGGTCCAACATTTTCTTATGATGGCTGGTCGATACCGCGTTATATCCAGAAATCCGTGTTTCTCTTGAAATGGTTTAAAACATTCGGAATTTTCCGCAAAAGTGTTTTTATCGAACGTCCGCCTTATGGTCTGAAAGACGAGCGTATTCGCAAAACCGTTTCAGAAAGTATGCTTTCAGGCGACAGCACAAAGGGTGGCCTTGCTGGAAACCCGCTTGGATCTTTGGCTGAAATGCAAGAATTGGCAAAAGTTACAAAGGCACAATTGCCAATGGTAAAGGCTCCATGCCTTATCATGCATTCCAACGATGATGATATTGCCAATATGGAAACCAATTCAGGACTTGTTGCGCGGTCTGTATCGGGACCTGTCAAGATGATACCGCTGGAAAACAGTTATCATATGATAACAATTGATCGCGATAGAAAAACTGTTATCAATGAAAGCGTGGCGTTTTTCAGTGCATTATGCCCTGATACAGAGCTTGTGCCACCAAGCGTGAACCCTTTTATCCGTGAATTGGCGTAGTAATGAGTTGGCTTATTTTTTTAGTCTGGCTGGGAAATATTGTATGCGACACGGTTGGTCAGCTTGCTTTTAAAGAGGCAGCGACAGAACCTGAAACCGAAGATAAAGAGACATCGGTTGTACAATATTGGATTGCGCTTTTAAAACGCCCCGCATTGTGGTTGGGTATTTTTGCATATGTTGCCGAATTTTTGCTTTGGTTGGCATTTTTAACGTTGGTGCCATTATCCGAAGGTATATTGTTAGGCTCAATCAATATTATTGTTATTATGATATTGGGGCGGTTTTTCTTTAAAGAAAAACTGACCCCCATGCGGGTTATCGGCATAGGTCTTGTGGCCTTAGGCGTTGCAATTGTGGGAGCTATGTGATGCGTCGCTTCTATATTCTTGGATTTTTGTTTCTCATGTTGTTCGATACGGTCGGACAAATCAGTTTCAAACTTGCCGCAACCGCTGCAGAGCCCTTGGAAGCAAACTGGATGTGGATTTCCCGAATTTTTTCGCATCCTTATGTGTATTTTGCCATTTGTGGCTATATTGGCGCATTCTTTACCTGGATGACTTTGTTGCGGCGTGCGCCGGTTGGTCCAGCTTTTGCCGCATCGCACCTAGAAGTTGTCACGGTTATGATCGCATCAGTCATCATATTCGGTGAAACTATTTCACTTTCCAACCTCATTGGTGCAATCTGCATTGTTGGTGGTATTGTGTGTTTGGCTTTTGCAGAGCGTGAAGAGTTAAACAAACAGAAGAAAGAGTAAATGGCAATGTTTTCATCGGTCGAGATTCCACCCACCGCAGGTCTCCCGATGCTATGGCAGGATTGGCTACCAACAAAACGCCAATTGACAGATGATATTGCCCAATTGTTTAATTTACCGCCACTAATGTTGGAATGTTCTGGCACGGCTTCTCTTATCGTTGCACTGAAAACCTTGGCAAAAATGCCGGAAAACTCTGGGCGCAATGAAGTCATCATTCCGGCATATAACTGTCCTCTTGTGGTCTTAGCTGTGGTTCATTGTGGTTTGACGCCACGGCTTTGTGACACCGCAATCAATCATTTCGACTTTGATTTTGACTGTCTTGAAAAATTGCTGAGTGAAAAAACCTTATGTGTTTTACCAACACATATCGGCGGACAACTAGCAAATGTGCAAAAATGTTATGAATTGGCGCATAGTCATGGTGCTTATGTTATCGAAGATGGTGCACAAGCCTTGGGCTCATCTGCCGGTAAAATTGGCGACATAGCGTTTTTCAGCCTTGCGGTTGGCAAAGGACTAACATTATTCGAAGGTGGGCTATTAACGTCGAAAGATGCAAAATTGTGCGCCCTATTGCAACAAACCCATAACGAAATTGTACCTAAAAGACCACTGTTTGAGGTAAAGCGAATTGTTGAACTTTTTGGCTATTATGCATTTTATCGTCCATCGTTACTCCCCCTTATATATGGTGCTGGTCGGCGAAAAGAGCTTAAAAAAGGCAATCTGGAAGAAGCTGTTGGTGACGTATTTGATGCTAATATACCAATCCATCGGGTTAGCAAATTTCGCGCCCGACGCGGAGCTAATGCAGCAACACGGCTAAAGGATTTTTTAAAAGATACGGCAGACCAGGCAGAAGCAAGAATAAAGCATCTGGAAAAAATCGGGAATATTACAATTTTAAAAGGTGAATCTGACCAAACAAATGTTTGGCCGTTTTTATCCGTCATTATGCCCGATAAAAAAAGTCGTGATAATGCATTAAAAACCTTATGGATGTCGCCTTATGGCGTTACGCGGTTATTTATCCATTCGTTGAAAGGTTATGATTATCTGGCGCCATTGCTGGGCAACCAGATGGATACACCAAATGCCGATGACTTGGCCAATAAAATGCTGACAATTTCAAATAGTCTTTGGCTTCCCCCCCACAACTTTGAATTGATTTGTGAAACGCTACAAAAATCTATTTAATGATTTTATTGAAAGATCGTTGAATAGAGCGCCCTCACAATGACACAAACAATGGCACAGAGAATAAAACCCCCCCGTCAGCCACAGCGTGTTGGCATTTATGTTATGCCCAATTTCAGCCCTTTCCATATTTCGGTGCCGTTCATATCATTTGGAAAAGCAATGCCAAATGAGAAGTTCTATTCACCATTTATGTTTTCAGATCATGTCGGGACTGTTCACTCATATGATGGTTTCAATGTTGACGTGACCTATGATCTCGATCATCTCGACCCCGTTGACATCATTATTATCCCCTATTGGCCGGATCAGGATAGTCCGGTGCCAACTAAACTTGTAACCGTGTTGCAAGAGCTGTCAAAGCAGAACAAAATAATTATGGGGTTGTGTTTGGGAAGCTATGTTTTGGCACAAGCCGGTTTGCTGGATGGGAAAAAAGCCACAACACATTGGGCTTATGAACAAGAATTTGCATTAAAATTTCCCAAGATAAAATTGGATAATAACGCTTTATATGTCGAGGATAAAAATATTATCACCTCGGCGGGGACTGCCGCAGGAATTGATTGTTGCCTATACCTTATCCGTAAAACCTATGGTGGTGCGGTTGCCAATAGTGTGGCACGCATGATTGTGACACCGCCGCACAGAGAAGGTGGACAAGCCCAATATATTTCGACACCTGTGCCCTCTTCCACCGCAGACCATCGTATCAATGCGCTTTTGGAAACCATAAGAAAGACGATCAACAAACCCTATTCTCTTGATATGATGGCATCAACTGTGGGCATGAGCAGAAGGACTTTTACACGGCGTTTCCAATTTGCAACAGGCTTGAGCCCCATGGAATGGCTGACGATTGAACGTTTACATTATAGTCAGGAATTGTTGGAAACGCGGCAATTATCGATAGAACAAATTGCAATCGATTCAGGTTTTACCTCTGCAACATCTTTTCGGCGCTGTTTTTTAACGCATTTCAAAGTAACGCCTTCCGATTGGCGTAAAACATTTTCTTATCATATTGGCCCAATGTGACTGCTATTTGTCCATAAGGCCACTTTTCTTTTATCATGAAAAGATTGATCTTCTGTCGGCGAAATAGGAGCTGTCAATGAAGATTATATTTATCCGCAATGCAACCATCATTCTGGAATATGGGGGGAAAAGACTGCTCATTGACCCGATGTTGGCTGCAAAGGATAGTTATACAGGCTTAGCAGGGACAATGAACAGTGATAAGAGATTTCCTTGTATGGATCTTCCTTTTCCGGCCGCCGACATTATCAAAAATATTGATGCAATATTCTTAAGCCATACCCACCAAGATCATTGGGATAATGAGGCAGCGACGCTCATTGCAAAAAACCAAAAAATATTTGTTCAGGATAATGCCGATAAAAACTTACTGATATCGCAAGGTTTCAATAATGTTTCAGTTCTTGGTGCGTCACTGGAATATGATAACGCCATCAGCATTACAAAAACACAATGTCAACATGGTACCAAACAGGCTTATGACAATGAAAAAATCGGTCAAGCTTTAGCGCAAGTTTGCGGTTTTATCTTTGAACATAAGCAAGAACCAACAACCTATTTCGTTAGCGATACAATCTGGATTGATGCAGTAGAACAAAACCTTATCCAATATCAGCCAGATGTTGTTATCCTCAACGCCGGAGATGCCCGAATGCAAGACTTCGGCCCCATTATTATGGGCAAAGACGATGTATTGCACGCCCATCAAGTGCTACCCGAGGCACACATTGTCGCTATTCATATGGAAGCAATCAACCATGCCATGCTAAGCCGAAAAGCCTTGGCAGATTTCTTGGAAAAGGAACATATCCGCCAATATGTATCAATTCCACTGGAAGGTGAAACACTCAATTTCTAAGTCGCAAAAATAAGATTTTCCGCTAGTCTTATCATGCACTTAGAATACGCCCCGCTATGGGCTAAAAGGGGTCAGCGGGGCGTATGTTTTTCACAATATTGATCGTTTATGTCTTAGGAAATTGGGTATTTCCATTTATGTGCGGTTATAAAACCTTATCAATTCTAACGGTTGCAGCCTTGGCGCGTAAACCAACCATTGCCGACACATATGGGCTACCACCATATTTTTTTTGATAAGCTTGATCTATTTCTTCCAACAAATGCGGATCATCAACCATGTCGAATGTGACATTGATGGTTTTACCGGCAGCGATAATCTTTCCGCGTTTCTGCTTGATTGCGGATTGATACCAGCGCGATGAAACACCGCTATAGGCACGAACATATAGATTATTCTCGACAACAACTTCCCAAATCCAAGTAGGTGTTCCGGTTGTCTTCTGATCTTCATGAAAGGGTGCAATTTTCAAGTCATCGGCATCATTAATTGCTTCCAGTTCGCTATTACTCCAATGCGACATAGCCAAACTCCTTATTTTCTGTACTTTTTGAAGAAATTTAAAATTTTCAAGGCTTTTTCAGCACTTGTTCAGCACGGTTCCCGATTTCAGCGCTCACCTCTTGACGCAATACATCAACAATTTCATGCAGATCTTGAGTGCTTAATCCGCTATTGCGACCAATCTGAAAATGGGCGCTCAATTGTGCTTCAGCGCCATTAAGTGTTGCGAGTATCGCGATGGTTACCACTTCCCTCGTGGAATAATCCAATATATCACGCACAAAAATGTCGCCGAACAGATGACTTTTAAGAAATTGATCGATTGCTGGCGCAAAAGCATAAAGCGGTCCCGTTACAGGTTGTCCAACAAGTTTGGTTTGTATTTCTGTTCCAATTGCCAGCATCGTCCGGTCGTCGTGCAAAGGCGTTACCTCCTTACCAACCACATCATGCTTGGATAAAGCTTGCCGCTGTTTGACAACATCCATCAAAGCAACAAGGCCATTAATACTGCGTGGAAAGCCTGCATAAGCATAGGTTTGCACGAGAACTTCCTTTGCTTCATTAATCGTAAGCCCGGCATCAAGGCTTTGATTCAAAGCTGTTTTCAACTTTTCTATATTTCCTATGGCTGTAAAGGCAGCAATAGGTATTATGTGTTTTTGTGTTAACGTGAGCAATGTATTTCTCCACTCAGATTATGCGTTAAAGTCTCTTCACAAAAAGTCAGCTCTATAAGTGGGCAAACCTGAACCTATCGGGTTGCGCATCAATTTTAAGGAAAATTCTGCAACAGGATTTACCAAAGTGATGACCCCACCCAATAAACCGAATTATTACCCTCTTGTGGGGCTATGAATTTATTCTTTGCAAAGACCACCATCTTGTTTCAGCAAACGACATATCCGCCGAATATAAAGGTTATTAAATGCGCAATTTTGCGTGAAATTAAGTGTATTATTAACGTATGACGCTATGAATCCTATTCATCAATGAATGTGCTATAAAACGACCTATGCATCAAAAAGGCCAATGAGCGATATAGGGTGAAAAAATGCTGCGCGAAAATATTCATGATCTCATGTCGTTTTTTGTTGTTGCCAGAGAAAAAAGTTTTACACGCGCCGCCAGCCAACTTGGCGTATCACAATCTGCATTAAGCCACGCCATCCGTGCGCTGGAAGAGCGCCTTGGGCTGCGCCTTCTTACCCGCACAACACGCAACGTTTCCCCGACAGATGCAGGTCAACGTTTGATTGACGAACTTGCGCCATTAATCAATTCGATGCAGGAAAAGCTTGATATGATAAGTACCTCATCGCACCAGCCAAAAGGTAAAATTCGCATCACAACAGTAGACTACCCTGCTACGCATATTTTATGGCCAAAACTTCGACCATTCCTTAGTCGATATCCCAATATAGAAGTGGAAATCAGTATTGATTATGGATTAACCGATATTATTGAAAATCGGTTTGATGCTGGAATCCGTCTTGGTGAACATTTAGCAAAAGACATGATTGCGCTGCCTATTGGATCGGATATGCGCATGGCAGTTGTGGGAACACCTGAATATTTTAAAAAATATCCGCAACCGCAAACGCTGCAAGACCTTATGGAGCATAATTGCATAAACCTTAGAGTACCGACATCTGGCGGCCTTTATCCATGGGAATTTGACGACGATAAAGGTGAGGTAAAAATTCGCCCAAAAGGCCAATTAATATTCAACACTTACCCACATATTCTACAGGCAACACTGGATGGCTTTGGTCTGGCTTATATCCCTGAAGGGGAAGTGATGGAATTTATCAACAGTGGCAAACTCATTCGTGTGCTTGATGAATTCTGTTTACCCTTTTCCGGCTACTATCTCTACTATCCCAACAGACGCCACCATACGATTGCATTTCAATTATTTCTCGATGCATTGCGAAAACCGACCAATACGATTTCACATATGCCAGAAAGATGATTTACTAGATAGTAGCAAACTGGATAACAGGCGTTATTGATGGCCAATTCTGTCTTAATTTGACATTTAAAAATTTTATTCCATCTAACGCTACAAAAACAGACCAAAAAATCTCACTCAACAGTAGACATTTGTGAGGTTTTGATGGACAAATTGTCTTCCACGTCAAAATTCCGGTTTCATACAATGTAAAAGTGTCTTTCATGTCAAAAACAGCCGCACCATTAGGTATTATCGCCGAAGGTCTTTCGCTTGAATATGATCGCAAAATTATCTTTGATAATTTGTCTTTTCAAATTCCTGCGGGCAAATTTACCGGTCTTTTGGGGGAAAGTGGCATTGGCAAAACGAGTTTATTAAGGATTATTGCCGGTTTAATAAAACCGCATAAAGGCACAGTTTTAGGAACAGACGGTAACAGCCTTGATCGAAAAATTGCCTATATGGGGCAACAGGATTTATTGTTTCCTTGGTTAAGCGTGCTGGATAATGTCTGCCTTGGCTCAAAATTACGCCATGAAACAAAAGACATCGACAAGGCCATGCATTTGCTGGATCGCGTTGGATTACAAGATGCAGCACATGAATTGCCCCATGCCTTATCTGGTGGTATGCGCCAAAGAACCGCAATTGCACGAACCCTTTATGAAGACAGGCCCGTTGTCTTGATGGATGAGCCATTTTCAGCACTTGACGCTGTTACCAGAGCCAATATTCAAGAATTGGCGGTTGATTTATTACAGACAAAAACTGTTCTGCTGATAACCCATGATCCTGCTGAAGCTGCACGGTTATGCCATCAGATATTACTGCTAAAAAACCAACCGGCAAAATTGCTCGATCCTATTATCGTGGAAGGAATACCGCCTAGAAACTTTGATGATAACAATCGCATCAAGACAGAAACGCAACTTATGAACCTATTGAAAGAAGGATAAAATGACTATGCACGTCAACAAAAGATTTTCTTCTTTCTTCCAGACAATATGTATTTTCTTTGGGCTATTGGCTTTGTGGTGGGCTGTTGTTGTTGTTTTTCAATTACCCAAATTCATCTTACCTTCTCCGCTTGTTGTAGCAAACGCACTTTGGACAGAAAAAAGCTATTTATTATATCACGCAGGCATAACCTTAACTGAAATCTTGTTGGGGTTTATTTGCGGTATCGTTTTGGGCGCAATCATCGCCCTTGTTCTTATGTCGTCAAAATTATTGCAAAAATGGTTTATGCCAGTTCTCGTTATCAGCCAATCCATTCCTATTTTTGCTCTGGCTCCTATCCTTGTTCTTTGGTTTGGCTATGGCATATCATCAAAAATTATCGCAGCCGTATTGGTTATCTTTTTTCCTGTCACAACGGCGTTTTTCGATGGTTTACGACGCACCGACAAAGGCTATCTGGAACTCGCACAAACAATGGGTGCTTCACGCCTGTCGCAGCTTATCCATATCAGACTTGTTGCTGCCATGCCTTCCCTAGGTTCAGGAGCGCGCGTTGCAGCGGCAATCGCACCAATTGGTGCCATTATCGGCGAATGGGTCGGTTCATCTGGCGGTTTAGGCTATGTCATGCTTAATGCAAATGCACGTATGCAAACACCAATATGTTTTGCAGCTTTATTTATACTTTCTATCATTGCAATGATATTGTGGTATATTATTGATATAGTACTAAAACGGTTGCTATATTGGGTTCCTGATACAAATAAAATATAGTTTTCACTAGAAATGAGGAAAATATAAATGTTTAAAAAGACACTTTTACTATTTTTTAGTCTGTTGTTTTTCTCTTCTGGTGCTTTTGCTAATGAAAAACTGCGCGTTGTCCTTGATTGGTATCTCAATCCCGATCATGCAGCGCTAATTGTTGGGCAGCAAATTGGCAGTTTTGAAAAATATGGCCTTGATGTTGAAATTATTACACCATCCGACCCCACTATGGGGCCTAGATTGGTTGCGGCTAAACAAGCCGACATCGCACTGACCTATCAGCAACAATTATATATGTTTGTTGAAGAAGATCTTCCATTAATTAGAATTGGAACCTTGATTGAAAATCCACTCAACACCGTGATCGCACTGCCTAATAAAGGCATTAAAACGCCAAAGGATCTTAAAGGAAAAAAAATTGGTTTTTCAGTTAGCAGTATTGAACCCGTTATCTTGGGTACAATGCTGGAAAGTCAGGGCTTAAAAATATCAGATGTCAATCTCATCAATGTTAATTTCAATCTTGTAAGCTCTTTGATGTCCAATCAGGTTGACGCTATTATTGGTGGCTATCGCAATGTTGAAGGCAATGAGCTGCGCGAACAAGGCATTGAGCCTGTTATTATGAATGTGGAAGATTTTGGTGTGCCGCCTTATGACGAATTGATTTTTGTTGCCAATAAAGAAACAATTGATGCCCAAAAATATAAAGACTTTTTAGCTGCTTTGGCTGAAGGTGCGCATTATCTCAAACAACATCCAGAAGAAACATGGGATATTTTTGCAAAAACACATAGCGAACTTGCTAATGATCTCAATAAAAAAATATGGCTGGAAACCGCCAATCTATTCAGTGATAACCCGTCATATCTGAATAAAGACAAATATACGTCTTATGGAACCTTTTTATACAAAAAGGGTATCATAAAAACTGATTATCCGATCAATACTTATGCAACTGAATTGCACTAAGGTCAAATTCTTCAGAAGATGAATATCTATTTTATAGGCATTGTTCTTCTGACCATTTTAAAATCACAAGCCAATATCGCTTATCGTTATTTCATGAGCGTATGTATTATAAAATTAAAAAACAGGAACAACCATCTTCATGGAAGATGGTTGTTTTCATTATGTGGCAATATACCTTCAAGCAAATTTGCGAAGCAGTAGTAGCGCAATGCAACATAAGGCACGAACGTGCTCATCAGGATTGCTGAAAAAAGCTATTAATCCATCACTTACAATAGCACGTCATACTGCATCATCGTTCCCCAAAGCAATTTTCTATAAATAACCACAATAGATTTTACTGCCAGCAATTTTTGTATAAATAACCGCAATAGATTTTACTGCCAGCAATATCGCGCTAATAACGATTAGCATCAATCAGCAAATCTGAACCACCATTATGTCTGTCTTTTCAAAAATGTGTCGATAAAACAACCGCGTAATAGTAGCGGTGGCGTAAGGCTTATGCGATAGGCGATAGGCGATAGGCGATAGGCGATAGGCGATAGGCGATAGGCGATAGAAAATATCTTAAGACCGTCTATTTTTAAATACCCAATCTCTTCAGAAATTCGAAAATCTTAACGAAATCCGCCAAATAGCTGTCATAAGAACATTGTTATCAAGAAATTATATTATGATCGAAAAACGACATTGGATTTGATGCGTTGAAAAACAACACTCTTATAAAGAAATAGATAAAAAAACTTGGGCGAATTAACTTCGCCCAAGCTGAATAATAAATCGGTTGTTAGCGCGGTTTAGCGGTTAACCTTGCTTCCAGGTATCGTAAGCACAATAATGGCACCTAAAACCATGAAACCAGATAGAATATACATGCCGACGGCTGACGAACCTGTATAATCTCTCAACAAACCAACCATATATGGGCTTGCAAAACCAGCCAGATTGGCAACGGAATTGATAATCGCAATACCGGCGGCAGCTGCTGCCCCACTTAACACGGCTGTTGGCAATGACCAGAACAATGGTGCGCATGACAACACACCTGCTGCAGCGAGTGACAAGAATATAATAGCAATTGTCGTGTTGGTTGCAGTTGCGGCAACGACAAAACCAATTGCAGCCATTAATGCCGGTACAACAAGGTGCCAACGGCGTTCACGGTGTTTGTCCGCACTGCGTGAGAATATAACCATGGCAATAATTGCACAGATGAAAGGAATTGCACCTAACAAACCAATCTTAAAATTGCCGACCACACCTGATGCTTTAATCAAGGTTGGCATCCACAATGTTAGGCCATATTGCCCCATGACAAAGCAGAAATAAATCAGCACCATAACCCAAACCATGGAATTTTTGATGAGATCCATGAATGAATGATGACCAGTGGTGCCAGCATAGTCAGCAGAAATATCTTCCGCAACCAAAGCCTTTTCGTTATTGTCCAACCATTTGGCTTTCATCACACTATTGTCGAGATATAATAAAACGACAACGCCCATGACAACAGCAGGAATAGCTTCCAAAACAAACATCCATTGCCAGCCATGCCAACTATCTGGTGAGTGGAAAGTATCCATAATCCAACCAGAAAGTGGATTACCGAAAATTCCGGCGGCAGGGCTACCAGCTTGGAAAATAGCAAACATTTTTCCACGGCGATGGGATGGGAACCAATATGTCAAATAAAGGATAACACCAGGATAGAACCCTGCTTCTGCAACACCTAAAAGAAAGCGCAGACTATAGAACTGCCATTCGGTTTGAACAAATGCAAACAATCCAGACAGGATACCCCAAGTAATCAGGATACGGGCAATCCAAACTCTCGCACCGACTTTATGTAAAAGTATGTTACTGGGAACTTCGAAGAAGAAATAACCAATAAAAAACAGCCCAGCGCCAAGTCCGTAAACTGTTTCGCTAAAGCCAAGATCTCCCTCCATTTGTAATTTTGCAAATCCGACGTTAACGCGGTCAAGATAAGCAACAATATAACAAATCATTAAAATTGGTATTATACGAAACGCTATTTTTCTATAAGTTCGATCCTCATTCTTTCTATCGATATTCTTTACTGTTCCAGCAGTACTCATGAATAGTCCTCCCGCTATTTATAGCTATTTGAAGGTGGTCAATAAATCGGAAATTTCTTCCGCATTAAGACACCGCGCTGATTTGCCTTGAAGCATCAAAGCTAGTCGTGCAGATTCTTCCAGCTCTTCTGCTGCATAGACAGCATCAGTCAGTGTTTTTCCAGAAACGACAGGTCCGTGGTTTGCTAAAAGAACCGCAGAAGCTGTCTTTGCCTGTTCGAATATGTCATTTTCCATGGCGCTATTACCCGGCCGATAATACCGGATGATCGGTAATCTAGCGCCAATACGCATGACAAAATATGGTGTGTAAGGTGTAATTGGTGTATCGCTTGTGCCATCTGCCAAACAGCTGATGGCTGTAGCATATGTCGAATGAAGGTGGACAATTGCACCCGCTTGCGGTCTTGCCGTCATGAAAGCACGATGCATGAACACTTCTTTAGAAGGACGATCACCTGAAATATGGTTCCAATCCTTATCAAGCTTACTCAAGCTCTCGGCATTTAACCTGCCGAGAGATGAGTTTGTTGGCGTCATCAAGTAACCATCTTCAAGCCGCACTGAAATATTGCCTGCGCTTCCAACGCTAAATCCTCTTTGGAAGAGGCTTGCGCCAAGCTCAACAAGCAACTGACGAACTTCCTGCTCTGTCATCATTTTTACCCTATTTTTAAATATCTATGCGGTTCTACTTTGTGACAAATTCATCGCGATATTGGCGAATAATGCTGTCAAAATCGCCATCTCTCGTGAACCCTAAAGAAAGTGGGCGTGTTACGTCGAAATCACCTGGCCAAGAACAAACAATATCAATGACACGTTGTTCTGGCTCTTCACTAACAAGTGCGCGTACCTCTGGGCCAGCTACACGTTCCAAGCTTGCCAACATTTCAGCCACACTTACGCAAAGTCCCGGCAAGTTGAGTACACGCTTTAAGCCAAGTTTCTCACCACTTACTTCCAATGTATGTGCAAGGTTTTTTACAACCGCATTGGGAGATGACAGCCACATTAATGTTTCTGGTGGAACCGGATTATTTGATTTAATCCCTGAAAGAGGCTCACGGATTATACCGCTTGCAAAAGATGAAGCAGCCGAATTCGGTTTGCCAGGACGCACAACAATCGTTGGCAAGCGGCATACACGCCCATCAACAAAACCTTTGCGGCTATATTCGCATACCAAAAGTTCGCCAATAGCTTTTTCAGCACCATAAGACGATTGTGGCATAAGGGCTAGATCTTCCGGCACCACGTCTGGCATTGCACCACCAAATACGGCAAGCGATGATGTATAGATGAAAAATGGCTTTTCACCTGTCTGTCTGGCAGCTTCCAAAAGCGCGCGTGTGCCATCAACATTGACACGCATACCAACATCAAACTCGGCTTCCGATTGACCACTTAAAACAGCGGCCATATGGTAAACTGCCACAGTGCCTTTTGTAATCACTTTACGAGCGAATTCAGGGTCGGCAATATCACCTGTTAATGATTGTACACGACTGTCTTTTACAGGACATTCAGCCAAATCAACAGACACGATCTGATCGAAAGCCGGCATAGACGGTTTGCCTTGCTGGCTCAAAAGAGTACCGATCAAACGGCTGCCCAAAAAACCGGCGCCACCGGTAACAACGATCTTATTCATTATTTTGTCCTTCTATAAGGTTCTCTTCATATTCAATGAGGTGTAGCTCAATGCCACGTTCTTTAATGGTATCCTGAGCATTTTGAGGAAGTGCGCTATCAGTAATAACCATATTTAAAACATCGAGAGGAATAGCGTTAAACGTACCAACCCTGCCATATTTGCTGCTATCCGTTACAAGAATACGCCGTGCAGAACTTTCAACAACTGCCTGCTTGACCGGAATTTTGTTTTCTTGAGGGGTAGAAATACCACGTGAGGCAAATGATGATGTCGAAATGAAAGCCAGATCAAAATTGAAGTGGCGGACAGCAACAGCAGCTGTTGCGCCAACACAGGATTGGTTTTCACGTTCCACTTCACCGCCGGTATGAAATAACCGGCACTGGCTTTCCTGACTTAAATAACCAGCAATCACAAAATCATTTGTAACAACAGTCAAATTAGGAATTGTCGTCAAATGTTTTGCAAGTTCCAAAATCGTGGTTCCGGCATCAAGATATATGACATTACCCGGTTTGACCAAATTTGCAGCAAAACGTCCAATAGCAGCTTTCTGGTTATGCGCCATAACCCGTTTTGCCAAATGTGACGGTTCACTCGATAACCGTTCTGGCAGTTGCACACCACCAGCCACTGAAAGCGCCCTTCCTTGGTCTTCCAATGCGCGGATATCTCGACGAACCGTCATTTGAGAAACATGCAATATGTCGGCTATTTCAGCAATCGACAATACACGTCTTTCTGACAAACGTTGAATGATTATGGCTTGACGTTCAGCTGGTATCACTGTCTATTTTTCCTATAAGGCTGGAACCAAGCTAAACCGTCTTCTGTTTTACCGCGTGGATTGTATTCACAACCGATAAATCCCTTGTAACCTATCCGATCAAGAACATCGAAAAGATAAGGGAAATTCAACTCGCCTTCATCAGGCTCATGACGATCCGGCACAGAAGCAACCTGAACGTGAGCAAATTTACCAGCCATTTTTTCAGCTAATTTTGTCAAATCACCATCCATTATCTGGGCATGATAAAGATCAAATTGCACCGATACATTTGGCCGACCTACTTCTTCCATAAAACGCACAGCATCAAGTTGATGATTGATGAAATAACCCGGCATATTGCGTGTATTGATTGGTTCAGTCAAAACCGTGATGCCATGTGGTGCGACTTTATCAGCAGCATAACGGAAATTTTCGATATAGGTTTTTTTGCAGCTATCGTAATCCAACCCACTTACCACACCAGACATAGCGTGTAGGTTTTTACAACCAAGTGCCAAAGCATATTCCAATGCCTTATCGACATTATCACGAAATTCTTTTTCGCGACCAGGGATAGCTGCCATACCGCGTTCACCCGCGTCCCAATTGCCAGCCGGCATATTGAATAGAGCTTGGGTCAACCCATTCTTTTTCAACTCTTCTGCCAACAGCTCTGGCGCAAAATCATAAGGGAAGAGAAACTCAACCGCTTCAAATCCTGCTTTGGCCGCCCGGCTAAAACGTTCTATAAAAGGAACGTCGGTAAACATCATGGAAAGATTGGCAGCAAAACGTGGCATAATATCAATTTCCTCTACTGGTCTTCATTTGTTGAGCGGCAAAAAAGAAGTCTTCTTTGCCGAAATTTCCGGATTTCAATGCAAGTGAAAGTGGTTTGCTAACCCCACGGACCCACGGCACACCTGGAGCAATTTGCGGACCAATCTTAAATGCATCAATAGCAAGAGCCTGTGTAACGGCGCCCGATGTTTCACCACCAGCAACGATAAACCGTGTATAGCCCTTCTCTTCCAATATTTTTGCAAGCTTTGCGAATAGCGTTTCTATTGCGGCACTTGCCCCTTCAGCCCCGTAACGATCCTGCGTAACTCTCAATTCGTCCGGCATAACGGTTGCATAAACAATAGGCGCATATTTCTGATCGCTATTGGCAACAATCCAATCAGCAATTTCAATAAAATAATTTTTGTCATGAATGACACGTGACACATCAATAGAAAATGACGGAGCTTCTTGCCGATATTTTTCCACCTGAGCGTTGGTCATCTGCGAGCAAGAGCCTGACAAGACAACAGTCTTACCCTCACGAGGTGCGCCTGCCGCTTCAGCTTCCTCTACATCGCCATGTAAATCCGTCCAAGCGCGTGCCATACCATCAGCAAGACCAGAACCGCCGGTTACCAATTTCATATCGGCAACCGCTTTACCCAATATTTCAATATGCTTTTCGTTTAACGCATCAAGAACAGCATAACGAATGCCTTTTTGGCGTAATTGTTTCAAAGCGTCTTTAACAGCATCAACACCAAGATCGATAATATTGCTAGAAATATTACCAGCCTTGCCTTTTGATTGCGCTTCCATAACACGCATAATATTTGAATCGGTCATAGGCGTGACTGGATGATGGCGCATGCCCGACTCGCTCAATGGCACGCCATTAACGAACAGATAACCGCAATAGATCGTCCGCCCATTTACCGGCAACACAGGACATATAACAGTAAAATCCTCACCCAATGCTTCAAGCAAAGCATCAGTTACTGGGCCGATATTGCCCTTAGGGGTACTGTCGAATGTCGAACAATATTTGAAGAAAAACTGCTCACACTGGTGTTGTTTTAGCCAATCCAAGGCATGGAGACTGTCTGCAACCGCTTTTTCCGGCGCACAAGAGCGACTTTTTAAACTGATGACAACTGCATCTGCATCAATATCAAGATCACTAGACGGAACACCATTCAATTGTACTGTCTTTAAACCATTTCCAACTAGAAAACCGGCAATATCTGTCGCACCGGTAAAATCATCGGCAATAACACCGAGCTTCATTTCAGGCATCCTTCTCTGGTAATTTAACACCGGAAAACGTTTTGATAACGGCTGAGTCATCAAGTTTACCAAAACCCGCATTGGACGCATTGGCAAACATTGTATAGGCTGTGCTTGCTAATGGTAATGGGAAATTCAACGCCAGTCCGGTTTCACTTACAAGGCGTAAATCTTTTACAAAAATATCAACAGCCGATTTTGCTGTGTAATCACCATCAACAACATGTTTCATGCGGTTTTCAAACATCCAGCTATTGCCGGCTGCATGGGTAACCACATCATACATAACATCAAGCGGAATATTTGCTCGGGCAGCCAATGCCATAGCTTCAGCACCAGCTGCAATATGCACCCCTGCAAGAAGCTGATGAATGATTTTGACAGTAGCACCAAGGCCAATTTCTTCACCAATATTGTAAACTTTGCCTGCTACAGCATCGAGCACTGGCTTCAACCGATCAAAAGCTTCCTTTTTACCAGCAGCCATAACTGTAATGTCGCCAGTATTGGCTTTTGCTGCACCACCCGATACAGGTGCATCCAAAACAAGCAGCCCCTTTTGTTCCAGCCCACTTGCAATTTCCTTGGCATCTGCGGCCGATATTGTTGATGATACCATAACAGCCGCACCAGGCTTCATGCGATTAGCAAAACCATTTTCACCAAACAACACCGTTTTACACTGCTTGGCATTAACAACTAGAAGAACCAAAGCATCTAGATTTTCGGCGTCTTTGCAAACAGCGCCAGCCTCTACAGCCCCAGCCTCAACCAAGTCTTTACATTTTTCAAAATCAAGATCGACACCTGCAGTTTGCAGGCCTGCCGCAATACAAGAGCGTGCGACCCCCATGCCCATTGAACCCAATCCAACGACACAAACATTATATTTTCCCGGCATGAATGCCTCCCTCAAAAATTTTCTACAAACTAGCCACCTAAAAATAATTTTTCAACACATTTTCACAAAAAATAACATTTTTTCATCATTTTTTGTTAAATTATGATAAAATTAATTAACAAGGAAACATACCACCAGCATATTGGCAACATTAGGCAGCTACCAAACGGGCAGTATGATTACTTGCACACAAAGGATATTTTTTGAGATTTTTAAAACCCGCAAGTTTAAGTTAAATCAAAATATTCGATTCTACAATAAAAAATAATTTTTGATAAATTATATTATACCCAAAAACAGAATAATTAAGTTTTATAATAAAAAACAAGAACTATATTTCATTATAAAATAAAAAAATAAAAACTATTATAAAAAAGGCCGATTTCAAACCGGCCTTTTTCAATCATCTCTATTGTTTATTTTGCCATATCGAGAACAACACGGCCTTCAATTTTTCCGGCAATCATTTCGTCAAAAATATGATTGATATTGGATAATTTGTCTGTTGAATAATGTGACTTTACCTTGCCTGCAGAAGCAAAATCGAGCGCCTCTTGCAAATCCAAACGTGTACCGACAATAGAACCTCTAAGTGTAATACCATCTAGCACCATATTGAAAATTGGCACTGAGAAGCTACCGGCTGGCAAACCATTCATCGACAAGGTACCACCACGGCGCACCATACCAAAAGCCTGTTCAAAGGCTTTTGGGGAAGCTGCTGTAACCAACATGCCATGGACACCACCATCTGTTAGTTTACGGACTTCTGTTGTTGCATCTTTATGTTTGGTAACATTAATGCCAATATCAGCGCCCAATTGCTTTGCCAGTTCAATTTTATCATCAGCGACATCAATAGCCACAACATTAAAGCCCATTGCTTTTGCATATTGCACAGCCAAGTGCCCCAAACCACCAATACCAGAAATACCAACCCAATTACCGGCCTTTGCTTCAGTCATTTTGAGTCCCTTATAAACTGTAACACCAGCGCATAAGATTGGAGCAATTTCTTCAAAGCCAATATTTTTTGGCAAATGGCCAACATAATTTGGATCAGCCACAACAAAATCTGCAAAGCCACCATTGACCGAATATCCCGTATTCAATTGGTGTTCACATAAAGTTTCCCAACCACTCAGGCAGTGAGAACAACAACCACAGGCAGTATATAGCCAAGGCACCCCAACACGGTCACCTTCTTTAACGTGTTTGACACCGCGGCCAACAGCAGAAACATATCCAACGCCTTCATGCCCCGGTATAAATGGAGGGTTTGGCTTAACCGGCCAATCACCATGGGCGGCGTGCAAATCGGTATGGCAAACACCACATGCCTGCACACTAACCTGTATCATGCCTTCACCAGGTTCCGGAATCGGTACCTCATCAATTGTTAATGGCTTTCCAAATTCACGTACGACCGCAGCTTGCATCGTCTTTGCCATGCTAGTCTCCTTCATCGGCTGTGGGTGCGTCGCCAACCGCTAGTAACAATGCTGGCACGACCCCAACATTTTAAACTGTTTATTTCAAAATATTTTTTATAGATAAAATAGATAATACGAATAATAAGTATTTCAATTGCATTATTGGTGTTTTTATTTAAAAACTATTATAAAAATAATCTAAATATATTTAGTTTTAATAAAATAAATTTTATTTTTTTAAATTTTAAATAAAACTAATAAGTGTCTTTTTCATTGAATTGTGAGAATATTTTATTACCAGCCTCACCTTTATCCAGCATGAAAACCGCTTTTTTCCCATCAGTAAAAACAACTTGTGTTCCTATAACGGCCGATTTTTTTAGAAAATCATCATTATTGCTTTTGTTATCGCGATCATCACGTAAAGAAACAACATAATTATTATCAAATAGATCTGCGATAATTGTCGTTGCCTGTTTGTTGAGAATATTGGGCTTATCTCCATAATACATACCCTTTACTTCAACCACCAATCCACCATCAAAATCTTTCGATTCATTAAAAGAAAGGTCGATCAGATGCGTAGCAGCAAGATTATCGCGATAGTTTTTCCGGATGGTCATTTTCACGCCGAGTTTTCCGTCATCCGTTGTAAAACTTCCAATGAGAGCTGTTTCATCGAGCGGGTTTTTCAGGCTATGCGGTGGCGCTAATGTCCATTCAACATTGCCAGATAATTTTTGCTGTTTTCCCTTATTATCCGTCAGTAATAGCAAACCGCTTTCCAGCGTTTTTTCATTGGTTTCTATAGGTGTTGGGGGAACCTGCGCATCAGTCATATTAGATTGTTCGTCCCCGCTATCAACGTCTTTATCATGTTCTGAAACTTCAGGTAACTTCTGCGTTGACATAGCCGTTTGTTGCACCTTGATGACGGGTTTTATTGATGATTGCGCGTCAGAAACATGGCCATTATCGACAATTGGCATATCCACTTTTTCAACCAGATCATCAGCCTGCGGTTTTACCAGTTTTTCCTGTTGTGCCACTCCTTTTTTCGGCTTATCAGCGCCATTCGACTGGGCGTTTGCATATTTTTTCTTTAACAACTGCGTCAATTTTTCTGCCGATACACCATCTTCATTGGTAGCTTGCTGTGAAGTAGAATGATCTCTATCAGGCAAACGATCATCACCTGACAATCGCGTTACCGAACCATGTCCGTTAAAATAAAGAAAAAAGATAACCCCAAGAACAATGGCAACGCCTAATCCAATCGCTGCTACGCGCGCGCTGCTCAAGGTACTATTGAGTATATTTAAAAATTGTAATTTTGCGTTATTGTCTTCTGGCTGCACTGAATTTTTAGCCTCAAACAATGGATCCTTGGGAAACAAATCCTGTTCGAATGGCTCAGACTTTGTGCTTTCCAAATTATGCAAAAAAGCATCATATTTGTCAGTTAATACGTCTTCTTTGTTTAATACGTCTTCTTTATTTAATACGTCTTCTTTATTTAATACGTGTTCTTCATCAGCCGAAGCGTCTTCCCTATCCGACGCATTTTCATGCTCCTGTTCAAATGATGATAGATCAGCAGCTTTTTTTTCAGCTATGGTATCAGTCTCTTGTGTTATTACATCTTCACGCAGTAGAACTTCGGATTGCTCAAGCGTATCATTATCAGCTATTTTGTTATCGTCTGCCGTTGTTGGTTTATCTGTAGCAGTCTGATTAGGCCTGTATTTCTCAACCCCAACAAAGGTTCTATCAGCAAAAGTTTTTTGATTATTGTGAAGCTGTTGTTGTTCACCTTCAAACGCTGCACCACTTTGTGGTTCACTGTCATCAACCGGCTTTGATAACACTATTTCATCATCATTTTTTTGCGTCAGTTCTGTCTGAAATTTTATTTTTTTGTCTTCATGCGTAACCGTTATATCGGCCGCTCTATCATCAAAGTCCTGTTCTTTAACTGTTTCTTTTGCACTGGTTTTTACCGCTTCTGATAAGCCAGTTTCATTGTGACTAGGTTGTAAAGTCTGGTCTTTATTGCTGAGCGGATTATTTGCTTCTAGTACCTTCTCGCTGGTTAACTCAGTACCAAATGCCGTTTGCTTTTTTAAAAAATTGCTTTCAGCATAAACAACCGTTTCTCTTGTATAATTTTGACCAATTGTTTCATTGGCGATAGCCGCATTTCTTGTCGTGCCATGATCGGAGAAATTGGCAATGGGCGTTTCGGATAATTGATTATTTGTCAGCCCATTGGACGAGTCAACAAAAAGCGCATTTTCATCAATTCTATTCGCACCCGTTTCAATAAAAAATGGATATTCTTGTTCTTCTGTAATCTTATTTTTAGGCAACCATGTATGGCGAAGCTGTTCAAAGTTCTCAATAGGCGCTTGCACATTGTTAAGGGCATGGGAATTTATTGGCGTATTTGCACCTATTGCCAAACCATTCTTTTTATCCCCATCACATTTCACCGATAGAACGGACGAAGATGTATCTTGTGACAACGTCGGTGTTGCGGCGTCCTGCCGTTTGGTCAGATAATCATCATAATTTTTGGTATCTGGTTCCGCCACGCGCCCTGAAGAAGCTTTTTGCCCTTCTAACGAGGTTTCATTCAACAGTGATTTATTGTCGGGAACATTACCTTTAGAAGGCTCATAAAAATTAACCGCATCAGCACCGTCAGGCTTTAACTGTGGCTTGAAACGATCAATGTTTTTGAGATGATTATTCTCAACCTCGGGCGCATTATTATCAAATATCGTTTTATTAATCTGGTTAAGTTCTTCTTCTATCTCTTTCATCAAGGGTTCAATATGTGGTTCTGTCAAACCTCCATGATCCAGATCATCTTTGATAACAGGCGGACGGGTTAAATCCTGCAAATCCCCATTGTCTCGTGAAAATACATCACGATTATCCGGACGGTTTGGCACCTTATCGATGTTTTCAACCGGATAGGCATTTTCTGGTAAAATCTGAACAGTGTTTTGGCCTTCTGATATCCCTCTCAAAAATGTTATTTCTGTATTTTTTGAAGAATTATTCTTTTCATGCTGGGACGTATTAAAGCCAAGCCGGTTTTGACTGCGGGTTTGAGGCAAACCAAGAAAATTGTTTGCTTCAATCGTCACATCTTGTCGTGTGCCGAAATAATCAGGCAAATAGGCGTGATAGGCAAAATGACAGCTTATATTGTCATCTTCCATTTCAAAAAATTCTGGTTCCAGAACATAAAATGCTTCCACCTCACAAATGGCAGCTTCAAGCTGCAACATATAAGAGCGCGCCACCAGCTCCAACGCGTCCATTTCCTTTAACTTGTTTTGGATAACAATACGCGCTTTTTCATAAATGTGCTGGCGCACCTCCAAGGTGGGCTTCAACTTCTGCTTTTCAATGGACTTCTTGAGAAGATCCGCAATATTGAACATCTTACCCCTCAATGCCCGATAGACAATTCCGTTGGCACGCATCATTTTTGTGTGCTTTGGTTGTTGTTTAATGTCACCCCTTAAACGTGCCCCCCAATATTACCGCTCACGCAGTGCTTCCTTGGCTCGGTTAAGTGGTTTTATTAGATAGTCCAGCACTGTCTTTTCACCAGTGCTAATTTCTGCTGTGGCAACCATTCCCGGAATAATTTGGTGTTTTTTACCGTCTTTTGTTTCCAGATAACTATGGTCGGTCAAAATATAAGCGCGATAATAATAGACACGTTTGTCGACATCATCTTCGATTGAATCCGGTGAAACAAATTGCACCGATCCAGGTAGAGAACCATATATTGCAGAATCGTAAGCAGTAATTTTTACGTTTGCTTTCTGATCCTTATGAATGAAGGCTATATCACGTGGACTAAGCTTTGCCTCGATCAACAATTGATCCCCAAGAGGAACGATTTCCATCAACGTGCCACCTGGTGCAACCACACCACCAATTGTTGTGATACGAATATCTTTGACAATCCCTTTTGTGGGCGCGCGTATAACGGTACGGGTGAGCTGATCGTTCAAACCATCGCGTGCTTTCAACAATGGTTCAAGGTCGGCCATGGTTTTTGTATAATCGCCGCGAAGCGCGACATAATACTCGTTTTTTGTCGCTGCCAGCCGCGATGATAACTCGGCTGCATTTTGTTGTAATTTGAGAACCTCAACTTCACTAGCCGCACCTGTTTTTAATAATGGTTTGGCAATTTCAACCTCATTTTGTGCCAAGCGTAACTGTTCTGTGAGGTTCAACACATTTTCTTTGAACGCCTGCCGATTGGTGTAAAAAAGCTCGGTTTCCCTGTCGATCACATCTTTCTGGTTACGGATTTCTGATGGATAAGTGATTTTATCCTTATTATTAATCTCGGCATTAAGACGAGCAGCCCTTGCTTGCAAAGCAACAATTTTTGCTAATGTTTCATCGACATTGGATTTCGCTTTTGCTGGATCAAGCGATGCCAGAACCTGCCCTTCTTGAACCTCATCGCCTTCGCGTACATTCAATTCTGCCAGAATACCACCTTCCAGATTCTGGATAATTTGACCTTTGGACGCGGGCATAACTTTGCCTTCACCAATTGCAACTTCATTGAGTACTGCAAAATAGGACCAGACGAGGAAAATGCCCATCATGGCAATAATAATCCATAAAATGGTTCTTGATTGTTGGGCAACACCACGTACCTTAACAAGAGCATCGATATTCATTTCAACGCTCCTTGATGCAGCATAGACACTGGCGCGCTACCCGCTACTTTTTCAGTCGTTTTGCCTGACAAAGCTCCCAATATTTCATCTTTAGGACCATCACGCACAATGCGCCCATTATCGACAACAATAATTCGGTCAACCAGTTGCAAGACAGGATAGCGATGTGTTGCAACAATCAATGTGCGATTACCAAGCCAAGAATGCATACGATTGAGCACTGCAACCTCTGTTGCTTCATCAAGAGATGCCGTTGGTTCATCAAGAAGAATAATATGAGGTGAACGCAGAAATAACCGTGCCAACATAAGGCTTTGTTTTTGTCCGCCAGATAATCCAACACCACTTTCACGCAGTTTTAAATCAAGCCCATGCGGTTGATTGAGCACCAATTGATCTGCACAGGATAAATGCATGGCTTTGAGAATTTGCTCATCATTGGCCATTGGATTTGCGGCAAGAAGATTATCGCGTAATGTTCCGTAAAACAGGCTGGATTCCTGAAACATTGCACCGACATCGCGGCGGATATCGGCAATATCAATCATTCCGATAGGCGTTCCATCCAACAATATTCTGCCCTGCACCGGTTCAGAAAGTCCGGCAAGCATACGCAATAAAGTGGATTTTCCAGCACCAACACGACCAAGAATGGCAATTTTTTCTCCTGCTTTGATATGCAGGCGTGGAACAATAAGTGCTGGTTTTTCTTGTGGCCCATAGAGATAAACCACATCTTGCATCTGATATTGTCCAAGCAGGATTGGCTTATGATAATAATCTTTATCAGTATCATGATCGACTGGCAAAGTGAGAAGGCCATCAAGACCGCGCTTGCCAACACGGGCATTTTGTAACTTGCTCAATATCGCCGGAATTTGTGCCAAAGGTGCAATGGTGCGACTTGTCAGAATAGAGCAAGCAAGCACGGCACCAAAGGATAGTTTTGCGTCCAATATGCCATAAACACCAACAATAACGACACCGACATAGGCTACCTGTTGAATGGTTTGAGAAAAATTCATCAACATGGCGGCGATTTTTCTTTGGCGCAAACTGATTTTGCCGCTTACATTATTCACCTCATTCCACATACGACGAAAACGGGGTTCAGCCTGCAATAATTTGATATCCTCAGCGCGGTAAATGGCCTCCATCAAAATTGCGTTGCGCATGGCAGACTCTTCCAGTCCTTCATTAGACAGTTTTGCCAGCGGTAGCTGCGCAATGATGCCGGGAATAACAATAAAGGGAATGGCTGCAATTGGCACAAACACGACATAGCCGCCAATCATCCAAATAATGAATAGAAATGAAACAACAAAAGGCAGATCAATCAAAACACCTAATGTACTGGAGGTTAATAGCTCACGCATTTGGTCAAGATCGCGCAATTGCGAAATCAACGTTCCCGGTGAGCGTGGGCGTGCGTCATTACGGATATTAAGCACCCGCGTAAAAAACATTGAAGAAAGCTTTAGGTCAGCCTGTTTACCAAAATGGTCTGTTACAGCCACACGTGTTGTTTTGAGAATGAACTCCAACAGCAGTGCAATGGCAACACCCGAAGCCAATACCCACAATGTATTGGTTGACCGGCCAGGTACGACCCTATCCCAAACCTGCATTGCAAAAAGCGATGTTCCAATGGCCAATAAATTACCGACAAGAGAGCCTAGCCCCAATTGAAAAAATATTGGCCAATTGCTGACAAAAATGCCTTTGAACCATGAGCGAGGCTTTTTTTGCAAATATTCGTCAAGACGGTCGTCATGAACAAGCAGATCACGCTCCAACAGCAGTAATCTTAATTTGTTCTGTTTGGCTATTTGTTTAAAAGAAATTCGTTTTTCAAATGTCTTGTCATTGATAATAAAATTGACAATGCCATTATCCCCATCCTTGGCAACCAGAAGACCTAAAACACCATCTACCTGAATAATTGCAGGCAACATGACAGGGGCAATGTCATTGGTCGACATTTCAATAAAAGTGGCGTCCATACCTGCAGCAAGCGCAATATCAATGATAGCTTGTTCGGTGACATCTCGGTCACTCCATTTGGCTGCATTGCGCACAAGCTCATCAGAAATGGGAATACTAAGCTGACGCGCGGCAAGTAGAATAACATCCACCCACTTAGCAATGGCTGGTGCCTGCGGTTCTGCTTGTTGCTGCGGCGCGTCAGGCGGGGTAATATTATCAATACGATCAATCTTGTCTGAAGGCGGTTGCACAGATCTCTCTGATGTGTCGGATAATTGCGCAGACGCTTGTTCGTCATGGACGTCTTGTCGAGCATATCCGTTATAGGCGTCACCAGCAGCATATTGTCCGTCATGAACGGCATGGATATCATCGGCGACATAGGCATCTTGTCTGTCGCGGGTTTCACGAGCAGCACGAACGTCTTGTCTGTCGCGAGTGGCACGAACGTCTTGTTCCTCACGCGCAGCATGAGCGGCATGGTTGTTTTGAGGCATTGAAGCCCTGTTTGAACTGGTATGAAAACTTGTCATAATGATAAAAACTCTTAAACACGCTCACGCAAACGAGAAACCAATTGCCCCACGGCATAATAGGCTTTGATTTTTGCGTATAAGCGATCAGAAATGGCTGTAATATGGTCGCTTTCTGCCATAAACGTATCGCGCTCGGCATTGATAACATCGGTCAAAGGGCGCTTATTAAGCGTGTATTGTTGCCAATAGAGATCCCGTGAAGAAAGGGACAGATCCATCATCTGTTTGGCATTATCCATACGCGCTGCTGCACCTCTTTCTTCTGTTTCGGCTGAACCTTGAGTGGTGCGCGAAACCAATTGTTCATTATCGCGCGCCTGACGGGCTGCCCTTAATTCTGCTTCTGCAGCTTCAATCTGATATTTTTCGCGCTTACCAGTGGATATTTGTCCGCTTAACTGCAAACCAACAAAGGTGCTATCATTGGTAGCATTTCTTTGTCCTGTTGCCCCTGACTGGCTTACGCCCAGACTAATAGACGGGAAACGGTCAGCTTTTGCAGTGCGCACTCTTTGTTGTGATGCTCTAACTTCTGCTTCTGCGGCAAGTACGGCAGGTGTATGGTCCACATCGCCCTTACCATTGCTCATACTATCCATAAAACGGGTTGTTTCGGCAAGTGTTGCCACTCTCGTAGGGCGAAAACCGGTAATTTGCGCAAATTTTCCAGCCGCAACATCAAACCGTGTTGTTGCTTGCAAAAGATCCGACTTGGCACGTTGCATACCCACTTCTGCCTGATTAAGGTCCGAGGCATCAGACAAACCAGCTTTGACGCGTTGTGCAATTTTGTCGCGTGTATCGCGAAGAAGATTGTTTTCATGTGTTGCCGCAGCAATCAAATCTTGCGCGGCAGAAAGTTCTATAAAAATATTGGCCATATTTTGCGCAACATCTTCCATCGTACTGGAGAGTTGATGCATTTGTTTTTCATTGGTGGCCTTGGCGGCAGCTATACGGCTTGAGGTGCGCCCAAAATCATAGAGCAATTGCGATGCGCCAACCGTTCCACGTACATTGCCATTGTCATCATTATTTCTGTTTGAACCTGAATAATAACGGTTGTAACCGGGATTGACGCTATATTGCAGCGTTGGATACCAAGCCGCGCGCTCGATAGCAATTTGCGCTTTGCCTTGTGCAACAACCGCATTGGCGCGGCCAATATCGGGGTGGCGCGCCAGTGCAATACCGATAGAATCCTTTAGGTTGATACCATTCACACCAATTGTTTTAATCGGCATAGTTTTGTCATTGGCTGAAAGTGCCTTCTGCCCACCAGTAACAACCGGCGGTTCAGCAGTCATTGCCGGCGGCGGCATGATTTTATCTGCCGATTTTTTATTAATAGCATCTGTATGCTCTGGTGAAACCGATACAGCCGCAGCGGTTGATGGGGCATCATTTTTTGCTGCATTTAGCATTGGCGCTGGGTGGTGTCGCACAATACGCGGCTCAGATGCTGTGCCACTACACGCTTCCAGTGACAGTACCCCGAGATAAATGCCATATCGTTTTATAAACGCACCACTTTGTTTTATAAAATCCCAGTTCCGCTTTATAAAATCCCCATAGCGTTTTATAAATTTCCCACTAAATTTTATAAAATTCCCACTGGATCTGATAAATTTGAATGTGTGATGATAAACATTAACGTTCTTTGGCACGCAAAGTCTCCCCTGTTTCACCAAAACCGTATTGCGATAAATTCGCTATTCTGGCTGCGTCTTGCCATGGCAATGATTGCGCTTGTGCCTGAAAATAGGAATGATAGTTTTGCCCAGACATAGAAGCATGACCGCTTTTCTGGCGCATAATTTCCCGCCCATATTGCTCCATGCGTTGCCGTATTGTGGGGTTAAGAGAATTAAGATCAGCCATTGCCGCCTGAGGCGTTATGATGCCCAAAGGTGCAGCCACAAACAGCCAGTCAATGATATGAAACAGAGATTGCCAACCAGATGAACCATAGGCTTCAATATCAATAGGGCGTGGCAAACGCTGCTGAAAACATGATTTCATGTCTGCATAATAGATAGACCGCTTTGCCGCATTTGCTGCACGCCAAAATGCGCTGTCATTGCGCCCGCCATCATAATGCATACGGACAAAATCGGCCGCTTTCATCCAACTTTCAAAATTGCCACGGTTAAACGCTGCTATTGTTTGGTGACAGATAATGCCATGACAATCGATCAAAGCATTTTCCAAATGGCTAAGCGCAAGCATCAATTGCCCGATTGATGTTGCTTCCAATGGCTCGATATATCCAGAAGATTTCCCCAGTGCGACGACATTGTTGACCCAAGCATCTTCAAAATTACCGGGTGTGAAAGACAAGGAAGATGTCTTATCAATTGGCGTTCCCAGCCTTTGTGCAATCTCTTGTTTTATCGCCGCCTCATCGGCATATTTGCTGGAATAGACGCAAATATTGGATATGTTATCCCGCAAGGTAACCTGCCACAAATAACCAGCTTTCATGGCAAGAGACCGCGTTACAAGAGCTGGTATACGGCTTATATTGGGGGTGTTAAAGGCAACTGCCCTATCCTGCAAAAGACACGCGGAATAGGATAACCATTTTGCTTTGAACTTTTCTCCAATAACAAAGCGCTTCATGCCACTTGCATCAATCAGGAAATCAATTGCAAGATCATTACCCCCCTGCAGCTTAAGCGCAGTTGCAAACCCTTTTTCGTTGACGACAACGTCATCCACTTGTTGATCCCGAACAGTAATCTGGCGTTTTTGTGCAAGATTTTTCAGATATTCTACTACTTTGCCGCGTTTGAAATGCAATGTTGGCAGAACACCACTTCGGTGCAGATTAAACACGGCCTTGGCTTCAATCGGTGATGCACCACTACGGATAAGCGAGAAACCTGGCATAAAGCTATCAAGCGGTGCTTGAGTTGCTATGCGCATCGCCAAATAGGGCCAGATACCATGAAAATGGTAATCAAGCTCCTCTACATGGTCATCATGTGCGGGATAAAGGTGATAATAAATATCGTCCGCACCACCATTGCGCCAACCACAAAACTCGGTGCCCATTTTGAAACTGGCACCGGTAACTTGCATAAAATCATCAAAATCAATGGATGCACGTTGCAACCCATTGATAAAATTAACGAGTCCCCCTTCACCATCGGCAATAGCATTATGGGAGAGAACATCGAAAACGATAACCTCCACTTGAGGGTTAAATACCCGTCGTAGCATGAGCGCTGCAAACCAACCTGCAATCCCCCCACCTATGACAGCAATTCTTTTTGCACGCCTAAGATCAAGCAATTCGCCTCTCCATTTTTTCCAGCTAACAACCGATATTCATGGATTGAAAAAGCGGTGGCGGATTTTAAAAATACGCCACCTTAATGACATCATCCGACAATGATTTGATGATTTGCGAGTAACGTTTCCAAAGTGGTGTCAACGTTATTGAGCGTTAATAGATCGGTAAACTGCATTGAGCCGTTTTTGCCGTCCCTATCGATGCTGATAATAGTATTGCCATTTTCGACACGGGTAGACAAAAAGTCCTTTATATTGTCGCCCCAATCTATATTGGCCTTATTATCGCTATCAAAATGGGCTGCACCATCGGCGTCGGAACGGTAGCCTATTAGCAGGTCTTTTACGTCAATGCGGTCGCTATCGGTGTCTATGTCACTTCTGTTACCTGCAATTCCATAAGGACCAACATGGAAGCCATAAACCGTGTCGCTACCATTGCCACCGGTCGCATCAGACTCCTGCCCCTGAAGAAGACGGAACAATAGAAGATCCTGCCCACCTTTTTCCAAATGATAGGTATCGTTACCGCCACGCCCATCAAAAATATTGTCGCCGTCGTTACCCGTTAACGTATCATCGTAGCGGCTACCGTAAATACCTTCAATATCGTTGAACTTGGCGTTGTTGAAGCCGGTGGACTGATAGCCAGTCTGGCTTAGATCAACGGTAATACCTTTATCGGATTTGCCAAAATCAACTATATCGGCGCCACCCTTGGACTGCCAGTATTTTTCACTATCATCACTATGCCAACCACCGCCACCGGAATAGCTTTGGCTGCCGGCTTCCGCGGTAAACAGGTCATTATAACCAGTACCAACAAGGCCTGGTCTATAACCTGCTGTTCCGGCATTTCCATTACCAGCACCTGTGGTTACAATGTCATTATCCCTGTTACCATTCAAAATGTAGGCATGGTCGGCTTCAACAGCTTTCAAGCCACTCCAAGATGAATTGTAGTTTTCAATCGTATTGACATGATCCCCCGAGCCGGTTTGATGCAAACCACCAATGTCATTGGACTGCCCATTGGTATTGCGCAACAGGACGACCGAATAGGTCTCGTCTTTCTTCAAACCGTAGAAATGTACCAAACCAGTATTGTCCGATGTGCCAATACCACCTTGAGGATTGATGATTTGCGAGGCAACAAGTTCACCATGAGAATTATAAAGTTGAACAGTGTTGTTGTAAAAGACGTTGGCACCATCCTTATCGGTAATGCGCAGATGGAGCGATTCACCGTAATTGACCTTGTTTTTATTCACTAAGATCAAGGATTTTTGTGTGGCATCACGCTGCACGGTAAGGTCAAGTGCGCCATCCCAGTCGTAATCAACGATGCTGGCACCATAAATGCCCGAAACATTTTTAGGGATCACATCACCATCGGCACTGGCAAGCCGCCCACCTTTATCGCCAAAGATGCTATAGGTTTGGTTTGTTGATGTTGCAGAATCCCAGATGACATTGTTCGATAAATCCACTCTACCAGAATTGTGCCACCATGTGATATCTTTGGCATTACCATTCATGCCGGGCAATTCGATAATGTCCATTTTGCCATCATGATCCCAGTCGATAGCAACAGACCAACGCCCGTCAACATAGTCACCAAACTTCTGAGCCGAGCGCAAATTGCCCGAACCATCACCAGTATTATAGAAGATTTGGCTTTCCAGCGGGTTTGTGCCGCGGTTTTTGGACAAGAACAAATCCATATATCCATCGCCGTTATAATCGGCCCATGTCATGGAAATGGTATCGCCCCACGTATCCTTGTCAAATCCGTCATCGGAATTATTACCGTAACTTGGAAATGCCAGAGGGAAAGACTGACCATTTGACCAGTTGGAACCATCGGCCTTGGTCGTACCGTCATTTTTCATCGTTAACAATTGATACCAAAGAGGATCCCAGGCACTATTCGGATCAATGGCACGCGCACCATTTCCTGCAAAGTCGATCGTTCCGTTATTATCAAGATCAACCGCGGAAACATGGTGATCTGTCATAAAACCGGCCATTAATGGCGTTTGATTTGGACCAAAGCCCTTACCAAGACCGATAAATTGATCGGCGGTCAATGTTCCCGGACCACTGGTGCCACGGTTTAAGAAAACGGACCCCGAGTCTGTACCGGAGTCACCTTGAATGACATCCAAATATCCATCACCATTGATATCAAGAGTAGCAATACCGCCCAAGTGATTTTCAATATACTGCCCATTGACCATGTTTTGATAAGGCAGTTCTATATAGTTCCATTGGTTATCGCCGGTTCCAACATAGGCTGCTGTCGTGCCATTGGAATAGCGTGATTTCGTGGTCCAAATATCAATATAACCGTCATGGTTATAATCGGCCATGGTGTACGAGCCGAAGTAATTCGGCTCAAACCAATAATCACCCACATTACCATTATTGATACCAGCCTGATAATTAAGATATATATTGGATGTTGTTCCATCATTGCGGAATATCCAAACATTGGAATTTGAAACAACCTGCCACTCACCATTATTATCCAATGCAACCGATTGGGTGATTGATGTGTCTCTTGGTCCTTGGTTGGAAGCCCCATAATTTGGCACATTCGGTGAACCTGTCGTGTCAACCCGAACCTCCATTGAACTATGAACATCTCCAACATATCCAGAGGCTGAAACAATAGCCATTTTATAGATATAACTGTGATGATCTGTCAGGCTATTTACCGGAAGTGCGAATTTAAATGTTCCATCAGCGGCAATATCGGACTTGTTGACATAACCTAATAGAACATGATCGCGGTAGATACCAATTTTTGCGCCATCTTCAAGATTTGCAAGTTGGCCACTAAGCTTGCCATGTAAAATGGCTGTACGGTCGTTAACATAATCACCACTGTGGAATATCTTATTGTCGCCCTTGCTATTGGTGAAATAGTCAAAAGTGGCATATTGCGATGAACCATCGCTATCGATAATCACCTTGGTGGTTGTTTCCCCACCTGTCTGACCAGTGCTGGAAATGACGCGGGTTTTAATATTATAGGTACCATCATCAAGTGCCGGTCCATTACGCCAATCAAGCTCCCACTTTCCATTCTGGCTGTTATAGGTCATATTTTGCCATGCACCATTGACAAAAGCCTGCACTCTATCCGTACTTGTTATTGTTCCTGATACATTTGCCGTAAACAATAATTGTTTGTCTTGTGTGATAAAGTCCGTGTTATCAAAGCCTGTATCATCGGTGATACTTTCCAAAGCTGCTGTTGCTGTTGGAACGTGCGTATCAACGGTAAATGCCTGTGCTTTAGAGGCTGGTCCTTCATTGCCGGCAGCATCAACTGCACGGGCAGTCAATGCATGTTTTCCATCGGCCAAGGGTTGATCTGAGTTGCGGTTTTGCGCTTCCCACGACCAAGTGTGGTCACCATTTACCAGTACTTCTGCAATAAACTTGTTATTGTCATAAATACGAACAACTTTGGCATCCGTTGATGCTGTACCACTAAATATTGGCGTTGCATCATTGGTAACACCATCTTGTTCCACCGTTATAATACTTGGGCCAGCGCTGCCATTATTGTCATTTGGCAATACATTGTCCTGCACAATCTGATCGGTAATTTGTGGTGGTGCCGTAACATCGACATTGATATCGTAGCTATTTGACTTGTCACTTATCGTACCAACACTGTTTTGCGCCACCGCTGTAAACGAACAATGACCTTCAGGTAGCATTGCGCCAGTTGTATAGGACCAATTGCCATCCTTATCGGCATAGACACGCCCCAGTTCCACGCCATTATTATAGATGATAACCATGCTATTGGCTGGTGCGGTACCAATTATTGTCGGATTGGTATCATCGGTATATCCGTTTTGGGCAATTGTTCCCTGATAAAGCCCGACATCATCGGTAACACCAGTAATGGTCGGCGCAGCAAATGCACCGCTATTAATCGTCAGGGCAAAATCCTGATGTCCAATAACATTGCCTGATTGATCTTTTGCTTCAACATAATAGTTATGGCTACCATTTGCCTGTTGCGGCAGAACCATATTCCATTTTCCATCGGTACCAACGTTAAATTGGCCCAATACAGTACTCTTTGTGTTATCCGAATAGACTGTAACAACAGATCCGTTTGGCGCGCGACCATAAAGTTCTGGTGTTGTATCATCGGTAGAGCCACCATTCGCAACATTTCCCATTATCGGTGCTTGGTCGTCAACTGCTCCATCGACAGTAACATTGTTTGCTGTATTGCCAATGGTAACAGTGGTCGCCAAACCTTTGGTACTTTCATTACCAGCAACGTCTTTAACCGTGGTTGTAAACTTATGGTCACCTTCCTTCATCGGCATCGTTGGTGTCCAAGTCCACGTACCATCAGAATTGACACTGGTATGGCCAATGGCCACATCGCCATCATAAACAGTTACAACATCACCAGTATCCCATTTTTCTAACTTGCCGGAGAAGGTAGGTGTGGTGTCATTGGTGCTGGCGGTTTGTGTGTCTGCACCGGCAATTTTACCATGTGTCGGGTCAACATCACTTGTTATATCAGGACGCGCTGTTGAATTAGGCGGCGTTGTGTCGACAATGATAGGATAATAAGCGGTGGGAGAACTCTTAGTGCCCTGCTTATCGACAGCCTGCACCCAGATATTATGTTTGCCATCACTCAAATCCGGCAAGATGCACGACCAATTACCCTTGTCGTCAACGGTAACGCTTCTGACAGGCGTATCAGCATCATCAACAAAGATATTAACGGTGGCACCCTTGGTACCTGTACCATTAATTGTTGGCGACTTATCACCAGTTATCTGGTTTTTCTGTATCTGATTTGCAGGGAATGCAACATTTGGATCACGATCATCCAGAACCTGCGTAATAGATGGTGTACCTGGCGCATTTCCTATAAGATCGAAATCAAATTCTTTGGCATTTTTTTCACCAATAACACCAGCCTTATTGACTGGCACAACATAAAAGTGGTGGTGACCAGGCATCAATGGTGTTGATGGCTCAACCTCCCACGAACCATCATCCCTAACAATCCCACTACCAATTGGTTTCGCGTTCTTGTCGTTCGGATCTCCGTCATAAAGCAGAACGCGATCGACTGTTGCCGGATCAAGGGACCCCGAAACGCCGCGCACCGTTGGCGTATTGTCATCAGTGACGGCACCATTTTGAAGATATCCTGTATCCGGTGCCTGATCGTCAAATACGTTATAAGGATCGATATAATGTGGATCTGACGGATCATTTGGTATAACCCATTTTGGTCCTTGTGTTGATAGCCACAAATTGAAGCTATCCGACTTTGGCCCCTGATTACCGGCAGAATCTTCCAGCACAGCAACAAAATAGTATGATTTATCATCTGGATAGTTGGCAGAATCAAGATGGATTTGACATGACCAATTTGTACCATTTGGAGTAGTTGTACCAAGTTTAATGGGTTGGCCAGATGCATCTTTCAGGATATTGCCATGTTCGTCGGCAAGATAGATAACAATGTAATCTCCACCTTGTGCGCTTTGCACAGTACCTCTTAACTCCGGTGTTCGATCATCGGTATGGACACCACTTTTGAATTCACCTTCAATGAGACCAACATCGTCATAGATTTTATCCAAAGTTATCGAACCAGTTGGTGGCGTACTGTCGATCACGATAAAATGCGATGATAGAGCCGATGTACGTCCAGCATTATCTATGATACGTGCTTTAACACTAAATTCCCCGCTATCATTTTCTCCTACCAGTGGAACAGCAGGCTTGAAGAAGTATTTGCCGCTATTGCTGTCATAAGAGGCATCATACCACTGACCACCAATATTGAACTGCACTTTCTCGCCCATGTCGCTGTTGAGCGCTTGTGATACGGTTGCATAAATTGTTGGCTGTCTATCACTGGTCACAAAGTCTGTGGAACTAAGACCAGTATCTTCGGTAATACTGTCGATCTGCACCGTTTTAGCAATATCGCCTGTTGCAACCGTAAATTCCCATGACGAGGTTGAAGGACCTATATTGCCAACACTATCAACCGGCTTTGCCTGAAACTCGTGCGTTCCATCACCCAATGCTGTCGGCGGCGTATATGACCATGTATAGGTGCCATTGTTTTCAACAACATCAACTTCAGCAATTTTTACACCCTTGTCATAGATGTAAACTTTCTTCGTATCGGCATTTGCCAATCCGCTATATGTTGGCTGATTATCATTGGTAAAGCCATTGATGGTGCCAGTAATTTCAGGAACATCATCAACCAGATTGAGCGAATTTGAATCAAGCGCATTTGGCGCTGTTATATCAATTGTATAGTCAAACTCGTTCGAATGCCCACTTTCATTGCCAGCAGCATCAACCGATGTTGCGAAGAATTTGTGTTCTCCTTCCGGCAATGGGCTTTGCACCGTATATTCCCAATAACCAGCACTGTTGGCACGAACAGTATCAATCAGATGGACTTGCCCATCTCTTCGCGTTTCATAAATATTGACCCAACCGTTTGGCTCCGCACCATGGCCACGCAAAGTTGGGGTTGTATCATCACTGACAGCCCCTGAAACCAGCGAATTCGACTGCACAATACCGACATCATCCGTAGCACTATCAATGGTTGGAACATAATTATTCTGCGTATCAACATTGATAGCAAAACTGTCTTCAGCCGTGGTGTTATTAACAGCCGTTGCAACAGCAACAATCTTTTGGTTACCATCAGACAATTTATTGCTGTCTGGCCACTGGAATGACCAGTTTCCACTATTATCAGCAACGACAGAACCAATCAGTGTGCGGATATTGTTAACATCCTGATAAATGTCAATTTTGGCATTGGCTGAGGAATGGCCAAACAATTCTGGTGTCGTATCATTGGTGATACCACCATCAGCTATATGACCAGTTTTACCCTCAACATTATCAACAATATAGAGAATGCTAACAGCGACACTGCTGGTGTCAACAGCCACATCGGTCTCGTCGCTCTTTGGACTTTCATTGCCGGCAGCATTGGTCACACTGGTAGTAATTTTATGGTCACCTTCTTTTAATGGTGTATCCGGTGTCCATGTCCATTTACCATCTGTACCAACTTCTGTTTCACCTATTTTATTGCCATTATCGTAGATATTGACCTTGTCATGCGGTTTCGCGTTCTTGACCGTACCGCTTACAGTTGGTGTTGAATCGACCGTTGTGCCGGATATGGAACCTGTATTTGGAGCCTGATCGCTCGTTAAAGTAGGAACATCTGGCTTTTCAGGAAATGCATTGTTGTAAACAACCGCATATTCTCCCGTCATGCCGCTAAGTGTGTGATTGGCATCTTCAGCCTGTACGGTAAAGGCATAACCAGTACCATTTTTATCAGCTGACGTATCGGTAAACGCATATTGGTTTGGTATTTTAAATTCCCAAGACCCATCTTTGCCAACCGTTACATCGCCTATTTTATTGTTATTGCAATAAATATGCACAATTGTGCCAACGGTTCCCATACCACGTAATACAGGTTGCGGATCATCTGTTGATTGACCCTTTTGTAGGTAAATGGGTTGCCCATCGGGATTGTTATAATTGTCAATCACATTGGTGATGGTTGGGGTTCCAGGGGCATGACCAGAGAAATTGAAATCCCATTTGACATCATTGCCTTCGCTATCTTTCAGACTTGCACGGTTACCCGCACGATCGACAGCTTCCAGCGTAAAACTGTGATTTCCTGGTGTAATAGGCTTGGTTGGCAAGATTGAAAAAGAACCATCGGATCTAACAACACCGCGGCCGATCTCCTTACCATTATCATAAAGCACAACTGTGCCGCCTTCTGCACCGCTGACCGTACCGGGTTGAGCACGCACTTCTGGATAGTTATCGTCGGTTTGCCCACCACTATGCGGTATGTTGCCGACAACTGGTTGTTGGTCGTCATAAACGATAATGTTGTTGCTATCCCCCCAGACTGGCGGTGTTACATCAACATTGATGTGGAAGACATTGCTTTCCTTGCCAGCATTACCCGCCGCATCGGCAACCACTGCAACATAACTATATTTGCCTTCAGCAAGATTTGTCAGCTGATATTGCCAATTGTAGCTTCCGTCAGCATTTTTTGTCAGATGAATGTTGCGCGCAACAAGTGTTCTGTTTCCATTGTCATCAACCGAATAAAGATTGATAACATCGCTATCAACAGCACCGGTCACTTTTCCCTTCAATAATGGCGAGGTGTCGTTGGTCAGGCTATTGTCAGGAAATTCCCCGACATTTTCATCAACATCATCATAGTAACTGTTGATTGTGACCGTATAGCCATCATTGGGGGCCTTTGTATCAATGACAACATATTGCTGGGCTTCACGGCTCGCGTTACCGGCATTATCAACCACGCGTGCGCGCACGTCATAAGTATTGTCGGACAATTCATGTCCGTGCTGCACAGAATAGTAATATTGGTTGGTATCACTGTTATATGTTGCACGTTGCCACGTTAAACCACCGTCCAAGGATATCTCAACATGTTCATCGGCATTCAATGGCTTATCGACATTGACCAGAATTGTCGGGTCATTGGTACTGGTTATAAAATCGTGGTCAGACGCACCAGTATCTGTCAAAACACCGGCAATGGAAGGTATGGCATTTGGTGCTTTTGTATCGACAATAAATTCTGTTCCCTGACAGTCTGTTCCTTCATTACCTGATGCATCAACTGGACGTGCCGTATATGTATGCTTGCCTTCACCAAGTGGCTTATCTGCTGGTGGTGTAAATGACCATGTACCATCGCCATTAACCGTAGTGGAGCCGATATATTTCCCATTATCATAGACATTGACCTGTTTGGTATCCAATGGTGCCTTACCGGTATATTCCGGCCGGTTGTCATTGGTGTATTGTCCATTGGCAAGCTTACCGGTGAAATCGCCCGGATATTTTGCAACATCATCAATAACAGACAATGAGTCATCGTCTATTGGCTGTGGTGGGGTAATATCAACAACCACATCATACCCCGATGAAGCGGTACTTTCATTACCAACCTCATCAACTGTTTTTGCTGTAAAGTGATGTTTACCTTCAGGAAGCGGTGATGTTGGCGTGTAATTCCAATGACCATCTCCATCGGCTATGACTGTGCCCAACAATTTCGCTGTGCCATCTTCATAAGTGTCGTAAACATTGACTTTGCTAAAAGGAATGGCATTGTTACCATAAATTGTCGGCGTGGTATCATCTGTAACATCGCCAGATGAAAGATCATTCTGTATCGCCCCAACATCATCGCCAATATTTGTTATTGTCGGAATATGATTATTGGTCAGTTGGACATCAAAGCCAAACTGGGCTGATGATTTTTTACCGGAATCGCTGGTAACCTCAGCATTGATAATGTAATGCCCTTCGGCAAATTTCTGGCTATCAGTCACCTGATAAGACCAATTGCCTTCACTATCTGCTGTGACAGTGCCAAGTGCATGAACATTGCCATTTTTATCGGTATAGGTCAAAACAACAGTTGAATTGGCTGATGCCTTACCAACAATATTGGGCGTTGTATCATCGGTTGCACCATTATTGGTAATATGTGTTTCAATCGGTGCCTGATCATCAATCAGATAATCGATGCAGATAGCTTTATTGCTTGTATCAACATTGAAATCTTTTTCTGGCCCTTTGTCACTTTCATTACCAGCTGCATCTGTAACAGAGGTTGTAAATTTATGTGCGCCATTGGAAATCGGATTTTTAGGCGTCCACGTCCATGTGCCATCTGTATTGACATGAGCTTCGCCAGCCCTGATGCCGTCCTGATAGATAATTACCTTATCGCCAGGCTGCGGATCATCAATCTTACCACTCAAGGTTGGTGTCGGGTCGTCTGTCGCGGTGGTGATTGTATCACCCTTATCGTCCGTAGCAGTAGGCTGATTAGGGGCATCGGGCGCAATTGTATCGACAATAATCGGATATTCGCCCGTCGGGTGGCTCCATATGCCGCTTTTATCTTGCGCTCTCGCCTTAATTGTATGCAATGTTCCATGCGTATCGGAAGCCGGATTTGACAATTCAGGAATAGCAATTTCCCATGTACCGTCACTTTTTACATCTGTATGGGCAACCGGATCCGGATTGCCATCTACATAGATATATACTGTTGTTCCAGTCGTACCGGTACCCTTGACAACGGGAGCTGTATCGCTGGTGACAGCATTTTTCTGGATGCTTTCATTATTGTCATCAACAACATCGACAATAGATGGCGTTGAAGGGGCATGTCCCTGGAAATAGAACTGCCAAGGAGTTGTACCTTGCGATTGCTCATTGCCAGCATGGTCGACTGGTCTTGCAACATATTCATGCACGCCCTGCTTCAGCGGTAATTTGGCCTCAACACTCCATGAACCATCACTGTTGACTTTGGCGTTTCCAACCAGCTTTCCATTGTCATACAAATTGATGGACTCGACCTTTTTCGGGTCAACCGATTGTGCCGAGCCTGACAATGTTGGCCGACTATCATCTGTCGTCGCATCACGGTGAATGGTGCCTACATCTGGCCGTTGATCGTCATAAAGGTCAAGATTTTTCGTTTCATCAATTGGAGCTGGCGGCGTTGTCTCAACATCCATACCAAAACCGGATGACGCCGTTCCAAGGTTACCCGCTTTATCGGTGATAACACCTCTAAATTCATGATATCCATCATCAAGATGGTCTTTGGCTACGCCGCCCGGTATGCCAGCCAGAGCAAATTTCCAATTGCCCGAGCTATCAACCGTGGTTGTGCCGATTGAAACCCACTCACCATTAATTTTAACCTGTACGGTAATATAATCACCATCAGTCATACCAGTGGTACGCCCGTTCAATATCGGTGTATTGTCATTGGTGACTTCACCGCTTAAACGGTTTTTAAAACCACCGCTTTCATTGACATCGTCGGTAAAGCTATCAATGGTGATGCTATAGCTGCCGCCTGTTGGAGCCGTTGTGTCGATTGTTACGTCTTGTGCTGGACCAACCTTGACATTGCCGGCATCATCAACAACACGCCCCATGATTGAATAGACCTGATTGGATAATGCATGGGCGGTATGGTCATAATACCACAAACCATCCTCACCAAGTGTTGCATCATGCCAGGCACCATCCACCCATGCTTGCACCTTGTAACCGGCAGGCAATGGCGCGCTCACAGCAAATTTGAACACAAGTGTATTATCGCTTGTTATAAAATCATGATCGCTTGAGCCAAGATCCTGCGTTATACCAACCAATGTTGCTGTTTGTTGTGGTGTATCTGTTTGGACCGTTAATTGATAATCGGTCATTGTGGCACTATCAGCCCCAAGCTTGTTGGTTGCTTGCAGCTTGAAATGGTGTACCCCCTTTGAAAGTTCATTGACGGTGATAACCCACTCGCCATTGGAAACAACAGCCTTGCCAATTTCTGTCAAAGTGCCATCATCTGCCTGATCGTAAATGGTAATCGTATCACCATTGTTACCAGTACCATGGAACGTCGGTGTGGTATCATTGGTCTTGGTACCATTGGCAAGATCGTCAGTATCAAGCGGAACATCATCTTCAACGCGGGTAATAACTGGTGCGGCTGGTTTTGTGTTATCAATATTAATCTGGAAATTGGCAGAACTTTCATTACCATTCTTGCCTACAACCGTGGCTGTATAGGTATGTGTACCGTTAGACTGGACAGGTAGTTGATACGACCAGTTGCCAAATCCATCCGATGTTACGGTCGCAAGAACATTGTCACCCTCTTTAATGGTGACAACTGTATTCGGACTTGTTTTACCAATGAGTTGAGGGGTGTTGTCATCGGTAGAATTTGTATTGGCAATATTGTCCCGAATGCGCCCTTCATCATCAACAGCATAAAGGATAGAAACTTCAACATTGGTTGTATCGATCTTGAACGGCAAGGCAGGACTTTCGTCACTGATATTGCCAGCTTTATCAGTATATCTGGTAGTAATGCTGTGGTCTGTACCACTCAAATTTGTCGGCGTATAACTCCAATTGCCTTCACCGTCAGCATGGACTGTCGCAATTGCATGGCCATTGTCATAAATGGTAACATCAACATTGCCTTCGGCTGCTTTGCCAGAAATTGTAGGCGAGCGATCATCAATTGTTTCATCGCTATTGACTGGCCCAGTCTTGTCACCGGCATGATCCGTCACGGTTGGTGCAACGGTATTAACCGGCTTTAACGTATCAACATTGATAGCCCATGGCGCTGTTCTATCACTTTCTTGAATGGCGGCATCATAGGCCGATGCTTGGATTTTCCAGCTTTCTCCATTGGGCAAAATGTTTTTGATCGAAGGATCAATTTCAACTGACCAACGACCATCATTTCCGACACGAATATTTTGTGCAACAAGAATATTATTGACATAGATATTGATGAAAGAACCAGCGTCCCCTGTCCCTCTTATCACAGGTGTTGCGTCATTGGTAAATTGGTTCTTATCAATGAACTTTTCATCCGAATGAGGATCCGAATTATTGTATATACCGGTAATGGCTGGCATACCCGGTGCAGCACCAACAATGTTAAATTGCCAGACATGCCCTGTTGACTCGTTGCCTGCGTCATCAGCGGGGCGCGCTTCAATTTTATGATTACCAGAGCTAAGTTTCGGCGTATATGACCAGTTACCATCATGGTCCACATTGGCAACGGCAGCCAATGTATCATCAACATAGATGTGAACCTTGGTCACATCGCTGCCGGCAGGCAATTTACCCTTTACCTCAGGTGTTTTATCATCAGTCACTTTGACATTGGCATCATTTGTATGCCACGGCGTGCTCCCTTGCGCGCCATCAAACTCGCCGGTTTCCTTGCCTTCATCATCCCATAAGCCAACATCGCTGCCTAAACCGCCTTGTGGCGTAGTATTATCAACGATAAAGCGATAGGCAGGTGTTGGCTGCCCTTCATTGCCGGCTGCATCAACCGGACGGGCTATCAATTCATGATAACCGTTTTTAAGCCCATGTCCGGTTTCATCAGTTTTGGGTTCCCAATGCCAATCACCATTTTGGTTGACATCGGCCGTGCCTATAAGCTTAAGCACCCCATCAACTTTATCATAGATATTAATTGATTTTGTATCGCTTGATATCGTACGGCCACTAAAGGTTGGCGTATCATCATTGGTTAGCTTGATTTTGCCACCATTGCCGTCATCTATCTCAACCCAGTCTTTATACTCGCCAGTGAACGCTTCCTTGTTATCGACAAGCTTAATGGTGCTATCATCAAGGACTGGTGGCGTACGATCGATATAAAGGTCAAAAGGATTGGAAGGCGCACTTTCATTGCCGACAGAGTCAGTTTCTGTAACGTGGAAAGTATATTTGGTTGGGCTACTCTCTGCATCATCGGTAAGTTCCTTACTCGGCGAAACAGACCACGTACCATCACCCTTGACAACACTTTGGCCAATCAACTGTTTGTCGTTGTAAAGCTTGATAATATCGCCAGGCGTCCCCTTACCATAGAAGGTCGGCGTAGAGTCGTCCGTAATATCAGACGTATGAAGTTCACGGCTTCCGTCAGGGTATAATGTTGGGTCATTACCAACATTATCAATCACTTTTTCAATTTTTGGTGTGTCGGGGGCAGCCGTATCAATTTTCAATTTGAAGCTTGATTCAACCTTGTTACCAGCGGCATTGATAAATGAGGCAATATATTCGTGTTCAATCTCATGCCCTGTCTGTTGTTGCTCTGGCAGTTGCAATTGCCAGTTACCATCACTCCCAATAACCGTTGTCCATGATGAACCGGTTGTCTTATCCAAAATAGTGATTGTTTGACCCGCAGTGCCACGTCCGTGTAATGTTGGTGTCGCATCATTGGTCACTCCACCATTGCCGATATGCTTTGCTGTTTTATTGTAATCATCAACAGCGTAGTCAATTTTAACGTCTGGTTTCACCGTATCAAGGAAGAAATTTAGCGGATCACTATGGTCACTAACATTGCCGGCGGCATCTGTTATCGTCGTGGTTAAACTATGATTTTTCCCCGTTAGTTTTGTATCGGGCGTCCACGACCAATCGCCATTACCATCAGTTGTGGTTGTGCCGATTGCTGCACCATTATCATAGATCGTTACAACACTATTGCGTTCACCTTTCCCTGACAAATGCGGTAAATCTTCATCGGTAGTTTGCCCTTCGGTAATAGGACCAGTTTTATCACCCGACTGGTCTTCTGCACTGATTATATCGGGCTTTACCGGTGCACTCGTATCACGATCAATCCAATTATCGCCAGATGGCGCACCAACGGCACCCGCATCATTTCTGGCGTCAGCAACAAAGCTATAGCGTCCATCGGCCAGATTGGCACTGCGCAAGGCCGTTGTTACCGTACTCAGATCTGTATCTAAACTCCAATGGCCAGTACCGTCACTTTTGGTTGTATTAAATGTATGAACAACATCGCCATGTTCATTTTTCAAATAAACCGTAACAGTAGAATTAGCCGGCGCTTTACCGTTCAAATGGAAGAGGTTTTCTTTTGTCGGACTATCCCATGTATAGGCCGTTTTATCTTGCCCTACAGTTGCTGAATCGATTGAAGTTTGTCCAACAGGAGAAGAATCCAAAATGAATGGAAATGATGTTCGAGCCCCTTCGACACCGGCTTTATTTTCATAAGCCACTTCAAACTTATGTTGGTTGCCTGTTGTCAATGTCGGCGTATATTCCCAATGCCCGTCACTACTGACAGGAATCTTGGTAAGCAATGTGCCGTTATCATAAATATTGATGAACGAAATTTTGCCTGAATTTAATAATTGCTGCGGCAACTGCCCTTTTAACGTTGGCGTTGTATCATCGGTGATAACAACCGTGCTTCCGTGCAATCCTTCACGGGTTGCCCATTCTCCCTTGCGGTAGGAACCAGTTATCGTTCCCTGGTCGTCATAAACATCAACCTCATCGCTTCCCCCCAACTCCGGCACGGGATCAAAGTCGAAACCAAGACCGAATTTATCCGATGGTTTACTTTCATTCCCGACAGGATCGGTTTCTGTTACAGTGAAATCGTGTTTATCTGATGAGCCATTGACCGGATTTTTTGGTGTGACACTCCACGTGCCATCATCTTTAATGACTGTTTCACCAACAACCTTTCCGTTATCATATAATTTAATTGTATTTCCAGGTGTTCCCTTACCTTGGAAGGTGGGTGTTGAATCATCTGTCGTATCACCATTATGTAATTCCCGATTACCATCAGTGGTATCATTGCCGACATTGTCGATAACTTTACCAATCGTTGGCGCGTCAGGTGCTTTTGTATCAATTGTCAGTTCAAACTGGGCTGTTTGTTTATTACCTGCAGCATTGGTAATTGTTGCTGTATACTGGTGCGTAACTTCCTGCCCATCACCGGCCTGGTCTTTAAGCTCCAATTGCCAGTTTCCGTCATCATCAACTATAACTGGACCGTATTGTTTACCGTTTTCATCGGTAATGATAACAGATTGTCCCTTTGTGCCACGGCCAAACAATGTTGGGCTACGATCATCGGTAATGCCTTTATTGCCAATGTCATCCTGAATAGACCCTTCATTGTCATGAGCGCCATCAATCACCACATGAACATCCGATGTATCAACGGTTACCTTAAGAGGCGCGCTCGGGTCGCTTTTGTTTCCGGCGGCGTCAGTCAATGTTGTTGTTAAACTATGCTCACCACTTTCAAGCGGTGTGGTGGGCGTCCATGTCCATTTACCGTCTTCTCCGACGACTGTTTGCCCAATCGGCTCGGCATGACCATTATCATAAATATTGACGACTTCACCGGATTTGCCATTGCCAGACAATGTTGGTGTATCATCATCGGTGGTCGTGTTATCGGTTATTTCTCCGCGCCTGTCGCCAACATTATCTTCTGCTTTAGGAGCGTCAGGTGTTGCTGGTGGTTGCGTATCACGGTCAAGTGTATGTGTGCCTGATGGTATTGTCTTTGTACCCTTATCGTCAATCCCATCTGCCCTGAAATTATATTCGCCATCTTTCAGCGGTGGGTTAAGGTGGCCAATATCACCTGTTTCAACCGACCATGAACCGGTATCGGAAACGTCAGCCGTCCACTCCAAAGGTTCTCCTTTGAAATTTTTAACCTGATTGCCGTCACTATCATAAAGCTTCAAGATGACTTTACCGTTTGCCGGCCCATCACCCGTTAAAAAGAAGCTATTGCTATTTGTTGGATAGCCGGATTCATGATAATGCCCTTGATCATCGGTTACCTGATTGATAGATGGTGCACCCGGTTGGTTGAGATCAAGCACGAAGTCAAAATCATCAGGATTGCTGCGTGGCCCAACAGTGCCATATTTGTTGACAATCGCAGCACTCAAATGATGGCGCCCTTGCGACCATTCCTGATTATATTGCCAAGTGCCATCATCATTGACCTTGGCTTCGCCTATCTTTTCATCGCCATCATAAATATTGATATGATCCACCATTTTAGGGTCATAACCATTTGGCAATTTACCCTTAAAAACAGCATGATCATCATCTGTTACTTTCAATTGATCTGTATTGCGTTGATGCCAAGTCTTGTACGATCCGGTGTAAGCACCTGCATTATCAATAACATCAAGACTATCATGATCTAATTCTGGTGGCACAGAACGGTTAAAGGCAAAATTACCATTAATGTGGGTGCTTTCATTACCAACTCTATTTTTGGTATAGATTTCGTAATTATAATTACCATTCGACAATTTATAGGCTTCTGGTAATTTAAACGCGAAGGTGCCGTCATCATGGAAAACTTTTTCGCCACCGGAACGCAATATGCTGCTTTCATTGACGCTATCACGATCAATAATAAATTCGTGGCCATTCAGTTTTATAATAATTTGGCTGACATCTTTATCAACCTTACCAGCAAAGACCGGTGTTTCATCATCAGTTGTACCACCCGTTAAAGGCAATGGCCCCATAATTTCTGGATAATGGTCTTCAACACGAAAATTCTCGATGCCAGATGGCTTGCTCGTATCAATATTGATATCGAAATCGCTACCCTTACTTTCATTTCCAGCCGCATCTGTCACCGTTGTCGTTAGTGTATGATGCCCATCACTCAGCGATTTATTGGTTTCAACATTCCAGTTGCCATCCTTGTCGACAACCCCCTGGCCAACCAAAATACGCTCGCCATTTGCGCCATTATCATAAATACGGACAATACCACCAGGCTCTCCCTTACCGGTAAGAGCAGGTGTACTATCATTGGTATAATCGCCACTCTTGAGTTCGCCCGTTCCACCAACCGGATCCGGCGAAACATTATCAAGCGCCTGAGCAATGGTTGGCGCATCAGGTGCTACCGTATCAACAACAAATGTATAGATTGACTCGACACTGGTTTTACCATGGGAATCTGTCTGCGTTACTTTTACCGTATAGGTTCCGTCCTTTAACGCTGGCAGCTCATGCTGCCATGTACCGTCCGATTTCACAATCTCTGTAAAAACCGGATATCCGTCAAGGTAAATACGAACGGTATTGCCTACGCCCCCCTTACCTGACAGCAATGGTGTCTGGTCATTGAGCGAACCACCGTTTCTAACAACCAATAAACTATTGGGGTTATTGTTGTTTATAACAGAATATTTAGGGGCATCGGGTGCTGGTGTTTCTGGCTCTTTCGGCGGTTGTGGTGCAACATAATCATCATGATCGCTACCACCGCCGCCAGATGCTGCGGCTGCAACGCCACCAACAGCTGCCGCCGCACCCAATATACCAAGCAGAACACTGCCAGAAAATCCACTCTGGTCCTTAATTTCTTCATAATAAACATTGGTATCAAGGATACCATCGCCATTATCGGTCAAAGATTGGCTGAAGTCGGTCAACCATGTTGTATTATCATCAATAAAAATCAAATTGCTAATTGGATGACCAGATGCAAAAAAATGATTGATGCGAACCGTATTGCCGTTAGCAAATCTAATGATTAAATCATCACCAGAGCGTGCGTAATTGGAAATACTTTCCTTATCGGCCGTCAAGACAAAATTATGCGGTTTACCGCCCGCATCAACAGTACCGCTCTTGTCAGTTAGTTTAACGACCGGATGTTGATTGATAATGTCCGACTTCGTCATGCTGTAACCCCTAATATATATACAAATCCACATATGCGGCTTGTGACAAGCCACACGAAACAAACCCAATGGAAATGATGGTTTTCCCCAAAACCGACCCGAAACTTCATCCCCGTACCCCAAGGATGAAGCAATTGATCTGAAAATAACCCGACTTCAGATCTGAAAAAACAGTAGTTGTTTGTCTATAAAATACAACCTATAGATGAAATGTAAAGGGTTATATGTGGGTCTTTTACATGGAAAATAGCTGGCGTGTTGTTTAGTTTCACCCAAACAACAGGAAAAATATTTTTTAGACATTCAAAAACTTAAGAAATATTATAATTAATTAAAATAATAAATAAGATATATTTTATTATTACAATAATATTTTATTAAATATTTATTAAATAATTGTATAAATATAAACTTTTACAAGTAATAATTACAAATGATTATAATTTTAAATCGTTTAAATTATAAAGAATTGTTATAAATCGGTCTATTAACACTATTATTCCAGCCCTGTTAAACAAGTGATGCAAATAATATAGAAAAATATATGCGAACTTTTTACCGTTTTTGATGCCATGCGGCCAATCACTCAAAATTACATACCACCCAAGATGCCTATCAATTACGCCTTGCTGCCAAGATACTTAACAAAATCGGTGTCTATGCCCTAAACCCCAATTCATTAAACAATAATGTTTCGAGGAACGAAGCTGGTGCTGGTGCTGGTGCTGGTGCTGGTGCTGGTGCTGGTGCTGGTGCTGGTGCTGGTGCTGGTGCTGGTGCTGGTGCTGGTGCTGGTGCTGGTG
>CAMLBF010000008.1 GCA_946478235.1 uncultured Bartonella sp.
TGCTTAATGGTGGCACTGCTTAATGGTGGCACTGCTTAATGGTGGCACTGCTTAACAAGCTATATGTTCTTTAGAAAAAAGTGTATTTATTGGTTTCAAATACAAGTAAAAGTTTTAATATTTAAACCTGAATACACAAAAAATAAAACTATCCACCTCAATCAGTAATCCTGATTGCTATAAACAAAATCAATACATAATCATGTTTAATTGGTTTCTTTGATATACCAGCAAATAAAATGGTATTTTAGGTAGCATCACACATATATTGATATGAATGAATAACACATACCCAAAACTAACAGGACTTATTTCTTTTTAATTTTTCCCTGTTGCTTTAAGATAGCACCAACTTCGTCTATTTTCTGTTTTGATGGAATAGGATAGCCAACCGAAATCGATCCTGTTTGTGTTTTGTCAACGGCAGCATGTGATGATTTTGGCCTGCTATAGTCTGCATCAGCAACGACATGATGCGATGGTGGAGGTGGAGTTGGCGCCGTTTGGAATGGTATAATCATTTCCTCATGATGCACATATTTTTCCTGCGCAGGTTTTACGCGAACTGGCTCGGCTCTGTTTTGTACAGGGATAGGACCGGCTTGTGCGACCATAACTGGTGCTGGTTGTTCTGGTGCGGCTTTAGGTGCTGCTACAACGGGCTGGCTACGCCCCGGTGTAGTAAATTGAGGTACGTTACCACTACGCTCTTGAGCAAAAGCGAAAGCAACATCATAAGGTGCATCATTGGTTGGAACCTGCAACTGGCCATCGCGTCCACGTTTTTCATAAAATGCATTACCGCCAGCAACCTGAACATAATGAATATTACGATAAGGGAATGTTAAACCGGCTGTATGAAAGAACATAGCATTTTTGCTTTTTTTGTCGCGTTCGCCGCGCAACACGGCATCAGCCGCTTCACTAACGCTGGCAACGGAAGATGGTTCGTCCATAGGTTTTGTTAACACACCAGGTGCAAATTGATTGGGTTGCCCCACGACACCACAAATTGTCTTCGGATAGGCTGTAGAGTTGACGCGATTCATCACCACTGTACCAACTGCAATCATACCATCACGACTGGAACGGTTTGATTCAAAGTACATGGCACGCATCAAACAAGTGCGTTCGCTCATAGGATAAGCAACAGTTGTGCTTTTTTTCTTGCCACCAAAGCCTAAATGGTTCGATGCACAACCGGTCATAACCAATGGTGCAAGCATGACTGCTGCTATACTCGCCCAACGAAGTTTAATCATTTTACGCACTACCAACTCTATCGCTTCGTTATTTCTCTCATGTGCCTTAACACACAGGCAAATGAAGGCAAAATAAAGGCAATCCATAGCGAGAAAACCCATCATCATCGCTTGGAAAGCCATCCTTCGACACGAACTATGCCTATAAAAATTTTAAAAAATATTAACTCGGCATAACCAATTGATTTAAAATATCTTTTTTTGTTTATCGTTGTTATATTTTTTGAAATGGCTGTTTTGGGGAAAATGATCGCCACTTCAAACCATAAAAAGAAATGGATTTACAGTAAACAAATACTAAACAACAATGACGTAAAAACGTCATGCTATGCTATTGGCTGCATACAATGTCATATGCAATTGCGTTAATCGGCAGTGAAAAATTGCAAGGCCACAACAAACACCGTGTTTATGGTATTCCATATCTACAGAATAACGAAATACCATGTTTACAGAATATATGTGTCGCCTCACATTACGGTATCAAATGACAGATATTCGCGTTATTTTTCTGTTTTTGCGGCAACACCAACTTTATAAGTAAGGTCGTCACGCGGACGTTCTGTCGCAATATAAGTGCCGGTGATAATATAATGCAGCGTTTCAGCAATATTGGTGGCATGGTCACCAATACGCTCGATATTTTTTGCGCAAAACAACAAATGCGTGCATGGCGTAATATTACGCGGATCTTCCATCATATATGTCAATAACTCTCTGAAAAGAGAGGTATACATAGCATCAATCTCGTCGTCCCTGTCACGTACAGCATCAATTGCTTCAAGGGAACGACTGGCATAAGCTTTCAGCACTTCTCTCAACTGGTTCAAGGTCAATGTCGCGAATGCTTCAAGGCCATGATAGAATGTTGCCGGTTGTCTGGTTTCAGATATAGCGCGCGCTCTTTTGCCGATATTCTTACCCATATCGCCCACGCGCTCAAGATCTGCCGAGATCCGCATCGTCCCAATGATTTCACGCAGATCAACAGCCATTGGTTGACGCTTTGCGATAATGGCCACGGCTTTTTCGTCTATTTCCCGTTCTGTTTCATCAAGAAAGATATCATCGGCGATAACCCGCTTTGCCAAATCCAAATCATTATGAACAATGGCACTGACTGATTGTTCAATCATTTGCTCGGCATGGCTACCCATTTCTGCTATCTTGTCTTCAAGATAGCGCAATTCATCATCAAATGAACGTACAGTATGATTAATTGGCATTATCATGCTCCTTGAGGTTATTAGCCGAAACGACCAGTGATATAATCTTGAGTCCGTTGTTCCTTCGGCGAGGTAAACATCGTTTCGGTTTCTCCCACCTCAACAAGTTCCCCAAGGTGAAACATTGCGGTAAATTGTGAAACGCGCGCTGCTTGTTGCATAGAGTGCGTAACAATAACTATTGTGAAATTTTCACGTAAATCATCAATAAGCTCTTCAATTCTGGCAGTAGCAATTGGATCAAGCGCAGAACAAGGCTCGTCCATCAAGATAACTTCAGGGCTGACGGCAATGGCTCGTGCTATGCATAAACGTTGTTGCTGTCCGCCTGAAAGACCTGTTCCTGCATCGTGGAGACGGTCTTTAACATCATCAAATAAACTTGCTTTAATAAGGCTTTGCTCAACAATTTCATCAAGCTCTTTACGTGATTTTGCCAGCCCATGAATGCGTGGGCCATATGCCACATTTTCATAGATTGACTTTGGAAAAGGATTAGGTTTTTGAAACACCATTCCTACACGGGCGCGCAATTCCACGACATCAATCTTTGGGTCATAAATATCCTGCCCATCAAGAGTGATAAGACCAGTAACCTTGGCACCTTCAATTGTATCATTCATCCTATTGAGGCATCGCAAAAAAGTTGATTTTCCGCAGCCTGAAGGACCAATCAAGGCTGTTACCTGATGTTCAGGAATATCAAGACTTACTCCATGTAGAGCCTCTTTTGCTCCATAAAACACTTTGACATCTTGTCCACGCATCTTGATTTTCATTATTCAATAAATCCTATTTTCTTGAGGCTCTGGATTTTAGAAAACAAACTGTAAACACCTTACCATCGACGTTCAAACTTACGACGTAAAATTACAGCAATAATATTCATAACAGCCAAAAACGCCATTAATACGATAATGGCACCAAATGTACGTTCATTAAATGCACGTTCAGGCTCATTCGCCCACATAAACACTTGAACAGGTAGTGCCGTTGCCGGATCTGCTGGTGTTGTCGGATAATTTGCAACAAAAGCGACCATACCAATCAATAAAAGCGGCGCTGTTTCCCCTAATGCACGAGCCAATCCCAAAATTGTTCCTGTAAGAATTCCAGGAAGAGCAAGTGGTAGAACGTGACCGAAAACAGTTTGTGTTTTTGATGCCCCTAGTCCCAATGCAGCACTTCTGATCGATGGCGGAACAGCCCGCAACGCAGCCCGCGTTGCAATAATAATTGTTGGCAATGTCATGAGCGTTAACACCAAGCCACCGACTATTGATGACGCGCGTGGTAAATGCAGGAAATTGATAAAAATAGATAATCCCAACAAACCGAACACAATGGAAGGCACAGCAGCTAGATTATTGATATTCACTTCAATTAAATCGGTAAATTTATTTCTTCGCGCATATTCTTCAAGATAAATGGCCGTTGCAACGCCAATCGGCAAAGACAATATCAAGACTATCGCCATCATATAGGCCGAACCGATAATAGCGACACCAAGACCCGATGTTTCTGGACGGCTTGACGCTCCATACGTAAAAAGTCCAGTATTGAACGCCTTAAAGAGTATGCCTTCATCTGCCAGTTTTTTCATCCACTCTATCTGGCGGTTGGAAACTTTTCTGTTCTGCTCCGGCACATTCAGGTCGATTTGCCCTTTAAAAGCAGAGTCAATATCAGCAGCGGCAAGAATAGTAATGTTTTGGGTTGTACCCATAAATTCAGGGTGCTTATTAAGAAGTCGTCGAACTTCTACACGGACACTTCCTGAAACCATGCGGCCTACTTCGCGCATCGCTGCATGATTATTTTTATCGACACCCAATTTTTCAGCCAATGCATTACGCACCAGAAGTGGATAATCCGCAACGATCAAAACTTTTGGATTGGTTGCACGCTCGCCTTTTGGATCAATAACGGTTTCATCAAGATGAACCGGAATGGTCATTGAAGTTTGTTGAAAGGCGCTATAGCCTTGTGCAATGATAGACCATAACAAAAAAACAAGGAAGAATAGCCCGATTGCTATGGCAATAATACCATAGGCGCGAAATCGCTTTTCAGCCCTATAACGTCGTTTTAAACCGATATCGCGGTGCTGCATCTGAACAGTTTCACTCATTCATACTGCTCCCTATATTTACGCACGATATACAGTGCAAAAACATTCATCAAAAGTGTTAAAACAAACAAGGTCATTCCCAAAGCAAAAGCAACCAATGTTTGTGGGGAATTGAACTCTAAGTCCCCCGTAAGCTGATTGACAATTTTTACCGTAATGGTTGTCATTGATTGAAATGGATTGAGCGTAAGATTGGCGGCAACACCAGCAGCCAAAACAACAATCATTGTTTCACCGATTGCACGTGATGCCGTTAATAGAATTGCCCCGACAATGCCGGGAAGTGCTGCGGGAAGAATAACCTTTTTTACTGTTTCTGATTGTGTAGCGCCAAGCCCATAAGAGCCATCACGCAATGATTGCGGAACAGCGGTAATAATGTCATCTGAAAGCGAGGATACAAATGGGATCAACATAATCCCCATGACAAAGCCTGCAGTCAGAACACTTTGTGACATGATAAAGCCCTGCCCGCCGGCAATGGAAATTGATATATCACGTAAAAATGGCCCCACAGTCATCAAGGCAAAAAAGCCATAAACGATTGTTGGAATACCTGCCAATACTTCCAATAATGGTTTGACAATCGACCGCAACCGGCGAGAGGCGTATTCCGACATATAAATTGCAGCAAAAAGCCCTACAGGAACTGCAAACAACATTGCGACAAAGGCAATGTACAATGTACCTGTTAGCAAGGGCAGCAAACCAAATTGACCAACCGTGCCTGTTGATCCTGTCGCCGTAAAGCGTGGATCCCATACAGTGCCAAAAAAGAAATTCGATAATGGTACATCGTGAAAAAAGCTGATTGTCTGGAAAAGCATTGAAAAGAATATGCCGATAGTCGCCAGAATAGCGACTGTCGACGCAATAACAAGCGCAAGAAGTATGGCCTTTTCAACCTTGTTACGTGCCCGTTTGCGCTCGGCAATCTGTGCCAAACCACAGACAAAGCCAATTATCGCAATTATACTGGCAATCACATTTCCCCATAAATTGGCCACTTGGCTACTTTTAAACCATTGAATGGCAATTGGAACAAAACTGTCATCACCTTCACTTGGCAAAATAATTGCTTCTTTTGCCATTTGATCGCGCAAGGCATTGTATGAAATTGCTTTTCCTTCAAACGTCTCGATATCTGTTCGAGACACCGAAAAAGCATGGGTAAGGCTATCAATCGTGCTTAATGCCAAACTATGATTGAGTGCTTTTCCACTTGCTATATTATCCGTCAATTGCTGGGAGGCTCTTTGTTCGAGATAGATAGCGCTACCAGTATCCCACAAAATCAACATCAGGATTGAAGGGATAACCGTGATTAAAAACGTCCACCAACCATAATAATAAGGCCGGGAATGCATTTTTTTTCCTTGCCGCTCTATGGCGCAAGCACGTGCATAACTCAGACCAAACCCAACAACCCCAACGGCCAATACAACCAATACTATAATAGATGCGGACATTTTGTTTTCCGGTTTTAAGATAAAAACAACGCGGGCTATAACCCCGCGTTATATCAATTTCATTGTTTCAAGGACATGACTATGCCGTCTTCAAATGCTTTTCTTTGTGCTTCTCTTTCTTTATCAGGAGCGGCAATTAAGCCATAATCTGCAAGGGGACCATCAGGTCCGATCATCTGATCAGACAAGAAAAACTCGATATAATCTTTCATGCCCGGAATAACACCCAAATGGGCTTTTTTAACATAGAAAAATAGTGGGCGAGAAACCGGATATTGGCCACCGGAAATTGTTTCAACACTTGGCATAACATCATTAACAGTGGCGGCTTTCAATTTATCCGCATTGTTTTCATAAAAAGCTAAACCAAAAACACCAATGCCGGTTTTGTTGGACATAACACGTGCCAGTGTTTCAGAGTAATCCCCGTCAATATCAACAGCTCTACCATCTTTACGAATTGCAATACAGGCAGCATTTACCGCTTTTTCGTCCATACCAGCCGCTTTCATGGCATCAACGGCTCCACTTGCCACACAGCCATCCATCATGAGCTTTTCTTCAAACACTTCCCGTGTGCCATGCTTTTCACCGGGGATATAAGCGGCAATTTCCCAATCTGGCAGATTGCTATTAACGTCCTTCCATTTTGTGACTTTATTGGGTTGCAACTTACCATTAACGACAATTTGCGCCGCTAAAGCCTTGTAAACATCCATCGGTGCCAGTTTCCAGTCTGGCCCTTTAATGTCTGTGGCAAAAACAATACCATCATAACCAATGCGCACTTCCTGCACATCTTTGACGCCAGCATCAAAACACGCTTGTAATTCTGTTTTTTTCATGGGGCGGGATGAATTGGCAATATCAATCGTATTTTCACCAACGCCGCGACAAAATTCTTTAATACCGGCACCAGAGCCACCTGACTCAATGACCGGTATTTTATAATCAGAGAATATTTCGCCAAAAGTTTCAGCAACAATTTTTGCATAAGGTAATACGGTGGAAGACCCAGAGACCTGAATAAAATCACGCGCTGAGGCCGCGCCTGTAAGGAGCAACGCTGCAGATAAAATTCCCGCAATAACTGAAAGCAGTTTATCCATCTCCTAGCCCCTTAAAACCTAATCCTATTTTCCTATAATAAACCTAACAAAATATTGTCACCATGTTCAACAACACGTCTAAGCTTTTTGGTAACCGTCTTACAATCTAAGAACATTTTTTCCTATCATTGATTAACGATTTCAACGCTTTCTTTTTGCTTCAACCTTATCCCAGAATAAACTTGCGGCATCTGCACCACCAAAGCGCTTGAGTTCACGGATGCCAGTTGGCGAAGTTACGTTGATTTCTGTCATGTATTGGCCAATAACATCAATTCCCACCAGCATGAAACCACGCTCTTTTAACGATGGTCCAATGCGCTCACAAATTTCATGATCGCGTTTGGTCAATTCGGTTTTTTCTGCTCGTCCCCCAACATGCATATTGGATCGCGCATCTGTTTCGGCTGGTACGCGATTGATTGCGCCAACGGCTTCACCATCAATCAATATAATCCGTTTGTCCCCTTTTCTTACATCGTCAAGATAACGCTGCACGACAAATGGTTCTGGATAAAGAATATCAAACATTTCTATCAGTGATGTAAGGTTACGATCATCTTTTTTGAGATGAAAAACACCTGCGCCACCATTGCCGTAAAGTGGCTTTATGATGATATCGCCAAACTCTGCACGAAAGGCATTTACTTCTTCAATATCACGGGTAATCAGCGTTTCCGGCATTAAATCCGGAAATTCGGTAACAAAGATTTTTTCTGGACTATTGCGCACCCACATAGGGTCATTCACCACTAATGTATCGGGATGGATACGCTCTAGCAAATGCGTTGTGGTAATGTAATTCATATCAAATGGCGGATCTTGCCGAAGAAGGACCACATCCATCGTTTTTAAAGCTACACGGTGTGCCTGCCCCAATGAAAAATGATTGCCTTCCTCATCACGCACTGTCAAATCTTCCACACGTGCAGTGACCTCGCCATTACGCATTGATAATCGGTCTGGCGTATAATGGAATAATTGATGTCCACGTTTTTGTGCCTCTAAAGCAAGCGCAAATGTGGTGTCACCATGGATATGTATGGTTGAAATATGATCCATCTGAATGGCTATTTTCATAAGATTTGCCTCAAACATCAAACTGGACTAGTCATTTGTCCAACATACTATTAAATGTAGTGTGACTATGACAAGGGTTTGAGCATGACGCAAGCGGCAGAAACAAAATTAAGTAAAGAAGAAATTGAGCGCTATGCGCGCCACATTATTTTACCTGAAATAGGTGGCGCGGGGCAGCAAAAGCTGAAAATGGCGCGCGTGCTTGTGGTAGGTGCTGGTGGGCTTGGTGCGCCTGTGCTTACCTATCTGGCCGCTGCAGGCGTTGGTACTCTCGGCATTGTTGATGATGATGTCGTATCGCTTTCCAACCTACAACGGCAAGTCATACATTCAACCAATGCCGTTGGAAAGCCGAAGATAGACAGTGCTGCCGAACAATTAAAAGCAATCAACCCCCACGTGAATATTGAAAAACATTTCTTCCGATTGAATGAGTCAAATGCAAGAGATGTTATTGCTAATTATGACCTTGTTGTTGACGGGTCAGATAATTTTACGACACGCTATCTGCTTGCTGATTTGTGTGAGCTTCTGCAAAAACCACTTGTAAGCGGCGCTATCGGCCGATTTGATGGGTCTTTAACGGTGCTTATGCCCTATTTAAATGACGAGACACCATCCTATCGGGATCTCTTCCCTGCACCTCCCCCTGCTGGTGTTGTTCCAACCTGTGCAGAAGTTGGTGTTATTGGTGCGTTACCGGGCATCATTGGTTCACTACAAGCCATGGAAGCCATTAAGGTACTCACTGGCATAGGGGAACCCCTCATTGGGCGTTTGTTGTTATATGATGGGCTTGCTTGCCGGTTTGAAACCATTCGATACAAAAAGCGCACAAAAAACGCCGCCACAAAAAAATAATCGGTTTTAATAAACTTCTCACTGAATTGGGTTTAATAAAACTCTTGCTTAGTTGGGTTAATAAAGCTCTCGCCTAGTGTTGGCGTTCCTTATTGCTATGTGAAAGATTGTCATCAGCAATATTCTTTTCCAACACTGGGCTATCCGTTTCCGACAGTGGACCATTGTAATCTTCAATATTTCCTCCATCGAGAATGGTTTCATTGGTTTTATACGCGTTTTGCCCCGGCATGGCTTGATAATGGCTGTTATTATTTTCTTTCTCTATCGATTTTACTGAGCTTTTTTTACGATCACGCATTGCATTTCTCCTATTCGCCGCACTTCAACTTATTAAGCTGATGCACTTATTATTAAGCTGATGCATTGGGCGAATAATTCAAGATGCCTATGATTTTGCGCTTATATTCGATTTCACGTTTATTTTTCTATTTGATTAGCCAAAAGGAAAATTTAATGGTCATCTCTCACTAAATTTTATTTTTGCAATGGCAGTGCAATCGGCTGTTTAGGCTCTTATGCACTCATATCAAATGCAGCCTTCAACAATGTCTTTGTGTAATCTGTTTTAGGCGTTGAAAAAATCTCTTCTGCCGTGCCGTGTTCAACCATTTGCCCATTGCGCATAACAATAACTTCATTGGCAAGCGCTTTAACCACCTTTAAATCATGGCTAATAAACATATAGGCAAGGTTATGTTTTTGTTGCAGATTCCTTAAAAGCTCAACAACTTGAGCTTGAACACTCATATCCAATGCCGAGGTTGGCTCATCCAGCATAACAAAACGCGGATTCAACACCATGGCACGCGCAATGGCTATACGTTGGCGTTGTCCACCTGAAAATTCGTGCGGATAACGATATCTTGTTTCAGGATCAAGATCGACCTCACGCAAAGCCTCAACAACTCTCGCGTCCCGTTCTTCATAACTCAGGCTTTTTTCATGTATCAAAAGCCCTTCTGCGATTATTTCTGCAACAGACATTCTTGGCGATAATGATCCAAATGGATCTTGAAAAACAACTTGAATGTGCCTGCGCAATGGACGCATCTGTTTAAAAGAAAAATGCTCGATATCCTGCCCATCAAAACGTATGCGCCCTTGAGATGAAATCATGCGCGTTAGTGCAAGCCCAAGGGTTGTTTTACCTGAACCGGATTCGCCCACGACACCTAAAGTTTGTCCAGCACGCACTGTAACATCAATATCATTAACCGCTTTAATGTGATCGACAGTGCGGCGCAACAAGCCTTTTTTAACCGGAAACCACACTTTTACCTTATCACCCTGCATCACAATGGGTGCATTGGCATCGGCTTTGGGTGGATTGCCTTTAGGTTCTGCGGCAAGAAGTTTTTTGGTATAGTCATGCTGCGGATTATTGAAAATATCGGCTGTTTTTCCGCATTCTACAATTTCGCCGCCGGTCATAACGCTGACCCTGTCAGCAATCTTTCTGACAATGCCAAGATTATGCGTAATAAATAGCATGGACATTGCCCGTTCAGCTTTAAGCTTTTCCAAAAGCTCCAAAATCTGTGCTTGAACTGTAACATCCAAAGCGGTTGTTGGCTCATCTGCGATCAATAATTTTGGGTTATTGGCGAGTGCCATAGCAATCATCACACGTTGCCTTTGTCCTCCGGACAACTGGTGAGGAAAAGATGAAAGACGTTTTTCCGGCTCTCTAATGCCAACTTGCGTTAATAACTCAATAGTATGCTCTCTTGCATCCTTATCAGACATACCTTGGTGAATTTTCATAATCTCACCGACTTGGCGTTCAACCGTATGCAATGGATTAAGTGAGGTCATCGGCTCTTGAAAAATCATGGCAATGTCTTTGCCGCGAACTTTGCGTAAACCGTTCTCATCAAGCTTCATGAGATCTTTATTATCAAATAAAATTTCACCTGAAGGGTGACTTGCCATCGGATAAGATAGCAATTTGAGAATTGATAATGCCGTGACAGATTTACCAGAGCCAGACTCGCCGACCAGTGCCAATGTTTCACCAACGCCTATATCGAATGAAATATGCTTTACAGCCAATGTTTCTTTACCATCTTGGCGAAACATAACCGAAAGATCGCGAACATTTAGTAGAGAACTCATTGGAATGTCTTCCTTGGGTCAAAGGCATCACGCGCGGCTTCACCAATAAAAGCAAGTAAAGACAACATCACAGCGATTGCAACAAATCCTGTGATACCAATCCATGGTGCGTTAAGATTGGTTGCAGCTTGCCGCATCAACTCGCCTAAAGAAGCGGATCCTGGAGGTAATCCGAAACCAAGATAATCCAATGCTGTCAATGTTGATATGCCAGCCGTTAGCAAAAATGGCAGATATGTCAAAGCGGCGACCATAGCGTTTGGCAATAAATGGCGCATCATGATTGTTGTATTAGACACGCCCAAAGCCCGCGCTGCATTGACATATTCAAAATTACGCGCACGCAAAAATTCGGCACGAACAACGCCAACCAGCGAAACCCATTGAAATAACAGCATGATACCAAGCAGAACCCAAAACCCCTGCGCTAGAACGGCTGCCATAATAATAATAAGATAAAGTGCTGGAACTGATGACCATATTTCGATGAAGCGTTGAAAAATAAGATCAACCCACCCCCCGAAATATCCCTGCACGGCACCTGCAGCTATGCCGATAATGGAAGACACTGCCGTCAAAATCACCGTAAATAAAATAGAAACCCGAAACCCGTAGAGAACACGTGCGAAAACGTCTCTGGTTTGGTCATCGGTGCCTAGCCAATTCCAATTGCCAATTGTGCATTCGGGGTCATTAACGCCTTGAGGATAATTTTTGCAGCGTTCCTCTTTGCTCTGCAACCAGAATGGCGGCGCGAGTGCTACCGGTTTATTTCCCACCGTCGTATCATATGAATAATGGACAGGCGGCCATATTGCCCAGCCATGCTGTTCTATTTCCTTTTTGATATAATCTTCACGAAAGTCCACCGTAGCCAAGACACCACCGAACTTTGCATCGGGATAATCAAATAAAACAGGAAATAATAACTCGCCTTTATAGGAGGCAATAATTGGGCGGTCATTTGCAATAAAATTAGCACTGAATGAGAAAAGGCAAAGAATGAGAAAGAGCCATAAAGACCACCAACCACGCCTATTTTTTTTGAAATTATTCCACCGACGTTGATTAAGCGGGGATAAAAATGGCCGTTTCGTAGGCTTGTTCGCAATGGCTTTATCTTGAGCGAGTGCGTTCATCATACATCCCTCTTCTCAAAGTCAATGCGCGGATCAACAAGCATATAGGTAAGATCGGAAATCAAACTAACGACCAGACCAATCAGAGAAAAAATATAGAGCGAGCCAAAAACCACCGGATAATCTCTATTTACAATCGACGTATAGCTTAATAGCCCCATGCCATTTAAGGAATACAACATTTCTATCAACAGTGAGCCTGTAAAGAATGATGCAATGAAAGCCGATGGAAAGCCAGCGATTACAACTAGCATGGCGTTGCGGAAAACATGGCCATAAAGCACAGACCGTTCACTTAAACCTTTGGCACGCGCGGTCACCACATATTGCTTACGTATTTCTTCCAAAAAACAATTTTTAGTCAATAAAGTGGTTGTTGCAAAAGCCGAGATAACCATTGCGGTTAATGGCAAAATCAAATGGTGGAAGTAATCAAGGATTTTACCGCCAAGCGACAAATCGGCAAAATTTTCCGACGTTAGATGGCTTAATGGAAACCAATCAAAAAACGAGCCGCCGGCAAACAGCACCATTAGCAAGATACCAAACAGAAAACTGGGAATGGCATAACCGATAATTATTACCGCACTTGTCCAAACATCAAATTTGGATCCATCTTTCACCGCTTTACGTATACCAAGAGGAATGGAAATCGCATAAGAAATCAGAAGCTGCCAAAGCCCCAGTGAGATGGAAACAGGTAAAGCACTTTTTATCAGATCAACAACGGACCGTCCTTGTGTATAAGAATCGCCAAAGTCAAAGCGGATATAGTTCCACAGCATCGTGAAATACCGTTCAACTGGTGGCTTATCAAAACCAAACTGTTTTTCCAGTTTTGCAATAAATTCAGGATCAAGACCGCGCGCACCGCGATATTTCGCACTTGCGTCACTGCCTTGTAAGGTCACTTCTGATGAAAGACCAAGATCACCACCGCCGCCAGCTACCCGCCCCATAGCATCGCCACCTGTGCCTTGTAATTGGGCAATAATATTTTCAATCGGTCCACCCGGGGTGAATTGCACAATGACAAATGTCACGGTCAATATTCCGATTAGGGTTGGGATAATCAGCAACAGACGCCGCAATATATAGCCCGCCATATGTTTCTTTCACCTTTTTGACAAAAACACATACGAATCAAATACTCATATGCCCACTTGATAGTATTTATCTTGGCGCCTTTATAGTAAACAAATTACAAATATCTAATTGGCGGCAGGTAACGCTCTCTTATCAGGTTTAATTGACCAAGAATAAATATCGATACCGGTGGCTTCTGGTTGCGGTTCAGGAATGTCAAACTTATTCCAATAGGCAATATTGATATGATCGGCATACCATTGTGGAATAACATAGTAATTCCACAATAACACACGATCGAGCGCACGTGTTGCGGCAACAAGTTCATCACGGTCTTTCGCATAGATGATGCGATTAATGAGGATATCAACAGCGGGATTTTTAATTCCTGCCAAATTGAAACTGCCGGCTTTATCGGCTGATGCGCTGCCCCATAATTCCAATTGTTCGTTACCTGGTGAATCGCTTTGTGCGATTGCATTTACGATAAGATCAAAATCAAAATTGGCTTGGCGGTTTTGATATTGCGAGGCATCAACCACACGCATCGTTGCATCAATTCCCAAGCGTTGCAGATTGGAAATAAAAGGTGCAGTTGCCCGTTCAAAAGCCATATCACTCAGCATAACTTCCAGAGTAAACACATGACCATTCTTGTCGACCAGTTTGTTGTTTTTCAAATGCCAACCAGCATCATTCAGCAACTGCATTGCCTGTGTTAAATAGATACGTGAAGCGTTCGGTTTATCATAAACAGGGTTGGAATATGGTGTTGTGAATACCTCTTCAGGAACCTTATCCTTTACCGTTTGTAAAATTTCTAGTTCTTGTCCTTGAGGCAAACCTGTGGCTGCAAGATCTAACCCAGCAAAATAACTGGAAATGCGATGATAATCGTTGAAAAAAAGTGATTTATTCAATGACTCAAAATCAAATGCCAAATTCAATGCCTTACGAACACGGACATCAGCAAATTGCGGGCGACGCGTATTAATAAACAGCCCTTGCATGCGCCCCATTCCATGAAAAACAAAGCTGCGACGAATAACATCACCCTTTTTTACAGCCGGAAAATTATAATTTTCATGCCAGCGCTGAATGCGATTTTCTATAGTGAAGTCAATAATATTACCCTTTTTGAATGCTTCCCATTCAGCATTTGGATCCATGAAATAGCTGTAGTGTTCGCTATCGAAGTTAAACCGACCACGATTAACCGGAAGGTCTGCCGCCCAGTAATTTTTAACACGTTTCCAAGTGATTGATTTACCAGTTATAAAGCTTTCAACCTCATATGGTCCCGACCCCAAAGGTACTTCAAGCGTTGGTGCCGTTATATCCCTTTTTTTCCCATTGGCATCGGTCCCCTCCCACCAATGCTTTGGCAAAACCGGCATCTGGCCCATAATATAAGGCAATTCGCGATTGCCTGGATTTTTAAACGTAAATTTTACTTCACGCTCTGCTGTCTTTTCTGCTTTTTCTACCGAGTGATAATAATTATTAAAAAATGGCGAATTGGCTGTCAGTGCATGAAAGCTCCAAATCACATCATCAACCGTAATCGGTTGCCCATCGTGCCACACAGCATTTTTGTTCAATCGGAATTTCACCCATGAATAGTCGTCCGGATACATGGCTGCTTCCGCAATAAGTGGGTAGTTGACAGACGGTTCTTCCATGGAAGGTACCATCAATGTGTCATATTGCTCTCCACCACTGCGTGGTGAAAACCCTGCAGCCGGCGTTCCCTTCACGATATAGGGGTTAAAACTATTAAATGTGCCATTTCGGCTGTCATTGAATTGTCCGCCCTTTGGCGCATTGAGATTGACATAATCATAATGCGAAAAATCAGCGCCGTATTTTGGTTCAACCCCCAATGACAAAGCGTAACGCCATTGTGGTTGTGCATATGCTATACTTGTAAATGCAAGAAACAGATAAAGAGCAAACCTAATTTTCATCACAAGCCTATTAAAATATGTGAACTGAAATATTTATTACCTTATAGATTATAAATGATTACTTTGTATCGTCTTGCGGCAAATCCAAAGGTTTATCAGATAGACTGCGTAAATACAAAATCAGATCAGCCCTATCCTGATCATTTTTTACGCCGCCAAATGACATAGCGGTGCCTGGCACCATTTTTTGTGGTGCGGACAAATAAATATCCAAATTGGCAAAGTCCCAAACCTTACCTGTCATAGCCCGCATAGCGCGCGAATAGGTAAAATCGTGAATTGATGCAAGGGGGCGCCCTAAAACATCCCACAAAGGTGGGCCAACTCGGGCAGGACCATTTTTGACCGGTGTATGACATAAAGCACATTGACCAAAAACTTTTTGACCATTTTGTATATTGCCTTGCGACAGACGTTTTTGCAAAGAGTTAGCCTGCTTAACCTCTGTTTTTTTAGCCAAAACGGGCGCATCGCCTGCAATGTCATAGGCATTTTTTTCAGGCGCCGGATTGCTATACAAAAAATCACCGGCATATTTTATGCCGAGTATAATAATCAGCCAGCCAATAGAAATACATATAAGGTTGTTGACGGTCGATACTTTCATTAAGAACTCAGCCGTTAAATTTTTTCATCATAATTTTGAAATTTATGTCTTTTGCATGATAGAAGCAACATTTATAAATTTACTCATTAAAACCAAGCTGGACAAGTATTATGCCTATTGCAGCCTTTAAAACACTTATTCTCATACCGGCACGGATGTCTTCAACAAGACTACCCGGCAAACCTTTGGCTAACATTGCTGGAAAACCGATGATTGTCCATGTTGCCGAACGGGCAAAACAGGCAAATCTTGGACGCGTTGTTGTTGCAACAGACCATGAAGATGTCGCATCGGCTGTCACCTCCCATGGGCTTGAAGCAATTATGACACGCAACGATCATCAATCTGGATCGGATCGCATTTATGAGGCACTGCAACATATCGACCCAGCTGGTGAATTTGATGTTATTGTTAATGTTCAAGGTGACTTGCCAACCATTGCACCGCATGAAATTGCCGCAGCGCTCTTACCTCTGGAAAATAAAAAGGTTGATATATCAACATTGGGTGCAGAAATATTGGTTGAAGCGGAAAAGCATAATCCGAATGTTGTCAAAATTGTCGGCTCACCGATTACACCTACACGGCTTCGGGCATTATATTTTACCCGTGCAACAGCCCCCCATGGCAATGGTCCACTCTATCACCATATTGGTCTTTATGCTTATCGGCGCGCAGCTCTTGAGCGTTTTGTTGCATTACCACCTTCTGTTTTGGAAAAACGGGAAAGTCTTGAACAATTAAGGGCTCTTGAAGACGGCATGAGAATTGATGCAGAAATTATCAAAACTGTACCTCTTGGTGTTGATACACAAGAAGATCTTGACCATGCACGCCAGATGATTGAAGCGGGAAAATGATGAGGACAAATAAAATATCATTTCAAGGTGACTTCGGTGCTAATTCCGATACGGCATGTAGAAAAATGTTTCCACATATGGATCCCCTCCCATGCACGACATTTGAAGATGCGTTGAATGCTGTTGAAACTGGTGAAGCAGATCTCGGGATGATCCCGATTGAAAATACTTTGGCAGGTCGCGTTGCAGATATTCACCATCTATTACCGCAGACACAGCTTTTTATCGTCGGCGAATATTTTTTGCCGATTCATTTCCAGTTAATGGTTCTTCCCGGTGTAAAAAAACAGGAAATCAAGACTGTTCACAGCCATATCCATGCGCTTGGGCAATGCCGAAAAATCATTCGCAATAATGGCTGGAAGGCCGTTGTAGCTTCAGACACTGCGGGTGCAGCCAAATTTATTAAACAAATGGGTGATCGCAGTCAGGCTGCATTGGCCCCGAAACTTGCTGCCGAACTTTATGGACTGGACATCATTGAAAGCGACGTTGAAGATGACATTAACAATGTCACACGATTTGTCGTAGTTTCCAGAGAAGATGTGCGAGCAGTCAGAAAAAACAAGGATGATAAAATCGTTACAAGTTTTCTTTTCAGTGTAAGAAACGTACCTGCCGCACTTTATAAGGCCATGGGTGGTTTTGCGACAAATGGCGTCAATATGACAAAACTTGAAAGTTACCAAATCGATGGTTCTTTCAGCGCTACCCAGTTTTTTGCTGATATTGAAGGCCATCCTGATGATGCAATGGTGCGTCTTGCATTAGAGGAACTCGCGTTTTTCTCAAAAAAAATCAGAATTGTGGGCGTTTATCCAGCAAGTCCGGAACGTAATTCAAAATTCTATCGTTAAAATTATCCGATGTGTTTGCGACTAACATCAAATGACCAATCCATTTGGTGTTAGTAACACAGTGTCGATAAAATCAATTATCGGTATGACGCATAGTGGTTATTTGTCATTATTGCTTAATAAAAAACAATATTCATCGCATTGTTTCTGTATCAATGCGCAAAACTTACCCGCCGCAAAATTGAATATTCTATTTTAAAAATTGAAGACTGGATTTTCTGTCAACTATTGTACTTAGTGATAAGTAATGAGGTAGCCTAATCGCTACCCCATTTTTTCAATCATTTTTTCAATCAACAAACTTTTTTTCAAACCATTGTGTAATGAGATGATGCGCAATAGCGCCTTTAGGGGGCAAATGGAGCCCCTCAGGGTGGCAACCATTCATCATGAGCGTTATTTCATCACGGTCAAACCAGCGCCCATCTTCCATCTCGTCATAATCAATAGAAATTTTATCGTCTAAAGCCTCTGCATGGCAACCTAACATCAAGGAATGTGGAAATGGCCATGGCTGAGAAGCAAGATATGTCACTTTCCCGATAGAAACTCCCATTTCTTCATGACTTTCACGCCGAACAGCCATTTCCAGCGTTTCACCTTGCTCTATAAAGCCAGCAAGGCATGAATAGCGTCCTTTTTCAAAACTCGGTGTGCGTGCAAGAAGACATTTATCGCCATAATGAACAAGCATAATCGCAACAGGATCCGTTCTTGGAAAATGTTCGGTACCACAAGCGGTGCAAATGCGCTTTGCGCCACCTGAGGCCATATGGCTAGGCTGTCCACAGCGGGAGCAAAACCGGTTATTACGGTGCCACATCAGAAGAGAATATCCTTGTGACAAAGCCCCAGACTGATTTTGATTGAATATTCCTCGGCTATAAGCTTCTCGTAAGCCTATTTGTTGAAAAGGCTTTGGTGGTTCACCTGAAAACTCTTCGACGGGAAGTGCAATAACGGGATTTCCTCCCTCCCAGCCCAAAAGGCATGCCTCTTCCCATTGCGGCTCAAACAGGTCAAGCGCGTCTGTGTCCAAATAGAGATCAGCACCTTCCTTCAAATTCCGATAAATGATGGAAAACCCGTTTAGAACAATAAACCGTGGATGGTGTTTACGCTGCTCTGTAACGATATTTTCCGTACGTTTTTCCAGTTGGCGGTTTATCGGGTTTCCTATGAATGCAATTGCAGACGAAGTCATGGTTCAATCCAATCTCAATTGTAAACTATGGATAATTTTATGGGCTTGATCGTCAGTATAGGGTATTTTTTCACCAAAGCCCCAAACAGGCTGCGGCCAATTCGCATCGCCTTCATTACGGGCAATAATATGCACATGTAACTGACGAACAACATTGCCTATAGCCGCAACATTGACCTTATAGCAGCCGGTAATTGCTTCCAATGCCACAGCAACCTCGCTTATTTCTGCAAGCAGTGCCTGTTGATCATCAAAAACCAGATGGTGAATTTCTTCTGCCCCATCAATTCTTGGAACAAGAATTAACCATGGCCAACGAGAATCATTCATCAAGCGGACATCGCAAAGTGCCAGTCCAACAACTGAAAAAGTGTCTTTTTCTAAACGTGAATCGAGTTTGAATTGTGGTTTCAATGTATTTATCTCCATGTTTTTCGTTTCTCGACTTGCTTTTTCATCATAAATTGACGATATGAACGCTGGGAGGTTGGTGATGGACGAGCCACTCGCCAACCGGGTCAGGTCCGGAAGGAAGCAGCCCTAACGAGCTCCGGCACGGGTCATCGTGCCAGCCTCCCACTTTTAATGCCAATCAAATCTTATTCAGGTCACAATTTATTCATTGGACGAAACAAGCTATTGATAGCTGATAACTGTTAGTATGCATAAAATGTTTCATGACCCTATAGTATAATTATGTGTATTGGTTGACGTCGACAAAGTACAAACTGGCATAGGTTATATATCGAAAGTTGGAATCAGCACATGGAGAACCCCACGGCAGAGACAGCCTATCGCGTTCTTGCTCGGAAGTATCGTCCCCAAAATTTTTCTGATCTTATTGGTCAGGAACCTATGGTTCGTACCCTTACCAACGCTTTTGATACCGGCAGAATAGCTCAAGCTTGGATGTTAACGGGTGTGCGCGGTGTTGGTAAAACCACAACCGCACGTATTTTGGCGCGTGCCCTCAATTATAAAACCGATACTATAGACAAGCCAACAATCCATATGGATAAACTTGGTGAACATTGTCAGGCGATTATGGAAGGTCGCCATGTTGATGTTATCGAGATGGACGCAGCATCTCATACTGGTATTGACGATATAAGGGAAATAATTGAGCAAGTTCGCTATCGTCCTGTTTCAGCCCGTTATAAGGTTTACATCATTGACGAAGTGCATATGCTTTCAACACAGGCCTTTAACGGCCTTTTAAAAACGTTGGAAGAACCACCGCCCCACGTCAAATTCATCTTTGCAACAACGGAAATCCGTAAAGTGCCGGTTACGGTTCTATCACGCTGTCAACGGTATAATCTGCGGCGGGTTGACTCTGGCATTCTTGCTGCACATTTGAAGAAAATTGCCGGTCAAGAAGCGATAGAAGCCGAAGATAATGCTCTTTCCATGATCGCACGTGCAGGCGAAGGCTCTGTACGTGATGCCTTATCCATACTGGATCAAGCCATAGCACATGGTGATGGCAAAGTTGATGCACAATCTGTCCGCTCCATGTTGGGACTTGCCGACCGCGCGCGCATAATTGATTTGTTTGAATTGATTATGAAAGGCGACATTGCTGGCGCGTTAAATGAATTCCGTGACCAATATGATGCGGGTGCAGACCCTATTGTTATCCTCAATGAATTGGCAGAATTCAACCATTTGGTTACGCGTTTACGTTTTACGCCAGAAATAGCAGCAGATATTTCTCTAACCGAAGAAGAACGGCAAAAAGGCTTATCGTTCTCACAAAAGCTTTCGATAAGGATTTTATCGCGTACGTGGCAAATGCTGTTAAAAGGCATGCAAGAAGTTGATCAAGCTGCAAGCCCGATCAATGCATCTGAAATGCTGCTTATAAGGCTAACCCATGCTGCGGATCTGCCAACACTTGATGAAGCGTTGAAAGCTCTTAGCAATCAACCCAATTCCGCAGGAGCGATTGAAATCAATAATTCCTCATCCCCCCAAGGAAATTATCCGATTTCTTCGGCTCAACCTGTTTCGACTGATTATCAATCAAGCAGCGCAAATCAGGGGTCATCTGCAACGCAAGGACAAGTTAGCAACGATCGCGGACAAATACCAACAATGCAATTGGTGCGTGTGGCATCGACCGCATTGGAGCCTGAAGAAGAAACTACCGTGGCGCCCTTGGAAATGGCCGCTGCCGTCAATCCGGTAGAACAAAAACAGCTAGAGGCTGTTTCAATTCAATCGCTGCAAGACATTGTTGACCTTGCCGATCGTCATAATGACATACAGTTTAAACTATTGGTCAAGGAATATGTCCGTCCCGTATCATTTCGGCAAGGACGTATAGAGTTTGAACCGGCAGAAGGTATGCCGCGCTTCTTCGCGCATGACATTTCAAAAATGTTACATGAATGGACTGGACAGCGTTGGACCATAACTGTGGTTAATGAAGGCGGTGGTCTTACACTTCGTGAAGAAGAAGAAAGGGCTCATGCTGCTCTGCTTTCCGACGCTGAAGCTGATCCTGATATTGCAAAAATTTTAAGTCATTTCCCCGGATCAAAAATTGTCGATGTGCGTGTGAATAAACGCGATGATGAACTCGACATGCCTTCTGATCTTGATATAGGGGAAATGGATGATGACAATGAGCAAGGAGATTAAACCCCATGCGTGATATGATGGGTATGATGAAAAAAGCCAAAGAAATGCAGGCTAAAATGCAAGCCATGCAAGAAGAAATGGCAAATATGCAGGCAACCGGTACATCGGGTGGTGGTTTGGTAACCGTTACCCTGAGTGGTCAAGGAACTATCGCAAACATTAAAATTGACCCAAGCTTAGTAAAACCGGAAGAAACCGAAATTCTTGAAGATTTGATTATGGCTGCTCATAATGAAGCAAAAGCCAAGATTGAAACGGTTATGGCTGAAAAAACACAGGCTATGACCGCAGGATTGCCAATTCCTCCGGGCTTCAAGCTACCTTTTTAAACACTGATCCGAAAAAGAATACCTAACCAATATTGATTGTGTTTTTTGATTGTTTTTATCAAAAAACACAATTTAATGCTGATTATATGTCGTTTTGATAAGCATGATAAAATAAGACTTTATCATTCTTGGCTTGCTTGTTTTAGATATACATTGCAGCTCCTTGGTGAGGTGGCTTAAAAACTGCGATACTAAAACCAAATTCGACACTAGTTTGCGTTTTAAAGAATAGGTTGCATCTCAAGCTGTGTTTCATTTACGCAAGTGGTCTTGCGGTAAATTGATTTTATGATGCAGGTTCGTGCCATTTGGTAATTGAACTTCCATTCCTATCTTATAGTTCAAGAGAGTACTTTAATGTCCAAAAATCTTGCTGGCCCAGAGATTGAAAAGCTTATTCAGTTGCTAGCACGTGTACCTGGTTTAGGTCCACGTTCGGCAAGGCGTGCCGCATTGCATCTCATTAAGAAAAAAGAAGTCCTCTTGGAGCCCTTGGGAAGAGCCATGCAAGATGCTGCCGAGAAAGTTCGCATTTGCTCTGTCTGCGGTAATATCGATACATCGGATCCTTGTTCTATCTGTTCAGACCCGAGGCGTGATGATGCGACAATTATCGTTGTTGAAGATGTATCGGATCTTTGGGCGCTGGAACGTGCCGGTACTATGAATGTAAAATACCATGTATTGGGGGGAAGACTTTCGCCATTGGATGGTATTGGCCCAGATGATCTCAATATTGCTAGTTTGATTGACAGGGTTTCGGCGGGCGGCGTTAAAGAAGTTATATTGGCCGTGAATGCCACGGTTGAAGGGCAAACAACTGCCCATTATTTAACCGATCAACTTGCTGCTTTTCCTGTGAAAATTACCAGACTGGCGCATGGTGTACCTGTTGGGGGAGAATTGGACTACCTTGATGATGGTACACTTGCGGCCGCCTTACGTGCCAGAACGAGCCTTTAAATGATGCGTATATTTCTTTCCATTTTTTTCACTTTAATTCTTGCTATCACTGCATCGGCAGAGGTTAATAAGGCTGCGATAGAGCGGCAATTTGCAAACTGGCTATCAAAAGATTTTTATGCTGAAGCTTTGAAAAACGGTATTTCGGCTGATGTCTATAAGCAAACCCTTTTGAATATAAAACCTAATTTGCAACTGCCAGATCTTGTTATTCCGGGAGAAAATCCAAAGGCTCCCAAACGGCAACATCAGGCTGAATTTGGCTCTCCAGCAAACTATTTTTCTGAAAAATCCATTGCAACATTGGTTTCCAATGGCAAAACACAATTCAAAGCCCAGTCGAAAACTCTAAAATCCATCGAAAAACAATATGGTGTTCCGCAAGGCATTGCAGTTGCTGTATGGGGACGTGAATCCGCCTATGGCACGGTTAAAATCCCATATAATGCATTTGAGGTACTTGCGACAAAGGCGTTTATGAGCAACCGTAAGGATATGTTCAGGGACGAGCTTTTAGCTGCGTTAAAAATTGTGCAGAATTCTTATATGGACGCCAATAGTATGAAAAGTTCTTGGGCTGGTGCTTTAGGTCAACCACAATTTATGCCAACGTCCTATCTCAAATATGCTGTCGATTTTGATGGAGATGGACATCGTAATATATGGACATCAACACCCGATACTTTGGCTTCTATCGCCAATTACTTAAAGCAAAATGGGTGGAAGGCGAAAATGCCTTGGGGGTATGAAGTTTATGTTCCGGACAGTGTTTCATGCAGCCTTGAAGGACCCGATCAAGGCAAAACACTTAGCGAATGGCAGCAGAAAGGTATCAAGCCTGTTTCCGGTAAAGAATTTTCTTCAATTTCTGCCAACCAGAAAGTCTATTTATTGATGCCTGCAGGGCGTCTTGGGCCAGCGTTTCTTGTGACAGACAATTTTTATGTTTTAAAATCTTACAATATGAGCGACCTATATGCCCTGTTCATTGGTACTGTGGCTGACCGCATTGAAAATCGTGGCGGTATTGTTACACCATGGAAAAACGTTGATTTTCTTTATCGTTCAGATGTTCTGGCTTTGCAAAACAATTTACAGAAACTGGGTTTTGATATCGGCAAAGCAGATGGGTTAGCTGGTTTTAAAACACGCCGTTCCATTGGCATTTGGCAAGAAAAACACGGACAAAAGCCAACATGTTTTCCAAGCCAGCAATTGGTTAAAAGTGTGCATTAATAATATTCAAAACGGGTAAGACAAATTGATCAAAACACCTGATCGATGCACTGTTATGAATGCATGATAAAGCCCACACAAAATGAGCCAAGGTACATCAATATTAAGCAAATTGGCGCACAAGAAATCAAAGATCACGACAGTTGTCGTGATCTATAATCCAGCCACTATTCAAAACTAACACACCATAAGCCCCGTTAAATGGAACAATTATAAACCATTTAAACATGGCAATAAGAAACAGTAATAAAGCTATGCTAAACGACAAAATCGTTTATTCGCGTCCATAATACCGTTATGAAGTTATCTTATCGATAAGGAGAAATTCATAACAATTGGACTTTATATAAATATTATAGACATAGCTGAATGCGCACTATTTTAGTGCGAATTTTTAGAGCGTAATCTTATAATCAGATCAACATGAGATATTTCCATGCCTTGAGGTGCTTCTGGCAGATTACCAACAATTGGCTTACCTTCAGCCCCCACAGGAATATCTAAAATCTCATTTTCACCTTCAAGATAAAAATGATGATGATCGGATGTATTGGTATCAAACCAAGTTTTGGAACCTTCAACAGCAATAATCCGCAGTAAACCAGCTTCGGTAAATTGATGTAAGGTATTGTACACTGTTGCCAAAGAAATAGGCACAGAAGCATTTACAGCTTCCCGATGCAGTTCTTCAGCTGCAATATGCCTATTGCCTTTAGAAAACAATAAATCTGCAAGCGCCAAACGCTGTCTTGTCGGGCGCAATCCTTTTTCTCGCAATTGCTTTTCAAGCTCGGATAATGTCGAATAAAACACCGCTTTTGACCGTACACTTTCGATTATCAATATTTACAATTTTTATACTATATGCTGAAATGATAACAACTGCAAGTATACTTGACATTTTTTATCATATTTAAAAAAGCTTTTCCAACAATTTTAACGGTTATCTCATAACAAGATATTGAATAAAAACAATGACAAAGATGATTTGTCATGAAAAACTGTCGAAAACTGGTTTTCACGTCGTTGAATTTGCTTTAAAGAGTATTTCGTTAAAAGGCGCTAAAAGTGAAGTAGCGCTGACGGATGGAGTAACAATGGCTGAACAAAAGTCTAGCTACACATATGAAGAGCTTTTAAGCTGTGCCCGCGGTGAAATGTTTGGGAAAGGCAATGCCCAACTACCCGCCCCTCCAATGTTGATGGTCAGCCGTATTACTGAAATCAGCGAAACTGGTGGTGAGTACGGCAAGGGATTGATTCGCGCAGAATTGGATATTTCGCCGGATTTATGGTTTTTTGCCTGCCACTTTATCGGTGATCCGGTAATGCCTGGTTGTCTTGGCTTGGACGCTCTTTGGCAATTAACAGGTTTCTACCTTGGATGGTTAGGTGAACCAGGCAAGGGACGTGCAATCTCGACTGGAGAGGTCAAATTCTCCAGCATGGTCACTCCGAAGACAAAACTCGTCGAATATGGAATTGATTTCAAACGCGTTATGCGCGGACGTCTTGTTTTAGGTATAGCTGACGGCTGGGTAAAAGCTGACGGCGAGGTTATTTATAATGCGTCCGATTTACGGGTCGCTTTATTCAAAGAAGACTAAGCATTATTTCAAATGAACAAGGCGGTCAGCCTTGTTTATGAGGAATCAAGGAGATACGAATGCGCCGAGTAGTTGTAACCGGTATGGGGATTGTCTCATCAATTGGGAATAATCCGCAAGCCGTTCTTAGCAGTTTGCGTGAAGCAAAATCGGGTATAACATTCTCACAAGAATATGCAGACATGGGTTTTCGTAGCCAAGTTTATGGCATGCCGGATATTGATGTCGAAGCATTGGTAGACCGTCGTTGCATGCGTTTTCATGGCCGTGGAACAGCGTGGAACCACATCGCTATGGATCAGGCAATCGCTGATGCTGGCTTGACGGACGATGAAGTTTCAAACCCGAAAACAGGTATTATCATGGGGTCAGGTGGACCATCAACGAGAACAATCGTTGATTCTGCCGATATTGCCCGTGAAAAAGGCCCAAAACGTGTTGGACCATTTGCGGTTCCAAAAGCTATGAGCTCAACCGCTTCGGCAACTTTGGCTACTTTCTTCAAGATTAAAGGGGTTAATTACTCCATTTCATCGGCCTGCTCCACGTCAAACCACTGTATCGGCAATGCTTATGAGCTTATCCAGTTTGGCAAACAAGACCGAGTTTTTGCTGGTGGTTGTGAAGATCTCGACTGGACGCTTTCTGTCTTATTTGATGCCATGGGTGCAATGTCGAGCAAATATAATGACACACCGGGAAATGCATCCCGTGCATATGATGCAAACCGTGATGGTTTCGTTATTGCAGGTGGTGCCGGTGTGCTTGTTCTGGAAGAACTGGAAGTTGCCAAAGCACGTGGTGCGAAAATTTATGGCGAAGTGGTTGGATATGGTGCAACATCTGATGGCTACGACATGGTGGCTCCATCGGGTGAAGGGGCAGAACGCTGTATGCGTATGGCTCTTTCCACTGTGAAAAATAAGATTGACTATATCAATCCTCATGCCACATCGACACCAGTTGGTGATCCACCGGAGATTGAAGCTATTCGCAAGGTTTTTGGTAGCGGTGATGCTTGTCCTCCTATTTCTGCAACGAAATCCTTAACGGGACACTCGTTGGGTGCTGCAGGTGTACAGGAAGCCATTTATTCCTTGCTGATGCTCAATAATGATTTCATTTGCGAAAGTGCTCATATTGAAGAGCTCGATCCTGCGTTTGCTGATATGCCGATTGTACGCAAACGCCTTGATAACCAGAAACTAAATACGGTGCTGTCAAACACTTTCGGCTTTGGCGGAACCAATGCAACGTTGGTATTCCAACGTTACGAATAAACCGGACACTTTTTTGCTAAAGGGTGCCAGAGGCTTACGGAGAATATGATGGAAGGTTTGATGAAGGGCAAACGCGGCCTTATAATGGGTGTCGCGAACGACCATTCAATCGCCTGGGGAATAGCGTGTCAGCTAGCAGAGGCAGGAGCCGAATTGGCTTTTACCTATCAGGGGGATGCATTTGGTAAACGTGTCCAGCCACTAGCAGAAAAACTCGGCTCCAAACTTCTGATTGAATGTGATGTAGAAGATATTGCATCTATCGATGCAGTATTTGATCGATTGGAAAAAGAATGGGGACAGCTAGATTTTGTTGTGCATGCCATTGGTTTTTCAGACAAGTCACAGCTTAAAGGCCGTTATGTCGATGTAACAACGCGCGAAAACTTTAGTCGCACAATGGTTATCTCGGCCTTTTCTTTTACAGAAATTGCACAGCGCGCAGGGCGTTTGATGCCTAATGGTGGCACATTGCTAACGCTGACATATGGCGCATCACAACGCGTGGTACCTAATTACAATGTGATGGGTGTTGCCAAAGCTGCACTTGAAGCAATGGTTAGATATCTTGCCGCTGATTATGGTCCACAGAACATACGTGTCAACGCAATCTCTGCTGGTCCTGTTAGAACATTGGCTGGCAACGGTATTGGTGCTGCTCGGGCAATATTTTCGTACCAGCGCCGTAACGCACCGCTGCGCCGCACGGTTGATATTGATGAGATCGGTCGATCTGCATTATATCTATTATCTGACTTGTCGTCTGGCGTTACCGGCGAAATCCATTATGTCGATTCAGGCTATAACATTATGTCTATGCCGACATTGGAAGAATTAAAAGATAGTGAAGAATCACGCGGCGAATAATTTTCGCCGCTTTTTCATTTTGTCATAGTCGGTAGAGCCTATTTGCGGCTGTCTTGTCGCTTTGTTCTTGAGTGTACGCCAATCCAATTATGTTTATTGGGCTTACCCTTTATCTAACTCTTGCCTTTAAAGGCTCTACTGTAGACAATAGACACAAGCATTATACCAATGCGTAAATCACTACCTGATTAGCTTTATCGCGCTATTCCTGAAGCATTTGAAATACTTTCAATCACGCTTTTGAATACACATAAACACGCTTAAAAAGTACCCTTAACGACACGTTCACATAAATTCCGCATCGGATTTTCCAACTGTCGATGCAAACAATCATGTTTATTATTTTCATATTGATGTTTGTCTCGCCATCAGATCTCTCAGACTTATCAATGATGATGAATATGTCACTTGTGACATACGTTCTGCCTGCTGTTTTCTTACACGATCAAATAGGTTCTTTGTTCGCTGAAATGATGTGCGCATAACAGGCAATTTAAGCACTAACAACCAAGTTTAAGGACAACAGACAGTGACGATAACTTAACCAACAGTACCATAAACCAATGATCTCGTAACCAAAGAGCACAGACAGCCAATAGTTATCTAGCCAAAAGGTGCTTAGCCCGAGAGGCATAAATCAAGGGGTGGCTTAGTCAAATGGGCAACTAAGTCAAAGCTTGCCAAATGGAAGTTTGCCTAGTCTAAGTCTGTTATGTCAAAATCTGCCAAGTCTAAGTCTTGCTATGTCGAAGCCATCAGATCAAGGGAGCCACACTCAGGAGTACCTAGCCGAAGATTTCCCCTCACCGAGGGCAACATATGTTCAAGTTGATTGAGAGCGAGATAGCTTCACAGTGGCTATGAGCTATGAGCTATGAGCTATGAGCTATGAGCTATGAGCTATGAGCTATGAGCTATTCTAAAGGCTTTATTTGCGTGCTTCAAACACTTTAAAGCCGTTCTGCTCTTCTAACACAAGAACTTTGCGGAAAAGTTTGTTCAAGGTTGCTTCATAAGGTAATTGCCTGTTTGCAACCATAAGCAGACAGCCACCCGGCTTCAAACGTTGTGCTGCAACTTCTATAAATTTTTGCCCAAGAGAAATATCAGCCGCGCGCCCCTCATGAAATGGCGGATTTGATATAATGGTATCATATATTTCCGAAATTGGTTCTTTGGTAATATCCTGCCAAAAATATTGAATAGGAATATCCTTGTTCAGTGAGCCCAAATTGTTTTCAGCAGCCTGCAATGCACGATAATCTGCTTCATACAAATCAAGATGCGTTATTTTTTCCGAAAGAGTTATGGCTTCACAAGACAGATATCCCCACCCTGCCCCGAAATCTGCTGTTTTGCCGAAAACGACTTTTCGAAGATAATTTGTGAGCATGGCGGAACCGCTATCAATGCGGCCATGTGAGAACATACCAACTTCCGTTGAAAACTTGTCATCAAATATTTCTTGTTTTATTCGTAGTGAAGCTATCAATGCAGTATCAAGCTGTTCTGGCACCTTTAACCAAAAAACCGACCCATGGTTTTTTGACAATTTTCCATCAATAGGGACAATATTGTTTATCCATTTGAGCATGGATTGAACACCGAGATTTTTTTCGCCAGCAATAACAATCGTACCGCCTGTTTTTACCGACAATAAAAGCTCGATAAACCTGTTCTGATTAAGCCCTTTATGTTTGCCAAGCTGTAATAAACCACCATCACATTGTTGAAAGTTTTCTGGCAATATGGGTAGACAATTGAAACCGCTTTGTTTCAGATTTAAAAAATCTGAACGCCATGGTTGGATATTCAAAAGAATTAGTTTCCATATATTATCTGGAATTTCATTTAATCCCAATGATACCCACGTCTCACCCGATTGCGGAAATTCCAAAATAGTTTGCGCAAATGGCAAGAAAACAGACATATCAACACCCAATATCTTCAGCTCAATTTAGTGAGCATATCACTATAATGATCTTATCCAGTTTTAAAAAATGTCTGCAAATAATCAATCATGATTGATTATCTTCTGACATAAAAACAAACCGCTTAAATTTTCTAAATTCTATCAGCAAGCAATTAAAGACTAAAAATCACAAGGCTTAGCAATCCGCTAAGCGGTAAAACGGCACGATAAATTCAACGTTTTATTAATGCTGTGTCTTTTGAAAAACCGGATAGGTTTAAAAGAAAAAAGCCGCTCGTTTGAGCGGCTTTTTATCAAACCAATAAATTATTCTTTATCGGTGGTCTTTTTGCGACGACGTTTCTTTTCTGGTTTGTCACCTGTTTCGCCGTGTTCTTTGTCTGCATTGTCAGATTTGTCTGCGTGATCACCATCATCAGCCTTAGGAGCTTCCTCACGTGGGATCTCTTTACCTGTTTCCTGATCGACAACTTTCATGGACAAACGAACTTTGCCGCGTTCATCAAAGCCCATCAATTTGACCCAAACCTTCTGACCTTCCTTAACCACATCAGTGGTCTTGGCAACGCGGTCAGCAGCCAATTGAGAAATATGGACGAGGCCATCGCGTGGACCGAAGAAGTTAACAAACGCACCAAAGTCAGCTGTTTTTACAACTGTACCTTCGTAAATCTGGCCAACTTCAGGTTCATCAACAATGGAGTGGATCCAACGCTTAGCAGCTTCAATTGTCTTAGCGTCCGAAGAAGCTATCTTGATCGTGCCATCATCTTCGATATTGATTTTTGCACCAGTTTGTTCGGTAATTTCACGAATAACTTTACCGCCAGAACCAATAACGTCGCGGATCTTATCAACTGGAATGGTCATCATCTCGATACGAGGAGCAAATTCACCCAGTTCGGCACGAGCACCGGTTAATGCTTTTGACATTTCACCCAAGATATGGATACGGCCTTCTTTAGCCTGATCCAAAGCAACCTTCATGATATCTTCTGTGATACCATTGATCTTGATGTCCATCTGCAAAGAGGTAACACCATTTTCTGTTCCAGCCACTTTGAAATCCATATCACCAAGATGATCTTCATCACCTAGAATGTCGGACAGAACAGCGTAGCGCTCACCTTCCTTAATAAGCCCCATAGCAATACCAGCCACCGGACGCTGCAATGGTACGCCTGCGTCCATCAATGCCAGTGATGTGCCACATACTGTTGCCATTGAAGAAGAACCATTCGATTCCGTAATTTCCGAAACAGCACGGATTGTGTAAGGGAAACTTTCTGGCGAAGGCAACATTGGATGTATTGCGCGCCATGCAAGCTTACCATGCCCAATTTCACGACGACCCGGCGAACCAATACGTCCCGTTTCACCAACAGAAAAAGGCGGGAAGTTATAATGGAGAAGGAATGTTTCTTTATACATTCCTGTCAATGAATCGATATATTGTTCGTCTTCACCGGTACCCAGCGTTGCAACGACAACAGCCTGTGTTTCACCACGGGTGAAGAGTGCTGAACCGTGTGTACGCGGCAATACACCAACTTCAGAATAGATAGGACGAACTGTTTTAAGATCGCGTCCATCAATTCGGCTGCCTGTATCAAGAATATTCCAACGAACGATTTTTGCCTGCAGATGTTTGAAAACAGTTGCGATTTTTTCCGCATTATATTCCGGATCTTCTTCACCTTCCGGAATAAATTCTTCTTCCACCTTGGCTTTTACAGCGTCAACGGCAGCGTAACGTTCTTGTTTGTCTGTGATTTGATAAGCTTTCCGCAAATCTTTTTCAGCAAACTTGAGCATTTTCTTTTCAAGATCGCTAAGATCTTCTGGCACGAATTCACGAGGTTCTTTGGCTGCAACCTCAGCCAATTTGATGATCGCATCGATAACAGGTTGAAAACCATTATGGCCAAAAACAACTGCTCCGAGCATAACATCTTCAGGCAATTCCTGTGCTTCAGACTCAACCATCAACACAGCATCAGATGTACCAGCTACAACCAAATCAAGCTTTGATTCCGGCATCTCGTCAATATTAGGATTAAGGACATATTGCCCATTGATATATCCTACGCGTGCACCACCAATTGGTCCCATGAAAGGTACGCCAGAAAGTGTCAATGCTGCAGAAGCGGCAACCATTGAGAGAATGTCAGGGTTGTTTTCCAAATCATGCTGCAGAACTGTGACGATAACTTGTGTTTCGTTTTTATAACCATCTGCAAACAATGGGCGTATCGGACGGTCGATTAAACGCGAAATCAATGTTTCGCCTTCACTTGGGCGTCCTTCACGCTTGAAATAACCACCTGGAATTTTACCAGCAGCATAAGTCTTTTCCTGATAATTCACGGTAAGTGGGAAAAAATCTTGTCCAGGTTTTGCTTCTTTTTCCGACACAACGGTTGCGAGCACAATTGTTTCACCATATTTGGCAATAACTGCGCCATCTGCCTGACGGGCAACCTTACCCGTTTCCAGTGTCAATGGGCGACCTGCCCAATCAATCTCAACTTTATGAGTATTAAAAAACATTTCTTGTCCTTGATTAACCGTTAAAAGCCTTATGCCAATACGGTTTCATTTAACATATCGTTTGTCATGTCATGGGCAAGACAACTAGGCACATCGGGTTTCAAATCGTATAAAGTCGAATGAAACGAGAAGTGACTGGCAATCCTGCCCCATGACGGTTCCATGTGTTTGGCAGTTTTTCAACTGCCGATATATAAAGGCGAGAAACCATAAGATTTCCCGCCTTAATACTATTAGCGACGCAGGCCGAGTTTTGTAATCAACGTTTGATAGCGTTGTGCATCGATACCGTTAAGGTAGTCAAGAAGACGACGACGTTGAGAAACGAGCTTCAAAAGACCACGACGAGAATGGTTATCTTTTTTGTGTGATTTGAAGTGTTCGGTCAGATTGGCAATACGTTCAGACAAAATAGCAACTTGCACTTCTGGCGAACCAGTATCACCTGCTTTTGTTGCGTATTCTTTGATTAAAGCCTGTTTGCGATCAGCTGTTATCGACATCGGTCATCCTTTCAAAATAAATTGGACATTAAAGACGCCCCGGCCGGGATGTCGTCCAGCGAGGGTCGGCGAAATAACAAGTGCCATAAGCACTTGCTAATAACGGCTATATACAGGAATTATCACGCGATTACTAGCCTGCTTATGGAAGAGCCTTCAATACAGAAGCAATCTTCCCTTAATTCCCCCAAGAAAACAGATGTTTATTCCAATGAGAACTGCACCATTCCAGTTTTACAATTATCAGCTTCATTGCATCAAAAAGCGTTAATGCGCGTGAAATGGTTCAACTTGCCGATATTTTTTAAAATAAGAAATGGATAAACATTGTTCCATTCCTTTCTATCATTTCAAAATCATAGCCAAACCATCATCAGCTATATAGCCTTCAGTTCAAAAATTCCGGACGGTGCCAATATGAATAAATTCATCATTATGCTAAAGATCACCCTGTAGTCTTATGCGTTATAGTGTACATGTATTTTTCGCCCCCCTTGCGACCAATTTAACACTCGCTTAAAGTGACTTAGTAAGTTGGAAAAGAATTTTAACTGAGGTTTTATGCAGCAAAAAAGTTCCACTCTTGCGCCGTTTAAGAGCGCTGCATTTAGAAGTCTTTGGTCTGCTACGCTGGTATCCAACCTCGGAGGTTTGATACAAACTGTTGGTGCTGGTTGGCTAATGACCTTGATTACGACCTCGCATTCCATGGTTGGTTTGGTGCAAGGTGCTACAACGCTTCCTGTGGTTATCTTTTCGCTGATGGCGGGTGCGCTTGCTGATAACTTCAATCGTCGGCAGATTATGCTAACAGCACAGCTCATGATGATGGGGGTATCAATCGCGCTTGCGATACTCACCTATATGGGCGTTATCACGCCATGGATATTATTGGCATTTACGTTTTTAATTGGTTGCGGGTCTGCAATTTATAACCCACCTTGGCAAGCTACTGTTGGCGATATCGTTCCAAGAGAGGATATTCCGGCTGCTGTCACGTTGAATAGCGTTGGATTTAATCTGATGCGCAGTGTTGGCCCTGCGGCAGGTGGAGCAATTGTTGCAGCTTTTGGCGGTGCGGCTGCATTTGTTTTCAATGCCTTTAGTTATATTCCCCTTCTCACCGCCTTATTTCTATGGAAACCGAATTATACTGCCACAACACTGCCACGTGAACGCCTTGTCTTAGCTATGTCAGACGGCTTACGTTATGTTTCAATGTCTCCGCATTTGATTAACATAATGATGCGGGCATTTATGTTCGGATTGGGTGCGATTTCTGTTTTAGCTTTGCTTCCTGTGGTTGCCAAAGAAATGCTGGATGGAGGAGCCCTTGTCTATGGAACATTGTTAGGGTGCTTTGGTATTGGTGCCATTGCGGCTGGCCTCATCAATTCAATCATCCGGAAGAGGTTTCGTTCAGAAACAATTATTGCCAGTTCATTTGTCGGCTTTGCTATTTCATGCCTACTTCTGGCACTTAGTCACTCGGCAATATTAGCGCATATTGTGTTATTCCCTGCCGGAATGTGTTGGGTTCTGGCTTTATCGCTGTTCAACGTTTCTGTACAGCTTTCAACACCTCGTTGGGTGGTTTCAAGAGCTTTGGCACTTTATCAGACATCTTCCTTCGGCGGCATGGCTTTAGGCAGCTGGATTTGGGGGTCATTAGCCGATAATTATTCGCCAACAATTGCTTTGTTTGTTTGCTCGGCATTTCTTGTCTGTGGAGCGATTATGGGATTGAAATTTAAAATTTATGAAATCCCTAGCATTAATCTTGACCCACTGGATCAATTTCGCGAACCAGAATTGCATCTCGACCTAAAAGCGCGCAGTGGTCCAATCATGATTATGATTGACTATGAAATTGAAGAAGAAGACCTTCCTGAATTTCTTGATACAATGGCCGTCAGAAGGCGTATCCGTTTACGTGATGGCGCACGACAATGGACACTGCTGCGAGATCTGGAACACCCTAACTGTTGGACGGAATCATACCATATGCCAACTTGGGTAGATTATTTACGGCACAACCATCGCCGCACAAAAGCCGATGCTGATGTAACCGAAAAGCTAAACCAGCTCAACCGCATTAAAGGCGGCATGAAAGTTCACCGAATGATCGAAAGGCATACCATTCCAGAAGTCCATGAAATGCATGTTAAACATTCTCCCCACCATATCCATTAGATATGCGGGGATATGTTTAAAGGGGTGAGCCTTGATGTATGCCGTTCTGCCTCAGCTGTATCTCGCGACAACTGTTAAATACCTCGCTTCAATAGGCGCGATAGCACAATGATCGTTTAAGAACCATTGGCGACCATTCGCCTGTTCAAGGCGGCATTTTAATGATTTTTTGAGCCTAACCATGCCTCGTTAAGCAAGAAACAGCATGTATATAGAAAACAGGGTATCAACCTATCGTAAATACGCGCTTAGGCTTAAATTGTCCTTTTTCTATCATGCCGATCGCCAGAAGTTTTCCCTTTTGGGTTACGCAAACTTCGTCTTCATCCACCGGTGCATCACGCCCACGTAGAATAACCGGATTACCCATTTTAACACGATGTGCTTGATCATCGCTCAATGGATATTGCGGCAAAAACTCCAAAGCAGCGCCAGTTTCTATCAACAAATCATCAAGTACTGAAAAATCCCGTACTGGAAGATTTCCGTCTTGATCTGGCTCACCTTTTTCCGGGGCCACACGCTCCAGCTCAGATAGCTCGACAAAATCATCTTCTGTAAAGGGAGAAACTTCAATACGCCGCAACTCAGCAATATAACCATAACAGCCAAGTTTGCGCCCAATGTCACGTGCTAGCGAACGAACATAGGTTCCTTTACCACATTCAATTTCAAATACCGCATGACCTTCTGGAGTGATATCGATAAGTTCAAGACTATCAATCTCGACTTCACGCGCTGGAATTTCAATTTTTTCGCCCTCGCGTGCCAGATCATATGCACGATTACCATTTATTTTAATGGCGGAAAATTGGGGCGGCGTTTGCATGATGACGCCGACATATTCCGGCAATACAGCTAATATTTCCTCTTTAGTCGGGCGTTTATCAGACGTTTTGGTAACTTCACCTTCGAGATCATCGGTGTTGCGCTCTTCACCCCACGCAACATTGAACTGATAGACCTTTGTTCCATCCATAACATATGGCACAGTTTTCGTTGCTTCACCCAAGGCGATCGGCAACATTCCAGACGCCAAAGGATCCAATGTACCGGCGTGACCTGCTTTTTCGGCATTAAAAAGCCATTTAATTTTCGATACCGCCTCTGTCGATCCCATACCTTTTGGCTTGTCTAGAATGACCCAACCAGATACAGGACGGCCTTTTTTCTTACGCTGACGCGCCATATTCAATTAATCCTTCTGCTCGTCATCATGATGAAGATCCCGTGCCACTTCGGGCGAACGGAGCAATGCATCAATTTTGGCAAAATTATCAAAACTTGTATCAATCCGAAAACGAAACTCGGGCATATATTTTAATTGACGTAATTCATGGGTAATCTCGCCACGAATAAAACGCGCATGATGGTTCAATGCCTTAACAATTTGGTCCCCATCTGCTTCAACCAAGGGAGCAATAAAGCATGTAGCGATCTTCAAATCTGCTGACATACGCACTTCTGTAACGGTCAATACAATGCCACTTAACATCGGATCCATGATTACGCCACGCTGGAAGATAGAAGCCAATGCATGGCGAACTTGTTCGCCAACACGTAACTGTCTCTGTGATGGACCTGCATGTTTCATTGCAAAATCAACCTTTTTCATTACTTTTACGAACAATTATCTGAATAAACCGAACAGCCAGCGATTTCATTTTTTAATGACTGGTGTACCAATTGATCGCAACACTCATATGAGATTTAACTTGCTGATAATTGTCATGGCTGTTCAAAATATGCCGGCTGTGCTTTGAAGCACAGCCGAACAAATTATTAAAGTGAACGACTAATCGTTTCAACGCGGAATGCTTCAATGATATCGCCCGCACGGATATCTTCGTAATTCTCGAAGGCCATACCACATTCTTGTCCAGCAGGCACTTCTGCAACTTCGTCCTTGAAACGTTTCAACGTCTTGAGCTTGCCTTCGTGAATAACAACATGATCACGAATAAGTCGTACACCCTCACCGCGTTCCATCTTACCTTCGGTAACACGGCAACCTGCAACTTTACCGACTTTCGAAATATTGAATACTTCAAGAATCTCGGCATTACCAAGGAAGGTTTCACGACGTTCTGGTGAAAGCATACCAGACATGGCAGCCTTAACATCATCAACCAGATCATAGATAATATTGTAATATCTGATCTCGATGCCTTGCGCATCTGCTGCATCACGAGCCTGCTTGTTCGCACGAACATTAAAGCCGATAATTGCTGCGTTTGATGCCTCTGCCAAAGAAATATCACTCTCTGTAATTGCACCAGCGCCGGCATGAACAATATGGGCACGAACTTCGTCATTGCCGAGTTTTTCAATCGCAGCGCAAATTGCTTCAACAGAACCTTGAACATCAGCTTTTACAACAAGCGGAAATTCTTTCATGCCACTTGTTTGCATACGATTCATCATCTGTTCGAGTGAACCGCGAGAACCAGCCTGCCTTGCAACAGCCTTTTCACGCGCAACACGCTGACGATATTCAGCAATTTCACGAGCTTGCGCTTCATTGCTAACAACTGCAAACCGGTCACCGGCCTGCGGTGTGCCTTGCATACCTAAAACCTCAACAGGCATTGATGGTGTTGCCGCTTTGATATGCTCGCCATGATCGTTGATAAGCGCGCGCACACGACCCCATTCATTACCAGCTACGATAATGTCTGATGGGTGCAATGTACCCTTTTGGATAAGTATGGTTGCAACAGCACCACGACCACGGTCAAGTTGCGCCTCGATAACAACACCTTCGGCTGTACGGTCTGGATCAGCTTTAAGATCAAGAATTTCAGCCTGCAGCAAAATCGCATCAAGCAATTTATCAATATTTTGACCTGTTTTGGCTGAAACTTCTACTTCCAGCACATCACCACCCATACTTTCAACAAACACTTCATGTTGCAAAAGTTCTGTCCGTACTTTTTGTGGATCTGCAGCAGGTTTATCAATCTTATTGATTGCAACAATAATCGGTACACCTGCAGCTTTAGCATGGTGAATGGACTCGATGGTTTGCGGCATGACACTGTCATCAGCAGCAACAACCAAAACCGCTATATCGGTAACCTGCGCACCACGTGCACGCATTGCAGTAAAGGCAGCGTGTCCTGGTGTATCGATGAAGGTTATTTTCTGGCCTTTTTGCTCAACCTGATAAGCACCAATATGCTGAGTAATGCCACCTGCTTCACCAGCAACCACATTGGCATGGCGAATGGCATCAAGCAAAGATGTCTTACCATGGTCAACGTGCCCCATAATTGTAACCACGGGTGGGCGAGGCTTTAACTTTGTTGTATCGTCTGGAAGATTGAAAAGACCTTCTTCAACATCAGATTCAGCAACGCGTTTAACTGTATGGCCAAATTCTTCTGCAATTAATTGCGCCATATCCGCATCAATCACATCACCCGGCTTCATCATCTGACCTTGTTTCATGAGGTATTTGATGACATCAACCGAACGTTCGGTCATACGTTGTGCCAATTCTTGAATTGTGATTGTCTCAGGTAAAGTCACTTCACGGGAAATCTTTTCACGTGGTTCCTGCATCTGTGACCGTTTGAACTTTTCTTGACGACGGCGCATAGCAGCCATTGAACGGCCACGTGAATTGCCATCTTCATCAAGAGCGCTGTTAAGTGTCAACTTGCTGCGACGACGTTCATCAGCACCTTTAACAACTTTTGGTGCGCGAACCTCTGGCTTGTTAGCGCCACCACTACGACGTGAACGTGGTTCTTCATCATCGTCGTCATTGACTGGACGTTTCAAATTTTGTGGTGCGGGGCGAGGCTTGGCAACCGCTGGCGCTTCAACCGCGTTAGGCGCCACACGTTCAGCTGGCGCAGAGGCTGCAACTTTACGTGGTTCTGTCTTTTTTGCTTCAGCTTTTGCCGCTTCTGCAGCAGCGCGGGCTTTAGCATCTTCTTCCGCTTGTTTGCGCAAGAGTTCTTCGCGCTCTTTAGCACGCTGCTCTTCTTCCGCCTTACGACGCTTTGCGTCTTCTTCAGCAAGCTTACGTTCTTCTTCAGCACGAACACGTGCTTCTTCCAATGCACGCATACGTGCTTCCATCTCGGCGGAAGATAGATTATTCGGCGCGGATTTTTCCTGTGCTGGTGGTGGCGTTTCAATACGCGGCTTGGCAGGCGCAACAACGCGTGGTTTTGTTACCGTTGTTGTTGTCGTCGGCTTTGCCTCGACTTTTTCGTCAGGGCGTGTAATTTTACGCCGTTTTGTTTCCACAACGACCGCTTTTGTACGACCGTGACTGAAATTTTGCTTTACCGTGCTGGTTTCTACACCCGGGCGTTTCAAGGTCAGCGTCTTTTTTGCTGTTTTCTTGTCGTTATTATTTTCCGTCATTCCGTTTCCTTCACGGCCTCTACCGTCGTTTCTTCCGGTTCATTGCGCTTACCACCACGATAGGCGACTAGTTTATGCGCCGTCTTGATGAACCCTTCTGCAGCCTGCACATTTAATAGAGCAGCATGTATCACATGATTATCACCAAAAGCCACACCCATTTCATCACTCGTAAACAAAGATAACACGGAAACATCTTTTCCGCTTGATGTTTTTGCCGAATAAATGGCTTGGTCGATCTTACGCACCCCGTCATATGCCGCTTCTTTAGCATGCAAGACAAGACGCACTTGATGCGAGCGTATTGCCGATTCTACCTTTGTAGAACCGAAAATAACCGCACCTGCCTTTCGTGCCATAGCAAGATTTCCAAGTGCCGCTTTCACCAAAAGTCTATCTACCAAATCTACAAGTTTGTCTTCTACAATGACATCTGCTTTCAAGCTTCTGGCAAATGCCTTACGCTTAATTGCTTCCTCTATGACAGGCCGTGACGCTAATACCCATGCACCGCGCCCCGGCAAAACTGCCTTTAAATCAGGAACTATATGTTTATCAGGACCTGCTACAAAGCGGATCATCTCTTCAGAAGAGCCACTTTTTCTCGTAACAATGCAGGTCCTGTCGTTCATAAACTTCTTCCAAATATTCTATTTATTCAGCAACGTCTTCTTGTTCTGCCTCTTCCTCTTTATGAAGATCATCTTCACTAATCCAGCCAGCTTTCAAACGAGCGGCCATAACCATGGCTTCCGCATCAGCACGACTAATATCAAAAGGCGTTAGAACACCAGCAAAGCTCTGTGTTTCACCATCTTTACGCTCACGCCAACCTGCGAGATCATCAACGGCATAACCAGCAAAATCTTCGATGGTTTTTACGCCATCTTCACCGATTGCGACCAACATTGCCGTTGTCATACCCGGCAATTCACGCAGCTCATCAGCAACACCAAGATCTTGACGTTTTTTATCCAAGGCTGCTTCTTGACGTTCAAGATATTCTTTTGCCCTTTGTTGAATTTCAGAAGCGGTCTCTTCGTCAAAACCTTCAATTGCGCTAATTTCATCGAGATCGACATAAGCAATCTCTTCAATCGAGGCAAAGCCTTCAGAAGCCAGAACCTGTCCAACCATTTCATCAACGTCCAGAGCTTCCATGAACAATTTACTGCGCTTAGTAAACTCTTTCTGACGGTTTTCAGATTCTTCCTGCTCGGTCAGAATATCAATATCCCAACCTGTCAACTGTGAAGCAAGGCGGACATTTTGTCCACGACGACCAATAGCCAAACTAAGTTGATCGTCAGGCACAACAACTTCAATCCGCTCGGATTCTTCATCCAGCACAACTTTGGCCACTTCTGCCGGTTGCAATGCATTCACAATAAATGTCGCTGCATCTGGTGACCAAGGAATAATATCAATCTTTTCGCCCTGCAATTCGCTAACGACTGCCTGAACGCGGCTACCACGCATACCAACGCAAGCGCCAACAGGATCAATTGAGCCATCGCGTGAAACGACAGCAATTTTAGCGCGTGACCCTGGATCGCGGGCAACTGATTTTATCTCAATGATACCATCGTAAATTTCTGGCACTTCCATGGTAAAAAGCTTTGCCATGAATTGTGGATGTGTACGGGACAAGAAAATCTGTGGTCCTCTTTGTTCACGACGAACGTCATAAACATATGCACGAATACGGTCACCATAGCGGAAAGCTTCACGCGGGATTAATTCATCGCGACGAACAATTGCTTCACCACGGCCTAAATCGACAATAACATTGCCATATTCAACACGTTTTACTGTACCGGAAACAATCTCGCCAACTTTATCCTTGAATTCTTCATATTGATGGTCACGTTCCGCTTCGCGCACTTTCTGCACAATAACCTGTTTAGCGGATTGTGCTGCAATACGGCCAAAATCCATAGGCGGCAATGGGTCGGAAAGGAATTCACCGATAACGGCATCCGGTTTGCGCTTGCGTGCATCGACCAATGATATTTGCGTTGCATAATCTTCAACAGCATCAACAACTTCCAACAAACGTTGTAATTTGATTTCGCCGGATTTGGAATTGATGTCAGCGCGTATGTTGGTTTCTTGTCCATAACGCGAACGGGCAGCCTTTTGTATAGCGTCTGCCATAGCAGAAATAACGATTTCTCGGTCAATCGACTTTTCGCGGGCAACGGCATCTGCTATTTGCAGAAGTTCAAGCCTATTAGCGCTTACAGCCATCGATTTTCTCCTTTTTTGTGCCGTTTAAGGCATCGACTAATTTATTTCTTTTCATGTTTGTGTTTTGGCGACTTCTTTTCTTCCCCGTCGCCATTTTCATCATCCAAATTGTTTTGCTGGCGAAGAGCCTTGTCTTTCGCCAAAGCATCGCGGATCAAATCATCCGTCAAAACCAAACGGGCATCTGTTATATCCGCATAAGGAATACGTACGCTCATTTCTTCGCCATAAGCGGCCTTGTCAGTATCCAACGTAAAACCTTCTGGATCTACGTCATTAATAGTCCCGCGAAACTTTCTACGACCATCAATCACAACGCCTGTTTCTACTTTGGCAATATGACCTTGCCAACGCAGGAAATCAGACTTGCGAACCAATGGACGATCTATTCCTGGAGACGATACTTCAAGATGATATTTACGCTCTATGATGTCTTCCACATCAAGGATTGGCGAAACAATACCACTTACTTCTTCACAATTTTCGATAGTCAACGTGCCATCTGCACGTTCCACCATGATTTGCAATGTCAAACCATTCAAACCAGAAAGCCTAATACGGACAATTCTATAACCTAAAGGTTTTAAAACTGGTGCGATAAGCGCCGCAATACGGGCTTCTACACCATTTTCTTCAAACAAACGTTTTTCATCAATATCAGATGTTATTTCGTTTTCACTCATATTGCCTTATCCAAAATTATCCTTTTGGCTTGTTTCAGTAACAAAAAAGAGCGGACTGGATCAGCCCACTCTTCATCAACAGATCAAGAATTTCCTTTGATATACTATGAAATGCAATTGTTTTCAAGTAGTACACCCCAATAACTGCAATTGTTTTTTATTATGACTATTTTCTTATAAAAGTGAGATATGCGGCAACCCGCCCCTCTCGGAAAGCTTTGGCTTCATAGCGTGTTCCCGGCCAAGCTTCATAAGGGGTTTTCCAATCACTTGAATCCTTGGCTACCCAAGTAAATTCCTGATGCTGCCCACAATGAAAGAGTGTCCAATTGACATAAGTATCAATATCGCTGGCAAAGCGAAATTTGGCACCTGATTTCAACACGCGCGCAAAACGATCGAGATTCTTCAGGTTCACAAAACGTCTTTTCCAGTGTTTCCTTTTAGGCCAAGGATCAGGATAAAATAAATCTATACCATCTAGCGAGGCTGACGGAAGCCAATCGAGAAGAACCGTTGCATCATCATCATACAGTCTGACATGCTGGAGCCGTTCTTCATTGCCATCAACACCGGCCAACATTTTTGCCATGCCATTAATGAACGGTTCGACCCCGATAAATCCTGTTTTCGGAAATCGATCCATTTCGTGCAACAAATGTTCGCCGCCACCAAAACCGATCTCTAACCGTATTTTGTCTACATCAGTCTTAAATAGCTGACGCAGATCAGAAGGTGCGGCTTCAGTTAAATCAAGCTTAAGTTCGGGCAACAAGGTTTGCGCACGGGTAACTTGCCCCATGCGCAAAGCTTTTCCATGTCGGCGACCAAAAAATGCTTCGGTCGCGCGTTGTTTATGACTTTCCATTACGCTTTGATTGCTTCCTTAAGGGCTTTAACAAGATTTGTACGCTCCCAAGAGAATGAACCATCACGCCCCGGCTTACGTCCAAAATGTCCATAAGCTGACGTTTTGGCATAAATTGCCTTATTAAGGTCGAGATGCTTACGAATACCCGAAGGAGATAAATCCATTACCTGACGGATTGCTTCTTCCACTACATTTTCGCTTACTTTGCCAGTTTCATGCAAATTGACATAAATAGATAGAGGTTGCGCAACACCAATTGCGTAAGACAATTGAATTGTACAACGATCAGCTAAGCCTGCAGCAACAACGTTTTTAGCAAGATAACGGGCAGCATAAGCAGCTGAACGATCAACCTTGGTTGTATCTTTTCCTGAAAAAGCACCACCACCATGAGGTGCAGCACCACCATAAGTGTCAACAATGATCTTGCGTCCTGTCAACCCTGTATCGCCATCGGGCCCACCAATAACGAACTTACCGGTGGGATTAATATACCAGTTACAATCATCAGAAATTGCAATATCGCTCAATGCAGCGCGAATATACGGCTCCACAACGCTACCAACCTTTTTTGAATCCCAGTTCGGGTCAATATGTTGCGTAGAAAGAACAATTGAGGTGACCTCTGCCGGCTCACCACTTTCATAGCGAACAGTTACCTGACTTTTTGCATCAGGCCCAAGCTTGCTTGCTTCACCTTCATCCATATGACGGGCGATAGACAACCGTTCCAATATTTTATGAGCGTAATAAATAGGAGCAGGCATTAAATCGGGTGTTTCGCGGCAAGCATAGCCAAACATAATGCCTTGGTCACCAGCGCCTTCTTCGCCCTGACGATCAGCAGCATTATCGACGCCTTGAGCAATATCAGCCGATTGCGGATGTAATAACACATCAATTTTAACGGTTTTCCAATGAAACCCTTCTTGCTCATAACCAATCGCACGGATTGCGCGTCGTGCTGCAGCTCTAAAGCGCGCAGGGTTGATAAGCGGGTGACCTTTTTTATCATGCACGAGCTTACCATTTTTATCTTTTTTTAGAAGAGTGTCAGGAACACGAACTTCACCGGCAATAACCACTCGATTTGTTGTCGCCAATGTTTCACACGCCACACGCACGGACCATGGATCCACACCTGTTTTGCGTGCTTCTTTATAGATCATATCAACGATTTCATCTGAAATGCGGTCACAAACTTTATCAGGATGACCTTCCGATACCGATTCACTGGTAAAAAGATAATTTTGGTGCGACACGGGAAACCCCTCTAGAAAGAAATAGTCTACATTCTCTTCTTTAAAGCTTATACCAAGAGAGAGACCGGAATTCTTTTTGCCAAGCTTATAACAATCCGTCAATGCTGTTTTAATAATAGTCGCTGAAATAAGCGTGATATTTTAGTATAGAGCTTTTCCAGTTTTATCCTTGACGTGTTCACACCCTATTAGACTTGAGCCGTTAAATAATATTTGATCGTAACATATAGGTAACTGTCTGTAATAGTAACAAACCAATGAATATTACAGCATATTCAAATTTTCTTCATCGGAAAGTGCTTTTGCCAAATCTATGATTTTGCGGCGCACTTTGGGATCCTTGATATTGGTAAATGCACGCATAAGCTGGATACCTTCGTTACTTGAACAAAAGTCCATAAAGCTATTTTCACTTTCGCCAAAACCATCGATTGCCCGCGTCCCCGGCGCCTCTTCGAAAAAATAGGAAACTGGCACATCAAGAATTTCTGAAATTGCCTGCAGCCGGCTGGCACCAACCCGATTTGTACCCTTTTCGTATTTTTGAATCTGTTGAAATGTAATGCCAAGTTGTTCACCCAATTTTTCTTGGCTAAAACCCAACATATTCCTTCTCATTCTTATGCGGCTACCAACATAAACATCCGTAGGATCAGGTTTTTTCTTCAATACCGTCATCTTCAGCTCTTTTGCATCAACACATGCCATCACGACTGGACATAACCAGCGTTAGGTCACTGAAATTCAAGGGTTATATCTTTTGTCCCCCGCAGGACTTGATAATGAACCGCATAACAGCTCATAGATCACGAATTGTCAATTGACCTCCGGAACTTTGAACCACTCCGTATTATACTTAGTGTTAGTATAAAACAATAAATAAATAAAGCATGAAGATTTCTGGATTTTGTGTTCCATATCGAAACAACAGGTTGAGGCACGGGAGCATCTAAAATCCCGATTGTATTTAACTCTAATGATGCAACGATTCGTCCATAGGGATCGACAACTGCCGATATTCCATTGTTTGCAGCCCGTATTAAGGGTACACCCAATTCTACCGCACGCAAACGTGCCTGATGGAAATGCTGATAAGGACCGGGTGTTGCACCAAACCACGCATCATTGGTTACATTAAGAATTGCTTGTGGTGGTGCGCCTTTATAATCCATTCCATTTGGAAAAATGACTTCATAACAAATCATCGGAAGGTAAACAAAACCGTTTGGTAGCGTAACAGTATTGCGTTGTTGAGCTACACTATAGCCACCTGTCATATCAGCAATGGCTTTTAGCCCAATAAGATCAAACAAATTCTGATATGGCAGATATTCCCCAAAAGGTACTAGATGCAATTTATCCGATTGAGCTATAATATTTCCAGCGCCATCAACAACTTCTATCGTATTGAAGTAATTTTTGTTACTGTCTTCGATGCTTCCATCAGCTCTTACTGCCCCAACAATTGCCCATTGCATTGGCTTCAACATTTTAGCAATGCGCATTTTTGCTTCAGGCACATAATCGAGGATATAAGGAACCGATGTTTCCGGCCAAACAATAATATCGGCTTCATGCGCGGTATTATCTATTGGTTTTTCGCTTAAATTAATATGTGCTTGAAACATTGCAAAGCGAACGTCGTTATCAAGCTTTTCATTTTGTTTTATCGATGGTTGAACCAACCGAACCCAATTTTTTGAATTTTTATACGCATCAATATTTTCGACATTATGAAGCCGATACATACCAAATCCGACATGCGCACAAAATAAAGCCACCCCGAACAATAAAACAGGGATTTTGCGTTCCGATGTAAAGAAAACAACCGGTATTGCATATAATAGCACGGCAAGCGCATTCATTGCATAAAGGCCGACAAATGCATCGGATTGCATAAGCAATGGTGTTGGCATAAGTGTATAGCCAATAGAGGCCCATGGAAAACCTGTCAGCAATGTGCCACGCAAATATTCACCAAGGCCAATGACCCATGCAAGCGTAAATAGGCGTGATGCCCCAGCCTTCCATAACAGTCCTGCCAGACAGCCGGCTATTGCCCAATAAATCGCCAAATATGCCGGGAGTCCAAATATGGCAAAAGGGATAGCCCAGGCAAAATCGGTTGAATCAACCAACAAGGCATTGCTCAACCACCAAAGAGAAAAAACAAAATAGCCAAACCCGAAGACCCAACATGTAAAGGCTGCGCTTATTATTCTGGCCTTTAACGTTGCCTGTTTAGAACAACTATCCAGAAACAAAACCAGAATAGGAAAAGTTAAAAAGCAAATTGGAAAAAGATAGAATGGCGCCAATGCAAAAGCTGTTACGCCGCCGCAACAGAATAAAAAACCATATCGCTTCCACCCTCTCAGAGCCGTTATGTAAGAAGCGAACTTATGCAAATTTAATCTCCGTATGCGTTGCTTATCTTTCTCATCAAAATTTTAACGTGAACGAACCCAATAGCGAAAAATTCTCATAGGAATTCAGCAACTGGTTACACAATCACATCATGACCTTTCGAATAATCCCTTGAACCTCTCGGTTCAACTACATTAATTGAGCCTACTCGTTCAACGGCATTCATTGAATCTATTTGTTCAACGATATTCATTGAACTTATCCGTTCGACGGCATCAATTTGCATGATTTGTTTGATGGTCATCGACTAGAACCGGCTGAATGCGTATTCTTTTAATACGGCGTTTGTCAGCCTCTAATATACGGATTTGAAAACCAGGAATAGCGTCAATGACTTCACCTTTGGCTGGTATTCTATCCAATACGGATACGATCAATCCACCAATCGTGTCGACATCTTCACCATGCTCGCCGACTTTAAAATTGGATCCAAGTGCTTTTTCTACATCTTCAAGTTCCGCACTTGCGTCCACTACCCATCTATTATCAGCTTCTTTGATGATTGAGACATCAATATCATCATGCTCATCTTCAATATCGCCGACAACCAGCTCAACAATGTCTTCCATTGAGGCTAAACCATCTGTGCCACCATATTCATCAATGATAAGTGCCATCTGGGTGCGCGTTGCTTGCATACGCGTTAGAAGTTGTCCAGCCAACATGGAACCCGGCACAAACAGAACCGTGCGGATTAAATCGAGCTCACCAATTGCACGTGATAAATCTATCTTGGTAAAATCAAAACTATCGGCTTTTTTACCGCGTTGCGCTGAACGGGTTATATAATTCAACACGTCGCGTATGTGTATCATACCGCGTGGATCGTCTAGGCTTTCAGCATATACCGGCATACGTGAATGTCCAGACTTTTCAAATTCCTGCAAAGCTTCAGCCAATGTTGTATTGATTTCAAGCGCTTCTATTTCCGAGCGTGGTATCATGACATCTTCAACACGCGTTTCGCGCAACCGAAGGATATTATTCAGCATAATACGCTCTTCTGGCGAAAACAGTGCACTTTCATCGCTATGTTCTGAAGCGAGTGCGTCTGTTAAGTCATCTCTTAAAGTCGAGTTATTACGGACACGTAAAAAGGAAAACAGATTGGATAATAGCGACCTTTTCTCTGCTGTTTGCGCCCGCGATAAATTATGCCCATCAACAGTTTGAGAAGACTCTTCGTTGCTTGATTTATTTGTTTTATCCGTCATGATCCTAAAAACTTATGATAAGTTTTCTCAATGAAAACCAGAGATTATTGGTTAGTATTATATGGAAGAATAAATAATTTCAATTATAAGCCGGTTACTTTACTTCCGCATAAGGGTCTCCAATACCTAAATTATACAGAATTTCACGTTCCAATTGTTCCATTTCTTCTGCTTCTTCATCGGTTTGATGGTCGTATCCCATCAAATGAAGAAGTCCATGGACGATTAAATGACTTAAATGATCATCAAAGCTTTTATTTTCATTGGTTGCTTCACGCATTACTGTTTCATAAGCAACGACAATATCCCCCAGCACAGGCCCCGGCATTTCACCTGCAGAAATTGGAAATGCCGGAAACGATAAAACATTTGTTGGCTTTTCAATATGTCGCCATTGTGCATTAATTTTGCAAATCTCATTGTCGTTGGTAAAGACCAAACTTAATTCACTATTCAACTTACCAAAACCCAGACGATCAAGCGTTGCAGATAATACCTTATCGACAATTTTTGCTAAATACGCCTCATTTTCCCAACTATCGTCGGTAATCGAAATATCATAATGCACGGTCATTTTATGCTTTTCTTGACTGATTGGTGCTGTCATCGGAATGATTTTCAGCCCGTTTATGCCCGTCATCGTCATATGCATGAACAATTGCAGTTACAAGTGGGTGACGAACCACATCTTTTTCATTGAACCTGACCGTTACAATATCCTGAATATTTCCAAGAATCCGAACAGCTTCGACCAATCCTGATTTTTGCCCTGAGGGTAAATCAATCTGGCTTGGATCGCCGGTCACGATCATGCGTGAGCCTTCACCCAAACGGGTCAAGAACATTTTCATCTGCATTGATGTTGTATTTTGCGCTTCATCCAAAATAACGGCAGAATGCGCCAAAGTGCGCCCACGCATAAATGCTAAGGGGGCTATTTCTATTATATCTGCTGCCATGGCGCGTTCTATTTTTTCAGCAGGCATCATATCATAAAGTGCATCATAAAGTGGCCGCAAATAAGGATCGACCTTCTCTTTCATATCTCCAGGAAGAAACCCCAATCGCTCGCCAGCTTCTACAGCGGGACGGGATAATATGATCCGTTCAACCACGCCCCGCTCAAGCAGCATGGCAGCGTGCGCTACAGCGAGATAGGTTTTTCCTGTCCCTGCAGGACCAATCCCAAAGACCAATTGCGACCGGTCAAGCGCGCGCATATAGGCATCCTGCGTTGTTGTGCGGGCATAAATAGTTTTTTTTCTAGTTGTTATACGGGCAGCCGACAGTTTCACCGATGAGTTTTCTTTATTTTCTCCGACATCCTGTTTTTCTGCATCGGTTGCTATGGCAATCGCGCCATCCACATCGGAAAAAGATGGATTGAGACCTGTTTTTACCAGAGCATATAATTGGTTAAGTGCGTGCCTTGCTATTTCGGTTTCGCTGGCTCCACCACGAATAGCAACCTCATTGCCCTGTGCGCGCACATCAACACCCAGCTTTTGCTCGATGCGTGCCAAATTTTCATCAAATTGACCAAAAACCGCGGCGGCGTCCCGATTGTCTGCAAATTTAAGAACAATATGCGTTATGTCCGATGCGCCTGCATTTTCAACAAGAACATCCGGCTTTTTATTTTGCACCTTGGTGTTGGTTGAACTATTCAACCCTTTCTCCTAAAAATCTGAAACAATCATTATATATGGAGCAATGCGTCAAAGAAAAACCTTATAAATTATCTTTTACCCAAAAGCGTACCTTGCTTTATTGTGCCACGGCATCACCACAAAGGCTATTGGGAAAAGCTTCTGTAATGTGGACAGCAATAACATCTCCAATATTGGCATTGGTTGAAACAACCACCGGCAATAACCATGGAGAACGACCAACCATTTGACCATCATAGCGCCCTACTTTTTCAATGAGCACATCAATTGTCTGGCCAACTTTTGATTGTAAAAACTGGTGTTGCTGCTCTAAAATGAGTGTTTGTAAGCGTTGCAAACGTTCTGATTTTACACTCTCTTCTATATGCCCTTTCATGGAAGCACCTGGTGTTCCAGGGCGTGGGGAATATTTAAATGAATAGGCAGAACTATATTTGACCGCTTCAATAATCCTCATAGTATCTTCAAAGTCTTTATCTGTTTCCCCGGGGAAACCAACAATAAAATCGCCTGAAAATGCTATATCGGGACGCGCTTCACGAATACGATCAATAAGTTCCAGATAATCACTGGCTTTATGTTGGCGGTTCATCGCCTTTAAAATACTATCAGAACCAGATTGTACTGGAAGATGTAGATAGGGCATCAACATATCAAGATCACCATGAGCGGCAATCAAGCTGTCGTCCATATCACGTGGGTGGCTGGTTGTATAACGAAGACGCTTCAGCCCTTCTATTTCAGATAAGTGATATAATAAGTCACCCAAACGCCATTTTTCACCAGATTTTCCGGTTCCATGCCAACCGTTGACGTTCTGGCCTAAAAGGGTAATTTCACGAACGCCGGCATCGACAAGTTCATGTGCTTCTCTTGTTATTTGTTCAACCGAACGAGATGCTTCCGCACCTCTTGTGTAAGGAACGACACAGAATGTACAAAACTTGTCACATCCCTCCTGAACCGTCAAAAAGGCACTGACACCACGCTTTTGAACGGCACGGCGGTTATGCGCTGGAAGATTTGCAAACTTGTCTTCAACTGCATATTCCGTTTCAACCACCTTTTTACCGGTATGAACTTTGCGCAACAATTCTGGCAAACGATGATATGTCTGAGGTCCAACAACCAAATCGACAACAGGTGCGCGGCGCAAAATTTCTTCACCTTCAGCCTGTGCAACACAACCTGTTACACCGACGGTTAAAGGCCGCATTGGGTCACGCTCCTGACGCATGACGCGTAGCCGCCCCAGATCAGAATATAGTTTTTCTGCCGCTTTTTCACGAATATGGCACGTATTTAGCAGAATGAGATCTGCGTCATCTGGCGTATCGGTAGCAACATAGCCTTCCGCATCCAGACTGTCACCCATACGTTGACTGTCATAGACGTTCATTTGGCAGCCGTAAGTTTTGATATAGACCTTACGTGAATTGCCTTTTATATTTTTTTCTTCTGTTTCGCTCATAGAAGCGTTTCTACCCGTTTTTACCGCAAATCTCAATGTGTTTGCTGAAAACTTCTTCGCATAACCAAAGCGTCATTGCGCCCTGCACCGGTTTGATAATAGCCTTGTCTACGGCCAACTTCTTCAAAACCAAAACTTCTATAAAGGCGAATAGCTGCTTTGTTCGTTTCATCAACTTCAAGAAAGATCACTGTCGCACGCTCGTGATAAAGATGACGAAAAACAGAATCCATAAGTTTTTGTCCTATGCCTCGTCCACGATAACTTGGATGAACAGCAATCGTTATGATTTCTGCTTCATCAACAACAAGTCGGCATAGTACAAACCCTAAAATCTTATCTGGCTGACCGACCAAACGGACGACATAACCAAAAACGTGCGGATCCGATAAAAATGAGGAAAATGTCGCTGTATCCCATACATCCAGAAACGAACGTTTATGCACTTCATGAAGTGCGCGGCTTTCTTTCTCGCTCAATGGCGTTATAGCGTAATTATCTTTAAAAAAAGGAAAGCCAATCATATTTCCTTCCTGATAAGAGGTTGTGCAGATTGCGGTTTGGCATCAGCATCACGTAAGTAAAGTGGTTTTGCAGCACAATCGGTCGTTTTTGTTTCCGATAGAATTGCATAAGTCACAACATCGGGAGCATCAAAACTGTGTATTCTGTCTTTGCTTAAACCAATCTTTTCGCCGAGGTTTAAAGCAAAAGGTCCTGCCAAAATAACATTATCATTATTCGCAATCGAGAAATCATTTGAATCTTGTAATTCAGCACTCCCTATTGGTGTGCAGCCTGACGTAAAATCCTGTCTGTAAACAAGCCCCCTCCCCGCATCAATCACCGCTATGACGTTGTCATCAGAAAACATCTTTTGTGTTTCAAAACCGATAGCCTCTAGCGAGCTTACGCCTATCGCTGGCTTTTCAAGTGCTAAAGCCAAAGCGCGCGCCGTTGCAACGCCAATACGCACACCGGTAAATGAGCCAGGGCCAATATTAACTGCAATACGATCTATCTGCTTGAGAGATTTGTTTGCACGATCCATGACCGTTGAAATTTGGCCTATGAGACGTTCCGCATGGCCCTTGCCAATAGTCTCGCTTATACGCGCAAGAACCTTGCTATCTTCAACAAGGGCAACAGCACAATTATGAGAAGCGGTATCAATAGAAAGTGTAATCATAGCTATTTTTTAATGCATTGTTGCTCAAAACAAAAGAACCATTGGTTCTATTTTGTTGCTAAAATCACTACCAATTTTAAATTTGCAATGGCATGAATATCGGAAAATAGAAACTAAGAGTTTAATCAACTCAAGCGCTTTCACGCTTTGCGCGTCTTCTACCCATTAGCAAAAAACACCACACTGTCCTTATGACTATATCACTGACCGTATGGTTATTTTATATCTAGCCGCAATGTTGACTGAATGGCACTGATTTAATGAGAAATTCGCACTGAAGCCTTCATATAAATTAGTTCAAGCGTATTTATAGTCCAAATATAGGCGGCCTATATGGGGATAAAATTATTTTTTTCAACGGATTAAAATCAACTTTTTATATCTTATATATTCATTATGGAATTAAAGCGAACGTATTTAGTTTTTATGATATTTGGCCCCGTTATTGGAACCTTATGAATAACATTCGCGTTAGTTACACATTCATGAACTCAAGCGGAGATAAAAAATGGTAAAAACTCATAAAACCCGTAACGATATGCCATCAAATGCAAAATCTACAGCTATTTCGCTGTTGAATCAGAATTTAGCAACACTGATTGATCTTGCACTCATTACCAAGCAAGCCCATTGGAATTTAAAGGGAAGCAATTTCATTGGCGTACATGAGATGCTGGATGGATTTCGTGATACAATCGACGAGCATGTCGATATTATTGCTGAACGCGTTGTACAACTCGGTGGCACGGCACTCGGCACAACACAAACAGTTGCTGAAAGTTCAAAATTAAAGGCTTATCCAACTGATATTTACAAAGTTCACGATCACCTGCTTGCTTTGATCGAGCGTTATGGTGATGCTGCCAATGATATGCGTAAAGCTATTGATGAGGCTGATGAAGCTGGCGATGCTGATACAGCAGATATCTTTACAGCAGCTTCTCGTGCTCTTGATAAAAATCTATGGTTCCTTGAAGCCCATATTCAAGAATAATAGCTTTTGAATAATCAATCAGTTTATTTGTATTCATGCAAAATGCTGTTGTTGATGTATAAAGAAGCGGCCTTTGCCGCTTCTTTTTTATTTAAGCATCACAGTGTTTCATTTAAGATTTTAATACAGTTCTGTTATTTAATTTTAACATCAGTTAAAAATATTGAGTCGGGGCATTTAGGCTCTTAACTGAGTAATTTTTTTAGCGTTCATTATTGTGATATCAGTTCATTATTGCGCTTGATAATTCTTGTAATGAATTATTATCGGGGTGATGTGCGTTTTCGTTTTAACCAACTGTGACACCCAAACGGAATTGAGATGTGGATCATCTGACAGCTCTTCAGTAAATATTTTAAGACGATCGGGCAGCTGTGACAATTAGGCTGTTTTGGCATTAATCTGTTTTGCTCGTCTCATTGGCCTTACTAACTGTAAATTTAATGCGCAGATTTGTAGTTTTATTCGGTTTAACCCCAAGCTTTATCAACTGTAGTATCAACATGTATTACTCTTACAATATCGGTCGCTATTTAGCGTTGGAATAACGACTTTAATTTATAAACAACAATAACAAAAAGCCCCGCAAATGCGGGGCTTCATATTTTAAATTTCTTAAAAATTTAAATATTATTTAGCTTCTGTAGCAGGTGCTGTAGTCTCTGCAGGAGCAACTGGATTGCCACCTGGGACTTGATCCATCAAGTCTGGTTGTGAAATACGACCTGAGCTACCCATCATATTGTAGTTCAAATGAGACATTGCCCACCAAGTACCACCAATAACGATGACAACGCATAATGCGCCGAACCACATGGAACCTACCATCCATTTGGCATCTGGACCTTGATTGAGGTGCAAAAAGAAAACAATTTGCACAACCATCTGGATCACAGCCATACCAAGAAGGTAGATAACCTTTGTACTCACAGCCCAGCTATCAAGCATACCCTGCATAACAGGAATGAATGATGCAAGGGTCAAGATAATGGCCAGAACAAATCCAACCATATACTTACCGGTACTTACACCGTGTGCTTCATTATGTTCGCTCATTAAAGTGCTCCCAAAAGATAGACAGCGGTAAAGACGCCAATCCAGATGATGTCAAGGAAGTGCCAGAAAATAGACAAGCAACTTAGACGTGTCTTATTGTCTGTATCAAGTCCACGACGACCAAGATGGAAGAACATCAATACAATCCAGATCAAACCGATTGTTACGTGAATACCGTGAGTACCAACCAACATAAAGAATGATGACCAATAAGCGGACAAAACTTCTTTACCGAAGATTCGAACACCAGTGTTAACATCAACACCAGCATAAGCCGAAGGATCAAAGTAGAACACGTTTTCGGCACTGAAGAGGAGTTCGTGAAACTCGTTCAATTCCATTCCGATAAAGCCAAGGCCTAAAAGGAATGTAATAAAGAGCCAAGCCTTCACTCCACCGATATTACCTTTATGAGACTGCACCATAACCATTCCGTAGGTTATTGATGAGAACAGCAACAAAGCTGTTTCACAAAGAACATAATTCAAGTGGAAGAATTCGCTACCGGGCTTGCCCCCACCAAAGGCGGAAGCAAACACTGCAAATGAGGCAAATAACGTCGAGAACAGAATAAGGTCAGAAAGGATATAAACCCAAAAACCAAATACCATCGTCGAGCTTTTGTCGTGATGATTATCCGCGTGAGCGGTCGTTAACGAAGTATCGCTCATGCTTTTACTCCTTGTTCCTTGAGGACTGCACTGAATTCATCTTCAGTTTTCTGTACATCTTCAGCTGAGATGTAGAAGCCCGCATGGTTACCATTCAATGAATGGCAAAGAATGGTGAAGAGGAACACAACAAATGAAACCGCTGCCAACCACCAAATGTGCCATACAAGAGCAAATCCAAGTACTAACATCGAGATACCAGAAACGATACCGGCATTGGTACCTGAAGGCATATGAATCTTTTCAAAGCCTGAGGTTTTACGAACTTCACCACGTTGCTTCATATCCCAATATGCGTCGTCAGACTGAACAACTGGAATAGTCGCAAAGTTGTATTCTGGAGGAGGACAAGAAGTTGCCCATTCCAATGTACGAGCATCGCCCCATGGATCATTTTGCGTAACCGGCAATTTGCCTTTGTGCTTGATGCCATACCAAATGGCGAGCAAGACTTGCAGCACAAAGCAGAGGATACCGAGCAGGATGATGAATGCTCCAACTGCTGCAACTTGGAAAAATGGCTGCCAAGTTGGATCGACATAGTGTTGCAAGCGGCGTGTAGCGCCCATCAAACCAACAGCGTAAATTGGGAAGAACGCTACATAGAAACCGATGAACCAGCACCAGAATGAAGCGATACCCAAAGCACGGTTTGGCTTGACGCCGAAGGCTTTCGGGAACCAGTAAGCCAAAGCTCCAAGATAAGCAAACACAACACCACCAAGAATTGTATGGTGAAAGTGAGCAACCAAGAACAATGAGTTATGGAACTGCCAGTCAGCTGGAACGATTGACAAGAGAACACCTGTTAAACCACCGCCAACAAAAGTGAACATCATGCCCATGCACCACAACATAGGTGGCTCAAAGCGAATGCGTCCCTTGTACATGGTGAACAACCAGTTGAACACCTTAACACCTGTTGGGATCGCAATAACCATCGTTGCAGCACCAAAGAAGGTATTAACAGCTTCACCGCCGCCCATTGTAAAGAAGTGGTGGCCCCAAACGATAATGGACAAGATCAAGATGACCAAGACAGCCCATACCATTGAAGTATAACCGAATAAGCGCTTCGATGAGAATGTTGGTACGATTTCTGAGATGATACCGAATGCAGGAACAACCAACACATAAACTTCTGGGTGACCAAAAATCCAGACATAATTGATCCAGACCATTGGGTTACCACCAGCAGTATTGGTGAAGAAGTTCATATCGAGATAACGATCACCAGCAAGCATTGCGTAGGCAACGGTCAATGGTGGATAGATAATCAGAATAAGAACGTTTGAAACCAATGCCGTCCAGCAGAATACTGGCATTTTCCACATTGTCATTCCCGGTGCACGGCATTTGACGATTGTTGCCACAAAGTTGACAGCACCCATTGTCGTCGCGATACCTGATAGCTGCAAGGACCATAGATAATAATCAACACCAGTATCAGGACTGTTTAGCAATTCTGAAAAAGGTGGATACATCAACCAACCGCCGCGGCCAAAATTACCGATACCGAGGGAAATGTTGATTAGGATAGCACCAGCAAATGTAATCCAGAAACCCAAATTATTTGCAAAAGGAAATGCCACATCACGTGCACCAAGTTGTAACGGCAAAACGTAGTTCAGGATACCGAACAACAACGGCGTTGCCATGAAAAAAATCATGATTGTGCCGTGTGCCGAAAAAATCTGGTCAAAGTGATCAGGTGGCAAATAACCTGAATTTTCTGAACCAAGCGCAAAAGCTTGGTGTGTACGCATCATGATAGCATCAGCAAAACCACGCACAAGCATGACAATTGCTAGGACGATATACATGATACCAACGCGTTTATGGTCAACTGAAGTTACCCAGTTGCGCCACAAAATTCCCCACCAGCCAAGAAGCGTGATAGCGGCAAGAACAACGACAGCCAATACAACAATAGCAATACATGTGTATAGAACAATCGGTTCATGCGTTAATGCGTGAAACGCTCCGGCTACAGGGTCTGTAAGTCTTCCAAACATTTTTCAACCCATATTAAATGAATTTCGGTTTGGAGGGGACACTGTTTTTGCGACATTTGCCCCTTCCTCGATAATTTTTATTTTTGAACTTCTGTAGGATCAAATACAGAGCAGAGCGAACCCCATAGAGACTTGTCCGCAATTTTTCTCATCTGATCTTCGTTACATTCTGTACCTTGATCAACGCAGCGGTTGACGACACGGTAATAAAGACCTTTTTCAACTTGTGAGAAATAACGGACTTCCGCATCTTTCTGCTTTCCAGCTACGTCACCCATTTTGGGCGAGAATGTAAGCTGGCGATAAGAAGCACGGTCAAGCGTCTGCTTGCTCTGGCGCGCTTGAGCGATCCAGTTATCAAAGTCATTTTGGGAAACAGAATGCCATTTGAAGTGCATCTCTGAGAAACCATCACCACTATAGTTGGCTGATGTTCCGTTAAACACGCCCTGACGATCGGCGATCAGATGCAATTTCGCATTCATTTGTGGCATTGCATATAACACTGTGCCCAAACGAGGAACCCAAAATGCGTTGACAGAGTTTTCAGATGTCAACTGTATCAAAACTTGACGATTCTCAGGCGCATAGATCTCATTAACTGTAGCTATGCCATATTGCGGATAGATGAATAGCCATTTCCAATCCAATGCAACAGCATCAACCTGGATTGGCTCTTCATTGCCAGCAACTGCCGGATCAATTTTCTTGGATGGTTCCAATGTGAATGTGTAATAAGACATTAAAGCTGCCAAAACAATAATGACAACAATCGGAATACCCCACATAAAGGTTTCCACTTTATTTGAGTGCCCCCAATCCGGCAGATATTCTGCTTCGGTGTTGGTAGCACGATACTTAATTGCGAAAGCAACGACTGCGATCATCACTGGAATGACAATGCAGAGCATTACGACAACGCATATAATAATCAAATTCAGCTGATGGCGCGCAACATAGCCTGCCGGGTCGAGAACATCAAATTCACAACCAGACAACAGCATAGCAGATGCCAAAACACCCAACAGCCCTGTTAATTTACCAAAGTTCTTCATTCCTACCTGCCCCTTTATATGCATCGCATATTTTTGCACGAGGGTATTTTTCGTTTCTTACAGAAAAGCTGTCACCGAAAAGTAGTCCCTTTTTGTTACAACTTTCCCTGTCGGGTGGTCTGATCCGTTTAAAACTATGAACAAATTCAAACCAAACATGACTTTGCCACAATGACAATTGTGGCATCATCTAGGCATTTCTTACTCTTTGGAATAAAATTGACAAGGGTATATCGCGCACCTGCGTCAATATTGCGCGGTTTGTCTGATACTTTTCGATTCACAAAATTTTATTAAAAATATATTCAACAGCGAATCGGTATCCTGCACTGCCGCAACCAGCAATAACGGCATCTGCCCTCGCAGAAACATAAGAATGGTGGCGAAAAGCTTCTCTTTGATGGATATTGGATAGATGCACTTCCACAACTATGCCGTTAAACATTTTGAGTGCATCCAGAATAGCAACAGATGTATGGCTATAGGCGGCAGGATTGATAACAATTGCTTCACTTTGTCCTATAGCATCTTGAATCCAGCTGACGAGTTCACCTTCATGGTTGCTTTGTAGAAAATCAAGATCGAAGCCATGAGAATCAGTAATCTTGCGGCATGACTTTTCTATCGTCTCTAAAGTTTCCGTCCCATAAATATCCGGTTCTCTTTTACCCAAAAAATTCAAATTGGGTCCATTCAACACAGTGATTTTCTTAGCCATAACGTCTTGTCTCCAACGCTTTCGTTTGAATTTGTTTATTACTATGTCACAAAGGTAGCAAGGCGCCATCAGATATTTCAAAAAACTCTGCCCTATCTTCAAGAGCGCTAAACAATTGGCGATCTGTGCCAGTCATAAAAGACTGACCACCAAGTTCATCTAAAATATTAAACAAAGCGATACGACGTTGTTCATCAAGATGCGCCGCCATTTCATCAAGAAGGAGAATCGGTGCCATTCCCGATATTTGTGCAGTAATTTTTGCATGAGCGAGAATCAGTCCCATCAAAAGAGATTTCTGCTCACCTGTTGAACAAAGTGCTGCCGGCATGTTTTTTTGCGCGTAGAATACTTTCATATCGCTACGATGAGGCCCTTCTAAAGTGCGGCCTGCTGCCTGATCAAGTGGCCTGCCATCATGCAATTTCTGCCTATAATATTCTTCAACATCAATTGCCGACTGATTAATCAATGCCTGTTCTAACAAGCCCTCAATAACGAGAATCGGATGCGGAAAAATATCATCGGAATTGCTCTCCTTACCCCCGTCAAGCAATCGAATAACATCAATACGCGCAGCAGCTATTGCTGTTGCCAATTCAGCCATTTGCGTTTCCAAAGCGTCGAACCATCCATTATTGGTATTTCCATCCAACAATAAACGGTTACGGGAGCGCATTACTTTTTCAAAATCCACAACACGACGGCCATGCGATGGATCAATTGATAAAACCATCCTATCAAGAAAACGTCTTCGATCGCTGGCTGATCCGGTAAAAAGACCATCCATTGCAGGAATCAACCAGCTTATCCGACAATAATCAGTGAGCCTATCTGCCGAAGTTGATGTGCCATTTATGCGGACTTTTCTTCCGCCATCGGCATTATCACAGGTTGTGCCAATATCAACTTCATCAAAAAGATCAGAATACAATTTCGCAAAAACCACGAAACTATTGTTATCGGCACTGGCACAAATGAGATCACCATATGTCGAGCGACGTAAACCACGCCCCGGTGACAACAAAGAGATTGCTTCAAGAAGATTGGTTTTTCCGGCACCGTTGTGCCCAGTAAAAACAACATGTTTACCGGAAAAATTGACTGAGAAAGTGCGATAGTTACGGTAATTTGACAATTTTAGTTGTTGAACGACAACTTTTGCCGCGTATCCGTCACTCATTCACACTTTCACCCATTGTTAAACGCGCATTTTGTTAAACGCGCATTGGCATTAAGACATAAAGCGCATCGGGATCTTTATCGTCCCGAATAAGTGTTGGTGCTCCTGAATCCGCAAACATGAATATTGCGTCATCACCACCCAATTGCGCTGTAATATCCAGAAGATACCGAGAATTAAAACCAATTTCCAAAGTATCACCTTCATAATCGGCATTAATTTGATCTTCCGCACTACCAGAATCTGGATTATTCACGGTTAAAGTCAATTGGCTATTTTCAATTGTCAATTTTACTGCACGTCCGCGATCACTCGAGATGGTTGACACGCGATCAACTGCTGAGGCAAAATTCTGGCGATTAATGACCAATTTCTTGTCATTCCCAAGTGGTATAACACGTTGATAATCAGGGAATGTGCCGTCAATCAGTTTTGACGTTAATACAACGGAAGCAACTGCAAAGCGAATTTTCGTCTCTGAAACTTCAATGCGTATTTCGCCTTCCGGTTCTTCACCAAGCAATTTCTGCAATTCACCGACCGTTTTGCGTGGAATAATGACACCAGGCATTCCTTCAGAACCAGATGGTGCATCCGTTTCTGCTTGAGCCAACCGGTGCCCGTCCGTTGCAACAGTACGGATCTTCAAACCGTTATTATCGATGACATGGAAATAGATACCATTGAGATAGTAACGCGTTTCTTCAGTAGAAATTGCAAACTGTGTGCTGTCGATCAAACGCTTTAAAGCGGCTGTCGAAAGAGAAAAACTATGACTGAACTGTCCTGCACTGACTTCTGGAAAATCATCTTTTGGCAGACATTGTAAGCGGAAATTGGCGCGACCAGAAACAACAGTCATCGAATTTCCGTCCTCACCCAGCGAAAGCATAATCTCCCCGCCATCAGGCAATTTTCTCACGATTTCATATAGGAGATGTGCCGGAACAGTTGTTGCACCTGCCTGCTCGACATTAGCAGCGGTTGACTCTGTTACTTCCATATCAAGGTCAGTTGCTTTAAGCTCCACGCCACCATTAACAGCATTGAAAAGAACATTGGATAGAATCGGTATTGTATTGCGTCGTTCAACAACACGCTGAACTCGGCCAAGTGATTTTATAAGATTACTTCTATCCACTGTGATACGCATATTGGACACTCACTTATTCTGTCGTTTAAAATACGTCCCGAATTTACTATCAGTTACACCACGTCTATTGAATAAGACATATCTGATCAATAGAAGATGGATGACCTTAATAGGTCAATAATTCTGTTGTCTACCAACGTTATCGTATAACCTATAGTAAATTGGTTGACTGATAAAGCCCTTCCTAAACGGCCTGCTCACCAATGAGACGCTTAAGCAATTCGAGTTCCTTGGCCAGTTGTTGATCCGCACCGACCAAATCCTCTATCTTACGGACTGCATGCAAGACAGTGGTGTGATCACGCCCACCAAATCGCCGTCCAATTTCCGGCAGAGACCGTGGTGTCATCATTTTTGCCAGATACATAGCCACTTGTCGTGGTTTAACAATGGTACGCGTCCGCCGATTTGACAACAGATCCTGCTTGGAAACATTATAATGGCGTGCAACAACACGTTGTATTTCTTCAATTCTTATGCGTTTAGGTTCACCACTTCTTGTCAAATGATCGAGCAATTCATCAATACGGTTCATTGACAAATCTGGTTCAAAGGATTGACGGAACAGTAATTGGTTAAACGCACCTTCAAGATCACGTCCTGATCCAGAGACTGTTTGTGCTATATGCGAAAGTACATCATCTGACACATCCAGAGCAGAATCATCCTGTTGTGCAGCTTTTAAACGCTTACGCAACATTTCAAGACGCATCTCGAAATCCGGTGCTTCTATTTCAAGTGAAACACCACCCTGCAAACGGGAACGAACACGAACATCAAGCGATTCTAGTTCCGCAGGTGCACGGTCAGCAGCTACAACAACCTGCTTGGCGCTATCAAGCAGCATATTGAGCAAGTGGCAGAACTCGTGTTGGATAGATTTTCCTTGCAAAAACTGCATGTCATCGATGATTAACAGGTCGATATCGCGCAATTGTTCCTTGAAGGAAAGAGCGTTGTTATCACGAATGGCCGTTGCAAAACGCCACATGAAATATTCGGCTGTGAGATAAATAACCCTCATCGGCGTTGGACGCTGTAAGGCTGCTGCGGCAAGCGCCTGCAAAAGGTGCGTTTTACCCAAACCTACAGAGGCATGAATAAACAATGGATTAAACCGTAAAGCGCCTTTATTGCCTTCCGCTATGGAACGGGCAGCAGCCAAAGCCACTCTATTAGATGCACCTTCAACAAAAGTGTCAAAAGTGTAGCGGGAATCAAGTGGTGAGCCAAACACATTTGTTTGTGTTTCGTGAGAAAAACGCTCTACCCGATTACGCAAAGAAGACGAAGCTGCCTGCTCATTTTGGACTGGTGTATTGGTTTCTTCCACAGTATGCACTGGAGCCGGTTTTACAACGCGACTCATACCACGCACAACAACATCAACACGTAGCAATGTTGGGCATTCTTGACGCCATAATTCCGTAAGAATGGTTGCATAATGGTTTGTAATCCAAGAGCGCAAAAAAGCTGTAGGAACGGATAACCTTACTTGGCTACGACTAAATTCATCAAGTTGTAAACGCCCAAACCAGCTTGTGTAAGCCTCTGTTCCAACCTGTACCTTCAATTGTGCCATAACCCTTGCGAAAAGCTCTGCACTTTCCTCTTCGGTTATTAAATGCTGGACACTATCCTTGACGGCAGTTTCACTCGATACGATTTCATTTATGTTTGACATTTTACGCATCATTCTCTCTGATAACAGATGAAGACAAGGTTGGCTCAAATTGACTGCACCCATCTTCCTTGACCGACAACACCCATTATCTTTACTACTCTAACAACCACATTGCTTATAGCAACAACAACACTTCAGGGGCAGCACTCCGCAAACGCCGCCACACCCAACAATATAACCCAATAAAACTCGTTAGACCCCTATCAATACTCTCTCTACAATTGACCAGAACGACTTGTTCCGCATCTATCGCACTGAACGACCATCCGCCTTTGCGCGATCATTATAGATAAACCGACCCCCCAAAAAGCAATACACCTTCAAGGTATCCCGCTCCGACATTTTGCATATCAGAATAGAATAAATACTCTATCTCAATTATGCTGCCTCCAATTTCTTTCCAGCTTGTCATGATTAAAGCAAATAACCCTATCAAAGCCAAATTGAATAGAAAGCCCTCGGCTCCCGCTCCTAAACCTTACAAAATAGGCAGCTAGGTATGCAAGAGGGCAATCAATCCGCTTTAAATGCCTTTTTACCGTTAAAAAACGTTTCGAAGACGTTCATTTTCCAGTTAATTACTTTGATTCAATAAGCTTTTTCAGATCGCGTTATTTTTTTAACCAATTTTCGGAATGCGTTAAAAAAAAATTAAAAAAAATACTTGACAGAATTAGCTGTCAAACATTCGCCAGATTGCCTGTGGATAAGTATGATAACTATATGTTTTATAAAGTGTTTTTTATAATTTTTCTAAAGAAAAAATCGTTCCAAGAAAACCCCATTTTATGGTTAATTTCTTCTTAATGACCAATAAATAAAAAAACCGGCGCCAAAAACGACACCGGTTTTAATAAACTCAAGATAAAGCAATAACGTCAATCAAACCTTATTGCATAGCAACGCTGTTTTAAGCTGACAAAGCCTTAAGCTTCTTAGCCAAACGTGAAACTTTGCGTGATGCTGTGTTTTTATGCAGAACACCCTTTGTAACAGCGCGCATGATTTCTGGTTCAACAGCTTTAAATGCAACTTCAGCAGCTGCCTTATCACCGCCAGAAACGGCATCATCAAACTTACGAATAAAAGTACGAACGCGTGTACGACGCGCTTTATTGACTTCTGTGCGCGCTACGATCTTACGTACTGCTTTTCTGGACGAAGGTGTATTCGCCATAAGTCTATCTCTCTTTTCTAACTATGCGGCATAAAATGCCTGAAAACACAAACTAAAGCCTAACTGCGGCTTAATATTGCTGGGTGTATAACCCAACTTATCAAGAACAGTCAATCAGATTCTCCTGAAGAGTTACAAAAAATAAACGGGACATGTCGATATGCCCCGTTTATCTAAAATAATTGACAGTTTATGCGGCCAAATTGCGCAAAACATACTGCAAGATGCCACCATTATGTAAATAGTCGAGCTCATCAACCGTATCAACACGACACAATATTGGCACTTCCTTTACAGAACCATCGGCAAAAGTAATTTTTGCAACTGTTTTCTGCCGTGGTTTCAACTCATTGATGCCATCGATTGTTACTGTTTCATCGCCTTTGAGTCCCAATGACTTCCAACTGGCACCATCTTCAAACACAAATGGAACTATACCCATACCAACAAGGTTAGAACGGTGAATACGTTCAAACGATTGCGCAATAACGGCACGAACACCTAATAAGTTTGTCCCTTTTGCGGCCCAGTCACGGGAAGACCCGTTACCATATTCCACACCAGCAAATACAACCAAAGGAACATGGTCCTTCTTATATTGCATTGCTGCATCATAGATGGATTCTTCTTCTTTCGAAGGATAATGAATTGTGTAACCGCCTTCACGACCGTTTTCGCCGAGCATAAAGTTGCGGATACGAATGTTGGCAAATGTACCACGCATCATAACTTCATGGTTACCACGACGTGTACCATATTGGTTGAAGTCAGCAGGTTTTACGCCATGATCGATAAGATATTTTCCGGCTGGTGAGTCAACTTTAATTGAACCAGCAGGCGAGATGTGATCTGTCGTGATCTTATCACCAAATAAACCAAGGATACGCGCGCCATCAATATTTGAAAGCTTGGCCGGTACTTTTGGCATGTTTTCAAAGTAAGGTGGATTGCGTACATAGGTTGATTGATCATCCCATGCATAAGTTTCGCCAGCAGGAACCTGCACTTTTTGCCAATTTTCGTCGCCTTTGAAAACATCGGCATATTTGGCAGCAAAGATCTTGCGCGTAACATTCTTCTCGATAAATTCCTGAACCTCTTGAGAGGTTGGCCAGATATCCTTGAGATAGACCGGTTTTCCGTCTTTACCTGTACCAAGAGGCTCTTTGGTAAGGTCTTTTTTCACGGTTCCAGCAAGTGCATGGGCAACAACCAAAGGTGGGGAAGCCAGATAATTGGCCTGAACATCAGGAGACACACGACCTTCAAAGTTACGGTTACCAGAAAGAACCGCAGCAACAATCAAGCCTTTATCGTTGATTGTTTTTGAAATTGCTGGAGGCAATGGGCCAGAGTTACCAATACAGGTTGTGCAACCAAAGCCAACCAGATTAAAGCCCAAGGCATCAAGGTCTTTTTGCAAACCAGAATTGGCAAGATAGGCTTCGACAACTTGCGAGCCAGGAGCCAATGAGGTTTTAACCCATGGCTTTGTTTTTAAACCTTTTGCAACAGCATTGCGTGCCAACAGCCCAGCGGCAATAAGAACGCTTGGATTTGATGTATTTGTACACGATGTAATAGCAGCAATAGCAACATCACCATGACCAATGTCAAAATCTTCGCCTTCAACTTGATAGCGAGTATCCTGTACACTTGTCTTTTTGTATTCATTACCAAGTGCTGTTACAAAACTATGACCTACATCTTCCAGTGGCAAACGGCCTTCAGGACGTTTTGGTCCAGCCATTGATGGAACGACAGTGCCCATATCCAGTTCAAGCGTATCCGTGAAAACAGGATCAGCTGTCTCGCCGTCATGCCACATACCTTGCGCTTTTGTATAAGCTTCAACCAGCGCAATACGGTCTTCGTTGCGGCCTGTCATATTGAGATAGCGCACTGTTTCCTTATCAATTGGGAAGAAGCCGCACGTTGCCCCGTATTCAGGTCCCATATTTGCGATTGTTGCCCGATCTGCCAAGGTCATATGTTCGAGTCCGGGACCGAAAAATTCAACAAATTTTCCGACAACACCTTTCTTACGCAACATTTGGGTGACAGTTAAAACAAGGTCTGTTGCTGTAACGCCTTCTTTCAGCTTTCCGGTTAAACGGAAGCCAATAACTTCTGGCAACAACATGGATACTGGTTGACCAAGCATGGCGGCTTCAGCTTCAATACCACCAACGCCCCATCCAAGCACACCAAGACCATTGACCATGGTGGTATGCGAATCTGTTCCAACACAAGTATCCGGATAGGCTAATGTATGGCCATTTTCTTCCTTGGTCCAAACACATTGTGCCAAATATTCAAGGTTTACCTGGTGACAAATACCTGTTCCTGGAGGGACCACCCGAAAATTCTTGAAAGCCTGCTGGCCCCATTTCAAAAAGCGGTAACGCTCGCCATTTCTTTCATATTCCAGCTCTTTATTGTGCGCAAAAGCCATTGGATTACCGAAATCGTCAACAATGACCGAGTGGTCGATAACCAAATCGACTGGCACCAGAGGATTGATTTTCTCAGCATCATCACCGAGCTTAACCATTGCATCACGCATTGCAGCAAGATCAACGACGGCAGGAACACCTGTAAAGTCCTGCATTAATACGCGTGACGGGCGGTAAGCAATCTCTGCCCGCGCGCTACCTTTGTCACTCAGCCACTTAGCGATATTTAGAATGTCATCTTTCTTGACCGTGCGACCGTCTTCAAACCGCAATAGATTCTCAAGCAAAACCTTCATTGAGAATGGCAAATGTGCAACACCCGTGAGGCCATTTTTTTCAGCCTCAGTTAAACTATAATATACGTAATCTTTGCCATTAACGTGGAGAGTTTTGCGGCACTTAAAACTATCTATTTGAGACACGACTGTTCGTCCTTATATCTACGAGCCAAAGCCCCCGGAACGAACGCCACAAACTGCGGGTCAAGATCGCAGTCAAGGTGCGGGTGCAGTCATTTCCGCTGTCCGTTCCTCAACTGCTATAGAGGCAGAATTGGAGATCGGCCCAAAAATCTGTTCCATACCGACCGCTGGTATGGTGTTTACTTTATAAAGACTTTTCTGGAACTGTTCCAGACACAATATGATGAAAAACATGTGTTTACTTGCTCAAATTAACGAGACACGCTATTGAAGAGCATGAAAATCAGGTGGTTACATGCAATTGTCGGTTAAAAATTTAAGTGCACGGCGTGGAGAGGAACTGCTCTTTCACCATGTTGACATTGCACTTCAAGCTGGAAAATTGGCAACCATAACCGGCCCCAATGGCATAGGAAAGTCAACTTTATTGCGAATCATCGCTGGTTTTTACACGGCTGATGAAGGTTCTGTTTTTATGGAAGATGGCGATTTTTCCTTTCCTGTCGCTGCAGCATGTCACTATCTGGGCAGCCAAAATGCCATGAAAGCCCATATGAGCGTGGTTCAAAACTTGCAATTCTGGTCGCATTTTGATGCTGATCCATTGCTGACACCTTTTGAAGCTCTTCAAAAAGTAGAACTTTCTGGCATTGAACATTTACCCTTCGGTGTTCTATCGACAGGGCAAAAGCGGCGTGTTGCTATTGCCCGCCTTCTTTTATCCCATCGGCCTCTTTGGCTAGTTGATGAACCAACATCTGGTTTGGATAAAGCGGCCAGCGCAATATTTTCTCGCATCATGCGTGAACATTTACAGCGATCTGGCATGATTGTCGCTGCCACGCATTTACCACTTGGTATTGAGGAAGATTTACATATTGATCTTGATGCCTATATGCCTGACTGGGAGGAAAGCGCGTGAAAGCCTTATTTCTTCGTGATCTAAGACTGGCCTTCGGCCCCGGCAGTTCTTTGTTAACAGGCCTATTATTCTTTGCCGCCATTATCATTATCACACCTTTTGCAGTAGGACCCGATCAGCAAATATTATCGCGCATTGGCCCTGGTATGCTTTGGGTTGGTGCATTATTGGCAATTCTGCTTGGGCTAGATCGTCTTTTTCAGACAGACCGTGATGATGGTAGTCTCGATCAACTTATCCTTGCTCGCCACAGACAGAGTTTGAGTTTGATTGTATTTATCAAATGTGTGGCGCATTGGTGTGGCACAATATTACCACTCATTGTTATCACGCCCATTCTTGGTTTAATGCTGAGCCTTGATGGCACTGTCATTGCGGGCATTATCTTGACCCTGTTATGTGGGACACCTGCCATTACACTCATTGGTGCCGTTGGCGCCGCATTGGCAACCTCTTTACCGCGTGGTGGCGTGCTAATCTCCATTATTGTGCTGCCACTTGCTGTACCGGTCATGATTTTTGGCGTTTCTGCCGCTTATGCCAGTACAACCCCCGGTATCTCATTCATCAACCCGTTGTTATTTCTCATTGCCTTGTCGCTATTTTTTTGCATACTCGGGCCACTTGCTGCCGCTTTAGCACTTACATCACTATCCGATTGAGGTCATATCTTCGTCAGATTAACGTCATATCTTCGTCAGATTAGAGGAAGATAATCACTACAAAGGAAAATCTAGTCTTAAGAGTTAGCATGGAAATGACAGAAAAAAAAATGAGCTGGTGGCAATCCCTAGCCAATCCAACCCGCTTCATGTCTCTAAGCGGAATAATTCTACCATGGTTGAGCATCATCGCTATCGTTATACTAGTATGCGGTATTTTTATGGTGTTACGCTCCCCTGAAGACTATCAACAGGGACAAACAGTCCGCATCATGTATCTGCATGTCCCATTCGCATGGCTTTCCATGTTTTGCTATACATTGATGAGTGTTTCAGCGCTTGGTACGCTTGTTTGGCGACACCCACTTGCGGATGTATCGGTTAAAAGTGCTGCTCCTATTGGCGCAACATTTACTGCTCTGGCACTTATTACTGGTTCTCTATGGGGAAGACCAACTTGGGGAACGTGGTGGGAATGGGACGCAAGATTGACATCTGTTCTTGTTCTTTTTCTCATCTACCTTGCCATCATAGCCCTCTCGCGTGCTTTCGATGATGTCGCAAAAGGTGCTAAGGCCGCAGCCATTTTAACATTGGTTGGATTTATCAATATTCCTATCATCAAATTTTCCGTTGAATGGTGGAATACATTACATCAACCGGCTTCTCTTCTGCGTGCTGGTGGCTCTGCTATTAATAGTGAAATGTTATGGCCACTTTTGACTATGGCAATTGGATTTACATTTGCATTTTTTGCCCTTTATCTTGCCGCGATGCGGACAGAAATTATCCGCCGCCGTGTTGATACGATGCAAAGAATGGCCGCACGTCGTTTACGTCATAAGGAAAGCAAGAAATGAGTGATACCTCTCAAGGATTGGGTGGTTTTTCCAACCGAATAGATTCTATGCTTGGCAACCTCGATCATGCCCAGATTGTCATGTTGAGCTACTGTGTTTCAGCTTTTGTATTGCTTTGTCTGGTTTTTTACATTGTTTTGAATGGAAAACGCCAAAAAGCAAAACTGGCCGAGCTTGAACAGGCCGGCATGACACGTGGCAATAAAACGAATGTAGCAAACAATGGCTGAGCAAAAAAAGACTTTCCGTTGGCCTGTTATGATTGCGTTATTCGGGCCATTTATCCTGTTTGTGGTATTGGTCGTCATTATGCTTGGACATATGGAAACGACAGATCCTAATACTGCAAATCTGGTACCCAATGCCTTGGCTGGAAAACCAGTACCGGAAACGAATATGCCTTTGCTTTTTGCAAAAGGTGAATTTGATCCCAAAAACTTTCGTGGTCGTGTGACCCTTGTTAATTTTTGGGGCTCATGGTGTCCGCCGTGCCGCGATGAACACCCGACCCTTATGCAAATCAGCCAAGATAAACGCTTTGATCTGGTCGGTGTCAATTATAAGGACAAGCAGGAAAACGCCGAACGTTTTCTTGCCAATTTTGGTGATCCCTTCAAAGTTATCGGTTTTGATCCAGCAGGACGTGCAGCCATTGACTGGGGCGTTTATGGCCCTCCAGAAACCTTTTTGCTAAGCAAGGATGGCATTATACTTTATAAGCATATTGGCCCTCTTACACCGCAGATTTACAGCAATGAACTTCTGCCACAAATTGAAAAGGCGCTGCAAGATAACAAGGGCTGAGTGCTTAAACATAACATAATGCAAAAGCTCAAAAATTGTCTTTGAAACAAGCCTGTCAAATGTTGGCTGGAATTTTCCTAAGGGAAGATTTTTAAAAATTATAAAACCGGCAATTCAATTTGCCGGTTTTTGCATATTAGACTGACAGATGTTTTCCGATATTACACGGGTGGATAAAGGTTATTCCCGCTCGAGGCGATCAATAAACCATCGCGTAAGATTGAGCCAAACTTCATCTTTTTCTGCGGCGTCTTCTACGCCATGTTCAACATTGGGATTATCATTAACCTCGATAACCACAACGCCATCATCTGTTTCCTTTAGGTCTACACCATAAAGTCCATCACCAATACAGCGCGCAGCCTTTAAGCCAATCTCCATCACGGCAGGCGGAGCATCTGCAATTGCATAGGTCTTGAAGCCACCTTCTAAAGGTTCTCCACCATTTGGATCATGTTTGATAATCTGCCAATGGTGCGGTGCCATTTCATATTGGCAAACAAATAATGGCTTTCCACCAAGCACACCCACGCGCCAATCAAATTTGGTTGGCAAATATTTTTGAGCCAAAAGAAGGTCGCTATCCTTGAGCCATTCATGCGCCAAGCGATGTAGCTCGTCCATAGAGGCTACCCGTTTCACACCTCTTGAAAAGGATGAATCTGGTATTTTCAATACCATTGGAAAACCAAGATAGTCGGCAGCTTTAACAAGGTCTTCATTGCTGGCTATCATAACGGTCGGTGGAACAGGCACGCCATTTGCACGCATTAATTCATCAAGATAAACCTTGTTGGTGCAGCGGATCATCGACATCGGATCGTCGATAACAGGCATATTTTCCTGTTCAGCCCGACGAGCAAAACGATATGTATGATTGGAAATATTGGTTGTTTCACGAATGAAAAGAGCATCAAAATTGGCCAATCTTGCGAGATCACGCGATCCTATTGGTTCAACTTCAACCCCAAGACGCGCGGCTATTTTTGCCCAGTGCTTCAAATCATCTACATTTGTTGGCGGCAATTCTTCATTGGGATTGCACAAAACGGCAAATGTCCAACGCGGCGGCGTTTTATGTCGTGCTTCTTTCCACGCTCTCGTCGTATATGCCTCCATAGCCTTATAAAAGGCATCCCGACTATTCCCTTCAAGCTTTTGCCAATTAGCAAATGTGATTTTATGGATTCGCGCCCATTCACCAGGTATTATGTGAACTTCTAAAGCAGGCGCACGATACCAATCAAATAACAAGCGACCGAATTTTTCAAAACGATCACTTTTGCCGTCACTTGAGCTATCGGTTATTCCAAAAAACACTCTGATAATTTCAGGCGCGCGTGTAGCATCACCTTTTAAAGCTTTATTGAGGCAATCTTCCAATTCAGGAATGGATTTTTTATAAAGACGGCGTTCCGATAGATCAATCATCGTCTCGACTGAAGGCAATACCTTATGTCCTCTAGCCTCTGCCAATAAGGAACAATAATAAGCACGACTTTGATAACGATATGAGCGAGATAAATTGATTAACCGTGGCCGTTGTCCGGCAAAAAGCGCTGGATTAGCCAAATAATCACGATGCGTCATAACTTTATGTGTTGTCGCACCATTATCAACATCAGACACCCGACCCGCGAGGATTACACAAATAGACATTTGTAGCTAATTTTTCTCCAATATTACGGCTGCGCGTAAACCGTCTTTTCCAAAACGCGCAATATGGTCAAATACCTTATAATTCAACGGCAGATTTGCAGAATCAGCAATTGTTTCTCCTTCTTCTTCTTCCACCCACGGATCGTGAATTATAATGTGGCTTCCATCATCACCATGTACCAATACCCAATGGGGAACCTTTTCTCCGAACATGTGATAGAAGCTAATTAAAACTAGGACAACGGCGCCTCTTGCCAAGGCCTGCCGAATATCATCCAGCGTAAAGGCTGCAATACGAACAGGAATCTTTGCGGCTTCCGCCTGTTCGCGAAAATCCGTTTGCACAAGCTCCATAACTTTACGCTTTTGCGGATTACGAACTGAATTGATAAATAAAAACTCGTCGTTTGAAACAACAATGGTGGCCTTCAAACCGTAATTATGCGCAAGAACAGCAAGACCAAACGGCTCACAGCCTCCAGGTCCCGATAGCATATAAACAGTGGTTGCCGTGCGCCAAAGCCTGAGTTCAAACACCGGATCCATACGTGATTGCGGATTAAAATATTTTAACGCCATCATCAGGCAGGCAGCACCACAGGTAAATTCTTCTGTTTGCTGGTAATAAGGCACGGATGTTTCAACTGGTATGTCACCGCGCAACGTCTTTTCATAACGCAAAGCTGGTGCATGATCGGCATAATAATCAAGATAACGGCCAATCGGGCGATAATGAAAACGCTCATAAAGTGCGATAGCTCTTGCATTATCTTCACGCACTTCCAGACGCATATAAACACGTCCTTTATCAAAAGCTGCCTTTTCTGCAGCTTCCAACAATTGTGAGCCAACACCTTTTATAGGCGTATCGGGTTTCACCGCCAAAGAATACAACCTTGCCAATGCTGTTCCCTTGCGAAAAAAGATCATTGCATAGCCAATGATAACGCCGTCACACTCGGCAACAACGGTATAAGCCGTTGGTCTTGTCACTAAAGTACGAAATGAACGACGTGAGATACGATCACTATTGAAACATATCTCTTCTATTTCAACCAGAGCATCAATATCCTCTGATGTCGCGCTTCTAATCAATATATTCCCCATATAAGTACTCTCATTTCTTCAGAAGCTTATTTCAAACCAAATTTTATCTGCTTCTTTTATAACGGTTATACCTTCATGAATATGGGTTATTTATTTTTTTATTGTTGGATACTTTCGGTCATTATTTTTGTAACATTTGACTTCAAAAGTTACTTTATAGCGCATAAGCGTTATGCGCGTTAACCATAATAAATATCTAACTAATTGTTTTTATTAATTTTATTATATTAACCATATTTCAAATCTTAATAAAGTGTTGCATTCGTGTCATTGACTGGGAACCAAAGTTAGACTTTAACCTTTTGTTAACGATCTTTATCGTGACAGGTTTGAGTTGAGTATTGAATATGGTGTTCGCGTATAAATTGACAGGGTTGGTTGTACTGGCATTTGTCTGTTTGACAGGCTCTGCCTTTATCTCTTTGTCAGGATCAGCCTTAGCCGCAAATGAATTTATGACGGTTACCGGTCAAACCTCTCAACCAATAGGCCATTATGAATTTTGTGAACGTTTGCCAAAAGAATGCAAAATTCGTAACGCCAATTTACAACCCATAAAACTCGACCAATCTTCGTGGGACATTTTAATTGATGTAAACCACAGTGTTAATGCGCGTATTAGACCTGCAACCGATATGGAACTTTATGGGCGTGAAGAATATTGGACCTATCCGGTCGATGCCGGCGACTGTGAAGATTACGTGTTGGAAAAACAGCGTGAGCTTCGTGAAAAGGGCTTTCCTCTAGCCAGCCTTCTCATCACTGTTGTTCGTAAACCGGATGGTGAAGGGCATGCTGTTTTAACTGTGCGAACAGACCGCGGTGATTTTATACTCGATAATTTGCGAGATGATGTCAATAATTGGAAAGACACCGAATATACATATCTAAAACGCCAATCGACCCAAACGCCAGGACGCTGGGTCAGTATTGAACAACGTGATGATATCGTTGTCAGCTCTGTTAGCAGTGATCAGTAAATTCCGTCAATTTTTACCAATCAATGTCATTTACAAATACTAATCATCGTCGTTTGCAAATAAGATAGATCTTAGAGCATCCTGTCAAAAGACGACGCATTTATTCAATCAAATTGGTTCGCCTTTATAAAATAGACGTTCCAGACGAGCCACAGCTGGCGCAATATCAAAACCCTTTTGGCGCAGCCAATCATCGTCAAGATAGGTTGAACGATAGCGTTCTCCACTGTCACAAATAAGCGTTACAATGGAACCTTGTTGATGATTACGGATCATATCTGATATCAATACGGCAGCAGCATATATGTTGGTACCGGTTGAACCACCGCAACTTTTTCCGATCAATCGGCTAATCACACGCATCGCTGCCAAACTTGCCTCATCAGGTACCGCAATCATACGATCAATGACTTCGGGCAAAAAAGATGGCTCCACTCTGGCGCGGCCTATTCCCTCAATAACAGACTGACAATGATCAATTTCCTTAATTGAACGATCTGCATAATAACGATGGAACACCGATCCTGAAGGATCAGCGACACAGAGTTGTGTGGCAAATTTTTTATAACGAATATATCGGCCAAGTGTTGCAGATGTTCCGCCCGTGCCTGCACTTGCAACAATCCATTCCGGTATTGGAAACGTCTCTTGTGTCATCTGACAAAAAATTGAATCTGCAATATTGTTGTTTCCTCGCCAATCGGTTGCCCGTTCAGCATAGGTAAACTGATCAATATAATAACCATCAAGCTCATCAGCCAACTTTTGGGCTACGACATAAACGGATTTCGGATCATCGACAAAATGCACCTTACCGCCATAAGCCTCAATGGCTGAAACCTTTTGTGGTGAGGTGGTGCGCGGTATTACTGTTACAAATGGAACACCGATCAATTTGGCAAAATAGGCTTCCGACACGGCGGTCGAGCCACTTGAAGCCTCAACAACCGTCGTCTTGGGACCAATTTTGCCATTGCACAAAGAATATAGAAATAATGATCTTGCCAGCCGGTGTTTCAGGCTGCCCGTCGGATGACAGGATTCATCCTTTAAATATAAGGTGATACCACAAGGAGAAGGAAGATCATACCTTATCAGATGTGTATCTGCAGAACGGTTTATTTCTGCTTGAATAACATCAATTGCGCTTTGTAACCATTGGCGACTACAAAGTGTAGATGCAACAAAACTTGATGGAATGATATGCGTTCCCATTTTTAGGCCTTTCCTTAGTGGTGGCCTAAAAATATAAAATAACTTTATCTTTTTAAAGATAAAAACAGTCTTTTCATTCTAAAAAAACAGAATAAGTTGAAACATACATTTCAACTTATTCATTATTTATAGAATTTTATACCCTTATGCGTCTACGTTCTGAAACTGGCTGAAAAGCAAGTTTTGCATGAAATGCGCAATAAGGACCAGATTCACCTGAATCTGCACCACAAAAATAGAAATCATCCGAAAGAGGATCGCCTACTGGCCATTTGCAGGTTGTCTCACTAAGCTGCAAAAGCGTCAAATGCCGTGACATTGGAACCACAACATCAGCAGAAGGACGTTCTTCGATTTCAGAAACAGCATCAGCGACAAATTCCACCTTTAATGCTGTAGCCCCAACACTTGATGTTGAAGGGCGAGGTGTTGCAGCAGCTGGTGCTGCTGTTTGCGATGCAGCTGCACGACTTGTGCGCGCCGTTGTCGTGGTATTGGTAACAGTCTCGGTCGTTTTTTTGGTACGAGGTGTGGTCTTTGTTGTCTTGCCACGCCCCGACAGTTTTAAACGATGAACCTTACCAATAACAGCGTTTCGGCTTACACCACCAAGCTGGGCAGCTATTTGGCTGGCACTGAGACCATCACTCCATAGCTTTTTTAAAAGTTCAACACGTTCATCTGTCCAGTTCATACCGGCACTCCGTTCTGTTGGCTCCACATTGCACATTTGTTACTGTGCAATAGGATCATTATTTCTGCCATTTGGTTCTTATTGTCGGAATCCATCAAGGCGCTAAAAAGCGCTAATAAAACAGATATGTTATGATTATCCGATCACAGATCCAAATGTATTGGTTCACCCAAAATACAATATGCCATGACTCTCTGACAAGAGTCTGTTAACCACTATATAGGTGTTTTGAAACGTTTTCCCCAACTTGCGAATCACTTTTTTGCAAAAAAGAAAAAACGCGTGTTCAAAATTCTCTTTTTGCAAGATAATTTTTGAATATGGTAATTAAAAGGCTTTGATTGACTTTTTTTATGACTAGAGAAATAGTGATTTTCAACGTCAGAAACGAAGCTATAGTGAAATATGGCTGCGTTTGTGGTTTATTGTTTTTATAATAGGATCTATTCTTCAAGGGCGGCCTAACACATTATTCTATATCACATCATCCTATAAAAGTGCTTATCTAAACTATTTATACGACATGAAATTAGCAAAATAATTACATTCATGTTGAATAATTAACTTTCAAAAAGGAGATACAATATGAACCCATCCTCTGCGCAACCACTGTACGACACTTTCGCACGTATTGGCTTGCGCTTTGAGCGAGGTAATGGGGCATGGCTTATCTCTGATAATGGCGAGCAATATTTGGATTTTACCTCCGGTATAGCCGTCAATGCACTTGGGCATAATCACCCAAAATTGGTCAATGCCATCAAAACGCAAGCTGAAAAAATTTGGCACGTGTCCAACCTCTTTCAGTCGCCCGAGCAAGAAAGATTGGCAAGCCGCCTATGCGAAAACAGTTTTGCCGATAAGGTATTTTTCTGCAATTCTGGTGCAGAAGCCCTAGAATGCGCCATAAAAACAGCGCGGCGGTTCCATTATGTCAATAATCATCCAGAACGCTATGAGATTATTACATTTGAGGGTGCTTTTCATGGCCGCACACTAGCAACACTAGCTGCAGGTGGACAAGAAAAATATCTTGCTGGATTTGGCCCCAAGGCCGAAGGCTTTGTTCAGGTTCCTTTTAATGATGAAGTTGCACTGCGCAATGCAGTAAATGAGCGCACCGCTGCTATTCTTATCGAACCGATACAAGGTGAAAGTGGTTTGCGCCCTGCCCCAAAAGAATTCATGCAGTTTTTACGCAAAATTTGTGATGAAAACGACTTGCTCTTGATCGTTGATGAAGTGCAAACCGGAATGGGAAGAACCGGCAAGTTATTTGCCTATGAATGGTCTGGAATTACACCGGATATTATGTCGCTTGCTAAAGGTTTGGGGGGCGGCTTCCCTATAGGTGCCTGTCTTGCCACAGCGGAAGCCGCAAAAGGCATGACGCCAGGCACTCATGGCTCGACATTTGGTGGCAACCTACTTGCAATGGCAGCCGCAAATGCTGTTCTTGATGTGATGCTAGAAAAAGGTTTTCTCGATCATGTCAATGCTATGGCCAATTTGTTCAAACAGGGGCTTGCATCAATTATTGATCGTTTTCCAGATGTTGTAAGCGAAATTCGTGGCATTGGTCTTTTAACCGGTGTCAAATGTGTTGTGCCCAATGGAGATGTCATCACCGCATTGCGGGAAGAAAAACTGTTAAGCGTTGGTGCTGGAAATAATGTTGTTCGATTATTGCCACCCCTTAACGTAACAGAAGAAGAAATACGTGATGGTCTTCATCGTATAGAAACTGCTATTCAAAATATTTCTAATGCCAATAAACAGAAACAGGCTTGATATTATGACGACGAGTATTCGCCACTTTACAGATCTATCCATTTTAACTCCTGAGGCAGCCCGCGGTATTCTGGATCATGCCAAAGAAGTCAAAAAAGCATTGAAAGCAGGACATGCCGGAAAACCTCTTACAGGCAAAACCTTGGCGATGATTTTCGAAAAGCCTTCAACACGAACACGCGTTTCTTTCGATGTTGGAATGCGTCAGCTTGGTGGTGAAACAATCATGTTGACCGGTTCTGAAATGCAACTTGGGCATAGCGAAACAATTGCCGACACAGCACGTGTCCTATCCCGTTTTGTTGATATTATCATGATCCGTACAACAACGCATGACCGCATGCTGGAACTGGCAGAATATGCTACCGTGCCAGTCATTAATGCACTTACCGATGATACACATCCATGCCAAATTCTTGCTGATATCCTGACCTTTGAGGAACATCGTGGCTCTATTGAAGGAAAAACATTTGCTTGGATGGGCGATGGTAACAATGTGCTTCATTCCATGATGGAAGCAGCAGCATTGTTTAACTTTAAAATTAAAGTTGCCACACCACAGGGCAGTGAACCACAACAAAAATATGTTGATTGGGCACGCAAACACGGTGCCGATATAGTATTGACACATGATGCGCAAGAAGCGGCTAAAGATGTTGACTGCATTGTAACCGACACATGGGTATCTATGGGACAAGAATTTCGTGCTCGTGGACGCAACGTATTCCAACCTTATCAAGTCAATGAAGATTTAATGAAACTTGCAAAGCCTGATGCGCTTTTTATGCATTGTCTTCCAGCGCATCGTGGTGAAGAAGTGGTAGATGCTGTTATTGATGGCCCACATTCTGTTGTCTTTGATGAAGCCGAAAACCGGTTACATGCCCAAAAAGCAGTATTGGAATGGTGCTTGCAGGCATAAAATTTGTCACTATCTATAGACAATAAAAGCCAGTAACACATAGCAGTTCAGCAATTAATGAACATGAAACCTATTTGACAGGGTACTTGCTATTATATCAGGTACCTTGGCATCTTTGGTTTTGTTTCTGGCCTCAATAAAATGCCAATAATGACAATTAGGCTCAATTGCTTTTTGTCATTATATAACGATTACAGAAAGTCATGAATGTGAGCGAACAATCTGATAACACCATCAAAAAAAACCAGTTGGGTGATTTTAATTTTGCTGGAGATGATGCGGTTGTACCTTTTGAAGTAGAAGGGTTGGATGCACGTGGGCGTTCTGTGCAACTTGGCGCTGTTGTCGACACAATTCTAGCACGTCATCAATATCCAGAACCTGTTGCACGCCTTCTTGCTGAAGTCATGGTATTAACAGCACTTCTTGGTACATCTTTGAAATTTGATGGAAAGTTCATTTTGCAAACAAGCACTGATGGACCTGTCAATTTATTGGTCGCCGATTTTCAAACCCCTTCGGGTTTACGTGCATATGCCCGTTTTGATGATGAAAAACTTGAGCAAGCCATTAAAGATGGCAAAGTGGCGCCAGAACAATTATTGGGCAAAGGTACGCTTGCGCTAACAATCGACCAAGGGGCGCATATGCAACGCTATCAAGGAATTGTTGCACTTGACGGGTCAAATCTCGAAGAAATTGCGCGCAACTATTTTGACCAGTCAGAACAGATCCCAACCGATGTGCGCTTGGCTGTAGCAACCCTTGTGGATCGCAATTCAGAAGGACAACCAAAACAAAGTTGGCGTGCTGGTGGCGTTCTTGTCCAGCATCTTCCGAAAGCTTCATTGGATATTGATGAAAAGAAACCAGAAAAAAGCAAAGTTACCGACAATAATTGGACAGAGGTAAAAGCCCTGACCCAAACGATTGAAAGTGCGGAATTGACGGATCCTCAAGTTGGCACAGAACGCTTGCTTTACCGGCTGTTTCATGAACATGGTGTCCGCGTTTTTCAGCCAACACCTATTGTTGATCATTGTTCCTGCTCTCGGGAAAAAGTAGAAAATGTATTGAAAAACTTTTCAGCAGAAGAACTGGATTCCAGCATTGAAAATGGTGAAATCACAGTAAAATGCGAATTCTGTTCAACGGTTTATCGTTTTAATCCGGAAGAATTTAAAGCATCGAAAGAGTAAGGTTCAACACCTTGCTCTTTTAGCAACAAAAAATCACCTATATGGCTTGCGTTAAGCATATTGTGATTATCAAAAAGGAATGGCTGGCATTTTTGGTCTATTTCTGGCAGGAAACCTAGAAACTTTTCGTAAGCGCATCAAACCGCCTTATTTAAGCTTTAGCTGGTAGTTGTTTCATTTGTCATATTATCGATCATGCTGTTGTTCAATAATCTTCCAGAAGTCCACTATTTGAAGCGTCAAACCATTTTGATACGGTATGGCTTGCGTGAAAATTTGGGCCACAGGGGACTATTTTCATGCGCATAACAGCCAATGATCGGGCACTTCCGCCGGAACAGGATTATAAAGGCGGAAAATATCCAAAGAGAAAAAAACGTGGAATTTTTTGTCGTTTGATTGGCTGGTGCTTTTTGCTGGCTATCTGGGGTTTCCTCGCCATAGCAGGGTATGTCGGTTATGTTGCATTGAAGATGCCACAAGCATCAACATGGAATATACCGCAACGACCACCAAATGTCCGCATCATTGACCGCAATGGTATGCTTATTGCCAATAGAGGTGCTATGGGCGGTGAATCTCTTTCTCTTGGTGAAATGAGTTCTTTTATACCCAAAGCTGTGGTTGCTATCGAAGACCGACGTTTTTATGACCACTACGGTGTCGATCCTATCGGTATTGCACGCGCTATCGTAACCAATATTACCCATAGGCGCGGCAAACAGGGTGGCTCAACACTAACGCAACAATTGGCAAAAAATCTTTTCCTTTCGCCTGACCGCACATTGGAACGTAAGGTGCAAGAAGCGCTCTTGGCTGTTTGGTTAGAACACAAATATACCAAAGATCAGATTTTAGAGATGTACCTCAATCGCGTTTATCTGGGATCTGGTGCTTATGGTGTTGAAGCAGCTTCCAGACGTTATTTTAATAAGTCGGCTAAAGATGTGAATTTAATGGAAGCTGCAACATTGGCAGGCCTTCTAAAAGCACCATCACGTTTGTCACCAGCGCGAGACCCAAAAGCTGCAAATGATCGCGCAAAACTGGTTCTTGCCGCAATGCGCCAAGAAGGCATGATTGATGACGCACAAATTGCGATGGCTGAAGCCGAACCCATGGCGCGCGCCGATTCATATTGGACTGGCTCGGAAAATTATGTCGCAGATCAGGTTGTTGGACAGCTGCCTTTTCTCATTGGGCAAAATGACAAAGATATTGTTGTTGAAACCACTGTGGATATGACTTTGCAAAGTGCAGCAGAAGAAGCCATCCGTGACCAGATTAAGGAAAATGGTAAAAAGCGTGACGTATCGCAAGGCGCTTTGGTCTCGATTGATAAAAGTGGTGCCATTCGCGCAATGGTTGGTGGTGTTGATTACGCACAAAGCCAATTCAACCGTGCAACAGAAGCAAAAAGACAACCGGGCTCAACCTTCAAACCATTTGTTTATCTAGCAGCGCTCGAAGCTGGAAGAACGCCCAATTCCATTCGCAATGATGCGCCTGTTAAAATAGGGAAATGGACGCCCAAAAATTACGGTGGGAAATATATGGGGGCGGTTACGTTAACCACCGCGCTTTCACACTCGTTAAATTCTGTTGCAGCACAACTGATTATGGAAGTGGGAACAGATAAGGTTATTGAAGTTGCCCATAGGCTGGGTATTCACTCAGCCCTATCTGATAACGCCTCTATTGCACTTGGAACATCAGAAGTTACCCTACTGGAATTGACCGGTGCTTTTGTACCATTTGCCAATGGCGGTTATAAGCCACAGATAAGGCTCATCACACGCATTCAAGACACTTCAGGCAAAACACTGTATGATTTTGGCGATATAACGGCAACACGTGTTGTCCAGTCCGATATTGTTGGCATGATGAATGCAATGCTTGAACAAACTGTTGAAAATGGCACGGCAAAACATGCCTCAATTGGTCGTCCAGCAGCAGGGAAAACCGGTACAAGTCAGGATTTTCGTGATGCATGGTTTATTGGTTATACAACCGATTATGTGACTGGCATATGGTTTGGAAATGATGACGGACATTCCATGAAAACCATTTCTGGTGGTTCCTTACCTGTGCAGGCATGGAAAAGCTACATGACAGTGGCCGAGAAATCGCTGCCGATTAGCCCATTACCGGGCAATTATAATCTTGAAAATGCAGTGCCTGGCGGTAGTGATATTTTACCGGATAGTGACCAACCGTCTGCAACGCCTTATCCAACTGTTGATAATAATACCAACAACAATGATGATTATTGGGCTCCACGACCGCCGGCAGATATAGGTGAGCAACCCATTTATGCAACCCAACCGTCTGAAGCCGTTGAAGAACAGCCGCAAATGCCTCAACAGCAAGAAAAGAAACGTTCTTTCTTTGATATTTTTAGACGTAGACAGAACTAATATATCCAATAAATGTCGTTATTGTCGTAAGTTTTGCTCTCGACTCTTAAACAAACGTTTCATAATAAGACTTTGAGCGGTTATTTTATAAGGATAAAACGTGCAGGCTATTTTTACTAAGTTCTGTCTGATTGTTGTTTTACTTACAACAGGTGTTTTTCAATCTCATGCTGCGACATTGGTACCAGCGGGAAACCGCAATGCGGTTCAACCGCCTATCCCTGGTGCTTCGGCAAAACGCACGCGTGAATTATCGACGAGTTATGCTGCCAAATATACAAAAATATATAACTTGCTAAAAAATGACAGCAAACTTCGTGCACGTATTATGACAACAGCAAAAGCCTATGGAATTGACCCCATACATATTGCCGGCGCAATAATTGGTGAACATACGTATAATGTTGACGTTTATGATCGTTTGCAGACCTATTATGTCAAAGGAATGTCCTATCTCAGTCAGGGTGTTCAATTTGCTTATAATGGTGAAAATGTCTCCGACTTTGTTAAGCGCCCACAGTTTAGCAGCTGTAATGGTTTAACAGACAGCTACCGTTTATGGACCTGTCGTGAAAATGTCTGGAATAACACTTTCCGCGGTAAAACCGTTGATGGACAAAAATATCCAAACAACCGCTTTAGCGCTGTATTTTTTCAGCCCTATTACGCCGGACAGACTTTTGGTCTAGGGCAAGTCAATCCACTCACCGCATTAATGATGTCAGATAGGGTTAATCGCATATCTAAATTACCAAAATTGTCACCAGACAATGGTGGACAAGTCTATAAAACAATTATGGATCCTGATTTGACAATACCCTATATCGCGGCAACAATCCGTCAATCAATTGATGCTTACCGTCAAATAGCAGGTTTTGATATTTCTGATAATCCGGGGCTGACCGCAACTTTATATAACACGGGCGGTGCAGAAGCACGCGCGCGCGCTTTGGCCGAACAGAATAAACGCGCTGAAGCAAATGGACAAAAAGCGCAATTACCGCAAGAAAATTATTATGGTTGGTTTGTAAATAGCAAAATAGACGATCTTAAAAAGCTTTTCTGATTTTTTATTTGATAGCATCATTCGGCATTGTTGAAATTCGACGTTGCCGAACGACGGTTAAATGCCATGCGTTTTATTTTTTTGCTTGGCGCGATCCAATAGTGTGGTTAGCAGCGCAATATCACTATCGGTCAGTTTTTTTATTTCGCGTGATAATCGGTTAGCAAAGCTTGTCGCGTCTGCTGATAAATTAGACGTATCAATGACAATACGAGGGTGAGAAATACCGGCAAGTTCGATCAGTTCTTCAGCATCATCCCAAATAATATTGAAATAGGTTATGATCCGCTGTACGAGTGCAAAACTAGGCCTACCCTTTTTCCCCATTTCAAGTGCAGATAAATAAGCTGGCGAGACACCAATACTTTCAGCCATTTGCTTTTGTGTAAGTCCTCTTTCTGCACGTAAACTACGAACTTTTTTCCCGAATGGTGTCATAAATTGATGCCTGAATTTTTTCGGCGCAATCGCAAATAAAGCGCTCCGACACCGCCATGATGGCGTGCTGCGTCGTCAAAAGATGCAACAAGCTGCCGGAATGGTGGCGTTGCCAACCAACGGGGCACAGAGTGACGCAACACACCTTCACTCCCCGGGGAAGTACCCTTGCCCGTGATAACCAGAACATGGCGCAAACCGCGATAACAAGCAGATTGCAAAAAATGAAGCAATAAGGAATAGGCTTCGCTTTGTATCAATCCATGAAGATCGACACGCCCGTCAATCTGGATACGTCCTTTTGATATTTTTTTGTGTGTTGGCCGATCAAAAGGATAAATCTCTAGTGATGTTGTTTCAGAGGTTACGCTTTGTGGCTCACTGCCCGTATTAATATAAGATTTTAGAAGCTCGCCATTATAATTATATTGGCTATTTTCTTGTAACTGGTTCTTATCGAGCTTTGCATTTTTATAATTTGCTGCACGCAAAGGAATGGTCGAAAGGCGAACAGCATCCCAAAGAATACGGTCTTCAACACGAAGATTATCTAGAGCTTTGGAATGCGTATCGCGACCAGTCATGACCAGATGCCTATTATATCTTTCATACAGCCCGCGCGAATCCCTTACATAAACTTCGCCCGCAAAGTCAATCTGCTGTATTAATCCTCTTCTGTGCCGATGATTTTCCAATTAGGGTCTTTTGATCGGGTGTCACGAGCGAATGTCCAAATATCTTTTATCTCGGCAATTGCGTGAGGATCGCCATCAACCAATTTGTTTTCGTCTTGATAGGTTGCAGAAATAATCTCACTTTGTACGCGCACAACTATCTGCGCCGTGTCATCTTTCATTTCTGCTTCTGCAATTTCTATTTTATCAATACCAACAAAGGTAAATTGAACCTTTTCGCCACGCGCTTCACGGTCATCAATTGCTTGCGAAAACCCTTCATAAACGTCACTAGACAAAAGGGATTTCAGGCTTTTTTTATCACCATTGGCAAAGGCTGTTACAACCATTTCATAAGCAACCCGCGCGCCATCAAGAAATGAGCGTGGTGAAAACTTCTCATCCGCCTCACGAATTGCACGCAATCCTTGGTTAAGATCGCTTCCCTCAGGCGCAATAGTGTTAATATCAGAAAAGTCATCTGCAGGCGGAATATCACGCTGCGGCAAAGCAATAACATTGTCAGAATATTGCTCATCATCCGCTTTTTTCTTATTCACGGAATATGGATCAAATGGTGGACGTTCAAAACCGGTTCTTTTGCCTAATACACTACGCAATTGTAGAAAAACTACCACTGCAACGACAAGTGCGATAACCAATACAATGTCAAATTCCATCTGCGAGGCCAATCTCCATATTCAAAATTAATTCTATGATGCGGGCATTACGTTTTAATGTCAAATATATAGAATATACCAACAGATAGAATTACAAAAGTTCCCATTTAAATATAATTTTTTAATTCCTATTTAAAGACTCATTCATCATTATAGTTTTGCCTTTAATCAAGGTTTTGAAAGGATGGCTTCGTGAAAATACCTTATCGCACATCTCCAAGTCTCGCTGGCTTCATTTTGTTTACTGCATTATTCATCGAAATTGCAGGATTCATTATTGTCGGCAAATATATTGGTGTTTTGGCGACGTTATTGCTCATTATCCTTTCTATGATATTAGGTTTTGCTCTCTTAAAAATTCAGGGAATTACACTTTTAACTAAGGTGCGTAGTGAATTGTCTGCCGGTCATATTCCAGACCGAGAGTTGGCACATGGCGCGCTTATGATGTTGGCTGCAATCCTGCTTATTATCCCAGGGTTTGTCAGTGATATCATCGGTCTATTATTGTTTATTCCATTTATCAGAGATATTATTTGGCGATTTTTTTCCAACAAAATAGAAGTCCGCACCTCCTTTGATGAAAACTCACGCGATAATAATGGGCCAACTATTGATCTCGATGCAGACAATTACCATTCAACGCATCCAGAGCGATCTCCTTGGAGAAAAGATGACGATTTTAAGCAATTAAAATAACGAAAATTGTTTTATGTAGAGGCTCATTCATTGCAACAAACTTCGTGGCATGCTAGCCAATACACTATATCTTTAACCCCTTATAATGGTTCATACAAAGAAAAAGGTTTTAATCATGGCTGAAGGTGATGCAAACACAAATGGTGAAGCACCGTTATTCACAGTGCTCACACAGTATTTAAAAGATCTTTCGTTTGAAAGCCCTAATTCTCCGCAGGCTTTGCGCCCACGTGAAAAAGCGCCTGAAATCAACATTGGTATTAATGTCAATGCAAATCCATTGGAAGATGACAATTATGATGTTGTTTTGACATTGTCTGCCAAGGCTGGTGAAGGCAAAGACATGCTATTCAATGTTGAATTGGTTTATGGCGGTGTTTTCCGTGTAAAAAATGTTCCTCAAGAACATATTATGCCTTTGGTATTCATCGAATGCCCACGTTTGTTATTCCCATTTGCTCGTCAAATCGTTGCTGATGCGACACGCAATGGTGGCTTTCCTCCATTGATGATCGACCCAATTGATTTTGCTGGCCTTTTCCAAAAGCGCATTGCTGAAGAACAAGCCAAGGCACAGGTTAAGCCTGCATAATTTTTTCAAGTCAATTGTAGAATTCTATCTATAATTTTCTATCCAACCATTCCCATAAATATGGGAATGGTTTTTTTATTTCTATTTTTCAATCATTTTGCAGATTTTAAAAGTTACGACGATGACGTGATAATTCGGAATGAACGCACTTAAGATTTTCAGTATACATTTAATGTTTTGCAGTGTCTGTCATTTTGCGCTTGTCTCTTAAAGTTGCGGAAATAAAATTCCGTTATTAGCACTCATGAACCAAAAGAATTTATGTCATATAGGCATAAGCATTTTGTCTATGCATTTGGTAACCATTGCTCGCTATTTGCCAAAGTGCTTCACGCATAAAACAGGGCATCAAGCGATTTAAAAACTCTACCCTCCAATATCCAATATACTAGCTCCTAGCGAGGATTATCTCTGTTTTTTGAGAATTATCTCTAATTTTATAGCACTATCCCCAATAAAAAAGCCCATCTAAAAAGATGGGCTTTCTCAATTACAAAGACAATAAATGCATTATTGCATTCATGCTTTATAGAAACAGAATTATTCCTGTTCTTGTTTTTTCAAAGCTGCACCAAGAATATCGCCGAGTGAAGCGCCTGAATCTGTTGAGCCATATTGGGCAACAGCTTCTTTTTCTTCTGCGATTTCCAATGCCTTGATCGATACTGTGAGCTTACGTGTCTTTTTATCAAAAGCTGTTACGCGAGCATCAACTTTCTGACCAACTGTGAAACGCTCTGGACGTTGTTCGTCACGATCACGCGACAAGTCTGAACGACGAATGGTTGTTTCCAAATCATGGTCAACCAATTTCACATCAATACCATTGTCATGAACAGCTGTTACTTCACATGTCACAACAGCACCCTTGCGCAAGTCGCCGGCAGCAACAGCTTCGCCAACTTTGTCGCCAGAGAGTTGCTTGATACCAAGAGAAATACGTTCTTTCTCGACATCAACATCAAGAACAACAGCTTTAACAACGTCGCCCTTGTTGTATTCTTCGATGACTTGTTCACCAGGACGGTTCCAGTCAAGATCTGACAAGTGAACCATACCGTCAACATCGCCTTCAAGGCCAATGAACAGACCGAATTCAGTCTTGTTCTTGACTTCACCTTCAACGATGGAATTGACAGGGAATTTAGCAGCAAATGCTGTCCATGGATTTTCCAATGTCTGCTTGAGGCCAAGAGAGATACGACGCTTGGAAGGATCAACCTCAAGAACAACAACTTCTACTTCCTGAGATGTAGAAAGGATTTTTCCTGGGTGAACATTCTTCTTGGTCCAGCTCATTTCTGAAACGTGGATCAGGCCTTCAATACCTGGTTCAATCTCAACAAAAGCACCGTAGTCTGTGATGTTGGTAACAGCGCCTTTAATCTTCTTACCAATTGGATATTTTTCACTGATGCCTTCCCATGGGTCGCTTTCAAGCTGCTTCATGCCCAGAGAAATACGATGTGTATCCTGATTGATACGGATAATTTGAACTTTTACTGTCTGACCAATTGTAAGGATTTCAGACGGATGGTTAACACGACGCCATGCCATATCGGTAACGTGCAATAGGCCGTCAATACCACCAAGATCAACGAATGCACCGTAATCTGTGATGTTTTTAACAACGCCTTCAACCACTTGACCTTCTTCAAGGTTTTGAACAATTTCAGACCGTTGTTCTGCACGGCTTTCTTCAAGCACTGTACGACGTGAAACAACGATGTTGCCACGACGGCGATCCATTTTCAAAATTTCAAAAGGTTGTGGATTATGCATCAAAGGTGTTACGTCACGGATTGGACGGATATCAACCTGGCTGCGCGGCAAGAAAGCAACTGCGCCATCAAGGTCAACTGTAAAGCCACCCTTAACCTGACTGAAGATAACACCATCAACGCGTTCACCCGCATTGAATTTTTCTTCCAAACGAACCCAGCTCTCTTCACGACGAGCTTTTTCGCGTGAAAGAACGGCTTCACCCATAGCGTTTTCGATGCGTTCTACATAAACTTCGACTTCATCGCCTGGCTTTAATGAACCGTCTTTACCTTTTGCACCAAATTCCTTGAGAGGAATACGGCCTTCAACTTTAAGACCGGCATCAATGATTGCCATATCTTTTTCAATTGCGATGATACGGCCTTTAACAACCGAACCTTCTGCAAGATCATTTGTTTGCAAGGATTCAGCTAAAAGGGCTTCGAAATCCGCTGTTGTGGGATTGTATTGTGACATAGAAACTCCTGAAAATGTGCCTGTTAATAGGCACGAGCGCCGGGTTAGTGTTAAAATGGTATTCTTTCCAAGCCACCTGCAATTTATGCAGACTATTTCGGCGCAAGGCCGGAAAAAATACAAAACTGTTATTCGCCTCTTTGTGCGAGGACAGTATCAACCACCGCACAAGCAGCCTTAAACGCGCTTTCTATACTCAATTTTGTTGTATCAAGCAAGTGCGCATCTGGTGCCGGCTTTAACGGGCTTTGTTTGCGATTCATATCACGCTCATCACGTTGAATGAGATCAGCCAATATCTTGTCATAATCCGCTGTTTTACCCTTGGATAAAATCTCCCTATAACGACGCTCGGCTCTCGCTTCTGGTGAAGCTACTATGTAAAGCTTTACCGGTGCATCAGGACAAACGACCGTTCCAATATCGCGCCCATCAAGAACTGCGCCATTTGTTTGTTCAGCAAATTGTCTTTGCTCCGCAACCAACGTTTCCCGCAATCTCGGCATAACAGCAACCTTTGAAGCTGCTTCCCCAATTTCATTATTGGAAAGATGGTCAGGATCAAGTTGCGAAAAATCCAATGATTTTGCAATTTTAATGGCGATATTTTCGTTATCGAGCGGTTCATTTGCCTTTAACAGTGCATCGGCAACTGCCCGATAGGTTAGACCTGTATCAAGATGGGGTAGATGATAATGCGTTGCAAGGTTACGGGCGAGAGTGCCCTTTCCAGAAGCTGCCGGGCCATCAATTGCAATAACAAACGGCTTCATGCGATTTCTGCTCCCAATTTTGCCATAAGATCCATAAATTCAGGAAAGCTTGTTGCAATCATGCGGTGATCATCAATTGTCACCGGCTTTTCACTGCCTAGACCGAAAACAAGAAAGCTCATTGCTATACGATGGTCGAGATGTGTTGTAACTGTGCCGCCACCAAGAAGTTTGCCTTCTGGAGAGCCGGTAACGATTAAAAAATCTTTACCTTCTGTACATTCTACGCCATTGGCTTTTAGCCCATTGGCAACCGCAGAAAGACGATCGGACTCTTTAACGCGTAATTCTTCTATCCCTTCCATAATTGTTTGCCCTTCGGCAAATGCAGCAGCCACTGCAAGTATTGGATATTCATCAATCATAGAAGGCGCACGTTCTTTCGGCACTTTAATGCCTTTCAAGTGTGAAAAGCGCACACGAATATCCGCTACATCTTCTCCACCTGTCTGCCGTTCATTTAAAAATGTAATATCCGCACCCATTTCTATAAGCGTCTGGATAAGTCCTGTTCGTGTTGGGTTGAGCAGAACATTTTCAATGGTAATGTCTGATCCTTCAACAATGAGTGCCGCCACTAGCGGAAAGGCAGCTGATGACGGGTCACCGGGAACATCAATATTTTGTCCTTCCAACTCGCCCTGCCCCTGCAAATGGATATACCGCACGCCTTCGGCATCTGTTTCCACTTCCAAATCAGCACCAAAACCAACAAGCATTTTTTCGGTATGATCACGGGTCATTACCGGTTCAATCACTGTTGTAATGCCTGGTGTATTAAGCCCTGCAAGCAGAACCGCCGATTTAACTTGCGCAGACGCCATAGGAACACGGTAAGTTATCGGGTTGGGTGTCACTGCACCCCATAAGGTTAAAGGCAACCGATCACCTTCACTTGCTTCCACCTGCACGCCCATAAGCCTTAACGGATCAAGAATTCGTCCCATGGGGCGCTTGGACAAAGAGGCATCGCCAATGAAACTTGTTTTCATCGCGTAGCTACCAACCAACCCCATGGTGAGTCTTGCACCTGTCCCCGCATTACCAAAATCCAACGGCTGTTCGGCTTCCAACAAGCAGCCATTGCCTGTACCATTAATAAGCCAGACATCCTTTTCTTTTTGTATTTTTGCGCCCATTGCCTGCATGGCTTGAGCCGTATGAAGAACGTCTTCGCCTTCCAGCAACCCTGTTATGCGTGTCTGACCATTTGCCAAGCTGCCAAACATCAACGCACGATGCGAAATTGATTTGTCACCGGGAATCCGTATTTTTCCGGAAAGAGCTGAAGATTTGCTGGCCTTGGCCGATATTGATTTATGCATGGCAACTTTTCTATTATTTGCAAAGGAAATAGCGCGTTTTTAACATATGGTTTTCTATACGTCATGGAAAAATGTCACGCTGCGCACTAAAATGGTTAGCATTGGCATTGTTTATCTTTGACAAAAGCATTATTTTGCGCTTAAGCACCTAAAACAGTTTTTTAATGAAACCAAAACGTATTTTTTCTATGATCTGGTTTGTAACCTATCGTGAAAAATACATAACAGGCACGTGTTTGTTTTGATTTGTTTTACAAGTTGAAACAATCCGACCAACCAAAGAGGCTCGGTCCATGGCAAAACCTGAACTTGGAACCAAACGTATTGACCCAGAAACGGGTAAAAAATTCTATGACCTCAATCGGGATCCGATTGTGTCACCTTATACTGGCTTATCCTATCCTCGCTCATACTTTGAAGCTTCAGCTGAAGCCAAAGGTGAAGATGATGAAGATACAGAGACAGAAGAGCTGGATACAGCACTTGAAAAGCCAGAATTCATCTCGCTTGAAGATGCCGATGATGAAGCCAAGGGTGATGACGACATTCCTGATATGGGCGATGATGACGTTGACCTTGGCGATGATGATGATGCATTCTTGCCAGACGATGAAGACGACGAAGATGATGATGTAAGTGGCATTATCACTGGTGGCAACAAAGTCCACAAAGACGACGACATCTAATGTTTTATAGAGGGAAGATGCTTTCTTTTTATAAAGATTGCAAATTCCCTCTTGATCTTCTGCTTCTGTCATTTTAAGAAGCCGCATCGGGTAATTGTTTCTTTTATAAGAGAGTCAATTATCTTATGTCTCTGATGGGGCTATAGCTCAGCTGGGAGAGCGCTTGCATGGCATGCAAGAGGTCAGCGGTTCGATCCCGCTTAGCTCCACCATTTTTTCAAGAATCTCATATTCAACAAGATTTTGCCGTGTTATTTCTTTAATTGGGATTCTTTAGGCAGGATTTCTCAGCCGATATTTTCAGTTATTTATCAGCTGTTTTATTTTCAGGTAAAATTCAACCCGAATAGTGCCACGGTAAGGAAAATAACATGGCTGGGAAGAAGCAACATTTTATCCCAAGATTATTTGTAAAATACTTCTCGGAAAATCCTGAAACAAAAAATCCCAAGATATGGTTTTATCGCTACCAAAAAGATCCTTATAGCAGTGGCATCAATGACGCGCCTGCAAAGCGATATTTCTATTCCTATATTGAAGACGATGAAATCAATCATAGTCTGGATGATAAAATTACAAAATATGAAGAAAGGACAATCGCACCAATTTTATTACAACTTCAATCATCCGATGTTGGACAACAAATAGATCCTATTCTTCCCGCGCATTTAATTTCTCATCTGATAATTCGAAATGATCATGCCCGCCAATTTGCCGCCAACGCTATAAAAAATGGTCTCAAAACATTGAAACCAAACATATGCAACAAAAATAATTTAAAGAGTGCAATTCTGAAGGATCTACAGCAGCCACATGGCTTTTTTCAATCAGAGGTGACAGAATTTATAAAAGAAAAATTTCCTTATCATACTGAATTTGAAATAAATATTATAAAAAATGCTGTTATTTTAAATATATTTAATAACAATATTGATAAATTTACTGAAGAAATTGAATGTTATTTCAATATTGCAATTGATAATATTTTTAGTTGTAACGTTAATAATCTTAATAATCTTATAAATAAAAAAAATAAAAATATTATTGAAGCACCTAAAATTATAAACAGCCTAAAATCATTCAAATGGGTTATGCAAAAAACAGATGGATATTTCGTGCTTCCCGATTGCATATCAGTATGCCGTGAAGGATCTCAATATGGTTCGTTAATATTCTCTTCTCTAGACGACATTGACACAGTTTATTGTCCAATATCTCACAATAAAATGTTAATTGGATCAAAAACAGGAGAAACTGAAGTCCCAGAAAACATCAACTTAATATTTGCCAAAAATTCATGGGATTTTTTTATCTCGGCGTTCGAAAATAAAACGAATGAAACTCTATCAAAATCTATGCGCGAAGATGCTATCTCGCAGATTAATCGTGAAATAGAAGATTTAGCGAAAAATTTTTCCGTCGAATCTGTTTTCCTGTAAAACGACAATATCAACCGACATAGATAATTGGCGTTCATTTACAAAACCGCTTTCTGTCCATAAAATAGTAATCTGACCTATTTTGTTACAAACTTGATTGATAGAATTTATCACTTATAAAGTGTTTATTCTGATACAACGTGGTCTCATTGTTGCCGTTGTAGTGATTAATATTTTTCCATCTACATCAATCAGAAACTGGACATCTCATTTCATGTTGGACGATATCTATAAGATCATTTATGAGCGGCGCGATGTGCGTGACGAATTTTTGCCTCAACCTTTGAGTGACGATGTCGTTATGCGCCTACTTAACGCTGCCCATAATGCTCCCTCTGTTGGTTTCCAGCAACCATGGAATTTTATACTCATTCGCGACGAAGCGGTTAAAAATCAGGTAAAAGATATTTTCACACATGCCCAACAACAGGAAGCGGCAATTTTTGACGATGAGAAAAAGCAACTCTATCATCAGTTAAAACTTCAAGGCATCACCAAAGCACCGCTTAATATTGTTGTCACTTGTGATAAATCACGTGACGGCAATACCGGATTGGGGCGTTTTCATAATCCGCAAATGTCGGCCTATAGCTGCGTGTGTGCTGTGCAAAATTTGTGGTTGGCAGCACGCGCAGAAAATATTGGTGTCGGTTGGGTATCTATCTATCATGAACCGAATTTACGAAAATTATTGAATATACCGGACAATATCGAAATTATTGCCTATCTTTGTGTTGGCTATGTTAGCCACTTTTATGATAGCCCCGAATTGGAGCAAAAAGGTTGGCGTAAGCGCGTACCGCTCGAAGAGCTTATTTACTATGAAAAGTGGCCAGACACTGCGAAATAATATTGCGTATAACACATATATTTCTTTCTGATTATAAGCAAAAAGTGATAGCACAACTTCTGTAATAGGGTATTAAAAGCCTTGCGTTTATAAGTTGTCTGCTGCACAACACATGCAGATTGGAATTATTCAAGGAAATTTAAAATGCCTCCTTATCGCTCAAGAACCTCTACGCATGGTCGTAATATGGCCGGTGCCCGTGGCTTATGGCGTGCCACTGGAATGAAAGACGGAGATTTTGGTAAGCCGATTATTGCTATCGCAAATTCATTCACACAATTTGTGCCGGGTCATGTGCATCTAAAAGACCTCGGACAATTGGTTGCGCAAGCGGTCGCAAAAGCTGGCGGCGTGGCAAAAGAGTTTAACACGATTGCTGTCGATGATGGTATTGCTATGGGGCATGATGGCATGCTTTATTCCTTGCCATCTCGTGAAATTATTGCAGATTCCGTTGAATATATGGTCAATGCACATTGTGCCGATGCTTTGGTGTGTATTTCCAATTGTGATAAAATTACTCCCGGAATGTTGATGGCTTCTTTGCGGCTGAATATTCCCACCATTTTTGTTTCTGGTGGCCCAATGGAAGCTGGAAAAATTAACTGGAAAGGTGAAAAGCTTTCAGTTGATTTGGTTGACGCCATGATTGCAGCCGCTGATGATCATAATAGCGATGCGGAAATTGCCGAAATGGAGCGTTCAGCTTGCCCGACATGTGGTTCATGTTCTGGAATGTTCACGGCAAATTCAATGAATTGTCTGACGGAAGCATTAGGGCTTTCTCTGCCAGGAAATGGTTCTACACTTGCAACACACACCGACCGTAAGCGCTTGTTTGAAGAAGCCGGTGAACGTATTGTTGAGCTAGCCAAGCGCTACTATGAAAAAGATGATGAAACAGTTCTTCCACGCTCGGTTGCGTCTTTAAAAGCATTTGAAAATGCCATGACATTGGATATTTCCATGGGTGGTTCAACCAATACTGTTTTGCATCTTCTAGCCGCTGCACAAGAAGCTGAATTAGACTTTACCATGGCAGATATTGACCGGTTATCACGCCATATTCCGGTTATTTGTAAAGTTGCACCTGCTGTTGCCAATGTTCATATGGAAGATGTCCATCGCGCGGGTGGTGTCATGGCAATTCTGGGTGAATTGGACCGCGCAGGCTTGATTAACACATCTGTCTATACTGTTCATGAACCAACGTTGAAAGATGCGTTGCGCCGATGGGATGTCAAGCAGACAAATGACCCCACTGTACACGAATTTTACCGTGCAGCGCCCGGCGGTGTTCCAACACAAACAGCTTTTAGTCAATCACGGCGCTATGAAACGGTTGATCTGGATCGTGAAAAAGGTGTTATTCGTGATGTTGACCATGCCTATTCGAAAGATGGCGGATTAGCTGTTCTTTATGGTAATTTAGCGGTCGATGGTTGTATTGTTAAAACTGCTGGTGTTGATGAATCCATTTTGAAGTTTAATGGTCTTGCCCGTATTTTTGAAAGTCAGGATTCGGCTGTGGTTGGCATTTTGAATGGCAAGATCAAACCTGGTGATATTGTCCTTATTCGTTATGAGGGACCACGCGGCGGACCAGGCATGCAAGAAATGCTTTATCCTACTAGTTATCTAAAATCCAAAGGACTGGGTAAGGCCTGTGCTTTGATTACAGACGGACGCTTTTCTGGTGGCTCATCGGGCTTATCTATTGGGCACGTTTCGCCAGAGGCCGCGGAAGGTGGTACAATTGGATTGGTGGAAGAAGGGGATATTATTGAAATCGATATTCCTAACCGTAAAATCCATCTTGCTGTTGATGACAAGGAACTTGAAGCACGCCGTGATGCCATGATGAAAAAAGGTGACAAAGCGTGGAAACCGGAAGAAGTCCGCAAACGCAAGATTACCAAAGCATTACGGGCTTATGCTGCCATGACAACGTCTGCGTCCAAGGGGGCAGTTCGTCAAATTTAGAACTATTCCATGGGCTTATCCGTGATAAATGCTTCATGGATAAGCCTTTAATTCATTTAATTATTGTGATTGCAATAACGCTATTTTCTAGCAAGATTTAATACTATTTTTGCGAGGGATTGATGCCCATCATCAATGCATTGAAACACCACGCAACATATCGACCAGAAAAAATTGCTATAGCGTTTAATAACCAGAGCATAAATTATAGCACGCTATACCAACGCACTGAAAACTTCCGCCGTGCCTTAACGACGATAAAAACCAAACCCAACGGGAAATTTGGTATTCCAGAAAATGGTCGTCTGGTTTTAATGATACTGCCCAATCATCACCAGTTTGCTGAAATTTTTGCTGGTGCATCGTCAAGCCCCAATTGTGTTGCCGTTCTTTCCGTTGAAACGCCCCTCTCCCAAATGAGAGAAATTATCAGACGTTTGCAACCAGATCTCACAATATGTGAAACTGAAAATAGTGATATTGCCGAGATCATCCGTGATGAGAAGCTGCAACTTCTCACCGTGGATCATGACCTTGGTAAACACTCGTCTTACGATGATTTCTTGACCAATACCGTGAGCGATTATACCGATTGTGATTTACCGCATGCACCGTTTTTTATAGGCTTCACATCTGGTACAACAGGTCTTCCCAAAGCTTTTATCAGAACACGCGAAAGTTGGAGAAGATCCCTTGAAGATGGGCAATCTTTCTTCTCGCTAAAACCAGAACAAAATGTGTTAGCACCCGGTCCAATGGCTCATGGTGTAACGCTTTACGCCTTGGTTGAAGCGTTGGATTGTGGCCAAACATTTTATGGGCTTGATAAGTTTTCTGTCAGACACGTCACGCACTATCTTCCCGATATTGACCGTTTTGTAGGTGTTCCGACAATGTTGCCAAAGTTGGCAGAATTTGCAAAAGCCAACACTATGGTTTTCCCGCGCCTTGCGCAATTAATTACTGGTGCATCAAAATTTGATAGGCAACACTTATCCGATGCGCGTTTCCTGTTTCCAAATGCCAAAATCTATCAATATTATGGTGCTTCCGAATTAAGCTTTATAGCTGTTAATGAAATGACGCCGGAGAGTGTTGATACTGGTGGCATAATGTCACCGGTAGGAAAGCCATTTCCAGGTGTAGCTGTCACCATTCGTGACAATGAGGGAAATGTCTGTTCAAACGAAACAATTGGTACAATCTATGTTGATAGCGCATTGATAGCTTCGGGTTATTTATGGGGTGATAATGGCGAATCCTTCGTGAAAAACCGTCATGGCGCCACTGTTGGTGACCTTGGCATGATGGATCATCACAATAATATTTTTGTCATGGGGCGTGCCGGCGGCATGATTATTTCCGGAGGGAATAATATCTATCTTGCTGAAATTGAAACCGCATTAAAGAAAATTGCCGGAATAAAGGAAGCTGTCGCTTTAGGACTGCCAGATGCGATATATGGACAGCGACTGGTGGGTGTTGTGGAATTTTCTCAAAACAACTACCTTTCGGCTCAACAATTGCGACAACTATGCCTCACAGTGCTTGAACGATATAAGATTCCGAAAGATTTTTTTCGTATTGAAACATGGCCTTTGACATGGAGCGGCAAGATTGCACGTGCACAACTGGAACTTATGATAAACCAGCACGCAAAAAATATTGAAAGACTATAATGATCGACGAACAACGCCAACCCGTCATTCTTGCTGCTGTAAGAACACCAATTGCACGGGCATTTGCTGCCCTAAATACTGTTGAAGTCGAGCATCTCATTGCCCCTCTTATCAACGCATTGTTGCAGCGCACTGGCATTAATGGTCAAATGATTGACGATGTGATTATAGGCAATGCCGCTGGAGGCGGAGGCAATCTTGCCCGACTTGGGGCGCTTACTGCCAACTTGCCGATGGAAATAGCTGGACAAACCATCGATCGGCAATGTGGTTCTGGCCTTGAGGCGATTGTATTGGCAAGTCGCCTCATTCAAGCAGGCGCTGGCAGTATATATATTGCAGGTGGTGCAGAAAGTGTTTCAACAGCACCATGGCGCGTCAAAAAACCTAAAAAGCCGGGTGAATTGCCGCAATTTTTTAGCCGTGCTCAATTTTCTCCGGAAACTATAGGCGATCCCGATATGGGAATGACGGCTGAAAATATTGCAAAACATTATGGTATTTCCAGACAAAGACAGGATGCTTTTGCCTTACAAAGCCATGAAAGAGCAATTCATGCGCAAAAAGCTGGCAGTTATCGTGATGAAATTATCCCGATTGAAACCCCAAAAGGTTTATTTGCTGCTGACGATTGCCCCCGTCCAAACCTCAATTTACAAACTTTATCCCGATTAAAGCCAGTATTTCAAAAAGACGGCACAGTAACTGCAGGAAATTCTTGCCCAATCAATGATGGCGCATGTCTTGTTATCGTAACTTCGCTTGCCCAAGCAAAAGTTCTTGCTGCAACTTATGGGCTATTATTTATCGACAGCGCGGTTATGGGCGTCGATCCTAATTTTGCCGGTATGGGGGCTGTTGGTGCGACCCGTAAATTATTTGAACGCCAAAGCGCGTTTAATCTATCAAATGTATCCGTTATTGAATTCAATGAAGCATTTGCAGCGCAGGTTTTAGCCTCGCTTGATGTAATGCAGATTGCCCCTGACACCATTAATCGCCAAGGCGGAGCAATTGCCCTTGGGCATCCGTTTGGGGCCTCCGGTGCCATTCTTGTCACGCGTCTTTTCAATCAAATGAAACAAATTGAAAACAACAGTTTGGGTCTTGCGACAATGGGCATTGGCGGTGGGATGGGAATTAGTGCGCTTTTTCAATCCTATCACGCCTAATTCCCTAAATTTGCAATCTTTAATGCTTCGCCTTATTGGCTGTACCAATCTGTTTAAGCTTATAAAGTTCTTCCAAAGCTTCTTTGGGGGAAAGATCATCTGGATTTATTTTACTCAAAGCTTCTTCAACCAAAGAAATTGCATCACCTGTTTTTTGTGCTGTCTGTTTCAAGGTTACAGAAAAAAGCGGCAAATCATCTATCAATTTGCTACTTTTACCTGCCATTTCCCCTTCTTCCAATTGATGCAAAACATCTTTTGCCCGAGCAAGAACAGCATCCGGCAAGCCTGCCAATTTCGCAACCTGTACGCCATATGATCTGTCTGCCGCACCATTTCCAACCTCGTGCAGAAAAACAACTTCGCCATCCCATTCTTTTACCTTCATCGTAACATTATGAAGACGTTTGAGTTTTTCAGTTAAAGCTGTCATTTCATGGAAGTGGGTGGCAAAGATAGCACGGCAATGATTGACTTCATGCAGATATTCAATAGATGCCCAAGCGATGGACAAACCATCAAAGGTAGATGTTCCTCGGCCAATTTCATCTAATATCACCAAAGACCGCTCACCAGCCTGATTCAATATCGTTGCTGTTTCAACCATCTCGACCATAAATGTCGATCGTCCATGCGCCAAATCGTCTGATGCACCGACCCTACTAAAGAGACGGTCAATAACGCCAATATAAGCAGATCCCGCCGGAACAAATGACCCCATCTGCGCCATTATCGCAATGAGGGCATTTTGTCTTAGGAATGTAGACTTTCCCCCCATATTCGGACCCGTCAACAACCAAATTGCGCCATAGTTATCGCCACCTTTCGGCGACAGATTACAATCATTGGCCACAAAGGGCATTTCTGCCTGCTTGCGCAAGGCCTGCTCCACCACCGGATGACGCCCACCAACGATATTAAAGTTCAATGATTGGTCAACTTTTGGACGACAATATCCCTGTTCTTCCGCCAATCGTGCGAGTGCTACAGAAACATCATATGTTGCAAGTGCCTGCGATGCCTTGCGGATATAATCGGCATGTGCTGCTATTTCTTCAACCAATGCGTCAAAAAGTTCAAGTTCGATTGTCAACGCACGATCAGCTGCATTGGCTATACGACTTTCAAGTTCAGCTAATTCTGTTGTCGTAAAACGCATGGCATTTGCCATGGTTTGACGGTGAATAAAACGCCCTTTTGCTTCCACACTATCGGTTAAGGCTGGGGCTTGAAGCGCGGTCACCTCAATATAATAACCAAGAATATTATTATGGCGGATTTTCAGTGCTTTTACACCGGTCTCTTCAGCATATCGCCCTTGTAATTCGGCAATCACACGCCGCGATTCATCTCTTAAGGTGCGCAGTTCATCAAGCTCATTATTGTAATTTGCACGAACAAAACCACCGTCACGTTTTAACAATGGGAGTTCATCAGCAAGCAGCCTATTGAGATGATCATCGAGACTGACAGGCAATTGAGCCAGAATGTTTCTGGCGTCATTCAGTTCTTGCGGTAACAAGGCACCATCAAGCAACTCAGTCATTTCGCCTATTGTTTCCAACCCCCGCTGAATAGCAGCCATATCTCTTGGCCCACCACGCCCTAAAACCAGACGAGACAATGCCCGTGGCATATCTGGCGCACTTTTCAAGCTCATATGCAAGGCATCAGCCAAGCGCATATCATTGAGAAAAAACGCCACAGAATCCAGCCGTTCCTCAATTGCGTTTGGTGCGGTTAAAGGTGCCATCAAGCGTTCACTCAACAGTCTTGCGCCACCACCTGTCACGGTACGATCAATCGCTTTCATCAAACTGCCATCGCGCTGACCGGATAATGTCCGCGTAAGTTCCAGATTGATACGGGTTGCCGGGTCGATAAAGAGTGATGACCCTTCATCTTCACGCTCTGGGCGCATAAGAGGAGGACGTTCATTGATCTGCGTTTTTTCAACATAGCGTATAGCCGCAGAAATTGCAGAAAGCTCCACACGGCTATAATCGGCCAGACCTTCCAAAGTATGCAATTTGAAATAATCGCAAATATTGCGTTCAGCCATCGCGCTATCAAAAAGACTTGCGGCCTGCGGAACAACAATTCGCCCTAAAATATTGAACAAAGGTCGTAAGGCTTCATCATGGAAAACAGCATCGGCGACAATCAATTCTTGTGGGTCAATTCGCATAACATCGGCAAGGAGCCGATCGCCATGCGCTTGGCTCACGCGGAAAACACCTGTCGAAATATCAATCCATGCCAAAGCGAATAAATCTTCATGACTTCCCTTTATGCGCGATAACGCCATTAGATAATTTGCACGAGAAGGATCAAGAAGCTTATCCTCTGTCAATGTGCCCGGTGTTACAAGACGGATAACATCGCGACGTACAACAGATTTACTCCCTCTTTTTTTGGCTTCAGCTGGATCCTCCGTTTGTTCACAGACCGCCACACGATAGCCACACGCAATAAGCTTTTGTAGGTAATCATCGGCGGCGTGTACCGGCACGCCACACATGGGTATATCCTCGCCCAAATGTTTACCACGCTTTGTCAGTGTAATGCCAAGTGCTCTAGAGGCTTCTATGGCATCATCAAAAAACAGCTCATAAAAATCGCCCATCCGATAGAATAATAACGAATCCTGATTGGCTGCTTTTATTTCTATATATTGTTCCATCATGGGCGTTGGGCGCTCTTTGCGCACATCATTTGCACGTCCATTTTCGGGGTCAGCAATATTTGTTTTTATTTCATCTGCCATGGAATTATCATCTACCATTATATTACATTCCCCGCCTATTCTGTTTAGAGCACAGTAATTTTTAACATAGCTTTTTGAGTTAAACAGCGGTTTTTTATTTACATCTGCCTCTGTCACCATTATCCACTAGAATGTTATTCCTGTAATGAGATTTCCGGATAACGTAACTTGGCCTATTGCCCTAAGGCATATCAAAGTTCTAAAAGTTTAACAGAATTTGACAGATTTAGGTGCAGGATTTGCAACGTTTCATCGGAAAATGAAAGAAAAATGAGCAAAAACGAACAAAAAAAGACAACCAAAAAAACAACCTATAGTGCTTTGGAACAAGAAGCACTTAATTTTCATAGCCGTGGTCGTCCCGGAAAATTGGAAATTGTTGCAACCAAGCCAATGGCAACACAGCATGACCTGTCACTGGCCTATTCTCCTGGTGTCGCCGTTCCTGTTAAAGCGATAGCAGAAGATCCTGCTTTGGCCTATGACTATACAGCAAAAGGCAATCTCGTTGCAGTTATCTCTAACGGAACAGCGATTTTAGGACTTGGTAATTTAGGTCCACTTGCCTCCAAACCTGTTATGGAAGGCAAGGCAGTGCTTTTCAAGCGCTTTGCCGATGTAGACTCGATCGATATTGAAGTAGACACAACAGATATTGATGAGTTTATCAATTCTGTTCGCCATCTTGGTCCTTCATTTGGCGGTATCAATCTTGAAGATATTAAAGCACCGGATTGCTTTGTGATAGAAAGCCGCCTTAGGGAATTGATGAATATCCCGGTTTTCCATGATGATCAGCATGGTACGGCGATTATTGCAACAGCAGGTCTGCTCAACGCCTTGCATCTTACAGGACGTGATATGAACAATACGCGCCTTGTTTGTAATGGTGCCGGTTCAGCAGGTATCGCCTGTATCGAACTCGTCAAGGCGATGGGCTTTAAATCTGAAAACGTAACCTTATGCGATACAAAAGGTATTGTTTATCAAGGTCGTGAAGAGGGTATGAACCAGTGGAAAGCTGCTCATGCTGTTAAAACAGATAAACGCACTTTGGCAGAAGCATTAGAGGGTGCGGATGTCTTTTTTGGTGTTTCAGCAAAAGGCGCATTGACGCCTGAAATGGTAAAATCCATGGCACCAAATCCGATCATTTTTGCAATGGCTAATCCTGATCCTGAGATTACGCCTGAAGAAGTGGCAAAAGTGCGTGATGATGCCATTATGGCAACGGGACGTTCGGACTATCCAAACCAGATCAATAATGTGTTGTGTTTTCCTTATATCTTCCGCGGCGCACTGGACGTCCGTGCAAGCACAATCAATGAGGATATGAAGATCGCAGCAGCAAAAGCCATTGCCCAGCTTGCGCGAGAAGAAGTGCCAGATGATGTTGCGGAAGCCTATCGTGGTAGCCGGTTAAAATTTGGTCCTAAATATATCATTCCAGTTCCATTTGATCCGCGTCTTCTCTCAGCCATTCCGACAGCAGTTGCAAAAGCGGCTATGGATAGTGGTGTTGCTGGCAAACCTATTGAGGATTTGGAAGCTTATGCACGTGACTTGAAAGCACGTAGAGACCCAATCGCCTCAACAATGCGTGGTGTTTATAACCGTGTACGGCAAAATCCGAAGCGCATTGTTTTTGCTGAAGGCGAAGAAGAACAAGTGATGCGTGCAGCGGTTTCTTACGTCAATCAAAAATTGGGTAAGGCCATTCTTATTGGGCATGACGATCTTATTGAAAAAACAGCAGCTTCTGCTGGAATAGATCTGCATCGCGAAGGTTTGCAAATTGTCAATGCGCGCCTATCTGACCGCACGGAAGCTTATGCAAACTATTTGTATAGCAAGATGCAACGTAAAGGTTGGCTATTGCGTGATTGTCATCGCTATATCAACAATGATCGCAATCATTTTGCTGCCTGCATGGTGGCGCTGGGTGATGCTGATGCGATGATTACCGGCTTTACCCGCAATTACGAAACAGGCCTTGCCGATGTTCGTCGTGTTATTGATAACAAGCCGCATGAACGCCTTGTGGGCATTTCCATTGCTATTTGCCGTGGACGCACCGTATTTATCGCCGATACGGCCATTGCAGAGCATCCAGAAGGTGAAGAACTTGCAGATATTGCAGAACAAGCAGCAAAATTTGCACAAGCGATGGGATACACACCGCGTGTTGCCTTGTTGGCTTATTCAACATTTGGCCATATGAAAGGCGAAGGTGCGCAACGTATTCAAGAAGCTGTTAGAATATTGCATGAGCGGAATGTGCATTTTGAATTTGATGGTGAAATGAGTGCCGATGTTGCGCTTAACCCTAAGATAATGGAACAATACCCATTCATGGGGCTAACTGAGCCTGCTAATATTCTGGTTATGCCAGGATATCATTCAGCATCGATTGCTAGCAAAATGCTGCACGAATTGGGTGGGGCCACAATTATTGGACCAATTCTTATTGGCCTTGAGAAATCAGCCCAAATTGTACCACTTGGTGCGCGTGATTCCGACATTGTCAATATGGCTGCTATTGCGGCCTATAATGCAACAAAGTAAGTTCAATCACGAAAATTCGAAAGCCCCATATCTTTATGGGGCTTTTTATTTATGTAAAAAGCTACATATCAAATACTATTCATGTATATTTTGTCTGTAAAATCATCTAAAATGCTATGATTTACAGCTTGCTTTCCAGATTTTTACCATTTTCAATAAAAACCAATATCACTTAGTGCCGAATTTTTCGCACTGTAATATAATGTGTTAAGAGTTTCCCCAAAAAACTCAAAATGTCGTTTAATAAAAAAGAGATAGTTTTTTATTAAACTGACAAAAATATTCTGTCGCATGTAGTTGCGTATGACGAGGGTAAAACAAAATGGCGGAAAACGCATCATCAATTCAGTGGCTTCTTTCCCAGCAAACGGAAGTACGTTATCTGCCTGATACAGCATTTCCCATACGTGCCACTTTCAAATCGGAAGATGAGCTACAACAACTTGCCCATGAAATGGCCGAGGGCAAGAAGATAATATTGCCAGAGTTTACCCCCTTTGATTTCAGTCATCGATTAACGGAAAATTCTAAGCTAATTTTACATGCGTTTCGTGCAACAGATGCAGCTGCGCGCAACAATGAAACCATTACGCCTGCAGCACAATGGCTTTTGGACAACCACTATACGATTGATAAAACCGTACAGCAAACGCGACGTGATTTTCCAAGATCGTTTGTAAAACAATTGCCACCTTATAAAGGTGAAACAGAATTACCGCGTATTTTTGCACTTGCCTGGCTTTATGTTGCACATACCGATAGCAGCTTTTCACTGCAAACTTTAACTGCAATGGTTAAAGGATACCAGCAGGTTACCGATTTTCAAATTGGTGAACTATGGGCTCTGCCTTCCGCTGTTCGGCTTGTTTTGATCGAAAATGCCCGCAGGCTTTCTTTGCGTATCGAAAAAGCACGCCGTATGCGCCAATTTGCCAATCAGGTTGCCGATAAAATAGCTGTTGCCGAAGATGCAAGCGCTTTACAAAGTATTTTCTCTGTCTATGAAGAATTAACCGCTGACCCAACCTTTTCTGCTCATCTTCTCTATAGATTACGTGGCGCTTCAGTCGATTCCACAGCAGCACTTAATTGGCTTGAAGAACAGATGCATCGCCGCGGTAGTGATCCTGAGGCAGCAACGACAGAAGAACATGCCCGTCAATCAACAGGCGGCGTAACTATGGGCAACATCATAAGAGCGCTAAAAGCTATTGATGATGTTGACTGGACAACATGGTTTGAGAGTGTCAGCCATGTGGATGCCATGTTACGTGATAATAGCGATTATGCCGAACTAGATTTTCAATCACGCAATACTTATCGCGTTGTCATTGAAAAAATTGCACGGCGTTCACCTTTGACTGAAATTGAAGTGACGCAAAAAGCTTTGGATATGGCCGAGGCTGTCCGCAAGAGCGATAATGAAGCAAACGCATCTGTTGCGTGGTTTCTGGTGGGCGAAGGCCGCAAAGCCTTTGAAGAAATGTGCCAATATGATCGGCCTTTAAAGCTGAAATTCATGCGCGCATTCCGTGCCATGAAAATCTGGAGTATCGCCATTCCAGTATCGGTCATTACGGTTCTGATCTTAATTGCGGTTTATGCTTTGCTTAAAAGCTCCGGTTTGAGCCATTCCATGTGTTTGACATTTACTGCTTTGGCACTGTTTCCCACAATGGATACAGCCTTTGCACTTTTTAACACATTATGTGCATGGACTGTCGCGCCCACTCGATTAATTGGTTATGAATATAAGGATGGCATTCCTGAAGACGCAAAAACACTTGTTGTTGTTCCAACAATGATTACGTCGCGGGATACAATCGACGAGCAAATTCGTAATCTTGAAGTCCACTATCTATCAAATCCACAAGGTGCTGTCTATTTTGCTTTGGCAACCGACTGGGCTGATGCCAATTCAGAAGAAACCGCCGATGATATGGATTTGCTGGAATATGCACAAAAGAGCATTGCAGATCTTAACCATCATTATCGTGGTGATGGGCAACCATTATTCTTCATCCTACATCGTCACCGCCTTTATAACGCCAGCGAAGGTTGCTGGATGGGGTGGGAACGTAAACGCGGCAAACTGCATGAACTCAATCTATTATTACGTGGTGATAAAGATACAAGTTTCTTCCCTGCAGATCCACGCCTGCCGCTCGATTGCCGTTTTGTCATGACATTGGATTCAGACACGCGGCTCACACCAGATTCCGTTACACGGATGGTGGGTAAATTAAATCACCCCTTGAATAGACCTGTCATTGATCCAAAAACCAAAACTGTTGTTCGTGGCTATGGCATTTTGCAACCCCGTGTTACGCCCTCTTTAACAACGGGTGATGAGGCATCATTTTTACAGCGTGTCTTCTCTGTTAATCGGGGAATTGACCCTTATGTATTTGCCGTATCTGACACCTATCAAGATCTTCTTGGTGAGGGGACTTATACAGGTAAAGGTTTATACGATATTGATGCATTTGAAATTGCGTTAGCCGACAAAGTTCGTGAAAATGCGGTTCTAAGCCATGACCTATTGGAAGGTGGCTATGCACGCGCTGGTTTCGTCAGCGATGTTGAAGTGGTGGAAGATTATCCGACCGCATATAATGTTGATGTCGCACGCCACCATCGTTGGATTCGTGGTGATTGGCAATTATTGCCTTACCTCCTTACACGCCATAACATCAGCCTTGTTACACGCTGGAAAATGCAGGACAATTTACGGCGATCATTGACACCGCTATTGTGGATTATTGCGTCACTCACAGGCTGGTGCGTCTTGCCGCTTCACAGTGCAGTTTTTTGGCAAATTTTCCTTTTGTTGGGAATGTTTGCAGCACCAACACTTGGTGTTATTCGCGGTATTATGCCAACAAGCATGGATAATTCTCTGCGTGGGCACTTTCAGTCGGTTCTAACAAATATTGCTACAAGTACTGCCGATGTTGCCCTCAGAACAACATTTCTGGCCTATTCTGCCTATTATATGGTTGATGCAATTATCCGCACCTTATATCGCTTGTTTGTATCGCATCACCATATGCTGGAATGGAAAACATCGGCAGCGACACGCTCTGCCCCCAACACATTGCATTATTATATTATGACAATGTGGCCAGCCTCTTTAATTGGTGTTATTTCCATTGCGTTGCCGGCATCGTTACACAATTCTGCTGTTTTTGTTGCTTTACCTTTTGGCCTTGCTTGGTTCTTTTCACCCTTTATCGCATGGGTTGTTAGCCGGTCAGCAGTGTTGCAAGACTCTCTTGAAATTCGCTCATCAGATAAGGGCGAGTTACGCCGCATAGGACGGCGCACATGGCATTATTACGAAGCATTTGCCAATGCAGAAAACAATTTTCTGCCACCTGACAACTTTCAGGAAGAGCCATATCCAGTTGTTGCGCGCAGAACGTCGCCCACCAATATTGGTGTCTATCTCTTGTCAACGGTTGCGGCACGTGACTTTGGCTGGATCAGCTTTGAATCGGCTATTTTGCGGATTGAACGCACCTTGGACACAATGGAAAAAATGGAAAGGTTCCGTGGCCATTTTTACAACTGGTATGAAACCGACACATTGCAAGCCTTGCAGCCAAGTTATGTATCAACCGTTGATTCAGGAAATCTGGCCGGGCATTTGGTAACCCTTTCTTCTGCCTTAAAAGAGTGGGCAGAAGCGCCATCAGTCTTTTTACAAGGCGATCTTGCAGGCCTCCTTGATGTCAATGACATACTTGAAGAAACACTTCATCTCATACCAGATGACAGACGAATTTTGCGTCCTTTGCGCCGCCGGATTGAAGAACGCATAGCAAATTTCCGCCGTGCTGTTCGCTCAATTATGGATGAGCCGGAAACAGCAACATTCCGCACCATCAACTTGACCGTTGCGGCAAATGACATTGCCCGTCTTACCAGTGAACTTAACGGTGAAATCAATAGCGATGAATCCAAGAATGTCGTTTCTTGGGCTGAATGTCTCATAGAAACATGTGAAGCGCATAATGATGATGCCACCGGCGATCATGACACGGAAAGCCTGCGCAACAAGCTTTATCAGCTTGCGGAAAAAGCGCGTCAATTTGCTTTTGACATGAAATTTGATTTTCTGGAACGCAGCGAACGTCGCCTCCTATCAATCGGATATCGGGTTCAAGAAAATGAATTGGATGAGAGCTGTTACGATTTGCTGGCATCCGAGGCTCGTTTGTCTAGCTTGTTTGCCATTGCCAAGGGTGACATCAAGGTAGAGCATTGGTTCCGTCTTGGACGTATGCTTGTTCCAGTTGGCTGGAAAGGTGCCCTCCTTTCATGGTCGGGTTCCATGTTTGAATATTTGATGCCACCACTTGTTATGCGTGAACCGCTCGGTTCGCTGCTGGATCAAACCAATAGACTTATTGTGCGGCGTCAAATTCAATATGCCAATGAACGTGGTTTACCTTGGGGTATATCCGAAGCTGCATTCAATGCACGTGACCAACAAATGAACTATCAATATTCAAATTTTGGTGTTCCTAGTCTTGGTCTACAACGCGGCCTTTCACGCAATGCCGTTATAGCACCATATGCCAGTATATTGGCTTCACAATATATGCCAACAGAGGCGGTTGCCAATTTGAACCGCTTGCGTGATCTTGGTGCGCTTGGCAAATATGGTTTCCATGATTCCGTAGATTTTACGCCTGCGCGTGTGCGTGAAGGTGAAAAATATGCAGTTGTGAAAAATTACTATGCCCACCACCACGGCATGTCTATTTTGGCGATCAACAATGTCATTTTTGACGGTCGTATGCGAAATCGTTTCCACCGTGATCCGGTGATTGAAGCAACGCAATTATTGCTGCAAGAAAAAGCACCACGTGAAATTCCAATGGTGCATGCAAAAACAGCCAATCCTATGCGCAGTGACTCCGGTGGATTTGAAGATGCACCAATTCGCGTTATTGAAGAACCGCTTACAAAGTCACGCGCGACGGTTCTGTTATCAAATGGCGCCTATTCTGTTATGCTCACTGGTAACGGTTCCGGTTACAGCCGCTGGCATAATTATGCGATAACGCGTTTTGTGCCCGATGCTGCAGAAGATCAACAAGGTACATTTTTCTTCTTGCGTGATCCGGAAAGTGGGCGTTGGTGGTCTGCAACGGGTGAACCAACACGCGTTGCCGAAGAAGAAGCCATTGCTGTTTTCACCGATGAAAAAGCCGAATATTCCAAAACAGTTGATGGGATAAAATCCACGGTTGAATGTATCGTTGCCTCGGAAGGCGACGGTGAAGGCCGCCGTATTGAGCTAATCAATACAACCAGCAAAGATCGTATTCTGGAAATAACGTCTTATGCTGAACTCGTATTAACAACACCGGATACCGATTCTGCCCATACTGTGTTTTCACGTATGTTTGTTGAAACAGAAATTGCCGATCAAGGTGGCACAATCTATGCCAAACGGCGCAAGCGTGATCCGAAAGATCCAGATATTCATGTTGCCCATTTTGTTACCGATACATCTGGTGCAATCCGTGATGCGGAAGCGGAAACAGATCGTCGTGTTTTCATAGGCCGTGGGCGTTCTATCCGTCGCCCAAGTGCATTTGACCGAGGCGCAACATTAACGGGAAGTCAAGGGTGTGTCCTTGATCCCGTTGCTGCCATACGTTGTCGCGTCAGAGTGCCTGCACGGAAAAAAGCCGATCTTATTTTCTGGACATTTGCTGCAGATTCTAGAGAAAAACTAAACACGCAAGTTGAATATTACCGCCAACCAAACGTTTTCCAGCGTGAATTTTCATTAGCGTGGACACGGTCGCAGGTTTCTCTCTATCAGATTGGTATCAAACCGAAAGAGGCTATTGTTTACCAAAAATTTGCAACACCACTTATCTATCCAGATCGTACATGGCGCTTGCCTGCCGAAACCTTAGCGGAAACCCTTGGGAAACAATCTGACCTTTGGCCTATGTCAATTTCGGGTGATTTTCCAATCTTCCTGCTGCGTCTGGATAATGAAGCCGATCTTGACGTGTTGCGTGGCCTGTTAAAAGCGCATGAATATTGGCGCATGCGTGGTTTGACCGTTGATATTGTTATTCTCAATGAACGGGCTTTTTCTTATGCGCAAGATACGCAACGCGCGATAGAATGGATGTGTGAAGGTTATCGCAACCGTACAGCTGAAGCTGATGGTCGCCAACATATTTTCACGGTACGGCGTGACCAGATTGATGAAGCAAGTTTCAACACTTTGTTAGCAAGTGCCCGTATTGTTTTACAAGCGCAAAACGGCTCTCTATCAGAGCAATTGAAGCGTATGGAAAATATTGATTCTGACCTTGCATCGCGCAGTAACCAAACTGACGGCGAGGATACTTCGACAAAAGGCAAAAATGCCTCGTCGAACAAAGCAATCCAACGGAAAAATGGGCGGAATGCCGAAAATGTGCCGCCTATAGAACAGGGGCAATTTACCTCTATCGGCATTATTGGCGACCAGCATAAAGCTTGCTCACTTCCCGATGGTAAGGATCTTGCATTTTGGAATGGCTATGGTGGCTTTGACACGGATAATAGCTATGTTATCCGGTTGGCTGGTCGTACTCCGACACCTAATCCATGGATTAACGTTATTTCAAACGAAAACTTTGGTTTTCATGTTTCTGCCGAAGGGGCTGCTTTTACTTGGGCAGGCAATAGCCGTGACTATCAATTAACGCCTTGGGCCAATGACCCTGTTGTTAATCGTCCTGGTGAAGCGCTCTATATTGTTGATCGCCAATCACTCAAAAGGTTTTCGCCAGTTTCTGCGGTAGAATGCAATGACAAGGCTCTATATGAAGCCCGTCATGGATTTGGCTATTCAACATTCCATTCCAAACATGATGCGATTAGTCTTGAGTTGACACATACCGTTGATTGCCACAGACCAATCCGCCTATCACGCCTTGTCATCCATAATGAAGATAAGGTTCCTCATTCGTTGCGTTTATATGACTATGTCGAATGGGTTTTGGGCAATGTAAGAACCAAAAATGCACCGTTTATCGTTTCTAAATATGATAAAAAACGGGGCGCACTTTTTGTTCGCAATCCTTATCATACCGAAAAATCTGATCAGGTAAGCTTCATTGCTGCCTCTATCGCACCTTCAAGCCATACGGCAGATAGAACAGAATTTATCGGGGCAACAGGTACGGTAAAACATCCGGCTGCAATTAGAAAAGGAGACGCTCTTTCCAATACAGTGGAAGTGGGGCGTGATCCATGTTCTGCATTGGCATATGACATTGAACTCAAGGCCGAAGAGAAGAAGGAAATTATCTTCTATCTTGGTAATGCTGAAAACCAGAATTCCGCTGAAAAACTGCTCGATACGATACGAAAAGAATCGTTCAGCACGGTGCTGGAAAACGAAAAAAATGAATGGAAAGACTTTGTTTCTGGCGTTCAGGTCAAAACAGCCGATCCATCATTTGATATTATGGTGAATGGTTGGCTGCCTTATCAAGCTTATGCTTGTCGCATTATGGCTCGTGCTGCCTTCTATCAAGCCAGTGGTGCTTTTGGTTTCCGTGACCAGCTACAAGACACACTATCTTTATTACTGCTCAAACCTGAATTGGCGCGTGAGCAATTGCTTAATGCCGCGTCTCGCCAATTCCCTGAAGGGGACGTGCAACACTGGTGGCTACCAGCAACTGGTGCTGGCGTTAGAACGCGTATTTCTGACGATGTCGCTTGGCTTGCATATGGTGCAGCACTTTATACAAAGACAACTGGCGACACAGAATTTTTGGATACGGAAATAGCTTTTATTGAAGGTGACCAATTACAAGAAGGTCAACATGACATTTATTTCCAACCAGCTATTTCACCGCGCTCGGTAACTTTATACGAGCATTGTGCTTTGGCTCTTGATCTTGCAATAAAACGCACTGGCAAACATGGCTTGCCGTTAATGCTCGGCGGAGACTGGAATGACGGCATGAACCTTGTCGGCATTGAAGGCAAGGGCGAAAGCGTATGGCTGGGCTGGTTCCTTGGTGCAACCTTGCAAGCATTTATCCCCCTAGCGCAAGCAAAAGGGGATGAAAAACGGGTTAAAAAATGGACTCAACATCTCGATAAGCTAACAAAAGCACTCGAGAAAAGTGGTTGGGATGGTGCATGGTATCGCCGTGGCTATTTTGATGATGGTACACCTCTTGGTTCTAAATCAAATGATGAATGTCAAATCGATACGATCGCACAATCATGGAGCGTCATTTCTGGTTTAGGTGGAACAGAACACCAGAAACAGGCAATGAAATCTATGTTGGATCAGCTACTTGATGAAAAAGGCGGGCTAATCCGCTTATTCTGGCCGCCATTTGATAAAACCGATCTAGAGCCTGGATATATCAAAGGTTATCCTGCTGGTATCCGTGAAAATGGCGGACAATATACCCATGGCGCTATATGGAGTATTCTGGCTTTAACAAAATTAAATGAAAATGATGAAGCCTATCGGATTTTCTCGATGATAAATCCGGTTACCCATGGTGAAAACCCCGATATCTATCGTGTTGAACCATACTCTATTGCGGCTGATATATATTCTGTTGAGCCACGGCGTGGTCAAGGTGGTTGGACGTGGTATACTGGTTCGGCAGGCTGGTTCTATCGTGCAGCAACTGAAGCCATACTCGGTATTCGCCGTGAGGGAATGAAGCTATTCCTGACACCTTGTTTACCAAGTGATTGGACGGGCTATGAAGCGACTGTAAAACTTGATGCTGCAACGTATTTCATTAAAGTTGTTCGTGGAAAAAATACTACTTTAACGGTAGATGGCAAAAAAATTAGTGATAAAGACAGTGGTATTGATTTGAAAAAAACAGGTGAGCACGAAATTATACTCACGATAAACCACTAGAATAAGGGGCTTCATTGCCCCTTATTTGTTTTATAAAATAGTTTACTTTATTTATTCTATGGATAGAATGCTTCGACTATATGTAGCCACACCATAAAAGATAGATGAGACTATGGCGCGAACAGATATTGCAGAACGTGTATACAACCACACTTGGAAACTAGATCCGATCATTCGCTCGCTGCTGGATACTGATTTCTATAAGCTTCTCATGTTACAAATGATATGGGGGCTCTATTCCGATGTTGATGTTACCTTTTCATTGATTAACCGTACAAAAACGGTTCGCCTTGCCGACGAGATTGACGAAGATGAATTAAGAGCGCAGCTCGACCATGCGCGTACATTGCGCTTTACTAAAAAAGAAATGATCTGGCTTGCCGGTAACACGTTTTATGGTCGCAAACAGATATTTACACCAGACTTTCTTCATTGGTTGGAAGACTTTCAGTTGCCTGACTATGAGCTGACCCGTAAGGATGGGCAATATATTCTTAATTTTGAAGGTCCTTGGAAATACACGACAATGTGGGAAATTCCTGCCTTGGCCATTATCAACGAATTGCGCTCTCGCGCGGCAATGCGCAATCTTGGTCGTTTTGCACTTGATGTCCTTTATGCACGCGCAAAGGCCAAGATGTGGAGCAAGGTTGACCGATTAAAGAAGTACCCTGACATCAAGATTTCAGATTTTGGTACAAGGCGGCGTCATTCGTTTTTATGGCAACGTTGGTGTGTTGAAGCCTTAAAAGAAGGTATTGGAAACTCATTCACTGGTACGTCTAACGTCCTTCTTGCAATGGATACAGACCTTGAAGCTCTTGGCACAAATGCTCATGAGTTGCCAATGGTTGTTGCAGCCCTTGCCAATAGTGATGAAGAGCTGAAAACAGCCCCCTACCGTGTTATGCAAGACTGGAACCGCTATTATGGTGGCAATTTACTGATTGCTTTACCAGACGCTTTTGGAACGGCAGCCTTTTTACGCAATGCGCCAGAATGGGTAGCTGACTGGACTGGATTTAGACCCGACAGCGCCCCACCAATAGAGGGCGGTGAACGCATCATCAAATGGTGGCAAGAACAAGGAAAAGATCCACGCGAGAAATTGATCGTTTTCTCTGACGCCTTGGACGTGGACACAATTGAAGAAACATACCGCCATTTTAAGGGGCGAGTAAGAATGAGCTTTGGTTGGGGCACCAATCTTACCAACGATTTTGTTGATTGCGCGCCGAAAGAAGTGGCTGGTCTTGATGCCATTTCACTGGTTTGTAAAGTTACACATGCCAATGGACGACCGGCTGTGAAACTTTCCGATAATACCGAAAAAGCCATTGGTGACGAAAAAGAAATTCGTCGTTATCTCAATTTCTTCGGCAATGATGATAGAGTATCAAAACCTGTTAAAGTATAATAGTTTTTAAAAACTATAACTGATAAAATTCAGCTCGTTAGATCAAAAATATAGCTTATGCTTTTTGGTATAAGCTATATTTTTTAAGAACACAGCGCATTTCTTATATCAAGATCAGGAAGAAGCTTCGACAGCCGGTTATTTTTGATTGCGCCTCAACGCCTCCCCAAAAATATTGATAATCGTAGCCAATACCCCAAACATTTCAGAAAATAATTTATCATCTGATGTTTGAAATTTCCTGATATTTGTTCCCTATAAATCATTGAACTAGCCGACAATCCGTGTCGGTATTGCATTGTTATGATAGGCACAAATCTACAAGGCAAATGAAAAAACCGGCTCTAAAGAACCGGTTTTTCGTTACTCTAAAATCGATCACGCTATTTTAGACATCAAGATTTGAAACATTAAGTGCGTTATCTTGGATAAACTCACGACGGGGTTCCACTTCATCACCCATCAATTTTGCAAATACAGCATCTGCATCTGCCGCTTCACCCACTTTAACCTGCAATAATGAACGCGCATTAGGATCCAATGTTGTTTCCCAAAGTTGTTCGGCATTCATTTCGCCCAACCCTTTATAACGTTGCATTGTTAGGCCTTTTTTACCACTGGCAAAAATACTATCCAACAGCGCTATAGGACCAGTGATTGTTTCACTTGTTTCTTTACGGCGTAAAATTGGTAACTTGCCATAAATCTCATTAAGATGATGCGACATATTATTGATGCGACGGGCATCTGCAGATGCAATAAGCGCCATATCAAGAATTACAACATCTTTGACACCACGAAGGATCCGCTCAAAACGCAAGCCACCGTCTTGTTCTATGTGTCCTGTCCAGCCGCGTTCCATATCCTCAGCAATCAAATCAAGCCGCGCGGCAACCTGATCTGCTGTTTGTTGCGCTTTTTCATTTGATGCCAAGGCTTCAAGATTAAGCGCGCCGGCAATTGCCGCCTGCTCTACAACACTGCGGTTATAACGGGTATGCAAACCATGTAACAACTGCCGCAACGTGCGCGCATCTTCAACAAGTTGGTGTAAATCTGCACCTGCGCGCATCTCGCCATTGGCGAGCTCCAGCACACTTCCTTCAAGCCCCGTCTCAATCAACGATTCCTCAAATGCCGCTTCATTCTTGATGTATTGCGATGATTTACCGCGCGTAACCTTATAAAGAGGCGGTTGCGCAATATAAATATGTCCACGCTCAATCAATTCCGGCATCTGACGGAAAAAGAATGTCAGCAATAGGGTACGAATATGCGCTCCATCAACATCAGCATCTGTCATGATAATAATTTTATGATAGCGCAATTTATCAGGTGAGAATTCGTCCTTGCCGATAGATGTTCCAAGAGCAGTGATCAACGTGCCAATCATGTCCGATGATAGCATACGATCAAAGCGCGCTCTTTCAACGTTCAATATTTTTCCGCGCAATGGAAGAATTGCCTGATTTTGACGTGACCGTCCACTTTTTGCAGAACCACCAGCCGAGTCACCCTCAACAATAAATATTTCGGATTTAGCAGGATCTCTTTCCTGACAGTCTGCGAGTTTGCCAGGAAGTGAAGAAATATCCAAAGCACCCTTGCGCCGTGTCAACTCGCGTGCTTTACGCGCCGCTTCACGCGCGGCAGCTGCTTCAACAACTTTGCCAACCAGAATTTTTGCTTCAGTCGGATGCTCTTCCAACCAAATGGACAAACCTTCGTTGACAAGACTTTCTACAACAGGGCGCACCTCTGAAGAAACAAGCTTATCTTTGGTTTGTGAAGAAAACTTTGGATCAGGAACCTTGACCGAAAGAATAGCGGTTAAACCTTCCCGACAATCATCACCGGTCAAGTTTACTTTTTCTTTTTTGGCAATACCAGATGTATCGGCATAGCCATTGATCTGGCGTGTCAAAGCACCGCGAAAACCAGCAAGGTGCGTACCGCCATCTCTCTGCGGAATATTATTGGTGAAGCATAGAACCTTCTCATGGTAGGAATCATTCCACCACATGGATACTTCAACAACCATGCCATCTTTTTCACCGCTTATATAAATTGGTTCTTCAATAAGCGGCTTTTTTGACTGATCGATATATTTTACGAATTCAACCAATCCACCTTCATAATGTAAGGTTACTTCACGAATGTCGGCATGACGGCGATCAGTTAAGAAAATACGCACGCCAGAATTCAAAAAGGCAAGCTCTCTCAACCGACGTTCTAACGTATCGAAATCGAACTCAACCATCGTAAAGGTTTCGGAACTTGGCAAAAAGGTTACTTCTGTGCCTGTTTCCTCACCACATTCACCAACGACTGCTAATGGAGCACTCGCCTCACCGTGGGTAAATGTCATTTCATGGATTTTACCTTTGCGTTTAATACGCAATTTCAACCAAACAGAAAGTGCATTGACCACGGAAACTCCAACACCGTGCAACCCACCTGAAACCTTATAAGAATTCTGGTCGAATTTACCACCAGCGTGAAGCTGTGTCATAATAACTTCAGCCGCAGAAACACCTTCTGTTGGATGAATATCTGTAGGAATACCACGACCATTATCGGTTACAGTACAAGAACCATCTGCATTCAGTGTAACCGTAACAAGGGTTGCAAAACCTGCTAAAGCTTCGTCAATTGCGTTATCGACAACCTCATAGACCATATGGTGTAGACCCGAGCCATCATCGGTATCACCGATATACATACCCGGGCGTTTACGCACAGCGTCAAGGCCTTTAAGAACCTTAATGGATTCGGCATCATATGAGCCTTCTTGATGCGGCGTTGTTTGGTCACTCATAAATCAGTCCATTTCTGTTTAAAAACATAATGTTATATCGCCTGACGAATCATGGCAGATAATGCTATTATTTATACGCCAAATGCCTTGATTTACCAAATTTTTTTGCTGTTTTTGTCGTGAAAACCAACCCGATAGCCGTAGAAATTGGGTAAAAATACACCCGATTAATATCAAATGTGCCAACACAAGATTTTGCACTGGTTCTTAAAACAAACTTTGCCTTAAGATTGCTCTGCCAGCACCCCAAAATTACAAAATTAAACTATCCTTATAGAGATACCCTACCTCCAGAAATTAAAGTGACGTAAGCCAAAAAGCCAATTGTCTTTGTTTTTCATAAGGGTACAAATTTTCATCAACGCATAACCACCGTCTCAACCATTGATGCATGATGGAATTACAAGTTATTTTTGCAACACATATAGGCAACAGAAATTTCGTTGATAGGCAGTGGTTGGCCAAGCGGAACCGCCTGAAAGAAAACAGTATTTCCGCTTGAAAAAACAATGGATTACAGAGATAACAATTGCTGAATTATAATGCCGCTGTCACAATAATTTCTACCCGATAAAGCGGTGAAGCAAGCTGTGCCTGACAGGTTGCCCGTGTTGGGGTGGAACCTTTAACAACCCAACTATCCCAAACTTCATTCATAATATCGAAATCATTCATATCAGCGAGCCAGATTGTTGCTGAAATGATGCGAGACTTGTCGGTGCCAGCTTTCGCCAGCAATTGATCTATTGCGGCAAGCGCCTCTACCGTTTGTTCTTTTGTTGTTTTTCCAGGACTGCCAACCTGACCAGACAAAAACACCATACCATTGAAAACAACGGCTTCACTCATACGCTCACCAACGCCAATTCTTTTTATTGTCATTTTAATACACTCTCTCGTTCAATATTATCGCATCATCAATGTTTCATAACAGAGTTTTGCTGCATATAAATCAGCCAAACCAGAGCCAACAGCCTTAAATAAAGTTATATCCTGTTCACGGCGGTTTACTTGCACTGTGCCACAGGCAAGCTCGGCAAGCGTGCCCTTTATCTCGTCCTTATGTAAAAGACCTGATTTGATCGGTTGCACAAAATCGCCAGCCTCTTCAATAGCTTCTTCGGTATCAATATAAAGCTGTGCATTTTTGATGAGATCATCATCTGCTTCACGCATGTGAGGCGCAAAGGATCCAATAAGATCGACATGAACACCAGATTTCAACCATTTGCGTTGAATAAGCGCTTCTGTCGATAAGGTGGCCGCTGTTACAATATCAGCATCGACAACAGCTTCTTCTACAGAATGGGCAATTTTTACACAAAATCCCTTCTGCTCAAGTTGTTCTGCAAATAATTTTGCTCCTTGCGGCGTTCTATTCCAAATGGTCACTTGCTCAATGGGCCGCACAGCAGAAAACGCTTCAGGAAGTAAGCTTGCTACTTTACCGGCACCAAGCACTGTCAGTTTCTTTGAATCTAGCCGCGACAAATATCGTGCTGCCAATGCGGAAGTTGCAGCCGTGCGCCGCGCAGTGATTGTATTTCCGTCCAATATTGCCAGTTCTTCGCCTGTTTCACCATTATAGAGAATATAGGTAGAGGTTAAACCTGGGAGATTTTTCAAACGATTATCAGGAAAAATATTGACAATTTTGACACCGAGATATTGTGTCTTTTCCGTTGGAAGGCTCCACGCTGGCATCAGCAACAATATAGGTGTCGCTTGATTGTCTTTTTCCATAGTATGATGGTGCCGTTCTGGTTGCACACAACCGGTGGCAAAACCATTGTTTAATGTGTCTATTAAAGCGTTAAAAGCTAGACTGTTTGAGGTGGCATTAGCATCTGCATTTATTCCTGCCATTCTATTCTATCGTCCTATGAGCGTAAAAATTTATCACGACAATTATTTTTAACTCTATCTTATTGGTGTTTTATCGTGAAAAGTCCATTGTGTTTGTTTTTCAAGCCTGCCCCATTTACAATTCAATGATAAACCCGCACCAGTTACAAAACTACGTCCGTAATAGAACCTTACCCTTTATAGAACTATGCCCGTCATAAGACCATGATTGCTAATCTGCCAAACCTCCCTGTTCAAGACGTACTGAACGAGCTTGACCACGCACTTGCCAAGCAATGCAATGCGGTGCTTGTTGCCCCGCCCGGTGCTGGTAAAACAACAATTGTTCCACTTCATCTTATCAATGCCGACTGGTGCAAAGATAAGATGATTATATTGCTTGAACCAAGACGCTTAGCAGCGCGAAGTGCCGCACAACGCATGGCTTCATTACTTGGTGAGCAGGTTGGTGAAACAGTTGGCTACCGAATGCGTCTTGATACAAAGGCATCAAAAAAAACGCGTATTTTGGTTGTGACAGAAGGGGTATTTTCGCGCATGATTCTGGACGATCCAGAATTAACTGGTGTTGCAGCTATTTTATTTGATGAATTTCATGAAAGAAGTCTTGATGCTGATTTTGGTTTAGCCTTAGCGCTTGATGTTGCCAATGGGTTGCGTCCCGACCTACGTTTGCTTGTTATGTCTGCAACGCTTGATGGTGCGCGCATCGCCAAACTCCTTAATTCTGCGCCGATTATTGAATCGAAAGGACGCAGTTTTCCGGTGCAACTTGTTTATCAACCTCGCAAGCCGGATCAGAAGATTGAAGAGGCCGTTGCCAATGCTATTTCCTATTGGGCAAAGAATGAAGCAGGAAGTATTCTGGCATTTTTACCCGGTCAAAGTGAAATAAAACGCACAGCAAACCTATTGAATGGCAAATTGCCAGATAATATGATTATTGCACCACTTTATGGTGCCATGGAAGGACGCGAGCAGGATATTGCTATACGTCCAGCAAAATCGGGAAAACGTAAGGTTGTTCTTGCAACCTCAATTGCCGAAAGTTCACTGACGATTGATGGTGTCAATATCGTTATTGATAGTGGCTTATCGCGTGTTCCTATTTTTGAACCAGCAACTGGTATCACGCGGCTAGTAACCGTTAAAGCATCGCGCGCTTCCGTTGACCAGCGCGCCGGTCGCGCAGGTCGTACGTCTCCAGGCATTGCCGTGCGATTGTGGCATGAAGGGCAGACATCATCTTTGCCTGATTATTCGCAGCCAGAAATTTTATCGGCAGATCTGGCAAATATGGTGTTGGATAGCGCAGCATTTGGAATTACCGATATTAATCAGCTGACCTTTTTGGATAGCCCCCCCAAGGCGGCTCAGAAAGAAGCGGTGCTTCTTCTTGAAAAACTATCTGCGCTCGACAAAGATGGACCCATTACCCCCTTAGGAGAGGCCATAAGGCAGAAAGCTTTGCCAGTGCGCCTTTCGGCAATGCTGATCCAAGCAGAACAGAATGGTGAAGCACAATTGGCAGCAGAATTGGCGATCGTTCTAACAGAACGAGGATTAGGCGGAATGGATGTTGACCTTGAAAAGCGCATTACCAATTTCCGTCATGATCACTCCGAACGAGCCAACAAGGCGCGTATACTAATTAAACGCCTAATTGGAAAAAATGATTTTTCCAGCACACCCCCTCCCGCGGTTTCAAATGCTGCACGATTATTGTTAACGGCTTGGCCTGATCGGGTTGCAAAAACACGTGGCAATTCAGGGCGGTTTTTAGCCGCTAATGGGCGTGGTATGGTGATTGATGAATTATCTCCCTTGGCAAAAGCGAAATATCTTGTTGTGGCTGATGTAACAGGTTCGGCAGAACAATCACGTATTTTGGCTGCAACTGAAATTGATGAAGAAACAATCCGTGATGTCTTGCATGACAAAATTGAAAACACCATTGAATTGAATTTCGATGTTGCTAACAAGGCGTTCCGCGCACGGGATGCGCAATCGCTTGGTGCGATACAATTGAGTGAAAAACCTTATGCTTTGCCCAATGGAGATGAGGCAAACCGTGCAATTATTGCCGCAATTCGCGAACATGGCTTGAAGTTATTACCTTGGACAAAAGAAACAATATCCTTACGGCAAAGATTGGATTGGATATATCGCGGACTTGGTGCCCCATGGCCACAAATGTCAGACGATGTATTGCTGGATAACTTAGAAGAATGGCTCCTACCTTTTCTCTCCGGCGAGGCAAAGTTCCAATCATTGAGCGTCAAAACTATTCATGACGGTCTAATATCTCTCGTGCCGTATACGTTACAACGCGAAATAGACAAGAAAGCGCCGACACATTACACCGTGCCAACAGGCTCACATATCCCTATCAATTATGAAGGGGAAGAACCGCTACTTTCAGTGCGGGTGCAAGAGCTTTTTGGCCTAACGCAACACCCCGCCATTGCAGATGGTACGATACCACTTGTTCTGGAATTGCTTTCACCAGCGCATAGACCCATACAAATCACCAAGGATCTTCCAAAATTCTGGCAAGGATCTTGGAGCGATATACGGGCGGATATGCGCGGGCGTTATCCCAAGCACCCTTGGCCGGAAAACCCAATGCTTGCAGAACCGACAAAAAGGGCAAAGCCCCGTAATAGTTGAATTTTAACTAATAATCGGTTTTAAATAATATCCTATTTTACAAGAACTACGCCCTATCTAAAGGTAACGATGATGGAACAGGAATTTACGCAACGCACATCTACCTATTCTCGTCGTTTACGTTCTACAACACTGGTGCGTATTCGTTGGCTGGCTGTTTTTAGCCAGTCTAGCACCATTGCTTTTGTTGCGCTTTATCTTGGGTTTAAGGTGCCGATTATCCCATGTGCAATATTAATTATCGCATCAGTCTGGCTCAATATTTTCCTAACATTCTATTATTCCATCAATGACCGTCTATCTTCAACAGTTGCAGCTGCAATTCTCGGTGTCGATATACTGCAATATGCAACATTGTTGTATTTTACCGGTGGACTACAGAACCCCTTCTCGCTCCTTCTCATTGCACCTGCGGTGATTTCGGCAACATCATTGCCGGTAAAGCACATTGTTTTCTTAAATTTTCTGGTCATCATTTCGGCCAGTGTTCTTTCAACTTATTCCGACCCTTTGCCATGGTATCCTGGGCATACAATCGTCACCCCCCGGCTATTGGTTGATGGTATTTGGACGGCCATTGTTTCCTCGCTTATTTTCACCACCACTTATGGTTATCGCGTTGCCGAAGAAACGCGTCGTCTTGCCGATGCGTTGAGTGCGACAGAGCTTATCCTACAACATGAAAAGCATCTTTCTGAATTGGATGGATTGGCTGCAGCGGCTGCCCATGAACTGGGTACGCCACTTGCTACAATTCAACTTGTAGCAAAAGAAATGTTCAATGGTTTAAAAAACAATCCTGCTGTTGAAGAAGATCTCAGTCTTTTATTGAGCCAAACCGAGCGATGCCGAAATATTTTAAAGCGGTTAACCAGCCTATCAACGGATGGAGAACAACATTTATCACGCTTGTCACTTTCAACCTTATTAGACGAAGTGTCATCACCGTTAAAAGAATTTGGGGTAGAAATTGTTACAGAAGCGGAAGAGACAATCGGTGAAGAACCTGTATTTCCACGCAATCCGGGAATTTTATATGGTGTGGGCAATCTTTTGGAAAATGCTGTCGACTTTGCCCGCAGTAAGGTGATCATACGATATAAATGGAATGAAAAATATGTAGGCTTGACCATTATCGATGATGGTCATGGTTATGACCCTTCTATTCTTGACCGTATTGGGGAACCCTATACAACCAGCCGTCAACCGAGTAGTCAGGGGGGTGGTTTGGGTTTAGGATTATTCATTGCCAAGACATTGCTGGAAAGATCTGGGGCGCAACTTCATTTCAGAAACAGTCCAAAGAAAGAATTGGGCGCAGAAGTATATCTTGTATGGAATCGTAAAAAATTAAATTAATAACAACTATATTTGACATTTTGTCGCTGTCGTGAATAGTATTTTTTAACCTCGGTTTCATGTGAATCAGGCTACGAAAAAAGGATCTTGCATGACTGACAGTGAGCATAATCTGGAAGTAATCGGCGAAGATACATCACTACTTCTCGTTGACGATGATAAGCCATTTTTACACCGGTTGGCGCGTGCCATGGAAGCACGAGGATTTACGGTTACTATGGCGGAATCAGTGCAAGATGGTATTGCTTATGTCAGACAGAATCCGCCAGCATATGCTGTTGTTGACCTGAAATTGGAAGATGGCAATGGACTTGACGTTATTGAAGAGATCCGCAAATGCCGCAATGACACGCATATGATTGTGTTAACTGGATATGGTAATATAGCTTCAGCTGTTAATGCAGTAAAACTTGGTGCTATCGACTATCTTTCAAAGCCTGCCGATGCTGATGATATTTTTGGTGCACTTACCCGCTTGGCCGGCGAAAAGGCACCCGTACCTGAAAACCCCATGTCTGCCGATCGTGTACGTTGGGAACATATCCAGCGTGTTTATGAAATGTGTGAACGCAATGTTTCTGAAACAGCGCGCAGACTCAACATGCATCGGCGCACATTACAACGTATTTTGGCAAAACGCGCACCGCGATAATTTGGCTTTCAAATGACTGCTCATTTGGGTGCTGATTTCAGACGTTAAAACTTTGACGTTTGACGTTTGACGTTTGACGTTTGACGTTTGACGTTTGACGTTTGACGTTTGAC
>CAMLBF010000009.1 GCA_946478235.1 uncultured Bartonella sp.
GCTAATCTGCCGTGGGGCTAATCTGCCGTGGGGCTAATCTGCCGTGGGGCTAATCTGCCGTGGGGCTAATCATTGAAAAATTTACCGATTGAATGTGTATGTCAATCTAAACTATAAAATTCCCGAATAATGGCCCAACCGTCCTCTGCTTTATCAACATAGTTGATTAACTTTGCATCTTCCGGAGAAATGGTTCCGTATTCAGCCAAATAATCCACATTTAATACATTTTTCCAAAATTCTTGCCCGAACATGAGAATTGGCACACGTTTCATGCGTTTGGTCTGGATAAGGGCAAGAGCTTCAAAAAGTTCATCCAGAGTTCCGAAGCCACCCGGAAAAATAGCGATTGCTTTGGCGCGCATCAGAAAATGCATTTTCCGCATAGCAAAATAATGAAAATTGAAGCAAAGTTCTGGTGTTATATAGCCATTGGGAGCCTGCTCATGTGGGAGAACAATGTTAAGGCCAATACTCGGCGCACCGACATCGGCTGCACCGCGATTGCCTGCTTCCATAACTCCAGGGCCTCCACCCGTTATAATGACAAATTCATGATAATCGGTGGTTGCAGAATAGTGCGAGCAAAGCTGTGCAAACTGCCGCGCTTCATTATAATATTGTGATGCTTTTTCCAAATTGGCTTTTTGCGTTTCATTTTTTGCCGCCTTTGCTTCGCCTCCCGGGGCAGGAATGCGCGCACCACCAAACAAAACAACCGTAGATTTTATACCATATTGCATGAAACCCATTTCAGGTTTCATGAGTTCTAGCCCAATCCGGACGGACCTTAATTCTCGACGCATCATAAAATCTTCATCAGCATAAGCAAGTCGATAAGCGGGCGACTGCGTTTGCAGAGTATCTGGTACTTGATGCACCTTATGCACATCATCCTCTGAATGAGGAAATGGAGTCCAACTATTTTTTTCGCCAATTGTCATAGAGGATATTTCCTTTTCATTGACCATAAATGTTTCTTGGATTAGGCCGGATAGAATAATTGTTGATGCTTTCGACTTACTTAACGGAGACCTAATTCATGTCTAACTTGTCCCAACTGGAAACCATTGTTGAAAAGGCGTTTGAAGAACGCGATACTGTCAATGCTTCTACCAAAGGTGAAATACGCGAAGCTGTCGACCATGCACTGGATTTACTGGACCAAGGTAAAGTACGTGTTGCTGAAAGAGAAAGTGATGGTACTTGGAAAGTGCATCAATGGCTTAAAAAAGCTGTTCTTCTTTCTTTCCGACTCAATTCAATGGGAATTATTTCTGGTGGGCCAGATGGCTCGAATTGGTGGGATAAAGTTTCATCCAAATTTGATAATTGGAAAAGTGAAGACTTTCAAAATGCAGGTTTTCGTGCAGTTCCAAATGCAATTGTCCGCCGTTCGGCCTATATCGCGCCAAATGTTGTTTTGATGCCATCTTTCGTGAATATTGGTGCCTATGTCGGAGAAGGTACAATGGTAGACACATGGGCGACTGTGGGATCTTGTGCGCAAATTGGCAAACATGTGCACCTATCTGGTGGCGCAGGTATCGGTGGTGTGCTGGAACCATTACAGGCAGGCCCAACCATTATTGAAGATAATTGCTTTATTGGCGCGCGTTCCGAAGTGGTTGAAGGATGTATCGTTCGTGAGGGTGCCGTATTGGGTATGGGCGTTTTCATCGGCCGTTCTACAAAAATTATTGACCGCGCCACCGGCGAAATCTTTTACGGAGAAGTGCCAGCCTATTCTGTTGTTGTGGCCGGTACATTGCCTGGCAAACCATTGCCAAATGGTGAAATGGGACCAAGTCTTTATTGCGCGGTTATTGTTAAACGGGTTGATGAGAAAACAAGATCAAAAACGTCTGTAAATGACTTGCTGCGCGATTGATCCCCTTATGCGGCCTTCTGCTAATCATTAAAGAAGGAAATACATTGGATATATTTTTATAAAATTATGATTTACTTCCATATAAAAGAAAAATTTCTATTTATGTGCAAATCATAAGTATATTCATATGAACCTATAAAAATAGGAAGAAGACTAAAATAATCTTCTTCCTATTTTTTTAGTAACAAAATACTATATTATCATTTAGAAAATAAGTGCAGCAGAGTATGCGGGGGTTTAACTCTGCTGCGCCAGACCCTGGCGAAAAAACACCAAAATCTGGATATCGTCACCCCGTTAAATAACTCTGAAAACTGTGGTTTTCCGAATTTTTATTAGACAACTATTAATCGGCTTAAATTTAGTCGTCAACTACCACTGGTATTTATATGAAATAAAAATTTTATTTAACACACGTATTAATTGCGTATTGTAGAATTACACACGCTATATTTGAAATTTTACCAAATATTTTTCTAGTTTAGAAATATTACTATATTAATTCGATATTTATCGGCAAGAAATGCCTGATTAAATGCAGAGACTCACATGTTACATAGCAATTACTTGCTGCAAGATGCTTTATTCACAATTCCAATACTGCGTATCCATGATAAATATGCCCTAATAAATTGCTGCTTCTAACCATTACAAATGGTCAAAATGCAATATTTATTGATCGATTAAAACAATGAATATTATTTTTTATCAAATCTAATACAGCTTACTTTATAAATAAGCTGTATTAGTCATCAATTTTCAAGGCTTTAATAAACGCTTCCTGTGGAATTTCTACCCGACCAAACTGGCGCATACGCTTTTTACCTTCTTTCTGTTTATCAAGAAGTTTACGTTTACGCGAAACGTCGCCACCATAACATTTGGCGGTAACATCTTTACGCAAGGCGCGGATATTTTCACGAGCGATAATCTTACCACCAATAGCGGCTTGAATAGGTATCTGGAACATATGTGGCGGTATGAGATGTTTTAACTTCTCACACATTGACCGTCCACGCTTATCAGCGGCTGAGCGGTGCACCAAAATTGACAAGGCATCTATTGGTTCAGCATTAACCAGAATAGACATTTTTACCAGATCACCTTCACGATAATCGGTGACATGATAATCGAACGATGCATATCCTTTGGAGATTGATTTTAACCGATCATAAAAGTCGAACACAACTTCATTGAGTGGCAGATCATAGCTCACCATTGCCCGTGAACCAACATAGGACAGGTCGATTTGGATACCACGCCGTTCTTGGCAAAGTTTTAATATCGCACCAAGATACTCGTCCGGTGTCATGATTGTGGCACGAATCCACGGTTCCTCGATCGAAGTGATTTTCATGACATCTGGCATATCCGCCGGATTATGAAGCTCTTTCACAGAACCATCTATAAGATTCATGCGATACACAACAGATGGTGCGGTGGCAATGAGATCGAGATTGAATTCGCGTTCAAGTCGTTCTTCAATAATTTCCAAATGAAGAAGACCAAGAAAACCACAACGGAAACCGAAGCCCAAAGCTGCCGACGTTTCCATTTCAAATGAAAAACTGGCGTCATTCAAACGAAGTTTGCCAACAGCGGCCCGTAAATCATCAAAATCGGCGGCATCAACTGGAAACAATCCGCAGAAAACAACTGGTTGTGCAGGCTTAAATCCTGGTAGCGCCTCATCACATGGGCGATGATCTTCCGTAATTGTATCACCAACGCGTGTATCGGCAACTTCCTTAATAGAAGCAGTAATAAAGCCAAGTTCACCTGGTCCCAATTCTTCAATAGCAACCATTTTCGGTGTAAATACACCAACACGCTCAACAGGGTATTTAGCGCCAGTTCCCATCATACGGATTGTTTGACCCTTTTTCAGGACTCCATCAATAACCCGTACAAGCACAATAACGCCGAGATATGGGTCATACCAACTGTCAACAAGCATCGCTTTCAGTGGTTTTTTGATGTCTCCGTCATGTGGTGCCGGCAAGCGCTGCACAATGGCTTCCAACACCTCGTCAACACCCACACCGGTCTTTGCAGAAATCTCTATTGCGTCACTGGCGTCGATGCCAATAACCTCTTCAATCTGCTCTTTTACTCTTTCCGGTTCGGCGGCTGGCAAATCAACCTTGTTTAACACAACAACCAATTCATGATTATTGTCTATCGCCTGATATACATTCGCCAATGTCTGCGCTTCAACGCCCTGTGAAGCATCAACAACCAGAAGCGAACCTTCACACGCTGCCAAAGAACGTGAAACTTCATAAGCAAAGTCCACATGGCCGGGCGTATCAATAAGGTTGAGAATATAAGTTTCACCATCACGCGCTTTATAATGCAGCCGCACTGTCTGCGCCTTGATCGTTATACCGCGCTCGCGTTCGATATCCATCGAATCAAGCACTTGATCTTTCATTTCGCGCAGATCCAAGCCACCTGTCATCTGAATCAGGCGGTCGGCCAAAGTTGATTTTCCGTGGTCGATATGCGCCACGATGGAGAAGTTTCTTATATGATCGCGATCTATTGTCATAAGAAGCGATTTAGCAAGGAACGCGAAGAAACGCAAAGCAGAAATTTATGTCTTTGATAGGCTATTTCTTTAAATTGCGGCTTTTTTTAAAAATCTCTCTTGAGTAACCCGTCATTACGCCAGAAATTGCCTATTTTTGCCCAAACAAATTGCTTTAGACCCAAATTAAAACATTGGGTTAAAACAGCATGAAGTGCTGGGCGACACATAGATGCGAAGAAAACAAGCATTTCCAATATGTATTTCAACATATATTCCAGCATATCATTGCGTCTGATACGCAATGGCGGTTGCCTCACCCCCCGTTGTGGTTGGTGTTAAATCACACGCGTTATACATACATATTATCAGAACATATTAGCGCGTTTTGCTAAGCCATTTGGGTGGCTTCAATTCGGCAACAAGTATTCCGCCAATAATGAATAATGCACCGAGAAATGCTGTTGCTGGCAATCTTTCCCCTGCAACACGACCAACAATGCCCGCCCAAACCGGCTCTCCAGTATAGATAATTGTCGCCCTTGTTGGAGAAACCGACTTTTGCGCCCAATTCATGGTCAATTGGATTAGCGCACTCATAGCAGCAAGCCCCACGCCTGACGCAAACCATATCCATGAAAATGCCGGAATTTTTTCACCAGTTATTGGCATAAAACAAAATGACAAAATCCCTGCCACCAGCAATTGTATGATTGTCACTGTACGGCTATCCACGCGCTCAGAAAACAGGCTGATAAACACGATTTCCAATGCAATGGCCAATGCAGCACAGAGTGTCAGCAATTCGCCGATTGAAAATGTAAAACTGCCTATTCCTTGTCCTGAAACAAAGATAAGACCAATAAAAGCAAGACCAACGCCGATCCAACTTGTCAATTGCGGTGCTTTGCGTAAAAAAGCCCACTGTAATAATGGCACAAATGGAACGTAAACGGCCGTGATAAAGGCGGATTGACTGCTGGAAATGGTTTTTAAACCAGCCGTTTGCAAACCATAGCCAAGAAAAATTGCAGTACCGATTGCGATGCCCGCAAAAAGCTCATAGCGGGTTACTTTTTTAAGTGTGCGGTAAAAAATCAAACAGGAAAAACAGCCTGCTAGAATAAATCTGACCCCGACAAAAAACAGTGGCCCACAGTAAAGCATTGCCGTATGCACAATCAGAAATGTCGCGCCCCAAAGAAACGTAACACCGATTAGGGCCAATTCCTGTTTGTTGACCTGAAAAATTGGTTTGGGCTCAGCCATGCAAACTTTCCGCTAGCTTATGTACAAAATCATTGATACCGTTTACCGCAATGTCAACATAAGAGGGAATAAGGGTTTGGGGTTTGTCGCCAACAAATATTGTGGTCATACCCAATTTTTTGCACATTTCCAAATTGGCAAGATTATCTTCAAACATAGCTGTTGTTTGTGGCTCAAGCGCAAAATGTTTTATAAAACTATCATAGGCTTGTTGGTAAGGTTTAGGAACGAAATCCGTATAGGTAACGTCAAAAATTCCATCAAAACAATTGTTTAACCCAATTTTATTTAGCACACGCATGGCATGGGCGGCGTCACCATTGGTAAAGATAAATTTCTTTCCCGGAAGCTTTGAAATATCTTTTGCCAATTGTGGATTGGGCTTTAAAGCGGAATAATCGATATTATGGACATCTGCCAGATAATCATTCGCGTCGATATGATGTTCAACCAGCATGCCCTTTAAGGCACCGCCATATGTTTGCCGATAATATTTGCGCAATCGTATAATTTCGGCATCATCAACCAAGAGCTGCTTTTTGACGTAAGCACTAATTCTTTTGTCTATTTGCGCCCAAAGACCGCTATCACGTGGGTAAAGCGTATCATCAAGATCAAAAACCCACGTGTTTATTTTTAAGAATTGTTGCAGATCCGGTTGCTCAATCATGGTACAATTAAAGTACCTGCGCCACGTTCTGTAAATAGTTCGAGAAGAACCGAGTGTGCTGTTTTGCCATTCAAAATTACAACACCTTCAACACCACGATCGATAGCCTCAATACAGGTTTCAACCTTTGGAATCATTCCACCAGAAATTGTTCCATCAGCAATCAATTGTTTTGCTTCAGCAACTGTCAATTCCTTGAAAAGTACCCCGTTTTTATCCAGAACACCCGGCACATCCGTTAGGAATAACAAACGTTTGGCTTTCAGCGCACCAGCGATTGCGCCAGCAAAGACATCGGCATTGATATTATATGTATTACCATCGCGGCCAGGTGCAATTGGTGCCAAAACCGGAATCATTTCAGAACGTGCCAGCAAATCAAGCAATGTGCGGTCTACTTCAACCGGTTCACCAACAAATCCCCAATCAACAACCCGTTCAATATTAGAATCTGGATCAATAACTTTTTTACGGGCTTTTTCAGCGAAAACCATATTGCCGTCTTTGCCACAAAGACCAATAGCCCATTCTCCCTCGGCATTAATCATCGCAACAATCTCTTTGTTGATCGAGCCAGCCAGAACCATCTCGACAACTTCAACGGTTTTTTCATCCGTAACGCGCAATCCATTTTCAAACTTGGATTCAATACCCATTTTACCAAGCAGTTTGGCTATTTGTGGGCCGCCGCCATGCACAACAATCGGATTGATACCGGACTGTTTGAGAAGAGCAATGTCTCGGGCAAAAGCGCGTCCAAGTTCCGGATCCCCCATTGCATGACCGCCATATTTCACGACGACAGTCTTGTTTTCATATTTTTGCATATAGGGTAGCGCGGCTGAAAGTAATGCTGCTTGCCTTTCAGCAACATCAGCAGCATTTGTTTCGGCAGCCTTTGTTGTTATGTCCGTCATGAAATCATCCTCCTCAAAAATATTGGAATCTTTTTAAAGCAGTTTGATGCAACTGGAAATCGGATTATTAGAACTTTTACGTGAAGACTAGCTATTATTATCTTCCACAATAACAGTATAATTTTTTGTTCTGCGCAAGTTAATCTTTTGCCTATTCCATACCATATAGATCGTCGGTCAAAATATAATACTGTGTGGCGAAAATATTCAAACTTCGCTCAGACACAATGCGTATAAATAGAACAGCCAATCCCGCTATGTTTTAAACAGATGAGACAGACTTTAACCGTCCACCGCCAATCAAACAAGCAATGTAATTTGGGTTTACATTGCCAAGCAATCTTTGCCAAACAGTGCAATATTCATTTCTCAAAACTTCATGCCAATTATGGATTTGAGCCAACAAGGCTATCAACCATTGTTCGGCATAAATTTAACGGTTCTTTTCGATAAAAAAATCAATAAATGCCCGTAAAGCCGAGCGCATTCTCTGCTGCGGGTAATAAATATAAAACCCTTGAAAGCGGGGTGACCAATCTTCCATCACTTTGACCAATTTTCCCGTTTCAATCAATTCATCAACATAGTCTTCAAAAATATAGGCCATACCAACATCTTGTAAGAGAGCATCAATCATGATGCTATGGTCGTTGATAAACATTGTTTCTGGCGGCATAACCGTAATGCTTTTAGCGCCTTTTTGAAATTCCCATATATAGGCATGCTTTTCGCTAAAGCGGTAAAATATCGCTTTATGGTTTTTTAGATCGCGTGGGTGTTTTGGATAACCATATTGGTCTAAATATTGTGGGGTTGCCACCAAAACGCTACGCATCTCGTGACCAATTTTGGCAGCAATCATGTCCTGTTCAACATGTTCATGCAGTCGGATACCAGCATCAAAACCCTTATCAACGATATCGATAAAACTATTATCAATAATAAGATCAAGCACAATGTCTGGATAGGCTTCTGTAAATGCCCCTAAATGCGGTGCAATCAAAAATTTTGCTGCCGAATAACCGGTATTGATACGCAATGAACCAGCAACCGTGTTTTGTGTTGCTTTTGCGTCGTTAAAACCGTCTTCAATCATGCGCAAAGCAGATGATGTATTATTGAGAAGAACCCTGCCGGCCTTACTAAGACCAATGCTGCGCGTTGTTCTGTTAAGCAGTTGTACGCCTAAGCTTTCTTCAAGCTTTTTCACCGCATAAGAAACAGCCGATGGCGCGATATTTAATTGGCGGCTTGCACTTCGAAAGCTGCCTTCTTCAACAACTGTTTGAAGAATCAGCAGGTAAGAAAGTTGTTGTTTATCCATGCTATGCCCGCGCCTTATTGTTATAATTATTAGAACAAGCATAACAAATTAAACTCTATAAACAAACAATAATTATTGCTTTAGGCTTTCACAAATTCAAGAAAGATTAGGAGTATAGTCCTCATGGATAAGCGGTATATTGGAGCGTTAAAAGTTGCCGAAATAGGGTTAGGCTGCATGGGGTTTACGTATGCCTATGGCGGCACAGATGAGCAATCTGCAATAAAAACGCTTCAACGCGCCGTCGAACTGGGCGTAACATTGTTTGATACGGCCGAAATGTATGGTCCATTCAATAATGAAATACTTGTTGGCAAAGCTTTAAAACCATTTCGTGACAATGTAACCATTGCAACAAAATTTGGCTTTAAACTGGAAACACAGGCAGATGGCAGCGTATTTCCGGTGGGTGTTGATAGCCGCCCGGAACACGTGCGTGAAGTTACAGAAGCCTCATTAAAGCGTTTAGGCGTTGAGGTGATTGATCTCCTTTACCAACATCGTGTTGACCCCAACGTACCCATTGAAGAAACAGTTGGTGTCATGGCAGATTTGGTCCACGAAGGTAAAGTAAGAGCGCTTGGCCTCTCCGAGGCCGGTAGCGAAACAATCAGACGCGCTCATAAGATACATCCAATCAGTGCAGTACAAAGCGAATATTCGCTGTGGTCACGCGCACCAGAAGAAAATATATTCGATACATGCCGTGAATTAAGCATTGGTTTTGTGCCTTATAGCCCATTAGGACGCGGTTTCTTTTCAACCGAATTCAAGATGGAAGATTTGGCTGATGATGATTTTCGCCGCCTATTGCCGCGTTTCCAGAAAGAGGCATTGGAAAAAAACCAGCAATTGCTTGTTGATATGACCAAAATGGCGGAAGAGAAAAACGCTACCGTGGCACAATTGGCTTTGGCTTGGGTTCTTCATCAAGGGGACTTTATTGTGCCAATTCCGGGGGCGCGTAAATTACACCACCTTGAAGACAATGTTGCCGCGGCAAAGTTGAAACTCTCAGAGGAAGAATGTGAGAAACTGGGCAATATGGTTAGCCCGGAAAAAGTTACTGGCAAGCGGTATGACGAAAATAGGCTGCAACTGATCGATAATTGATTTATTCAAGGATATCTTTGTCAGTTATTTTGAAAAATATTTTTTAAATCATTCGTAGGAGCATATTTATGGAAAAGCGCAGCATCGGAATGTTGCAGGTTTCTGCAATAGGATTGGGCTGTATGGGGTTTACCCATGCCTATGGCGGCACAGACGAGCAATCAGCGATAAAAACGCTTCAACGCGCCGTCGAACTGGGCGTGACATTGTTTGATACGGCTGAAATGTATGGCCCATTCAATAATGAAGTACTTGTTGGCAAAGCTTTAAAACCATTTCGTGACAATGTAACCATTGCAACAAAATTCGGCTTTAAACTGGAAACACAGGCAGATGGCAGCATATTGCCAGTGGGTGTTGATAGCCGTCCAGAGCACGTGCGTGAAGTTACAGAAGCCTCATTAAAACGCCTAGGCGTTGAGGTGATTGATCTGCTTTACCAACATCGTGTTGACCCCGATGTGCCAATTGAAGAAACAGTTGGTGCCATGGCAGATTTGGTACAAGAAGGTAAAGTAAGAGCGCTTGGCCTCTCCGAGGCAAGTAGCGAAACAATCAGACGCGCTCATAAGATACATCCAATCAGTGCGGTACAAAGCGAATATTCGCTGTGGTCACGCGCCCCAGAAGAAAATGTATTGGACACATGCCGCGAATTAAACATTGGTTTTGTGCCTTATAGCCCATTAGGACGCGGTTTCTTTTCAACCGAATTCAAGATGGAAGATTTGGCTGATGATGATTTTCGCCGCCTATTGCCGCGTTTCCAGAAAGAGGCATTGGAAAAAAACCAGCAATTGCTTGTTGATATGACCAAAATGGCGGAAGAGAAAAACGCCACTGTTGCACAACTGGCTTTAGCTTGGGTTCTTCATCAAGGTGACTTTATAGTGCCAATTCCAGGGGCGCGTAAAATACACCACCTTGAAGATAATGTTGCTGCAACACAGTTGCAACTTTCCAAGGAAGAATGCCAAAAATTAGGTGAATTAATCAGCCCTGAAAAAGTTATTGGGCCGCGTTATGATCCGAAATCAACATTCAATAAATATTCGCAAACTTGATTAGATCTATTATTGGGCATAGGAAATTGACGTAAATTACCTATGCCCATATTGCTATTATGACATTTCAATTCTGTTTTTCTCACATGACATTGAATTGTTCTGTCACACTGTCCTAAACTTTAAGACAAATTACCTAGCCGATTTCGACAAGTGTATAAGGCAAAATATCTCTGCGATCACGATTGACAGTGAGATGATGTTTTAGCGGCGGAATGGAGCGACTGGCGCAGTTGGTTCTGGGGCAAATTCGGCAAGAAATGCCTATTGGTTCATAGGCAGAAAGATTGGCCAGATCCAAACCATCGGCATAAACAAACTTTGATGCATTGGAAACTTCACAACCAAAAGCTAAAGCATAATAAGGGTGGGGGCTTTGATAGCCCCCATTACTTTTAACCACCTGCACCGCCATACATAAATAACGCACACCGTCTGGTGTCTCGGCCAGCTGGCGGATAACATTGCCGGAAGCTTCAAAAGCCTGATGCGCATTCCAAACAGGACAAGCACCACCATAACGGGCAAATTGCAATTTTACAGCACTATGACGCTTTGTAATATTACCGGCACGGTCAACACGCGCAAAGAATATTGGTACACCTTTCATACCTGGGCGTTGCAATGTTGATAGCCTATGGCAGACCTGCTCCAGTGATACACCGAAACGTGCGGCCAGCAATTCAATATCATGACGAAGAAGTGCTGCCATACGAAGAAATGGCACATAAGGCAGCACCAATGCTCCGGCAAAATAGTTGTATAAGCCAATTCGGCAAATATCATTGGCTTCTTCCGACTTGAAATCAGCTTTATCAATTATGCTATTGCAAAGTTCATCGGCTTCAAATCGTGCTAGTTGCACGGCCAATTGAAAGGCGCGCTTTTGCGGCGAGATATAGGGATTAAGCGTTAAAACATGGGAGGAACTATCATAGTTTCGCACCATGCCGTCGTCTGTTGTTGCCCAACGCACCGTTACTTTATGCTTTTCTTCCAACCGTCTTGCAAGAACGGCGTGATTATCACTATCACCAATCCCAAGCTCGGCAGCCAAAGCCTCTGCCTTTTGATCGAGAATATCAATATAATTATCAACAAAGTGGAAATAATCGCGCACCTCTTCATGCGGCACAATTTCTGATCGCTCGCTTAGTTGCAATCGACCATTAGAGCTTGCCAATTGTTCTGTCGCCAAGCGGTATGCCTGATGACAGGTAATTAAGGCATGCGCCAAATTTGGTGCATTTTGTGCAATTAGGCGCAATTCCTGCAAACCTGACCGATTGTTTTTAAACAGCGGATCAGTCAACGTTTCCGTTAAAACAGAAAGTAGTCGATCATCCTCACCGGAAGAAAGACTTGAAATATCAATATGGAATTTTTCAGCCAAAGATAACAGCACAGCCGCAGAAACAGGCCGTTGATTGTTTTCAATCTGATTAAGATAGGATGTTGATATGCCAATACGATCAGCAAACTGTGCCTGTGTTAGTTTCTGTTCTTCACGCAACTTACGGATTTTACGGCCAATATATAATTTTCCGATCGACATAATTTCGCAACTTTGCAATTTACAATTTGCATTTTTATAACTTATGCATTCGCACGCAATCAAGCTTTATTATTTTTTTGGCTGTGATAGCTTAGACCTTGGGAGGCATAAGACATATGTCTTTCATGGAAAACATCGGGAGGGAGGAGAAAAGGCTGCGTTTGGGAGAACGCGCCTTTTCTTTTTATGCTTTATGTACGTAATCGCTCTCAAGCCATACAGTTAGGTATGGACGTTATAACAACCCGATAATGGCGTTCATTTCAGCCCATCAAGTTGCTGTTTTTCAAGAGTGATCGTATTCTATAACCAATATATTCAAGAATACTAACAGCACACTATTACTGTAAACTTGCATAATATTTTTTGTTTTATAAGTAAAATTAAATCTTTTTATCAACTTTAATAAAAAATTTTTATGCAAAAATATCGTAAAAAATATGAATTTATTATCCCATTATCATATCAAAACGATAACGTTCCACTCATGGGTTTTCACCAAAATTTTTGTCAGTTTTTGCCAAACATCAAGCGAATATCATTATGCTAGCATTCGCTAACATTGTGATCCGACATGCTACTCGCTTAATAGTGAGAACTACCATCAGCTTTTGGCACATCTGCTAGTATAACTTTAACATTTTGCTCTTCAAAGTGTGATTTATCCTGCTGAGACATACCGCTGTCGCTGATAAGTGTCCAATTCGCTGGAAAATCTGCCCAGCAATGCTGTTCAGCACGATTAATTTTATGGCTATCAGCCAACACAACTGTTTTTGCCGCACGCCTCATCATCGCATCTTTCAGCACAATCTGGTCCAGACTGGCTTCACATAGCCCTCGACCGGCAACCACACCGTCAGCGCTTGTAAAGAAAATATCAGCGGTCAAATGTTCAAGATTTTTTAATGCCAAAGCGCCAAAAATGCTCATACTCGTATTACGGCATTTGCCCCCCAGAATGATCAGATCAAGATGGGGCGCCCCTTCAAGAATAGGTACCAGCATAAGATTATTGGTGATGATATGTAACTTACGCTCAACCAATAAATGGCCGAGCGCGCAAATACTTGATCCTGCATCAAGCATAATTGTATCGCCATCATGGATAAGCTCATTAGCAATAGCGGCAATGGCCCGCTTATTGACGCCATAATGTTCCATGCGTTCAACATAGGACATTTCTGGCGCAGCATGATTTAAGACGGCGCCACCATATGTTCTTTGAATATGGCCATGTTGTTGAAGGAACTGTAAATCACGGCGGATCGTAGATGCCGAAACACCAAACTGTTCCGAGAGGTTATCGACATTGGCTGCCTCCATCGTTATTGCCTTGATGAGGTGAGCCAGACGTTCCTTCCTGTTCATAATAATTCTCTTATAAAAACAAGCAGTCCGGATTTTCCGGGGATCCAAACCCAGACTGCTTTTACTTAATTCTGTAATAATAAACCAATTTAATTCATAAACCGATTTTTATGCAATCAATATATCTTATAAAAAGATAATGTGATTTTGGTTTATACTTTTATGCATAAGCCATACAGAATAAAGTTATAAGAGTATTTCTTAATTTCTCGGTGCCAAATCGGCAGCTTGACGCAATGCCTCAACCAAAGAACGTTCATCTGCAATGCCTTTGCCAGCAATATCAAATGCCGTTCCATGATCCACAGATGTCCGGATAACCGGTAGACCAACTGTGATGTTGACGCCGTTTTCCAAGCCCAATACCTTGACTGGAATATGCCCCTGATCGTGGTACATAGCCACAACCATGTCATAATCACCACGCCCTGCAAGGTAGAACAATGTATCCCCTGGTAACGGGCCAACAACATTCCAGCCTTTTTCCTGACATGCTTTAACAGCAGGCACAATTTTAGCTTCTTCTTCGCCATAACCGAACAGGCCATGTTCACCAGCATGCGGATTGATTGCGCAAACGGCAATTTTCGGATTTTCCATACCGCGTTTTACCAGAACATCGTGACCACGAGCGATAACACGTTCTACCAAACCTGGTTCAATTTTAGCCACCGCATCAATAAGACCGATATGAGTGGTAACGTGGATCACTCTTAATTTCGGCGTAACCAACATCATGGAAACTTCAGGCGTATTTGTTAAATGTGCCAAAAGCTCGGTATGGCCAGGAAACTTATGATCTGCGGCATGTAAAGCTTCTTTACACAAAGGCGCTGTACAAATTGCTTGCGCTTTACCGTCGATAACAATTTCTGCGGCTTTTTTAATGTATTGATAGGCAGCTTCACCAGACTCTTTCAAAACAACACCAAATGGGTGGTCTTCTTTAAGAAGTTTGAGATCAATACAATCAACAACACCAAATTTTGGGTCAGCATCTTCAATGCGGTCGATAGCTCTTACGGTTAAGTTGGTATGGACGATTTTGCCAACCTGCTCCAACCGCTTGGCGTCGCCAATAACAACCGGCTCGCACATATTGTATACTTCGGCATTACCCAATGCTTTCATGATCACCTCTGGTCCGATACCAGACGGATCACCCATTGTAATCACGACTCTTGGTCTACTCATTAAAGTTTTCCTTCTTTTCTAATCAGGGTTAGCCGGTCAAAAATACGCACAAGACTGTTCTCGTCGCCAAAAGCACCGGCTTTTGTAGCAACAGGAACTTTGGTTTCTCCGCGTGTTAGACCCAAAGAAACCCCAGCTTCAATTTCATCGCTTAATTCAATGCCATTTATGCCGAAGGAATCCATCAAAAAGCTAGCTGTCTCGCCGCCTGTTGCGGCAAAACCTGCAAGATGAGGCGCAACATTTTTTAAAACGTTGCTCAAGTTTTTAGCCAATTGTGACCCCATAGACATATCGATATTTTCACCCATAGTGATTTCTACCAAGATGTCACCACTATTTTGCAATGTTTGCGAAATATTATTGGCAATTTCATCCAACTCTGCACCACCGGATAGCAGAAGCTCAGGTGAAATAGGAAAATGTTTTACATCCCGTGTCGATAGCAATTCTTTTGCCGCGCAGCGTGACGCATTGGCCAATGAGCCAACAACGATCATGACACCGCCATCCATTCTTACTGCCGTTTGCGCATCACGTGGTGCTAATGCACAACGTGCGGCAAATGCGTGCGCAAGACCTGCACTACCAATGAAAAAGTGTGATGCGTCCGCACGCGAAAACACTGAAGCAATACGCTGCAAGTCTTCTTCTGTTTCGGCATCAAAAATAAACACTGGATAATCGGCGCTATTTTCCAACTCTGCAATATATTGCGAAAGAGTTTCTTCTGAACTGCGCAATTTATCCAAGCCTATCACAAATGCAGTGAGACCTGCATCTTCAACGATCTGCTTCATATCTGAAGTAGGATAGGTATGGTCGCGTTGCCAAAGCTCTGTGCTTTCCAATGGCACACCATTGACAATGATCTTACCACCCTTGGTGATACGGCCAGTTGCTGGAAAAGCAGGTGCTAGAACACCAATGCCACGCCCTGTCTTTTTCTTCAAAAACTGCGCAGTTTGCGCAATAATTGCTGCTGGTTGACCGCGCAATGTCGAGTCAATTTTGCAGAAAAGAAATACACCTTCAGACCATAGGTTTTCCAAACACTTTTCCTGAAGAGCCGCGCTATCCTTAGAAGGCAGTTCACGACCATCTGTATTAAAGGAAAAGATCTGGGTACGGTTTTCTTTTGAAGGGAAAGTCGTACCCCAACCCACTGTAGCCTCTGTGCCACGCCGACAATAGGCAATGGCACAATCGGCGGCACCTGTCAGATCATCTGCTAGGATAAGCCAGTTTTTCATAAAACAGCCCCTTTAATTATAAGCCGGTTTCTTCATTTGGTTCTGCTTCTGGCCTACCAAATTTCTTCGAAACCCAAGCTGTCAAAAATGGCACAAGAACTGTTGTAATAACCACGCAGGCTGCAACCAACATTGTAGCCGGACCAGCAGCTGCTGCATAAGCTGGATTGGCTGCTGCAACAATGGCAGGAACAGCAGCGGCATTACCTGCGGTAGATGCGGCTGCAACACCAGCAACACCAGTACCACCTGTTAATCTGTCAGCAAAGAAAAGTGGGATACCGGTAACAATAACAACACCAACACCCATAGCAAGACCAAGCAAACCAGCATGCCAAACCTTGGATAAATCAAGTGAAGCACCAAGAGCAAAAGCAAAGAAAGGAATCATAACGCCACTTGCCTTACCCAAGAACTCACGCATTTCTTTGTCGAGATTACCCAAAATCATACCGACAACCAATGGCAGAATGCTGCCAACAAGAGCTTGCCAAGGAAATGCTGCAAGACCAGCAACACCCAAAGTAACCATGGTCAAGAATGGACCAGATTCAAGACACATAATGGTGTAAGCACCAACATCACGTGGACGACCATATTGCCCCATCAACGCCATATAAAGACCGCCATTGGTATCATTAAGCGAAGCAACCAGCGCAAGCGTAGAAATACCAATGAAAACACCCGAACTAACCGGCGCTTCGCCTAAGAAACGTCCGGCGATAACACCAACAATGATAGCAACGCCAACTTTTACGACAAACAATGTGCCGCCTTTTTTAATGATATAAGGCGCAGCCTTAAAATTGATACTTGCGCCCATACATACATAAAATACCGCAAGAATCGGCAGTGACCCCTTAAACAAAGCCCCAGTAAACGAACCAAAGAATGTTGGTGCATCAGGGCAAAAAGTGGCAATTAACGCCCCTATCAACAATGGCACAACCATCATGCCACCAGGTACTTTTTCTATCCCACGTTTGATCGGAATTTGCATCTTATGTCCTCCAAAAATTGCGCCCCTCAATAATCTGCGCAATGAACTGATGATGGTTGTTTTTTGCGCAAATTGCGCAATTAGTCAAACAAAATCGCACAAAATTTAACAAATATGCGCAATTAGAGCATTTTATTCCGTAAAAATTGTATATTTTGCGCAAACTCGTTAAACGTGTGAGCGATAATGCAAATGCTCAATTATCGTTTTTTGCGCCGCTCTATATTGTGCCCTTAATAACGATAGAGACCGAATAAAATCTAATAATTTCAAAGCATAACAAAGATTGCATATCTGTTTTTAGCAAAACGTCTGCTGCCAAGTTATATGCAGGTTGCGCATGATTTTTTGCGAAGAAAATGCATAAAACACGGTAGAATAGATCAGAATGCGCAATTTATGATTGTTTTAACGATGTACAATAAATCTGGGGAATTTTGATGAATCTATCCTGTAAGCACAGATTTTTTCATCAATTAGATCAAAATCTCTTAGAAAAAATCAGTCACAAATCACAAAACCGAACGCTTAACGCTATCAATCAGCCAACGCTGTTATGATATGATCTAAAACAATTCTGCCCTGTTTGGTTGCCCGAAGACGCGTGTTACCAACTGATTCGATAAGGCCATCCTGTTGTAACAGACTGATGGTTTTTGCATTAAGACTATGCCCTGCCAATTTTTCATAACCGACAAGATCCAAACCTTCATAAAGACGAAGCCCCATAAGCAACATTTCTTGTGCCTGTTCACTTAATGTCAAATGTTCTTCCTCAACAATACCATGCCCCTGCTGTTCGACAAGAGAAAGCCATTGTTCGGGCAGTTTTTCGGTTATCGTCACTAATCTGGTTTTACCGTTGTTTTCATGGGAGGCTGGCATAAATCGCCCATGCGCCCCAGCCCCGATGCCAACATATTGCTGATAACGCCAATATAGAAGATTATGTTGCGACTCAGCCCCTGGAACAGCATGATTAGAAATCTCATAGGCGGGTAAGCCACAATCTGCCGTGATATTCTGTGTCAGCTCATAAAGGTCGGCCGCTAGTTCCGGATCAGGCAATTGAAATTTTCCTGCTTCATACAACCTATGAAAAGCCGTCCCCTCTTCAATGGTCAATTGGTAAAGCGAAAGGTGATCGGCAGCAAGATCAATTGCCTGCCGAAGCTCATGTTCCCAAGCACCCAATGTTTGGCCGGGACGGGCATATATCAGATCGAATGACAGCCGAGGAAAAATCTTCCGTGCAAGTTCGATCGCATATAGAGCCTGTTTTACATCATGAATACGGCCAAGTCTTTTCAACTCTGCGTCGTCCAGTGATTGAACGCCAAGCGAAAGACGATTGACGCCAGCCGCGCGATACCCAAGAAACCTATCGGCTTCTACACTGGACGGGTTGGCTTCCATGGTAATTTCAGCATTTTCTGCAATAGGCCAATTGCGGTCAACGGCCTGCAAAATTGCATCTAACGTTGCAGGAGCCATTAATGAGGGCGTGCCGCCGCCAATAAAAACACTGGTAACTTTTCGGTCGCCTGTGAGCTGGCGCATTGTTTCCATTTCACGCGTAAAACCAGCAACAAAACGCGGCTCGTCCACACCCTTCATGCGTACATGGGAATTAAAGTCACAATAAGGGCATTTGGCAGCACAAAATGGCCAATGGATATAAACGCCAAAAGGTTCGGTCATACTTTTTGCAGCAACTCTTCAGCAAAAAGTTTAAAGGCACGTGCCCGATGGGATAAGGCTGTTTTGTCACCCGGTTTCCAGCCGTGTTTTTCCTGTGCGGTCATTTGACCAAATGTTTTTTCATAACCTTCTGGTTGAAAAATAGGGTCAAAACCAAAGCCGTCATCACCACGTGGCGGCCATACTAAGGTACCTTCAATTTCACCACGAAAATATTCTGCGTGACCATCTGGCCAAGCAAGACATAAAACCGAAACAAAACGGCCATGTCGCTTATCTGGTGTTGTCGCACCAGCTTTTTCCAATGCGTCTTCAACCTTTTGCATGGCTTTATCAAAATCACGGTGGCCGTCTGGTTGAATAGCCCAATCAGCCGTATAAACACCTGGGGCTTTATCAAGCGCATCGGCTTCAAGCCCAGAATCGTCGGACAATGCAGGCAAGCCTGTTGCTTTGGCAGCAGAAAACGCCTTGATATAGGCGTTTTCCTCAAATTGCGTGCCGGTTTCTGCTGGTTCAGGCAAACCGAGCTCTCCAGCAGAGGTTGTCTCAAAGCCAAAAGGACCGATAAGATCTGCTATTTCACGCAATTTACCAGCATTATGTGTTGCCACAACCAGCTTTTTCCCTTCAAGCTTTCTCATAGACCTAACCTTTATTCTGCAATTGCTTTCTTCTGTAATTCTATCAAGTGATGGATACCACCTTTAGCAAGCCCCATGAGTGTGGAAAATTCCGTCTCTGTAAATGGCTCACCTTCTGCAGTGCCCTGAATTTCTACAATACCACCTTTGCCGGTCATCACAAAATTGGAATCTGTTTCTGCGTTGGAGTCTTCCGCATAATCCAAATCCAGCACTGGTGTACCTTGATAAATACCACAGGAAACAGCTGCGACATGATCTTTCAACACTTTATCGCGCAGCACCATTTGGCGTGTTTCCATCCAACCAAGGCAATCATATAATGCCACCCATGCACCAGTGATAGAGGCTGTTCGTGTGCCACCATCTGCTTGAACAACATCACAATCAATTGTTATTTGCATCTCGCCCAGTGCTTTAAGGTCTACCACCGCACGCAAGGAACGGCTAATGAGGCGCTGTATTTCCATTGTACGGCCACCTTGCTTACCAGAAGCGGCCTCACGGCGCATTCTCTCACCAGTGGAGCGTGGCAGCATACCATATTCTGCGGTAACCCAGCCTTTGCCAGAATTGCGCATCCATGTTGGAACACGTTCTTCAAGACTTGCTGTACACAATACATGCGTGTCTCCGAATTTTACTAAGCATGATCCTTCAGCATGTTTATTAACGTGGCGCTCAAATGAAACAGAACGCATCTCATTGGCTGCACGATTGGATGGACGCATAACTTTTCCTTTCAAGAATATCTTTTTTGGCTTCTTTAGACTATTTGACCCAGCTTTGGCAAAACTTATATAAAGGGCAACGAGTTTTCATAATTGAAGTGAAACAATGAAACGAAATTTCATTCCTGATGAACTGAAAGGTCTTGATGAACGATCACGCGATATTTTCCGTCGCATCGTTGAAACCTATCTGAGCGAAGGTGATCCTGTTGGCTCACGCAATTTGTCGCGCCAACTGCCACACAGTCTTTCGCCTGCAACAATACGCTCGGTCATGAGTGACCTTGAGCATCTCGGGCTAATCTATTCGCCGCATATTTCAGCCGGCCGCATTCCGACACAATCGGGCTTAAGATTTTTTGTCGATGCGTTTATCGAGGTTGGGGACCTGCCCTCCGATGAACGTAAAGCCATTGAAGCACGTGTTGAAGAAGCTGGACACGCCCAATCTGTTGAACAGTTTTTAACAGAAGCCAGCCAAATTCTATCAGGCTTGTCACGCGGTGCGGGTTTGGTTTTAGCCACCAAAAATGAAGGTACCCTAAAACATATTGAGTTTGTAAGGCTTGATACCGCACGTGCGCTTGCCGTGCTGGTGACGCAGAAAGGTGATGTTGAAAACCGCATCATCACTTTACCTGAAGGGGTGACCCATTCCCAGTTGAGTGAGGCAACCAATTTTCTAAATGCTCATATCCAAGGGCGCACGCTAAACGAAGCAAAGGTAGAAATTACGCGTCTGCGCGAAGAAACAAAAGCAGCTTTGGATGAACTGTCGCAACATTTGGTAGATGCCGGATTGGCCGTATGGGGGGGTGAAGACAAGGGGCATAAAACGCAACTTATCGTTCGTGGCCGTGGCAATCTTTTGGAAGATGTAAAAGCAACCGAAGATCTTGAAAGACTAAGACATTTGTTTGATGATCTGGAAACCCGTGAAAGCATGATGCAATTGCTTGATCTTGCCGAAGAAGGCTCAGGGGTGCGTATTTTTATTGGTTCGGAAAACAAGCTCTTTTCATTATCTGGCTCATCATTGGTTGTTGCGCCATATTGTGATTCAAACCAGCATGTGATTGGAGCGCTTGGCGTGATTGGACCAACCAGACTGAACTATGCTCGCATTGTACCGATGGTGGATTATACAGCACAACTTGTTTCGCGCCTTCTCAAATGATAGCCCAAAACGAAAAGCTATAGATTCCAGCTGTTATATCGTTTAGAGATCACTTGAGAATTATGATTTATTTGCAATTGATTGCCTGAATGGTTATTGAATTAAACCGATTTGCAGCTTTCAAGAAAATGTTGAAGAAAGCAATATATATGAAGTCAGCTTTTTTTAACCTCGTTATTTTCTTTTGTGTTTTGTTGTCATCATTTGCAGCGAAGGCAGAACCTGCCAATATTACTGTTGCTCTGGCGCGCAATACAACAACAGCGGCTGAAGAAACATTTACTTATGCCGTGCCTAAACAATTGCATTATTTTGCTGAAGAAAACATCAACCCCACACTGTTATATACGGATGGTTCAACAGCCGCATTGCAAGCCGTTGCAACGGGTTCTGCCGATATAGCCTATGCATCATCGGCCAATATTGCTGCCGCTATTGATAAAGGCGTTCCGTTAATTGCATTTGCAGGCATTACAATTAAGTGGCCATATTTTATTGCTGTTCCGAAAGATTCTTCCATTCAAACAATCAAGGATCTCAAAGGAAAACGGGTTGGCGTGGTTAGTCTTGCATCTGCTTCTTATGCAGATTTACGGGCAACTTTGAAAATTGCCGGTCTTACCGAAGATGATGTTACAATTATACCGGTTGGCGCTGGTGCAAGGGCGGCTGCCGCTTTGAATGCCGGTGATGTTGATGCTGTTGACAGCTATTCTGACAGTTTCACAATCATGCGCCAGCACGGTGTTGCATTCAAGCTGTTACAAAGACCAGAACAAATGGACAGACTTTTCAGTGTCACCATGGTGACAAGCAAAAAGCTGTTTAAAGAAAAGCCACAAGAACTCGTGCAGTTTGCCCGTGCCGCCTATAAAGGCATTATTTACACAAAACTTTACCCTGATAGTGCGATGAAGCTTTCTTTCAAAGAATTTCCGCAGCTATTGGGGGCGGATGATCCGGAAAGCAGCGAGGCAAAAAATACTTCGGAAGCTATGGCTATAGCCCTTGGCGACTCTATACCGGCTGATAAACCAGATCCGACAACATGGGGCGAATGGCTCAATATTCCTGATGACCGGTGGCAGGCGGTTTTGGCTTTTGCCCATGAAACAGGCTCGACAGAAAAATTGCTAACCGTTAATGATGTTTGGGATAGTTCACTTATGTTAGATATTTATCATTTTGATATAAATTCTATTATAGAACATCCCTAACAGGTCAAATGCCCTATCAAATATCTTTGAAAACTGGAAAAAATATCAATGCCGTTTGCTCCAAAACCGCTTATCACAATTAAGGGTTTGCATAAAAACTATACAGCCCAAAAAGACGGCACTGTATTAGCTCTCAAAGATATCAATCTGGAAATTGCCGAAGGAGAATTTGTAGCACTTGTCGGCCCATCAGGTTGTGGCAAGACAACATTGTTAAAAATTCTTGCAGGCCTTGTCGATGATTTTACTGGTAGTGTTTTTTTAAATGGCCAACCTGTTACAAAACCATCGGTCGATGTTGGTTTTGTTTTTCAGGAACCGACACTGCTTCCTTGGCGAACGATTTTACAAAATATTCTGTTGCCTGTTGAATTGATGCATCAGGATAAAAAGCTCTATCAAGAACGCGCACTGAAATTGATGGAAACTGTTGGTCTCAAAGGTTTTGAAAATAAACTTCCGAATGAATTATCCGGCGGTATGCGTCAACGTGCTGGCATTTGCCGGGCCCTTATCCATGATCCAAAAGTTTTGCTCATGGACGAACCATTTGGCGCGCTTGACGCAATGACACGCGAACATCTCAATGATGAATTGCAAAATATCTGGCTAGAGAGCAAAAAAACAATATTATTTGTAACCCATTCTATTCCTGAAGCTGTCTTTTTGGCTGACAAAGTGGTTGTTATGAGCCCACGACCAGGACATATAGACGAGATTATCAATGTCCGGCTTGAACGCCCACGCAATATGGCCGCTCTTGCTCATGAAAACGCTGGCAAGATATTGGAGCATATCCGCAACCATTTTAAAAATTTTGGTATCAATTAACGAATTTGCCTTGCATATCGGCAAAATATTGTTTCCAACGTTGCCCATATAATAAGAAAGGTCGGCAATGTATAAAAATGAAAAAACACTTCAAGCACTGCTTGTGGTCATCGTTTTTATTCTGGTCGTGGCCTGTTGGGAATTGGGTGTTAAATTTTGGCAGGTACCAAGCTATCTGTTACCACCGCCAAGCCAAATTTTTGCTCAATTGGCAAAACTGCTTCAATCGGGACTGTTCTGGGAAAATTTTCAAGTAACAATGATTGAAGTTCTATTGGGTTATGCTTGCGGCGTTGTTTTGGCTGCTTTACTTGGTGTTTCCATTGCGCAAGCAAAGATATTCCAGCTTGCCTTGCTGCCCTATATCGTTGCTTTTCAAACCATACCGACTGTGGCTCTGGCTCCCATATTTCTACAATGGTTTGGTTATGGCATTGCCTCGAAAATTGTTATGGCTGCTCTCATTTCTTTTTTCCCGATGCTCATCAATGTCATAGCAGGTTTACAATCTGCCGGACGCGACGAAATACAGATGCTGAAGGCTTTTGGCGCAACACCTTTACAAATTTTGTTAAAAGTCAAATTACCGGCATCGCTTCCTTTTGTATTTGCAGGATTGGGATTGGGAATCATTTTTGCCCTTATCGGCACCATCGTGGCCGAGTTTGTTGGCGCGCAAAAGGGATTGGGTAAAATGCTCATGCAGTTTAATGAACAGTTCAATATTGCCGGTATGTTTGCTGTTCTGGTTGTTTTAGCCATTATTGGCGTCATCATGCATATGATTGTCGCCTATGCTAAACATAAAATTGTGTTTTGGGCACCGCGCCAATAAGCTGAAACAATTTGCTGGCACTGTTATTCTGAAACAAATGCTTTTTAGAAGGAATATTTTTGCCGCATTATCGCAATAAACCACTCAAATAATCAAAAATTTAGCATTTTTTATTTGTAAAACACTGTCTATTGCACAATTTAAGCAAAGAGAACTTTCTTTTGGAAACAAGTTGCGTTAAAAACTCTTAGAAACGCTCTAAAGAGATGCGAATCTAGAGAATCTGTTTAAATAGGCTTAAAGTTATGCGAATAAGGCTTGGAACGCGCAAAAGCGCACTCGCACGTGTGCAAGCACAAAATGTGGCCGAGCTTTTGCGGGGTATCGACCCATCTTTGACGGTTGATATTGTTTTATTTGGCTGCATTGGCGATAAAGATAAGCGCACCAGTTTTCAGGATATAGGCAATGTTGGGGTTTTCACCAAAAGCGGTGAAGAAGCATTGTTAAATCGTGAAGTTGATATTGTTGTCCATTCGCTAAAAGATCTTCCAACGGAACAACCTGAAGGGTTGGTTCTGGCTTGTGTTCCTGAAAGAGAAGACCCAAGGGATGTGCTTTGTGGTTTGAAACTTGAGAATATAAGAAGCGATCGCCATAAAATTGGTACTGGCTCTATCCGGCGTGCAGCGCAAATGCGCTCAATCTTTCCGGATATTTCCATCGTTCCTGTGCGGGGTAATGTTCCGCCGCGCTTGCGTAAAGCAATCGATAAAAATGGTATTGATGCCACGATTCTGGCAGCAGCAGGTTTGAAACGACTCAATTTGCTAGAACCGGATATGGAATTTCTCAATCCGCAGATCTTCCCTTATGCTGTCGCACAAGGTGCGCTTGGTGTTGAATGTCGTAGCAGCGATCAGGATATTGTTCGTCTTTTGAAAACGATAGAATGCAAAAAGTCCCGTGCGGAAACCGATGCAGAACGTTCTTTGATGAAATATCTTGGTGCAGGGTGTAATTTGCCAGTTGGCGTATGCTGCTCTTGGAAAAACACCATGTTGCATCTTAAAGCCACTGTTACCAGTGTTGATGGGCTGGAGCAAATAATAGACCATGCAACGACCTGCACTTATGGTGCAGAAGAAATGGGCAAGCGCCTTGCTGAACGGCTGCTTGACAAAGGTGCTGGCGAATTATTACGCGCATGTGCAGTCAATGGCGATAAAACCAAAGTAGCAAGCTTGTTGAAAATTTAATTGCTTTTTAACAGCGGCATTTTTAATAAAAATTAGGCATGTCTATTTGCTTTATAAGCTGATAGGCATGTTTTATTGTTTGCCTCTTGATTTTTGCAATTAAAATTTCGATATCGGGCTTAAGTAATGTCATCAAGAAATGGAAATCCTATGTCTGAGGAAAAAAACAAATCTGGCGATAGTGAATTGGAAAATCGCGATCTTAAAAATCCGGCCGACCGTGAAGCTTTAAAACGTGCTGCCGATGATTTTCTAAAACAACGTAAGCAAGAAGCAGCAGCCGAATTGGATGATGACAAGATTGCTGACGAAGGTGCTGACCAGGTCGCGGCTTTAGAAGCTGAAAATGAAGAATTAAAAGACCAGATATTGCGTCTTGCTGCCGAGATGGAAAATTTACGTCGCCGGACAGCCCGTGATGTTGCCGATGCAAAATCCTATTCTGTGGCCAATTTTGCACGCGATATGTTGCAAGTATCCGATAACCTCAATCGTGCTTTACAGGCAATACCAGATGGAGCACGTGAGCAAGATGTCGGCCTACAAGCTTTGGCAGAAGGCGTTGAAATGACAGAACGGGCTATGATGTCTGCGCTGGAACGCCATGGAGTTAAAAAAATAGAGCCTGAAGGGCAAAAATTTGACCCTAATTTTCACCAAGCTATGTTTGAAATTCCTAATCCTGATGTGCCAGCAAACACGGTGCAACAAGTTGTGCAGGCTGGCTATGTGATTGGTGACCGTGTGTTGCGCCCAGCTATGGTCGGTGTTGCCAAGGGTGGCCCAAAGGAAGCGGTATCCAAAACCGATTCAGATAGCTCTGCCGAAAGCAACTAAGCTGATTTTTAAGCTGATTTATCTATCATATAATGATTGTGTTTAGGCGGAATTTCAGTTCCGCCTTTATCATTTATGGCAAGGTCTTTTTACCGTGAGCCAAATTATCGCAATGAAATAACAATGACGGATGTTTTAGTGAGCTATCTGGTTTAATTGCAACAAGGCTTAAGCTGTTAGCGCAAAACTAATAGGTTGGCGCAACTTTAATATGGTTGGCACCACTTTAATCTCTTCTTGAAGAGACCTTGCGCAATTTTCAAGTTTTACCAGATCAATTATCAGACAGTAGTTTCAAACAATTGCCTATATGGGTGTGTCACCAACAGTGGCTTGCAAACTACGCCAGCAAAAGCTTCAAGTAACGCTGTTAGAAATGCACCCTATATTTGCGCTATAGAGGCTGAAAATGACTATCATATCTCTAATTTTCAGCCATATATTTCATGCCCTGCAAATAGCGATAATTTTCAAGTCATGCGAATGATGATAAATTCCATACCATGCGAATGGCAATAATCCTCACGCCATGCAAATGGCGACAACCCCCATGCCATGCAAATGGCGACAACCCCCATGCCATGCGAATGGCGATAACCCCTATGCCATGCGAATGGCAGTTAGCGCGCAACAACAAAGCAGGAAAATGCCTGAACCGTTAACTTATCGCACACAGCCGATGCTGCATCTTGACTGGAAAATGATCCAAAACGCACGTTATATACTTTCTTTCCATCCATCGTTGTCGCTTCAACACGGCCTAGAGAAGCTATTCTTGCATCTTTTAAGCTGCTCTTGATGGTATTCAAAAAGCCATTTGCTGTCTTGGCGTCAGGCAAGGACGCAACTTCTACAATATAGTTCTGCCTTACCTGCTTTTCTAACAACTCTGTGACAGTCTGCGCGTTATTGTCAGCATAGGCCATTGTTGTAGGAGCCTGTCCGAATGATGTTGGCGCTTGTTCCACCATTTCAGGTGCCTGCCGTTTTGCAGACTGGTCAACCGGAATTTCTACCGTTGTACGAGACTTTATAACTGTTTTTGATGGGAGAGCGGCTGGACGTTTGCTGGGTGTTACTGATGCTGTTGTTAAGTCCTCTTGCGAAACGGTTGCCGGTGTCTGATTGGCCGGTACTTGATTTGCTGGGGCTTGAGTTGCTGATACTTGAGTTGACTGTGTTTGGATTGGCTGGGCAACTTGCTTTGGTGAACGAACGCCTTTCCACGCAGATTGCGCAACGTTCCAGCCTGCAAACAGGCGTTTTTTGCCGGAACTGGATGCACTGCCGATATAGGCATTAGCGAGTGCCACAACCACATCATCGCGTTGTCTACCTGAAGAACCGCCAAGCACAACAATAACCAGTTTCTTGCCATTTTTTGCGACGCTGGTTGTAATGGTATATCCAGCCGCATTTGTAAAACCGGTTTTCAAACCATCAGCACCATCTATTCTATCCAAAACGCGGTTATGCCCATTATAAACCTGACCACGATAACTGAATTGGCGTTGACTGAACAAATTATAATATTGCGGGAAATGCTCACGCATAGCAATGGACATCAAAGCAATATCGCGCGCACTGGAAACATGCCCTTGCGCAGGCAAACCATTAGCATTCTTGAATGTTGTGTTACGCATACCAAGACTGCGCGCTTTCATTGTCATGATACGTGCAAAATTGTCTTCTGTACCGCCAAGATATTCAGCGACAACAACTGATGCATCATTGGCCGACAGAACAATCATTGCATTGACGGCATCGCGTACAGAAATTGTAGAACCGGCTGGCATACCCAATCTCATACGTGGCCGACTTGCCGCCCGTTTTGAAACCGGCATTTGCGTGTTCCAGCTAATGCGCCCACTTTGTAGCGCATCAAAAACCAAATAAAGGCTCATAACTTTTGTAATGGAAGCCGGTGCACGTATTTCATCGGCGCGGTTAGCAAACAGCACTTTACCATTATTCGCATCAACAACAATTGCAGGAATCGATACCGAATTAGATTTGGCTTGTACCGGCGTTAAGGCAAAAAGCATAATGCTTGAAATGGCGCAACAGATGGAAACCAAAAACCGCGTAACAGTAGATAAATGCATAAGCTGACCCTGTTCGTAACCCAAAGAAAGAAAATCAAATCCATGCAGAATATGATTTAACAATGCTGCATATCAGCGCCGAGGTTAAGCCCCTCTAATAAAACAACGTTAATCGCTGGTAAACATTCACCGCCGGTTATTTATCACGCGAACCTTTATATAAAGGTTAAAATCATAATTCGGTCATAAATACGTAAAAGACGTAAAATTATTGACAAAATGCGTAAAAAATTGTAAGAGACCGCTATGCAGTGACAGGGTGCAACTCCCTGCTGATTGAAAACTGCAAGCGCGGGTATCGAAAGTCCTACGGTGCTATCAGAAACAGAGGACGGGTTAGCCGAAAGGCGCTCTGGCTTTGTCCCCCTTTTTATCAGATTAATATAAGATTACATCTGACAGGGACTTTAGCAGATTTTACTCTGCTAGCCATTGATGCCCCTGCCTTATGGAGAATTGATTTTCTCTATGGGGTAGGGGGTATCTTTGGCTTTTTTCCCCTAAAAGCCAGTTTTTACCTTTCATAATTATCTTTAAAAAAAATAAAAAAATAACCCATTCACAAAACTGGAACAGCGTTGATCACAAGTGATATGGCAATGCCACTACCGTTGCAGAACTTGACTCCTAGAAGAATAGATTCTGTTTCAAAAGATAAGAAATTGGATATGTTTCATAAGAAATAAAAAATACAATGAATCTCTTCAATAGCGATAAAGCCGATAGAGAAATAAAAGAAATGGAATGCCTCATATAAATCAATGAACACTTTGAAATATATGTCTTTTCAAAACCCTTATATGCAATTTCAAAAGATTTAGGGATACATACAATACTGTTAGAAATGAGATAAAAGCGATGGTGTCCGCGGCGGGATTCGAACCCACGACCCCAGGATTCATACCACTTCGGTTTTCACCGCCTGTCATACATATATATGACCGTTTGTGGTCTGGACTGTCCCTTCACCTTAGGAAAAACCTTTAGGTGCTGCCCGTCCAGTCTCTACACCTTCCCTTTATAATCAAGGGCTTGGCTCGGGATTGGCATATGGTTTAGAACCATTAAGCGTTCCCCGACTTTGAGCAGATCCGCTTTAAGGGTTTCCCCTAAAAGCGCCCAATTATTTAGGAATCCTGTGCTCTATCCTGCTGAGCTACGCAGACCCAATCGCAAGCAGATCATTAAACAATATATGTGTTTCGATCAATCACTTTCACCAAGTTTTTGTTTAAGAAATGCCAATACTTTTTCTGGTGGCACATTCTTGGCGATAAACGACTGGCCTAAGCCATGGGTTAAAATGAAGGTAAGATTGCCATGCGAAACTTTTTTATCTTGCGCAATAAGCGTCATTAATGTGTTCGCATCAGGCACACCGCCGGGAACATCTTGCAAACACGTTGGCAATCCTACATCGCTCAGATGCGCTTCTACTCGCGTTGCAACATCGGCAGAGCATAACCCCATATAGGCTGAAAACTCATGGGCAAGTACCATACCAATTGAAACCCCTTCCCCGTGAACAAGGCGGCTTGAATCATATTCTGTCGCGGTTTCCAATGCATGCCCAAAAGTATGCCCCAGATTCAACAAAGCACGGTCGCCTGCTTCTCTTTCGTCACGGGCAACAACGGCCGCCTTAGAACGGCAGGAACGGGCAATGGCTTCAATACGCGCATCACCACCGGCAAAAATTTCCTGCCAGTTTTTTTCCAGCCATGCAAAAAAGTCCGGTTGATCTATAAGGCCATATTTAGCAACTTCTGCGTAGCCGGCGCGAAATTCGCGTTCTGACAATGTATCCAGCACCTTGCTATCAGCAATCACCAATTTGGGTTGGTAAAATACACCAATCAGATTCTTACCATGCTGTGTATCAATACCGGTCTTGCCACCAACAGACGAATCAACTTGCGCCAACAGAGATGTTGGAATTTGGATAAAATTCATACCACGGCGGACAATACCGGCTGCAAAGCCTGCCAGATCACCAACCACACCACCGCCAAAAGCAATAACAAAATCACCTCTTTCCAACCGTGCATCAAGAATGGCATCTGTCACGGTTTGCAAAGTTGCAAAGCACTTTGATTTTTCACCTGGCTTAACAATGATCGTAACAAAATCTATTCCTGATTCGCGCAAGCTATTGCTTAAGGACAAAAGATGAAATGAAGCGACATTTTCATCAGTCACAACAGCCACTCTTGCACCTGGAAAACGGCGCGCAATCTCTTTGCCTGTCGAAGAGAGTATGCCCGAACCAATCATGATGTCGTAACTGCGTTCCCCAAGTGTTACACCTACGATTTCATCTTTCATGGCGTGGCCTCCTTATTTGTGCTTTTCTTGTTTTGATAAATGCCGTTCTACGGTGCGTATAACATCACGCGCAACCACATCTCTTCGTGCCTTACGGCTATTAACCGTCAAATCCGCTTTGGCATAAACAGGATAACGCTCGGCCATCAGTTTTTCCATAACAGCGCGTGGATTATCATTTTGCAATAAAGGACGATTTTGACGGCGGGAAACGCGCTCCATCAATACATCTAATTCGGCATTCAACCAGACGGAAATACCATTTTCAGCAATTGCAAGGCGGGTTTCATCATTCATATATGCCCCACCGCCAGTCGCCAATACCATTGGGCCCTGTTTGATAAGACGTAAAATAACGCGCCGTTCCAAATCCCGAAAAGCAGGCTCGCCATAAGCTTTAAAAAGCTCTGGTACCGACATTTGCGCCGCCTGCTCTATTTCGTAATCCGCATCATGGAATGGCAAATCCAACATGGTTGCCACACGTTTGCCAATGGTCGATTTACCAGCACCCATCAAACCAACAAATACAAGTGACCTACCGCCAAGATTCGACATCAAGCGGGCTGCGGTTCGTGCCATAGGGGCGTTTCTGGAAAAACTGCTTTTCATAGTTTCGTTTCGACATTTATCAGCAATGAAGTCAATCCCTGTTAATCTTTATAAGGCATGATACTGTTGAAAGTCTCGTATAATCAGAAACAAATTGCTTTATTATGCCCACTTTAACCCGTTTGTTGATGGCCCTCATCCTATTGATCGCGCTTGTTTACGGCGCGATGATTAGCCTTGTTTGGTTTGTTAAACCTGTGACCACTGAAATGACCATAGACATCGCCCCAAGTGAATTGCATTTACGTGATTGGCCTTATAATCCACCCCAACAGCAACAACAAGAAATGTTGCAGCCTCAAACCCCTAATAATTCCTCACAAACACAGAAAACAGAGCCAACAGCGCAATGAATCTGGAAGCAACAATTGACAATTTTCTTGAAATGATGAGCGCGGAACGGGGAGCTTCTGCCAATACACTTGATGCTTATCGTCGTGATCTAGAATGGGCAAATGAAGAGCTTCATGGGCATAATACAGCTTTACTAACCACCGATCGTGACAAGCTGATAAAAATATTATCGACCATGCAAACGGAGGGATTTGCTGCAACAACACAGGCGCGCCGCCTTTCAACCTTGCGGCAATTTTTTCAATTTCTTTATGCCGAGGGCTTGCGCACTGATGACCCATCTGGTGACATTGATGCACCGAAGAAAGATGCCAATATTCCAAAAATCATCAGTGAAGAACAAGTATCCCGTTTGCTTAGTCTTGCTGAAACAGAAGCCAAACGCACGGATTTTTCTCCAGCAATGCATAAAAAAGCTTTGCGACTTCATACAATTATCGAACTTCTATACGCCACAGGCTTGCGCATTAGCGAGCTTGTAAGTTTGCCTGCACGGGTCGCGCGTGGTGATCCTGCCTTTATCCTTGTTCGCGGAAAAGGGTCAAAAGAGCGTATGGTTCCATTATCAGACAAAGCAAGGGAAGCAATCAAGCATTGGCTGGAATTGCGCGACCAGTCAAAAGATAGCCAAAGCCCCTATCTATTTCCTGCACAGTCCGATCAAGGCTATGTTGCCCGTCAACTTGTTGCACGCGAGCTAAAAGTGCTTGCAACACAAGCTGGTATCAATGCCAAAAACATTTCACCCCATGTTATCCGACATGCATTTGCCAGCCACCTTTTGCAGCACGGTGCCAATTTGCGTGTCGTACAGCAATTGTTGGGACATTCCGATATATCAACCACGCAAATTTATACGCATGTGCTTGAAGACCGCCTACAAAGGCTGGTTAATGAAAATCACCCACTTGCCCAAAAAACGCATAAAGATCATTCAGAACAATAAGGCTGGTGTGTTTTGAAAACATCAGGAATATTCAGACAAACAATATCAAAATGGCGTAAAATCTGGTGGTTAACCAATGGAAATACGTGTCCCTGTCATTGCTCAAAATAGCTTTGTTTGAAAGACCATTACCCAAAATACTATTGCTGAAAATAGTTAAACCATCATAGATGGATTTCAAGCATCAAGCGGCAGTCATTGACTAGATCAATCGTACAAATTACAACAAAATGGAATACAGCTTGTTGCAATTTTTGACGGTGTTTTACTGAATAGCTGCAATGGGAAGAATATATTTTGAAAGCCTAAAACACTTGTCAAAGGCCACAAATATTTCGTGAGTGAATAAGCTTCATTATAAATATTGATGTTTTATGGCAGCGTTCAATTATCGAAAATTCCTCTATTATCACGAATATAATTATCAATTTAGCTTTTGATAAAGTGGAAGATAACTATCGAATCAACCATTTTATTGCGGCTACATTTTCAACCGCAATTGGATGATCTGCTAAAATTCATCGGTTGAATTGACGTTTAAGCTATCCACACCAATTGGCTTGATAAGATGAAAGGCAAATTTATGTTTTTTGCCACTATTACCAGTCTGACATGGCTTATATGCCGTGGTCGCTCAACCGCCGAAGGTTGAAGATTAGCGACAACATCTGGTAAAAAAGCATGATCTGCTTGATGAAAAGGCTCATGCAGAGTAAAGAAAACTATTATGTTATAAAAAAGACACCATTAGCGTTTAAAGTGGGTCTAAGAATGGTGCAATAAAAAGTTGGAGCCAATGTATAATTATCTCGATTTCGAAAAGCCGGTTGCTGATCTGGAAGGGCAAATTTTTGAACTGAAAAAACTTGCTCAAGAAAAAGGTAGCGTCGACATGGGCGATGAAATTCCTCGTCTTGAGGAACGTTCACAAGCGGCCTTACGCGATCTTTATAAAAAATTGACACCTTGGCAAAAAGCACAAGTTGCACGGCATCCGGATAGGCCGCATTTTCTTGATTATGCCAACGGCCTTCTAACAGATGTGACACCGCTTGCTGGTGATCGCAAATTTGCTGAAGATGAAGCTATACAGGCTGGTTTTGCTCGCTTTAAAGGGGAAGCCGTTGCCTATATTGGACAAGAAAAAGGTAGCGATACACAATCGCGGTTGCGTTATAATTTTGGTTCAGCCCGTCCTGAAGGCTATCGCAAAGCTGTGCGAATCATGGAAATGGCTGATCGGTTTGGGCTGCCATTGATTACTTTGGTCGATACTGCCGGTGCTTATCCGGGGGTGAGTGCTGAAGAGCGTGGACAGGCTGAAGCAATTGCCCAATCAACAGCTGAAACATTGCGTTTGAAAGTGCCGGTTGTATCTGTTGTCATTGGTGAAGGTGGCTCAGGCGGCGCTATCGCGATTGCCGCTGCAAATAAAGTCTATATGTTGGAACATGCCATATATTCGGTTATTTCACCTGAAGGTGCGGCATCTATTCTATGGCGCGATGCAACACGGGCAAAAGATGCGGCAACAGCAATGCATATTACCGCTCAAGATCTTTACAAACTCAAGATCATTGATGGAATTATTCCTGAACCACTGGGTGGAGCACATCGGGGTAAAAAGGAAGCCATTGAAGCAACCGGAAACGTTATTGAAGCAGCCTTGAAAAACATGGCTGGTAAAGATGGTGAAACATTAAAAAGAGAGCGTTGGGACAAATATTTGGAAATTGGCCGCTCGCTGTCAGCAAAATAATATTCGATAATTTGTAAACCCAAGCATGTAAGGCATTTATAAAAATTACACGCTTGGGTTGTGTTTTTTTCAGTGTTTCACGTGAAAACGCTTTTTATTGCTGTATTTTTACAGTTTTTATTTTGATATTTTTACAATTTTTGTGAGTGTAAAAAGAATAGTTTCTCAATATATTTCGTTGAGATGATGGATCATTACGTCCAACATTTGGCTTAATTCACGTGAAACTACTTTTTTTGGGGGAGACGCGGTGGTCGAGGTGGTATTCTTTCCTTAATGGTTGCTGCCGTTTCTACCAATATCTTTGTTTCTAAAGGTTTAATAATTGTATTTTCAATAAAGTTTTCCAGTATATTCAAAAGTATCCTGACGTCTTGTGTATTGGGAAACCATCCTCTTTGTGCAGACGCATTACCTGCTTCCACTAAAACAGTAAGGTTATCTTTTTCTTTCTCAGTAATGTGCCCGCCATCACGCAATTTTTCTAATTTTTTAGCAAATGATAAATTAGGATTTAAACCAATTGAAGTTGATACAATATCGAAACAAGTTCGTATTCCTACCGACGCTAAAATTAACAAATCTTTGTCATAAGCCTCATAAACTTCGCACAACATACGGCCCAAAAGCTCAGAATAATTACCAAAGATGTGAACTCCATGTTTTTCAAATCGTTCAGGAATTCTTCTTTTAGGAGGGGAAGGCCATGTCTCAATAGTTGGCTTGTAATCTTCAAAATAATCGTCACCAACACCTATACTGTCTAAGAGTTCTTCTGAATAGTGGTATTCTATTTGCAAAAATGCATTGCTGCAGCCTTGGCAAACAAGCAAATAATAATAATTGTAAAACCATAATTCATCCTCTTCGTCAGATCCAGGTTTTTTAAAATACCCCTCCACCCTGCAATTTCTTGAACCATCACAAAATGGGCAATGTGCCTTCTTTATTGATCCGATTTGATTATCAACCATCGCTAAACCTAAAATTATCTTTGATAATATTTTTTATAAATTTTCGGACATTTTAATAACCAAAACTATTTATACAAGGTGCTGTAATCATTAACCTATAAATACTGATTTTTTAGAAAACAAGACAGCTAGTGCTTCATAATTTCATTGAAAATCGCGCAATGTCTTTATTTTTATTTATTATCTTTCAAAGACATTCTTTGGCAAAAAACAATGAATGAAGGTTTGAATAATGAAACCCAAAAATGGCTTTTGTAAAATGAAAAAACTCTCACAATGATCAAACAGATATAAACTAGATCACTGTCTTTTAAATCGTCCTGTAAATATAAGTCGTCCCATAAATACCACTATTACGTGTATTTATCTGCAAATCAGTGTGCAGCTATCGTTGAATAATAAGGCGTGTTTGACGGGAAATATGCGGTAAAAGCCGCTCCATATCGCGTCGTGATAAAGCGATACACCCCTCTGTTGGCGCATAAGCTGTGCGAGCCAGATGAACAAAAATAGCGCTTCCTCTATTTTGTATTCTCTGGCGGATATTCCAATCCGGTATAAGAGCAATGTCATAAAGGTGGTCATCACGCAGCAGTTTTTCAGCACTGGCTTGATAAGGAAGACGCACGGGGCGATTGTAGTTTCTGTCACCAACACTATCGCACCACCCAGAGTTAGGTTTAACGCGCTTGAGTTTCAACATTGTCTGAGGGAGCTTTCGCAAGCTGTTTTTTTGAAAGCCAGACAAAAATCTCATATTGGCCAAAGGCGTTGCCCCATCCCCTTCACGCTTGCGTGCAGTGATTCCGCCCCGCCCAATAGCACATTGAAAACGACATAAACCCGCAGCCAAAATTCCTTGAGTTTGACTGCCACATTTTTTCCGTACAACAATTGATGAAATAAAATATAGTTTTTTTATGGTTTTTTTTGTCGAATATGCTTGCATGACGGATCGTTTTTCTTGATTGTTACTATCAATTGTTTATAGCGTGAATTTACAAATTTCATAAGGAAACAAAATGACCGATCGCACCCTTTTGATTGTAGATGATGATGATGATCTACGCTCTATCTTAGTAGAACAGCTGCAAATGCATGAAGAATTCAATGTATTGCAAGAAAGCACTGCAAAAAAAGGGATTGAGACAGCACGCAACGAAAATGTTGATCTGGTCATCATGGACGTTGGATTACCCGACCTTGATGGACGAGAGGCTGTTAAAAATCTGCGGCAAGAAGGTTTTCGTGCGCCTGTTATCATGTTGACGGGGCATGACACTGATTCTGATACGATATTAGGTCTTGAAGCCGGTGCAAATGACTATGTGACAAAACCATTCCGCTTTGCTGTTTTACTGGCTCGTATTCGTGCACAATTGCGCCAACATGAGCAAAGTGAAGATGCAACGTTTAAGGTTGGACCATATACATTCAAACCAGGGCAAAAGCTTCTTATGAATGAAAATGGCAACAAAGTGCGCCTTACTGAAAAAGAAGCGGCTATCATCAAATATCTTTATCGTGCCAATGACAGCATTGTAAGCCGTGATAAACTTCTGGAAGAAGTTTGGGGCTATAATTCTGGTGTAACAACCCACACATTGGAAACGCACGTTTACAGATTGCGCCAAAAAATCGAAAAAGATCCAGCAAATGCGCAAATTCTGGTAACAGATAGCGGTGGATATCGGTTAAACCCATAATCATCACAAGAGTGAAATATGCCTGTTTGAAATGAACAGGCATATTGAATATATATTCATCGCCCATATTGATAAGTATAAATGAATAACAGCTAGGAGCTTTATTTGGCTATTGAGCAAAATATTGCTGTATTGAAACAATTGGAATTCTTTAGTTTTATGACTAAAGAACAATTGCGGCTGTTGTTATTTAGCGCCGAGGAACTGGATATTTCGCGCGGTAAAACGCTATTTCGCGAAGGGGATAAAGCCGATTGTGCTTATATTGTATTGGCCGGCAGTTTTAATCTTTTCCGCCGACAGGGTCATATTGATCGTGCTATTGATATGGTCACAAAGGGTACACTTTTGTCGGAATTGGCATTGATTACTGAAATTTCGCGACCAATGACAGCGGTAGCAGCATTGGATAGTGCCGTTTTAAAACTCAATCGAACGACATTTTTGCGGCTTATGGATGAATTTCCAGAAATTGCCTACCAGATCTATGATTATGTCAGTGATAGAATGCGCGATTTGGTTAAAGACATTGGTCGCTTTTCAGATCTTTCATAATTGTGTTTCAAGTTGCCCATTACCGATTAGATCTCTCACAATTGTGTTTTGGCCAGCCGAACTGGGTTGTAAACGCTCATTTCACAACATCAATACGACCAAACGACTTGCGGTTGGTCATTTGTGGTGTGAGTGCAGGTATAAAAACACGCCGCGATTGACGGCGATGAGCCAATAATCCTTGAAACAACCGCTTTTGCGCATTGCAAATAAGAACACCACCAAAATACGGCAATAGGTTGCGTGCCAGTGGTTCATAGCCTGCGGAAATAAACCGCGCTAGCGCCTTTTGCGAGGGTAAAAAATATAAAGTTTCCTGAATATTCGAAACAGAAAAATTTGTTTGGCGTAACAAGTCAAGCAATTGGCCACGGCTATAAGGTTGCCCACTGCCGATCAGATCTTTCATAATTGTGTTTTGCCCAGCCGAACCGGACTGTAAACACTCATTTCACAACATCAATACGACCAAATGACTTGCGGTTGGTCATTTGTGGTGTGAGTGCAGGTATAAAAACACGCCGCGATTGACGGCGATGAGCCAATAATCCTTGAAACAACCGCTTTTGCGCATTGCAAATAAGAACACCACCAAAATACGGCAATAGGTTGCGTGCCAGTGGTTCATAGCCTGCGGAAATAAACCGCGCTAGCGCCTTTTGCGAGGGTAAAAAATATAAAGTTTCCTGAATATTCGAAACAGAAAAATTTGTTTGGCGTAACAAATCAAGCAATTGGCCACGGCTATAAGGTTGCCCACTGCCGAAAGGTGTATGCTCATTACGCGCCCAAAATCCACGTCTGTTAGGCGTTACTACGGTAAGCGTGCCATTGGGCGCCAACACGCGCCACATTTCATTTAAACACTCCTGAGCGTTTTCAGCAAATTCCAAAGCATGTATTAATAAAATACGGTCAACGGCGGCATCGGGCAACGGCAAATCTTCTTCAAAAACGAGCGCCGTGGCAACTTTATCGGCTTGTGGCCATATACAAGCCCCCTGCCGCGCCGGCATAAATGCAAAACAACGTTCTGCCCGTCCAACGACACCTGAAAGATAGGGCGCCGCATATCCTAAACCCAAAATGCGCTCGCTTGATAAATCCCTATCCGCTATATCCAGCCGGCGAATAATGTTGTTTAAAACCCTATTTCCTAGGGCTGTTGCATAAAATGATCTAAACGCCAGAATATCCAAAAAACAACCTTCCGCCTCTCGATAATGTCGTTATCGAGATATTATTGTACAGGCGCCCTATCCCAACAACCAAGATTTTTACCGCGCAAATTATGTGAATCAATATCAACCAGCGCGCGCTGATCTTCTTTCATCATATAATAGCGTGTGCGCGCTTTTACATCGATTTTTTCCCAACCCACACATTCCGTCGGCAATTCAACCTTCTGTGTGGTTATTTTTTCTGTCCATGCCGTGGCCTGAGCCGCGCAGCCAGCCATCACCAGCATACACGGTAGAACCGCTGTTTTGACAGACATAAAAGTTTTTAACCTGTCCATGTTTACAATCCAATTATCCGATCTGACATCACATCTGTAAATCTTAGCAAACTCTTCTATGGAAGAAAAAGAGTTCGTTAATTTAAGGTTAAAATCTGACAAAAACATGAAAGTATTAACTGGCCAAAACTGCTTTACCAGAAAGTTGCGTCAGGGTTTAACGCATTTTATTATATAGCTCATCTTACAATTTAAAAGATGCGCGTTGGCGTAAAAATAGCAGCATGAAATTTGATGGTCTCATTTTAAACCTTAGAATGGAACCGATAGCCCAACCCCAGCATCACAAAATTATTGGAACATCATTGCGCTAACAATGTCATTAACAATCACATGAGATGAATAGAACCATGAAAAGAAGGATAGCAACAGGAAAACGCAATTTGATATTTTTGAAATATAATACTATTTAATTTATAATTCTAAGAAATTTATTTTATATTGTTATTCGAAATAATATTCCATCGCTATGTTTTCCTCTCCATGCCCAATATCCTTAAGTGAAAGGTCACAACTATAGATCAGTGCTTCACGATAAGCGCCAATTCTGTATCTATTAAAGAGGAAACCAAATGAGCGACAAGCAATCTTCGACAAAAGGACGTGGAGTTATTTATAATTCCATTTTAGATACAATTGGTAATACACCACTGGTGCGGATTGACAAATTTGCCAAGAAAAAAGGTGTAAAAGCGCATCTGTTAGCCAAGCTAGAATTTTTTAATCCACTTGCCAGTGTCAAGGATCGTATTGGACTTGCTTTGATTGAGTCACTGGAAAAGCAGGGAAAAGCCATTCCTGGAAAAACCACTCTGATTGAACCAACATCGGGCAATACAGGTATTGCGCTTGCTTTTGCGGCAGCGGCCAAAGGTTATCATCTTATTTTGACCATGCCGGAAACCATGTCGGTTGAACGCCGCAAACTTTTGAAATTTCTTGGTGCTGAACTTGTGCTGACTGAAGGTGCAAAAGGCATGAAAGGTGCCATTGCAAAAGCAGAAGAATTGGCAAATGAAAATCCAGATGCAATTATTCCGCAACAATTTGAAAATCCTGCCAATCCTGATGTGCACCGCCATACCACTGCTGAAGAAATATGGAATGATACAAAAGGCGATGTTGATTTTTTAGTTGCTGGCGTTGGTACTGGTGGCACGATTACAGGTATTGGACAAGTTATCAAGCAACGCAAACCGGATTTCAAAGTTATAGCGGTTGAGCCTAAAGATTCTCCGGTATTGTCTGGCGGACAACCGGGTCCTCATAAATTACAAGGTATTGGCGCTGGCTTTGTACCCAAAACCCTTGATACACATGTTTATGACGAAATCATTCCGGTAGCCAATGAAGATGCCTTTAAAAATTCGCGTGATCTGGCACTTTTGGAAGGTATTCCTGTCGGCATTTCTTCTGGTGCTGCCCTAACGGCCGCTATAGAAATTGGTAAAAGACCTGAAAATGCTGGAAAGAACATTGTTATCATCATTCCTTCATTTGCAGAACGGTATCTTTCCACACCACTGTTTGATGGTCTATAATCTGCCAATACAGACATTTCTCGAATGGCGATTGGTAATTGACCAATAAACCTCATGAGAGTAACGTCATATCTATAAAAAACTGCTGTTTGTTATAAAATATCCCTTTGGGGGTCGCCTCAAAGGGATATTAATTTATCTCATTCACAAAAAATCAATGCTGGTCGTGCTGTTTTAGCCAATCCTGCATTTGTTTAATTTCTTTTTCCTGCTCGGCAATGATATTTTCTGCCAGTTTTTTGGCTTCTGGCTCTTTGCCATATTTCAATTCTACTTTTGCCATATCGACAGCGCCCTGATGATGGGCAAGCATTGATTTGACAAAATCAACATCTGCATTGCCAGTCATTTTCACCATCATGTTTTTATGCATTGTTTCATTAACTTTTTGCAATGCTTGAGATGATGCCGACATCGCTTTTTGTTTTACCATACCCATCATATTTTGCTCCTGACTCTGCGCGGATACATAACCAATGGAAGCACAAGATATGCATAAGGCAGCAATAAGTTTTTTCATGACGAATTCCTTTCTATGACGGCTAAACGGCAAACGATCACAATTGTTCCGTGATAGTTCGTTAACGTGTTTTATGTTCGTTGAGGGGGGCCATACACGTTAAGCTGTTTGATGATACGCCCCTTGAAGCGAAAGTAATCTATTGCGCATTAAAATATTTGCTTAAAAATGAGGCTATCTAATGAGCTTTATGGAAATAGTTTTTCCGCTCAAGCGCCAATCCATGCAATCTCGAAAAGCGTGGATTAATGGTCGTACGAATGACAATGATAATCATGATTGTCAGCATATTTGGCGGATAGAACACAAGGGACAAAATTTCTGCACCGCAATAATTTTCACACTGCAATAAATCGCTCATATCCGTGATATATTTTCTTACTGGAAACATGAACAATGACTGCGGCAAGATAAGCGCTTTATCATGGCAAAGCGCGATAGATTACCCAGCCTATAGTATAAAAGGCACTAAAACCACAGTCCCCACAAAACCCAGACTGCAAATGCCAAAATGTAATAGAAAAGTGTGATGCTATTGGGTTTTCAAGCGTAAAAATCAATTAAACTTCAGCAAGCGTTCCAAATAATCTTTTTCGGCTTCTGGTGTAAAAGATTGTCCTAGACGTTTACGAATTTCTTCCAAAATTTTTCGCGCCCGCTGCATATCACTTTCTTGTGGCAATTCTGCCCCATTTTCGGATTTACCCTTGGCTGAATCAAGATGCCGCCCCAAAGGATCTTTCGGTGTTGTACCATCATCCTGACCGTTTTCGCCATTTTTCTTCATGGCTTCTTGCATCTGCTTCATAAGGTCTTTTGCACCACCCCGAAGAGAATCCAGTGCATCAGACTGTGATTGTGCTGATGAAGATCCATCCCCACCCTTTAAAGACTCACCAGATTTGCCCATCTGTTTCTCTGCATCTTTAAGGCTGTCACTCGGTTTCAATCCGCGTTCGGATAAATCTTTTTGCAGATTTTTTAATTCAGATTGCAATTCATCCTGTTTTTTATGCAGCTTATCCAATTCCTGCTGATATTGCTCTGGAGTTTTTTCACCACGTTGTTTTTCATCTTCCAGTTTGTGCGTATCGTTCAACGTTTCCTGCTGGCGACGCATCAAGTCACCGAGCTTATCCATATGTTTTTGCATCTCGTCAGTGCCATTACCTGACTGGCCAGATCCGGACCCATTGGCGCCTTTTTGAACTTGTAAATTATCCATCATATTTTCAAGTTCTGACAAAAGCTGTTCTGCTGCTGAACGATTACCGGTTTTTGCCATATCTTCTAGCTGTTGCAATTTTTGCGTCAGCTCATCAGGAGACAAGTTTTGCGCGTTATTATTGGATTTTTGGTCAGGGCTGATATTTTGCTGCTGTTCAGCCAAAGCTGCCATATAATCATTCATTGCCTGCTTTAAGGCATCCATTAAACGACTTATTTCTTCAGGAGACGCTCCATTTCTTATAGCATCGCGTAGGGCTGCCTGTGCTTGTTTTAAGTTTTTTTCTGCCTGATTGACATTATCACCTTCAATGCCGACCGCTATCTGCCACATATAATCTGTTACATCGCGCAATTTATCATCAGTATCCGCAAGGGAAAGCCGTGTGCGCACGCTGCGTAAGGCCAAGAAATGCCCATAATTTTGAATTGTATCATCAGGCCGTAATGTAAGCGCCCACAGCATATCCATGACGCGTAACCGTGACATAGTATCCAATGCTAATAAACGCCGTTCTTCAACCACAGCACGCGACAAAGGATTACCAAAATTGCGTTGCGGCAAGGTCATGGTGCGGCTTTCGCTTTTTGCCACGTGTCCTGCGCCATCTTCAGCAATCAGGGTCAAATGCACTTCGGAACCAGCCCAAGGATGGTTACTTATGTCCTGCACAGTGCGCCCTTGTCCTTTACCACCGCGCGGTATCAACAGCCGAATTTCCGGTGCATTATAAAGGGGGTGACCTATGCCTGCTATTTGTGATGTCGGCACAATTTCCACATAAGCTTTTTCAACACCGTAATCATCATCCAGCATATAGTTGAGCTCCAACGATCCATTGAGAATACGTTCAGGCTCTTTGGTTAGCCGAATAGTTGGTGCGCGATCTGGGATAATGTCAAAATGCCATTTTTTTTCGTAATGGCGCAGTGACAAGACAAGATCAGATGAAGATTTTAAGTCTGTTTCAAAAGTTTCATTGGTGCTTTTTGCCGAGGTTTTGTCTTTTTGCGCTGTTATATGCGCAGTCTTACCGCTTGAACTGTCTTTTAATTTCAAATAGGCGTCGCCGCCATCAACCACCCGAATTGTGACTTTACTACCTTCTGGAACCGTTGCGCGCTCAATTGCGGTTTGTGTCAGATAAATGGGGGCCTGTCCGGTATAAGATGGTGGCGTAACCCAAGCATCTACACGCAAAGACGATAAATTGACCGGTGCAGAAAAATCAAAAACATCACCCAACCGACCTCCTGTATTGCCAAATGAATAGGCAAAAGCTGTCGCGGTAAAAAGTATAACCAGCGCGCGGATAGCCAGCGGATCATAGCGGCATATTGCAGTATCAGGAAAACCAGCTTGCAAATGCTCCAATTGGGCTGCCATGCGGCGTTGGTGTTCTGCCCAAAGCGCTTTAGCATAGGGATCATTTTCACCATTAACCGGCTTATCAAAAAGTGCTTCAAGAGGTTGGTTTTGCAAACCGCTTGCTTTTTCTATCTGGCGATCAACCTCTCCTCTGGTTGGAACATGAAAGCCAGACAGAAAAAACAGACAACCAAATGCGATAAAAAGTAGCCCCCACACGATAAAGAGATGCGGCCAATAGGAAAGACTATTAAAAATGCCGAACCACGCCAATGCGATGAGCAACATCAATGCCATTATGCTTGGCAAAATACGTGGCAATAAACGCTCGAATAGCAGAACACACCATGCCAATGCTCTGGCCAATGTGAGCTTTGGCACTTGAAAAGGGGATGGTTGTTCATCGCTCATCAAGATTTGTGGCTTCCACGTTTCAACAAGTTTTCACGACATCATAGCAGGGATCATGGCAAAGGCGAGACCATTTACCAAAAACACATATTGACTAGCAAAGAATGGAAAATAACCCCTTAATTTTAAGAATTTTCCACCCATTCCGGCACATGATCCAGCCCGATAATATCGTCATAGCTTGGACGTGCACGAATTATAGAAAACTGATCCTCTTGCACCATGACTTCCGGTATCAAAGGCCGCGTATTATAAGTACTTGCCATAACAGCACCATAAGCGCCGCCGCCACAAACAACCAGAAGATCACCGGCTTCCGGTTTCGGAAGATAGCGCCCTAGCCCAAGGTAATCACCAGTTTCACAAACCGGCCCCACAATGTCAGCCTGTATCGGCTCATCATTTGCCGTTGGTTCCTTGGCCGGCATGATTGTGTGCCATGCGTCATACAATGTCGGACGGATAAGATCATTCATTGCCGCGTCAACAATAACAAAATTGCGCCCAGCGCCATGTTTCAAATAGATAACCGATGTCACCAATATACCGGCATTGCCAACAATATTGCGTCCAGGCTCCATAACGATTTCAACATCAAGCGGCTGAAAATGTTTTTTGACAATGGTGGCATATTGGGTTGGCGAAGGAGGAGGCGCATTGTCGTTACGATAAACAATGCCAAGACCGCCGCCTACATCAACGTGGCGAATATCATGACCATCATGACGCAGTGTTGTTATAAACTCTCGCACCAGAGCAAAAGCATCGTCAAAAGGCTGCAAATCGCATATTTGACTACCGATATGCACATCAACGCCATGAACATCCAATCCCGGCAATTGAGCGGCCTTTTCATAGACATCACGGGCAACAGCCAATGGAATACCAAATTTATTCTCAGATTTACCGGTTGATATTTTCTTATGGGTTTTGGCATCAACATTCGGGTTAATACGAAGCGAAACACGCGCTGTTTTGCCCAGTGCTACGGCACGAGATGATAATTGCTCAAGCTCTGGTTCTGACTCGGCATTAAAACAATGAATATCGTGTCCAAGTGCAAAATCTATCTCGTCTTGTGTTTTCCCAACGCCTGAATAAACTATGCGGTGGGCAGGTATACCTGCGGCCAATGCACGTCGCATTTCACCACCCGACACAACATCTGCACCGGCACCTTTTTTAGCCAGTAATGTTAAAACAGCCTGATTGGAATTTGCCTTCAACGCATAGGCAACCAGCGCACGCGTATCAGAAAATGCCTGACAATATTCCTCAAACTGCGTGCTGATTGCTGTCGCCGAATAACAATAGAATGGTGTGGCTACTTTTTTCTGAATATCTGTAAGCTTCACACCTTCAGCATGAAAGACGCCGTTTTTATACCCGAACGTGTTCAATTAATGCCTCTGCTTAATTAGACCATCAAGAATAAATGGCTTATTTTCCTTTGGCTTTTCAACCTTTTTGCCATCGGAATTTTCGATCATGCTGGATGGCGGCGGCTCCAAGGGGCCTTTACGTCCACAACCGGCCAAAGCCGCGCCACAAATTGTGACAATGATTAAACCCGTCAGAGTTTTTTTCATGATCCCGTCTCTTTCAAAAATAGTGCTGCACGCATCTTGTCTCTTGTCTGTGTAGCGTTGTCTTTCAGGCTTTGGCAAGGCGTTTTTTCCAATATTCAATTTGATGACGCACCTCTTGTGGTGCGGTTCCACCATAGCTTTTACGACTTTGCACGGATTTCTCGACACTTAAGACATCAAAGACATCTGCCGTAATATCGGGATGAATGGTTTTAAGGTCATCAAGTGTCAAATCAGAAAGATCACATTGTTTCTTTTCTGCCAAGGCAACGGCATGACCGGTGACATGATGCGCCTCACGGAAAGGTAGACCCAACTGGCGAACCAACCAATCTGCCAAATCTGTTGCTGTCGAAAAACCTGAACCAGCGGCTTTTTTCATAACATTCTGATTAACGCTCAAATCGCCAATCATTCCTGTCATGGCTGCAAGGGAAAGCTCCAATGACTGGGCGGCATCAAACACCTGTTCTTTGTCTTCCTGCATATCCTTGGAATAAGCGAGCGGTAAACCCTTCATAATCGTCAATAGAGCTATTAATGATCCATTGATACGTCCGGTTTTTGCCCGAACAAGTTCTGCCGCATCAGGATTTTTTTTCTGAGGCATAATGGAAGACCCAGTAGAAAAAGAATCTGACAAACGAATAAAATTGAACTGTGCGGTTGACCAAATAACAATTTCTTCAGCAAGTCGGGAAAGGTGCGTTGCACAAATAGATGCAGCACTTAGAAACTCCAACGCAAAATCACGGTCGGATACACTATCAATGGAATTGCGCGTTGGTTCCCTGAATCCTAATGCTTTGGCTGTCATAAAACGGTCGGTCGGAAAGCTGGTTCCGGCCAAAGCTGCTGCACCTAATGGCGACTCATTCATTCTTTCACGTGCATCTTGCATACGTGAGAGATCGCGGCCAAACATTTCGACATAAGCCATAAGGTGATGACCAAATGTAATCGGTTGAGCCACTTGTAAATGGGTAAACCCCGGCATCAATGTTTCAACTTCTTTTTCGGCACGTTGAAGCAAGGTCACAATCAGATGTTTGATCGACTCGATTGTTTTATCTGTTTCTTCCCGCACCCACAGCCTGAAATCCAACGCTACCTGATCATTGCGCGAACGTGCGGTGTGCAGCCTACCAGCAGCAGAACCAATGAGTTCGGCTAAACGTGCTTCTATATTCATATGAATATCTTCAAGCTTGCGGGAGAAATTGAATTTCCCACTATCGATTTCTGCCAGAATGGTTTTAAGGCCTTTTTCTATCTCGTCATAATCAGCAGCAGAAATAATACCTTGAGCAGCCAACATGGCAGCGTGTGCGGCCGACCCTCTGATATCTTCCTTATAAAGCTTCTTATCAAAATCAATGGAAGCATTTATTTCTTCCATGATAGCTGCTGGCCCTGAGGCAAAACGTCCGCCCCACATTTGGTTGCTTGATCCACTGTTTGTCATATATGTTAGCCCCCATCGAAAGGACGAAAAAATGGTTGCAAGAATTTTTCAATACGCAAAAATTGCTGGTAAATTCCGGCAGAAAATTGCCATCGCCTCTATCAGCGTTCTCAGCATATACGCGATAATAGTAGGGTCTGACAACCAACTTCGCTACTTTCCTTCACTGATAACAAGTGCCCATGCAGAAGAAAGTGATCACTGCGTCCTACAGCAGGAAAAGATAACCGCTCTAAAGCAATCTGCAAATGGATTTTTTAAAAATATGCGCTTTCCTGACAATGCTTATGATACACGTAAGCTATCTTTCAAAGATGCTACTGGCAAAGACCATACTCTGGCAGAATTTGGCGGCAAAACCTTATTGGTTAATCTTTGGGCCAGTTGGTGCGTTCCATGCCGTACAGAAATGCCGGAATTATCCAATTTAAAACGCAATATGCCAAGCGACCATTTTGATGTTATTGCCATCAACATTGATAAAACAGCTTCCGATGACAAGGTTAAGGCATTTCTTTCCAGTATTCATGCCGATAATATCGTTTTCTATCGCGACCAATCCATGGAAATATTCAACGATTTACGTAAACAGGGTTTGGCGCTTGGGCTTCCTATCACTATGCTGGTTGATAAAAATGGTTGCCTTCTTGCTTCCTATAATGGGTCTGCCCCGTGGAGCAATAGTGACTCCGAAACACTGATGAAGACAGCTGTAAAACAGGATTTGCAATAGAAATTTGTTTTAAAACAAAGTGCCTCATTGATATTTCAGCACTGTCTTACCCCATACTTGTGTTATAACCGCGGCGCTTCAAGCGTTGAACCGCAAGATCAAGTGCTGAGAGAAAGGCAGAACGATCACGTGGTGAAAACGGACGGGGACCACCGGTAATCATACCCCCTTCGCGAAGATGTTCCATCAGATTGCGTGTCGCAAGAGCCTGACCAACAGTTACCGCATCAAATAACCGGCCTGTTGGCGCAATAGCGACAGCATTATTTTTGACCACACGGTCAGCCAAAGGCACATCATTGGTTATGACAATACTGGCCTCATCAACATGGTCGGCTATCCAGTCATCTGCCTTATTCAGCCCCTGTTCAACAATGATAACCTCGATAAAATCCTCTCTTGGCACACGAATATAATTGTTAGCCACCACAAAGGTTTTGATGCCATAGCGTTCCGCAACACGATAGGCTTCATCCTTAACCGGGCACGCATCGGCATCAATGTATAAAGTTATCGGTCGTTGGTTCATCTTCGCCTTGCTGTTCTGCGCTTTGCTCGTCTTGTTCCTGCTGTTGCACGATTGCCCGTACAAGTTGTCCCGGTTGTTGCTGACGGTTGCGATAAAACATGATTGCCGCATTCATTTCGCCACCAAGAATAAAAATTGCGCTTAACATATAAAGAAAAATAATGGCCACCATGATTGATGCCAATCCAGCATAGGTGGAAACATAGTTTGCAAATGTTGCCAGATATTGGGCAAACACCATGGACGCAACAACCCAGACAAGCATTGTCACAGCTATACCTGGTAGAATATCCGTTAATTTGCGTTTTCCTGCCGGCAACCATTTGTGTGCCACAAGCAAGCTAACAAACAACACCACCACCGCAATTGCATAACGCCAGATTCGTATTGTACCAACATATTGCGCCACAGCAGGATAATCATGCTGGACAATATTGATAACCAAAGGTGCGAGAACCAATAAAAAGCTAATCACCATCAGGCCGATAGTGCCAACTATAACAAAGAACAAACTTTGAAACCGGCAAAAAAATATGCTGCGTTTATCAACCACTCGATAGGCACGGTTTAATGCTGTGCGCAAAGCCTCAACACCATTGGAAGCAAAATAGGCTGTGCCGATAACCGAGATTGTCAACAATCCGCTCCGCTGGATTGTCATGACATTAATAACTTCTTTTACAATAGGGGTGGCAATGGCATCAGGCAGCATTTTTAACAGAGCGTTGACACTTTGCTGCGTGTAAGCGCGCGCGCCCACGAAACTGGCAAGCGATGTTGCAAAAATAAGAAATGGAAACAGTGCGAGCAGCCCCGATAATGCCACATGACTGGCAAATGCACTACCAGAATCACGGAAATAATGGCTAACCGCATTATACAGAATGCGCCAGCTATAGCGGAAAGGTCGCAACATAAACGTCAGTTCTTTCTTTATAACCGTATTCTACCACAAAAGTGCATCTTGGACACAGATTCCCATATTGTATAAAAATTATTTTTCTTGAATGCAATTTTTTGCCGAAACCTGATCTATCTATTAGTTTATCCGTTTACATAACGTGATGCATATCGAAATCTGGATTACCTTGTCTTACAATTCGTACTAATCGTCAGGATAAAGAAAAATGGTTAAGCTTAATAAAATTTACACGAAGACCGGAGATGACGGAACAACAGGCCTTGTAAACGGTCCTCGACGTTCAAAAGCAGACTTGCGTGTTGAAGCGTATGGTACAGTGGATGAAGCAAATGCTGCCATTGGCATTGCGCGCCTTGAAACAACAGGTGAATTGAATGACATGCTTGGCCTTATCCAAAACGATCTTTTTGATCTTGGATCAGACCTTGCCTCTCCGTTAGACAATGCAGAACAGCCAAGCTTGCGTATTATTGCAAGCCAGACAAAACGTCTCGAAGATGAAATTGACCGGTTAAATGAATTGCTTACGCCGCTGACATCCTTTGTTCTTCCCGGTGGATCACCAGCCTCAGCCCATCTACATTTGGCACGCACCATTGCGCGCAGGGCAGAACGGGCTATGGTTACCTTGAGCGCCAAGGAAAATGTCAACAAGGAAGCACTCATCTATATCAATCGTCTATCGGATTTTCTTTTTGTTGCTGCGCGTTATGCAAATAATGTTGGCAAAGGCGATGTATTGTGGGTACCCGGCCAAAATAGATAAAGAAAAAATAGATGATGGCAAAATAGGTAATGTTACAATGCTATCTCAAGATAGTATGTAGTACTTGTCTATAGGCTGCATGATCGAAATGACTAAAAGTGCGATGAATTATTGATTGACCGCTTTTACCGGTTATGCAGCATCCATTTATAACAATGAAACTGTTTAAACGCTTATAAGGCTGATGAATTTTTAGCAAATATCCATGCGAAATTGTGTTATCTTAAGGATAACAGCCAATAAAAAAGTTGCCTTCAGCAATCAAGCTTGAGGCAACTTTTCGTATTAGATAATGCGCAAATGATTTTGCCAATAAGAGCAAAACACCAGATATTAGTCTTGCAATACGCGGCCACGTGTTTCAGGCAGCATAAATGCAGCAAGGAAGAACAGGCTATAAGCCCCCGCCGCAAATATTGCCACAGCGTTTCCTAAGCCGACTTGCGAAGATAAGTAACCGACAAATGTCGGGAACAAAGCGCCCAGACCTCTTCCGAAATTGTAACAGAAACCCTGACCTGATCCGCGCAAACGGGTAGGAAACAACTCTGTTAGAAATGCACCCATACCAGAGAAATAGCCCGACGAGAAAAAGCCAAGTGGAAAGCCTAAAAACCATAACATCGTGTTAGAAAATGGAATAAGCGTATAAACCAGAACCACAACAATTGCACCAAGTGAAAACACAAGGAAAAGCATACGACGGCCAAATCTATCAGACATCCATGCGCCAACCAGATAACCAACAAATGAACCGACGATAAGGGTAAACAGATACCCTGTCGACGAAAGGATTGATAAGCCACGTTCTGTCGTCAAATACCGTGGAACCCAAGTTGTGATAGCATAATAGCCACCTTGGCAACCAGCAGACGCAATCGAGGCAAATATTGTTGTCGACAAAATATCGCCTTTGAAAATTTCCCAAATTTTAGGGCTATGACCAGTTTTTTTAGCTTCCATACGTGTTTTTTTCGCTATTTCCGGTTCTTTCACATGGCGGCGGATATAAAAAATAAGAAGAGCGGGAAAAGCACCAACAACAAACATATAACGCCATGCTATTTCTGGATCGACAGCAGTGAAAAGAATAGCTTGCGCAAGAACAGCGCCACCCCACCCTATCGCATAACCAGCTTGAACACAGCCCACCGCGCGACCACGATATTGGGCACGAATGGTTTCACCCAGCAAAACGGCACCAGCCGCCCATTCGCCACCAAAGCCTAGTCCTAAAAGAGCGCGGAATATCATTAATTGTTCAAAATTTTGCGCAAATGCACAGAGCAATGAAAAAACTGAAAACCAGATGATCGTTACTTGTAGTGTGATGACACGGCCAATACGGTCTGCAAAGAAACCAGCAAGCCAACCACCCACAGCAGAAGTAAGAAGTGTGATTGTAACAGCCATTCCGGCTGTTCCTTCTGCAATGTTCCACATAGCGATGATTGTGCCGATGACCAGCGGATAAATCATCACATCAAGTCCATCAAGTGCCCAACCAGCAGCACAAGCCCAAAACGTGCGCTTTTCATCGATATTCATATCACGATAGAAAGCGGTTAAACTTGTATCTTCTACCTTTACAATTTTCATATCTTCACTGTGCATAACATCTCCTTATTCCCTCCATATTTTATGAAACAAAACATGGCTCCGCATCACATTTCCACATATGTTCCATGTTCCAATTCTTTCAAAAAAGGACGCACAAAACATCATGCAGAAAAATTCCATTCTTCACGAATGAAATAACTTATCACTACTTCATGGATAAACCATCAATGAGCGTAAAAAAGCGTCTGAAATTCAAGATTTTAAACCAGTTTTTCGCTAAGTAGATTGCTTGAACGCGCTTTTAAAACCTTGATCTAGATTACCTTATTATATCACTAGTTTTATCAGCTAGCATACAAAACCCAAGCCAACAAATAATTTCATTATTTGCTCAATGCCTTTCCCCGATTTTTGACTTGGCAAAGGCTTGATTATCCTATCGATATATTACCGCAATAGCTCCACCCAAATGCGCTTTAAGAATTTAAGTAGAGCTAAAAATACCAATCCGAAACTTTAAATCCTTGCCATTAATTTACGATACGAGTTTGTAAAATAACGGCTGGTGACCTGAAGACCTGATAGCACTCATATACGCGTTTTTTCTGGGATAATGCGATCTGGTGGGCGGTGGTGATCAAAAAAAGCTCTTATATTTATGATGACTTTTTCACCCATATCCACCCGGCTTTCAACAGTTGCCGAGCCCATATGAGGCAGCAATACCACTTTGCCTTGTCTTGCCAATTCAACCAAAGCAGGATTGAGGATTGGTTCCTTCTCAAAAACATCAAGACCAGCGCCGGCAAGGCGTTCCTCACTTATCAGGCGGGTAAGAGCATCTTCATCAATAATTTCACCGCGAGCTGTATTTACAATATAGGCTGTCGGCTGCATCAGCGACAAACGTTCTGCTGAAAGCAGGTGGTGTGTGGCTGAGGTTAAGGGGCAATTGACCGACACAATATCCATCTCTTTCAGCATATCATCAAGATTATCCCAATAAACCGCCCCAAGTTGCTCTTCTATTTTTGTACTAACGCGATTACGATTATGATAATGTATGGAAAGACCAAACGATTTTGCCCGTTTTGCTACGGCGGTACCGATACGCCCCATACCAATGATGCCAAGCTTTTTTCCCCATATACGGCGTCCCAACATCCAATCTGGTGACCAGCCAGGCCAAATACCACTTTTATCAAGAATGTTTGTTCCCTCTACCAAACGGCGCGGCACAGCCAAAATAAGCGCCAATGTCATATCGGCCGTATCTTCCGTTTGAACATTCGGCGTATTGGTGACGAGGATACCACGTTCCGTGGCGGCCTTTATGTCAATATTGTCGGTACCATTCCCAAAATTGGCAATAAGCTTCAAATTAGGGCCAGCATTATCAAGCAAATCCTTATCAATAATATCGGAAATTGTTGGCACCAGCACATCCGCACGTTGTACTGCGGCGATCAATTGTTGGCGAGACATTGGACCATCAGTATCAACCAATACCGTGTCAAAAAGCTCGCTCATACGCTTCTCAATCTGATCCGGAAGCTTACGTGTTAAAATAATCAGCGGTTTTTTCTTGCTCTGCATGCAAATCCTCAAAATATTTCTAACGTTTTGCCAAATCGTTGAGACCTCTTTAACCAGCTACATGTCATATGGACACCAGACTAGCGAGTCTGTCCTGTTTATAGCAGAAATGCATCTAAATAACACAAAAGAAGAGAGGCCAATGGTAGACAGTTCTGACTGGTTTCGATTTTCGACCATAATCGGCATTTTTGTATCTTTGTTAAGCTTGACTGCGATTATCACTCCAGCCACGACTTATGCGCAAGATGCGCCTGAAAATCTTGGTCCAAGTGGTCTTCCTTTGCCCCGTTTTGTTTCCATAAAACCAGCGCGTGTTAATGTTCGTGTTGGTCCAGGAAGAAACTATACCATTGTTTTTTCCTATCAAAAACAAGGGCTCCCTGTAGAAATTACCCAAGAATATGACCAGTGGCGAAAAATACGCGATTCTGATGGTGATGAGGGCTGGGTTTACCAATCGCTTCTGTCTGGGCGGCGCACTGCCATGATAACACCCTGGCAGAAAAATAAATCAAAACTAGCACCACTGCGCCGTCAGCCCAGTGAAAATGCAGCACTTGCCGCTGAATTGGAACCGGGTGTTCTTGGCACAATACACCAATGTGACGGTACATGGTGTGAACTTGATATTGGCCATACAAGAGGCTGGATTACACAAGACCAGCTTTGGGGAGCCTATCCGGGTGAAAAGATAAAAAATTGACCGTAAATATGATTTTCCCCTCCATTTACAAAGCGATGAAAACGTCCATCACACGTAAAATGCAGGGGAAATATAGACTAAACGGTGTTACCCTATTCAAAGCCTTTACAATTTGATGAACAACAAACCGAAAAGCTGATAATCTGGCATTATTTTTTAAAATGACAGTTGGTAATCAAATAATCTGATTATAGGATTGTTCTTATCCTATCAAATTACTGTAACAACAAGATCATCTAGCCCGTCAATGTGACCAACCAACCGATCACCCTTATGAACCTGTCCAACACCTGCCGGAGTACCTGTCATAATAATATCGCCAGCCTGTAAGGTAAATAATTGCGATAGATAGGATATCATATCCGGTATTTTCCAGATCATCTGATCAAGATTACCAGACTGGCGTGGCTCATCATTAATCATGAGGGTAATTGCACCTTCATTCATAGGTTTGGTTTGCGATTTTTCAATAATATGCGTACATGGTGCAGAATGTTCAAACGCCTTTGCCGTTTCCCATGAGCGTCCAGCTTTTTTCAATTCGGCCTGTAGGTCGCGGCGTGTCATATCAAGACCCACCCCATAACCAAAAACGCAATCTTCTGCTTCATCTCTGGTTAAATTATCGCCACCTTTTTTAAGGGCAACAACCAACTCAATTTCATGTTCCACATCATGGCTTTGCGGAGGATAAGGAAAATTGCCATCCAATACCAAATTGTCAGGATTTTTCTGAAAAAAGAACGGTGCTTCTTTTGAAGGATCGTGTCCCATTTCTATAGCGTGGTCAGCATAATTTCTTCCCACACAATAAATCCGATGAACAGGAAAAAGCTTGCTACTATCTTTAACGGGTATGCTAACAGGCTGTGAAGGCGTAAAAACATATTCATGCATTGTAACGTTCCTTAGAAATTGTAATAATTTCCCTGCCTATATTAAACCACGCCAACACCACAAAGTATACTATATGACCATTAAGTGATATTGTTGGTCACTTCAAAATAATTGGTTGCCTTATTTTGCTTGTGTTGCCAGTAGGCGCAAGGCAAAAGCTGTGAAAATTCCTGCCATTAGAAAATCCAGACATCGCACATAACGAGGGTTTTTCTTTAAAAATTTTGCAAATTTGTCTGCGGCCAAAACCATTGTAATCGTAAAAGGCAATGAGATGGGAATAAATGAAAGGCCTAAAAACAATATCTTGCCTGAAGCATAAGGGTCAGCTGCATCAACAAACTGTGGTAGGAATGTAATATTAAAAAGAAGAACCTTGGGATTTAAAAGATTAATGCACAATCCAGTTAAATAATTTTTTCTAAAACTCTGACGGGCTTGCCTATTATGATCAAGAGAAAAGCTGGATTTATTGCGTATTGCCTGAAATGCCAGCCATAAAAGATACACTGCACCCAGTATTTTAAGAAGCAAAAATGCCATTGGGGACGCGACAATAAGCGCTGATAGACCTATGGATACGGCAATAACCTGAATGATAATGCCATTAATACATCCTAATACACAGCTAAAGCCAGCTTGTTTTCCTTGTACGATACTTCTCCCAACAAACAAAGCCATATCTGGCCCAGGAATAAGCGTTAAAATTATTGCAGCACCAGCAAATTGTAAAAATATATGCCAATCGGGCAACCATGATACCATAAACATCGTGGTAAATGCTTTCATTCTATTTTCGTAAATTTTATTTGTATCTGTTTTTTCAAAACATAGTGCAAGAAATAACTTTGATTGCTTGCATGCAACCAATCTCCTGATAAAACAGAAATAACAAATCCTATTGGGCTCTCAATGATTGGATAGAAAAATGGAACAGTGGAAGAACGTTAAAAAAGTTGTATTGGCCTATTCTGGCGGCCTTGATACATCAATTATTCTAAAATGGTTACAGACAGAACTTGGTGCGGAAGTTGTTACTTTTACTGCCGATCTCGGTCAGGGCGAAGAGTTGGAACCAGCACGCCGTAAAGCAGAAATGCTTGGTGCAAAAGAAATATTTATGGACGATCTGCGCGAAGAATTTGTTCGGGATTTCGTTTTTCCAATGTTTCGTGCCAATGCTGTTTATGAAGGTATCTACCTTCTTGGCACATCAATTGCACGACCACTCATTTCCAAGCACCTCATTGAAATTGCCAAAAAGACAGGCGCTGATGCCATAGCTCACGGTGCAACGGGCAAAGGTAATGACCAAGTGCGCTTTGAGCTTTCTGCCTATGCGCTCAATCCTGACATAAAAATCATTGCACCTTGGCGTGATTGGAAATTCAAAAGCCGTACAGAATTATTGGAATTTGCCCAAGCTCACCAAATTCCTGTCACGAAAGACAAACAGGGTGAAGCACCATTTTCAGTGGATGCCAACCTGCTACATTCTTCCTCTGAAGGTAAAGTATTGGAAGATCCTTCCGTGCCTGCGCCAGAATATGTGCATATGCGCACCGTTTCGCCAGAGGATGCTCCTGATAAGCCAACCATCATTACTATTGGCTTTAAAAAGGGTGATGCCGTTTCAATTAACGGCGAAGAGATGTCGCCAGCAACATTGCTTGCCAAATTAAATGATTATGGCAGAGATAATGGAATTGGCCGTATAGACTTGGTTGAAAACCGTTTTGTTGGCATGAAATCCCGTGGTGTTTACGAAACACCGGGCGGCACCATTCTTTTGGCCGCACACCGCGCTATTGAATCAATCACACTTGACCGCGGCGCAGCTCATTTGAAAGATGAATTGATGCCACGCTATGCTGAATTGATCTATTACGGTTTCTGGTTCTCTCCAGAGCGTAAAATGCTGCAAGCAGCCATTGATCTTTCACAAGAAAATGTCGAAGGTGAAGTTACTTTGAAGCTTTATAAGGGCAATGTTATTGTTCAAGGTCGTAAGAGTGACAAGTCACTTTATTCCAGCAACCTTGTAACATTTGAAGATGACCATGGTGCTTATGACCAGAAAGACGCTGCTGGCTTTATTAAGTTAAATGCTCTGCGTCTACGTACCTTGGCGGCACGTGATCGCAAATAAAACAACACCATTATAAATACAAAAAGTCCTGAAATGGAATAATTTCAGGACTTTTTTGCAGCTATATAGATGAAATCTGTCAATGCGCAGATGAGACAAACAATCGTCTTTTATCTGATAAATCCAAATGAAGGTGCTAACCTGTTTGATCGCCCATCAAAGCTGTTTCACAACCGATAAATCCATTGGCTTATTCTGCACCGTTTTTGCTATCAATATTGGATCCATTGCCAGTCAAGTCATGCAATGCAGCTAGACCGCTCAAACAATTTAAGCATAAACTTGTCGCTTAAATAAAAGCTGCCTAGCCCAGTTTGCCGATCATCCAGTCTTAAAACATTGCCCAGTGAACTGGTATATCTCTGAATATTTGAAGATTAATCGTAATATTCACGATCAGAATAATGACAGCCAAAATAAAACCGGTTACGCCATTGATCCATTTTGGTGTTGGTACTGGGTCACGAACAATTGGTCCATCATTATTGGTTTGAAGCCTTACAAAATATAGGATGCAACACAGGAATTCTATAAGTTGTAAAACGGAAGCAGATTTTTCGCCAAAGCCATCGCGTGCGCGGCATATAGCAAGATACATGGTAATAAAAGAGTATATAAATACTGGTATTGTTTCTATTATTCCAACCAATTGGGATGGCTTAACATCTATTTGATATAGAAAACTAATAAGAACATAGCTAAAAATCGTAAAGAAAAATGAATTTAAAAAACACAAAAATAAAAATGGCGAACGTGGAAGTGTTTTCTGATTACGATTTACAATATATGCCAATATTGCACCTAATAGATAAGCAATAATATATTGTGTGATCGTAATAGATATGCCACGCAATACAAAGTTATAATCAATCATAATAAAATATAACCCTTATTTTAGTCAGCTATAAAATATATTTTTATACTAATATTTATAATTAATCTTGGTTGTTTGGAGATTTTCTCATGTTAATTGAAAATTTTATGTCCCCTTGCAGCCAATCCGCTTGCGACTGAGGTATAAAAATACCCTGCTTTGTTGTCAAGGCAGGGCACTAAGTTGAATTATTAAATTGGATTAATGTTGTTCTACCGATAAACCATTTTCGTTGAGTTTCATTTCAACACCAGACGGTTTTAAATCCTGTTTTGCTTCCCTTTTATATGTGTAATATCCTAACGCAGCAACGACAACAATCAGCGCTCCGATAATAACACAAAGAACATTTCTATCCATTAAATTGCTCCCTGCTTATTTCACTAAAAGGGAATATGGAGCAATCTTTGTTATTTCAAGAGCTGCTGTTGCCAGCTTGTATCCTTGTACTTAACCTGTCGATAAGCAAACGAAGCCGACAACAGACAAGAAGACGGTGTTGTCTTTATTTCGACCTCTTTTCTTTATTTAATGCGCTTCATCCCAATTTTTGGCTGCACGCGCATCAACTTTTAACGGAACAGATAAGGACACCGCCGGCATTGTTGCATTTTCCATAACGTTTTTAACAACGCTAATTGTTTTCTCGACTTCCTGTTCAGGCACTTCAAATATTAATTCGTCATGCACTTGTAATAGCATTTTGGCTGAAAGTTTTTCGCTGTTTAATGCTGCATCCATTTTAATCATAGCACGCCGTATAATATCGGCGGCCGCCCCTTGAATAGGAGCATTTATCGCGGCACGCTCATTAAAGGCGCGAATCTGCGGATTTGATGCATTAATCTCTGGGTAATGTGCCCGTCTGCCAAAAATTGTTTCAACATAGCCATGTTCATGCGCAAATGCCTTGGTTTTTTCCATATAATCCTTAATGCCTGGAAAACGTTCAAAATAGGTGCGGATATATTGCCCAGCTTCTTCACGCGAAATCCCTAGCTGATTGGCAAGACCAAATGCTGAAATACCATATATAATGCCAAAATTGATAGCTTTAGCCCGTCTTCTGACTTCAGAAGGCATACCTTCAACAGGGACACCAAACATTTCCGATGCTGTCATTGCATGAATATCAAGCCCATGGGCAAATGCATCTTTTAATGCCTTAATGTCTGCAACATGAGCCAGAACACGCAATTCAATTTGGCTATAATCTGCTGAAATTAGCATATTACCTGGGCTAGCAATAAAAGCGGCGCGGATTTTACGTCCTTCAGGTGTTCTAACAGGTATATTTTGTAAATTTGGCTCTGATGACGCCAACCGCCCCGTTGATGTCGCAGCCATGGAATAATTGGTATGAACTCTTCCCGTACGTGGTAAAATATAATTGGGTAGTGCATCTGTATAGGTAGATTTTAGCTTGGTTAATTGGCGCCAATCGACAATCTTGCGCGGTAGCTCATGCCCTTCCGCAGCCAAATCCTCTAAAACTTGTGCAGATGTTGACCATTGACCTGTTTTGGTTTTCGAGCCACCCGGTAAACCCATTTTACCAAATAAAATTTCACCCAATTGCTTTGGCGAACCAATATTGAATTTTTCACCGGCCAGCGTGTAAATTTCATCTTCAATGGCTGCTGCTGATTGTGCCAACTCGCCAGACAAACGCGATAATAACTGTCGGTCAACCAAAATACCGCGTTCTTCCATTCGCGCAAGAACGTCAACCAATGGCCGTTCCAGACGTTCATAAACGCGGCTAATGCCTTGTGCTATGAGTTGCGGTTTTAAAACTTGCCATAAGCGCAGTGTAACATCAGCATCTTCAGCCGCATAGGCAGTTGCTTGTGCGAGATCCACACTGGCAAAACTTGTTGACGCTTTTCCGCTACCAACAACATCTTTATACGCTATTGGTTTATGACCTAACCAACGCTCTGACAGTGCATCCATTCCATGCGTTAAAGTACCGGCATCAAGCACATAAGATAATAGCATTGTATCATCAAATGATTGGATAGTAATGCCATGCTGCTTCATGACCAACCAATCATATTTCATATTTTGCGCTATTTTTAAAATAGCTGGATTTTCTAAAACTGGCTGCAAAAGAGCCAAAGCCACCTTAATCGGAATTTGCCCTTCAACATGTCCGCCCCCCAATAAATCTTGCGTACCGGCTACGTGATTAAGTGGGACATAAGCCGCTTTGCCAGCCTGCAGAGCAATGGAAAAACCGACCAGCTCCGCCTGCATTGGATCAAGTGACGTTGTTTCTGTATCAAAAGCAAAAAAGCCCTGATCCATCGCCAAATCAAGCCAATGTTTCAGTTCTTTCTCGTCAGTTATGGTTTGATATGCAGATACATCTATTTTCTGCGCCAATGCTTCCGTTTTACGTTTTTCAGCAAGTTTTTGTGGCGTATCTATTTGGTCTGTTGTGTGCGAATCCGCATCTTGCTTTTCTTGCTGCGGAATACCATCAACATCCGATCCAGTGTCCAGATCTGGACCATGAGCATCTTTACCCCATTCAACTTCAAGATTTGTCGGCTGAATTGCACTGGCATCACAATCGGTTGCATCTGCAACACGACGGGTGAGTGTGTTAAATTCCATGGCTTTGAGAAAACCGACAAGCTGCGGCCCATTTGTAGGCTCCAACAGCAATCCATCCAGCCCGATTTCTAATGGCACATCCGTTTTTAATGTAACAAGCTCACGGGCTATTTTTGTTTGATCGGCATAGGCCTTGATATTTTCGCGCCGCTTTTGTTGTTTTATATCATCAACATGGGCAAGTAGATTATCCAAGTTCCCAAACTCTTCAATCAATTGCGCTGCTGTTTTTGGCCCGATACCCGGAACACCGGGTACATTATCTGTTGAATCGCCCGTTAATGATTGCAGATCAATCATTTTTTCAGGCGGCACACCCCATTTTTCAATAACTTCGGCAATTCCAATCGGCCGATCTTTCATGCTGTCATACATACCCACCTGATCGGTTACCAACTGCATAAGATCTTTATCGGACGAAATTATTGTCGTTTTTGCGCCATGCTGGCTCGCAAGAAAAGCGTAAGTGGCAATAATATCGTCGGCCTCGTAGCCTTCTTTTTCAATGCATGGAACATTAAACGCCCGCGTGGCCTGCCGAATGAGACTAAATTGCGGAATAAGATCTTCCGGTGGAGAGGGGCGGTTTGCTTTATAGTCTGGATAGATTTTTTTTCTGAATGTATCAGAAGAATAATCGAAAATAACAGCAAAATGCGTTGGCACGACGCCAACAGCAGTGTCGCGTGCATCACAAAGGAGCTTCCATAGCATATTGCAAAATCCGGCCAAGGCTCCGACAGGCAAGCCATCTTTTTTACGCGTCAATGGTGGTAGAGCATGGTATGCTCGGAAAATGTAACTTGATCCATCGACCAAAAATAGGTGATCATTTTTCTGCATCGTCAATCCTGAAAGCCGAATCTTTAAACTTGTAGGTAACAAACTTAGCTATTTTTTTGTGTTTGCGCTTATTTATTTATATTTTTGTAGCTTTGTTAAAAAATATTAATGTTGTTGCCCTTGAAATGCCATCTTTAAATTCTTTTATATAACCCGTCGGCGAAAAGTCGATATCTCCGGTTGTTGGCTTTGTCCCCTGCCATATCCGGATGCAGCAGCCTCCTTTCCCTCTCCAGGCTGTTGCAAAGTGCAGTGATAAGACCGTTGTGGCATCCCCCTCTCCACAACGGTCTAATTTTTTGGCTCTCATTCAAGTGCTTTATTTTAAGCTGGCCAGTTTATTCTATCTCAGTTTATTCCATCATTGTCTTTTTATATGTTTTTCTATCGTTTTTCTTCCAATTTCTTGGCATCATTTTTTAAAAAACTTATAAAAAACGGTTTTCCTTTCTTATTCTACTTACCCCTCTTTGTAATAACGAGAATCTGTATTAGGATAAGTTGTTCAACAATATTATTGAACTAAAAATAAAAATTAATGACTTAAAAATAAGTAGGGGAACACCATGAAATTTTTAGCAAAAAACTACATAAAAACAGGGATATACTTTTGTATTGGTTTTCTTTTTTTTAGCTTTCAGGCTTCTGCTGAATTGCTAGAAAAAGATAAACTATCCATTGGTTCCGATTTGACTTATCCACCCTATGCTTACATGAGCGACAATAAACCGGCCGGCTTCGATGTGGAATTTTCACGGCTACTTGCAAAACAAATGGGGCTACAACCGAATTTTGTAGATACCCGTTTTTCCAGTCTAATTACTGGAATTAGGTCGTTCAAATTCGACATTATTGCCTCGGCTATGTTCATTTCAGAAGAAAGAAGCAAAGTCCTCGATTTTATTCCTTATATAAAAACGGGCAATTCGATGATGGTTTTGAAAGGGTCTTCCTTCCAACCAGAAACAGAAAATGACTTATGCGGTAAAACAGTAGGCTCAATCCGCGGCGGTGCGTGGGTTCCATCTCTGCGCGCGCTTTCAACCAACTATTGTAGCAAAAATGGCAAAGCTCAGTTGGTCGTCAACGAATATGATACCGATCCGCAGGTCACACAGGCATTACGCTCAGGTACAATTGATGTGCAAATGTCTGATGCCAGCGTGATTGCAAGTGTCATGGAGCGGTTTCCTGACCAATTTCAGGTAACAAGCCATGAATTGATTTATCCGGTACTCATCGGAATTGGCGTTGGCAAAAACAATAAAGATATCAGCAAGCAAATTTCACAGGCTTTCGAGGCTATCCGGCAAAATGGAAGCTATGCCAAATTACTGGAAAAATATCACTTTTTTGCGCCAGATCAGAACGATATTGATACTGCCATCAACAAGCTGAAATAAATCTGGCAAAGTGGAACGATACTATGGCGTTCGATTGGCATTATACATTCGGCCTGCTTGTGGATTCAAATTTCTGGTTTGCAACATTATTGGTCATTGAACTGAGTGTTCTGAGTTGGCTTATAGCGGCAACTATTGGCTTTATTCTTGCTCAGGCAAAATTGTCCGATAAAACAGTTATTTCACTAGCGGCCAGTGGTTATATCTGGTTTTTCCGCAGTTTACCCTTATTGGTTCTGCTAATATTTGTATCCTGCCTACCACAGATATTTCCTTCAACGCGCACAATACTATCAAGCGCGTTCATTACTGGGCTCATTTCGCTTGTACTAAGCGAAGCGGCATATATGGCAGAAATCCACCGTGGGGGGCTAATATCAGTTCCCCCTGGACAAACTGAAGCGGCAAAGTCGCTTGGCATTAAATTTTTCGGATTACAAAAACTGATTATTGTTCCGCAAGCGTTAAAAATATCTATGCCGACTTTGGCAAATGAATTTGTCACTATCGTCAAGCTAACGTCGCTTGTTTCGGTCGTTTCATTGGCGGAAATTCTTGTCGTCGGCCAACGTCTTTACACGCAAAACTTTCTTGTTCTCGAAACGATGGCGGCCGTGGCTTTTTATTACATTGCCATCGTCACGGTTTTTAGCGTGGCATTACGATGGATAGAAAAACGCAGTGATGTACGTTTCAAATCACAAAAAATCGGCACAATTGACGACGAAACAATTCGAAAACGCATTGGACAAAATCTGAAATTTTCGGATCTATCTCAACAAAATGACGCTATTTTAGCACTAGACGCGCGTAAACTTTCAAAGTCTTATGGAACGCATAAAGTGCTATCCGATATAAACCTTGAAGTCAAAAATGGAGAGGTCATTTCAATTATCGGTCCTTCCGGTTCTGGAAAAACGACATTGATCCGTTTGCTCAACGGCTTGGAAAAAGCCAACCAAGGCGAAATTTTGCTACATGGCAAAAAGTTTATCCATGCCGAACAAAAACCTTCAGGGCATTTGACATTCTGGCAAGACCGCTCAATGATTGTTGACATTGGCATGGTTTTTCAGAGCTTCAATCTTTTTCATCATCTCACCGTGCTCGATAATGTATTGCTTGCCGCACTTTATCATAAGCGAGGAACACGGGTGCAATTGACACCCTATGCCTATGCATATCTCGATAAAGTTGGCATGGCACATCATGCTTTAAAATATCCTCACCAATTGTCTGGCGGTCAACAACAACGCGTTGCAATTGCCAGAACGATGATGATGCAACCGAAAATTATTCTTTTCGACGAGCCAACATCTGCTCTTGATCCAGAAATGGTCGGCGAAGTGCTCGAAGTCATCAAAAAACTTGCACAGGCTGGCACTACTTTGGTGATCGTTACCCACGAAATGAGGTTTGCTTTCGATATTTCCGACAGGATCATTTTTATGGAAAACGGTTCCATCATTTGTGACTCCACACCGGAAGTATTGTTGGGAGGATCCGTTTTGCGTGTCAAAAAATTCCTTCAAACCAGCGGTTTAATAACAGGATAAAAATATGACAAAAGAATCCGCTTCTATCAGAATTAGTGCTGCAATACGTGAAGACATTTTTCGTGGGCAGCTTCTTTCCGGTACCAGCCTTATCGAAACAGAACTCACGGAAAAATACAAAGTTTCGCGCAATACATTGCGCGAAGCCTTCCAATTGCTACACATGCAAGGCTTAGTCACACAGGAAAGAAACAAAAGTGTCCGCATACGGCGAATGACGCTCGCTGATATGAAAGATATTTTTGTTGTTCGGCGTCTTCTTGAACTCTCCGCGCTCGATCATCAGGAAGGCATCACCACTGAATGGCTTGATAAGATGAGACAACTGATCGCTTGCGAAGAAAAAGCCGTTGTTTCTTCTCAGGCAAAAAGTATCGGAACATACAGTCTTATTTTTCACCAGCATATTGTAACACTGCACAAAAGCGAACGCATTGATCAAATGTTTTCGACGATCATTCCTCAATTGCGTTTGATCTTCATTTCCGGTCCGCTTGAATTATCGTTTCAAACACAATGGGTGAAACGTGAATTCGAGATTTGGCAACTGTTATCGACCAATCAATTCGACAAAGCGAAACAAGCCTTGAGCGACTATCTCGATGACTCTGAAAAATATCTCATCACATCTTCAATTGATGATGAACAACCACTTGAAAGCTTATTAATGGAGGTAAATTATGGCTTATAGGGAAGCTGCTTACAGAGCCGAAGAAGGATCGGCACTAACGGTTGATAAAGAATTTTATGACCGTATTGCCCGCGCGGTGGGACCCGATACACTTATTGATGAAATTGTCATTCCGATACGGGACGCGAAAGCATGGAAAGTTCCAGCTGGTCATGTCTTCCGCGTAAAAACTTTGGAAGGCCCGCAAGTTGGCGATTTTAATATATGGTCATCTGATGATCCTCGTGAACGTATGTGGGCGGCACGGACACGGCAATTACAACGGGCTCATGTCAGCACTTATGACCGTTTATGGTCGAATTTACCGTTTATCCGCCCAATGGTAACCATTATAGAAGACACGCTGGCAAATTATGGTGTTGATGAGGACGGTGGCAGAATTCATGACCTTCTCGGCACACGGTGTGACCCTTATGTAAACAGATTATTGACCGGCAAAGATTTTAACTTTCATTGCCATTCAAATTTAACACGTGCGGTATTGCCACTCGGTCTTACTGAATTTGATGTCCATGATGTGCTTAATATCTTCCAATGCACAGGTCTTAACAGCGATGACCAGTATTTTATGAAAGACTGCCCAGCAAAACCAGGTGACCATTTGACATTTTTTACAGAAATCAATGTTTTATGTGCATTGTCATGTTGCCCAGGAGGAGACCTTTCCATTGATCTGTGGGGACCAGATGCGCGCGATCCGCTGGAAACGTGTCATCCTATTGGTATTGAAATACACAAAGTAGACAAAGCGCTTCTTGAGGGCTGGAAACAGCCAGAACGTTCGCCTTATGCAGGTTTCCACGGGCTAAAGCTCGATTCGGTTGACTGGGAAAACCGCAAAAAACAGTTATCGGGTTGTGGTTGTTAAGTTTGCAATAATTCGACGACTTTATCACTAAAGTAAAATTAAAAGATTGAGCCACAAAGACACTCGGCTCAATCTTTAATGTGGCTCCACATGGCATTTTCGCCAATTTTTGTAAGCAAAGCATCATGGGCTGCCTTGTCTGCTTCGCTTAATCGACTTGGCAATGGTTGAGGGCGCGCTTTCAGAACAATTTTACCCTGACCCTCATTTTCGTTGGATTTTCTGTCGGTATTTACGCCACCAAAACCCAATGCACCCTGTTTGCCACCAATAAGCTCAATATAAACATCTGCCAGAATTTCAGAGTCGAGCAATGCACCGTGAAGGGTACGGCGTGAATTATCTATGCCGAAACGTTTACACAAAGCATCCAAAGAATTTGGCCCCATGGGAAATTTTCTTCGTGCCATGGCCAATGTGTCGATAATACGATCAACACTAATCAATGGTTTGTTTATTCTACCAAGTTCTGCATTGAGAAAGCCAAGGTCAAAACTGGCATTGTGGGCGATAAGTGTTGCGCCTTCGATAAAATTTAGAAAGTCATCGGCAACTTCTTCAAATTTTGGCTCATCTTTTAACCGTTCATTGGTCAATCCGTGAACTGCTACAACTTCATCTGGAATAATGACACCCTGAGGATTCAAATATACATGGAATGTTTTTCCCGTGAGATAGCGGTCGATCATTTCAACGCAACCGATTTCAACAACGCGGTCGGTTTCTTTATGAAGTCCCGTTGTTTCCGTATCAAAGATTATCTCACGCATAAAAACAGCTTTCTTTTGTATCCTATCGAAAGTTTATAAATGAAGTTCAGAATTGCATAGTGGTTTTATCCACTTTCGCAATATTTTGTCACAATAAACCTAACTGGCACGCGATCTGAAACTCTATTTCAGACATTTTCTGTCATAGGCCGTTTTAATGCACAATTGTGTAAAATAGGCTGTCCCTCTCATCAATTCTGCCAAGGAAAACTGCCTTTTAACACGACCGAGCAGGGTCAGTATGCCCCTTTATCAACGTCCACCCATTAAATGGCTAATAATGTTATCGACTTCGTTTTCAGCATATTCCAAGCCCTTACTGGTATCGATGATAAAATCAGCTCTCATACGTTTTTCGTTATCTGGTATTTGACGGGCTAACACTGCCTGAAATTTTTCTTCTGTCCAACCATCGCGCTGCAACACTCGTTGACGTTGTATCTCCAAAGGTGCTGAAACAACGGCAATTTTATTAACCCGTTCCAGCCCACCCGTTTCAAACAATAAAGGTATATCAAGCACAACAAGCTTGTCGCCATTTTCACGGTGTGTTGCAACAAAGGCATTTTCTTTTTCACGCACCAATGGGTGAATAATCTTTTCCAATGAAACAAGCTTTGCAGGCTCTTGCACAATTTGCCGTGAAATCTTAGCCCGATCTATGTGATTATCAGTCAAGCAATCATCAAAAATTGCTGTAATGCGTTTTATAACACTTTCGTCCTGATAGAGCTGATGCACCGTTTCATCGGCATCATAAACAGGAATACCCTTCTGTTTGAAGAATTTTGCTGTCGTGGATTTTCCCATGCCGATTGAGCCGGTAAGCCCTAGAACAATCATTTTTCACCCATACTACGCAATATTTCTGATCTTAATTGTTCATCAACTTCTGGTCTAACACCATACCAACGTTCAAATCCAGGTACTGCCTGATGTAACAACATACCAATACCATCAACCGTTTTGAGTCCAAGCTTTTGTGCTTGTGCTAAAATAGGCGTAATAAGTGGCGTATAAACAATATCTGTAACAAGGGCTGTAGGCTTGGCGGAATCGAGATTGATAAAGGTTTCATTGCCAGGTGTATTAAATCTGTTTTCCATTCCAAGAGATGTTGTATTGACGATAAAATCGACCTCGCGCACCAAACTATCCAATTTATCCCATAAATGGGCTTGAACAGGTTTACCAAAATGCTCGGCAAGTTCATCAGCACGGGCTTTTGTACGGTTAACCAGATAAATACGGTCAAAACCACGTTGTTTCAAAGTATAGATAACAGCGCGTGATGCTCCACCTGCACCGATTACCAAAGCGGTACCGCCTGCCCAACCCGGTGCAAAGTCATCAAGATTAGCGGCAAATCCATAACCATCCGTGTTGGTTGCGCAAAGACGCCTGTTTTCAAACCACAATGTATTGGCCGCACCAATTGTTGTTGCAATGGCATCCCTTTTTTCCGCAAGGCGAAAAGCTTCACTTTTATGCGGTATTGTAACATTACCTCCACAAAAGCCCTGATTTTGCAGTGTATTGATAAAGTTGGAAAACTCTTCCGGCGCTACTTCTATCGGATCATACTGACCAGATATATTATATTTTTTCAGCCAGAAACGATGGATTTGTGGCGAACGTGAATGGAGTACTGGATAGCCTGTTACAAAAGCGTGCGGAGCTTGATGATTTTTTTCATCTACCATCTTATTTATCAATGATTCCCAATATACGAAGATTTTTTAACAATACCAAAAGCGGTAAGCCAATTATTGTAAAATAATCGCCTTCAATTTTTTCAAACAATTGGATACCTTCACCCTCTATCTGATAGGTACCTACACTTCCCAATATCTTTTCACCAACATTTGCAAGATAATGTTGTATAAATTTGTCTGAAAGCGCGCGCATTTTCATGGACGCTGTAGCAACATCTGCCGCGATCACTTCACCATTTTTTACCAGAACAATTCCGCTATGAAGATAATGTGTTTTGCCTGAAAGCGCGGTAAGCCGGTGGTAAGCTTCCTCCAAATTAGGTGCTTTATGAAGAACTTGTCCTTCAAATTCCAGCGTTTGATCGCACCCGATAATGACGGATTGAGGAATTCGGCGGGATACATCTTTTGCTTTCGCTTCCGCCAATTTCAGTGCCAATTCTTTCGGTGTAATATCGCCGAAAGTTGCATCCAATTGTCTTTCGTCAATTTCAGCACCTTCAACACCGAATGTTAAACCAGCATTTTTCAATAATTGCGCGCGAAAAGGGCTCAATGAAGCAAGAACGAGTGTGTTTTTATGCATGATTATATCTTTTAAACAGACTGTTACTCTTTTTGAGTACGGGCATATAATTCTAGGATAGCGGTGGCTGTCTCTTCAATTGAACGCCTTGTTACGTCTATCACTGGCCAGTTATTACGCGCACAAATTCTTCTCGCATAAATAAGTTCTTGGGCAATATTGCCGCGGTCGGTATAGCTTTCCGTCATAAGCCCACCACCAATTTCGCGGCTTTGTCTTACCTGACTAATCCGCTCGGCAGATGCTATAAGCCCCACAATAAGAGAATTTTTAGCCTCGAATAATTCTGCTGGCGGTTCAACCGATGGTACAAGTGGAACATTGGCTGTTTTTATACCGCGATTAGCAAGGTAGATGCTGGTTGGTGTCTTTGATGTTCTTGAAATGCCGACAAGAATAACATCTGCATCAGACAGTCCATCAGTCAATTGCCCGTCGTCATGATCCATTGTGTAATTCAGCGCTTCAATCCGTTTGAAATAATCGGCATTTAATTCATGTTGTGCACTGGCGCGCCGATTTGCTGAAATTCCTAAATAAGAATGAAACGCTCTAAACAATGGATCAAGAACCGAAACGGCTGGGACACCAATTGCTTGGCAGGCAGAATCAAGTTCTTTAGCCATATGATCGTCAACAATTGTATAAAGAACAATGCCGGGTTCACGACCAATATGGGTGATAACCTCGCGTAATTGCGCATCATTACGAATCATCGGATAGATATGCTCTATCGCCCGCGCTTCTTCATATTGTGATGCAACGGCTCTTGCTGCAGCGATTAGAGTTTCCCCAGTTGCGTCAGAAATCATATATAAATGGAAGTCCATTTTCATTTTTTTTCACATGATTCACAGGTGGTTGTTGATAATAGTGCAAAGTATGTGTGCGTTTCCCACAATCTTAAAAATCAGAGGATAACTCATGAATGTTATACACAACCTTGGAGGCTGTGGGAAAGTTAAAAGTTAATTTTTTAATTACGGGGATAACTTCCGTTGTGAGGCAATTTTTTTAAGAGATTAGCCGTAAAAATCTCATTCATTAAATAAATTGTTTTTATAAGATTATTTTCCATTTTTGATAATTTGCCAGCCATTGAATCATCAATTTGAAAAATTATAAAAAAAATCCATGACTTTTGTGGAAAAAACTTGGTTAATAAATAATTAACAGTAAACACAGACTCTAAGAATCAGAATCCCTTTTTAAAAGTATTTCTTTCTTTAAAAGGCCTGTTGGAAAAGTGAGTGCATACAATGACAAAAAAGGTCCTCGACGTTTTACAAGGAAAAAGAGTTTCATCACCACCCATTTGGTTGATGCGACAAGCAGGACGTTTTTTGCCTGAATATCGAAAAATTCGTGAACAAGCAGGAAGCTTTCTTAATCTGTGTTATAATCCTGAATTGGCATTTGAAGTGACAATGCAGCCTATTAGACGATTTGGTTTTGACGCTGCTATTCTGTTTTCTGATATTTTGGTTGTACCCCATGCATTGGGTCGAAATCTTCGTTTTGAAGAAGGTGAAGGTCCGATACTCGATCCTTTATCCTTAGATGACATTGCACGATTAAACGTTGAAAAGGCTCAGGATAGATTATCGGCAAGTTTTGAAACATTGCGATTGTTGAAAAAGGGTTTACCTGAAGACACCACCCTCATTGGCTTTTGTGGTGCACCATGGACTGTGGCGACCTATATGATAGCTGGTCGTGGTACATCGGATCAGGCACCCGCCCGTTTATTTGGATTTCGTTATCGCCAAGAAATGAAGATGTTATTAGACAATCTTGCAGATGTTTCAGCAGATTATCTCATACATCAGATTGAAGCTGGTGCAGATGTTGTACAGATTTTTGATTCTTGGGCGGGTATTCTTGATGAAGCAAGCTTTGAAGCCTATGCCATAGAACCCGTAAAACGTATGGTTAGCCGAATAAGGTCAGTCTATACAGACGTTCCTATTATAGGTTTTCCAAAAGGGGCTGGTGCGCTTTATAAGGATTATGCTGAAAAAACTGGTGTAACAGCTGTTGGCCTTGATTGGTCTGTACCAATTTCATTGGCTAAAGAGCTGCAGAAAAAAACACCTATTCAGGGAAACCTTGATCCATTAAGACTCGTTGCCGGTGGTGAAGCTTTGGATGATGGCGTTAAGGCTATTTTGAAACATTTAGCCAATGAGCCGCTGATATTTAATCTTGGTCATGGTATTCCACAACAAACACCGATAGAAAATGTGGAAAAACTAGTGAAACAAGTCAGGAGTTTTAATCAATGAAATCGTCTCATAAACCTATGACGACAGGTACAATATGGTTGCGTGCTGTTGTTTCAATATTGATAGTTGTTATAGTTTTGTGGGGGTTGTTTCACGTGAATCCAGACGATTATCCTAATGCTGTTTTATGGATAAAAGCGGTTCATGTTATAGCTGTTATAAGCTGGATGGCGGGAATGTTATATCTGCCACGATTATTTGTTTATCATTGCCGCGCAGAGATTGGTAGTCAACAATCAGAAACGTTTAAAATTATGGAACGTCGCTTATTACGGGCTATAATCAATCCGGCAATGATCGTTTCATGGATAACTGGTTTATGGATGGCTTGGGAAGTTTACCAGTTTCATGGTGGTTGGTTACATTTCAAACTGACAGCCGTGGTTTTATTATCCGGTTTTCACGGTGTATTATCGCGTGGTGTGCGCCATTTTGCTGAAGATCGAAATAACTTTTCGGAAAAAACATGGCGTATTTTGAACGAAGTGCCAACCGTTTTGATGATAATCGCGGTTATTGCTGTGATTGTAAAACCGTTTTAATGAAAACAACTTGATTTATCAAAAATTGAGGGATAACAGATAAGAAATTTTCTTTTTCTATTTTCCATGCTTTCCAAAAATTGGAACAATCAAATGGAAAATGGCTCTCCATCTACAATAAGAGCAGATATTTATGCAAGAAATGCAACAGATGAAATTACAAGAGCTGAAGAGCAAAACACCCGTTGAACTTGTCGCTTTTGCGGAATCATTGGAAGTTGAAAACGCTTCCTTGATGCGTAAGCAAGAACTGATGTTTGCCATTCTTAAAAAGTTGGCCCTTCAAGATGTCGAAATTATCGGTGAAGGTGTCGTAGAAGTTCTTCTCGATGGGTTTGGATTTTTACGTTCGGCAGATGCAAATTATCTTCCAGGTCCAGACGATATCTATCTATCACCATCCCAAATTCGTCGTTTCTCACTTAAAACCGGCGATACTGTTGAAGGTCCTATTCGTAGCCCTAAAGAGGGCGAGCGGTATTTCGCTCTGCTGAAAATCAATACAATCAATTTTGAAGATCCGGAAAAGATCCGTCATAAGATCCATTTTGATAATTTGACTCCTCTATATCCAAATGAACGTTTGAGAATGGAACTGGAAGACCCGACTGGTAAAGATATGTCGGCACGTGTGATTGATCTGGTTTCTCCTTTGGGTAAGGGGCAACGTGGCTTGATTGTTGCACCACCAAGAACCGGTAAAACAGTTCTATTACAAAACATTGCTCATTCTATTACAGCCAATCATCCGGAATGTTTTTTAATTGTTCTATTAATTGATGAACGTCCAGAAGAAGTGACAGACATGCAGCGTTCCGTGAAGGGCGAAGTTGTGTCTTCAACATTCGATGAACCGGCTTCCCGTCACGTACAGGTTGCAGAAATGGTTATCGAAAAGGCTAAGCGACTCGTTGAACATGGCCGCGATGTTGTCATTCTTTTGGATTCAATAACTCGTCTTGGCCGCGCCTATAATACGGTTGTGCCATCATCTGGTAAGGTTTTAACCGGCGGTGTTGATGCAAATGCGTTACAGCGTCCAAAGAGATTTTTTGGTGCTGCCCGTAATATTGAAGAAGGCGGATCACTAACCATTATTGCTACAGCATTGATTGATACCGGTAGTCGTATGGATGAAGTAATTTTCGAAGAATTCAAGGGTACAGGTAACTCAGAAATCGTACTTGATCGTAAAGTTGCAGATAAGCGTATATTCCCTGCAATGGATATTTTGAAATCCGGTACACGTAAGGAAGATTTGTTGGTATCCCGCCAAGATCTGCAGAAGATATTTGTTTTACGTAGAATTCTTGCGCCTATGGGAACAACGGATGCAATCGAATTTTTGATCGATAAATTGAAACAGACCAAAACCAATGGTGAATTTTTCGATTCAATGAACACTTGATATAATTATATTGGTTTGCATGATTAAATCCGTCCGGTAAAAAATCGGGCGGATTTTCTTTTATATTGAGAAAAGTGGTTTGGCTTCTTAGTTAGTAGAGTTACGCGGTGGTGCGAGGAAGGAGATAAAATTGGATACGATATTTGCCCTTTCTAGTGGGAAACTTCCAAGTGGTGTCGCGGTGATACGCGTATCCGGTAATGAGGTTCAGAATATTATCAAAAGTATTCGCGGCAAGGTGCCCCCTGCCCGTATGATGGCATATGGATCACTCTACTCTCTCGAACATGAATTTCTGGATTCTGCGTTAACGGTATTTTTTCCAGCACCAAACAGTTTTACCGGTGAAGATTGTGTAGAATTTCATCTGCATGGTGGTAAGGCAGTTGTTGCGCGTTTTTTGAATGAATTATCAAAATTTGAAAATTGTCGAATTGCTGAAGCTGGGGAATTTTCCAAACGTGCATTTGCGAACGGTAAATTGGATTTAACAGAGGCAGAAGGTCTCGCTGACCTCATTGACGCTGAAACAGAAAGTCAACGTCGGCTGGCTGTTATGGGTGCCAGTGGTGCGCTAGCAGAGCTTTATCGAGAATGGCGCCAAGAATTACTTCGAGCAAGAGCAATGATAGAGGCGGAATTGGACTTTGTTGAAGAGCAGGATATTCCCGATTCTGTCTCTGATCAAATATGGGATAAATTAAAGCTGTTAAGTTCAGCCATAAAGAAACACGTGGCCGATGGTTATCGTGCGCAGGCGATGCGTGAAGGTATTAAAATTGTTATCGCCGGTGCACCAAATTCTGGAAAGTCTAGTATAATCAATAGGTTAGCAGGAAGGGACGTCGCGATTGTTACCGATGAAGAAGGAACAACCCGTGATGCTTTGGAAATTCGATTGATATTGGCTGGCTTACCGGTATTGGTTACGGATACGGCAGGTATTCGTGACACAGCTAATAAAGTGGAAAAGATCGGTATTGATACTGCATTGAAGAGGCTACAAGAAGCTGATCTTATTCTCCATATTGAGGATATGAGTGCACCAGTTGAAATAACGCTGCCAGCGGATAACAATGCAGAGATATGGCGTCTCGGAAATAAAGTTGATCTTGTTAGAGGTGATCATAGCAGATGGCCAATTCAGTTATCAGCTGAGACTGGTGAAGGATTTGAAGAGTTTCTGAATAAGCTGATTGATTTTTGTAGTAGTTTTTCAGAATCACTTGGTGATTTGGTACCAGCGAGAAAGCGCCAGTTTGATCTTTTAGAAGAAACTATCAGTGAAATAGATTCTGCCTTGATGTTAAAAGATCTTGATTTAACACTTAGGGCTGAACATTTGCGTAGAGCAAGTGATATGTTGGGGCGCATTACTGGTGACATTGATGTTGAAGATATTCTTGATGTCATATTTTCGCAATTTTGCGTCGGTAAATAATGATTCACGTGAAACATTTGTCTTTTTCGGTGAATTGACTTGAATAATGATTCACGTGAAACAATCAGTGTGTTAAAGACCAACAGTATTGCTTACTGAAGTAAACTTGATTCCTGTAATAAATTGTAATTGGTCCATGTTTCACGTGAAACGGGTACAGAAGTGACGGCTGGAATAAAATTGTTAGATAAATTTGATGTTATTGTTGTTGGTGGCGGACATGCGGGTTGTGAAGCGGCATCTGCTTCAGCACGTATTGGTGCACGTACAGCACTCATGACAAATCATTTTTCGACAATTGGTACAATGTCATGCAATCCAGCAATTGGCGGTCTTGGTAAAGGTCATCTTGTTAGGGAGGTCGATGCTCTTGACGGATTGATGGGGCGTGCTGCCGATCAGGCAGGAATACAGTTTCGCCTATTAAATCGACGGAAAGGTCCTGCGGTAAGAGGACCACGCACACAGGCAGATAGAAAACTCTATAAGCTGGCGATGCAAAACCTCATTCGTGAACAAGAGAATCTTGTTGTTATCGAAGATGAAGTTATTGATCTTTTAGTTAATGATGGAGTGGTCAATGGTGTCGTCGGAAGAAATCATGGAGAAATAAAATCTGCAGCCGTTGTTCTAACAACCGGTACATTTCTTCGCGGGCTTATTCATATTGGCGAAAAGACTTGGCCAGCTGGAAGAATGGGTGAAGAACCAAGTGATAGGCTTGGTGAACGTTTGGCTAGTTATGAAATAAAACTAGGTCGTTTGAAAACAGGTACCCCTGCCCGATTGAGTAAAAAAACGATAGATTGGGATAGTCTTGCCAAACAATGTGCAGATGAAGATCCTGTTCCTTTTTCATTTTTGACAGATAAAATTGAAACACCGCAAATAGAATGTGCAGTTACACGTACGAATGAAAAAACGCATAAGATCATTCAGGATAATTTGCATCGCTCAGCAATGTATTCGGGTGCAATTAAAGGAATAGGTCCACGATATTGCCCATCTATTGAAGATAAGATTGTAAAGTTTGGTGAACGTGATGGGCATCAGATATTTTTAGAACCGGAGGGATTAGATGACGACACAGTTTATCCTAATGGTGTGTCTACTTCCCTACCTGAAGATGCTCAATATGCATTTTTGAAAACTATCGAAGGATTGGAAAACGTAAAAGTTCTTCAACCTGGTTATGCAATTGAATATGATTTTATTGATCCTCGTCAGTTGAATGCTAGTCTGGAATTAAAGGCATTGTCTGGTCTATTCTTGGCCGGACAAATCAATGGAACAACTGGTTACGAAGAAGCAGCGGCCCAAGGGTTGGTTGCCGGAGCAAATGCAGCAAATTACGCTTCAGACACAAAACCAATGATTATTAGCCGTTCTATGGCTTACATTGGTGTGATGATTGATGATCTGATAACGCGAGGCGTTAGTGAACCTTATAGAATGTTTACCTCGCGTGCTGAGTTTCGTTTGTCATTGCGCGCAGATAATGCTGACGAACGTTTAACCTCTCTTGGTGATGAATGGCATCTCGTTGGTTCGCATCGTCTAACGCGGTTTAATGAGAAAATGCGGTTGATAGCACAAGCACGAGAATTATGTCAGTCACTTCATATGACACCAAATGAAGCGTCCGATAAGGGGATACAAATAAAACATGATGGTGTTCGTCGTAGTGCGTATGACTTATTAGCTTACCCTGATATGTCATTAAACCAGCTTGCTGAGATATGGCCAGAGCTTAATAATATTGATAGAAAAACGGCGGAAGCTATTGAAATAGAAGCACAATATGCTGTTTATCTCGATCGTCAGGCTAAAGATATTGCAAATATGCAAAGAGATGAACAACTGCATATTCCTGATGATTTAGATTTCGATCATATCTCGGGTTTATCTAATGAGTTAAAAGCTAAAATAAAGCTCAGGGAGCCAAAATCTATTGCCGATGCGCAAAAGATAGACGGAATGACACCTGCAGCATTGTCTCTCATTATTACGCATATTCAACGATTGCGTAACCAAAGCAAAAAGAGCGCGTAATGAGCGACACATTAGCTTTAAAATATGAGGGTCTGCAGAATATATTTCCTGCTGTTTCACGTGAAACTGTGGAACTGCTAGTGAAATATGAAGAAGCGGTTAGAAAATGGCAACCGCATATCAATTTGATAGCCAATGCAACCTTGCCGCAGTTATGGACACGGCATATTTTGGACAGCGCGCAGGTTTATCCATTGTATATGGATGCTAGTAACTGGTGTGATATAGGTTCTGGTGGTGGTTTTCCAGGTATCGTTACCGCTATATTCTTAAAGCAAAATTGTAACGGCCATATAAAACTTATTGAAAGCAATGGCAAAAAGGCATCGTTTTTACGTAGTGTTATTGCAGAGTTGGATTTACCAGCAACCGTATATCAACGCCGCATAGAAGATTGTTACCTAGAGATAGATAATATTCAAGTTATCAGCTCGCGTGCTTTGGCTTCGTTGAAAAAGCTGTTTGAGTTGTGTCAGCCGTGGCTTGAAAAAGGAACGACAGCGCTGTTTCAAAAGGGGCAGGATTATGCCAGCGAACTTGAAGAAGCGCGTGTGGATTGGCTTTTTGATTTTGAAAAATTTAATAGCAAAATAGATGAGAAGTCGGTCATTTTAAAATTTAATAATGTCCGTCAGCGCAAAGGGTGAATTAAGATGAGCGAAACACGTATTATCGCCATTGCAAACCAAAAGGGTGGGGTTGGTAAAACCACAACCGCCATCAATCTGGCAACGGCTCTTGCAGCAATAGGCGAGACAGTTTTGGTTATGGATATTGATCCACAAGGTAACGCCAGTACTGGTCTTGGCATTGACCGTAATAATCGTTCGCTGTCATCTTATGATGTCCTGGTGAATGGTGCATCAGTTACAGATGCGGCGTTGGCAACGGAAGTTCCAAACCTATTTGTTGTTCCGTCTACGCTTGATCTACTGGGCGTTGAAATGGAAATAGCCCCTGCTCAGGATCGTATAACACGCTTACAAAAGGCGTTACGTGGTGATCAGTCGGTGACTGAAAAATTCACTTATATATTGATAGATTGTCCACCTTCCCTCAATTTATTGACATTGAATGCTATGGGATCAGCCAATTCTGTTCTTGTCCCACTGCAATGTGAGTTTTTGGCCTTGGAAGGTCTTAGTCAGTTGCTTGAAACTGTGAAACAGGTGCGTGGTTCACTTAACCCAACGCTTGAAATACAAGGCATTGTTTTAACTATGTATGATGGGCGTAATAACCTTTCAAATCAGGTTGTCGATGATGTTCGATCATTTATGGGGGACAAAGTTTATAAGACTGTTATTCCGCGCAATGTTCGAATTTCTGAAGCACCATCATTCGGTAAGCCTGCACTTCTTTATGATTTAAAATGTGCTGGTAGCCAAGCTTATCTGCAATTGGCTTCTGAAGTTATTCAACGTGAACGGCGTTTAAGAGCCGCTTAATCTATAATTATGAATTAATAAACAAGGGAAATCAAATGAGCGATGATCAATCTAGAAAACGGTTAGGTCGGGGATTAGCCGCACTCATTGGAGATATTGATCTTGGTGTAAGCAAGCCGTCATCTCAACCGCAAGAGATGATCGTGTCTGAACGTCAGGTACCGATAGAGTTTATTTCCCGTAATCCACAAAACCCACGTCGGCATTTTACTGATTCAGAATTGGATGATCTTGCTCAATCGATACGAGAACACGGAATTGTTCAACCGGTGGTTGTGCGTCCATCTTCCGATCATCCGAACAGGTTTGAGCTGATTGCTGGCGAACGTCGTTGGAGAGCAGCGCAGCGCGCTAATTTAACCAGTCTACCAGTGATAGTTCGTGATGTTGATGATCGTACAGCTCTGGAATTGGCTATTATTGAAAATGTCCAACGCTCTGATCTTAATCCACTAGAAGAGGGTATGGGCTACCAACAGCTGATTGATGAGCATGACTATACACAACAGGATCTCGCACAAGTTATCGGCAAAAGTCGAAGCCATGTGGCCAATACACTTCGATTGTTGAAGCTACCTCCTAAGGTTCAGCAATTTATCAATGAAGGTCAGCTTTCTGCCGGTCATGCGCGTTGCCTTATTACAGTCGATGACCCACAGGCACTTGCTGAGCGAATTATTAGGGAAGGGCTTTCGGTGCGCCAAGCAGAAGCACTGGCAAATGAACAGTCTAATCCAAAGGCAAAAAAGCGTACCCCTGCTGAAAAGGATGCAGATACGAAGTCGCTTGAGAAACTACTTGCCGATGTTATCGGTATGAAAGTGGCCATCAAACATGGCAAAAAAGGCGGTGATGTTAAAATCCATTATTCGTCGCTCGAACAATTGGATGATATTTGTCGCCGATTGCAAAGCTAGATGCAGACTGAAGAATGGTTCAATCATTCACGGAATGACTTTAAATTATTCGGCTAAATGATTTATTGGCTGACAGAATATAGTGATTGATAACGTGCTCAAAGCATTTCATTAGCGGGTAACATAATAATGTTACTCGCTATTTTTCTATCATTCACAATTAGGCCATCATATTTGGGCGGGAAAACCGCTAGATCCTATGTTGATAAGATAAATTCAGCGTGGTTTTTTAGCCACAAACATTCAGCTCAAATAGTTCTATAAATCAAAATAAACTATTATAAAACAATAGGTTATAGCTATATTTCTTATTGTTCCAAAACTTTACGAATGCGGTCTGTAAATTGTTTGCCAAATTCAAGATTCTCTTTTGAGACAGTTGTACTATCGTCGAAAATAGCGTCTTGATCTTCCAGTGAAGAAGCCGCAGCTAAAGCTGCCTGCAAAGCCAAATACCCAACGACATAGTCTTTTGGCTCAAGCGCATTTTTTTTCAAAATATCCATAATTTTAGCATTTTTGGATAGGGTTGCGGTCAATCCCTCAATACTGCTGTCGTTACCAGTATCAGCTTCAGAAAGCGTTATTGACGCATCTGCCATATCTTTCTGGATAGCTTCCATTTTGGCCAAAAAGTCCTCATTCAACGGATAAGTTGCAACAATTTTGGGATTACTGGTTGGAGAAATATAGAATTCGTCATTTTTCTGGGGCTTTTTCGGAGCCTCTTCTGAAAACGCACTTAAAGGCCAGACGATGAGACAAAGGGCGATGATAATTCGTTTTATAAACATTTAGAATTGATCCTTGCGTTTTCTAATTTCTGCAAAAACAGCAACATCTGAAGCATCATTCATTGCAAGTGTCTGACGGATTGCCTGATCGTTGCAACGAAGAAATGGATTACAAGCTTTTTCAAGCCCGATTGTGCTTGGTAAGGACGATTCCCCAACAGCGATAAGACGATCAACAGCAGCGGCACGATTTATCAAAGCAATATTATCGGGATCGATTGTTTTAGCAAAGCGAGCATTGGATTTGGTATATTCATGACCGCAATAAACTTCTGTATCGTCGGGTAGGGCTTTCAACTTTTCAAGCGAAGAATACATCATTTCCGCAGTACCTTCAAAAAGGCGTCCGCACCCCAGTGAAAACAGTGTATCACCGGTAAAAACGAGCTTATCGTCTGGCAAATAAAAACAGACGGATCCAAGTGTGTGGCCAGGGGTGCTGATAACTTTTACATTGTGACCGGCAAAGTCAATTGTAGAGCCGTCACCAACCTCTTCATCTATTCCGGTAATTTTATCAGCTTCAGCACTCGGACCAATAACTTTAGCCCCATACTGGCTTTTTAGAAAATTTATGCCAGCAATATGATCCATATGGTGATGGGTTACAAAAATGAAATCAAGCGAATACCCATGTTCTTTTAGCGCATTGTCGATGGATGGTGCATCAGGTGCATCAATTGCAGCCGTTAAACCAGTGTTTTCATCATGAAGAAGCACGCCAAAATTATCGCTTCGGCAAATAAATTGGATGACTTTCATAGCAATCTCCATACCAATTTGGCTCGAATATCGATCTATTGATCGTATTCTTTGTCTTTGCCGTCGAGAGCTGTTGTCGCATGTTTCATGACAAGTGGCATTTGCGCTATCATGAAAACGATTGTTATTGGCATGACCCCGAATACTTTGAAAGTGGTCCAGAAATCATCGCTAAAATTGCGCCAAACAATTTCGTTCAATACGGCAAGGAATATAAAAAACCATGCCCATCTATAGGTTAATTTCCGCCAACCATCTTCATCAAGCTGAAAAGCAGAGTCCAAAACATATCCAAGCAAGGATTTTTTAAAGGCTAATCCACCAAACAAAATAAGACCGAACAGTGTATTGATAATCGTCGGTTTCATTTTTATGAATGTATCGTTATGCAGCCATAGCGTGAGAAATCCGAAAATCAGCACAAAGACACCTGATATAAGTGGCATGATGGGAATTTTGCGCGCAATCAGCCAAGACACGGCCAATGCAACAACAATAGCCACCATAAAAATGGCGGTAGCAGGAAAAATCGGCTTATCAAAATTTTTGAACAAAGCAATATTTTGCAACAGCCATTCGCCTTTGTAATTGGCAAAGAAAAATATGACCAATGGTCCCATTTCCAAAACCAATTTCAAAGTTGGTGACATATGCAGATTTTTAACTGCCTTTGTATCTTGTGGCTCTGGTTCGAAAATAGATTTACTCATTCATGCTTTCCTGCAATAGCCTCGGCAAAATCGTTGGCGGCAAAGGGTTCCAGATCGTCAATACCCTCGCCAACGCCGATAAAATAAACCGGTAATTTATATTTTGCGGCAATTGCCACAAGGATACCACCACGAGCGGTGCCATCGAGTTTTGTCATAACCAGGCCATTAACGCCGGCAATATTTCTAAATATCTCGACTTGGTTTAGTGCATTTTGACCGGTCGTTGCATCAAGTGTCTGTAAAACTGTATGGGGAGCTTCAGAATCATGCTTACCGAGAACACGGACAATTTTAGCAAGCTCTTCCATGAGTTCAGTCTTGTTTTGCAACCGTCCTGCCGTATCAATAATCAACACATCGCTTCCAGCAGCTTTAGCTTTTTCATAGGCATCAAAAGCCAAACTTGCAGCATCTGCACCAAGTTTTGTAGAAACAACCGGTGAGCCCGTACGCTCTCCCCAGATATGAAGTTGCTCAATTGCTGCAGCTCTAAATGTATCTCCAGCGGCCAACATAACTTTTAGTCCACCGGCTGTAAGTTTGGCAGCCAATTTACCAATTGTCGTTGTTTTACCTGTTCCGTTAACACCAACCACCAATATGACGTGTGGCTTATAGTTAAGATCAAGTTCAAGCGGACGAGCAACAGGTTCTAAAACCTTCTTTATTTCGTCGCTCATGATTGTGCGCACTTCATCAGTAGAAATGTCTTTACCGTAACGACCGGATGCAAGCGTATCCGTAATGCGCATTGCTGTTTCAATACCAAGATCGGCCTGAATAAGAACATCTTCCAGATCTTGAAGCGTATCTTCATCAAGTTTTCTCTTGGTAAAGATAGACCCGATAGACTCTCCAAGTTGCTTTGACGAACGCGATAAACCGCTTTTTAATCGCTCGAACCACGACATTTTTTTTGTCGGTTGTTCGTCTGGTGATGGCTGGACCGTTTCTATCTGTTTTTCCGCGACCTTATCCGTAATCACCAATTTTTTGGCTGATGAGGTTCGAGGTTTATCGTCTTGAACCGGCGAAGTCGGCTTTACCTTCTTCTTGGTATCCGATTTTAGTACTGGATTTTCCTGTACAGCCGTGGTTTTTTTCTCAGGCTCAGGCTCAGGCTCAGGCTCAGGCTCAGGCTCAGGCTCAGGCTCAGGC
>CAMLBF010000010.1 GCA_946478235.1 uncultured Bartonella sp.
GCTGGTGCTGGTGCTGGTGCTGGTGCTGGTGCTGGTGCTGGTGCTGGTGCTGGTGAAATAATCACGCCAACACAGCCACAATTGCAAGACTATTCTTTATAAAAATAACCAAAAAGTTGAAATAAAAACAGCCGGTTTTGTAACCGGCTGATATAAGAAAAGAAAATGGTTATTGGCTTTGGTTGATCTATCAGCGATAAACCATGCCACCATCCGTCAAAATAGCCTGCCCTGTAATATAATCGGAATCCGGACTCGACAAGAAAGATACCAGATTTGCGACATCTTCAGGTGTTTCAGCACGCCCAAGCGCTATCCCACCAACAAACTTCTTATATGTCTCCCCCAACTGAGCGCCTGTTGTCTCTGAAAAACGCTTATCAATTTCAACCCACATATCTGTTCCCACAACGCCCGGGCAATATGCATTGACCGTGATACCTTTTGAAGCATATTCCTTGGCAGCCGCCTGCGTTAGCGCACGAACGGCAAATTTTGTTGCCGAATAGATACCAAGCATTGCATAACCTTCATGTCCTGCAATAGATGATGCACTAATAATCTTACCTTTTTGACCGCGCGCAATAAACTTTTTTGCTGCTGCCTGAATTCCCCATAAAGCACCTTGCACATTGATTTTGAAAATCTTTTCAACTTCTTCCGGCGTTACATCTGCCAAAGCATTTACTTGTGCGATACCGGCATTGTTAACCATCACGTCAAAGCCGCCAAGGTCTTTTTCGGCCTTGTCTATAGCGGCATAAACTTCATCGCGCTGTGAAACATCAGCCGTAATTGTTGTCGCTTGTCGCCCAATCGCTGCAACCTCTTTAGCAACTGCTGTTATCTTATCCAACTTGACGTCAACAAGAGCAACATTGAAACCATCTTTAGCCAGACGTAAAGCAATAGCCCGACCAATACCTTGACCTGAACCCGTAACAACAGCAACTTTATTTGACATAAAAATCTCCTATATCTATTCGTTTACTTTATAGCACAAATAAAATATAGGCTTTTTCAAAAATATAAAAATATTAAAAATTAAAATATATTTTCATTATATTTGTATTTTATATAAAACACACAATAAAAATACATATTTTATTGTTTTTATAATTATAATAATTTCAAAATTTTAATATCAATCTTTTATGGCGAGATACAATTCTTATTAAAGCAAGAGGAGCAACATCAATATCGAACAATGATGCAAGTGGCGCTTGTAAGATTGTTAAAATAACCATGCGGATGACACTTGCATCTGTGATAATTAATATGCGCCCCTGCCCTGCATAGTTTTTTATCCAGACTTCTGTTTGTTGATAGAGTTTTGCATAGGATATTCCACCATGTGGGTTGGCGGCAGGATCTTGCAGCCACTGTTGAAGATGATCCTTTTCATCGCTTTGTACGTTTTTTAATGCCAAACCGCGCCATCGCCCATAATCCGGCACGGGAATATTTTTATCAATAATAAACGGGACGCCAAAATGTTCAGCCGTTTTAACTGCAGGTAAAAAGTCAGAACAAAGTATTCCATCGTTTAATGGAATTGTAAAATCTACGGGAAAGGAAATATTACTATCTAAATCGATATTACCAGGAAAATACCCTTTTATTTGTGCTTGTGTTTTTGCATGACTTAAAAGAATATTTTTCGACAAAAAAATCTCCCACAATCTTTTTAATATCGTTCAGAAATATATTTTATAAAAACACTCAAAATATACTTTGACAAGCGTAATTCTGAAGGCTACATTTTTCCCTATTCAATATCGTGGAACCCGGTGTCAATCCGGGGCGGTCGCGCCACTGTAACTGTTTACCAATCATGGAACAGAAGCCAGAACTTCGATTTGAATGTTTTTTCTCAACTTCAGGACGCGTCATCCTAAGGAGGTTTTCATGTTTCTCAGAACGGCCACTGCGCCACAACAAATATCCTTTCCTATTAAACACATTTTACCTTGGACACTTTTTGGTGGTCTTATTTGTCTTGTCGCCCTTTATTTTATCACGACAGAACAAGGTGCCATATCGGTCTTCAATGGTTCAATGATCCATGAATTTGTTCATGATGGACGCCACCTTCTTGGCTTTCCTTGCCATTAAAAGGGAACAATCATGGGTGCATTACTTTATAGAGGTATGTTAATTGGCCTCATCGCTGGCATTGTTGCATTCAGCTTTGCCCGCCTTTACGGTGAACCTTATGTTGATCGTGCTATTCAATTTGAAGAACAGGTTGAACAAGACAAAGCAATACATAATGGTGAAACCGTTGTTCCAGAACCTGAACTTGTAAGCCGTCAAACACAATCGGGTATCGGACTTCTCGTTGGTATTACGGTTTACGGAGCCGCAATTGGAGGACTTTTTTCGTTATGTTGCGCGTTTGCCTATGGTCGGCTCGGCAATATCGGGGTTATGCACATGAGCTTGGTTTTGGCTGCGTCAGCTTTTATAGCGGTGATTTTGATACCTCAATTGAAATATCCATCCAACCCACCCGGCGTTGGCAGTCCCACAACAATCGTCAGCCGCACAGAAGATTATTTCTTATTAATCTTGATATCGCTGCTTGCAATGGTTTTGGTTTATATTTGTGTCCACAAATTTAAAAACAAATATGGTGGTCTTAATACATCTATCGTTTCGGCATATTGTTATATTGTTTTTATGGGCATCGTTTTTATGATAATGCCACCAGTTAATGAAGTGCCAAGCAACTTTTCCGCCGATGTTTTATGGCACTTTCGTTTAGCAAGCTTGGGCATACAAGCAATTCTATGGTCGATAGTGGGTGTGGGGTTTGGTTATTCAGCGCAAAGGCTCTTGAAACCAGAATAACAAAATATCATCCAACTCATTACGAGTAAAATTGTCAAAAACTAATTAAATTGGCAAGAGTTTATAACAACTTTGTTACAGAGGATAACATTGAAGAAAAACGACTTTTTCTTGCCTTGATTATAATGTTTCGTACATAATAAAGTGCAGAAGGATAGCTTTTTGATTGTTACCAATTGGAAAAACTGCCAATTGAGCACAAAAAATAACGTAAATTAGGAATAGTAATGTTATGAAAATTTATATCTCTGCCGATATTGAAGGCGTTGCAGGCGTTGTTACTAGTCAGCAATGTTCGCCTGGTAATACAGAATATGAGCGCGCCCGTCGCCTGATGACTGATGAGGTAAATGCGGCGATTAAAGGTGCTTTTGATGCTGGTGCAAAGGAAGTTGTTGTTAATGATGCACATGGCCCAATGGTAAATCTGATACCAGAACTTCTGCATCCTGAGGCAGAGCTTATCCAAGGAAAACCGAAGCCACAAAACATGGCATGCGGTTTACGCGATGGTGGATTTGACATGATGTTTTTGGTTGGGCATCACGCTGGCGCAAGCTTGCATGGTGTTTTGGCTCATACCACAAACAGTCGTGCTTTCCGCGCCGTTTATCTGGGCGACCAGCGTTTGGGAGAACCTGGAATTTATGGCGCTTATGCCGGTGAACTGGGTATTCCTGTTGGTCTTCTTACAGGTGATAACTGCATGGAAGAACAAAATAAGCCACTCTTTCCACACGCTGAATTTGCTGTCGTCAAACACGCTATGGCAAACCGTGCTGCACGTTCCTTGTCGCCACAAAAGTCATGTGAAAAGATCAAAGCTGCCGCCTTTAATGCCGTAAAACGCAAAAATGAAATGAAAACGTTTACTGTGGCAGCGCCCTTCATGGTAAAATTTGAATGTTCCATACCTGCTCTTGCTGACCAAGCAGAACATTTGCCACCTGCAAAGCGAATTGACGGCGTGACCATTGGGTTTGATTGCAACAGCGTGCGCGAGGCAATTGGTTGGATGACAGCATTATCCGCGCTTTCATCATCTGTCCAATAAACAGCAACACGACTTTGATAAACAGTTAAAAGCGGAATAATTCCGCTTTTAATTTCGCACTTTTTTACCCAAATTTATGTCGTTTAATTTTGCTGTATGGCGGCAATTTTAACTGTATGACGTTTAATTTAACTGTATGGCAGGCAATTTAATACGGCCTGATTTATTGACGTGATAGAATTAGCCGTAACAAATCTACTTCATCGGTATTTTTCCAATACAACACCGCAGTCAATCACAAATCTCTTGAGCAATCTGCCAATTTGATAACTGATGTAAAATCTATACTGCAAAGCGTTCTTGACGGGGGTACATAATCCCTTTTCAATAGGCAAAGGAAGTTAACTCCTATATTAATCTTCTTAGCTGTCGTAAAGAACTTGCGATATCCATGGCGCTAGCCTTCAAAGCGATATTTCTAGAACCATGGATATCATTAGAACAACTCATATAAGTACGGGCTTACTGTGCCTGTTTAGATTCACAGCTAACCTTTATATGTGTGCGATAATATGGATCAGTGGTTCTATCCACCCGACAACGTTTCATATTAAAGGCGATACGTTGATAACGTTGAACCTCATCATTATGATACGAACAGCTTAACCAATAACCAATATTTTCGGTTTCAATTTCACTTCTAACATTCCAGCGCCAAAGACGATCAGGCGCTTTGATATAAAGTGGTGGCGGTTTGCGTTCAATCCTATTATCGGGCTTGCCGATAAAAATTTGAGCAGAGTCAAGATAGAGCGTAACATTATTCCGATCTAATGTTTCCCACCCTTTTGAACCATCATCAACCAAGTCCAGCCCTCTTTTTTCAATTTTAACTGAGTCTGGACAAGACAGTGTATAATCCCAATCTGCATATGCAACATTTCCTGTCACAAGAACAGTTATGATGATAGAAAATACTCTCTTAAACATTGATATTATTCCAATTTACGTAATGAAAATTCTTAGATATGCGATGTCTTTTTCTATAAATTTATAAATTTGCCATAGTGATAAATTCAATTATGCGCTTCATTTCCCTGACTAATGTTCAGTCATATATTGTTGTTTTAAATATTGCCAAGAAAACAAACAACATCTTCCTCTTTGGATAATCCCTTAAAACTTGACAATTTACAACCCGTTTTCCTTTTCTCTGGCTTAGCTTTATCGCATCAATACTGTTATTTTTCGTTTGTAGTCGTATTGCAGATATCTTTATTTTACTTTGACATAGTGCAGATCTATTTTCCTAGGAGTCAAGTTCTGCAACGGTAGTGGCATTGCCGTGAGCTTTTGAGATCAACGCTGTTCCAGTTTTGTGAATGGGTTATTTTTTATTTTTTTGAAAGATAATTATGAAAGGTAAAAACTGGCTTTTAGGGGAAAAAAGCCAAAGATACCCCCTACCCCATAGAGAAAATCAATTCTCCATAAGGCAGGGGCATCAATGGCTAGCAGAGTAAAATCTGCTAAAGTCCCTGTCAGATGTAATCTTATATTAATCTGATAAAAAGGGGGACAAAGCCAGAGCGCCTTTCGGCTAACCCGTCCTCTGTTTCTGATAGCACCGTAGGACTTTCGATACCCGCGCTTGCAGTTTTCAATCAGCAGGGAGTTGCACCCCGTCACTGCATTGCGGTCTCTTACAATGTTTTACGTATTTTGTCAAGAATTTTACGTTTTTTACGTAAATCAATAAATTCCCGTATGGATTTTGCCGTCACCCCCCATCCAAGCGCGGTACATACCTTCACTGTTGAATGGCAAGCAAACTTCGCCCTTGGCATTTACGGCGATAAGTCCACCTTCACCGCCAATTTGCGCAAGGTCTTTAACAACGGAATTTGCTGCTTCTTCCAATGTTTCCTTACCCCAACGGATACGTGCATCAATTTCATGGGCTGCTCCATAACGGATAAAAAACTCTCCGTGTCCGGTTGCAGAAACAGCGCATGTTTTGTCGTCGGCCCATGTCCCTGCACCAATAACAGGGCTATCTCCAACACGACCCGGTGTTTTTGCAGTCATGCCACCAGTTGATGTTGCGGCCGCCACATGACCAAAACAATCACAAGCGACAGCGCCTACTGTACCATGACGGCGTGATGGGTCATTTTCCTCGCCACCTAACCGGCGACGTTCCATTTCATTTTCCAAAGCTTTCATGCGCCGTTCAGTAAAAAACCATTCTGCTGGCTTCATTTCCAAGCCAATTTCACGGCAAAACTCATTTGCCCCGTCACCTGCAAGCATAACATGTTCAGTCTTTTCCATGACTGCTCTTGCCGCCAAAACAGGATACCGTGGCCCAAAAATACCAGCAACAGCGCCGGCATTGCGATCCCTACCGTCCATAATAGCGGCATCCATTTCTTGCGTACGTTTGGTTGTGTAAACCGCACCACGACCGGCATTAAACAATGGATCATCTTCCAAAGCCATAACCGCTGCAGTTACTGCATCAATCGCAGAACCCTGCCGTTCCAACACCACGCGGCCAGCTTCAAGTGCCTGCGTTAATCCATCACGATAAGCCTGCTCCTGTTCAGCTGTCATCTCACGGGCGCGTATTGTTCCTGCGCCACCATGAATAGCAATAACCGGTTTTACATGTGATGACATGACAATTCCTTTCAGACTGGATTATCCAAGACTATCGACGTGTTCGCTTGACTTAATTGTTATTCAGTTTTGGATCCAGCGCATCGCGCAATCCATCACCAAATACATTGAATGCCAGAACAGTCAAAAAGATAGCGATACCCGGATAAAGGGTAAGGTGATCTGCAACCCCCATATAGCTACGCCCAGCGGCAAGCATGGCACCCCATTCAGAGCTTGGTGGCTGAGCCCCTAATCCAATGAAGGAAAGGCTGGCAGCCGTTAAGATGGATGTACCGATACGCATAGAAAAATAAACAATAACATTCGGCAGGGTACCGGGTAGCAAATGCCGCATCATAATCATGGTGTCAGACACACCAATTGCACGAGCAGCATCAACATAAACCGCTTTTTTCATCGACAGCGTGGTACCACGGGCAAGACGGGCAAATACCGGTATAGAGAACACGGCAACAGCATAGATAACATTGTCAATTCCTGGTCCTAAAATGGCAATCACAGCAATAGCCAAGAGAATTCCTGGAAAAGCAAACAGAACGTCACTGATGCGCATGATGATGGAGTCGAGAAAACCACCATAAAATCCTGCAAGAATGCCAAGTATAACACCGATAACCCCACCAAGTGTCACCGATAGAAAACCAACAGCAAGCGATATACGTCCACCATATATGATACGGGTAAAGATATCGCGGCCATATTCATCTGTTCCCGCCCAATGCGCTGCAGAAGGACCTTGTAAAATAGCATTATAGTCTGCGTTATTGGGATCAAGAGCCATAAACAATGGCGCAAAAATAGCTGCCCCAATGAGCAATAGAAGAAAAATTAACGCGACAATTGCTGCTTTCTGACGAAGAAACCGGCGCATAAACTCACCAAATGGCTTACGCGTAGCCTCGGCGACAATTGTTTCTGATGAAGGAAGCGCACTCATGAGTAACGGATCTCCGGATTAACAAAAGCATAAAGAACATCAACCAACAGATTGATCAAAATGAACTCGAGCGAGAATAACAGGATTAGTGCCTGAAGAACGGGATAATCACGATAGGAAACTGAATCGATTAAAAGTCGCCCTAAACCTGGCCATGAAAAAACTGTTTCGACCACGATAGAACCACCCAACAAAAATCCAAATTGTAAGCCAATCATGGTTATCACAGGGATCAAGGCATTACGCAAAGTGTGTTTCCACGTTACCAAGCGCTCTGGCACACCTTTGGCACGTGCTGTGCGGATATAGTCCTCACGCGATATTTCAATAAAGGCAGAGCGAGAAAAACGCGCCATAACAGCAGCCACACCGACACCAAGCGTAAATGCAGGCATAATAAAATGCCAAATCGTGCCGTAACCACCCGTCGGCAGCCACTGAAGTGTAACAGAAAACTGATTGATAAGGAGAAGTCCTAGCCAGAACACAGGAAATGATATTCCAGAAACTGCAACAATCATACCCAAATAATCTTGCCAACCGCCCCGTTTTACAGCGGAAAGAACGCCGATAAGAAGCCCTAGAATAGTAGACCAGATCATAGAAAACAATGTAAGCCAAACAGTCGGCATAAAACGTTCAGCAATTTCTGATGAAACCGGTTTACGCGTTTTCAACGATTCACCAAAATCACCACGAACAGCATTACGAACGAAAATACCATATTGCGTCCAAACAGGTTTATCGAGCCCTAATTGCGAACGCATCGCCTCAACTGTTGTCGCATCAGCATCAACCCCAGCAGCCAGTCGCGCAGGATCACCCGGCAAAAGGCGAACAAAGCCAAAAACAATCAGCGATATGACAAATATCACTGGTATAATGGATAGTAGACGTTTGATAATAAAAGCAAACATTGCGTGTCCTAAAGCTAGCAGATAATGGCGGAATATCCGCCATTATACGTTAGTATATCAATCAGCAAACTTGGCGTCTTCTAAAATGAAACCACCATCTGGCAACATGTAAACACCGCTTAGTTTTTTAGTTTTTGCAGAAAGATTATCTTTCTCGCCCAAGAAAATCCATGGCGCATCTTCAAAGATGGTTTTCTGTGCCTTGGCATATAACTCAGCACGTTTTGTATCATCAGCTGTTTTGATAGCGTCAGCCAAATCTTTATCAACTGCGTCATTCTTATAATAAGCAACGTTGAACAAATTCGGTGGGAAGCTTTCACTTGCCAAGAGAGGACGCAAACCGTAATCGGCGTCACCTGTCGAGGCTGACCAACCACCAAACTGCATCTTCACTGTTGATTCTTCTGGCGTTCTTGCTCCCCATACACGATCGGCTTCAACACCAGATTCAAGTGGAGTTACATTAACCTTGACATTAACGGTAGCCAATTGTTGTTGCAAGAATTGCAATGCGCGAACAACCATGGTGCTGTTTTTACCGAACATTTCGGTTTCAAAACCATTTGGATATCCAGCCTCAGCCAACAATTTTTTTGCTTTTTCTGGATTATATTCATATTTTCCGACATTGGTATAAAATTTCAACATTGGCGGAATTGGCGAAGTTGACGGTTCACAAAAACCGTTCATAACAACTTTACAAAAAGCCTGTTTATCGACAGCATAATTCAATGCCTGACGAACACGTACATCGTCAAACGGCTTTCTCATATTGTTTATAGCAACATAATATTCCGCAATTGATGGTTGTTTTATCACATCAAGCGTTGGCATTTTTTGCGCAACCGCAAATAATTCAGGTGGGAAATCTGGCACAAACTGTATTTCGCCTGCTTGCAACATAGCAAAACGCGCACCACTTTCTGGCACTGAACGAATGACGATATCGTCAACGCTAACATCACCCTTCCAATAATGTTCGTTTTTCACAACTTCCAAAGTATCGCTTGTGCGTTTCTTGAATACAAAAGGACCGGTGCCAACTGGATGCATATCAATGTCCTTGCCATATTTTTCAAGAGCGGCAGGAGAAATCATCATTGTACCAGTATGAGCAAGTGATGAAGGAAATGCACCATAAGGCTGCTTCAATATGATTTTAACCGTGTAATCATCAACAACTTCAACATGGTCAAGCATAGAAACAAGAACACGACGAGAAAGTTTATTGTCTGGATTGGCAAGACGCTCAAGGTTGATTTTTACCGCTTGCGCATTGAACTCTGTGTCATCATGGAATTTAACATTTTTACGAAGATAAAAAGTAAATTCTTTAGCATCGCTTGATGCTTCATAACGTTCAGCCAATAAAGGTTGGATATTCAAATCCTTATCAAAGCATAATAGCCCTTGATAGATTGTTCTCAACGAAGTCATGGTCAATGTATCGTTGATATTGGATGGATCAAGCTTAGTAAGATTGACAGGTACACCAACTGTCAAAGTTTTTGCCTGCGCCCAAGCTGGCATCAAGGCAAATGCGCTTACTAGTCCCGCAGCAAGCAATCTTTTCATCGTGAACATAATTCTTCCAATCCGTTGTTCGGTTCATCGTTTAGAAGGTGGCAGTTAAACTGCCACCAACATCACCATTAATTCGAGAATTTTGCGCCTTCGAGCGAAAAACCACCATCTGGCAGCATATAGACGCCACTCAGAGATTTCGATTTTGCCGAAATATTCTGCTTTTGCGCCAAGAAGATCCATGGTGCATCATCAAAAACAATTTTTTGAACCTTGGCATAAGCATCTCCACGCTTTGCGTCATCAGCGGTTTTCAAACCATCTGCCAAAGCCTGATCGACTTTCTCGTTTTTATAATATGATGTGTTGTACATATTTGGTGGGAAACTTGCTGTTGCCAACAATGGACGAAGACCATAATCGGCATCACCCGTTGAAGCAGACCAACCGCTATAAAGCATTTGTACTGTCGATTGTTCAGGCGATTGCGCACCCCAAACACGATCTGCTTCAACACCGGCTTCAAGCGGCGTAACCGTTACCTTCACATTTACCTTAGCAAGTTCTTGCTGCAAAAACTGCATAGCGCGAATAACGGATGTACTGTTTCTTGAGAATATCTCTGTCTGGAAACCATTTGGATAACCTGCTTCAGCCAAAAGCTTTTTGGCTTTTTCAGGGTTGAATTCATATTGTCCAACATTGGTATAGAATTTCAGCAGCGGTGGAATTGGCGAGGTTGACGGTTCACAATAACCATTCAACACAACCTTACAAAATGCTTCCTTATTCACTGCATAGTTCAATGCCTGACGAACGCGAACATCGTCAAACGGCTTTTTCATCATATTCATCGACGCATAGAATTCGTAGATTGATGGCGCTGTGGTCACATCAAGCGTCGGGATTTTTTGTGCAACTTGCACCAATTCGGTTGGAAAATCAGGAACATATTGCAATTCACCAGCTTGTAACATAGCAAACCGTGCGCCACTTTCAGGCACTGAACGGATAATCACGCCATCGACACTTGGTTTTGTTCCCCAATAATTGTCGTTGCGCGTTACTTCTAAAATGTCACCACTCCACTTTTTAAACGTGAAGGGTCCTGTACCTACTGGGTTACGGTCAATATCCTTGCCGTATTTCTTGATAGCAGCTGGTGAAATCATCATTGTGCCTGGATGGGCAAGAGATGATGCAAATGCACCATAAGGCTCTTTCAATGTTACTTTGACAGTATAGTCATCAACAACATCGACATGATCAATCATAGAGACCAGCGCACGGCGCGACAATTTATTGTCAGGATTGGTCAACCGATCGAGATTGAACTTTACTGCCTCGGCATTAAAATCCGTGCCATCATGGAATTTTACGCCTTTGCGCAGATAAAAGGTAAATTCTTTTGCATCAGAAGATGCTTCATAACGTTCTGCCAAGAGTGGCACAACTTTGAAATCTTTATCAAAGCCCAACAGACCTTGGTAAACGGTACGCAACGCTGCCATCGTCAACGTATCATTAATGTTAGTCGGATCAAGCTTGGTGAGGTTGAACTCGACGCCTACGGACAATGGTTTTGCCTCTGCCCACATTGGCATAGCCATTACTGCCGAGACGAAACCTGCAGTCAGATATCGTTTAAAAAACTTCAATTTAGCCTCTCCTTTACGTATTTTCCCCAATTATTGTACATTATCAAATACCCCCACCGCGTGACGGGCAACAAAATGTTCAGGCTCGACTTCTACCAAAGGTTTAACCAACGGTTCATCACCGGGAGCCCTTACCGGACTTGGCACTTCACCTTCGATCAACGGCCTCTCGATAAAGCGCCGTTCTGGATCTGCAATCGGCACAGCCGAAAGCAATCTTTTTGTATAAGGATGCAGCGGATTATTAAACACCGATTGCCTTGGACCAATCTCGACGATCTGACCCAAATACATAACCGCAACCCTGTGGCTTATCCGTTCCACCACCGCCATATCATGGCTTATAAACAGATAGGAAAGACTAAGCTTTTTCTGTAAATCCATTAAAAGATTGACAATTTGCGCCTGAATAGACACGTCAAGTGCGGCAACGGCCTCATCTGCAATCAGTAATTCTGGGGCGCAGGCCAAAGCACGTGCAATACAAATGCGCTGACGTTGACCACCTGAAAATTCATGCGGATAACGGCGTGCGACATGTCCGGGCAAACCAACGGCATCAAGCAGTTCCTGCACGCGCTCATCCACTTTGTTCGACGCAACAAGCTTATGCGTTAATAGCGGTTCAGCAATGGAAAAACCAACCGTCAAACGCGGATCAAGCGAGGCAAACGGATCCTGAAAAACATATTGAATGTTCTGCCGTATTTTTTGCCGTTGATGGTGGTTCATCTGCAAAATATCTTCACCATGCAAACGAATAGCACCACTTAGTGGCGTTGCCAGTTGCATAATGGTACGCCCAACTGTGGATTTGCCGCAGCCACTTTCACCAACAAGTGCCAATGTCTCACCGGCTTTGATGGAAAAACTAACCTGCTCAGCTGCATGGACACGACCGGTTACCTTGCCAAAAAAATTCTTTTTAACATCATATCGCGTCACCAATTTATCAACAGCAAGCACAGTGTCATTGTCTTTCACTGTATCTTGCGACGGTGCCTGGACCGGTTCTTTCCCCAGCTCTCTCAAATCAAATGGACGCGGTAATTTTTCATTCGATAATGCGCCTAGCTGTGGAACAGCCGATAACAACTCCTTGGTATAGGGTTGTTGTGGATTTCTGAAGATATCGCGCGAGATACCCTCTTCAATCTTGTCACCACGGCACATAACCAAAACGCGGTCTGCAACCTCGGCAACAACGCCCATGTCATGGGTAATAAATACCACACCCATACCAAGCTCATCTTGCAACATACGGATCAAACGCAAAATCTGCGCTTGGATTGTTACATCTAAAGCGGTTGTCGGCTCATCAGCAATGAGCAATTGCGGGCAACAGGCCAGCGCCATTGCAATCATCACTCTCTGTCGCATACCACCCGACAATTGGTGTGGGTGACGGTCAAGTAAACCTTTTGCATCGGGAATACGTACTTTTTCGAGCATAGCAAGAGCTTCCGCCCTCACCTCTTTATGGGTGCCGCCCTGATGCAACCGAATAGCTTCACCAATCTGGTCGCCAATTGTGAAAACGGGATTGAGCGACGTCATTGGTTCCTGAAAAATCATTGCGATATCTTTGCCGCGAACCTTATTCATCTGCGACATCGACATTTTGGCAAAGTCAGTTATGCCTTCTGGATGGTTGAAAAGAATCTCACCTTCAGCAATCTTGCCACCACCAAATTCAATCAAGCGCATAATCGAAAGGGATGTAACAGATTTTCCCGAACCGCTTTCACCGACGATCGCTAATGTTTCGCCAGCGTTAACGGTAAAGTCCAACGATTTGACAGCGCGAAAAACGCCGTCCTCAGTTTTAAAATCTACACTCAGTCCTTTGACCTGCAAAAGCGGTGCATCCATGCTTAATGGCCTCTTTTCTTTCATCATTTCAACCGCTTCCCAGCATCCTCTTACCGTAAGCATTCGTTAACGGTTTTTTAGCCCAATAAAGATGTGACAAAAGCTGTTTTTTCAACCTGTCTACGTGAATAGCCCTAATTTTTATCAAAACCAAACCCGACATAACAGCTTTTACCATCGCAATAACGCGATATGTCTTTAAATGGAACAACTTGAACGTGAGTCCTGTGCAAGAATGGTTAAGCCTGTGGATAACCAAACCATACAATCCAATAAATATCGATAAAAACGTTTTCTCACACATATGAGCAAAACGGACAACTGTGCACCGTCTTATTTTTTGCCCCCCACTTTTCATCGGATTTATTTTATCTTCATCTTTCCCTTGCAAGAAATACTCAACGATCCGTAGGTTGTCTGGCGTCAAACTATTTGTTTTCTTCAACTGTCTTATTGTCGGGCGCAATTCTTCCATAGGACTCCTTTTCAGCGGCAAAACATATCAGCATCTTTTGAAAAAGAAATAATTTTTTTATCGAATGTTTAACAACATATCACGACGTCCTATTTATCAGCCATATCTGAGGAAATTATATTCCAATATTTTCAAAAAACTTTTAGATAATCACTGTCAAATAGAATAGTATTTCATGGAAATGCGATTCACTGACCTATGCAATATCGCTTACTGAAGCAAAATCGCTGCCATATGCAACATCACTAACCTTCTGTATCACGCAGCACCGCTGACCTTGTGTATTTTGTCAAACAAGTAAGATTGCGAGCCGCATATGCCTTTTGAGTCCCCCTTTTGAACATAGCCCCTTCTATCGCACCACTATCGCCGTATACTCCGGTTTCATCTTCGCAGATTTAACAAAAATCAGGCATATCATTGATTCACTTAAACCCATGATCGCGCGACCCGTATTGGCCAACCGATAGCACGCATGGAAACATCTTATGCGCACATAAAACAGCCGAATTGGTGACGTTTATAAAGCCAAAGATTATGAAAACGACTATAAGCTTTCAAAAATAGCTGAGTGTTTTACCAACAGCACAGTTTAACAAATATGTTTCATCATATTCGCGTAAATCACTGACAAAATTTGACGCTTACAACAGCTACTCAAGCATGGACTGCAAAGAATAAAAGCATGATGGCTGCATTGTTTTGGCATCAATACCAGTCGTTGTTTCGGCCATCCACAAGGACCGCAAGATGCTTTCTTCTGTTGCTTCAATAACCGCCTCAAAAAAGGGCGAAAGCTCACTATCCTGAATATGTGGGATATTCTGCAATTGCGGTGTTTCACTTACACGAATACGCATAAGCTCATGCGTTGAAAACGCCAAACCAAAATCTCCCGAACCATTACTCAAGGCGGCTCCCGTGCGGGCAAGCCCTCCAACAGTTCGGTTGGCAAGACGTTTTAACTGGCGCGCACATAAAGGTGCATCCGTTGCAACAATCATGATAATCGAGCCGTCTTTATCCGCTGTTTTGCCTGATGATAAAATGGCTGGACCATTGTTAAAGCGCAAATGCCCACCAAAATTAGATTGTACCAGAACACCAATCGTATAGCGATGCCCCATCACGTCGACAAGACGCGATGATGTTCCAATACCGCCTTTCAAACCAAAAGCGACAGTCCCCGTGCCTGCCCCCACGCCACCTTCTGCAAAGGCGCCAGTGGTAGCACGATTTAATGCCAATTCCATTTCTTCTAAGGTGGGGCGCGCGAGTCTGATATTATTTAGCCGTGAATCATTTGTCTCACCAACAACCGCATTGATAGAGGTAACATGCTCATTACCTTCTTGTTTAATTGTAAAGCGGTTCAGCGCTTCAATTGCGCGGCCTGTCGCCAATGTATTTGTTAGAAGGATTGGTGTTTCCAGCTCTCCCAATTCTTCAACTTGCACAGAACCAGCAAATTTGCCGAATCCGTTAAAAGGGGAAAACCCCGCTGGCACTTTGTTTTGAAAAATATTGTCGCCATGTGGAAAAATTGCTGTTGCGCCAGTGCGAATATCATCGCCCTCAATCAGAGTTATATGCCCAACGCGTACACCTTTTACATCTGTTAATGCGTTAAGTGCGCCCTTTTTATAGAGATGGGACACATATTTTTCCGGCATAGCAACATCTGATTCTTGAAAATGGGGCATATAACAAACCTTTATCTATCCATTGGCTTAAATGCTGGCGGCATATTCGCAAACCCTGCGACATAGTCGCAAACTTTTAAGCAAATAAAACCTTGGTTGGCAAATCCCCATACACACTATGCGACTCTTCATCGGGTTTGCGATCTGTTACCAGATAATCGACATCGCGCATCGTTGCGACTGTAAATGTACCCTGTTTGGAAAACTTTGAATGATCTGCCAGAATAACGGTTTGTTCCGATTGTTTTATCATTGCACGTGCAATTTCTGCTTCCTGCAAATCAAAATCACTCACAATATTGTTGCTGACTGCTCCGGCTGTCAAAACGGCATAACGGGCGTGGAATTTTTTAATCTGTTCAATCGCCAGCATACCAACATTTTCATCATTATCCCGATTGTAGTTGCCGCCTAAGACAAAAACTTCATGATTTGGGTTGGAACTGACGATCTTGGCAACCGTATTGGAATTGGTGATAATAATTAGCCTTGAAAGATCGGCAATTGCTTCAGCAAACATTGCCGTTGTACTTCCAGTATCAACAAACAGTGTGTCACCACTTTTAAAAAGCCGCGCAGCCAAACGACAAAGAGTGCGTTTCGCTTCGACATTCTCGGTCATGCGTGCGGCAAACGAACCTTCAACACCCTTGAATGGCGTTAATTCTGAACGTGCTCCACCATGGAATTTTTTGATAAGTCCCTGTTGATCAAGGAACGTCAAATCACGCCGAATAGTTTCTTTAGAAACATCCAATTTCTCTGCTAATTCATCAACACTAATTTCATTAGCAGCTCTTACAAGCACAACAATTTTTTCGTGCCTTTGGTTACGCTCCAAGTCTTCTAATCCTTCAATCTTAATTATTACTCTTGCACATAAAACGTGATTATCTGTGTCGCAACCCCATATCAACCCCTACAACCATAAAGCGAATAAATTTTTTGTATCAATATTAAGTTTAATACCGTTTTATGCTCTATGAGGGTTTACTTGCGTCAAAAAACTATATACCGATCAGTCATAGTATATTCCGAACAGTCACATGATTGACCGAACGGTAATTTTTATAAGGAGGTTTTATCTCATGTCCCCTTATGATTTTGAAAATCGCGCCCATGCGGTTGATGTTGTTATTATTGGTGGTGGAATCGTTGGATGTGCTGTCGCACGCAAAATGGCACTAGCCGGCATGCGTACAGTCTTAATGGAAAAAGGTGCGGATATTTTATCCGGTGCCTCAAAAGCCAATAGTGCCATTCTTCACACAGGGTTTGATGCGCCGGCAAAAAGTCTTGAACTGGAACTCATTCAAAAAGGACGACAAGAATATTTGGACATCAAAGAAAGCCTTGGTCTTTCTGTTGTCAAAACATCTGCACTTGTTTGTGCGTGGAATAAGGATGAAGCCGACAAACTCCCTTATCTTTACCAGAAGGGTATTGATAATGGTGTTGCCGAATTGGAAGTGCTTAATGCCAAACAAGCCAGACAGATAGCACCACACCTTTCTGATAAACTCTGTGGTGCCTTGCATGTCAAACATGAAGATATAATTGATCCTTGGACTGCGCCCTTGGCCTATCTAACTCAGGCTGTCAAAATTGGTGCAACTTTTTTACGCAATACCGAACTTGTTAAAGGCACGTTTGAAGACGGCATTTGGCAGTTACAGACGAATAACGGCACTTATTATAGCCGTGCAGTTATAAACGCGGCAGGCTTGTTTGGTGATATTGTCGACGAACGGTTAGGCTTTGAACGAGAATTTACCATTAAGCCAAGAAAAGGACAGTTCATCGTTCTGGATAAAGCCGCAACCCAATATGTTAACTGCATTATTCTGCCCGTACCCAATGAAATTACCAAAGGTATAGTCGTTTGCCCAACGGCTTTTGGCAATGTTCTTGTTGGGCCAACCGCAGAAGAGCAAGAAGATAGAACACGCGCCACTGTTGTTCATGATACATTGGAAATGTTGAAAGCCAAAGGCACAGAAATTGTTCCTGCATTGGCAAATATAGATATTACCGCAGTTTATGCGGGCTTACGTCCAGGAAGTGATGACAAAGCCTACCGTGTTTTTGCAAGACCCGATCGGCACTGCGTGACATTGGGTGGTATCCGTTCAACCGGTCTTAGTGCATCATTGGGATTGGCACAGCATGCAGTAAAACTCCTCACGTCTTTTGCCGGCTTTAGTGAAAAGCCTGTATCGGCCCCAACAATAACAATGCCCAATCTGACTGAAATCTATGAGCGCGACTGGCAACGTGACGATCATGGGGAAATTGTCTGCCATTGTGAAATGGTGACAAGACGCGAAATTGAAGCAACTTTCGATACACCCGTACCTCCCGGTGATTTTGGCGGTTTAAAACGGCGTACCCGTGCATGTATGGGACGATGCCAGAGTTTTTATTGTAACTCTGAAGTGGCGCAAATTATTGGCGACAGATTTTCCGCCGCTCTTACAGTAAATACCGGAAAGACTGATAAGTGAGACTGCAATCATGACTATGACAGAAAATAATACAACCTCTGCTGATGTCATCATTATTGGAGGAGGTCCTGCTGGGGTCGCCGCCGCACTTGAATTGAAAAAATGTGGTGTGAAACACGTCATCATTCTTGAACGGGATAATGCACTTGGAGGCGCAACACGCCATTGTAGCCACTCGCCTTTTGGTATGCTTGAGTTTAAACGCATCTATATTGGTGCAAGCTATGGTAAAAGACTAACCGAAGAAGCCCTAAAAGCAGGCGTGGATATACGGTTTGGGCATTCTGTTGTTTCTCTTGGCGATGATGCAACATTAAAGGTCAGTTGCCATGAAGGGCTAAAAACCTTTTCTGCAAACCGCATTATTGTTGCAACCGGAAACCGTGAAACACCCCGTTCCGCACGAATGGTAACTGGCGATCGCCCGATTGGTATTCTCAACACTGGTAGTTTGCAATCCTATGTCGCGTTTCATAACCAAATGCCGTTTAAAAAACCGGTGATTGTAGGAACCGAACTTATTGCGTTTTCGGCCATGTTAACGTGTATTTCGCACGGCGCACGTCCGGTCGCCGTTCTTGAACGTTCCCCTTATACAACAGCATGGGCAATTTGTGGTCTATTCCCGCGCATCATGGGAATACCTGTTTATCACAATGCAGAAATTTCCGATATTATCGGCAAACCACGCGTTAATACGGTTGTTGCCAATATTGCTGGTATTGAAAAGCGGTTTGATTGTGATGGCGTGCTTTTCACTGGCGAATTTCGCCCTGAGTCATCCTTGTTTTTAAGATCTGCAATGGGCATTACAGAAGGCTCAAAGGGACCTGTCATTGACCAAGAGGGACGCTGTCTCAATCCTCTTTATTATGCTGCTGGCAACGTATTGCGTGGTGTGGAAACTGGTGGTTTTGCTTATCGCGAAGGACAGACAGTCGGCGCAAATGTTGCGCAGGATCTGGGAAGAGAACCTAGTACAGACGAGTTAATTCAAGTAGAGTTTGATAAGCCGATCAAACTTGTTGTCCCATCTGTGTTGCGTCGCAATGAAACACTCAAACAAAACGCTGTTTTTCAATTACGATTTACTCATCGTGTCAAAGGAAAACTATCTGTTATTCTTGATGGTAACACTGTATGGAGCAAAACGGCACAGTGGTTACCTGAAAGACGAATATTGATTCCTATTGCTCATCAAGCTATGAAAGCATCTCATATCAAACTAAACTTTGAGGAGGATGAAGGGTGAGAATTGCTTCTATAGATCAAGGAACAACATCAACGCGTTGTCTCGTTGTCGATGATGGCGGAGCGTGGCATGTTGCAGCGGCAATACGCCATAAACAGTTTCATCCCCATCCCGGTCATGTTGAACATGATGGGGAAGAACTTATAGCCAATATTCGCACTGTTTTGGCAAAGGCCGGCCCTGTCGACGCTGTAGCCCTTGCCAATCAAGGCGAAAGCTGTCTGGCATGGGACGCAAAAACCAAAGAACCATTAAGCCCTGTCATTGTCTGGCAAGATTCTCGAACCTCGGCTGACCTTCTGACACTTCCAGCCGATGCTGAAGCAATTTCAAAACGTATTTGTGGTTTACCTTTAGACCCCTATTTTTCTGCAAGCAAACTTGCGTGGCTTTTGAAGAACAATAGCGATGTCAAAGCCGCATATAAAGCTGGTCGGCTAAGACTTGGCACAACTGATGCTTTTTTCCTCGATCGTTTGTGCGATAATTTTGCAACCGATTTTGCAACCGCTTCCCGCACTGGCCTAATGGATTTGCAAACATTGTCATGGAGTGAGGAACTATGTGAACTTCACAATGTTCCTATTGAATGTTTGCCAAAAATACATCCGGTTAATGCTGGTTTTGGCATGATAGATGGCAAACCATTGCAAGTTTCAATCGTTGACCAGCAAGCGGCACTTTATGGGCATAATTGCCGTAAGCCAGGTGATTGCAAAATTACATTTGGTACTGGGGCATTTCTGCTAGCTTTAACAGGCTGTGAAAGGCCTGAAACAGGCAAACTTTTGCCAACCGTTGCGTGGCAAAAAAACAATGACAAAGCCTTCTTTGCGGTTGAAGGTGGCGTTTATGATGCAGGTGCCGCCTTGGAATGGGCAAGAAAAATCGGGTTTTTTACCGATATGTCTGAACTTGCTGGCTTCTCAGGTCCGTCGGCCATCAGCCGTGGTTTAAGCTTTGTGCCTGCAATATCCGGACTTGCCGCCCCCTATTGGGATAGACAAGCAGCCTGCTCATTCATAGGCATGGTTCATGCGACAGACAAACGCGATATGGTTCGTGCTATTTTGGAAGGCATTGCCTTATTAACCACCAAGCTTATTGAAAACACGTCAGAAATTGTGCCTTTGAACAATACGATTTCAATTGATGGTGGGCTGTCGCAAAATGCCTATTTTGCCCAATTCCTGGCATCGGCAAGCGGAAGAACAATTATTGTGCCGCAAATGCATGAACTTACCGCTTTTGGTTTGGCAGAACTTTGTGGTGTTACCATTGAAGGTATTCGTGAAAGACCAGCAATTTATAAACCAGATGGCTCTGTCAGCAATCAGGATCACTTACTTTTTGACTCGGCAATTCAACGCTCTTGCAAGTGGCATGATGTAAATCACTAAACCATTGGTTGCGTTTTCCTTCAAAAACATATAAGTGCAGAAACAGTATAGTATTTGACTGCACTTATATCGAGGGGACCAAAATGCAGGATAATCAGGGCCAACAGGCACATCAGCATACCACAGAACATGATCATCTAAAACGTGACATAACACCGTTCCAATCATTTGCGGTTGCATTCGGTTTTGTGTCAATTGCCACTGGAATTTTCACAGCTTATGCATCAATGCTCGCCAGTGCCGGCCCTGCCGGTATATGGACATGGCCAATCGTCGTCATTGGACAGTTGATGGTTGCATTTATTCTTGGTTCACTGGCCGCCAGAATACCCGTTACTGGCTACGTCTACCAATGGGCTTCCCGTATCACCAATCCGGTTTTCGGCTGGATAGCTGGTTGGATTAGTTTTACCTTTTTAGCCGTAGTTCTCTGCGCGGTAGATTACACGATAGCATCTGCCATTTTGCCAGTTATGTTCGGCTATACTGGTAACCCTATAAATTGTTGGATTATCACAGCGATTGTAATTGTCTTACAGGCTTTGATGATTGCTTTTTCAACCCGCTTCACACAGCGTTTCAATGCTGTTGCGGTGACAATACAGCTTGTTGGCATGATCGGCTTGGTTATTTTGTTATTTGCTGTTGGTTATGGCAAAAATGAACTCGATTTTTCGATGTTATTTAATAAAGGAACCATTGCACCTGAAGGATATTTTTCATTCGGTAGCCTAACACAGGTTGGACCTTGGATGATGGCAACTCTTTTAGGTGCCTTTACAATTGTTGGTTTTGAATCTGCTGCCAATCTTGCAGAAGAAACACGTGAGCCGGCACGTATCGTCCCTAAAGCAATGTGGCAAGCTGTTTTAAGCTTGGGAATAATAGGAATGTTGTTTCTCATTGCAGTAACAGCCTTGCTCGGAGATCCTGCCGCTCTTGCTCATTCCGAAACGCCGATAGCAGATGTTATTTCGCGCGTTTTGGGACCAATTCTTGGTAAAGGGCTTCTTGTTCTGGTTGTTATTTCTATTTTTTCTTGCGGCCTTGTTATTCTGCTCAGCGGAACAAGACTTGTTTGGGCAATGTCACGTGACCAACGCTTTCCTGGCTGGCAAGTTTTGCATAAAATCAGCCCAACGCTTCATACACCACTCAATGCAACAATTTTTGTTGCTTTGCTTGGAGAAATCATTCTGGTCATTTTCTCGCGTGAAACAGATGCCCTTTTTGCCCTGTTCTCTGCGGCAACCTTATTACCAGCAATCATTTATGCCATTTCAGTGGGCATGTATGCTTTAAAACGCAAAACAATGCCAGCAAGCCAAGGTTTCACTTTAGGACAATGGGAAACACCAGTTCTTGTATTGGCAATCATCTGGCTCATCTTTGAATTGGCAATTTTCCGCGATGCTTCTTTTGCAAAGCCGTGGGCTTATGTTGCTGTCATGTTTGTCATCGGCATGGTTTATCTTGGTTATCTGTTAATGACACGCGGCACGGCAGGTTTAAAAATGCCAGAAATGATCGCCATTGATGCAATATTAGATGAAGACAAAGGCGCATCAATCGACACGCCAAAATAATCGTTCAAACGTTCTTTGTTAAAATAGCTTGAGCACTATTTCCTAAACTAATCGCTTAAGCGTTATTTCTTAGACTGAATGAGTGCTGCTTTCAAATGGTGAAAGCAGCATTCTTTTTTTCAATCGACAAATGTTTTTATCAACCAACACACTGGTAGATTGCATTTTTTAAAGCAGAGAACGCGCACTCGCTAACAAGTATGCAAAAGCTGACATGCTAGAAACTGATACGCTAAAAACTGACATGCGATTATTTCAGGCATTTTTTGTAGAAGTTAAAAAACAAAACGCTTTTTGAAAGTATTTTCTTTTCCATAAGTCGCATTTCATGCCTAAAAGATACCGCATCACGACAGGGGCAATTGACCTGATGGCATATCGCCATCAGGTTGCTATTAGGGTTATTTGCGGTCAGAATTTAAGTTCTTTGCCAGCAGAATTATAAGAAAGCTAATCATACTTTTTGAATATTGCCTATTAAGCAACAACAATACGACCGATAATTTCTCCCGCCTGCTGATTTTCTCCAGCCTGCTTTATGATTTTTATTTTACCTGAACATGGTGCAACAATCGCAGTTTCCATTTTCATTGCTTCCATAATGGCAACTGTGGCGCCTGCATCAACATCTGCACCATCTTCAACAAGCCAAGTTCTTATTGCACCTGGAATTGGCGCACATAAATCACCTTCGGTGGTTTCTTGTTGTTTTTCACCCTTTTCTTGTGGTGCAGCGACCGACAAACCACCCAGCAATTGTAAAAAATTATCCGGAAGCCCAAGCTCGACACGTTTACCGTCCAGCTCAATCATGTAACGGTTGATGTGCACTGGCTCGCTTTTACCACGCATCGCCATTGATAATGGTTCGGCAAAATCCGTTTCAATCCAACGTGTATGAACACCAAAACTATTTTTGTTAGTAAAATCTGGATTTTTTACAATGAGCTGATGGAAGGGAAGAACCGTTGCGACCCCTTCAATGACAAATTCCTGCAAAGCACGGTTTGCCCGCGCTAAAGCCTGCTCACGGTTTTTACCAGTCACAATCAGCTTTGCCATCATGGAATCATATTGCGGCGCAATGTCATCGCCTTCGCGAACACCACTATCAACACGAACTCCAGGACCTAAAGGAGGAATAAACCGTGTAATTTTTCCCGGACAAGGTAAAAAACCACGCCCGACATCTTCCGCATTGATACGAAATTCAATTGAGTGGCCAATTGGCTCTGGTGTTTCGCTAATACTGAGATCCAACCCATCGGCGATGCGGAACTGTTCGACAACCAGATCAATATTGGCAGTCTCTTCTGTAACCGGATGTTCAACCTGAAGCCGTGTATTGACTTCAAGAAATGAAATTACACCATTGCGTCCGAGTAAAAATTCGACCGTTCCGACACCGGCATAACCAACTTCCCGACAAATATTGCGAGCAGCCTCTTCAATACATGTTCTTTCTTCTTGCGATAGAAAAGGTGCCGGTGCTTCTTCAACCAATTTCTGATTACGTCTTTGTAACGAACAATCCCTTGTTCCCACAACCACAACATGGCCATTCTTATCAGCAATAAATTGCGCCTCGACATGGCGAGGCCGATCCAGAAACTGTTCAACATAACATTCGCCACGGCCAAAAGCAGAGATAGCTTCGCGCACAGCAGAATCGAACAGCTCATTGGCCTCTTCGGCTTTCCAAACAACCTTCATACCGCGTCCACCGCCGCCATGTGCCGCTTTAATCGCAACAGGATAGCCATAGGTTTTAGCGAAATTAATAACGTCATTGCCACTTTCAATCATGCCATTGCTGCCAGCAACCAACGGCGCACCTACCTTTTTGGCAACGGTACGTGCTTTGACCTTGTCTCCCAAGAGGTCAATAACCTCTGGTGAAGGACCAATCCACGTCAACCCCTCGTCCATGACACGTTGGGCAAATTCAGCACTTTCCGATAAAAACCCATAACCTGGATGGACACTGTCTGCGCCTGAACGTTTGGCAATATCAATGACCTTATCAATATTCAAATATGTGTCTTGTGCCCTGTCACCCTTTAAAGCATAGGCCTCATCAGCATGTTTCACAAATAATGCCGCGCTATCAGCATCTGAATAAATTGCAACAGACTGCACACCATAATCACGTGCAGCCCGCACAATACGCAAAGCAATTTCACCACGATTGGCAATTAGAATTTTTTTCATTTTGTTTCCCTTGCGTTTTAGTGACTTGAAGCGGATTTTTTATCAGAAAATTGTTTGACTGGCTGAAACCGAACTTTACAACCAATAGGAATTTGCGCTGCCAAATCAATGTGATAATGAGCAAGATTGGCAATAACAGGATAACCACCTGTTACTGGTCTGTCTCGCAAAAATAAAACCGGCTGACCACTCATTGGAATTTGAATTGCACCGGTTGCCGTTCCTTCACTGGGCAATTCGTCCTTAATTGCGCGCTGTAACGGTTGATCCCCCAATAATCGCATACCAACGCGGCTGGATTCAGCCGTAACTTGCCACAATTGATTGAGGAATAATTCGACAGACTCTGTCGTAAACCAATCTGTTCTCGGGCCCATAACGACATCCAGCACCACCGTTTCACCTGGTTTAGGCATTGGAAAAGCTTGCGCTACTGTAAGAGAAACAGGCGTATGCAATGCTTCATTTTTATCTTTTGCACCATAGAGCAATTCCCCATTTAACAGCGGTTCTGGCCCTATATTCGATAAAGTATCACGAGAAGCACTCAGCAATATCTTTTGCACAGCAAAACCGCCTCTTAAAGCCATATAGCTCCGAAAGCCTGAGGTTGCCGCTCCAACAGTAATCGTATCACCTTCATCAATAGCTATTGGACAGTTCTTTGTTACACGCAGCTTCTCACCGTCTTTTGTCGTAATTGTAATCGACTGGTCTGCTCCACAAAAAGCAATAACCGATGGCTCCAAGGCCGATATGACCGTGTTTCCATAAGTAATTTCCAGCACTGGCATATCCAATTGGTTGCCAACAAGATAATTGGCATTGCACATAGATCCCTGATCCAACGCGCCAGAAGGAGACAAGCCTTGCGAGGTTTGCCCCACACGCCCTTTATCCTGAAATGTTATTGGCATGAGTGTTGAAATAATTTCCAACGATGGTTGGCGTGACACCCCTCCCCTGTCATCAACCAGAACATTTTTATCAATCTGTTTTTGGCTGGATGCCTCATTGCCTAACGGCAATTTAACCCGTTTATGTATGCCTTTACTGGTTACATCAACAAACCGAACCTTATCACCGGGTTTGAGTAAAGATGGTGGATCACGATCAAGATCAAACATGGCAATATCTGTTTGGCCAATTAATTGCCAACCACCCGGACTTGCTTGCGGATAAACACCGCTAAATTTACCAGCCAAAGCAACGGAACCCGCAGGGATTACCTTTCTTGGACTTGCCCGACGTGGCACATCAAATATGGGATCACCACCCGTTAAATAGGCAAACCCTGGTGCAAAACCAGTAAAGGCAACACTATAATGACTTTGCGTATGGCGACGGATAATCTCCTCGCGGTTAAGATTAAGAAGATTGGCAACATCATCTAGATCTTCACCATTGTAAACAACGGGTATTTCAATCAATGTTTCATTGATTTTGCTTCTCTTATCCGGCTTGATACTGGATATGATATTTTGCAAATCGGTTTCATTGGCTGAAAACTGGTCAAAGCTAATCAGAAGCGTGCGTGCCGCAGGAATAATTTCGGTAATCCCTTGGGGCATATTGTTCTGAAGAGCATCAAAAAGTGCCAAAGTCTGCTCAAGATCAGCCAATTCAATAAGAAAGCTGCAATCGTTTACACTGAGAAAACGCATATTATAGCCTCTTTCAAGCAACAAAAGGCTTTAAGCTGACACCAGCCATATTCAAATGTTGCTTTACCGCCTTGGCCATTGATACAGCATCTGGGCTGTCGCCATGAAGGCAAATGGATTGCGCATCAATTGCCACCTCACTGCCATCAATTGATGTCAAATGTCCGGTTTTTACCAATTGAACCATGCGTTCGGCAACCAATTCTGGATCATGGAGAACGGCGCCCTTTTCGCGTCTTGAAACCAGCGTTCCATCTTTATTGTAAGCTCTGTCGGCAAATGCTTCAGCAACGACCTTTATGCCCGCTTGCTGTGCAAAGGAAACAAGCGGTGAATTTGCCAAGGCCATAAGCACCAATGATGCGTCCACTGCCTTGATAGCATCAATCACGGCTTGCGCTTGCCGCATATCATGCGCAATGGTGTTATAAAGTGCGCCATGAGGTTTTACATAAGAAACTTTCGTGCCGGCAGCCTTAGCAAGTCCTTGCAACGCGCCAATTTGATAGATGACATCGCCAATCAATTCTTCCGACGTAGGATCCATATTACGCCGCCCAAAACCTACAAGATCACGATAGCCGATATGAGCGCCAATTGTCACATTATTGGCTTTTGCTGATTGAAGCGTATGCAAAATGCCGCATGGATCGCCAGCATGAAAACCACACGCAACATTGGCACTTGTAACAATAGATAGCATCTGGGCATCTTCACCCATTTTCCATGGACCAAAACTTTCACCAAGATCGCTATTCAGATCAATTGACGCCATTTCTATTCCCCTAGTTTTTTGCGTTATCATAACGCTGTACATTTGTAATTAATTGTTGAACAAACTAACTTTGATTGTAGGTCATTGCAACATCGTTTACTGCTCCCACATTGTTTTTATAACAACAATGTTACAATGTAATATAATCCGTTACCAATGGACGATCTTTTTAAAAACGCCAAAACTCTAATAGGCCAAACTCCAATAGGTCCCACTCTAATAGGATTGAGCAATAATGGATACACTGATTGCAAATATCACAGAAAATTTGTCTCTGTCCGATCAAGTTGCAATGACGATCCGCAAGGAAATTATCAGGGGACATTATCACCCGGGGCAACATCTTCTGGAAGCTTCTTTGTGTGAGAAATACAATATTTCGCGCAATACTTTGCGAGAAGCTTTCCGCAGCCTGACAAAAGATGGTTTATTGCACTATCGCGCCAATTGTGGTGTCTTTGTTACTGTTCCCAACCTTGCAGCTATTATTGATGTTTATAATGTCCGGCGCATTGTTGAGGTTGGCGCTGTGCGCAATGCGCATTTGCCACATCCGTCCATGGCTGCAATTGAAAATGCCGTACAAGATGCAGAAACCTTTTGCGCAACCAAACAATGGCAGGATGTCGGCACCGCTGATATCAAATTCCATAAGGAATTGGTCAATCTGGCTGACAGCCCAAGACTGGCAAAACAGTTTTCCCAATTGATTGTCGAGTTAAGATTGATCTTTGGTTTGATTAAAGATGTGCGTTATTTACACGAACCCTTTGTTGCCAATAATCGCAAAATTGTTGATTGTCTTAAAAAGGGTAACGCTCATGAGGCTGCAGAGCTTCTTGACCATTACCTGATAGATTCAGAGCGTATTATTTTAAATGCCTATGCACGCGATGTTTGCTAGGGTATTTCTTGCTCACTCTTTTTCACCGAAAAATTCGTTTAACAAAACACATAATATGAAAGCTGATAATGCTTAAAGAAAATATTGCCGATCTCATGTCATTCATGGTTGTTGCACGCGAGCAAAGTTTCACGAAAGCCGCTGGAAAACTCAATATTTCACAATCTGCATTAAGCCACTCTATGCGCAAGCTTGAAGAACGTCTTGGCATTCAATTATTAAGACGCACAACACGCTCTGTTTCTGCAACAGAAATTGGCGAGCGTCTCATTACACTTTTCGCCCCTCATCTTGACGTTATGGAAAGTGATCTTGATGCCTTATGTCAAACACGTTCCCGCCCATCTGGCACAATTCGCATAACGGCTGCCGAATATTCAGCAAGATTTATTCTTTGGCCAAAACTGCACCCTTTATTGAAAAAATACCCCGAAATTCACTTGGAAATCAGTATTGATAACAGTTTGACAGATATTGTTGCAGACAAATTTGATGCCGGTGTCCGGCTTGGCGAATGTGTTGAAAAAGATATGATAGCCGTCAAAGTTAGCCCTGACATGCGCATGGCAGCCGTTGGCTCGCCCAAATATTTTGCCGATAAACCAATTCCCCAATCACCACACGATCTTTCAAAACACAGTTGCATCAACCTACGCCTACCAACACTTGGCGGTTTTTATGCATGGGAGTTTGAAGAAAACGGCCGCGAAATTGCAGTGCGCGTTGATGGTCAATTAAGCTTTAATACGCCAGATCAGCTACTGGATGCGGCCGAGGCAGGATTTGGCATAGCGTTTACCACAGAAAGCGAAGCACATGACCGCATAAAGTCTGGACGTTTGATCCATGTTTTAAAGGAATTTTGCCCACCATTTCCTGGCTACTATCTTTATTATCCCAGCAGACGCCAACATACCCCCGCCTTTGAATTAATCATTGACGCCCTGCGTTATAAAGAACCTTAAAATATGCTTCACAATTATATGGAACATCGCTAGCCAAGGGGGTGTCAGCTTCAACGAATGCCAGAGACTATTCATAGCGTTAACATACAGACAATGCATATTTCCATGACACACAACTCATGTCTGTCCATTAATGTCCTACATCTATGCAAAAAATTCATAAAGCTCATAGAATGAATGCCATTAACGAAGTTATCGGCGTTGTGTAGAATAATGCCAAAGATAAAATACTATTATCTTGTTTCAGGCAACTCGTTTCGGGCAGTTTTTAAAAATGACAAAACGCAATTGGATTATCACTGGTGTCAGCAGTGGTTTTGGTTATGAAATGACACGCTTGCTTCTAGCACGTGGTCAACACGTGATAGGAACCGTTCGCAAAATAGAAAAGGTCAAACACCTCATTGAACAATATCCGGATCTTTTTCATGTTGAAATTCTGGATATGACCGATATCCCTTCCGTTCATCATTTTATAAGACAAACCTTTGAAAAATATAAAACAATAGATGTCGTCATAAACAATGCCGGATACGGGCTATTTGGTGCGGCCGAGGAGTTATCTGATGCCGAAGTCGATCATATCATTGCCACCAATCTAACAGGTTCTATTGCTGTGATACGTTCAGCACTGCCATTTATGCGAAAACAGGGTTATGGCCGCATTATTCAAATATCGTCTTACGGTGGGCAGGTAACATTTGCCGGAAATTCTTTATACCACGCTACAAAATGGGGTATTGAAGGATTTTGTGAATCAGTAGCACAAGAAGTTGCCCCCTTTGGTATTGGTGTAACAATTGTCGAACCCGGCGGTGCGAGAACCGAATTTCGTTATAAAAGTGCCATTGTTGCCAAACCTATTGATGCCTATGATGGAACACCAGCGCACGCCTTTCAAAAAATGCTTGATCCTGCCAATGGTTTAGCCCCCGGTGATCCGGTGCGGATGGCAACACGCATTATTGAAAGTGTTGATATAAATCCTGCGCCATTGCGGATAATTCTTGGCTCTCAAGCGCACAGAGCCACTATTGATGTTCTTGAAAAACGCCTTGCAGACTTTGAGAAACAAAAAAATGATGCCGCTTCAACCGACTTTCCTGCTTAGATAGTCTACGAGAATTGGCAAAAATAGACATGAATGAAATATCGGTATAGGTGCGGTAATAAAGCATCTATACCCATAACTTAAAGTTCCTGTCCTCTAACTTAAAGCGCCCATCCTTATAACTTATTGAAAATTACCAATAATAACCACTTATATTCCACTGGTGATTATTACCCGATGGGCAAGACTTCAAAAAATATCGTTAAACTATTAAAGGTGTAATCTTATGCTATTGTAATAATAATATTGAATTTTTCGTTTTTAAATATTCATATTAGAATGATTAAAAAACATAAAAAATATGTAGATATATTCATGATTACTTGCAAAACCAAAAAAATTCATAAATAGTCGTTCCAGACGGGGCATGGTTTCGCCTGCAAGGGGACGAGCGATACAATGATGCAAATGCACAAAAAAGGTTCAATCTTCATAAGATTGTTGTGTATCTTTGCGCTGCTATCTCTCAATTTTGCACATAATTCGGCTCTAGCATCGAGCCATAATCACCCAAAACTGCACGAACTGCTCAATGCTGAATATCTGTCAACAGAACAGCAGAAAATCATTTTTGCTTCTGAATTATGCAGCTCGACATCAGACCATAAGGTTAAACATAGCAATTCTCATCAAAATAAGCAGGATTGTCATACAAGTACACCATGTCATGCCTGCCGCGTAGGCGGTTCAATGTTGCCACCGCCAAGCGAAAACCAAATTGGTGCAACAACACTTTTAACCTTCTACATTCTAAAGCCATTAAAGTCGCAATCCTTTGCACAATATATTGTTGCTAAAAATGCATCGCCACGGGCACCGCCCACCATTGGCGCAGCCTGATAAAACGTGCAACCATCATATGATGGTGAGAAACAAGTGACTTTTCTACTAAGTCATTTTCATGTCCACCGTGTTATTTTCATGGCTCTGTTCTCACCACCTCATAAAACAAACATCTAGTGAATGAGGGTACAATCATAGCACTTAGGTTTCAGGCTTATCGGTTCCACTGGTTCAGACAAAGGCATTTGCCTAATAGATAAATTGGCATTTGCCCAACAGATAAAATTCAATCTCAAGCCTTTGTCGTGCCTAATACCACTCCAATTATGGATGTGACTTAAAAATGAAGAATAGTTCCATAACGAAGAAATATTTAGCCAACGTATCTTTTGTTTTTCTGAATGCTGCATTGATCGCAAGTGCCAGTTCGGCGCTGGCAATATTTCCTTTTTCTGCCTATGCTCAAAACACGCCTACGCAAACAACAACGCCACACAAAGCAGAAGGAACAATTTTAGATACCGTTATTGTTACTTCTGCCGAAATGTCATCTCCCCTAACGGTTGTAACCAATCCCAAGGCGCCACGCCAACCAATTCCAGCATCGGATGGGGCAGATTATTTAAAAACCATTCCGGGGTTTTCTACCATTAGAAATGGTGGAACCAATGGTGATCCTGTATTTCGTGGTATGTTTGGTTCACGCCTTAACATCGTTAATGATGGAAGTGTGATTATGGGGGCATGTCCTGGTCGCATGGATAATCCAACATCATACATTTCGCCTGAAAGTTATGACAGGTTAACCGTTGTCAAAGGACCGGAAACAGTCCGCTGGGGGCCAACGGGGTCAGCCGCAACCATTTTATTTGAACGCGATCCCCAACATTTTGATAAACCGACAGTCAAGGGCGATAGCAGTATTGTTATTGGTAGCAATAGTCGTTTTGAATCGCGCATTGATGGCACTGTAGGTAGCAAACCTGGTTATGTCCGCATCATAGGCAACAAGGCTCTATCGCATGATTATCATGATGGTGATGGCAATGTTGTCCCTTCCAAATGGGATAAATGGAATGGTGATATGTTTATCGGCTTTACGCCAGATGCTAACACCTTATTTGAAATTAGTGGTGGTGGCGGTGATGGGGAAGCACGTTATGCTGGCCGTGGCATGGACGGCACACAGTTTAAACGCGAAACACTGGGCGCAAAATTTATCAAAACCGACATCAATGACAAATTGAGCAAAATTGAAGCACAGTTTTACTACAATTATGCTGACCATATCATGGATAATTTCCGCTTGAGAAATTTAAAGCCCAATCCAATGTTGCCATCACCAGGAATGACGATAATGCATTCCATGCAACACACGTCGATGATGGGAAATATGATGACCAATACCATGCCCAACAATACGATGGGGGGTATGGATATGGGTTCTCAACCAATGGAAAGCCGCTTAGATCGCCGAACAATGGGAGGGCGCGTTGCTACCCATTGGGATTTTAATGATGTGGCTCTGATAACCGGTGTCGATATGCAAACCAACACACACCGAAAAAGAAAAAGCCGTAATATGCTAAGCGTCCACGGTTGGGACAAAGACGCAGTTTTTTATAACTATGGCATTTTTAGCGAAGCCACATGGTCATTAACTGAAAACCAACGCCTTGTAGGGGGCGCAAGACTGGATTGGGCATCTGCGGAAGACGACCGGAAAAACAGCCTCACAGCGAATGAAAAGCGTGACAAAACCCTGCCAAGTGCATTTTTACGGTATGAACGCGATCTTGCTGCAATACCGCTAACAACATATATCGGTCTTGGTCATGCGGAACGTTTTCCCGATTACTGGGAGCTTTTTTCGCCTAAAAAATCTGATGAACGCTATAGCAATGCATTTGATGGTATAAAACCAGAAAAAACCACGCAGCTTGATTTCGGATTGCAATATAATAGCGCAGAAACAAACCTCTGGGCTTCTGGTTATGTTGGTCGGATACAAGATTACATTTTATTTGATTATTCATCAGGGCAATCCAAGGCAAGCAATGTCGATGCCACCATTATGGGGGGCGAAATTGGCGGCTCACACTATTTTTTCCAAGTCTGGAAGTTTGATACAAGCCTTGCTTATGCATGGGGTAAAAACACAACCGATCATGAGGCTTTGCCGCAAATTCCGCCCTTGGAGGCAAGGCTTGGCCTAACATATGAGCATGAAAATTGGAGTGTAGGTGGGCTTTGGCGTTTGGTTGCAAACCAGCCACGCATTGCAGAAAACAAAGGTAATGTCGTGGGCAAGGATTTCAATAAAGGTTCCAGCTTCGGCATTTTCTCGCTCAATGGTACTTATAAAATATCAAAATCCGTCCAATTAACTGGCGGCATCGATAATCTGTTCAATAAAGATTATTATGAGCATTTAAACCGTGATGGTGATGCCGGTTTTGGCTTTCCTGCACATTATCAGGTAAGAGAACCAGGCAGAACCTTTTGGGCAAAAGCAGACTTTAAGTTTTAATACAGCACGTTTGTTATCATTGGGGACGAATAACCATATCGCCCCCAATGCAATATTGCATAAAAAATGCAAAACTAACTATCAGATTCATAAAAACACATTTTAAAATTAAAAAACAAATAGGCTGCAGTATTATCTTTCTGGTGAACATACTGTGAATAAACTTGACTTTATATATCATATTTTGTCTGGTGATGATATTTCATGCTGCCTGCAGGAGCTTTTTAATGTCTACTCACCAAAATGATAATACAATCGATCAATCTTCAAGCAAAACATTAGAGAGCTTGGAACGCTACATACTTCATATCAGAAATATCAGAAAACCATTTGACGGTATTGTTCGCATTACTGGCACGATTTCTCCCAATGATGTCGAATTGTTGAAACAACCAAATGTTGCAGTCAGAATTGAAGTTGAAAAAAACGAAGAAGATCAACCAGTTTATCGGATTTATACGATCAGGGATTTTGACCCTAACACCAATCTGGTTGAAATAGATTGTGTCTACCATGAGGGGGAAAGCCCCGCGATGAAATGGCTTGAAAAAATGAAAGCCGGTAGCACAGCCAATATGATCGGTTTACGCCAACATTTCGTACCTGACTATGAGGCCGGCGGTAAAGTTTTATTCTTTGCCGATGACTCTGCTATTCCTGCTCTATATTCAATTCTCAAGAAATGGCCAGACCACGCCCCTGCCCTTGTCCATGTAGATTGCGCAAACACGGACGCCGCAGATGAGTTACCACGGGTTGCTAGTGTGGAAATGCATATTCACGTTCGTCCACGAAACGTGCAGGCAGGCACAGCTGGTTCACTGGTGCGTGCTGCATTGGAAATTGATGACGCAACAAATTGCCAAATTTGGGCGGCCTGTGAACGAGAGGAAGCTCGTGCCATTCGCAAGCACTTTATGACTGACTGCAATATAGCCAAAGATCGGATTAAGGCGATTGGCTATTGGCGCAAAGGTGTTACGAGCAGTGAAATGGAAACCGCACGAATGAAATATTATGTCGAACATATTTCAAAGGGCAAAAGTAAAAACGAATTTGACGAGTTTGAATTGCCCGTGTGATTTTATTTCTGCCCCACTTTACCAATCAATCATTGTGCAATACCCATCATTTTTAAATGGTGGGTATCTTTATTACAGCATCTTTATTATGTTTTTTAATCGACTTTAAATACTCAAACTTTGCAGTCATCAGACAAACGAAACTTTTTACCATCCACTGCATCAAATCACTTATTTCGCCAAAGTTATACATTTTGTTTTTAGTGATAAGTTGCCAGTTAAAGAAAATACTTGCACTATTGAGTAAAAAAAGAAATACTAAACTATCCATAGCAAGTTTGCGGGGAATAGAATGTTACAAATTTTATACTTAGACCTTGGTACCCATACCAACAGCGTCGATACTTTCCAGAAATTATCCCGTTCTATTTCTTCTTTCCTCTTATAATTTTATAAAACGGTATATTATGCAAACCACCGACCATCACACGCGTGGTGACCTGTTTCGCTGGCTTGAAGCACATGCAGAAACGTGGGACACCAATTTCCACTCATCGCATGAAATATTAGCCAAACTAGCCACAAAGAAATTTACAGCAATCGGTATACCAAGTCATTTTAACGGTGATGGAACAACCACCGCTGATGCAATCAGTGCCATTTCCCAACTTGCTTATTCATCATTGACGGCCGCTTTTGTTTTATGGGCGCACCGTGCTTATATTGAGTGTTTATTGCAAAGTCCCAATTCTGCTTTGCAGGAGCAACAGTTACCCCAACTAGTATCTGGCAAAAAAGCTGGTTCCGCCGGTCTTTCAAATTTGATGAAACACCTTGCCGGTTTGGAAGAGATGGAAAATTTTGCCCAAAAGTTTCATGAAGGCTACAAGCTTTCTGGAAAAATGCCTTGGATTACCAATATCAATGGTAACGCTTATTATGCTGCCTGCGCTGCCCAATGTGATGATGGAAATGTCTATGCCTTTAGTCTTGAAAATAAAGATCAAGGCATCACAATTGAAAATCTGGATCTCATAGGTCTACGATCCAGTGATACTAAAATTGTCAAAATGGATAATGTTGCTCTTTCCAAAGAACGTATTTTACACGACAATATCAGTGAATGGCTAAAAACCTTAAGACCAGCATTTATTTCGTTACAATGCGGTATGTTTTTAGGGTTAGCATGGCGCTGTATTGACGAAGCCAAACGGCATTTTAATCGTCGACGTTCCCCATTAGCGCAACAACTTGATGATGTTGCGGAAGAAATCCAAAAACTTGAAAATACCCTAATCCAACAAAGTCGAATTGGCGCGTTTAACCAAAACCCACAAGCCATTTTCAAAATACGCATCGCGCTTACTGAATGTGTGTGGAAAGCCATTCTACTTGAATTAAAAATCCGTGGTGGCACAGCCTATCTTGAAAACAGTTGTGAAGGTTTTCCGCGGCGTCTGCGGGAAGCGAGTTTTGTGCCGATTATCACGCCAAGCGTCACCCATTTACAGAAAATTCTTTGCCAATAACAAAAATTCTCATGAAAAATAACAATGAAGTCCTGAAAGCAGAAAATATCGTTTTGCGTTATCAGCAAAATGCTCCTGCTGTGTTAGAAAATTTTAATCTCGCCCTTAACGCCAATGAAATAATTGCTATTCTTGGTCCTAGTGGCGTCGGCAAATCAAGCCTTTTGCGTGTTCTTGCCGGAATACAAAAAGCTGATGAAGGAAAAATCTTTGTCAATAATGAGGAGCTTACCCATGTCAGTCCCCGCTTTGCTGTTGCATTCCAAAATCCAAGTTTATTACCTTGGTTGACCTTAGAAAAAAACGTTGCTTTTGGTCTTAATTTTAAAAATCAGCCGAAATTGACCAAAGCAGAACGCCAAGCGCGTATTGATAAGGCAATTCAGCAAGTGGGTTTAGAACAGGCGCGCAAATTACGCCCTTATGAATTATCAGGCGGCATGGCGCAACGCGCTGGTTTGGCACGCTGTTTTGCCAGAGCCCCAGAAATCTTGTTTCTTGATGAACCATTCAGTGCGCTTGATGAATCAACGCGCGAACAAATGCAAAATTTGACGGTGAAGCTTGTACAGGATTTTTGCGCCGCTGCAGTGCTTGTCACACACGATATTGATGAAGCGCTGTTAATGAGCGACCGCATAATATTACTTGGTGGTAGCCCAGCACAGATTATCGGAACATGGACAATCAATTTTAACCGCCCCCGTAACCAATTCGTCGAAGAATTGGGGGCATTTCGCATTGAAATACTTGCCGCTTTGAGAGATGCGACAAAAAGAAAAGAGAAATAGAATGAATGATGAATTTTTCTCCCGTCGCGATATTTTGCGTTTATCTGCATTATTGACCGCGAGCGGCGCATTGCCCTTTCTGAATATTGCCAAAGCAAAAGCACAGAACAATGATGAACCGGTTAAGGTTGGCTATTTACCAATTACCGATGCGACCGCGCTATTGGTCGCCCATGGAAAAGGCTTTTTTGAAGCAGAGGGACTTAAAGTAGAAAAGCCGGTATTGTTTCGTAGCTGGTCACAAATTGTCGAAGCTTTTTTCGCTGGACAGATAAATGTGATGCACGTCCTTTCTCCAATTGCTATCTGGGCACGATACTCAAGCAAAGCACCGTTAAAAGTTGTTGCGTGGAATCATATGGGTGGTTCTGGTCTTTCAGTCGCCAATGATATCAATTCCATCAACGATCTTGGTGGCAAAAACGTTGCAATTCCATTTTGGTATTCAATCCACACTGTCGTTTTACAAATGATCTTACGCAATAATGGGCTAACACCGGTATCGCGTAAAAGTGGTGCGATTGCTCCCAATGAGGTCAATATGGTTATTATGGCCCCATCCGATATGATACCAGCCATAGCTAATGGTCAAATATCTGGATATATTGTGGCAGAACCCTTTAACGCGGCTGGCGAAATAGCAAAGGTTTCAAAAATTGCCCGTTTTACCGCCGATGTTTGGCGGGATCATGCTTGCTGTCTGGTTTGTATGCAGGAAAAAGATCTCAAAGAACGGCCAGAATGGACACAAAAAGTTGTCAGTGCCATGGTCAAAGCACAATTATGGACAAGTCAAAACAGAGAGGAAACAGCATTACTGCTGGCAAAAGATAATCCCAATAAATATATGCCATTTGGAGCCGATGTGCTTAAGCGCGTTTTGGTACAAAGCGAAGAAAATGATGCAAATTATCGCAAATCTGGCGCTATTCTTCATGCTGATTGGCATGAAAAACGCATTGATTTTCAGCCCTACCCCTACCCAAGCTATACAGAAGAATTGGTACGCCGCTTAAAAGATACATTAATTGAAGGCGATAACACTTTCCTTAAAACGCTTGAACCAAGTTTTGCAGCTTCCGATCTTGTCGATGATACTTTTGTAAAGAACGCTTTGCAGGCTGTTGGTGGTTTGCCAGCTTTTGGCATGAAAGATGTTTTCAACCGCCAAGAAGAAATAGCGGTATAAGTGATAAGAAATACAATGAAGACTATTTTGCGTTATTCCTCTGGCTTTATCGGCCTGTTAATCCTGTTATTTGTATGGTGGCTTACAACCGATGTTTTGAGCGCACCAAACAGTTTTGCGCATAGATTTTCTGTTGAACAGACATTGCCCACTTTCTGGCATTTATTGACACAATCGGATCTTCTGTTTCACGCTCTAATAAGTTTAAAACGCATATTGGTCGGGCTTGTTTTCGCTCTTGTCATTGGTGTTCCCATTGGTTTGCTGGTGGGTTCCAAACAATGGTTTGAAAGACTGACAGGACCTGCGTTTCACTTTTTAAGAATGATTTCACCGCTATCATGGATGCCAATAGCAGTTATGGTTTTCGGCATTGGTGATAGTCCTATCTATTTTTTGCTTTCTTTTGCAACAGTCTGGCCAATCATGCTAAACACCGCCGCAGGTGTTAAACAACTCGACAGACATTGGCTTCTGGTTGCCAAAAGTTTGGCTGCCACACGAACGGAAACATTAATATCAGTTATTTTTCCCGGAATACTCGGCCATGTATTAACTGGTATGCGTTTGGCAATTGGTATCGCTTGGATCGTTATTGTGCCGTGCGAAATGCTGGGCGTATCCGCTGGTCTAGGCTATTTCATTCTCGACACGCGTGACCGCCTCGCTTACCCAGAGCTGATGTCAACCATTTTATTGATTGGTTTAATCGGCTATGTGCTGGACATTACAATCCGGTCTCTCGCACATCGCCTTTAACAGCCATAAACGTACTGATCCCGTTATGAAATACGCTAACAACTGCCCATATTAGTTTATTTTATTGGGTAAATAACAGCAGATTATAGAATAAGCATTGCCGTTTCATCAATCAGCGCAAATAAAAACCTCGTTCTGAATTGAACGAGGTTTCTGTTTTTAGTTCATATGCGCATACTGCTATTTATATGCGCACATGACTTCTATGCTATGCATTTACTATGGATCATTCACCAATAGGTGCAGGTGCTCCAAGTGTCTTGCGCATTTCTTTTACTTCCTTAGGCGAAACAGCCTGTGCCGCATTTCCCCATTCATTACGAATATAGGTCAATGCATCGGCAATCTGTGTATCTGTCAATTTCCACGCAAAAGCCGGCATTGCGGCACCCGTTGGATTGAATCTGGTAATTGCACCCTTTGATCCATTCAACAGAATATGGATCATGCTTTCTGAGCTTTGTCCCTGAATAGTGCCATTATCCTTAAATGCTGGTATCATTGAAGAAATACCTTCACCATTGATGACATGGCAGGCAATACAATTATCGATAAATATCTTTTTACCATTTATCATTTGCGGGTTAGCAGCATCAATAGATTTCGGTTTTGCGACACCGTGATCCGGTAATGATTTGACATAATTTGCCATAGCCACCAGATCATCGTCATGGAAATATTGGAATGATGCATTGATAGCTTCTGCCATAGGTCCAGACGCTACAGTCAACCGGTTACTACCGGTCTTCAAATATGAAACAATATCTTTTTCACTCCAATTGCCCAATCCGTGTACTTTGGAATTTCTAAGTGAAGGTGCAAACCAATTCTGTAAATTGGCTCCAGTGTAATTTTTCGATTTGATTTCTGCACCAAATGGATTGCGCGGTGTATGACACATTGAACAGTGTGCCGCACCTTCTACGAGGTAACGTCCACGGTTCCATTGAGCCGATTTACCGGTATCGTTTTGCAATTGTGAGGCATCAAAGAAAAGCCGCTTCCATCCCAACATCAGGTAACGAATATTAAATGGGAACGCTAGCTGATTTTCAACCACCTTATTTTTCACGGGCGTTACAGTCTGTAAATAATTCCACAAATCATGAATATCCTGATCTGTCATTTTTACATAAGACGTATAGGGCATTGCCGGATAAAGCGGTCCATTTGGTCCCTTACCATTCAAGACAGCATCAGCAAATTGCTGCTCTGTCCAATTGCCAATACCTGTTTCTTTATCAGGTGTTATATTGCTGGAATATAGCGTTCCAAAAGGTGTTTCGACAGCAAAGCCACCGGATAAATCTTCTTTTCTATCCTTTGTTTGGTGACATGCGACACAGTCTGATGTCAATGCAACATACTCACCACGTTTGATACTGTCTTTCCGCTCGCTTTCCGTTTCATTGGCAAATTGTTTCACATCATATGACCGGTAAGGCATTGTTATAAGCCCACCAATCACAACAATAATACCGATCACGACCAGCGCGAGTATAATTTTGACGAATTTATTCATGTCCCCCTCCTCAAGCTTTGACCAATGGCCCAGGATGCTTGAGATATTGTTCCTTAATCGCATTGGCAGCCCAAAGAGTTGTGGCTCCAACCGTTACAGTCGGGTTATATCCGGCATTATTAGGAAATACGTTAGCGCCTGTTACAAAGACATTATGAACATCCCAACTTTGCAAATAACGGTTTAATGCACTCGTTTTAGGATTCTCGCCCATAACGGAACCACCAATTGTATGCGATGATCTTTGGTCATAAGGCGTATTGGGTGTATCTGTCGAATTGAATGGAACAACATGCTTTGCGCCCATTTTCTTACCAATTTCAACACAGCGATCAGCAATAAAGCGAGACATTTTTTTATCATTTTCATTCCAGTCAAATGTCACGCGCAACAATGGCTGCCCATGGCGATCCTTATATGTAGGATCGAGATCAAGGAAGACATCGCGGTGTGACATACTTGTCCCTTGACCGAATAGTTGACCGGCATTCTGATAGGCGTATTGGAAATCTTTCTTAAATTGCGTTCCCCAACGTTTGGCACCTGGTGCCAGGGTATCTGAACGTACAATTGGACGACCAGTCATACCATTAGCCAAAATGCCAGCGCCCCCTATAAAGCCCAAGCCAGTGTGATCAAAATTATCACCATTGAAATCATCTATCTGGCTATCAACTGCCCCACCATAAATGAATGGGTTCATATATTCATTTTCAAAAAACACGAGAGCACCAGAACAAGTCTGATAGGAATAGGAACGGCCAATAGTTCCCTCACCCGTTTTATAGTCATAAGGCGTGCCGATTTTTGACAATAGCATCAAACGGACATTATCCATCTGATAAGCCGATAAAACCACTATATCTGCTGGTTGTTCGCCTTCCACACCTTGTGAATCAATATAGGTGACACCCGTTGCAGTTTTCCCATCAGGCGCCAAATTTACCCGTAACACTTCAGCTTCTGTGATGACCGTAAAGTTTTTCCGTTGCATGAGCACTGGTAGAACACATGCTTGTGGACTGGATTTTGACCAGTTACCGCAACCAAAAAAATCACAATAACCACAATAGGTGCATGGTGCCATTTTTATACCGAACGGATTGGTATATTCACCAGATGTATTACCAGCCGGAATAACAAATGGATGATAGCCCATTTTTTCTGTCGTTTGATGAAAAATCTCCATCCAACGTGTTTTACGCAATGGCGGCAAAGGATATTCATTTTGGCGTGGCCCTTCAAACGGGTTACCACCTTCTACAATTTTACCTCTCAGATTTCCTGCCTTGCCAGACGTTCCTGCAATTTTTTCAAAACGATCGTAAAACGGTTCTAGTTCGTCGTAAGTAATGCCCCAATCCTGAACCAACAAACCATCTTCAATCTGTTGCTTGCCATAGCGTTCAACCGTTTTGCTATATGGCTGAAAGTCCCAAGGCAACCAGCGCCAAGACATGCCTGCCCAATGGGTACCTGCACCACCAACATTCCAACCAAATTGGAAACAGTTCCAATCACGAATTGGTAGTGCTTCTTGATCTGGTCTATTGCGAAATGTCAAAGCTTCCACGGCTGGTGGCTGCAAAATTCCACGCCGTATCCCCCAACGTAATTCATCCGCATCAACAGCAGGTGGAAAATCTGTACTTGTATCACGCCAAGCACCACGCTCGATTGCAACAACATTCAAACCGGCACGGGTGAGCTCTTCGGCCATAATTGAACCTGACCAACCCAAACCGACGATGACCACATCGGCCTTCGCACGTTTATTTGCCATTATAGTGTTCCTTAAATTTTAGGTGGGTTATCGATTTACTTTGCGTCCAAGCAAGCTTATCGGTTCAATATTCATCGGTTTTCCGGTCTGCGCCAAATACGGGCGGTAATCATATACAGCCCCAGGAAAACCAACCATTTTCCATCCCACCATATCTTTATTGCCGCCATATATCGGATCAGCAAAATATCCTTCTTTTACATTTTGTAGTAAAAGCTCAAAAAAAGTATGCGCCGAAATGTCAGCATCGGAAAACTTGATTTCATCATTTTCCATCTGTTCAATCAAATGATCTTTTTCAGCGTCTGTTAAGTCGGTGAAACCCTTACTAAATTGCGCTTGGCAATAATCTTCCAGCGTAGCTAGTCCGCGCTTATAATACTCTGCTGGTGTTAATGGTGATTGATTACCTTGCTGTGGGGTACCTTTCTTGAAAGGCCCTAATTGATAGCGTGATTCCGCTTTTCCAAATGGTCCATCCAACTGGGCGTCAATAAAGGTTACGCACCCAGCCTGTGTTGCACTCATGCTAATTTCATCTTCAGGTAAAAGCCGGTCAAAAATGGCACTTACCAACTTTGCCTGTGCTGTATCAAAAAACTTTAATGATGCCCCTGCGACTGGCTTTGGCAAATCTTCCATCGTTGTCTTCCATGGCATGCTCCCACCAGGAATAACACTTGAAAACGCCGGTCTAACAATTGTCGCCAGTGTTGTCGTCGCCAAAGCCGCTTTCAGAAAATCTCTGCGATGCATAGATTTCTTCCTTTCCGCTATTTTATCAATATCAGACCTGCATCACCCAATTTTAAAAGATACAAATCTAATTTTTCATAACTAGAATAATTATAAATTACTATACACATCTAGTTGATGAAATTTGACTTATTCTAAATAGCAGCCAATAACGCGAATTTTTATATTTAAATCGTTTGAAATTTTTAAATCAATAACCTTTATAGCAAAAAATATAATTTTTTAAAAACTTAATGATCGAACATATAAATTACTAAAATAGATATTTTTAAACGATAAACTATCCTTATATACGTTTATCAAACTTAACGATTAAATTATTTATTAAAATATAAATATCACTTTAAAAAATATATAAACTAACACATTCTAAATTATCGTGTTTTAAGCCATTTTCGCAAACGATTACGTGCATTGCTATAAGGTGATGATGTATTTAATTGGATCATGCGTCCCATGGTCCATTTGCCACACCATTCTTTTTCATAAAGACTTTCATTACTTCGCAAAGCGATCTCTTTAAGTATTTTGTCTTTGGCAGTTTCCAACTGCTGTAAAAGATTTGGAAACGGGATATTTTTATAATCGTCATAAAATTTATTGGCGAGTTTTCCTAACTCATTCCATTTGAAGCCGGTCTCAGGAAAATCTATTGGTAAACCTTTTTTATCATGATCCAACCATTTAAGAACCAGCACGTTCCACCCGATAAGATAAGCGGCAAGATCAGACACGCTCATTTCTGTACCTTTTGCATGACCTTCCATTTTGGGTAGATTTGTGATGTCTGCTGGCACCGTTTTCAAATCTTCAAAAAGCTTCGAAAAAGTTTTATCAATAGCACTTAACAACTCGTCTTTGTTTTGTGGTATAGACATGCAAAACCTCTTATAGCCTTCATTGCCGAAACGCGTGACTAACTTTTCCCTAAAAAGCATTAATGTCAGACTAATACGATATACTACATTATAGAATAAATCATCAATCCGAAGTTTTCTGAATTTAGCTTTAACTGCTAATCACAGCCACCACTCGCCGATTACTAAACTTGTATCTCTCCCAAATGCATTAAAATTCTCACTCTTAAAGATAATGAGCAACAATGTGAATCTCTAACTATTAAGTGCTTTAGACAGAAGCCGCTGGGGGTCCTTGTGCCGTATTAGATAAAAAGCAGAAACAACCGCATATTTATAACAACCAGCAAAGACCAGCCCTTACGGAGCTCCTCTTCACGTCACTACCTCAATTAATCTTCTATCGAGCTGCATTTTAATGATTGAACGAATAACAATTATAGAGGGCTGCTACTGTTGTAAGCAGTCCTAATCTTACTTGGCAAGATGAACTAAATTTAAATAATTTTTATAGGCTTTTTGTGGAATATATTTTACATCTCCTCTGTAATTATAAAAATTTTTATAAATATCCTCAAAACTATCAGGTTTTAACTCTCCATTTGTGGAAATATAATTCCATATTTCTACCCTTTTTTCTAAGCATCTAATATGTATATGATTGATTTTTTCTTTACTAATACCTTTTTCCTCAGAATTTATCATATATTTAAAATTATTTTCGCTGGAATCATAGTATTCTAATAATTCTTTTTCTGTAATATTTCCGTTCAAAAACTTTTTATATACAAATTTATTTACAATAGAAGATACCAATAAACACGCAATCACGTCGGAATATGCTGGTGAAATCATACGAAGGTCACCAGCAGGTACCAATGCAGCACGCGAAAAAATAGTCCCAACATCTCTTACTTGTATTTTATTGCTGCTCGCAGCCAACTCAATTTCTTCACATAAAGCTGCACCTAAGTTTTTAGTCACTTTCATTAATTGGCAAATTTTCTCGGCATACTCAACGACTGCAGCCGTACTCGTTGAGTTATTTGTATTGGTGGGTAATTCAAATATTATATTTACAAACCGCCGAAGATATCTTTCTGAATCGATTTTCTCTCCATACCGTTTCGATACGCTATGCCCTAATGCTTCCAAATTTACACCAAGAATGAATTGAACACCATTGACGTTAAACAAATGTTTTATGATTTCTAAAACAGAAAGCGCATAATCTGGTCGGCATCTATCCAATTCATCTATTACAATAATAAGAGAATTAGTCTCTTCTCCTTGTTTATTTTCAACCCTATTGGCTTCAACAAAGGCTTTAAGCATATCACGAAATTCTTTCATCGCATTACGCTTAACATCCTCACGTTTCCAGTATTGATCTAACAACTTTTTGCCTTCATCTGATGTAGAATCAATAATGGCATCAGCAATTGTTTTTCCAGCATCTGACAAACCAGCTGTTGCAACAGATAAGCCTGCAAGAGCTGCAGAAACTCCAATTTTCGTCAGTGGTTTGGCTAATTTTGTCGCTGCTCTTTGAACGGACTTCCAAGTATCTTGAACTTTCTCTGAAACACTTTTGGTCTCGCGGGATAACTCAGTTAGTCTATCTGTTACCACACCTACCAAAGCAATAAGCGGATCATCCAAATAATCATGCGTAAAGGCATCAAAATATACCATTGTTGCCTTACCATTATTCTGCAAGGTATGCGCGCCAACCCAGCGTTTCAAAAAGAAGCTTTTTCCTTGTCCCCATTCTCCATCAATTGCAATAACAAGTGGGTCTTCAACTTTTTCAACAAAGTTCGATAGCGATTTCCCAAAGCTTGCCCGTTCTAGCAAGTCGTCCTCGCCAAAACCTTCTTTATAAAGATCTACTTCATGTTCAGGAGGTAAAAAATGCATTATATCACCATTAGAAATCAGCTAAAATTGCAACGCCACTCATTTCGCGTACGTAAATATCAAAAACTCAAGAAATATGACTGCCAATACAATTTCCTTTAATTCTGAAAGAATTTAATTTATATTCAAAGTGTTTTCTCACCTTAAAAACAAAAAAACTAATTAATATCTCATCTCAATACATTAATTATCCATAACAAAATATAATTCATTATGATGACTTATAAGGTGACTAATACGCTTCGCACAAATTGCTATTTTATCCCACAACACATAGCAGGATAATCATTCATCACCTTATTGATCTTTATTGCGATAAAATATCCGTCAATTTTAAGAACAGAAAACCGCTTTGCTATAACAGTTCCTTATCAAGTGCTCGAAAAACACCAGCACTCTTCCAAAGATCCCTGTTACCGATAACATACAAAACTTCCTTTGCCCGTGTTACAGCAACATTTAACAAATTCGGGGTCTTACCCGCCCAATTACGGGCACCACTTTGCTCACTATTAGCAGCCCCCAAAATGAAAAACACGGCTTCCGCTTCTCGCCCTTGAACGGTATGTATCGTACCAACATGTTGGTTTGTCCATTTTTTAGGATCACTAACCCAACCAAGAAGTATACCACTTTCAATCAACATTTTTCGCATTTGATTTTGTACCAAAACAAATGGTGTTACAATATAAAGATCAGGCTCGACATTGTTATCTTTCAAGCGGCGTAACAGGTTAATAACTTCTTCCCCCTCTTCGGGGCACCATTTTTCTTGACTTACCCCTTTAACGTCAAACCATTGTGATGGACCAAGAACACTTTCAATTTTGGATTGTTTTGGAAACTTTGCCTGAACCATCATATTTCCATATGCGATGGAATTAGAAATGCTAAACATAGGTTCGGCACATCGCCTATGAACGAGAAGTGGCATTCCAACCTGACGGTCTCCCAGTGCCGTTTCAAAAGTAGCATAATATTTTGTAGCACTGTCGGCCAATGTTTGAACCGATGCCCCAGGTGCATTATAAATCAATGGATCGACATCAAATTCCTGACAAATAGCTTCAGTTAATTTTTCTGGCAGAACAACGACTGGTTCTATCTGCATAGGATCACCAACAACAATTGCTCTTTTTGTTCTCATTAATGCCCCGATCGCAGCTTGGGGCAATGCCTGACCTGCCTCATCAATTAATAACCACCCGAAGGTTTCTGGTCCGATTTTTCTAAACATACGGGAAACAGACGCAAAAGTCGTAGAAATGACAGGCACAATGAGAAATAAAGTTGACCAAAGATCTGGAATTAGTTCATCCTGTTCTTCGGTTGCAAATGAACGCATTCCAAAACCATCCATTAGTACATTAAGGTTATGGCGAATTGGTTTTGCTGCACAATCGATAAAGGCTTTATGCACCGCAATTGCTGCTTCAAAAACATCATTCCTCAAGCGTGCAGTTACCTTATCCAACCATGGCGCACATGTTTGCATTTCAGCAGAAATCTTTGCAGAAAAACTATCAGGAAATATCACATCCGGATATTTATTTTTCTGTTTGTCCCAAATCCGTTGCTTAACTTCGATTTCAGAAATGATTGCGCCTGACAAGCTCTGTTTTTCTTCAAGGTCGCTCGTAATTTTTTGATATTTTAATTGTTTTATCTGTATATCTTTTGCTAGCCGCTTGAAAACTCTTTCAGCTTCAAAAAATTCGTTTAACTTCGGATCATAAGCATTTTTCCAAAGCAAATACGCTTTTTTACCCAATAATCGCCACAAAAAATTTGGGCGTTGTGCCCATAAAATCTCACATGCCCGTTTGGCATTTTGTACTTTTTGTCTTTGTGTATTTTGTGTTGCTAACGCTATCTCTAGCTCATCATCAAGCTTGGTCAAACGCAATTTCATTTCAGCAATTTCACATGCAATATTATTTGCTTCTTCTTGCTGTTGCTTAATAGATCGGAAAGTGTGGTAAATATCTTGCAGATCATGCAGTGCCAATTGTTCGGCTTTTACACATTTCTCAAAATTTTTACGTGCAATTACCCATCGTTCCAAAGCCTCTTCATGGCTATCTGGAGCATTATCATTAATAACGATATGCGGTTTTCTTTCATTGGTTCTTGTTTCAGTTTTCTCTTTAATCAGTTGAGAGTGGCCGCTAGCCTCCTGCAGATATTTCTGAAGTCCACAATCATCATCCCACCAAAATTTTTGCCGAAACTCATTGCGGTTCTTGGCATTACCAAGCACTGCAGCGATAGTTCCCCAACTATCACGTGCCAATAAGGCATCAGCCGCGGTTTTGAAGTAACAAAGCTCACTATCGTCCGCCACGGCTTGTTCTGCAGGGAGCTCCGCACTAACATTTTCAACAGCCTTATTATTAGACGATGCAACGATCATCTCGAACCCTTTAACTTTAGGATCAAGATGATAAAGCGGAATAAAAACATTACTTTTCTTTATTTTTTCACCAGAATTCGTAAACGCCTTTTCAGGATCTTGGTATGAACAAAGAACTGTCGCCCGTTTTGTGACAAGCGCAGCAACAACATCACGAAGAAGGGTTGTTTTTCCTGTACCTGGTGGACCATTTACGGCAAGAATGCCATCTTTCTTCAAATCATTAACAGCAAGATTAACTGCACATTGTTGCAGTAATACTAAGGGATGGCGCCCCTTCCCTGGCCATGACCCTAAAGGATATTTCGTGAGGTCAACTGCATCGACAATCGTGTCATTATCTCGCAAAACATCTTTACGGTTATCATGCTCAACTTGCCCCAAAAAACGTTTGAGGTTTTCTGGAACAGCTCCTGATGAAAACAGCTTTTTCGCTATATCTAAATCGTCGAGAAAAAACGAATTAACAATGTTTGTTTCTTGGAAATCGGTCAAGTCAGCACGACGTGAATGTCGGATTGCAAAAGAAGGTGGTTTGGTAAATTGATTAGACAAACCAATTTTGTCCAAAAACCACTCATAAACCTCTTTGATTGTATCAGAATTAAGGGGGCACAGATTGTTTTCTTCATCTACATGAAGAATTCTTGTCTTTAACTCCTCTACAAGAACACATTCAAATTCTGTCCATTGCCCAAGCTTATCAAGCTGGCCTTTTAATGCTTTTGCAAGCCCCCACCCAAAACTAGAAATAGAAACAGCATCTGCCTCAACTGGATAACCTTGTTCATCTACCATAATCGTCGCAAGAATAGCTTCTCCACGCGAAGACGGAATTTCTGCTCGGCTATCACCATAAAGCTCTAATAATGCAGAAACGGCCTTAGGAAGTTCAACACTACCAAGAATAATTTGGTAGTAAATCTTACGATTATCTTCAGTGCTTTTTACGTTATTTTCCCAAGGCAGATGATCGTTATTGAGTAATACGATTTTAGATGATGTATCTCTGAGGCAATCTTCTGGCTTTTGAAAAGAAGCTGGCGATAGAACCTCAATAGCAGTCCATGCAGATAAAATATTTTTAGGTAAGTTATTTTTATGCTTTTCGTTAGCCATCAAATTATATATTTCCGATTTATACAATATTGATGATTTATATCTTATTTTATTTTTACATGTAAATTATTATTTTATTATAAAAACGAATAAATCTATTTCTATACAACACACAAATAAATATTTTTTTATCATCGTTATAAGTTAGTCACTAAAAAAACAATCAATAAAAAACTATACTTTTTATAAATTGTTTTCATTTCTGATTTAACAACCAATCGGAAAATAATCTTATGACGTTGTTTTTATGGTTAGCGCGATCAGAATAAAAAAGGCAGAACTTTTTTGCTATGCTTTTGCCTTTTGGCCAAGGTGCAACAAGAGCTCCGGTTTCAAGATATTTTTTTACATAAACATATGGTACTAAGGCGACACCCAGAGCGTTTAAAGCGGCCTCAATCTGCATGGAATGCAAATCATAATAAATACCTAAATCGGGATTGGTTATCGAGATCTCATTTTCAATACAATAATCTCTCCAGGCATTTGGGTTTTGCTGTCTTAAAAAACGTGGCAGATCATCCAACTTTTTCGCAATATCGCCCGTGGTATTCTTCACGAGAGATGGATGACAAACCGGTATCAAAACTTCCTGCAAAAAATTAACTTTATGCACATCAAGCCATGTGGGATTATCATAATGAATAGCCGCATCAAAACCACTTGTTTCAAATGAAACTGGCGTCATTTGCTGTGAGATATTCAAGGTTACATTGGGATGTTTTTTATAAAAATCAGCTAGTCGGGGTATAAGCCAATAAATTGAAAAACTTGGTAAAACAGCTATATCCAACACAGTATCAGATGGATCGGCGGACATAAAATTCATACTGTCTCTTTCCAATCTTTGAAGTATTTCACCAACTTTACAGGCGTAATCTGCCCCACTACTTGTCAAAAGCACTTTATTTCCAACTCTTTCAAAAAGCGGTTTACCTAGAAATTCTTCCAATCGAGAAATTTGCCTACTGATAGCACTTTCAGTTAATGCCAGTTCACTTGCCGCTTTGGCAAAACTTCCTTGACGCGCAGCAACCTCAAAAGCAATCAAACCTGATGTTGAAGGAATTTTTCTTCTCATTTTTAAACCATGCAATATCATTACAAAATATCATTATAAGATGAGTAAATATCGTTATATTTTCATTAAAACAATCAGTAGAATTACATAATATCAATAATAGGTATTATGTTCATGATTTACATAGTAGAATGCAATTATGATGATCCAGACACAGAACAAGACTGGAACAAGTTTTACAGTCTTGAAAAATTACCTGCGTTAATCTCAGTTACCGGTTTCATTACATCGCAAAGATTAGAAGCGATAACATCAAATGCTCCTCGCTATTTAGCAATTCATTCAATTGAAAATCCAGCGATCCTTTCTGGCAATGAATATCGTCAGAAAGGTGGCGGTAGTTTCGCCAAATGGCAAAACCATATCTCTCATTGGCATCGAAATGTTTATGATACTCCGGATCGTTTTCCTGAGGTCACACAGGACTCTTTCTTATACGTCTCACATGTTAGGCCGGAAAATTTGAGTCAGACCTTTTATCATTCTAAAGCCATCGCTTTGGATAAAGATCCCTTGGAAAAATGGATGTGGATCGGCAGCGATATGCCTCACTTTAATGATGAAATAATCACCAAATATAAGCCACTTACCAAACAACTAAAAAGTCATAGATAATCGCGTTTACACCGTCTTTATGAACTTTATATCAAGAGTATTTTTCTAAATGCCCAGCATCACACTTTATACCTCGGCAGGTCATCGTTTAGATAATGATGACTTTATGCAATTCTCGGCATCTTTAGCCCAAATAACCAAAGAAATTTTAAAGGCTAAGGAAAACAATATCCATATCACTTGCCTGACCGGTGAAATCAGCATCGGAACACCTGTCTATCTTGAAGCCAAATTAAGACAGGAAGATTTCCGTAATCAACAGGTATTGAACGAATTTCTGTCTGAAGCTGATCTCTTGATCAACAAGTATTTCGGCGTCTTCGCAAGAATACGTTGCTTCCTTTATGGCACTGAACAGATTTTCGCCAGAAACTAAGGAATAAAACAATGACGCCTAAATTTACCACCAAGGACTTGGGTGATGTTTTGGTCACCGCAATTAGTGATGGATCTATGCAAGTTGGTTTTGAGCTACTAGCCAATATTGATATAGCCGAATGCGAAAAAATCCAAAGAAATGCGGGCATCAAAGAACCAAATGCAATTCATATCAATACTTTCTTGATACAAAAGAACGGGAAAAATATTCTGATAGACAGCGGCATTGGTGGACTGAATAATTTAGGCGGACAGCTCATAAAAAATCTAGCTGAACTGGGGATAGCGCCTGAAGATATTAATACGATCCTGCTTACACATTCCCATCCCGACCATATTGGTGGCTTAATCACCCCACAAGGAAACGCAGTGTTTTCGCGTGCAGAATTATTGGTAAGCAATGATGAATATAATTACATAAAAGACGAGAGAATTTTCTCAGTTGCTAATGACCGTACCAAAGGTAACTTTCTATTAGCGCGAAAAGCCTTTAATCTATACCAAGACAATCTTCGATTGATTGATAAAGGTGAAGTGCTTGCAGGTATAGATGCTATACCATTGAAAGGCCACACACCAGGACATACCGGCTATAAAATTAAAGGTAAAAATGACGAACTTTTGGTTTGGGGAGATATTGTTCACTTTCCGCAAATCCAGTTGTTAAAACCAAATGTTTCAATTGCTTTTGATTATGACCCACAATTAGCGGCTGAAACACGCATGAATATCTTAGATATGGTCAACTCTCATCATATTCTAGTTGGTGGAATGCATTTCGGTCAAAACGGATTTAATTACATCAAACGGCTCAACACAGGATATGCATTAGCCAATGAGTGATCCAAACAATCATTTGACCATGTTTGTCATATACGCATTCTACAAATATATTCCTAAAACCTTTATTTGGTTGAAAATTAATTATAAACGTATTTTTAAATATATATCTAATGAAATTTTACAAATAAATATATTTTCTTCATCACACATACGAAAAGCTTTTACATTAATATTTTTATAATACTCTTTATTTAATTAAAAAATAATTTTATATTTTATTTATAATTTTAATTATTAAATAATATAGAAATTGGGTAATAACTTATTTCGAATAAAAAATACAAAGCCCTTTTATTATCAAATTACACATTAAAAAGGGAAAAGCAGAAATATCAATCATCCTCAATATGTTTAATATATAAAGCTCTTATAGGCATTCTGAAAAGCTCAAATACTTGTCTCTCTTTAACATATTCATCTGATTAACCGCATTCTGTCTTGAATTTATATAATTAGATATAATGTTCTCGCGCTAGACCTTACGAAGGCCGCCATATTCAGCGACCAACATTAGCCTATTGAGTAACAGCAATAGATATTTTGTTTTCGCAAATGCATTAAACGGTTATAGCAATACCCCCAGTGGTTACCCCACTTTCTAATGCTATATGAGCGTCTCTTAATCTGTCAAAACTAAACACATTTGGCTTGTTTTTAACGATATGGTTGGCAAGGATTTCATAAACAGCGGGAATGGCTTTTCGATAAAGGTCAGGATTCGAACAGAAACTCATGACACTTGGTCAAAAAACGTTGACTCTAATTCTAACAGATAATTATCAAGCTTCAGCCGCAACAAGAGCTAACGTCCCCTCGCCCAAATTATTATCGGTATACCACCGTAATTGGCAATATTATTGATTAATTGATAGCGTATCGCAGCGCATAAAATCATACCGTACTCACGTATATGGCTTATGCCTGTGGAATAAAAAACTGAACTTACATAACGGTTATTGATCGACAGCACCCCAAAAAATTTCGCAAATTATGTTTGTAATCTACCCATTTCTAAAATTTATACTGGTCGACGAATGGGCACAGGTGTTTCTAGCATGTTTACAACTTGATCGTAAACAGTATTAACTCCAGGCATCTCTATTGTTAAAGCGAGACCAAATGCTACCTCTTCATCAATTGTTATACCGCTATCTTCTTGTCGCTGAATGTATATCTCTATTACATTCTTCTCATCGATAACTGCTGCTTTGTCTCCTTCCCAAGATCTTGATATAACTGTGCCTCTTTTAACTTGATTAGCATCAGGCTGTTTCCCGCTTGCTTTAACACCGAGTTTTATTTTTCCATCTTCTGGTTCTTGCAATTCAAGCCTAACAGAGCGATACGCTGATCGCTTAACATTTATTGGCGTAAACCAAGCTAGTGTCGCAGCAATACGATGGTCTCTTACCTGTCCCAGACATGAAGGGATAGGTAAAAGTACTTTTACCCGTTTTTCGCGCCCTATCGTACCTGTTGTCCAAAAAGTTGCACGATCGGCAGCACAAGAAACAGCAAAATCCTCGTCCACGACACCATAGCCAAGATAGCGCCTAATATTGTCTTTCTGCTGAACATGTTTATATTCACCACTTGGTCCAACTATATCCTTAATAAAATCACGCGTTTCTTGCGGCCATCTTGCTGAGTGCACAAGAAGAGCTTTTAAAAGAGCTGCACGCTGTTTTTGAGGAATATCTGTAAACTCATTCTGATATGCTTCTTCCAAAGCATCGTGGATGCGATGTGCTGTACGGCTAGCCAACGCAGCCGCGACACTTGTTCCCCCAGTCCAACCTACTGCATTTTCTATACCTGGTTTAGAAGTCGCTACCTTTACTCCTGCATTTTTATTTGCGCTCACAGGATATGCTGCAAAAATAGATCCTTCAGGACGAAGTTCCAAGATTTCTTTTGAACCCGCCATCAAAATATCTGGTTTTACAGCATTTGCGAAGCCGGGACCCAACGCACTTGTAGGGTTAGACATCGCAATATTATAATACGGATCAATACGAGGAGGGGTTCTGGATTTTCCATCGCCTCTTTCTTCCTCTTTAATCAAATCACTATTAAGAGCGCCGACAGTCAATCCATTTACTGTCTCTGCTGGAGATAATAAACGCCTTTGGCCTTTTAAATTATCAATCGCGGATAATATTGCTTTGCTGCATTTATCTGAACTCAACGCCTTGATATCAGTTGTCCTTTCTAAAAGAGGTACATCAAACGGCTCCACAATATTACCTGCACTCACCACACACAAGATTCCATATTTAGCTGAAAAATAATCAATCAATCGAGCAAGCGGTGAAATCCTCCCATAAAAGCGGTAATTATCTATTCCCAAAGAAAAATTAACAATAAGAATATTCTTACAATAATCGTTTTCATTTGTAATTAACGATGTTAGAGCTTGATAGACAACATCAACCACTAAACGATCACGAGGAAATTTATCCTCACTGTCAAATACTGGTATATGAACAATTTGCCGAGGCAATGGTAAAGGAGGTTTATTAGTATTCCTGTCTCCATGTATCATTAAAGAGGCCATTGCAGTGCCATGCACACGTTTATCCACGCTCCTATGCTTTTCCAGATCAAACGGATCATCCACAATCAAATGACTACTTAACCATGAATGGGCGGAAACAGGCACACCATCTAATAATGCAGCTATTGGTGGCTTCAAATGAGACGATGATGGTATAGATATAGCTACATCACTTTCCTCTACAATATCCGCTGTCACCCGAGCTTGGGGACGAATAAACATCACCTCATCCAGTCCAGCGATGCTTTGATCATCCCATTCAATAATACTCTTAACTTCTTCTTTCGGAAGCTCAGCCAGTAATGCTTGATATTCAATACATTCAATAATCGCTATTGAATGTATTGATCCCCCCCTTTGCTTAACAATAGATGATATCTTATCAATTGATTGTTTATTGTCTTTACGAAAGACAAGTTCAATTTCTACAGGTATATTACCTTTTGCATATTCAATATCAAATATTAAATTTTCAACAGTTGTTCTATCAACACGATCCTTTGACCCCCAAGGACGAAGATCTCGCAAACAGGAAAAAACATTTTGCCAAGCTCCCAATCCCCACTCTAATTTTTTGTCCTTCTGCCACCGTGACCATAAAGATGTAATTTGACTTAATGCCTTCATGTTTGGCATTAATAAATACATCACAGGCTTATCATCACCTTCAGAACTATCAAGCTCTTCCTCGTCAATCAAGGAAAGGCCTTCAACCCTTTTAATCGCATTAGCAAAATTTTTAACTGAAGTAGTTAATTCGAAAACCATTAAACGCTCTGGAGCTAGCCCTGTCGGGTCACTAAGAAGCTCCAATTCATTTAATAAAGTAAACTTTTCAAATATAGAAGAAAATTTTCTTTCTTGTACCGCGCGCCCAAATGTTCTTGGTTTTGGTGGGTATCCACCATGCCTTTTAAGTCTGTCAACCACATCAGATGAAAGTGATAATTTAATCAACGGCCTTGTTGGATCGAGAACCATTAGTATTACTTCCGCTTACCATACTTTTCCAAATATTTAGTTCATTTTGGATAGCATAATCAACAGTAATATTACCAAGAGACAATATTTGCCGACGCCTTACCCCCTGACAAAACTCAAATCCTTCAGCGTAACTTATCTTTCCTAATTCTCTTACAATATCCGCAGTTCTTTTTTTTGGTTTTTCAGGCCATTCTACAATTATTCTATCAATAAATTTTACAAGTTCTTTTAATGATGGCGCTGGAAAATCTAAACGGAATTGAAAACGGCGCCATACAGCCCGGTCTAATAACTCAGCATGATTTGTCGCCGCAATAACGACAACATAACTTGGCAGCTGATCCAATTGCATTAAAAGAAAAGAAACAACGCGCTTGATTTCACCTGTTTCGTGATCGTCACCGCGTTCTTTCCCAATAGAATCAAACTCGTCGAAGAAAAGCACACAAGGCCGCGTACGGACATAATCAAAAAGGTTACGTAATCTTGTATTCGTTTCCCCAAGATAACTTCCTATCAATGCATCGTAGCGTACAATATAAAACGGTAACGCTAAACCTTCCGCTATTGCTTCAGCAAAAGATGTCTTACCGTTACCTGGGGGGCCAGCAAGCAGCATACGATGACGAGGTTCTATACCATGGGATCGTAAAATATCTGCCCTCATTTGTTCTTCGATAATTTGCTGACCAGCATTTTGCACAGGCAAATGCAACGCTAGATCATTTATAGATATCTGTGGCTCTTTTTCGAGAATAGCGTCCTGATATTTAGTTTGACCGACGTTACGAATAGACATTTCTGACTGGGACGTAATGGTAACCGAAGAAAGAACACGGGTAATTCGATCTGCAAGAATATGATGATTTTTCGCACGTTCTTCAGCGACAATGGCTTCTGTCGTTCTTTTCAGTACCTCTTTATTTCCTGTAGCGCCCGCACGAACCAACGCTATCAAAAGATCACTTCGAGCCATTTCGTCTCATTCCACAAATCATAAACGCATTACTATGGAAATAAGTTAACACACATATACGTTAAAATTTAATTTACTAGGATTTCTATGGAAATTAACATCTCAACCATAAGTCCCTGTTCACCAGCATTTTATAAATTGCGTCAATTAAAGTACCTAATAATATATGATTAATATTTTAATTGTGCCAAATATCAAGTTTTTCGCATTCTTTATTAGTAATTGATCTTTCTTGCCACATTTCATAAAAAAAATTATTTTTAATAACTAAATCAATTTCATCAAGCTTTACCGATGTTCATTTTATAATTCATTGTTATATGCCACATGCAAGATTTTCTTGCCGCCCTTTTATTATTAAGATTTACTTCACTGAGGCTTTTCTCGTAAAGCTGAGGCCATTTTGATATTGCACGATCCATTGAACACGCAGATATACAATAAGTCGTCTAAGTATTTTATTACCCGCAGAAGTTATTTTTGCTCAATGACAGACACGCAAACAACACATTTAATGCCGACAATTCATGGTGAGCAGCAATATTTACAAGTATATGACCGCCGTTACATTAGGTTGCAACTGGGCATATAAGCCAAGCGTTTTCAATTACGGTTAATGCCTGCTTCACCAACCAATTATATTATTTACAGTGTTTTGAATCGATACGATCGTCACAACCTCTCATGGATCGGGCAATTGTACTGATAAGCCAATTATTTACATGGAATGGGTTACGCAGATTTTCCATCAAGAACAATAGTGATCCAACTACCCTTGTTCATGTGATAAACCGGCAATAAACTACTTTTCAAAATCACTGTTCTTCTGCTTAATCATGTAGCTTGCAATCTTCTAACAGATTGCAGCTTAAAAACCGTGTCATCTTTTGTCAGGAACC
>CAMLBF010000011.1 GCA_946478235.1 uncultured Bartonella sp.
GACGTTTGACGTTTGACGTTTGACGTTTGACGTTTGACGTTTGACGTTTGACGTTGTTTGAATATCTGTGCGATGAATGTCAATTGATTTTACACGCCTTAATCTTCTTTATCGGTTTTTTCGTCCGTCAGATCAAATCCATCCAGCTCGGCACGCGTTAAACGACGCATGGACACACGTGAAAGGCGCAACATCAAAGCTTTTCGCTTAGGGGCGGACAAACGGTGTTCCGGTGCTTCCCGCATAATATGCCCATCAAAACCGTCCGCCAAAATGAAACCGCAATCATCAGGAAACATTTCCATAGGAACATCCTGATGGCTGGCAAAATATAATTTATCGCAGTGATTGCGGTAATCTTGCCATTTGTGATCTGCCTTCAAATCAGCAATAGACGATTTAATTTCGACAATAATCACCTCTCCCTTGCGTGTTACACCAATGAGGTCTGCTCGTCGACCGTCTGCAAGAGGCAATTCGCTCAATACAGGTATTCCAAGGCGCAAAAACAATCTTTGCACACCATGGCGAACCAACAAGGCCTTTTCCGATTGGCGGCCATCTTCCAACGGATGTTCTTTATGAAGATTTAGAATCGGCATAAATACTTGCCTCAATTAATTTGCGTTATTGGTGATTTACGCCAAGCCCAGCCAATGTCTTTTCGATGAGGGGCAACATTTTTTCAACCATTGTAGCAACACCTTTTTCATTGGGGTGCATGCCGTCATCAAGCTGCAAAGTCTGTTGTCCTGCTACGCCGTCTAGAAAAAAAGGATAAAATGCAACATGATATTTATCAGCCAATCGCTGATAGATTGGATTGAATTTTGCTGCATTTTCTTTTCCCAAATTTGGTGCACTCAACATGCCAACCAGAAGAACAGGTATTTTGCGCTCTTTTAACCGTGCTAGCATAAAATCAAGATTTTGCTCGGTCAAATCAGGTGTAATGCCGCGCAACATATCATTGGCACCAAGTTCCAGAATAACCAATCCAGTTCCATCGGGTACCGACCAATCAATACGCTCGCGCCCACCAGTTGTTGTATCGGCAGAAATGCCGGCATTTGTTACTGTAACATTGTACCCTTTGGCCTGTAGGGCATTTTCAAGTTGTGCTGTAAAGGATTTATCGGCAGCCAAACGGTAACCCGCCATTAAACTGTCACCAAACCCCACAATTTGAAATGGTTGCGGTGGTGTCAAATCATCTTCCAATACACTATCTTGCACATTATCCTGCGGCTCATCCAACGTGATATCTTGCGCCAATGCTGGCGATACCGCGACAAGACCCCAAACTATTCCCAAAACAGCCCATATTGAAGATCGCAACATTTATTTACCTGTTTGCGTTAGATAGGATTACAATATTAATTCAGCTTTTGACATAAAAACAGGAGTTATTTATGGCAAGCCCACTGGTTGAACTAAAAAATATCGATTTGACCTTAGGTGATGGTGCGGCAAGAGTCCATGTTCTAAAAAATTTGTCGTTGCATATTTCCCAAGGGGAAACAGTGGGCATTGTCGGGCCATCGGGGTCTGGTAAATCAACACTTCTTATGGTTCTTGCAGGACTTGAAAAAGTTGACAAGGGCATGATTACAATTGCTAAGCAACGCATTGACCAAATGTCGGAAGATGAAGTTGCGACTTTTCGCGGAAAACATGTCGGCATTGTCTTTCAGTCATTCCAACTTATACCCAATATGACGGCTTTGGAAAATGCCGCTGTGCCGCTAGAATTGGCTGGGCGCAAAGATGCTTTTTCTGTTGCACAAAAAGAGCTTGAAGCTGTTGGTCTTGGGCATAGACTGCATCATTACCCAAGTATGTTATCTGGTGGGGAGCAGCAACGTGTTGCAATAGCCCGTGCGCTTGCCCCTAACCCAGATATTCTTGTTGCTGATGAACCAACGGGAAATCTCGATACAAAAACCGGACAGATTATTGCCGACCTTCTTTTCAGTCGCGCGCAAAAACACGGACTAACAACAATTCTTGTTACACATGATCTTGCATTGGCTGCGCGTTGTAGGCGACAGATACATATGCAAAATGGTGTCATTCATGATGGTAAGGAGCTTGATTGATGACCCGATTGCAAGAGCTTTTGCTTTGTTGGCGGTTTGCATTGCGCGAAATGCGTAGCGGCTTAAAAGGATTTTATATTTTTTTAGCGTGCATCGCATTAGGAGTTGCCTCAATTGGCGGTATCAACGGCATATCAAACAATATTTCGCATGAAATTACCCAACAAGGGCAGATTATTCTTGCAGGCGATATGCGCTTCAGTTCCACACAAAGTGAAGCCAATGAAAAAGAAATGTCTTTTTTAAAAAAGACAGGCAATGTTTCCACCTCAATCCAATTACGCTCCATGGCAAGACGGATTGACACTGGCGATCAAACATTGGTGGAAATAAAAGCTGTAGACGGCGTTTATCCGCTTTACGGCACACTCAAAACAACACCACAAATCAAAACATCAGACTTGTTTGCCAAAGTTGGTAGCAATTACGGGGCAGTTGTTCCGCAATTGCTTCTTGACCGATTGCAGCTTCATGTTGGCGACACAATCAATATAGGCAATGCCAACCTCATTATTCGGGCAGTTTTAGACGATGAACCGGATTTATTGTCGGAAGGTTTCCAGCTTGGTCCCCGTGTATTCATGTCGTTAGACGCGCTTCAGGCAACAGGACTTCTGCAACCGGGTAGTCTGCGCACATTTGTTTACAAACTCGCCATTCCCGATGCTTCTGATAAAAATCTTAAAGCGCTTGCTAAAGAGAGCAAAAATGCAATATTCGACAGCGGTTGGACCATTCGCACCCGTTTACAAGCAGCACCAGCGTTAACCAGTGACGTTGAGCGGTTTTCAAGTTTTCTTACCCTTATCGGCTTAACCGCACTGATTGTTGGTGGTGTTGGCATTGCCAATGCCGTGCGCAGTTATATGGATAAAAAACAATCCGTCATCGCAACGTTTAAAGCGCTTGGCGCTTCCCGCCGCATGATATTTGCAATTTACTTTTCGCAAATCATGCTCATTGCATTTATTGGAATTATTTTCGGACTTGTTATCGCTGTTATATTACCCTTCATCGTAAACGCTGTTATGCGCCTATATCTGCCATTCTTCAACGAAACGCACATATATCCATCTGGCTTGGTGACATCGATTGTTTTTGCACTCTTAACAACGGCTGTTTTTTCTATTCTGCCATTAGCAAAATCATATTCCACGCCGGTTACAAGCCTATTGCGACCATTTAGAAAATCTACTCGAAAATTTCAAGAAAAACGGGCTTGGTTTTCCATTATATTGCTTTTTATCGTCATTATATTGCTGGCATTTTTCACCGCATATGATCGTCGGTTGGCTGTTATTTTTATGGCCGTTACCATGGTTATTTTTGTTATATTGAATGGGCTAGCCTTTTTAATCCAATACTTTGCCAAAAAATGCTCCCATATCCGCTCCACAACATTAAGGCTGGCTGTCACCAATATCTATAGGCCAGCTGCGCTGACACCTTCCGTTGTTATGGCACTAGGACTCGGATTAACACTATTGATGGTGTTAGCCACAATTGATGGCAATCTTCGCAATCAACTCAGCCATTCTGTTTCTGAAAAAGCACCAGATTTCTTTTTTATGGACATAACAAAGAATGATGTTGAAGCATTTTCAAACTTTATCAAGAGTTATGATCCTGATGGCAAGATAGACATTATGCCCACATTACGAGCGCGTATTGTAAAGCTCAATAACATTGCGGCAAATGATGCAAAAGTTCATCCCGATAGCGCATGGGTTTTACGTGGTGATCGCAATATTACCTATTCGGATATTATGCCGAAAGATGTAAAAATATCTGAAGGAGAATGGTGGCATTCCAATATTGGTTCTGAAACCCAAGTGTCATTTTCACAAAAAGAAGGCCACGAACTGGGACTTAAATTGGGTGACACGATTACTGTCAATGTTCTTGGTCATGAATTGACTGCCAAAGTTACCAACTTCCGTGATGTTGATTGGAATTCATTCAATATGAATTTTGTAATGATTTTTTCACCGCAAATATTGAAGAATGCGCCCCATGTCTGGCTTGCTACCTTCAAGAATGGTGCAAAACAAAATCTCGATGAAGCCAGTTTTATGCGGGAAATTTCACATCGTTTTCCATCCATTACGGTTGTACCTGTCCATCAGGTTCTATCTGATGCCAGCAACCTGATAAACCAAATAAGCACGGCCATTCGTGCGTCGTCTTCCATTGCATTATTGGCATCTATTCTTGTGCTTGCCGGCGCATTGTCAGCGTCAAACCGTGCACGTGCCCATGATGCAGTAATATTAAAAATGTTGGGCGCCACACGCTCAACGCTGATGAAAGCCTATATTTATGAATATGCGCTTTTGGGATTAATAACGGCAACCTTTGCTTTTATCTTTGGTGGTTTGGCAGGCTGCGCTATCGCCCACTATAAAATGGAAATATCAAGCCCCCATTTGATGTGGAGCACTGGATTTACCGTTATAATAACATCTTTGATTTTAAGTATTGGCTTTGGCTTAATTGGAACATGGAAAATTTTGAGTGAAAAGCCATCACGTTTTCTTAAAGATTTGTAAGCTTTAGTAATGATATAATGACTTGAAATTTATTGAAGAGTTTCCCATAATACTTAACACGCATGCTGGGGTTCCGCCAGCGGCGCGCGGGATGAATGGAAAAGCATATATTGAAAATTTCATTTCTCGACACCGGACGGAACACACGCTAGAGGAAGATTTATATGCAAGATTTTAAAAACTTACGTTCAGCTACAGTCGAACATGCAGATGCTTCGATTGATCAAGGTTTACGCAGCTATATGCTGGGCGTTTATAATACGATGGCAATCGGCTTGGTTATTACAGGCATTGCTGCATTTGTTATATCGTCATTGGCAACCACAACTGATCCTGCGTCAGCTGTTGGGATTATGCGCAATGGTGTTTTGTTGACCCAATTCGGTGTGACATTCTATACATCACCATTTTCTTATGTTGTTATGTTTGCACCATTGGTAGCGGTGTTATTTTTAAGTATTAGAATTGATTCTTTAAGCACCAGTACAGCTCGTGCGGTATTTTTTGGTTATGCTGCACTTGTTGGGCTTTCTCTGTCATCTATTATTTTACGCTACACACCAGGTAGCATCACACAAACCTTCTTTATAACGGCAGCAGCTTTTGGTTCTCTTTCGCTTTATGGCTACACAACAAAGCGTGATTTAACCGGCTTGGGCTCTTTCCTATTTATGGGATTGATCGGTATTCTATTGGCAATGATTGTCAATATTTTCCTTGGTTCAAGCGCCCTTCAATTTGCTATATCCGTTATTGGTGTGCTGATTTTTGCTGGCTTAACAGCTTATGACACACAAACAATCAAATTGATGTATTACGAAGGTGACGAGGTTGAATCTCGTGGTCGTAAAGTTGTTATGGGAGCATTGACGCTCTATCTCGACTTCATCAACATGTTTGTGTTCCTACTACAATTCTTAGGCCAAAATCGCGACTAATTTGTCCCGTTTAATTGGTGATATTTTAAGCCCCGTAACAGCTGTTACGGGGCTTTCATTATGATTGACCAATTTTATTGATGTTTATTGCGGTAAAAACTCAAGCTATAAAAGCTAAACAAGTTTGAGAAGTTTTTTATCGAAAACTCTTAAAACATTTTGCAACTCATGCCCGCGTTTTAAAATCATGCCGGTTGCAGCAATAACACTATAAGCACCTTGTTTATTTGATAATCTTGGGCATTTCTCAACCCTATAAAGGGGAACTTCGCTCGAACGTCGAAAAATAGAAAATACCGCCTTGTCATCAAGATGGTCTATTGCATAATCCCGCCATTCACCAGCCGCCACCATTTGCCCATAGATGCGCAAAATAGCATTAAGTTCAATACGGTTAAAGGCAACAGGACCTGCTTGCTTCTGCGTTGCAGGCTGCTGCGAGAATGCTGTAATGATAATTGCTTCATTATCACTGTCGTTCATCATTATCTCTACCGTGACCTATCAAGGATACAGGATATAGTAAAAGAATAGACCTAGTTTCCAAAAAATCCTAATTTTTCTTTCGTAAATTATATCACAATCCATTAATCAAGATAAAAGGTGGTTGCTGATTTATAATGATAATACTTGCGCTTTATGTGTGATAGCGGCATATTCCACGGTGATTAAATGAGGAGACCTATTTCCTCGCAAAAGAAACAAATGATTGACGTTCTTAAAAATAAAAAGCTTCACTGGCCTAACCAGTTAAACCAGAAAACACTTCACGATAGAATTTTGCGTGCTATTCGCAACCGGCAAGGCCATCGCCCAGCAGAGGCAGATTGCGATACTTATGACACAATAGTCGCGTCGTATAATGTTCACAAATGCGTCGGTACCGACAAAGTTTTTGACCCTAAAAGGATTGTGCGCGTTATAGCCGAGCTCGATGCCGATATTATGGCTCTACAAGAAGCAGACAAACGTTTTGGCGAAAGAATAGGATTACTTGACCTTAATTATTTGAAGGCTGAAACTGGCCTCATTCCTGTGCCGATCAACACAATGTCGCCTAACGGACATGGCTGGCACGGTAATGCTTTGTTTATGCGCAATGGCAAGGTCAATGATATTGTGCAAATCAACCTACCAGGTGTTGAACCGCGAGGGGCACTTATCGTTGAACTGGCAATGCCAGCCGGCGACATACGTATTGTTGCCGCCCATTTTGGCCTTTTGCATCACTCTCGCATCAAGCAGGCAAAGGTTATCCTTTCGCTGTTACAAACGCGCAAGATTATGCCGACAATCATGGTGGGTGATCTTAATGAATGGCGTATCGGAAAAACATCATCATTGGCCAGTCTTGAATCCTTTTTTGACTTAAGATTAGGGACACTGCCAAGTTTTCCTTCGCGCTTTCCTGTTTTGGCACTTGATAGGGTTTTTGCCTATCCGCACCAATTGGTATCGAATATTGAAATTCATAACACAGCACTTGCCCGTGTTGCATCAGACCACTTGCCGATCAAAGCAAAAATAGACCTTGCTGGTGCCACAACTTTTCTTAAAGATACGGTGACCCCAGCCAAATAATCTTATCAATCAAACGGAATAAAAAGGGGCGTTTAACCAGATCTTCCATAAGAACCTGACGCGAATCCTTTTGCTCTTTGGCTATTTTTTCAGAAAGAGAATGCGATAAGGATTCATCAAAAACTTCCATATCGATTTCAAAATTCAATCTTAAAGAACGCGCATCAAGATTTGATGAGCCAACATAGCTCCACCTATCATCAATCGCTATCAGTTTGGAATGATTGAATGGACCATTGGCGCGCCAAATCCGACAGCCATCTTGTAAAAGTTGGTCAAATTGCGCACGCATCGCCCGATCAACCAATTTAAGATTGTTGTTTCCCGGCACAACAATATCAACTTCAACACCACGACGTGCCGCGGTTACCAATCCGCTAATCAATTCACGATCAGGAAGCAAATAAGGTGTCATAATTCTAATATGCTTTTCAGCCAGTGAAAACGCACCGATTAACATACGTTGATTGGTTTCCATCAACCGGTCGGGTCCTGTTGGAACAACGCGCACACACATGCCTTCATTCGGTTTGCATTTGGGGGATGGTATCGACCAGTTTTTGTCATCAAGAGCTTCACCTGTTGCAAAACACCAATCATTGGAAGCAACTCTGAATAAGTCTATTACCGCTGGCCCTTCTACCTTGAAATGTGTGTCATCTGCGGTTTTTTCTCCGCTTAATTTATGAGAAAACCCTGCGCGAATATTCATTCCACCCGTGAATGCGACACTGTTATCGACAACAAGTATTTTACGGTGTGTTCTTAAATTGGCATAAGGCAGCCTAAGCCCCATAATGATATTGCCATTAAAGACAGCAACCGGCACTTTTTCCCTGCGCAAATCACGAACGATACTGGGTATTGAATAACGCGCACCGACAGCATCTATCAAAACACGAACAGCAACGCCACGTTTAACCGCCGCGGACAGAGCTTTGACGAAGCGCTCCCCCATCTCGTCACGATCAAAGATATAAGATTCAAGAATGAGGCAGTTACGCGCTCCTTCAATAGCGGACAACATGGCACCATAAGCCTCGTCACCATTATCAAATACGTGCAGCTTATTTCCTGAAGTAATCCGCCCAAGACTGACATGGTCACCCAATCTTTTCATAGGCAATGCCAGTCGACCAAAACGCTGTAAAATATCCTCGTTGCTACAGTCATAATCAACGATGCGAGCATGCCCCTTACCCGCAACATGACGATGCTTTTCATTAACTGCGCGGTTACGCATACGGTTGACACCAAAAACCGCATATATCAAAGCACCAAGTATGGGGGAAAGTAATATGACACCAACCCAACCAATAGCCGAACGAACTTCCTGTTTGGTCATTGTTGCGTGAATAGCTGCCACAAGTCCTAAAACAAGCGACAAAAGTGCAAGGATATGGGGCCAATAATTTTCAAGAAACAAATCCATAAATTACTTACTTCTCGCTACTGTTGAAAAACTGTTGTTACCGTAATTGTGATCAAGTGTCTCTGTTCATACGATATTTACAACATATATTTAGAGTAAAGACGATAAAAGATGCCAATGCTTTTTTCTAAACAGCAATGGCATAATAACTTTAGTTTCGAAACATTCATTTTGAAAAGGAAAAATAATCGTGAGAGCAGACAATTTGAATCTTCCTATTAACGGAAGAGAACTCGCGAGCAAATGGGGATGGTTTATGGCTATGGGAATCCTCCTACTTGTTGTAGGGGTGATAGCAGCTTTTACGCTGCCTTTTGCCACAACGGCCGTAACAATTTATATTGGTATTATGATGCTTTTTGGCGGTGCTATTCAAACCGTTCATGCGTTTAGTGTAAAAAGTTGGGGGCGTTTTTTCTACTGGCTTATTGCTGGCCTACTTTACACAATTGGCGCCATTGTTTGTCTTGTTGAGCCAATCCTAGCGGCCGCTTTTTTCACATTTCTTTTGGGATTTTTGCTGATAGTCGCCGGCGTAATCCGCATTGTGGTCGGATTCCAAAGTCGTGGGGTCAGAGGTTATGGCTGGATTATTGCAGCTGGTATCATCACCGCAATAGCCGGTCTTATTATTACAACCGGTTGGCCTTTCAATAGCCTTTGGGTATTAGGCTTGTTCCTGTCCATTGATCTGATTTTCCAAGGCTGGAGCTGGATTGCATTTTCGCTTGGACTACGCGCCCTGAAAAACCTTGGCGAATAAAAGAATTTTGCATTTATAGAAGGGAAAGATATGAATCTTCCCCTTCTATTTTTTGATGATATCAGCTTATTCGTTCGTAACAGACTTTTGTTACACCACGCTGAACAAAACCAAGTTGATTGGCTGCCCCTTTTGATAAATCCAAAATGCGACCAGCAATAAATGGTCCACGATCATTGACACGTACAATAATCGACTTGCCATTAATGTTATTGGTAACACGGATTTTACTACCCAAGGGTAATGTCTTATGGGCAGCTGTCATACCAAAAGGGTTCATTCTTTCACCTGATGCGGTTTTGGAATGAAGGGAATACCATGAAGCTCCTCCACATTGGCGAGCTTGGCTGATATTAACTGAAAAAACAACAAAAATTGCTGTTATCAATGATAGAAGGCTTTTTTTATCGGTCAAAAAACACATATCCTGCTTACCAGTTTGAGTTTGTGAGATCGTTAAGCGAGATGGCGTTAATACTGGACCTATGTGGTGTAGGAATGACCCTTCCAAGGCATTTTCGCCTTAATTATCAATACGTTGCCTCATTTTGGGGCGTTTTTGACAAAAAATGGTAATATTTTAATGCGAGAGATTAGAGATGAAAGATTTTAACGTTCCTCGTCCTTTACGCATTATTTATTACGTCATTGGCTTACTCATGATTGTTCTGGCAATCATTGGGGCCATTCTTCCTATTATGCCGACAGTGCCGTTTCTTCTGGTTGCATCATGGTGTTTTGCCCGCTCTTCACCACGTTTTCATAATTGGCTGCATAGCCATAAGGTGTTTGGGCCACCTATTAAACAATGGGAAGAGCAAGGTGTTATTTCACCATTTGTAAAAATACTTGCTGTTGGTGGTATGAGTGTCGGTTTTTGCTCATTCTTATTGATCGCCAAGCCTGTGCTTTGGCTTGCAATTTGCGTTGCAATCGTTTTGATAGCGATCTCTGTTTATATTCTGACACGCCCATCACGTTAAAATATAACAGATGTGAAATGCACCTTTATAACGCGCGCTAAACACTCCTTAAGGTTTTAGAAGCAGCCAGAAAATTTCATGGGCTGAAGTGACAAGAATTTTCCAGCAAAAACTGAAAGGGCTTAGCTATCGAAGCAAAAATCGAAATAGATGCCCCAAATTGGGCGTATCCAACTTAGCGGATCATAGTACATCGCTTTGGGTGTTCTATCGCCACTACCTTTAATTCTTTATGCTTAATAAAAAAGCGCGGACGATGCCGCGCTTTTATAAGGGATATGTTTATAGTTCTTATTCAACAATAACTTTTGCACCAACTTCAGCACGGTTATACAAATCAATAATATCCTGATTGATAAGACGGATACAGCCAGATGAAACATTGGTACCAATCGTCCACCATTCTGGCGTACCGTGGAGTCGGAACATGCTGTCACGACCGTCTTTATAAAGATAAAGCGCACGTGCCCCCAATGGGTTTTTCAACCCTGGCTGCATACCACCAGCAAATTCCTTTAATTCTGGTTGGCGAACAAGCATACGTTGCGGTGGCACCCAAGACGGCCATTCTGCTTTACGGCCAATTGTGGCATTACCCGTCCAACGGAAACCATCACGGCCTACACCAATGCCATAACGCATAGCTTTTCCATCTGGCATAATAAAATAGAGAAATCTTGCTTGTGTATTAATGATAATTGTACCCGGCGCTTCCAGTGTTGGATAGGCTACAACCTGCCGCCGAAGCTCCGGCCTGATTTCTTTGGCTGAAATAGCTGGAACAACAAACCCACCATCATTGATTGCAGTATAGGCAGCCAGTGTTGATGACGACCCACCGGTTGTTGTACAACCGGTCAGTGCTGCACTTGTTAACAGTCCAGCAACAAGCAAAATTTGTTTTATACGCATAATCCCTCTCAAAACAGTCTATCACTGCTATGCGAATCAATATTGTGGCATCAAATTAGAACCGATTATGTTAATGTCGTGTTAACCATAAATTGGTTTGCAGCAATTCCTGTAAAATTGTTTTCTCAATTCTTGCAAAAACAATTTTCCTAAGAAATGGTTCTCATCATTTTTCATTATTTGAAAAGATATATTCGGGTTTCATATTATAGATGCCTATAAAACACGTCATAAAAACGTTTTTTATAGAAGCATATCCATATAGATGTATAATTGAACTTAGATAAAATATTTAAATTTTTTAAAATATAAAATTTTGGGAGATCTAAATCAAAGATATTGGTTTTAAAACCGTTCATGCTTCAAAATTCATTCAATTGTTCAAATATACAACTAGGGAACAAATATCCCAAGGGAGATCAATATCCCAAGAACTATTTCAGGCTAGATAGAAAGCGACTTCAGGCTCAATAAAATTTAAGGCTCAATAAAACAATTATCAACCTATTTTGAGGCAGAGGATTTTTACAATTAAACCGATTAAAAAAAAGGCCGCGCGGGAGGAGATGCGCAGCCTTTTTGATTACGAATGCAGCGTTTGGGAGGAGGAGATGCTGCATCCATCCGTTGGGTTTGGGAGGAGGAGTAACCCAACTCGCGCAAAGATATTCCATTGACCAAAAAATCACAAGTTATAATTCTGCATAGCTGATATGCATCAAAAAATAATCAACAGACGATTACACTATTTAAACGGCACAATGCCCCAATAGTAGCGCAAAAAGGTTTTCATAAGCCATGGCATAATGTAGCGTTTTTTTGTACGTTTAAACTCGCGATATACCTTTTGTAAAAAAGGTCGATTAGATGGTTTGTGTTTTTCATTTTCTGGCTCAGGAGCGCGGATCGTGCTTTCCAGACCAATCTGGACAACTATTGCCGGAAATAACTGCTCTACTTTTGCAGCCTTTGAATCCCAACAATCCGGATTGAACAAGATTTCATCAAATGGCGCTGTTACTTGGGTGTTATTATCGTAAACTTTTTTCGCACATTCCTTGGATATGATATAACCACCAGTGCAATAGTGCTTACTAATTAATGGTGCAAGCTGGTATCCGTTATCCAAGTTTGTATTAAATCGCCCCAACACACACACAATTTCGGCAGTATCCAGTTTGACAACGTCGCAACCTTTTGGGATCCATGACCAGTCTTCCAAAAATGGTTTGGCATTGGGTGATAATTTTATATCATCCTCAAACACAGCGCCATAAGGTTCATCGCCTTCTGCGATCAACTTCAAGCATTGTAAATGACTTAAAAAACAAGCCACTTCTGAACGGCTGAGCTTCTTTGGCCAGTTACGTACTTTTGTTAAACGTAAATAGTCTTCTTCTGGCAACAGTTTTCCATCAACAGCACTCACCCGAATAAACTCAAGCTGTGCCTGTTCAAAAACAGATTTGATAGAGTTTAATCGCTCTATCGAGCGATCAAGATTGATAACATAGCGTTTCATGAAATCAGTAAGACCATTGGCGATAAACTGTTTCACTGACACTAACATTAAATGTAGCTTATACTCAAGCCTCTGATGTGACACGGCGTGCAGAAATAGACGCATGAATAAATGCAACGATAAACACCACTGTCAGCAACAAAACAATTGTCGATGCCGCATCGGAGCCTATAAAAGCGCTCAAATATACCCCTGAGAAACTACATAGCACTGCTATAATAACGGCAATGATCAACATTTTCGCAAAATGCTTGGTCACAAGATAGGCGATTGCTCCAGGGGCAATGAGCAAAGAAATTGCCAAAATGATGCCAACAGCTTTCAATGCAGCAACAATGGTGAGCGATATCATGGTGAGAAGTGCATAATGCAAAAATTTAATGCTTAAACCCACCGCTTGTGCCTGTATGGGGTCAAAACTGAAAAGCTGAAAATCACGCCATTTGAGTGTTAAAATAGCAGCAACGACAAACGAAATAAAAGCTGTCTGGATAATATCAAGCTTGTTCACCCCCAAGAGGTGACCAAATAGGATATGGGTGAGATGAAGTTCACTTTCTATACTGGTTGCAAGCACCAGCCCCAACCCAAACATTGATGAAAAAACAACGCCCATCACCGTGTCTTGCTTAATGCGGCAATTGGCACCTAAAAAGCCTGTAAGGATAGCACATACCATACCGGCTGCGAATGCCCCGAGCGCAATCATCGACATTGTAATATCAGATGTATTTATTGTTGTTATTTGCAACCATGGCAACAATGCAAGCCATGAAATGACTGTTGGTGTCACCATATAACCGACAACAACACCGGGAAACACCGCATGCGAAATCGCATCACCCAAGAGTGACCAGCCTTTTAAAATTAGAAAGCAGGATAACATAGCCATTGGTACGGCAACAATCATGGTAATTGCCATTCCTCTTATCATAAAAGGAAATTGGAAGGGATAAAGCAATATATCAATCATTATGAACCTTCCTTGCCCTTAGGCGTGCAGCAATAAAACCATGTTTTGGTGCCAAAATGAACGCTGCAATAAATAACATTGCTTGTAATAGGACGATAACGCCGCCGGTCTGTGCATGCAGAAGGTAACTTACATAGACCCCAACAGCACTTGTTATAACGCCAATGATAACCGCCAGTATAATAAGCTTTTGAAAACGATCGGTTAGCAAATAGGCTGTTGCACCCGGTGTAACCACCAGACTGATGACGAGAAATGCCCCAACTGTTTGCATTGCAGCCACCGTGCAAGCGGCCAATAAAGCAAAAAACAGTATCTTCAACCCCGTTGTGTTCAACCCTATTGAACGAGCGTGACTTTCATCAAAGAAAGTCACCATCAGGTCTTTCCATTTCAAGAGCAAAATAAGCAGGGAAACGACGCCAATACATACAAGCTGAAAAATATCCGTTGGGCTAACTGCCAAAATATTACCAAGCACGATAGTGTCTATACTGATTGCCATAGGTTTAAGTGACTTCATAAAAAGACCAAGGGCAAAAAACGATGAAAAGATAAGACCGATAATGGTGTCTTCTTTTAGTTTGGTTCGCTGATTGAAAAACAGCATGGCTGATGCAGCAAGACCACCAGAAAAAAATGCCCCCAGCGAAAATGGAAGCCCAAGCATATAGGCGCCTGCCACACCCGGTACGATAGAATGTGACAAGGCATCGCCAATAAGTGACCAGCCTTTTAACATCAGAAAGGCAGACAGAAACGCGCAAACACAACCAACAAGTGCTGCAACGAGCATGGCATTGACCATAAACTCGTATTGAAAAGGTTCAAGTAACCACGTCATCATAATGGTAATGTCTTTCCATTTCCTGCACTCAGTACAAGTGGATTTTCGCCATCACTAACCACATCAAGAACACTGGCTGTTTTTGACTGAGTATTAAGTCTATGATGCCGCAAAGCACCACCAAATGTCTTTTCAAGATTTGCTTCTGTGAAAATATCCTCTGTTGGGCCAGATGCCAAAACCGTGCCTTTTATCAATACAGTACGGTCACAAAATTCCGGAACAGATCCTAAATTATGTGTAGATACCAGCATGACAGCACCACTGTCGCGTAGCTCCTTTAATAGAACGATAATCTGATCTTCTGTTTTTACATCAACACCGGTAAATGGCTCGTCCAACAGAATAACACGTGCTTCCTGCGCTATAGCACGCGCCAGAAAAACGCGCTTTTTCTGGCCGCCGGATAATTCACCAATTTGTCGTTTACGAAAACCTAACATATTGACGCGTGATAGGGCATCAGCAACAGCAGCATGATCGGTTGCGCTCGCCTTACGCAAAAAATTCATGTGGCCATAACGCCCCATCATTACCACATCTTCAACAAGGACCGGAAAATTCCAATCCACATCTTCAGATTGCGGAACATAGGCCACAAGATTTTGTTTTAAGGCTTTGCGAACAGGCATTCCAAAAATGCGAATACTGCCCTTGGATAGACGCACGAAGCCCATTATCGCCTTAAATAGTGTGGATTTGCCTGACCCGTTAACCCCCACCAATGCAGCAATGGAGCCTATTGGCGTGGTAAAGCTTGCTGTGCGCAATGCTGTATGTCCATTACGGTAAGTGACCGTAACATCGGACACGGCTATGCCTGGTTGCGTCTCGGTTTGTGCGGTTGTTTGCGCCCCTATTTGGGTTCCCTTTTTTATCATTGGGAAAGCCCCTGTGAAATCGTAGAGGCCGTCACATTTAAAAGCTCGATATAGGTTGGAACGGGACCATTTTCGTCTGATAGAGAGTCAACATATAAGACACCGCCATATTTTGCACCTGTTTCACGCGCAACCTGTTTGGCTGGTGCTGGCGAAATGGTGCTTTCAGAAAATACAACTGGTATATTGTGCTTACGCACTTCATCGATCACATGTTTAACCTGTTGTGGTGTGCCCTGCTGGTCTGCATTGATTGGCCAGAGGTAGAGTTCTTTCAATCCAAAGTCTCGTGCCAAATAACTAAAAGCACCTTCACTTGTTACCAACCAGCGCTTTTCCTCAGGCAAACGGGCAAGCTCATTTTTTATCGGGTCAATTGTCGCACGAATCTTATTTTTATAAACCTCCGCATTGTGCTTATATTTTTCTGCATTATCCGGATCATATTTCACAAAAGCATCGCGAATATTATCCACATAGATCAAGGCTGATGTTGGTGACATCCATGCATGAGGGTTAGGTTTACCGCTATAAGGGCCTTCGGTAATTCCAATTGGTTCTACACCATCTGAAACGGTAACGCTGGGAACATTTTGGATATTATCAAAAAACTTCTCGAACCATAGTTCGAGGTTTAAACCATTCCATAAAACAAGATCGGCACCTTGTGCTCGCATTAAATCTTGGGGGGTTGGTTGATATTCATGAATTTCTGCCCCAGGCTTGGTAATTGACTCAACCTCTGCTGCATCGCCTGCCACATTGCGCGCCATATCAGCAATAATAGTAAATGTAGTAACTGCTTTAAACTTATGTGCTGCCAAAGAAGCTGTTGGGTGAATTAACCCGATAAATAATGCCGCAAGGGTCATAGCAGCAATTTTATGCCCCATCTGTCGCAGGAAGGTCGGTGTTTTCATTTTACTAAATCCGTGTCGTTGACTTTCTTATTGCAAATCATTTGCAATTACTTTATTACCTATCAGACAAGTTTTATTTTTGCAAATGATAATCGTTTGCAATAATAAATTAAATTTTTGACGAGTGCAGATTTAACGAGGAGTAATTTTGCCATGTTGAATTATACTGACAAAACACGTCGTGTTCTTGACCGTGCTAAAAATGAAGAGTCGATGCATTCTCTATTGGAAACGTATAAATTACGCGCAACAAGGCAAAGATTAATATTAGCAGCCCATTTGTTTGATGGTTCCAATCGTTTGATTGATGCTGAAAGCATATATGAAGATATTGCTCTTTCCGGCAGCGATATTTCGCTAGCAACAGTTTATAATACGCTGCACCATTTTGCTAAAGCTGGTATGATTAGGCCTGTCGCCTGTCACGGACAAAAACAATATTATGCGACCGATTGCCGAGACAGTAGTTTTTTCCACTATGAAAATGGCGATATTGCTGCAATTGAAAATCATATGCCAGATATCAGAATGATGCCGACCCCACCCGCTGGTTATTCCATTTCCCATATTGATGTTGCCATTCACCTGATAAAAAAACAGGTCCCCCAAACAGAATAAGGATACCTGTTTTTTAAAGTTTAAATAAAATAACAATCATTAATGGTCTGTTTTTTGACGTGTAACATTACCCTTCCGGTCATAAAACAGTTCCATGCGGCGGTTATTTTTATCAAGAACCTCCGCTTTCCAGCCATTGCGCTTTTCTTCAATCTCGTGAATTTTATAGCCGCCCTGCTCAATCTTGCCCACCAATTCAGACCAGCTAATGCGGGCTTCTTTGTCAGCAGTCGTGTCTTTTGACATTGCGACCAATGGAGTTGCTACTATACCAACAGTCGCTGCCGCGGCTGCCAATGTCATCGTTCGTATTGTTTTCCGTATCATCTAAAATCTCCATCGAATATTCTAGGCCAGCATCTTATTTAATACATAAATCACAAAAGTGATTACACCTTTTAAAAAATAAAATTGCTTAATCTACAGACTTTATCTGTAATTTTTCTATTTTGAACTATGAAATAAAAAACAAACTACCTTTAATGTTAAAACTGTATTGGTACAGTTCGGCTAAACAATGTTTTATCAGATATTTACGCACCAATGAGCAAAATCCTTATTGATTGCACAATAAAGATTATCGGTTTTAAGATAGTTTCACATTTCTATAAAACTGGGCAAAGTAGTACAGCGACAACTAAAATTGATTATGTCTTCACGGGCAGAAAACATCGATAAAATCATAGAAGCGATGTGAATAGTTGTTTGTCCGCACGTCATAACATTTCTTCGTGAGACACATATTTCTTCATGAAATATGATGGAAAGCTATATGGTTTGCCATTCAGCTTCCCTTTTCTTTAGCCCATTTGAATGGGCAATCCGGCCGCAACAAAATCTGTCACGCCTCTCTTCAGATCATCAATGTATCATGTTGTGCCATATGGTTTGGCACGATATGCGGCGTTCATACTATTTTGTCCCAAACATACGATCACCAGCATCGCCAAGACCGGGTAGAATATAACAGGATGGATCAAGCCCACGATCAACAGATGCAGTATAGATTTCAACATCAGGATGTGCTTCCTGAAGGTGTTTTATCCCTTCTTCAACACTTAAAATACAAACAAAGCGGATTTGTTTTGCGCCACGTTTTTTCAATTGTTCAATTGCTTTTACAGCAGAATTACCGGTTGCCAGCATCGGATCAACAACAATAACCAAGCGTTCCGAAATATCTTCCGGTGCTTTGAAATAATATTCAACAGCCTCAAGAGTATTATGGTCACGATAAAGTCCAATATGGCATACACGTGCAGAAGGCAAAAGATCCAACATACCGAATAGCAGCCCCTCGCCAGCGCGTAAAATTGAGGCAAGCACCAGTTTTTTGCCCTTTAACATTGGGGCTTCCATCTCTTCCATTGGTGTTTCTATATGAACAGTTTCTAGTTCAAGATCGCGCGTAACTTCATAGCCCATCAAAAATGCAATTTCGTGAACAAGTTGGCGAAATTCTGCCGTTGATGTTTCTTTGCGGCGCATCATCGTCAATTTATGCTGAACCAATGGATGGGAAACAATTGTCAAACCCATGGACTTTTCTCCTCGTTGTGGCAATTTATATGCCCTATAAGACGAATTAAGTTATATGGAAAGTGCTAGCGAACTTTGATTTTACCTTTTTCAATGTAAGCCATTCCATAAGCCGGCAAGTTAGGTTAAAAAAGAGCAGATGAAAATGAAAGGTCAAAAGATGACTGTCGAGACAGAACGCGTCGGGGCAAAAGGTGGCATGGAAGAATCATTCGGCTTTAAAAAGGTCGATGAGAATCAAAAGCAATCCATGGTCAATGGAGTTTTTCATTCCGTAGCCAAAAAATATGACATTATGAATGACGTCATGTCGGTTGGAATGCATCGTTTATGGAAAGATGCTTTTGTAGCATGGCTACATCCTTCACATCTTGACGGCTATAAGGTGCTTGACGTTGCTGGCGGTACTGGCGACATTGCATTTCGTATTGTTGAAGCTTCAAACCGGCATGCCCATGCTACAGTTCTCGATATCAATAGCTCCATGCTGGAAGTCGGGAAAGAACGTGCAAACAAAAATGGATTAGCACCCTATCTCGATTTTGTGGAAGCTAATGCCGAAAAGTTGCCTTTTGAGGATAACACTTTTGATGCTTACACAATTGCATTCGGCATTCGTAACGTTCCGCATATTGCAACAGCACTGTCAGAAGCTTTTCGGGTGCTTAAACCTGGTGGGCGTTTTATGTGTCTGGAATTTTCAGAAGTCGAAATGCCTATACTCGATAAGCTTTATGACCTCTGGTCGTTTCATGGTATTCCGCGCGTTGGGCAAATGATTGCCGGTGACATTGAATCCTATCGATATCTGGTCGAATCAATTCGCAAATTTCCTAAGCAGGAAGACTTTGCTGCCATGATTAGAAATGCTGGTTTTTCCCGTGTTTCCTATCGCAACCTTACCGGTGGTATTGCCGCCATGCATTCCGGCTGGAAAATCTGAATGTTAAGACTATCCGCATCACTACGTCTTCTTCGTGTAGGGTTTATTTTAGCGCGCGAAGGTGTGCTAAGTGCCCTACCAAGCGATGGGCTTGTGGGACCCCTCGCATTTCTTCATCGTTTTGCAGGCTGGTTTGCACGTCGCAAAACCAAAAAAAATGAACGTTCGGAAAATATGTCCCGTGCCATGAACAAGCTTGGCCCGTCCTATATTAAGCTTGGGCAATTTCTTGCAACACGGCCGGATATTGTCGGATCGGAAGTTGCCAAAGATCTTTCCAGCTTGCAGGATCACGTTGACACTTTTCCGCATGAGCAAGCAGTTGCTCAAATTGAAGGCTCACTCGGACGCAAGATCGACGATTTATTTGTTGAGTTTGGGCCAGCAATAGCGGCCGCTTCTATGGCACAAGTGCATCCTGCTGTTGTGCGTAATGCTGATGGTTCATTGCGCAAAGTTGCCGTCAAGGTGATCCGTCCAGGTGTTCGGCGTCGTTTTGCAAAAGATCTTGAAGGTTTTTACATGGCTGCAGAAATGCAGGAACGTTATGTTCCTGCAAGCCGCCGTTTACGCCCTGTAAGTGTGGTTGATACGCTTGCACAAACCACAAAAATAGAAATGGATTTGCGTCTCGAGGCCGCCGCCCTTTCTGAAATTGCTGAAAATACAGCCAATGACAAAGGGTTTCGTGTCCCTGTTGTCGATTGGGAGCGTACAGGACGTGATGTGCTTACCATGGAGTGGATCGATGGCATTAAAATGTCCAATATCGAGGCACTCAAAGAGGCTGGTTTTGATTTAAACGCGCTTGCTGTAACACTCATGCAATCGTTTTTAAAACATACATTGCGAGACGGCTTTTTTCATGCCGATATGCACCCTGGCAATCTTTTTGTCGACAAAGATGGCTGTATTGTTGCTGTCGATCTTGGTATTACGGGACGGTTAGGCAAAAAAGAAAAACGGTTTTTGGCAGAAATTCTCTATGGTTTCATAACACGCGATTATCGCCGTGTTGCCAATGTGCATTTTGAAGCCGGTTATGTGCCCCCTCATCATGATATTGAAAGTTTTGCTCAGGCTAACCGTGCAATTGGTGAACCTATCCACGGACAGTCGGCTGAAACCATTTCTATGGCGAAACTTTTGACGCTTTTATTTGAAGTGACGGAACTGTTTGATATGCAAACACGACCGGAATTGCTTTTACTTCAAAAAACCATGGTGGTTGTCGAAGGTGTCGCCCGTACGCTTAATCCACATTTCAATATGTGGAAAGCGGCTGAACCCGTTGTCAAAGAATGGATCAGTAAAAATATGGGGCCTATCGGCATGGCTAAGGATTTGGGTGAAGGTGCCCAGTCATTACTCACGCTAGCACGAAGAACACCTGAGATCGCGCGGAGTTTCCAACGTGTTCAACGTGGTTTGGATAGTATGGCGCAAAATGGCCTTCACCTTGACGATGAAACGGTCAACCGATTTGCAAATGCGCAAGCAAAACAAAATCGCTTCAGTCGCTATGCCATTATTATCATGGCGGCTTGTATGGTCGCAATTACCTATAAGCTAATTTTCTAGTCAGCTTTTTGCCAGACCACCAAACCTTTTGCGGCATTCGTTTGAATGCCGCTAAAAAACCATTTGCACCAAGCGATTATACTTTTGGAGCCTAATGCCAAAGTGGTAAGTACCTGCACTGCAACAATCAGTATGTCGCCACAAACACAGCGTTACAAAAAGTATATACGTTGCAGCAGGCATATGCGCTTTAATATGAATATTTTACCACTATTATTTTAAAACTACTATAGTACCAATTATTTTAAGAAGTTACTGAATAATAATATGATCATTCCCGAAATGCTTGATTAGTGTTGATGAAAGAAAAGCCAACGCAATTATATATATCTATATTTTTTTTAATAACATTTCATATAACACTTACTTTATGAATCATAAATTCGTGTAAATTTTATAGAAAAATAAATTTAAATATTTTTTGTTTTATTTACACATAAAAGAATTTTGAATTTTAAATTTAAACTCTATATTCTTAGCAAAAGTTCAGCATCCTTTTCCCTTGTTTCGACGTTTCAAAAACGCTACATAAACACCTTTCTGATTGCATTGATTGCATCTTGGAGTTTAACAATGGCTAGTATTACAATTCGCAATCTATCTGATAATGCTAAAGAACAATTACGGCTAAGAGCGGCTAAAAATGGCCGGTCTATGGAAGAAGAAGCACGTAATCTTCTTACGTCTGCTACAATTTCTCCGATTATGCCTAATATGGCTAGTCCCATACCAATGCAATCACTGCAATCGAAACAGATACTTTTGATTATTGGCGGCGGTATTGCGGCCTATAAGTCGCTTGATCTTATTCGTCGCCTGCGTGAACGTGGCGCAACGGTGCGCGTGATTATGACAAAATCCGCCTGTCAATTTATAACACCCTTGGCTGCAAGTGCACTTTCCGGACAAAATGTTTATGAAGATCTCTTTTCCCGACATGATGAACATGACGTTGGCCATATAAGATTGGCTCGTGAAGCTGATTTAATTATTGTTGCACCTGCAACAGCAAACCGCATGGCAAAATTTGCGCAAGGTATTGCGGATGATCTTGCTGGCGCAGTGATTCTTGCGGCACGTTGCCATGTGTTGCTTGCACCCGCCATGAATCCGGTTATGTGGGCTCACCCTGCAACACAGCGCAATGTCAATTGCCTAATCAAAGATGGGTTAAAAATAATTGGCCCAGAAATTGGCACAATGGCGGAAAGTGGTGAAGCTGGACTTGGGCGTATGAGCGAACCACTCAGCATTGTGGCAGCGGTAGAACACATTTTTAATGACGAACCAAAACCGCTAAAAGGGAAGCACATTATTATTACATCTGGCCCAACACATGAGCCGATTGATCCTGTACGATATCTTGCCAATCGTTCGTCTGGAAAACAAGGCCATGCCATTGCTGCATCTTTGGCACGTTTGGGAGCAAAAGTAACATTAATTTCTGGCCCCGTTAGTGTTCCTGATCCACAAGGTGTTGAAACAATTCATGTAGAAACCGCGCGTGACATGCTGGAAAAGGTAGAACAATCTTTACCCGCTGATGCCGCTATTTTTGTTGCCGCCGTTGCTGATTGGCGTAGCGCGGAAATAGCAACTCAAAAAATAAAGAAACATAAAGACCACGCAGCCCCAGTCATCAAGATGATTGAAAATCCAGACATTTTAGCAACGATCGGACATTCTACAAATCGTCCTAAACTGGTTATCGGATTTGCCGCCGAGACTAATAATCTTATCCATAATGCGCAAAAAAAATTAAAGAAAAAGGGGGCAGATCTCATTGTAGCCAACGATGTGTCCAACACGGAAAATGGTGACAATGTTATGGGGGGAGATAGTAATACAATAGTTCTTCTTGATGGAAAAAATATTGAAAAATGGCCATCTATGAGCAAGCAAGATGTCGCCGAAAAATTATCCAAAAGAATAGCTGATATGTTGTGAAACACATCAAAAGATTACCCCCCTCTTATCAGCTTTTAAATGGCGTATCGGATACACGGTTATATTGAATAAAGAAACAGATATCCGTTTTAAGTTTTACCTTGATAGGACTTTTATTGTTATCGGATAAGACTTTTATTTTTATAAAGAACTACAATGGAAAAAGGCATTAACCGCCTTCCCTCGCCAATAAAACGTTGATCCCTATATGAGCCGGAAATAGCCCAGACGATTTTTCCATAACACACACGTATTATGACAAAACAACTTGTAGCCCCTACTCGTCACGTGTCTAGATTTAACATCACAGTAAGGCTTTCGATGATCACACTTACGATTTGTATATGCAGGGTATTTTATCCCCTCACGATATAAGTGTATCGTCCATATGTTTCAAACTTCTGGTGTGTTTTATCATACGAGCATTAATGATGGTAAGTTGTTGGAAGCTCTGGGTGCTATTGGAAAACAAAAGCCCCCCCAAGCTCAAATTTTATAACTGGAATGTTGCAGACAACCTCTTAAATAGTATGGCGCCGCTGGCATTTAGAATGCTTCTTGTCTTTTCAAATCAGTAAAATATTAGTCAAATAACCATAAATACGTTTTTTTATTTAAGTATTTAATTATCTTATACTATTTTTAATTAGCCGATTTATTTACTTATACGCGAATCTTCGTTAACTTTTCTAGTTATAATTGTATATTTTCAAAATTCAATAGGATTATTTATATTTTTAGGCCAATTTCACAAAATATTATATTTGTACAACACCATAAAATTAAGTAATCATTGTATATGTAAGTATTATGTAAAGATATCGCATAATGTTTTGATTTTTTTGTTATTGATTTGAGGTTTATATTTTTATTCTAATATAAAAATTCAAGATATTATGTCGTTTTTTTCAATCGTCAAATTTAAGGGGTAGTACGATGAATAAAAATACAGACAAGACTTTTCTAGATTCTTTGCTTGATCCAACGTCACAACTATTTTCATCATCCTATTTTGATTTGGCTCGTGCAGCCGGCATTCAACGCAATTTCCGTAGCTTTGGAGATGGCAAAATACTGGACGGAACAGACCAAGACGATACAATCTTTATTGAAAAAGATCTAACAGGTGGCTCACCAATTAATTTCCCTGAAAGCAGTTTCAACGATACCCAAATCAATTTTATGGAAGGTAATGATAGTTTAACTGTCGGTGGCAAAATTACCGTCAAAGATAATCAGCACATTTCCATCGAGAGTGATAGTGGTAGTATATCAGTAATCGCAGGAGGAATAGAAGGCAAAAACCTGACATTCGACGGCAAAAATGGTGAAGCATCGATATTTTTTTCCCATCAAAGCGAAGAAGATATTAATCCAGATGGTATTGAAAATAAAATCTGGATCAAAGGCGATATTGCGTCTAATGCCGCCTCAAAACCAAATAGTTGGTCTGATGCAGGTAAATTTCTAAATTTTTATATAGAAGATTATGCCGTAAACTCACATAACATTATAACAATAGACGGCAATATTAAATCCGATGGAACTGCCAATGAATTCGACATCGCTGGTTATAACAACGATATAACTATTGGCAAAAATATTATTGAAACAAACTCAGCTGAAACCACCATCGATGTAAACGGGATACATAGTGTTTTCAGCATCGATGGAAATATAACTCTCTCTAATAATTCTCGGTTAAGTTTATCAATTATGGATGATTTTGAGAGAATTAAAAATGATAGACCAACATCATCATTCCATGCGGGTGATGTAACGGTAACAGATGGGAGTGCTTTTTATTGGCTTTCTGCTATGGCGACATCAAACGCAACCTTTGGAACATTAAGTGCCGAGGACAATGGGAGCCAAATAGAGATCGATATAGCACCTGAAGGTTACAGTCGAACATTAGCTGGTAATGTTCTTGTTAATGGCGATATTAAAGCTATCAATGAGAGCTATATATCTCTGGAGATAGATGCAACCAGTACACTTGAAGTAACTGGTGTAGTTTCCACTATGTCTGACGGAAAGTCGGAAAATCATTCTCCTTTTATTAATATAGAAGGATTTAATGAAAATTCGACTTTAAAATTTGATGGTGGCTTCTCCATTAACGGAGGTATAATCAATGTCGCAGCTGACTATGATAATAGTCATATTATAGTGGGTAATAATATATCTATCCAACAGAACGGACACGATGATACATCTAGTTTAAAATTTGAGTTAGGTGGCGACAACAATACCTTTACCCTTAATGGCAATATATCAAATGCCGGCGGAGAACTAACAATTGAAGCGGGGTATGAAAATGATGTTATCGCGATCAATGGCAATGTTGCATCATCCTTGAATGGTAGCAACTTGATTGATTGTTCTGACGGTGATGATATCCTTATTCTCAATGGTCAGATCAATGCTGGTGCTCTTAAAATAGACGGCGGTGAAGGCAACGATACGTTGGTCTTAACAGCCGATAATACCGATAATTTTGCAGCTAACTATCAAGGTTGGCTTAGTGATTTATCATCAACAGGTGACTTGGCAAAAAGCAACTTTGAAACCGTTCGCCTGAATGTCAGTGATTTGCAAACTTCAAATCTTGGTTGGTTTACAGATATTATCAATAAAGCCAATGCCAGTGGTGCCAATATCGCTATTGAAGATAAAGATGGCCATGCAATCACCAATGTAAATACATTTCTTGCACAGGGTAATGACACACATAACCCAATCAATGATGTGCTTGATCAATATGCACCAGCAGCAGCCAATGCTGCACAGCCAAAAGCTTTTGCTGAACATGTAGCCGCTCCGTCAACGGATGCATTTACTGCACCGCATTTTGACAACAACAACTTCCTACATGAGATGGAACAACAGGCACAAGCTCATGCTGCAGCCGTAGCATAATGAACCTGTAATCCATTTCTAACGTAATTATTGATGACAAAATGGGAGCCCCCTTTTCTAACAAGCTCAAGGGGGGCTCCAAACCAAAAAATTACCCGACAATTTTTACTTTATGAACAGCTTAAATTCCAACAAGGGGTATATAACATGGAAGATAAGGCACCAAAAACATTTCTAGATTCTTTATTGGATCCAACATCACAATTATTTCCATTTTCACCTTTCACGCGAGGCTTAACACGTGCAACTGGTATTCAGCGTAACTTAAATAGTTTTGGTAATGGCGATATATTAACTGGAACAGACCAAGACGATACAATTGTTATCAAAAGAGATCTAACAGGTGGCAGCCCAAAAAGCTCAGCCCCAAATGAGTTGAATAGCACTCAGATCAGCCTCATGGATGGCAATGATAGTTTAACGGTGGGTGGTAAAATTACCGTCAACAATAACCAACATCTTTCCATAGAGAGTAGCGGTGGCAGCACCAATATAACAGCAGGCAGTATCGAGGGAAAAAGTATAACCATCGACCACTCCGATCCGTCTGTCGTGATAGATCTTCAAGGTGCCGAGAATTCTCTAATCATTAAAGGTAACATCAGTTCAGCAGCTACCTTAAAAGCAGGCGATGATCGTGAAGACTCTGCTCAGTTTCTTTCCATTTCGATGTCTGGAGATGAAGAAACCGCCCACAATGTTATGAGTGTTGGTGGTAGCTTAACATCAAATAGAATAACAAACGACATCCGCTTAAGTGGTAATAAAAACGAGTTGTTAATCGGTAAGGGATTTACTGCAACAAATTTCTCAGAAAACGTTTTTGAGCTTAATGGAGTGAACAATACAATCAAAATTGGTGGAAACATTTCGCTTTCTAACAATTCTAATGTAGTGTTGGCTCTTGATGGTGAGTCAGTTGATGGGCAAGTCTCAACAACCTCGTTCACTTCAGGCGCTATAACAGCAACGAACGGTAGTAATTTTGGCGGTGAGTTCAGTGCCGACAATATAAACCTGACATTTGGAAAATTATCTGCATCTTCTAATGAAAGCGCGATAGGTATCGAGACATCTGCATTAGGAGACCATAAATCAACCAGCAACGTTCTTGTTAATGGAGACATCGAAGCCCTGACATACGGTGGGATAGGTCTAAGCTTCAATACCGATGAAACCACATTTGAAGTAACAGGCGTTGTTTCCGCTAAGTCAACTCTGCGTTTAGGGGATAACTCCGCCAAAATTGGAATAGAAGCATCAGCAGGCAATGACACTCTGAAGTTTAACAAAGGTTTCTCTCTTGTTGGTGAAAGCTCTATCGAAGTCACGTCTGGTGCAGGTGATGACATTGTTATTATCGGTGGTGGCATCTCTCTGCAAAATAGTTCGAGAGAGGGAAATGCCTACTTCGATATGGAACTTGAAAATGGCAATGACACCTTTATTCTTACCGGGAACGTTGCAAATGTCGGTGGAGATTTTGAATTTGAAGCAGGCAAAGGAAATGACACCGTTACAATCAAGGGTGATATTTCAACACAGTCACAAAATGACGATATAAGCGTGCAAACTGATTTTTTCCTTGGACAAGATGACGATGTCTTTACTCTAACTGGCAATCTAACGGCAACAAAGGCCGTTAATTCAATAGACGCTTCTTCCGGAAACGATGCTATTTCCATTAAAGGAAATATTTTAGCGAACAAAGATGCCTACAATACCATCGATGGTGGAGACGGTGACGATGCCATTACTATCGTTGGTAATATCACTGCCAAAAGTGGTGAGAATGATATCAACGGTGGCACCGGAAATGATACGATTTCAATCAAGGGTAATATTTCTGCTTCCGCAGGAGGAAAAAATATAATTGATTGTGGTGAAGGTGATGACACTGTCCTCCTCAATGGTCACATCAATGCCGGCGCTCTTAAAATAGATGGCGGCGCTGGCCACGATACATTGGTTTTGACCGCTGCAAACAACAATGAATTTGTCAGTGATTATAAAGATTGGCTCAGTGATTTATCATCAACAGGTACTTTGGCAAAAAGTAACATTGAAACCATTCGTTTGGATGTCAATGGTCTGCAAGCTTCAAATCTTGGTTGGTTTACCGATATTGTCAACAAAGCCAATGCCAGTGGTGCCAATATTGCTGTTGAAGATAAAGATGGTCATGCAATCAACAATGTAAATACATTTCTTGCACAGAGTAATGACACACATAACCCAATCAATGATGTGCTTGATCAATATGCACCGGCAGCAGCCAATGCAGCACAGCCAAAAGCTTTTGCTGACCATGTAGCCGCTCCGTCAGCGGACGCATTTACTGCACCGCATTTTGACAACAACAACTTCTTACATGAGATGGAACAACAGGCACAAGTTCATGCTGCAGCCGCTGCATAATGCACCTGTAGGCTATTTCTAACGGAATTGTTGATGACAAAATTGGAGCCCCTTTTCTAACAAGCTCAAGGGGCTCCAAACCAAAAAATTACCGGACAATTTTTACTTTATGAACAACTTAAATTCCAACAAGGGGTATATAACATGGAAGATAAGGCACCAAAAACATTTCTCGATTCTTTATTGGATCCAACATCACAATTATTTTCATTTTCACCTTTAACGCGAGGCTTAACGCGGGCTGCAGGTATTCGGCGTAATTTTGATAGTTTTGGCGATGGCCAAACACTGAATGGAACTGACAAAAACGATACAATTGTCATCACAAAAGATCTAACAGGTGGTTCTCCTAAGGGCCCAGATGATAATCAACTGAATGCAACGCATATCGATTTCATGGGAGGCAATGATAGTCTGAAAGTTGGCGGAAAAATTATTGCAAAAAATGACCAACATATTTCCTTGGACGGTGACAGCAATAGTGTGGCAATAACCGCTGGCGGACTAGAAGGAAAAGACCTAACAATTGAGGGCAATAACGATACAGCTATTTACATAAATTTTTTTGATGGTGATGGTGCTAAAACTATTCACGTTACCAATGACATCGTTTCAAATGCTATTTTAGGTGCGAATGACCATAATGATGATGCTGCCGATTTTCTTAGAATTAAGATGGATGGTATCGATAAAAGAGTAGCTAATGCCCTAATTGTTGACGGTAATTTTATCGCTGATAGAACAGAAAGCGATGTAACCATAAGTGGCATCAAAAATCAGCTGACAATCGGCAAAGATCTTACGGTTACAAATTATGGAACTGTTGACTTCGAGCTTGCAGGGGGAAATGACACCTACAAAATCGGCGGGAACGTAACGGCTTCACATCATGCTGATATAGGGTTTTACATTTCAGATGAATCATTCAGCGGCAAACCTTCAATAGGGTCATTCACTTCAGGCAATATAACAGCGTCGGATAGTAGTTATGTTGACATTTATATAACTGCCGATAAAACACTTTTGAGTGTGAGAAATTTATACGCTGATAATGACAGCTCTATTAGTATGCATGCTGGCCCATGGAACTATGAATTAACAAATAATACCATTATTGATGGCGATATTGAAACCGTTAACAACGGTTGTATATCCTTTGATTCCTTATCTATGACTACGCTTGAAGTCAAAGGCGTCATTTCTAGTAAGTCATATGAAGATTTAGACACTTCTCATCCTGGAATTGAAATAAAAACAGATGATCGTAATGACACTTTGAAGTTTGATGGTGGTTTTTCTCTTGTTGGAGGCAACGCAGACGTCAAATCTGGTGCTGGTAACGACAATATTATCGTCGGTCGCGATATATCTCTCCAGGACAACGGGAAAGGTGGTGTATCGTCTTTAAGTTTTCAACTTGAAGATGGCGATGATAAATTTACTCTTAATGGAAATATATCGAACACTGGCGGAAACCTTAAAATCAATGCTGGCTCTGGAAATGATACTATTTTAATCAAGGGTAATGTCTCGTCTGCCTTGAACTGTAACAATGTGATTGATTGTGGGGAAGGTAACGACATAGTTACTCTCAACGGTCATATCGATGCAGGAGCTCTTACAATAGATGGTGGCGACGGCAATGATATGTTGGTTTTGACAGCTGCAAACAACAATGCGTTCATCAGCAATTATAAAGATTGGCTTAGTGACTTATCTAGTTCAGGCTCCCTTGCAACAAGCAATATTGAAACCATTCGTCTGGATGTTAGAGGTCTCCAAACATCAAATCTTGGCTGGTTAACGGACATTATCAACAAAGCCAATAGTGATGGTGCCCATATTGCTGTTACAGATAGAACAGGTCATCAACTTGTTAATCCTTCTGCCTATCTTGCACAGGGTAATGACACGCATAACCCAATCAATGATGTGCTTGATCAGTATGCACCAGCAGCAGCTAATACAGCACAGCCAAAAGCTTTTGCTGACCATGTAGCCGCTCCGTCAGCGGACGCATTTACTGCACCGCATTTTGACAACAACAACTTCTTACATGAGATGGAACAACAGGCACAAGTTCATGCCGCAGCAGTAGCATAATGCACCTGTAGGCTATTTCTAACAGAATTGTTGATGACAAAATGGGAGCCCCCTTTTCTCAAGATTAAGGGGGGCTTCAAAACCACAAGATTACCGGACAATTTCATTAATAACTTAAATTCCAACCAAGGGGTAAATATCATGGAAGATAAGTCACCAAAAACATTTCTAGATTCTTTACTGGATTCAACATCACAACTATTTTCATCATCTTATTTTGATTTGGCTCGTGCAGCCGGTATTCAACGCAATTTCCGTAGTTTTGGAGATGGCAAAATACTGGACGGAACAGACCAAGACGATACAATCTTTATTGAAAAAGATCTGACAGGTGGATCGCCAATTAATTACCCCAAAAGCAGTTACAATGATACTCAAATCAATTTTCAGGAAGGCAATGATAGTTTAACTGTCGGCGGCAAAATTGCCGTCAAAAATAATCAACACATTTCCATCCAGAGCGATGGTGGTAGTTTATCTGTCACGGCAGGTGGAATAGAAGGCAAAAACCTGACATTTGACGGCAAAAATGATGGAACATCCATATCTTTTTTCCATCAAAGCGAAGAAGATATCAATCCGGAAGGTGTTGAAAACAAATTCCAGATTAAAGGCGACATTACGTCCAATGCTGCCTCAAAACCAAATGATACGTATCATGCGGGTCAATTTCTAAATTTATATATAGAAGATGATGCCGTAAACTCACATAACATTGTAACAATAGACGGCAATATTAAATCCGATGGAACTGGCAATGAATTCCACATAGCCGGTTATAACAATGACATAAGCATTGGTAAAAATATTATTGAAACAAACTCTGCTGAAACACGTTTTAACATGGGAGGGATGAACAGTGTTTTCAACATTGGTGGAAATATAGCTCTTTCTCATGAAGCTGAATTAACAATCTCATTTGATGATTTTGATTTTGATAAAGCCGAAAATGACAATTCAACAGTGACATTTCATGCAGGTGATGTACGGGTGACTGACGGTAGTAATTTTGAGTGGTATTCTTATACGGATATATCAAATGCAACCTTCGGAACTTTAATTGCCGAGGATAATTATAGCAGACTCACAATTGGGCTAGCAGCCGAAGGCAGCCGTGACACAATAGCCGGTGATGTTCTTGTTAATGGCAATATTGAAGCTATCAACTATAGCGATATAATGCTGGAGTTAGAAGCAATCGGTACACTTCAAGTAACTGGTGTAGTAACCACGAGTTCTGACGGAAAGTCGGGAGATCATTCTCCTACAATTTCAATAGAGGAAATGGGTGATAATTCTGCTTTAAAATTTGATGGTGGCTTTTCCATTAACGGAGGCGAGATATATGTCGCAGCTGATGGTGAGAATAGCCATATTACCGTTGGTAACAATATATCTCTCCAACAGATTGGAAACGATGATACACCTAGTTTAAAATTTGAGTTTGGTGCCGGCAACAATACCTTTACCCTTAATGGCAATATATCAAATGCCGGCGGAGAACTGACAATTGAAGCAGGGTATGAAAATGATGTTGTCACAATCAATGGCAATGTTGCATCATCCTTGAATGGTAGCAACTTGATTGATTGTTCTGACGGTGATGATATCCTTATTCTCAATGGTCAGATCAATGCTGGTGCTCTTAAAATAGACGGCGGTGAAGGCAACGATACGTTGGTCTTAACAGCCGATAATACCGATAATTTTGCAGCTAACTATCAAGGTTGGCTTAGTGATTTATCATCAACAGGTGACTTGGCAAAAAGCAACTTTGAAACCGTTCGCCTGAATGTCAGTGATTTGCAAACTTCAAATCTTGGTTGGTTTACAGATATTATCAATAAAGCCAATGCCAGTGGTGCCAATATCGCTATTGAAGATAAAGATGGCCATGCAATCACCAATGTAAATACATTTCTTGCACAGGGTAATGACACACATAACCCAATCAATGACGTGCTTGACCAATATGCACCAGTAGCAGCCAATGCAGCACAGCCAAAAGCTTTTGCTGAACATGTAGCCGCTCCATCAGCGGACGCATTTACTGCACCGCATTTTGACAACAACAACTTCCTGCATGAGATGGAACAACAGGCACAAGTTCATGCTGCAGCCGCTGCATAATGCACCTGTAGGCTATTTCTAACGGAATTGTTGATGACAAAATGGGAGCCCCCTTTTCGTACAATCCCCAAGGGGCTCCTTTTAAATATATGAATATGTATTTAATTTAAATAATTATTATAATTTACAATAAAAGTCAGAGTTTATTGTAAATAATAATGGTTATATTTCAATATAACCTTTTTTACTACTCTTGCTATCCGAAAGGGGTAAATAATATGGAAAACAAAGCAAACAAAACATTTCTTGATACTTTGCTTGATGACACACAACAAAACACATTATCTTCACTTTATGCATTGGAACCAACACACAATGGTGTCAACCAACGCGCTATCTATGAAGCACAAGATGTGAATACCAGTATAACTGGCACCGACGAAGATGATACAATCCATATTACCGGTAACTTAACCGCCAATAATGCAGATCATCAAACACTTATAGATCTAAAAGGTGGTAATAATACTGTAAATATAGATGGAAAAATTCTTGCGCGTAATGATGAATATATCTTTTTTGAAGGACGTGGTTCTACCAACTCTATCACAGTATCGGGCATAGAAGCCATAGCAACAAAATATAATGGCTCATATAACGAAATTCAATTTGGATTATATGGACGTGATGTCAATAGTTTACATGTAAAAGGAGATATATTTTCTCACGGAGTCCACGAATGGGACGCGCCTGGGATCAATGTATACATGTATAATGATAATTTTGACAAACTAAGTAATAATTATATTTTAATAGATGGTAATATTTTTTACCAAAATGGTGACAATATTGATTTTTATTCAGAAGGATATGAAAATCAGTATACAATTAAAGGCAGTGTTATTCTGGATAATTTTGACCGGTTTTTAGCTGAAGAAACCGGCGTATATAACGATTTAAGCATTGGTGATAGCCTGTTCATAACAAACACGCTCGCTCAAATAATGTTAAGTGCATATAACTCTGACAATCCAGAAACTAGCTACTCTACATTTCAAATTAACGGCCAACTACATGTATCCGACAAGGGAACTGTTAACGCCTCTCTTAATACAGACGTTTCAAATATAGAAATCGGCAGCGTTTTTGTTGAAGGATCAGGATCTTCTGTGTCGTTAGATGTATTCGCTCTCAACCCTGATGCCGCCACACAATCTACAACAGTAATCAATGGTAACATTGAGGCCCATAATGGTGGTTCAATTGTATTTTCCAACGGAATCCAATCCAATAATTTTGAAGTAAAAGGTCAAATTATTAGTCAATCTGATAGCATAGTTGATCCAAACCATAATACCAGTCCCACATATTCAGATATAGAATTTTATTCAGCTGAAGATGCCAATACTAATAGTACATACAACTTTCTTGGTGGTATTTTGAACAATAATGGCGGTGTAACACTTGAAGGTCGTTATGGTAATGAACGTATCAACATTACTGGGGATGTTACAACGCAAGGTGTACATTTCAGTGATGCAGTAACTGGTTTTTCACTAGGTGGCGGTGACGATACTTTTACCTTGGTGGGCAATCTTTTTGCTGATACACATGGAATAAACTCTATTGGTGGACAAGAAGGAAACGATACCTTTTCTATTAAAGGTAACGTAAGTGCTAAAGACGAAGGCAGAAATGAATTATCGGGTGGTGAGGGTGATGATACTTTTACCATCGTGGGCAATCTTTTTGCTGGTCCAAATGGAGTAAACTCTATCCTTGCTGGTGAGGGAAATGACATCATCTCCATTAAAGGCAACGTAAGTGTTAAAGATGACGGCAAAAATGAATTATCAGGTGGCGCAGGCGATGATACTTTCATTCTCAATGGCCATATCGATGCAGGTGCACTCGCTATTTCAGGTGATGATGGCAATGATACACTGGTATTAACAGCCAATAGTAACAATAATTTTGAAGTTAATTACAAAGATTGGCTCACTGATTTTTCATCAACCAATTCTCTTGTTCATAGCAATATCGAAAACATACGCTTGGATGTAGACAGACTTCAAATTGGAAAACTTGGCTGGTTTACCGACATTATCAACAAAGCCAATGCAGATGGTGCCCATATTACCGTCACGGATAAGATAGGACACCAAGTTGTCAATCCAACAACCTATCTTGCACAGGGCAATGACACACATAATCCAATCAATGACGTGCTTGATCACTACGCACCAGCCGCAGCCAATGCAGCACAGCCAAAAGCTTTTGCTGAACATGTAGCCACTCCATCAGCCGATGCATTTACTGCACCGCATTTTGACAACAACAACTTCCTGCATGAGATGGAACAACAGGCACAAGTTCATGCTACAGCCGTAGCATAACGAACCTGTAAGCAATTTCTAACGGAATTGTTGATGACAAAATGGGAGCCCCTTTTTCGTAAAATCCCCAAGGGGCTCCTAATAGAATAAGAGAAAATAGTACTATTACTTCTAAATGTGATTTTTATTTACAATAAAAGTTAGAGTTTATTGTGAATAATAATGGTTATATTTTATTATAACCTATTTTTACTAATCTTGCTATCCGAAAGGGGTACATAATATGAAAAACAAAGCAAACAAAACATTTCTTGATACTTTGCTTGATGAGACACAACAAAATGCTTTATCTTCACTTTATGCATTGGAGCCAACACGTAGCGGTATTAGCCAACGTGCTATCTATGAAGCACAAGATGTGAATTACGATATAACCGGAACTGATGAAGATGATACAGTTCACATTACAGGTAACTTAACCGCAGATAATGCGAACCTTGCTACATATATAGGTCTAAAAGAAGGCAATAACACTGTAAATATTGACGGCAAGATCTCTATGCATAATGGAGGAGACATCTCTTATGAGGGGTATGGCTCTCAAAACTCCTTTACAGTATCAGGCATCGAATTAATTACTACAAGACATAATTATGGACAGGATTTTCCAGGTAGATGGCGTGAGACTATCACTATAGCCTTAAACGGGAATGATACCAACACTCTACATATAGCTGGAGATATTATTTCTTATAGCACCATAGAGGATTATAATCAGTTTATCGGTATGTACTTATATGGTAACGACCATTATGTTAACGGTAAAAAACTGCAAAGTAACAATTATATATTGGTCGATGGCAACGTTAATATGCATAATTATGCCGATCTTGAATTTTTTTCGCAGGGATATGAAAATCAATATACGTTTAAAGGCAGTATCATTCTGGATAATATAGATTATTTTCTTGCTGAACAACTTGGTACATACAATGAATTAATCATTGGTGATAGCCTTATCACAAACGATACCAGAACCCAAATATATCTTCATTCAGCCGGAAATTATAATGCAGAACCCGTTTACACAACGTTAGAAATTGCAAATCAACTTGTGATATCTGGTAAATCAGAAGCGGAGTTCTTGTTTGACGGAAATATTATCGACGTTGAAATTGGTAGCGTTTTGGCGCAAGGACAAGGTGCCCAACTCTTTTTCGGTGCAGAGGCGCCACAGTCAGGCTCTAACAACTTGTGGTTAACCACTACCATTAATGGCAATCTTGAGGCAAGTAATGGTGCCGAAATCCGCTTTGATACCGATGACGGCGTACAGACATTTGAGGTAAAAGGCCAAGTTATCACCCAATCAGATAATAGCGTCAATTCGTCGCCAAACGATCATAGTAATTATTCGAGCATCAATTTTTATGCGTATGACCCTGTCAGTACTACTTACAATTTTCTTGGTGGAATTTCCAATAATAATGGCAGCATAAATATGGAAACCGGTTCCGGTAAAGATCAGATAAATATTACCAGTGACGTTTCTGTGCAAAACACCTTACACGATGATAAAGCGTTAAATACTTTTGACCTTGGTGATGGTGATGACAGCTTTACACTCGTCGGTAATCTCTTTGCCGGCGCACACGGCCTAAATTCTATCCTTGCTGGTAAGGGAAATGACATCATTTCCATAAAAGGCAATGTTAGCATTAAAGATGACGGCAGAAATGAATTATCGGGCGGCGCAGGAGATGATACTTTCATTCTCAATGGCCATATCGATGCAGGTGCACTTGCCATTTCAGGAGATGAAGGCAATGACACACTGGTATTAACAGCCAACAATAACAATAATTTTGAAGTTAATTACAAAGATTGGCTCACTGATTTTTCATCAACCGGTTCTCTTGTTCATAGCAACATCGAAAACATCCGCCTGGATGTAACTAGACTTCAAATTGGAAAACTTAGCTGGTTTACAGACATTATCAACCAAGCCAATGCAGACGGTGCCCATATTGCTGTGACTGATAAAGCAGGTAATCAGCTTATTAATCCTTCTGCCTATCTTGCACAGGGTAATGACACACATAACCCGATCAATGACGTGCTGGATCACTACGCACCGGCAACAGCCAATGCAGCACAGCCAAAAGCTTTTGCTGACCATGTAGCCGCTCCGTCAACAGATGCATTTACTGCACCGCATTTTGACAACAACAACTTCCTGCATGAGATGGAACAACAGGCACAAGTTCATGCTACAGCCGTAGCATAACGAACCTGTAAGCAATTTCTAACGGAATTGTTGATGACAAAATGGGAGCCCCTTTTTCGTAAAATCCCCAAGGGGCTCCTAATAGAATAAGAGAAAATATTACTATTACTTAAAAGCATGATTGTTATTTACAATAAAAGTTAGAGTTTATTGTAAATAATAATGGTTATATTTCGATATAATCTATTTTTACTAATCTTACTATCCGAAAAGGGGTAATTGATATGAAATACAAAGCAAATAAAACATTTCTTGATACTTTGCTTGATGACACACAACAAAATGCTTTATCTTCACTTTATGCATTGGAACCTACACACAGTGGTATTAGCCAACGCGCTATTTATGAAGCACAAGATGTAAATACAAGTATAACCGGCACTGATGAAGATGACACTCTTCACATTACTGGCAACTTGACCGCCAACAATGCAGATCGTCAAACATATATAGATCTAAAAGGTGGTAATAATACCGTAAATATCGACGGCAAAATTCTTCTGAATAATGGGGGAGGAGTCGGGCTTAATAGTTATGGTCCCAAAAACACTTGTACTATATCAGGCATTGAAGCAGTTGACGTCAACGATCGTTCTTCAGAAAGTGGTGTATGGATAGTATTAGAAGGGAATGATACCAACACCATGCATGTGACCGGCGACATTGTCTCTTATGGTGAAATAGAAGGGTATGCTCCTGGTATCTCTGCTTGCTTAATGAGCAGCGATTATAAAATGCAGAATAAAAATTATCTATTTGTCGATGGCAACATTTATATGAAAAATGTTTCCGGTGCTGATTTTTATGCAGAAGGGCATGAAAATCAATTTACCATTAAAGGCAATGTTATTCTGGATAGCGTTGGAAATTTTTTACTTGAAAACTCAGGCGTATACAACGAAATCACTATTGGTGATAACCTATCCATAAAGAACACCGAAGCTATAATCATTTTAGAAGGATCTCACTTTGAGGCTTCAGAAACCGTTTACTCAACATTAAAAATTGAAAATCAACTCGAGGTATCTGATAAAGGATCCCTAAATATTTATCTTCACGGAAATATTACCGACGTTGAAATTGGCAGCATTGTTGCGCAAGAGCAAGAAACCGAAATCAACATGTATGCAATGGATATTGCTGACCATGGTAACATGTGGTTAACCACTACCATCAATGGCGATATTGAAGCAAGTAATGGCGGCCAAATCCACTTTTATAATGATGGAGACATACAGACATTCGAGGTGCAAGGCAAAGTTATTACCCAATCAGATAATGTTGCCAGTTCATCGCCAAACGATCGCAATTACCTTTCTGATATAACTTTTCATGCGTCTGAAGAAAGTAGTAATACCTACAATTTCCTCGGTGGAGTTTCTAATAATAATGGCTGTATCGAGTTGGAAACCCGTTCCGGTAAAGATCAGATAAATATCACCGGCGATGTTTCTGCACAAAACACCTTACACGATGATAAAGCAGCAAACTTGTTTGCCCTTGGTGATGGTGATGACAGCTTTACCCTCGTCGGTAATCTCTTTGCTGGAACACACGGCTTAAACTCTATCCTTGGTCTTGAAGGAAATGACACCTTTTCTATTAAAGGCAATGTAAGTGTTAAAGACGATGGCAGAAATGAATTATCGGGCGGCGCAGGAGATGATACTTTCATTCTCAATGGCCATATCGATGCAGGTGCACTTGCCATTTCAGGAGATGAAGGCAATGACACACTGGTATTAACAGCCAACAATAACAATAATTTTGAAGTTAATTACAAAGATTGGCTCACTGATTTTTCATCAACCGGTTCTCTTGTTCATAGCAACATCGAAAACATCCGCCTGGATGTAACTAGACTTCAAATTGGAAAACTTAGCTGGTTTACAGACATTATCAACCAAGCCAATGCAGACGGTGCCCATATTGCTGTGACTGATAAAGCAGGTAATCAGCTTATTAATCCTTCTGCCTATCTTGCACAGGGTAATGACACACATAACCCGATCAATGACGTGCTGGATCACTACGCACCGGCAACAGCCAATGCAGCACAGCCAAAAGCTTTTGCTGACCATGTAGCCGCTCCGTCAACAGATGCATTTACTGCACCGCATTTTGACAACAATAACTTCCTGCATGAGATGGAACAACAGGCTCAAGCCCACGCTGTCGCAGCCTAGTTTTATTTAGTCGATTTATATATCTTTTTAATATAAATAATTCCCATATAGATTTAATTAGCTGTATGGGGATTATTAATAAATATCTTCATTAATAATAATTTACAATTTTCTATTTTTTATTTTGTATAAAATATTTTTTAAATTATTTTTGTGAGTAGAATCTATTTAATTAGATTTTTTTATTTTATATTTGAGTATTTCAATGCCAATGAAATATTCAAAAGTAAAATAATTATTTTTTATAAATACATTACACGGGTAAAAAAATGAAGAAACTTGCAGATAAGACACTTTTGAACTTCTCAATCAATACTATGGAACAAGACCTGCCATCAATATTGTTCGGAAGGAGTCTATTTCGTAATGCAGGACTAGACCTGGAACTAACTGGTGACTTTAAAGCAGGTAGCAGATTAACAGGCACAAGCCTCGACGATACAGTAGTTATCGACGGAAATATCTATGGTTCAGAGGATCAAAAGACAGAAATAGACCTTTCCGACGGAAACGACAATCTGACTGTCAACGGAAATCTCATTTTAAATGGTTTTGATCAAATCCGTATCGAAGGTGGTCTTGGAAAAAATACTGTCAATATTAATGGCGGAATTGAATATAATAGAGATTATACTGGTTATGATAAAGCCTTTTGGCTCTCAATCGATCTCTATGGAGATGAAAATAATACATTGAATATTGAAGGACCGATAAGCGGCAAAGGTTTACATGATTACTCGCACATTGTATTCGATTTAGGAAATTTTCGTTCACAAACCGGAAATAATATACTGAATATAAATAATGAAATGAAATTACTTGAACGATCGTACGTAGGTATCGAAATGAATGGGGCAGAAAGTCAACTAAACATCGCAAAAAATATATATTTGGTTGATAACAGTAATATCTATACGGATTTTTCATCTGATGATATTTCAATAAATATTCATAGTGACGTTACAATTTCTCATGAAAGTAGTTTTTATAATTCACTTAATAATACAGACAAATCAACAGCTCAATCAAAATCAAATATTGAATTCGGTGGTAGATTATTATTAACTGATAATTCTATATTCTCTTTCGATGTTAACCAAACCGAGACACATGCATCTTTCAAGGATATTTCAATCCATGATGATAGCACTATTATAATTATTGACCATGGGACATATGGTAACTCTAATTGGTTGTTTGATGGCGACATCGTCGCTTCTAACTATAGTGATGTGGATTGGGAGTTTACACAAAATTTAACGATTGATGTTACTGGCGCAATCGTTCTTCAACAAAGCGATATTAAAATTGAAACAGCGTCGAGCGACGTAACCTTCTTAAACGGCATATCCAACAACAATGGTAGTTTTTCATTATTAACCACCATTAACGGAAATCAAAACGTCTACATAGAAGGTGACATTGTCGCAGCATTTGACCCAAGCCTACCCGATATTAATGCTGACTCTCACGCTACTCTTTATAATGAAGCTTCAAACGTGTTTTTATCGAAAGGTAATAGCAATCATTTTACCTTAATTGGTGATTTAATTGCTTCTGGTCATAGCCATAATGAGTTTAGTACAAGCCAAGGAAGTGATACCATTTCCATTATTGGCAATATTACTGCCTCAGATGGTGCTTACAACAATATTTCTACCAATGACGGCAATGACAATATTTCGATTACCGGGGACTTTGTCACATCAAACAGCGGTAAAAACACTATCTCCGCAGGTGCTGACGATGATGTAATTACTTTAAATGGCCATATAGCGGTAAACGCACTCGAAGTATCCGGCGGCGACGGTAATGATATATTGGTTTTAACAGCCAACACTCAGAAATTATTTGAAGCTGACTATAAAGATTGGCTCACAGATTTATCCAATTCAGGGGCTTTGGCTAAGAGTGGACTGGAAACTATCCGCCTTGATGTGCATTTTATACAACAAAACAAGTTAGGCTGGCTTACGGACATTGTTAACAAAGCCAATGCTGATGGTGCACATATTGCAGTTGAAGATAAAGCTGGCCACCAGCTTGTTAACCCTTCAACTTATCTTGCACAGGGTAATGACACACATAACCCAATAAACGATGTGCTTGATCATTATGCACCGGCAGCAGCTAATACGGTGCAGCCAAAAGCTTTTGCTGAAAATATCGCTCACCCATCAGCTGATGCATTCGCTACACCGCATTTTGACAACAACAACTTCTTGCATGAAATAGAACAACAGGCACAAGTTCATGCTGCTGCAGTGGCTTAAAATATTTAAATAGTAAATATAATTCTAATTAGTAGATGCCATGATGTTTTATATATCATGGCATCTATTTTTATAAATTTAGTTATAAATATAATATTTTCTAAAAAAATATAATATTCTTATATTATTTTTAAATTTATTTTTTAAAATATATAATTTAAAAAATCAGTCAATAGCATTATTCTATGCAAATGGCGCAATAATTTTCTAACACATTTTTAATGATGCATTTTCTAGGTCTTCATAAAAATGGAAAGTAATTTCATTTGCGCCTTTTATTCGTTCAAACAAATTGTGGGGCAAACAATGAGCCAAAATATAAATAAAAATTTTTTAGATTTTCTACTTAATTCGATGCAACAAAATCTATCGTCAACGTCCTTTGCTTTTGATCTGGCCAGAAGTGCTGGTTTAACCTTTAAAACCAACGGCAACTTCGAAAGTGGCATGCAACTTACCGGCACAAATCAAGATGACACTATAATTATTGGTGGCGATGTTTTAGGTGGTATAACCGAGGTCACCAGCATAGATTTTTTGGACGGCAACGATACAGTAACCATTGGCGGTAGTATCATTGCTCAAAGCGGGCAATCTATAAACTTTACAAGCGGAGATGGAGATAAAATCGTTAATATTCATGGTGCTGTAGAAGCAAATAATTCACATATCGACATCGATTTTGAACCAAAATTGTTATCTAATTTTACAATACAAATTGATGGAGGTATAAATTCGTCTAACAATGCTGAATTAACTAGCGCCCTCTCCGGAACCCAATGTTCCATAACAATTAATAACGGTATATATGTCAAAGATAATAGCAGCCTAAACTCTGAAAATCTTGCGTATAACAATGTCACAAATATACATGGCGATATTGTCGCTGATAATAACTCAAAAATCTATTTCTGCGATGAAAGTGGATGGAGATATGATTACCCTCAGACTATCAATATGACTATAGATGGCTCATTAACCGCTAATAATGCATCAGAAATCTCAATAATGCAAAATGCGGACAACGTGAATTTGAGTTGCAAAGGTGTGAATGTTAGCAACAACAGTATGGTCGAACTCAATTTGTGGAGCCCTATTGGGTCAACGACCGAAGTTCTTATTGATGGAAATATTACAGTAACAGATGAAAGTAAATTTAATTTATTTCTGAATGCTTATAGCAATATTGAAATATATGGTTCTTTTACCCTTGAAAACAGCACTGTAGATTTGAGAACTGACGAGGGAAATATGACAATTATTGGAGGCATTTCAAACACTAATGGCTCTTTTGACCTCTCCACATACCATAATAAAAACCTCTACATAGAGGGCGATATCGTTGCTAATTGTGATGAACGATCGAATAATAAGCAAGTTATTAACGATATTTCCCTTAACAGTGATAATGATACATTCACATTAGTAGGAAATCTATCCGCGAATAATAATAGCCTCAATAAGATTACAAGCGGTTACGACAATACGAACATTACTATTGTTGGAAATGTTTCTGCTACCAATAACGGCATTAATACAATTTCGACCAACATTGGTGATGACATTATAAATTTAAATGGTCATATTGGTGCAGGAACATTAACGATTGACACCGGTCGAGGCAATGATACCTTAATTCTAACGGCCGCGACACAAAGATTGTTTGAAACTGATTATAAAGAGTGGCTAACGGACCTCTCTGCTTCAGGCTCTTTGGCTAAAAGCAGCATTGAAACCATTCGAGTTGATGTCAATTATATCCAACAGAATAAACTTGGCTGGCTTACAGATATCGTCAACAAAGCCAACGCAGACGGTGCACATATTGCAGTTGAAGATAAAGCTGGCCACCAGCTTGTTAATCCTTCAGCCTATCTTGCTCAGGGTAATGACACACATAACCCAATCAACGATGTGCTTGATCACTACGCACCGGCAGCAGCTAATACGGTTCAGCCAAAAACTTTCGCTGAAACTGTTACAGGCTCATCGACCGATGCATTTACTGCGCCACATTTTGATAACAGCAACTTCCTGCATGAGATGGAACAACAGGCTCAAGCTCAAGCAGCTGTGGCAGCTTAGAATATTTAATTAGCCGATTTATATCGTTTTAAAAAACAGAAATATCACGATAAATATTGTTTATCGTGATATTTTTATTATTCGTGTAATATTTAGTTGGTTCAATTTGTTATGTACATCTTTTTATCATTTTTTGTTATTTTCGCTTTATTTTACATTTCTTTTCATAATAATAACAATTCAGAAATAATTTTCTGGATAATTGGCGTAATAAAATTCTTCAACCTATTTTTCGGTCAATCTTATTGAAGATACCTAATTATATAGCGAAGAGATTTATTATCGTCTTTATTTAATTGTTACACATATGCGGGATAACTAATGAACCAGATTGTACAAAAAAACTTCCTAAACTCTTTATTAAACTCAACCCAACAAAACTTGTCGGCAACATCATTTGCATTTGATCTGGCTAGAAGTGCTGGTTTAACCTTTAAAACCAATGGTAACTTCGAAAGCAGCACCCAGCTTACGGGTACAAATCAGGATGATACTGTGACTATCGGTGGCAACCTCATAGGTGGTAAAAATGAGGCAACCAGCATTGATCTCCTGGATGGTGACGACACAGTAACTGTGGGCGGTAATATTATAGCTTACGGTATGCAATCTGTATCACTGACAGGTGGTCTCGGCACTAAAACAATTCACGTTAATGGCGGTATAGATATAGATCAGTCTGCTATCCATATGAATATCGGAAATAGAGATAACCTCACGAATGTTAATACAATAACCATAGATGGTTTTATAAAAGCTTCAAACCAAGCCGACATAGATTTTCGATTAGCAGGAAAAGAAAATAATTTAAATATTAATAACGATATAGATATTAAAAGCGGCGGCGTATTGGCAATATCAGCCAATTCAAACCAGAATGTTATAAATATAAAGGGCAATTTACATAGTGACGCAGCTACTGCAGATATTCAATGTGAGTTGTTGGATACAACAGACAAAACAGCAAAAGCTGAAATTAATATTGGTGGTAACTTATTAAGTTCAAATGGAGCAAGTATTTACATTGGCGCGTATGCAAACAATACGTCTATTAGCTGTAATGACCTTATAGCAACCGATTATGGTGCCATTTCTATTGAAACAGCACATCGTTATTCTTTGGTAAACGATTTTTTCATTAACGGGGATATCACTGCAACAAAAAATAGTGCTTTTGATTTAAATACAAATACTAAAGCGAATGTTGATATCACCGGTTCTGTAATCATTCAACATAGCAGTGCATACTTTGATATGTATGGTGGCAATATTACTATTCTTGGTGGAATTTCAAATGCGAATAGTGATGTTAATTTCACTTCAAGTGCTAGAAGTGGAATGAACATATATATTGAAGGTGATCTTACAGCCGACGATGATATGTTGCCAGACCATTACGTTGCCTCGAATTCTTTTATATTCGACAATGGAAATGTTAATTTCACCTTGATAGGCGATCTAATAGCAACCAACGGATCTTCTAACGAAATCTCAACATCTGATGCTGCCGACGCAATTACTATTATCGGCAATGTTTCAGTTTCCAATGGTGGAGTTAATAGCATTGATACCTATTACGGTGATGATATTATCAATTTAAATGGTCATATCGCAGCCGGTGCGTTAGAAATAAATATGGCTGAAGGCAATGATACTCTGATTTTAACAGCCAACACCCAAAAGCTATTTGACGAAAATTACAAAGAATGGCTGATAGATTTATCAGCATCTGACTCTTTAACTGATAGTGGCATTGAAACCATCCGTATTGATGTCAATTATATTCAACAAAGCAAACTTGGCTGGCTTACAGACATCGTCAACAAGGCCAATGCTGATGGTGCACATATTGCTGTTGAGGATAAAGCTGGCCACCAACTTATCAATCCTTCTGCCTATCTTGCACAAAATAATGACACACATAACCCAATCAATGATGTGCTTGATCATTATGCACCGGCAGCAGCTGCGGCACAGCCAAAAGCTTTTGCTGAAAATGCAGCAGCTCCATCAGCTGAGGCATTTGCTGCGCCACATTTTGATAACAATAGCTTCTTGCATGAGATGGAACAACAAGCTCAAGCTCATGCGGTAGCATCTTAAAATATTTATTGAGATGATTTAAATATTTTAAAATAGAATCAAGACACCCCTACTGAAATAAATAGCCATAGGGGTGTTTTTATTTTGTATTCATGTAATTTTATTATCCAACTAATACAATCGATTTAAATATTTATATTCACAAACATTTTACGATAGTTTTCAATATTACTGATTTTTTATTTTTAATTATATTCCTTTTGCATCATGCTCTTGGTTTAGCAGATGGCTTTTATCTGCTGTCGCGGCAAGATGAAATTATATTTCCCTTTTTCTGATTGTGTTGTCCTACAATGCAACCAAAAGAAAAACGATTTTAGACTGTCATTTATTATTCAATCGTCACGAAAACGGGGATGAACGATGAACCAAATTTTACATAAAACACTTTTAGATACCTTATTGGATCCAACACAGAAAAATCCTTTCTCAAAATCATTTGCTTTTGATTGGACACGCAGCGCGGGTAACACCTCACGTATCAAAGGTGATTTCAGTGAAGGCCGTGAATACATTGGCACAGATCAGGACGACACAGTCGTCATTACAGGCAATGTAATTGGCGGCGATAAAAATCCAACCAGCATTGACTTATTAGATGGCAACGATACATTGACCGTCAGAGGCAGACTCATTGCCAAAGAAGGACAATATCTTTCTATTACTGGCGGTGAGGGAAATAAAACAATCAATCTAAATAGTGGAATTGATTTTACTTCAACACGAACCGATCAATTTGACAAATCGTCTGTCAACATCTCATTTTCGGGATCTGGAGATAATACAATAAATGTCAAAGGTGATATCATTTTAAATGCCTCAATGCCCGAAAGCTACTTAAATTATAATACAAATTTGAGATTTAATTTAAGTAATTATGCCGAAGAAGATATAAAGACTGTAAATATTATAGATATAAATGGAAGCATTATTTCTTATGGCAATAATGATATATCGTTCTATTTAGATGGATATGAAAATTCGTTCCTCGTTAATAATGATGTAATACTTAACCAAGATTCAAAATTGAGTGTTGGCTTTTACGGACATGACAACACCGTCGAGGTTTATGGAGATTTTGTCATTGATAATGCTACAGCTTCGTTTGAAGAAGTAGGAACTCATGGTTCAACACTATCTGTTTATATTGATGGACAGTTAAAGATTATTGATGGTACTTTTTTTTGGTTATCAGATGATACAGATAACCCCACATTTACCTTTAATGATATTTCCATAACAAATGGCTCATTCGACATAGATTGCGCTTACGGCTTTAAGTCAAGTATGACTATTAATGGCAATATTGAAGTTAACAATGGAGGTGAGATCAATATAAATTTATTTTCTCAGGATATCAGCACAATAGAAATAGACGGACAAATTATACTACATGGCGCTAAAACAGGAAATCAAAGTTATTCGTATATCACCTCTGATTATGGAGATGACCTGTACAGCCTTTTAGGTGGAATTTACAACGACAATACAACTTTCACAATCGACAGCTATCTTGGAAATGACGATATTTATATCGGGAATATGTCAGCAACGAACAATGGCAAAAATATAATTGATGCTGGAGATGACAATGATACTATCAAGATCTGCGGTGATATTTCTGTGTCAAACGGTGGAACAAACAGCATTTTTGCAGGCGAAGGTGATGATATTATCACGTTGGACGGCCACGTTAGCGCTGGCGCTTTGAATATAGAGGGTGGAAATGGTAATGACACCTTGGTGTTGTCAGCTGTGACACAAAACTTATTTGAAGCAGATTATAAAGAATGGCTGACAGATCTTTCTTCAACCGGTTCAC
>CAMLBF010000012.1 GCA_946478235.1 uncultured Bartonella sp.
GGTTAAGATATTCATGTTGTGAACGACATTAACATGAAAGGTAGCAAGGTTTCTGATATCGGTGCGCAGGCTGCCGAGACTATGGCTAAGGGCATCAAATATGCCTCCGACAATATGGAGAAGGGGGCTACGACACCAGAATAAAGGACTTTATGGGCAGATAGCTTTGTAGTTAGAGCAGCGCTTCAAGCGATTGCCGGTGGTTTGCTTGGTGGTGTCAATGGAGTTGAGCGGGCAATTAAATCAGCCATTGCTGTTGGTGGACATGAAAAACAAAACCAGCACACACAAAAAAATTATCTTCTTACAATTGGGGGGAACGTCTTGGAAAAAGCCGATATTGAACGGGTGAAAACACTTGCAACCGGCTATTCTTGTCGCCCGCAGGTGGATCGCTTCAAGAAAATAAAACTCCGTCATCCAATCCAAGTCTTATTGAATGAACTTTTTTAAGCATTATCGAAAAAGAGGTTATTTATTAAAATTCGGAAAGTTGAAACCAATACTGAATCGTTTCAAGAAAAATATCTATAAATCCATCATGTAACCTATCTTCAATTTGGAGAAAGTTAAGCGGCTATCACACATAAAATATGATCGCCAGACGGATGATTTATGAAAAAGCTTCAAAATATTTAAATGGAGCGTTCATGCTCATGGCGTGAAAATATCACGCCATGATAAAAACTCGAAGTTGACCTAAAAAAGCTTTATGATGCCAAGGTAACAAATTTTAGATCCAAATAAGCATTAATAGCTTCAGAACCACCTTCAGTGCCATATCCTGAATCGCGAATACCGCCGAAAGGTACTTCAGGCAAAGCAAGACCGTTGTGGTTAATGGACGTCATACCGGCATCGATAAGTGAACTAAGGGCTTGAACACGTGCAGCTGATTTAGTGAAGGCAAAAGATGCCAAGCCATAACGTAAACGATTAGCCTCGTTGATCATATCATCATCGCTATTATATCGATTGATAATAGCGACTGGTCCGAATGGTTCTTCATTCATTATTTTGGCATCAACGGATACATTGGCAAGAATAGTTGGTTCGAAAAAATAGCCTTTATTGCCAATACGCTTACCACCACAAACCAATTTTGCGCCTTTAGAAATTGCATCAGCGATCATCTTTTCCATTGCTGGAATACGCCTTTCATTTGCTAATGGCCCCATTGAATTTTCTTCGTTTAAACCGTCTCCAACCTTGAGAGATCGAGCAACTTTGGTAAAACCATCAAGAAAGTTTTCATAAACTTTATCTTGTACTATAAAACGGGTTGGTGACGCACAAACTTGTCCGGCATTTCGGAATTTGGATGCCGCCATAATTGAAATCGCTTTATCAACATCGGCATCATCGAAAACAAGTACCGGCGCATGTCCACCTAATTCCATTGTGGCTTTTTTCATATGTTTTCCGGCGATTGCTGCCAAATGTTTACCAATGACAGTAGATCCCGTAAAAGAGATTTTTTCGATTACAGGATGTGGAATAAGAAACTCGGAAATTTCTGCAGGAACGCCAAAAACAAGCGCCATGACTCCGGAAGGTACACCGGCATCAATGAAACATTGTACAAGAGCTGCAGGAGAGGCCGGCGTCTCTTCTGGCGCTTTGATAACGATAGAACAACCGGCAGCTAGAGCGGCGGATAATTTACGAACAACCTGATTAATTGGAAAATTCCAAGGCGTAAAAGCCGCCACCGGTCCAACTGGCCGCTTAATCACCATTTGTGTTACGTTGTCAGCACGTGCAGGAATTATCTGTCCATAAGTACGACGTGCTTCCTCTGCAAACCAGTCAATCGTATCAGCGGCGCCTAATGTTTCAATCTTTGCCTCTTTTAGGATCTTACCCTGTTCACATGTCAATAACCATGCAATTTCATCTGCACGCTCACGTAATAATGTTGCGGCTTTATGCATAATTTTTGAACGATCAAAAACCGAAACGTTTTTCCAAATGTGAAATCCTTTGGCAATGGATTGTGCAGCTTGTTCCAATTGTGCAGTCGTCGCATGAGCAACATGCCCGATTACTTCTTCAGTGGCTGGATTAACAACCGCGATAGATTGATCTCCTCCGTCAACCCACTCACCATTGATCAACAACTTTGTGTCTGGATAGTTTTTTTTTGACATTAGTTTTCCCTTATAATCACATCTCTGTAGCTTAGATAAATTGGAATTAACCACTCTAAGAGAACAACGTTTTATTTTTTATTCTCTGTTGCAAATTTTAATTTAAATAAAATATTACAATAATCAAGTAAAAAAAATATATTAAATAAAAAATATTTTTATAAAATTTATAAAATGATATAAGTTATATAGTTAATATATAATTACTATAAATAAATATATATAATCATATAAATAACAATCAAAATCGTGCAATATTTTTCACAATTTATTTATAAAATTAAGAGTTATTAAACCCCGAATCTAACAAAAAATATTTCTAAAATATTTGTATCTGTTGAATTAGGAAAATACTGGTCTTCGTGACAACTCAAACCTGATTTGACGACACTCCATCTCTCACTTCCAGAAAATCTGCATTCATTTCATCAAGATTATTTACTCCAAGCATGGCGATATTTCGCTCAACCTCATCACCAAGTAATTTTATGGCATGTTCAATTCCTTGTTCGCCATCTACGGCAGCTGCATAGAGGAAAGGGCGGCCGACGAATACAAAGTCAGCACCAAGTGCTAATGCCTTTAAAATATCACTACCTCGACGGAAACCACTATCAATAATAATTGGATAGTCGCCAACAACCTTACGAATTTTTGGTAATACGCTAACCGGAGAAACACTACCGTCCAATTGGCGCCCGCCATGATTAGAAATCCAAACAGCGTCTACACCACTTTCTTTTGCTTTGATCGCATCTTCAGCAGAAAGAATTCCTTTAACGATAAAATTACCTTTCCAATTTTTGCGAATAAGCTCGACGTGCTTCCAATTCAGCTGGTCTCTTGCCCCCCGGGCACGTTCGAAATTACGCGAGATAATAGGAGGCCCTCGAAAATAATCCATATTTTCGAAATGCGGAACTCCGTTACAAAAAGATCTTAAAAATGTTTGTATCGACCACACAGGATGCGTTATCCCATCCCAAGCAAGCCGGAAATTCGGTTTTAAAGGAGTTGAAAACCCGGTTTTTTCATTGTTTTCGCGATTGGCTGTAACTGGCAAATCAACCGTTAGAACGATATTTTCAAAACCGGAAGCTTTAACTCTTTCAAGCATTTGCAAAATTCTATTGTCTTCACCAGGCAGGTAAAGTTGAAACCATTTACAGTCTTCTTTTTTTCCAAGTTTTTCTAACTTTATAAGCGAGGTTGCACTCAAAACCATGGGGATATTTTGTTTGTTGGCAGCACGACAAAGTTGGATATCCCCTTGCCAAGTGGCTAAAGCTGAAAGCCCCATTGGAGCAATACCAAATGGATACTTATATTTTTTTCCAAATAAACTGTGTTGAGTAGACCGCTTCGATACATCGCGCAATATACGTGGAACAAAGAAATAATTTTGAAAAATATCACGATTATATTTCAACGATTGATTAGTTTCAGCTGCACCGGAATAATAGCCATAAATTTGACGAGGCAATTTTTTGCGAGCAAATATCTCGAAGTCATCAAGACTATATATATTACGTAATTTCTTTGGTATTTTTCTAGTTATTCGTTTTTGTTGAACAACGTTGTCTTGCAATATATCTTTTTTCATAATTAATAATACCTTTGTTTAAATAATTATTAAGATTTTGGAAACTGCTAAAGTTTGTGAGGATTTTCAACAAAAACCTTATGGCGATCTTTTACATCAGGTGCCCAGTCAGCCATTAAATTTAAGAGATCACCGACATTCATCATATGTTTCCAGTGTGATACATGTGGCCAATCAGAACCATAAACACATCGGTCTGGAGCTGCTTGATGAATTTGCCTAACGAATGGTATTGTATCGAGATAAGGAAATCCTTCTACGCTATTACGATACGCACCAGACAATTTAACCCAGCCGCCGTCTCTGAGCATAGATAACATAGTTTGAAAACTTGGATCGAGTAGACTACGATTAACCGGGAAGTGCCCCCAATGATCAATAACATAAGGGATAGAAATATTCTTAATTCGGGGTACTAAAGATGGTAAATCATCTACACCAATTAAATACTCCAGGTGCCACCCCGTATCTTTAGCTAAATCAATATAGAATTCCACGTGTTCAAAACCAATTCCGCCGCCATAAAGTACATTCAGGCGTAAGCCAACAATTCCTGCATCTTTTAAAGCAACATATTGTTTTTCCGGTAACCCGAGTGGGACTACTGCTATACCGGCAAGCCTTTTTGGATAGGAATGTAAAGCTTCAAGAAGTAAGCGATTATCGCTACCATGTACAGACACCTGAACCAGAACACCGTATTGCATGCCTGTTGCGTCGAGCATTGCAATATATTTTTCAATTGTCGCTTCCGGTGGATCATAACTACGTGTTTCAACGAAAGGATATTGCGGGGGAAGTCCAATCACATGAGCATGACAATCCACAGCCCCTTCGGGTACAACAATTCGGGTTGGAGGCAATTGGACATCGGCAGGGCCCGGGCATGGTCTAATGAATTGCGACATTTTAATCCTCCAAAACACGACCACGGGTTTCCGGTAAAATAAATGCAGCAATAAAGAAAAGACTATATGCGCAAGTTGCAAAAATAGCGACAGCCGCTGCTAAGCCTATTTGTCCTGCCAAATACCCCACCAACGGCGGGAATAATGCACCCAAACCCCGCCCAAAATTATAGCAAAACCCCTGACCTGAACCACGTAATCGTGTTGGATAAAGTTCTGTAAGAAATGCTCCCATTCCTGAAAAGTATCCAGATGCAAAAAAAACTAAAGCAAAACCTAGAAACCACAACCAAGCATTAGAAAATGGTACAAGTGTATAAATTAATACTATCGCTATAGATCCAAGAGAAAATACTAAAAACAGCATACGCCTACCAATACGGTCAGCCAACCATGCACCAACTAAATAGCCTATAAAAGAACCAATAATGAGTGTAGCAAGATAACCGGTTGAAGATACAATTGATAAACCACGTTCACCGGTTAAATATCTTGGCACCCATGTCGTAATCGCATAATAGCCCCCTTGACAACCAGCCGACGCGAGAGAAGCAAAAAGAGTTGTTTTCGCAATTGGTCGTTTAAAAATTTCCCATATTTTCGGTTTATTGCCGAGTTGTTTAGCGGCTAATCGTGCTTTTTCCGAAATAGCGGGCTCTTTAACATGCCGTCTTATATAAAAAATCAATAAAGCAGGCAAAGCACCAACAACAAACATATAACGCCATGCAATCTCATGAGGTATAAAAGAAAACAATATAGCTTGTGCCAATACAGCTCCGCCCCAACCAACGGCATAACCGGCTTGCACACAACCAACTGCTCGTCCGCGGTATTGAGCTCTAACAGTTTCTCCTAATAGGACAGCACCGGTAGCCCATTCTCCACCAACCCCTAGTCCAAGCAGCGCACAAAAAATCATTAATTGTTCAAAATTTTGTGCTAAAGCACATAATAAAGAAAAAAAGAAAACCAGACAATCGTTATTTGCAATGTGGTTACACGCCCGATATGATCAGCTAAATATCCAGCTAACCACCCCCCAACGGCTGAGGCCAGCAGTGTAATTGTAACAGCCATACCTGCCATACCCTCATTGATTTGCCACATGGCAATTATAGTCCCAATGACTAACGGGTAAATCATGACATCCAGCCCATCAAGTGCCCAACCTGATGCACAAGCCCAGAATGTTTTACGTTCGGTTTGATTCATATCAAGATAGAAAGCAGCAAGACTAGAATCTTCAACTTCAATTGTTTTTATATTTGTCATTTATTCCCGCTTATAAAATTATTGAATTAATATTCACGATGCGATTTTGTTATAATTCTCCATTCTGTAACCGCTCCTGTTTGCAGCATTAATAAGATGCGAGCGCATGGCACTATAAGCAGCCGTTCCATTACCGGATTTTATTGCATCGTAAATTTGATAATGTTCTTTTAAGACGACCGGTATTTGATCAGGATGCTTGTTATTCGTATTGTAAACGGCTTTGTGAACCAGTCTTCTTATTTGATCGTTGAGGAAAAAGACAAATTTTTCAAAATATTCATTTCCCGTTGCTTTAGCGATAAGAAGGTGAAATTCCGCATCTGCTTGCGCTCTTGTTTCAAGATTTTTCATGCGCATGAGCGTTTTTTCAATTGAAACAAGATGCTCATCATTACGCCTATACGCCGCGAGTTCAGCTGTTGATGCCTCCATAGCAATACGCAACTCATACAAAGCAGCAAAACTATTTTTGTTATCAATATCTGTTAGCCTAAACACCGGCTGCGGCTTAGGCGATATAACAAATACTCCAACGCCTTGTCGGCTTTCTATTAAACCTTCACTTTTTAATGTGGTGACAGCCTCGCGGACAGTCGTACGACTTACCCCCAAATCCTGTATCAGATCGTTTTCAGTGGGTAACTTCTCACCTATTTTTAATCTACTTATCATTGTTCATATTTTATCTGTCACAACGTCAACTAAAGTGGAAGGTCGTCTAAATTGTTCTTTAATCATTATGTAACCATTAAAATGTTGTTATGCGTAGCCGGACTTAATACGTTAAGTCCAGCTGGTGCGCTTCAACCGGATATACCTTTGCACCTTTTCTACGTCAATTTTGATCAATATAAATGTCATCATCAAATGTTTTATAACCTCGTTCAAAGTCAGCAAATTGGCACATTTTTCATTTTAAATTAAAAGGTCCCCCGTATTAAAAAACTAGTTTCCTTACTTACACAAAATATATCTATAATTTAACGACCAAGAAAAAAGTTAATATGTTTTTTTATGATGTTTTTATTTACATTAAATTCTTTTAATCGGCTATATAAATAGCACTCTAGACATACTACATTTGTCATAGGCTCGTTATTGAAGCGTTTTTATTCACTTTATTCTGCCTATAGTGAAGATAACTTGCGACGATCATAATAAGTATTGTAAACATTATAAATATAAAAGCTGCGGCAGCTATCGATGGACTAACGTTTTCTTTCACTGTAGAAAACATTTGTCTTGATATGGTTCTTTGCGCAGGACCTGCGACAAACATTGTTAAAATGACCTCGTCAAGTGAAGTTGCAAAAGCAAAAACAGCACCTGTTGCAATGCCGGGAAAAGCTAATGGTAATGTAATACGAAAAAACACCGATACAGGCGATGCATGAAGACTTGCAGCAGCAAACTCGAGTCTTCTATCTATTCCTTTAACAGACGAACTTACACATATTACAACGAACGGAATTGCAATGACGGTATGGGCAATAATCAAACCTCCATATGTATTGATGATATGAAAATTAGAAAATAAAATCTGCATTCCTACGCCTGTAACAACGGCAGGAACAATCATCGGTAACAGAAACAGCGTATTAAACAGATTTGGGAAGAACACTCTTTCGCGCAACCCGATTGCAGCAAGTGTCCCGAGAATGACTGCTAAAATAGTTGTACCAGTGCCAACTATTAAACTGTTGATGATGGCATTATACCAAACAGAGGTATAAAAAATATCATAAAACCATCGCAAGGAAAATCCGGGAATAGGGTAGGACAGTACTATGCTATTCGTAAATGCCAAGGGCAATATAGCTATTAGTGGAGCCAAAAGAAAAACTATCAAACAACCGGAAAATAATGCTTTTAAAAAATTCAACATGTATATACCTCTTATATCTAATATTTTTCTTTGGAAGCCATATTATAGAAAGTATAAAGCATTAACGTTGCAACTAATAAAACTGCTCCTAATGCGCTTGCCATGCCCCAATTTGCACTGTTTAAAGCGTAAAAAGCTATAATAGAACTAAGCATCTGGTCACTTGGCCCCCCGATTAGTGCCGGAGTGATATAGTAGCCAATTGCTGAAATAAAAACCAGCAGTCCACCTGCTGCCACACCGCGTAAAGACAAAGGTAATAAGACACGTAAAAAAGCTCTAATAGGATGAGCGCCGAGGCTAGCAGCAGCCGGCATCAAGTTCTTGGGTATTGACAACAAAACACCATAGATAGGTAAAACCATCAATGGTAGTAAAACGTGAACCATAGCAATAACAACACCGGTTCTATTGAATAACAAGTGTAAAGGGCTATCAATTAAATTTAGATTCATCAAAATAGTATTTATCAATCCGCTATCTTGTAATATAACGTACCAGGCGGATGTTCTAACTAACAAAGATGTCCAGAGAGGCAATAAAACTGCCGCTAAAAGTATTTGCCGTTTCCATGTCGAAACCGACGCCATGATCATCGCATAAGGCAAGCCAATAATGATACATAACAAGGTTACAAGTAACGAAATTATGAGCGTACGAGCCATAATCGACATATTAGCGGATTGAGACGCGTCTACCATATGAATGGAACCATTTTTGTCGCGTTCCATATCAATTGCTGACAATAGATACTGATCAGTATAAACCGGCAATGCTCTAGCGACTGCATTCCAGTATAACGGTTGCGCCCATCTTTTATCAATTGCTGTCATTTCCGGATAGTCAGTTGATGCGGGATCTATTTTATCAACGGCATTGACTGTATTAGACATCAAAGTCCGAAACCCGGCTTGTTGACTGTTAAGTTTGCGGATTACTTCACCTCTGACCTGATTATCGGTTATTCTTTGTAGGTCTTTCATAAAGGCAATTTCAAGCGAGCGTGGCGGTTTGGAAACTTTATCCCACTTAACAATTTCTTCATTAGTCAAAGGGAAATTGATTGTCATTACTGGATCAGAAATAGCTTGCTTGAAAACAGTTGCCAAAGGCCATATAAAAAATATTGCAACAAATATTGCCAATGGAGCAACCAAAAAATAAGCTCTAAATCGAAATAATAGTTGATTAATCATTTAACAATCCAACAATCATTAGCGTTGAAATTAATTATTAAACGGTTATTACTTACAAAATTAGAATTCATGCGATCGCTTCGCACTATTACTTTACCGATCTCTGTATCAACATCTATACGTGTATGTTCACCACGATATACCGTATCTCTGACTTTCCCCGGCAACATATTATCATTCGCTAAGGGGGATTTACTCAAGGTTATCAATTCGGGGCGAAGAGAAATTGCAATTTCCTCTCCTAATTTAACACTGTTTATTTTAGTAACTTTAAGTTCAGTGTCATTGATTTTCATTCTTATAAAATTATCATCGATTGATGCGACAATGCCTTTTATAAGATTTGTTTCACCAATAAACTGGGCAACAAAGTCAGTTTTTGGTTTTTCATATATTTCTAAAGGCGTCCCGATTTGCTCTATGTTTCCTTTATTAAAAACAGCTATCCGGTCTGACATTGTTAGTGCTTCTGATTGATCATGTGTAACAAAAACAACGGTAAGGCCAAGTCTCTTATGCATATCGCGTATATCTAATTGCATCTGCTCTCGCAGCTGCTTATCAAGCGCCCCGAAGGGTTCATCCATCAATATGACACGTGGTTCAAAAACAAGTGCCCGCGCGAGTGCGATACGCTGCTGTTGCCCACCCGACATTTCAGTGGGGCGCCGTTTGCCATAATCGGACAATTGCACCATATCCAATACTTTTTGAACTTTCTGTTTAATAATTGATCTCGAATATCGCCGCATTTTCAAGGGGAAGGCGATATTTTCAGCCACCGTCATATGAGGAAATAAAGCATAATTTTGAAAAACCACTCCTAAGCCACGTTTATGAGGCGGTAGGTTTTCTATGTGTGTGCCATCGAGAGAGACCGAGCCGCTCGTCGCTTTTTCAAAACCTGCTAAAATCATTAATAAAGTGGTCTTTCCCGAACCGGATGGCCCCAACAGACTAATAAATTCTCCCTTTTTTATATCAAGATTAAGATCTTCTATAACAGTTAATGCGCCATACTTTTTCTTTAGTGATGACACAGCAATACGTGTTTCATCTTGTACCATGATGTTCCCTATAGTGTCTTGATTGGAGCAAGAGGCAAACGTACGAATTTTGACTCTTGCTCATAGTAATTATTAAAAAACTATTGTGCTAACCAAGCATTATAGCGTTCTGTTAAAGCTTCTAAATTGTCTGTCCAGAATTCTACATTTATAGGTATAGAAACTTTCATATTATCAGGGTTTGTCGGCAAATCTTTATTACGTTCAGGATCTATATCCATTGCTGCTTTTTTATTAATAACACCATATGCCAAGTATTGTGGAACACGAGATTGTTGTTCGTAAGCTTCTATGAAAGCGATTAATTTTGTAGCGTTATCAATGTTAGGGCTATTTTTCATAATAACCCAGGAATCGATTGAATAAATACTTTGATTCCAAACAATTTGAAGATGACGGTTTTCGAGCTTATCAACAGCATCAATGCGTGCACTATATGCAGCAGCCATAACAACATCACCTGAAATCAATAGTTGTACAGGCTGTGTCCCGGATTCCCACCATATGATATCTGATTTAATCTCATCAAGTTTTTTAAATGCACGATCTACGCCTTCCGGTGTAGATAACACATCGTAAACTTCAGTCGCTGGCACGCCATCTGCCATTAACGCATATTCTAGAGTAAATTTAGGACCTTTACGAAGCGTTCTTTTTCCCGGATATTTTTTCTTATCCCAAAAATCAACCCAATTTTTTGGACCGTTTTCAGGAAAGCGGTCTTTATCATAGGCTAATGTCGTTGACCAAACATAAGAGCCTGCACCACAATCCGATACTGAGCCATCTATAAAGTCATCTTTATTTCCAATTTTACTCCAGTCTAGTTTTTCAAACAAACCATCTTGGCAACCAAGCGATAGCTCTTCAGCTTCAACCATAACAACATCCCAATTAGGGACACCTGCTTGAACTTTGGATTGCAATATTCCATAACCACCACCCCATGTATCTTCAACGATAGGAATATTCGTTTTCTTGATAAAAGGCTCGAAGAAAGCCTTTCTATGGGCATCTTGTGCTGTGCCTCCCCAGCCAACAACAGTTAAATCACGTGCTTGAGCAACTCCCAAAGACGCTATTGAAAGCAAAACGATTGCTGTAGATTTTATAATTTTTTTCATTAGGTTCCCTCATGTTATTTTTTATGGTTTCAATTGCTTCGACACAACATCTAATGAACGACTAACAATATTAACGAGATCATCAATTTGCTGTTTAGTAATAATCATAGGTGGGCAAAATGCTAAGGCGTCACCCATATTTCTGGATATAACTCCATTTTCGACCAGCTCTTGGTTCATCATCGCACCAAGCGCACCAACTTTCCCATTAAGCGGTAGCTTCTTTGCTTTATCTGCCACCAATTCGATAGCTGCAATCAAGCCAACTCCACGCACTTCACCTACTAATGGATGATCAGAAAGCTCACGCAGTTTTTTCTGCATATAAGCACCAACATTACTTGCATTATCAACGAGTTTCCGCTCTTCAATTATTTTGATATTTTCTACCGCAACAGCTGCCGCGACCGGATGACCGCCAGCCGTAAATCCATGTCCGAAGGTACCTAATCTATTGGATTCATCGGCAATTGGATTATAAACTTTATCATTTATAAGAAATGCTGAAATTGGCATATAAGAAGATGATATCTGCTTTGACATAACCATAATATCTGGTTTAATCGAGTAGGTCTCACTACCAAACATTTTACCGGTACGACCAAATCCGCATATAACTTCATCAGCAATTAATAAAATATCGTATTTTTTTAAGACTGCTTGAATTTTCTCCCAATATGTCTTTGGGGGAGTGATAACACCACCGGCGCCCATAACTGGTTCACCAATAAAAGCTGCAATTGTATCAGGACCTTGAGAAAGAATTAAAGTCTCTAATTCTTTTGCAAGTCTTGTTGCAAATTGTTCTTCACTTTCGCCTTCTGCTGCATCTCTCCAATAATGAGGAGATGAAGTGTGCATTATGTTGGCAATAGGTAAATCAAATGAAATTTGATTTGCAGGTAATCCGGTTAAACTACCTGAGGCAACTGTTACACCATGATACCCTTTGCGTCGTGCAATAATTTTTTTCTTCCTCGGCTGCCCCATGGCATTTGCCCGATACCAAACCATTTTTATGACTGTATCATTCGCCTCGGAACCTGAATTCGTAAAAAAAGCCTTGGACATAGGAACAGGAGCGAGATTGACGAGTTTCTCGGCTAATTCAATAGCAGGACTATGAGATTTATGCGTAAAGTTATGATAATAAGGCAATTTTTTCATCTGCTTTACAGCCGCGTCTACCAAGCGTTGCTCAGAAAAGCCTACGCCAACACTCCACAGGCCGGCTAAAGCTTCAATATATTTTTTTCCATTACTATCTTCGACATAAATACCTTCACCTTTTTCAATGATCATCGGACCAATTTCTTCATGACGTCTTGCATTGGTATTGCCGTGCATATGATAACTGATGTCACGTGCCTCAGGTGAATTAGGCTTAAAATGCATGATGAATTCCTTTCTGATTTATTTTGTAAATTTGCATGCTATTAAATTGTTCGAAATTTAAATTGATGACACTCCCCCCCCAAAAAAATAAATGTCATATCTAAAGTAAAAACTGTCACTAACGAAATTAGGCGGTAAAACTATACTCTCTGTCCACCGTCAATTGATAATTCTGCTCCATTGATATAGGAAGAATTCGACGAGCATAAAAAATATATACTGCTTGCCACCTCATGAGGTTTTCCGAGGCGACGCATAGGTACAACTTTATCAACAAGCTCATCTGTACCGGAAGACAATATCGACGTGTCAATTTCACCGGGAGAAACCGAATTTGCTCGCAAGCCAAGTGCCCCAAACTCATAAGCCATCTCACGCGTAAGCGCTGTTAGGCCGGCTTTAGAAACTGCATACGCAACACCGGCATAAGGATGTACTCTTACGCCAGCTATTGAGGTAACATTTACAATAGAACCGCCTGCTGAAATCGACTCTGGCAAAACAGCGCGCGTAAGTAACGCAGCAGACACAAGATTAGTATTTAAAGTCTTACACCAAACGTCTTTGTCTGTTTCTAAAATACCTAAGCGTTTCTTATCGGGACTTTTAAGCGAAATCCCCGCATTATTTATCAATGCGTGCAATTTACCATCAATTAAACGCTTGCGCACTTCTGACACTAATAAGTCAATTTTTGAAAGGTCTGAAAGGTCAATCTGTATATGATTATCTTCATGCAGTGCGCACAAATGGTTGTTTGAAAAATTACTTCGCGAAACACTTAAAACATGCCATCCCCGCTCGGCAAAGAGCTTACTTGTAGCATAACCTATCCCACGGCTAGCTCCAGTAACGAGAATAAAACGTTCCTCTTTTCCCATGTTCTGGTATCCCCCCCCAACTCATCAGGTCATAGTATGAGTTAACAAATCTTATGTCAATAGTATTTTTTCACGTAATACTATAGGTGTTGTCAGACTAGACTTGACTAAATGGTATTTATAAGTACATCCTCAGATAGGATTTTATGTTTTAATTTTCTGGGATTGCACGTCATTTTTTAACGAACAATAAATGGAATAAAAAATTATTGACAGTTTATAGGCAATATAAATTTGAAAATATAGAATATTATATATTCATATATAATATATGTTTTATGTGAATATTTGTTATGATATGGCGTCATGTTGAATAGGATAATATGAATAAAATATACTACTATTTTTCGTATATAAGTTTTTAATATTATTTTATTTTTTGATAAAATTATTAAACCGGGAAGAGATGCTAAAAATTGCTAACAATTCGGCAGTGTGTCCCTGCATACCTCGATGCAAAATGTATGGCCTGCTACTTTTAAGTAAAGTGTTATCAGAGGGGTAGGACAAAATCTCTGTTGGTATCTTTAGTAGGGGAGGCTCGCGTAAGGAAAAATAAGAAAATCTGGAAATAACATTGTTGTCTCAGTGTTATTCCGGCATTGAACCTGCAGGTACTCAATTTTAACGATGATATGTCGTTCTATCAAATCTCGAATTTTTTGAAGGCTGACGTTAAAACAAAATATGTTCACAATCATCAGTTGTTAAAACCAATTAACCTGGCAAAAACGTTCAATTGTCAGAAACACAGGAAAGTGCAATTGAGCAATTTATACATTTTGAAAAACATTAATTACGCTAACGGATAAATATTTATCGGTACCAGAAAGGGAAAATAGAAGAGATAGGTTTGTTTATAAGTTAGGTAGCCGTAGTTTGAAGGTTGAGACAACCAAAAATGCTTCGAAGGATTTTCCGGGTATTGGGTGGCGGTGCGGTGAAATTGTTTAACCTGTAGAATATAACTTGATGCGGATTGCGTCTTTCTAAGATTGGAAATCGCAGACAGGAAAATTTCTAGTTTGCTCTTGGCCAAATGACAGGCATTATTCTTCTGATAGAAGACGCGCCGGAGATTATGTCATTTCAGCCTTTATCGGCAAACAAACAGTCCGTGTTTGTTAACAGGTAGACCTTTTGTAACGAAGGGTAGACTTACATAGCTCTGTAGATGGTGCTTGGTGTCCGTCTTCAAATGGTTCGAGATAATTTACGTGATAAAACAAGAGAAGTTTCTGCCTGTTCTGGTTTGTTTTCAACTTGAGGGACGAACGTAAAGAAGGAGTGGACTTTCCTCCGTTTAGTGGAGCGTCAATTTTGTCATTTTTTGTTTTTTCACTTCGAATTGGATAGGTGATTTGTCTCCGAGAGCGGAATGTGTTTTTTCGGTTGAGCTTCAAACGCAAAACAAACTGCCGAACTCTCGAATAAATTGAGTGGAGACAAAAGTAATAGTGCGTGATGATAGAAAATCATAAAGTTGATTTTGTCGGATCATTTGTCGGTGGAAATCCAATAATCATGACGCGGATTCCGGGCCTCGGTATAACAACATGGAAATCCGGAATGTCTTACTTGGTAGGATTAGCGCCTGTTGTTGTTATGGTAACTCCGGTCACGAATGTCGTAAGTCATTTGGTCCATCACAAGGCTTACACGTGCGAGCAGGGGGGATAGGTTATGATTCATAGAAAAATTATCACTATTCTTCTGATATCTATTTTGCCAGGTTGTAGTCTTGGCCACCTGGATCAGCCACCGGGGCCAATCCACGAAGTTTATGTTAAAAAAGGTGCTGATGAATTAGAGGTCAAAAAAGCCCTCATGGAATGTGGGTATCCTGCACCTTATTATGTCACATGGCAAGGTTATGACTTAACAGATAACCAGGCGGTAGAGTACACATCATGTATGGAAAATCTGGTTTTAGAGTCATAGAACGTGTAGGCAGAGATGCCGCCTGTTATACATACAGGAACCAAAACCTACCTGCTTGTCAACCGAATGCGGTTATTCCCTCCCGCAGTGTTTCGAGAAGAGTGAATAGTGCTTATTGCAAAGAATGGAAAGACAAGCATCTGCCAGTATGTCAGCCGTAATCAGGAGAAAACATGATGAAAATGAAGACAATCGGTATCGCAGCAATCTCTATGGCGACTATATTCATAAGTGGTTGTTTGACAATGAGCGGTGACTACAAAGTCACCGCAGTCGATCAAGCAGGTAAGCCGCTTATGGAAAAGTCTGAAATTTATGCTGAAGGACGCATGATTTATACGATGAGAAATGCAATTTGCGCCAACAACCCTGGAGCCACCGTCCACATTACGGATATTCATAGCGGAAAAGAATTAAAGAGTGAAAGTCCTTATAAATGTAGATAACCCCACTATTTCAAATCCGAACTATAATGGGCGCAATTCAGTCCTTTATTATAAGTGACAAATCTTGTGATCTTGTCCTCATTATCAACATATACACGCAATTCACATGATTTAGTAACATAGCCCCCGAGCGGACTGCCTGAACCAGTTACCAAGAAGTTGCCTTCTTTTTGTCGGTAATAATATTTTTCGCCCTTTTCATCCACGCTGAAACCACCACCTGGCCCGATGGCTTTTTGTAAATCACTGATTGGCCGACCTCGCCATGCTTCCTGTATTTTAGCAGGGATATTGGTTGAAAACCAACAGCCGCCCAAAAGTGTAACAATTGGCAGAAAGAATAAAATCTAACGCATAAGTTTGCTTGCCTGATTGGATGAGGAAACAGCTATTCGTATAAAAATCATATTTATAAAACAACAAAAGTCGTGAAGACATTGTTATGAAAGACATCAAATAACAACCATAATAAATAGGTTTGCAGGCTCTCCGATAGCTACTATCTGTCTCAAGATAAAAGAAAAATACGACCAAGAAAGACCGATCGCATGTGCTTCATTGGATGGTCTATTTGAATAACGTAGGTATTCTGTATCTCATAATAAAAATAGGTGTTATGTCGATCGAATCTGTGATCGTTAATAAAATGATCTGACCTATTGACTTGCTTTTCTACATGTCTATTATCCGGCCAAAAATGGGGTGAATAACTATAATAATTGTGTCAGACTTTGTATGTGCTGTTTCTGTATAGACTAAGTCAGGCCTAAGATTGGGATCAGGCTAAACTTGTGACCATACAATGATGCGGCATGTATGCTCTTCGTAGCAGTACACGCTATCACAAAGTATATCAGGTGTAGCAAAGGTTTCTCTGTCGGTTCACTACCTTTGGGAGGAAATGTTTGACTGAGAATGGTATATTGACGCAACCTTTGCTCAAGGTCGAGGACCTAAGCGTCCGGTTTGGAGCCACAGAGGCTGTCAAACATTTGAGTTTCAATGTTGAAAAAGGCAGAACTCTTGCTGTCGTGGGCGAATCCGGTTCCGGTAAGTCGGTCAGCGCCTTGTCTATACTCGGATTGATTGAAGCAGCAGGCGGTGTCATTGACAGTGGCGCGATCCACTTCCAATCGTCTGACGGCGACAAGAACATTGTCGCACTTTCCCAAAAGGCGATGCGGCGGATCCGCGGCAAGGAAATCGCAATGATTTTTCAAGAGCCGATGACGTCGCTCAATCCGGTCTATACGATTGGCAACCAGATTTGCGAAGTCCTTATGTTGCATGAAGGTATGGGGCATCAGCAAAGTATGGTTGAAGCCAAGCGTCTTCTGGAGCGTGTCCGTTTGCCTGATGCGGCCGCTATGCTTGGACGTTATCCGCATCAATTATCAGGCGGCATGCGCCAGCGCGTAATGATCACCATGGCATTGGCCTGTCGTCCATCGCTTTTGATAGCAGACGAGCCGACAACGGCATTGGATGTGACTATTCAGGCACAAATCCTTAAGTTGATCCGCGAGTTACAAAAAGAAACCGGCATGGGGCTTCTCTTTATCACTCATGATATGGGTGTCGTTGCGGAAATGGCGGATGATGTTGTTGTCATGCTCCGTGGCGACAAAGTTGAGGAGGGGCCAGTCGAACAGATTTTTGCCTCCCCACGTGAGGATTATACCAAAGCCCTGCTTTCGGCTGTACCACATCTTGGAAGCATGAAAGGACGGTCAAGGCCGTGTCGCATGCCGATCCTGACTATTGGCGAAGATGGCATAACCCACCCTGAAGAAGAACATACTGTGGATACAGCGCGTTACGATTCTCCTCCATTGCTTTCAGTCAAAGATTTGAGTGTTCGTTTTGATATGCATGGCGGTCTTTTTTCGCGTGTCGTCGGTGGTGTCCATGCTGTCAATCGTGTCAGTTTTGATATTTATCCCGGCGAGACATTGGCCCTAGTTGGCGAATCCGGTTCCGGTAAGTCAACCATCGGGCGGGCTATCCAGCAATTGCAAGCCATAACTGGCGGAGATATCTCGTTTGACGGGGATTCCTATAACAGGATGACCCGACAACAAAAACAGCAATTGCGTTCTCGTGTCCAATATATATTTCAAGATCCTTTTGCTTCTCTAGATCCCCGCAAAACGATTGGATTTTCTATTGCAGAGCCTCTGCGCACCCATAGTATATATACGGATCAGAATCTAATACGTGATAGGGTCGTATCGCTGCTTGAGCGGGTTGGTTTAACTGCAGAGAGTGCTACGCGCTATCCGCACCAGTTTTCAGGTGGACAACGCCAACGCATCTGCATCGCTCGCGCGCTTTCTGTCATGCCTGAATTAATCATCGCCGATGAAGCGTTGTCGGCTTTGGACGTCTCTGTACAGGCACAGATAATCAATTTGATGATGGATCTACAGGAAAGCGAGAACTTGGCCTTTTTGTTTATAAGTCATGATATGGCGGTTGTTGAACGAATGAGCCATCGCGTTGCGGTACTGTACAAGGGGCAAATCGTAGAATTTGGTAAGCGGCAGCAGATTTTCGAAAATCCGCTGCACCCATATACAAAACGACTATTAGATGCTGTGCCGATTGCAGATCCGTTACGACACAAGGTTGCTATAGATGATAATGATCTGCCCGCAAGCCGAATTTTGCCGAAAGGTGCCGAACCCGAGAAATTGATATACCATGAGGTTGCTCCCGGTCATATCATCGGCCTGAATATAAATGAAGTGCGTCAGTTTATTAAGGAATAATTGATTGAGGAGTATAACATTGTTCAAACTAACAGCAGTTCTTTTAATGGGGGTGGTCTTTTTGTCCGGAAATGACGTTATGGCGGCCGGAAAATTGACAGTGTCTTCCCCCCAAGATCCGGGCAGTCTTGATCCGGTCGATACATTTCTTGTAAATTGGGCCTCTATCGGCACCAATGTGTTCGATGGACTAACATGGCGAGGGCCTGACATGAAGATCGAGCCGGGCCTTTCCACATCATGGGAAGAGCTGGACAATGGTATGCGCATTCGTTTCCGGTTGCGTCAGGGGGTTACCTTCCATAATGGCGAGCCTTTCAACGCCGCCGCTGTCAAATTCACCTTTGATAGACTTTTGGGCCAAGAAGGCGGCAAAGGTCCGCAACAATCCAACTATATTTCAATCAAGTCGGTTGCGATCGTTGACGACTATACGGTGGATTTTATCCTCAAGGAACATGATCCTGTTTTGCTGACCAAACTGGCCGGTTATGGCGCAATGATTGTTCCGCCGAAATATATTGCCGAAAAGGGGGAAGAATACTTCAACATGCATCCAATTGGTACCGGTGCCTTTCAAGTTGTGGATTATCAGCCCCGCATCAAGGTAGCGCTTCAGGCAAATGAACATTACTGGCGCGGTGCTCCGAAACTGTCCGAACTTGAATATCGCTTTATCAGCGAGCCGGCGACGGCCGTCGCAGAATTACAGGCGGGGCGTGTTGATCTGGTTATACCGCCAACTATTCCCGTCGGCATGATTGATACAATCAGGAAATCAAACAATCTTGATGTGGTCACCGCCCAGAGCCCGACGGTCGTATCTTTACGCTTCAACACACGTGACGGCATTACCAAGGATTTGCGCGTTCGTAAGGCGCTTAATCTGGCAATCGACCGCGAAGCTATTATCCAGTCTATCCTTATGGGGCAGGCGGAAGCCATTTCCAGTTTTCAAAGCAGTCTGTCTTTCGGCAATGATCCGGCCATGAAGCCGGTTGCCTACGATCCTGAACAAGCGCGTGCGCTATTGAAAGAGGCGGGGGTGAAAGATGGAGCGGAAATCCAGATTGATATCCGGGGCAATGATGCAACATTCGGTGAAGTCGCACAAGCTATTGCATCCTACCTGCAGATGGTTGGTATCAATGCCACTGTCAAGACTTATGAAACCAACGTGCTGTTGAACGATATCATTCCAAATGGCAAAACCGGCGCTATGTTCCAGCAATCTTGGGGTGGCTGGACATTTGATTTTGATAATACGGCCATTGCTTTGTATCACACGGGCGAAAAATGGAACCCTTACGAAAGAAACGAGGAACTGGATAAAATGCTTTTAGCCCAGCGTTCTATACTCAATCGCTCCGAGCGCGAAAAGGCTCTACAGGATATTGCCCACTATACGTTTGATCATGCCTATGAAATGAACCTTTATAGCACCAGAGCGATCTACGGTATAAACAAGCGGGTTAAAAATTTCGTTCCCGCACCTGACAGCCGGATGCTACTCAACACAGTTGAAGTCCAATAACGATGCATTTGATCATCTGATATTAAAGCGACCTATCTTTCGGGATAGCAAACAGGGGACAAGTCATGGCAAGCTTCATCGCCAAGCGGGTTATTCAGGCAATTTTTGTATTTTTTATCGTAACTCTTCTGGTGTCATGGGCTATTCGTTTGACAGGTGATCCAGCAATTATGTTGGCACAGGGCGCTGGTAGTGTGACCGAAGAAGATCTTGAACGTATCCGCGAGGCTTTGGGACTAAATCAGCCCTTTCTATCACAGTACTTTGATTTCCTTCTGGGCTTTTTCCGGTTCGATTTCGGTAAAAGCTTTATCGGCGGCACCCCGATTTCCTTACTCATAAAGCAGTCGCTGCCGTGTACACTTGCCCTTGCTTTTACTTCAATGTTATTTTCCATTTTGCTTTCCATTCCGCTCGGAATAATGGCTGCAGTCCATAAGGGAAAATGGATTGACCAGTTGATCCGCATTTTGTCATTGGTAGGCTTGTCTTTTCCGAACTTCTGGCTTGGCACTATGCTGGTGCTATTTTTTGCCATCGTGCTACAACTTTTGCCGCCAAGTGGAATGGGCGGACCAGAAAGTTATATTCTGCCTACTGTCACTATGGGAATTATCCTGACTGCGATTAATGTTCGCCTCGTACGTACCTCCATGCTGGAAGTGTTGAACTCGCAATATATTATGGTAGCCCGTGCAAAAGGGCTGAGTGAAACGCGCGTTCTCTACAAGCACGCTTTACGAAATTGTGCAATTCCGCTTGTCACTTATATCGGACTTCAGTTTGGCGGCCTGATTGGCGGTATTGTTGTTATAGAGAAAGTTTTCAACTGGCCGGGGCTTGGCACAATGGCTTTCGAAGCTGTGTTTTCGCGGGATTATCCTTCTCTTCAAGCTGTCATCGCCATAATGGCGGTGGCCATTATCGTGATTAATCTTGTTGTCGATATTGCCTATGGATTAATCGACCCCAGAATTCGTGTGAGATAGACCATGGAACTTGTTGAAACCGCAAATCCCAAACGGGCGTGGAAATCACTGGAATTTATTCTGGGGGTGTTTCTGGTAGGCGGAATTATTTTGGGTGTCATCTATGCCATAATCTTTATGCAGGCCAGTGCCAGCCGGTTAGATCTGGCTCACAGGTTGTTGCCCCCATTTCGGGATTATGCCCATATTTTTGGAACAGATCCAATCGGCCGTGATGTGTTATCGCGAGTGATGACAGGCGGGGCTATTTCCCTGCAAATCGGATTTTATTCTGTAATTGTGTCTCTCGTAATCGGCGTATTTTTTGGATTAATTGCCGGTTATTACCGCGGGATTACGGATATGCTGGTCATGCGTTTTGCCGATGTCCAATTGGCTCTGCCTTTCATTCTGCTGGCAATTACTTTTATGGCGATTATAGGTGGCGGTTTTTGGCAAACGATAATTTTGCTCGTCGTGTCACAATGGGTGCAATATGCACGTCTGGTTCGCGGCTCTGTTTTAGGGCTGAATGATCAAGAATTCATCCTGTCGGCACGCGCTATAGGAGTCTCTAATCCTCGCATCATTTTCCAACATATGTTGCCCAATTTGTTAGGTCCGGTAATAGTGTTGATGACGCTGAATGTGGCTAATAATATACTGCTAGAGAGTAGTCTGACCTTCCTCGGTATGGGGGTTGATCTGAAAACGCCAAGTTGGGGTGGCATGTTGGCCGATGGTCGCACCTATTTGCAAAGTGCATGGTGGGTCAGTTTCTTTCCTGGTCTGGCAATCCTGTCAACTGTTCTGGGTTTAAACCTGCTTGGAGATTGGCTGCGCGATATTCTTGATCCTCGAGGGAGAACACGTTGATGAGTATAATCTATCAAAATTCCGTTTCGCGCTCGCTCACACAGTGGTGCGCGCGTATTGAGCAAGAATACAAATCAACCGACCGGATATCGTTATGGTTGTTTGATGATCTTGATAGTCTTCAAATTGCTCAAAAAAACTTGCAGAATAAAGGCTATCAACTATCTTTTCATTGCGCACTAAAACCATTGGTGCACTTTTTTATGTCTCTCGAAAATACTGAAAATCTGCGTCAGATAAAGGTGACCTATCCGGTTTCGCCTGATGCGAAAGAAAATCGCTTCAGACTTGAAGCCTATCCGCTAGCAGGCATGTTTCCACATGCAGATGTGGCTTTTGAAGCCGGATCTGACTGTGATAATTATTACGTCAATCTTTTTTTTGCTGATGGCACAATGCGACAAGAGAAGGTATTTGCCCCAAATCAGCTGGCGAAAGACTGCTTCGGGCGAGATATGTTGCGCCCTTGCGGATGGCTGCGCGTCTATCGCAATGGAGAATGCATTCGTAACGAGCAGGTTGTGACGGATCTCGACGAGGTTTTTGATGGCGCTATGCAAGCCATCCGCACAATGCCGCTGCCGCCAACGATGCCCTATTTTGAAGAATTAACGATCCGTGTTAGCCTGCCGCAGAACGAAAAACCGGTCGGCTATGGCCAAGAGATTATAAGTTATCAGGAAATTCTGCACGAGGAATTATATTTCTCGACACTTGAATATTACCAGTCAATCAACGGGCTTCCTCCGGAAGACCGTACTGTTAGACCGGGCCAGATTGCGCCCTTGATTACCCGCTCCAAGGACGACAATTGTCATATGGCCATTGAACTTGTCCCCTTGTCGACAAAAAATACGGCTTTTGCTGCTCAAGAACCAGAGCTAGCCGATCGGCCAATGTCCCATAGCGCTATAGCCGCAGCTCTTGATAATATTGGCGGAGCATTGCTACAAGCGAAGAGCCGCAGCGGCCGTGGGGTATGTGCGCGTTATAATAAAGGAAGCGATAATGCTGTTATGATCAGTGGTTGCCAGCATGGCAACGAAACGACCGGCACAGTAGGAGCGTTGCGTGCCGCGCATATGTTGTCATTCAGAAAAAATGCCCATTTTGTTATATCGCCGTTGGAAAATCCCGATGGCAACGCATTATTTCTCAGGTCAATTCTCGAAAATCCTCATCATATGCATCACGCAGCCCGCTATACTGCCTTTGGTAATGACTTGCAGAATACACCGGATTCCGCACCGATGGAGCGCGGGATACGAATTGAAGGACGGAAATGTTCGGGTGCAAAATTGCATGTCAATCTCCATGGTTACCCAAGCCATGAATGGATCAGGCCGCTTTCAGGCTATATTCCGCATAATTTTGCAATGTGGACATTGCCCAAAGGGTTCTTTCTGGTCTTCCGCTATCGGGAAGGTTGGGAAAAAACAACACGTCAATTGGCTGAAAAAGTTACAGCATGTCTTGCCTTGAATAATGCCGGATTGGCAATGAATGACTTACAAGTCAAATTATATCGACAGCATGCCGGTGAACCGGGGTTTGAAACAATCAATGGCATTCCCTGTTCTTTTGCGCTTTATCCCAATGCCACTTTCGAGGTAGAACTCATATCAGAATATCCCGACGAGACTGTTTATGGGGATGATTTTAAGCTTGGGCACCAAATGCAGATGGAGACCGTGTTGGCGGCCT
>CAMLBF010000013.1 GCA_946478235.1 uncultured Bartonella sp.
CCTGTTGGTATTGAAGACCTTATAACACTGGTGACGAAGCATCCAAAATCAGCAAACTAAAGTAATTTTTGTAAGATATATTTGACAGACGTGCCGCCCTATATCGCGAAAGCACTATATAGCAAAAGCGCTATATCGGGACATTGGTCTGACGCTTGATAATTTCGGAACAGGTTATTCTTCAATCGCATTTTTATTGCGCTATCCATTTGATATGATCAAATTGGATCGTTCCTTGTTGAATGTTGATAGCCCGAAAAAACGCCCCGTATTGAAGTCAATTATCAATATGGCGCATGATCTGGATATGAAGGTTATCGCCGAAGGCGTAGAAACAGAAAATGAAGCCGTTCTGTTGCGTGAAGAAGGGTGCGAATTTGTGCAAAGTGTCGTCTTCACAGAGCCTGTTGGTATTGAAGACCTTATAACACTGGTGACGAAGCATCCAAAATCAGCAAGCTAGGGTGTCTTCATGAGTTATATTTGACAGATGCACCGCCCAATGCGGCACAAGCACTGTATAAAGGCAAACCATAACAGCTGATACATATTTATACCAAGTGCAATATATTTACACATAGCGCATAGCATGTAACGATTGGGTACAGGATATGTATCAACTAATCTACCGTATTGATGTGGGGCTGTTTTACGTGTGGGTAGCCGGCATAACCCCAAAATATTAGGCGCGTATAAAAGCTGCAATCAATAAATTTAAGCGTGGCCAGCTTGGGCAACTAAAAATGCTGGATCAACACCAATTCGCAATAAGCTTTGCTGATATTTGTTATCAAGATCATCTGCAAACAAGAAACCAGCATCAACGGGGCTGGTCAACCAACCATTGGCGGAAATTTCTGATTCCAGTTGCCCTGCTCCCCAGCCGGCATATCCCAATGTCACGATAGCTTTTTGTGGGCCTTTGCCCATGCTCATCGCTTTCAACACATCTGTTGTTGAAGTTAGGCAGATTTCATTGGTAACCGGTATTGTTGCATGACAGGCATAATCATCTGAATGGAGAACAAAACCGCGTGCACGTTCAACTGGCCCACCATCACGAACTGGAATAGTTTTTGCCAGTTCTGGAAGATGGCTCGCCTGCGCACTATTAATAATTCCCAATTGTATGAGTAAATCAGGAAAGACCATATCCTGAGGTTTGTTCAACACAAGTCCCATTGCCCCCTCATCAGAATGGGCACAAATATAGATAACGGAACGACTAAAACGCTCGTCCTCCATGCCGGGCATCGCAATAAGCAGATGTCCGTTCAAAAATCCGTCACGTTTTTTCATCATTCTAAAATTATCCATAATTGTGAGGTTAAACGTGAATATGAGAAGTGCAAGAGGAAATTGGTATATTTCCTCAAAAAGTCGTAAATTCTCTGATTGTTGTTTAATAAAGAGTGGTTCCTTAGTGTTTAAACGAATTATATCTGCTGTTATTTGCAGCTTTTGTGTTTGCTCAATCCAAAACCTTGCAACAGCCGAAACTCTCCCCAATGACAGTCTTGTATCAACACCATGGCGTGATACGGACGGTGGGCGGGTGCGTATTGCCATTGAGCCCAATTGGAATAAAGGACAAAGGCAAGGCCTGATAGAAGTCAAGCTTCAACCGGGCTGGAAAACCTATTGGCAAAACCCTGGTAATTCGGGAATGGCACCAAGCTTTACATTCAAAGAGCCGCTCAACTACCATATTTTCTATCCCGTGCCGCATCTATTTGCCGATGGCGAGGATTGGTCGTTTGGCTACAAAAACAATGTTATTCTGCCCTTTTCTCTAACCAGTCCGACAAATACAACAAATTTAAGTGGGCGCCTAACAATAGGCTTCTGTGAGAAAATATGTCTTCCTGTTGATGTTGATTTCAACTTTGAATCATCAGCATTTGAGGTAGATCAAATAGATGCTTCTTATCTTGAAACGGCAAAACAGCAATTGCCGGAACCTGCCAACGATAATATTCAAATAAATGCTGAACCCAAAAACGACCTGTTATCCATTAAAATTACTACGCCAAAAAATGTAAAAATATCAGCCCTCTATCTGGATGGTGGGGATAACGAGCTTGGTCCGGCAAAAATTATAGATCAGAAAGACGGGAAAACCACATTTTTAGCCGACATTCTTTACATGTCGTCAGATGATAAATTCAGCGTAAATTATATTGCTGATGCCGAGCCTAAAGCCTTTACAGGAACTTTCACAGTTACAAAGCAATAACAGCCTAATTATTAACCTATAAGGTTATTTACCAAGCTGATTATCTCTAACGGTTTTCACTGACGCCCTTACGTGCAAGCTCATCGCATCGCTCATTTTCTGGATGCCCTGCATGGCCCTTTACCCAATGCCAACGCACCTCATGGCGTTGCCGTGCGGTATCAAGCGCCTGCCATAATTCAGCATTTTTTACTGGTTTTTTTGCCGCTGTTCGCCAATTATTGTTTTTCCAACCATCAATCCAACGCGAAATACCATCCCGCACATAAACGGAATCTGTATATAGATCGACCGAGCAAGGTTCTTTTAAAGTATTGAGCGCGTTGATAGCAGCCAATAGTTCCATACGGTTATTGGTTGTGTCACGCTCACCACCATATAATTCCCGCTCATGACCATTATATCGCAATATGGCTCCCCAGCCCCCCGGACCAGGATTGCCAGAACAAGCACCATCGGTGAACACTTCAACGTTTTTCTTAGTCGAATTACTCATCTATAGGCCGATTTCTGATGGCTTCTTGACATCACGGAAGAAATAGAGCTTGCGCAAATATTCCATAGGATCTTTCTTGACCACCAAACTATTTGCTGGTGTGTTGAACCAATCATAAAGCCGCGTGAGGAAAAACCGCAAAGCAGCCCCCCGTGCCAATAAAGGAATAGCTGCTATTTCATTATCACTTAACGGTCTGACAGAGCGATAGGCTTTCAACATGCCCTGCCCTTTTGTCAGATTATACGAAATGTCACGCTCAAAGCACCATGCATTGAGGCATATTGCCAAATCATAAGCCAGCATATCCGTGCATGCGAAGTAGAAATCAATAAATCCTGATAATTTATCATTCAAAAAGAAAACATTATCATTGAACAGATCGGCATGAATAACACCTGTCGGTAAATCTGTATTCCAATGCTTTTCAAGATAATCAAGTTCACTATCAATGTCTTTTGTAATGCCTTGTGACAACTCGTCCGCGCGATCCCGAGATTTCATCCATAATGGCCGCCACGCATCAATCGACAAACTATTTTTACGCTGCATAGAAAAATCAAGACCGGCCAAATGCATTGCAGCTAATCCTTTGCCAACTTCACGGCAATGCACTGCTGCAGGTTTTCTCATCCAGATACCATCAAGAAATGTAACAATGGCAGCAGGACGTCCAGCCAATTCGCCGATCATTGTTCCATCATTGCGCACAACAGGTTGTGGGCAGGATATACCCTTTTTGCTAAGATGCTGCATCAATTCCAGAAAAAACGGCAAGTCATTTTTTGCAACCCGTTTTTCATAAAGCGTCAGAATAAATCGCCCCTGATCGGTATGCAGCATAAAATTGGAATTCTCTACACCTTCGGCGATACCGCGATATGATACCGGTTTCCCAATGGAATATTCTTTTAAAAAAGATGCCAATTCTTGTTCATTAATGTCGGTATAAACAGCCATTATAAAACCCGCACGATCAATTTATGCCACTTTCATTTATTCTCATCGGAAATACCGTCACCATTGACAAATTGCATATCCTGAGGTGTCAAAACAACATCGCGCAGCTCACGATTAACCAGAAAAGTTTCATTTTCTACCGTTGTTTCAGCAAGTTCTATAGTAACATCATAGCGTTTTCTGAACGCTGTAATGATTTCATCAACAATTATTTCAGGCGCCGACGCACCGGCTGAAAGACTGACTGTTTTTATATCTTTAAGATTTTCAAAGTCAATTTCCGATGCCCTTTGCACCAAGAGTGCACGTTTTGCCCCAAACCGTTCTGCCACCTCTACCAAGCGGCGTGAATTGGAAGAATTCGGTGCGCCAACAATCAAGAAAAGGTCGCTACCAGGGGCTGCCGCACTTACAGCTTCTTGCCGGTTGGTGGTGGCATAACAAATTGACTCTGCCGCTGGTGCTTCTATCGTCGGAAAACGGCGCCGTAACACATCTATAATACCGGCAGTATCTTCCACCGATAACGTCGTTTGCGTTACAAATCCTAGCTCCTGCCCGGGGGCTGGTTGGTAGTTCAAGGCATCTTCAACATTTTCGATTAAAGTTACAGAGCCATTTTCAACTTGCCCCATAGTACCAATCACTTCAGGGTGTCCGGAATGACCAATCAGAATAACATGACGCCCGTGCCGTTGGTGTCGCATTGCTTGTTTATGGACTTTTGAAACAAGCGGACATGTCGCATCAAGATAAAAGAGATTAAGCTGCTTAGCATCTTCTGGCACAGACTTAGGCACACCATGGGCAGAAAATATGACTGGTTGACCGTGATGTTCTGCCGGTATTTCATTCAATTCTTCAACAAAAATTGCACCGCGTGCCTGTAATCCTTCAACAACATAGCGGTTGTGGACAATTTCATGGCGAACATAAACTGGGGCGCCGTATTTTTTCAAAGCCAGAATTACAATCTGAATGGCACGATCAACACCGGCGCAAAAACCACGCGGCCCGCAAAGGCGTATTGTCAGCGGAGATCTTTTTATCATAACCAACCCTTAGGAATGCAATCAAACAATTACGCACTCAAATGCGCCATTGTGGCCGCATATACAAGCAATGCAAACAGAAAAAGTGCAATACCAAGCCCTTTTGCGCGGTTTCTTTGTGCATTTTTTTGTGCTTCGGTAAGTTCAACCTGTTCTAAATTGTTTTTGCTCTTCATCATGACATTCCCCAATAGGACATAATTCGCCATGCCAGCGATTCAATAAGAAGAACTGCAAATATTGCTGCTAGATAAAACAGTGAAAAGAAAAACAGTTTTTTGGCAACCGGCGTGGTGGCTTCTTTGGTTTCAGTCTTCCAAAGCACAAATGAGTGGTAAACAAATATGCATCCCAACACGATCGACACAATGCCATAGGTGATGCCAGCAAACCCCATGACATAAGGTGCTACACCACAGAGTGCCATGATAATGGCATAGACAAGGATTTGGTTTTTTGTCGACCGCTCGCCGCGAACATTTGGCATCATTGGAATTTTGGCTGCACCATAATCCGTTTTAGCAAATAGTGAGAGCGCCCAAAAATGCGGCGGTGTCCACATAAAGATAATAAGGAAAAGAACAACGCTTTCGATGCTGATTGTACCAGTCGCAGCAGCCCAACCAATCATGGGAGGAAATGCGCCAGATGCACCACCAATGACGATATTTTGCGGTGTAGAGCGTTTAAGCCACATTGTATAAATAACAACATAGAAAAATATCGTAAACGCCAAAAATGCGGCTGAGAACCAATTGATAAAGATTCCCATTGTCAAAACAGATAAAGCGGAAAGCACAAGGCCATACACCAGAACTTCCCCGCCTGTTACTTTGCCTGATGGGATAGGCCGTTTTTGTGTGCGTTTCATCACCGCATCAATATCGGCATCGTACCACATATTTAAGGCACCAGAGGCCCCGCCCCCAACGGCAATGCATAAAATTGCAACAATACCCAAAATTGGATTGATAGAAACCGGAGCCACCAGCATGCCCACAAGAGCAGTAAACACAACCAATGACATAACGCGTGGTTTTAAAAGCGTCATATAGTCGTTGGCATCGGCTTCAGATGGAGTCTCGCTTTTGTCTGGCTCAGTGATTTGCTCTAATGTCGCCATAAAACGTTTACCCCTTTTACCCTCATAATTTTTAAGGACACACAAACCATTTTAAACTGAAAACGCAACCATTCATATAGGCATTTACATTGCTTTGCCCGTTTTATCACGCAACAAGCCATAATCACCATATATAAGCAAGACCAAACAAATTAAGAAATGCAAAATAATCCCAGCAACATAAGTCAATATAATCACCGTGACATTAGCCAATGCATCAGCGTTAATGCACTGTTTGGCTTGTAAAGCCAAAGTCTGCCTCATGTGTAAGGCCAAAAATTGCTTTGGTTTAACGTCAGAAGTTGCGCTGACTATAGATGCCAAAAATTCGTCTCATTATAGAAACAAATGCCGCTTAGACCATAAAGACAAAAGCCGTTTCAGCTGTAAAAATAAAAGCCACCTCAGCTACAAAGGCAAAAGTCACTTAGCCTATAAAAGCGCGGCGCAAAACAATAATATTATTTACTATTTGCGCTTTGAGGCATCTTTATGTGTTTTATGGATAATCGGCACCTTAACCCAAGCTTTATCTGGTGGTGAAGGCAACTGCCATTCCAATGTTGCAGCGCCCTGCCCCCATGGGTTATTGCCCACTTTCACACGACGATGCAGTGTTTCACAAATTCCATAAAGGAAAACGATAACAGATAATCCGGCGAGAATTGCGCCGATACTGGAAAAAATGCTGACCTGCGGTGCAGTGAACAGATATCCTGCCGATAGATCATGCAAATGCTGTGGCAAGAAGATTGCATTGACGCCGATAAACATCATCCAGAAATGAATTTTGATCGTTGCGACCCGGCAAGAATAGCCGGTAATTTTAGGCAACCAATAATACCAACCTGCAAATATGGCAAATACCGCACTTAACGATAAAATATAATGGAAATGCGCGACAAAAGCAGAACTATTAAGCTCCGTTAAACCTGAATTACTGGCGATAAGTTGTATGGCAGAAATCTGCCCCATAAGAACAACAAAGAAAAAGCCAGATGCCCATAACATTGGCGTAGAAAAGGTAACGCTGCTTTGAACCAATGTTACAAACCAGCTAATCAAAATAAAAACGGTTGGAACGATAATAAGCGGCAATCCCACATTAAAATAGCGTTCCATAGCATTAGGTTGAAGGAAATGAAAAAGATCCTGACTCCATAAAATGAAACCTATACCACCAATTGCAATCATGGCAGCAATGACAAGATTTTCCATCCATAAACGGCGTTTGCAAAACGTTGTTAAAATTTGGCTTATGATACCGAAAGCCGGAAGCAAAAGAACATAAACTTCTGGATGGCTAAAGAACCAGATCATCATGGAGAGATGTTCTATTTCTATATCTTTCGCATAGATGAGATCGGTTAATGCAGCCAACATTGCTGGCACAGACATGAGACCTAAAAAGGAAGCTATCAACACAGACCAGACAAATACAGGCAAACGAGACAGAGTTAAGCCCGGCGCACGCATGGTTATAATGGTGCTAATAAAATTGACGAAAGTAAACAGAAATGAAAATGAACCAAGCAAAATGCTGGTAAACAACAATGTTTTAAAAAGGTTAGGTTCTGCCAGTGTGAAAAGTGCCGTAAAAGCAGCAATAACCGAAAATGGCAATAAAACGAGCGCAACAATATTTAACCGTGGGAAGGCAACATTTTGTGTGCCAATCATTATGGGCACAAACCAATTGGCAAATCCGCCAATAAGCGCCGGCATAACCATAAAAAATACCAGAATCAGCGCATGTGCCATATTCATAAATGACAATAACATCGGATCTCTGGGAAACAGATTGCTTAAAAATACAATGTCTGTTCCGTTTAAAGCCAATCTTAATATTATTGAAAATACAGCGCCGATAACACCTGCAAAAATTGCAAATATCAAGTAAAGCGTGCCTACTGCCTTACTGTCACAACGCAATAATGAAGAAAATAGACCTGTTTCAACGTGCTTAGACATCTACTTTACCAATAAATTCAAAACACTTGCGCAATAATGTCATTGCAAAAGCTTCCCTTTTGCTGCTGTAACAATATTTCATAGATGAAACAATGCGACAAACGGCCTCAAATAAAAACATTTTTGAAGTGTTGATCACAATTTTGCGCCTTTGCCATATTAGAAGGCGCATGATAATGGAAAATATTCGCTCTGTATTGTGAATGCATTATGGACAAACTAGATGGATACTTTTCATAAACGTGGAAGCGCGATAACGTGATACTGATTCGAGCAGGAGTTTTTATGTCACTTCGTCATTTCTTAAAACGGGCTTGTGGCGTTGCCGCGATCTTGATGTCTATGGGTATCCTTTCAATGGGTACGTCACAAGGTCAAGCACCTAGTCAACAGAATGTCCCCGCCCCAAAAACATTTGGTGCATGGACAAAGATATGTACACTGCCCCCTGGCACACCGAATATACAGTGTGAGGTCGTGCAAAATGTTCGTGCGCAAAACCGTCCTGATATAACTTTTCGGGTTACGCTTTATAAATTGCCAAAAAATCAAGGTACCTTGATGCGCGTTTTTGTACCTATCCGCGTTGAATTGCGTTTAGGGGTTGGTATAAAAATAGACAATAAAGATATGGGCAAAATGGAATATCGCCGTTGTCTTGGGGATAATTGTGTGGCGGAAGCCTTCCTTAAAGACAATGATTTGAAAGCCTTTCTCGACGGCAAAATGGCGACCTATTTTATTTTCACAACACCGGAGGAAGGTGTTGGCGGCATGATTGATCTTAACGGATTGAAAGATGCCTATAACGCGCTTCCTAAGGAATAGAGGTTTTAAAAGATGTTGGCCTTGACACTTTTTGGCTGACATCTTGAATCCCAATACGACTGAATGAAAATAACTGACGCATCAAGGCGACTGGTTGTTTAGACAGGAAAAGTTTTATGAAATCGCTTATCGATCAATTTGATATCAGCGCCAATGAAGTTCAATCTTTGGTACAAGACACACTAAAGAACGCTGATGATGGCGAATTGTTTCTTGAATATCGAGAAAGCGAATCGTTACTTTATGATAATGGCCGCCTGAAAAATGGTTCCTATAATCAAGATACCGGATTTGGTTTACGCGCCATTGCTGGCGAAGCAACCGGTTATGCTCATGCAGGCGAATTAAGTGCCGCAGCGCTTAGACGGGCGAGTGATGCGGCAAAAGCCGTTACCAATGGCTATAGTGGAAATTATAGTGCCGCACCAATTGGCACCAATAAAAAACTATATGAAGAAATCAGTCCGCTACAATCCCCTTCGTTTGAGGATAAAGTAGCCTTGTTGCAAAAGATCGACAACTATATCCGCGAAAAAGATGACAAAGTGCGTCAAGTCACTGTTTCATTGGCGGGCTCGATGCAACATGTCGAAATTCTTCGCTCTGATGGGCATTTACTGCGCGATGTACGGCCTCTTGTCCGCTTATCCGTATCGGTTGTAGCCGCCCAAGGTGAGCGTATGGAAAATGGCTTTTACGGTTGTGGTGGACGACAGGTTTTTGATCATTTTATTACACCGGAAAATTGGCAAATGGCCGCTGATGAGGCTTTACGTATGGCACTTGTCAATCTTGAAGCAGAACCGGCACCAGCAGGAACTTTTGATGTTGTGCTGGCAAGTGGTTGGCCAGGTGTTATGCTTCATGAAGCCGTTGGACATGGTCTGGAAGGTGATTTTAATCGCAAAAAGACATCAGCTTTTTCTGGCCTTTTAGGTCAGCAGGTTGCCGCAAAAGGTGTAACGGTTATTGATGATGGATCCATTGCCGATCGGCGTGGCTCGTTAACAATCGATGATGAAGGTACACCATCTGCGCGCAACGTTCTTATCGAAGATGGCAAATTGGTTGGCTATATGCAGGATAGGTTGAATGCCCGCCTTATGGGCATGAAACCGACAGGCAATGGGCGTCGTGAATCATATGCATGTGCCCCTATGCCACGTATGACCAATACAATGATGCTTGGTGGCGAATATACACCGGAAGAGGTGTTAAGCTCGTTGCAAGATGGCATTTACGCTGTATCCTTTGGTGGTGGTCAGGTTGATATCACCTCTGGCAAATTTGTTTTTGAGTGCACGGAAGCCTATCGTGTACGCAATGGCAAAATTGTCGCCCCTATTAAGGGTGCAACATTAATTGGTAATGGACCGGAAGCCATGAAGCGTATTACCATGATTGGTAATGACCCGAAACTTGATGATGGTATCGGAACATGTGGCAAAGCGGGTCAAAGTGTTCCTGTTGGTGTTGGTTTACCGCATTTGCGTATTAATGCCATGACATTGGGCGGAACGGCTGTTTAACTATAAAACAGCCCCGCGATTTTAAACCCAATTAATTCATGCTGTTTGACTGAGCAACAAACGGGACGTGTTCCTAACATGCTTTTCCCGTTTTCTTCAGAATAAGCTCCTCCCGTTCGTTAGAATAATCTCTTTCTCTGTTTCAGGATAAGATCTTTCTGTTTGTCAGAATTAACCCCTCTCGTTTTCGCCCAAATAAGCTCTTTCAGTATGTCGGAATTGGCTTCTCCATTTGTCAGAATTAGCTCTTCCCGTTTATCCATTGATCTTGATAATAGGTTTTAAAACTCTTGGAATAATCGGAATAATCGCGCACAAAATACATCAATATTATCATGCGTATTCAATCGTTTAACAGGATTCTTTCATAAGGATATTTTCACGAACGTTATGTTTCGCCGCTATATTTTGAGCGATTTCCAACAATATTTTAACTGCCAAACTTAAAAATTCGCCAAGCTTAAAAGTTTTGTTTTTCAACAATCAATGCCATCATAAAATAATACATATAATCAAAGTGTTATAGTCGGTATTCAACATAATATTTAGTATGATTTTTCCTTTTTATATTGTCAAACAAGATCAATAATTGCCGTGATGCCAATGATTATTCAACAGTTTTTATGAAACTAAGTTTTTTTGACTCTGCTTGTTATTGAAAAAATCTTTCAAAACTTGTACTCAGTCCAAGACAATAGCCATTATACGGCTTCTATCTTGTTTGAAAGGAAACTCCATGTACACGGTCGTGTCTGGTCAGCCTAACAAGCTGTCTACCTATTTAACTCTCCCGAAAATTATAAGTGTATTATTCATCATCATTTGTGCTGTTTGGTTATCTATAGCCTACAGCGTGCAACAGGGATTATTGCTTCTGGTTGGCGCAGCACTGGGTATTACCCTTTATCATGCATCTTTTGGTTTCACCTCTGCATGGCGTGTCTTTATTGCCGATGGACGTGGACGGGGTTTGCGTGTGCAAATGTTGATGTTGGCAATTGCCGTATTACTGTTTTTCCCGACGTTAAGTGTTGGTGAAATTTTTGGTCATCCGGTCAATGGTTCCATTGCACCGCTTAGCCTATCGGTCATCATTGGTGCGTTCATGTTTGGCATAGGTATGCAACTCGCAGGTGGTTGTGCTTCAGGGGTATTGTTCACTCTTGGCGGCGGCAATGCTCGTATGCTGCTTGTTTTAGCATTTTTTGTCATCGGTGGCCTTGTTTCAACGGCACATGCTTCCTTCTGGTCTTCCATGCCTGCACTACCACCAGTATCATTGGTCAAAAGCTTAGGCGCACCACTTGGAATTGTTGTGTCGCTTTGCCTTTTTGCGGCCATTACGGCCTTAACAATTGTTATAGAAAAGCGTCGTCATGGATCGTTGGAACAGGAAAAACCAACAGATCATCATGGGTTTCAAAGATTTTTCCGTGGCCCATGGCCGTTAATATGGGGTGGTGTTGCTTTAGCCATCTTGAATTACATAACCCTAATTATATCCGGAAAACCATGGAGCATTGCCGGTGCCTTTCCAATTTGGGGAGCGAAAATTGGCCGTATTATTGGCTTTGATGTGTCCGGTTGGGCATTTTGGCAAAATGCAGCCAATGCAAAAAACTTGGACGCAAGTGTCTTTTCCAATATTACATCAGTTATGGATTTCGGCATTATTGCCGGTGCAATGCTTGCTGCGGCGCTAGCTGGACGCTTTGCTTTCAATTTCCGTGTCCCACTGGGTTCGGCTATTGCTGCAATTATTGGTGGCCTGCTGTTAGGCTATGGCGCACGTGTTGGGTTTGGCTGCAATATTGGCGCTTATTTTTCTGGCATCTCTTCTGGCAGTTTGCATGGCTGGTTGTGGGTAGCTTCAGCATTTTTCGGCAATGCACTGGGCGTTTATTTAAGACCAATATTTTTCGGTAAAGCGCAAAGCACCGTTAAATTGACATCTTGCTAAGCAATTAGGGGCGTCAGTTTATTAGACAATTGCAGGCGCCAGAGTGTTAGGTAATTACAAGCGCCAGCCGATTTTGGGCTTGCGCTTACTTAACATTGCTATCGTTTCAACGTGAGGTGACCAGAAAAATTGGTCAAATTGGCCTCTTGTTAGAGCACTAAAGCATCAGCTTGTTAGACAATCACAGGTGCCAGCGTGTTAAAAATTACTGGCACCAGCTTGTTAAGCAATTACAAGCGCCAGCCGATTTTGGGCTTGCGCGTACTTAACATTGCTATCGTTTCAACGTGAGGTGATCAAAGAAATTGGTCAAATTGGCCTCTTGTTAGAGTACTAAAGCATCAGCTTGTTAGACAATTGCAGGCGCCAGCGTATTAGGTAATTACAGGTGCCAGCGTGTTAAAAAATTACTGGCACCAGTTTATTAACAATTACAAGCGCCAGCCGGGTTTGGGCTTGCGCTTACTTAAAATTGCTATCGTTTCAACATGGGGTGACCAGAGAAATTGGTCAATGGGTATAATTTTTTCAACCTTATACCCACCCTCTTGTAGAATTGCTATGTCTCTTGCTAGTGTCACTGGATTACACGAAACAGCAACAATTCGTTGGATAGATGTTTTGGCAATCTCACGTGCTTGTTCTTCTGCACCAGCTCTTGGCGGATCAAATACAATACCGTCAAAACTTTCCAATTCCTTTGCCGTCAATGGTCGGCGAAACAGATCACGCTTCTCATAGCTGATTTCTTTCAGTCCGTGCGCATTGCGCATGGCGCGGTCAAAACTCTTTAATGCATCGGCATCATATTCAACCGCGTGAACTTTCATTTTTTCAGCCAAACGAAATGCAAAAGTACCTGAACCGGAAAATAGATCCACGACATATTTGTTTTTTTTCAAACCATCCATGACCAGTCCAGCCATAAAATCTTCGGCTTCTTTTGTCGCCTGTAAAAAACCACCAGAAGCAAGCTCAACCGCAACGGAACTGAAATGGATTATCGGCTTTTCTTTTTCTATAATGATTTCGCCCTCAACAGAAAGTCTCGTGATAGGGCGTTTCAAACATTCATTAATGAGACGTTGGCGCAATTGCTCATCATCAATCCGACAACCAGCAATGGCAATGTCCAAACCATTTTCTGCCAAAGTGACAGTAATATGCAACTCTTTTGCATAATTTGCCAAAAGCCCACAAAGCACTTTCACTTCCAAAATGCTATCAACCAGTTCCGGTTTTGAAACGGGACATTCTTCAATGGCCACTACGTCATGAGAACCATAGCGATTAAAGCCGACAACCTGCCCTTTGGGTGTTACCCGTGCGGTTAAAGTCATCCGCCGCCTTGTGTGTTTTTCACAAGGTTGAAGGGGTGCTATTTGCGTATCAATACCCCGCCCTTGCATGGCATCGCTAACGAGTGATCTTTTCCAGCCTTGATAGGAGGTATCTTGCCAATGCTGAAGAGCGCAACCGCCACATTCTTCAAAGTGCTTACATGTCGGGTCTACCCGTTCTGATGAACGGGTTTTAAGAGCTATCAAAGTCCCCTGATTGTTCTGGCAGGCAATATTGGCAATTTCAGTTGGCAGGGTAAAGGGAACATAGACAGCACCATGTGGCGTTTTTGCCACGCCATCACCACCAGCCCCAATATGGTCTATTTGCACTTCTTCAATCATTGCACTTTTCCCCATAAAGAAGATATTCCACGTTACCATCCCCTCCTTCAATAGGAGAAGGTCGTAGACCTTTTGCTCTCCAGCCTTGTTGTTCATTTAACCAGGCAAACAGATCTTCTGCTATTTTTTCCCCGTCAGCAGGATTTTTCAACAAGCCGCCTTTACCAATGCCTTCCCGCCCTATTTCAAATTGCGGTTTAACCAATAAAACCGCCTGAGCACCTTTAGCCGCCAATGAAAGAGCTGGTGGCAAAGCAAGTTTCAATGAAATGAAACTGACATCAGAAACAACAAGTTGAACATCGAGACCTTGAAGATGGTTTTTTTCAAGATCACGTGCATTCAATCCTTCATACAAGGTAATTGCTGGATTATTTATCAAGGATTGTGCCAATTGACCATGGCCAACATCAACCGCGATAACATGGGCTGCACCACGCTCAAGCAAAACCTGAGTAAACCCACCCGTTGAAACGCCAATATCAAGCGCATTGATGGCTTGTGTGCGAACAGGAAATTCATCAAGTGCAGCAAGCAGCTTTAATGCTGCTCTTGAAACATAGTTACGTGCTGGATCGGAAACGATAATCTCGGCATCGCTCAAAACCACTTGTCCGGCTTTATCCACGACCTTGCCCTGAACCAGCACAGTCTTACGCGCAATGGCATCACGTGCGCGCGAACGGGTGGAAAAGAACCCCCTTTCCACCAACAAAACATCTAACCTTTGTTTTTCAGGCATATTAAGCGCGTATTTGCGGAATGTTTACAGCCTCGCGACCCAAGGCACTGAAAACGCTATTCACAATACCACGGCGGTCTAATCCCACTTGAGATAGTACCTTTGCTTGTGGGCCATGATGCAAATATTCGTCTGGCAATGTCAGGGTGCGAATTTTCAAGCCTTTATCCAACAGCCCTTCTCGCGATAAAAACTGCAAGACTTGGCCACCAAAACCACCAGAAGCCCCCTCTTCAATTGTGATAAGAACCTCATGTTCTTGCGCCAATCGACGGACAAGCTCCTCATCAAGCGGCTTTGCAAAACGCGCATCGGCAACCGTTGTTGATAGCCCCGAAGCTGCAAGCTCATCAGCGGCCGCCAAAGCTTCCTGCAACCGCGTACCAAAGCCAAGAAGTGCAACCTTACTGCCTTCACGTAAGATACGACCTTTGCCAATTTCAATAACCTCGCCACGATCAGGCAATTTTAGCCCAATACCATCACCCCTTGGAAAGCGGAACGATATAGGCCCCTGATCATAGGCTGCTGCGGTGCGCACCATATGCATCAATTCTTTTTCATCTGATGGTGCCATCACCACAAAGCCAGGCAGCGCAGATAAAAATACACTATCATAGCTTCCTGCATGGGTTGAACCATCTGCACCAACAAAGCCTGCACGGTCGATTGCAAAACGCACCGGCAATTTCTGAATAGCGACATCATGAACAATCTGGTCATAGGCGCGTTGCAAGAAAGTAGAATAAATTGCAACAAAAGGCTTCAACCCTTCACACGCCATACCTGCTGCAAATGTTACAGCATGTTGTTCTGCAATTCCAACATCGAACATACGTTTTGGAAATTTTTGGGCAAATTGATCCAACCCCGTACCCGTTGGCATAGCCGCCGTAACAGCAACAATCTTATCGTCGTGTGTTGCTTCTTCAATCAAAGCATTGGCGAAAACTTTTGTGTAAGAAGGTGCAGAACTTTTAACTTTGATCTGCTCACCGGTTACAACATTAAACCGGCTCACACCATGATATTTATCACTTGCAGCTTCTGCCGGTGGATAGCCTTTTCCCTTACGTGTTACCACATGAACCAATACTGGACCATTCGGGTGCTCGCGGACATTTTTCAACACAGGCAAAAGATGATCGAGATTATGCCCATCAATAGGTCCTACGTAATAAAAGCCAAGCTCTTCAAACAATGTTCCGCCAGTTAAAAAACCACGGGCATATTCTTCCGATCTTTTTGCCTTATCCCAGAAGAATTTCGGCAATTTCCTGCTCAATGCCTTGGCTCGTTCACGTAAATTGCGATAGGACGGGCTTGATACCAATCTTGCAAGATAAGAGCTCATTGCACCGGTTGGTGGCGCAATAGACATATCATTATCATTCAAGATAACGATGAGACGTGCGTCGAGAGAACCGGCATTATTCATGGCTTCATAAGCCATACCAGCCGACATTGAACCATCACCGATAACAGCAATAATATTCCGTTTATTTTCGTTTTTCAGCTCGCTGGCAACGGCCATGCCCAGTCCAGCAGAAATCGACGTGGAAGAGTGCCCCGCTCCAAAGGGATCATAGATACTTTCGCTTCTTTTGGTAAAGCCCGAAAGCCCCCCTTCTTGCCGCAGGGTGCGAATGCGATCTCGCCGGCCGGTTAGAATTTTATGTGGATAGGCCTGATGTCCTACATCCCAAATAATTTTATCTTCAGGTGTGTTAAAAACATAATGCAAAGCTACCGTAAGTTCGACGACGCCCAAACCAGCGCCCAGATGGCCTCCGGTTACCGAAACCGCATCTATTGTTTCGGCGCGCAATTCATCAGCAAGCGTCGTTAAATCACTTTCGGGTAATGTGCGTAAATCTTTGGGGTCGTGTATCCGATCCAGCAATGGTGTTGATGGTCGCGACAAAGTAAATTCCTTAACTTATGAGATGCATACAGCTTGTGCTATTCTATTCACAATAGTTTACACCTTAATTTAGAATAAAACATCATATGATAAATCGCCCCGATCAAAATATCATGATGAAGTCCTGTTCCTATCATAAATGTATCGACAAGCAACCCGTTTCAAGCTTTAAGCGCACATTGAAAATGGGAAATTGAACGATATATAGATTTTCAGGCGCTGTTTACACCGTTTAATCTTGTATCTTTGATCGTCCTTAATACCCCTAAGCAACAGATTGTTTGAAGAATGATGGAACAGTGGATAGAGCAATGGATAGCGCATTATGGCGCTTTCGCCTATTTTTTTATTCTATATTTCGAATCATTTGGCGCACCTGTACCAGGTGAAAGTGGCCTTATCGTTGGCTCTTTAATGGCGGCTGCCGGTAAATTGGATTTATCGACAATGCTGATCTGCGCGTTTATCGGCAGTGTCCTAGGCGATTGTACTGGATTTGCTATCGGTCATTTTGGTGGGAAAAAACTTCTGTTAAAATATGGCCACTGGGTAAAGCTTACACCAGAAAGACTGGAACATTTTCAACAAATGCTCAATAAACGCGGCTTTCTTTTTGTCGCCACGGCGCGTTTTATTGTTGTTTTAAGACAGTTGAATGGTCTTATTGCCGGTTCTGGAGGAATGACATTTGCCAAATTTCTCAGCGCCAATATTCTTGGCGCTGCAGTTTGGACACTTGTTTGGGGTGGCGGCCCCTATCTCGTCAAATATCTGTTTTAAGCAGATATCTATTTTAAGCAGGGCGGAAACTATTCAGCATCCAAAGGCTCAACGCCTTCTGGTTTACCCTCACGGGATAGCCGTATTTTCTCGACCTTATTTTCGGCAGCTTTCAGCAGAGCATCACAGCGCTTTTTCAAGGCTTCGCCCCGTTCATAAAAACGGATAGATTCCTCTAAAGCGACATCACCGCGTTCAAGTTTTTCAACGATTTTCTCAAGTGCATCAAGCGCTTGTTCAAAGCTCATTGTTGCAATATCGTTATTGTCTGATTGTTCTGCCATTTAACCCTCACAAAATATCTGTTCTTGCGATATGAATACCAAAGCCTTCTAGCCCAACATAATGGCGTTCGCGCGATGCGTATAAAATAACAGATGAAATGCCGAGATGTTTAAGAATTTGAGCCCCTAAACCAATTTGGCGCCATTCTTCTTCCCGTTCAACGGCCTGTTCATGTGTTTCCAAGCCTTCCATAATCATCTCACGGTTACGCATCTCACCCTGATTGCCAACGCCAACAGAACCTTCACGCAGATAAACAAAAACACCCCGTTTTTCTTTCTCTGCCATGCGGCGTAATACCGTTTCGATATCATGTTTTTTACCAAAAACATCTGAAACAACATTTTCACGCTGTAATCTTACCGGAATATTTTCACCATCTCTGATATCACCAACCACAACGGCTACATGTTGCATCGGTTCCCATGGTAATTGGTAACTATGCGCAATAGCGGGCCCAACCATGGTTTCAACCTTCATTTCACCGACATGGTCAATCAGGGTTTCCTTGCGTTGACGATAAGCAATAAGATCAGCAACTGTTATAACATGAAGTCCATGCTCGGCAGCAAAGGCGCGCACTTCCGATCCGTGTTTTACCGTACCATCGTCATTGACCAGTTCTCCAATAACGCCAATTGGTGGCAAATCTGCAAGTTTACACAAATCTACCGCCGCTTCCGTATGGCCAGACCGCATAAGAACACCACCTTCGCGTGCAATCAGCGGGAAAACGTGGCCAGGGCGACTAAAATCATTGGCATTTGCATTAGGATTAGCCAGATTGCGCACTGTCAAGGTACGATCTTCGGCAGAAATACCAGTTGTTGTGCCATGAAGAAAATCAACAGTAACAGTAAATGCCGTATGATGGGCAGAGTCGTTGTTTGGTACCATTGGCGCAAGATTTAACCGCTTGGCCTCTTCCTGCGGCATTGGTGCGCAAATAATGCCGGATGTATTGCGTATGATGAAAGCCATTTTTTCAGGCGTGCAATGCACTGCCGCGACAATAAGATCACCTTCATTTTCCCGGCCATCATCATCGGTAACCGCAACAATTTCGCCTCGTTCAAATGCACGAATAGCGTCCACAACCGATTTCTGGTTAAATGTCATGATAGTCCTTTCAGATCCGACCTGTCTGGCCGCGATGTCTTAGATAATGGTCTGCAATGGCACATGCAACCATCGCTTCACCAACTGGTACGGCACGGATACCCACGCAAGGGTCGTGCCTTCCCTTTGTAACAACGTCAACATTATTGCCTTGTGCATCAATCGAGCGCCTTGGCGTTAAAATGGAAGAGGTTGGTTTAACGGCAAATCGAGCAATTATTGGTTCACCATTCGATATACCGCCAAGAATTCCGCCAGCGTGATTGCTCAAAAACAAAGGTTTACCGTCTGGCCCTTGGCGCATTTCATCAGCGTTTTCTTCCCCTGTTAAGCGCGCCGCATTCATACCTTCACCGATTTCTACCGCTTTGACAGCGTTAATAGACATCAATAATGATGCAATATCCTGATCGAGCTTGCCATATATTGGAGCGCCGAGACCTGCTGGAACATTTTCAGCAACAATTTCCACCATAGCGCCAACAGACGAACCGGCTTTGCGGATATCGTCCATATAAGCAGCAAATTTATCGACCGCGGTTTTATCAGGCGTAAAAAACGGATTATTGTCCACCTCGTCCCAATTCCATTGGCTTCTATCAATATCAATATTGCCAATAGCAATAACTGCACCTCTGACAACGAGACCTGGAACAATTTTGCGAGCAATTGCGCCAGCGGCAACACGTGCCGCCGTTTCGCGTGCTGATGAACGTCCGCCCCCACGATAGTCCCTGATGCCATATTTGACATCATAAGTATAATCGGCATGACCGGGTCTATATTGGCGCGCAATATCACCATAATCCTTTGACCGTTGATCGGTATTTTCAATCAACATTGAAATAGGTGTTCCGGTTGTCACAAGCATTGTGTCATTTTCACAAGGCAACACACCCGATAGAACTTTCACTTCATCTGCTTCACGGCGTTGCGTCGTATATCGTGACTGGCCAGGCTTTCTTTTATCAAGATAGGCCTGCACCTCTGTTACGCTAAATTTTATTCCCGGAGGGCAACCATCAATAACACAGCCCAATGCAGGACCGTGACTTTCACCCCAAGTGGTTACACGAAACATATGACCGAAAGTATTATATGACATGAAGAGCGCCAATTCGTTTAAATAATTGCAGTATTTCTATTGACCTTTTACGCTGTGGTCAAACATGGATTGCTGCATAGCCGAACAATTTTACTCGATTGCTTTATTTTCAACGTTGTTTTTGTCCATTTTCGAGAAAAATGGTACATTCATGTGGCTAATAATCTGTCTTTATGCCGGATAACAAATTTCAAATAATATATTTCATTTCCAGTTGACCAATGGCTGCTCTTTCGACACAATTCGAAATTATTCATTAAAGTGATTTGATATTCGAAAGGGCCTATAATGAAAAAACTTGCTCTCATCAGCGTATTTGCAGCATTCCTTTTTCCTGCTCTGGCCAATGCAGATGATGCTGAAGGTACTATTACTGCAATTGATCAAACTGCTAATACAATAGTCCTTGATAATGGCAAAACATATAATTTACCGGGTGAATTTGATTATTCTGTCCTGAATGAAGGCATGAAAGTTATTGTCTTTTACGATGCACAAGGCAACAATCGTTACGTAACAGACATTGAGCCACAAGAAGGCTGAGATAAAGCGTCTTATAAAACACTGGTTTTAGAAGAAAGCCGTCTTGGAAGACGTCTTTATCAATAATTTATGCGTAAACTATTTTCAGTAATATCAGACTTTGTGAAAAACTAGTTTTTCATAAAAAGCGAGTTCGTCATGAAAAATGATAGATTTGGCCTAATGATAGGAATGACCTAAAGCCATTCCAAACCATTGTCGTCAAAGCGAAGAATACGATCCTGCTCAACCGAAAAATTGGCAGCTTTCTGCTTCACTTAATCCACCATAAAGATGCATGATGGAACGTAAGTCACGCCATGGGTAAC
>CAMLBF010000014.1 GCA_946478235.1 uncultured Bartonella sp.
TTTGCAGGTCTACCGATACAAGTTGGGAGACACCCTGCTCACCCATCGTCACGCCGAAGAATCTATTCATGCGCGCTGTTGTCACCGGATTAAGCCTTATCACAACAAAACGCGTCTTAGTTGACTTCGCCATTTCGTCCATAAGGTTGCAATAACGTTCAACATTATGTTTATCGAGAGAGGCATCAAGACCAAATCAACAGAACAATAAAAGATTGAGCGACTGGCTAACTAATATCGCGCATTTGTTCTGCTGTTTGCAGGTCTACCGATACAAGTTGGGAGACACCCTGCTCACCCATCGTCACGCCAAAAAGCCTGCTCATGCGTGCCATAGTAATTGGATTATGCGTTATCACGACAAAACGCGTCTCCGTTGATTTTGCCATTTCGTCCATAAGGTTGCAATAACGTTCAACATTATGATCATCGAGCGGAGCATCAACTTCGTCCAGCACGCAAATTGGCGAAGGACTCGTTAAAAATACCGCAAAGATCAATGCCATAGCTGTTAGGGCTTGTTCACCACCGGACAAAAGCGTCATTGTTTGCGGTTTTTTCCCTGGCGGGCGCGCCAAAATTTCCACGCCAGCATCGAGCGGATCATCCGACTCAATCAATTGTAACTCTGCTGTACCACCGCCAAAAAGGTGATGGTAAAGACGTTGAAATTCTGTGTTGACGCGATCAAACGCATTTAACAGGCGTTCACGCCCTTCACGATTAAGTCCCTGAATTGCAACACGTAGTTTTTTAATCGCTTCTACAACATCGTCGCGTTCTTCCGTCATTGCGTCAAAGCGAACGCGCAACTCTTTTTCTTCTTCATCAGCTCGCAAATTAACGGCGCCCAGTCGTTCCCGTTCAATACGAAGCCGTTCCAATTTATGTTCAAGTGTTTCTATATCAGGTAATTTTTCGCCAACTTTAAAACCGGTTAAAGTAATAATTTCATGCGCCGGACTATTCAACGCGTCCTGAATTCTTGTTTCAATATCCTTACGCCGATCAATAGCTGCATTTAACCGTTCTTCGGCACGCGCACGTTCTTCACGGCTTGATGACAATTTGGCGAAGGCTTCCGATGTTTGCTTATCCAATGTGCTTTGTGCATTTTCGGCCGTTACCAACCGATCCATTATTTCTTGGCCTTCGGCTTCTTTTTTCTGAATTTCGTCAATGAGATATTGCCGTTTTTCTTCCATTCCGCCTGGCACATCAGCCAAGTTTTCAACCTCGATCATTGCTTCTTCGCGGCGGCTTTGTAACGCATCAATCTGCTTTTTCGCATTTTCAATGCGACTCAACCATGTTTTGCGTTCCAGACCTATCGATTCAAGACGACGAATTCGCGCCTGTGCATTCTGCTTCCAGTTTTGCAATTGTGCTGAAGCTTCCGAAACTGCTGCTCTTTCTGTCAGCAAACGTGCCGATAATTCCCTCAAGCCGCTTTCAAGCCCATGCAAGTCGGGCAGATTTTGCTGCTGTTCCAGCATAAGCTCTTGTTGGTAGGAAATCTCTTTTATCTCTTGTTCAAGGCGACGGCTATCGCCTTCCAGATTCAGCAATTTCAATCGGTGTTCTGCCGTTTCCTTTTCAATTCGGGAATATTGGCGCTGCGCCTCTTCCCTCTGCTCTCGGCTCACGCGTAAACTCGCACGACAATCCCGCTCTCTTAACGCGGCATTTTCTACAGCTTGCTCTTTCTGTTTTAAAAAATTCTCTGACTCTGTTAATTTTGTTTGTGCTGTTGCTATGAGTTCTTCCAACACAACGAGGCGATTTTTTTGCGACAAGCGTTGCGCTGCTGCGGTTGGTGCATCTGCCCGTGCGCGCAAGCCGTCCCAACGCCATAAAGCCCCATTGCGACTAACCAATTTTTGGCCAGTCTCCAATTTTGCTTGCAGTCTTGTGCCATCTTGCTCATCCACAACACCAATTTGGGAAAGAGAAGCTGCCAAAGCTGATGGTGCATGAACATAATTTAATAGTGGTGGCACACCTTCCGGCAAATGCGGTGTGCTTTTATCGGCATTAAGACCGCTCCAATAAATAGGAGCATTGTCTACGAGTGATGCCTCAAGATCATCGCCCAAGGCCGCGCCTAAAGCCGTTTCATATCCCTGATCGACCGATATTTCATCAACAACCGGTAAAAATTCTCCCTGTGCAAAAGATTGCACCATTTTTTCCAGTGTTTTTGCTTCAGTAACAAGGCCATTTAATTTATCCCGACAATCGGCAACAACTGGTCTTGCCAGACTTTCTTCACGCCGGCAGTCTTCAACCTTTAATTCTGCCTCGTGTAACAATTCCTCATTTTCAGCAATAGCGATTTCGGCCTGTTCAAGAACCAACTTCGCTTCTTCTATATTGGCACTTTCTTCAAGTTCGCTCTTAATGGTCGTAATTTGCTGAAGTGTGGTTGTAAGACTGGTTTGTAATTTAACAGAGCGTAACTGCAATTCTTGGATATGCTGATTTATACGCGTTTCTTCCGCGCGTGCCTCAGCCCGTTTTGCTGTCAGTTGTTCCAACTCTGTTTCACTGGTTTTTAAAATATTTTTGAGTGCTTCACAGCGTTCAGTCAGCTCGAATTCATTTTCCTGCTGGCTTTCTGCTTCTGATTGCAATGTCAGCTCTTCTTCTACCAACCGATCCAGAAAATCTTTGTTGTCACGTGACAACTGTTCTTCTCTCGCCAAGTCCGCTTCAAGTTGTTCAAGCCTGCGCAGCAATTCCGATTGCCGTTGTTTATTACGATTTTCTTCGTCTTCAAGCTGCTTGAGTTCAAGCGTTAGGCGCTGATGGGCAGCAGATGCCTTTGCGGCCTCTTCCCTAATTGGTGGAAGGGTATTTTTGCCAGCTTCTTGCGCTTTTTCAGCCCGCATATGGGCTTGCGCCCGCTCTGCCACCTGGAGGGTTGCTGTATTTAAAGCACTTTCAGCCTCAACCTCTTGTGTTTTACTTTCGGACCAGCGCAAATAGAACAGCCCCGCTTCTGCCTGCCTTATATCAGAAGAAAGCGCTTTGAAACGGTTGGCTTGTCTTGCCTGACGTTTCAGACTCTCAATGCGAGAAGAAAGATCCCCCACCACATCTTCCAGCCGATCAAGATTTGTTTCAGCAGCCCTTAGTCTCAGTTCTGCCTCATGGCGGCGACTATGAAGGCCGGAAATACCTGCCGCTTCTTCAAGAAGGGCACGGCGCGCCTGCGGTTTTGCTTGAATCAACTCGCCTATTCGACCTTGCCCAACCATTGATGGTGAGCGGGCACCTGTTGATTGATCGGCAAACAGCAGTTGAACGTCTTTGGCGCGAACCTCTTTACCATTTATGCGATAAACTGAACCCGAATCTCTTTCAATACGGCGCGAAACCTGCAACTCATCAGCATCGTTAAACGCGACGGGGGCACTACGATCTGTATTATCTAGGAAAAGTGTAACCTCAGCAAAATTGCGTGGTGGCCGTGTAGCAGAGCCTGAAAATATCACATCATCCATGCCGGAAGCGCGCATATTTTTATAGGAATTTTCCCCCATAACCCAGCGAAGCGCTTCCACAAGATTGGATTTGCCGCAGCCATTTGGACCAACAACACCTGTTAGCCCACGTTCTATCACGAACTCTTGCGCTTCAACAAATGATTTAAATCCAACAAGCCGCAGCTTTGTGAACTGCATGTACAAACCTTATAAAAACAAATGGGTATAGTGAAAAACTACACCCATCTGTTAGCATATAATTTAGTCTTTCAGAAAACTATCGATCACTGAAGACATTTCTTCCACAGACAATGCGCCTTCATATTTCTGGCCATTGATGAAAAATGTTGGCGTTGCTGTAACACCAAACTCTTGTCCGCGCTTGAAAGAGCTATTTACCCCATCGAGCACTGTCTGATTTTGCAAGCAAGCTTCAACGGCTTTATCGTCAAGTCCGGCCATTGAAGCAATTTTTTTCAAAGGTGCAAGCGCATCTTCTGCTGCTGCCCACTCCATTTGCTTGTCAAACAGGACTTGTATCATTGGAAAATACCGATCTTCCGGCGCGCAACGTGCTAGCATAAAGCCTGCGGTTGCTCTAGGATCAAAGGCAAATTCACGAAATATCAGGCGTGCTTTGCCGGTTTTAATATATTTCTCACGAATATCAGGAAGTGTTTTGCTGAAGAAATCTGCGCAATGGCTGCATGTCAATGATGCGTATTCTACGATTGTTACAGGTGCGTCTGCTTTACCTTCAACCATATCCTTGATTGTACCTGGCTCTAAAAGCTTTGCCATATCAACCGTACCGGAAGATTTTACAGTTGATGCGGTTTGGGCGGTAGCTTCAGCGGCATAAGATGAAACCGCACCTAGGCAGCTTGTTGTAGCAAGCCCTAAAGCAGCGGCTAAGGACAGAAGGCGACGACGGTTCATGACTGCAACCATTATAGTACCTCTTCTAAAATGTGTTTTACTTTGTTCGACATAAGTAACAAACGTTATAACATTCTCATAAGCCAGAGTTTTGGCAATGTCGTGACTTATTTACTAAATTCTTTGTTAGAATTCATATTTTTTTCCGCAAAGACTGAGAAACCCAATTTGCATAATGACTGACGCAAAGCATCGTCTTCTATTCCCGAAGCCATTTGGTCTACCAATTGCCGATCACATTCATTAAGAACGGGCTGTTTAACAGTCTTTTTCACAGCATTTTGCAGTAAGCGTTGCTCAATTTTTATCCGGTTAATGGCGATATAGCCAAAAAATGCATTAATTCGCTGCAGGATTTCACCACTTTCATGGGTAAGACGCATTGCAGCATATCCCTCGCAAGCCACAACCAATGTAGCCGGTTGAAATGGATCATCTTGGCAGGTTCTGCGTGACCAGATGATTTTTATTGGCATTGTCGTTTCTGCGACATCTTCGCCTACAAGATGCGACCAATTATCCATCAATTCAATATTGAGACCGGCACGTTTGCGCAAAATAGGATCAAGCAACTTTGATGTTGTTTCCGACAGAGCACGAAAATGCCTTTTGGGTGGCTTCCAATTCATTTTTTGTTGCTATAGCCCCTGAACCAATCAACAAACTTCTGCATGCCATCATCGATATTTGTGGTTGGAGAGAAGCCCAAATCGCGTGAAGCCCGTGTTATATCAGCATAGGTTCTTGGCACATCTGCTGGCGGCATTGGCTGAAGCTCTGTTACCGCTTTTTTTCCTGTTGCTTTTTCTATCGCGTGAACAAAATCTAATAATTCAACCGGCTTATTATTACCGAGATTATACAAGTCTTCTGTCTGTTCTGGTTGTTCAAGAATGCGTTTTACAACAGCAATAACACCAGCAACAATATCATCAATATAGGTAAAATCCCGCTGCATTTTGCCATAATTGAACAATTTTATCGGCCTGTCATCCAAAATAGCATCTGTGAAAAGCCATGGTGCCATATCTGGCCTACCCCACGGCCCATAAACCGTAAAAAAGCGCAAGCCAGACGTTTTTAATCCATGCACATGAGCATAAGAATGGGCTAAAAGTTCACCACTTCTTTTGGTCGCTGCATAGACAGATACAGGATTATCAACACGGTCATCTTCCGAAAATGGCACTTTTGTATTGGCACCATAAACAGATGAGGAACTTGCATAAACAACCGGTGGTTTGTTGGAATAGCACAATGCCTGTTCAAATATTCTCACCTGTCCTTCAACATTGGAAGAAACATAGGCGGAAGGATTTTCAATCGAATATCGGACTCCGGCTTGTGCCGCCAAATGCACAATAACATCAATATTTTTTTCATGACCGACAGCGTCTTCAAGCTGTTTTTTATCTGCAATATCAACCTTCAGAAAACGGAAAGAATCATGATTTAGCAGCTGCTGTAGTCGAGCATTTTTTAGTGCAACCGAGTAATAATCATTAAGATTATCCAGACCAATTACTGTCCAGCCCTGTTGTAATAATGCCTTTGTCGTATGAAACCCTATAAAACCGGCGGCGCCTGTAACGATGGCCTTCATATTATTGTACTTTCTTACATTTCAACCCTGATGGTTTTATCCCATAGATTACGCGCCGGATATAATCTGACAATCTAAAAAAGAATGTACCAACACGTTTCCACTTCGGTAGACGTGCGTTATGGTATGTTTCTCTTCCCTTTACAATTGTCGAGCCACCAATATCACAAAAATCGATCAGATTAATATTGGTCGAGAATGAACGAAAACCGCTCCATCCCCGCTCCAGCGCGACATCATATGGAAGATTCATGTGTTTAAGTATTGAAAGAAGCTTTTTGGCACCGTCTTTGGTGACAATATAAGCAGCAGCGCTACCAAGCGGCCCATGCAAAAAACGCCCTATGGAAATTTCGGGCGTAATATCCATATCCTTACGAAAAACACGGTTCCGGTGATTGGCCAGTTTTATAATATCCCAACCAGTAATATCCGTGAATGCCGTGATAATATTTAAAAAATTGTCCTTAAACGCAACATCATCCTCTACAATGACGGCATAAGGATCTGCTCCTGTAGCAATCATGGAAAGTGCATTGAGGTGGCTTAGATAGCAACCCGCTTCGCCCGGCAGAATAAGTTTACCGTGGCGTCTGCGAAAGCTTGTCGCATCTATTCGAGGATCAGAATTAATATCAACTGTTTTTCCATCAACCGCTGTTACGCGTCTATAATCGAGATGCGCTTTCTTTGCGGATAATTCAATCACCTTAAATCTATCCTTTGAGCGGTCCAAATTGATGATATAGACAGGAATACTCATTTTTCTCCTCATGAATATTACTGAAATGAGATTTAAATGCAGGGAATATTTTAAATAGTTTTGTATTTTTAGTATTTTTTCAAATAAGGTAAAGATTCTTAGATAAATTGTAAATAGTTTTAAAAATTATTATTATTAATATTTAAAAATACTAAATAGAGCAGATAAACCATATTGTGTGCATCACAATGATATCGTTTGCCGACTTCATTTTTTCCAGCATTACATTTGAATGGGCTGTTCTTTTCTTTTGCTTTTTTTCAATGGGTATGATTGGAAGAAGCCATGCAAAACATTTCAGACAAGCTTCTTTCGTGGTATGATCGTTTTCACCGCACTTTACCTTGGCGGGTGGCGCCGAGCGATTTATTACAAGGTGAAACACCACAACCTTATCGTGTGTGGCTGTCGGAAATAATGCTGCAACAAACAACGGTTGAAGCGGTTAAATCCTATTTTGAAAAATTCACGCAAAAATGGCCAGATATTTTTGCTTTGGCAAAAGCCGAGCAAGAAGACATTATGAAAGCTTGGGCCGGACTTGGCTATTATTCGCGGGCACGCAACTTAAAAGCTTGTGCCGACACACTTGTTACAAAATATAACGGCATTTTCCCACAAACGGCTGAAGAATTGAAGAAATTGCCAGGTATTGGCGATTATACATCGGCAGCCATTGCAGCAATCGCATTCAACCAACCTGTAGCCGTTGTTGACGGAAATGTTGAACGTGTTGTGTCCCGCATTTTTACAATCGACACGCCGTTACCTAAAGCAAAGATAGAAATAAAAGCATATACTCAAAAGATAACCCCGAAAAATCGCCCGGGTGATTTTGCGCAAGCGATGATGGATTTGGGTGCTTCTATTTGTACACCGCGTGATCCCAGTTGCATGATATGTCCGATAGAAACATGTTGCAGCGCCAAAAAACAAGGCAAAGCAGAGCTATATCCGGTAAAAGCGCCGAAAATACCAAGACCAGAAAGAAATGGGATTGCTTTTGTCATTTGCAATAAAAATGGCGATGTCTATCTGGAAAAACGACATGCATCCGGTCTTCTTGGAGGCATGACACAAATTCCCAATTATTTCAGTGCTGATGAAACTCACACGCTTGCCAATGCACCGTTTTCAGTCGATTGGCAATTTATGGGGCAAGCCCACCATGTCTTTACGCATTTTTCACTGACGCTTGATGTCTATCTGGCTAAAAATATTGAGAAATTGAATATAGGAAATGGTTGGTGGTGCCCTACTAACAGACTGGCGGAAGAAGCCTTACCAACTGCAATGAAAAAGGCCATCAGTGTGGCATTGCCCAGTGTTTTCAAAAAACAGAAGTCAGGTAAAAAATAAAGGCGTGCGCACATCATGCACACGCCTTCAAATTACGCCGGAGACTGGAGGTTATCCGGCTTTTTACAGTATTAAACGCCTTGCTTGGACATTTGTTCCCGAATAATTATTCGTAATTCGTCAATAAGTTTCAGTTCACCAGCATCTTCATAATGCCAAAAGGTCCAGCCATTACAGCTCTCAGATCCTTGAACTTTGCGCCCCATCATATGAATTGAGCCGGCTTCGCCGCCCGTTACAATCGTACCATCAGCACGAACAATAGCGGAATTTTGTTTCTTTTTATCATAAAGAACGGCACCCGGTTGCAATAGCCCCGCTTCAATCAGGCTATTAAAAGCAATTCTTGGTTCTGCCCTTTTACCGGATAAAATTGCCAATTCCGGTTTTTTCAATGGTTCTACTGCTGCAATCCGTGCAAGTGCCGCATCAATATAGGATTGCTCACGTTCTATCCCAACAAAATCACGCCCTAAACGCTTTGCCACCGCACCAGTTGTGCCCGAGCCGAAGAAAGGGTCAAGAATAACATCACCGGGTTTTGAAGACGACATAATGATGCGAGCCAGTAAAGCTTCCGGTTTCTGTGTCGGATGAACTTTGCGACCATTATCGTCCTTCAGACGTTCTGCACCCGTGCAGATTGGAAAAAGCCAATCAGACCGCATTTGCACATCGTCATTTGCCGCCTTCATTGCTTCATAATTAAAGGTATATTTTTTGGCTTTTTGATCACGGGACGCCCAAATGAGTGTTTCATGGGCATTTTGAAAACGTCTACCGCGAAAATTCGGCATAGGGTTTGTCTTACGCCAGATTATGTCATTCAGCATCCAGAACCCTAAATCCTGCAATGCTGTGCCAACACGAAAAATATTATGATAAGAGCCGATAACCCAAATCGTACCATTGGGTTTTAACACTCTACGACAGGCCAAAAGCCATGCCCTTGTAAAAGCATCATAAGCGGCAAAGCTTTCAAACTGATCCCAAGCGTCATCAACAGCGTCCACCAAGGTTTGGTCTGGCCGATGCAGCGCGCCTTCCAATTGTAAATTATATGGAGGATCGGCAAATATAACGTCAACAGATTGGCTTGGTAACTTTGCCAATGCGGCGACACAATCACCTTTTAGAATTTGATTGCGCCATGCTTCTTCTGAAGAAGAATTAGCGAGTTCTTTTACAAGACGAACAGTGGTCATAGGGTACTCGACAACACATACTCAAAACATTATCCCGCCAACCAATTTGATTCACGGGTTCGACATGTTGAGAATTACAAAACAGGGTAAATATCCCGTTAAGGCCAAACCTGATTTCGCATTTTAAAAATATCGGAAAGCAATTTTATTTTTCTCGAAAAAATCTGGTTATAGGACCATGTCATTATTAGCTTGCTTAAGCGAAATATCGCTTTTCACGATCAGACAGGTTGAGAGTGCCGCGCTCATCTCACCAATTCAAAAAGGCAAATTCACCAATTTAAAAGGTAAATTCAACTGTCAATTCGGTAGCAAATTACTTGACAGGGGTTGCAATATAGCCGCTTAACTGTCTAAAAATGCTCAAAACCTATTTTGTATATGGGAAAATTTGTTATGCCGAAAATTGATCTGGTAATTTTTGACTGCGACGGTGTTTTGGTTGATTCAGAATATCTGGCAGCACAAATAGAATCGCAATTATTGACCGATTCAGGCTTTGAAATTTCTCCCGAAGAGCTTGCCGAACGTTATGCCGGCCTGATTTTTATCGATATTTTAAAAGAGATCGAAAAACAATCGACCATTCCACTTTCAGCAAGCCTTGTAGATCGTGTACCAGAGCTTTTCCGTAGCCGCATGGCTAACGAGCTTCAGGCGATTGATGGTGTTCGTGCAGCTGTTCAATTGGTTACAGAAAAATATCCATATTGTCTTTGCTCAAATTCAAAAAGTGCTGATATCAAGAATATGCTGACCACCGTTGGTCTTTATGACCTTTTTGAAGATCGCATCTATTCAGCACCGGAAGTTGGCACAAAGAAGCCTAAACCAGCACCGGATGTTTATCTCTATGCTGCAGAAAAGATGAAAGCCAACCCCAAAAACACAATTGTTATTGAAGACTCTATCCATGGGGTACGTGGTGCGACAGCCGCAGGCATGCGTGTTATTGGCTTTACCGGCGGATCCCACGCCTATCCCGGCCTTGCCGATGCATTGACGGAAGCTGGTGCAGAAACTGTCATTTCACGTCATAGCAATCTTACTGCTGTGCTTGATGCCATGGCACAATGGCGCGATGACTAATAATGGCGTGATAGCTAATGATGGCTAATATTGATGGCACTATGTATGCTATTCATGCTGCGTTCAATAAACCGCTACACCGCCTGATAAAAGCCATTGTACTTATCGTTTAACGTCAGAACGCTTATATAATATTTCTATTTTATTGATTTTATCAATTTAATCAAAACGTGATTTCTGAATCACGTTTTGCATAATGCTTTAGAGATATAATTTGGGCTTTAAGAATTTAGCTTACCAACCAGATAATATTCCGGCAGCATAATTGAATATTTCTTTGAGGCTGCCGAAACCTTGCTATAAGCTACTTATTTTATCATATCGACCAGTTCTTATCACATAGACCAGAATGGTCCGGTAAACGGCTGCTTTCAACCAAGTCAAAAACCTAGCCTGTTTACCGAAAACAATTTATTTCAAGGCAGTGATACAAAAACCGTTTATTTGGATTTCTTATCAGCCTTGGACTTTCCTTCATCATAACCGATAAAAATACGAATATTTTTAGATGTCGGTTTTGGCAGGGAAATTTTGTCATCCGAGAAAATGAACTGCGTTGCATCCGTACCATTGGTTATTTGTACCGGATATTTATGCAGCATGGAATATACGACGCTATCCCCCTGCATAACAACAACACGGATAGGCATAACAACCGTACCCGGTTTAAATTTTGGACCAGGAACAACACGTCCAGCAGCTGCAACTTTCATCGATAAAGTCGTGTCAGAGGTTTCACATGTTCTTGTTACATCACTGATTGCAGCCTGATAGACAACGCTATTCGCATCATCCTGACCATTGCGCTCATAAATGTTATAATAGGAAGTGCCGTCCCTCATCTTAACAAATGGACAATAAGCACGTAATTGTGCCTCGGTAATTCTCGGTTCAGCCGGTTCTTTCTCTACACCCTTATGACTACAGCCTGATAAAACTGCTGAAGCTGCCATAAGAACGCCTAAGCCTAACGAAAAATGAAAAATCGACTTTTTCTCCATGAAGTGGACTTCCCTCAAGTGGTATACCTGTTCTATATCAATGCTTGATAAATATATTAACACTACTTTTTTCATGTCTTATATGATTTAACAAACGTGTCATCCATACAGGACGTTTCTAACGTCGTAAAGATTTTTAAATAACAGGAAAATAATTACATTTTCCACTTCTGAAGCCGAGGAGTAAATAAATGCAATATATAAGCACAAGGGGTAATGCGCCAGTTCTCGGGTTTTCAGACACCGTTATGGCAGGGCTTGCTCGCGACGGCGGTCTTTATCTTCCCGAAACTTATCCTCATTTTTCTTCTGTTGAGCTTAAAGCTTTAAGAGGAAAATCTTATGCGGAAATTGCCAAAACAATATTATGGCCATTTGTCGGCGGTGAAATAGAGCGTCAAGACTTTGACCAGATGGTCGATGAGGCTTACGCCACATTCAGACATCCAGCGGTTTGTCCGCTTGTCCAGACAAACACCAATGAATTCATCATGGAGTTGTTCCATGGTCCAACCCTTGCTTTCAAGGATGTGGCCATGCAACTTCTTGGCCGGTTAATAGATCATATCTTAGCCAAGAAGGACGAGAGGGCAACAATTATCGGCGCTACATCGGGTGATACGGGTGGTGCTGCCATTGAAGCCTTTGCTGGTAGAGAACGGTGTGACATTTTTATTCTGTTTCCTAAAGGCCATGTTTCGCCGGTGCAGCAACGGCAAATGACCAGCAACCATAAGGCAAATGTGCATGCTTTGGCTATTGAAGGCAATTTCGATGATTGTCAGGCGCTGGTAAAAGCCATGTTCAATGACCACAAGTTCCGTGACAAAATGGCACTGTCCGGCGTTAATTCGATCAACTGGGCGCGCATTATGGCGCAAATCGTTTATTATTTTACCACCGCAATATCGTTAGGTGCGCCTGATAGAGCTGTGTCCTTTACGGTGCCAACCGGAAACTTTGGCGATATTTTTGCTGGTTTTGTTGCTTCACGCATGGGACTGCCAATTGCCAAGCTTGTCATTGCAACAAATGATAATGACATTTTGGCACGCACCCTTGCCACAGGAAATTACCAGACGCGCTCGCTCATTCACACCACATCACCATCGATGGATATTCAGGTTTCTTCAAATTTTGAAAGACTGCTGTTTGAAGCCGGTGAAAGAGATTGTGATTGGATCCGCAATGCTATGGAAAATTTGAAACAATCGGGTGAATTCCATATTGATGCAACAAGATTGAAGAATATTCGCAGCATGTTCTCTGCTGGAAGCAGCAATGAGAGTGAAACAGCTAAAATGATTGATACTTTGTATAAAGAAAGCAATTATCTAGCAGATCCTCATACAGCCATTGCTGTCAAAGTTGCCCGTGAGCATCAAGATGCAACAATTCCAATGGTTGTTCTTTCAACTGCCCATCCAGCGAAATTTCCGGAAGCGGTAAAAAATGCCTGTGGTGTAACACCAAAATTGCCTGAATGGCTCAGCGACCTGATGGACAGGCAAGAGCGCTTTGAAGTTTTGGCGAATGATGAAAAAGTTGTCAAAGACTATATTGCACTAAAATCACGCATATCGCGTTAACCCTGCTAACAAGTTGTTGAGACAGAAGCATCACAATGTGGTTTTCTAGACGTGATTTTTCTGAGAATAATTTGTTAGGTATGATTTTCCTGAGGCGACTTTCCATAAGCGAAAAGTGTTTTTCTGGCGTTACGTTTCTGGAATAGTTGGTACAAAAGCGGAGTATTGTGAGTATGGGTGTAGATATCAGTCGGCTGAGCAATGGTTTGACGATCGTCACGCATACAATGGCGCAGATAGAAAGCGTTGCCCTTGGCATATGGGTCAAGTCCGGTTCGCGTAATGAGCGTGCGGAAGAACATGGTATTGCCCATATGCTTGAACATATGGCTTTTAAAGGCACTGAAAATCGCAGTGCCTACCAAATAGCAACCGATATTGAAGATGTTGGTGGCGAAATAAATGCGGCAACAAGCGTTGAAACGACAGCCTATTTTGCCCGTGTTTTAAAGGACGATATGCCGCTTGCTGTCGATATATTGGCCGATATTATAACCTCTTCAAAATTTGAAGAGGAAGAATTGGAACGAGAAAAACAGGTTGTTTTGCAGGAGATCAACGCAACCCAAGACACACCTGATGATATTGTTTTTGATTATTTTACTGAAACAGCATTCCGCCATCAGACAATTGGTCGGCCAATCCTTGGTACACCTGATTCCGTCCGGTCATTTACGTCTGATAATTTACGCTCGTTCATGAATGAACATTATAGTGCTGATCGTATGATTGTGATTGCTGCAGGCGCGGTAGAGCACGAGCAATTTGTGCGTGAAGTTGAAAGCCGTTTGGGTTCATTTCGCGCACATTCTGTTGCTCCGCTTACGGAACTGGCAAATTATGTCGGCGGTGATTTCAGAGAATACCGCAATTTAAAAGACGCACAGGTTCTTATCGGGTTTGAAGGTCGCGCCTATCATATGCGCGATTATTATGCCTCTCAGATATTATCCATTATTCTTGGCGGCGGTATGTCTTCAAGATTATTTCAGGAAGTCCGCGAAAAGCGTGGATTATGCTATTCCATCTATGCTTTTCATTGGGGTTTTTCTGATACGGGTCTATTTGGTATCCACACGGCAACCAATGAAGATGGATTGGCAGAATTGGTACCAGTGGTTTTGGAAGAATTATACAAAGCAAGCAAGAATATCAGCCAGAAAGAACTGGATCGTGCGTGCGCGCAATATCGCGCTAATTTGACAATGTCACGTGAGAGTCCATCCAGCCGCATGCAGATGATTGCCCGTCAAATGTCGCTTTATGGGCGGCCTATTCCTTCTTCCGAATTAATGGAACGCTTATCATTAATTACAGTTGATAGGTTGGCAGATTTGGCAGAACGGCTATTTATTGATTCCAAACCGACCTTGGCTGCTGTTGGGTCGGTTGGCTCACTTGTCAGCTATTGTGATCTTGTTTCATCGCTTGGCTCGGGAAGTAATAGACGTATTTAGAAAATGTAGAAGGAAACTGGCATGTTCAAGATGCCCTTCCGCATGCCGCGCAGAAGATTATTGAAAAGAGGATTAATGCCTCAACTGTGCGCTGAAAATGTATATCTACGTTTTCCACTGTTGGACGATTATGAAGCTTGGGCAAAGCTGAGAATCGAAAGCCGCGCCTTTCTTGAGCCGTGGGAGCCGCTTTGGTCAGCCGATGCTTGCACGTTACAGCGCTATAAGGGACATTTGGAGCGCTATTTCCGAGGACGGAAAAACGGTGATTTTTATGTTTTTTTTGTCTTTTCAACCAAAACAAACAATCTTATCGGTGGAATAAGTTTGGGAAATATCCGTCGAGGTGTCGTGCAAAGCGGCGAGATCGGATATTGGTGTGGTGAAAAACATTCCGGAAAAGGCTTTATGCACGAAGGTCTGGAACTCATGATAGATTTTGCCTTTCAACAATTAAAGTTGCATCGGCTAGAAGCTGCCTCGATTCCGACAAATATCCGTTCCATTCGTCTTCTGGAAAAATGTGGTTTTACAAGAGAAGGACTCTTACGGGCCTATGTGAAAATTCGTGGTAAATGGCAGGACCATTATCTCTATTCGCTACTGGAAACAGAAAGACCTTTAAAGTCAATTGAAAGTGAGGCGTTGTGAAAACAATCGGCAAAATCGTCAGCGGGGCTGTTTTTATAGGCTGGGTGATTATTGTTCTCACCCAGTCGGCGCTGGCTATTGAACCGATAAAGATTTCTTCACAGGATACCGCACTTGATTTATCACGTGCTGTCGAAATCCATCACATTCAAGGCAACACCTTCCAGACATCTACTGCGCCGGGGCCTGATGGCATTGTACGGCGCATAGAAATGCAAGGTAATGGCGACAGGGCAGAAAGCAATTGGGCTGTCTTTGCTATTGCCAACACAACCGATGATCAGATTGACCGTCTCATCGTAACGCCACATTATAGAATGGCAGGTTCAGGATTGCTTTGGCCAGACCTTGGATCTTTGCGTATCCAATCAATTACGCCGAGTGAAGGTTTTGCTCTCGATCGACAACCAAGTCCGGATTCAGATATCTTCCGCATCACAATCAATCCGGGTGCTGTTATTACTTTTGTTGCAGAACTCGATTCTCCAAAGTTGCCGCAAGTCTATTTATGGGAGCCGGAAGCCTATAAAGACACAATCAACGCCTATACACTTTATCACGGCATATTGCTGGGCATATCCGGTTTGCTGGCATTGCTACTAAGTGTGCTGTTTGTTGTACGCGGTACCGGACTTTTTCCTGCAACGGCTGCTGTGGCATGGGCGGTGCTTGCCTATATTGGTCTTGATTTCAATTTCTTGAACAAATTATTTGTTATATCTGCCCAGAATGAACCAATATGGCGTGCCGCAACAGAGGTTGCGCTGGCGGCCTCCTTGTTCATTTTCCTCTTTACATATCTGCATCTTAATCGCTGGCACTACCATTTCAGCTATGGTGCTGCTGTCTGGGTTATTGCACTATGTGGGCTTGGTGCCTTTGCAATTTATGATCCGACACGTGCGGCTGGTATTGCACGGCTGTCCTTTGGGTTGACTGCGGTCATTGGTGTCTTGCTGATTGGTTATCTATCTATTCGGGGATATGACCGCGCCATCATGCTTATCCCAACATGGCTGCTTATCATATTTTGGCTATGTGGCGCCTATGTCTGCGTTACTGGGCAACTTGATAATGATATTGTTCAACCAGCACTTGCTGGCGGCCTTGTTCTTATTGTCCTGCTGATTTCATTTACGGTTATGCAACATGCCTTTTCAGCCGGTGCGTTTCATCAAGGTATTTTTTCCGACCTTGAAAGACAGGCACTTGCTGTTATGGGCGCCGGTGATGTTGTTTGGGATTGGGATGTCAGACGTGACCGCGTAGTTATAAATCCTGATCTAACCGTTGATCTTGGAAGCGTCGCCACGCAATTAAATGGTACAATACGCAACTGGGTTCAATCACTGCATAGTGACGATCGTGACCGCTTCCGCGCTGTTTTAGATATTATTCTTGATACGCGCAAAGGTCGGTTGGATCAAATGTTCCGCTTGCGCTCTAGTGATGGGCATTACCACTGGTTTTCATTGCGTGCCCGTCCGGTTATTGGGTCTGATGGAGAGATTGTCCGTGTTGTCGGAACATTGGTCAACATTACAGACCATAAAAAAGCAGAAGAGCGGTTATTGCAGGACTCTATTCATGACAATCTAACTGGTCTGCCCAACCAACAGCTGTTCCTCGACCGGTTGCAAAGTTATGTCAATCTTGCTGTATCAACGCAAAAGGTACGTCCAACTGTTTTTGTCGTTGATTTTGATGGATTTAAAGAAATTAATCATCATTTCGGCATGTCTGTCGGGGATACATTCCTTTTGACAATAGCACGGCGTCTTGGTCGGTTAATTACGCCGCAAGATACTCTGTCCCGTTTATCGGCTGACCGCTTTGCAATTGTTTTAACAAGTCAAACAGAGCCGGCAAAAATTGCTTCATTTGCCGATCAGTTGCATAAAACTGTTGCAGCACCAATACTTTTTTCACAACGCGAGATAAAACTTTCTGCTTCCATCGGGCTTATTACGTGGACAGAAGGCAATTCCAACGCGGAAGATATGTTGAGTGATGCCGAACTTGCCATGGTGCATGCCAAAAAGGCGGGTGGCAACAAAATCGAACCTTTCAGACCCAATTTCCGTACACTTGGTCTTGAACGCAATAGTATGGGCAATGACATACGGTACGCCCTGCAGCGTAATGAAATAAAGGTTCTCTACCATCCTGTTCTGGATCTTGTTGACGGGCAGATTGTCGGTTTTGAAACCATGTTGGAATGGCACCACCCAAGACATGGCAACCTTGCAGTGGCAGATTTTATTGGCGCGGCAGAAAGCGAGCATATTGTTATGCCACTGGCGCAATATGCTATGAACACAGTGATTAACGATTTTGCGCAAATACAAAATCGTTTCCCGAAACAATCATTCTTTGTTTCGGTGAATCTGCCAAGTGCAGACATGATCCATCAAGATTTAATTAATGACTTGCGTGGAATTCTCATGCGGAACCCCATCAATAAGGGGCGGTTGATGATGGAAATGACGGAAGCTATCATCATTGAAAATCCTGAACAATCAGCCAATCTGCTGGAAAAAATAAAGGCATTGGGCATTGGTCTAGCGCTTGATAATTTCGGAACAGGTTATTCTTCAATCGCATTTTTATTGCGCTATCC
>CAMLBF010000015.1 GCA_946478235.1 uncultured Bartonella sp.
AACAAAACCAGAACATACACTATATGTTCTATTAATGTTCTACAAGCATTTAAACATTTTTCACGTACGATAAGGTACCAATAAACATTAAATCGTATTGTATTTTTAATTCAGGGAATAAGCGGCATTTTTAAATATCGTTCGGAATGTACTTATATCAGGATTTATCTAATGAATTTAACAAGGATGCGCATTTTCCCGAATGGCTTGAATAAACCTCTACATAGCAGATATTGAGGTAATATTAGAACCGCATTTCTCTTTAACTTGTAGTATAATAGCTGGCTCGGTCATAGTTTCATAATGTTTAAAGATAAAGTTATGCGAGTTCTTTATTTCTGCAGACAAGTGAATTATTTACGACACGCGGGAATGGTATTTTTATGATTTTTTCCACGTTTTTCGACGTTTTTAATAACTCTTCTTATTCATCTTTTGTGCTTGTCACGGTGTCGCAGCGCTAGACATATTTTCCAAATTTATTGCATTTCCCGACATTGTGCACAAACCTTTTCTTTACAATATGAATGCCCAGATAAACGGCAGGAACAGTCACCCTTGTTTCTGCCCTCGTGGTGTTTCCATATGTTCCGGATAACAAACACCCATCTTTTTTGGCACGACTAAACGCCTGTTCAATGAGTCTTTCAGTCATCACCAGCTTTTTCGCGATAGCTGCCACTGTATAACCATGACGACGATACTACTTGATTTGTTGGTTTCGTGCCAGCGGAACACGAATTGTCGTGTTCCCGACATCCCGCACCAGTTTTCCATCTGCATCATTGCCGATTGGATTCGATTACCGCTTGATTTGACCTTTGGAATAGAAAGACGGCAATCATCATAATGCTCGACAAATGCAAGAAACATGTCTTCATCCAAAAGTTTGGTCAATTCTTCTGTCGGATCGTTCATTGCAAGGCCCTTCGTCTTAAAGGTAGGACGGTAACGATTCCAGCCTATTTCATTGGTTCGGCTTTCAGGTAAAAGCGCATTGAGCAAACGGCGGCCATTGGCTTCATGAGAGGTTGGAATAACGAGATGTTTGGTTGTGATAATTAATGGCTCGCAGCTATCGCTTTCCAGGTTCGTCATGGATTTATCAGGAGCTTTATAATTTTCCTTGTTCAAGTCAGTTTTCGAAGTGCAAGCCCGTTGCCAAAGCCCAAGTGCGGCATTGGAACGACCACGCCCGTCAAAGATATTATTGGTCACGGAAAAATATATTATGATCGCGTTTATCATCCAATGTCGCGAAGCTGAACGGCATCTAGTTCCGGAATATGAGCAGTTTCAATGATTGATTGCAATCAGGTAAATACTATGTAGTTGCCGTTCCTGCTTGCTGATTAGAAACGGTCACCGGTTTGTTATCGACAAGAACTGAATGATCACTACCCAATAAGTACTGTCCATTGAAGCAACGGGTTTCTAAACCTTTGCCTAAAAGACTGAATACCAAGTCATCGGGATGTAACGCAGCATCTCTTCTAATCTTTTCCATGATTGGTCTGAAGATACCTTTTGATTGTCTTCAATCTTCTCACAGGGAGCACAAAACGTTAATTCAAAGTTCAGGTTTTTTGATCTGATAGCTGGTTCTTGTCAGATCATGCGTTATACGATCGCAAATCCTTTAACAAATAGAGGGAAAAAAGCGAGCCGGCCATAGTTTTTCTGCTATTGTCAAGGGAATAACCATCGACACGGTTACATGAAAACTTGTTGCGCGCTTGAACCCCTTGTTGAAGTCGGTTTAAAGCCTTTAAAAAGACCGTCCTGATAGCGGTGATGCAACCGCTGTTGCAGAAGTTTTGACGCTCGTAAATGAAATGCGCTGCAAAGGTATAACTTTTTGGCAGTTTTCACCTTGTTAAATTGGTCCGAAATCACATGAGCATTGGAAATGCGTACCACGTTCTGACATATATCAAGTTTAAATCTTGCGACGCCGAAAATGTATTCGAGGTATAACAAAAAAAGGCAATGCGCATATTTTAAATTGGACTGTGCCTTAATCCATGATTTTTCTGCAAGATAAATGCAAGATTCATTTGCATTAATATTCATTTCGATTATTCTATTCTTATTAAAGTTAATCCAATCGTAATGAGATTAAAATGGGGAACAAAGAGCATATTGGGGCGCTCGTTCAGCTATTGGGCGAGAAAACTGTATCAACAGACGAAATCGAACTACAATCGGCAACCGAAGATTGGCGCGGCCGTTACCGCGGGGAAGCATTGTGCCTATTGCGACCTGATACGACGCAGGCCGTTTCCAAAGCGATGCGCTATTGTTTCGAGAATGATATTCCGGTTATCCCGCAGGGCGGCAATACCAGTCTATGTGGCGGTGCGGTTCCTGATGCGCAAGGAAGACTACCCGTCATCCTCAATCTTGACCGTATGAACAGCATCCGACATATCGACATTGTGACCAACACGATGGATGTCGATGCCGGATGCATTCTATCTAACATCCATGACGCTGCGCTGATACACGACCGCTTCTATCCTGTCAGTTTGGGTGCGGAAGGTTCGTGCCAGATTGGCGGTACGATAGCTACAAATGCCGGTGGGACATCCGTTCTACGCTACGGCAATACACGTGAAAACGTTCTGGGGTTGGAAGTTGTGCTTGCCGATGGCAGCATATGGAGCGGGCTTAATCGGCTGCGTAAAAACAATACCGGCTATGATCTTAAACAGCTATTCATCGGTTCGGAGGGTACGTTGGGAATAATCACCGCTGCTGTTTTAAAGCTGCATCCACTATTAAAAAATCATGCTATGGCATGGGTCGGGTTGACATCGCTTGATGCAGCATTGCAGCTCTTGCCACTCGTGCAGGAAAAATGCGGCTCGCAGCTAACTGCTTTTGAACTCCTCAACCAATTGCAGGTTGATCTGGTGGTAGAGCATGTGCATGATAGGCGTGCGCCTTTAGAGACTGCCTTCGAATGGCAACTCCTGCTTGAATTATCCGATAATGGCGCCCCGCAAGAACTGGATGCAGCGTTGCAAAACGTACTTGAAAAAGCGTTTGAAGCGGGTTTGATAGAGGATGCCGTTATCGCGCAAAACGAAACGCAGCGTTTAACCTTTTGGGAAGTGCGGCATAGCGTATCCGAAGCCAATAAAAAGGCTGGTATTGGATTAACAACCGACTGTGCGGTGCCACTTTCGGCTATCCCCGACTTTATCCGCCAAGCGACGAAAAATGTTCACGCAATTATTGCCGATTTGCCCATCATTGTTGTCGGTCATCTCGGCGACGGCAATATCCATTTTATTCCACTTTTATCATTCGAATATTGGAAGGATTGCGCGGATAGAGATGCTCTGGCTGTTCGGCTGCGTCGTGCTGTGGATGATGCGGCGATGCACCTCCATGGGACGTTCAGTGCCGAACATGGCATCGGACGTGTTTCATTGCCCGAAATGGCGCATTACAAGTCACTGGTAGAGCTGAGGTTGATGCACACAATAAAGTCGGTTTTTGACAAGAAGAATTTGCTCAACCCCAGCAAATTATTGCCTGCAGATCAAGGTTGAGGCCTAAATTATAATAAAATCTGACCATGAAGAGGAGAGCATGATGAAGAACAAAATTTCACGAAGAAAATTATTGAAAACCGCAGCTTTGACGATGGGGACCTTGGCTGTGCCTGCGATATGGAGCCCATCGCAGGCACAGGGTAAAAAGCGGATAACGATCCGCGATGATGGCGGCATCTATAACCTTGCTTATAGCGCGGTGTTTTATCGTCCTTTTACAGAAAAAACCGGTATCGAGGTTATCAGCGTTCCTGCCAATGCCGAACCTGCTGCCCAAATTCGTTCAATGGTTGAGGCGGGAAGTTACACTTGGGATATGGCAAAGATTTCCCAGCCGACAATCTTGATGCTGACAAGCGGAGACAAAAAATATCTACAAAAGCATAATTTGGAAAGCAATCCGACGATTGCTACAATCCCGCAAAAATATATGAGTGAATGGGGCGTTGGAAATAATATTTATGCAACCGTTCTGGCCTATCGGAACGAAGCGTTTAAAGGTAAAACCGTACCTTCTGCCTGGAAGGACTTTTTTGATAAGGATAAATTTGAAGGTCGTCGTGCATTGCGCCGCCATCCTTTTGATACCATTGAGGAAGCACTTTTCGCCGATGGCGTGGCCAGCGCGGATATTTAACCCTGCGATATCGACAGAGCATTCAAGAAGCTGGACCAGATCAAACGAGATATCGATGTTTTCTGGACAAGCGGCGCCCAAGTGGAACAAATGTTGCAATCTGGTGAAGTCGATATGGTGCCGACCTGGGTTTCGCGTGCCCACTCGGCCATAGCTGCCGGTACAGATATCGGTGTCGTTTGGGATCAAAATATCTGGGGCGTGGACAATTGGGCCATATTGGAGGGAACACCCAATGCAGATCTGTGCCGCGAATTTATCATTTTTGCCTCCGATGCCGAACGTAATGCAGGATTGATGAAATTCTTTCCCGCCGGTATTGCGCAGGTTGACGCATTCAATTTCATCAAACCTGAAATTGCAAAGAATTCGCCGAGCTTCCCGGCCAATAGCGAAAAGGGGTTGCAGATTAACGCGGCTTATTGGCGCGATAATCAAGCCAAGGTAATCGAGCAATATAACCAATGGCTTTTGGGCTGATAATGTCGGGGAGAGGGTAACCTTTCCCCGACATATATGAGATCGATTTAGGCCACTTCTATCATGCGTGGCTTATGCCCTCTGCTATACCCGCTCGAATGAAAATCTCGCAAAAAACAATAAGAGGAACACGGCATGTCTTCATTCAGTTTGACAGTCAAACAACTTGAAAAACGCTATGGCGAGTTTGTCGCGCTGGCACCAACCGACCTGTTTGTACCAGCGGGTGAGTTTCTTACGCTTTTGGGGCCGTCGGGATCAGGTAAAACCACATTGCTTAATCTTATATCCGGCTTGACCCGTCCAGATGCGGGATTTGTGGTGGTGGGAGAACGCGATATGACCTATCGTCCGCCACATGAACGTGATTTTGGTGTTGTGTTTCAAAATTATGCGCTTTTCCCACATATGACAATTTTAGAAAACATTGCTTTTCCGCTACGCATGCGCAAGGTCGCAAGCAATGAAGCATTGCGAATGGCGCAGGAAGCGTTGGATATGGTGCGGCTGCCACATGTGGCCAAACGCTACCCCAGAGAGCTATCGGGCGGTCAACAACAGCGTATCGCTCTGGCGCGTTGCATGGTCTATCGTCCATCAATCATCCTGATGGATGAGCCGCTCGGTGCGTTGGACAAAAATCTTCGGGAACATATGCAGATCGAGATCAAGCAATTGCATCGCGATCTGGGAACCACAATTATCTACGTCACCCATGATCAGGAAGAAGCGATGACAATGTCTGATCGTATCTGTCTCATGAATACCGGACAGATAGCGCAGCTTGGCTCACCGGCCGATTTATATTTTCGCCCGCGTTCTTTATTTGTTGCCGAGTTTCTGGGTGAATCCAACATTATTTCGGCTGATGTCAGTTCCGGCAGTGACGAAGAGATTACACTGAGGGTTCTCAGGTCGGGCGCTACAATCAAAGCCATGCGCAATAATGTCGATGTGGCAAATCAGCAAAATGTCCGGATCATGATACGACCGCAAAATATCGTTATTTCCGACGAAGCGGGCGCTGATACGATAAAAGCCTGTGTCAACGATGTTATGGTGACCGGAAGTTTGACGAAGATATATTTCAATCCAATAGAGGAGGGGCAGGGGCAACTTGTAGCATCATTCCCGACACGCAACGACGACGCGCATTACAAGGCTGGCGATGTGCTCAACCTTTCGTGGCGCGGTCGTGATGCCGTTGTCATACCGGCTTGATGGAGGGGAAAGAATGACGCATTCATCTGCATCCTCAAAACCATCATCGCGTTGGTGCAAACCCATACTTTTGGGCGCTCCCATTATACTCCTTTTGGCAGCTTTTCTGGTTTATCCGGTGGCGCAGCTTCTGTTCCTTAGTGTCTGGGGCAAGGATGGCTGGTCTGTTCTTCCCTATAAACAACTCTTTGCTTCCTCGCTTTATCTTAATGTTATGTGGCTGACGTTGAAAATCTCGTTTTTGACGACGTTTTTTGCGGTACTGCTCGGTTATCCCGTAGCTTATGTCATATCGACGGCAAGTGAAAAGTCGAAGGGGCGGTTGATATTCTGGGTTTTGCTTGCTTTTTGGACAAGTTTTCTGGTGCGGGCCTTTGCATGGGTTGTCATATTGGGACGTAACGGTGTGATCAATAGCACTTTGATGTCGTCAGGCCTGATCAACCAACCCCTCAACCTTCTTTACGGGCTGAATTCTGTCTTGATCGGTATGGTCCATGCCATGTTGCCATTGGCTGTGATGACCATGCTGTCAGTCATGGAAAATATTGATCGTAACTTGCCAAAAGCCGCAGGCACTTTGGGTGCTCGACCGGCAAAAGCCTTCTGGACAGTCTATTTCCCCTTGTCCATGCCTGGCGTAGCTGCCGCAAGCATTATGGTTTTTGTCACCTCTATCGGTTTCTTCATCGTGCCTGCGCTTCTGGGCGGACGCCGTGAAACGATGATTACCCAATTGATTATCGACCAGATACAACAAACCCTGAACTGGGGGCTCGCAGGTGCGGTTTCCGTTTTTCTACTCTTGGTCGTTATTATCATCTTCATCGTTTACGATCGTATATTCGGTTTTGAAAGCTTGACTGGTGATAATTCTGCCAATAGCGCCCAGCGCGATTCATGGCTACGCCGCTTTGGTAATGGCTTGCTATCTTTGATCGGCGACCTCTGCGACCGTGTCTTGTCGCTCTTTCCCCGTCGTCAAAGCGAGAAACAACAGGCAGACTTCGGTACACGTCTTTTTGTCTGGCTATTGCTTGTTGTGATCAGTCTACCAGCGTTTTTGATGATCCCTTTATCCTTCAGCACCGCCAACCTTTCATGGCCGCCAAATGGTTTTACGTTGCGATGGTATGAAGCTGTGTGGAATTCACCCGTTTGGATGCAAGCGATATGGCGTTCATTGGTGATCGCATCGGGAACGGGAATCCTGTCAATGCTGATTGGCGTACCGGCAGCATTTCTAATGGTGCGTTCACAGATGCGGGGGAAAGCTTTTATGCTGGCTTTCATTCTTTCTCCTGTCATCGTTCCGCGTATCATTGTTGCTGTCGGCTTGTTCTATGTCTTTGCCCAATTGGGGTTGGTCGGCACAATTTTCGGTCTTATCCTTGGACATACCGTTGTTGCGGTCCCCTATGTGGTGATGACGATGATGGCGGTTCTGCGCAACTATGATGTGCGGTTGGATCTGGCAGCGCAAAGCTTGGGCGCGCGCCCTTGGAAGGTCTTGAAAGACATAACATTCCCGATTTTGGGCGCCGGCATGTTCTCATCTTTTCTATTTGCTTTTGCAACCTCGTTCGATGAATTGACGATTGCTCTGTTTTCGACGGGCGGCGTGACAACAACTTTGCCAAAACAGTTCTGGGACGAAGTCACCCTATCCGTTTCGCCTGTTATTGCTGCTGTTTCAAGCGGGATTTTGATCTTTATCGCTATTCTGATCTTTGTTGCCGACAAATTTCGTCAACGCAGCATAAAGCGTTGAACAAGCGTATACATTTTTGAAAGGTTATTGATTATCATGTTGAACGCAAAAAGCCTTAAAGGCATCATCCCCGCCGTTCCCACACCTGTGACCACGGACAATGTCGTGGATGTTGAAGCCTCAAACGCAATGTTTTCATGGCTGTCAAAACAGGGCATAGATGGTATCCTGACGCTTGGCGGAACAGGTGAATATGGGGCTTTGTCAAGGATGGAGCGTGTGCGCTTTGTTGGTTTGACCGCGCAGGCAATAGATAAAAAGGTGCCCGTTATTGCCGGCGTTCTTGATACCGGTTTCTATGACGCTTGTGCATCAGGAAAGGAACTGGCAAGCGCCGGAGCGGATGCTCTGCTCGTTCTTACACCCTATTATACAAACCCTACACAAAATGGTCTCCGTGACTATTTCATGCGTTACGCCGATGCATCGCCTGTTCCTGTATTGATCTACGAAATTCCCTATCGAACACGTGTTGCAATCAGTCCGGACGTTTTGCATGAGCTATCGAGACATGAAAATATTATTGGTATGAAGGCATGTAACACGGATATGTATCATTTCCTTCGTATCATGGCAGGCGTAGGGTCGGATTTTGCGGTTTTAAGCGGTGAAGATACGTTGTTTCCTCTTCATATGGTAGCAGGTGCTGTCGGCGGCATTGTGGTGACAGCAACCATGTTGCCCAAAGCATGGCGCAGAGTGTTCGACCTGTGTTCACAAGGGCGGCTTGATGAAGCTTTGAAGATTCACCAGGCATTGATTCCGATGATGAATTTGGCATTTGCCGAAACAAATCCGGGGCCTATGAAAGCGGTACTGGATATGGTTGGCGTAAACGCTCCCCATGTTCTTATGCCATTGGAACAGCCAGCCGAGACATTACGCGCTTCTTTACGTGCGGTTTATGGTGAATTGCTTGAACGTTTCGAATATTCTGGAAAATAATGTCGTTCGCAAGATTTTGCATATTGGCGTGCGTGTCTTTATAAGCGCAACAACGTTATTGGCAGTGGAAGTGGCATAATGGGCAGATCCTCGGCAGATGTAAACAAGCAAACGAAAAAAAAGGAGAAGGATCCGAAAGGTTCTTCACTTTTTATCGGGTCTACGGAAAAAACATTCAGGGTGCTGCATGCCTTTGACGGGCCGCAGCGCCATTTGCCTTTATCCGACATTGCAAAGCGTGCAGGATTGGATAGGAGTGCAGCCCAACGCATCGTCTACACTTTGGAAACCTTGGGTTATTTGCGCCGGGTGCATCAAACGCGTAATTATGCGCTTTCGCCCAAAATACTGCAATTTTCTTATGATTATTTGCGCTCGAACGAATTGATCGACAAAGCTGCGCCTTATCTTTTGGCCATCAGTCGTGATATTGGAGAAACGACAAATCTACAGGAATTGGACGGCGCCGACGTAGTATTTGTCGCACGTTTCCCCGGGCAGCATCTGGTCAATGTCGATATTACTATTGGCAGCCGATTGCCTGCCGTCTTTACAGCAACCGGCACAGCGATCCTCTCGCGCCGTCCTTCAGAGGATCTCGATATCGTGTTGGCGCAGACCAGACTTGAGGCGCTGACGCCGTTTTCGGTCACCGATCCACGAAAAATCCGCGACCGCGTGCAACAGGCAGCCGAACGAGGCTACGCCATCGTGACTAATGAAACGGTTATGGGCGATATTTCCATTGCAGCCGCCATTACGGATGAGCACGGAGTAGCAGTCGCGGGCTTGAACATTGCTGTGCCAACCACACGCTGGACAGTCGAGCGGGCAGAAGAAGAGCTGGCGCCGTATGTACAAGTGGCGGCTACATCCATTTCATTTTCCAAGTTTAATTCCTACGCGCCGCAGACAAGCTTGAATAGAAAACCATAGCTAAAGAGAAGGGGGAGAAGCATGAAGGGGGGGGAGGAACATGGAGACAAAGCTCCATAATTTTTATGATTTTCGAGCCTATGCGCGAAAGAAACTTCCCCGTCTTCTTTTTGAATATATTGACCGTGGAACAGAAGATGAAATCGCTCTGACAGAATTACGCCAGTCGCTCGATAGTGTGCGCTTCGTTCCTGAAGTTCTAAGCGGATTGGAAACAGTTCAAACCGATTTTATGTTTGCCGAGAAAACTCACGCACTCCCTTTGGTGATAGCGCCTACAGCATTGGCAGGACTTGTGTCATTTGACGGGGAAGTGAAACTAGCGCGCGCTGCAGAGCGAGCCAGGATACCATTTACGATTTCTACCCAATCGGTCACACCAGTGGAGCATATCAGGGCAGGGGTGCCTGATGCGGATTTATGGTTTCAGCTCTATGTCTGGAAAAACCGCGCATTGACCGATCAATTATTGGATCGTGTTTGGGCAAGCGGCGTGACAACGCTGGTGATTACGGCTTATACACCGGTCTCGCCTAATCGTGAATACAATTTGAAAAACGGTTTTTCAATACCATTCCGGCCTTCCATACGGGCCGGTTTGGATGTTGCAACCCATCCTCGCTGGTTTTTTCGCGTTTTATTGCCATATCTGCGTTCTGGCGGAATGCCATCTTACGGGCATTACCCGCAAGACTTCCGCCATAACGTTACATCGTCGGTGCAATCACAAGATTTGCAGCTCGAAAATTTGTTGAATTGGAATGATGTAGCAGAGCTGCGTAAAAAATGGCGCGGCGAGATCATTGTAAAAGGGATCTTAAGTGTCAACGATGCCCAAAAAGCACAGGCAATCGGCGCAGACGGCATTGTGGTTTCCGCGCATGGTGGGAGAAATTTGGATATTGCTGTCACACCTTTGGATGTGCTGGGCCAAATCGTTGAAGCTCTAAACAATCGCCTAGCGGTTTTCGTCGACAGCGGCGTGCGTCGCGGCAGTGACGTATTGAAACTGCTGTCTTACGGCGCCAAGGCTGTTTTTATTGGTAGAGCACCACTTTGGGGATTGGCTGCCGCAGATGAACAGGGAGCTGATGCGATGATCGCCATTTTGGCAATGGAATTGCAAAAAGCTATGACGATGCTCGGCCGGGTTTCAATAAATGACTTGAAAAATGTTACACGTTTTGTCAGTCGCTAGGCTCGATAAATTTTGGCTACAACTTAGAATAAGAGTCCTAACTATTTTGGCGTATTTATAGCGGTTGAGACCTTTGTTTTCACAAAACCGGAGAAAGTGCCAGTTCAACATACCAAAACATCGGCATGGTATTTATGTCGGGTTGGTTATCAATAATGAGGAGCTTTATTATTTTCTGGACATTTTTATTGCTGATTTGATCAACGACCAGCGTCCCCGTCTCTCGTGCCCGATATAAAAAAGTTCCATAATATATCTTATGCAATAAAAGGACGAATAAGAGAACGAACTCCCGGTGCATAGTGATTACGGCGCAGTGACAACAGAACAAGAGCTCCTTCTGACCGATCTAACAATTTGCAATTTTATTGTTCGCAATTTATATGCGTGCA
>CAMLBF010000016.1 GCA_946478235.1 uncultured Bartonella sp.
AAAGCCTCAAAGCCTCAAAGCCTCAAAGCCTCAAAGCCTCAAAGCCTCAAAGCCTCAAAGCCTCAAAGCCTCAAAGCCTCAAAGCCTCAAAGCCTCAAAGCCTCAAAGCCTCAAAGCCTCAAAGCCTCAAAGCCTCAAAGCCTCAAAGCCTCAAAGCCTCAAAGCCTCAAAGCCTCAATTTTCTCGTCATAGGGAGCGGGATAAAGGTGAGGATAGATAGGGATAGCCGACGTATGTTCAATTTAATTATTGGTGATAGTGTTTATAGAATGGTGAAAACCAAAATTGGTTAAAAGCTAAAGACTGTAACCACGACTACCCAAACTGCCTGATAAAAAGCTTAGATGCTTATCAGGCAGCTTCATAACTAATAGAAAATCACTTACGAGCAGAGATTAAAATGGATAAAGACTGATATTTTAAATCTTTACGTCATCTTGCTTGTAATTGCGCGCATTTTTAGCAAACTGTCCATGCGGACGGAAACGCCACAAATAAGCAGGCAAAACAGCTTCCATTGCTCTAGGGTTGATACCAACACCCTCGAGGGTGCGTCCTTCACGCTTGGCTTCGTCTGAAACAATACAATCTGTTTTGAGCAATTTGATTTGTTCAGATGTGGTTACTGTTGGAATCATTGGAATTTTACCAATTATGCCAAAGACACTACCGATCAGACTACCCAAAGAAAATGGGATTGAAACGAATGCTTTTTTGCGTTGAATAACTTTCAACATTTCTTCTATTGCATGGCGATAGCTTATGACTTCCTTACCACCAAGCTCATAGATTTTGCCTTCAGGAACATTACCCTCAAGCGCTGCAACAACAAATTTTGCAATATCACCCACGTAAACAGGTTGAAGTTTTGTTTCGCCGCCGCCAAACATAGGCATAACCCAAGTGAACCGCGACATATCTGCCAATTTGTTAAAAAATGAATCTTCTTGTCCAAAAATAACAGAAGGGCGCATGATAATTGCTTTTGGATGCGCTTTCTGGACTTCTTGTTCGCCTAAGGCTTTTGTTTTTGGATATGAAAGGGACGCATTAATGTCTGCGTTCAAAGCAGACATATGAATAAGTGGAATGCCTGCACTTGCTGCAAGCTCGGCAACGTTTTTTGCACCTTCAACTTGCACATTTTTATAGTTATTTTTACCAGAAGAATAAAGCAAACCAGGAAGGAAAACGGCAGCATCAGCACCGATGAGCGCTCTTGCGACCGACTCACGATTGCGCACATTGGTCTTCAACATTTGTGTTTGACCAACTTCACCTATTTGCAACATATAATAGGCAACTTCAGGGCGGCGTACGGCAATGCGTACACGATAACCACGTTTCACAAGTGTTTCAACAACATGGCGGCCGACAAAACCAGAACCACCAAAAACGGTTATTAATTTCGGATGCTGGTAGAGCACAGTACTGAGCGCCATGGATGAACTCCTTAAAAGTCGTAAATCTTTGCCATATAATGGTTTAGCCTGTTTTGATTTAAACGCAAGTCTTTAGAAACATTCTCATTCAATTATCGCATGATTTTTGGCACACTATTGTGGTGAAGTGTTATTTTGTTGCAAAAATTCACCAGCCAAATACAGAGAACCACCAATCAGAACGGTCTGATGAGGCGTTGTTGCCGCAACATGGTGTAATGCTGCATCAATGTTTGCCATAACTTCTGCTGTAAGTCCTGTGGCTTTCGCCATATCGCAAAGGGTTTCAGCAGGTACACCATTTTCACTTGATAAGACTGGCACAGTATAGACTTTTTCTACCAGTCCTTTGAAGGCGCTGAAATATCCAACCGAGTCTTTGGTATTAATCATGCCTGTTATCATAATGATTGGGGGCACGCCTTTTTGTTGCCAGTGCCGTAATTCGTTTGCAATAACCTGTGCGCCAGCAGGATTATGTCCGCCATCTAGAAATATGGTTAAACTTTTGGGCAACTGATCCACGATGCGACCATGTGTTATTTTTTGCATACGGGCAGGCCAAGACAGCGCATGCATAGCATTTGCTATAGCTTCATCTGTCAGCTTAAAGCCCGCCGTCAATACAGCCTCGATCGCAGCAGCAGAATTGGCAATTTGATGGTCTCCAGAGAGTTTTGGTAATGGCAAATCTTTCAAGCCATCTTCATTTTGGAAAACCATACGGCCATGATCTTCATAGCCTTGATAATCTTGTCCGAATATTTTGCATGGCGCATGTCTTTTTGCGGCAATATTGGACAACACATCTAGCGCACTGTCACTTTCTTGTTTTCCGATAACAACCGGAGCGCCTTGTTTGATAATGCCGGCTTTTTCAAACGCTATTTTTTCGACAGTGTCGCCGAGGAAGGCAGTATGATCAAGCGCGATGGGCATGATAAGCGATACGGCTGGCTTTGGAATAACATTGGTTGCATCAAAACGACCTCCCAAACCAACTTCCAATATAACGGCATCGGCTGGGTGTTCAGCAAACAGTAAAAAGGCGACAGCCGTTAATATTTCAAAAACAGTAATGGGTTGGTTGTTGTTGGCGGCAGTTACACGCTGAAGTGCATCGGCAAGTGTCTTATCATCGACAAAGCTACCACCGCCCTTTTTTCCAAGCCGATAACGTTCATTCCAATAAACCAAATGCGGTGATGTATGGACATGGACACTATAACCAGCACTTTCAAGCAAGGCACGGCAATTAGCCGCGGCCGATCCTTTACCGTTGGTACCAGCAATATGGATAACCGGTGGCAACCTTAAATGGGGGTTGCCAAGAGCTTCTAATAATCGGGTGATACGCGTTAAAGAAAGATCAAAACCTTTCGGAAAGCGTATCAACAGATCATTGATTAATTCCTCAACGCGGCTTTGTGTCATTTAGCTTATTAGTCAGCTTTATTGCCATGGGCCCGTGATGCATGGTTTTCAACGGCTGGTTGCTTCATCATAAGCCGAAGAAGTTTGGCTATTGTCGATTTAAGCTCGAGGCGAGACACAACCATATCAACCATACCGTGTTTTTGCAGATATTCCGCACTCTGGAAGCCTTCTGGCAATTTTTCACGAATGGTTTGTTCAATAACGCGAGGACCTGCAAAACCAATCATGGCACCAGGTTCTGCAATATGAACATCGCCCAGCATAGCGTAAGATGCAGTAACACCGCCCGTCGTCGGGTTGGTTAGTACAACGATATAGGGAAGTTTTGCTTCTTTCATCATTTCCACCGCAACGGTTGTGCGTGGCATTTGCATGAGAGATAGCGTACCTTCTTGCATACGCGCGCCACCCGAGGCAACAAATAGCACTAATGGGCGTTTTTCTCTGATAGCAGTTTCAAAAGCTTTTATGATAGCTTCGCCTGAAGCCATACCAAGAGAACCGCCCATAAATGCAAAATCTTGCACAGTTGCAATAATTGGCAGACCTTCGATTGTTCCACGTGCGCTCATGATGTTGTCATCAACGCCCAATTTAGAACGGTAATCCTTGAGGCGGTCGATATAACGTTTTTCATCGCGGAATTTTAATGGATCGATGGCAACTTTAGGATTTTCCAAAAGTTCATAAGCGCTCTCATCGAAAAAGTTTTCAAGGCGCGTTTTTGCTGGAATACGCATATGGTAACCGGATGTTGGCACAACAAACTGGTTTTTTTCCAGATCCTTGTGAAACACCATTTCACCACTTGCAGGGTCTTTCACCCACAGATTTTCCGGTATTTCACGGCGGCCAAACATCGAGTTGATCTTCGGACGAACATAATTGGTAATCCAGTTCATCTTATGTCACCTTATCCTGTTCTTTTATGGAATTTATACGATATCGCCTAACGGGCTTCTCGTACACCTTCACTTAATTGTTTTACAAGGTCGCTTGCTGCTTTTACAGCATCGCCTTTTACGCGGCCTTCTTCATCAAGAGTAGAGCTTATTGCATTGACAATAGCACTACCAACAACAACGCCATCAGCAGCACGACCAATTTTTGTGGCCTGTTCCTTGGTCTTAATACCAAAACCAACCGCCACTGGTAAAGAGGTGTGTTTTTTAATGTTTGTAACAGCTTCTGCCACAATATCTGTATTGGGTAGTGCCTGTCCGGTTATGCCGGTCATGGAAACATAATAGACAAAACCCGACGTGTTGGACAAAACCTTAGGCAAGCGTTTGTCATCTGTTGTTGGTGTTGCCAGTCGAATAAAGTTAATTCCAGCGTCTAATGCTGGCAAACACAATTCTTCATCCATTTCAGGTGGTAAATCAACAACCAAAAGTCCATCAACGCCAGCACTTTTGGCATCTTTTAAAAAATCAGCAATGCCATGAACATAAATTGGATTGTAATATCCCATCAACACAACAGGGGTCTTATCATCGCTTTTGCGGAATTCACGTACCAGTTCCAGTGTCTTGTTAAGTGTTTGACCAGCTTTAAGGGCGCGGATACCAGCAGCCTGAATTGTAGGACCATCTGCCATAGGATCAGAAAAGGGCATGCCAAGTTCGATAACATCGCTACCGGCCTTTGGCAAAGCCTTCATAATTTCCAGTGATGTTTCAAAATTAGGGTCACCTGCCATCATATATGTAACGAGTGCAGGACGGTTTTGTTTTGCTGTTTCAGCAAATGTCTTGTCTATACGAGTTGTCATAGCGCTTTCTCTTTTTACATATCCATGCCAAGAAGTTTGCCCACAGTGTGCACATCTTTGTCACCGCGACCTGAAAGGTTAACAATAATCACCTGATCTTTGCCCATTTTAGGTGCTTCTTTTACGGCTTGCGCTACAGCATGTGCCGATTCAAGCGCTGGAATAATGCCTTCATAACGTGTCAACAATTGGAAGGCCTCTAAAGCTTCTTTATCCAGGATTGGTACATATTGTACACGACCAGTATCCTTCAGCCATGAGTGTTCTGGTCCTACACCTGGATAATCCAGACCGGCAGAAACTGAATAACCTTCAAGAATTTGACCATCAGTATCTTGTAGTAAATAAGTGCGATTGCCATGAAGCACGCCTGGGCTTCCTGCTGTCATTGATGCACAATGCTGGTCACCGTCCAGCCCTTTACCACCAGCTTCAACGCCAACAATTTTGACCGATTTATCATCAAGAAATGGGTGAAATAGACCAATAGAGTTGGAACCACCACCAACAGCTGCAATCAGCATATCCGGTAGACGTCCTTCGCGCTCAACAATCTGCTTTTTCGCTTCATTGCCAATAGCAGATTGGAAATCACGTACCATTTCTGGATAAGGATGAGGACCAGCTGCCGTGCCAATGAGATAATAAGTATCCTCAACATTGCTGACCCAATCGCGCAAGGCTTCATTCATGGCGTCTTTTAGTGTTCCGCTTCCTGCCGTCACAGGGTTAACCTTGGCACCCAATAATTCCATGCGGAAAACATTCGGTTTTTGCCGCTCTACGTCGGTTGCCCCCATATAAACAACACAAGGCAAACCAAAACGTGCGCAAACAGTAGCTGTTGCAACGCCATGCTGTCCTGCGCCTGTTTCCGCAATAATCCGTTTTTTTCCCATACGTTGGGCAAGCAAAATTTGTCCCAAACAGTTATTGATTTTGTGGCTACCAGTATGGTTCAAATCTTCGCGTTTAAGATATATTTTTGCGCCACCCAGATATTTGCTTAAACGTTCCGCATAATAGAGCTCAGATGGGCGACCAGCATAATGCGTGGATAGATCCTGAAGCTGCGCGGTAAAAGATGGATCATTTTTCGCCGCTTTATAAGCGTTTTCCAGATCCAGAATAAGGGGCATCAATGTTTCAGCAACAAAGCGTCCGCCAAAAATGCCGAACATACCCGTATCATCTGGGCCAGTTCTATAGGAATTGCGATCAGCCGACTTTTCCACGTCAGTCTCCTTACTATATTATTGTTTTTTTGACTGCGTCAAAAAATTCTTTAATCAATTTATCGTCCTTGACACCCGGGGCACTTTCAACACCAGACGAGACATCAAGAACAGAGGGATGTGTCATAGCAATAGCTTGCTCGACATTTCCTGCATTCAATCCACCCGAAAGCACGGTTTTACAGTCCGCGTCAAGCGACTTCATTAATGACCAATCAAAAGATATTCCGTTACCACCCGGTAATTGTGATCCATCGGGTGCTTTCGCATCGAATAAAACCATATCAACAATGCCCGAATAATCAGATATCAGATCAAAGTCAGATTGATTGCGGATAGAAAAAGCCTTGATAAGCGGTAGTCCATAACGCTTTTTCAATTCCAATAGGCGCGCTGGTGTTTCTTTCCCGTGGCATTGGATGATGTCTGGTTGAACATTGGTAACAATTGCATCAAGCAAACTATCATCAGCATCAACTGTAACAGCAACAAGCTTTACGGGTAGTTTTATAAGCGGCCTAAGATGGCTGGCTTCGTCAATGGTCAGGTTTCTTGGGCTTTTTGAAAAGAAAATAAAGCCGATATAACTGGCTCCGTTTTCTATCGCAGTTGTAATCGCCGTGGGTGTCTTTAACCCACATATTTTAATTTCCGGATTCATATTCTCTTGTTGTCACAAAACCACAACAAAGTCGAGAAAATGTTAATGCAGGTTGATATCTTTTGGCGTGCTATACCCTTGTTTTTGAGACAAGCTTTTGTGAAGATGTGTCATCATAGCTGCTGCAAAAAGCGGTGTTAACAGGTTTAATACCGGTATCGACACAAATAATGCTATGATAACGCCACCACTAAAGACGGTAAAAGCATTCTCTTTGTAAAACGCGTGCGCATCTTCTTCTGAGCGTAGCCGGCAAGCTGCAAATTCAAAATATTCACGCCCCAACAGATAGCCGTTGATGATATAAAACGCTATCAGATTGATGCCGGGGAAAAAATACAGAATAAGTGCTAAAATGTTGCCAAGAATACTTAAGCCCAAGAAACGTAAGGAAATGACAAGAGAGCGCCCAAGCGGCATCGCTTTACCGGCGGGGTCTTGCGGGTAGTCCGTCTTTTCAATGATTTCGGCCGCATCATCCATAAAATAGCCACCTATCATGGCTGTGATAGGCGCGACGAGCAGCGCCATCAATAATGCCAGACCAACAGAAAAGACCAATGCGGCCATAAACCCTAACCAACCAGCCCAATCAGGCATATTGGGCACAAATTGCGCAAACCAAGGCCACACAAAATAGAAAAACAATTCACGCAATACCAACCATAGCAATACCAGCAATAGGAGTGTTGCGCCCAAGGCTTTCCAAAGCATGGAGCGGAATGGTGGGGTAAAAATGCGCTCGAAGGCGCGTAAAGCAGCATTGAATATCATGGCTCTATAAATAGAATAGATAATTCGTGAAACAAGAGGTGGAATAGACTCTGGTTTTTTAAATGCCAAACAGTTAAAGCATTTCATACAGAAAAATAGGGAGCGGTTAGATGGCCCAATATGATGTTTTGGCAATTGGCAATGCAATTGTTGATGTAATTTCTCGTGCGGACGATGATTTTCTGGTGAATAATGGCATTATCAAAGGCGCCATGAATTTGGTAGATGCACAACGGGCGGAGCTGCTTTATTCGCGCATGGGGCAAGCTATAGAAACATCTGGCGGTAGCGCCAGTAACACAGCCGCTGGTATTGCCAATCTCGGTGGTAAAGCCGCTTTTATGGGCAAGGTCGCTGCCGATCATTTGGGGCAGGTTTTTGCGCATGATTTAAGAGGGCAGGGGGTCGCCTATGATACGCGTCCACTAGAAGGAGGGGCGACAACTGCCCGTTGTATGATTTTTAATACACCGGATGGCGAGCGGTCGATGAATACCTATTTGGGAGCTTGCGTTGAGTTTGGCCCGGAAGATGTCGAAGTGACAAAAGTTGCAAACTCGAAGGTGGTTTATTTCGAAGGGTATTTGTGGGATCCACCACGCGCTAAACAAGCCATGCGTTTGGCTGCTAAAATTGCTCATGAAAATGGTAGGCAAGTGGCTATAACGCTTTCGGATTCGTTTTGCGTTGATCGGTACCGCGATGAATTTTTGGAACTCATTCGTACAGGAACTGTCGATATTGTATTTTCCAATGAATCTGAACTTTTATCACTTTATGAAACACCATCATTTGAAACAGCCATTACGGCAATCCGTAATGATGTGCGTGGATATGCATGCGTAACATGCAATGACAAAGGTTCTGTTGTTACAAGTCGAGAAGAAACATTGGAAGTTAATGCCTATCCGGTAGAGCGTGTTATTGATCAGACAGGCGCTGGTGATGTTTATGCCGCTGGCTTCTTATATGGTTATACCAATGGCTTGCCTTTTATCGATAGCGCAAGGCTTGGTTCAATATGTGCTAGTGCTATTATCCAACAGGTCGGACCAAGAGCGCAGTTTTCATTGCGCGATATCGGTATTCAAGCAGGAATAATAGAATAGACATAAATTGCTTATGCCTTTTAGTTTTCAGTTAGCGAAAATAAAAGTGCTCCCTTTGGTATGATACCAAAGGGAGCTTTGTTTTTATAAAATCACAATATTACCAACAAAACTGATTTATGCCGCAGCTGCTGCATGAACTTGGGCTTGTTGTTCCATCTCATGCAAGAAGCTGTTGTTATCAAAATGTGGTGCAGCAAATGCATCACCTGATGAGTTTGCAGCATTTTCAGCAAAAGCTTTTGGTTGTGCTGCATTGGCTGCTGCTGGTGCATAGTGATCAAGCACATCATTGATTGGGTTATGTGTATCATTGTTTTGTGCAAGATAGGCTGAAGGATTAACAAGCTGATGACCTGCTTTATCCTCAAGAGTGATATGTGCACCATCAGCATTGGCCTTATTGACAATGTCTGTAAGCCAGCCAAGCTTGCTCTGTTGGATAAAGTTAACATCAACGCGAATGGTTTCCAAACCACTTTTTGCCAAAGAGCCTGAAGCAGAGAGATCTGTTAGCCATTCTTTATAGTCTGTTTCGAACAATCTTTGTGTCACAGCTGTTAGAACCAAAGTGTCATTGCCATCACCAGCATCAATAGCTAATGCGCCGGCCCCAATACGGCCATTTAAATGAATGATATCGTCACCGCCATATGTTGAAATCGTGTTTTTACCACCATCTGAAACTGACACATTGCCGGTAATGGTAATAGTGTCATTACCATCGTTTCCATAAATCTCATTGATACTTTTATTAGCAGCGGATAGATTGCCAACTAAAGTGAAAGCACTACTATCTCCTGACAATGCGAAATAATTATCGCCTCCGCTATGACTATCAAAGATACCACTATCTTTTGAAATAACATCACCCTGTATATCTATCGTATCACCGTACGCTCCACTGATGAAGAAACCGCCCGCATCATTTGATATGCCATTTAGAAAAGATAGTGCACCACTAATATTAGATGAGCCATAACTAGATAGGTCAAAGTGGCCATTCTGAATTTCAACAGATCCAGAAACTACAAGATTGCAGTGGGCATCTGCATCAAATAGTAAGTTGCTACCTTCTGATAATAAAATATCACCATCGATCGTAAGATTTACTACTGATTCATCACCTGGACCTTCAAATACAAAATGAATCTGACCTTCGTTTTGAATGACGATGTCTTTAAAGTTAAGTTCTACATAAGCACTACTTGTGCCAATTAACATATCGCCTTGCTCTGCGATATTTAAATTTCCATCAATATTAATTGTGGTTGATGATGATGAGAACTCATCGTAGTTGATGTTATACCCACGGATATCTATTAATGACTCCTTTTCTACATTTATATCGCCATGTATATTTATTACGTTGTTGTTAGAACCGGCTTGCAGTTCCATGCCCCCACCTTGGAAAGAATTAAAATTTTTTCCAATATCGATATGGTTTTCAGCGCCGTACAATTCAACTGATATAGGAACATGAGCATTTACACTGCCGGCAACGTTTAATGCATTTATTGCGGAATGAGTTTTTTTATCTCCAAGGTAAAGTTCAATGCCATAACTATCGGGAGCGATATCGACATCACCATTTATATTAATCGTATTGGTGCCATTGCCGCCCAGAATAGAAAGCACTTCATCTTCGCCAAGAGCAACATTACCTTTAACGGTCAGGGTGTCGTTTCCATCAAGAAGATTAATGCTGGTTCTCCCACGATTATAAACGTCATTTCGTTCAATTTTTCCACCAGTTAAGTTGCCACCGATAATGACAGTATCATCTTGGTTGGTACCAGTGAATTTGTTGCCACCGCCGAAATCTCCAACTGTTTCGAGAGTGGAACCTGCACTACGCGCCCAATCGAAAGCAAATGATTTTGAGAAAAGACTTTGCTGCGTTGATGCCAACAAAGAGTCTAGAAATGTTTTATGTAAAATTTGGTTCATCGTTCATCCCCGTTTTTCGTGACGATTGAATAATAAATGACAGTCTAAAACCGTTTTCTCTTTTGTTTGTGCTGCGGAACAACACAATCGAAAAAGAAGTACAATTTCATCTTGTCGCGACAGCAGATAACAGACGTCTGCTAAACCAAGAACATGAAACAAAAAGAGTATAATTAAAAATAGAAAATAAATAATATTAATAAAATAGTGTAAAATATTTGTGATTATAAATAATTAAACCGATTGTATTAGTCAGGTAATA
>CAMLBF010000017.1 GCA_946478235.1 uncultured Bartonella sp.
ATTATATTGCTAACAAATTAAATGGAGCGGTCTTGGACAATTTGAAACAATGGCAAAGGAAACTGTCCCTCCGCCATTAAGACATCATGATCATATGATGTTCCTTTTTATCCTATACGATGCAACAAGATTTCAAAGAGTGACATTCTATCTTTTTCTTAAGAGATTTATTTTCTGCTATTATCCGCGCTTTTTATGCGCTCCGGCTCTGAGTGCATTTTTGGTAGTGAAACCTGGAGTTTTAACGAGCATTTTAAAATAAAAGGTATTTATTTTCTCTATCGCGTAAATGACATCGGTTTCTAATAATAATTTTTATATTACAACGTATATTTTTATATTCAGTATTGTGAATATATAGGTATTTTTTAAAAAATAGATAATTAACATATAATATTTTAAATTACCATAGAACATATATTAATTTAATTATATACATTTATATATCGCTAAACGAATATCAAATAAATGATTAAAAAGGAGCAGTTTTTCTACTGTCGCTTTCACCTTTCGCGTCGATACGCGCTGCTCGGAGAGGATAAGCTACAGATTAGTTGAGGCTGGAAACACAAAACAATTTTAAACATTAATTCCCGATAAATGAGTTTGAGCCGCCAAAATTGACTTCGCCAGATAGCTGGTAAGCTATGTCATAGTACTAAAAAATTTTTTGCCAAAACAGCGATTGTTGGCGCATTTCGATATGCGCATAATAGGTGTTCACATATTTTCTTTTTTGCTACCTACATTGCTGATATTGTTATCTTATTTCAAGGTTTGAATATATGAATCAGCTAATTGGCCTTGCCTCGCTTTTTAAAGCTCTTTAGAACTGGCAATCACAAACAATCCACTAAAAAAGAGGTGATCGCTCTATGGCGGACCATAAAAAGAAAACACCGGATTTGAATTTTACTGCTAAGCTTTTTAAGGCAGCTGATAAATTACGCGGCGGTCTGGAGCCGTCGGACTATAAACATATCGCGCTTGGTTTGATTTTCCTGAAATATATTTCTGACGCCTTTGATGCACGTTATCAGGAATTGCTGGGCGAAGAATATGCCGACCCTGAAGATCCGGATGAATATTTGGGGCACAATGTTTTCTGGGTGCCGAAAGAAGCGCGCTGGAACTATTTGCAAGCCAACGCAAAGAGTCCTGAAATCGGCTTGTTAATTGATGGCGCGATGACAGCGATTGAAAATATTCCAGCCAATAAAAGCTTGAAAGGCGTTTTGCCAAAAAACTACGCTCGCCCGACGCTGAACAAAACCATGTTGGGCGAGCTGATAGACTTGTTCGCTGATGTCGGCATGCATAATAAATTTGACGAGGCGAAAGACTTGCTTGGTCGCGCCTATGAATATTTCCTGTCGCAATTTGCCGGTGCCGAGGGCAAACGCGGTGGCGAATTTTTTACACCCCGTTCTGTTGTGCGCACATTGGTTGAGATGCTGGAACCTTATAAAGGTCGCGTTTATGACCCCTGTTGCGGCTCGGGCGGTATGTTTGTGCAATCCCAGAAATTTATTGATGAACATGGCGGCGACATTTCTATTTACGGACAAGAAATCAACGATACAACATGGCGGCTCGCCAAGATGAATTTAGCGATTCAGGGCATTGATGCCGAAATTCACTGGAACAATGAAGGCAGCTTTCATAAAGATGAATTTCCCGATTTGCGTTTCGATTACATATTGGCAAACCCGCCTTTTAATATTTCTGATTGGGGTGGCGAGCGGCTGATTGATGATGTCCGCTGGAAAAAATATGGCATTCCACCAAAAGGAAATGCCAATTATGCCTGGTTAGAGCATATCATCCACCATCTCGCACCACGTGGTACTGCCGGCGTTGTGCTGGCCAATGGTTCAATGTCGAGCCAGCAATCAGGCGAAGGGGAAATTCGCAAAGCATTACTGGAAGATGATAAGATCGACTGCATGGTGGCATTGCCGGGGCAATTGTTTTTCTCGACACAAATTCCGGCCTGTTTGTGGATTTTGGCCAAAAATAAAAGTGCCAATGGTCATCGCGAACGAAAAGGGGAAGTGCTCTTCATTGATGCCCGTAAAATGGGCTTTATGGTAGATCGTGTCCGGCGTGAATTGTCTGACGATGACATAGCCAAGATCGCTTCAACCTATCATCGCTTCCGTGCTAAACCTGAAACGGGGCTCGAGCCTTATGAGGACGAAGCCGGTTTTTGCAAGGCGGCAACGTTGGAAGAGATCAAAGCCAATGATTATGTGCTGACTCCCGGCCGCTATGTTGGAACGGAAGAGGAGGAAGATGATGGTGTACCTTTTGAGGAAAAATTCGCTGCCTTGAAAGAGAAATTGTTAGGGCTGTTTGGCGAAAATAATAAACTTCAAAGGAAGCTAAATAATTTTCTATCTTTAAAGAAATGATGTACTTTTTTGACAAAATAGAACTAGGTGAGTTTATAGAACTCAAAAGAGGCTATGACCTTCCTTACACCAAGCGCAATAAAGGAAACATTCCTATTGTGACCTCGTCCGGCATCAATGATTTTCATAATGTTCCCATGGTACATGGGCCAGGTGTTGTGACTGGGCGATATGGAACAATAGGTGAAATTTTTTATCTCAACGAAGATTTCTGGCCATTAAATACAACTCTTTATGTGTGCAATTTTAAAGGAAATAACCCTAAATTTGTATATTATTTTTTAAAAACGATTGATTGGCAGCAATTTAATGACAAAAGTGGTGTACCGGGTATAAACCGGAATGATGTTCACGCTTTAATTGTTAAAGTTCCATCTACAGTAAAACATCAAACGCTAATTGCTGATGCTCTTTATTTGTTTGATCAGAAAATCGAACTCAATAAAAAGATGAATGAAACGCTGGAGCAAATGGCACAGGCTGTGTTTCAGGATTGGTTTGTTGATTTTGGCCCGGTCAAACGCAAGCTCGAGGGCATAAATGATCCCGTTGCTATTCTTGGTGGTTTGATTCCTAATCCCGCACAAGCGCAGAAAATTGCTTGCCTCTTTCCAGATCAATTTGCAGAGGATGGTTTACCATTAGGCAGCGAGATCATAAAATTGCAAGATATCTTGGAATTGGCGTATGGCAAATCGCTACCCCAAAAAAGAAGAGTTAAAGGATCAATTCCTGTCTATGGATCAGGAGGAATTACAGGATACCATAACGAATGTTTAATAGATGGCCCCTCAATTATAATCGGGAGAAAAGGGTCTATTGGGACAATTTATTGGGAAAATTCACCTAGCTTTCCTATAGATACCGTTTTTTATGTCAAATCTGAATTCCCACTTATTTACCTATATTTCTTGCTAAAACAGTTTGATCTTAAAGCTATGAATACCGATGCTGCTGTTCCAGGTTTAAATAGAAACAATGTTTATAGATTGCAGATTCCCTATTTAAATAAGACTGTTATAGAAAAATATGCTTCGCTCATGACACCACTATTTTCCTACTGCAGAAGTAATCTAGATCAAAACCATACACTAGCCGAAATGCGGGATTTATTGTTGCCAAAGCTCATGTCAGGTGAAATATCTGTTGATGATTTGGAAAAGAAAATGGGGGGTGTTTTATGAGTTTACCTTCACTTGGTTCTCTTAAAAAAGTTGATGTGCGCCACATCTGGCAAACAGAAGCGCAGCATTTCACACCTTGGCTTGCACAAAACTTGGATATATTGGCCGAAACACTAGATATGGAACTTGAAATTGAAGCGCAGGAAAAGAATGTGGGGCCATTTCGTGCGGATATCCTCTGCAGGGATACACTCGATAAGAGCTGGGTGTTGATTGAAAACCAATTGGAGCGCACTGATCATCTTCATCTTGGCCAGTTGTTGACCTATGCCTCTGGCCTTAAAGCGGTAACAATCATCTGGGTTTCTACGCATTTTACCGAAGAGCACCGCTCGGCACTTGATTGGCTTAACAATATTACCGATGACCAGTTCAAGTTCTTTGGCCTTGAGGTAGAGCTATGGCAGATTGGTGATAGTCCTGTTGCACCCAAGTTCAATATTGTTTCCAAACCGAATGATTGGTCACGCTCGGTCGGGCAAGCTGCCCGTCAAATCGAAACGGGCACATTGACCGATATCAAGGCGGCACAACTGGAATTTTGGACGCAACTTGCGGAAAAGCTGAAAGAAAATTCTCATATTCGCCCGCAAAAGCCTATGCCGCAACATTGGGCAGTTTTTCGCATTGGCCGCTCCGGCTTTCATATGAGTGGCCTTCACAATACCCGTGATAAATGCATTGGCGTCGAGCTTTATATCAATCATCAAAATGCCAAGGATTTTTATAACCAACTCTATGCACAAAAGAATGACATTGAAGCAGAAATTGGTCATGAACTGATATGGAAAGAGCTACCAAACAAGAGTGCATCCCGTATCATTCTTTATTTGCGCGATGTTGACCCTATGGACCGTTCACGCTGGGATGAGTACCAAGATTGGTTGATCAAATATATAGAGGCTTTTGACCGTACTTTCCGCAACCGCATTCGCAATCTGGAGGCTTCCGATATAGGGGGCGACGATGATGATTTGTCGGAGCCTTCATAATCCTTTTGCAATCCCACAAAAAATGTAAAACTTAAAGACCTACCTAATTTTCATAAAGAGGTATTGATGAAGCGCTCTGATCTGAAAGACGTGCTGGATATGTTTGATAGCTTTGCGTTAGAGCATCCCGACGGGCACCAGAAGAAAAAGATGAATCGTTATTTTGTACCCGGTTCCGGGTTGTGTTTTGCTTTTGAAAAGAACGATGGGCGAGCACATATAGTGGACGATGTGGCTGCACATATATGGTGCCCAATGAAAGTCGCTGCTTATGTTGAAGGCGTCAAGAAAAAACCATACCCCGCTTCTCGTCTTTGGACAAAAACAAATGCATCAGGCAAAAAACTCTATGGTCGCCATTCCGGTCTTAAAGCGACTAAAGAGCTTCGTGATATTGATTTGATTAGATTTACGCCATTGACACTTGACGACGCCAAGCGGATTAAAGAAGGTCTTGAAAAAGCAGCCGAGCATAAAATCACGTAAGGGGGATCAGGGGGAGTATGAACGAGTGCGATATTGAATGCGCAGGTTTGGAATATTTCGCCGAGCTTGGCTATGAAATTGCCGACCCCAAGGCGTCAGGCCCTGACGGAACCTTGCCGCTGCGTAAAGCCTATGATGAAGTTATTCTCACCAAAAACCTTCTCAATGCCTTGGCGCGCATCAACCCGACAATTCCGGAAGATGCACGCCTTGATGCCTTGCGTAAAATACTGGCTGTTGAAACGCCTTCACTCGTTGAAGAAAATCGCCGCATCCACAAAATGATTATTGAAGGAGTTGATGTCGAATATGCCGATGATGATGGTGTGATCGTTGGCAATAAGGTGTGGTTGATTGATTTTAAAAATCCTGAGAACAATGACTTTCTGGTTACAAATCAGTTTACCGTTGCTGAAAACGGTTTCACGCGGCGGCCTGATATCGTTGTTTTTGTCAATGGCCTGCCATTAGGCGTGATCGAATTAAAAAATGCTGCTTCCGAACAGGCAACTTTGAGCAATGCCTTTAACCAGTTGCAGACTTATAAAAAGCAAATTCCTTCCCTCTTTCGCACCAATGCGGTTTTAGTGACTTCTGATGGGCTTTCTGCACGCATTGGTTCACTGACTGCGGAGGAAGAACGATTTATGCCATGGCGCACCGTAACAGGTGCTGATGGTGATTTTACGCCAGCCGGCCCACGTGAATATGAAACGCTGATAAAAGGTGTTTTTGAAAAAAACAGATTTTTACGCCTCATTAAGGACTTCATCGTCTTTGGTAATAAAGGCAATGGGCCGTTCAAGATTGTTGCCGGATATCACCAATATTATGGTGCATTAAAGGCACTCAATCGCATTATTGCAGCAGCTGCTTGCGATGGCGACCGTAAGGGCGGCGTCGTCTGGCATACGCAAGGATCTGGCAAAAGCTTGTTAATGGCCTTTCTCGGTGGACTTATCGTCAAGAGCCCCGAACTTGAAAATCCTACACTGGTGGTGTTGACAGATCGCAATGATCTGGACGACCAATTGTTTCATACCTTTTCTATGTATCAGGACCTGATACGACAGACACCGGAACAAGCTGAGGATAGAGATAGTTTACGAAGAATGCTCGACCGCGCTTCCGGTGGAGTTATCTTTACCACCATGCAGAAATTCAGTACTCTTCCTGAAGAGAACGAATACCCCGTCTTGACCGAACGGCGTAATGTCATTGTTATGGCTGACGAAGCGCACCGTAGCCAGTATGGCTTTGCGGCAAAAATTGATCGTAAAACCGGTGAAACACGCTATGGTTATGCACATTATGTACGCCAGGCATTGCCGAATGCCAGTTTCATAGGTTTTACGGGAACTCCAATTGAACGTGCAGACATCAACACGCCTGCGGTTTTTGGCTCTTACGTTGATATTTATGATATTTCTCGTGCTGTTGAAGATAAGGCAACTGTGCCGATCTATTATGAAAGCCGTCTTGTCCGGCTCGAGCTTGATCCCGCGGTACAGGAACAGATTGACAATGCCGTTGATGCAATGATTGAAGGTGACGAACCTTCCGAGCAAGAAAAACAAAAATCCAAATGGACAAGCGTTGAAAAATTGGTCGGAGCGCCAAAACGATTGTCAAAACTTGCCGAAGATATGATTGCCCATCTCGAAGCACGCCTTCATGCAATGGCGGGGCGTGCTATGGTGGTTACAATGAGTAGGCGCATTTGTGTTGATCTTTATAATCAAATCATTCGCTTGCGACCTGAGTGGCATTCTGAAGATGACAACAAGGGTGCCGTCAAAATTGTAATGACGGGTTCAGCTTCCGACCCTTTAGACTGGCAACAGCATATAGGCAATAAAAAACGTCGCGATCTTTTGGCAAAAAGAGCACGTGACCCTAAAGACCCACTAAAGCTGGTCATTGTGTGCGACATGTGGCTCACAGGCTTTGATGCGCCGCCTATGCATACAATGTATATTGATAAGCCGATGCGAAGTCACGGACTCATGCAGGCCATTGCACGTGTTAATCGTGTTTTCAAGGATAAGCCGGGTGGTTTGGTTGTCGATTATATCGGAATTGGCAACAATCTGAAAAAGGCATTGGCCGAATATACCCAATCCGACCGGGACAAAACCGGTATAAGCGAAGAAGAAGCGGTGAGTGCCCTGCAAGAATGTCTTGATGTGGTGCGTGATATGTATCACGGCATTGATATAAGCAAGGGCTATACAGGTACCCCCTCTGAAAAGCTTAAAGCTATTGCCGATGCGATGGATTGGATTTTGAAGTTACAAAACGAATCCGCCGCAAAAGCCAAAGACGAGAAAGAAAAGAAACGAGCTCATCGACGCTATTTTGATGCGGTAACGGCGCTAAAAAAAGCCAATGCTTTGGCAAGTGCCAGTGAATTGGCTTTAAAAACACGTGATGAAATCGGCTTTTATGAAGCTGTAAGGGCCGCATTAGCGAAACCGACAGTGCGTGGAAAAATGAGTGATGAAGCACGCACAGCGGCTGTCAACCAATTACTGGATAAAGCTGTTGCTACTGCCGAGGTTGTCGATATCCTGAAAGCCGCCGGATTGAAGACACCGGAAATTTCTATTCTTTCAGATGATTTTTTAATAGAAATCCAGAATATGGAGCGTAAAAATCTGGCTCTGGAAGCATTGCATAAACTCCTTAATGGTGAAATTACCAGTCGCAGCAAAACCAACATTATCGAGGCGCGCGCTTTTTCAGACCGTTTGAAAGAAGCAGTGGCACGTTATCATTCCAATGCAATCTCGACGGTTGAAATGCTGCAATCCCTTATTGATCTTGCTAAAGATATGCGTGCCAAAGTACAGGCCGGTATGGAAAGCGGATTAAGCCCCGCTGAAGTTGCTTTTTATGATGCGCTGGCCGAGAATAATAGCGCAGTGGAGGCCATGGGTGATGAGAAACTGCGGGTTATTGCTATAGAGCTGGTTAAAGCCATGCGTGCTAGGGTTACAATTGATTGGAACCATAGAACACAGGCCAGAGCTGAAATGCGTGTGCTCGTCAAGCGCTTATTACGGAAATTTGGCTATCCACCAGATTTTTCCGACGACGCCGTTAAGAACGTATTGGCACAGGCAGAAACCGTTTTAAACTGCCTTTGTTAAAACCAATTTCTTTAAACATAACGGAAAATTTAAAAACGGCAGTTATTGTTAGAATAATTTCGAATTTTCTGTACGGTATAGTGAATTCTCGCTGTAAGAAATGTTAATTCTTTCCTATCATCGTTTAAAGATGAATGTAATTGTTTAAACGGAATTGAGAATTTTAATAATTAGTCAAAGGGACGTAAGTACTGCTTTAATGATATTCCAGCGGAAATCCGAGTTTAACAGAAAACACTGTTCTTAACTTACTCAACATTTCAAGGATGAGTGTTACATTGAGGGAATAGAGCAAGCCGCCAATGACGAAACCATAAATTCCGCGTTTGACTATTTTTTATAAGCTGTGGACTTG
>CAMLBF010000018.1 GCA_946478235.1 uncultured Bartonella sp.
TATTGGTTTTATCAGAGGGGCGATCTGGCGGCAGAGCAATCCGTATATTATCGTGACGCCTATGTTAGAAGCATGACCCGGTAAAATTTTTAAAAAGAATGAAAAAGTTATATTTTGTTGTCAGACAGTTTGTCAGGCAACAAATTAATTTATTTTGTCTGTTTTTTTACCGTCCCTATCCACTTGTGTTCACCAATTTGTGCATATGTTTTTGAATCCTCCTGATATCCATTGGATAAAGTGTGCACTAGAACAGCAATAATCTTCAGGTTTTGTCTCGCCTAATCATTTTGCTCATGGATATTGAAAAGAACTGTTTCGGAAGAATGAGTACCACTTTTTTGATTTAATAATGCCAATCAAGGTCGCTGGTTTCTACTGCTATGCCGAAGAAACGTGGATAGGGTGCACTCCCATGCGTGGAGCTATTTACAGTTTGGTATGAGAAGGATTTTTTGAAATACGTCCCCGTTCTGGTGCTATGGTAACGGCGTTGGAACTTCAAGATTTTGCCCGCGTCATTTGGTGCACGAGACTGGCTTGAAGCTTTATTTGCATGTAATGCTGCCACGTTACGCTGGAGCGGCTGACTTTGAATGGATGAATTTAGCGACCATCCAATTAAAAAGATTAGTTGATGATACTGGCCTTTTTTGTGATGCTGATAAAATTTGCGATGAACATTACGGACGATCTGCGGGAAATATTTTGGCTGTAAGGGGTATAGCCCCTTACAGCCTTACTCAAAACGGTTTTGGTATCGCTAACATCGTGTAGAAGACGCAATACCCAGATCTGCAACAGCTCATATCGAGCTGATTGAAAGCATTATGTCTGGCGAGCCTGATAATGCAGGCAATAAAGCAATTGAGCGAATACAGCATTTACGAAGGATGATGGCATGATCATTGTCGCGATTTGTCACACCTCCGCTTTATTCGGCACGGTAAATAGTATTAACTTTTTACTGTGCGTTTTTTTCATGTTTATTTTTTGCAACGAGATCCGACCATTGTTTCAAGAAATCGGCGCGATTATTGGCAGCATCTTTTTCGTTTGTTGCAAAGACTTTAATGTCTTTCAATTCGGGCAAACCAACATATTTTGAAACTTCAATATCATTCCGGCTCGGACGGCGGAAAGAATTTTGCAAAAGCCCGATTTGTGATTGCTGCGATAAAAGTGCATCCATTGCACGTTTTGCGTTCTCCGCGCCCGGCGCTCCTTTTATCAAGCCTGCATATTCAGGTGTAATAAAAGTACCGTCTTCAGGATAAATAAGTTTTATTTCTTTTTGACCGCCATCGACATAAGGATAAGCATTTGCTTCAAAAGCCAATCCGATAGCATATTCGCCCATGGCAACGCCATTTTGTACCGCAGAAGAAGAAGCACTAATAACAACATTATCGGCTAATTGCTTGAACTCATCCGGAGTTAGCATTTTCGATAATCCCCATAAAATCGTATAACCGGTGGAGCTATTTGCAGGGTCTGCAACGACGATTTTGCCTTTCCATGAAGGATCAAGTAAATCCTTCCAATTTTTAGGGGCAGGCATATTGCCAAGTTGATCTTCATTTACCATTATTACAACAACATGCACATTCGCAGGAATAAAGACATCGCCGGGATAACGGATATTATCAGATATCACATCAAGGACTGGTGATTTATACGCTTGAAAAGAGTTTTCAAAAGCACCGACAGTATTATAACTGGCACTCCAAAAAATGTCTGCCTGAACATTTTTTTCTTCCGCTTGAATGCGGCGCATTAATACTCCACTACCACCTGTGATAGAATTAACTTTTATATTAGGTATTTCCTTTTCTATCGTCTTTGAAACAAATTCGATAGATTGCTCGGGATTAGAGCTATAGATTGTTACACGTTTTTCTTGGGCCATTGCCAATGAACTTACAAATAGACCGAAGAAAATTGCGGTTAAAACTATCTTTAATTTTTTCATTTTTCCCCTCCAGAGTTGTTTGTTAAATTTATATTATAGCTTTTATCGAAGCCCGTAGTTATTTCGCTGCAAAAATATTAACTTTGAAAATTTTTGTAGCGATAACAATGGGAATTAAAATAATAGCAATGAGAACAAGGCCATAGGCAGACGCATAAGCCATTAAATTACTACCAATAAGTCGAAATACCTGAATGGTAAGTGTCTCTTGCCCTGCCGAATAAACAAGGATAGAGGCACTTAATTCAGCAATGCTTGTTGTCCAGGTTAAAATGGCTGCGGATGCAATTGCCGGTGCCATCATTGGTAATACAACCTTATAAAACGTCTTAAAGGGCGGAGCACCTAGGCTAATGGATGCTTCCTCCATAGAATTCGAAATATTATGTAGGGTTGCTTGCGAGTTACGCATACCGAAAGGAAGACGGCGGACTAAAAGTGCCAGCACCATAATTGCCGCAGTTCCCGTGAGAGGTAACCATCCGCTATTAAATGAAACGACAAGTCCAATACCAAGCACTGTTCCGGATAAAGCCAAAGGGACAGAGGAAATATAATCAAGCCATGGTGTAATAAAATTTCTCTTCTTGACAATGAGGTAACTTACAATTGCACTGAACGAGATACCGATAAGCGTAGCCATACCAGCATAACATATTGAATTTATGAGCGGTTGTGGCGCAGTTACGAAGACCCGCTCAATATTTGCGAATGTCCATTCTCCCCAGTGTAAAACCGGACCACGTGAAACAGTAAAGGCACCGCCGCAAACAACGATAAGCGGCAAGAGTGAAAGAATAACAATGAGACTGGCAACAAGTCCTATAATGATACCGGCTCGCCCTTTCATCCTTCTTGGGGTAGCGCCACGTCCCTGGGTAATTTGGTAACGTCCATGCGCTACAATCCAGCGGTTCGCAAAAAGTACGATCATAATCATAACAACCGAAACCGATGCAAAAGTACTTTGCATTACGGGATTGCTTCCGCCTTCGGAGACGGCCGCCTGATATGTCGCAACCGATAATAAAGGTAATTTATTGGATAAGATCGTTGAGACAGCAAAATTGCCGACAACCATAGTGAATACGAGTAAGGCACTAGCAAGAATTGCCGGCATAATCACCGGCAGCATCACTTTGAACCGTGATTTAACTGGCGAAGTTCCGAGACTTTGTGCAGCTTCTTCAAGTTGCACATCAAAGTGACTTATAGATGCAACCGTTCCGATATAGACATAAGTATAGTAAATAAATGTCAAAACGGTAATAAGTCCGAACCAGCCATAAAAACTGGGTAGTATAATACCGATATCTCTTAATAAACGGGTTATAATACCATTATTGCCGAGTATCATTAACCAGGTCTGTGCTGTTATTACCTCGGGAATGACTAATGTGATGAGCGGTAAAAGGGCTAAAATGGCCTTCCCACGAAAACTGTAACGGGCGGTTACATAAGCAAGCGGGACACCAATAAGACAACTTGTGAAAGTAACGATTGTTGCGAGAATTAATGTATTGCCAATAGCTGCGAGCCCTTTATCATTATGTAATAATTGGACCCAGCCATTTTGACCGCCACTGCCAAAGCTCGCGGTTAAAATATTAAGCAGCGGATAAAGTATAAAAGTTATTAAAACGACCAGTGCGGCTAGACTTAACCATGGCCAAGGACTACGAAAATCTATTTGTCTCATGATGCCACCAACACAGTTTTACGTGGATCAATAGCAAGCGCAATATCTTGGCCAATGGGGAAACGATCATGGTTATCGCCAGAGGATTCAACGTTGACAATGAAATTGTCGGATAGAGCAACACGATAATGCGTTTTTGCACCCAGATATTGCTTTTTTACAATTTTTACAGGAAAGCATTGGTTATTATCGTCTTTATTGGTTACCAGCTTCAAATCTTCCGGCCGCATGATAAGAATGCCCTTTTGCTGGTTAGCTTCAAGGGTGCTACGAGCACGGATTGTTAAATTATGCACGTTTATTTGGGCAAATCCGTCCTCATATATATTTTGGATCGTTGCATCCACCCTGTTGGCAGCACCAATAAAGTCTGCAACATAGGAGGTACGTGGTTTGCTATAAATATCTTGCGGTGTGCCAAGTTGCTCTACTGCACCATGATTGATAACGCCGATCTGATCGGACATGGACAAAGCTTCTTCCTGGTCATGTGTCACAAATACAGTCGTAATGTTGGCTTCTCTCTGGAGATCTGAAATTGTTTCACGAATTTGTATACGCAATTTTGCGTCAAGATTTGATAAAGGCTCATCCATGAGCAATACTTGTGGCTTGATAACCATCGCACGCGCCAAGGCAACGCGCTGTCTTTGCCCCCCTGAAAGGGCAGCAGGATATCGATCCATAAATTGATCAAGCCCCATATGCTCGAGCTCGCGCTTTACCCGCTTGGTAACTTCCTCACCACGTATGCCTCGTGCAAGAAGCCCATAGGCGACATTTTGTGCCACTGTCTTGTCCGGAAAGAGCGCATAATCCTGGAAGACCATGCCTATATTACGTTTATGGGGAGGAAGCTTGGTTACGTCTTTCGATTGGAAATATATGTTGCCTTTCGAGGCATGTACAAAGCCGGCGATCGTTCTTAAAAGTGTAGTTTTTCCGCAGCCGGATGGCCCTAACAATGTAAAAAAGCACCCTTCAGGGATTTTCAGGTCAAGATCGCTAATAACATTCACGTCGCCATAACGAACACTTAAATTTTTAATATCAATTCCCATAATTTTTTCTCCTCATTGATATTTTAATTGTTTTATTTGGGAATATTGAGCTCTTTAATAAGCTGAAGGATTTCTCTGTGTTGATCGACATTGCCCGCCGCTAAAATACGTTTACCGGTTTTTAAGGTGATAGCCTGTCCGTCCCAGTCGGTGATAACCCCGCCAGCTCCTTCGATAATGGGGCGAAATGGGGCAAAATCATAGATTTTCAAACCTGTATCAAGCGCAATATCTGTGCCCCCTTGTGCCAACAAGCCATAGGCAAGAGAGGCGCCGCCGTAAATCCGCCAGCTTGTTCGAGACCTTAAACAATCAAGAGCTGGCAATTCGGCAGGCTCATAAAAATCGGGATTACTGGTTGACATTATCGCGCTGGCAAGACTGTCGCATTTGCCTACGGAACAAGCCACGCCATTTTTGGTCGTTTGTCGACCGCTTACCCCGATCCAACGCGCATCAACAGGTGGAATATCAATAATTCCTAAAACTGGCACCCCTTTAAAAGCCAAAGCAATTAACGTCCCATATACGGGCATGCCTGCGATATAGGACGCCGTCCCGTCAATCGGATCAAGAACCCAAACATAATCTGCGTCCGGCTCCACCCAGTCCAGCTCCTCGCCGATAATGCCATGTTCCGGGTATTTAGTTCGAATCATTGATCGCAATAGCTTTTCAATCGAGACATCCATCTCGGTAACATACGACCGATCCGGCTTCAGACTGATTGCAATATTGTTACGATTTCTATCAGTAATATGCTTCCGCGCGACATCTGCCATCTCGACGGCAAAATTTATAAGGTCATCACCAACAGTCATTATTCCCCCCATTTTTCACCTCATTTTTGAAATTTTTGGCTTATCGTTTTTTATGCATAAAGTAGTTTTTTGTTCTTACGAGAATAACAAAATATGGCATTATATGTTTTTTATGTCAATTTGTGGAATTGCCATTTTTATAAATTTTTAAAATAAGCCGGTTGCATATGATTTTAATTCACGTATTTTTGGGAAAAAAGCGAGAGACATTCATAAAAAAATTCTTAGAAGCCATATTGGGGAAAGCGTGCCTCGCAATTTGTTGAAGGACAAAAACATATAAAATTCAAGGAGTAATCGTTAATGTGGCAGGAAGAACGGCACCAAAAAATTCGGCATTACTTATCTGCCTTTGGACAAGTGTCTATTGATAAAATCGCCGAAGATTTTGATGTATCCCGTGAAACCATCCGGCGTGATTTGCTGGAAATGGAAAAGTCAGGTGAATTACGCAGGGTTCGCGGTGGTGCTATTGCTGTTGAAGTAAAAAATTCAAGTTTTCGCATACGCCATACACAACGCTTACAGGAAAAACGCGCTATAGCTGCAACAGCACTTAAACTTATAAAAAGTGGACAAACGATATTTATTGACGCGGGTTCGACATGCGTCGTTATGGCAGAAGCAATTGCAGGTGCCAATGGTCTGAGGGATTTAACTATTATAACAAATGCTGTAGACGTTGCCCGCAAATTGAGTGATCCAACAGGAAAACCATCACCACGCTTCAAGGTTATTTTATTAACCGGTGAATTCAAACAGGACCCGATGGAAACCTTTGGCTCGTCTACAATTATTGAAATCTATCGCTATATGGCTGATTTAGCTATTTTGACACCATGGAGTATTGATGTAGTTCGTGGAGCAAGCGATTATTATTCCGATGCTGCTGATATCGCCAGAGCAATGTCGCAGAATGCCAAGCAAACCATCATCATTGCCGATTACACAAAAATAGGCGCAACCCCACAAACGAAGTTTTGTGGAATCGAGAAAATCGATCATCTTGTTACAGATTCAAAAGCTCTTTCGAAACCCGCATTCAGAGCATTACAAAAGGCTATAAAATCGACTATTATTGCTTAGTAAGAATTTTTTTATAAAAACAGGATAGCTATGTTCTAATTGGTAATATAAATATAAATTAACTCTATTAATATTTGACTTAAATAATAAAAATATTTTAAAATTAAATAAAACATAATTTTGCTTTATAAAAATAAAAATAAATTAAGACAATATCAAGGCATATTTAATAATATCCATTATTAGAAATAAGACTGTGCTTGGGGGTGGGCAAGAAAGAGGTTGAAGAAAAGGATAAATTCAATTCTTCAACCATTATGGACAAGAGAAGTACCTCTGCAAGTTTCAATTAGAACAGGAAAAACACGCCGATACAGACTAGTGTCAT
>CAMLBF010000019.1 GCA_946478235.1 uncultured Bartonella sp.
CCAGGGAATGCCGGTACCAAAAACCGGTGCCTTACCGCTTGGCTATACCCCAAAAGATCGCTAAACGAACTTTACTGGCGCCTTATAGCCTCTCAATTTCATTTTCGCAATATGTGATGCGAATGGTCACAACATTTTTTCATCAAACTGGCATAAAAAAGAGCAATATTGTGCAATTTATTGTCAGACAAATGGTTCTATAGGGATAATTCAACCACATTTTATCAACAAAAAGAACAAAAGTCCGCATAGTACTAAGCTATACGGACTTTTATGATTTGGATTTAACGAATCTCTTAAGTTACTGGAGCTTTACAACAATTATCAACACGATGATAAAATCAGCCCCCTTAACAAATGGACATTAAACCTCTTCGGCTTTAATTTTCTCGTCTGGCATAGCGAGATAAATAGGAACCAGAATGATGGTAATGAAAAACCGGAAAGCATCAGGAACACCATTCCACTCTTTTGACATCCACATACCAAACCACTTGCCACCAACGGACATGAAGGCTATGTGCCAAACCAAAAAGCCAATTGAAAGACCGGCAATTGTTAAGCGCTTGGATAATTGGAAAACTTTTTGGGTGCGTTGATTTTAACAGCCGTAAAAATACAACCAACCCAACATAAAATGGCGGTCAGCGTTTCAAAAGAAGCAATACACCAATATCCGATAGGTTGAATCGTATCATTGTCAATAGCACGCCATTTTGTTTGTGCGTTTGGAAATACGGTATCCATTAGAAATACGTGATAAACATAGGCAAATTTATCGATGAATAGCAGATGTTTTCAATGGCAACCAATGTTGCAAACAATGCAATAGCGGCAACAAATGCTACTTTTGATAAACGAATGATAAGCGTAAAATTCCCTCTCTAATATCATATAGGCCGGCGCTAACTATCATTCGTCATAAAACTATACCAGCAACCACAAATATTAAAACATAATAATCATATTATTATCGTTATGAGAATAAACAGCATTCATGGTGATTTTTGTGTGTAAAATCAATTTAATAGAAATAGCACACCTTTAGTTCTTGTCCGCATTTTTACTCAAAATGATGTTAAGTTGGTTTATTACTGTTCATTAAAACCACCTATGCGTGTATGTTTGTTGAATTGCTGCTTTCAAGGAAGATGATATTCAGAGAACGCAACAAACAGATGAATGGTGCATTGCGTGCTGGAATGATTGTGATTAAACCCTAGAATGAGGTAACCGTTATGCCCATTCCTTTTGTTAAAGATTTTATTCCCGATTATGACAATGCTGTTGTGTTAAACGACTCTGTCAGGTTGTTAACGGCACGCAACCCCTCCCCTTTCACATTTACCGGCACCAATAGCTATATTATCGGGTCAGATACATTGGCAATTATTGATCCTGGTCCTGATAATGAAGAGCATTTGAAAAATTTACTTCGTGTTATTGGTGATCACCCATTAAGCCATATTTTTATAACACATAGCCATAGTGACCATTCTGCGCTTGCAAAACGGTTGGCAGAAAAGACCGGCGCGATAATTGTCGCTGAAGGAGCTTATAGGCCTGCCAGCAAAATAAATCTTTCTACGCTTGCAACACTGGACGCCAGTTGTGACACGTCATTCAAACCAGATATTGAGCTCATTGATGGGCAAATTATTAATGGTGACGGGTGGCAACTAAAGGCGGTGACAACACCAGGGCATATGGCAAATCATACCGCTTTTGCCTTGGAAAAAGATGGTATCGTGTTTTCAGGTGACCATGTCATGGCTTGGTCAACAACAGTCGTGGCACCCCCTGACGGATCCATGGGTGATTATATACAATCCTTAGATAAGCTTCTTGAACGTGATGACCGGGTTTATCTATCGGGACATGGTGGCGCTATTCACAACCCCCATAGGCTTGTTCGCGCCATAAAAGCACACCGTAAAATGCGTGAGCGGGCGATTCTTGAACGCCTGAATAAAGGGGATCACACGATCGCAACAATTGCGCAAGCCATTTACCGCAATATCGATCCTCGATTGAGATATGCGGCAGAATTATCTGTGCTTGCGCATATAGAGTCGCTTGTTGACCGTCATCTAGTGCAAACGGATGGCTCTCTGCGACCTGACGGGATTTATTCTTTATCCTGATCGACCGGTGTTGAGAGCATTTCAGTATCCAAGGCGTCCATAAAATCCGATATAAAGGCGGCATTTGTACCAAAATCTCGTGTTAAATACCGTGATGCCGAACGCATATCGACAAAGGTTGTATCACCTTCATCTATTAGCCGAATAACAATATCCGATGTAAAACCTAGGTAGAATGTTCTGGCTTGCGTCTCGACAAACAAAGCGTCATCTTCACCATCAACACCCTTATTTGCCAAAACTTTCCAGCCTCGTGCATCAAGCACATTACGAACAGATTTCAAAATACGATCAGGGGAACCATCATAACGACGGCCTGACAATTGTGGCCATTGCGCCAATTGCAAAACAGCCTGCTTTGATAGATCGTTAGAAACTGGCAGAGCATCAATGGGGCGCGAACCAGCAATAAATTCCGGTGGTGTTTCTGTATCTGTTGAAACATCGTTTATCGGCGGCAAAGAAAACCATAAACCAGCAAAAATAAGTAATGGAGTTGCAGTGACTAACGAATAGATAATGCCGCGAAAGGCTTTCAGACCACCGCGATCGCCTCTTTGCCATAAATCATAGAGACCTTTAAATGCAAAGCCGAGTGACAGGATAACGCAAATAGTTGACAGGCTGACAAGTTCAAAGAGCCGAAATGTTGTTATAGCGGAAAATCGATGCAGAACAGCTGAGACCAATAAAACAATCAATGCAACGATACCAAATCGTGGTGACCATCTTGCTGCACGAGAGGCCATACGAACGTATTTTTTTCTCATTGTTAGTGCTGTATCCTTTTACAACGCATTGCAATCCGTTATCTTTGCGTCGCTTTTATCTGTTTTCGCAGCATCTGACAATTTTACAAACGTAAAACCTTTACGTTGCAAGGTAAGAATTCCATCAGCAACACCCTGCCCTGAGACTCTTTTGGGTTGATTCATGTGGGCAATGATAACATCACCATTTTTAGCCTTGGCAATGCGGGACGAGACAGTTTTTGCCGGCAAGGACGCCCCCATATCGGCATTTAAAGAAAACCCACCAACTTTATAGCCCATATTGTCAATCAGCGTTAAAGCATCTTTGGAATAACGAGCGGCAGCATCCCGATACCAAATAGATTGCGCAAAACCTGCCTTAGAGATGGCATCTTCTCCGCCTTTTATTTCTTCACAAATAGCTTTGAGGCTGCCTGCTGTTTTCAAACCATAAATGGTTGGTTCATTGTCAATTGCAGGTATGTGGTTGGCACCATGATTGGCAATTTCAAAAAGATCTGAATGCGCCTTTATAACGTCGACCGTCTCTTTATTATGATTCAGCCATCGCGCGGTAACAAACAATGTGGCTTTGATATTATGCTCAATCAGAACATCAAAAATTCTATGGTCGACATCGCCCATACATAAATCCAGTGTTAAAGCCACTTGCGGATTTTTAGTATCACCTTTGTTGATATGTAATGATGGTTCCACCGCTCCGGCAAAACAGGGGGTTTGAAAACAGGAAAATATCAAACAAACCAGACCAAGCCGAGCGATGGAACCAAACATTTTATACCTTATTTTTTATGTCTAATGGCAGATTGCGCTGCCGCAAGACGTGCTATTGGTACGCGGTAAGGCGAACAGGATACATAATTCAACCCTGTTTCCTCACATAAATCAATTGATAATGGATCACCACCATGCTCACCACAAATACCGAGTTTGATATCTGAGCGCTGGGCGCGACCGCGTGTTGCTCCGATTTTTACCATTTCGCCTACACCATCACGATCGATTGAAACGAAAGGATCATGTTCCAACAGACCTTTCTTGATATAGGTGGATAGGAATGAACCAGCATCATCACGCGAAATACCAAAGGTCGTTTGCGTTAGATCATTGGTACCAAAAGAAAAGAATTGCGCTGTTTTGGCAATTTCATTGGCACGAATAGCAGCGCGTGGCAGTTCAATCATTGTACCAACAAGATATTTGATTGTAACACCGCGTTCTTTCATGACTTCTGCGGCAACATAATCAATGCGTTCTTTAACGAAATCGAGTTCGGCTTTCAAAGCGACCAATGGCACCATAATTTCTGGTTCTACGATTTCACCCGTTGCTTTTTCAGCATCAATTGCGGCTTCAAAAATAGCACGCGCCTGCATTTCTGCAATTTCTGGATAAGTAATTGCCAAACGGCAACCACGTAGCCCGAGCATCGGGTTAAATTCGTGTAATTGATTTGCCCGCTCTTTAATTGTTTCAGCCGAAATATCCATTGCCTTTGCAACTTCAGAAATTTCAGCATCTGTTTTTGGCAAAAATTCATGCAGCGGTGGGTCAAGCAACCGTATGGTGACTGGTAGCCCGTGCATAATTTCAAATAATTCGGTAAAATCGGAACGTTGCATTGGCAATAATTTTGCCAACGCCTTACGACGTCCGTTTTCATCATTACTCAATATCATTTCACGCATGGCAATAATTCTGTCACCAGCAAAGAACATATGTTCTGTGCGGCACAAACCTATTCCCTCTGCACCAAATGAACGTGCCATGCGAGCATCGGTTGGCGTTTCCGCATTAGCACAAACTTTCATGCGGCGCACTTCGTCGGCCCATGACATAAGTTTTGCAAAATCACCAGACATTTTTGGTTGCAACATGGCAACCTTGCCTTTGTAAATCTCGCCATTACCACCATCAATCGTGATAACGTCACCTTTGTGGAACACTTGGCCAGAAGCTTTCAGCGTGCCTTTTTGATAATCAATTTGAATGGTGCCAGCACCTGAAACGCAAGGTTTTCCCATACCACGTGCAACAACGGCTGCGTGGCTCGTCATACCACCACGTGTTGTCAACACACCTTCAGAAACATGCATACCGTTGATATCTTCTGGGCTTGTTTCAATGCGCACCAAAATAACTTTGCGACCATCATGAACAGCTTCTTCTGCTTCTTCCGATGAAAATACTATTTCACCGGTTGCCGCACCTGGTGAAGCAGGAAGCCCGACGCCCAAAACAACCTTCGGTGCCTTTGGGTCAAGTGTCGGGTGTAAAAGTTGATCAAGTGACTTTGGCTCAATGCGTGAAATTGCCTGTTCACGATCGATCAAACCTTCATCAACCATATCGACAGCCATTTTTAAGGCTGCACGCGCAGTGCGTTTACCAATACGGGTCTGCAACATCCATAATTTACCCTTTTCAATGGTAAATTCCATATCCTGCATGTCGTGGTAATGGCGTTCCAGCTTGTTGGCGATATCGCGGAAGGCTGCAAATGCCTCTGGCATTGTTTTTTCAAGCGATGGCTTATCTGAACCGGCAGCTATACGTGCAGCTTCGGTAATGTTTTGTGGCGTTCTGATACCTGCCACAACATCTTCACCCTGTGCATTAACAAGAAACTCGCCATAAAGCGCGTTTTCACCAGTTGAAGGATCACGGGTAAAAGCAACACCGGTGGCTGAATCTTCACCCATATTACCAAAAACCATGGCTTGCACATTAACGGCTGTTCCCCAACTTGCAGGAATGTCATGTAGCTCACGATAAGTCACAGCACGGGGTGTCATCCAACTTTGGAAAACCGCACCAATAGCACCCCATAATTGTTTTTCAGGGGCTTGTGGGAAGTCTTCTCCAAGTTCCTTTTTGACGCAATTTTTATAAGCGACAATGACATCTTTCCAATCCTTGGCGGTCATTTCTGTGTCAACTTCATAGCCATTGCGGGCTTTCACATCGTCAATAATTTCTTCAAACAGTGAATTATCGACGCCTAAAACAACGTCGGAATACATTTGGATAAAACGGCGATAGCTATCATAGGCAAAACGTTCATCACCAGTTTCTTTGGCAATTGCCTGCACAGTCTCATCGTTCAAGCCAAGGTTCAACACTGTATCCATCATGCCAGGCATAGAAGCGCGCGCACCAGAGCGAACAGACACAAGAAGCGGCTTTTCATGATCGCCAAAACGACGGCCGGTTTGCTTCCCAACTTCAGCCAAGGATTGCTGAACCGTTTCTTCCAGTTTGTCGGGGTAGGTTTTATTATTTTCGTAATAATATGTGCAAACTTCTGTTGTAATTGTAAAACCGGGAGGAACAGGCAACCCAAGATTACTCATTTCAGCAAGATTGGCCCCCTTGCCGCCAAGGAGATTGCGTTCAGACGCTGCTCCCTCAGCTTTTCCATTACCAAAACTATAAACCCATTTTGTCATTTAACCATCAAGCCTCCGGTTATCACTATAAGCCATTCGCGCATCGGTTATTCCTAAGCATGAATGAACAATATGAGAGACAAAACTCCCACAATGGCGTGAAGACTAAATGACATTTTGCACTGCGCCAACATCAATTTTTAATTAATACAATACCAAATCGATTGAATAACAAAAGGTTGACCAATTAACTAACCAATATCACGAATTTGATCTGCTGTTTGTAGGTCTATTGTTACAAGTTAAAAGACTCTCACCCTCATCTTCACGCCGAAGAATCTATTCATGCGCGCTGTTGTCACCGGATTAAGCCTTATCAC
>CAMLBF010000020.1 GCA_946478235.1 uncultured Bartonella sp.
TGTAACAATGACATGACTAGCCGACGGTGAACGACAAGCTAGTTGATTCACACCTTGGTTCTGACATGCCGGTTGGTGAGCTCAATAATGATATGTCCGATTATTGAGCGACACTATTTACGATCAGCCAACAAGAGCAAAAAAGACGAAGCGGCTGTTATTCGGTTAGGAGTTGCCATGAACAAAAATCAAAAATGATTTGTCAAACCCATTTTGAAAAGTGTTAAACTCTAAAAACACCGATAGCATGAAAGATGAAAAAAGTAATATTTATAATAGGTTAAATGGATCCCAGACGCGGGATCGAACCACAGACACGCGGATTGTCAGTCCTTTATTATTTCGTTCCACAATAATACTGCTCTAACACGGATTTCTCCGACGCTTTATGTAACTCAATCAGCTAAGCGCAGTTACACAGTTGCAACATTTTCGGCCACACAAAACGAGACATCATATCCGCAAAGCCAGGACAGAGGTAAGACGCTTTCCTCAAATGTGGTATCTGATCGCCTCAATAAATGCAGCGAATGCAGGTGACCCTTGTCGTCTGTTCGGATAATAAAGATGAAAACCTTCAAAGGTTGGACACCAGTCTGCCAAGACTTCTTTTAACCGACCATCGGCCAGATAAGGTGCAACTAGTTGTTCGGGTACATAAGCCAGCCCAATACCATCAACGGCTGCATTGAGAACATGCATAATGGAATTAAAGATCAACTGCCCCTCAACCTTTACTGTAAAAGCTTCACCGTCTTTCTCAAATTCCCATTCATAAATTGCGCCATTTGGCCGGTGTCTTATATTAACACACGTATGATTAGTAAGATCATATGGTGTTATCGGTTCTGGATTGGAGGCAAAATAACGGGGTGATCCCACCACAGCCAACCGCCAGTCCGGTCCGATACGAACAGCAATCATATCTCTGCTGATTGCTTCACCTAAACGGATACCCGCATCAAAGCGCTGTTCTACAACGTTCACGAACCCGTAGTCGACATAAAGTTCCAAATTGATATCAGGGTAATTTTTTAAAAAGTCGCCAGCATTGGACGCAAACATAGTTCAATCGAGTCGTCTGTACACGTTACACGAATTGTTCCCGCTGGCCTGTCACGCAATTCTCCCAATGCTTCAACTTCTGAAGCGATTTGGTCAAAAAGCGGTGCTACAGCACGCATCAACCTTTCACCTGCTTCGGTGGTGGCAACATTACGGGTAGTGCGTGCCAATAGACGCAGACCTAACCTTTTTTCAAGTCCCGTTATGGAATGGCTGAGAGCAGAAGCGGATACGCTCAATTTAGCTGCGGCTTTTGTGAAGCTTTAATCGCGCGCTACGGCAATAAAAGCTTGCAGATCATCGATTTTAGGAAACGACATTACTGAATTTACCTCAATAGTCTATGTGGATTATAGGCACTAATAAAATAGTCTTAAAGCCAGTAAATATAAAAAAATAATTTCTGAAGGGTGATATCAGATGAGTAAAAAACAAGATAACAGCTTTGAAACTGGCCTATACGATATTGATTTAGTGTCGGAGCGTAGACAGTTTTTAAAAACAGCTGGATTAGGTGCAACAGCACCCGGGATGCTTTCTAAGACTGGCGCTCCTTTATATGGCGAACAAACACAGAAAGATTCTGAAGTAACACAAGGCGCTGACAATTTTTATAAAAGCGATCGTGTCAATATACGCAAAGTCACGTTTAAAAACCAATACACAATGCTTGTTGCAGGCAATCTTGTCACGCCCATAAATCTTGATGTTAAAAAGCAATCACCAGCAATTATTATCGGCCACCCGATGGGTGCCGTTAAAGAACAAAGCTCGATGCTTTATGCACAGAAACTGGCAGAGCAAGGCTTTGTCACTTTGGCAATTGATTTGCCATTCTGGGGAGAAAGCGAAGGGCAGCCTCGCAATTTGGTTGCGCCAGAAATGTACACGGAAGCCTTTAGCGCAGCCGTAGATTACCTTGGAACAAGTGATTTCATAGATCGTGATCACATCGGCGTCTTAGGTATCTGTGGCAGCGGCGGGTTTGCGATCAGTGCTGCTAAAATGGACGCACGCTTAAAGGCCATTGGCACTGTCAGTATGTATGATATGGGCGCAGTGACCCGTAATGGTCTCAACCATACAGTGACATTGGAACAGCGCAAAGCTTTAATCGCAAGAGCGTCGGAGCAACGCTATCAGGAGTTTACGACCGGTGAAGGAATATTTCTGAATTATCTGCCCGTTAAACCTGATGAAAACACTGATCCGGTAACACGCGAATTTTGGGACTTCTATCGCACACCTCGTGGTATTGTTATTCCTGCTGGCCGTACATTGGAGTTGACACAGAACCGCATGTTGACGAGCGAAATCCGCTTTGTGAATTTTTATCCATTTAACGACATTGAGACGATATCTCCACGTCCCATGATGTTCGTCAGCGGTGATCAATCCCACTCAAAAGAATTCAGTCAGGTTGCCTATGATCAGGCCAACGAGCCAAAGGAACTTGTTTGGGTCAAAGGGGCTGGCCATGTTGATCTTTATGATCGGGTTGATCTCATTCCATGGGATAACCTCACTTCTTTCTATCGCGAACATTTGGTCTGATAACATAATGAGAAATGTCAAATCTATTGTTGTTGACCAATATGGAGGGCCTGAAGTTCTGATCCTTCAAGATCGTAATTTGCGCGCGCCAAATAATGGGGAAGTTCTCGTTTGCATCAGAATGGTTGGTGTCAATTTTGTCGATATTTATTGGCGCAACGGATTTGACCCGCAACCGCTTCCTTTTATCCCAGGGCTTGAAGCATCAGGCGTTGTTGCGGCGGTTGGTCAAAATGTCCACAATGTCAAAATTGGTGATCGGGTTGCCTTTGGCCGGGTTCCGGGGAGTTACGCTGAAGCATGTATTGTACCTGCTGATAGGCTCATATGTTTGCCAGACGATCTGTCATTTGAACAAGGAGCAGCCTTTCCATTACAAGGCATGACTGCGCATTATCTGATTTATGAATTTCGCAAGCCAGGTGCTGGCGACATTGTTCTCATTCACGCAGCGGCAGGTGGTGTGGAAATGCTTCTTGTGCAGTGGGCGCACCATTTGGGTGCACATGTCATCGGCTGTGTATCAACCTCTGCAAAAGCGGAAATAGCCACGCAAGCCGGTGCGCATGATGTTATTTTATATAACACTCAGAATTTTGCTTTAGAAACCATGAGAATAATAAATGGACATGGTGCAGACATAATCTTCGATGGTGTCGGTAAGACTACCTTCAACTTGAATATGCAAGCAGCAGCCCTGAGAGGCCATATTGTGATTTTTGGAGCCACAAGTGGTGCTATTGACCCTCTATCTCCGACAGCCCTTATGGAGCGGTCACTGACTCTATCTGGTGGAGATTTCGTCATTTCATAAAGATGCGAGAAGAAATGCTGTTGCGTGCCAACGCAGTGATGGAAGGCATAAGCGCTGGTTGGCTGAAACAGAAAATCCATAAAATCTTCCCTTTGTCTGAGGCCGCAGAGGCGCATCGGCAATTGGAAGGTCGCAAGACAATCGGCAAAGTTCTTCTTTCAACAGAACAAATTGTTTGATTAGTAAAATAAATTTTTGAATGGAAATACCCTATGGCAAATCAAGTAGATGACTCGTCGCAACAACGTCCGGCCTATTGGGGTGCCGTGTTCGCCATGACTTTGTGCGTGTTTGCTCTCATCGCATCAGAGTTCATGCCAGTAAGTCTGTTAACCCCGATTGCTGGTGATCTGAGAGTGAGCCAAGGTTGGGCAGGCTATGGTATCGCAATTTCCGGTGCCTTTGCTGTCATCACAAGCCTCTCTATTACATCACTCGTTAGCACAATGAACCGCAAGACATTACTGCTTTTATTAACTGGGCTCATGTGTTTATCGGGTGCAGTTATCGGTCTGGCTCCCAACTATATCACATACATGATCGGTCGGGCGTTAATCGGTGTGGTAATCGGCGGGTTCTGGTCTATGTCTGCTGCTGTTGCCATGCGATTGGTGCCTATTCGAAGCGTTCCCAAAGCATTGGCGATTTTCAATGGTGGCAACGCCTTGGCTACAGTGGTCGCTGCGCCTTTTGGCAGTTATCTCGGCGGCGTAATTGGGTGGCGTGGTGCATTTTTTTGTTTGGTGCCAATTGCTCTTATCGCTTTGGCTTGGCAATGGATAAGTCTGCCGTCAATCGAAGCCGTACCGCGCAAGGCTGGTCGTAATACTGTTTTCGGATTGTTGAAAACTCCGTTGGTAGCATTCGGTATGTTGGGGGTAGGAACCTTTTTTACAGGTCAGTTCATTCTGTTTACCTATGTACGACCATTTTTAGAAACAGTCACACAGGTAGATATTTCTACACTGTCAATAATATTGTTAGTCATCGGCATTGCCGGCTTTATAGGAACGATATTGATAGGTGCCTTATTGAAATTTGGGCTTTATCGCATTTTGATTTTGATTCCAGTCGTAATGTCGATAATCGCTGTCGGTCTCATTATTTTCGGTAATGGATTGGCAATGGCCTTTATATTGCTTGGTCTATGGGGGCTAATGGCGACAGCAGCCCCTGTAGGTTGGTGGTCTTGGCTCGCTCTTTCGCTCCCGAAGGACGCAGAAGCCGGCGGCGGATTGATGGTTGCTGTTATTCAACTTTCTATCGCTCTCGGTTCAACTATTGGAGGCATATTGTACGATGGCAGAGGCTATAGCACGACATTTGTAACAAGTGCTGTCGTTTTGCTAATTGCTGCCTGTCTTGCTTTTTTCGCTTATAAGGCTTCGCTACGCCATTGACACAAACTTTCCACTTCCATACTGCACGTTTTTATGTGCGGAACGTTGTTACTAATTGATTGGCGATGTAAACAGTCACAATGCTCCGGTAAGGATTAGAGGCATTAGGCTATAATTTTTGCTAGCTTGGGGCAGAAGACAATTGAAATGGCAAGACACTATTC
>CAMLBF010000021.1 GCA_946478235.1 uncultured Bartonella sp.
CGCCTGAATATCTGTTTGAAGCATGCTGCGGCTTTAGGGCTTGATGTAGATTTGCAAGCCACAATGAAAGCGCGTGCATTATTGGGTAAAAGTAGACACAAGCCCCAGAATATCCCTGCAATGAATTGGAAAGATGTGCCAGCTTTCTATTCAAGCCTTGATGATGGGAGCGCAACGCAACTGGCTTTGAAGCTTTTAATTCTGACCGGTGTGCGTTCTAATCCCTTAAGGCATATCCATGAAGATCAGATTGATGGTGATGTGTGGACGATACCAGCCGAGGCCATGAAAGGACGCAAGGATGCAACCAGTGATTTTCGTGTGCCATTATCCAAAGAAGCTTTAAAAGTGATTGATGAGGCGCGACGAATTTCCAGGGACGGTTTTTTATTCGTCGGTGCCCGTCGTGGCGTGATTTCCGATATGGCGATGGCCAAGCATATGGAACGGGCTGGATTGAAAGCCCGTCCACATGGTTTTAGATCAAGTTTAAGGGATTGGCTGGCAGAGGCAACAGACGCACCCCATGATGTAGCGGAGACGATTTTAGGGCATGTTGTGGGAGGCAGTGTTGAACGCGCTTATAGACGTACTGATTTTATAGACCAGCGCAGGGCATTAATGGAACGATGGGCGCAGCATGTAACAGGTAATAACAGCCAAGTAATCCAATTTGAAACGCCTAAAACAAGCATAACTCCTGCTATGTAACCTGCCCTATAGGGTGGTGCTCAAGTTGCGCACGAATTATCTGTACCGAAAAGGGAGTGCTCTATTGCGCACCTAGATACATAAAGATGCACCAAGATGAATGGCGTGTCGTTTGGTGAACGAATTTTTTAAACTATCGAAATGTTTAAATTATAATCTCAATGTTCTCCTTTTATTCTCTATGTCAAAAATTCATAATCATCTCATATCAACGCGGCGTATGGGGCTAGGGTTAACGTAAAACCCTCATGCTTCATAAGCCTAAACTTATGAGGTAAAAAGCATGACGAATATAGACACACTTCTAAACGCAAAAGAAAGTGCAAAAATTCTTCAAATCAGCGCCCCTACATTTTGGAGGCGTGTTGCTGATGGAACGATACCCCCAACTGTTAAGATTGGTAATCTATCGCGCTGGCCGCAATCGGAAATATTAGAAGTAATCGAAAAAGCCAAGGCGCAACGCAATGTCGATGCCCATTAAAGAAAAACCCCGCCATTGTGGGACGGGGCAAAGCTTTCTCAATTCAGATCTAAAGAATAGCAGAACCCGTCACATGGCGCAATGTCATGGAGACAAGAAACTATGTCATTCAATAAAAACAGAGCACGAGAAATCACCACCGCACTTCATGGGCAATGGTTTGGAAACTACGGCTTGGCGCGCTGCCCGGTCCATAATGACAATAGGCCGAGCTTATCCCTATCAGATGGCAAGGATGGACGTTTATTGGCATGTTGTCATGCCGGATGTAGCTTCGATGATATTATTCATGAGTTGCGTTGTATTGGACTTATAGATGGCGCTGGTCTTCACTATGACCGGAACGTGATAGAGCCTGAAGGTCTAAAAGGACATAGCATCAGCAAGCAGGCTATGAAAACCTTAGGCTTGGAAGATGAAACCAGCGCACGTAAAACAGAAGCCGCAAGGAAACTTTGGAATGAAGCACTGCCGATAGATGGCACCCTTGCTGCCCGTTACCTTCACGGTCGTGGCATTGATTGTGCCCTGCCTGATAGTTTGCGCTTTCATTGCAATTGCCGTCATCCGTCCGGTTCTTATTATCCGGCTATGATTGCCCGTGTTGATGGTTGTGACGCCTTTGCAGTCCATAGAACCTATCTTTCACCAGATGGCAGAAAAGCTAATGTCGTGCCAGCCAAGGCTATGCTGGGGCGTGTTGCAGGTGGTGCCGTTCGACTTGCAAAGTGGCGTGGTAACCGGCTGGTCATTTGTGAAGGCATTGAAACAGGGCTTTCGCTTGCGTGTGGTCTATTGCTTGAACCTGCAAACATATGGGCGGCGTTATCTACAAGTGGCATGAAAGCATTGAAATTGCCAAAACAGATAGGACAGTTGACGGTAGCGTTTGATGGTGATCGTGCCGGGCAAATAGCAGGCACGGCATTGGCAAGGAATGCCAAGGCACATGGTTGGACCGTCAAGGTATCACAGCCGCCGGACGGATATGACTTTAATGATCTATTGGTTGATTATCGAAAAGGTGGTGCAGCATGAGCGAGAGCATCACAATACCCAAAATTGAAGAATTGCCTTTTCATGATAATTCAAACCGTGAATGGCAAAAGATAAAGCCGATTGCTTCTAGTTTACCAGCTGTCGAACCTTTCAAGGAAATTATGCTGCCGGATGCTTTAAGTAGTTATGTTTATGACGTTGCAGATCGGCAGCAATCGCCAGCGGATTTTGTCGCTGTTTCTTGTCTATGTGGATTAGCTGCGGTGGTCGGCAATGGTGTAAGAGTGTCACCAAAACAGCATGATGATTGGCTGATCGTACCGAATTTATGGGGCGCAATTATAGGACGACCTTCTGCTATGAAGTCACCAGCCATGCAATCAGCGCTTGCGCCTATTTTCGCTATTCAGGATGATATGCGTAAGAAATGGCAGGAAAGCCAAAAACAAGCTTCCATTGATGATATTCTCAAAGCTTTGGATGAAAAGGATAAAAAGAAAAAAGCAGCACAGGCATTCAAGGGAGGAGATAGGGAAGCTGCCCGCGCGCTATTGGCTGACAGTGTTGTAGATGATGACGATAAAATCCCATGCCCGCGCCTTGTGGT
>CAMLBF010000022.1 GCA_946478235.1 uncultured Bartonella sp.
GCATGGAAATGATGCGTCCTTCGAAACTTCGTCTCGAATGGTATGTAGAAAATGGCAAGCTGGTTTCTGCACGCATTGGCGGAACTGCTGTCAAATATTCCGAAGGGCGTATTTTTTGTTGAACATTTTTGGATTTTCCTGCCGTGATCCTAGTGATCAGGAAAATTATCTTTTGCTTGAGATTACTTTCAGCTTTTCTGGTTGTAGCTAAGTTGTTTTTTAAAAACATGTTACAGTCGACTTAAAACCAAACCACTCCAGCCGCAGTTATGACTATCTGTCGAAAACTCCGCTTGTGCAATTGAAAAATCTTTCATATCCGACATCAATATGCGCACAATTGCAATCTGCGATTATCTTGATGAATTGACCGAAGATGTTTTACAACGTGGTTGGCTTCATCTGCTGTTCATTTAAAAACATTTTAGCCACGATGCATCAGGCCGGCATAGAAGCCGTCGATGTTGCAGCTATTCGATAAGCCATATTCCGAGCCCAAAACCATCCCAACCTTAAGGCTAGCACTGAAGTAGGCTTTTGTTTTTTTAAATCACGTCAATGCTTTTGCAAACTTCGGCTCAATTTTATCCTAGAAAGGGGGAAAATCGAAAAATTGGATATGGTGATATGTCGTTTATGTGGCTTTTTCGATCTATTATATATTACAAAGCGATGGACATAAGTGATTGCGGTAACTATACACTTTTTAGGCAGCCGGGATCGTATTGACGCTTTTATTAAGTTAAACGCCCCTAATTAACAGGCTCTGAAAAATTGGATATGATGACCGGTAAATCAAAGGCAATTTTGTAACACATTGTATTGATAAGATGGCAGTAAGAAAAAGCGAAATTTACAGTCAGATATGGGCTGCTTGCGATAAACTGCGCGGCGGCGTGGAGCCTGCACTATATAAAGACTACATCCTCACTCTATTGTTCATCAAATATGTGTCCGATCGCTACAAAAGCAGTGACAACCGTCTCAGCAAGAGCAAAAGCAAGGGGGGAATCAAGATACCTAAGGGCGGTAGTTTTGATGACATTGTTAGGCTCAAACGTACAAAGAATATTGGTCAAGGTATTAACATTGTCATCAGCAAACTGGCGGAAGCCAATCGCCTGAAAGGCATTATCGATATTGCCGACTTCAATAGTGAAGAATTGGGAAAAGATAAAGAGTTAGTGCGTAAATTGTCCGACCTTGTCGATATTTTTCGGAAGCCCGAACTGGACTTTACGAAGAACCGTGCAGGTGGCGACGATATATTGGGTGACGCCTATGAATTTTTGATGCGAAAATTCGCGCAGGATTCCGGAAAAAGCAAGGGGCAATTCTACACCCCTGGCGAAGTTTCGCGTGTCATGGCTAAGGTGATCGGCCTGGACAAGGCCACAGCCTCAAGTATGACAGTTTATGACCCGGCGTGTGGGTCGGGTTCACTGCTTATCCGTGCAGCCGATGCTACTCCGTCAGGAATCACCATTTATGGTCAGGAAATCAATCCTTCCACTGCTGGCTTGGCCAAGATGAATCTTGTTCTGCATAATAACGATGGTGGCAGAATCGAACGCGGTAGCACCATTGCCAAACCTGCTTTTACTGATAAAAATAACTCAAAAGTGCTCAAACGTTTTGATTATATCGTTGTCAATCCGCCGTTTTCCGATAAGTCTTGGATGGATGGCATCGGCATCCCCGACATTTATGGACGATACAGCGATGCAGAATTTGGGATGCCACCAGAGAAAAATGGCGATTTTGCCTGGTTGCTGCATGTGATAAAGTCTTTAAAATCCAATGGCAAAGCGGCGATTATTTTGCCGCATGGTGTATTGTTTCGCGGCAACGCGGAAGCTAAAATTCGTAAAAAGATTATAGATCAGGGCTTAATCAAAGGTATTATCGGGCTGCCAGCAAACTTGTTTTTCGGCACAGGTATTCCAGCCTGTATTATCATCATTGATAAAGAAGATGCCGCGCAGCGTAAAGGCCTTTTTATGATTGATGCGAGTAAGGGCTTTGTCAAAGACGGCAACAAGAACCGCTTGCGTGAGCAGGATATCCATAAAATCGTCACCACCTTTATCAATGCCGATACATCCAACCCTAAATACGCCCGCTTTGTGCCGAACGACGAAATAAAAAACGTGAACGATTACAACCTGAACATCCCCCGTTATATCGACAACAGCGAGCCGGAGGATTTGCAAGACATTAACGCCCACCTGAACGGCGGCATTCCGGCAGCGGATGTGAACAGCATGCAAGCTTATTGGGATGTGTATCCTTCTTTAAAAGGCATTCTGTTCCAGCCATTGCGCGAGGGCTACTATCGTCCGGTGGTGGATAAAGAAAAAATCGTTTCCACCATCACCTCACACGCGGAGTTTATTGAACACGCCAAGGTCGTCACTGCCGCATATTCCTCCTGGAAGGAAGCGATCACACCACTTTTGTCGGAACTTTCAGGGGAAACACATCCAAAGGATGTAATCAGGGAATTATCTGAAAGCCTTTTGAAAGCTTTTTCCAGTGTTCCGTTGCTCGATAAGTATGATGTGTATCAAGTGCTGATGGAGTATTGGGATGAAACCATGCAAGACGATGTTTATTTGATCTATTTTGGGGGTTATGAGGCGGGGCGTGAAATCGCCTATGAATATGTCACAAAAAAGAAGAAAGAACACGACGAGAGTGTGGGCGAGCAGAGGGGCAAAATAAAGAGCTTTGAAGGCCGTTTGATTCCCAAGG